>NZ_JAMYVY010000001.1:0-3915891 GCF_040324515.1 Mesorhizobium sp. C264A | reverse complement strand
CCCGGTCAATGTCGCAGTGCCGATGCCCCCTTGGTGGCGTTGCCCGCAATTGCGATCGCTGCGCCCAGGGCACCAATGCTGACGGTCGTTGTCAGGCCACCCGTTGAATTGTTGTCAGAGGCAACAGTGCCCACCACACCATCCCAATTGGTGGTCGTATAGACCGACATGTAGTCACGGAACACGCTCTCACTATACGTGGTCACGATCGTTGCCGTCGTACCGGTTGGCACGAGGGCCGACCACACTGACAGATAGACCACACCAGAATTGAAGATGCTTTCCACCTGAGCGAGAAGGGTGGCAGCCACACCCCCAATCGTCATACTGTTGACGGTCACTGCACTTTCGTAAGCGCGAATTTCCCCGCACCTTTTGCTGTTGAGTGCTCTGATGCATGCAGGTGTCCACCGAAATAGGTGGACACCTTGTGATGGAAGAAGATGAGCAGAAACTGCGGGTGAGGCTTGTCGGTCGGGACGGGCGACGCCGATACGAGGCCGCATCGAAGGAGCGTCTTGTCTCGGCCTGCCTTGAGCCTGGCGTGTCGGTATCGAGGCTCGCGCTCGAACATGGGGTCAATGCGAACCTTCTTCGGAAGTGGATAAAGAAGCGCGCGGAGACCCAGTCCCTCCCGCCGTCCCCGCCACCTGCGTTCATCCCGGTTCAGATTGAAAGCACTTCCGATCGGGCCTTGCTGCGACAGAGCAGCATGGCTGCGGTGGATTTGCCGGAGACTTGCGATGGGGTGCGTTGGTCGGCATCGAAAAGGACAGCGCATTTGTCCTCTCCAGCCAAGGTGAGCGCGTCGCTGCCGAACGGCGTGACGTTGACGCTGGAATGCGGTGATCTGGATGCATTGACGGCGACCATCGGAGCACTGGGTCATGTTCAGACTGGGCGCTGACCTGAAAGTCTACCTGCACCGCGAGCCGATCGACTTCCGGGCCGGCATCAACAGCCTCGCGGTTCTGGTCCAAGAGACGATGGCGCTCGATCCGTTTGCTCCGGCAGTTTTTGCGTTCTGCAATCGCCGTCGCGACCGGATGAAGCTCCTGTTCTTCGATCGGTCGGGCTTTGTGCTGGTCCTGAAGCGGCTGACCGAGGACAGGTTCAGGTGGCCGCGCCGGGAGGCAGCGGTGATCACGCTTACGACCGAGCAATTGCACTGGATCCTCGATGGCATCGATATCGATGCGATGGTCCGCCATCCGGTGCGGCAATATCAGGTTGCCGGTTGAGGGCTCTCGAATTGAGCGATTGACGCGGCGGCATGCTTTCGATTCAAGAATCTGATGAATCGACCCGGCGAACCGACTGTTGAAGAGTTGATGGCGCGCATTGCTGCGCTGCAGGCGCAGAACCGTCAACTCGCCGAACGGGTCGTCAAACTCGAGGAAGAGCTGGCGCTTGCACGACTGCATCGTTTTGCGCCGAAGAGCGAAAAGCACATTGACCGCCTCTTCAATGAAGCCGAACAGGCCGCGGATGAGGATGACGCCGACAGCGAAGATGGCGATGTCGTTGTCCTGCCGGACACGGGCTTGCCGGCGACCGAAGGGGCGACGGGAAAGAAGCGCGGCCGCAAGGCCTTGCCGGAAAACCTGCCGCGCGAGCGTGTCGAGTACGACCTTCCCGACGACCAGAAGGCTTGTCCTTGCTGCCGTCATCAGATGCATCGCATGGGCGAGGCCGTTACCGAGCAGCTTCATATCGAGGTGAAGGCGAAGGTTCTGCAGAATGTGCGGTTCAAATATGCTTGCCGCCATTGTGAGCGTACCGGCATCAACACGCCGGTCGTGACCGCGCCGATGCCCGCGCAACCTTTGCCGGGCAGCATCGCCACGGCTTCGACGCTGGCCTTCGCGCTCGTTCATAAGTACGTCGACGGCACACCGCTCTACCGCCTGGCGCAGGCCTTCGAGCGCGCGGGTGTTCCTGTCAGCCGTGGCGCTCTGGGCCACTGGGTGATCGGCTCGAGCGAAAAGCATCTCTCCCGCATCTATGACGCCCTGAAGCTGCGGCTCAGATCGCAGCCCCTCATCCATGGCGACGAGACCACGGTCCAGGTGCTGAAGGAAATGGACAGAGCGGCCGCCAGCACCTCGTACATGTGGGCATACCGGAGCGGCCACGACAGTGACGAGCCGATCGTGCTGCTCGATTATCAACCGGGTCGCGGCCAGATACACCCGCAGACTTTCTTGGGCGATTACCGCGGCATCGTCATGAGCGACGGCTATTCCGCTTGGCGCACGCTGGAAGGGGCAACGCATCTTGGCTGCATGGCCCATTCGAGGCGGCGCTTCGTCGATGCCCTAAAGGCGAGGAAGAAAGGCGGCGGCCCGCCGGAACAGGCACTCCGGTTCTTCGAACAGCTCTATCGGGTTGAAAGGCAGGCGCGGAACGAAATCCCCGATGACGGCGAAACGCGAGATCACTGCATTCGCCGCTTCCGCCAGCAACATAGTGTCCCCATCCTCCAGGCTCTCAAGGCATGGCTCGACGACATCGCCCCAAAAGTCTTGCCGGACAGCAAGCTCGGCGACGCCGTGTCCTACACCCTGAACCAATGGGGATATCTGACGCGTTACACCGAGGACGGCAGCATGCCGATCGACAACAATCTTCTCGAGCGTGACATCAGGATTTTTGCAACTGGCAGGAAGAGTTGGTTGTTCAGCGATACCGTCGACGGAGCCAAGGCCAGCGCCGTCATCTACAGCCTGACGTTGACCTGCCGCGCCTGTGGCGTCGAGCCGTTAGCGTGGTTGCGCCACGTCCTCACTGAACTGCCTCAGCGCCCCGAGAACGTGGCTATCGACGATCTCCTGCCCTTCAACTTCCTCAAAGCCGCCGCAGCCTGACCCGACGCGTCCGTCTGAAAGCGATCAGTTGTTGCAAGGGCCGTCAATGTGCGGGGAAATGAGCGCTTACGCACTTTCGGTGTCAGTGGTCTCAGTTGTCACGATGACACGACGATTAGCGTGTGGCGCGACAAGAAGCGGAATGCTGGTGTGGGTGTAAACGGTCGTGGCAGTCGAGTCTTCGTGAGTGCCATTGAAGACCAGATCTATCGGGAACATTTTCTCCCAGACGCCCGAGCTGCGCACATAGACCTGTCGAGCCTTGGTCCAGAGGCTTGAGATTTTCACCCATACGGCGCTAGCCGCCCCCCAGACCCCGGAGGCTTTGACGTAAAGGGCCATTACGGCTGCACCCAGAAATCACCGTCCACGCCGCCAGAAGGGGCAGCGGCCGAGATCGTGACGCTGCGATTTGCCATCGTGCCGACGCCGAGAAGCGCCTTGGTCTGGGCAATGGACTGCGGTCGACGATAATTGTCCCCGGTGCCGTCACTGGACACGCGACCGACGAAGCTCGTCACAGCGTCGGCACCTGTGGCGTAGGTCGAGCGGTACAAACGCGTCGTGATATCACCAGCGCCATCGCGCTGAGGCGATGAACATGTATGGCGAGAGCAGAACGTTTGGGGCGGGACGAAGAGGTTGCGGAGGGCTGACAAGGTCGAGACGAAGCGTTGCAGGCCTCCCGGCGATCGGACCTCTGCATCATCCGCTCCCGTTTTCGCGGCGGCACATGGGAATTCTCCGCTCCGTTGTTCAACCCCTTGTGCGACCGGTGCTTGACGTCCGGCATCACCTGTCGCTTTGCCGCTCCATACGAGCGCAGCTAGTCGGTGATCATGCGCTTCGGCGCGAGCCCCTGCTTCTTCAACGGCCGCGTCAGCAAGCGCTTGGCGGCCTTGGTGTTGCGGCGGTTTTGCACGATTTCGTCCAGCACATATCCATCCTGGTCGACGGCGCGCCACAACCAAAGCTTTTTGCCGGGCGATGGTGACGACCACTTCGTTCAGGTACCAGACATCATTCCGGCACGGCGGCTTGCGGCGCAAGCAGCGAGCGCAGTCCAGCCCGAACTTAGATGCCCACCGGCGACTTGTCTCATACGAAACCACGATGCCGCGTTCCAGCAGCATTTCCTCAACCAGGCGCAGGCTCAGCGGAAACCGGAAATAAAGCCAGAGCGCGTGGGCGATAATAGGCGGCGGAAATCGGGGGGCGTGTAGCTGACGGCGGGCGTATTCATGCCCCCCGGCGTCCATGTCGCAAATCTTGACGATTGCTTTGTGTGTCAAGCCCGCCGCAGGTCTCAACGCGTTCATATGCAGACATTGTGAAAATCGCCCTATTCCGCCTTTTTTTACCGCCCCTTAAGTCCCCCGCTCGCATGCTTGTCGATGCATTGAACTCATAGCCATCGGCCAAGGATTTTGGAAAATATGTTTCCGCTCGCAGCAGAAAACGTGAGAGTCGCTGTAGGCCTAACGTCAAGGGGAGAGAGCGGTTTGATTGGACGAAATGGGTACCGGAGTACCGAGTCATGAAGCCACGAGGTAATCTGGTCCGACTGAAGCAATTTCAGGTGAATGAGAAGCGACGACAGTTGCACCAGCTAGACATCATGATTGCCGATTTCGAACGCATGGCGCGAGAACTGGAGTTCCAGATAAACGCCGAGGAAACGAAGGGCGGCATCTCCGATGTCAATCATTTCGCTTATCCGACGTTCGCCAAGGCCGCTCGCCTACGTCGTGACAACGTCAAGAATTCGCAATCGGACCTTCTGCGGCAGAGAACCGCAGCCGAGCCATGCCTCGCCGAGGCTGAAGCAGAGCTCTCCAAGGCGCAATTGCTAGAATCGCGCAGCGGCAGAGGCCACGACCTCGAACCCGGCAACCGAAGCGCCATGATCGGCTGAGCCGGACGGCTTCAGCGCGCCTCAATTCGCGACACCGACTGGCCGTTGGCGCGCGAGAGGCGTGCGGGCACTGTAAAGATATCAGCGTCTTGATGCAGCGATAGCTGGTCGGGACGGCTGTCATGCTGCGGCGACATACGCGATTTTGTCCAGATTTGCATAGCGGCGTTACGCAGGTATGGGGGAAAGTGGAATTGGTTGGCAATCGGATCATCGGTGGAGACGAACCGCTGCCGGCGGACCGGCGCCTGGCGGCAACGCCTGGCGCTTTCGGCGGCGGCGGTAACGGCAAAGCAGGCTGGCCGCGTCGAGGATGAAGCGGCCCCTGCGTGATGCCGTTCTGCTCACGGCCGGGAGACGGGGTCGGCCCCGCCGGCCGGATGCTGCTCGCTTGGCGCGGCACCGTAAAGTCAACCGACAGCTTATGAAGATGTGCTTACATTGGGCCATGTCAGAAGTTGCTCGTGGTCCGCTCTATGATCGCCACCGCTTTCCCCCGAGATCATTGCGCACGCGGTATGGCTCTACTTTCGCTTTCCGCTCAGCCTGCGCATGGTTGAGGACATGCTGGCGGCCCGCGGCATCATCGTCACGCATCAGACCGTTCGAAGCTGCGCGGAGAAATTCGGACGGCATTTCGCCCAGGAGATCAATATCAGCCGGCTGCCTGGGCGACAAATGGCATCTCGACGAATGTGTCGTGGCTATCAGTGGCAAGAAGCAGTGGCTCTGGCGTGCCGTCGATCAGGACGGCTTCGTCCTCGAAGTGCTGGTACAAAGCCGCCGAAATGCGAAGGCGGCAAAGCGTCTGATGCGCAAGTTGCTGAAAGCTCAAGGGCGGACACCACGGATCATGATCACCGACAAGCTCCGATCCTATGATGCCGCCATGCGCGACCTCTTGCCCGGCGTCGAACACCGGTCGCACACAGGCCTGAATAATCGAGCGGAAAATTCGCACCAGCCGACCCGACGACGCGAAAGGATCATGAAACGCTTCAAGTCGGCACGCCAGCTTCAGCGGTTCGTTTCCATCCATGATCCGATTGCCGACCTGCTCACTTTCCCTGCAATGCGCTGTCATCGGCTCAACATCGAGACCTGCGTAACGCCCCCATGCAAATCTGGAACAAAATCGCGTGTGTCGCCACAGCGTGACAGCCGTCCCGGCCAGCTATCGCGTGCATCAAGCCGCTGAAACTTACAGTGCCGGGCGCGCTGCTACCTGAATTTCCTTAACGCTCATTCAATGTGACAGCACCGATTCTTCTCAACCGCGACATGCCCTAAATCGCCACCTGCGTGCCGATCTCGACCACACGTCCGGTCGGGATCTGGAAATACTCCGTCGCATCGGCCGCCGAGCGGGCGAGCCCGATGAACAGCTTGTCCTGCCACACCGGCATGCCGGAATTGGGCGATGCCTTGAGCGAGCGCCGCGACAGGAAGAACGACGTCGTCATGATGTCGAACTTCCAGCCCTGCTTGCGGCAGATCGCCAGCGCGCGCGGAATGTTGGGCTGCTCCATATAGCCGAAGGTCAGCGTCACCCGCATGAACAACTCGTTGACTGTCTCCATCTTGACCCGCTCGCTGTCGGGCACCAGCGGCTGCGGTGCGGTGACCACCGACAGAATGACGTTCTGCTCGTGCAGCACCTTGTAGTGCTTCAGGCTGTGCATCAGCGCTGTCGGCGCGCTTTGCGGATCGCTGGTCAGGAACACGGCGGTGCCGGACACCAGCTGCGGCTTCTTCTTCAGCAGATTGCCGGCGAGGAAATCGAGCGGGATTTCGTTGCGCCGGGTCTTGTCGAACAGATAGCGGCTGCCGCGCACCCAGGTCCACATCGCCAGAACGATGGTGAAGGCCACCGCAAGCGACGCCCAGCCGCCCTCGAACACCTTCACGATGTTGGAGGCGAAGAAGCCGATGTCGATGAAGCCGAACAGCGCCGTCATGGCGACCGCCACCCACAGCCGCCATTTCCAGATGCGGGTCATGACGACGAACAGCAGCACCGTCGTCACCAGCATGTTGCCGGTCACCGAGATGCCATAGGCGGAGGCGAGCTTGCTCGATTCGCCGAAACCGACGACCAGCAACATCACCGCCAACGCCAGCAAAACATTGACGCGCGGCATGTAGATCTGGCCCGACTGCCGTTCCGACGTGTGCAGGATTTCGAGGCGCGGCAGCATATTGAGCTGCACCGCCTGCCTGGTCAGCGAGAAGGCGCCCGATATGACCGCCTGGCTGGCGATGACCGTCGCCGCGGTTGCCAATACCACCATCGGGATCAGCGTCCAGCCTTCGTTCATCTCGAAGAATGGATGGCCGACGTGACCGTTCTTGGCCAGCACGAAGGCGCCTTGCCCGGCATAATTGAGCAGCAGGCAGGGAAACACGATCGCCAGCCAGGCCAGCACGATCGGCTTGCGGCCGAAATGGCCGAGATCGGCATAGAGTGCTTCGGCGCCGGTGACGGCGAGGAAGATGGCGCCGACGGTGACGAAGGCGACGTCGGGCGAATTAATCAGGAAGGCGACGATGTAGTGCGGGCTCACCGCCCACAGGATTTCTGGATCGGCGATGATGTGGTTGAGACCGGAAAGGCCAATTGCCAGGAACCATACGGCGGTCACCGGGCCGAACACCAATCCCACCCCGCCGGTGCCAAAGCGCTGCACCGCGAACACCATGGCCAGGATGACCAGTGTCAGCGGCACCACATAGGGCTGGAAGGTCGGCGTGACGACGTTCATACCCTCGACCGCCGACAGCACCGAAATCGCGGGCGTGATGACCGCGTCGCCGAAAAACAGCGAGGCGCCGACGATGCCGATGCCCAGGATCACCGCCGACCGCTTGGGGAAACTGCCGCGCGCTAGCGCCATCAGCGACAGCACGCCGCCCTCGCCGCCGTTATCGGCGCGCAGCACGAACATGATGTACTTGATGGTGACGATGATAGTCAGCGACCAGATGATCAGCGACAGCACGCCGAGGATATCGCCGCGCTCGGCGACATTGCCGCCCGACGACGCCACCAGCGCCTCACGGAACGCGTAGATCGGGCTGGTGCCAATATCGCCATAGACAACGCCGAGCGCGCCTAGCATCAGCACCTTGGTGCTGTCCTGTTCGATTTCGGGATGGCTCGATTGTTCGACGGGTTCTGCCTCGCTACCAGCATTGGTAAGGGCCATGGACGACACTCCGATAAGGGGCGGCCCTCTACCTTTGCTGCACTGCAATATCAAGTGCCGCGACGTAATGGCTCCGTATGCGGACCGCATTTGTCGCCGCACCGGCGGATTGTCTCATACGAAACCACGATCCCGCTCCCAGGCCATTTCCTCGACGAGACACAGGCTCAAGGGGACCTGAAGGAGGGCCAGACCGGATGGGCGATGATCTGCGGCAGGAAACGATGGCGCTGCTTGTAGCTGACGGCATATCTTTCTCCTTTGTGTGTCTGCCAGACGAGCGGGCGGGCACGGAAGTGGTCGCGCTCTACTGCCAGACATACTCGTCCAACCTGATGAAAACCTGACTTGTACACCCAGCCCAAACAGGTGCGAGGGGTCGGTCTATTACCAAAGGCTCTGAGGGCTGATTCTCTAGGGTTCCCGCCCAGATTGATCCGTGACCCTTGTTGTGTGCCGCCCCGGGTTGATCGGAGGCTCCAACTCCTGAGAAGGTGAAACCATGACAAGCAAGGCGACCAACAAGTTCTCTCCCGCGGTCCGGACCCCCGCGGTGCGGCTGGTTCTGGATCACGAACGCGAGCATACGTCGCGGTGGGCGGCGGTTTCATCGATCGCCGCCAAGATCGGCTGCAAGAAAGCCGAGCGTGACGGCGGCGTGCGCGCCGGAGTTCCCACGGATGCTGCGACGAAACTGAAGGCTCTGGAACGCGAGAGCCGCGAGCTTCGCAGGCCAACGAGAGCAAGGCTTCCGCGTATTTTGCCCAGGCGAAGCTCGACCGCCGGTTCAGGCCACGATCGCGTTCATCGACGATCACCGCAAGGCGCATGGGGTTGAGCCGATCTGCAAGGTGCTGCCGATCGCCCCGTCGACCTACCACGACCATGTCGCCAAGCGCGTCGACCCCTGCCGGCTGTCGGCTCGGGCAAGATGGGATACAGCCTCGAAGGATGAGGTCCGACGGTTTGAGGCGAACTTCCGCGTCTACGGCGTTCGCAAGGTCTGGCGGCGGTTGCGTCGCGAGGGCTTCGACGTCGCCCGCTGCACGGTTGCCCGCTTGATGAAGGCCATGGGCCTCGAAGGCATCGTCCGCCGATCCGCACTACGGTGAGCGACAAGGCCGCACCTTGCCCTCTCGACCACGTCAACCGCCAGTTCCACGCTCCGCGCCGAACATGCTGCGGGTCTCCGACTTCACCTGCGTCGCGACCTGGACGGGCTTCGTCTATGTCGCCTTTGTCATCGACACCTATGCCCGTCGGATCGTCGGCTGGCGGGTGAGCCGGACGGCGCATGCAGCCTTCGTTCTCGATGCCCTGGAACAGGCTCTCCATGATCGGCGGCCCGTGCAGGGAGGCGGGCTCATCCATCACAGCGATAGAGGCAGCCAAGGCGGATTCAACCGGATCGTCGCAACACCGGCATCATACTGTCCCCCAAGGAGCTGGTCGAGGAGTTCGGCAGGTGTTTTCCAGCCGAGCGTTTTGCGCGGTCTTGTGTTGATAGCATGGGCGACTGCGTCCAGTTCCCGGGCTGTGTGCCGACTGAGATCCGTGCCCTTTGGAAAGTACTGTCTCAGCAAGCCGTTGGTGTTTTCGTTGGAGTCTCGCTGCCACGGGCTTGGGGATCGCAGAAGAAAATCTCGAGCCCGGTGTCGATGCGCAGGTCGGCTGCTGCGCCATTTCCGCTCCATGGTCCCAAGTCAGCGACTGACGCAGTTGCTCGGGAAGTTTGCCCATGGATCGGGCTATGGCTCTGCGGACTGCTTCAGCGCCGTGGGCGGCAAGTGGTGGACCGTTCTTGATGCGCAGGCTCTGCTGATAGCCATGCATGCGCGGCAGGTGAAGCACGCATTGTGAAGCGTGAACTTCGTTCCACGAGCGTACGATCGCCTAGCTTCCGAGGCCAAGGATGAGGTCGCCTTCCCAATGTCCGGGGACAGCCCGATCGGCAATTTCGGCCGGACGGTCGCTTATTATAAGGGCGTCTCCAATGAAGGACTTGTTGCGAACTCGGGCCCGTTCGCGCGGTACGCGCAACGCTCGGCTAACGCAGACATGCGGTCAGTCCTGGGCGCAATGCTCCGCGTCCTTGAATGTACAAGGACTGATAGATCGTCTCGTGGCTGATCCGCATGGTTTGATCCTCTGGGTAATCGATCTGAAGCCGATTTAGCGATCTGCTCGGGGCTCCAGGCTGCCGACCACCTCCGGCTCTGTCGTTTTTTCCATACCCACCTTGGGGCCCTCGAATGAGGCGCCATTGGGGTTGGTGACTTTGCCGGCCAAGCGCTCCTCAACATATTCACGCAGAGCCGGATTGACCGCCAGCTTGCCAGGAGGCCGCCGGGACTCACGATCGGCGTGCCATTGTGCGGCACTGGCCGGTAATCCAGATTGCCGCTGCGCGTCGCGGCATTGCGCCTGATCTCCCGCGAGATTGTGCTCGGCGGCCGACCTAGTTGTTTAGTCCCAAGGTTTGATGGGTTGGATCGAGCCTGAATCGTTCGGGCTCTTTTGTCCAGATTTTGCAGATGTATTCAAAGGGCGTGAGGCCCTTGAGGGTCTTCAGTCGACGGCCGAAATTATAGGCTAAGACGAAATCGGCGAGATGCTGGCGCAGTTGGTCATGGCTCTCGTAGTAGAAGCGTTTGACGGTCGCATCCTTGATCGTGCGGTTCATGCGTTCGACCTGGCCGTTGGTCCATGGGTGCCTTGGCTTTGTCGTTCGGTGGTCGATATCGGCCTTGGCGCAAGTATGTTCGAAGGCGTGCGCCCATATGATTTCTCCCGCCGCCATGGCTTCCTTGATCAGCGGAACGGCCGAGCCGCCGGCACCTGGGGTCGTGAACTGAATGCCGTAGCACCTGCGGAATGAAGGAGCGGCGGCGGCCGAGACAGCGGTGCGCGCAGCTTTTCGCTGCAGGCGCGCACCGCTGGAGGCGGCCATGGCCAGTCAGAGTTTCTCTAGAATGTGAATGTTCACAACCCATTCCGGAGAGACCGACCATGACCACTTCAGATTCTACACCCGCCGGCGCGGTGCTGGTAGCGATCGATATCGCCAAGGTTCGCAATGAAGTTCTGATCGAAGACCCAAGCCACAAACGCCGACGCCGTCTGCAGGTCCTCAACAACCGTGCTGAGCACGACCATCTGGTCGAAGTCCTGCAGACGTACGGTCGCCCCGTGGTCTGTGGCTTCGAGGCGACGGGGAACTATCACCGGCCGATTGCATGGCGCCTGGCTGAGGCTGGTTTCGAGGTTCGACTGGTGTCGTCTCTGGCGCTCGCGCGGACGCGAGAAGCGTTGCACAATAGCTGGGACAAGAACGACCCCAAGGACGCGCAGGTGATCCTGCACATGCTCCGAATACAGGCGACGCAGCGCTACCACGATCCGCTGCGCGCCGGCATCAACGATGTACAGGAACTGTCGAAGACACATGAGGCGATCGCCAGGGCAAAGACCGAGATTCAGCACCGGATCCTGACGCACTACCTGCCGCTGTATTTTCCCGAGATCGATCGCTTCCGAGGAAACAGCCGCAGCGATTGGTTCTTCGCCTTCCTCGATGCCTTTCCGACGCCGGCAAGCATCACGGTGCTGACGAAGGAGGAGTTTGTAACAGCAGCTTGGGATGTCGTCGGCAGAAAGGTCAGCAAGTCACAGATTCTAAAGGATATTTACGAGACGGCGCGCTCATCGATCGGACTGCCGCTGCCGCTTGATGCGCCTGCCATTCGCATGTTCCGGATGGTCATTGACGAAGCACGCAATCTGATCCGGCAGCGTAATGAGATTGAAGCGCAGGCCGACGAGCTGTTGCGGCACAGCCAGGATTATCAACTCCTGCGACAAATCCCGGGCATCGGACCGATCAACGCATTGACCATCATTGCCGAAGCCGGCGATCTTCGCCGTTTCGGTCATCATCGCCAATTCCTAAAGTTCTGCGGACTGGACCTCTCGACACAGCAATCAGGCCAATATCGAGGCCAGACCCGCCTTTCCAAATTCGGCAATGCTCGGCTGCGCCGCACCCTGTGGATCGCCGGACAAGTCGCCATCCGCCAGCGGGAGAACGGCTTCCGTCATAAGTTCGAACGCTACATCGCGAGGGATCGCGACAATCCCGATCTACGCCGCAAGGCAATGACCGCTATTACCGCCAAGATGGCGCGTGTCGTGCACGCCGTCGTCAAAGGTGGTTCCGACTACCGGCCCTTCGTTGAAGGGCGGGTGCCAGGTGGAAGAACCTCTGTCAGCTAGGGCCGTGAGGGCATCGCTTCGATGACCCTGTAGATAATGTTCGGGTCTTCCGCCTGGATCAGAAGCTCGTGTTGAGGACGGTGAGGGCCGCCTGCGTGCGTACCCTGTGTTTGCTATGGACGAGACCTTTTCCCTTGCCGGTGGAAGCCGCCTGGTTCGATGACTTGACCAACGTCACGCAGCAAGAGCATGCTGACGAACAGAGAGACCTTGACTGCACGCTCCATTTCCTTCCGCTCTTAGGACGTTGTCGGTAAGCACTGTGTGGATCTTGTAAGGGACAGCATCAAGAAGATGGCGCAGGAAATCGGCGGAGACCGCTGTCGTTGCCTTCTCGTGCAGCTCGACGAAAGCGAACTTCGAGGTCCGATCTATGGCCACGAACATATGCAGCTTGCCCTGCTCGGTTCGGACCTCGGCGACGTCGATATGGAAGTAGCCGATTGGATAGGCCTTGAACTTCTTCCTTGCCGGCTTGTCGCCCTCGACATCCGGCAACCTGCCTATCCCGTGACGCTGCAGGCAGCGATGCAAGGATGACCGCGACAGATGCGGGATCGTCGGTTGGAGAGCATAGAGGCAATCGTCCAGTGGCAGCAGCGTATAACGCCGAAAGGCGACGATGACCGCCTCTTCCTCAGTCGATAGCACTGTCGACTTCGGATCTCTGGGGCCAGTCGGAAGATCGGCGGCCGACGTCCGGTTCCTCCACTTCCTAACCGTCTTCTGATTGATGCCGTAGCGCTTCGCCAGCGCCCTCAGGCTCTCTTGACTATGCTGTATCGCTCGACGGATCGCCTCTGTCGTCGTGGCGCTCCCATGAAGAACCTGGCCCATAGCGCATCCTTTGATTCGGACGAAAAGTATGCACCATCAAAGCCTGGGATCAAACACCTAGGGCTCATTCAAGTCGACCAATTGCGGTGCCATATATGGAGATCTTTGGCGGTCATCCATAGTCCCAAACACGGATATGTTTCGGAATGCCGCAGTTGACGGCAGAGTAGCTTTGTCAACTTGCCCTGCAAGCTTTTCTGATCGCGGCGCCCATAAATTTGCATGCAAACGCATTGGAAGGTGCGGAATCGGCGTAGGGTCCCAACCAACACGTTCATGGACAACTTTGCCATCGACAGACCACACGATACGGCCTGGCTGCCAGTCGATGGCGTACATATGAATGTCCAATGTGCTGTCGAAACCTAGGTCAATATGGCATGGAGTTCCTCGATACCCGAAGCTCATGTTGGAGCCATCATCGCCTGGGTTGAAATATACGTTGACCAACATTCGGCGAGGATCACCGCCTGCAAGTTCGACGTCTATTTCCTGTCGAGGGTCGCTGCGATGAAGAAAAAATCCTGTAACGAGACCAGATCCGCGCGCTGCCCTTATCCCAGCTTCGAAGCGCCCCTGCTCAAAGGACCGCCTGGATGCAAAGGCACCTGATCGATAAGGACGTAGCCCCGCTTCGGCCACACTGATTGAGATATTGGCTCCGCTATCCTGATAGGTGATGGTTTCGTGCGCGAATGTGGCCAAGTTGCCTGGGAACGTCTCTACTACACTGGGTAACTCGGGCGAAGCAGAGCTCATATCTGCATGGATGATGCGGCTACCGGAGCGCTCATGGCGTCGCGCGCCCTGAGGGCGTAATGGCCAATCAGGATGAGGCGGCAGGACCCATGGCGAATCGTCAATCAAATTGATACTTTTCTTCGGTGCAGGTCCGGACTTGCGTTCTACGTAAGGACGATCATCTCGAAAAACCCTCAAACTTCGAGAGGCGCCAAGCGGGAAGGCCTCAACCGGTTCGGCGAGACCCAAAAAGGTGCAGAGTGGTTCCCAGCGTTCGATGGTTGTGCAATCTAGCGACAGAACTGCGGTCCGGGGCGCAGGAATGTCGTCCAAGTTGATGCCGACCCGTTTCGGGGCGTCAGGTTCGAAAACGAATTTGAGGTCGGCGTTCGCCAACGCGGCCGATAATGCGCGCCGCGAAAGCGGTGGGTCGACAAGAGCGTCAAACTCATCAAATAGGGAAGAAAGCTCCGCTGCATCGATTTGGTTCTCGTGACCGTCGAATACGCGGACACGTAGTCCCAACATCGACAATGCCATGGCAAGGCCGTCCCGCTCGCCAAGTTTTGTCCAAGCCAGTAGCGGCTCGACACGAATCCGATTGGAGGGCATGTCGCCTGAACCTGCGTCGACGATTCCCGCCCGAGCCAGGAACGGTAGGACGGAGTAGGAGTTGTCGGACCCGCTGTCGTGTCTTTGGAGGATTGATGGAGTGGAAAGCGCGAGTGCCTGGAGTTCGTCGAAGCGATAGTTGATCCACATATCCACCGGACCGATGACTGGCATTGCTTTCAGTAGTGCAACTGCTCCTTCTTTTGACAAAACATAGCCCGATAGGAACCAAAGCCCGCGCACCGGCCTGAACAGGGCGTCGCAAACATCAGCACGTTCCGCTGTTCCGCCAGCATCAGAGTAGGAGAGATATAGGAGACGTGGTCCACCTTCGATCCGGCAGCGCTGCAGTGCAGCCTGCCAACCGCTATCCACGGCCGCCGCAGCTCCCCGGCGAAACCAGATGTCATCTTCAAGTACCAACACGAACTTGTGGGGGCCCTTTGCGATGCTCTTCCAGACCTCTATGTGCGACCGCGCGACCGCAGTTTCCTGACGGGTCATCATCACTGGTTCATTGGCGCTAAAACACTCTGCCAGCCTCTTGTCCGGCTGGACATATAGTTGGTCTCCTATGCGATAATTGGGATCGACATCCGCCGTCGCTGCAATCGCACGGCCATCGCGGGCGTCGATAGCAGCGAACCTGTTGACTATCGAGGTAAGTGGGGATCCATCGGCCATTCGGAAGCGGCGAAGTTCGCGGATAACTCGGCGCCACCGTCGGGGTTGCCGGGTGAGATTCACGACCAGAATTGCCCCGATCTGGTCGTCCCGAGTACCGAATGCAACCATTCGACCACCCGGCAGGACGCACGCTGCAGCACGTGCAGCTCGGAAGATGAAGTTATGTAGGAAACAAGACGCTTTGCTAAGGTTCATCGCAAGGCCCAAAGAAATTCAAAACCCTGACCCGTCGACGTTGCGCCAATTCCTCGCGTCGCCACGGTAGGAAAGGTCCCATTTGGTTTCCGCGATTTCCTCCCAATCGCGTAGCAATTCGAAATCGAAAGGATAGCCAGCGATAGTCAAAGCATTTGCGTGTGCAGCCAGGACCAGGGTCAGGTTACCAGGGCCTGTCGTTCCTTGAATTTCTGGGAGCGGATCATCACTCAGCAGTTTTCTAGTGGCGCGAGCAAGTGCCTGAACCAGGACGGGGTGCCGCGCCGGAGCTGCGATCGGATCGTTGTTGACATAGAATACTCGCCCCTGTGTAGGCAGATCAGCCCCCCAAATTTGAGAAGCTGGCACCATCCTGCTGGTCGCCAAGTCGTAGCAGAGCGGCTGTATCTTCAATTTGCCGTCATCGAATATGCGTCGCCAACCATCACCCAGCAGCACGTCATCGGCATCCACGTACATGCCCCCCTCTGCGAGCACGAAGCACATCCGAAGATAGTCGCTGCGCATCGCCGGGTGCCGACAACGAGCGAATGCTGCGATTTCCCTGGGCCCGTACCAGTCTGCGATATATTCCGCGGCGGAGGCATCATCAAAAAGCCGAAAGAAGAATCCTTCATCGCCAAGTCGTTTCCAGCTGTCGAGACAGGCCCGAACGTCGTCGGGGAGATCGCTATGGTCGTGCCAGTACTGGATAAGCGTTTTCGGGATTGACGAGGAATTGGAAGTGGCGACGATTGCTCCTTGCGTTGATCGATCCATCTGCCGCAGAGTGATCTGGCGGATGCAGGTTGATCGAAGTGTCTCATCGTTCTCAAAGCCCGGTGGGTAACTCTGCATTTGTCTCATCTCACACGGGCTTCCTGTCCGAACTCCTGAGATACCCTTGATAATGTTCAGATGACTTGAGAATGTAAGATTTCCCTTCAAGCACAAACCCGTCAAGACCATGGTCTGTAACGTATGCGTTCAGATCGATGATGTTGTTGATGAATCCCTTTCCATTGAAATTCAAAGATGTGTTGCACAACACCCCAAAGCCTGTCCTTTCTTTGAAGGCGGCCAGAAGGTCATGAAGACGGGCGTTTGAGACGGGTGTTACTGTTTGAATGCGGGCCGTCCCGTTCACATGCGTTACTGCTGCCAGTGCATCAGTCGTCGTGCGATACGTGAACAACATATAGGGGCTATCGTGGTCACAGCCGAACCAAGCTTCGGCATCATCTCTCAAGCAAACGGGTGCTATTGGGCGGAACTGCTCTCGTTGCTTGATTTCGTTCAATCGCACCCTGGTGTCGTCTCGAAATGGAGCAGCCAAGATTGATCTATTGCCAAGCGCACGTGGGCCGATCTCGTACCTGCCGTTGACCCATCCTAGAATTAGGCCGCCGGCTAGGAGATCGGCAATCTTCGTATAATCGATATTGTAGACGTCGTACTTGCTCGCATCGAAACGCCCCCGTTCTTGGAAGGCCAAGCCTGAGTACAAATCCCAACCTATCTTCGGATTGCCCGTGAAGTGCAGCTGAGCGTCGATCGCGGTGCCTATGGCGGAACCGGAATCGTTCGCGACAGGCGGGACAAAAACCTCCTCGAACAGTCCCGTTTCCACCCATTTCGAATTCCAGTCGCAGTTAAGGCCACAGCCGCCTGCAATGACTAGGGGCAGGCCCCTCTTCATGTTCGCTCGCGCGAACTTGTGAAAAACGTCGAAGATGGCATCGCTGTATATGCCAGCGAAGTTGCGAAACTCTGGATCGTCGAGTCCTGAGTTTAGATGCGGGGCATTGTCGATGTTTTCGTAATCGCTTAGCTTCCTGTATTGGCCATCGAGCAGAAACCTGAGCAATTTCTTCTCCTCGATCGTGGGCTGGTTGCGCGTCGAGAACGACGCAAGAGCCATAAGTTTCCCAGCATCCGTGGCGCGAGGATAAGGCCCATCTTTCGGGAAAGTCGGGTCTGCTAGGCCGTAGAGCATTCCATATCGATTGCCCGGTTGTTTCAGGACGTCGCCGAGTGGCGTAATGTGGAACTCTGCATCCACTTCGTAGAACGCCCCGATATCTCCTTCCCAAACCAGTGCATAAAATGGGGTGCCTTTGGGGATGCGGGACATGCCGAATGCGCAAAGAATATGGGAGCGCTCATGGGTTGACGAAAAATAGTCGACTTTACCTTTGAAGAAGCGGCCCTTCTGGATGATCGACTGATCGGTCGAAATACCCCGGTATCCAGAATTCCTTAGTGATCCGAATAGATACTCATGGTGATCATAGGGCCACCAGCCTCCCATGCAGATGACGTCCGGCAATTCTCCGATCTCTCCGATAGAATCCAAGACGTGGGAGATGGACAACTGAGAATTTCGGTAGTGCGAGTCTTTCTCCGACTCGATCGAGAACATCAGGCGCGCGTCCTTTAGGTAGACAACTGCGCCATCGTGACCTGGATTGTAGGATAGTATATTCAAGAACCAAGCCCTCACAGGTGCTAATAGCTGTTTGTGCGAATCGCCTCGCAAAGAAAACTATCTTGCACGATTTCCAACAGGGCCGCAGATTATTTCAATCTCGCCATCTGAACCGCTTGCAGCAGCTTAGCGGCACGAATTCGTTACAACTGCCGCTTTGAGCGGAGCAACAAAAGAGTGAAAAAGCGCGAGTAGAACGTGGATGTTGAATCTATACCTCTAACGCCTAGTTGCGAAGCCATTGCCAGATCCACCGCATCTCTTGTTCGCGGGCATTGATGTATGGCCAATATTAGTCGATTCGGTCAGAAATGAATTGCTCCGAACCTCATGATCCCACAAGTTCCGAACGCGCTATATGTCTTCCAAAGTCGCGCAAGGCAATTTGCCCGCCGATGTTTGAACCAATGGGCGATCTGCCTCAGGCAAACAGTTGATCCGAGCCTATTGCCCATCACACAAGGTTCTTGGTAACGCCGTCGCCGCCTTCAACCCGACCGAGCGACGCACGGGAAAGACGATCATCCGCGTTCGTCCGTGAGCGACACGCGCCTATCGGTGCGCGTGGCCGGCCGGCGCTATTCGGATCGGCTGCCGCAGGCGATCGACGCGAGGGGCGCCAAGGGCTGTATCTGCCTCTATGTTCCCTTCACGATTCTCGGTTTGGCCGGTCGGCGGGATTGAGCCGCGCTCTCAAGGGCCAAGGCCAGCTGCTTCTCGTCTTGGATGGCGCGATCGACTGCCTTAATTTCCTCTTGGAGCGCCTTCAGCTCGGCTCCGTAGCTGGAGCCGTCACTGTCCCCGATCTGAAAGCCGCTTGCCCGCATTGCGCCAAAAGCCGCCATTCCGCTGTCGGCCTAAATGCCGCCGCGCGGCAATGCGCCCAATCTCTGCTTCAGACCCGCACTATTGTGTCTCGAAAGCGGCGATTTACCCTAGGGTAAATCGTGACGGGCAATGGTGGGAAGCGGACTGGCGGCTTTCGAAGTGCGCCCTACGAAGTCAGATGTCCACTCAATGGCCAGATCATGGATTTATTACACGTATCCAATATAATGGCGCAAGCTCCGCAGCCGGAGCGGCGCCGCAGAGCCCGCCAGCACTCGTTTCGGCTTCCGCGGGCCTTGGTGCCTCTCGCCGGCCTGGATTAGCAGCTCGTCTGAGCTCAAGCACGGAACTCTCCAGCGCCTCCTTATCCAGATCAACCCTAATCAACTATGATGTTACGGTGGTTGGGGAGGATCCAAGTGCGAAGCCGCTGGACCATTCTTACTGTTTTGTTTGTCGCTCGTGCCGCCTTCGCCTTTCAATTTGGGAGCGTAGGGCCCGTCGCGCCGCAGCTCAGCCGAAGTCTCGGTGTGAGTTTGGCCGATGTCGGTATCCTTATCGGCATCTATTTTGCGCCGGGCGTCCTGCTTGCCTTGCCCGGCGGGACGATCGGCCGCCGCTATGGTGACAAGACGACGGTCCTCGCCGGGCTGCTGATGATGCTGGCAGGCGAATTAATGATGACCTCGTCGGCGTCATGGAGCATGCAGATCGCAGGCCGACTGATTGCCGGCACTGGTGGCATACTCTTGAGCGTTCAGATGACCAAGATGGTCGCCGACTGGTTTACTGGCCGGGAAATAGCCACAGCGATGGCCATCTTCGTCAACTCGTGGCCGGCTGGCATCGCAATCGCGCTCATGCTGTTGCCAGCGATCGGAGAGAGGTTCGGGCTCCATGCCGTCAACCTTGCTGTCGCAGGCCTGATTCTGATCGGATTCGGCTTCATCGCCTTTATCTATCGTTCGCCGGCCACCCCAGTTTCTCCGGAAGGCGAGCGCGGCAGTCTGACCGCAAAAGCGATCTATGCCGTGATTGTAGCCGGCTCGATCTGGTGTCTCTATAATATCGGTCTTGCAATGATCTTCAGTTTCGGACCATCGATGCTCGTCGAGCGAGGCTGGTCCAGCACGACAGCTGGATCGACGATTAGCATCGTGCTCTGGCTCGCTGTGCTCTCGGTTCCTTTCGGGGGCTTCCTCGCCGACCAGACCAAACGCGGCGACGCCGTGGTCGTCACAGGCTGTATCGCCTTCGCGCTGCTGACGCTGCTCCTGTCGCGAAGCGACGCGGTGCTTCCCATCGTCGTTGCCCTTGGGATCGTCTGCGGCCTGCCCGCCGGCGCGATCATCAGCCTGTCTGCGCTTGTGCTCGAGCGGAAGACGCGGTCGATCGGAATGGGAATATTCTACACGGTTTTCTATGCCGGGAGCCCGGTTGGACCGGCGATCGGTGGAAAGCTCTCGACGTGGCTGGGCGGCGCGAGCGCCGCGCTCGACTTCGGCGCCGCCGTGCTCCTGGTTTGCCCGGTCATTCTGTGGCTCTTCCGCCGTATTGTTGCTGGTGAGATTCGGCCGGCCGTTTCAGCGACATAAACGCGCGAGCAGGGCTTAGCGATGTGACGCTGGACAGCGGCGAACGGCGGTTTCCGACGATTGCTCGAGCCGCGATTGGTTTGCGCTGTGGCGCGGGATGCTCGATCAGACCCTGGAACACCAGAGCAAGTAAATAAGATGGAAAATGTTCGGACAAGCGATGTCGGCGCTTCACCAATGACCGGGATTGCAACTCGTTTGGCTCGTCCCGGCTTGAGCGGAACGACCGCATTGCGCGGTTTGCTCCCAATAGCTGACAGTTCGCTGCCGGCCCCATGAGCGGCAGTGTCCTGCGACGTTCTTCTCTCTCGGCCAATCACGGCCGAGGAGAATGACATGGGCCATTCTCAATTTGACGATGCCAGCCGCCAGCACGCAGCCTGGAATGCTGGGAAGAAGGTCGGCACCAAGCGTCCTTTCACCCAGAAGCAGATTTGGGCTATTCGCTTTTTCCTCGATCGCGAGAGGCGCGTTCGGGACCGTGCGCTATTCGATCTGGCAATCGATAGCAAGCTTCGCGGCTGTGACCTGGCCAAGGTCAGGATTCGCGATGTCGTCGCCGGACCGGAGATAAGGACCCGCGCGATCGTTGTTCAGCAAAAGACGGGGCGGCCGGTTCAGTTCGAGATCACTAACGACGTGAGAGCCAGCCTTCTGGTTTGGCTCCAACGACGTGGAGGCTCGGTCGAGGATTTCCCGAGCCGCGTCGATCATGCACGCCACATGAGCACAAGGCAGTACGCGCGCCTGGTCGACGAATGGGTGACCGCGATCGGTCTGCGTTCGGAGGAGTATGGAACGCACTCGCTCCGACGTATCGCGTAACTAACACGCCAGCCCGAAGCTGCCTGGCGGATCGCCAGTTCTGCCGTTTGGCAAAACCGAAGGAATGGCCGGTCCCCACCCAGTAACTACTGTGTTGCGAACGGTAAGAATGGGTCGGTTGCTGCCGCTGTGCCAATCGCGGGCGAAATGGGGTGGATTGCGAAACGGCGGCTTTCGGGCAGGATGCGACCCGAAGTAGAACTTCAAGAATATGAAGTCATCAGGCCTGGAGTATCGTGATGGATTTTGAAGCGGGCGTTGTTTTGGTTGTCGGTGCTGGGTTCGCGAAGAATGCAGGCTTGCCATTAGCCAGCGAGTTTACCGAGCGCCTCTTGGATTTAGATGGTCTGAAGGATAACGGACCTAGCGCCGCGCAGGCGGCGTTCCTCCGGGAATTCGTGGATAAAACCTTCAACGATGGTTCCACTACCCCTGATGACAAGTGGCCGGAACTTGAGGACATTTTTACTCTGGTCGACCAGTCTGCCAACTCCGGGCATCACCTCGGGCCCCTTTACTCTGCGGCAGATCTTCGCGTGGTTCGGCGGGCGATGATTGTCCGTATCGTCCGAATGCTCCAGCAGGCTTACAATAAGCAATTGAAGCGCCGTGGCGCGGATTCGAAGCTGCTCAACGCTCTGTTTGATGGCCTCAAATTGGATAACACGGCCGTCTTGAGTATGAATTGGGATATGGTCTTCGAAAGAGGCATCGAGTTGCGGCAAGAGGTACGCAACGTCGAGTACGGCTGCAATGCCACGCCGACGCGCCTCGAAGATGACGTTGTGCGCAGAAGACGCTCGGCAGATTTGGGGACAAGGACGCTCCACCTTCTGAAGCCACATGGATCGATAAATTGGCTTTACTGCGACGCGTGCCGCGAATTGTTCTGGGTGCCGTCAACTGACACGGAGCGTGTGGCGCAGACCCTGTTTCAAGAGAGAGACTGGCGCGCCGTATTTGGGCCATCGCATAAGGGCTCGTTGCCCAAGTCAATAAAGCCTCACTGTCCGCATTGTGGTTCACAGTCACTCGGCACGAGGATAGCAACTTTCAGCTATCGCAAAGCGCTAGATTTCGCAATGCACGCTGCAACTTGGCGGACCGCGGAAGCACATCTGAAAACTGCGATTCACTGGGTATTCTTCGGATACTCCATGCCGCCAGCAGACTTCGAGTTCAAATACCTACTCAAACGCGTTCAACTGACCGAGGGTATCCCACCCGATATTACCGTCATAACGGGCGGCAGCACGAAAGCGGCGGAAGAAACTATACGCCGCTATAAGCAGTTTTTCGGCGATGGACCAGGCGACCGACACTACTTTCGTGAAGGGTTGACAGACGAGGTCGTCCGCCACCTTAGAAGCATCGAAGCTCTAAATCCGGTGAAGCGCGCACGCCGTTCACGCACGAGGTCGTCGTCCCGGCCTTAGTAAAAATCGCGGGCGCTTGCGTAACCGATCCAACAGCAGCTATCGGGATGTTCAGCCCCAATCGTAAACGGCTGAAATTGGGTCGACTGTAGAACGGCTGCTTTCTGCGTAACCGTCGCGAAGACCTGACAGTCCGGTCCCGGCCCCAACAACGTCGTTCCAGTTCTCGACCAGCGCGCGGTCTTGGTACCGTGTCGAAAGGTTTGATCGCACATGCCGAAAATGTTTGCATGGCGCAATAAGTTTATATCGGCTCGTATATGGGAACTGCCGATATGGGAGCCTATATAGCGGTGAATTGATATATAAACGTATATTGACACCCGTCATATACGGTCCTATATCGGGCTAGCTCATGCAGAATCGTATAGGCCATGAAGATCAGAACAGCTCGCGACATTGGTATCCTGATCAAGGAGGCCCGCACCCGGCGCGGCCTGTCCCAGGCTGCCTTGGCCAAGGTGATCAACACCACGCAGACGTGGGTGTCGTGGATCGAGAACGGCAAGCCCAGCGCCGAGATCGGCAACGTGCTGCTGGCGCTGACCACGCTTGGTGTGGAACTGGACTTTCAGATCCCGACGGCGCCGACGGCGGCTGCTGATCATCATCATAATGCCGATGAACGGCATGTCGACGATGATGACGACGAGATTCCCTACAAGCTCTAGGTGACGATGATCATGGTGAACCCCATCGACACCCTCGACGTCCATATCGCTGGCAGACCGGTTGGGTGGCTCCACCACCTGCAGGGCGGCAAGCTTTCGTTCTCCTATCACGAGGCATGGATGGAGGGCCGGGTGGCGATCCCGCTCTCCCTGTCCATGCCGACGATCACCAGGACCTACGAGGGCAAAGTCGTCGAGGCATTCCTCTGGGGTCTGCTGCCGGATAATGAGCAGACCCTCGCCAGATGGGCGCAGAGGTTCCAGGTCTCCGCGCGAAACCCGTTTGCCCTGCTCAAGAATGTCGGCCGCGACTGCGCCGGCGCCGTCCAGTTCCTTCCTCGTGGCGACCAGGTTTCCCGCGGCGAGAACGTGGAGTTGCTCACCGAGGCGCAGATCGGCGACCGCCTGCGCGACCTGCGCAAGGATGGTGCAGCGACCCGGCGAATCGGCGATCCTGGTCAGTTCAGTCTCGCTGGTGCGCAGGCAAAGACGGCGTTCCATTTCGACAAGGGCAGCAATCGCTGGGGGATCCCTCTAGGCGACACGCCCACCACACACATCTTCAAGCCGCCTTTGCCGCACTTGCACGGGCATACCGAGAACGAGCATTTCTGCCTGCAGCTTGCATCCAAGCTCGGCATGGACGCTGCACATAGCCAGGTTCTCGACTTCGCAGGCGAAAAGGCGATCGTTATCGAGCGCTACGACCGCCGCAACATCGACGGCAAGACCATCCGCATCCATCAGGAGGACATGTGCCAGGCCCTGTCGGTGATGCCGACGCTTAAGTACGAGAACCAGGGTGGGCCAGGTATCACAACGATCTCCAGAAAGGTGCTGTCGGCCGCCCTCGACCCCGTCCAAGACCGTCAGATCTTCATGGCCGCGAACGTCTTCAACTGGATCATCGCCGGCACGGACGCGCATGCAAAGAACTACTCGATGCTGCTCGGTGCCCAGGGCGAGGCCCGCCTAGCTCCGCTCTACGACATCTCCTCCATTCTGCCGCACCTCGGGGGAGAGATCCAATCTGAGATGCGCGACCTTAAACTGGCGATGAAGATCGACAGAGTCTATCCCATCGAGGAGATCATGCCGCGCCACTGGGGGCGCTGTGCGTCCTCAGCAAAGGTTGGCAGCGAGTACACGGTGCGGACGATCCGCCATCAGCTCGCGGTGATGCCCGATATGGCATCGGAGTGCGCCCAAGAGCTTCGCCAGGAGGGGATCATCCATGAGATCGTTGGTCGCCTCGTCGACGCGATCGCGACGCGCATCAAGGGCTTGTCCCGGATCTATGGAGAGGAATGTTGTGGAGGTTAAAGTCGGGCAGGGATAGCGGATCCACGGACTAATGCCGGCGAAATGGACGGACCGCACACTGCCCACGGGATTCTCGCTCTAATAGCGCCCCGGCTCCGGGCCGGGTAGATGGCCGGTTTCGGAACCGGCCATCGGCAGCTTCCCGCCGAACACGGTCAACTTTCTCTCCAGGAAATCTGACAATGCGGGCCTACGATTTGGCGTCGAGTTGTGGCGTTTTTCGACGGTCAGTATGATTTCCGGCGGTTGGAGATTTGTATCCGCGTTTGATGAACGGCCGCTGTTGGGTTCAAAGTGGATGGTCGCGTTGGTGTGTGGACAGCAGGCTTGCGGCGTCCCTCGATTGGACCACCCTCAGGTTTTTGCTCTTGAGTTCATCCAGATAATCGGCCCACCACTGCATCATCTTGACGCGCTCGTCCCAATGCTCTGCCCGGGCGTAGGCGCGCCGAACGTCGTTGTTTTCAATGTGGGCCAGCTGCCGCTCTATCGCGTCCGGATGCCACTTGCCGCATTCGTTCAGCAGAGTTGATGCCGTTGCTCGAAAACCATGCGCGGTAGCTTCTTCCTTGCTATATCCCATACGACGCAGTGCGGCGTTGAGCGTATTGTCGGAAATCGGACGCGAAGCCGATCGAACACTAGGAAACAGCAGCAATCCACCACCAGAGATTTCCCTCAGTGAAGTCAGGACGCTGATCGCCTGCTTTGACAGGGGTATGCGGTGCGGACGTCGCATTTTCATGCGTGCTTCAGGGATGGTCCATACCGAGCTTTCAAAATCGAAATCTTCCCATTCAGCGGAGCGAAGCTCGCCGGGGCGGGGAAACATCAGAGCCATCAGCTTCAGACCGGCTCGGGTTGTAGGCTGTCCGTCAAATGCATAGATCGCCCTCAGCAAACCGCCCAAGGCCTTCTGATCGGTAATCGCGGCGCGAGGCGTTACCGTCGGACTGATGAGTGCGCCTCTGAGGGCGAAGGTCGGATCTGTCTCGGCGCGTGCGGTGGCGATTGCGTATCGAAACACGCTGCCGATGGTGGAGCGCAGTCGTCTGGCCGACTCGTATCGACCGCGAACCTCAACGCGACGGAGGGCGGCAAGGATGGTGGCCGTATCGATCTCCCGAATGCACTTATCGCCGATAATCGGATAGGCAAAGTCGAGCAGCCATTTGACCTTGCTGATCGTCCGGTCGGCACGTCCCTCCTTCCTTAGCTTGTCGACATATTCGTCCGCGATTGAGCGAAAGGAGTCCTTAGCCGAATCAGCCTTTTGCAAGCTGCGTTCCTTTCCAGGGTCGACGCCAGCTAGCAGGAGCCTTTTAGCATCATCGCGCGCCTCCCGTGCCTCGGCGAGAGAGATAAGGGGATAGCTGCCCAGCGCGAGCAGTTTCTGCTTGCCCTTAAAGCGGTAGGCGACCCGCCAGAGGCGAGAGCCCGTGGGCTGTACCCATAGCTGCAGCCCGCCCCCGTCAGATAATTTCACGAGCTTGGAAGCAGGGCGGGCATTTCGACATTTCACGTCGGAGAGGGGCATTCGTCAGGTCTCCCTTAGCTGTTTCGATACCATCAGGATGTCGAATACCAACGGAAATACCATCCCCCCGCCTCGTTGGACCAAATGCTCCTGAAGCGCTCCCTGTCCCGCTTAACTGCGCAATGCGACTGCAAAACATCAACAATTCCAGGCGCTTGCAGAAGCTGCAGCGTAGAAGGTTCGGTGAAAGGGAGTGTCGGGAGAAGGGGGGATGGTGCCCAGAGGCGGATTCGAACCACCGACACGCGGATTTTCAGTCCGCTGCTCTACCAACTGAGCTATCTGGGCCTCGCCGGCAAACGAGACATCGCCTGACCGGATTTCAGGAAAGCGCCGTGGGGCACCCCTTGAAAGCGCGTGGGTTATAGCACGGGAATCCGGCCTGTCCAGCGCCTAAGCGCTGATTTTCCGGGGCAATTGTCGCAGACAATACCGACGCCGGCAAAGCAGCAATTGGGTAAGGTCGGCGAAGTGGAATTGCGCGGCCGGCACCGCCCAAACCCTACTTCGGCTCGTCGCTCTCGTCCTCGTCATCCCGCGCGGTGATGACATAGGCGCCCTTAAGCCAGCGGTTGAGGTCGATGTCCTTGCATCGCTTCGAGCAGAACGGATAGGTCTCGCGCGCCGACGGCTTGCCGCATTCGGGGCAGGGACGCTTCGGGCGCAGTGGTGTGACCTTATCGTCCAGGCTCATGGCCGCGCGGTATGCCAGCTGGTGTGTACCTTGAAGCCTTCGCCCGAAAGCAGCGCCACCGTCTCGTAGAGCGGCAGGCCGACAATGTTGGTGTATGAGCCGACCAGCTTGACGACGAACGAACCGGCGAGACCCTGGACGGCGTAGCCGCCGGCCTTGCCGCGCCATTCGCCGGAGGCGACATAGGCGTCGATCTCCTCGCGCGGCAGCCGCTTGAAGCGTACCCTGGATTCAACCAGCCTTTGGCGCAGCTTGCCGCCCGGCGTAATCAGGCAGATGCCGGAATAGACCCGGTGCGAACGGCCCGAAAGCAGTCCAAGGCAATTGGCGGCGTCGTCCAGAGTCTCGGCCTTGGGCAGGATGCGGCGTCCGACCGCGACCACCGTATCGGCGGCCAGCACGAAGCTTGGCGCATAGTCTTCCTCGCTTTTCAGCGAGGCCAGCGCCTTCTCGGCCTTTTCCTTCGACAGCCGCTTGGCCAGCGAGCGCGGATGTTCGGCGCGCAGCGGCGTTTCGTCGACATCGGCCGGCAGCACGCGGTCCGGCTCAATGCCGGCCTGTTGCAACAGTTCGATCCGGCGCGGCGAACCAGAGGCAAGCACGAGCTTCTGCAGGATGCTCATCGCGGTTCGCGCCGGACTGTTACTTGAAACGGTAGGTGATGCGGCCCTTGGTCAGGTCATAGGGCGTCATCTCGACCAGGACCTTGTCGCCGGTCAGCACACGGATGCGGTTCTTGCGCATGCGGCCAGCCGTATGGGCGATGATCTCGTGTTCGTTTTCGAGCTTCACCCGGAACATCGCGTTGGGCAACAATTCCGTCACGACACCCGGAAACTCGAGGACTTCTTCCTTCGGCATTCGATACCTTTGCTTGGATTGCAGTTCCGGCGCCCTGGAGCGCCCAGGCCGGAATTTCGGCGGAACCTATATGATAATCGTGCGCTTGTGAACACGCTTAGATCGCGTCATATGCGACGCGCTCCAAGCTTTCGTTTTATGCATGTCGTTGTCTCAAAACCGGGACCGCTTTTGAGCGACATGCATCAATCCGCCGCGTTTTTTACCTCCGGAAGCAGAAAACGTCGGCTGATGCGCGCTTTCAGCCGTTCTCTCACGTCGCGATAGCTGGCCATGATCTGCTCGCGCCTGCCGCCGACATCGGTCGGATCCGGCATCGGCCAGTATTCGACGTCGACGGCAAGCGAGCGGGTGAGTTCGAGCGCGGCGTGGTGGGCTTCCGGCGCCAGGGTGACGATCAGGTCGAAATAATCGTCCTCGAGATCGTCCATCGAGCGCGGCTGGCGCTCGCCCAGCGTCAGGCCCTCTTCGGCCAGCACCGCGTCGACGAACGGATCGCGCTCGCCCCTGTGCACGCCGGCAGAGGCGACGAAAGTGGCCGGCGGCAGCATGCGCCGCGCCAGCTGCTCGGCCATCGGCGAGCGCACGGCGTTCATGCCGCACAAGAACAGGATCGAGCGGGGCGCCCCAGTCAGGTCTAACCCCGCCAGTGCAGCACGCAGACCAGCGTGAACAGCCGCCGCGCCGTGTCGAAGTCGATGTCGATCTTGCCAGCCAGCCGGTCCATCAACGTCTGCGAGCCTTCATTGTGCAGGCCGCGCCGGCCCATATCGATCGCCTCGATATGGCTCGGCGTCGAGGAGCGGATGGCGTCGTAATAGCTTTCGCAGATCAGGTAGTAGTCCTTGACGATGCGCCTGAGCGGCGTCAGCGACAGGATATGGGTGACGACATCAGCACCATCCTCGCGGGCGACCGCAAACACCAGCCGGGATTCGGCCAGCGAGAGCTTCAGCCGATAAGGCCCGGCGCCGTCATCATTGACCGGCTGAAAGCTGTTTTCTTCGATCAGGTCGAAGATCGCCACCGCGCGCTCATGTTCGACATCGGGCGTCGAACGGCCGATCGACTCGTCGAGCTCGACATCGATCAGCCTTGCGCGGGTTTGATCGCCGTCCGCCATCGCCGCCTACATGTTCAGCCGGATGGCGACGGAGCGGCCATGCGCGTCGAGGCCTTCCGCCTTGGCCAGCGCAATCGCCGCCGGCGCAAGTGCTCTCAGCTGCTCCGGCCCGAGCTTCAGGATCGAGGTGCGCTTGACGAAATCGAGCACCGACAGGCCCGAAGAGAAGCGCGCCGAACGCGCCGTCGGCAGCACGTGGTTGGAGCCGCCGACATAGTCGCCGATGACTTCGGGCGTATGGCGTCCCAGAAACACAGCACCCGCATTGCGCATCCTGGCCAGGAAGCCTTCGGCATCGTCGATAGCAAGCTCGACATGTTCCGCGGCGATGCGGTCGACCAGCGGCAGCGCGGCCTCGATGGTCTCCACCAGGATCACCGCACCGAAATCGCGCCAGCTGGCAGCCGCCGTCTCGGCGCGCGACAGGCTCTGCAGCTGCCGCTCGACCGCCTGTTCGACGGCCTTGCCGAAGGCCGGATCGTCGGTGATCAGGATCGATTGCGCCGACACGTCGTGCTCGGCCTGCGCCAGAAGATCGGCGGCGATCCAGTCGGGATCGTTGCTGCCGTCGGCCACCACCAGCACTTCAGACGGTCCGGCAATCATGTCGATGCCGACCGTGCCGAAGACCTGGCGCTTGGCGGCGGCGACATAGGCATTGCCCGGTCCGACGATCTTGGCGACCGGCCGGATCGTCTGCGTGCCATAGGCAAGGGCGGCAATCGCCTGCGCGCCGCCGACGCGGTAAATCTCCGAAACGCCTGATATATCGGCTGCCACCAGCACCAGCGGATTGATGATGCCGCCCGGCGCCGGCACGACAATGACGATGCGCTCGACGCCCGCCACCCTGGCCGGCACGGCGTTCATCAGCACCGAGCTTGGATAGCTTGCCGTGCCGCCCGGCACATAGAGCCCGACCGCCTCGATCGCCGTCCAGCGCGAACCCAACTCGACCCCGGCGGCATCGGTATAGCGATCGTCCTTGGGCATTTGTCGCTCGTGATGGGATCGGATGCGGTCGCGCGCGAACTTGAGCGCATCGACCGTCTGCGGATCGGCGTCTTTGTAGGCCTGCGCGATGTCGTCCTTCGACACGGCGATGCCGAGACTATTGAGGTCGGCCTTGTCGAATTTCAGCGTGTAGTCGACCAGGGCAGCGTCGCCCTCGGCACGAACCCGCGCAATGATGGCGCGCACGGCAGTGTCGACGTCCTCCGATACTTCCCGCTTGGTGGTCAGGAAGGCGGCGAAACGCTGCGCGAAACCGGCATCGGATTGGATAAGCGTAATGGCCATCGGCTGCGTCTAGATCATGGTGAGATTTGCTTGAAATCTCATCATCATCTAGCCCTTTGTTGGAGCATGATCTCTGGACAAACGATTCCCGTTTTGTCCAACAAAAACCGGCACCCACTTTTTGGGATCATGCTCTAGACCCTGTGCACCGGACGCGAGGTGGCTTCCCAAGCGCCGCCTATGTCGGCAAGCCGTGCCTCGATGCATTCGACGTCGAGCATGATCGCGCCGCCGCCGGAAAAGACCAATTCGACGATGCCGGCCGGCTTGCTGATTTCGATAAAGCTGATTGCCAGAAGCGACAGCACCTCGGCCGGCCGATCGCGGGCAATGCCGCTGGTCTTGGCGCCGAGCACGCGGTCGAAATGCAACACCGCCTGGCGCCGCTCATTGTGCGGGCTGAACAATCCGGATTTCGCCTCCCAGACGAAGCGGTTCATGGTCAAAATGAAACGCTTGGCCGAAGGCAGGTATTCGAGATCCGAGACCTTCATCACGGCGTCCTGGACGTGAGCCGAGACGATGCTCAGATCCTGATCGTCGAGCGCAACGAGTTTGAGGGCTGCCATGCCGAATGCACACCTGAAAGTTGGTTTCAGCCTTCTGTTAGGCGGTCTTTCCGGTCCGTGCAACCGCGACACAAATTCAACCCGAGGCTAGCGCCTCGGGTTTGAAGTGTTGGCGGTGAATGAAGGCAGCACCAGACGCCTGTCTGTCTGAAGCAACTGCCGTGCGGTCAAGCCGAAATCCGCTCGATCACCGCGCCGCAATTGGAGAGCTTTTCTTCCAGCCGCTCAAAACCGCGGTCGAGGTGGTAGACGCGGTTGACCGTCGTTTCGCCTTCGGCCGCCAGACCGGCGATGACCAGCGACACCGAGGCGCGCAGATCGGTCGCCATCACGGGCGCGCCCTTCAGCTTGGAGACGCCGTCGACGATCGCCGTTTGGCCGGACAGCGTGATGTGGGCGCCGAGCCGGGCCAGTTCCTGCACATGCATGAAGCGGTTTTCAAAGATGGTCTCGGTGATGCGCGACTTGCCCTTGGCCATGGTCATCAGGCCCATGAACTGCGCCTGCAGATCGGTCGGGAAGGCCGGGAACGGCGCCGTCGTCACGTCGACCGGCGAAATGCCGGCGCCGTTGCGCCGGACGCGAATGCCGGAATTGGTCGGCGTGATCTCGGTACCGGTCTGGGCAATCACATCCAACGCGGTCTGTAGCAGCTCGGGGCGGGCGCCTTCGAGCACGACATCGCCGCCGGTCATGGCCACAGCCATGGCATAGGTCCCGGTCTCGATGCGGTCGGGGATGACGCGCACGCGCGCGCCCGACAGCGACTCGACGCCATCGATGGTGATAACAGGCGTGCCCGCGCCGGAAATTTTTGCGCCCATGGCGTTGAGGCATTCGGCGAGGTTGACGATCTCGGGCTCGCAGGCGGCGTTTTCGAGTACCGTCTCACCCTTGGCCAGCGCCGCCGCCATCATCAGCACATGGGTGGCGCCGACGGAGACTTTCGGGAACACATAGCGATTGCCGACGAGGCGGCCGTTCCTGGTCTTGGCCAGCACATAACCAGTGTCGACATCGATGTCGGCGCCCAGCGCCTGCAGGCCTTCAAGGAACAGGTCGACCGGCCGCGTGCCGATGGCGCAACCGCCGGGCAGCGACACTTTCGCCTCGCCCATGCGGGCCAGCAGCGGGCCGATCACCCAGAACGACGCCCGCATCTTCGACACCAGCTCGTAGGGCGCGGTCGTGTCGACGATGTTTCGGGCCGAGAAGTTGATGGTGCGCGAATAGCCCTCATTCTGCTTCTCGCGGCGGCCGTTGACCGAATAGTCGACGCCGTGATTGCCGAGAATGCGGATCAGCTGCTCGACATCGGCCAGATGCGGCACGTTTTCCAGCGTCAGCGTGTCGTCGGTGAGCAGCGAGGCGATCATCAGCGGCAAAGCGGCGTTTTTCGCGCCCGAAATCGGAATGCTTCCGGCGAGCTTGTTGCCGCCGACAATTCTGATGCGATCCATGAGAGAATGTCCCCTCGGCCCGAAAGGCCGGTTTTCGTCAGTTTGCGTATCGGCCCGTCTAGACCATTGGCGGGCTTGGTTCAAGATTCCTGAGCCGTTGGCCAAGTTGGCCGGCCAGTGTGGCCGATATCGGTCAGTCCTTGTGCATTTTTTCAGCAGCCGCCAGGCCTTCCGGGCGCTGGTCAGCGTCACCGGTGCGCCGCGAACGCGCTTGCGTCTTGCGCTTCATGAGATTGGCGCGCAACTGCTCGGCCAGCCGATCCTTGCGGGTGGTCCCGCCCTTTTTTGCCGGATCAGCCTTTTTCGGTGGAATTGTCTTCTCGTCCATCGTTCCGTCCCGCCCGCAATTGGCAGGGCCTGCTGTTCAAGGGATAGCTAGCATTGTGGCGCCGCCATGTCAGCGAAACTTGTCTGGCAAAGCCTTTCACAGACGCCTTGCGCTTGCCGGTTCTATATGGCAGAAGCCCCGCCATCAGCGGCTGCGGTAGCTCAGTGGTAGAGCACTCCCTTGGTAAGGGAGAGGTCGAGAGTTCAATCCTCTCTCGCAGCACCAGTTCATTCCTTTGATTTTAAAAAGATGCAGTCGCGAAGTCGGGGTCTCGTTGCGGACCAAAAAAAGGCCGGCTGACGCAAAAGTGCCAATCCCCCGCATCCAACCGTGGCCCCCTCGCCCGGAAACATTGAGAGAAAGAGGCTCTACGGGCCGGACGACTGCTCAACAAGTCCGGACCTGTCAACTCATGAACAGGCCGGACTGGCCGTATCCGGCATGCTGAACACTACCGCTCGCACGCTGAAAGCCAGCGCCTCGTACGCATATCCACGACAAGAACACAGCTCGCCCAAGGACTTGCCATCGGCCGGCCATCATGATGCCATCTCGCTTGCGGAAGATAGCGTCGGGACTTGGGGTAGAGAATGCTCTTCGGGCGAACGGCAGGTGTGACAGGGCGCACGTGCGCGGCAATTGCTGCGGCACTGGCGCTGTGCCTATGCGCGTTTGGCCCCGCTTTGGCTGAAGAGCCGAAGGCGCTGAAAGGCGTCGCGCTCATCATCGGTCAGTCCGACTACCAGCATGTCGGCAAACTGCCCAATCCGGAAAACGACGCCCGCGCCATCGAGGAGATGTTCGACAGGCTCGGCTTCGAGACCAATGTCGCCACCAACCGCGACGCGCGCAAATTGCGGCGCGATCTCGAAGGCTTCGTCGACGATGCCGAGGGCGCCGATGTCGCCATCATCTACTATTCCGGCCACGGCATCGAAGCCGGCGGCGAGAATTATCTAGTCCCTGTCGATGCCGATATCTCGGCGCTCGACAATGCCGGCGAAAAGTTGGTGCCGCTGTCGTCCATCGTCGCCGAACTGAAGGCCAAGGTGCCGGTCACCATCGTTCTGCTGGACGCCTGCCGCAACGATCCGTTCCCGCCGGGCACGCTCTTGAAGCTGGCGCCGGGCGACGAAGGCAAGCCGATCGGCGCCGGCGGTCTCGGCGAAACGCGCGGCGTGGTTTCCCTGAAAGGTGGCGCCGAGGCCAAGGGCTCGGTCGACGACAGCCTCGGCCAGGTCATCGCCTTTGCCGCCGAGCCCGGCAAGGTTGCGCTGGACGGTCCGGCCGATGGCAACAGCCCCTATGCGGCAGCGATCCTGCGCCACATCGACACGGTGGGCGGCGAGGAATTCGGCACCGTTCTGCGCATGATCGGCGAGGAGGTCTATCTCAAGACCAACGGCCAGCAGCGGCCCTGGGTCAATGAGAGCCTGCGCCGGCTGCTCTATTTAGGCACCCCCGCCGAGGCGCCGAAAGGTGATGAGGGCGAAATCCTCAGGGAGCGACGCCAGCTCCTGCTGACCATCTCGACGCTACCCGATCCGGAGCGCCGCCAGATCGAAACCATATCGCGTGACGGCAAGGTGCCGATGGATGGGCTCTACGCCATGCTGAAGGCGCTCGGGGTCGACATACCCAAGCATCCGGCTGAGCTCGACAAGCTGCTGCGTGGCCAGACCGAACGGCTGAAACACGTGTTGGCTGAACGCGAGACTTTGAAAAACCCGGACCCCCAAATTGCCAGGCTATCGAAACTAGCCGAACAGGCGGTTCAGGAAGGCGCGCTCGAAGCGGCGCAGAAATTCAACGAACAGGCCAAGGCCCGCATCGGCGAACTTTCGTCTACGGTCGAACAGGCCGAGGCCGAGCTGAAGGCAAAGCGGCTGGAATTCGCAAAGGTCTTCGCCAGCAGTGCCAGGACTTATGAAATCTCCTTCAACTTCAAGGAGGCGGCGCAGGATTACGCCAAGGCCTTCGAGCAGGCTGCCAAATGGAGCGACGAAGACGCGTTCTACTACAAGGCGGCAGAGGCCAACGCTCTGTCGGAACAAGGGGACTTCTCCGGCGACAATGCGTATCTCGCCCAGGCCCTGACAGCCTATGAACAGGCATTGACCTATGTCACCCGCGAAAAGTTGCCGCTGCTTTGGGCGGCCACCCAGAACAATATGGGCGCCACGCTTGCTACGTTGGGCGAACGGGAAGCCGGCCGCGAAAACCTCGACAAGGCAGCTGCCGCCTATGAGCAGGCGCTGACCGTCTATACGCATGACGCCTACCCCGACGACTGGGCATCGACCTATGGCAATCTGGGCACGGTCTACTGGCGGCTCGGCCAGCGCGAGAACGGGACGGCACTGCTTGAGCGGGCAGTCGCGGCCTTCCGCTCGGCGCTCGAGGTACAGTCGTTGAAGAAACTGCCGCTGGAATGGGCGGCGACGCAGAACAATCTCGGCATCGTGCTGTCCGAGATCGGCGAACGCCAGACCACATCGGACAGTTTTCGCGCCGCAATCGAAGCGCATCGTGCGGCGCTGACCGAATACAGCAGGGAGCGCGTACCGCTCGACTGGGCGCTGAGCCAGGTCAATCTGGGGGCAGCGCTCTACCGCCTCGGTGAGCGCGAAAAGGATATCGCGACCATGCAGCAGGCGGTTGCTGCCTATCAGGCGGCGACCGGCGAAATGACCAGGGAACGCGCGCCGGCGCAATGGGCGACAATCCAGAATAATCTGAGCACGGCGCTGGAATCGATCGGAACCATTAACGGCGATGTCGCCACGCTTGAGCAGGCGCGCGACGCCGCCCTTGCATCGCTTACGGTTTGGACGCGCGAGCACGCCGCGGCGAGCTGGGCCAACGGCCAGCTGACGCTCGGCAACGCCTTGCAGCGCCTCGGCGCCAAGCAGAAGAACAAGGAACTGCTGCTGGAGGCAGCCACCGCGTACCAGGCCGCTCTGTCCGAATATCCGCGTGAGAAACTGCCGCTCGACTGGGCTTCGCTGCAGCAGAATCTGGGATCGGTCAACGACACGCTCGGCGATCTCGATACGGGAACCGATTACTACATTCAGGCGGTGACCGCGTATCGTCAGGCATGGGAGGTCTATACCGCAACCGCCGCGCCGCGCGAGTTCGCTTCGATCGGCTACAGCCTTGCAGGCACGCTGTCGAACTGGGGCGAACGCGCGGGGGACATCTCGATCCTGCGGCAGGCGATCGATGTCTACGGTCAGGTGCTCAGGGTTCGCACCCGCGACAAGGACCCAGCCAATTGGGCCAAGACGGAATTCCGCCTCGGCTGCGCATTGATGATGTCAGGCAAGCTGGCCTCTGACGATCTACTGCTGCAGCAATCGGTCGACGCGCTGCGGGCGGCGCTCGACGGGCAGACGAAAGGCGGTGATGTCACGGAGATCGGCCAGACGCGCCGCGTGCTCGGCCAGACCCTGTCGATCCTGGGCGACAATACATCCAACCTGGACTTGCTGGCGCAAGCAGCCGACATGCTGGAAGCCGCGCTCCCCGCCTACTCCAAGGACGCCGACCCGGAGGAGTGGGCCAATATCAATTACGACCTCGGCTTTGCCCTCTACAGCCAGGGCCGGATTGGTGGCGACGCCACGTTCTACGCCAAGGCCGTGGAGAGCTTCGAGAGGGCAGCGCGGATCTACGACGGTTTTCCCGACCGCATGCAATGGGCGCGCACCAAGGGCGATATCGGCAATGCCTTGCTGATGGCCGCGGACGGCAAGGACGTCGAGTTGCTCACCCGCGCGATTGCCGCCTATGACGCAGCGCTCAGCGTGGTAACGCGCGAGAATGCGCTGGCTGTCTGGGAGAACAATCAGAACAATCTCGCCGGCGGGCTGTCGAGTCTTGGTTACTGGGCGAACGATGTCGGCAAGCTGAAACGAGCCGCTCAGATCTACCGCGACCTCGCCACGGTGCGAACGATCGCCCGCGATCCCGATCTCTGGATCACCAACCAGACCAGTCTCGCGCAGACGCTGAGCATGATCGCGGCCCGCGAGCCTTCGGCTGAATTGTACGAGGAGGCGATTGTCGTCAACCGGGCGCTTGCCGAGCAGCTCGGTCGCGACCGCGATCCCGAACGTTGGGCCAATGCGCGCAACGAGATGGGCTATGCCTTGACCATGGCCGGCCGCGCCGAAAACAATGTCGCGCATTTCGAGGAGGCGGTGCTGGTCCTGCGCGAGGCGATCGTGGTGCAAAAGAAGATCAATTCGGTGCCGGCCGTCGCCTTCACGCAGGACAGCCTGTGCGACGTGCTGGTCGATCTGGGCGCCGCCCGCAAGGACAAGGCGATGGCACAGGAAGCGATCGCCGCATGCCAGGACGCGCTCGTCATCTTCCGTGACAAGAAGATGGACGATCTCGCCGCCGGTTCCGAAAAGAACCTCTCCGAGGCACAGGCGTTGCTGGCCGAGTTGCATTAATCCGAGCCCGCGCTCCCGGATGCGGGCGAATGGTGGGCACGCCAGCGTTCACGCTGTTGCGCAAGCAAACGTCATCGGCTCGCCATGGCGTGACAGAGATGCGATGTGGCAGTATCGGCTTGTGCGCCGGTCGCCGCCCGTCATTCAGGGCGGCAGGTAATCATATTCCGTTGGAGCGCCAGATGACCTCACTCACCCGCCGCAGGGTTTTGAAAACGGCTGCGGTTGCCGGCGTCGGCGGCGTTGGCCTTGCAGCGATGGCCAGGCTTGGTGGCTGGGCCGCGGCCGCACCGGAGCCGGTGGTTCTCAAGACGGCAAAGATCCAGGCCAGGTTCATGGATATCGGCCAGACCCGCGATGTGCTGACTTATGGAGAGGCCGGAATGCCGCCGGTGCTCAGGATGAAAAAGGGCGAGCCCTTTGCCGCGCGTCTCGTCAACGCCATCGACGACCCGACGACCATCCATTGGCACGGCATTCGCGTTCCAAACAAGATGGACGGTGTTCCCTTCCTGGTTCAGCCTTACGTCTATACCGGCGATCATTTCGACTACGCCTTCACGCCGCCCGACGCCGGCACGTTCTGGTATCACCCGCATTGCAACACGCTGGAGCAGATGGGCCATGGCCTCACCGGCGTGATCGTGGTCGAGAACCCCAACGATCCAAAATTCGACGCCGAAGCCGTCGTCAATCTGCGCGACTGGCGCCTCGGCGACGACGCGCAGTTCATCCAGCAATTCCGGCCGCGCGATGCCGCAAAAACCGGAACCTATGGCACGGTGCGCACCGCCAACTGGCTCGACCAGCCGCAATTCGACGCGCCGGCCGGCGGGTTGGTGCGGCTGCGGGTCGCCATCACCGATGTCACCCGCATCTACGCTTTTCGGGTCGAGGGTGCGGAGGCCGCGGTCATCGCGCTCGACGGCAATCCGGTGCCGCAGCGTTTTGCGCCCGATGCCTTGCTGCTCGGACCGGGGCAGCGCATGGAGCTCGCCATCCGCATGCCTGACCAGGAGGGCGCGATCGTCAGCCTGGGCGACATCAGGGGCACCAAACCCAAGGTCCTCGCCACCTTGCGCGCTACCGGAAGCTCGCTTAAGCGCGATCTGCGCGACCTCGCACCGCTGGAAGCGAACCCGGTGCCGGAGGTGGATCTCGCCAGCGCGAAACACATCGCGCTCTCGCTCAGCGCCACCGCGGAAAACGTGCCGAGCGACAGCATATGTGGCACGCTCGGCTACTCCTTCTGGGCCATCAACAAGGTGCCGTGGCCCGGCGACACGCCGGACCCGACCGCGCCTTTGGCCGAGCTGAAGCTCGGCCAAAGCTATGTCATCGACCTGGAAAACCTGACGCCGCAATCGCATCCCATGCATCTGCACGGCATGAGCTTCAAGGTGCTGTCGTCTTCGACGCGCCAGGTTCAGCCGGTCATCTCCGACACCTATCTCATGCAGCCCAACGAGAAGGTTAAGCTTGGTTTCGTCGCTGACAATCCCGGCGACTGGCTGCTGCACTGCCACATCATCGAACATCAGAAAACCGGCATGACGAGCTATATCAGGGTGGTTTGACGCCGAGGCGGGTCAATCAGCCTCTACCGGGGTTGGCCTCACCTGCCGGGCCTGTTGTCGGAGAAATTGCCGCCGTCCGCTGGTTTCGTTGGCAAAGCGGGGCCGTTCCCTGCTATTCCCGCCTGCAATCAAGAAGCCGTGGACACGCTTGCATGACCAATGTCGCCCTGACCGGACTGGCCCGCGATCTCGCCAGGCGCGCCGCCGAGGGCCGCCCGGTGCGCATCGGCGTCATCGGCTCCGGCGAAATGGGCACCGACCTGGTCACGCAAGGCATGCTGATGCCCGGTATCGAGATCTGCGCCATCTCGACGCGGCGTCCGCACACGGCGCGTGACGCCATCCGCATCGCCTATGGCGACGAGGCGATGGCGGTCGAGGCCGACATGGGTTCGAAAGTAACCGCGGCGATCGAGGCTGGGAAAATCGCCATCACCTCGAACGAGATGCTGGTCACCAATCCGCTGGTCGACGTCGTGATCGACGCCACCGGCAAACCTGGTGTCGCCGCCGATTTCGACTTGAAGGCGATGGAGCACGGCAAGCACCTGGTGATGATGAATGTCGAGGCCGACGTCACGATCGGCTGCTACCTCAAGCAGCAGGCAGACCGGCTCGGCGTCGTCTATTCGGTCGGCGCCGGCGACGAGCCGTCGAGCTGCATGGAGCTGATCGAGTTTGCCACAGCGCTCGGCTACACCATCGTCTCGGCTGGCAAGGGCAAGAACAACCCGCTCAACCACGATGCCGTTCCGGACGACTATCGCGAGGAAGCGATCCGCCGCAACATGAACCCGCGCATGCTGGTCGAATTCGTCGACGGTTCCAAAACCATGGTCGAGATGTGCGCCATCGCCAACGCCACCGGGCTGGTCCCAGACGTTCCCGGCATGCACGGCCCAAAGGCCGACCGCGATCAGCTGGCCAATGTGCTCATCCCGAAGGCGGATGGCGGCATCCTGTCTAAGAAGGGCGTTGTCGACTACACCATCGGCAAGGGCGTGGCGCCCGGCGTGTTCGTCATCGTCGAGGCGACGCATCCGCGCATCGTCGAGCGCATGGACGACCTGCACATAGGCCACGGCCCCTACTACAGCTTCTTCCGGCCGTATCACCTGACCTCGCTGGAAGTGCCGCTGACCGCGGCGCGCATCATGCTCTATGGCCGGCCAGACATGGTGCCGCTGCCGAGGCCGGTCGCCGAGGTCTGCGCGGTGGCCAAGCGCGATCTCGCCATGGGCGAGACCTTCGATGCCATCGGCGAGACTTGCTACCGCTCATGGACCATGACCGTCGAAGAGGCGCGCGCCAATCGCGCAGTGCCGGTCGGCCTGCTCGAAGGCGGCAAGGTGCTGAAACCGGTGAGGAAGGGCGAACTGCTCACCGCCGACAATGCTACGCCCGACCGCACGACGAGGCTGTTCGCTTTGCGGAAGCTGCAGGATGATATGCTCTACGGGGCTGAGATGGCATGAACAGGCCAGCTCTCTGGCTTTGTCATGACAAGATCACTATATTGTAGTGACAGCGAACGGAGGCTTCCAGAATGAATCTCCAGATCAGAGACCCGCGCGCCCGTGACCTCGCCCGGCAGCTTGCCGAAAAGCGAAAGATTTCCTTGACCGAAGCGGTGATCGAAGCGCTCGAATCCGAGCTTCAGCGCGAACGTGAACGAGTTCCGTTGGCTGAGCGGCTGGCCGCCATATCGAACGATCTGAAGGCCAAGGCGGGAAGCGGCGGCAGGGATTTGACTAAGGATGAGATCGACGAGATGTGGGGACATTCCTGATGTTCATCGACACCTCGGTGGTGATCGCTGTCCTCGCCGGAGAGGAAGACGCCGCCGATTGGAGCCGCCGGATCGGGCAGGCCTCGGTACGGATCACATCCCCGCTGGTCGTGCTCGAAGCGGCGATGCGGCTTTCATCGAAGTTGGTGGTGGAGCCGCTCTTCGCCGAAAAGGCGATAGAGGACTTCCTGCGTGAGGCCGAGATCGAGGTGGTTCCGATCGAAATCGGTGATGCCAAGCTCGCGATCCAGGCTTTTTCGACCTATGGCAAAGGTCGCGGCCACCCGGCTCAGCTCAATCTCGCTGACTGCCTGTCATATGCCTCGGCAAAAAGCTGTGGGATGCCCTTGCTCTACAAAGGGAAAGACTTTTCCCACACCGATCTGGCCTGATCCTACTCCCCAGTTCTACGATTCGGCCAGCAGCTTCGTCAGCCGGTCCCGCCCAGCAGGCCAAATGCTGCCGCGCTCGCGCCATGGGGCTGTTGACCTGCTCGCGCATGATCATTGCGCTCGTGCTGACGACGCAGACCATCGGCTGCCATTGTATGATCGATTCATACAGTCTGTCTTTTTGATCCGGGTTTTTCAAACGATGCCGAGATGCCAATCTCGATCAGCTGAACCCCCATTGAGGATTGAAATCTTGCAAACCATTTGGACAAGACGCGAGACGATGAAAACCCTTCTGGCAACGGGCATGGTTGCCATGCTTCAGCCTCTGGCTTTTGCAGCCAGGGCCGCCGCCAAGCTGGAATGGACCTATTTTCAGGCTGACGAGAATGGTTTCCGCCGCACGCCGGTGCTGCTGACCGGGGAAAAAGAAGCCATCCTCCTCGACGGCGGATTTACCCTGTCCGATGGCCGTGCGGTCGCGGATGCGATCAAGGCGACGGGCAAGACCCTGACGACGATCTATGTCAGTTGCAGCGACCCTGACTATTATTTTGGCTTGCGTCCCGTCGCGGATGCTTTCCCCGGCGCCAAGATCATCGCGGCCGCTGCGACGGTGGCGGCCATCAAAGCCAATGTGCAAGCCAAGCTGGATGTCTGGGGCCCGCAGCTCAAGGACAATGGACCGAAGGTCCTGGCGGATGTCGTCATTCCCGAGGCATCCGATATCACCTCACTTGAAATCGAAGGAAACAAGATCGAGATCGTCACCGTCGCCGATCTGAAAGACCGGCGGTATCTCTGGGTGCCCAGCCTTGAAGCGGTGTTCGGCGGCGTGCTGATCTCGTCGGGCGTGCATGTCTGGGTTGCCGACGAGCCAACCGTAGACGACCGTAAAAAATGGATTGCTGCGCTCAACGAAATCGCGTCCCGCAAACCCAACATCGTGGTGCCGTCCCATCAGGTAGCCGGTGCACCGGACGGTCTGGCGGCCGTGGAATTCACCCGCGCCTACCTCGAAGCCTTCAACGAGGAAGCCGGGAAATCGAAATCCAGCGTCGAGCTGATTGCAGCGATGAAGCGGCGCTATCCCGATCTTCTGGACGTCTCGTCCCTGGAACTGGGCGCAAAGGTCGCCAAGGGTGAGATGAAGTGGGGCTGATACGGCCCCGCGAGCGTCTGGGCTACTTCCCCAATTCCACGGACCGCAGCCGCGCGGCTTCCACCGCCTCGGTCAGCAGCTTCGTCAGCCGGTCTTCGCCCATCAGCACGGCAAGGGCGGCTGCCGTGGTTCCGTTGGGGCTGGTCACCTGCTGGCGCAGGACGCCGGGCTCCTCGCCGCTTTCGGCAGCGAGTGCAGCAGCGCCATAGACGGTCTGCATGGCAAGCAGCCTGGCGGTCTCGGTCGGCAGCCCGGCCTTCTCGGCTGCAACCGTAAGCGCCTCGATGAAATGGAAGATGTAGGCCGGACCGGACCCCGAAACCGCCGTCACCGCGTCCATCAGGCCTTCGTCGTCGATCGTCGTCACCACACCGCTCGCCGACAGCAGCTCGGCAACGAAACGCCTGATGTCGTCGGTCACCAGCGGGTTGGAATAGACCACCATCATGCCCTTGCCGATCGCGGCCGGCGTGTTGGGCATGCAGCGGATAACAGGCGCGAGATGGCCGAGGATGTGCTCGAAGGTGGCGACCGGCGTGCCCGCGGCGATGCTGACGAAGGTGGTCCTGCCGTCGCCGAAGCGCTTGTAGGCGGCGGTGACGTCGCGGATCACCTGCGGCTTGACGGCGATGACGACGAGGTCGGGCTCTGCGTCGGCGGGGATCCCGTTCGCGCCCGCGGCGACACTGCAACCGAGGTGCTCGGCGCGCTTGCGCAATTCGGCATTGGGCTCGACCACGAACACGGCTTGCGGGGCAAGCTTGCCGGATTTCAGCCAGCCCGCAAGCATGGCGTAACCCATATTGCCGCAACCGGCGAGAACAAGCCTGATCGTCATTGAGAGCCCTCCGAGACAAGGGTTCTCCTTAGACGCTAGCGGGCAGACGGGAAAGCCCCTCAAGGGGTGCTGGATCAGGCCAGCCGGTCAAGGTCGCCGGCGTACCGCGATCGGCCGCAGCGACACTTGCCGCAAGCCAAGCACGCCGAGCACGAAGAACAGCCACACCGGGTCGCCGCGATGGAAGAAGAAGCTTTCCAGGAACGCGTTCAGCGCCGTGAACAGCACCACCATCATGAAGAAATCACCGAGATAGATGTTCTCCTTGCGCGGCGGGATGCGCATGTAGTCGCGCAGCGGCGCGATCACGAAAGTGTAGACGGCAACGCACAGCGCCGGGATGCCCATCAGCACCGCAATGTCGAGATAGCCGTCATGGCCATGCACGATGGTCCGGATGTCCCAGGCCCGGTCGAAAGGCTGGTCCTGGCTCAGCAGCAGCGGCGTGCCCCAGAAGCTTTCATAGCCGTAGCCGGTCCAAGGCTTCTTCGCCAGCATCTCGCCGGAGAACTCCCACAGCGTCGTGCGCCCGGTATAGGTGAGGTCGGGGAAATAGGTGGCCGCCAGCTCTTTCACCGGCGGGATGAAGACGATGCCTAAGGTACCGATGGCCGTCGCAATGATCGCCAGTGCAAACAGGATCGGCGTGCCGAACCGCATGCCGATCAGGCCCGGCAGCACGACGATCAGGATCGAGAACGGCACCAGGCCGGCCGTCGTCTTGGATCCGGTGTGCAGCATGAAGATCATCGCCGCGCCGAAGATCGCCACGCCCCAGAATTTCTGGCCGCGCCGGAAGAGATAGAGGCCGGCGAAGCTGAAGCAGGCCATGATTGGTCCGGCAATGTTCTTGTGGGCGAACACACCACGCCACAGGCCGGCATGTTCGGGCTCCTGCGAATCGGCCGTATGCAGGGCCTCATGCGGAAAGACGATGAGGCCGATATAGGACAGGCCAATAACGACGATCGCGCAGAATATGATGACTTTCGAAAAACTGTCGGCATCGCGCGGCAGCACCAGGACCGTCGCTATCGTCAGAACGCCAAGCAGCGTGAAGAAGGCCGCGCGCATGGCCGAGGACGGGTCGGTCGCGTTGATGACCGAAAGCATGAAAAAGCCGAGCATCAGAATCCAGGACGGGCTGAGCAGCGAGCGCACCACCTTGGGGTCGGCGAACGTCAGCAGTGAGAAGATCGAAATGGCGCCGAGCGAACTGAAGCCGAGCTGGTTGACGATGTCGCCGCCGTCGCCGGTCAGTTCCGCGCCTGCCGGCTGAAACGGCCGGAACGACACGATGACGACGGCAAACAACAGCGCGGCAATCGCCGTCGCCACGCCGTCGCGGGTGACGATGCCGCCCAGCAGCAGCTCGTCAGTTCTTCTCAGGCTGCCTGTATTGCTCATTGGCGTATCCGAATTCGGCAAGCACGCGGCCGAGCGAGACATAGACGGGGTAAAGCGCCGTCGACAGCGATCCTGTCCGCGCCAATTTGATTGCGCCGCGCACGGGCGAGGCTATCAGCAGCGCCAGGCTTTTTGCAAACACCTTGGCGCCGGCGAATGGCGTGCCGGCGCGCTTCTTCTTTTCGACCAGCGTCGAGATTACACCGTTGCGTAAGGATCGGGCGCGGATCCAGTCAGCCTCGACGCGCCGGGCCGGAACGCCTTCGCGCACCTTTGCCTCGGCGCACCAGCCAAGCACGAAACCTTTCTGCGCCGAGCGGCTGAGGAAGTCGGAATCGCCGCCGCCCATGAAGTTGAACCGCAGGTCGAGGAAGGGTGGCCCCATGATGGTGAGCACATTGCGCCCGACCAGAAGGTTGCCAGAGGAATAGAGTGCGGCCACGCGCCCAGTCTGGCGATAGGGCGGCGCAAACACGGGGTGCTCGGCCCATTTGGCGTGAGCAGGATCGGTAAACACTGGCACTTGCGGGCCACCGACAATGTCGGCGCCAAGCGTCTCCGCCGTCTTGCACATGCGCTCCAGCCAGTCCGCGTCGGCGATCTCGTCATCGTCGATGACCAGCAAATGGCGGAAATCCGGAAAATGCAGGATCGCCGTCTGCCAGCCGGCATTGTAGGCACTGCAATTGCCCCGCTCATGCGCGATGATGACCATGCCCTTCATATCGTCGCGTTCGAACAGCGGCACGGCCGCGTTGGCGCCCTCACGCGCCTTGGCCTCGTTTTCGATGACGATGACGGCGAAGCGCCGGCTGGTTTGCTGTGCCTTCAGCGACGCCAGCGTTTCCAGCAGCAGTTGCGGCCGCTTGAAGGTCGGCAGCGTGACGACGGCTTCGATCGTCTCTGCGGCGAGCCCCGGAGAGCGTCCCGCAATCGATACCGAACCGTCCGATGGCAAAGGGATCATCCGCTCCAGCCGCATGTTTTGAATCTGACTTTTTGATAACACCGCGACGATAACGTTTCGTTAATCACCTTTCGCAGCGGCGCCTGCCGGTCCGCGCCTTTCAGCCGTTGCGTCGCATGATTTAATCAAGGGTTCACCCAGCTTTGCTAGTGGCTGACGCTTGGATAGGTGAGATGCATCTGCTGTTCGCCACATCGATCGTGCCCGACGGCGCTCTCGCTTCGGGCTATGAGATCGCCAACGCTGCGATCATCGCCGCCTTGCGGCGCGCCGGCGTGCGCCTCACCGTCATCGGCTTCATCTGGCCGGGCAAGGCGCCCAGCGACCCCGAAAACACCATCGTGCTCGGCGCCGTCGACGTGCGCACGGAAAGCGCCTCGGCGCGGCAGAAGCTCGCCTGGCTTGGCAAGGCGGTGCTGTCAGGGCTCACCTTCGCTTCCGTGAAGCTGCGCGCGGTTTCCGACAGCGAAGTCAGTGCCGCGATCGAGCGCGCCGGTCCCTTCGACGGTTATGTCCTGAATTCCGTGCAGTTTGCCGGCGCCTTCGAAAAACTGTTCGCCGACCGTCCCTCGATTTTCGTCGCCCACAATGTCGAACATGGTTCGGCCAAAGAGAATGCGGCGGCAGCAAACAGTCGCTTCCAGCGCCTGCTGTTTACCCGCGAGGCCAGGCTGCTCAAGACCATGGAGGAGCGGCTCTGCCGCCGGGCTCGCTTCGTCTTCACGCTGGCCGAGGAAGACCGCGCCGCACTCGGCGTTGCCAGCGACGACCGCTCGGCGGTGCTGCCGCTGGTGACCACTGCCACTGCGCCAAAGCCGGTCAAGCCGCGCCGTATCGATTGCGACGCGGCGCTGATCGGCACTTGGACTTGGCAGCCGAACCGCATCGGCCTCGACTGGTTCCTGGAAAAGGTCGTGCCGCATCTTCGCCGGAGTTTTCGCGTCAGGGTCGCCGGCAACATGCCGTCGGATATCACCTCTGCCCATCCCGGTGTCGAATTTGTCGGCCGCGTGCCCGACGCCCAGGATTTCGTGCGCGGCGCCGCCGTCATTCCACTGATCAGCACCGCGGGCAGCGGCGTTCAGCTCAAGACCATCGAAACCTTCGAACTCGGCCTGCCGTCGGTCGCCACCAGCCGTTCGCTGCGCGGCATCGATCATCGCCCGGCAAATTGTTTCGTCACCGACGATCCGGCCGCCTTCGCCGGCGCGCTGGAGGCAGCGGCGGCCGATGTCAGGGATGTCGATGGCAGCGCCTTCCATCGCCGGCAGATCAAGGCACTGGATGCCGCCATCAGGCTCGGCCTGGAAAAGCTCGGGCCGGTGGGGGAGGAGGTGTTTGCATGAACATGCACACCGCCCGCGCCGCCTTCGGGCTCGATACGCTGAAGACGATCCTTGGCATTTCGGTCCTTGCCATCGGCTGGGATGACGCGATCGCGCTGCTCACTCGTCTGATTGCCGAGCGGCGCTTCACCAAGGTCAGTTTTCTCAACGCTCACAACGCCAACATCGCCTCTACCGATCCGGTCTTTGCCGAGGCGCTCGACGATTTCCTCATCCTGCCTGACGGCGTTGGCGTCGATCTGGCGGCAAAGCTGCTCTACGGTGCGCCGTTCCCGGACAATCTCAACGGCACTGATCTCATTCCGGCCTTTCTGCAGGCATCGGCGAGGCCGCTGACCGTCGGGTTGCTTGGGGCCACCCGCGCCAACGCCGAGGCGGCGTCGGTCAGGCTGGCCGCGCTGGCGGTGCAGCACGAATTCGTCGTCATCCATGACGGCTATTTCTCCCCCGCCGAAGAGCAGGCGATCGTCGATCGCATCGAGGCATTGCGGCCCGACGTGCTGCTTGTGGCCATGGGCGTGCCGCGCCAGGAATTGTGGATCGCCCGTCATATCGATGCCCGCCACTGCACGCTGCCGATCGCCGTCGGCGCGCTGCTCGATTTTCTCTCCGGCACGGTGCCGCGGGCGCCTCTGTGGATGCGCCAGCTGAGGCTCGAATGGTTGTTCCGTCTGTGCATCGAGCCCGGCCGGCTGTGGCGCCGCTACGTCGTCGGCAATCCGGTGTTCCTGCTGCGTGTCGTCAGGCAGAAATTCTCACATCGGCCCGAGCCCGCCGGAGAGTTGCGGTGAACAGCCCCTTTGTGCCGAGCCCTGCAGCCGAGACCGGTGCCCTGCCGCAAACGCCGACGGCGGCGGTGGTGACCGCCAGCTATGCGCCGGATTTCGAACGCTGCCGCCTGTTGTGCGAGACCCTCGACCGCCATGTCTCCGGCGTGGCGCATCATTACATTCTGGTCGAGCACCGCGACGTGGCGCTGTTTCGCCAGTTGGAAAACGACCGCCGCAGCGTTGTCGACGAGCGCGACCTGCTGCCGCGCTGGCTGCGTGTGTTCGACGATCCGATGAGCCTCTTTCGCCGTCGCATCTGGCTCGGTTTCAAGGCCCAGCCGCTGCGCGGCTGGCATGTGCAGCAGCTGCGCCGCATCGCCATCGCTGCGCATGCTGGAGAAGACGTGCTGATCTTCTGCGATTCCGACGTCGCCTTCCTCAAGCCATTCGATCTGAGCGCCTTCTGGCGCGACGGCAAGGTGCGGCTGTTCCGGCGCGACGGCGTGCTGTCGAGCGACGGTCACGACGAGCATCGCATCTGGTCGCGCAATGCGGCCTCGGCGATTGGTATCGATGCATCCGAGGTTTCGAACCACGACTATATTTCGACGCTGATCGCCTGGCGCCGTCAGACCGTGACAGCGATGTGCGCCGAAATCGAGAAGGTGCACGCGCGCGGCTGGGTCGAGGTCATCGCTTCAGTGCGCCGGTTCTCCGAATGCATGATCTATGGCCGCTATGTCGACGATGTGCTGAAGGGCGCTGGCCATTTCCACGGCTCGGAGGAATTCTGCCGCGTGCACTGGACCGGCGAGGCGCTGTCGGATGACGAATTCCGCAGCTTCGTCGCTGCCATGGCACCGGGGCAGGTGGCGATCGGCATGCAATCTTTCATCGGCACCGATATCGGCCGCATCCGCCGCTTGATCGGTTTGGCTTAGACTGCCTTGGCGGGCTTGCGCAGCGCCGAATAGGTCAGCAGCGCCGAGGCGAGATAGAGCAGCAGGAAGACGACATTGAGCGATACGACAAGCCTGGGCGTGTCGGCAATCGTGGTCAGCACATAGGTCAACAGCACCGCCTTCAGCCCCGCCAGCAGGCCGAGGTTGAGCGCCCTGAGCGCGGTCTGGCCGCGCGCGAACAGCAGCTCGGCCTGGTATTCGACCAGGTTGCGCAGTCCCGGCACGCCGATTGCCAATGCCACCAAGGGCGACGCCTCGGCAACATTCCGGCCAAGTGCATTTGGGAAGAAATGCAGCACGATGCCGAGTGCGGCCAGCGCCAATGTCGACACCAGGAACACGCCGGCTTCGATACCGCTCTTGACCCGCAGTCGCGACAACAGCTCCGGCGCCCGCATCATCTTCTGCACCAACATCATCGAGAAGGTGCGGATCGGTATTGCCGTCAGGTCGACCAGCCGCATGATGATGGCATAGATACCGGCCAGATGCGGCCCGCCGATCGCCAGCACGAGCAGCTTGTCGAATTCCGACTGCAGGTAGAACAGCACTTCGGCGCCGGCAACATAGATCGAATCGGCAAGCCGCCTGAGATAGAGCTCGGTGCGCAGCCTCAGCCGCTGGCGTGGATAATAGAAGCCGAAGGCCAGCAGCAGCGAGGCGGCGTTGGCGCCGATGTAGAACAACGACCAGATCCAGACGCTGTGCTGGCCCGATAGCATGAACAGCACGGCGCCCAGCGCACGGAACGCCGTGGTCACGATCGACAGCACCGCGGCGCGGCCGAATTTGCCGAGCCCGTTGTTGACGATCAGCACCACCTCGACCGGCCGCCACAAAAGCGCTTCGGCAAAGACGATTGCGGCAAAGACGGCCAGAGGCACGGTGCTGGCGAAGAAGATCAGGTAGACGCCCCAGGAGGCCGCCGCCAGCAGTGGTAAGGACACGGCGCCAAGCAAAAGGAAGCCGGCGGTGAAGGTGCCGATCAGATTGGGGCGGATGGTGGCTGTGCGGTAAAGCGCCGAGATGAAGCCGAAAGCGAGGATGCGCGACAGCATGACGCCGGCCGCCGAGGCGGTGGCGAACATGCCGAACTCGGCAATCGACAGCGTGTTGGCAAGTGCGATGAAATAGGCAAGCGAGAACACCAGCCGCCCGCCGGCGCCGCTGATGGCTGAAAGATAGTCGCGAACCAGCCCCCGTCTTTCGGCAAGGAAGGTGCCGATGCGGGCGAGTGTCCGCCTTTGCGGTATGTCGCTGGCCTGCGTCATATCGAGGAAAGCCGTAAGCCGGAAAGCTTAACGTGCGGTTCTGACGCCATTTTACAGATCCCGGCAATGCGTGGCGAAGCGAGAAACTTTCACTTGCAGACTTCGGAAATTAACCTTTTGTTTCCCATGCCTGTTTAGCGTGACTTAACGATTGGCCGACCGCCGCTCCCGCGCCGTCGAAGGTAAAGTTTCGAGACAATGGTCGACAGGGAAAACCGTGAAGACTGGAGGCGCGAGCGCTCCCTCCTGGCGCTCGGCAAAGCCGTGCGCGGCGATGAGGCGGCGGATGCGTCGGCGGTCTCGATCGGTGACCGGGTGGATCCGTCATGGCGCGAGGACGCCGCCACGCGTCACCGCATAGCCCGCTCGCAACGCGAGGCGCGGTCGAATCCGGCGCCAACGTCACCGCCCGAGCCGCCGCAGTTCCAGGCCGACGGCGAACCCGTTTCGGCCGCCAGCGCGCGTGAGGAGCCTGTTTCCGGCCGGCGTCAGCAGCACGCCGCCTATGAGCTCCGCTCTTTCCACGAGCAGCGACCGGACCGCGACGACGATGACGGGCAGGAATGGAAGCCGCTGATCGATCCGCTCCAGGTCGTCCGCGGCATTAGTCGTTCCAAGTTGCTGATCGTCTCGACGACGATATTGGGCACGGTGCTCGGCGTCGCCGTCGCCGTTTCGACACCGAAGAAATACGAAGCCACCACACAGATGGTCATCGAGCCAGGCGACCTGAAGCTTTCCGACAACGATCTCACCCAACCGGTCGGGCAGCCCGATGCGGCGCTGGCTGTTGTCGAAACCCGCATCAAGATGGTGACATCCGGCAAGGTCCTCGACAAGGTCGTGGCCGATCTCAATCTCGTCGACGATCCGGAATTCAACGGACAGGGCTCTGGCGGCCTTGGCGTCCTGTCGCTCATTCGCTCGATACTGTCGCGCCAGGATGGCCCTGGCGGCGGCGGTGAAGTGCGCCGCCAGGCGCTGGCGGTCGGCAATCTGGCCAAGAGCCTGTCGGTTGAGCGCAGCGGCAAGAGCTTTGTCGTTTCCATCAGCGCCACCACTCAAAGCGCCGACAAATCGGCGAAGATAGCCAATACGACCAGGGACGTTTTCCAGCAGGAGGCGGCCCAATACCAGTTCGGGATGGCCGGGCGCGCGACGGACCAGCTGACGGCCAAGCTCGATGACCTGCGCAAGAATGTCGAGACAGCGGAGCGCAAGGTCGAGGATTTCAGGGCCACGCATGATCTCGTCGACGCGCAGGGCCATCTGATCAGCGACGACCAGATGCTGAAGCTCAACGAGCAGCTCTCAGTCACCCGGGCCCGTACGCTGGAACTCAATGCCCGGGCCGCGTCGGCGCGTTCGCTGGACGTCAATTCGGTCATCAACGGCACCTTGCCGGAAGAAATCAATTCCAACACGATGAGCGAACTGCGCGCGCAATATGCAGCTTTGAAGCAGGAGGCCGACCGCGCCGCCGTGCGTCTGGGACCGCGTCATCCCGAATACCAGGCGCTCAACGCCCAGCTCGGCGGCTCGCGCGAGCGCATCGCAGGCGAACTGCGCCGCATCGCCTCGTCGCTACAGGTCGATTTGAAGCGCTCGGTCCAGCTCGAGCAGGATCTCGCTTCCCGCCTGGCTCAGGCAAAGGTCCAGAGCGGCGACGTCAACAGCGATCTGGTCAGCCTGCGCGAACTGGAGCGCGATGCCACCGCCAAACGCTCCGTCTACGAACAGTACCTTCTGCGCGCCAAGGAGACCGGCGAACAGCAAAACATCAACACCACCAACATCAATCTGATGACCCCGCGCAACCGCCGCTCGAACCCAACGGACCGTCGCGGGCTGTAATAGCGCTGGCCGGCCTGCTGCTCGGGCTTGCTTCGGGCATCGGTGTCGGCGCCATGCGCGGCGCCTTTGCCAGCCTGCGCGGCGCTGCCAATTCGCGTTCGCGCGGCAGAATGGACGAGCGCCGCCCTCCGGTCGAGGACAAGGTCTATCGCGCGCCGCTGCCTGTGGCGCCGCCACCGGCAGCACCTCCGGTGTTGCCGACCGCGGCCGCTCCCGCCCGGAGCCCAGGTCTGTTCGACGGACTGTTCTCGGCGATGCGCAAAGCCGCGCCGGGTAGCGGGACGTCAGGCGAACCCGTCGAGACCTACCGCGCCCAACCAGCCGCCGAATATACAAGGCCGGTGCAGGAGCCTGTGGGCTATCGCCAGCCGGACTTCCGGAACGAGGTTCCGCACGCCAATTCCCCTGCGCAGCAGCCTGGCTACGCGCAGCCTCGTCAGCCGGCTGACTATGCCTATTCGCAGGCTCAGCCGCTGCCCGCGGCGTCCGGGCCGTGGTCTTCTCCGCAGCCCGCTGGGGCGGCGCCGGAAGACCAGCAGGCGCAAATCGACGATATCCGCGCCAGCCTGCGCGAATTTCGCGAAGCGGTGCGCGAACTCACCGAAAGCCGTTCGCACCGCCGCTATTTCTGAGCAATTCCAGGAAAAGTGTGAAACGGTTTTCCCGGGAAAAGCGCGTAGCGCGCTTTCCCTTGGGAATTGCGTCAAAACAAGAATATAGAGCGGTTCAGCCTTTCCGTGAAAGGATGAGTCGCTCTGAGCCCGTCAGCACAGAACAAAAGCTGCCGGTTTCGAGTTTACGGCATGTGACGGCGCTTTGACGGGATTGCTTAGGCCAAATTTCGTGACAATGCCGCGCAGCATGGCGCCCAAAAAGCGCTGCCGTCGGGCTTTACCCGAATGGGCGGAACGTTTGGAACAACGACATGCACGAAGCAACGTTCAAGGCGCGCGCCGCGCCTTGGCTGGAATGATGTCGAGGATGGTTCATGGCCGAAGTGATTGACGGAAAGATCGTCGCCGCAGACGTGGTTCAGAAGGTCAAGGCCTTGACCGAGGACCTGGTCGCCAAGGGAAAGGCCCAGCCCGGCTTAGCGGTGGTCATCGTCGGCGAGGATCCGGCAAGTCAGGTCTATGTCGCGTCGAAGTCGCGCACCGCCAAGGAATGCGGCTTTCATTCGCTGCAGCACACACTGCCGGCCGACACGTCCGAAGCGGCACTGCTGAAGATCATCGGCGAACTCAACGCCGATCCGGCCATCAACGGCATTCTGGTGCAGCTGCCGCTTCCCGCCCATATCGATGCCGGCAAGATCATCCAGGCCATCGCACCGCAAAAGGATGTCGACGGCTTTCATTTCATCAATGTCGGCAAGCTCGGCACCGGCGAACTCGAAACAGCCTTCGTGCCCTGCACGCCGGCCGGCTCCATGCTTTTGATCGAACGCGTGCGCGGCAAGGATCTTTCCGGCCTCAACGCGGTCGTCGTCGGCCGCTCCAACATCGTCGGCAAGCCGATGGCAAATCTGTTGCTTGCCGCCAACTGCACCGTCACCATCGCCCACAGCCGCACCAAGGATCTGCCGGCACTGGCCCGCACAGCCGACATTCTGGTTGCCGCCGTCGGCCGGCCCGAAATGATCAAGGGCGACTGGGTCAAGCCCGGCGCCACCGTGATCGATGTCGGGATCAACCGCATTGCCGCACCCGAGAAGGGCGAAGGCAAAACCCGCCTCGTCGGCGATGTAGCCTATGCCGAAGCGGCCAAGGCCGCCGGCGCCATCACCCCCGTGCCCGGCGGTGTCGGACCGATGACCATTGCCATGCTGATGGCCAATACGTTAGCCTCAGCCTACCTTGCGGCCGGCTTGAAGCGGCCTTCCTTCTGACCCAGAAAGCAGCTTCTTTGCCGAACCTTACTGTACCCTCTGAACGGCCGGTCGTGGATGATCCCGTTCAAGGGGGCCGGCAATTCGCGTTCCTGCTGGTCGACAAGTTTTCGATGTTTTCGCTGGCAGCGGCGATCGATACCTTCCGCTCGGCCAACCGCCTGCTCGGCCGCGATTTCTATGGCTGGACGACGGTCTCGGCCGACGGCGATCCCGTCATGGCCTCCAACGGCCTGCCGCTCAAGATCGACTATGCCGTCGCCGATTTGCCGCCCGTCGATATCCTATTCGTGTCGGTGGGCCTGTCGGTCGAGTTCCCCGGCAAGAGCAAGGTGCTGGCGGCGCTGCGCAGCTGGGGCCGGCGCGGCAATGCGCTCGGCGCGTTGTCGGTCGGCTCTTACCTCCTGGCCGAAGCCGGCCAGCTCGAAGGCTATCGCTGCACCATTCATTGGGAAAACCGGGCCGGCTTCGTCGAGCGCTTTCCCGACATCAACTGCACCGGCAACGTCTTCGAGATCGACCGCAAGCGCTACACCTGCGCCGGCGGCACGACCTCGATCGACCTGATGCTGGAGATCGTGCGTGGCGACTTCGGCTCGAACCTCGCCAACGGCGTTGCCAACCAGTTCCAGCATGAGCGCATCCGCTCCGCCGGCGACCGCCAGCGCGTCGGGCCGGAGCGCGACCTGACCGGCAAGTCGGAGAAGCTAAGGCGCATCGTCGAACTGATGGCCGACCATCTCGACGAGCCGCTATCAGCCGTGCAGCTTGCCAAATCGGCGGGCCTGTCGGTGCGCCAGGTCGAGCGCTTGTTCCTGCGCCATTTGAGCGTCACGCCCGGTCGTTACTATATGCGGCTCAGGCTTGAGCGGGCGCGCGAACTGCTGCGCCAGACCAACATGCCGATCCTCGACGTGGCCATTGCCACCGGCTTTACCTCGCACTCCTATTTCGCGCAGAGCTATCGGCTGCAGTTCGGCCGTCCGCCTTCCGAAGAGCGGCGCACCACGTACTGACGCGGTGCTGAGCCGGCCTCGGAACAGGCCTCGGCCGGCGCCGATCCTGTTACACGGCAACCGTTCGTGACCCGCTCCGGGGCTTGTGCCCGGACGCGCCGTCAAATAGCTTCCGGCGCGGATCAGAGGGCGGTCTCAAGGAGATTTCCATGGCGGGACTTTTGCGGAGCGTCGCTGCGGCGCTGCTCCTTTTGTCGATGACTTCGCTCGGCTTTGCCGCCAACAAGGTCATCATCATTCTTGACGCTTCGGGCTCGATGTGGGCCCAGATCGACGGCAAGCCGAAGCTCGAGATCGCGCGCGAATCGCTGAGGACCGTGCTGCAGTCGGTCCCGGGCGACGACGAGATAGGCTTCATGGCCTATGGCCACCGCGAAAAGGGCAGCTGCGACGACATCGAACTGATCGTGCCGCCGCAAGCCGGCTCGGCTAGCGCCATTTCGGCCGCTGCCGACAGCCTGAAATTCCTCGGCAAGACGCCGCTGACCGCAGCCGTCAAGCAGGCGGCCGAAGCCCTGAAATACACCGAGGACAAGGCGACCGTGGTCCTCATCACCGATGGGCTTGAAACCTGCGAAGGTGACCCGTGCGCGCTGGGCAAGGAACTGGAGGCCTCAGGCGTCGATTTCACCGTCGACGTCGTCGGCTTCGGCCTGACCGCTGACGAGGGCAAGCAGATCGCCTGCCTTGCCGACAACACCGGCGGCAAATATATCCAGGCCTCGGACGAGAAGGCGCTGCAGGAAGCACTGGTCGAAACCGTCGCCGCGCCGGCTCCGGCACCTGAACCCGCACCGGCGCCAGCCCCAGCTCCAGCTCCAGCCCCTGAACCGGCAAAGCCCGAATTCAATTTCATCCCGAGCATGGTCATGGCCGAAGGCGGCGATCCGATCACCGACGGCAATGCCTGGGAGGTCTACAAGGCCAAGGCCGATGGCACGCACGGCGAGGCCGTCACCACCCAGTACAACAACTACGAGGCCAATCTCGAGCCGGGCGACTATGTCGTCGTCGCGCGCGCCGACGAAGCTCGGGCGGAACAGAAGGTCAAGATCGAGGCGGGCCAGGTCTACAAGCCGCTCTTCACCTTGAACGCCGGCACCATGCTCATCCATCCGAAGCCAAGCCAGGGCGCCGAGATCAGTGACGAAGCCCATGTCGACTTCGCCTTCCCGGGCGGCAGCACCACCCACTATGGCGACACCAGGATCATCGTGCCGGCTGGTGAGCAGAAGGTGACGGTTGCGATCGGCAGCGGCTCGGTGACCGAGAACATCCAGCTCGCCGCCGGGCAGACTGTGGAAAAAGACATAGTCGTCGGCGTCGGCCATGCCGCCGTCAACGCCTACTACACTGCAGGTGGCGACAAGGCCGACTCCTCGGACATCAGCGTCCAGATCGTCAAGGCCAAGAAAAAGATCGACGGCTCGCGTGACGATGTCGCCCACTCCTATGGGCCCGACAGCAAATTCTGGCTGCCGCCGGACGACTATGTCGCGGTCACCTCGCTTGAGCTCGCAACCGTCGAGCAGCCTTTCAGCGTCAAGGTTGGCGACGTCAAGGACGTCAAGGTGACGCTCGATGCCGGCGTGCTGGTGATGTCGGCGCCGGGCGCCTATTCGATCGAGGTGCTGTCGTCGAAGAAGGATATCCAGGGCAACCGCAAGGCGCTCGGCCTGAACTATGGCGACACCTGGCAGCAGACTATCCCGGCCGGCGACTATGTCGTCCTCCGCCACATGTCCGATCAAGGCCATGACAAGGAAATGCCGGTGACGGTCAAGGCCGGCGAACGGAGCGAGATTACGGTTCAGCCGTAATCGCCATCCATCCCTCACCAAAGGGCGGCCTCAAACCGAGCTCGAGCCGCCCTTTTTACAAAATAGGCAATGATGCCTCAGGCCGTGCCGAAAGCACTGGCGCCGTGGTCGGCGCGGCCGACCAGCTGGCGGAAACCGGCGAACAGCTCGCGGCCGAAACCGAACTCGTTGCCGATGAGATCGATGTCGGCCGTGCGGCGCAGCGCGAGCTCGGGCCCCGGCACCAGCACTTCCAGCGTGCCGGCATCGGCGTCGAGCCGGATGATGTCGCCGTCATGGATCCTGGCGATCGGCCCTTCCTCGACCGCTTCCGGCGTTACATGGATCGCCGCCGGCACCTTGCCGGAAGCGCCAGACATGCGCCCGTCCGTGACCAGCGCGACGCGCTGGCCGCGATCCTGCAGGATGCCGAGCACGGTGGTCAGCTTGTGCAGTTCCGGCATGCCGTTTGCCTTTGGGCCCTGGAAGCGGATGACGGCGATGAAGTCGCCGGTCAGCGTGCCGGCCTTGAAGGCTTCGTTCAGTCCCTGCTGGCTGTCGAACACCTTGGCCGGCGCCTCGATGACGCGGCGTTCCGGCTTCACGGCGGACGTCTTGATGACGGCGTGGCCGAGATTGCCGGCGAGCACTTTCAGGCCGCCGGTCGGCTGGAACGCCTTCTTGAACGGCGCCAGCACCTTCTCGTCACCGCTCTGCAGCGGCGAGGCTTCACGCACGACGCCGCCATCTTCGCCGAGCCGGGCCTCGACCGCATAGGGCCTCAGGCCTTCGCCCCATACCGTCTGCACATCCTCATGCAGGATGCCTTCGTCGAGCAATTCGCGGATCAGGAAGCCGAGCCCGCCGGCGGCATGGAAATGGTTCACGTCGGCAAGCCCGTTCGGATAGACGCGCGCGAGAAGCGGCACCGCTTCCGACAGGTCGGAAATGTCCTGCCAGGTAAGCGTGATGCCGGCCGCGGCGGCCATGGCGATGAGATGGATGGTGTGGTTGGTAGAGCCGCCGGTGGCGTGCAGGCCGACGACGCCATTGACGAAAGAGCGCTCGTCGATCATGCGGCCGACCGGCGTGTAGGCGTTGCCGAGCGCGGTGATCGCCAGGGCTCGCCTGGTCGCCTCGCGCGTCAGCGCGTCGCGCAGCGGCGTGCCTGGATTGACGAAGGACGCGCCGGGCGTATGCAGGCCCATGATCTCCATCAGCATCTGGTTGGAATTGGCGGTGCCATAGAACGTGCAGGTGCCCGGCCCGTGATAGGATTTGGACTCCGCTTCGAGCAGTTCTGCGCGTCCGGCCTTGCCCTCGGCATAGAGCTGGCGAACCTTGGCCTTCTCGTCGTTGGGCAGGCCCGTCGTCATCGGCCCGGCCGGCACGAACACCGCCGGCAGATGGCCGAAGGTGAGAGCCGCGATCACCAGCCCCGGCACGATCTTGTCGCAGACGCCGAGATAGACGGCGGCGTCGAACATGTTGTGCGACAGGCCGATCGCCGCCGACATGGCGATGACGTCGCGCGAAAACAGCGACAGCTCCATGCCGGGCTGTCCCTGGGTCACGCCGTCGCACATGGCGGGCACGCCGCCGGCCACTTGCGCGATGCCGCCAACTTCCTTCGCGGCTTCCTTGATCAGCGCCGGGAAGGTTTCGAAGGGCTGATGCGCCGACAGCATGTCATTGTAGGAGGTGATGATGCCGAGGTTCGGCACCTTGTCGGCGCCGAGCGCCAGCTTTTCAGACGGGCTGCAGACGGCAAAGCCATGCGCGAGGTTGCCGCAAGACAGGACGCCCCGGTTGGCGGTGCGGCTGGAGGCCTCGGCGATGCGGCCGAGATAGCGCTCGCGGCCGGCTGTCGAGCGTTGGCGGATGCGTTCCGTGATGGCTTCGATGTCGCGTCTGGCTGTCATGGTCGGTCCTTTCGAGCCCCGGAAGAACGTCCTCCACCGTCTGCCGGGACTGCTTTGCGTGAAATCAGGGTGCCCAGAACACCTCTACCGGGGTGGGTGCCGCTTCGAGGACTTTGCGGATGGGCTTTTTCGCGCCCGGTCCCATCGCATCGTCGAAGGCGGTGCGCTTGTCCTCGCCTTCTATATGCAGCGCGATGAAGCCGGCGTCGACGATCCGCGCCAGCGGCAGCGTCAACCGGGGTTCGCCGGCGCTTGCCGCGTGAACCGGCAGCACGATCCTTGATGAGGCTGGGTCGAGCAAATCGCCGAGATTCTCGGCGTCGGGAAAGAACGAGGCGGTGTGGCCGTCGCCGCCCATGCCGAGCACGACGACATCGAGGGGCCAGGGCAGAGCCTTCAGCGCCGCATCGTCGGCCGCCGCGGCGGTCTCGATGCTTGCCGCCTCATGGTAGAGCGGCACGAAGTGCGCGGCAGCCGCCTTGTTCTGCAGCAGGTTGGCCGCGACCAGCCCCGCATTCGAGCGCGGCGAGGAGGCCGGCACGAACCGTTCGTCGACCAGCGTCACCGTCACCTTGTTCCAGGCGATCGGAATGGCCGAAAGTGCTGCAAAGAACTTTGCCGGCGTGGTGCCGCCGGAAACGGCAAGCAGGGCCGTGCCGCGCTCGTCGATGGCCTTGGTCAGGCGCGCCGCGACATTGCCGGCAAGGGCTGCCGCCAGGTCCTGGCGCCCGGCAAAGCCGTTCCAGTTATAGACGGGCTCGCTCAACTGCTTTCGTGCCATGTCCGCCCGTCGCGTTCGATCAGCGCAATCGAGGCCGAGGGACCCCATGTGCCGGCCGTATAGCCTTGCGCCTCCTGCCTGGCGCTTTCCCAGGCGTTCTGGATCGGGTCGATCCACTTCCATGCCGCCTCGACCTCGTCGCGGCGCATGAACAGCGTCTGGTTGCCGCGGATAACATCCATGATTAGCCGTTCATAGGCGTCCGGCGCGCGGCCGTCGAAAGATGTTGCAAAGCTCATGTCGAGCGGAATCTGGCGCAGCCGCATGCCGCCCGGGCCTGGATCCTTGATCATGATGAACTGCTTGACGCCTTCGTCGGGCTGCAGCCGGATCACCAGTTGGTTGGCTGAGATCGGCCCGGCGCTGTCGCCGAAGATCGAATGCGGGATCGGCTTGAACTCGATGACGATTTCCGAAACGCGGGTCGCCAGCCTTTTGCCGGTCCTGAGATAGAATGGCACGCCGGCCCAGCGCCAATTGCCGATCTCAGCCTTGATGGCGACGAAAGTCTCGGTGGAGCTGTCTTTGCCAAGTTCCTCGACATAGCCTTTCACCGCGCCGCCTGCAGAGGCGCCGGCGCGGTATTGGCCGCGCACGGTGTGCTTGGGTGCCTCATTGCCGTTGATGCGCTTCAGCGCCCGCAGCACCTTCAGCTTCTCGTCGCGCACGGCATCGGCATCCATCGACGATGGCGCTTCCATGGCAACCAGACAGAGCAGCTGCAGCATGTGGTTCTGCACCATGTCGCGCAGCGCGCCGGCCTTGTCGTAGTAGGTGACGCGGTCTTCAAGACCGACGGTCTCGGCTACCGTGATCTGCACATGGTCGATATGGGCAGAATTCCAAAGCGGCTCATAGAGCGCGTTGGCAAAGCGCAGCGCCATCAGATTCTGCACCGTCTCCTTTCCGAGATAGTGGTCGATGCGGAAGATCTGGCTTTCGTGGAAGTCGTCTCCAACCACGTCGTTGAGCTTGCGCGCCGAATCGAGGTCGCGGCCGATCGGCTTCTCCAGCACGATGCGTGAATTCGGCGTGATGAGATTGTGGGCTTTCAGCTGGTGCGAGATGTCGCCGAACAGCGCCGGCGCCACCGCCAGATAGAAAGCGCGGATGCGGTCGCTTTCGCCGATCGCCTTTTTCAGCTTGTCGAAGCCGGCACCCGTCGTCGCGTCGGCCGATACGTAGGACAGCCGGGCAAGAAATGTCTTGAGTTCCTCGGCGTCGATGTCGGCCGGCTTCACATGCTGGGAAATCGCCTGCTTGGCGAAAGCCTGGAATTCCTCGTCGCTCATCTTGGAGCGCGAGGTGCCGATGATGCGGGTCGGCTCGGAAAACTGGTGGTCGCGCTGGCGGTGGTAGAGCGAGGGCAGCAGCTTGCGTTCCGACAGGTCGCCGGTGCCGCCGAAAATGATGAAGTCGAAAGGCTCGACGGGAATGATCTGGCTGGTCATGGTCTGTCCGCTTTGACGCCGCTCGCTGTGACGCGGCAGGATATAATCTAATCGATTTAAACTATCCAGTGCCATGGTGTCACATCAAGGCCAAATCACTGCATATTGATTCGCTCCAAATGTGCCTTGACACTGGCTGCCACCCGGAGGCTTTTCGTCAAGCGATGGTCCCGGGGCTTTCGCGCCTGCAACATAAAGCGGGAATGTGACGAAAGCTAATGCGTGTCGCCCAGAAGTGCGAAGCGGTTCTGGGAGACAGACACGCATCAAACAAAAAGGAAAAATGCGCTTGCGAGGTGGGTCTTCAATGAGCGGAAAAAGCATGCGTCTGGAAAACAAGGTTGCCGTCATCACGGGTGCTGCGTCAGGTTTCGGCGAAGGCATGGCCAGGCGCTTTGCCGAAGAGGGCGCCAAGGTCGTCGTCGCCGACCTCAACGCCAAGGGCGCGGAGCGCGTTGCAGCAGAGATCGGCCAGGCCGCGATCTGGACCCAGACCGACGTTTCGCAGCGTTCCGAATTCGACGAGATGGTCTATGCCGCAAAAAGCGCCTTCGGCCGCATCGATATCATGGTCAACAATGCCGGCTACACCCATCGCAATGGCGACATGCTCGACGTCGACGAGGCGACCTTCGACCTGATCACTTCAGTCAACATGAAGGCGATCTACCACGCCGCACTTGCCGTGGTGCCGATCATGGAGCGGCAGGGCGGCGGCGTCATCCTGACCACGGCTTCGACCGCCGGTCTGCGGCCGCGTCCGGGGCTCACCTGGTACAATGCCTCGAAGGGCTGGGCGATCACCGCGACCAAGTCGATGGCGGTCGAACTCGCGCCCAAGAACATCCGCGTGAACTGCCTTTGCCCGGTCGCCGGCGAGACCGGCATGCTGGAGAAATTCATGGGCACTGACACGCCCGAGATCCGCGAGAAATTCCGTGCCTCGATACCGCTCGGCCGTCTGTCGACGCCGCTCGATATCGCCAACGCTGCGCTTTGGCTTGCGTCGGACGAAGCCGCCTTCATCACCGGCGTGGCGCTGGAGGTCGACGGCGGCCGCTGCATTTGAGCAATTCGGGAAGTACCTCGCTGTTCGCAATGCACGGCAGACAGAGCAACGTCGGCAAAAGTTCGCATCGGTGCGCCGGCCGGCCGAGGAACGAACAGTTGACGTCGTCACGCCGGACCCCAGTTTGACTTCTCGATCACCCGAAAGGCATAACGGGATCGTGGATAGTGTTGGCGGGTGATGAAGATCAGGCAGCAGAAAAGTCGCTATGATCTGGGATGGCGGCTGCGGCTTTACCTGGCCACGCGTGCGCGGGCGCGAAGCAAGGCAATTTTCATCGGCGTTACCGGAAGCTCCGGCAAGACGACGGCGGGAAGCCTGCTTGGACACATCCTGGCTGGCCACGGTTCGGTCCACACACAGGTTCTGGCCAACACTATGAAGGTGTTGGTCTCGACCCTATCCAGGCGAATGGGAAAGGGCGGCAAAACCGACTACGTCGTCTTCGAGGCTGCTGCATTCGGCCCGGATACAATGAAGCCCATGGCCGAGTTGCTTCGCCCCGACGTGGCTGTTGTCACAATGGTCCGGCTGGAGCATCGGGCCAGTTTCAAGACTGTGGAAAACGTCGCTCGAGAAAAGAGCGCCCTAGTCGCGGCGCTGGAGCCGGGCGGCTTCGCGATGCTCAATGCCGATGACCCTCTTGTGATGGGCATGGCCTCGGCGAGCTATTGCCGTTCCGTCACATTCGGCACATCGGAGCAGGCGGATTATCGCGTCAGCGATATCGAGGCAGCCTATCCCAAGCCGTTGCGGTTCTCGCTCCACTGGCGCGGCGGTGTGCTCGATATCGAGACGTCGTTCCCCGGCCAGCATTTCTGGCTGCCGACGTCAGCGGCGGTTGCAACCGCTCTTGAACTGGGCGTGCCTGCGCAGATGGTCAAGGACAGAACCGCGACGTTCCAGCCTCTGGAAAATCGCGGCCAGGTGCTCGTCCCCGCGGGCGGCCCCCACTTCATCGTGGATGCCGCAAAGGCGCCCTGGCATTCGCTGAGCCTTGCCTTCGACATGGTAGCCGGATCGACATTCGGGCGAAAACGTATCGTTCTTGGCCAGCTATCGGATTTTTCCGGCTCGAATAACAGATATGCCCAAGCCTACAGCAGCGCGCGCGAGATTGCAGACCAGGTGATTTATGCCGGCGATCATGCCCATCGCTCCAAGGCGAACCAGGCAGATCGCGACAGCGGCCGCTTCATCGAATTGCGCACGGCCAGGGAAGTGTCGGACTACATCGCCCAAACCGCGCAGCGTGACGAGTTGATCCTGCTCAAGAGCTCGTCCAATCTGCACCTCGAGCGTGTCGCTCTTGCCTGGACCCACGACGTCCAGTGCTGGGTTTCGGTATGCGGCAAGACCGAGGGATGCGAGCAATGCGGCCTCTATGAAGTGCCGTTTGAGCAGCACCGTGAGTTTGTGGCGCAGAGAAAATCGAAGCGCCGCAAGCACAGACTGCTGCGGCTCCTCGGCCGCTAGAATCTTTGGCTGAAGCACGCCAGCGCCCGTTTGACTCTGGAACTTGGCACGACGCATATTAGGCTGGGCTAAAAGCTGGCGGGGTGTGAAACTGGAATTGCTGAAAATTCGCAAGGACTTGGGCTGGGCGCTGCGACGGCTGCAGGCGCGCTGGGTGCGGGCGCGTAACAAGGCGACGTTCATCGGCATCACCGGCAGCTCCGGCAAATCCACATCCACCAGCCTGCTTGCACACATACTGGCCGCCCAAGGCAAGGTGCATCTACAGGCCCAGGCCAATACAATGCCTGCGCTCATCCGAACGCTTTACAAGCGCCTGAGGAAGGCCGGCAAAGTCGATTACGTCGTTTTCGAAGCCGGCGCTTCCGACTTCGGCACGATCAGCGCCATGGCGCAGATGCTGAAGCCGAGTGTGGCGGTGGTTACGATGATCCGTCTGGAGCATTTCGGCAAGTTCAAGACTCTGGAAGCTGTGGCGGGAGAGAAGCGGGCGCTGGTCGGGGCACTCCAACCTGATGGACTTGCGGTTCTCAATTGCGATGACCCACTGGTGATCGGCATGGCGTCTGGCGCGAAATGCCGGATTGCGACCTTCGGCCAGTCCGGCGAGGCAGACTACCGCGTGAGTGACGTGCATGCCGCGTATCCGGAATTGCTGCGGTTCACCCTTCATTGGCGCGATGGCAGCCTGAATATTCAAGCGCCTTTTCCCGGCGAGCAATTCTGGCTGCCGACTGCAGCGGCTGTTGCCGCCGCCTTGGAACTTGGCGTCCCGCCAGAGCAAGTCGTAGCGAGAACGGCATCGTTTGCACCACTGCCCAACCGCTCTACGGTGCAAGAGGTATCCGCGGGTCCGAAATTCCTGGTCGATACGGCCAAAGCGCCCTGGCATTCGCTCAACATTGCTCTGGAGATGATTGCAAAGGCCAAGGGTGCTCGCAAGCGCATTGTGCTGGGGCAGATATCCGACTACGCCGGCTCGTCGAGGAAATACGGCGCCGCCTACAACATCGCGCGCGAAATCGCCGATGAGGTCATTTATACCGGCGACAATGCGCATCGCTCGCGCGCCAGCCAGGCCGACCGCGACAGCGGCCGTTTCATTGAGCTTCGCACTGCCAAGGAAGTTTCGGATCATATCAAACGGACGGCAGTCCCAGGAGAACTGATTCTGCTGAAAAGTTCGTCCAACCTTCATCTGGAAAGGATCGCGCTCGCCTGGACACACGACGTCAAATGCTGGGTCCCGATATGCCGCAAGTCGGAAAGCTGCCAAATGTGCGGCCTCTACGAGGTGCCGTTCGAGGAACAGAGGGATTTCCTGGCGAAGCGCAAACTTGCTCGCAGAAGACACCGTTTCAGATGGCTGCTCGGCGGCTGACCAGAATTTGGCGGCTTGCGTCTCAATCCCCGGTCTTGATGTAGCTCTTGTAGATCCAGCCGCGCTTGCCGTTGTAGACGATCTGGCACCATTTCTTGCAACTCATCACCTGCACCGACGACTTGGCGGGCACGGTCCCCATGGCGGCGGCGTTTTTCTGCGGACCGCTGCGCATTGTCACCGCCCTGAGGATGCGTCCGGTGCCGGCGGCAGCAGCCACCTTCTGTGGCTTGGCCTTGGCCTGGGTATCGTCCGTTGCGGCGGAAGATTGCTCGTTTGGAAGTTGCGGTTTTGGCGTCGGTATGGCGGCGGTCTCGGCGTCGTCGTCATTGGCGGGAGCAGCGACCTTTGACAGCTGCGTCGTGGCGTCGCTCTGCGCCGCCGGTTCTTCGAATGCCGCGGCATCAGACGGTTTGGCGGCAGCCTGCTCGGCAGGCGCCTGATCGGATGGCGTCGCGGCAGGGTCGCTGTTGGATTGCGCCGCAGTCCAGCGCGGATCGTTCGCCGACAGCGGCGGCATGGCAGCCCCACCGGCAGCGACCGTCGATGAAACCGCATCGCCCTTGCGCGCGGCTTGTGGCGCCGCTACCGCGGCAGCCGTGGCCGCGACCGGGGCAATCTTGGTCGTCTTGACCGGAAAAGTCGGAACGTTCTGCTGTGTGCTGGCGATCGCTTGCCGGTCGCTGGCCGGCAACGCCAGCCAAAGCGCTATGCCCGCCACGCCAAGCAGCGCTGCGGTGCCGACCGCGGCGATCACCAGATGCGAATTCGTGCGCACCCCCTGCCAGAAGGAGGGCCGCATGTCATAGCCGAATTGCATGGCGAAGCGCCGACGTTCCGGCGCGCCGAAACTGAAGGGCTCGTTCACTCTTGCCACCTCCAAAAGATGAGCCGGTGTTCTTTCGATCGGCGCCGGCAGCCCGGCATTCGATCGGCATCGGTCCCAACAACAAAGCGGGCAGGCCCGCAGAAATCCCCGTTCAATCGCCCAGAACCGGCATCCTTTGCCCTTGATTGTGGCATCAGTGCGCCCTCAGGGGAATTGTGCGCTCTTGTTAAGGATTCTGCAACGTCTCGCTGCGGCAACCAACAGCTCAATAGAATCAGCTCAGTACCAGCCACGGCCGATATGAGATACTTTCTCTATATTCGGTCCCTCAGGGCAAACCAGTTCAGTGCCAAGAACAATAATGGCGTTCTAAATCGCCGGCCGCCGGGAAAAGCCGGGATGTTCAGGTCCTCGATCAGCTTCAGTCTGTCGCGGTTGCCGGCGACGGTCTGGGCATAGAGCTTGCCGAAGAAGTTCGACAGCATCACGCCGTGGCCGGAATAGCCTCCGGCCGAGATCACATTGGGCATCACCTCGCGCACGAACGGTTTCCTGGGCATGGTGATGCCGACATAGCCGCCCCAGCCATGGGTGATCTCGACATCGCTCAGTTCCGGATAAAGCTCGGCTATCTGCCGGCGGATATGGACATGGATGTCCTTCGGATCGTTGACGCCATAGACCTCGCGCCCGCCGAACAGCAGCCTTCCATCCCTGGATTTGCGGAAATAACGCACGACGAAACGCGAATCGTCGACCGCCTCGCCGCCCGGCAGCACTTTCGAATCGACGCCCAGCGGCACCGTCGCGCCGATGAACGAACCGATGGGCATGATGTGCGCGGCACTCACCGGCTCGAGCGTGCCGCCATAGGCATTTACACCGATCAGGCATTTCTGGGCGGTGATGATTCCTCTCGAAGTCGTCACCCTGACCTTACCGCCGCTGGAGGTAACACCGGTCGATAGTGTCTGCTCGAACAGGTGCGCGCCGGCCGCTGCCGCGACCTTTGCCGTGCCGATCACCAGCTTCATCGGGTGGATGTGTCCGGTGCCGGTGTCGCGGGTGCCGCCGAAGTAGCGTGTGGAGCCCAGCCGTTCGGCCGTTTCCCTGGCATCCATGAAGGCGATGTGCGGATAATTGAAGCGGCCGGCCATGATCTCGGCATGTGCCTTGTAGTCGTCGAGATAACGCGGCTTGTGCGCCACGGACAACTGGCCCGGCATATAGTCGATGTCGATCTGGTTGACGGCGGCGAATTCGAGCAGGTGCGCTTTCGCCTCTTCAGCAAGGTCGAACAGCGCCTTGGCGCGGGAGAAGCCGTATTCGGCCTCCATCTCTTCGGCCCAGGCGCGCTGGCCCGTGCCGAGCTGGCCGCCATTGCGCCCTGAAGCGCCGTCGCCGAAGCGATGCGCTTCGATCAGAACGACGTCGGCTCCCGCCTTCGCCAAATGAGCGGCCGCCGACAGCCCGGTGAAGCCACCGCCGACGACGACGACGTCGCAGCTGCGGTCGCCGTCCAGGGCAGGGTACTCAGGGCGTGGTCCGGCTGTGTCTTCGTACCAGGAGCGACCGGGGGAGATAGGTGATTGGTAAGGCATGGGGACACCAGCCAATGGTGAATGGTGAATGGCTGCGAGACGCACGACGTCTGCGCTCATCCATCCAATATGAAACTACTCACCATTCACTATTCACCATTCACACGACGAAGTCGCCGCTCACACGTTGAGCAACAGATACTCCCGCTCCCACGGGCTGATCACTTCCATGAAGGTCTCGAACTCCGCCCGCTTGATCGCTGCATAGGTTGCGGCGAAGGACTTGCCCAGAAGAGCGCATAGTTCCTCGTCGCCTTCGAAAAGGTCGACGGCTTCGAGCAGGCCGCGTGGCAGGTCGATCTCATCGGCGTTTGCGGTGGTCAGCACCGGAGGCTCGGCCTTGATCTTGTTGGTGATGCCGATCAGCCCGCAGGCAAGTGAGGCCGCCAGCGCCAGATAGGGGTTGGCGTCGGAAGACGGGATGCGGTTTTCGACACGCCGCGCCGCCGGATCCGAGCGCGGCACGCGGAACGCCGTGGTGCGGTTGTCATAGCCCCATTTGTTGTTGACCGGCGCCGAGGCCGACTGCGTCAGCCGGCGGTAGGAATTGACGTAGGGAGCAAACATCACCAGTGCGTTCGGCACATGCTTCTGCATGCCGCCGATGAAATGGAAGAAGTCGTCGGTTTCCGAGCCGTCCTTCGCCGAAAAGATATTCAGCCCGGTCTTCTTGTCGATGATCGACTGGTGGATGTGCATGGCAGAACCTGGCTGGCCCTGGATCGGCTTGGCCATGAAGGTGGCATAGATCTCATGCTTCAGCGCTGCCTCGCGAATGGTGCGTTTGAACATGAACACCTGATCGGCGAGCTCGACCGGATCGCCGTGACGCAGATTGATCTCGAGCTGGCCGGCGCCTTCCTCGTGGATCAGCGTGTCGATCTCCAGGCCCTGGCTTTCGGAGAAATGGTAGATGTCGTCGATCAGTTCGTCGAACTCGTTGACGCCGGCGATCGAATAGCCGGCGCCGCCGCCGATTGCCCGTCCGGAACGCCCGACGGGTGGGGTCAGCGGATAATCCGGGTCGGGGTTCTTGCGCACCAGATAGAATTCGATCTCGGGCGCCACCACCGGCTTCAGCCCGCGCTTGTCATAGGCTGCTACCACGCGCTTCAGGACGTTGCGCGGCGTGAACTCGACCGAACGGCCATCCTGATGGACGAGGTCGCAGATGACGGCGGCCGTCGGGTCTTCTTCCCAGGGCACGACGGTCAACGTCGACAGATCCGGCATCAGCTTCAGGTCGCCATCATCCTCCGGATAGTGGAAACCGTTGCCGTCCTCGGGATAGCCGCCCGAAATCGTCGTCATGAACACTGCCGATGGCAGCGCCAGCGAGGTGTTGGAAGTGAATTTCTTCGACGGCATCATCTTGCCGCGCGCGACGCCAGCCTGATCAGGCGTGATGCATTCTATGTCTTCGATGCCGCGCCATTCCAGCCAGGCGCTGACTTCCTTCCAGTTCTTCACGCCGCGTTGATTTTTCACGAAGGCAGGCGTTCGGACGCGTCCTCCGCGGGTCGACGGACGGACTTCCTTTTTCGCAGGCGGCATCATTCACCAGTTTGGGTTGCGGATTTGGGAGTATAGCCGTTGCCGGTGATGGAAGGGAAGGGGAGCCGGCCCGATAGGTGCGGCAACGAGGCTGAACGGCCTATGTCAGACGGCCTTGCCGGGTAGTGTGCTGAGAGTTCTGCAAATTCGCTGAGAGGGGGCGGTCATGGCAGGCTGGTGATTGTTCACGTCACCTGATTCCCGCGAAGGAACGCCACCATGACCAAGACTGAAGTTAAGACCGCCAGCGCTGCCGTCAAAGACATTTTGCTTTCGAACCCGGATGGATTGCACGAAGTGCTCCGTGCGGTGATACAGGAGGTGCTTGAGGCCGAGATGGACGAGGCGCTGGGTGCCTCGAAGAGCGAGCGCACGCCCGAACGGCTTGGCTATCGCTCGGGCTATTACGGCCGTACCCTTGTGACGCGGGTCGGCAAGCTCGAGCTGCGGGTTCCGCAGGACCGGGCCGGGCGCTTCTCCACCGAGCTGTTCGAGCGCTACCAGCGTTCCGAGCGGGCCTTGGTGGCGACACTGGCGGAGATGTATGTGCAGGGCGTGTCGACCCGCAAGGTGAAGGCGATCACGGAAGAACTGTGCGGCCATGCCTTCTCGGCCTCGTCGATCTCGGCCATCAACAAGCGGCTGGACGAGAGCCTCGCTGCCTTTGCCAGGCGCCCCCTTCAAGAGCCGTTTCCTTACCTCATCCTCGATGCGCGCTACGAGAAGGTGCGTGAAGCCGGTGTTGTCATGAGCCAGGCGGTGCTGATCGCGGTCGGTATCGACTGGGACGGAAGGCGCCAGATCCTGGCCGTGGAGATGGCCAATCGCGAGAGCCGCTCGGCCTGGAGGGACTTCCTCGTCGGCCTCAAGGCGCGCGGCCTCAAGGGCGTCGAGTTGGTTGTGTCCGACGATCACGCCGGCCTGGTGGCAGCGATCGGCGAGGTGATCCCCGAAGCCGCCTGGCAACGCTGCTACGTGCACTTCCTCAGGAACGCGCTCGATCATCTGCCGAGGAAGCACGGCGACGACTGCCTGCAGGAATTGCGCTGGCTCTACGACCGGCGCGATCTCGCAGAGGCCAGGGCTGATCTTGCCGCATGGCTTGCCAAATGGTCGGCACGCTATCCGCGCCTGACAGGCTGGGCCGAGGATGCCATCGAACAAACCCTGACCTTCTTCAGGCTGCCGAGACAGCACCACAAGCATCTCAAATCCACCAACATGCTGGAGCGGCTCAACGAGGAAATCCGCCGGCGCACCTATGTCGTGCGCATCTTCCCCAACACCGAAAGCTGCCTGCGCCTGGTCAGGGCGTTGGCCGTCGAGACCAATGAAAACTGGATGGAGGCCAACCGATACATCAACATGGACGACCTGCGCGAGCACAAGAAGCTCGCTCTGCGCCAAGCCGCATGACCAGCATCATGGCCGCCCCATTTTGCAGAACTTGACGCACACAACCCCTTGCCGGGCGGCGCATTTGCGCCCAGCCATCTGCGCAAGGCACCGGCATAGCGCCTGCGCCATCCGCTTTGCGGCGCGGTCAGGAACCAGGATTGGCTGAGGTTCCAGCTGTCTGCGCACAGATCCCTGAGCCTTGTGTTGATGATGCCTTTGCCGGATAGCGGATAGACCGAGAATTCGGAAAAGAAGATCGCGCCTTCGATTTCGTAGAAATCGCATCGCATGTGATCGAACGGCGCGGTCAGCCGCTCGGCGATGGCAAGCATGCGCGGGAAGGATGCCGGCAGGTCGATCCGGACCCACTGGGGGCGGCTGCCTGGCGGTGGCGGCGCGTAGGTTCCGTCACGGTCGAAATGACATTTCTGTTCGTTGCCGTGCTCATCCCGACGCGCGGCATAGACATAGGCCGTCGTCCCGTTAGACACGTGGAATTTGTACTCCAAAGCAACGGGCTGACCGTCCTCGAGGAGCATCTCTTCCACGAGGATGCGCCTGCTGGCGTGCTTGTAGCCCCATTCGCCGAGCTTCCTGCCGTAGCGGTGGCGCATCCAGCGTGCCGTACGCCGGCGCAGCCTAGCTCTGTCTACCTCACCGTTGCGCACCATCATGTTCCAGCGGCAGCCATGATTGGCCTTCACCATGACATTGCCGGTGAGCAGCTCCGCCGGAAGTTCTGCCGCGTCATATCCGGACCACAGAACCGCAGCGGTCTTGAGTTCTGGACAGGTGGACAGAGCGTAGGCTTTCGAGGCGAGCTTGTCGCAAGCCGTGGTGAAGAAGGGATTGTGGTCGAAAATCTTGCGCCACAGGAACTTGTCTGCATAGGAAGCGGGCCTTGCCGGATCGGGCAGCACGCCGCTATGATTGAAGGTGCGGGCGCAAATCATCGGATGGCGGACAAGGCACCATGCCTGTACCAGGGTAAGCAGCACGCGGTCGCTCATCCGCAGCCCTGGCATGATCAGCTTGCTGGCCTGGGAACACTCCCGCGTGCAACGAACACGTCCCGCGTCATATTTCGATGGATGCTCGTGCGGCCGGTAACCGCAAGCCGGGGATCAAGCGTTCTTTCTACGCTTTCCGCCCACAGCCTGCCAAGCGAGACCGGCTCCCACAAGACGATCTGCACACCTTGAGGCGCGGTATCGGCTATGCGAGAAACCACCGCTGCCTTGGGCGATACCATGCTGGCGACGTAAACGACCTGCGCCTCGCCATAGTCATAGTCGCGGCCGTCGCAAAGCTCGGCCCGCATCCGCACATAGCCGAGCTTGGCCGCAAGCCTGTTTGCCGTTTCGACCGCTTCAGGCACAATATCGAGACCGATGATTTCGGGGACGACAGTCTGGTCGTGTATGCGGAACATCGTAAACGGACGCCCTCCGCAGCCGACCATGACAGCGCGGCAGCAGCTGCCGAAATCGACCTGATCGAAGACTTCGTTCAGGCGATTATACGCATCCCTGGATGACAGCACGCCGATGCTTGTTTTTCCCGCTGCGATCTGCCCGAAGGATGCCGGACCGCTCAGATCCTGATCCAGCATGTGCCTGATCTCGGCGGTATCTTGCTCCTGCACCATCTTGCCGAATGCGGCGGTCAGCGCCGGTCGGTACGAAAGGATCTCCGGGTAGGTTTCAAGCAACGCCTCGCCGGTATCGTGTCCCATGGCGATGCCAAGATCTCGGATGGCATTTATGAGTTCAGTCGGAGTACGCCCTGGCAAGGAGCCCACAATTTGCTCCAGTTCACGCTTCCAGGCGCCCAATTCCGGCATTGCTTCCCACCATTCCCTTGCCGTAGCTAGCAGTGTGCGGCGACAACGTCTACATCATTGCCTTCACTTGAACGGGACAGTCGACCATGCCCCTGACCACTATCGGCTTCGACGCCGACGATACCCTATGGCAGAACGAACAGTTCTTCCGCCTGACCGAGAAGCATTTTGCAACCCTGCTCGCCGACCATGGCGAGGCCGAGCACATTTCGGCACGGCTGCTGGAGGCCGAGAAGCGCAACCTTGCCGTCTACGGCTTCGGCATCAAGGGCTTTACCTTGTCGATGATCGAAACGGCGATAGAAGTGACCGAGGGCCGTGTGCCGGCCTCGACGATCGCCGAAATCCTTGCCGCCGGCCGCGACATGCTCGGCCATCCTGTCGAGGCGCTGCCGCATGCGCGCGAGACAGTCGAAAAGCTCGCCGGCGCCTACCATCTGGTGCTGATCACCAAGGGCGATCTGTTCGACCAGGAGCGCAAGCTGGCGGCGTCCGGCCTTGGCGACCTGTTCGATGCCGTCGAGATCGTCAGCGACAAGAGCGCCGCCACCTATGCCAGGATCTTTGGCCGTCACGGCAGCCCGCAGACCAGCATGATGGTCGGCAATTCGCTCAAGTCGGACGTGGTGCCGGCCATCGAGGCCGGCAGCTGGGGTGTGTATGTGCCGCACGAGCTGACCTGGGTGCTCGAACACGTCGAGCCGCCGGTCGAGGCACCGCGTTTTCGTCAGCTTGTCGATCTTGGCGAACTGCCGGCTTTGATCGAGAGCATCGGCAAGGAAGGCTGACCGCCCCACACGCGTTCGGGCGGATTGCGATCAGCCGCGCCCGAGACTGATCAGCCGGTCGACCACCGGCTGCAGCCTTTCGGTGGTGATCGGCTTGGTTACCACCACATCGACCACGCTCGACAGACCCAGGCTGTCGGGCGTGCCGGTCTTGGTTGAAAGCAGGATCACCTTGGGGAGCGACCGCCCAGATGTCCGCCGCAAGGCGTCGATGGCCGCCATCAGCGCGCGGCAGTCCTCGTTGTCGGGGCCGCCATCGAGAACGACGGCGCCCGGAATGAGGGTTCGCAATGTCTTGGCCGCCATCTCGGGCGACTCGGAGATCGGCTTCAGTCCGGACTTCTCGACGATCTTCGACACCACCACCCGGTTGATCGGCGATTTTCCAACGACCAGCACGTGGGAGAAATCCGTTGATATCTCGGAGTTCGCGTCCCTGCTTGACGAATTCAGATGTTTGGCGGTGTCGGTCTCGCGGTTCACAGGGCACATGGGCGGGGCGGGCACTCGGCGCTGCTTCAATGCAGGGTTGAAATCCGAGAGCCAATTGGCGTGAGATCGCCCGCCATGTCAAGCTGAAATGACGGACCTGCGAAATATAGCCGGAAATATTAAACCCCGGAGACAAGTTCTGTTTTCGAACTGTAGTTAAGTTCACGCTCAAAAGCGAAAGTCACCCGCGCTTAAAACTCGCGGGTGACGTTGAAATCGGCCAGTGAGCGGCGGGGCCCATAGGTTCCACAAGCACAAAGCTTCCGTAAGGGAAGATCAGCCGTGACTCTTCTGCGTGACGATCACCGGGATCAGCAGGTCGCCCCAATTGCCGTCGCCGCCATGATGCCGGGCCGAGCGCACCAGTTCCACCGAGACGCCGGCCTCGACTGCCTTCATCACCGATTGATTGAGCCTGTGCAGGTCGTTGGCCAGCATGCGGATCGTCGCCTGCTGGTCGACGCTCATCGTGGTCGACTGCTCTTCTGCACGTTCCTTGACGCGGCTTATCGATGCCATTTTTCTTCTCCTATGTCCCTTTGCCCTGTTGGGCGTTTCCTCTGGTTGTTTTCTGTTATTCCGCCGCCGGTTTGAACTGCGCGTGCTCGGTCGATTCATGCATGGCGGTGGTCGAGGACTGGCCGCCGCTGATCGCCATCGACACGGCGTCGAAATAACCGGTGCCGACCTCGCGCTGGTGCTTGGTCGCGGTGTAGCCGTGGACTTCGGCCGCGAACTCGGCTTCCTGCAGCTCGGAATAGGCGGCCATCTGCCGCGCCTTGTAGCCGCGGGCCAGCTCGAACATGCCGAAATTGAGCTGGTGGAACCCGGCCAATGTGATGAACTGGAACTTGTAGCCCATGGCGCCGAGCTCGCGCTGGAACTTGGCGATCGTCGCGTCGTCGAGGTTCTTCTTCCAGTTGAACGACGGCGAGCAATTATAGGCGAGCAGCTTGCCCGGATGATGCCTGCGCACGCCTTCGGCGAATTTCTTGGCCTGCGCCAGATCGGGCTTGGATGTTTCGCACCAGATCAGGTCGGCATGCGGCGCATAGGCAATGGCGCGCGCGATGCACGGTTCGATGCCGTTCCTGACCTGGTAGAAGCCTTCAACCGTGCGGCCGGCATCGTAGTCGACGAAAGGCTGGTCGCGCTCGTCAATGTCGGAGGTCAGAAGCTTTGCCGCTTCCGCATCGGTGCGTGCCACGACTAGCGTCGGCGTGCCCATCACGTCGGCCGCCAGACGCGCCGCGTTGAGGTTGCGGATATGCGCGGCGGTCGGGATCAGCACTTTGCCGCCGAGATGGCCGCACTTCTTCTCAGAGGCCAGCTGGTCCTCATAGTGGACGCCGGCAGCGCCCGCCTCGATGAACGCCTTCATGATCTCGAAGGCGTTGAGCGGTCCGCCGAAGCCGGCCTCGGCATCGGCGACGATCGGCGCGAACCAGGTTTCGACCGACAGGCCGTTGCCTTCCGAGGTCTCGATCTGATCGGCGCGCTGCAGCGTGCGGTTGATGCGCTTGACCAGTTCGGGCGCCGCATTGGCGGGATAGAGCGACTGGTCCGGATACATGGCCGACGCGGTGTTGGCGTCGGCGGCGACCTGCCAGCCCGAGAGATAGATTGCCTTCAGCCCGGCACGCACCTGCTGCATCGCCTGGTTGCCCGACATGGCGCCGAGTGCATTGACGAAGTCTTCCTCGTGGATGAGCTTCCACAGCCGGTTGGCGCCCATTTCGGCAAGACTCTGGCGTATCTGGACCGACCCGCGCAGCCGCTTCACATCGTCCGGCGAATAGGCTCGTTCGATGCCGTCGAAGCGGCCTTCGGGCGCGGATGGGACAAGATTGTAAAAATCAGTCATTGGTCACTCCAGATCAATCGATGTCAGTGTCTTGAAACGCCGCGCCCTGGGACAGTGTGCGTCGTCTGTGTGTGACATCATTTACACTGCGCCGCGACGAGAGCGAGGAAAACCGCTATTTCTGGTAGAAAATAAGAGAAAACCTGTGTTGTGTTTGACTGCTTATCGCGGTAAATCTGTCATGATTGTAAAAGATGGTGCGCCGTTCATCGCTCGCAAGTCGTGTAAATTCCTGTCAAGGAAAGCCGATGGCCGACCAGAAGATATTCGCCGGGCCGCGCATCCGCCGCATCCGCATCGCCAGAGGCCTGACCCAGACGGCGATGGCCGAGGGGCTCGGCATCTCGCCGTCCTATCTCAACCTGATCGAGCGCAACCAGCGGCCGCTGACGGTGCAACTGATCCTGAAGCTGGCCTCTGTCTACAAGGTCGACCCGCATGAATTGCAGGGTGAGGCGAGAGGGTCGATCTCGGCCTTGAAGGAAGTGTTCGGCGACCCGCTGCTTGCCGGTGAGCTGCCGGGCGACCAGGAACTGATCGAACTGGCCGAGGCAGCCCCCAACGCATCGGCTGCGATGATAAAACTGTTTCGCGCTTACCGCGAGCAGGCCGAGCGGCTGTCCGATCTCAACGAGCTTCTGGCGCGCGAGGGCCGCGCCACGGCGCTGTCCGGTGCGCGGCTGCCGATCGACGAAGTGCACGAGATTTTCGAGCGCCGGCCGAACCATTTTGCAGCACTCGAGGAGGAGGCCGAGGCCTTCACCTCGGTGCTCGACCCCGGCGACGATCTGTTCGGCGCGCTGAAGGCGTGGCTGAAGCGCGAGTATGGCATCGTCGTCAAGGTGCTGCCGGTCGCCACCATGCCGAACTGGCGCCGCCGTTATGACCGTCATTCGCAGCGTCTTTTTCTATCGGAGCGGCTGTCGCCGTTCGACCAGTTGCGCGAAGTCGCCATGGAGGCCTGCCTGATCCGCATGACGGTCGCTGTCGCCGGCGAAATTCAGGCGCTGAAGCTCGGTACGGACGAAGCCCGTCGGCTCGCCCGCTTCGAGTTCGGCCGCTACGCCGCCAATGCCTTGATGATGCCCTATCAGGCATTTCATGCCGCCGCCGTGCGGGCTCGTTACGACATCGATGTGCTGCGCTCGCGTTTCGGCGTCTCCTTCGAACAGGCGGCGAACCGCCTGACCATGCTGCAGCGTCCTGGCTTGTCCGGAGTGCCGTTCTTCATGCTCGAGGTCGACAATGCCGGCAACCGCTTCCGCAAGGCCGGCGGCCAGGGCTTTCCGCAAAGCCGCTTTGGCGGCGGCTGCCCGAAACTGCCGGTCCATGCCGCTTTCGCTTCGCCTGGCCAGATACTGGTCGAGGCGGTGGAAATGCCCGACGGCGCCGAGTTCCTCTGCATCGCACGCACGCTCGAGGGGCCGCAGGGTTCGTTCTCCGAGCGCCCGCGCCGCACCGCGCTGCTGTTGGGCTGCGATATCGGCTTTCGCGACGAGACCGTCTATGGCGCCGGGCTGCCGGCAAAGGCCGGACAGGGCGCCGCCACGCCGGTCGGTCCCGCTTGCCGGCTGTGCGAACGCATCGGCTGCCTCGCCCGCGCCGAGCCGCCGGTGACCCGTCCGCTGGGCCTGGACGAGATGGTGACGGGCCTGAGCGCCTTCGATTTCCAGTGATGCTTCTCGGGCTGGAGGTCGCGGAAGACCGCAGCTGTTTGCGCTAAGCAATAGAGCGCGGCCCGAACCATCGCCGAACCAAATATTGATTAAGCATCGGCGCTGCGCTATCGAAGGTGAGCTGCAGGGCAGCCAAGGGGGGACGGCTTATGAACAGGAAAGCTTTGTGGCTTGGCGTGGCGCTTGCCCTTTTGGCGGGGCCTGTTCTGGCAGAAAAATCCTCGGAATTCTTCAAGGACTATCAACAGTATAGTGACGACGGCAAGGCATTCCTGGACAAGATCGATCCAAAGACCGGCGCGGTCGACCTTCCCGAAGGCATCCATCTCGATCTCAAGGACAAGTTCTATTTTCTGGGCAAGAAGGACGCGACGTCCGTCCTGACCGAGGCCTGGGGCAATCCGGCTGATACCGCGTCCGAAGCAATCGGCATGATCTTCCCGGCCAAGTACGAGCCCATCGCCGGCAACGGTTGGGGCATCGAATTGCGCTATGAAAAGATCGGCCATGTCGATGACGCCGACGCCGCATCCATCGACTACACCGAATTGCTGAGCAGCATGCAGGCGGACACATTGTCGGCCAACGATCAGCGGGTGAAGGACGGCTTTCCCCCGATCAAGCTGATCGGCTGGGCCTCGCCGCCGGTCTATGATTTCGTCCACAAGCGGCTGCACTGGGCCAAGGAACTGCAGTTCGGAGACGATACCGTCCACACGCTCAATTACGACGTCCGTTTCCTCGGACGGGAAGGCGTCTTCGTGATGAGCTACATCGCTACGGTCGAACAATTGCCGGAGATCAAGCAGAGCCTGGACGAAGTGCTGGGCGTGGCGGACTTCAACACCGGCAAGAAATACACCGATTTTCTGCCAGGCACCGACACGGTCGCCGCGGTTGGCATTGGCGGCCTCATCGCTGGAAAACTCGCGGCAAAGGCCGGCCTGATTGCGGTCGCGCTCATCGCCCTGAAAAAGTTCGGCATTCTGCTGCTGGTACCGTTGGCCGGTCTTTGGCGCTTTATCCGCGGCAACAAGGGCACGTCCTAGAAACGGCGGTGTTTGCCCGTATGGCTGCCGGTTGGCGGTGCGCCAAAGGGAATGCCGGGCTGGATCACCTCCGGCGGTAGCCTATGCGCTAGAGAATGCGGCACGTTTCTGTCGTCCATTGTGCATCATGCCGCCCCGAGATAGCCGACAGTCGCGCCCCATGACCGATACCGCATCTTCTCCAATCGCCGCATCGCCGATCGTCTCGCCGCGCGAAGAGCGGGTCGGCTTGCTGCTGGTGTTCCTGTCGGCGCTGATGTGGAGCTTTGGCGGCACCATCGCCCGCTTCATCGACACCGCTGACAGTTGGACGGTGGTGTTCTGGCGCTCCCTGTGGGCGGCTGTGTTCCTGATTTGCTTCATGGCCTGGCGCGACGGCTGGCGCGGCATGTTGCGGCTGTTTCGCGACATGGGCCTGCCCGGCCTTGCCGTGGCCGTCTGTTTCGCCACGGCGTCGACGTGCTTCGTTGTCGCGCTCGCCTACACCACCGTTGCCAATATCCTGTTGATGCAGGCCGGTGTGCCGCTGCTGGCGGCATTGCTTGCCTGGGTGCTGTTTCGCGAACGCGTCGCCGTCGCGACCTGGGTGGCGATCGCCGCCGTCATCGCCGGCGTCGCCATCATGGTGTCGGAATCGCTCGACGGCGCCGTATCGCCCATCGGCGACGGGCTGTCGCTGCTGATCGCCGTCATGTTCTCGATTGCCACCGTCATCACCCGGCGCTTCGCCCATGTGCGCATGACGCCGGCGACGTGCCTCGGCACGATGCTGGCAGCGGCTTTCGCCGCATCGCAAGCCACGCAGTTTGCCACGTCGGCCCACGACATGGCTTTCCTGTTTGCCTTCGGCGTCATCAATCTCGGCCTGGGCCTTGCCTTCTTCGCCACCGGCGCGAGGCTGGTTCCGGCGGCGATCGCAGCACTCCTCGGCACGTTCGAGCCGATCCTCGGACCGATCTGGGTCTGGCTCGTTCATGGCGAGGTGCCCTCGGTGCGCACCATCATCGGCGGCGCGGTGGTGGTCGCCGCGCTGCTCGTCCATATCGCGCTTGAATTCAAGCGCCAGGCGAGACCTGCACGGCCGGGGACCACCGGCCTGCCATCCCCTAATTGACCCGCCTTTCCCTTGGTTGAGCCCGTCTTCCCTAATTACGCCCGTCTTTCCCCAATTAGCGAAGCCGCACGCCCTATTGACCGAGCTTCCCCGCGCGGGCCATTGACAACCTTGCTGCGGCACGGGCAGGCTGGGGGCACGGCAACAACAAGACAGGCTTATCTTGCCAAGTGTCCCCGCCGGTCGGACCAAGACCGGACCACAGCGTCGTATCCCTGCCCGCGCCACGGCGAAAGCCTCTGACGGCGTCAGCGCGCCCGCCATGCGGGCACACAGAGCCATCATCTGCCGCTCGTCGAACCGCCCGGATGGCGCCGGCAGTTCATGCTTGTGGCTGCCCGGAAAGCTCAATACTCTGAAGCAAATGCCCAATCGCGCTCGAACAGCGACGACTTGGCGAAGGAACACTCATCAAAGGAGAACAGCATGATCCGCAAAGCGCTCTGGCTTTCGGCAACCTCGGCATTTCTGACGCTTTTCGCCGTCGGCGGCCATGCCGAGGATCGCGTCGTCAACGTCTTCAACTGGTCGGATTACATCGACAGTTCGATCATTGACGACTTCACCAAGGAGACCGGCATCAAGGTCGTCTACGACACCTTCGATTCCAATGAAATCCTCGAAACCAAGCTGCTTGCCGGCGGCAGCGGCTATGACGTCGTCGTGCCCAGCGGCAACTTCCTGGCCCGCCAGATCCAGGCCGGCGTGTTCCAGAAGCTCGACAAGTCGAAGCTGCCCAACATTTCCAACATGTGGGACACGGTTTCGGAGCGCACCGCCAAATACGATCCGGGCAACGAATATTCGATCAACTACATGTGGGGCACGGTCGGCATCGGCTACAACATCAAGAAGGTGCAGGCTGCACTCGGCACCGACAAGATCGACAGCTGGGATATTTTCTTCAATCCCGACAGCCTGGCCAAGCTGAAGGATTGCGGCGTCTATGTGCTGGACTCGCCGGCCGACATCATCCCAGCGGCGCTCAAATATCTCGGCCTCGATCCGAACAGCACCTCACCTGACGACATCGCAAAGGCCGAGGAGACGTTGCTGAAGGTGCGGCCGTATATCCGCAAATTCCATTCGTCCGAATACATCAACGCGCTCGCCAACGGCGACATCTGCCTGGCGGTCGGCTGGTCGGGTGACGTCTTCCAGGCGCGCAACCGCGCGGTCGAGGCCAAGCAAGGCGTCGAGATCGGCTATTCCGTGCCCAAGGAAGGCGCCCAGATGTGGTTCGACCAGATGGCGATTCCCGCCGATGCGCCGCATGCCGCCGAGGCACTCGAATTTCTCAACTACATGATGAAGCCGGAAGTGATCGCCAAGTCGTCCAACTATGTGCTGTACGCCAACGGCAACAAGGCTTCGCAGCAGTTCGTCGACAAGGCGCTGCTGGATGATCCGGCGGTCTATCCGGACGCCGAGACCTTGAAAAAGCTCTATACGGTCCAGCCCTACGATCCCAAGACCCAGCGCCTGATCACGCGCAGCTGGACCAAGATCGTCACCGGCCAGTAAGCAATGCGACATGGTCCCGGCAGCCACCTGCCGGGACCATTCTTCTCTGGGGCAAGAAGCAAAAAAATAGGACGGAGTGGGACATGAAATCGCTTGGCAGCATCCGCAGGGATTTCGCGCCATGGAACGACCCGAACGCCAAGCCATATATCCAATTCGAGAACGTCACCAAGAAGTTCGGTGACTTCACCGCCGTCAACAATCTGTCGCTGACCATTTTCGAGCGCGAGTTCTTCGCCCTGCTCGGCGCGTCGGGCTGCGGAAAGTCGACGTTGCTGCGGATGCTTGCCGGCTTCGAGGAGCCCACCGCCGGCCGTATCCTTCTCGACGGCCAGGACTTGCGCGGCATCCCGCCCTACCGCCGCCCGGTCAACATGATGTTCCAGTCCTATGCGCTGTTCCCGCATATGAGCGTGGAAAAGAACATTGCCTTCGGCCTCAAGCAGGAAGGCATGCCGGGACCGGATATCGAAAAGCGCGTCGCCGAGATGCTGAAGCTGGTGAAGCTAGAGCAGTTCGCCAAGCGCAAGCCGCACCAATTGTCGGGCGGCCAGCGCCAGCGCGTCGCGCTCGCCCGCTCGGTTGCCAAGCGGCCAAAAGTCTTGCTGCTCGATGAGCCGCTCGGCGCGCTCGACAAGAAGCTGCGCGAGGAAACGCAGTTCGAGCTGATGGACCTGCAGCAAAATCTCGGCCTTACCTTCGTCGTCGTCACCCACGACCAGGAAGAGGCGATGACCATGGCCGACCGCATCGCCATCATCGACAAGGGCGAGGTGATGCAGGTGGCGACGCCGGCGGAAGTCTATGAGGCGCCGAGCTCACGCTTCGTTGCCCACTTCGTCGGCAATGTGAACATGTTCGAAGGCAAGGTCGCCGAGCGTGCGGCAAACACCACGCGCATTACCGGCGCGACAGGGGCCCAGATCGTCGTCGAAAACAGCACCGATACAAAGGCCGGTTCCGACATCGTCTTCGCCATCAGGCCGGAGAAGATCAAGGTGTCGTCGAAGAAACCGGCCGACGCAGTCAATGCGCTTGAGGGCGAGGTCTACGACGTTGCCTATCTCGGCGACATGACCGTCTACCACATCCGGCTGGATGACGGGCAGATCATCAGGGCAAGCGCGCTCAACGCGGCGCGAGTCACCGAGGACCCGCTGACCTGGAACGACCGCGCCTGGGTCTCCTTCCGGCCGGATGCCGGCGTCGTGCTGACACGGTAGGGGGCGGCCATGTCCAACATTGCACTCACCGACGCCGGTCCATCGGCCGCGGCCAAACCGTTCCTGATGCGGCTCGGTGCCGGCTTTGTCAGCCGGCTCGTCATCATCGTGCCTTATCTCTGGCTGCTGTTCTTCTTCTTCATCCCGTTCATCATCGTCTTCAAGATTTCGCTGTCGCAGTCGGCGATCGCCATGCCGCCCTACACGCCGGCGCTCGATTTCAGGGACGGCGTGTCCGGGTTCTTTGTCCGCTTCCGCGAACTCAGCGTCGACAATTATGTCTGGCTAACGCAGGACGCGCTTTACTTCAAAGCCTACGTGACCAGTGTTATCATCGCTGCTGTCTCGACGATCCTGACCTTGCTCGTCGGCTTCCCGATCGCCTACGGCATGGCCCGCGCGCCGGCGACGATCCGTCCGACCTTGCTGATGCTGGTTATCCTGCCGTTCTGGACGTCGTTCCTGATCCGCGTCTATGCCTGGATCGGCATCCTCAAGCCCGAGGGTCTGCTCAATCAGATGCTGTTGTCGCTGCACATCATCAATCAGCCACTGATCATCCTCAACACTTACACGGCGATCTTCATCGGCATCGTCTATTCCTACCTGCCATTCATGGTGCTGCCGCTCTATTCGTCGCTGGAAAAGATGGATTACTCGCTGATCGAGGCGGCAAAGGATCTCGGCTGCCCGCCGACATCAGCCTTCTGGAAGATCACGTTCCCGCTGTCGCTGCCCGGGGTCATCGCCGGCTGCCTGCTGGTGTTCATTCCAGCGGTTGGCGAGTTCGTCATTCCCGATCTGCTCGGCGGCTCGCAGACGCTGATGATCGGCAAGACCTTGTGGAATGAATTCTTCGCCAACCGTGACTGGCCGGTGTCGTCGGCCGTCGCCGTCATCCTGCTGCTGCTCCTGATCGTGCCGATCATGCTCTTCCAGCAGGCCCAGGCACGCGCCCAGGAGCAGGACAAATGAACGCCACCTGGAGCCGCTTCAACGTCACCTCGGTCGTGCTGGGCTTTGCCTTTCTCTATCTGCCGATCGTGCTGCTCATCGTCTTCTCCTTCAACGAGTCGAAGCTGGTCACCGTCTGGGGCGGCTTCTCGACCAAATGGTATGCCTCGCTGTTCCACAATCAGGGGCTGATGGACGCCACCTGGGTGACCGCGCGTGTGGGTGTCATCTCCGCCACTGTGGCAACCGTGCTCGGCACGCTGGCAGCACTGACCTTGACCCGCTACACCCGCTTCCGCGGCCGCATCCTGTTTTCCGGCATGGTGTTTGCGCCGCTGGTCATGCCGGAAGTCATCACCGGCCTGTCGCTGTTGCTGCTGTTCGTTGCCGTCGGTCTCGACCGTGGCTTCCTGACCGTGACGCTTGCTCACATCACCTTGACCATGTGCTTCGTGGCTGTCGTCGTGCAGTCGCGCCTGGTGTCGTTCGATCGTTCGCTGGAAGAAGCTGCCTTGGACCTCGGCGCAACGCCGGTAAAGACCTTCTTTCAGATCACGCTGCCGGTCATCATGCCGGCCATCGTCTCCGGCTGGATGCTGGCCTTCACCCTGTCGCTTGACGACCTGGTCATCGCCTCCTTCACCTCCGGGCCTGGCGCCACCACGCTGCCGATGAAGATCTACAGCCAGGTGCGTCTCGGCGTGACGCCGGAAATCAACGCCGCCTGCACCATCCTGATCGCCGTCGTGGCGGTAGGCGTCATCATCGCTTCGGTCGCCAACAAGCGGCGTGAGGTGCAACGCCAGCTCGACGAACAGGCCGCGCAGCGCGGTTGATTGCGTCAAACGAGGGATAGGGCGGTCCCGGTAAGGGTCCGCCTATTCGCCTGAGACGCCGCGGCTGATCGGCGAGATGAACGGCGTGCTCCAGGTGCCGCCGACGAAGAATGACGACTGGTTGGATCCCTGCTGGCCATTGACCGGTGCCGCTGCCGGGTCGGCCTGGGTGACACCCCCCGAAAGCGCCAGCCCGCGTCCGCCGTAAGAGGCGATGCCGGACAGCCAGACCTTGTATTTCGCCGAATTGGCCTCGGCCTTGTCCAGCCTTGCCACACCCTTCGAGATGGTGGCCTTGAGCTCGGCGCCGTCCATCGGCAGTGTCCCGTCCGAGACGTCGTCGAGCGCGAAGAAGCCGCCCTGTTCCGTGTGCTTCAGAAATGCCGGCAAATTGAGCCCGCTCAGCGCGCCCGGCCCGAACGTCGCAGAGACCGAGCCGTCCGCGTTCTCGAAGATCGAGTCCCAGGATTTGCCCGGCCCTTTGAGAATGACCGAGACAGTGCCGGTGCTGGCCGGCACCAGCCGCGTCATTCCGGCCGCGGTGCCGAAAGCGGCGCCGTCAATGTCGGAGGCGAGCAGCCGGATCTCGACCTGCGAGCCCTCCGGTTTGCGGTCGAAACGCAGGCTACTTTGCACGTTGCCGCCAAAGGCCGACGCATCGGAGATATCGAAGACGGCAAGCCCGTTCTTCACCTGCGCCGTGGCGGCGACGTCGGCAAGCTGGATTGCGCCGGCCGAGGCATGCGCCGCTGACAGCCTCAGATCGAGATTGATCCGGTCGGCGAAGCTGGTGTCGATTTCGCCGGGACCGGTCTCGCCGGTCGGCGCCAGCGGCGTGAAGGCCGAAAACAGCGACCTGAGGTCGAGCGTATCGAAGGCGAGTGTGCCTGATATCACCGGCAAGGCGTCGCCGAACGAAAAATCCAGCGCCCCCATTCCCGGGTTGTTGTCGAGCGTCACCGCGGTGTTTTCGAATTTGACGCGGCCGGCGGTCGCCGTGATCTTGCTCGAAATCGAGACCGAACCGATCGCCGTACCAGGAGCAATGCCGGCCTGCGACCATTCCAGCACGCGCCGCAGCGAGGGCGCGGCGAATTTCGCCTGGCCATCGAAATAGGCGTTTTGCGACATGCTGGCCGTGCCGTCGAACGAGAAGCTGGCCGGCGCTGCCTTGAACGAAAACGTGACCGGTGCGGCGCCGCCGGCAAACAGCACCAGCGGCTTGGGCGAGGCGGCATCGACGGTGACGCTCTCGCCGCGCCAGATTCCGGTCGCCGACAAGGTCGCGTTGCTGTTCATCGCTGCCCAGCTCGCCTGGCCGGACAGGCTGGTCAGCAATTCGACGTCCTTGCCGCCGACGGAGGCGACCATACGGCCGTCCCTGAATTCCACGGTGCCGAACGGATCGGCGGGCAGCTTGCTCAGATCCGGCTTCGTCGGATCGGCGTTGACCACGCCGCGCGCCGTGTCGATGGAGCGGGTGATGCGTCCGCCCGTTGGTATGGCGGGCAGGAATATGCCGTTTGCGGCGCGCTGGACCCGGATCGTCGGCCGCACCAGCCGCGCCGTCGAAAACACCACATCGCCCTGCAGCGCCGCCATGGCCGAAAGGTCGACCTCGACCCGTTCGGCCTCGATCACCGGCGGCGCGTCGGTCTCGGTCCACTGCGACAGCGTGACGTCGCTCAATATGGCGCGGAACTTCGGCCACACCTCGATGCGCGGCGAACCGGCGATGGTGACCCTGAATCCGCTCCACGCGCTCATCTCCCAGGCAATGCGATCGCGCACGATCCGGGTCGAGGCAATCAGCGGCAGAGCGGCGACGACCAGCGCGATGACGAGCACGGCAACGCCGATCGCCCATATTCCGCGCCGGATCAAAGGTGATGGCATATTGCCCCGGTTGCTTTCATTCCGATAAAAATCGTCTGACGGGTGTAACCGCCAGTCGTCACCACGCCTTCCAGTCGTCACTACGACTTAGGGCTGAGGCATTTCAAGTCTTTATGGCCCGGCGATGGCAATTGCGCACACATGGCCGAGTTTAGCGGAACAAAATCTTGCTCTGCCGCACGGTGGTAGGCATAAGCGATGCAGCTTCAGCCTGCTACGAGGCGCGGCGTTTTTGGGACAGCGCGCCTGTAAAGCTGAGGCTAGTGCATGTCGCCCGGAAGAGTGCAGCGGTTCCGGGACAACGACGTGCATCAAAACAAAAGCATATCTATCTTGCGACGCGACGGGCTTCAAGGAGGATCGATAATGGCTGCCGAAGCACCGCTCTGGACCCCGACGCAAGACCAGATCGACGCAGCACCACTGACCGCGTTCATGAAGGCAGCAGCGGCCAAAAGCGGCACATCCTTCGCCTCCTACGCCGAACTGCACCGCTGGTCGGTCGAGGATCGCGAGGGCTTCTGGAGCCTGCTGTGGGACTTTTGCGGCATTGTCGGCGACAAAGGGACCGATGCGGGCGAGCCCGTGCTCGTCGATGGCGACAAGATGCCCGGCGCATCGTTCTTTCCCGAAGCGACGCTGAACTTCGCCGAGAACCTGCTGAAGAAGACCGGTTCCGGTGACGCGATCGTCTTTCGCGGCGAGGACAAGATCGAGCGGCGGCTGTCGTGGAGCGAACTGCACCAGCTGACCTCGCGCTTTCAGCAGCTTTTCCTGTCGCTCAAGGTGAAAAAGGGCGACCGCATCGCGGCGATGATGCCCAACATGCCGGAAACCGTCGCCGCCATGCTGGCGGCCGCCTCCATCGGCGCGGTCTGGTCGTCCTGTTCCCCCGATTTCGGCGAGCAGGGCGTGCTCGACCGTTTCGGCCAGATCGAGCCGGTCATATTCATTGCGCCGGACGGCTATTGGTACAATGGCAAGGCAATCGAGGTCGCCGACAAGATCGCTGCCGTTGCAGCGAAGCTCGAAACAGTAGCCAAGGTCCTGATCGTCGACTATCTCGGTACCTCGCGTGACATCGCCGCGGTCATCGATAAGGCCGTGGCGCTCGAAGAGGCGCTGTCACCCTTTGCCGCCAAAGCGGTCACGTTCGAGCGGCTGCCGTTTGCGCATCCGCTCTACATCCTGTTTTCGTCAGGTACCACCGGCGTTCCCAAATGCATCGTCCATTCGGCCGGCGGCACGCTGGTCCAGCACGTCAAGGAACACCGGCTGCATGCCGGGCTCGTCGAAGGCGACCGCTTCTTCTACTTCACCACCTGCGGCTGGATGATGTGGAACTGGCTGGTGTCGGGCCTGGCCTCGGGCGCCACGCTGCTGCTCTATGACGGCTCGCCCTTCCACCCCGACGGCAATGTGCTGTTCAGCTTCGCAGATGCCGAGAAGATGACCTTTTTCGGCACCTCGGCCAAATTCATCGATTCCGTACGCAAGGCCGGGCTCAAGCCGATCCGCAGCCATGATCTGTCGAGTGTGCGGGCTATTTCCTCGACCGGCTCACCGTTGTCGCCGGAGGATTTCCGCTTCGTCTATGACGGCATCAAGAAGGACGTACATCTCGCCTCGGTTTCCGGCGGCACCGACATCGTCTCCTGTTTCGTGCTCGGCGTACCGACGCAACCGGTCTGGACCGGCGAGATCCAGGGTCCCGGCCTCGGCCTTGCCGTCGATGTATGGGACGATGACGGCAAGCCGATCCGCGAGCAAAAGGGTGAGCTGGTCTGCACAAAAGCGTTCCCGTCGATGCCGATCGGCTTCTGGAACGATCCTGAGGGCAAGAAATACCAGGCCGCCTATTTCGAGCGCTTCGACAATGTTTGGTGCCACGGCGACTTCGCCGAATGGACCGCGCATGGCGGCATGATCATCCACGGCCGTTCCGACGCGACGCTCAATCCGGGGGGTGTGCGCATCGGCACGGCGGAGATCTACAATCAGGTCGAACAGATGCCGGAGATCCTTGAGGCGCTGTGCATCGGTCAGGATTTCGACAATGACGTCCGCGTCGTGCTGTTCGTGCGGCTGGCCGCCGGCGTGACGCTGGACGAGGATCTGGAAAAGCGCATTCGTTCCAAGATCCGCAGCGGCGCCAGCCCGCGCCACGTGCCGGCAAGGATCGTCGCCGTCAGCGACATTCCGCGCACCAAATCGGGCAAGATCACCGAGCTTGCAGTGCGCGACGTGGTGCATGGCCGCGCCATCAAGAACAAGGAAGCGTTGGCCAATCCAGAGGCGCTGGAGCTGTTCAGGAACCTGCCGCAGCTGGCTGAGTGACGCGGCGGGATGGTTAACCAGATATGTCGGTCGAATTTACCTAGATTTCATGAGTGGTACACATTCGTAAATTTTTTGGACGGCCGGTAAGGAGTTGTTAAGGCCCGGCGTCGATAGTCGCACGTAACTTGAGGGAGAAATCCCGTTCCTCGTCCCCTGAGGATCAGATTCGCTCAAGCCCCCGTTGTGACAGCAAATCCCATTTAAGGCGTCCTGTTGGACGCCTTTTCTTTGTCCGGGATTCTCGCCCGGGAATGGCCGGCCCTATTCGGCCAGCACCCGCGTCGACGGGAAGGCGACCTCGACCAGCGTCCCTTCGCCCGGCGTCGAGGTGATGGTGAAGCGGGCGCGGTTGGCTTCCACCATCGCCTTGGTCAGCGGCAGGCCGAGACCGGTGCCGTCGCCACGCCCGCGCTTCAGCGCATTGATCTGCTTGAATGGCTTCAGCGCCTGCTCGATCTCGGCATGGCTCATGCCAATGCCGGTATCGCGCACCCGCATGACAACGTCGCCGGAGGTTTCATAGGCGGTCGACACGATCACCTGTCCGCCGGCTTGCGTATAGCGAATGGCGTTGGACAGGATGTTGAGCGCGATCTGGCGCACGCTTCTGAGGTCGGCGACGACTTCCGGCAGTCGCGAGGCGAAGCTGGAGCGAATGATGACACGCTCGCGGTTGGCCTGCGGCTGCATCATCGCCACCGTCTCGGCCAGCGTATCGTTGAGCGACACCGCCTCGTAGTCCATTTCCTGCTGGCCGGCCTCGATCTTCGAAATGTCGAGGAGGTCATTGACGAGATCGAGCACATGGTTGCCCGAGCGGTTAATGTCTCTGAGATAGTCGCGGTAGCGGTCATTGGCTACCGGGCCGAACTTCTCGTCCACCATCAGCTCGGAAAAGCCGATAATGGCGTTGAGCGGCGTGCGGATCTCGTGGCTGATGCGGGCGAGGAAATCGGTCTTCTGCGAGGAGGCGCGCTCGGCCACCGCGCGCGCCTGGGTCAGATCCTCTTCGGCCCGCTTCCACTGCGTGATGTCGCGCACCACGGCGCAGAAGCCGCTGTCATTGGGCAGCCTGCCGATGGTCATGAACAGCGGGATGAAGCGCCCTTGCGCCTCGCGCCCGATCACCTCGCGGCCATCGTTCATCACACTCGCCACGCCGGGCTCGGACAGGCCGTTCAGATAGTCGCGCGCCGCGCGCTGGCTTTCGATGGCAAACAGCGAGGCGAACGGTTTACCGGTGACGTCGTCGCTGTCGAAGCCGAACAGCGCCTCGGCCGGCCGGCTGATCGAGCGGATGTCGCCGTCGCGGCCGATCAACACCACACCATCGGTCGCGGTGTCGATGATGGTGCGCATCTCGGCAATGCGCGCTTTGAGTTCGGAGACATCGGGCTGCGTCTGCTCCTCGGCTGCGAGATGCGCAACCATCGGCGGCTCGTTATCGCCGGTACGTCGCACCACCAGCATCAGCGCCTTGCCGGCGCGCCACGGCACCGAACGCAAAATGGCTTCGATCGGAAATTCCTGGCCCTCGCGCGTCTTCAGTTTGAGTGTGTGGTCGCTTTCGCCGGCCGTTTCTGAATAGGGATCGGCAAACAGCGCGTCGAGCCCGCCGGCGTCGCTCAGGTCCTCAAGCGTGTCATAGCCGGTCAGGCCGAGGAATTCCTCATTAGCGTAATGAAGCTCGTCGCCCGAATGGATGAGCAGCGGCACCGGCAGCTTGCCGAGGATCGACGTGTCAGGGGCCTTGTGTTCATCTCCGGCCGAGAATGCCGAAGGCATGAACCCCTCAAGCTTGAGCGGCGGCACTTTCAAGCGCTGTGGGTCTGCCGGCACTGTGTCCGCATCGCCGGCCTTGTCCCCGTCTTCCACGGCCGAGTCAGTCGCCTCGTCGGACGGCGCCCAATCCTCATTGTCCTCGGCATCGCGGAAATCGGCCGACGTCATGCTGTCGTCTTCACCGGCATTGGCCGGCGTCTCGGCAACAACCGGCTGTGGCTCTGCGGCCTCGACGATCTCTTGGGCTTGCGTATCATCCGGTTCGGAAGCCGGCGCAGGTTCGTCGTTGGACGACGTTGCTTCCGTACTGTTTTCGGTGACGGAGCCTGGTTCGGGATCGGCATAGTCGAGCAGGGAGCGCGACACTGTCGGCGCCTTCGCCTCGCCTGCTTCGCCGTCCGCAAGGCCGTCGACCGGCTGCTCGCCGTCAAGCCGCGCGAGATCCTTTTCGTCCTCGGCATCGCTTTCCGGCGGTTCGGCCTCAGCCGTTTCATTTTCGGGTGCGGTTGCCGATGGTTCAGCCACGGCAGCCGGGCCGGCTTCGCCCGGACTCGAGACCTCGGCGGGCCGCCGGGCTGGCGCGGCTGTTTCAGCCTGGTTCGCCTCGACATGATCCGGCTTGAGCTCATCTGCCTTGGCCTGGTCTGGCGTTACCTGATCCGGATTGGCCGGTTCGGCCTGCTTGGCAGTCTCCGGCTGCTCCGGCGGGGGATTGTCCTTCTTCAGCCGCTCGCCGATTTCGCGGAAAGCGCTGCGCTCCAGCGTCGACAGGCCCCTCTCGCTTGTCGGCTGCTTGTCGTTGGCGGGCTGCCGATGCTCGGCCAGCCGGATGACCTTGTCGGCAAAACGACGTTCCTGCTTCGGCACGATGGTCAGCGCCGGCACTTCGCCCTCGAACGGATCGGCCGCCCTGGGAGCTTCCGCCACGGGCTGTTCCGCCACGGGCTGTTCCGGCGCCGGCTCGGCTGCTGCCGCTGGCGCGCCATTGGGGACCAGCGCCGTGCCGATTGCTTCCGGATCGACCACCGCATCGCCGGCGCGGGCGACGCCGAAACCACGAAAACCTTCGAAGGCGCGGCTGCGGCCATAGACAGGCAGTGCTGCCAGATCGACCGGTATCTTCAGGTCGGAGCCGGCAACCGGCCACAGTACCGAGCGGCCCGACCAGGTGTCGCGCCGTTCAAGCAGGCCCGCGATCTCGCCCGAGGCGTCGAGGCCGAAAATTGTCGCGACGTCCTTGAAGCGGCGGCCGATCACGTCGGCGGCGGCTTTGCCGACAATGTCGCCGAATTCCGGCGACAGCGCGCTGAACTTGCCCTCGGCGTCGGTGCGCCAGACGAAGCGCAGCGGCGGCGCCGAGCGGTCGATCTCACGTTTGGCGGGAGGCGCAGCCGGTGGGGCTGCGTCAGAGGGCAGGGCGGGCGCAGCGGCACTGCTGTCCAACTGCGCACTCTCGGCCGGGGAAACAGAGTCCGGCTCGGCCTGCGCCGGGCTGTCCGGCTCGCCCGCCTGCGGCTCTTCGCCGGCATGGAAGTACCAATGATCGTGTTGCGCCGGCGCGCTGTCATTCGCCGCCTGCTCGCGGCCGGTCGTCTGCTCGCGATGGTCCGCCTTTGTATCGGTGGACGCCGAAGCATCATGCTCGGTGGCAGCCGGACCTGTCTCCCCGACATCAGGTGCGGCCGCGAGTGGGGCGCCCTGATCCCCGCTTGCGGTGGGGTGGTCAGCCACCGCATCCACCGTTACCGCGTTCTCCGCGGCGGCTTGCGCCGGGCCATCGTCGACCTGCGCTGCAGCAGGTTCGGCATCCAGCTCGCCGACAGGATTTTCCTCACCGAGCTGATCCTCGTCGATGACCACCAGCAGATGCCTGGACTCGGTCAGGCGCGCGAAGCCGGCCGGATAGGACGTGGCGCCGCCGGGGACCAGCCGCTTGACGATGCGGTCGTCCTGGCTCGCCACGTCGGCGACAAGCGCGGCCAGCGTCTCAGGCCGGATGGCGAGCGCGCCAAAGCCATCCGAAGCCGCCTCGACAGTGCCGGCGGCGTCGACAAAGGCGATGAAATGGCCGTCTTCGGTAAAGCCGCTGATCGCGCGGGCCGTAATCTCGGCAGCACTGCGCGAGCCGGCCTGCGCTGCCGGCACCACCAGCATGATGGCGCTTTCGCCGTCCGGCATCGTCACCGCACTGGCCAGAAAGCCGACGGCGCGGCTGGTGATGCCGGTCGCCAGCCGTACCGTAATGGCGCGGTCGCTGCCGATCTGCGGGAAGCCCGCGGTCGCCATGATCTGACGCCTGGCGATCAGCGGCAGCTGTGCCGAAGCGCCGATGATGGCCTCGATATCGGGATAGCCGAACACCGCAGCGCCCGGGCCGTTGGCCCAGATCACCTGTTCGAGGTCGGCCGACAGAATCGCGATCGCGTCGCCGGCGGCGAAGCGCTGGCGAACCGCATCAAGCACGGCGACATCGAGGAAAGAGTAGTTCTCGGAAGGCATGCGCTTGGCGGACCCTTTCGGTGAAACCTCTTGGCGAACCTACAAGGCGGGCAATTTGCAGTTAACGCTTTGTTAATAAAAGCCCGCGCGGCGAAGGTCCACAAGCCATCGCGGGAAGCAGGTGGAATCTCTGGCCACTTGGTTAACAGCCTCTCGGAATACCCCTGGATAACCTCTTGGGTGACGCATGGGAAGAAATTTATGGTGCACTGCAACAAAGATATTGCATCGCACAAAAAAACCGCTATATTGCCATCATACATGAACGAGACGGCTTTTTGTCAAAGCCGCTACCCCGAAAGGATGGAAAATGACCAAGGCCAAGACCGCTGAGACCATCGAAAACGTCGAATTCCCGAGCTTCGACGCTTCCAAGGCAACCGACCAGATCCGCGCTTTCGCCGAAAAGGGGGTCGAGCAGTCGAAGGAAGCCTACTCCAAGCTGAAGACCGGCGCCGAAGAGACCCAGAAAGTCCTGGAATCGACCTTCGAGACTGCCAAGACCGTTTCCAGCGACCTGTCGCTCAAGACCATCGCCGCTCTGCGCGCCAATGCCGAAGCCGGCTTCTCGCATCTCGAGGCCCTCATCGGCGCCAAGTCGCTGTCGGAAGTGGTCGAACTGCAGACCGCCTTCCTGCGCAAGCGCGTCGAGACCACCGTCGAGCAGGCCAAGGGCTTCCAGGCTGTTGCTTCGAAGGCTGCCGAAGACGTCTCCAAGCCGGTCAAGACCGCTTTCGAGAAGGCCCTGAAGGACATCAAGGCCGCCTAATAATTGCGCACAACTCTGCGATGCATCAAAACGTCGCATTTCGTCAGACAAATAGGTGTGCGATAGAGTTGTCCAAATGAATACCCGGCGAGTGGAACCTCCTCCCTCTGCTCTCCGGGGTGACCAGCCAGCACCTCCTCCCGCTGGCTCGTAACAGGAAAAGGCCGGCACCTCCTCCCGCCGGCCTTTTTCTTTTGCCGAAGAAACCGGCGCCTGTTGGCAGAACCGGCTTTGCCTTATCAAAGGCCTTGAATTAGTCTCTGATAGACCGTATTGGACGCATCGCCGAACGACAGAGCGGATCTCGGAGAATGAATTTTCACCACGATCTGGCTCAGGCGAACGTGCCGTTGTAGCTCAGATGGTTAGAGCGCCGGATTGTGGATCCGGAGGTCGCTGGTTCGATCCCAGCCAACGGTACCACCGACCTTCCCGATAAGCGCTTGAATTCACTGGAAAATTTTGGCGAACGCTTCGTCCTGGTTGCGCTTTGATGCTGGGCGAAAATCCACACGGGGCGCGCGCCCGATACCGCCAAGCGATCAAGCGCGCCGAATCGCTGGGGTTCGTTTATCGGCCGCTTGCCGAGATTCTGGTCGCCGAGCCGCTCGACACGATCCTGCAGAGGGTCGAGCGCACGATCGGAGCACCCGCCACATCACCATCGGTAAGTCAGCGATCTGCGCCTGGGCGGCGGAAACGCCAAACGCTTGCAGTAGCTTAAGGCACAGATACTCGTTCTCGACGCTGTTGGAGAGATCGATGCCGTTCGGCAGCCGGCCGATCTGCGGCTTCAGGAGATGGGTGGTCGCCGCCGTCCCGATGGGCTGAACCAGCCTCCGTCCTTGCTCACGCTCAGCTAAAGCGTGTCACGATTAATTAGCCTCGTATCCGGCAACCTTGAAGAAGTTTCTGCATTCAGCTGGCTCGAACAGGTGGCAGATATCGCCGAGAGCTTGGCAGAGTGCGTCTTGTTCACAAGCCAGGCGAAACGCGGAAATGGCGCGCTGCCTCGCGGTGACCATGCCCCTCATCGACATACGCACAACGCGCTGACGCAACTCAAGCGGTAGCGGCTTGCCCATCGCGGTCTCCTTTCAACCGCAATGAATCACGAAGGCGTCGTAGCGTTTGGTCGGGGATGATGGTTTTGAAAAGCCCAGCCGAGTCGATTGGATGCATCGTCCGTTTTTCACAGGATGGACAACGCCTGGGATCAGTTTTACGAGTCAGCCCAACCAGCGGAGATGTTCGCGTCCCCAAATGAACAAGATGGACACCCAAAACAGCAAGGGCGGCGACGAGCGCTCGACCGCCACCAGCCTTCTGCGGCTCGGCATACGGTTGAAACTCTCCCGGCAGACGCGTGGGCTGACCTTGAAGGCGCTAGCTGCCGCCGCGAACTGCTCTGAAAGCCTGCTTTCCAAGGTCGAGAACGGCAAGGTCTCGCCCTCGCTTCCCATGCTGCACCGGCTTGTCGAGGTGCTTGGCACCAACATTGGCTGGATGTTCGAGGAATCCGATGGTGAGGAAGGCATCGTCTTTCGGGCTGGATCGCGGCCGTTGATCGCGCTCGATCCGCTTCGGCGCGGCGAAGGCATTTCGCTCGAGCGCGTCATTCCGTATTCGCCCGGCCATCTCCTGCAGTGCAACATCCATCACATCGAGGCGGGAGGTGAGAGCGCCGGCCCGATCCAGCACGCTGGCGAGGAAGTCGGCTACCTCCTGGAAGGTGCGATCGAATTGATGGTCGGCGAAAAGACGTTTCGCCTGTCGGCCGGCGATTCCTTCGTCTTCAATTCCGAACTGCCGCACTGGTACCGCAATGTCGGCGACGAACGCGCCAGCATTTTCTGGGTCAACACGCCCGCGACATTCTGATCGGGCGAGCCGCTCATTTCTCTTCGTTGATGCTAATTCAAGTCACTTGACAAGGAATCAAGTATCTTGAATTATAGCTATGCGCTCAGGCGCCAGGTGAGCCCGATCAAGGGCCTTTTCGAGAAAACCAAGGGGAACCGGAATGCGTCTTACCAAGATCCTTTCAGGCTGCGCCGCAGCCATCGCCATGACCCTCGCCCTCGGCTCTGCTTCCGCCATGGCCGAGACCTATGCGCTGGTGACCATCAACCAGCAGGCCCTGTTCTTCAACCAGATCAATGACGGCGCAACGGCTGCCGCAAAGGCTGCCGGCGTGGACCTCGTCATCTTCAACGCCAACAATGTACCAAGCGCGCAGAACGACGCCATCGAGAACTATATCACCCAGAAGGTCGACGGCATCATTCTCGTCGCCATCGATGTCAACGGTGTGAAGCCGGCCATCACCGCGGCCAAAGCCGCCGGCATTCCGGTCATCGCCATTGACGCGCAGATCCCAAATGGCGACAACGTCGCCTTCGTCGGCGTTGACAACACCAAGGCAGGCGAGGATATCGGCAAGTTCTACGCCGAATACGTGAAGACTAAGCTGAGCGGCACCGCCAAGATCGGCGTCGTTGGCGCGCTCAATTCGTTTATCCAGAACCAGCGCCTCGACGGCTTCAAGAAGGCTGTCACCGACAGCGGCCAGAAGGTCACCTTCCTCGACACGGTCGACGGCCAGAACGTCCAGGACGTCGCCCTGTCCGCCTCCGAAAACCTGATGACCGCCAATCCTGACATGACGACGCTTTACGCGACCGGCGAGCCGGCTCTGCTCGGCGCGGTTTCCGCCGTCTCCAGCCAGGCCCGTACGGGCGACGTCAAGGTGTTCGGCTGGGACCTGACCAAGTCGGCGGTGCAGGGTCTCGAAGAGGGCTGGGTGGTCGCTGTCGTCCAGCAGGATCCGGCCGGTGAAGGCAAGGCTGCCATCGAAGCTTTCGTCAAGCTCAAGAAGGGCGAGAAGATTGACCCGATCATCAACGTTCCGATCACCATCGTGACCAAGGAAAATGTCGGCCAGTTCAAGGACATGTTCAAGTAGTATCCTCCCCGGACCGCTGGGCTGCGCATTGACCCGAGGGTTGCCTGCGCAGCCCGGCGACCAATTGAACATGTCGCGCCCAGAGAATTGGAACCATGATGAGCGATGGCGAGACCTACCGCGTCAGGATGACCGGTATTTCCAAACGGTACGGCCCTATCCAGACGCTGGACGATGTCTCGCTGAACCTGAAGCCTGGCGAAGTGCTCGGTCTGGTCGGCGACAATGGCGCCGGCAAATCCACCTTGAGCAAGGTGCTGTCCGGCGCGGTCATTCCTGATGCCGGCACCATCGAGATCAATGGCAAGGCGGTGTCTTTCTCGTCGCCGGCCGATGCCCGCGCCGCGCGGGTGGAGATGGTCTACCAGGACCTTTCGCTCTGCGACACGGTGGATGTGGCGGGCAATCTCTTCCTCGGCCGCGAGCCGCGTCGCCGCGTTCTCGGCGTCCCCTTTCTCGACAACAAGCGCATGCATGGCGAGACGCGCCAGATGCTCGACCGGCTCGGCATCGTCATTGCCGATACCAAGCTCAAGGTCGAAAACCTCTCCGGTGGGCAGCGCCAGTCGATCGCCATCGGCCGCGCGGCTTCCTTCGATCCGTCGGTGCTGATCATGGACGAGCCGACGGCCGCCCTTGCGGTAGCGGAAGTCGAGGCGGTTCTGGAACTCATCCGCGCCGTCAGCGCCCGGGGCGTCAGCGTCATCCTCATCACCCATCGCCTGCAGGATCTGTTCCTGGTCTGCGATCGTATCCAGGTCATGTACGAAGGCCGCAAAGTCGCCGAGCGCAAGATCGGCGAGACCAGCATCGAGGAGGTCGTCAACCTGATCGTCGGCCGCAAATTCACCGCGCGCTCGGCCCGCGCAAGCCGCGATGAGGGGGTCCAACCATGAACGTTACCTCCGCCGGTGTTGACGCCTCGCCCAAACGCGCTCACAACAGCACGTGGAAGGATGTGGCGTTAGCCAATGGCAGCGTCGTCTCGATTGCGCTGTTCTTCATCGTCGTCTGCGTGGTCTTCTCGCTGATCACCGGTTCCTTCCTGACGACGCCCAATCTGCTCAACATCGCGCGCCAGTCGGCGCCGCTGCTGATCGTTGCGGCCGCGATGACCTTCGTCATCACCACCGGCGGCATCGACCTCTCGGTCGGCTCCGTGCTGGCGCTGACGGCAACGCTGTCGGCGGTTTTCCTGCAGGCCGACCTGCCATGGCCGCTGGTCGTCATCGCCATGCTGGCGCTTGGTGCTGCGATCGGCGCCTTGCACGGCTTCTTCATCGCCTACGAGCGGATACCGCCCTTCATCGTCACCCTTGCCGGGCTCTCCGTCATCCGCGGCGTGGCGTTGCTGATCACCGGCGGCTATTCGATCCCGGTCGAACCGACCAGCTTCTTCGTCAACATCGGCAGGGCCTGGTTTCTCGGCGTGCCGGTACCGGCGCTGCTCGCCCTTGTCGTGCTGATCATTGCCTATCTCGCCTTCAACCAGACGCCGTTCGGCCGCTATGTCACCGGCATCGGCGCCAATACAGAGGCCGTGCGCCGAGCCGGTGTCGATACGCGCTTCATGACGCTCTTCGTCTACATCCTGTCGGGCATGGCGGCGGCGGTGGCCGGCATCATCCTCGCCGCCCGGCTCGGTTCCGGCTCGTCGAATGCCGGCCAGGGTTTCGAGCTTGATGTCATCGCCGCCGTGGTGCTTGGCGGCACCAGTCTGTTCGGCGGGCGCGGTACGATCATCGGCACTGTGCTCGGCGCGTTGACCGTCGCGGTCATCGGCAACGGCTTGATCCTTGCGCATATGTCGCCCTTCCTGACGCCGATCGTTACCGGCACAATCATCCTCGTTGCCATCTGGCTGAATTTCCGGCTGTTCAAGGGCGCAACGCGGAGCCGCTGACATGGATCATCTGTTCGACGACAAGCCAAGGGAACGGGCACCGATCGGTGTTCGCTCCGGCACGGTGATGACCGTTACCGGCCCGGTTGCGATTGCCGATATGGGCGTGACGCTGATGCATGAACACATACTGCTCGATGGCGCGACGTCGTGGAAATGCCCTTGCCATCCCGACGAGAAGAAGATCGCCGAGCAGCCGGTCAGCATGGAGATCATCGGCGAGTTGCGGATGAACCCCTACATGAACCGCGACAACGTCTCGCTCGACGACAGCGACCTAGCCCTTTCGGAGTTGGCGAAATACCGGGCGCTCGGCGGCCATACCATGGTGGATGCGACCAACATTGGCATTGGCCGCGATCCGGTGAAGCTGGCGCGCATCGCCCGTGCCTCGGGATTGCGGATTGTCATGGGGACGGGCTTCTACCTGCAGCACACCCATCCCGACTGGCTGAAAGCGATGGACGTCGACGATGTCACCGAATTCCTCGTCAATGATGTCGGCGGCGGGTCGGCGCAGCCCGAAATCATTGCCGGCATCATCGGCGAGGTTGGCGTCAGCAAGGATTTTACCGACGAGGAGCGCAAGTCGCTGCGGGCCTCCGCCCGTGCGGCCAAGATGACCGGCGTGCCGCTGACGATTCATCTGCCCGGCTGGGAGCGGCTGGCGCATGATGTGCTTGACGTGGTCGAGGCAGAAGGCGCCGATCTCCGGCATACGGTGCTTTGCCACATGAACCCCAGCCACAACGATCTTGCCTACCAGCAAAGCCTCGCCGCGCGTGGCGCCTTCCTGGAATACGACATGATCGGCATGGATTTCTACTATGCCGACCAGGATGCGCAGTCGCCGTCCGACGAGCAGAATGCGCGGGCGATCCGCTCGCTGATCGATATGGGACTGCTCGACAGGATTCTGCTGTCGCAGGACGTCTTTCTCAAGATCATGCTGACCCGCTTCGGCGGTTTCGGCTACGGCTTCATCCTCAAGCATTTCGTGCCGAGACTGAAACGCCATGGTGTCGAGCAGTCGGCAATCGACACGATGCTCATCGACAATCCAAAGACTGTGTTCGCCGAGGGCCTCTGAGCCGCGGCTCCAAAACAAGATAGGGAGACTACATGTCCAGGAAGAAGGTTCTTCTCGCAGGCGAGTCCTGGGTCTCGACCGCGACCCACATCAAAGGCTTCGATCAGTTTCCCACCGTGACATATCACACCGGTGCCGATGAGTTGCTGGCCGCGCTGAAGGACAGCCTGTTCGACGTCACCTTCATGCCGGCGCATGAGGCACAGCGGAACTTCCCGCAGACCATGGAAGCGCTTTCGGCCTATGACGCGGTCGTGCTCTCCGATCTTGGGGCCAACACGCTGCTGCTTCACCCCGATACCTGGATCCACTCCAAACCGACGCCGAACCGGCTGCGCCTGTTGCGCGACTATGTCGGCAATGGCGGCGGCCTGTTGATGTTCGGCGGCTATTACAGCTTTCAGGGCATCAATGGCGGCGCGCGCTATCACAAGACGCCGGTTGAGGACGTTCTGCCGGTCATGTGCCTGCCGGTGGACGACCGTGTCGAGGTTCCAGAAGGCTATGCGCCGGTCGTCGTCGGCCCGCAGACCCATCCGATCCTCAAGGGCCTAGGCAACGATTGGCCGATCCTGCTTGGCTTCAACGAGGTCACGGTCAAGGACGGTTCGGAAGTTCTCGCCACCGTGTCCTCCGACTACCGTTCGCTGCCACTGCTGGTGGCCGGCAAATATGGCCGGGGCCGCACTGTCGCCTGGACCTCGGATGTAGGGCCGCATTGGCTGCCGCCGGGCTTCATCGCCTGGAATGGCTACAAGACGTTGTTCGAACAGATGCTAGGCTGGGCAACGGCCAGGGATTAGCCATGCGCGTCCATGTCGTCGGTAATGTTTGCGTCGATACAACGTTTCGGTTGGACCGGTTTCCGGCGGCAGGCGAAACGCTGAACGCATCGGAACATGCTGACGGACTTGGCGGCAAGGGTGCGAACCAGGCGCTGGCCGCGGCGCGCACCGGAGCCGATGTTCGCTTCCGTGCCGCGATCGGCAACGATCCCGCCGGAGCCTGGATCGCAGAGCAGTTGAGCCGCGATCTCGATGCCAGCCATCTGGCGGTACTGGCACTGCCCAGCGATCGGTCGACGATCATGGTCGATGCGCGCGGCGAAAACCTCATCGTCACCGGAGCCAGTTGCGCCGCCGCGTACAATCCTGTGGCCGACAGCGGTTTTACCCGATCGATCGCACGCGGCGATATCGTAGTATTTCAGGGCAATCTGGGTCCGGATATCACGGCCACTTGCCTGAAGGTGGCGCGGGGCGCGGGAGCGATGACGATCTTCAATCCGAGCCCGCTTACGGCCGACCACACACCGGGCTTGAGCGACGTCAGCGTCGTCATCGCCAACGCGGGCGAAGCGGCGCAACTGACCGGGGCTGGCGACCCTGCCATGGCGGCCCGCGACTTGATCCGTCAGGGCGCCGGCGCTGCCATCGTGACGCTTGGCGCACTCGGCTGCCTGGTCGCCGATGGCGAAGGACGGATCGACCGGATCGCGGCGCCCAGGGTGGCCGTGCTAGACACCAGCGGCGCGGGCGACGTCTTTTGCGGTTGCCTCGCTGGTTGCCTTGCGGCCGGCATGGAGCTCCCCGCGGCAGCGCGGATTGCGGTCCGCGCGGCCGCTGTCTCGGTCGGACGCGCCGGCACGCTTGAGTCCTGCCCCGACAGACGGGAAATGAAAGTGCTTATGGAAACGACGGAAGCGAAAACCGCATGACAAATTCCCCTAACTCCAAACCCATTGGCCAGGTCGCGGATGATGTGCTGCAGTCGATCTTCGGCAGGAGCAAGGTGGTGATCGGCGTTGTTCACCTTGCACCCTTGCCGGGTGCGCCGCGCTACGATGGCGAGGCGGTCGAGGCCATATATCAACGCGGCCTCGACGGTGCGAAAGCCTATCTGCATGGCGGTTGCGACGGCGTGATCGTCGAAAACCACGGCGACGTGCCTTTTGCCAAGCCGGATGACATCGGGCCGGAAACCTCCGCCTACATGTCTGTCGTCTCAGACCGGATCCGCAGAGAACTCGGCCGGCCGATCGGCATCAATGTGCTTGCCAATGCCTCCATTCCCGCGCTTTCGATCGCCAGTGCCTCCGGTGCTTCCTTCGTGCGCGTCAATCAATGGGCCAACGCCTATGTCGCCAACGAGGGCTTTATCGAAGGCGAAGCGGCGCGCGCCATGCGTTTCCGCGCTAGGCTTCGGGCCAACGGTATCCGCATCTTCGCCGACGCGCATGTCAAGCATGGCGCCCACGCGATCGTCGGCGACCGGCCGATCGAGGAGCAGGTCAAGGACCTCGTGTTCTTCGATGCCGACGCTGTGATCGCCACCGGCCAGCGCACTGGCCACGCCGCCGACCTCAGCTACATCAGGATGATCAAGGACGCCGCCGGACTGCCGACGCTTGTCGGCAGCGGGGTGACACCCGACAACGCCAACGATATCTTGGACATCGTCGACGGCGTCATTGTCGCCAGCTCGCTGAAACATGATGGAGTGTGGTGGAATCAGGTCGATCCGCAACGGGTGAAGGCCTTCATCCGCGGCCTCAAGCGGTGACTTTAGTGCCGGAGATCGACGGCGAGCGGCTGCTGGGCCGGCTTGATGCCTTCGCCCGGATCGGCGCGACGCCAGCCGGTGGCGTAAACCGACAGGCGTTCAGCATCGAGGATCGCGGCGCCCGGCGCCTGTTGGCGGAATTGGCGCTCGCGCGCGGCTTCGCGGTTTTCCAGGACGCCATGGCAAACCTTTTCATCCGCCGCGAGGGCACGGATGCCACCCTGCCGCCGCTGCTTATCGGCAGCCACCTCGACAGCCAGCCGACCGGCGGGCGCTTCGATGGAGCGCTCGGTACGCTTTCCGCCTTCGAGGCGCTCGAAGCGCTGGAGGACGCGAGGGCCGAGACTCGGATGTCGATCGAGGTCGTCGCCTGGGCCAATGAAGAGGGCAGCCGGTTTACGCCGGGTGTCATGGGCTCCATGGCCTTCATCGGAGCCGACATTTGCGCATGGCGGTCCATAGTCGGTAGCGACGGTGCGTCCCTCGCAGAGGAGCTCGGGGCAACGATCTCCGCCTTGCCAGAGGCAACCCTTCGCCCCCTCGGCATGCCGATATCCGGCTACATCGAGCTGCATATCGAACAGGGACCATCGCTGGAAAAGGAGCGGTTGCCGATCGGTATCGTCACAGCCGTGCAAGGTACGCGCTGGCTGGAGGTCTGCATTGAGGGCGCCGCCGGTCACGCCGGTACAACCGGCCTCGCCTACCGTAGGGATCCGATGGTCGCGGCCGTTGCCGCGATTCACAGGCTCCAGACGACGATCATGCCGATCGACAGCAGGGCAAGGCTGACGGTGGGCCGGGTGACCGCCCAGCCGGGATCGATCAACGCCATACCGCAGTCTGTGGTCTTCGCCGTCGATATCAGGCATCCGCGGGTAGAGCGGCTCGATGCCATCGAAGCAGAACTGCGCCAGGTGTGCGCGGCGGAGGCAGAAGCTCAGCATTGCACGGTAACGATCAGTCGGTCGTTCGACATGCCGGGGGCAGCATTCTCTCCCGATATGGTCAAAACCGTCGAGGAGGCCGCCAATAGCCTAAAGCTGCCGCACAAACAGATGATCTCGGGTGCATTCCATGACGCGCTGTTCCTCGCCCGGGTGGCGCCTGCCGTGATGATCTTTGTGCCGTGCCGTGACGGGCTGAGCCACAACGAGGCGGAATATGTGGAGCCTGCCCACGCGGTTACCGGCGCGCGGGTTCTGCTTCAAGCGGCCACCGTCGCCGCCTCTTAGGCAGCGACGGTGGCACAGGCGTGCTGGCGTGAAGAGGCAACCCGTGGGACTTCCTGGTGCCCGTCCGTCATTTCGTGACGTCGGCGGGCTGCAACGGGTGGTCAAGGCCGCCGAGCTGCGGCGGATTGATCGCGGACGTACGATCGGCCCACATTCAACACCTGACCCAGCAGAAAAGCCCACCAGATCCCTGGGCCGTCATTGACGCCGTGGGCGATAGGCGGTGACGATCTCGTCGACTTACCGAGATGGACGATCTGCTGGGCTATCGCCTCGGCCACCGGCAGGAAATCCCCACGCCCGCCATAGAGCTTGCCCGTGTCGATCGCGAGCAACTGGCGCCGTCCAGCCGTCCAGCGCTGCTGGACGTTGTCGCACTCGAGGCGTCCACAAGGATGCGTGTGTCCCAACTGTCGCTGCGGTTAATCCTAAAGCCAATGTCGCGCACCATGGAAAGAGACAATCCCGATTGGGCACCCAGAAACTGGTGATGCCGCCGGCAAGGGAAGCCGCTTCGTAGTATTGCGCGACGGCGACGCCAGGCATCATGGCAACGAACCTTATTGCCCAAAGGCATCGGCGCTTTCAAAAATGTCGATAGATGACTGCGAGCCGTTTTGATCCTTCCCGGCCATCGCCAGATGGACGTTGCTACCGCACATTAGCAGAACCGGATTTTTCTCGCCAAAGGCGAAAAATCGAAACGTCGTTCCTTATCTCTATAGATTTTGTCGAATATCGTCTGCCCCGGTTTGGAAATGACCGATGCGCATGCAGGGTCTGGGAGATTGATGAGTTGGCAAGGCTATCGGTTCTCGGAATATCCGGCGGCGTAAGCACGCCATCGCGCACAACCGCGGTGGTGAACGCGCTGGTCAAGGACGTGGCGCTGCGCGTCCCGGCAGACACGGGCCTGATCGAAATCACCGAGGCGGCGCCTTCGCTTTTTGTCGGACTGTCCCGTGGCGCCCTCGGCGCGTCCGGCGAAGCGATTATCCAGCGTGTCGAGAAGGCCGATCTGCTCGTGGTCGGAACGCCTGTCTATCGGGCTTCCTACACCGGCGCCCTCAAGCACCTGTTCGACCTCGTCGACTATCGCGCGCTCGCCGGCAAGACCGTGCTTCTCGCGGCGACAGGCGGAAGTCCATACCATGGCCTGGTTCTCGAACATCAGTTGCGGCCATTATTCGGCTTTTTCGGCGCCGTCACCGTACCGACCGGCGTCTATGGGGCGCCCGACGATTTCATCGGCGCCGAAATCGTCGGCGAGGCGATACGCGAACGCATTTCACGGGCCGCATCCGAAGCGGTTTCACTGCTCAACTCCAACCATGCAAATGCCGCCGCCGCAGCGCGCGTCGGCTGAGCCAACCAAAAAGGGAACAACGACATGACGTCTCATTCCGACGGCCTGAAATTCGCCTACTGGGTTCCGAACGTCTCCGGCGGCCTGGTCATCTCCAACATCGAGCAGCGGACCGGTTGGGACATCGACTACAACCGCAAGCTCGCCCAGATCGCCGAGGCCAACGGCTTCGACTACGCACTGAGCCAGATCCGCTTCACCGCCGGCTACGGTGCCGACAACCAGCACGAATCCGTGTCGTTCAGCCACGCACTGCTGGCCGCCACCACAACGCTGAAAGTGATTGCCGCCGTCTTGCCCGGTCCATGGAACCCGGCGCTGGCGGCCAAGCAGATCGCCACCATCAACCACCTGACCAATGGCCGCGTGGCCGTCAATGTCGTCAGCGGCTGGTTCCGTGGCGAGTTCGCCGCCATCGGCGAGCTGTGGCTCGACCATGACGAGCGCTACCGCCGCTCGGAGGAGTTCATCCGCGCGTTGCGCGGCATCTGGACCGAGGACAATTTTACGCTGAAGGGCGACTTCTATCGCTTCACCAACTACTCGATGAAGCCGAAGCCGATCGATCCGCAGCCCGAGATCTTCCAGGGCGGCTCGTCGCGCGCCGCGCGTGACATGGCTTCGCGGGTGTCCGACTGGTATTTCACCAACGGCAACACGCCCGAAGAGATCAGGAAGCAGGTCGACGATATCAAGGCCAAGGCGAAGGCGAATGGCCACAAGGTGAAGATCGGCGTCAACGCCTTTGCCATTGCTCGCGAAACCGAGGCGGAAGCACGCGCCGTGCTGGACGAGATCGTCGCCAAGGCCAATCCCGAAGCGGTGCAGGGCTTTGCCGACCAGGTCAAGAATGCCGGCAAGGCCTCGCCGGAAGGCGAGGGCAACTGGGCGAAGTCGTCCCTCGAGGATCTCGTGCAGTACAATGACGGCTTCCGCAGCAATCTCATCGGCACGCCGGAACAGATCGCCGAACGCATCCTCAAGCTGAAGGATGCCGGCGCCGACCTGATCCTGCTCGGCTTCCTGCATTTCCAGGAAGAGGTCGAGTTCTTCGGCAAGCGCATCATCCCGCTGGTGCGCGAACTGGAAGCGGCGCGTGACAGGGAGCTTGTCGCCGCCGAATAGGCCAGGGCGCGGCCTGCGGGCCGCGCACTCCTTGAAAATCAGGAACGTGTCATGATTGGTGCTTCGCTGGGAGCCGCCGCATACGAGCGTGCGCCCGAAATCCCCGGCATTCTTGCTGGCGCTGGTCCACTCACGGACACGCGCCCGGCGCGCCTGTCGGCAAAGGTCGATGCGATCCTGACTCTGAGCGGGATTGGCATTTCGTTCGGCGGCGTCACGGCGCTGAGCGATGTCGATCTCGAGGTCAAGAGCGGCGAAATCCGCGCCGTGATCGGCCCCAACGGCGCAGGCAAATCCTCGCTGATCAACATCATCAGCGGCCTCTATCACGCCGACCACGGCAAGATCGCGATCGCCGGCCAGTCATTCTCCCGTGTGCCCGCGAACCGTCTGGCACGTCTGGGCGTCGCGCGCACCTTCCAGAACCTGGCGCTCTTTCCCGGGCTTTCCGTGCACGACAACATCGCGTCGGGCCGCGTCCACACCAGGCGCGCCAGTTTTGTCGAACATATTGCCGGCCTGCCACGCGCCAGGCGCGAAGACGCTGCGATTGCCGAAAAGGTCGACCAGACAATCGCCTTCCTGCATCTGGAAACGGTCGCCGATCAGCTGGTCGCGACGCTGCCCTACGGCTTGCAGAAGCGGGTCGAACTGGCGCGAGCGCTGGTTGCCGAGCCGAAGATCCTGCTGCTCGACGAACCGATGGCGGGCATGACGGCGACCGAGAAAGCCGAGATGGCCGGGTTCGTGCGCGCCGCGCGCGACCGGCATGGCGTCACCATCATCCTGATCGAGCACGACATCGGGGTCGTCATGGGCCTATCCGACCGCGTCGCCGTGCTCGATTACGGCCGCAAGATCGCCGACGGCACGCCGGCCGAAGTGCGCGCCGATCCGGACGTGATCCGGGCCTATCTCGGCACCGCCGAGGGCGAGGATGGCGAGGGCATCTGATGAGCTACTATGATTTTCTCTTCGTTGTCGAAGTGCTGGTCGGCGGCCTGTTGTCGGGAGTCATGTATTCGCTCGTCGCCATCGGCTTCGTGCTGATCTACAAGACGTCGGGTGTGCTGAACTTCGCGCAAGGGTCGATGGTGCTGTTTGCGGCACTCACCTTTGTCAGCCTGGTCGAACGCGGCATCCCGTTTGCGCTTGCGCTGCTCATCACCTTCGCAGTCATGGTCGCGCTGGGTTTCACCATCGAGCGAACCGTGCTCAGGCCGCTGGTGAACCGCTCGCCGATGACACTGTTCTTGGCCACGCTTGGCCTGTCCTACATCATTGAGGGCGCTGCCCAACTGATCTGGGGCACGCAGGTGCACGGGCTTGATCTCGGCATCGACGACACGCCCTTCGAGGTCGGCGGCATCCTGATCTCGTCGTTCGACCTTCTGGCAGCTGGCATCGCCGCAGCGATGGTGGCGGGCTTGAGCGCCTTCTTCTATTGGACCCGGATCGGGCTGGCGTTTCGCGCCGTCGCCGACGACCAGTTCGCGGCCCTTGCCGTCGGACTGCGGCTGCCGCGGATCTGGGGAACGGTGTGGACGGCCGCGGGCTTCGTGGCGCTGGTCGCGGGACTGCTGTGGGGTGCCCGCCTCGGCGTCCAGTTCTCGCTGTCACTGATCGTGTTGAAGGCGCTGCCGGTGCTGGTGCTTGGCGGCTTCGATTCCATCCTTGGCGCCATCGTCGGCGGCCTGATCATCGGCGCCAGCGAAAAGCTCGCCGAGGTCTATCTCGGCCCCTTCGTCGGCGGCGGCATCGAAGGCTGGTTCGCCTATGCGCTGGCGCTGGTCGCGCTGCTGGTGCGTCCCTCCGGCCTGTTTGGCCAGAAAACCGTCGAAAGGGTCTGACCGATGGCCGTGCAAGCGCTCGACGCCGCCAGGCTTCCAATCGACTGGCAGAAGTTCGCCCGGAAATTCGCTTTGCCGGCCGTGCTGATCGTCGTCGCCTACGGCCTGATCCCGGCCTATGCCTCGAGCTATCTGGTTGAGGCGATCCTGCTGCCGTTCCTGGCGCTCAGCCTGGCGGCAGTCGGCCTCAACCTCTTGACCGGCTATTGCGGCCAGCTTTCGCTTGGCTCCTCCGCTTTCATGGCGGTAGGCGCCTTCGCCGCATACAATTTCAACCTGCGGGTGGAAGGACTGCCGCTGGCGGCGACCATGATCCTGGCGGGAATTTCGGCCGCCGGCATCGGCGTCATCTTCGGATTGCCGAGCCTGCGCCTGCGCGGCTTCTATCTCGCTGTCTCGACGCTGGCCGCCCAGTTTTTCGTGCAGTGGGCGTTGACCAAGTTCGGCTGGTTCTCCAACGACAATCCGTCCGGGGTGATTTCCGCGCCGCACCTTGCCGTCGCCGGGTTTTCGCTCGACGGTGCCGCCGGACGCTATTTACTTTCCGTCACCACCGTCGCCTTGCTGACGGCACTGGTCTGGCGGCTGGTCAACAGCGCCACCGGCCGCAATTTCATCGCCGTGCGCGACAATGAAACCGCCGCGCGCATCATTGGCGTGCCGGTGCTGCGGACCAAGCTGCTGGCGTTCGCCATTTCGTCCTTCATCATCGGCGTCGCCGGCGTGCTGTGGGCCTTCACCTATCTGCGCACGGTCGAGCCGGCCGGCTTCAATCTCGACCGCTCGTTCCAGATCCTGTTCATCATCATCATCGGCGGGCTGGCTTCGATACGCGGTGCGTTTCTGGGCGCCGCATTCATCGCCGTCTTCCCGCTCGTTCTGTCTCGGCTCGGCGCCTTCGTGTTCGGCGGCCTGTTCGATTCTGGTGTGCTCGATATGAGCCAGCGCATCGTGCTTGGCGCCCTCATCATCATATTCCTCATCGCGGAACCGAACGGGCTGTCGGCCCTCGTCGACCGCCTGAAACGACGGATCGGCTCAAGGTCCAGCTGAGCGCCGCTCGACATTCTCTCACGGACCCAAAACCTCAGGAGACGCAACTCATGACCTTCTTCAGTCACCTCAAGAAAGCGGCGATCGCCACCGCTTTCGTGCTCGGCGCGACAGCCGTCCATGCCGACGAACAATATTTCCCGCTGCAGAGCTACCGCGTCGGCCCCTATGCCGCGGGCGGCACCGGCTTCTTCGGCGGCTTCATCGACTATCTCAACCTGATCAACATCCGCGACGGCGGCGTCAATGGCGTCAAGCTGACCTGGAGCGAGGGCGAAACCCAGTATGAGGTCGAGAAGGGCGTCGAGGTCTACGAACGGTTGAAGAGCAATCCCGGCATCGCCGCCTGGAACCCGCTCTCGGTCGGCATCGCCTACGCCATGATCGACCGCATCACCGACGACAAGGTGCCGCTTATCACCATCAATCACGGCCGCACCGACACCACCGACGGCCGGGTATTCCCTTACGTCTTCCCGCTGCTGCTCAACCCCTACAGCGAAACATCGGGCATCGTGAACTACATCGCCTCCAAGGAAGGCGGCCTCGACAAGCTCAAGGGCAAGAAGATCGTCGTGCTCTATCACGGCTCGCCCTACGGCAAGGAGACGATCCCGATATATGAGCTGCTGTCGCAGAAATACGGTTTCGAACTGTCGCAGATCGAGGTCCCGCACCCCGGCAACGAGCAGCAGGCACAGTGGCTGACGATCCGTCGCGATCGTCCCGACTATGTCGTGCTGCGCGGCTGGGGCGTGATGAACCCGGTTGCGCTGAAGACCGCGCAGAAGACCGGCTTCCCGGCCGATCACATCGTCGGCAATGTCTGGTCCAACTCTGAAGAGGACGTCATCCCCGCCGGCGACGCCGCCAAGGGCTACACCGCCATCACCACCCAGGCGTCTGGCGCCGACTACCCGGTCGTCAAGGAGATCGTCAAGACGGTCTACGACGCCGGCAAGGGCAATCTCGAGGACAAGAGCCGCATCGGCTCGGTCTACCACAATCTCGGCATCGTCAACGGCATCCTCAATGTCGAAGCCATCCGCATCGCGCAGGCCAAATTCGGCAATCGCACGCTGACCGGCGATGAGGTCCGCTGGGGCTTCGAACACCTCAAGCTCGACCCGGCGCGCGTCGAGGCGCTCGGTGCCAAGGACCTGTTCCACTCGATCAACGTCTCCTGGGACAATCACGAAGGTGATGGCTACGTGACCTTCCAGCAGTGGGACGGCAAGAAGTGGAACGTCGTGTCCGACTGGATCGCGCCGGACTGGAAGCTGCTGCGCCCGATCATCGAGAAGTCGTCCGAGGCCTATGCCAAGGAAAAGGGCCTCAAGATCCGCACGGCCGAAGACGCCGATGCGGTGGTCAGCAACTGAGTTTGAAGAGCTCACGGCCGGCCCGCGGGCCGGCCGTGCCATCCATCTTCGCAGCGGAGTTATCGATGTCCAGCCCGGAAAATCCGATCCTGTCGGTCAGCCGCGTCGAGGCCGTCTACAATGGCGCCATCGCCGCTTTGCATGGCGTTGACCTCTCGGTCGGCAAGGGCGAGATCGTTGCGCTGCTCGGCTCAAATGGCGCCGGCAAGACGACGTTGTTGCGAGCCGCATCCAATCTTCTGCCGGCAGAGCGCGGCGCCGTTACCGCCGGCCGGATCATTTTCGATGGCGAGGATGTTTCAAGGGCAAGCCCCTCGCACCTTGTCCGCAAGGGCCTGGTCCAGGTTCTCGAGGGCCGGCACTGTTTCCGCTCGCTGACGGTCGAGGAGAACCTTCTGACCGGTGCGCTCGGGCGTTCATCCTCGCGCCTTGGCGTGAAGGCCGACCTTGAGCGTGTCTACGCGCTGTTTCCGAGGCTTCTCGAGAAACGGCGCACGCGGTCCGGCCTCACCTCCGGCGGCGAGCAGCAGATGACGGCGATCGGTCGCGGGCTGATGTCGCGGCCGAAACTCTTCGTGCTCGACGAGCCTTCGATGGGGCTCGCGCCGCTGATCGTCGACGAGATTTTCAGCGCTTTGAAGCGGCTCAATCGGGACGAGAGTCTTTCGATCCTTGTCGCCGAGCAGAATTCGGCGGTGGCGCTGAAATATGCCGACCGCGCCACCGTGCTCGAAAACGGAAAAAGCGTGCTGGAAGGGTCGGCTGCCGACCTGCGCCAGCGCGACGACATCAAGACCTATTATCTCGGCGGCGCGCCGCTCCCATTGCAACACTTTCCCCAGGAGACAGCAGCATGACCATCCAATCCAAGCAGCCGTCCGACGCGCGCGTCGCCGTGCCTCCGGTCGAGCGCCCCTCGGCCAAGGCGCATATCATCAAGACCGATGCCGAGGCGATCGCCATCGCCGAAAAACTTGCCATTGAATTCACCAGGGAAGCCTCGAAGCGGGATCGCGAGCGCATCTGGCCGAAGGAAGAGCTGGATGCATTTTCGCAGAGCGGCTTGTGGTCGATCAATGTGCCGAAGGCCTATGGCGGGCCGGAGGTTTCCTATGTGACGCTGTCGAAGGTGATCACCATCATCTCGGCGGCTGATCCCTCGCTTGGCCAGATTCCGCAAAACCATCTCGGCGTGGTCGCCGCCATCCGCACGGTTTCGGACGAGGCGCAGAAAAGGCTGCTCTTCGCCGAGGCACTGTCCGGCACGCGCTTTGGCAACGCGTTTTCCGAGTTCGGCTCCAAGCGTGCCGCCGACTTCGAGACCAAGTTCGTCGATGCCGGTGACCATGTCGTGGTCAACGGCCAGAAATTCTATTCAAGCGGCGCCCTGCTCGCCCATCTGGTGCCGATTGTGGCGCTCGATGACGAGGGGCGCGCCTGGTATGCCATCGCCGATCGCGGCGCGCCCGGACTGACCGTCATCGATGACTGGTCGAGCTTCGGCCAGAAGACGACGCTCTCCGGCACGGTCCTGCTCGACAATGTGAAGGTGGCGAAGACGCATCTCGTCCCCGGCTACAAGGGGTACGACAAACCGACAGCCGACGGACCCATCTTCCAGATCATCCAGGCGGCGGTCGATCTCGGCATCGCCAAGGCGGCGATCGACGAGACGGTCAGCTTCGTGCGTACCAGGTCGCGCGCGTGGATCGACAGCGGCGTCGATCATGCCTGGCAGGATCCCTATACGATCCAGGCGATCGGCGACCTTCGCCTGCGCGCCAATGCGGCCGAGGCTATTCTGGAAAAGGCCGGCCTTGCGGTCGACCGCGCCGTGGCCGATCCTAACGCGAAGACGGTCGCGGAAGCGCAGATCGCGGTCGCCGAATCCAAGATCCTCACCACCGAGATCGCCATAAACGCCACCAACAAACTGTTCGAACTTGCCGGCACGCGATCCACGCTGGCCGAGCACAATCTCGACCGCCACTGGCGCAATGCCCGCACCCACACGCTGCACGATCCGGTGCGCTGGAAATACGCGATCCTGGGGAACTATTACCTGAACGAGGTGAACCCGCCGCTCCACGCCTGGAGCTGAGCGGGAACGCCGTAAAGTCACAAAGGACTATTCATGAGCGCTGCCACCCCCTCCAGGATTAAGGTCCTGTGGTTTCTCCCGACGCATGGCGACAGCCGCTATCTCGGCACCTCCGAGGGCGGCAGGGCGGTCGATCTGCCCTATCTCACCCAGGTCGCCAAGGCCGCCGACGCCATCGGCTATTATGGCGCGTTGCTGCCGACCGGGCGCAGTTGCGAAGACAGCTGGGTGGTGGCGTCGGCGCTGGCGCCGCTGACGCAGCGGTTGCGCTTCCTCGTCGCCGTGCGGCCGGGTCTGCAATCGCCGACGCTCGCCGCGCGCATGACCTCGACACTCGACCGCATCTCCGGCGGGCGCCTACTGATCAACGTGGTCACGGGCGGCGATCCGGTCGAGAACAAGGGCGATGGCATATTCCTCAGCCATGACGAGCGTTATGAGGTGACGCGGGAATTTCTCGACATCTACAAGGCCGTGCTCAGCGGCGAAACCGTAGCCTTCGAAGGCAAGCATTTCCACATCGAAGATGGCAGGTTGCTGTTCCCGCCGGTGCAGACGCCGCACCCGCCTCTCTATTTCGGCGGCTCGTCGGACGCGGCCAATGCGGTCGCCGCCGAGCAGATCGACAAATACCTCACCTGGGGCGAGCCGCCGGCGGACGTCGCCGCCAAGGTCGAGCATGTGCGCGGCCTTGCCGAAAAGGCCGGCCGCGAAGTGAGCTTCGGCATCCGATTGCATGTCATCGTTCGCGAGACCAATGACGAGGCCTGGGCCGATGCCGATCGGCTGATCAGCCGCCTCGACGACAAGACGATCGCCGAGGCACAGAAGGTTTTTGCCCGCATGGATTCGGTTGGCCAGTCGCGCATGAGCCGGTTGCATGGCGGCAGCCGCGACAAGCTCGAAATCAGCCCGAACCTTTGGGCCGGCGTTGGCCTCGTGCGCGGCGGCGCCGGCACTGCCTTGGTCGGTGACGCGGCGACCGTGGCAGAACGGATCGACGAATACCGAAGGATTGGCATCGATACCTTCATCCTGTCCGGCTATCCGCATCTGGAGGAAGCCTATCGCTTCGGCGAACTGGTGCTGCCGCTGCTGCCGCTCGATCACGAAATCTCGACCCGGCCGACGACGGTGAACATGGGACCGTTCGGCGAAACGGTGGCCGGAGATCATCGACCATCGGCGCTGCGCGCGAGCCAGTCTTGAGCGCTTCCCGCAGGGCTGGGAAACTGACGGTCGCCATCATTGGCGGCGGCTTTTCCGGCGCCGCAACCGCGTTTCACCTGGCGCGGCTGCTGCCCGCCGATGCAGCCAATATCGTGGTCGTCGAACCGCGCGAGGCGCTCGGCTATGGTCTGGCCTATTCGACGGCCGATCCCTCGCACCGCATCAACGTGCGGGCGTCCAGGATGACGCTGATCTCAGGTGAGGAGGGCCATTTTTCCGACTGGCTGGAGCAGACCGGCGCTATTCTGGACGATACGCAGGCCATCGCCGCCAGCGGCGCGATTTACCCGCAGCGTCGGGTCTTCGGCCGCTATGTCGAATCCCACCTGCAGCCCTTCCTGCAAAGCAAGGCGATCCGCCATGTCAGGGCCGAAGTTGCTTGGGTCGAGCGCAGTGGCGAGGGCTACCGGCTTGTCCTGTCCGATGGCGCAACGCTTTCCGCCGATGCTGTGGTGATCGCGGCGACGCATCCATTGCCGGCCCTCCCGGCGCCGCTGCGCAGCGTGGCCTCAGTCGCCGGATTGGTGGCCAATCCCTACGACCTCGAACGGCTGCAGGCGATCGGCCGCGACGACCGTGTTCTCATTGTTGGCACCGGTCTGACCTCGGCCGACGTCATTGCAGCCCTCGACCGTAGAGGTCATCGCGGCCGCATCACGGCACTGTCGCGCCATGGCTATCGCTCGCATGTGCAGGCCGCCATGCAGGGCGACCCGATAGGCGACTTCACCAGCCTGCCTTTACGCAGCGCCACGGTGCTGCTCAGGCGCATCCGGGCCACGATCGCGGCAGCGACGCGACAGGGCGAAGCCTGGTATCCGGTCCTCGACGCTGTCCGGCGTCAGGGGCAGTTGATCTGGCAGGCCTTGCCGCTCGCCGAGCAGCGCCGCGTGGTGCGCCATCTTCGCGCGCTCTGGGACGTGCATCGTTTCCGCATCGCGCCACAGGTAGCAGTCGTGCTGGATCGCCGCCTTGACGAGGGGACGCTCGCTTATCGCGCCGGATCGATTGTCGAGGCCGAAGAGGCCGACGGACGTATCCGCGTCACGCAGCGGTCAAGGCGCCGACACGACCTCATCGTCGAGACGTTCGACAGCGTGATCGTGACGACCGGGCCGGCGCATGCGGACATTCTTCGCACCAACACGGCGATTGCCGCCCTTGGACATCTGGGCCTGGTCCGTCTTGACCCAACCGGCCTTGGTCTCGACACCGACAGCCACGGCCGCGCGGTCGGTAAGTCAGGTCACCCGGCCGACACTATTTTCATCAGCGGACCGCTGGCGCGCGGCAGCGTCGGCGAGCTGATGGGCATCCCTGAAGTCACCGCCCATGCCGAGAGCATCGCCACCGAAATTCACCAATGGTTGGGATACCAGACGGCGTTGCGTCGCAGGGCGTCGTGAAGCTGCAAACACGATGAGGCTATCCAGATGACACTAAGCGAACGCATTCTCTCGGATGAAACCCGATCCCCCTGAAATTTGCGATGCGACACCTGGCCGGAGCCGTGTCCGTGGTCACCGCAGGCATTGGCGACGAGCGGACAGGCGCAACAATCACCACCGCCCATTCCCTGTCGGTCGAACCGGAGGTAATGGTCGTCAGCATCAACCTGAGTTCGTCGACATGGGCAGCCATCAGCCGGCATCGGCACTTCTGCGTGAATGTGCTGCGCGCCGACCAGATTGCGATTGCCGACCGTTTTGCTGGTCGAGGCGGCCTCAAGGGGCAGGCTCGCTACGAGGGTGCACGCTGGTCCACCCTTGCAAGCGGCGCATTGGCGCTCGAAGGTGCGCTTGCCGCGGTCGATTGCACCGTCGAGGATACGATAGTTCGCCATAGCCATGCGCTAATCCTCGGCAGCGTTAGGCATGTGGTGAGCGGAGAGCCTGGCCCGGCGTTGATCTATCATCGCGGCGCCTTTCTGACAGCCATGCAAATCTCGGAAAAGTGACGCTCGCGATGCTTGGCCTTCTGGCATACCAGAACCGCGAATGATCCGCGGCGCGGTAGACGTAATTCAAACAACGGATGCCTTGAACCTCCGCAGATCGCCGACTGCACCAACGATTAAGAGGCTTGCTGATCGGAATCGTCGCAGGTCCTTCCTGGGCATTACTATCCGCGCCGATAAGCGGACGTAAAATGGAGGACACGCCACGAACGGCTTGCGTCACCCCCCGAGGCAGTTTGCGGGCGCCGACCGGGCGGGCGGGTTGTATGATGCCCGGCGTGTTGGCCGGTTTAGAATGGAAGCTTGATTTCGCCCACCGAGAGAGGCCTACCGGCCGCTATGAGCGCCGCAACCGTCTCTCTGTCCTGTTGCCGGCGCTTCACGAGGCGGTTCAGCACCCTGTCGAGAGATATCGCCCCGGCGCCGGCTACGGCCAGGACGAACATGCCGCCCGCTATGGCGAGATCCTTTTCGAGATGCAGCAATTCGTTCTGGTTGGCGAAATTGGTGTGGAACAAAGCTGCCGTTGCCAAACAGAACAGTCCGAGCGCCACCGCGCCCAGACGCGTCAGCAGACCAAGGCCGACCGAAAAGCCAGCTCCCAGCTGCAGCGCTATGGTGGCTATTAAAAGCGGCAGGCTGACGCCGAGCGCCGTCATCGCCTTGGCTGCACCGGCGAAATGCGTCGCCAGCTCCAGGCCTTCATGCACGAAGAGCAATGAGAGCAGCAGGCGACCCGTCAGCAGGGTCAAGTCGGTGAGATGTGGTTTCCAGGCGGTTTGTCGTTGTCACCATGGGCTCCATGGGAAAGGAGCAGGCGCCTTGCAGCGCCTGCCTGGTTTTACTTGGTCACCTTGGTGTCGATGGCCTGGTGGAGGTCTTCGAGTTCTTCACAGCCGGCGGGACACAGCTTCTGCAGCGACGCCAACTGCTCGTTGGCCTTGGCCATGTCGCCGGTCTCTACATAGAGTTCGCCCAGATATTCGCGGGCGCCCTTGTGGTCGGGCTTCAGCTCGAGCGCCTTGTTGTAGTAGGTCAGCGCGGTGGTGAAATCGCCGGTCTTGCGCAACGTGAAGCCGAGCAGGTTGTAGACGTCGGCCTGCTGGTTGTCCTGCGCGAGATCACGCAGATCGGCCAGCGCGCCCTTGTAGTCCTTGACCGCGATCTTGGCCTGGACGGCGGTGAGGTCGGGTGCATCGGTGCCCTCGATGTCGTCGACCGCATAGGCCGGCATGATAGTGGCCACGGGAACGATGGTCAGCACGGCAATGGCGCCAAGCAGGCCAAACAGGGCGTGCTTGCCCAGATAGGATTGTTTCATCATCTTTCTCGCTTGGGTTGGGAGCTCGCGCTCAAATCTGAACTGGGGTGAAACCATAGGCATTGCCGTCTTTCACGAAGACGCCGGCGCCGGGGAACGGGAAGTGCGAACCCGAAACACGGATTTTGTCGGCGATCACCCGGTCGATGATCTTGTGGCGGGTGGCGACAGCGGTCGGCCCGTCCTGGTCGTAACTGCCCTGCCACTCCGGATGCGGCGCCAGAAGGGCGGGCACATACATGGTGTCGGCCGAGATCATCAGCTGTTCCTTGCCGGAGTTGGCGAGGTAGACCGAATGTCCCGGCGTGTGGCCGGGCGCAGCGATGATCTGGATGCCGGGTGCGACTTCGGCGCCGTCATTGACCAGCTTCCAGTTCTTCCATTTCGGAAAATTTTCGGCGATGCGCTTGCCCGCCGGCTTGCGGCCTTCCGGCAGCTTGGCCAGCCGGCTGGGGTCGGTCCACCAATTGTATTCCGTGGCGTTGACGATCAGCTCGGCATTGGGGAACACCGGTGCATCGGTCCCCTTTTCCATCAGGCCCCAGACATGGTCGGGGTGGAAATGCGAGATCATGATGGTGTCGATCGTCTTATAGTCGATGCCGGCGGCGGCCATGTTGGCCGGCAGATGGGTGGCATTGGTCTGCCATTGGCCGACGCCCGATCCGGCATCCATCATGATCAGCCTGCCGTTCATCTTGAGGACGATGACGGTGAGCGGGATGGGCATGAAGTCTGTCGTCAGGCCGGCCTTGGCAAGCGCTGCCTTGGTGTCCTCGACGGAAACATCCTTGATGAAGGCCGGGTCGTGCGGCTTGCGCCAGATGCCGTCATAGATGGCGGTGACCTCGATATCACCGACCTTGTATTTGTAGAAGCCGACGGTCGGCTCGACCGACGTTTCGGCGAAGGCGGGACGGGTGAATTCCAGCTTGCCGGCCAGACCGAAGGCGGTCGCGGCGAGCGTGGTTCCAAGCAACGTGCGACGTGTCATCATGAACATAGGTGATCTCCTGCAGCCTTATGGGGTGATGATGGAGAGCCAAAGGTTTGGCTCTCCATCGTGAGTGGTAAGAGAAGATGTTCGGAAGGGTGCCTTCAGCGGCCCCAGATGCCGTCGTTGTTGTGCCTGGTGATGATGTCCTGAACCGACCCCTGGCGCGGCCCGGTCGTCACCATGGTGTCGACGCCGGCTTGGCGCGGGGAGGTGGAAATGGAAGCAGTGGCATTGGTGTCAACGGTAGCGACCGGCTGATTGGAGTTGTTGCCGCCATGGTCGCTGCCGGCAAAGGCAGCGGTTGAGGCAAGCAGCATGGCAGCCACGCTGAGAGCGAGCTTGGTCATTTCGGTAGATCCTTTTTTCGTTTCTTGGGTGCGTGCCGGGAAATTGGCCCCGCTAACAACAAGACCCAGCAGGACATCCCTTTATTCCCGGGCGGCGCGAAATTCTTTTGAGATTTCCCGAAAACAGGGGCCGGCGTCCGCCCCGAACTGGAGCCGACGCTGCACGAGGACGCGTTCGACGTCGGCGCCATGCTGCTGCCGTGGTCTGTCACCCGGGCAGGAACGTCACGGCTAGCGCAGGTCGGCACTCGATATCGGTTGGAGTGCCGACGGTCGGTTATCAGCCGGGGACGACCGCGGCGCGGAAGCGCGCCACGAAGTCGTCGAGCTCCGGCCGCTCCATGTCGGAAATCGCCCAGTATGAGAAGGCGCCATCGCTCCAATGCACAAGCGAAAAACCGCCCTCCGAGAGATCGACCGGGTCGGTAACCACCCCGGCATTTTGCGGCTCGGCCACAAGGGTGATCAGATGTTCGCGGTGGCGATAGACCAGCGCTGGCACCGCCCGGCCGCCGATGACCTCGACCCTGCCACCGATGAGTGCAAATCCGTCCTTGGCCATGTCCGGCGCCGGCGGCGAAAGGCCGAGCCTTGCATCGAGCCATGGCTTTACCGTGTGCCGGTCCGACGAGACGACATCGACAGGGCTGGTCGCCAGCAGGCTGCGTTGGTGGCCGCTGGCTACCCCTGCGGCAAAGCTGTCGGCTACGCTAGGCTGCATCGCCCATTGCGTCGCGCCGCTGGCCAGAACAGCGCTGATCATGATCGAGGCCGCCATGGTGCGCCAGTCGAATGATCCGAAGTTGCGCGCCGACCACCACGTTCGAGCGCACTTCGCCCGTATCGGCGCTCTGGGCCGCAGCACCTCGACGCTGCCGGATGCTGCCATGGCTGCAATGCGCGCGCTGAACTCGTCGCTCACCTGGGGCTTCGGAAGCCTGGCCACAGCCCCTTGCAAGACCATGATGCGGGCATGTTCGGCCGCCAGCTTGGGATCGGCCGCGATGCGCCGCTCGACAGCCATGGCCGCGGCGGCGTCAAGCTCGCCATCTATCAGCGCGTGCAGCATCAGGTTCATGCCTGCGGCGTCCTCGGGCAATCCATCGTTGTGCGCACTCATTGCGCCCTCCCAAGGTCAGAGATCAGCAGGCCACGCGCCCGCGCCAGCCGCGACATCACCGTGCCAATCGGCACGCCCAGCATGGCTGCGATATCGCGGTAGGCGAGGCCATTCACGTCGCGCAGCACGAGCGTTTCTCGAAAGGGTTGCGGCAGGGCGGCGATCGCCGCCTCCAGGGCCGCCACGTCTGTCTTGGCGATCAGGCTCGCCTCCGGGCTTTCGCTCTCACTCAGATCGACTGCGTGAGCGGCGCTCACCTCGTCGAGATCACCGAGGTCGCCCACCGAGACGATGCTGCGCGGGCGATTGCGCGCCAGCCATGTGTAGCACGAGTTGCGAACGATGGTGAGAAGCCAGGCACGTGCATTGCCGCCGGCATAGCTTGCGATGTTGGCATGTGCCTTCATGCAGGCGTCCTGCACGACATCCTCGGCGTCGGTGGCATTGCCGGTCAGCCAGCGGGCCAGCGAAAGCGCGTCGGCGAGATGGGGCATTACCACTTCGCCGAAGCGGTCGGCCCGCGCATTGCTGCTCAGCATCGGTACACCGTCATATGCGCCTCGCCTTGAGCTCGTGTATGTGGCGAGAATGGTCTGCCTTGCGATCGAACCCAGAGGAAACATCCCGGGTCGCCAACTGCGTTGAATGTGAGGGCAAACGTCGCATCGGTGTCAATCACACACTGGACCGCAAACATGCATCCAGATGGATGCTTCTCGAGCACAAGCATTGCCGAATTCACGACCCATTTCGCATCCGCGGCACCTGAGCTTTCCCGATCCCGACCGCGGCAGCACCTTCGGCAGACAGGTGAGCCAGCCGGCCGCAGGCGGCCGACCTATCGCCTTCCAGAGGTCCTGGAACGCGTCGACCGATACCGTCGTGCTCGGCAATGTGTGGGTTTGCAGTGCGGCGTTCCTTCAAGGTCAATCAGCAGCTCATGCATGGAGGACCAGGGCAAGCGGCTTTTTATTCCCGGACAGCGTGATTCTTTCTCGGCAATGTGATTGGTCCGGGCGCCCTGGTTTTGGCATTGCGTTTGATGAAACTACTCGATCGTCCAGTGTCAATCCCAGTCCTGCAGCAGAACCAGCTTATTCGTGAGATGCACTACTGGCTGCTGATAGGTCGCCACGGTGCAGGCATCCACGCGCTCGGGAATCACCGACAGCCATGCAAGCCGCATCGCGCCGGCCGTCGCGCTTATCACCCGCGAGGGATGTTCGAAACAGCTTTGGCAAGAGCCAGATCGCGGCCTAGGTCACGAGCTTAGACTGCCTCCAACCTTGCTGGGGTGGTGCCGACTCCGTGATTGAGAGCGGCATGGAACGGCTGAAACGTTTTTGCGCGGGATTGTAGCAACAACGTGTCGAATTTGGTAACTGCTCGTACGCGAGCCGCTCGCCCCTGGTACTGGGCAAGCGATCTGCACCGGGCAAAAGGGGCAGGGGCTTGAGTACACAGGTTGCGGCGACGGCCAACTGTACGATCCGAATTCGGGCCATGGGATGGATTCCTTGGTTTGGGAATGGGACTGCTCGCTCGCACCCTTGCCCTCGTCACGACGGTGCTAAGGCTGCGGCGGCAGTTAACGTTTCGACCTACTAGGCCTTCATACACGAGGAGCCATTGCGTCGCGCCGGTGGCCAGGAGGTTCGTGGACACGCCAAGCTGCGTGGGTAGTAAGATACTCGATGCCATCACTACGCGGGATTGACGGGTTGAGTGTTCCCGGACTGAAGTTTTTGGACAGGTGGGTTGCCGAGCAATTCCCCATTGCGGCGCCAGACGATCCGATCGCCGCCAGCGACTTGGCAGATCAATTGATGAAAGCGCCGAGAAGCGGCATCGTAGCGCCGGCTTCAACCGCGTGTGGTTATGTACCATGAAGTAGCAGAAAATGTGTTACGCGTTGCGATACCTATTGTGATACAAATTGCCCACCGTTACGAATACAATCCTGTAGAGCCGAAGCCGATCCAGCCAACGGTACCATCGAATTTCCCGCTAAAGTCTTGATTGCCGATCCCGGCGATCCACGGGAGATCAAGACCTGTATGGCGCTGTCGGCAGGGCAGGAAGACCCTGACTGCACACACACCGCGGTGCAGATACCCGCGCCGCATCTAAGGTTTCATTTTACTCCAGCGGTTCGTCGGTCGGCCGAGGCGTCGTGCCTGCCTGACGAGGACGGCCGGCATTGCGATTTGCAACGCGGCTGTCGAGTGGCGATCTGGACGCTTCCTGGGCGCCAGCGGTCTTGGTCGCCGTCGGCTTGGCGCCGGAATCGCTGTCTTCAGCATCGCGACGGGGATGTGGCAGGCCGGCGGCCTCAGGCGATCTGACCGAAGGTGTGGCGGCCGGGTTTGTCGATGCGGGTTTGTCCTTGGCCATTTTCAACTCTCGCCTTTTCAGCATGCAGACGGCCGGACAACAAAGTCGGGCCATTGGACAGAACGGTCAGCCGTGCGGGCGCATCACGACTTTGATGCAGCCGTCCTCCTTGTCGCGGAAGGTTTTGTAAAGTGCGGGCCCGGCCTTGGGGCCAGCCCGATGGGTGATCACGAATGACGGGTCGATATCGCCGTTCCGAACTTTCTGCAGCGATGTCGCGTTCATCCTGGATCGTCGGATCGGCCACCTGTTCGCAACGTATGTCGCCTTTGCCGTGCCATGTGAGGGCCTCCATGTGCTGTTCCTTGACGACAAGCTCTGCGAGCCCGAACTTGGCTTGATGTGAAATGTTCCCGCTTCGAACGAGCATCCTGCCTCAACCCTTGGCGGCCGAGCCGGGTTCGGCCATGCCGCAATGCTGCTCGTCAGGGTGCCGGCCGGCGTGCCATGCGCCGCTGCAACCTGCAGCTTGTTTTTCCAGCCGCTGATCGCCTGCTGCCACCACCGCATCCCTGATCGCTTCGCAGGGCAGAGGTTTGGCGCAAGCGCAGGATCTGCTATCGCGCCAGAATCGCGGCGACAACGAACACGACGGCGGCAACGACGACAAGCGCGACAATGGCCAGCACCGGGCCGTTTTTACTCGGGGCCGGGGCGCGCTCGTCGTCCGGCCGCCGCATCGCATTGGCGAAGCTTGCTTGATTAGCGAAAGCCGGCGTGCCCGTCGCTGCGGGAACCGGCACGGCGCAGGTGTCTGCTGCTTCGGCATCGGTTTCCATAGGCGCCGCCGCCGGGTCGAATCCCGGCGTCTTGTCCTCTGTCACCCCAGACTGAATATCGCCTCTGTCTTCGGCCGGGTTACGTTCGACGTTCATGATGATGCTCCTGCCGCTGGCCCGGGCTTCCCCAACCGCGAGCGGATCAGGATGTTCCATCGGGCGGAATCGCCAACAACGAGGAGCAAATTCAGATAGCCTTCAAACAGATGTCCCTGGTGGCAACGCGAGCCTTGCAACCGGTCAGCACCGGATTGGTGGTCTCGTTGTAGTCGGCCATGGTCGGCAACGCGGCAGATTCGGCAAAGTTCCAGTCTGGCTCGCAATGCCCGCTTACGCACACCGCCGCTCGTTGACCTTGAGCTGGCTCGTTCCAGCCACTCCAACCCAAATTGCCAGTCCGGCTCCCGGCGGCGCGCTGTTTGGATTCCGTGGGAACATCAACAGCGCCAGCGAGTTCGGTATGTGCAGCGAGTTCCCTGTTCGCCGCATGGCCAACATCCGGAGCTCTTGACTGCCCGCGTCTTCGCTCCTGGAGCGCGGGCCACTCCACTTAGCCCAAGGTTGCGATCATGAGCAGAAACATTCCGGAAAAGCGGGCCAGGCAGGGTGGCTTGGGGCGACCGGTCCTTGGCGTGCTCTTGGCAGGCCTTGTCTTGGCGCTCGTTGCCTGGGGGATCGCTGAAATCTATGGCGAGCAGGCTAAGACACCGGCGACACAGCAAAACAGCCGGGTTCCATCGCCAGATACTTACAGCCCAAATCCTGGCCAAACGGACCCTGCAAACTCCAAGGCCGATGATGTGAATGGCGAACCGGTGGACCGAAATCCCAAGCTCGACAAGGATCCCACGCCGCGATCAAGCACTGGCGGGGATCAGCCAGGAACGCCGCCAGCTCAACCTGCTTCGCCATAGCGTTCGCACTAGTTGATAAACACAATTCAAACAGATGCGGAAATGTGGAGCGGCGATTTCAGCCAATTTCAAGAGCCGGGTCTGTCAATAATCGCCGGCGCTCTCTGATAGCTGGGGAGCCACAAAACCTCCGCTGATTCTTACCGCTTGCTGGATGGCACTGGCGGCTCCAGACCGACTGCGCGCTGTGTCACGCCCGCAGACCTTTGCACCTCTGGGCGCTTTTGAACTTGCAAGTCGATGGAATCGGGCAAGCTGGGTGTAGATGATGCAGTCGTCATCTTATCGAGGTGCGGCAGCAACACCATCTTTGCGTAGCGTGGAGGAACCAGATGGCCTCCGAAAACAGCGAATATCCCGCACACGAATAAAGCGAGAAGCAGGGCCGTAAGCACATCTGTGAAAATCTCGACAAATCTCATGTGCTCGCTCCGCGCGTAAGGATCCCGCCGCGCTCTCGACAGTAAGAGCGGCGGGATCCTCAACCGGCGATGAAGGGACTTTGATCGACGGTCTTCTCCTAATGTGGCTTCCGGTTGCGTGTTCCCTGGTTCGGACCTTATCCACCGACTATGGGACTAAGGTCCCGAACCTAAATGGAACCAATGGGGAAGAGCGGAATCCATGTGCCTTTAAGAGGCTCCAACCAGAGGGCACGACGGCTGATCGTCAGCCTCCCGCCAGAGACAGTCCACGGGCGCGCTCGCGCAGCAACGCAAGCAGTTCGTCGCGCCGTGGCTCCGGCGTGTCGACGGGTAACACCAAACACAAGGTCCTTTTGATGACTCCGTGGCCGTCACGGATCGGGGCCGCCATGCACCAGGTGAAACGGTCGGCCAGGGCTGTGGTCTCGCTGAAACCCTGCCGGTGGGCCAAGGCAACATCGGCAAAGAATTCGGCTGGTGCAATGATGCGGCCGTCGGGAAGCTTGTAGTCGCCAGATGGGATGAAGTCCCTCAACTCTTGCTCGTTCATATGGCCAAGGAGCAGCCGCCCGGATGCCGTCCATGGGATCGGCACCTCGACCCCGACATCGCTTGAGATCCGGAACGGGCCCGGCGAATCTCGGCAGTCAAGAACGACGTATTTGTTGCCACGCAGGCCGCATAGCTGGACCGTCTCGCCTGTCTCGGCGGCCAACTTATCCAAGGTCTCGATGATGCGACGGTAATGGGCGTTGTGATGTGAGTAGGCCCAGCCGAACAGATGCATGGCGCGTCCGAAATAGACGTAACCTTCACCGCCGACGTTTTCGAGCATTTCGGCGTCGAGCAGGCTGTTGACGATCTCGTAGGTGGTCGAACGCGGCGCGCCGATCATCTTGGCGATGTCGCCGACGCGCATTGGCGCGCGGTGCCGCAGCAAAGCCTCGAGCAGCATGATGACGCGGTCAATGCCGCGTCGTCGTTCGCCATTGCGCGGCTCCGCGCCGGCTTCCTTCCCGATCGCATCGTTAGTGCCGTCGCTCATGACCATCCGCCAAAATCATTTCGGTTCTCGTCTCAAGGCCCTTGAAAGATGTCAAGGCTCGGTCTAGCATCCAATTTGTCCGATATACAGACACGTTGTCTGAAATACCAGACAAATTAACGAGCCTGACGCAGAGAAATCCCGAGGGGACACACGGTTTCCAGGACCCGGCGACCGACGGGTTTCCTCGCCCTTGTTCTGCACGTCGAGGCCACAACCTCTGAAGGGAACAGTCATGATGAAATCACCGTTTTTCGCATCCGCCAGCGCGCTTTGCCTCGGTCTCGTGCTGAGCTTTGGCGCCGGCTCGGCAGCCAATGCCGCCGCCAACTGCATCAAGGGCGACCGCAAGGCGCCGTACACGATCGGCTGGGCCAACATCTATTCCGTGCCGACCTGGATGAAGCAGACCCAGGGCACGATCGAAGCCGAAGTCGAGAGCCTGAAGAAGCAGGGACTGGTTGACAAGCTCGTCGTCACCGACGCTCAGGGCGATGCCAACGTCCAGATCCAGCAGATCCAGTCGATGATCGATTCCGATGTCGACGCCATCATCCTGATCGCCGGTTCGTCGACCGCACCTGCACGCGTTCTGGCCGATGCCTGCGCCAAGGGCATCGCCATCATCAACTTCGACAGCCTCGTCGATACCGACAAGGTCACCGCCAAGGTCAATACCGATTCTTCGCAGTGGGGCGACCAGGCGGCCAAGTTCCTGATCGACGCTATCGGCGGCAAGGGCAAGATTCTCATCCTCAACGGCCCGGCCGGGGTTTCGGTCAGCGATGACAGGCGCAAAGGCGCCGACGCTGAGCTCAAGGCCCATCCCGACGTGACGGTGCTTGCCGAGACCAACACGCCCTACAACGTCGCGCCGGCACAGGAAGCCGTCACCAGCCTGCTCTTCGCCAACCCCGAGATCGACGGCATCCTGTCGCTCGGCGGCGCTCTGTCGGCAGGCGCCGTGCTGGCCCTCGACAAGCAGGGCCGTGAACAGGTGCCGATCACCGGTGAGAACGCCCGGCAGTTTTTGGAACTCTGGAAAGAAAAGGGCTTGAAGAGCTGGGCGACGATGCAGCCGAACTGGCTCGGCGCCTTCGCCACCTACACCGCCGTTCAGGCGCTGGAAGGCAAGGATGTGCCGGCTTTCGTCAAGATTCCGCTGCCGGTGATCGACAATTCCAACATCGACGAATACCTCGCCCGGGCCAAGGACTTCCCGGCTGACGGCTACATCTTTTCTCCTTACGATGAGGAGCTGTTCAAGAAGCTGCTGGCTCAGAAATAAGCCTGAAGGGTTGTAGCGTTGACAACCATGGCTCCGCTGCTCGCGGCGCGCGGGGTGTCGAAGTCTTTCTTCGGCAACCCCGTCCTGCGCGACGTTTCAATCGCTCTCCAGCCGGGCCGCGTGCATGCGCTGCTCGGCGAGAACGGCGCCGGAAAGTCGACCTTGATCAACCTTTTGTCCGGCGCCTTGAGACCGGATGGCGGGACGATCGAGGTCGATGGACGCGCGGTCTCACGCATGACGCCAGCTGTTGCGCGGCAGGCCGGCATCGCCGTCGTCCAGCAGGAACTCAGCCTGACGGCCAGTCTTTCCATCGCCGAAAATGTTGGTCTCGGCGCCTATCCCAAACGGTTCGGCCTGATCGACTACCGCGAACTCGCTGCGCGGGCGAGGGCCGCATGCGAACTTGTCGGGCTGCACGAGCCGCTGTCGACGCCGGTCGGGAATCTGTCGCTCGGCCGCCGCCAAATGGTGGAGATCGCCAAGGCGCTCTACCGCCGGCCGCGCGTGCTCATTCTCGACGAACCGACATCGTCGCTATCGGCAACCGAAACCAAAATCCTCACCGATCTGCTGCAGCGGTTGCGCGGCGAAGGCATCGCCATTCTCTACATCTCGCACCGACTGAACGAAGTCATGGCGCTGTGCCAGCACGTCACCGTGCTGAAGGACGGCACCTGCACGGCCGACCGCACCCTGGAAGGCACCGACGCCGCCGGGTTGGTTCGGCTGATGGTCGGCCGCGATCCCGGTGATCTTTTTCCGCAATGGCAGCCTTCCAGTTTGCTTGCCGACGCTATCTCCGTCCGAAATCTTTCGGCCGGCCTGATGCGCGACGTCGATCTGGATATCAAAACGGGCGAAGTGCTTGGCATTGGCGGCCTGGTCGGGCAAGGGCAGGAAGATCTGCTGCTCGGTCTCTACGGCGCCATTCCGGCACGGACGGCGTCGGCGACCGTCAACGGCGCCTCCGGCCTGCCCGGCGGCGTGCCGAAAGCCAACGCGCTGGGGCTGGCCTATGTGCCCGCGGATCGCAAGCGCGAGGGCCTGCACCTGATCCATCCCATCATCACCAACATGATGCTGCCCGCCTTTGCCAGGCTGCCGGCGCTGAAGCTGCGCAGCCGCCGCGCAGAGCGCGAGACGGCCAAAAGCCTTGCCGCCCAACTCGGCATCAAGGGTCACCTCGGCCGGGCGGCGCAGGCTCTATCGGGCGGCAACCAGCAGAAGGTGGCGCTGGCGAAATGGATGCCGCACGACCCGTTGGTGCTTCTGCTCAACGATCCGACGCGCGGCGTCGACGTCGAAACCAAGCGTGAGATCTACATGATGCTTCGCAATTTCGCCGCCGCCGGCAAGGCGGTCGTGCTGCTCAGTTCCGACACGCCCGAACTCGTGCACCTTTGCGACCGTGTAGCCATCGTCCGCGAAGGCCGCATCGTCGCCATGCTGGCGCGTGGAGCGCTGAGCGAGGAAGCCATCGTCTCCGCGGCGATGGGCGCCGAACAGCGGAAGGTTGCGGCATGAACACATCTTCCTCCGCCCGGCAGACCGGCGCGCTCTACTGGCCGGTGCAACTGCGTCGCAATGTCGGCGTGCGCAGCCTGTTTGCCGTCGTCCTGGTGTTTCTCATCGCCTATGGCGTCCTCTTTCCGGGTCTGTTCACGGCGTCCGGCTTCGCCAAATTCACGCAGAGCTGGTTTCCATTGGCTCTGGTCGCGATGGCGCAGGCGATCCTGATGCTCACCGGCGGCATCAGCCTGGCCATCGGCGCGACGGTCAGCTTGGGCGCGGTCATCGCCGCGACGACGATGGCCGGGCCGCTGGGCGTCGCCGGGGGCACTGCCGCGGTGGCGCTGACGGGCCTCGGCATCGGGGCGGCGACCGGCTTCATCGTGGTACGGCTTCGGCTGCCGGCCATCGTGGTGACGCTTGCCGGGTCGTTCATCATCGGCGGCGCCGCACTGCTGATCCTGCCGCGGCCCGGCGGCGCAATCCCGGCGTGGCTGTCCGACCTGCTTGCCGGCAACACACCGGCGGCATTCGTGCTGCTGGTGCTCATCGTTCTCCTGTGGAAGCTCTATCTCGCCACGCCGCTTGGCTTGAGCCTCTATGCCGCCGGCGAGAATCCGGTCGGCGCCTATCGCTCCGGCGTGCCGGTCGACGGCGCGCGCATTGCGGCCTATGCGATCAGCGGTCTGCTCTCCACCGGCGCCGGCTTGTTCGTCGCCGCACAGACCGGTTCGGGCGACCCGGTCATCGGCGCCGCCTTTACCCTGAACTCGATTGCCGCTGCGGTGCTCGGCGGCATCGGCTTCCTCGGCGGCCAGGGCACGATGCGCGGCGCGCTTGCCGGCAGCCTGCTGCTCAGCCTGATGATCAGCGTCATGTTCTTCCTCGGCTTCACGCCGGTCGCACAATATGTGGCCCAGGGCCTGATCATCATCGGCGCGGTCGCCATCCCGCAATTCCGCAAGGCACAGCAATGACAGCATGGAATGACAGCGCGGGCGGCAAACGCGCCCTGACGGTCCTGCGCAGCCGGCCGTCTCTCACCGTTGCCATCGTTGCCGCGGTCTGGATCGTGGCGAGCTTCGTTTCGCGCGGCTTCGGCGCTTATGGCCATCTGCGCTATCTGGTGGAGCTCGGCGCCGTCATCGGCCTGGTTGCCGCGGGCCAGACTTTTGTGGTGATCGCCGGCGGCATCGACCTTTCCGTCGCGGCCATCGTCACGGTCAGCGCCGTCAGCCTGCCGCTGCTGTCGTGGCAGGTGGATCCGACCGGCATCACCGCCATTCTTGCCGTTCTGGTGCTGACCACGGCAATCGGCCTGGTCAACGGGCTCGGCGTCGCTTTGCTGCGCGTCCACCCGATGATCATGACATTGGCCATGGCGACATTCTTGCAGGGTCTGTTGATCATCATCGCCGGCGGCAGCGCCGTGACCGCCGAGAACCCGCTGGTCCACTGGCTCGGCAATGGCCGGCCGGCCGGCATTCCCGCTGGCGTATTGTTGTGGGTGGTCGTCTCGGCGATCGTGCTGACCACGATGCATGCGACATCGCTCGGCGCCCGGATTTTTGCCATGGGCGCCAACCCGCTTGCCGCGGCGCTGTCCGGTGTTCCGGTCACGTCCACGACGCTTGCGGTCTACGGCATCAGCGGCTTCTGCTCGGGACTTGCCGGCGTGCTCGTGTTGGGCATGAACGGACAGGGCTATGTCGGCATCGGCGATCCCTATCTGCTCGCCTCGATTGCCGCCGTGGTCCTCGGTGGCACCTCGATCCTCGGCGGGCTTGGCACCTATGCCGGCACCATCCCCGGCGCCATCCTGCTGGTCACCATCACCGCGCTGATCACCGTCGTCAACGCATCGCCCGGCTGGCGCAGCATCCTGTTCGGCTCGCTGATCCTCGGCCTGCTGCTGCTCTCAGGCCGGGAGCAGGCGCGCCGATGACACATCGTCGAGCCGATAGATGCGCCTTGCGTTGCCGAAGAACAGCGCCGTCTGCTCGTCGGCGGAAAAGTCCGCTGTGATGGTTTTGAAGCCGTCATATATGTCATCGAACGAGGCATGCAGGCCGGCGACCGGAAAGTCGCTGCCGAACATGGCGCGACCGGTGCCGAAACAATCGATGCAATGCAGGACGACGGGCTTCAGGCTGTCGAGCGTCCAGTCATGATCGTAGGCGACCAGATCCGATATTTTGATGGCGACGTTGTCGCATTGCGACAGAAGCCGCAGCCCGTCGCGCCATCTCTGCATGCCGTCGGCGTCGCGGTCGATCGGACTGCCGCAATGGTTGAGCACGAATTGCTGATCGGGGAAGGCAGCCGCAAGGCGAGCCGCGCCGGCGAGCTGGCGCGGAAACACCATCAGGTCGAAGGCCAGCCGATGCTGGCCAAGCAAGGCAAGCCCGGCGCGCCAGGCCGGATCGTCCATGATGCCGTCACGGGCCGCAAAACGGCGGGCAGGGTCGGGATCCCAGCTCAATATGTCGCGCACGCCGGCGACACGCTCGAACGCGGCTTGCGCTTCGATCAGCGCAGGCGCCTGGCGATCGGCGAGCGGCACGTGAACGACATAGCGGGCGGCGACGCCGCGCGATTTGTCGAGTGCTTCAAGCCAGCGCGTTTCTCCGATGCAGTCGCCACTCGCCCAGCCGGCTTCGACATGGAGGGTGGCGACGACATTATGCCCTATGGCATCGCGCGCATAATCCCCGGGCAGATAGTTCCGCCGCAAGGGGCCAAGCTCGCCGAGGCCGCCGCGCTCGCCGGCCGTGGCGCCGAGCCAGGGATGCCGTCCCAGGCTGAGATCCCAAAGATGATGATGGGCGTCGATGATCGGTCCGGCGTAAGGTTCTGGCACGTATCTCTCTCAGGCTGTGACCGGCGATCGATTCTGGCTTCGTTCTGCGACGGTGAAAGGGTTAGCATCGGATGACTGAAAACTCACCGGTTCCAGCCCTTTCGGTGCACGAAAATTTTCAGCTCGACGACCGCATCCGCGGCGTGCCTCCCGGCACAACCGGGCTTGACAGCAGCCTTGTCGCGGCCGAGCACTGGCATCCCGCCGATGGACGCATGGCGCTTCCGGTGCTGACCCTCGACGAGGCGGCCTTCTCCGTCAATCGCGACCTGTTCCTGCGCTATGCGCGCGAACACAATGTTGAGATCGCTCCGCATGCCAAGACGCCGATGGCGCCCGACCTTGCCCGGTCGCTGGTCGAGGCCGGCGCATGGGGCACGACGGTCGCCGACATCAGGCAAGCGACAGTGATGCTGAAGGCCGGCTTGACACGGCTGATCATCGCCAATGAGGTTGGCGGAGCCGGCGGCGCCAACCGGCTGGCGGTGCTTGCTGGTGCCTGGCCGGATGCCGAGCTCTATGTCTTTGCCGACTCGGTCGACGCCGTGAATGCGCTTGCCGAGGCCTGGCGCGCCAATGCGGCGCTGCCGCCGCTGCGCGTGCTGGTCGAACTTGGTGCGGGCAGGGCGGGCGCCCGCACCACCGCGCAAGCCGAGGCTATCGCCGATGCGATCACGGCTGCCGGCGGGCGGCTGCTGATCGCCGGCGTTACGACCTATGAAGGGGCGGCGGCGCAACCCGAGCCCGGTCGCACCGATGAGGTGATATCCCGCCTGCTGGCAATGACCGCCGACATGTTCCTGCGGCTGCGTGCCCGCGTCGGCGGCGACGCACCGCTGATCGTCACAGCCGGCGGCTCCGCCTTCTTCGACCAGGTGGTCGCGGCGCTTGCACCCCTCGTTTCCAGCGACGGCAACGCAACGCTGGTGCTGCGCAGCGGCGCCATCTTCTTCCACGACCACGGCACCTATGACCGTTCGCTCGGCGCCCTCGATGCCCGCAAAGGTTTTGCCATAGGCGGCATCAGCGCTTCGGCGCGGCATTCCTTTCGCCCTGCGCTACGCCTTTGGGCCGAAGTGCTGTCGCGTCCGGAGCCGGGCCTTGTCATCTGCGGCATGGGCATGCGCGACGTGTCGTTCGACCAGGGCTTTCCAACGCCGCTCACCGTCTTTCGTGCCTGCAAGCCGCTGCCGATGCCGGCGGCGCGCGCCGAGGTGGTCAAGCTCAACGACCAGCATTCCTTCCTGTCGATTGCACCGAGCGACGACGTGGCCGTCGGCGACGTCGTCGAATTCGGCATCTCGCATCCCTGCACCTGCCTCGACCGTTATCGCGTGATCTTCGGCGTCGACGCGACCGGCCACGTCCGCCACGCTTTCCCCACCTGGTTCGGCTGACCAGATCCCCAAAAAGAGAACCTCGAAAGGATCCGATATGATCAAGTATTTTCAGTCCGGCTCGCGCATGTCGCAGGCAGTCGTCTATGGCGGCCTCGTTCACATAGCCGGCCAAGTGGCCAACGATCGCAAGGCCGGCATCGAAGGCCAGACCAGCGACGTGCTTGCCAAAGTCGAGGCGCTGCTGGTCGAGGTCGGCAGCAGCAAGTCGAAGTTGGTGGCGGTCAACATCTTCCTGCCGCAGATCGGTGATTTCGAGGCCATGAACAGCATCTACGATGCCTGGATCGATCCTGCCCGCCTGCCGGCGCGGGCCTGCGTCGAGGCGCGGCTTGCCGACCCTGATCTCCGCATCGAAATCACCGCGGTCGCGGCGGTCTGACCATGCACACCGGCCTCGCCCACACGCTCGATTTCGACCGCGACGGCAAGACGCTCAGCCATCTAAGCATTCCGTTCTCGATCGATCGCTCGCCCTACTTTCAGGTCAAGGTGCCGATCTGCCTCATCCGCAATGGCGACGGCCCGTCACTGCTTTTGATGGCCGGCAATCACGGCGACGAATATGAGGGCGAGCTGTCGCTGGCAAAACTGGCGCGCCGGCTCGATCCGAAGCGGATCAAGGGCCGCATCACCATCATGCCGATGGCCAACGCCCCTGCGGTGATGGCCGCCAAGCGCTGCTCGCCGCTCGACGGCGGCAATCTCAACCGGGCGTTTCCCGGCGATCCCTCGGGAACGCCGACAAGCCGGCTCGCCAATTTCCTTGAGACGGAGCTGTTTCCTCGTCACGACGTCGTCTTCGATATCCATTCGGGCGGCACGTCGATGGAGCATCTGCCGACCGCGCTGGTCGAACGCAACGCCGATCCCGAGCGCCACCGGCGCGGCGTCGAGCTGATGCGCACGCTCGGCATGCCCTACGGCTTTATCGCTGACAACGGCCAGGCCTCGCCAACCTCGATGGGCGCAGCGCGCCGCGCCGGCGCCGTCGGCGTCAGCGGTGAGTTCGGCGGCGGTGGCACCGCAACGGTCGATTCGATGGCGATCACGGCCCGCGCGCTCGACCGTCTGATGATAGCAATGGGTGTGGTCGACGCGCCGGTTCTTGGCGCGGGCGAAAAGCCTTCGGCGCCGACAAGGCTGCTGTCCCTGTCCAGGCACAGCCAGGGCCTCTATGCCACCCGCCGCGGCTGGTTCGAGCCCGCCGCCAGGCTCGGCGACAGTGTCACTTCAGGACAATTGGCCGGCTGGTACCACGATCTCGAGCGGCTCGATGTTGCCGAGGAGGCCCTGCATTTCGCCGAAAGCGGCTTGGTGCTGTCGCGCCGGCTGCACACGATGTGTGAGGCGGGCGACTGCCTAATGCAGGTCGCAGAGCCGGTCGACGGCTGAGCCAAAGGCAGAGGATATTCCATGCAGCAACTGTCCATGTGGACCTATCCCTGGGACATCCAGGATCTCGGCCTGGAGACGGTCGAACGTGATCTTGTCGAGCGCGCCGGGCTCAACATGATCAGCCTGGCGACATCCTATCATGCCGGGCGCTTCCTGCAGCCGCGCAGCCCGCGCCGCAAGGCCTATTTCCCTGAGGACGGCACCATCTATTTCAAGCCGACCGCTGCGCGCTGGGGAAGTCTAGCCATCCAGCCCAAGGTGGCTGACGTGATCACTGAGGGCGGCGACGTGCTCGGTCAGCTCATCCGCCGTCGCGACGCGGGCGGACTAGGCGTTTCGTGCTGGACGGTCTGCCTGCACAACACCCGCCTGGGCATGCTGCATCCGCAGGCCGTCACCCGCAACGCCTTCGGCGATGCCAACTACTACAATCTCTGCCCCTCCCATCCCGATGCGCGCGCCTATGTCCGCGCGCTGATCGCCGACATCTCGCACAGCTACCGGCCGGACCGGATAGAACTTGAAAGCCCGTCCTTCATGGGCTTTGCCCATGAATACCATCACGAGAAGGACGGTGTCGGGCTGACGCCGGAAGACGATTTTCTTTTGTCTCTGTGCTTCTGTCCGTCCTGCGTCGCCCGTGCGGCAAAAGCCGGCATCGATGCCGAGGCGGCGCGCAAGCTCACCAGGCAATGGATCGTCGAGACCTGCGAGCGTGCGATGCCTGAGCGGCGCTTTCCCGATTTTCCCGCCTGCGGCATCGACGCCTTTGCCCCCTGGCCGGAGCTCCATGCCTATCTCTTGTGGCGATTCGAGCCAGTGACCAGCCTGGTCGCCGAACTGCGCGAGGTAGCCGATCCCACGACGCGGGTCGTCATTATCGATCTGAAAGACGGCTGGCTTGGCGGTTGCGATCTGGCAGCGCTGGGCAAGGTCTGCGACGGGGCGATCCTGTGCGCCTACGACATGCAGGCCGGCGATGTCGCCAGCCTGATGGCGGCCGGCCGTGCGGCACTGGGCGCGGACAAATTCCTCGGCGCCGGCTACCGGCTGTTCTATCCGGAAATGGCCCGCCCCGACATTCTTGCGGCCAAGGTGAAGCCAGCGCTGGCGCCCGGTGTCGACGGCATCAATTTCTACAATTACGGCCTCATTCCAGCCGCGCGGCTCGACTGGATCCGCGCTGTTCGGCAGCCTTGAGCCAGCCGGCCAATGCTCGCCGGCCACGAGGCGTTGAGGCCGGATTCGGGCGCGAGCGCTGCCGGGTTAATCAAATCAGCGAAACCTGAAGCCATCCATGGTGTAATCCGGGTATGCGTCCATCGTGTCGAACAGGTCGAACAGGTCAGGTGTGTCCGCCAATATTCCTGACAGAACCAGCACCGTGGCCACGCCGGCAGCAAGTCCGCCGGCGATGTCGTGTTCGACACTGTCGCCGACGCAGACCACAGTGCCGCGGTCTGGATTGCCTGCCAGCGCTAGTGCGGCGCCGAATATAGTGGGGTAAGGCTTGCCGATACGCGTGACGCTACCACCGAGGTCCTCGTAGAGATCCGCCAGCCGGCCGGCACCGAAGCGCGGCCCCACTGCCGTCAGCATGATCTTGTCAGGGTTGGTGCAGAAGCATGGCACCTGCCGCACCGCAGCCGGCGCAAGAAGTCGGCGATAGTGCTCAAGATCATAGCGGTCGCCCTCGCTGGCCGAAATCAGCACCAGCCCGGCATCGTCACCGTCCTTAGTCAATGCGAACGGCAGACCTTCGATCGCCGAGCGGTCATCGTCGCGGCTTATCAACAGGCATTTCGTGTTTGGCAGTAGCTTTCCGGATACCGCCATGTCGTGGAAGAACTCCCACGCGACCTCGCCGGAAGAAACAAAATGGTCCCAGCTTCCCGGTTCGAAGCCGAGCTTTAGCAGCCGGCTCTCGTTAGGCCCCGCCCGCTTGCCGGAGTTCGAGATCAGCACAATGGTCTTGCCGGCGCGCTTCAGCGCCGACAGTGCTTCCACTGCCCCTGGATAGGGGCTGGCGCCGTCATGCAGCACGCCGAACTGATCGAGCAGGAAAAAATCATAGCGCTCGGCCAGCTGGTTGACGCCGTTGAGGTGTTCGACTGTTTTCGCGCTCATAGAAGCCCCGCCGCGCTTGCGCCCATCAGCGCCAGCCGCGCCGTGCCGGCGGCGGCTTCGTCCGAAAGCGCCGGCAGGAAATCAACACCAAGTCTGCGCTGCCGGATCGCCGTCCAGGCGGCATTCGCCGCACCGCCGCCGACGCTTCTGACCGACGTCAGCTGCGGAGCGCCGAGCTCGGCGAGCCTGTCATAGCCGAGCGCCTCGATCGCGGCGATACCCTCCAACATGGCTTTCAGATAGTCGGCGTCCTCCACCGGTCGCGGCACAAGACGCGGCGGCAGTGCCGGATCGGCGATCGGAAAGCGTTCGCCTGCAGTGGCAAGAGGATAGTAGTCGAGGCCGGTCTCGGTCATCGGGTCGATCGCCATGCTCAGCTCGACGATGCGCGCCAGAGGGAAATGCTGTGTCAGCACCTTGCCGCCGGAGTTCGATGCGCCGCCCGCCAGCCAGACATCTCCAAGCCGATGGCTGTAGATGCCGAAGCGTGGCGCCGAGATAGGCCGGTCGGACAGGATCTTGACGGTCAACGACGACCCCAGCGCGGTGACGCCGTCGCCCATTGCCGCGGCACCTGTCGCCAGGAACGAGGCGCAGCCATCGGTCGTTCCGGCGACGACGGCGATTTCGCGCGGTAAGCCGAACATATCCGCGGCATCCGCGGTGAGTTTGCCGACGACATCGCCCGGCCTGGCGATACCGGGCAGCAACTCCATGCGCATTTCGGTGGCCGCAATCCAGTCCGGCCAGCAGCGGGCCGTGATGTCGTAACCGGTTTTCAAGGCATTGTTCTCGTCGCTGACATCGAAGCGACCGGAGAATTGTCCCGCGATCCAGTCCGCCTGATGCAGCACCGCGGCAACACCGGGCGTGCGCTGGAACCAGAGCGCCTTGGCGAGACCGGACGTCGCCCCAAGTGCGGCACTGGTCGCTGGGGCTTCGCGAGCGATCGCGACCAGAATGGCGTTGTCGGCGACCGTATCGTTGTACATCAGCGGCTCGGCCAGCGGCCGCCCGGCGCCGTCGACCGGCAGCAACGTACCTGAAGTGCCGTCAACAGCGATCGACCGGACCGCTGTTCGGTCGATGCCCGAAAGCAGTTCCGCCAGCGCTGCGCCGACCGCTGACCACCACACTGCAGGGTCGCGGGCATTCCGGCCAAACAACTCGAGCGAAACGGCGGAACGCGCGGCAATGGAAAAATCCGGACGCATGGCGACCGCGCGCGCGCCGGACGTGCCGATGTCGATGCCTATGGCAAGCGGCGTGTCAGCGGCTGGCGGCATTGAGTTTCTGGCGATACTTCTCGGCGTCCCAGTTGACCAGTTCATCGTTCTCGGCGGCGGTGAGGTAGTTCAGCCGCGCTGCAATGTCGATGCGTGCCGTCACGTCGGCAAGGCAGCGTTGCATGGCGTCGGCGCCCGCACTGGCATCGCCGCGCATCAGCACGCCCAGCCCGGGAAACAGGATCGCCACGGGGTTTGTACCGCACCGCTCGATGACGCGCGGCACATCCTCACCGGGCTTTGCCACCACCGACCCCCGACCCAGAAAGATGACGTGATCGGGGTAGAGGCTGCCCCCGGACGCCATGCGGCGGCTTTCGGGATCGATGGCGACCGCGTGCGCCTCGATTTCCGCCGGCAGCCTGTAACCGGTTTTCCCGGCCAGCGCCGCCAATCCCGCAACATCCGGTTCCGCCACTTGGCGCGCCGGCCGCGCCAGAAGCAGCGTGACGCGGCGCAGCAGCACTTCGGCCTCGGCGACGGTATCGGCCGCGACGACCAGCCCGTGATTGGCAAGGATCAGCACGTCGACCCCAGCCTGAAGCCGCTCGGCAATACCCTGGGCAAGCGGCAGGCCTGGCCGGAAATAAGGAACATACGCCCATTTGAGACCATCAAGGCGTCTGGCGGCTTCCACCTCGCAATTGGCCTGTACCGCCAGCGAAATGGTTTCGACGCAATGGACATGCAGGACGACGCGCTGCGGCATCAGCGCGTGAACGGTGGTTTCAATCGAAGGGCGCAGGCGCCGGGCGTTGAGCGTCTCGATGGCGAAGATCTGCGGCTGGTCGGCGGCGCTGTCGCGCTGTTCGACAGCCCTGAGCAGCGGCGCCATCGCCACCGGGACCATGATGTCTTCGGAGAGCGCATCCTTCAGCCATGTGCCGGAAGCCTTGATCCACAGCGTGTCGCCGGCTTTCAGCGAGGTGTTGCCGCCGGCGGCCTGGGTCAGATTTGGATTGCGCCCGATGCTGGCCGAAAGCGCCCGCAAAGCAGCCATTTCCTGCGCATCCGCATAGCTCGCCATGGCGCATTTCCTCTATCAGCTCCGTCAGCCTCGCAGCTTCGGATACCCGTCGTGGGATGTTGATGTGTATCGCAGATGCGAGCGACTTACGTCAATAGTGATCTAATGTCATCAAAGGTTCTTGCAATCGGAAAGATGTTGAGTAAGTTACGTCAAATGCCGTGGCAAAAACGGCTCCTGGGAGGAAAACGATTGAGCGACTCCGGCCGCCAGCGTCAGATCGTCGAGTTGCTGCGGGATCGCCCCTTCGCGTCGGTGCGCGAACTGCAGGAGCAGCTCGGCGTGTCGGCGGCGACGGTGCGGCGCGACATCGACAAGATCGACGAGGCCGGTGAAGCACGGAAGGTCTATGGCGGCATCTCGGCGCTCGACGGCGCTTCACAGGCGGGTGTTGCCTATGCCAGGCCCTATGACGAGAACCGCGACCTCGCGGTCGAGGCCAAGCGGCAGATCGCCGCTCTCGCGGCCACGATGGTGCGCGACGGCGATGCGGTCATCGTGCATGGCGGTTCGACCTGCTTCCACCTTGGGGTCAAGCTGGCTGAGCGCAGCATCCGTCTCTATACCAATTCGATGCCGCTCGCGGCCTATCTGAGCGACCACGGCCATTGCAGCCTGACCGTTGCCGGCGGCGATCTGCATCGTGAGCCGGGCATCATCCATTCACCGACCCAGGCGGAGCCGTTCTACGCATCGAAGTTCTTTCTCGGCGCGCAAGGCCTTGGCCAGGAGGGCGTGCTGGAATCGCACCCGCTGCTGGTCCGCTCCATCGCCGATCTCAGCCTGTGTGCCGACCAGATCGTGGTGCTGGCCGACAGCCGCAAACTGTCGATCCACGCCCGTAACATCGCGCTGCCCTTGTCGCGCATCGGCACGCTGGTGACCGATGACGGCCTGTCCGACGTCGACGCGCGCATGCTGGAAGACGCGGGCGTCATGGTGCGCATCGCTTCGGCTTCGGGAGCCATCCAGTGAAGATGGCCGTCCTCGATTTCGGCAAGACCAATTCGAAGCTGTTCGTCTTCGCTCAGGACGGGCGCATCGTCGACGAGCGCCGGACCCGGCCGAACTGGATGCGCAAAGATGGCTTCAGCGTGCTTGATGAGGCAGCACTTCACAGTTGGGCGGTTCGCGCCGTAAGCGAGGCCTCCGACGTCCATGGCGTACAGGGCGTGATGGTGTCGGGCCATGGCTGCACCTTTGCCCTGGTCGACGAGGCGGCGCTGACGCATCCGATACTCGATTACGAGCAAGAGCCGCCGGCTGATATTGCCGCGCAAATTGATCGCCTCGTTCCGGATTTCACCGAGACCTTCTCGCCGCGATTGCCGCTCGGCTTCAACTACGGTCGCCACATGCTGTGGCTACAGGCGGTGCAACCCGGTGCATTCACGGCCGCGAAATCGATCCTCGGCTATCCACAATACTGGAGCTGGCGGTTTGGCGGCCGGGCGGTCTCGGAAGTGTCCTATCTCGGCTGCCACTCGCATTTATGGGCGCCGCGCAAGCGCGACTTCAGTTCGCTGGTCGATATTGAGGGCTGGCGCGACCGGATGCCCGCTTTCGAGCGGGCGGGCTCGGTTGTCGGCGAGCAACGCCTCGGCGACACGAAGCGGCGGATCGCCATCCACAATGGTGTCCATGACAGCAATGCCGCGCTCCATGCCTATCGCCGGCAGGAGCTTGGCCCGGTCACCGTCGTCTCGACCGGCACCTGGGTCGTCGTGCTTAATCCGGATTGCCTGCTCGACGCGCTCGATGGCCAGCGCGACATGCTGGTCAATGTCGATATCGACGGCGGCCCTGTGCCGACCATCCGCTTCATGGGCGGGCGCGAATTCGCCACGATCAGCGACGGCTGGCAAGGCGCGATCGCGCCGGCGGCAGTGCAGCGGGTGATCAACGCCGGCAGCATGGCGCTGCCGAGCTTCGCGCCGGGCGGACCAATGCCCGGCCGCGCCGGCAAATTGGTCGGCCGCATGCCAAGCGCCGAGGAACGCGCAGCCGTGGCGCTGCTCTACGTCGCGCTGATGGTCGACCTCTGCCTCGACCAGATCCATTCGGACAACACCGTGATCGTCGATGGCGGACTGAACGCTGGCGGCCTGCTCGCCGGGCTAGTGGCGCAACTGCGTCCCAGCCAGGCCTTCCTGCAAGGGGCCACACTGGAGGGCAGCGCCACCGGGGCGGCGGCGCTGGCCTTCGAGACCGTCGGCCGCGAATTTGCCGCGGAAGTGCCGGAGCCCGTGCGTGCCGCAAGCTTCACCGGACTTGCCCGATATCGCGACACATGGCGTGGCCTCATCGGCGAGCAGGGCATCCCCCGCGCGGCAGCGGGAGGCGCACGGTGATTGTCGCTGCTCAGGCCGAAGTCACGCGCCAGCCAGTGCTGGAAATGCGGCACATCTCGAAGACGTTCGGGCCAGTCCGCGCCTTGCAGGACGTGTCGCTGACCGTCCATGCCGGCGAAGTCCATGCGCTGATGGGTGAAAACGGTGCCGGCAAGTCGACTTTGATGAAGGTGCTGTCCGGCGCCTATCGGCCTGATGCCGGCGGCGAGATACTGATCGACGGCGTGCCGGTCGCCACCGGCGACCCGATCAAGGCGCGGGCTCACGGCATTGCGGTTATCTATCAGGAACTGTCGCTGGCGCCCAACCTGACGGTCGCGCAGAACATCTTCCTCGGCAATGAGCCGAGGCGTTTCGGCATCGTCGACCGCGACCAATGCTACCGGCGCAGCAATGAGATCATCAAGCGTCTCGGCGTGTCCTTCTCCGCACGGGCTCAGGTTTCCAGCCTGTCGCTCGGCGAGCGTCAGCTGGTCGAAATCGCCCGCGCGCTTTCGACCAGCGCGCGCATCATCGTCATGGACGAGCCAACCACCTCGCTGACCTCGCGCGAGACCGACCGTCTCTTCGAGGTCATCGCGACGCTGAAGTCGCAAGGCATCGCCATCATCTACATCAGCCACCGCATGGAAGAGGTCTACCAGTTGGCCGACCGTGTCAGCGTGCTGCGCGACAGCGGCTATGTCGGCACACTCGAGCGCGCCGAGCTGAACGCCTCGCGCCTCGTCTCGATGATGGTTGGCCGCGACCTGTCGGCTTTTTACAGGAAGGATCATCGCCCGCCGGACAGCAAGCGCGCGGTCGCCTTGTCGGTGCGCGGCATGGCGGACGGCAATCTCCTGAAGAACTGCTCCTTCGAACTGTACAAGGGCGAGGTGCTGGCTCTGGCTGGCCTTGTCGGCTCGGGCCGCACCGAACTCGCGCGACTGATCTTCGGTGCCGACAGACGCATCGCCGGCACGCTGGAACTCGACGGCAAGCCAGTAACCATCGGCTCGCCAAGCGAGGCACTGAATGCCGGCATCGCCTATCTCACCGAAGACCGCAAGGAACTCGGCCTGTTTCTCGACATGTCGATATCCGACAACATCAGCATGGGCGTGCTGGCCAGGGATGCGCGGCCCGGCGGCTTGCGCGATTTCAAAGCCGCCGAGAGACGTGCTGCCACGGCCGTTTCGGATCTCTCCATCCGCACCAGGTCGGTACAGGCCAATGCCGGTTCGCTGTCGGGCGGCAACCAGCAGAAAGTGTTGCTTGCCCGCCTGCTCGAGACCGAGCCGCAAGTGGTCATCCTGGATGAACCGACGCGCGGCGTCGATGTCGGAGCGAAGTCGGAAATCTACCGGCTGATCGACAATCTCGCCAAAAAGGGCATCGCCATCCTGATGATCTCCAGCGAACTGCCGGAGGTGATCGGCGTTGCTGACCGCGTGCTGGTAATGCGCGACGGCACGATTGCCGGCGAGGTTACGGCGTCCAAAGACCAGCCGCTGCGCCAGGAAGCAATCATGGAACTTGCAACGGGAGCGGCCAAGGGATGACCGACAAGGCGACCGAGATCAGTGGCCAGGTTGTCGGCAGGAGCCGGCGGTTGCGCACCGCCTTCGCCGCCCTTGGCATGCTGCCGATCCTGATCCTGCTGGCGGTCGGCTTCCAGTTGATGAACGCGCGCTTCTTCACCCAGACCAATTTGCTGATCGTCATGCAGCAATCGTCGATCAACATCGTGCTGGCAGCGGGCATGACCTTCGTCATCCTGACCGGCGGGATCGACCTGTCCGTCGGCTCGATACTTGCCGCCTCGGCGATGGTGGCGGTGATGGTGTCGCTGGTGCCCGATTGGGGACTGCTGGGCGTGCCGGCGGCCATTCTCGTCGGCCTCGGCTTCGGCGTCATCAACGGGCTGCTGATCGCCTATATCAGACTGCCGCCCTTCATCGTCACGCTGGGGTCGCTGACCGCTGTGCGCGGCGTCGCCCGCCTGCTCGGCCAGGACACCACGGTGTTCAACTCGGACCTGCCGTTCGACTTCATCGGCAACGGTTCGCTGTTCGGCATTCCGTGGCTGGTCATCATCGCCTTGTCGATCGTGGTGCTGTCCTGGCTGGTGCTCAAGCGCACCGTGCTCGGCACCTGGATCTATGCCGTTGGCGGCAATGCCGAAGCGGCGCGGCTGACCGGCATCAAGGTGCCGCTGGTGCTGCTCTTTGTCTATGGCGTTTCCGGCCTGCTGGCCGGCCTTGGCGGCGCCATGTCAGCGGCCCGGCTCTATGCGGCCAACGGGCTGCAGCTTGGGCAGTCTTACGAACTCGACGCCATTGCCGCGGTCATTCTCGGCGGCACCAGCTTCGTCGGCGGCGTCGGCTCGATCTGGGGTACGCTGATCGGTGGCCTGATCATAGCGGTGCTCTCCAACGGGCTTATCTTGGCCGGTGTCTCGGACATCTGGCAGTACATCATCAAGGGATTGGTCATCATCGTGGCAGTCGCCCTCGACCGCTACAGGCTCCAGGCAGGAGCGAGAACGTGATTGACCTTGGTCGCCGGCGTAAACGACCGGTTTGTGTAACGCACCGTGAGAGGCGCGGGGCAATTGGAGGAAAGCAATGAAGACCATCGCTAAACTGCTCTGCGGCGTCGCACTCGCGGCTGCCGCCATCGCGCCCGCATCGGCCAAGGACCTCAACAAGGTCGGCATCTCGGTCGGCCTGCTCGGCAACCCCTTCTTCGTCGCGACCATCAAGGGTATCGAGGACGCGGCCAAGAAGATCAACCCGAAGGTCGAGGTAACCTCAGTGTCGGCCGACTACGACCTCAACAAGCAGGTCTCTCAGGTCGATTCCTTCATCGCCGCCGGTGTCGACGTGATCATGCTCAATGCGGTCGATGCCAAGGCGATCGGCCCGGCGGTGAAGAAGGCGCAAGCAGCGGGCATCGTCGTTGCCGCCTTCGACGTCTCGGCGCCAGGCGCCGACGTCACCGTGATGACCAACAACGTCAAGGCCGGCGAAGAGGCCTGCCAGTATCTGGTCGACCACACCGGCGGCAAGGGCGACTACGTTATCCTCAACGGCCCGGCGTCGTCGTCGATCCTGGAGCGGGTGAAGGGCTGCAAAGACGTCCTTGCAAAACACCCCGACATCAAGATCCTCTCCGATGACCAGAATGCCGAAGGCTCGCGCGACGGCGGCCTGAAGGTCTTCCAGTCGCTGCTCACCCGCTTCGACAAGATCGATGCGGTGTTTGCCATCAACGATCCGACGGCGATCGGCGCCCAGCTTGCGGCCAAGCAGCTCAATCGCTCGGAGTTCATCTTCACCGCAGTGGATGGCGCTCCCGATATCGAGAAGGAACTCGCTTCCGGCACCTCGATGATCAAGGCCTCGGCTTCGCAGGATCCCTACGTGATGGCTGGCCAGTCGCTGACGATGGCGGCTGAGCTGCTTGCCGGCAAGAAGCCGGCGGAGCCGACCGTGCTGCTCGACCCGAAGCTGATCACGGCCGAGAACCTGAAAGACTACAAGGGCTGGACCGCAGCCCGCTAAGCCTCCCAAGGCCGATGCGGCCGGGGCAACCCGGCCGCATCTCAATTCCAGAAACGGGAGACGATCATGTCGCGCATCGGTATTCATTCCTTCGTCTGGTCGGCGAGTTCGGCGCAAGGCGACCTCGAACGCACGCTGGCCAACACCAGAGAGGCCGGCTTCGACCTGATCGAGTTCTCCTATCTTGACCCGGCCAATGTCGACGTTGGCGGGTTGGCTAGGCGCATCGCCGACCTCAAGCTCGGCGTCGCGATCAGCATCGGCCTGCCGGCCGACGGCGACATTTCGAGTGCCGACAAGGCGGTTGCCGCGCGCGGCGTCGAGATCCTCAACGAGACGATCGCGCTCACCCGCGATCTCGGCGGCCAGAAGATTGGCGGCATCCTCAGCACCAGCCACGGCTTGCAGACGCAGGCGCCGACGCGCGATCAGTGGAACCGCAGCGCGGGGACACTTGCGAAGGTTGCGGAGACGGCCAAGGCCGCCGGCGTCACGCTCAATCTGGAGATCGTCAACCGCTTCGAAAGCAATCTGCTCAACACCGCTTCACAAGGCCTGGCCTTCATCGCGGACACCGGCTCCGACAACATCTTCCTGCACCTCGATACCTTCCACATGAACATCGAGGAGGGCGATGTCGGACTGGCTATCCGCCATGCCGCTGACAAGATCGGTTATGTCCATATCGGCGAGAGCCATCGCGGTTTCCTCGGCACCGGCAATATCGACTTTGCCGCCATCTTCGATGCGCTGACCGCGATCGGCTATAGGGACGACCTCAGCTTTGAATCCTTCTCGTCGAAGATCGTCGACGAGAACCTGTCACGGAAGACGGCGATCTGGCGCAATCTGTGGTCCGACAATATGGAATTGGCCCGGCATGCGCGCGCCTTCATCTCAATCGGTCTGGAGACGGCGCAGCGAAAGGCAGAGCTTGTTGCATCGAGACATCGTCCTTAGCAGGAGCGCGCTGCCAAAGCGCCAATGTTGTCGTTCATCCGGCCCGCGCCTTACGTGCAAGGAATCGACGTCGCAGGCGCTGAGTGTGGCGGAGGCAGTCGAGCGGGGTGACGCTGACGAGAGCTTTCTGATTTTGGCCCACGAAACGCAATAAAATCAACATCTTCATACGCCCTCCGGGGCCATCCGATCTCCATACTGGACGGGGATGACGTTTGACACAGCGCGGCGGAAAGAAGCAGGATGGCTGATAGAGTCGACATCGCATAATGATGTCACTATATAGCGGCGGCTTCGACCGTGTAGCTGTGGCGGTGTACCACGAAGCAGCAGAAAATGTGTTACGCGTTGTGATCCCTATTGTGATACAAATCGGCCGTCGACAGCAGGAAAAGATCGTAAGAACAATAGCATAGAGCCGAAGCCGATCCCGGCCAACGTACCACTCTATCAAACAATCAGAACGTGCTCATTGAACCCTTTCTTCATTCGGCTCTTCGGACCTCCGACAAGATCAACTTGCCGGGCGAAGCCGACTCGGTTCGAATGGCAGCATGCATCCTTTACCGGGTGCGGACGTTTACGGTTACCAACCGGCATAGCCGCCAGGGAAAAGCAGTATGAGTGAACATGCGATCGAGTTCTTGCGCGGATGGATCGGTGAAAAGGTTCACTGCCAGCACTCGCCGGTAAAGATCGAGAAGCAGGCCGAGACCCTCGCCAAGGAGTGCGCGGCCAAGGCCGCTGAGGTCGGCATTCCGCTGGAAGATATCCAGGAAGAAGTCGGCGACATCCAGGAACTGATCGCATCGCGGCTCGAAGAGGCGGCCGAGGCCGACCAGAGCAACGCGGCCAAGCCGTGACGCAACAGGCCTGGCGCCGCCAGGCCTTGTCCTCTATCCAAATCGATCTTTCAGCCAGGCCTTCGGCAGCGCCGGCACGAAATTGCCGTCGCGTCCGCTCATATCCTCATTGGCGACCATTGCATTGAGGATCGCCTCCTCTACGCCTTGCGCCACCGCATCGAAGAACGGATCGATATCGACGTCCGGGATGTAAGCGGCGTTTGCGGTTCGTCCCGACGGTGCAAGTGCTGCTTGCGGATTGGCGGTGGTGAAGGCCAGAAAAATGTCGCCCGAACTGTGGTAGCCGAAGCCGCCTGTCATGGCGATGCCGAGCGGCACGCGCTTTGCCAGCCGCTTCATCTGGTGCGGCAGAAATGGCGCATCGGTGGCGACGATGGCGATGATCGAGCCCTTTTCGGCACGCGGCGTGCCTTCGCGCATCGCCGGCTCTACCAGATCGGGCCCGACGCGGGCGCTGCGCAGTGTGAAATTGCGCCGCTTGCCGAAATTCGCCTGCACGAATACGCCGACCGTATGCCTGATGCCCTGCCACTCGATGATGCGCGATGCCGTGCCCGAGCCGGCCTTGAAGCCAAAGGCAATCATGCCGGTGCCACCGCCGACACTGCCTTCCTCGATCGCTCCACCGGCGGCACCGTCGAGCGCGGCTTCGACATCTTCGAAGCCGACGTGATGACCGTTGATGTCGTTGAGGAAACCATCATAGGTCTCCGCCGCAACCGGCAGGCCCCAGCCGCTGTCGAGCGCCGCCGGCAGCACGCGTTGCATCCAACGCAGCGTGCCGTCGCGGGTGACGCCGCAGGAATGCGTGTTGGTGATCGTGACGGGCAGGTTGAAGGCGCCGACTTCCTCGATAATGTGCGACCCCGTCAACTCGCCATTGCCGTTCTGGCTGAAGACACCGGCAAACACCGGCGTGGCGAGCTCAGCCAACGGCCGCGGCAGGATGGCGGTGACGCCGGTGCGCACCGGCCCCGTGCCAACCTCGAGCAGACCCTCGCCGGAAATCAGCGTCGCATAGCCGACCGATACGCCGGGCACATCGGTGATGGTGTTGAAGCCGCCCGGCGTGCCCTCGAAGGCAATGCCGAAAGCACGGGCGCGCGGCTTGCCCGCCGGCGTTTGAAGATGCGGGTCATGTCCGGTCATGCGGTCCTCTAAAAAAGCGAGCCCTGATTGCCCGGTTCTTTCGGTTTGCTGGCCGTCGGCTTTGCGGCGGGTTTGCTGGCGGGCGGCGTGGCCGCTGGTTTGGCAACGGCCTGCACCCGCTCGGCGTCGCCGGTCGCGACTGCATTTACGGTGCCGTCGGCGAACTCCAGCTGCAGGCCAGCGCCCGGCGCCACATCAACTGCCAGTTTGATCACCGCGCCGTCGGCATCCTTGACCAGCGCGAAGCCGCGCGCCAGCACAGCCTTGTGCGACAGCGTTGCCATCAGCCTCTCGGATTGGACGATGCGGCCGCGCAGTCGCTCCAGCCTGAGCAGTACCGCTTGCGTGCCGCGTCTCGTCAAAGCCGTCAGAAGATGCCTCTGCACGGTTTGCCGCCGTGCCGTTGGCTCGATCGTAATGCGGCCTTGCAGCAAAGCCAGTTGCTGCCTGTGCCGTTGCAGGGATGCTTTCGCACATTTTGGCAACTGATCCGCCGCACGATTCAACTCCGCGCGCCGGGCTCTCGCCAATGCTCGCAGCGCCCCTTGGGCGCGCAAAAGGTTGCGGTCGTTGGTGCGTCGCGCCTCGGCAATCCGCCGGGACAGCGTTGCCGGAGTGAGCTTCACGGCGAAGAACCGAGCTTGCTTTCTTTCGGTGGAGACCATCAGCCCCCGGCTAAGCCGGCTGGCCGCCTCGTCCAGCCGCCGTCGCGGCAGCGCCAGCAACTGGTCGGGCGAGGGCAGCGCGCGGGCGGCCGCACGCGAGGCCTGCCGCTTGCGTTCGAAATTGCGCAAGGTGGCTGCTTTGAGCCGTGCGCCAAGACTGGCTAGTGTCGCTTCGAGGTCCGCTTTCACCGGCACCGCGATCTCCGCCGCACCTGTCGGCGTCGGTGCCCGCATGTCGGCGACGAGATCGATCAAGGTCCAGTCGGTCTCGTGGCCGACGGCCGAAATCACCGGGATGCGCGAGGCAGCGACGGCGCGCGCCAGCCCTTCATCGTTGAACCCCCAAAGGTCCTCAAGGCTGCCGCCGCCGCGCGCCACGATCAGAAGGTCGGGCTGGGCAATCGCGCCATCCCAGGCCAGCGCGTTAAAGCCGTTGACGGCCGCCGTCACTTCCGCCCCCGCCGTCTCGCCCTGCACTCTCACCGGCCAGACTAGCACATGCAGCGGAAAGCGGTCCTTGATGCGATGGATGATGTCACGGATCACCGATCCGGTCGGCGAGGTGACGACGCCGATGGTGCGCGGCATGAAGGGCAGCCGCCGCTTGCGGCCGGCATCGAACAGCCCTTCGGCCTGCAGTCGCCGCTTGCGCTCTTCCAAAAGTGCCATCAGCGCCCCGGCGCCGGCGGGTTCTAGATTGTCGATGACGATCTGGTAGTTGGATTTGCCGGGATAGGTGGTGAGTTTGCCGGTGGCGATCACCTCCATCCCCTCTTCGGGGCGGAATTTCAGCCGGCTCATCGTGCCTTTCCAGACCACGGCATCGAGCCGCGCGCGGTCGTCCTTCAGGGTGAAATAGGCATGGCCGGAAGAGTGCGGCCCGCGATAGCCGGAAATTTCGCCGCGCACCCGCACATGGCCGAAGACATCCTCGACCGTACGCTTCAGCGCGCCGGAAATCTCGCTCACCGTGTATTCGGTGGCATTGGTTCGTGATTCGGATTCTGCGTCGCTCATCGGCCGATTGAGAGGCTGTTGTCGCTCCGCGTCAAGATTCCATAACTTGATCTTAAGCCTGTCCTGATTGACTCTGGGCCAAGGAGGACGCATGAGCGCCCGCAGACAACGCAGCCCGTTGACGTTCCAGGTCACCCTGACGGTGCTGACGCTTGCCGTTTTTGCACTGGCCATCGTTGTCGGCTTCGGCCTTTACGCCACCATGCAGGCCGACCGGGTCTCGCTCGAGCGGCAGAAGGTTTTCCTGGCCAACGGCCTGCAGGACCAGATCGCCGCGGTAAAGCGCGAGCAGGAAAGCGTCGCCGTCTGGGATGATTCCGTTATCAACGCCAAGGCCGGCAACCAGACCTGGATGGCAGAGAATCTCAGCGTCTGGATGTACTCGTATTACGGCCACAACCGGGTCTATGTGCTGGACGACGCCAACCGGCCGGTCCACGCCATGCGCGAAGGCAAGGTCGTGTCGCCTGCCGTCTTTGGCGAGGACGAACCCGCTTTGCGGCCGACCATCGCCAGGTTGCGCCAGATGATGAGCAAGGACGCAAGCCAGGCCGGCGCAAAATTCGTTGCCGACGATCTGGTCTCGCTTGGCGGTCAGCCTGCCATACTCAGCGTCATGCCTCTGGTGCCGAGTTCGGATCGCGTCACCCAGGCATCCGGCAGCGAATATCTGCATGTCTCCATAGAGTTCATCAACGACGCGGTGATCGGCAAGATCGCGCAGAAATATCTGCTGGCGGGGGCGCATCTCCTGCCGATGGCTCAGCCGCTTGGCTCGGCTGCCATTCCGCTTATCGACAAACAGGGTGTCATCCTCGGCTATATTGCCTGGGACCAGGAACGGCCCGGCCTGACGCTGGTGGGCAAGGCCAGCCCGGCCCTGGCTCTGGCCGCGCTGGTTGCGGCGAGCGTGCTCGCCTTTCTGCTCCGGCGTCTGCGCCGTGCGTCATCGGCGCTGCAGACCAGCCAGGCCCAGGCGCAATATCTCGCCTTTCACGACACGCTCACCGGCCTGCCCAACCGGGCACTGTTCGAGGACAGGCTGCGGCGTGCCTTGCTTACCTCCGGCAATGAAAGCAAGGTCGCGCTGCTTTATCTCGATCTAGATCGCTTCAAGCATGTCAACGACACGCTTGGTCACCCGGCAGGCGACGAACTCGTGCGCCAGACGGCGGCCAGGCTTCAGCATACGGTTCGCGACGTCGACACGGTGGCAAGACTGGGTGGCGACGAATTCGCGGTGATCCTGATCGATGTCCGCGACGTAAGGAACGCCGAGGATATTTCCGAGAGGGTGCTGCAGAAACTGCAGGAGCCGTTCAAGCTGATGGACGATCAGGTCTTTATCAGCGCCAGCATCGGCATAGCCTTGTCGACAGGCCCTGATGCCGACGCAGACGATCTGCTGCGCAAGGCCGACATCGCGCTCTACGAAGCCAAGAAGAACGGCCGTGGCCGCTACCAGGTCTTCGCCGGCGACATGGACGACCTTTTGCTGCGCAAGCGCAAGGTCGAGAGCGAGCTGCGTAGCGCGCTGAATGGCGGCACCGGTATCAAGCTCGCCTACCAGCCGGTCTTTGCCAGCGACGGCAAGACCATTGTCGGCGCCGAGGCGCTGATCCGCTGGGCGCATGAGGTCCATGGCGCACTGCCGGCGGCGCAGTTCATCGCCATCGCCGAGGAACGCGGCATGATCGGGCAGCTCGGCGCATGGGCCCTGCTGGAAGCCTGCCGCTTCGCCGTGAAGACCAAACTGCCGTGGCTCGCCGTCAATGTCTCGCCGCTGCAATTGCGCGACGCCGGCTTTGCCGAAGAGGTTGCCTCGATCCTCGCCGAAACCGGACTGGCGCCGAAGCGCCTGCAGCTCGAAATCACCGAAAACGTTCTCCTGGAAAACAACGACACCACCAGAGCGGCTCTGGCAGCCTTGCGCCAGTCGGGCGTCGGCATTGTGCTCGACGATTTCGGCACCGGCTATTCGTCGCTGAGCTATCTGCGCCGCCATGCCATCGACAAGCTCAAGATCGACCGCTCCTTCGTGCGGCTTCTCGACGGCGACGGCAATTCGGGCGCCATCGTCAAGGCGCTGATCGATCTCGCCGGCGCGCTCAAGGTCGAGGTCACCGCCGAGGGCGTAGAGACCGAGGTGCAAAAGGCGCTGCTGGTCGCCATGGGCTGCCAGCAGCTGCAGGGCTACCTCTTGTCGCCGCCGCTGGAGCCGGCGCAATTGGTGGCGCTGCCCGGCCTGTCGTCGGCCAACGCAACGACGGAGGCGGCAGCGTCGGCCTGATCGTTCCTACCAGCCAGGCAGGATCTGGTTCGGCTTGCTCCGCTTCATCTTGGCGAAGGCGAGCGAGGCGAAATCGAAGCTTCCCGTTTCTTCGCCGAGCGGCACGGAAATATTGTCGAGGCTTTCCGAGATGTGTCGGGCCAGAGCGTCGACGATTTCGGGACGCGAGGTCTGGCCGCGCATGATGCCGATGCGGCAGTCGGGCAGGGCGCCAAAACCGTCGGCTTCGCCCAGCACTCGCATGCCGGGCCGCAGCGCGCATTCCGGCAGCACCGAGATCGCCAGCCCCGACAGCACCGCGGCGGTGATGACGGTGGCCGAGAAGCTGGTGAACAGGATTCGATAGTCGCGGTTTTGCCGGTCGAGCACATCGACGGCGGCGCGCCGCCAGATGCAGTTCGGCCGGCCGAAGGCCATCGGCAGCACTTCCTGTTCGTGCGTGGCATGGTTGGCCGAGGTCACCCATAGCAGCGGCTCGCGCCGCACCACTTCCGACTGGCCGCGCGTATCGTTGTGCGTCACCAGCGCAAGATCGAGATTGCCGCGCTTGATATGCTCGACCAAGCCTGGCGTAGGCTCGCAGATGACGGTCAGTTCGACGCGCGGGTTTGACCGTGTGAAGCGTGCCATGATTTCGGGCAGGAACCGGTCGGCATAGTCGTCGGGGGTGCCGATGCGGATGGTGCCTTCGAGCCGCTGGTCATCGAAGGCGGCCAGCGTTTCGCGGTTGAGATAGAGCAGGCGGCGCGCGTAGGAGAGCAGCTTGTCGCCTTCCTCGGTCAGCCTGTTGGTGCGGCCGTCCTTTTCGAACAGCGGCTTGCCGATCCGCTCTTCCAGCCGGCGCATCTGCATCGACACCGCCGATTGCGTGCGCAGCACTTCCTCGGCCGCGCGGGTAAAGCTGCCGGTATCGGCGATCGAGATGAAGGTCTGCAACTGGTCGAGATCGAGTGGCGCTTTCATCGGTCCAATCCATCAGTAGCGTTGATGCTAAAGATTAGAAACATTCGTTGGATTAATCAATCGGTGCGTGGCAAATTCACATTGTCCACATGAAGGCATGTGAATCGAGACCGGAACGGCCGCTGTCCTCAGCGCCGATCGCCTGGTCTTGTCCAGTTCGAGTCTGAAGGAGACCGACATGACCACGTTTGATTTCGCCACCGAGACCTCGCGCATCACCTCGCGTCCGGCCGTTGCGACGCGCGTGGCCAACACTCTTCTCAATGCCTACCAGGCCTGGAAAAATCGCCGCGCCTTCTATCGCCTTGGCGAGATGTCGGACGCCGAACTCGCCGATATCGGCCTGACGCGCTCGGACCTCCATGTCGCCATCGATGTGCCGTTCGGCGCCGATCCGACCGTGAAGCTGCGTGCGATTGCGAGCGATCGTGCCGATACGATCGAAGATCTCGCCCGCCAGATAGCGTGATATCGGGCGCATTGTTTCGGTTGCCGTGAACCTTTCTCAGGCTCGCCGCGACCAACGAGTATAGCAGGCTCCCCACTCCCTGCCGGTTCCCCGCCGGCCAGCCTGCACACTGGCCCGGTCCTCCTCCAGGACCGGGCTTTTCTTTTAAAGCTCCGTGGTCATCGTGCGGTCTGCGCCGCTCGCTTCGTTCCTTGCTCCGAAGCCGCGAAGGTCAGCGCCCAACTACCGCCAACTACCGCCGGTCCATGTCCCGCTTGAACTGGTCGAAGATCGTTTCCACGCCCTTCTGATAGTCGTCGCGCTGCTGGGCGCCGGTCTCGAACATCTTGCCGAAAATATCGTCGAACGGATTGCGTGGCCTGCCGCTCGGATTGGCCTGCGGTTGCGGCGCCTCGCGCTCCTGGGGTGCCTGTCGCGGCTGGGGTGCTTGCGGCTGCTGCGGCGCCGGCTGCCCACCGGGCAGGCCGAAGCCGCCACCACCGCCTTGCCGCATCATCTCTTCAAAAATCTTGCCCAGCGGGTTGTCGCCGTAAGGGCTCTGCGTCTGTTGCGGCTGTGTTGGCTGCTGCGCCCGGCCCTGCGGTTGCTGTGCCGCGCCACCGCCGAACATGTCCTGCAACACTTTGCCGAGCGGATTGTCGCCATAGGGGTTGGGCGCCTGTTGCGGCTGGCTTTGCGGCTGTTGGGCGCCGCCGCCGAACATGTCCTGCAGCACTTTGCCCAGCGGGTTCTCACCGTAAGGATTGGGTGCTGGCTGCGGCGCAGGCTGTGCCCCGCCGCCCGCCTGCCGCATCATCTGTTCGATGATCTCGCCGAGCGGATTGCTGCCACCGCCGAAGCCACCGGCGGCCTGCATCTGACCCCCGGTCAACTGATTTGTCGTCTGTTTGAATAATCCGCCCATCACCATCGAAGCGATGGCCGGCAGCATCTGCTGCAAGATCTGCTGGCTGACGCCGGTCGCCTGCGCAGCCTGGCTGGCCACCGCGCGCGACAGCTCCTTCGAGCCGAACAGATGACCCAGAATGCCATTGCCCTCATTGACGCCTTGCGGTGAGAAAGCCCTGGTCGCGTCCTCGAAATATCTGGCGTGCTGGCCGCTCGCCATCGCCGTCATGAAGGCGCCTAGCCCATAGGGATCGGCGGTGTTGCGTTGCAGCCCTTGCGAGAAGGCCGGCAGCAGAGCGGCGACAGCCGCCTGCGTCTGCTGCATGGAAAGCCCGTACTGCTGGGCAAGCGCCTGCATGCCGTTGCCGTTCTGCGCCTGCGCCAATATGTCGAACAAGGTAGGCATCGGTTTCTCCTCCCGGAAATCCTCGAGGGAGAACCTAGTTCGTTTCGATGTTCGATTGAAGCGGCTTTTGCCGCTGCTCAAGGCGCGACGCTAATACGCATATTCCATGAACACCGGCTCGATCGAGCCGCCCCAGCGCGTGTGGTAGGCCGACAGCATTTCCTCGGCACTGGTGGTACCGCGCGCCACGACTTCGTCCAGCGTGTTGAGGAACGAGGTCTCGTCATAGCCGTCGCGGTTCTTCCTGCCGCGATTTTTGAGCCCAAGGCGCGAAATGGTCATTACATCGCGGCCGATCTCACGCAGCGTCGTGTTGCGGAACGGCGCGGAAATGCCTTGTTCCGGCACCGCATTGCGCATCGCCAGCGTTTCTTCATAGGTCCAGCTCGAAGTCAGCGCCTCGGCGGCGTCGAGCGCGGCCTCGTCATAGAGCAGCCCGACCCAGAAGGCCGGCAGCGCGCAGATGCGGCGCCACGGCCCGCCATCGGCGCCGCGCATTTCGAGGAAGCGCTTCAGCCTGACGTCAGGGAACAGGGTCGACAGATGGTTCGCCCAGTCGCCCATGGTGGGCAGTCCGTCCGGTACTTCATTGCGGGCAACGCCGGCCATGAACTGGCGGAAGGTGATGTGCGTCATGTCGTGATAGTGGCCGTCGCGGATGACGAAATACATCGGCACGTCGAGCGCCCATTCGACATAGTCGGCAAAGCCGAACTCGGGCGAGAAGCAGAATTCGAGCAGGCCCGAGCGTTGGTTGTCGGTGTCGCGCCAGATGTCGCCGCGCCAGCTCTGCAGCCCGTTCGGCCGGCTGTCGGTGAAGGGCGAGTTGGCAAACAGCGCCGTCGACAGTGGCTGCAGCTTCAGCGACACCTGCATCTTGCGGCGCATGTCGGCTTCGCTTTCGAAGTCGAGGTTCACCTGGATGGTGCAGGTGCGATACATCATGTCGAGACCCTTGGTGCCGACCTTGGGCATGTAGCGGGTCATGATTTCGTAGCGCGATTTCGGCATTTTCGGCGTCTCGGCGAGCGACCATTTCGGACTGCCGCCGAGGCCGAGAAAGCGGATGCCCATCGGCTCGGCGATCTCGCGCACTTGCGCCAGATGCGCATTGCCCTCCCGGCAGGTCTGGTGGATCGTTTCCAGCGGCGCGCCCGACAGCTCGAACTGGCCACCAGGCTCCAGCGAGATCGCGCCCTGTCCGGTCGGCTCGACCAGGCCGATGATGCGGCCGTCATCGATGATCGGGTCCCAGCCGAGCTTTTGCTGCATGCCTTCGAGGATGGCGCGGATGCCGCGCTCGCCGCCATAGGGCACCGGCGCGTTCCCGTCGACATAGAAGGGGAACTTCTCGTGCTCGGTCCCGATGCGCCACTTGTCGCGCGGCTTGTTGCCTTCGGCCAGATGCTCGACCAGTTCGTCGATGCCTTCGATTGGCCGGAAATCGGTTGTGTCGCGCGCCATGGGGCCCCCTCTGCGGCTCTCGGAGCCCGCCGGCGCTAAATGGACGAAATGTCAGCAGCCGATCAAGCGAAAAATCCTGAGCCACAGGTCAACAGGAATTGATCTTTACGCCTCTTACCAGTCTCCGACCGTCGCCTGCATCACCGCAAGCGCCGCCACCGCTGCCGTATCGGCGCGCAGGATGCGCGGTCCGAGCGGGATGGCGGTGACGAAGGGGAGCGCCCGCAGCATCTTGCGTTCCTCGTCGGAAAAGCCGCCTTCCGGTCCGACCATCAGCGCCAGTTTCTTTTCCCTCAACCCCTGCAGCGCTGGCAGTGGATTGTTGGTCGAGGCATCCTCGTCGCAGAAGATAAGCCGGCGTTCCTTGTCCCAGCCGGAGAGCAGGCGCTCGAATTTCTCGGCCTCGCGCACTTCCGGCACCGCCAGTATGCCGCATTGCTCGGCCGCCTCGACGACATTGGCGCGCAGCCGGTCGATGGAGGGTTTTGCCACTTGCGTGTGCTGGGTGATCACCGGCTGCAGGATGCCGGCGCCCATCTCGACCGCCTTCTGCACGAGATAGTCGAGCCGGCCCTGTTTCAGCGGCGCGAAGCAATAGATCAGGTCAGGCAGGGGCGGTTGCGGTCTCTGCGAGGCCAGCACCTTCAGCCGCACCGCCCTTTTCGACCTGGTGGCAATCGCCGCCGACCACTCGCCGTCGCGGCCGTTGAAGACCAGGATCTCGGCGCCTTCGCCGAGCCGCAGCACATGCATGAGATAATGGCTCTGCTGCTGGCCGGCATCGAATTCGATGCCTGCCGCGAGGTCGTCCGGCACGAACAGCCGCTGCATCTTGTAATTGGCGCGCATCGCCGAGGAATGGGCGAGGCGGTGCCTGGCGTCAAGTCTCGGCGGAACGATGCCACACCGGTTCAAAACCGTGCCGCAGCACCGAAACGGTCGTGGCCGGTGTGAGCAGGCGCAGCGACCGGCCGGCAAGGCTGTCGAAGGCCGCCGCATCGCCATAGCCTGCGAACGACCAGGGCAGCGCGTTGCCGCCGCGCAGCGCATAGGCCGAGCCGCCATCCGCGATCATCGCTCCGTCCGGCAATTCGGCAAGCTCTCCCATGGTGACATCAGGTGGCTTGCCGCCGGAAGCCAGCCGCTCCTTGTGCAGCCGCTTGTCCACCATTGGCGCGCGCGGTTCGTTTACACCGAAGACTTTGCCGAAACGCCCGACAAAATCCGTGGCTCGCTCACGCCGGCAATAGAAACAGGGACGGTGCCCGGCGGCCAGCGCCGTCACCTCGTCGAGGAAGAACAACTCGGTCCAGCCGGCCCTGCCGCCCGGCCTGTTCCTGCCCATCGGCTCGCGCCGCACATTGCGGAATTGGCAGACGCAGATGATCCAGGCCGGCAAGGCCCAACGCTTTTTCAGCAGCGTCTTGGTCTCAGGATCGTGGATGATGCCGCGATTGCCGGTGAACAGGCCGCGCTCGGATATGGCATGGATGGCGCCGAACGGATCGACCCGATTCTGCAGTGGCATAGCTCTCTCCCGAATACGCATCTTGGCTGCAATACGGGCGACATGATATCGCTCGTCGCGTCATTTCATGTCAGCAGGGTTTTGCGATGCGGGTGCTGGTGGTCCAGAACTACGACAACACCGGCCTTGGCCAGGTTGGTGCCGCGCTCGCCGAAGCCGGCGCCGATCTCGACCTGCGCCGGCCCTACAAGGGCGATGCGCTGCCGGACGACGCGACCGGACACGATGCCATGGTGATGCTTGGCGGCGGTCAGAATGCGCTGGCCGACGATGACTACCCGTATTTCCCGGCGCTGCTCGAACTGACCCGCGATTTCGCCGCCAAGGATCGCTCGGTTCTCGGTATCTGCCTGGGCAGCCAGTTGGTTGCCCGCACTTTCGGCGGTGAGAACCAGATCGGCGGCGCCTCGGAATTCGGCTGGCACAAGGTATCGCTGACGCCGGACGCCAGAACCGATCCGGTGCTTGGCGCACTTCCCCAGGATTTCCCCATCTTCGAATGGCACGACGACACTTTCGCGCTGCCGTCAAATGCGGTGCGGCTTGCCGGCAGCGAAATTGCTGAGAACCAGGCGTTCCGAATCGGCCGCGCCGTCTACGGCTTCCAGTTCCATTTCGAGGCCGACCGGCCGATGGTGAGGGACTGGAGCACGTCCTTCGCGCCGCTGATTGCCGATCGCCATCCCGACTGGCACGATCGCCTCGACAGCGAAATGGCACGCAACGGCCCCGAGGCCGACGCCGCGGGCTTGGCCATTGCCCGCGCCTGGGTGGCGACGATCTGAGACTGGCCGCGCGCAGTCAGCAATTCCAGGAAAAGTGTGAAGCGGTTTTCCGTCCGAAATTGCGTCAGATAAAAGGATAGAGCGGTTCGCCGTAGCGGCGAACCGCTCTATCCGTTGCATAATTGGCACGCGGCGGGGAATCTGCCGGGGACAACTTCTTTCGTCCTTGGTTTGTGGCCGAACGCCATCCTACAAGGCGCGCGCTATGCATCGGCAATGCAATCGCGATGAACCTTCTGTGTGATCCGCGCGACACACCGCCGATACAGAATCGACCTACAAGCGCGAAATCGTCGAAACTTTGAGACGAATTCTCGGTTTCAACCCATTGGTAACCGCCTCGTGCCCAGATGCAGGAAGCTCAACTAGAGATGACGTCCGTGAAAGCAGCGCTTCTGTCCTTTGTCATGCTGTCTGCCATCGTTTTGTGCGGTCTCGGCATTTATTCCGCCGATGCAGCCAACAACCATCAGGCCGTCGACGGCTACGGCGTCACCGCCGCGCTTCGCTAAAACGCTTTTCCCTGCACAGTCAGGATACGCTTGTCCGCGCCGTCCACGGCGAGCGCGCTGAGCATGCCTGACTGCCAGGCGAGTGTGTCGACATTGACGCGGTTCGGCATCACCTCCGCCTGCGGCACCGGTGTGTGGCCGTGCACGATCACCTTCGGGTAAAGCCCTGGATGGTTGTGGAAGACGTCGCGGATCCAGACCAGATCCTGCGGGCTCTGGCTCGCCAGCGGCACGTCAGGCCTGACGCCCGCATGGCATAAGAAGAAATCACCTGATATCAGTGACAATTGCAGCGACCGCAGGAAGTCGACATGGGCTTGCGGTACAGCATTGACCAGTGCCTGGTGTCCCCGCCGTAACGCCTCGGCCTTGCCGAACCAGCTTGCGTGTCCCGCTAGGTCGACACCATAGGATTGTGCCGTCTGCACGCCGCCATAACGGATGAACAGCCCTTCCGGGTCAGGCTCGTCGAGAAAATCGAGGAAGCCGATATCGTGGTTGCCGGCGAGCATCAGATGCCGCGGATCGCGTTTCTGTGCCTCGATCAGGAAGTCTATGACGCCCTTGGACTCTGGTCCGCGGTCGACATAGTCGCCGAGGTGGATGACGCGCCAATCGCTGGTCGGCTTGTATTCGAGTTCGCTCTCGATGCGGCGATGCATGGCGGCGAGCAGATCGAGCCGGCCATGCACGTCGCCGATCGCATAGAGGCGCATGCCATCGGGTGCGCGCGCGTCGAGGTAGTGGATGCCGGTCTCGGTCAAGGCGGCTTCGTCTCCGTGATCCAGCGAGGCTAGGGTCTAATCGGTGAACAAGACCCTATCGCCGCAACTGGTCCTTGCCCATCTCGGTCACCAGCCGTTTGCCGCACAGTGCCAGCGTGATGTCCATCTCCTTGCGGATGATGTCCAGCGCCAGGGTCACGCCTTGCTTGCCCATGGCGCCCAATCCGTACAGGAACGGGCGGCCGATATAGGTGCCCTTGGCGCCGAGGCAAAGCGCCTTCAGCACGTCCTGGCCCGAGCGGATGCCGCCGTCCATATGCACCTCGATCCTGTCGCCGACGGCATCGGTGATCTCTTCCAGCGCCATGATTGACGACGATGCGCCGTCGAGCTGGCGCCCGCCATGGTTGGAAACGATGATGGCGTCGGCGCCGGTCTCGACCGCCATCAGCGCGTCCTCCTTGTCGAGAATGCCTTTCAGGATCAGCTTGCCGCCCCAACGTTCCTTGATCCAGGCGACATCCTTCCACGACAGGTGCGGGTCGAACTGCTCCGTCGTCCACGATGCCAGCGAAGCGACGTCGCCGACGCCCTTGGCATGGCCGACAATGTTGCGGAAGGTGCGGCGCTTGGTGCCGGCAATGCCCATCAGCCAGCGTGGCCGCATGGCGATGTTGGCAATGTTGGCCAGCGTCATCTTGGGCGGCGCCGACAGCCCGTTGCGGACATCCTTGTGGCGCTGCCCCAGGATCTGCAGGTCGAGCGTCAACACCAGCGCCGAGCATTTCGCAGCCTTCGCCCTGTCGATCAGGTCGAGCACGAAATCCTTGTCGCGCAGCACGTAGAGCTGGAACCAGAACGGCTTCTTCGTCACCGACGCGACATCCTCGATCGAGCAGATGCTCATCGTTGACAGCGTGAACGGCACGCCGAATTCCTCTGCCGCCTGCGCCGCCAGCATCTCGCCATCGGCATGCTGCATGCCGGTCATTCCAGTTGGGGCAAGCGCAACCGGCATCGCCACTTTCTCGCCGATCATGGTCGATTCCAGCGAGCGGTTGCTCATGTCGACCAGCACGCGCTGACGGAATTTTATCTTCTGGAAGTCCTCCTCGTTGGCGCGGTAGGTGCTTTCGGTCCAGGCGCCGGAATCGGCATAGTCGTAGAACATCTTCGGCACCCGCCGGCGCGCCAGGTCCTTGAGATCGGCAATGGTGAGGATGTCGCTCATGGTGGTTCCTCGTTAGCCAGTCGTCTTGAAGCCGTCGTCGGCGTCGGAGCGCTGCTTAAGCCTGAGCCGCGACACGCGCTGCCAGTCGCCGCTGCGTTCGGCCTCGAGCATCGAGCGCTCGACATAGGAGATATGGTCCATCGCCGCCTGGCGGGCTGCTGAGGGATCGCCGGCCTTCACGGCTTTGTAGATCGCGCCGTGCTGGGCCAGCAGCGCCTCGCGCGCTCCGGGCACGCTGAACACCAGAAGCCGGTTCTGGAACACGCCTTCAGACAGCAGCCGGTAGCAGGAGCGCAGCGTGTGCAAGAGGATGATGTTGTGCGCGCATTCGCACACAGCATGGTGGAACTCGACGTCGATTTCCGCCTCGTCGTCGAAATCGCCGGTGCGGTGCGCCTCGTCCATGCGCGCCATGATGCGGTCGAGCAGCGCAATATCGTCCGCTGTCGCGCGCCGCGCCGCATATTCGGCCGCAACACCTTCGATCTCGCGGCGGTATTCCAGATAGTCGGTCACCGCCTTGCGGTGCATCGAGATAAGGTCGGTCACCGGCTTGGTGAACAACTGGCCGATGACGTCGGCGACATGGGTGCCGCCGCCGGCCTTGGTGATCAGCAGCCCGCGCCCTTCCAGCGCCTTCAGCGCATCGCGCAGGATCGGCCGCGACACGTCGAATTGGCGCGCCAGCTCGCGCTCGCCCGGCAGCCGGTCGCCGGTGCGCAGCACGCCTTCAAGGATCAGGCTTTCGATCTGCTGCACCACCTCGTCGGCGGTGCGCGAATGCTCGATCCTGGAGAAAATATCGCTCAACGGGGGCCTGGGAAATTGAACCGGTGTCGCGCAAGATAAAGCCAGCGTCGCCAACTGGTCAAATTATTTATCCAATTCGCCCAATCGGGTCGGTCTGCGCGTCGCGCCGGCAGGACCTACGATGCTAGACTTTGGTGTTTACGCGCCTCATGGATTGCCTTTAGAGGACGCCATCACACGAAGGGTCGAGAACAGGGGGACCACCGTGTCGGACGAGACGTCTAACCTCGAATTCCAGCCGCGCGCCCAGGGCAGCGTGATGGGCTTTCCCGCGCATGAGGGACGGCCCGGCGCGATCGGCGAGGTCCATGCCCGGCCGCATCCGCTGATCGAGAAGCCGCGCGTGCTTGTGCAACTCGCCTTCATGACCGAGGGCGGCTCCGGCGTCGACATGGCCGTGCTCTCCGAACTGTCGCGGCGCCTCGGCATCGCGGCGCCCGACCGTCATGCCCGCCACCACGCCATGAAGTGGGGCAAGGGTACGCTGCGCTGGGAGCGGCATACGGAATTCTCGACCTATCTTTGGGAAGGGCCGCTTGCCGAAAGCGGCAGGGCGCAGGAGGATTCTCCTTTCGGCAACGGGTTCTCGCCGCCGGGAACGGTGATCTCAGGCATAAGGCTGGAGATCCGCAAATGGACGCCGGCAAGCGAGAAGCTGATTGCGGCCTTCGACCCGACGAGCCTCTGCTATTCGCTGGTCGAGCGCGGCAATGCGGCCATCGTCACCGATTTCCGCCAGGACGGCGACGGCCTGACCCGCATCCTGGTGCTTGATCGCGGCCTGACGCCGGCGCGGACCGGCGCGCTGTCGCAGCGGCTGATCGACGTTGAGACCTACCGCACGCTTGCCATGCTCGGCCTGCCGCTGGCGCTGACCCTGTCGAGCCGCGCCCGCCGCATTGAAGACCGGTTGGCGCAGACCACGCTGGAAATGAAGGTCGCTGAAACCCGCGACAGCCAGACGCTGCTCGCCGACCTGACCGAGCTTGCCGCTGAACTCGAGGCTGATGCCGCCTCCAGCCTCTATCGCTTCGGCGCCAGCCGCGCCTATGACGGCATCGTTGTCGAGCGGCTGGAAGCGCTGGACGAAGAAGCCGTGCCCGGCTACGACACCTGGGGCGGCTTCCTGCAGCGGCGGGTGGCACCCGCCATGCGCACCTGCCGGTCGGTCGAGGAGCGCCAGGCCAACCTGTCGCGAAAACTGACCCGCGCCACGACGCTGCTGCGCACGTGGGTCGATGTCGAGGTCGAGAAGCAGAACCGCGATCTGCTGGCGTCGATGAACAACCGCGCCCGGCTGCAACTGCGGTTGCAGCAGACGGTCGAGGGCCTGTCGGTGGCAGCAGTGTCCTACTATGTCGTCGGCCTGATCTCCTATCTCGCCAAGGGAGCATCGATCTTCCGCCATGCCATTGCGCCCGAAATCGTCACTGCCGCGGCGGTGCCGGTCGCCATCCTGCTGGTCTGGTGGGGCGTGCGGCGAGTGAGGCGGATGCACTCCGAGCCGGCGAAACATCCGGGGGAGTAGGAGCGCACCTTACCCTCCCCCTTGTGGGGAGGGTCGATCCGCATAGCGGATCGGGGTGGGGGTGCTCGTAAAGAGCTTTCGTCGCGCGGACCCCCAACCCGCTCACTGCGTTCGCGACCCTCCCCACAAGGGGGAGGGTTAAGATTCATAGCGGCAGATTGCCGCTGCGGAAGGCCGGCAGTACGCTCTTTGCCCAATGCGGTGTTTGCAACATCCAGATGTAACTGGTAAAAGATTTTTACCAGCCAAGCGGAGAACGCCGCCGATGTCCGGCCTTGTCATGCCCAAGCCAGACGACGCCACGATGCGAAGGCGGGCGGAGATCGTCGCCGACATGCGCATCATCGTGCCGGGCGAGGGCGTCGTCGACGCCACCAATGAGATGCGCGCCTTCGAAAGCGACGGCCTCACCGCCTACCGGCAATTGCCGCTGGTCGTGGTGCTGCCGGAAACGGTGGCGCAGGTGTCGCGGGTGCTGAAATACTGCAACGACCGCAACATCCGTGTCGTGCCGCGCGGCTCCGGAACCTCATTGTCGGGCGGCGCGTTGCCGCTCGAGGATGCCGTGCTGCTGGTCATGAGCCGCTTCAACCGCATCCTTGCCATCGACTATCCCGATCGCGTCGTCGTCGCTCAGCCCGGCGTCACCAATCTCGGCATCACCACCGCCGTCGAGCAGGAGGGCTTCTACTATGCGCCCGATCCATCCTCGCAGATCGCCTGCTCGATCGGCGGCAATGTCGCGGAAAATTCCGGCGGCGTGCACTGCCTGAAATACGGCCTGACCGCCAACAATGTGCTCGGCATCGAGATGGTGCTGATGAACGGCGAGGTGGTGCGGCTTGGCGGCAATCATCTGGACTCGGAAGGCTATGATCTCCTCGGCGTCATGACGGGGTCCGAAGGCCTGCTCGGCGTCGTCACCGAGGTCACCGTGCGCATCCTGAAAAAGCCGGAGACGGCCCGCGCTCTGCTGATCGGCTTTCCGACCAGCGAGCAGGGCGGCCAGTGCGTCGCCGACATCATCGGCGCCGGCATTATCCCCGGCGGCATGGAGATGATGGACCGGCCGGCAATCCATGCCGCGGAGGATTTCGTTAATGCTGGCTACCCCCTTGATGTCGAGGCGCTGCTGATCGTCGAACTCGACGGGCCGGGCGTCGAGGTCGATCACCTGATCGGTCTCGTCGAAGCGATCGCCTATAGGAACAGCTCCACCACCTGTCGCATCTCGCAATCCGAACAGGAGCGGCTGAGTTTCTGGGCTGGCCGCAAGGCGGCCTTCCCGGCGGTCGGCCGCATCTCGCCCGACTATTACTGCATGGATGGCACCATCCCGCGCAAGGAATTGCCGGGTGTGCTCGCCGGCATGCGCGAACTGTCGGAGAAATACGGCCTCGGCGTCGCCAACGTCTTCCACGCCGGCGACGGCAATCTGCATCCGCTGATCCTCTACGACGCCAACGTGCCGGGCGAACTCGACAAGGCGGAAAGTTTTGGCGCCGACATCTTGCGGCTCTGCGTCAAGGTCGGCGGCGTCTTGACCGGCGAGCACGGCGTCGGCGTCGAGAAGCGCGATTTGATGCCGGAGATGTTCAACCAGATCGACCTCGACCAACAAATGCGCGTCAAATGCGCCTTCGATCCCAACCATCTGCTTAACCCGGGAAAAGTGTTTCCACAACTGCGCCGCTGTGCGGAGCTTGGGCGCATGCACGTGCATCGGGGGCAGCTGGCATTTCCGGATATTCCGAGGTTTTGATGGGGGCGGAATGTCTCACGTCGGCGATCCTTCGCGCCCCCCTCTGTCCTGCCGGACATCTCACCCACAAGGGGGGAGATCACCAGTCATCTCTGCCTTCGCCAACCTTCGACGTTGCTAGAGAGGCGCGGTCGCCAAAGCTGCTAATCTCCCCCCAAGTGGGGGAGATGTCCGGCAGGACAGAGGGGGCGCGAAGGAACTCGACCCATCTTCGCCATGACGACCTTCACCCCCACCACATCGGCCGAGATCCTCTCCACCGTCCAATGGGCGGCGGCGGAAGAGTCACCTTTGGAAATCATCGGCCACGGCTCCAAGCGCGGCATCGGCCGGCCACAGCAGAGCGAACACACGCTCGATCTTTCGAAGCTCACCGGCGTCACCCTCTACGAGCCGGCCGAGTTGGTACTGTCGGCCAAGGCCGGCACGCCGCTTTCCGAGATCGAAAACCTGCTCGCCGAAAGCGGCCAGCAACTCGCCTTCGAACCGATGGATTACGGTCCTTTACTCGGCGGCGAGCCCGGCAAGGGCACGATCGGCAGCGTGCTCGCCGCGAACCTGTCCGGCCCGCGCCGGCTGAAGGCGGGGGCTGCACGAGACCATATTCTGGGAATCAATGCGGTTGCCGGACGCGGCGAGGCCTTCAAGTCCGGCGGCCGCGTCGTCAAGAATGTCACCGGCTACGATCTGTCGAAGCTGATGGCCAACAGCTGGGGCACGCTGGCCGTGTTCACCGATGTCACCTTCAAGGTGCTGCCGGCGGCCGAGACCGAGGTGACGCTTGCCATGCGCGGCCTACTCGACGATGCCGCCTCTGCCGCCATGGCGCTGGCGCTCGGCTCCAGCGCCGAAGTGTCGAGCGCGGCCCATCTGCCCGAACGCATCGCCGCGCGCATTGCCGGGGGCAGTCTAGGCACTGACGCTGCAACGCTGCTGCGCGTCGAAGGGTTTGGCCCATCGGTCGCCTATCGCATTGAGGCGCTGAAGACCCTGCTGAAAAATGCCGGCCCGCTGCAGGAGATCGCAGGTGAGACATCGCATACCCTCTGGCGTGACATAAGGGACTGCACGCCATTCGCCGACCGTAGCGAAAAGCCGGTCTGGCGCGTCTCCATGGCGCCGTCTCAGGCCCATCAGATGGTGCTGACGCTGCGCATGCAGATCGGTGTCAGCGCCTTCTACGACTGGCAGGGCGGGCTGGTCTGGCTGCGCATGGAGGAGGGCGATCCCGAGGCCGCCCTGCTGCGCGGGCTGATCAGAAAGCATCGCGGCGGCCACGCGACGCTGGTGCGCGCCACCCCTTCGTATCGCGCCGCCGTTCCGGTGTTCGAGCCGCAGGCGCCGCATCTGGCCGCACTGTCGGCGCGGCTCAAGGCCGAGTTCGATCCCAAGTCCATCCTCAATCCCGGCCGCATGGCCCAAGGCTAAGATAATGCAAACCAACTTCTCCCTTGCCCAGCTTGCTGATCCGCATGTCGCGGAATCGGAGAAGATCCTGCGCAAATGCGTGCATTGCGGCTTCTGCACCGCCACTTGCCCGACCTATGTGACATTGGGCAACGAGCTGGATTCGCCACGCGGGCGGATCTATCTCATCAAGGACATGCTGGAGAACGGCCGCCCGGCCGACAAGGAGATCGTCACCCATATCGACCGCTGCCTGTCCTGCCTCGCCTGCATGACGACCTGCCCGTCGGGCGTCAATTACATGCACTTGGTCGACCATGCCCGCGCCCATATCGAGGAAACTTACAAGCGGCCGCTGCTCGACCGGCTCACCCGCGCCATGCTGGCCTTCGTGCTGCCCTATCCCGCGCGCTTTCGCGCCGCGCTGAAATTGGCGAGACTCGGCAAGCCATTCATTCGTCTGTTCGAAAAGGTGTCGGCCCTGAAGCCGCTCAGCGCGATGCTGAAGCTGGCACCGGCCTCGATCCCGACGGTCTCGCCAATGGCCTCTTCCGGCATTCATGCCGGGCAGGGGACGAAGAGAGGCCGCGTCGCCATCCTCACCGGCTGCGCCCAATCGGTACTCGACCCCGCCATCAACGAGACGACGATTGCATTGCTGACCAGGCTTGGCGTCGAGGTCGTGGTGCCGCAGGGCGAAGCCTGCTGTGGCGCGGTTGTCCATCATATGGGCCGCGAGGCAGCAGCCCTTGCCTCGGCCCGGCAGAATGTCGATGCGTGGACGCGTGCCATCGACCAGGGCGGGCTCGATGCCATCGTCATCACCGCGTCCGGCTGCGGCACAACGATCAAGGACTACGGCTTCATGCTGCGCCTCGATCCGGCCTATGCCGACAAGGCCGCGCGGGTCTCGGCGCTGGCCAGGGACATTACCGAATATCTCGCAAGCCTCGACCTGCCCGAGCCGGTGCGCAAACCCGGCACCGTCGTCGCCTATCACTCCGCCTGCTCGATGCAGCACGGTCAGAAGATCATCCGCCAGCCGAAGGAATTGCTGTCCAAGGCGGGCTTCGTCGTGCGCGAACCGCGCGAGGGGCATCTGTGCTGCGGCTCCGCCGGCACCTACAACATCCTGCAGCCGGAGATTTCCGCAAGGTTGCGTGACCGCAAGGTGAAGAACATCGAGGCGACCGACGCCGAAATCGTCGCCACCGGCAACATCGGCTGCATCACCCAGATCGCTTCCGCCGCGAAGCTGCCGGTGGTGCACACGATCAAGCTGCTCGACTGGGCCTATGGTGGTCCGAAGCCGGAGGGCGTCTCCGAAGGAAACCTGGTCGCCGCCGAGTAAGCAGCTATTCCGCTGCCAGCCGGTCCACCACGCCATACGTCGCCTGGTAGCGCGCGCGCTGGCGGCTGAGCGCGACCATTGTGTTGCGCAAGAGGATCGCCACAGTGATCGGGCCGACGCCGCCCGGCACCGGCGTGATCCAGGACGCGACTTCCTTCACGCTCTCGGTGTCGACGTCGCCGACGATGCGGCTCGTGCCGTCCGGGCCGATCTCGGAATTGATGCCGATGTCGATGACGGCCGCACCGGGCTTCACCATGTCGGCCTTGATCAGCCGCGGCTTGCCGACGGCGACGAACAGCGCATCGGCGCGGCGCGCATGTGCCGCCACCGAGCGCGTCATGTGATGGCACACCGTCACCGTTGCGCCTTCGCTCATCAGCAGGAAGGCAATCGGCTTGCCGACGATCTCGGAATGGCCGACGACGACGACTTCGAGCCCCTTGAGGTCGAGGCCGGTTTCCTTGAGCAGCTCGACCGAGGCCGCAGCCGTGCAAGGCGCGAGGTCGAGCTGGTTGTAGACGATATTGCCGATCGACGCCGGATGCATGCCCTCGACGTCCTTCAGTGGATGCACCGCCGCTTGCAGCGTCTTGATCGGGATATGCGCCGGCACCGGCCGCTGGATGATGATGCCGGTGACGCGCGGGTCGGCGTTCAGGCCGTGGATCGCCGCCTCGAGTTCGCCGGCGCTGATGTCGGCGGGGAACCGCCGCTCCTCGAAACCGATGCCGGCAAGCGCGGCCTTGGCGCGCTGGTTGCGCACATAGACATCGACGGCAGCGGTATCGCCGACGGTGATCGACACCAGCTTGGGCGGAAAACCTTCGGCGGTGGCGATGGCGGCATCCTCGCGCACGGATGCCATGATGCGCTGGGCGACCGGGCCGCCCCGGAGATAGCGGCTATCGTCTGGCGGAGACATGGCTGAACCTTTGCAGCGAGTTTGGCGCAGGGGAGTTTGGCCGTCCCTATAGCAGGGGAAATGCGGCAAGGCAGCGTGAAAGCGAACCGTCATCCCCCTGGCGCGACGTTCTGGCGCAGCCTGGCTCAGCTATAGCCGCAAAGAGAAAGGGCAGCGCGGTTTCCCGGGCTGCCCTTTCCTGACTGGCCGCATCCCCACACGGCCCGTCCCCCGTAAACTCTTCCCGATCCCTGAAGGTCTAGCCTTCTGAACCAGATGATTCGGTAGCCGACTATATCACGACCACGGTCGTTCCAACATTGACCCTCTCGTAAAGGTCAACCACGTCCTCGTTGCGCATGCGGATACAGCCGGAAGATACCGAGCCGCCGATGGTCCATGGCTGGTTGGTGCCGTGGATGCGGTATTCCGTCGTGCCGAGATAGAGCGCGCGGGCGCCGAGCGGATTCTCTTCGCCACCGGCCAGATAGGTCGGGAGGTAGCGGCCCCTGGCAGCCTCGCGCTTGATCATCTCCGCTGGCGGGCGCCAGTCCGGCCAGACGCGCTTGTTGGTGATCTTGTGCGTGCCAGACCATTCGAACCCAGGCTTGCCGGTGCCGACGCCATAGCGCCGCGCCTTGCCGTTCTTCTCGACCAGGAACAGGAAGTTCTGCGTCGTATCGATGACGATCGTGCCCGGCTTCTGCGGGCCGTCATAGGCGACTTCCTGCGGCAGATAGAGCGGATTGATCTGCGGCCGCATCACCACGCGCTTGGCCGGCGCCTGCACGGAAGCAGTGCGCACCCGATCGGGTCGCGCTGGCTGCGCATAGCGAAGGCGTGGCTGCTGCTGCACGAACTGGCGGCTCTGCCGCACGATGCCGGGCGCGCGGCCAAGCTGCAGCACCCAGGGCGCGGAAAGGTCGGGGCTCACCATCACCGGCGGCCTGTCGGCATAGCGGTCGTTGGCGGCAGACGAGGTGACGCCGGCGGCCAGAATGGCCACGGCGCCGAGCACGGAACGCAAAAAGATCTTCATCGGAACGCACCTTGATCGTCGAACGGACGGAGGCGGAACTTGCCCCCGGTTGCGCGATCCTTGGCGCGAAGCCACAACCGAAACATGAATCGGAATGCGTAAAATGCCGCTTTGTCAGTAAACCTTTTGGTGTGGTTACCGCCGGGTTCAGGAATCTGGTAAAGCCGCGGTAAATGCAGCGCGAAAGCGCGTTAACGGATGGATTGGCCATGGCGCAAGACAACACCGGACTGCTTACCGGCTCCGACGGGATCACGCGCTGCTTCTGGCACGGCAATCTGCCGGACTATCTGCACTACCACGACCATGAATGGGGCCGGCCGGTCGCCGACGACCGCAGGCTGTTCGAAAAGATCTGCCTCGAAGGCTTTCAGTCCGGCCTGTCCTGGCTGACCATTCTGCGCAAGCGCGAGAATTTCCGCGAGGCCTTCGCCGGTTTCGACTTCGACAAGGTCGCTGCCTTCACCGACGAGGATGTCGAGCGCCTGGTCGCCAATGCCGGCATCATCCGCCACCGCGGCAAGATCGTCTCGACCATCAACAACGCCAAACGGGCGTGCGAAATGGTCGACGAGTTCGGCTCGCTGGCCGCTTGGTTCTGGAAGTTCGAGCCGGGGCCGAAGGAGCGGCCGGCGGTGGTGGACATGGCGCATCTACGCGCCAACCCGACGACAGGGGTCTCGATCAGGATTTCGAAGGAGTTGAAAAAGCGCGGCTGGACCTTTGTCGGCCCGACGACGGTCTACGCCTTCATGCAGGCGATGGGTCTGGTCAACGACCATCTCGAAGGCTGCGTGTGCCGGGAGCAGGTGGAGAAGGAACGCAAGGCCTTTAAGAGGCCGAAGTAGGGCGCTGTCCCCCTACCTCCCCTTGTGGGGAGGTCGCGCCGAAGGCGCGGGTGGGGGTATCTTGGCGCCGCACCCCCACCCCGACGCTACGTCGACCCTCCCCAAAAGGGGGAGGGTAAGGAACTCACGTCCCGCTGGCGCCCGTCAGAAAAAGCCCGGCGACAATCGCCGCCAGTGCCGCAAAGGCCGGATAAATCACCAGCAATCCAGTCATCAGCGCCTCGCGCACGGTGGAGCCCTTGCGCTCGTCGGCAGTGACCTCAAACGGACCGGGGCTCGCCGTCACCTGCGCACGGCTCTCGGCCGGCCGCAGCCGGACTTCATACGAGCCCTCGTCTCCAATATCGAATTTGCGTTCCGCCGTGGTCATGGGCCCACCCCTTGTTTCGGCGCGCTTATCGGCTCTGATTGTGTCGGCACGATGCCGCGCCGATGGCGGAATTGTTTCCTTTTGGTGCGTTTTGTTTCGAATGAGAAGGAAAGAGCGCAAACCCTTGCCGCACCAAGCCGCTTCGGTTAGGACACGCCGACTCCAAATAAGTTATCGATTACTTAGCGAAAAGACCCATCCCATGGCCGACAAATCGGAAAAGACGAAAGCGCGGCTGCCGCGCGGCTTTGCCGACCGCAGCGCCGACGATATCCGCGCCGTCGAGAAGATGATGGCGACGATCCGTTCGGTCTATGAGCTCTACGGTTTCGAGCCGGCCGACCAGCCGCTGATCGAATACACCGATGCGCTGGGCAAGTTCCTGCCCGACCAGGACCGGCCTAATGAGGGCGTATTTTCTTTCCAGGACGATGATGAGCAGTGGCTGTCGCTGCGCTACGACCTGACCGCGCCGACGGCGCGCTACGTCGCCGAGAATTTTGAGAAGCTGCCGAAACCCTATCGCAGCTACCGCTCCGGCTGGGTGTTCCGCAACGAAAAGCCCGGCCCGGGCCGCTTCCGCCAGTTCATGCAGTTCGACGCCGACACGATCGGTACGCCGGGCGTCGCAGCCGACGCCGAGATGGCCATGATGATGGCCGACGTGATGGAAGCGCTTGGCATCAAGCGTGGCGACTACGTCATCCGGGTCAACAACCGCAAGGTGCTGGATGGCGTGCTGGAGGCGATCGGCCTTGGCGGTGACAACAATGCCGGCCGCCGGCTGACCGTGCTGCGCGCCATCGACAAGCTGGACAAGCTCGGGCCGGAAGGCGTGAAGCTTCTGCTTGGGCCGGGCCGATGGGATGGCGGCAAGGAAGGCGAGGGCGACTTCGCCAAGGGCGCTGGTTTGGACGACGGGCAAGCTGAAGCAGTTCTCCTCGCCACGGCAAGGAACGCACAGGTCGACCAGGTTTCCATAGTGAGCTCGAACCCGACTTACCAAGAAGGCGTCGGCGAGCTCGCGACGATTGAAGCCCTGGTCAGGGCGGCCGGATATGGCGAAGATCGCATCGCCATGGACCGCTCCGTCGTTCGTGGCCTCGAATACTACACCGGCCCGGTTTTCGAGGCCGAGCTTCTGGCCGAAATCCCCAACGAAGACGGCCAGATCGTGCGCTTCGGTTCGGTCGGTGGTGGCGGCCGCTATGACGGGCTGGTCTCGCGCTTCCGTGGCGAGCCGGTGCCGGCGACCGGCTTTTCGATCGGCGTCTCCCGCCTGATGACGGCGCTGAAGAACCTCGGCAAGCTGGACACCACCGATGTCATCGCGCCGGTCGTCGTGCTGGTGATGGACAAGGATACGGAAAGCCTCGGTCGCTACCAGAAGATGGTGGCCGATCTGCGCGCGGCCGGCATCCGCTCCGAAATGTATCTCGGCGGCGCCGGCATGAAGGCGCAGCTGAAATATGCCGACCGCCGCGGCAGCCCGGTCGCCGTTATCCAGGGCGGCGACGAGCGCGCCAAGGGCGAGCTGCAGATCAAGGATCTGATCGAAGGCGCGCGCATGTCCGCTGAAATCGCCGACAACGCCGAATGGCGCGCCGCAAGACCGGCACAGGTCACGGTGCCGGAGGCTGAGCTGGTCGCCGAGGTGAAGAAGATTTTGGCTGCGCAGGCCGCTGACCGTGCGAAGGGTGGCGCTTGAACGCCCCCCTCTGGCCTGCCGGCCATCTCCCCCTCAAGGGGGGAGATTGGATGTTGCGTAGGCTTTCGCCAATCTCCGCCGGTGAAGAAGAGGCGCTGCGCCGCAAGCTGCCAATCTCCCCCCTTGAGGGGGAGATGGCCGGCAGGCCAGAGGGGGGTGCCTCGCGCCGCCCATGACCTCCCGCCCCGCAATCGCGACGGAAATCACCAAGCTCTTCGCCACCCGCAACACCCATGCGGTCGAGGTCGCGGTGCTGCAGCCGGCCGACCCATTCCTCGATATGGCCGGCGAGGATCTGCGCCGCCGCATCTTTCTCACGGAAAGCGAGACCGGCAAGACGCTGTGTCTGCGGCCCGAATTCACCATCCCCGTCTGCCTCGACCACATCGCCTCGCAGGCCGGCACGCCGCGCCGCTATTCCTATCTCGGCGAAGTGTTCCGCCAGCGCCGCGAGGGCGGCAACGAGTTCTTTCAGGCCGGCATCGAGGATCTCGGCGACCGCGACATGGCTGAGGCCGATGCCCGTTCGCTGGCTGATGCGCATGCGCTGCTTGAGCTGGTTCTGCCGGCGCAACCTCTGGCGATCACGCTCGGCGACCAGACCATCTTCGAGGCGGTGCTGGCGGCCCTCGGCCTGCCGCGCGGCTGGCGCATGCGACTTGCGCGCGCCTTCGGTTCGGCGCCGATGCTGCAGGCAGCGTTGTCCGATCTCGCCAACCCGCCACGCAACGGTCAGCTTGACGGCGAAGTCGCGGCCCTTGTCCTAGATGGCGATCTCGAAGCGCTTTCCGCCCACATTGCCGGCGGCATGGAAGAGGCCGGCCTGCTGGCATCCGGCGGACGCGCGCCGGTCGACATTGCCCGACGGCTGATCGAAAAGGGCGAACTGCGCAGCGTGCGGCTGTCGAACGAGGCCTTTGCAGCACTCAGGGATTTTCTCGCCATCGACGTGCCGCTCGACGGCGCCAGCGCTGCGCTCGAAAGCTTTGCGGCCTCTGCCGGGCTTTCGCTGGGCGCGGCGCTGGAAAAATTCGCCGCCCGCGCCAAGGCCATCGAGGCGCATGGCCTGCCGACCAGGACAATCCGCTACGACGCCGCCTTTGGCCGTCCGCTGGATTATTACACCGGCATCGTCTTCGAGATCGCGGCTGAGAACGGCGAGCGGCCGTTGGCCGGCGGCGGCCGTTACGACCGGCTGCTCACGCTGCTCGGCGCCAAGACGCCGATCCCCGGCGTCGGCTTTTCCGTCTGGCTCGACCGCATCGAAGCGCTGCGGGGGGAGCCCAAATGATCACGCTGGCGATCCCGTCGAAAGGCCGGCTGAAGGAGCAGGCCTTGGAGGTGCTGGCCAGGGCCGGGCTTGCCGTCAGTCTGCCCGGTGACGAGCGCCAGTACCGCGCCCGCATCGACGGCACGGAGGGCATCGAGGTGGCGTTTCTGTCGGCGTCCGAAATTGCCGGCGAGATCGGCCAAGGTTCGGTCGACCTCGGCATTACCGGCGAGGATCTGCTGCGCGAAAACCTCGCCGACTGGGAGGCGCGCGCCGAAATCGTCGCTCGCCTCGGCTTCGGCCACGCCGATGTCGTGGTCGCGGTGCCCGGCATCTGGCTCGACGTCGATACTATGGCCGATCTCGACGATGTCGCCGCCGATTTCCGCCAGCGCCACGGCAGGCGGCTGAGGATCGCAACCAAATACTGGCGGCTCACGCAGCAGTTCTTCTCGCAAAAGCACGGCATCCAGGTCTACCGCATCGTCGAAAGCCTCGGCGCCACCGAAGGCGCGCCGGCGGCAGGCCTTGCCGATGTCATCGTCGACATCACCACCACCGGCTCGACCCTGCGCGCCAACCATCTCAAGGTGCTGGCCGATGGGGTTGTGCTGAAGTCGCAGGCCTGCCTCGTGGCTGCCCGGAAAGATCGTGCTGCTGCGGATGAGGCGCTAGTGCGGGAAATAGCCGCGAAGATGAGCGCGCTCCCTCCCCCTTGAGGGGAGGGAGGACAGCCGCCAAAGGCGGATGGACGGGTGGGGTCGCTCCGGCAGTGCTCGACGCGAGACGACCCAAGCCGGGTCGACCGTGAGCAAGGAAGTCGAGCACTTCGCCGAGGGTCCCACCCGCCTCGCTTCGCGAGGCACCCTCCCCGCGAGGGGGAGGGGAACCGCCTCTACTTTCCACCATCCAATCAGGCTGATAGGCTCGCCATATCCCGGGAGGAAACGGCGATGGCGATCAATCTCGACGAGCTTAAGAACGCCACCAATCTGCGCGGGCGCGGCAGGGCTTTCATCGCTCCGCTCGACGGCCGGGCACATGTGTCGGGCGACCGTTCGGTGCCGCTGCTCGACAAGACGATCCCTCAGCTTTTCTCCGGCACGGTCAGCAAATACGCCACGCAGGATGCTGCCGTCTTCGTCGGCCAGGACAAGCGCTTCACCTGGAGCGAACTGTCGGACACGGTCGATACGCTCGCCGCCGGCTTCCTGGCGCTCGGCCTCGAAAAAGGCGACCGTGTCGGCATCTGGTCGCCCAACCGCTGGGAATGGCTGGTCACCCAATTCGCCACCGCTCGCATCGGCCTGATCCTGGTCAACATCAACCCGGCCTACCGGCTGACGGAGCTCGAGTATGCCCTCAACAAGGTCGGCTGCAAGGCGCTGGTCACCGCCGCCAGTTTCAAGACCTCCGACTATCTCGGCATGATCGAGACGCTGGCGCCGGAGCTCGCCAAGGCCACCCCCGGCAAGCTCAAGGCGCAGAAATTGCCGACGCTGAAGATTGTCATCCGCATGGGCGATGACAACTCGCCCGGCATGTTCAATTTCGCCGATGTGCTGTCGATGGCCGGCCGCGACGAGCATGACAGCCTCGACCGCATCTCCGAAGGGCTGAAGCCGGGCGAACCCATCAACATCCAGTTCACTTCGGGCACGACGGGCGCGCCCAAGGGCGCGACGCTGACCCACACCAACATCGTCAACAACGGCAATTTCGTCACCGCGGCAACCAAGCTCACCGTCGACGACCGGCTCTGCATCCCGGTGCCGCTCTACCACTGCTTCGGCATGTCGATGGGCACGATGGGCTGCGTCACCAAGGGCGCGACGATGGTCTTTCCGGGCGAGGGTTTTGACGCGGGCGCCACACTGAAAGCGGTGGCGCAGGAACGCTGCACCGGCCTCTACGGTGTTCCCACAATGTTCGTCGCCATGCTCGACCACACCGACTTCGCCGGCTTCGATCTCTCCAGCCTGCGCACCGGCATCATGGCGGGCTCGCCATGCCCGATCGAGGTGATGAAGAAGGTGGTGTCGCTGATGCATATGGAAGAGGTGACCATCGCCTATGGCATGACCGAGACCAGCCCGGTGTCGTTCCAGAGCAGCGTTGACGACCCGCTGGAAAAGCGCGTCTCCACGGTCGGCCGCATCCACCCGCATGTCGAGGTCAAGGCCATCGACGCCGATGGCGCCACCGTCGCAATCGGCACGCCCGGGGAGCTTTGCACACGCGGCTATTCCGTGATGAAGGGTTATTGGGACGACGCGGAAAAAACCCGCGAGGCGATCGACGCCGATGGCTGGATGCACACCGGCGACCTCGCCACCATAGATGCCGAGGGCTATTGCAACATTGTCGGCCGGGTCAAGGACATGGTTATCCGCGGCGGCGAAAACGTCTATCCCAGAGAGGTCGAGGAATTCCTCTACCGCCATCCCAAGGTCAAGGAGGTGCAGGTGTTCGGTATTCCCGACGCCAAATATGGCGAGGAGCTGTGCGCCTGGATCGTGCTGAAGCCCAACCAGATCGCCACCGAGCAGGAGATCAAGAATTTCTGCGCCGGCCAGATCGCCCACTACAAAATCCCCCGCTACATCCGCTTCCGCACCGAACTGCCGATGACGGTGACGGGAAAACCGCAGAAGTTTCTGATGCGCGAGGCGATGGTGGAGGAACTGGGGCTGGTGGTGCAGAAGACGGCTTGAGGGTTGAACGCCGGGGGACGGGACTGCCCGGCTTCGAAACGACACTGGGGTGCTCGACAGGCTTCCGCAAGGTTCGCCGAACGCATTGGGGCTTGAATGACTGGTTTCGCACGATCAGCGACTTCCTATGCGATGCCTTTGGCCGCGCTGGCACTGGCCGTTGCGGTCAGAGCCAGCGGGCTACCGGTGGACGAAGGTTCGCCGAGCGTCAGGATTCTCGTCGGAGCGCTCTCGAGTGCGATCATGTTCATCACTATTTTCGTGGTGCTCGATCACGCCGAGGCGGTGGCCCACCGTGTGGGGGAACCCTACGGCACATTGGTGCTGACTTTTGCCGTAACGGCAATCGAGGTGTCGATCATCGTTTCCATGATGCTGCATGGAGAGAACAACCCCACGCTTGCACGTGAGTCCGTCTTCTCGACGGTGATGATTGCCTCCACCGGCGTTGTGGGGACGTGTCTCACGTTTGGCGGCTGGCGTCATCGCAAGCAGGCAATTGTCCGGCAAGGGACAAGCGCATATCTGGCGGTTCTGGCCGCACTGACCGTCATGACGCTTATCCTGCCGACCTACACGCGGACCACCGATCCCGGCACATTTTCGGCAGCTCAGCTTGGCCTTGTGAGCGTACTTTCCGTGCTGCTCTATGCAAGTTTTGTGTTCGCGCAAACCGTCCGGCACCGGGACGACTTCATCGAAGGACTGGCACACGACCTTTCGGCGCGAACCGCCCCTCACAAAAGCATCTATTCCAGCGCTCTGCTCCTGGCAATCGGACTGATCGGAATTGTCATGCTCGCCGAGCAGGTTGCCGCAAGTGTTGAAAATGCGCTCGTTGCTTACCAGGTGACCCAGGCTGACAGCATTGTGGGGGCAATGATCGCGGGTCTGGTTTTGATGCCGGAAGCCATTTCGGCGGTTCGCGCTTCACTCAACAATGAGCTGCAGCGCGGCCTGAATGTCGCAATGGGTTCGGCTTGCGCCACGATTGGTTTGACGATACCTGCGGTCGCAGCAGCCAGCCTGCTTACGGGACGAGGGTTGACCCTGGGGCTCCCGGAAGCTGACGCAGTACTTTTGGTTTTAGCGCTTTTCATATGCGGCGTAAGCTTTAGCAACGAAAGGACGACCTTCCTGACCGGAATCGTCCATGCCGTTGTATTTTTTACGTATGTTTTTCTGGTATTTATCCCTTGAGGCTTTGGTGCGGTCTGGCGACCAGCCATCAATGCGGGTATTCGCGAACGCGCCTGATTTGAGTTTCTTTTCGGGGTTCCCAAGGCGACATCCAAGACCCAAACGACTCACACCCCCAGCACCGCCGCATCCAACCCCCGAATGATCTTCGCCAACTCGACGCATTCATCATGCCGCACCTTGTTGCGGCGCCAGGCGAGGCAGATCGTGCGTTGCGGCATTGGCTCCTGGAACGGCACGATCTTGAGGTCCGGCATGGCGCTGGCCGGCCTTGCCGCCATTTCGGGGATGAGCGTGACGCCGAGACCATGCGCCACCATCTGCAGCAGCGTCGTCAGGCTGGTGGCGCCGTAGCTTGCCATCGCTACGGGACGCACGCTGCCGCACAGGGCCAGCGCCTGTTCGCGCAGGCAGTGGCCTTCCTCCAAAAGCATCAACCGCTCCAGCGCCGGGCTTTCCGGCGGCACCGGTGGCGAGGCGAAGGCTGGATCTCCGGCTGGCACGGCGAGGAAGAAGCGGTCGGCGAACAGTTCCTCGGTGACCAGGCCCGGCTGCTCGAGCGGCAGCGCGGCGATGAAGGCGTCGAGCCGTCCGGTTGCCGTGTCCTCGACCAGTGATGCCGTCACTGCTTCGCGCAGTTCGAGCTGCAGGGACGGAAAATGCCGCTTCAGCTCCGGGAGCACATGCGGCAAAAGATACGGCGCCACGGTCGGGATGATGCCCAGCCGGAAGCGGCCTTCCATGGCCGGGCGGCCGCGCCGGGCCGTCGTCTCGACGTCGCTGATGTCGCGCAGGATGCGCTCGATGCGTGGCAGCAGCGCTTGCGCCTCTTCCGTCATCCGCACCGTCTTGCCGCCGCGCTCGAACAGCCGGCAGTTCAGCCTTTGCTCCATCTCGGCGATTTGCGCGGACAGCGCCGGCTGGCTGACGCCGGCGAGTTTTGCGGCGCGGCCGAAATGCAGCGTTTGCGCCAAAGCCTCGAAATATTGCATCTGCCGCACGGTCAAGCCAATCATAAGGAAAGCCTATCGCAACAAACAGGAAAGGCAATTTGTTTTTATCGAAGAGACGGCTTAGTCTGGAACCATTCCAGAGTGGCGCGGCTCCCGGCCGGCCCGGAAAAAACAACACATAAATCAGCAATTCGGAGGCCAAGATGGACGCGATGACCGACGACAACAGCGCCGGCAAATGCCCGGTCGCGCATGGAACCTCCGCCAGGACCAACCGCGACTGGTGGCCGAACCAGCTCGACATCGGCGTTCTCCACCAGCAGTCGAGCCTTTCGGACCCGATGGGCGAAGCTTTCGACTACGCCGCGGAGTTCAAGACGCTCGACCTCGACGCGGTGATCGAGGATTTGCACAAGGTGATGACGGATTCGCAGGATTGGTGGCCGGCCGATTTCGGCCATTACGGGCCGCTGTTCATCCGCATGGCCTGGCACAGCGCCGGCACCTATCGCATCGGCGACGGCCGGGGTGGCGCCGGTGCGGGCCAGCAGCGTTTCGCGCCGCTGAACAGTTGGCCGGACAACGCCAATCTCGACAAGGCGCGCCGGCTGCTGTGGCCGGTCAAGCAGAAATACGGCCGCAAGATCTCCTGGGCCGACCTGTTGATTCTCACCGGCAACGTTGCGCTGGAATCGATGGGCTTCAAGACCTTTGGCTTTGCCGGTGGCCGCGCCGATGTCTGGGAGCCCGAGCAGGATGTCGACTGGGGTTCGGAAACCAAGTGGCTCGACGACAAGCGCTATTCCGGCGACCGTGAGTTGCACGGCCATCTCGGCGCGGTGCAGATGGGCCTGATCTACGTCAACCCGGAAGGGCCGAACGGCAAGCCGGATCCGCTGGCCTCGGCCCGCGACATCCGCGAGACCTTCGGACGCATGGCAATGAACGATGAGGAAACCGTGGCGCTGATCGCCGGCGGCCACACCTTCGGCAAGACCCATGGCGCCGGTGATGCAACACTGGTCGGCGCCGAGCCGGAAGGCGCGGGCATCGAGGCGCAGGGCCTCGGCTGGTCGAGCAAGCATGCCACCGGCATTGCCGGCGATGCGATCACGTCCGGCCTCGAAGTTACCTGGACGACGACGCCGACCAAGTGGAGCAACAACTTCTTCGACAATCTCTTCAACTTCGAATGGGAGCTGACCAAGAGCCCGGCCGGGGCCCATCAGTGGACGCCGAAGGGCGGCTCTGGCGCGGCTACGGTGCCGGACGCGCACAATCCCTCGAAGCGTCATGCGCCGGCAATGCTGACCACCGACCTCGCGCTGCGGGCCGACCCGGCCTATGAGAAGATCTCGCGCCGCTTCCACGAGCATCCGGAGCAGTTCGCCGATGCCTTCGCCCGTGCCTGGTACAAGCTCACCCATCGCGACATGGGGCCGGTCGTGCGGTATCTCGGCCCGCTGGTGCCGAAGGAAGAGCTGATCTGGCAGGATCCGGTTCCGGCCGTCGACCATGAGCTGGTCAGCGACCAGGATATCGCATTGCTGAAGGCCAAGATCCTGGCTTCGGACCTCAGCGTTTCGCAATTGGTCTCGACCGCCTGGGCCTCGGCCTCGACCTTCCGCAACTCCGACAAGCGCGGCGGCGCCAATGGCGCGCGCATTCGTCTGGCGCCGCAGAAGGACTGGGAGGTCAACCAGCCTGTCGAACTGGCCACCGTGCTGGCGAAGCTCGAAGCCATCCAGAACGAGTTCAACGCAGGCGGCAAGAAGGTCTCGCTGGCCGACCTCATCGTGCTCGGCGGCGTCGCCGCGGTCGAGAAAGCGGCGCAGGATGGCGGCAATGCGGTGAAGGTTCCCTTCACGCCCGGCCGCACCGACGCCTCGCAGGCGCAGACCGACGTCCATTCCTTTGCGGCGCTCGAGCCGAAAATTGACGGCTTCCGCAACTATGTCAGGGGCAAACCGCCGATGTCGGTCGAAGCCATGCTGGTCGACCGGGCGCAACTGCTCAACCTGACGGCGCCGGAGATGACGGTGCTGGTTGGTGGCCTGCGCGTGCTCGGCGCCAACACCGGCGGCTCGAAGCATGGTGTGTTGACCGACAGGCCGGGCACGCTGACGAACGACTTCTTCGTCAACCTGCTCTCGATGAGCACCATCTGGGATCCGGCCTCCGAGCCGGGCTCGCATGAGGTCTATGAAGCACGCGACCGCAAGACCAGGGCAGTCAGGTGGACCGCCACACGCGCCGACCTGATCTTCGGCTCGCATGCGCAGCTGCGCGCGCTGGCCGAGGTCTACGGGTCGGCGGATGCCGGGCAGAAATTCGTTGGCGATTTCGTCAAGGCGTGGACCAAGGTGATGAACGCCGACCGTTTCGACATCGCTGCCTGATGCAACCTCCCAAACGAAGGGCGCGGGCCGAGGCCCGCGCCCTTCGTTTTCGCAGGCTTCGAAATCAGTCCTTTTCGAAGATGCGTGCCTTGGCGACGACGCCAGCGATTGCGCCGCCGATCAGCGGCGCAACGATGAACAGCCAGAGCTGGCTGAGGGCTGCGGCACCGGTAAACAGCGCCGGGCCGATCGAACGCGCCGGATTGAGCGAGGTGCCGGTCACCGGGATCATTGCGAAGTGCAGTCCGGCCAGCGTCAGGCCGATGACCAGGCCGGCGAACGCCGTCGAGTGCTTCTCGGCGGTGACGCCGAGGATGACGGTGACGAAGGTGAAGGTGCCGATCAGCTCCCACAGGAAGGCCGAACTCGTCCCCCATTTCGCCACGTCCCAGCCATTGGCGCCGAAACCGGTGGTGTGCCCGCCGGTCTGGCCGGAGACGATGATCCACAGCGCCAGCGAGGCCAGAATGGCGCCGATGATCTGCGCGATCCAGTAAGGAATCACACCCTTGGCCGGCAGCCGGCCGGCAAGGAAGACGCCGAGCGTGACGGCCGGGTTGAGATGTGCGCCTGAGATGGGACCCACCGCGTAAGCCGCCGCAATCAGGCCGATGCCGAACGCCAGGCCGATGGCTTCCTGGCCCAGCGGCAAGTCGGCGAGAAAGCCACCCGTCGCCACCGACGCCGTGCCGATAAACACCAATAGAAATGTCCCTAGAACTTCCGCAAGATACGTTTTCATTGCCCTCTCCTCGTATCGATCCGTCGGTCCGCTTTTCCGCGCCGCGAATCATGGCGCAAAGAGTATTCCCAACGCAAAAGCTTGGAAAGCAGAGCAATTGCGCCACAGATCGTGCTTACGGCGGCCAGTTACCAACATTAGAGACCTTGCATATATTTGAGATTTGTTATCGCCGGCGGGCGGACATTTGCCGGCGGGGAAAATCGTCGGCCGCGAGCGGAAGGCCTCGTCGCCGCGAAATTCAAGCGGGGTTCAATCTCGACGCGAAACGCTCTAAGAGCAGGCCGAAAGATACTGTGCTCGATAGATGGAATGACGAATGCGACTGGGCGGACGGCTGGCGGCAGCCATTGAAGTGCTGGACGACATTGGCCGGCGCCACCGGCCGGTGGCCGATGCGCTGAAAGATTGGGGCCTGTCGCATCGCTTTGCGGGCGGCGGCGACCGCGCGGCGATCGGCAACATCGTCTACGACGCGCTGCGCCACAAACGTTCCGCCGGCTGGCTTTTAGGTGAAGACACGCCCCGCACCATCGGCTTCGGCGCGCTGCTCATCGAATGGGGCCAGACGCCGCAATCGCTCAACGATGCGCTCCAGGGTGACAAGTTCGCGCCGCCGCTGCTCAGCGCCGCCGAGTTGCAGGCGCTGGCCGAGCGCCGGCCTGAAGACGCGCCGGAGGCGGTGCGGGCGGACATACCCGACTGGTGCGCGCCGCTCTTCGAACGATCCTTTGGCGCAGACTGGGTTGCGGAAGGGGCGGCTTTGGCGACCCGCCCGCCGCTCGACATCAGGGTCAATACGCTGCAATCCGACCGCGCCAAAGTGCTGGCCGAACTCGCCGACACTGGCGCCAAACCGGCTGCTATCGCGCCGCAAGGCATTCGCATCCCGCCCATCGACGGCGACGGCAGGCACCCGAACGTACAGGCCGAGCCGGCCTTCCAGAAAGGCTGGTTCGAGGTCCAGGACGAGGGTTCGCAGATCGTTGCCGCCCTTGCCGGCGCGCAGGCCGGCATGCAGGTGCTCGACTTCTGCGCCGGCGCCGGCGGCAAGACGCTGGCGCTGTCTGCGGCGATGGCCAACAAAGGCCAGGTCTTCGCCCATGATGCCGAAAAGGCGCGACTGGCGCCGATCTTCGACCGCCTCCGCCGTTCGGAAAACCGCAACGTGCAGGTCGTCACCAAGCCGGCTGAACTCAGCCCCCTCGTGGGCCATATGGACATTGTGCTGGTCGATGCGCCCTGCACCGGCAGCGGCACCTGGCGGCGCCGTCCCGACGCCAAATGGCGGCTGACGCAAAGACAGCTCGATGCCCGCAAGGGCGAGCAGTCGGCGATCCTCGACGCGGCCAAGGCCTATGTCAAACCGGGCGGCCTGCTGGTCTACATCACCTGTTCGGTGTTCGACGAGGAGAATGGCGAGCAGATCGCTGCCTTCCGCGAGCGGCACAAGGGCTTTGTCCCGGTCGATCATCGCGCGCTCTGGGATGCCAGCTTCCCCGGCCACGCAGCGGCCGCCCGGATCGGCAAGACAAGCGATATCTCGCTGTCGCCGGCGCTCAGCGGCACCGACGGGTTCCATTTCTGTGCGCTGCGTCGGGCGAATTGACGCTGCGATTGACAGGCTGACATAGCGCCAGTTGCAGATGCGCGGCGTCGGCCGCCAGACGGGGTAGAATTCTTGCAAAGATATGTGTCGCCTCTGCTTTTCCTCATTCTGGTGCTCGGCGGCGGCCTGTTGATCGGCTATGCGACGTTGCCGGGTGAATGGTATGCCTCGCTCGCCAAGCCGCCCTTCAACCCGCCCAACTGGGTCTTCGCGCCGGCCTGGACGCTCCTTTATGTCCTGATCGCCGTAGCCGGCTGGCGGACATGGGAGCGGGAACGAGCAGGCGCCGCGATGAAGATCTGGGCCCTCCAGCTTGTTCTGAACTTCGCGTGGTCGCCGACTTTCTTCGGCGCCAAACAGATGGGGCCGGCACTGGTAGTGATCCTGGCTCTTCTCGCCAGCATTGCGCTGTTCATAGCCACGGTGTGGAACCGCGACCGGGTTTCCGGCTGGCTGTTTGCGCCCTATGCCGCGTGGGTAGCCTTCGCCACCTTGCTCAACGCGTCGCTGCTCCTGTTGAACTGAGTGCTTTGCTGCAGTGCAGCAAAAGCATTTGCGTGGCGTTCAGGCGTCTGCGATAAGCTTTGCAGATAAATCAGGGCGATGGCCATGGCAGCAAAGATCGTACCCGCACCCGATTATGAGGACCGCGTCAGGGCGTCGTTCGCGCGCCAGCAGGCGATGGCGACCATCGGCGCCGAACTGACGCTTGTGACGCCGGGCATCATCGAGATCGAAATGCCCTATTCCCAGGCACTGACCCAGCAGCACGGTTTCCTGCATGCCGGGGTGATTTCGACGGCGCTGGATTCGGCCTGCGGCTATGCCGCATTTTCGCTGATGCCGGAAAATTCCGGTGTGCTGACCATTGAGTTCAAGGTCAACCTCCTGGCGCCCGGCCGGGGCGAACGCTTCCTGTTCCGCGGCTCGGTGACCAAACCCGGCCGCACCATCATTGTCGCCGATGGCCAGGCGTACGCCTTTGCCGCCGATGGCGAGGCCAAGCTGATCGCGACCATGACCGGCACAATGATGACGGTGGTTGGCCGTGACGGGATAGCGGGATGAGGAGTGGTCCGTGTAACGGACGAAAAGCCCCCAAATTGGCTTTTCGAGCGACCCGGAGCCATAGCGACGGGCCGGCAGGCGACGAGAGCACCGCCCTTTCTGTTCCGCAGCCGAGGGAGTCGAATTCATGACCGGCAAAGTGTCGCGAATTGGCGGCAAGGACGTTCTTTTCGTCATGGCGGCGCAGGCCGAGTACGGTCCGCATCTGCAAAAACTGTTCACGCCGCTGATGACGGGCGTCGGCCCGGTCGAGGCAGGTGTGCGGCTCGGCGCCGAACTATCATGGCTGAAGTCTGAGAAGACGCTGCCCGATCTCGTCGTCTCGCTCGGCTCCGCCGGCAGCCGCACACTGGAGCAGACGGAAATCTACCAGGCGGTCTCGGTCAGCTATCGCGACATCGACGCTTCGCCGCTAGGCTTCGAAAAAGGCGCGACGCCGTTCCTCGACCTGCCGGTGACCCTCCCGCTATCATTCAGGATACCGGGCATTAAAGAAGCCAGCCTGTCGACCGGCGGCGCCATCATCACCGGTGCCGCCTATGACGCCATCGCCGCCGACATGGTCGACATGGAAACCTTCGCCTGCCTGCGCGCCTGCCAGTTGTTCGATGTCCCGCTTATCGGCCTGCGCGGCATTTCAGACGGTGCAGCCGACCTCAGGCATGCAGGCGACTGGACCGAATACCTCCATGTCATCGACGAGAAGCTGGCGGATGCAGTCGTGCGCCTCGAACAGGCCATCGGCTCCGGCACGCTACACAAGGAGCAGCCTGGGCAAGAGCCGGCAGCGCTCTGAAAGTCGGGCTACGCACCCCATTGCGCCGACTCGTTTCTTTCTCTAAAGGCTCGCCATGACGACAGCCAATCATCCCGATACAGTCCTGATTGTCGATTTCGGCAGCCAGTTTACGCAGCTCATCGCCCGCCGCATCCGCGAGGCTGGCGTGTTTTCCGAGATCGTGCCGTTCCAATCGGCCGAAGCTGCCTTCAAGCGCATCAATCCGAAAGCCGTGATCCTGTCGGGCGGTCCCGCCTCGACATCGGACATCGGCAGCCCACGCGCGCCCCAGATCGTCTTCGATGCCGGCGTGCCGGTGCTCGGCATCTGCTACGGCCAGATGGCCATGTGCGTGCAGATGGGCGGCGTAGCCGAAAGCTCTAACCATCGCGAATTCGGCCGCGCCTTCGTCGAGATCGAAAAGGACAGCCCGCTGTTCGAAGGCCTGTGGGCGCCCGGCCAGCGTCACCAGGTGTGGATGAGCCATGGCGACCGCGTCATCTCGCTGCCCAAGGGGTTCGAAGTCTTCGGCAAGTCGGAAGGCTCGCCCTTCGCCATCTTCGGCAATGTCGCGCGCAAGATGTACGGCATCATGTTCCATCCGGAGGTGGTGCATACGCCGGATGGCGCCAGGCTGCTCCGGAACTTCGTCCACAACATCGCCGGCATCGAAGGCGACTGGACGATGCGAGCCTATCGCGAGCATGCGGTCGAAACCATTCGCAAGCAGGTCGGCAAGGGCAAGGTGATCTGCGCGTTGTCGGGTGGCGTGGATTCCTCGGTCGCCGCACTTTTGATCCACGAAGCGGTCGGCGACCAGCTGACCTGCATCCTCGTCGACCATGGCCTGATGCGCAAGGACGAGGCCGCCAGCGTGGTGGCGATGTTCCGCCAGCACTACAATCTGCCGCTGATCCTGGTCGACGCGTCGGAAAAATTCATCTCGGCGCTGGAAGGCGAGTCCGACCCCGAGAAGAAGCGCAAGACCATCGGCCGGCTGTTCATCGAAGTGTTCGAGGAAGAGGCCAAGAAACTCGGCGGCGCCGATTTCCTGGCGCAAGGCACGCTCTATCCCGACGTCATCGAGAGCGTCTCCTTCACCGGCGGCCCGTCGGTGACCATCAAGTCGCACCACAATGTCGGCGGCCTGCCGGCGCGCATGAACATGCAGCTGGTCGAGCCGCTGCGCGAACTGTTCAAGGACGAGGTGAGGGCACTGGGCAAGGAACTCGGCCTGCCCGAAAGTTTTATTGGCCGCCATCCGTTCCCCGGACCAGGCCTTGCCATCCGCTGCCCCGGCGGTATCACCCGCGAAAAGCTCGAAATCCTGCGCGAGGCCGACGCCATCTATCTCGACGAGATCCGAAAGGCCGGCCTCTACGACGCCATCTGGCAGGCTTTCGCCGTGCTGCTTCCGGTGCAGACCGTCGGTGTGATGGGCGACGGCCGCACCTACGAATTCGTCTGCGCCCTGCGCGCCGTGACGTCCGTCGACGGCATGACCGCCGACTTCTACCACTACGACATGGCTTTCCTCGGCGCGGCGGCCACCCGCATCATCAACGAAGTCCGCGGCATCAACCGCGTCGTCTACGACGTGACGTCAAAGCCGCCAGGCACCATCGAGTGGGAGTGATTCAGGCCCACTCAAACGCCGCCGAAAACACGCCATTGTACGCCATAACTATTTGACAACACATATAAATCCATTCGGAGACAATCAGCGACAATCGGTGCGGAGATTGGATTTGACGGACCGGCTGACGGACCTTCCGCAAATTGCTAGCTCAGATTTTTCGAAGTACCGTCAGATCCAATGAGGCTCTGACGGTGTTTTTTGATGCCTTAAGGCACTGGAGATAAAACGAATGTTCTGCCGAAGAGCCTCGAAATTGTACTGACGGTACTTTTCAGGAGGTACCGGGGAATGCTGACGGACGTCGCCCTTAAAGCCCTGAACCAAAAGAGAAATCTACAAGATTGCGGACCGTGACGGCATGTATGTTCGCGTCATGCCTAGTGGCGCGATCTCCTTTCGGCTGGATTACAGGCTCAACGGAGGCCGCGAGACGGTCTATCTTGGCAGGTATGGACGGGACGGAATCTCGCTTGCCTCAGCCGGGAGAAGTGTCTCGACGCGAAGCGCGCTATTGGCGAGTGACGGTCGCCGGCGATAGAAAAGCAGCGCGACAAGCGCCGAGTTGTCACCCCGGTCTCCGGCCGACTTCAGCGCCGAAATGGCTACCAAACCAAAGCGATGCCCGGGCCTTCAAGGCCTCTTCTTATTCCGGCCAAGCCGGCCCGGAGCGCCGCATTCACTCACATCCCTTGAACCTGAGTGCAGAGTTGCCGCATCGAAGCCATTTGAGCAGCCGAGTTCGCGCCCGAACCCGTGCTGGTGCTGGCGGTCGTATCGCCAGCTGTATTCGAGGATCCCGACGTGCCGGTGGTTGTACCCGAACCAGTGCTGTTGCTGGCCGTGGTGTTACTGCCGGTCGAACCAGAGCTGCCTGAAGTGCCGGTGGCTGTGCCAGAGCCGGTGCCGATACTCGCCGTTGTATCACTGCCGGTCGAAGCCGAGCTACCTGACGTGCCGGTCATTGTGCCAGAGCCAGTGCCGTTACTGGCCGTCATCCTCGAGCAGTCGGAGCGAACCTGTGCCTGCTGTTCAGAGCTCAGGGACGACCAGTTCTTGCGGATCTCATCCTGCGACAGAAGTCTTCCCGAATTGGCGTCGCTGAAGAATGAGCCGGAGAGCTTGCTGTCCCAGCCGCTCGGGATACCGCTTTGGCCGGAGCCGGACGTAGAGCTCATACTGGACCCGGCCGATGAGCCGGACGTTCCGTTCGTGCCGCTGGATGTTCCCGACGACTGCGCCAAGGCCGCGGTGGCGAGACAGAGAGAGATCGCTGTAGCTGTCAAAATCTTACGTTTCATGTGAGTCTCCTTTGGGGTTCGACGCCGTTGCGGCGTCGAATCCTAATCCCGAGGAAAGGCACTTGTTCCTGTAAAGAGTGGAATTCGATGTCATGATCCTTGTGCACCAGCCTTGGCCTCGAATGCGATGCCGGAGCGCTTCAACGACGACTGACGCCTCAGGCGAGAGCTGTCCGCTACTGGGTGTTAGAGGCGATATGCGGAACGCTTCCCGAATAGTTGGGTGCCACCATCGGGTAATTGCGAGGCAGGTTCCATTTGGTTCGGTAATCGTCCGGATTCATGCCCAGTCGGCCAAGGTGCGAACTGCGTCGGGTCTCGGTTAGAGACAGGAGGGTGGCCTTTGCCGCGGCGTATAGCTCGACATGCGGAGCTCGTCTCGACCGCGCACACTCAATATATTTTACGATGACGCCCCCAGATGTCATATGAGCGAATGCCTTTCCGGCGAAATAAATTGCTCCCAGCAGGTCGACGCTCAGCACCTTCAGCCAGCCCGCTCTAGTGAATGCCTCAATGGTTAAAGATTATCAGGCCGGCGCGTTGTTGACGATTATCACCAACCTGCCGAACGCGTGAGCGCAAGTCGACAGCACCGTGATAGCGGCCTCCCCGGCGCGCCCTTTGTCGAACCGATGCGCGCCTTCTCGACCTTGCCTCAACCCACGTCGGCTCACCCGTGCACCTTCGGTGCCCAACCGCATGGCGATGGCCAGTCCAATGCCGCTTGCAGCACCGGTTACAATGCAGTCTTGTTATCCAGGCGCATCGGGTTCGACCGCTTTCTGGGGAGCAGCAAGTGGTTCAGTCCAGCCTTCAGCGACCCGATCCACGCTCAGCAGGCTGCGCGCATAATCCTGTTGCGCGCGAACAATGGCATCGTCTTGCTGTGAGGGAAGAAAGACCGGCAAAGCAAGGCAGACACTTTGTGTGGCCAACAGCTTGTTCCAGTTCGCGATCAGCGCCTTGAAAGCGCGCCCCACCGCCCTCGGATTTCGGTCGAGGTCATAGAGGCCGAGCGGATTGATCCGTCCGTTGTTCCCCCGAAGCGCACTGTCCCAGTCCACCTGATCCGTCAGCGAGTACCAGGTGAAGCCTACGATGGGGATGCCATCGTTGCGGATCCGCAGCACGTTGGCCCACTCTTTCCACAGCCAATAGACGGCCTCGTCTCCATTGGGGCCTTCGCTGATGTTGGTCTCCGTATGCATTACGGGAAGCCGGTAGCGGTTGAAGTACTGCCGCGTGATCTCGTGATAGCCAAACACCTCGCCGGACCCGGACGTCGTTCCGTCTGCCCAAACCCGATGTTCGTTGGTCTGGTAATAGTCGGTGCCCATCACGCAATGCCTGCGCAGATGGCTTTCCAGGAAGAAACTGTATTCTTCGGCCGTCATCCCGTTTTCGAGAAGATAGCGATAGGTGTGCGCGTCGACGTCATGACCGTAGTTGAGGTCAAGCGACAGGAAACGCTCGCTGTTGAACCGTTCCGCTCTGCCGACCGCCTCGGGAGAATCGGCGTGGAAGTATTCCGAGGATTCGCTCTGAATGAAGATGGCGTCCGGCCGCACCTCGAGAATCGCCCGCATGGCAAGCACGTTCGCCTTCACGATGTGCTTGAGGGCGGTGACGAAAGCAGTGTCGCTGCTCAGTTGTTCGTTCCACCATCCCAGCGGGCCGAAAAGGTGGCGCAGATGAACATCTCATTTATTGGGGTGAAGAGCTGGATCCACGGATAGCGCATCGCGAAATCCCTGGCGTAGTGCTCGAATAGTGTCGGAAAGTCCGGGTTCTGGAAGTTGCCAATCCAGTCCGGCACGCCAAAATGGCAAAGGTCGACGATCGGAAGAATGTCTTTCGCCTTCAGGTCCGCGAAGGTCTCATCGGCGAATGCCCAATCATAACGTCCGTCACCCAGCCATGTTTTGTGGATGGGAGGTCCGTAGCGGAGGAAATGCACCCCGAGATCCTGGACCAGTTCGAAGTCGGTGCGCCATCGTTCGTAGAAGCGGCATTTTTCCATTTCGTCGACGCGCTCCCGGCCTTGTCGAATGGTGGGGGTGCTGTTCTCGATGCCGGTGGCAAACATGAACGTGAACATTGATGGTCCTTAGCCAAGGCGGAGATGCCCGCGCTTGGTCAAACGTTCAGTGCTCGACGCAGTTCCTGGAAGACTGCTTGTCAAGTTCGGTGGGCGCCTGGCAACCACGTGCCTGAAATTGGCGGAATTCTATCCCACGGTTCAAGCGAGCAGCTTGCGCCGAACATGGTCGGACTATGCTGGACGGAGATGTCGGCTTCGGGCCAGACCAGTTGGCGTCAAACGCGCCTTTGCAAGTGAAAGCGGTACGGCAATTTCTACGAGCTCTACGCGATCGCCGCCGCCGTCCTTGGAGGGTTCTCGTGCGGGGCGGGGAAGGGTCAATCATTGGTGTGGTGCTTGGAACGATCTTGCTGCAGGTGCTTCAGAACCTTGGCAATCTTCTAGGCATTCCCTCCTCACTCAACTTTGCCGTGAGTGGATCGGTGATCCAGATCGGGGTACTGGCCGACCAGGAATACACAGAGTTTCGAAAGCGCCGCGAATTGATGCGGGGCCGGCTCGCAACCGCCGAGGGTAGGCTGTGATGCCCGAGCCGGTGAAATAGGTTGTTCACGGCAGTTGCGATCGCCGACCGGTTGGCTGCTTGCGCCCGGGGGGCAGCCGAAGGCCGGGATCTAAAACGCCGCAATATTGCCTCTCGAGCGGCTCCTGCTTCGAAGGCAGTCGCCGCAATGTCGATGCAGTCGGCTCATGATGTGCCGAGTTTCGATCTCGCATGGCGATGTAACTTATGCGATCAGCCCGTACTGCCGTGCCTTGTTGCGCAAGAACGGCAGACCGTTGCCCATTACAACCGCTTCACTCTCGGCCACCGGACGCCACACGCTGAGGCCAAACGCCAGACGCGGATCCATGTTGATGAAGCTCTCCATCGCGAGCCCGCCCTTGAAGCGGATCGCGGCCAGCGTTGCGAACGTCTCATCCCAATTGCAATTGCCCTCGCCTGGGGTGCCGCGATCAGACTCGGAGAGGTGGATATATTTGAGGTAATCGCGGGCGACGATAATACCGTTGCCCATACCTTTCTCCTCTATGTTCATGTGATAGGTATCAAGGTGCACGAACATATTGTCGGCGCCGACTCTCTCGATTAGTGCCACCGCCTGAGCCGCGGTGTTGATGATGTGGTTCTCGTAGCGGTTCACGGCTTCAACACCGAGTTCGATGCCGCGAGACTTGGCTTGCGCGGCGGCGGACGTCATCACTTTCGCAATGTTATCAAGTTCGTCCTGCGTAGGTGGCACGCCAGTACGCTCGCCGATGCCGCCATAGATTACGCCGCATAGCGCCTGGGCTCCGATGTCGGCCGTCTTGTCGATAGCCACCTTGAGAAAGTCAATCGCCTCCTGTGGGTGGCGCGATGCCCACGCATATTCGGGCAACCCTAGCGAGCACACCGCCTGCATGCCATTTGCCGCCAGCAGCTTGCGGGTGTGATCGGCATCGCAAGAAAATGGATCGGCCAGCGAAATTTCAATGAAATCGAGATCGTATTTTTTCACCGCCGCTACAGTGTGCTCGGCGCCCTCTACGGACCAACCACTCGTCCACATGCTCGTATGAACGCCAAAACCCTTCATCGTGTTATCCTCATGAAATTGAGCTGCCCGGCAGCCCACCGCAAGATCACGACGCCGATCAGCATGATGCCCCAAATGGCTGTGGCCAGGTGCTGGCTGGCGCCCAAGAGATTCAGTCCCGAAGAAAGCAACTGCAAAACGATGAGGGCTAGGAAGACCGAAACGACCTTGCCGAAGCCGCCAAACGGATTCACCCCGCCCAAGAAGCAGGCAAGCACCGTAATCAGCACATAGGACTCGCCATGGCCGACACGGACGGAATTGAATCGTGCCATCATGATAATGCCGGCCAACGCACACATGGCGCCAGACAGCGCGTAGATCAGAATGATCACGCGTCGCGTCGAGATGCCGGAATAGCGCGTCGCCTCGATGTTGGAGCCGACCATATAGTTTGAAAAGCCAAGCCTGGTTCGGGTCATCAAGACATGCCAGACGATGACTGCGCCGAGCAGTATCAGCAGCGGGACAGGAATGCCGACGATGCTGCCGTGACCCAGGGGCTGGATGAATTCGGGAAAGCCCGAAATATCGGCGCCGCGGGTCAGAAACTCGCCAAGGCCGCGCAGGAAAATCATCACCGAGAGCGAAACGAGGATGGGGTGCGCGCCGGTATAGGCTATCACCGGGCCCATGACCAAGCCGCTTGCCGTGCCAACGCCGACCGCAAGAACGGAACCGAGTAGAAAGGCATAGATGCTTGCGTCCGGTCCTCCGTTGGCCTGAAGAACCCAGGCGAGCGTGAGGCCACAGAGATTGGCCGTGAACGTCACGGCGAGATTGATGCCGCCCGAGATGATCGGCATCAACATCGCGAGCGTAAGCAGTCCAAGTTCAGGCAACTGGAAGGCCACCGATTCAAAGGTAGCTTTGGACAGGAATCGCGGCGAGAGAGATCCGAAGAATGCAATCACCAAAATCAATGCCAGCAAAAGTCCGATATTCTCGGCGCCCAACGTGCCGGCAAGACGGCGCAAGAATCCGTGCCGTAGCGCTCCAGTTTCGAGCACGCGCTGCGTCATGTACCCATCCTCTGCCGCAAGCCCGCGAGGATATGCCCGAGCGGCGCGTTGGACAGCGTGATGGCAATCAAGATGATCGCCCCGACGATCATCTTGAAAGCATAGGGAGAGATGCCGAGGAGGTTCAGCCCGTTTTGCGTCACCGACACAAGAAACACGCCAAGGATGCAACCGAGCACGGTGCCGCGCCCGCCACCCAGCCTGGCACCGCCAAGGACAACAGCTGCCAGCACGTCCAGCTCGCGCCCCACCAATGCGTTGGGCACGACTTCCTGGGAATAGTGCACCTGCACAAGTCCCGCGATCCCGGCCATCAAACCAAGCCAGCCGAAGGCAATGAAGTGCATCGCCGCGATGTTGATACCGAGGCGACGGGCGCCCTCCGGGTTATCGCCAAAAGCGTATAGCTGCCGTCCCGTGGTGGTATACCGGATAAGCCCCCAGGTGGCGGCGACGCAGACCGCCATGATCGCAACCGGCAGTGTTAGCTCGGCCCAATTGCCATTCGCCTGTTGGAACTCGAAAAGCACAGTGCGATGCGTCCACCATGCAGGCAGATTGTAGATCGATACACCGTGCGTGAAGAACATCAGCAGGCCGAAAAAAATATTGAAGGTGGCGATGGTGACAACGATTGAAATGATCTGGAAATAGTAGATGAGGCCGGCGTTCACCGCACCCAGGGCGATCCCGACAATTGCCGCCAAGGTGAGGCCGATGAACCAATCACCACCTCCCATTTGGGCTAGAGCCAGCGCCACAACGTATTGAACCACTGACGCGGCCACAGCGAAGGAGATGTCGATGCCCCCAGCGATCAACACCACCAGCAGCCCAACCGCGAAGATCAGATTTGTCGAGCTTGTGTTGAGCAGATTGAAGAGATTGGCAATGGTGAAGAATTTGTCGCTCGCAACGGAGAGACCTGCGCTCATGATGAGAAGAACCACAACGAGCCATGTCTCGGTGGGATGAGCCCGGAAGAGCTTGCCGCGGTTACGCATAGACGGCAGCTTCCAGGTCGCCGAGCGGGATGGCGTGCGGATCGTATTCGGCGACTATCTTGCCCGCAGCCATATGAAGGATACGATCGGCGTTGAAATAGACCTCCGGCACTTCATCGGATATCAGCAGAATCGCCAGGCCTTCGGCAGCGAGCTTGGCGACAATCTCGAAGATGCCGGCCCGCGCGCCAACGTCCACCCCCACGGTTGGCGAATCAAGAATGATCAGTTTCAGGCCGACCGCCAGCCATTTGGCGATGGCCACCCTTTGCTGGTTGCCGCCCGAGAGCGTGGAAATCGCATCGGTCTGCCGCCCGACTTTTATCGCCAATTCCTCGATCCAATGATTGACGAGCGCGTCCTTCTTCTCCGAGGAGATCAGCCCTCGATCAAGGATCTTGTCGAGCACCGGGATAACGGCGTTGTCGGCGATGGACTGAGCTTGTATGAGACCAAGGGACAAGCGGTCTTCGGAGAGATATCCAATACCCGCGCGGATTGCGTCGCGGTTGGAGTTCAGATGAAGAACCGTCCCGTTGAGTGCGATGCTGCCGCGGTCTGGGCGCAGCATGCCGAAAATAGAAAGCGCGAGTTCTGTGCGACCGGCGCCGAGTAGCCCGGTCAGGCCAAGCGTTTCACCTCGCCGTATTGTCAGCGAAACGTCGTCATAGTCGCCTGCGCGGGTCAATCGATCGATGTTCAACACGACGGGTGATCCACTAAGGTTTCTCGTGCTCACGGTTTGGTCGAACGTCTTGCCGGTCATCAGTTCGGTGAGGCGTGATTGGGTCATTCCGGCGGTCGGGAACACCCCAACGACCTTACCGTCGCGCAGAACGGTGACGCGACTTGAGATCTCCAGAACTTCCGCAAGGCGATGGCTGACGAAGACGATGGCCATGCCTTCATTCGAGAGTGTTCGAACGATCGAGAGCAACCGGTCTGTTTCCGATTGAGTAAGCGACGATGTGGGCTCGTCCATGAAAATAACCTTCGCATCGCCGGCGAGCGCCCGGGCGATGGCGACGATCTGACGTTGGGCGATTGCAAAGCTACGCAGAGGCGCGTCGACATCGAGGTCGGCGCCAAGCCGCGCCAACAGCCCTCGCGCCACCTCGCGAATGCGCGAATGATCGACGAGCCGAGGCATGTTGCCGAGGACAGTTCTGATCCCGATATTTTCCGCGACTGTCATTTCAGGAAACAGTGCGAGGTCCTGCCAGATGACTTCCACCCCGGCGCTGCGCGCCGCAGCCGGCGACATGATGTCGACAGACTTTCCGGCGATCGACATGTTTGCGCCGGCTAGCGGCTGACAAACGCCGGTGATTACCTTGATCAGGGTGCTCTTGCCGCTGCCGTTCTCACCGGCGATGCATTGCACTTCACCCGGGAGAACCTCGAAGGCGACATCCTGGAGGGCTCTAACGCCCCCAAATGTGACGCTTATGTTGCTAAACGACAGAACCGATGGGAGGTCCTGCGTCGTAGACGCGACGAGGTTCACGGCGGGCCCTTCTGAAATGACAAGGATGGGGCGTGCCGGGATTGATTTGCCACCCCGGCACGCCAGCCATGGTCCGCCATCTAAAGCCCTAGGGCTGCAAGACCATCGACCGTTTCGACCGTGATAGGCTGCACAGCGTCCACGATGATGGTGCCGGTTTTGAAGTCAGGGTGAACGACACCCAGACCTTCGATCGTCATGCCGTCGGTAATTTCACCGCCGCCCGCCAGAAAATCAGCCATCGTTACGAATACTTTGCCCGCTTCCAGAGGATTCCACATATAGCCGCCGTCAATAATGCCGGATTTGAGCATTGCGCTGCCTTGGCTAGGCGAGAATGAACCGACAAGAACCACCTTGTCCCCAAGCTTCTGCTCCTCGATCGCGCGTCCGGCGCCGATCGGTCCCTGACTGCCGAACGTCAGGAAGCCGCCGAGGTCAGGATTGGCGGCAAGCACATCCAGAGCCGTCTTTCGGCTGTCATCGGCGCTCTCGGCGACGCCATATCTGTCGCCAACCATCTGCATGTCGGGAAAGTTCTTCTTCAGGTAGGCGATTGCAGCATCGGCCCAGGCATTGTGTGCGGGCACAGTAAGAGAACCTACGTACACCACGTACTTGCCTTTGCCGCCCATTTTCTCGGCAAATAGTTTGGCATGGGCCTCACCGAAACCAACGGCCGAGACCATTTCGAAGTCCCAATCAGCGTTCACCTGGTCTGGCGATTCATGAGTTATAACCTTGATGCCCGTTTCGCGCGCCTTTTTTAGAACTGGCTCGAGAACGTTTGCATCATTCGGCACGACGCCAATTACGCTGACGCCCTGAGCTATCAGGTCTTCGATCGCGCGGACCTGAAGTGCCGGGTCGGCGCTGGTCGGCCCGACCATGAAGCCGTCGTCGCCAAGCTCCTTCGACTTTTCCTTTATTCCCGTTTCCATCGCATTGAACCAGGGAATACCGCCGATCTTCACGACGACTCCAACCTTGATGTCCTTCGCCAGTGCAGCATCCATTGTGGCGACCGAAAGGGCTGCGCCGAACGCTGCCGCGAGTATAGTTTTTGCTAACATTTAGTTCCTCCCTGATTGACGAGTTTTTGGGTTGCCTATTGCCCATGTCGGCTTTGTTTGGCCCGCCCCTTTGTGCCCGACGGCATTGACGCACTCGGCGCCGCATTCCTCCCAGAACGCGCCATAAAAGACTTTGAATGCCGGCCGGTCAAGGTGCTAAATAGATTTAGCAAGGCGGGTCACGCAACCAGCGTCTAAAAACATTTCTCGATCGATGTAAACGATCCGCCCTTTCGCACTCAGGCTGCACCCGTAGAAAGGACATGCGATCCCCCGCGAGCCTTGGGTGGAGGCGGTGCTGCCCAGATCCGAGGTGCTGATGAACGGAGTTGAACTTCTGCAACGATGTCTCGTGACAAAGAATTGCTAGTGGTCGATGCTCGATTTGGATGCCGAATCCCAATCTTCTTGGGCGCCGTCATGCTCTCCGGTTCGCCCAAAGCTGGTCGGTACGGTCACCAGCGGAAAGTGGTCTATCGAATAATTCTCCAGAAGCGAAAATCCTTCAGCAATCATCACCTCGACATTCTGTCGGACCATGGTCACATCGAAGGGCAAATGCGCCGCGAATGGATCCCAGTCGAAGCTTCCGACAACAACCCGTCCAAGCTCACTTGAGGCTAGGGTCGAAGTGAACCGCAATGTTCCTTCAAGAGCGGTCACGCCGTTGACGAACATACCTGAGGGCAGATGCCCAAGCTGAGCGTATCGTGCAGCGAGAGACCGAGCAGCGTTGGTCGGTGCGTATCCGCAGCAGTCAATCGTGCCCGGGCCCGTAACAATCCCATGCGCTGCCAGCGCATCGTGAAAACCCAGCAAACGGCTACGTGTTGCGTCATCATCGCTGACCCCGCCAAAGAAGAAGAGATCTTCGGTGGAGCCCCCTCGTTCTTTCAATTTCTGAACAATGATCTCTGTGAGCGCCTTGGCGCCTCCGTAGTTGTCAGAAACAACTGAGGGAGCCCGACGGCCTGGCAGATCGATGTTGATGCACCGGACGCCCGCTGCCCGGCACAGATCATTCAGCGGATCGGGGTCACGAACGCCTGCAAGGAAGAGAAATTCCACCTGCTGAGCCAGCAGGGTTTCCGTCACACTCAACTCGTTATCAGGGTTGCGATGGGTGCTGACGACGATCGGGCACAAGCGGTGGACGCGGGATTCCGCTTCAAAGGCTTCGGCCAATCCGGCGAAGAAGCGATTGCGGTAATGTGGCAAGATCATTCCAGCGAGTCCGGATCGGGAAAGCCGCAATCCTCGTGCCTTGAGGTTGACAGCATAGCCAAGCCGCTCAGCCCAATCGAGGATGGTCGCTGCGGTTTCCGCCTTGATCCGGTGCTGTTGCCACGAGCCATTGAGGACGAGACTGACCGCTGTCGGGGACAACTTTGCCGCCACCGCGATATCATAAATCGTTGACTTGCGTCGGACAGACTTTCTCGCCATTCGTGACGCTCCCACTGGCAGATGCAGTAGACGCTAGTGCGGGGTCAAGGCAACATCTCTAAATTGCGACAAACGGTTTGGAGGAGCGATCCTACGGAAAGGACGCGGCCTCTCGTGCCTCCGGTCCGGTCTCCCTGATTGTCTCGATCGTTGCAATGACAGCGCCAGGGAAATCGGCAGATTTGGGATTTTCCCTGAAGCTTTCGTTCAGCGTCCCTGGAGACACCAACCCCAGCGTTTTGGCTTTGGTCTCCCCGATGATCAATCACCTTGCAAAGGTCGACGAGAAGTTTCGATCAGTTTGGAGCCCACCGTTGGGGATGGTCGGGCGCACGCGTCACGATCAAGTCCCTCCGTTTTCGCTAGCGGGAAGATGAAAGCTTTGGGTTTCTGAGTCTCTATCTGGCCCCAAAAGGGTGCTGCCGGATGCGCCTCCGTCTCCGGGCGTTGTTTGCGTACTTGGCCGACGTGTCTTTGCTTGGCAAGTTCCTTCCGCGACAAGGATCTGCTCGACAGCATTTTCGTCGCTATTGCCAATGCGGAGCCCCGGAGGATCAAAACCGGTTAGCAGCATGATGCCGACGGTTCCGAGCAAATGACTCAGATTTCCGATTTGCACAGAGTCCCCCGGCCTGTGGCTCTCTGTGCAGCAGGCCTTGAGAGTCTGGCTCGACCTTTTTTGGAAGCTCGCCTCCAATCGCTGGACGAGTTTGGCGGCAAGGCTAGTCGTCTCCATCGGTGTTATGATCGATGCCAGGGAGGCAGCCTAGACCATGGCGTGAACTCATTGCCGTATGCTGGCAGTGCGAGGCAATTAACTGACTGCACAACATGTAAGTGCATTCGTGGATCAAATTTCCAGATAGCCAAACGGCGCGCGTGTCTCGATTAGGTGGCAAGGAGTTGCGAAAGCTATGTTCGCAGTTTGAGAATCGTCCGATATGCCCCACAACGATGCCCGCAAGACGAGCCGAGGATGATCTGACGCAATGTTCAGATCCAAGAAGGACGGTTACCTGTGACCCAGAAAGGAATCACACTAAAGGACGTCGCCGCAGCGGCTAAGGTGTCGCGCGCCACGGCCGCCCGGGCGCTCAACAGCTATGGTTACGTTGGCGACGAGACGGCGCTCCGCGTGGTTGAGGCAGCCGAAAGGCTGGGCTATCGGGCCAACCTCGTCGCGCAGGCGCTGCGCAGCGGACAATTGCCGATCATAGGCTTCGTGCCCGGCGATATCCAGAATCCGTTCTTCGCCCGAATCGCGCACGACATAGAGGTGGAACTGCGCAAGCACCGCCACAATCTTCTGATTGCCAGCAGCGAGGAGAATGTAGAACAGGAGAAAGAACTGCTTGAGAGCCTTCGCTCGCTCAGCATTCGCGGCTTCATCCTTGCCCCAACGTCTGCAACCGACAGCCAGCATATTGTGCAACTGGCCCGCGAAGGCGCACCGATCGTGCTCATCGACCGCGTGGTAAAGGACCTGCAATGCGACAGCGTCGTCGTCGACAACGAGGGCGGGGCACGCGAGGCAGTGGACTATCTGGTTGGCAACGGTCACCACCGGATCGGTCTTTTGCGCGACGAGTCACGCATCTTTACGGCACAGGAACGCTTGGCTGGCTACGAAAACTCGCTCCACTCGCATGGGATCGCAATCGATGAAGCGCTCATCGGCGTATCGCGCTCGACCGTCGAGCACGCCATCGAAGCCACGATCCGCCTGTTCAGCCGGCACAATCGCCCCACCGCACTGTTCACGGTGGACAGCCTCATGACGCAAGGCGCGCTTCTTGGCCTGCGTTCAATGGGGCTCTCGATTCCGCATGACGTGTCGGTGGTTGGCTTCGATGACTTCAACCTCGCCACGTTCACCGATCCGCAGATAACGGTCGTGGCGCAACCCATCTCCGAGATCGGACCGCTCGCCGCCAGATATCTGCTGGAGCGGCTTGCCGGCAAAAAGGTTGCACCGCGCCGTACCCGATTTCAGACCCGCTTGATCGTACGCGGATCGGTTGCCCGGCGCGCTGTGCGCTAAAGAGCAAACCCCTCGATTTCGGAGAATTTCGTCTAAAGGACTTGCCATTGGCGAAATTGCGTGCCCATTATTGCTTGTGAGATCGATCTCACATCGGGAAAACGAGCTAGACGGCCCACCGACGCCTAAGGCGGGCTAGAGGCCTGTAACATGCGAAATACAAGGAAAACGTCATGCTGAACTTCGATAGGGACCGCTTCGTGAAGATCCAAAGCGGGGCCGTCGCCGTCGCAGGTGAGGTTCGCTCACTCATGCGCACACTGCTGGCAGATGGCGTCGAGCGGCTGTTTTTCATGGGCACCGGCGGCGTGCAGCTTCTAACCTTGCCCGCGATCGAGTTGGCGCAGCGCTGTTCCACCTTCCCGGTGAGCGGTGCCTATCCGGCGCAGGTCGTGATCGATCCGCCCGCCGGTCTCGACAGCAAGGCCGTGGTGGTCATCCCGTCCTTGTCGGGCACGACCAAGGAAGGCGTCGAGCTCATGGCCTTTCTGAAAAAACGTGGTGTGCGCACGATTTCGCTCACCGGCCATTCGGATACGCCAATCGCACGGGAGGCTGACCACAATTTCACGAACTTCGCCGAAGACGACACCTCGTCGGAATCCTTCTACCTGCAGACGCTGCTGATCGTCCTGGCCCTGCTGGAAGAGCGCGGCGAACATGATGATTTTGATGGCACTGTCGCCGAACTCAAACTGCTGCCGGATCTGCTTGCCGACGCCAAGGCTGCCTTTGAGGACAGGGCGGCCGAACTGGCCCAGACAATCAAGGACGATACCTATCACATCTTCACCGGCGCCGGCTCGGTGTGGCCGGAGGCACACTATTACGGCATGTGCATCCTCGAAGAGATGCAGTGGATTCGCACCCGCCCGGTGCACGCCGCCGACTTCTTCCACGGTACGCTCGAGTTGGTCGAGCCGGGCGTCAGCGTTTTCGTGTTCAAGGGCGAAGATGCCCTTCGGCCCCTGGCCGACCGGGTCGAGAACTTCGCCAAGCGCTACACGGACCGCGTTCGCACGCTGGACGCGGCCTCGGTCAAGTTGCCGGGCATCTCCGCAAAGGTCCGCGGCATGATCTCGCCGGTTCTGCTCGCCACCTTGCTCGAGCGGCTGAGCGCCCATCTCGAGGTGCTGCGCAACCACCCGCTGACCACCCGTCGCTACTACAAACGCGTGGAATATTGATCCCCTCTCACCTCTGAAGGAGCTATCCATGAAACGTTCGCTGCAAATCGTGGCGGTCACGGTGGCCGCGGTATCATCATTGGGGTTGTCGATAAGCGGCAGTTCCGCCGCTTCGCCGGCTGTCACGGCCGACCCAAACGCCAAGGTGGAATACACCGGCACGCTTTCGGTCCTGACGAAGTTCGGGCTGCAACAGCTGTCGCCCTATTTCGTCAACGTGGCACAGGCCTATGAGAAGCTCCATCCGGATGTGAAGGTCGAACTTATCCAGGAGAGCGACGACAGCGTGAAGGGCAAGACCAAGACGCTGGTCGCTTCCAACTCGCTGCCCGATATCTATTTCTCCTGGACAGGCAGCTGGGGTGGCAATTTCGTGCGCGGCAATCGCGCCGTTGATCTCACGCCCGTCATTGCTGCCGATACCGAGTGGGGCAAGTCGCTGTCTCCAGCCGCCGTCAAGGCGTTCCAATACAACGGCAAGTTCTATGGCATTCCGCTTTACCAGGATGCCAAGTTCATGGGCTACAACAAGCAGATCTTCGCCAAGCTCAGCCTCAAGGCACCCGGCACTTTCGAGGAATTGCTGACCAGCTGCGACGCCATCCGCAAATCCGGCGTGACACCGATCTCCTTCGGCAACAAGGAGGCCTGGCCGGCAATCCACTTTGCAGGCCAGCTGCTCGCCTACAACGTGCCGCAGGGAACGCTGGAACGCGACTTCGATCCGGCCACCGCCCAATACACCGACCCAGGCTATATCGCAGCACTCAAGCAGTTCAGCCAGCTTGTCGAGCGCTGCACCGATGGCGCCGGCGTCAACGGCACATCCTATGCCTCGGCTCTCCAGGCCTTCACCAACGCGCAGTCGGCCATGTACTACCAGGAGATCATCGAGTTCGATCAGGCCGCCACGCCGGAGTCGGCGTTAAAGCCCGCCGATTTCGGATTCTTCCGGCTGCCGGTGCCCGCCGGCGCCAAGGGTGACGCCAGGTCGATCGAGGGCGCGCCGGAGGGCTACATGATCAATGCGGCATCGAAGAACATCCCGCTGGCGATCGATTTCATGAAGTTCGTGACTTCGAAGGAAAATGCGCAGGTGCTGTCTGCGCCACCCTATGGCCAGCCGAGCGCCACCATCGGCGGCGCCTCGGAATCGAACATGAGCGCGGCTGTGGTCGATGGCCTCAAGGATATCAACGCCGCCTCATACCTCATGCCCTGGCTGGATACGGCCAACCCACCGCGCGTCGCCGCCGTCTGGCTGTCCAGCCTGCAGGCGGTGGCGGGCGGTTCGATGACGCCCGAGCAAGTGATGGACGAGGTGCGCAAAGCCGCATCCGCGGCCAAATAAAGCAGGCGAGCATGGCAAGGGCCTCGGACACAGTGGACAGCGGCGCCGACATCGGCGTCGTCAGGCCGCAACGGCCAAAGAGCCGGCGGGCGCGCTTCGCCAACCTGTTGTCGTTGCGATGGGCGGCGATCGCGCTCATCCTCATCGGCTGGTTCGTCTATTATCCGATCGTCGACAATTTCATCGTCAGCACCACCGACCAGGACATCTACACCGGCGAGGTCACCAATGTCGGCCTCGCCAACTACGACCGGCTGCTGCATGACCCGGTCGTGCTGCTGGCGCTGTGGAACAACTGCCTCTACGCTCTCATCTCCGTCATCTTCCAGGTCTTCGGCGCGTTCCTGCTGGCGGCCATTATCGAGGACCTGAAAAGCGAAAGCTGGCGCCGGCTGTGGCGCGCCGTCTATTTCGTGCCGTCGGCAATCTCGATCACAGTGACCGGCCTGCTGTTTTATTTCATCTACCAGCCGCAGATCGGCTTGCTGGATGCCGCGCTCAGCCGTGTTGGACTGAGCCAGCTCGTCATGCCTTGGCTCGGCAATGAGCACACCGCCATCTATGCCGTCATCGCCATGAGCCAATGGCAGGGCTTTGGCTATTCGACGCTGCTGTTCGCCATTGCCATCCAGAAGATCCCGCGCGACCTCTACGATGCCGCAACGATCGACGGCGCGGGTCCGCTTCGCCGCCTGTGGAGCATCACCTTTCCGCTCACCCGGGAAATGACGGGGTTGATGATCATCGTCACCATCACGGGCGCGTTCCAGGTGTTCAACGAGGTTATGGTGATGACCGCAGGCGGGCCCAACAACAGCAGCCAGGTGCTGGGCACGTGGCTCTACCAGAAGGCCTTCATCGAGGACAATTTCGGCTATGGCGCGGCGATCGCCGCCGTCATCTTCATGTTGACCATGCTCACAGGTGCGGCACAGCTCTGGTACACCAAGCGCCGCCGGGTGCGGCTATGAGTGCGATGGTCGCAGCCGGTCGCAGCCGGAACGTGAATGTGTGGTCGGTCATCGCCAGGACATTGCTCTATTCGTTCCTGGTCTGCCTTGGTGTCGTCGTCATCTATCCGCTGATCTGGATGGCGCTGAGCGGCTTCAAGGACAATGCGCAGATCTTCGGCGATCCCTTCGCCCTGCCCACCCATTGGTCGTGGAACAATTACATGCAGGCATGGAACCAGGGCGTGCGTGGCTACGTGACAGTCTCGGTGCTGGTGACCGTCGCTTCGGCCATATGCACCGTCCTGATCAGCGCCTGGACGGCCTTCGGCCTGACCCGCACCAAGATGTCGGCAAAGCCGCTGGTTATTGCCATCGTTCTGGGCGGCTTGATGCTGAGCCCCACCGTGGCGATCATTCCACTGGTGAAGATGTTGCAGGCGCTCGGTCTCTACAACACCTACTGGGCGCTGATCATTCTCTACACGGCGTTCCGTGTGCCGTTCACCACCTTCCTCATCCGCGCCTACATGCTGGATCTGCCTGAAGACATCGACGAGGCGGCGACGATGGATGGCGCCAGCGAGGGTCAGATCTTCTGGCGCATCACCTTGCCGCTGTGCCGGCCGATCATCATTTCCTGCGTCATCCTGCACGTCCTGTTCGCCTGGAACGAATATCTCTTCGCCATGATCTTCACGAGCGGCTCGGATGTGCAGACGCTGCCGGTCGGACTGACGTCGATCATGGCAACCCACGGGACCAACTATGCCGTGGTGTTCGCGGCCATGACGATCTCGGCGCTGCCTATCGTGATCGTGTTCTTTGGCGCGCAACGCTATTTCATCCGTGGCTTGGCCGAAGGCATCGGCAAATAACAATTCCCGAAAGGAGCCTTCATGCCGCAGCTCGCTGCTCATCAGCTGATCGGAGCCAATTTCAGCTTCCAGCACTTCCCCTTCGATGAGGTCGCCAGGACGATCCGAGGCTTTGGCCTGCGCGAGATCGAGCTGTGGGGGATTGCCCAGCATCTGGACCTGTTCCACGCCACGGACGCACGTGTCGAATCCGTTCGCCGGGTACTCGCCGACAACGAGCTGTCGGCCTGGTGCTTTACGCCTGAGCAGGTGTTGTATCCAATCAACATTGCCTCCGGCGACGCCGCACTGCGCCAGGACAGCATCGAGCGGTTTTGCCGTGCAGCCGACATCTGCGCGGCGCTTGGCGCCCGCTATCTCTTCCTGACGCCCGGCCGGGGCTACGAGAGCGAACCCCGGCAACCGGCATGGGACCGCGCGGTCGGTTCGATCGGCGAGATCGCCCGGCGCGCCGCCGCAAACGGGGTGCGCTGCCTGCTCGAGCCGTTGCAGCGGTTCGAGAGCAACCTCGTCAATGATGCGGCAGGCCTGCGCCAAATGCTGGACGAGGTGGGCGCAGAAAACATCGACGTCGTGCTGGACACTGTCGCCATGGCCACGGCCGGCGACACCGTGGCCGGCTATGTCGACCTGTTCGGCTCGCGGCTGGCGCATGTCCATCTGGTCGACGGCACACCAGGCGGGCATCTGGTGTGGGGGGATGGTACGCTGCCGCTCGGCCACTATGTCAGCGAGCTCGCGCGCCTGGGCTATGCCGGAAAGTTCACCTTCGAGCCGTTCGGCAACGGCTCCTACGCGCTGGATCCGGTAAAAGCCTGGACACGCTGCCTTGGCGCCATCGCGCCATACCTCAATCGCGCAACGGTGCCGGCATGACGTCGAAGAAGCTTATCGCGGTCGGGGACAATTGCCTTGATGCCTATTTGACCAACAACTTGATGACGGTGGGCGGCAACGCCTTGAATGTCGCGGCGCAATGGCGGCGCAACGGCTGGTCCGCGCGCTATTTCGGCGCCGTCGGGAACGATCCCGAAGGCGACGTGGTGCTTGCCGAGCTGGCAGGTGCCGGCCTATCCCCCGACGACGTCGAACGGCGTCCCGGCGATACGGCCGTCACCTTGCTGCGCGATGAATCCGGCGACCGGAAGTTCCTGCACGAATCCTTCGGTGTGGGCGAAAACTTCATGCCGCTGCCCGCGCATTATGCGGTCATCGCCGCGGCCGACTGGGTGCATCTCGGCACCAACGCCAACAAGCACCTCGTCCAACGATTGGTAGCGGACCATGTGCCGTTCAGCGTCGATCTATCGACCGCCCATATGGCGCTGCCGCTCGACGGTGTCCCGCTTTTGTTTGCGTCCGGACCGGACGATGTCGATGTTCCCATCGAGCCGTCGCTGGGCGCGCTCAGGAAGGCCGGCGCAAGGCAGGTGGTTTTGACCTGTGGTCGACGCGGCTCGTACTTCGACGATGGCACGAATGTCGTGCATGCGCCGGCGACGCTTGTCGATGTCGTGGATACGTGTGGCGCCGGCGACAGTTTTATTGCCACCTTCCTCGCCGGCTTCCATTTCGGCGGCCTTGGCGCCCTGGAGGCATTGCACAGGGCGTCGATCGCGGCGGCACAGACCTGCACCCATCTCGGCGGGTTTCCCCAGAGACCGCGTCCGATACCCGATTGGCTGCGAGCCAAATATGCCAGCTTCATTGTCGATGCGCAGGGAGCCCAAGCGTGAGTACACTTCGTTTGCGGCAGCCTGCGGTCGCGCTTGCATCTGACCGGTCGTTTTGGCTGCAGGACATTACCGCCGCCCCTGCGACCGAGCCATTGCGAGGCGACGAGCGCGCCGACGTGGTGATCGTCGGTGGCGGCTATACCGGTCTGTGGACCGCGCTGCGGATCCTTGAACTGGCGCCGCAAACGCGGGTGGTCATCCTTGAAGCCGATCTGTGCGGATCGGGGGCCTCGGGGCGCAACGGCGGTCAGGTCCATTCATGGTTCGCCGAAATCGACCAGATCAGTGCGGTCGTCGGTCTCGAGGAAGCGCGCCTGCTGTGCGCCGACACGGTGGCATCGATCGCGGAGCTGAAGGCGCTGCAGCAAAACGGCACCATAGACATGGACCTGAGGCTGGACGGATGGTTGTGGACCGCAAGCTCCATTGCGCAGGAAGGCGCCTGGGAGACCGCCGTGGCCTTGACGGCGGCTGTTGGAGAAAACCGTTTCAGCCCGCTGACGGCCGAGGACATTCAACGCCGCACCGGTTCATCGGCCTCCTATTTCGGCGTCGTCGAGACCACCGCCGGCACGGTCCATCCCGCCAAACTTGCCATCGGATTGCGCAAGCTGGCACTGGCACGCGGCGTCATCATCCACGAGCGCAGCCCGGTCCTCGCCATCGAACCCGGCATGACATGCACGGTGCGCACGGGGCATGGCGCGGTACGGGCTGACAAAATCGTGCTTGCCGCCAACGCCTGGCTTTCGGCGCTGCCGGAACTGCGGCGGCATCTTTATGTGGTCGGCAGCGAGGTGATTGCCACTGCCGCCATTCCCGAACTGCTCGACAGCATCGGCTGGCGCGACGGTGCCTCGATCTGCGATTCCCAGGCCCAGGTGCTCTACTACCAGCGCACCATCGGGGGCAGGGTGGTCTTCGGTCGTGGCAGCGGCAACGTCGCCTTCAGTGGAAATTTCGGCGCCAGCTTCAACCGCAGCCCGGAGCACGGCCGCGACAATATGCGAGAGCTGCATCGGGTCTACCCGTCGCTGCGCGGTGTGGCGATCGAATATGACTGGTCGGGGCCGATCGACTGCGTGCCTGAACACGTTCCTGTCTTCGACCACCTGCGCGATCATCCCAATATCTTCTACGGCATGGGATTTAACGGCACCGGCATCGCGCAGACGCCGATAGCCGGACGCATTCTGGCGAGCCTGGTGCTCGAGCGAAAGGATCGCTGGAGCGAAAGCGGTCTGGTCGGCATCGAGCGGCGCATGTCGCTGCCGCCCGAGCCTTTGCGTTATCTCGGCGCCAGACTTGTCCGCGCCGCGGTGCGCCGCAAGAACGAGGCCGAGATCCGCAACCGCAAGGCCGGCAGGATCAGCAGTCTTTTGGCGGCCCTGAAGCCAGGCAGGCGCAAGAAGTAGCCGGGCATCTGGCTCATCGTCACGCTCTTCAAACCATGAGCCGGCACGTGCCGTCCCGATGACGGTGGACGCGGCATTGCGATCAGGGTGTTTGCTGGGTTGATCGACGTACATTCTTAAAGCGGAGTGCGTCGACCTTGTTCTAACGTATTCATGTGGGCGTACCGCCGCCAGGCCTATGCTTGGCGCACTTGCGGCTTTCCATCCGAGGGCGGGCCAACGGATCCGCGTGCAATGATGGCGGTCGGCAAAATGAGCTTTTCCGCCGGGCGGGAATCTCCCTTCAATCGCCGGATGAGCAATTCCGCGACGCTCTTGCCAAGCGCGTAGACGGGCTGGTCGATAACGGTGATGGGCGGCGTGGTGACGCTCGTCCAGTCCGCATCATGGAAAGTGATGAGCGAAATGTCGTCGGGAACCCGCAGGCCGCGCTCGCGGGTCACCTTGAAGATCTCCAGCGCAATGACGCTGTCGGAGGCGAGGATCGCCGTCGGCCGATCCGCCGCCGACAGCATCTCGCCGGCAACCCTGCGCGTTTCGGTGGGGCTTGTCGCGCCAAGGCGAACAAAGCGTTCTGGCCGATCAAGTCCGGCCTCTCGGCACACGGTGAGGAAACCGTCGATGCGCTCACGGACCGACGAGGTGTAGATCTGCCCGAGATCGCGGTACTCGTGCCCTTCGGCGTCGACCGCGGTTACATAGGCGATGTTGCGGTGGCCGGCATCGGCTAGAAAGCGGGTCGCCAGCATGGCGATGCCGCGATCGTCGGTCGTGACCGTATCGACATCCAGATCTGCCAGCGCCCTATCCAGCAGAGCAAGCGGTCGGCCCGAGCGGTGGATATCGCGCAGGTGCGCTATATCGCGCGATTCCGACGGCGTGACGATCAGCCCGTCGACGCGCTTGCCGATGAGCAGTTTCACGGCCGCCTTTTCCGCCTCGATCTTCTCGCCGGAATTGGCCAGGATGACGTTGAACCCGGCTGCCTTTGCCGCGTCGCTGATGCCGCGTACCGCGAGGCTGAAGAACGGGTTCTCGATGTCGCCGACAACCACGCCGATGATGCCGGAGCGGCCGGTCGTCATGCTGCGGGCGAGCTCGTTCGCACGATAGTCCAAGGCCTTGGCCGCGGCCGTGACTTCCGCGCGGATCATGTCGCTGACGACGCCGTATCCGCCGAGCACGCGCGCGGCTGTCGCTTTCGAAACATTGGCCGCGCGGGCGACGTCGCTGACCGTTATCGACGGGGTCTTGGGGGCGGTTCTTTTCATCGGATGACGACTACAAGAGTTGTTGACGGGAGGTCAACGTGGCGATAACGATTAACAAAGAGACCGGTCTCACGCAATATGAGACCGGTCTCTTTAAAAGGAGTGGAGCCGAGAGGCGTGACGGACCGTGATTTCGGCAAGGGCATGTCGGCGCGCCAGATGGCGGCTCGACGCAAATACCAAGAAGAACAGACCTTCAGAGTGGAGAAAGACATGAGCAGGAAAGAAATTCTCAAGTCGTTGATGTGCCCGGTCAGAACCGGCGCAATGGCTCTTATGGCGATGTGCGTCGGCGCCGGGCTGGTTTCAGGAGCGGCCGCCGCGGATGACAATCCCTATGGCCTCATTGATGCGAAGGTCATCAGCGTCGGGACCATGGGCGATGCCAAACCCTACGCTTTCACCCAGGCCGATGGGTCGTTCACCGGCTTCGACATCGAATTGTTCCGCAACGTCGCGAGCCGCCTTGGATTCAAGCCCGACCAGGTGACCTTCACCGGCCAGGAATTCTCGGCGCTGATGCCTTCCGTTGCAAACGAGCGCTTCGATGTCGCGGTCGCGGCAATCGGCACGACGGAAGCACGCAAAAAGACCGTCGACTTTTCCGACGGGTATATCGCAGGCTATCTCTCCGTGCTTACCGCCGACAAGGCGATCACGGCGGCGGACGGGCTCAAGGGCAAACGTCTCGGCGTCGTACAAGGCACGCTCCAGGAAATCTACGCGGCGAAGAATTTTGTCGGAACCGATCTCGTCAAATTCCCCGACAACAACTCCGCCGTTTCGGCGCTTAACAACGGAACCGTGGATGCCCACTTCCTCGATTACGAGGCCGCCAAGGACTATGGCCTTCGCTACCCGAACCTGAAGATCGCGGTCAATATTCCTTCCTTTGACGCGCCGGCCGGCTTTGTCCTGCGCAAGGGCAACGACAAGCTCCGCAATGCGCTGAACACCGCCCTTCACGCGGCCATGCAGGACGGCACCTGGAAGACGCTTTATGAAAAGTGGTTCCCCGGCTCGCCGATGCCCGACCAGTATCTTCCCAAGAAGTAGACCGTACCGGCCGCTGGCTTTCATGCTGGCGGCCGGATTACGCCTCCGTCCTTGATGCGGACGATGTGAATAGCGCAACCAAAAGGGGGGCGAATGAACTGGCTCGAAAACCTGCGGCGCAGTTTCCTCGACTGGCAGGCCATGGCGGACGTGCTGCCCAGCATGATCACCATCGGATTGAAGAACACCTTGATCCTCGCGGCCGCGTCGACGGTACTGGGTGTCATCCTCGGCATGATCCTGGCGGTCATGGGCATCTCGCAATCGCGCTGGCTGCGCATTCCGGCGCGGGTCTACACGGATATATTCCGTGGGCTGCCGGCGATCGTCACCATCCTGCTGATAGGCCAGGGCTTTGCCCGCATCGGCCGTGAAATCTTCGGCCCTTCGCCCTTTCCGCTCGGCATTCTTGCGCTGAGCCTGATCGCCGGCGCCTATATCGGCGAAATATTCCGCTCGGGCATCCAGAGCGTCGAGCGCGGGCAGATGGAGGCCTGCAGGGCGCTCAGCATGAGCTACGGCCAAGGCATGCGCCTGATCGTGATCCCGCAAGGCATCCGCCGCGTCTTGCCGGCCCTCGTCAACCAGTTCATCGGCAACGTCAAGGATTCAAGCCTTGTCTACTTCCTCGGTCTGCTCGCCTCGGAGCGCGAGATCTTCCGTGTCGGTCAGGACCAGGCAGTGGTCACCGGAAATCTCTCGCCATTGCTTCTGGCCGGCGTGTTCTATCTCGTCATCACCGTGCCGTTGACCCATGTGGTCAACTACATCGACAACTCGCTGCGGGTCGGAAAGCAAAAGGCAGGCCTCGTCATCAGCGGCCTGGCCGAAGTGAGCGAACTGGAGGGCGCCACCGGCAGTGCACTTTCGGAGGCCGGCTCTGATGCCCGCTCAGCGCTGCCCCGCTTCAAGGGCGGCAGTCTCGCCATTACCGATCTCGACATGGCCTATGGCGACCTCGATGTTCTCAAAGGCGTCAGCCTGGCAGTCAAGCCTGGCACGGTCACATGCGTGATCGGCCCATCAGGTTCGGGCAAGTCGACCCTGCTGCGCTGCCTCAACCGCCTGGTCGAGCCCAAGGGCGGTGAGGTGTTGCTCGATGGTGCGAGCATCCTGGCGATGAGGCCTGAAAAACTGCGCCGGCGTGTCGGCATGGTTTTCCAGCAGTTCAATCTGTTTCCCGACCACACGGCCCTGGAAAACGTCATGCTGTCGCTGACCAAGGTAAAGGGCCTCCCTGTACAGGAAGCTGAGCGCATAGCCGAGGCGCGCCTTGCCGACGTCGGGCTTGCGACCCGCAAACACCATCGTCCAGGGAGCCTTTCCGGTGGCCAGCAGCAGCGTGTGGCAATCGCTCGTGCATTGGCGATGGACCCGGAGGTCATCTTGTTCGATGAGGTAACGAGCGCACTCGATCCCGAACTGGTGAAGGGTGTGCTCAACCTCATGGCGGATCTCGGCCGGCGCGGCATGACAATGGTCGTGGTGACGCATGAAATGGGCTTCGCCCGCAAGGTCGCCGATCAGGTCGTCTTCATGGATGAAGGCCGCATCATCGAGGCCGGCACGCCTGCCGCGATTTTCGACACGCCGAAAAGCCCGCGTCTGAAGCACTTCCTTGCCGAAGTGCTTTGATCACGTATGAGCCCTTCAAGACGGCCGCCCAAACCAACCTCCACCAGTGAAAGATATCTCATGGCTGCATCACATCAGGTTTCCAAGGTCGTTGTTGTCGGCGGCGGCATTTTTGGCGTCTCCTCGGCCGTTCATCTTGCAAGGCTCGGCATCGAGACCGTGCTGGTCAATGATGGACCGCTCGCCAAGGGAGCTTCCGGCCGCTCGCTCGCCTGGATCAATTCGGCGCGCAGGCGCTCGGCTGAATATCATCGCCTGCGCATGATCGGTATCGACCGCTACCGCAGTTTGTCGGCGCGATGCCCGGATGCCGCCTGGCTGCGTTTCGACGGTGGCCTGACGTGGGATGCGGACGATGCCTCAAACGAGATCGCCGATGTCTTCGCTCACGAAAAACGTCTCGGCTATGATGCGCAGCATCTGTCCGCGGACGCCATAAGGTTGGTCGCGCCGGGTGTCTGCGCAAGCGCTGTCACGCCTCAAGGCGCGATCTTCAACCCTGGCGAGGGCTGGGTCGACCTGCCGTCGCTGATCGAAATATTGATCGCGGAATTCGTGGAGCGGGGCGGCCAGGTGGTCACCGAGGCCGGACGCGCTACCGTCACCGTCGCCAACGGCCGCGCCACCGGCGTCACCACCACCAGCGGGATCAGCTTCGCCGCCAACGCGGTGCTTCTGGCGACCGGTGCGGATGTGCCGCGAATGGTCGCCGTGGCCGGTCAGCGTATTGCCGATGGGACACCAATCGCGCTGCTGGTCAGGACCAAGCCAGTCGATTTGCCGCTACGCGCCGTGCTCAACACGCCGCGCGTCGCCATCCGGCCGACGCCTGATGGCGCCCTCGCGCTCGATTCTGCCTGGTCGGAAGAAGAGGTGGTAGTCAATCCGGACGGGACTTATCGCGTAAAAGCATCGACCATCCAGGGGCTTCTCGACGAAGCGTCGAATGTTCTCGACGGTCATCCGAAATTGGAATTGGAGAGCTACGGTGTCGGGCCCAAGCCAATCCCCGGAGACGGCGAGCCGGTCTTCGGCCAGTTGCGGGAGCTCGAGGGGTATTACGTCGCCTTCAGCCACAGCGGCGCAACACTTGGCTTGATTGCCGGCGAACTGCTTGCAACCGAGATCGCCACCGGAACAGAGCACCCACTCCTTGCAAGCTTTCGACCGTCTCGATTTTCACTTTAGCCCGCCAATTCGCCTCGGAATGGAATGTAATGTGGCATGCCTGGAGTTTCGCTAGCCGAGACGGCGGCCGCCTGGCCGCTTGCGCGCACCGAACCTGACACCGGAACATTTTCTCCACGTTGAAGTTGGACAGCGCCAGGACCGTCTTTCGTCCAAGCTCAACCAGCGCTGAGAAATTCCATGACCAACCAACACCCCAAGACTAAACAGCCCACGGACAAGGATCTGCGAGACAACCCGGGAATCGGCACCTCGAAGGGCGCGGTCAAGGGCGGCGATATGCTCGACGAGAACGATGCTCTCGATGGGGACAATACGTTCGAAGGCGATGTCGAGAACGACGTCACGCCTCAGGGCGGCATCAACCCTGACCAGACCGGACGCACGAACAAGTAGGAGGCACCTTGCCATGGCCGGCCGGAAGACCCACGAGCAGCAGCTGCGCATCATCGAAAAGCGCGAGAACACCAGCAATGCCGGCGACGATTTCAATGCCGAGGATGAGCTGAAGAGAACCAAGCAGGAGCGCGAGGCGCGGCAAGGCGGCGCCAATCTGCGCGACGAGGGCGTGGAATTGACCGACAAGGATGATCGCCAGATGATCCGCGGCGAAAACCAGGAGAGCGAGCACCACAAGCGCAGGCAGGACGACTAAGCCTGTCGTCTTTAAGGCTATCGAGGAGCCATGCCAGACTACCGGCACGCCAGGCACCGCATGGTCGAGGCGCACATCGCCCGCCGCGGTGTGCGCGACGAACGAGTCCTTTCGCCACTGAGGCGGAATCCCGCGCGGGAAATTCGTCGACGAGGGGTGCGAGGAGTTCGCCTATGGGACGGTCCGGGCGGCGTTGCGCTCTGGCTATAGGGACCTGCGAAGACGCGACCTGAACATCGGCCAGCTCTGCCGCGAGCGCTTTTGGCGATCAGGCAGCCTCAGCCACTACATGCAAGCTCGGCCTCGCAGCAGTTCGATGCCTTCGTCTGTTCGATCGCACCTCGCCTGTTCAGCCGCTGACTGCCGAACAGCGCCTCATCGGGTGGTACTGACACGCTTGCCTTCGGCACCTGACTAGGCGGCCTTGCCTTCGGGCACGGAACATCTCACCGACTTTCTGGTTAGGCAGGCCGGATGAAGGGAGCTTTGCGCATGGCCACTAATTTGGAAGACGGCAAGACCGCTCAGTCTTCCGACGACTTGCTTGGCGGCAATCGCGGCGGCGACAAGGACCAGCGTAAGACTGACAAGACCGCGAACAAGAGCAGCCAGGCGGCGGGATCCGCATCGCGGTAAGGACTGAGACATGCCGACCGCCGCGGACATCCTCATCGAGACGCTGATCGACTGGAACGTCGATATCATCTTTGGCCTGCCGGGCGACGGCATCAATGGCATCATGGAGGCGCTGCGCAAGCGGCAGGACCGCATCCGCTTCATTCAGGTGCGGCACGAGGAATCCGCGGCGTTCATGGCGTGCGCCTACTCAAAATGGACAGGCAAGCTCGGTGTCTGCCTCGCAACTTCCGGCCCTGGCGGCACACACCTCCTGACTGGACTCTACGATGCCAAGCTCGACCAAGCGCCGGTGCTCGCCATTACCGGCATGCAGTTCCACGACCTCATCGAGACCTTCACCCAGCAGGATGTCGACTTGACGCGCGTCTTCAGCGATGTCGCCGTCTTCAACGCGCAGGTCTCCGACGCGGCGCATATGGAAAGCCTGGCCGGTCTCGCCTGCAGGTCGGCGCTGGCACGTCGCGGCGTTGCGCATCTGTCGATCGCCAGCGATGTGCAGGAGCACACGCTCGACCAAGCCAAGCGCTCGAAGCGCAACAAACCGTCGCATACGCCGGATCGTTGGTTCGAAGGAAGCAGGCTTCCCGACGAAGAACAACTTGCGAAAGCCGCCGAGATCCTGAACGGCGCGACGAAGGTCGCGATCCTCGCCGGTCGGGGCGCGCTTGGTGCCAGGCACGAGTTGGAAGAGACGGCGGAGCTGGTTGGTGCCCCCGTCGCAAAGGCCTTGCTCGGTAAGGCTGCCTTGCCCGACGATCACCCGCTGACGACTGGCGGCATCGGAATTCTCGGCACGCTGCCGTCGCAGGAAATCATGGAGGAATGTGACGCGCTGCTCGTCGTCGGCTCGACCTTTCCCTACATCGAATACTACCCGAAGCCGGGACAGGCGCGCGGGGTGCAGATCGAGCGCGACCCGCAGCGCATCGGCCTGCGCTATCCCGTTGAGGCCGGCCTTGCCGGCGATGCCGCCGTGACGCTGCGACTGCTGAACAAGCGCCTGAAGCGCAAGGATGATCGCAGCTTCCTCGAGAAGGCGCAGGCGGGCATGCGACGCTGGCGCGAGATGATGGCGCAGTCGGAGCAAAAGGCCGCCACTTCGCTCAAGCCCCAGGTGGTCACACGCGCATTTGGGAAACGATTGCCCGATGAGGCGATCCTGGTTGCCGATTCCGGCCAGAACACCGAGATGGCGGCCCGCCATATCGAACTGCGTGACGGGCAGGCCTTCGGCGTCTCGGGCGCGCTGGCCTCGATGGCATGCGGACTGCCCTACGCGATCGCCGCGGGCCTGGCCTTTCCCGGCCGGCCGGTCTTTGCGGTCGTCGGCGACGGCGGTCTCGCGATGCAGCTCGGAGAGTTCTCGACGGCAGTTCGGTACCGGGTCCCACTCAAGGTGCTCGTGCTCAAGAACGGCATGCTCAATCAGATCGCCTGGGAGCAGATGATGTTCCTCGGTAACCCGCAATTCGCCTGCGAACTCCAGCCCATCGACTTCGCCATGGCCGCCGAAGCCATGGGCGGCATTGGCTACAGCGTCTCTCGCTCCGAGGAGGTGGAAGGCGTTCTCGACGCTGCCCTGGCTGCTGAGGGTCCGGTGGTCATCGAGGCCGTGGTCGACCCGTACGAACCGATGATGCCACCGAAGATGCCGCCGGATTATGCGAAAAATTTCCGCAAGGCGCTACCGGATACCCCCGGACGCGCGGAAATCGAGGCGAATGTGGCGCAAGAGCCGCTGAGGTCGATGATTACCGCTGGCGAGAAAGAATGACGAGCCACGCAAGAAGGAGCACGAGTTGAAGAAGACGGACAGCGGCACCGCAAATCGCGGTTCGCCGGACCTCATGGGCGGCGACCAAGCGTGCGAGTCCGAGGAATGGGGCGGTGGCTCGAAAGCCGCTAAGGGACCGATCACGGAACCGGATCGACACAACCGCAACTCCAGCCAAAAAAGGAGCTGACATGCAGGATGCCCAGCAGAAATATCCTCGGCCGCCGCTTCCCGAACAGCAGCAGGACATGCCCGGCTACACCGACGAGATGGATCCACGGCCCGACCACGGAGAGGAGAGCTATCGCGGCAGCGGTAAGCTGACGGACCGCGTCGCGCTGATCACCGGCGCGGACTCGGGCATCGGCCGGGCGGTGGCTATCGCGTTTGCACGCGAAGGCGCCGACGTCATGATCTCCTATCTTGAAGAGGACGAAGATGCGCAGGAGACGGCGCGCTTGGTCGAGGAAGCGGGGCGCAAGGCGGTGCTCGCACCCGGCGACATCTCGGACGAAATCTTCGCGCGGTCGCTTGTGCAGCGAGCTATCGATGAATGCGGGCGCCTGGACATCCTCGTCAACAATGCAGCCCACCAGGCGTCGTTCGAGAAGCTGGAGGACATCAGCGCGGAGGAATGGGATCTCACCTTTCGCACCAATGTCTATGCGATGTTCTATCTGTCCCAGGAAGCAGTGAAGCACATGGAACCCGGCTCGACCATCATCAACACATCCTCAATCAACGCGACTAGTCCCTCGCCGGCACTGCTTGCCTACGCCACTACCAAAGGAGCGATCGCCAACTTCACCGCCGGACTTGCAGGACTGGTAGCTGAACGCGGCATTCGGGTAAACGCGGTCGCTCCCGGGCCGATTTGGACGCCGCTGATCCCGTCGACAATGCCCTCTGAGAAGGTCAAGGAGTTCGGGAAGAACACACCGCTCAAGCGTCCCGGGCAACCGGCAGAGCTTGCAGCGACCTATGTGCTGCTTGCCTCGGAAGGATCGAGCTACACCACCGGCGCACTCTACGAGGTCACCGGTGGACGGCCGATGCTTTGAGCGAGCGTACCTGCCAGCTCCACGGCGCCCACTCCCGGTAGCACACTGACATGTGGCGAGGCTCATGCGCGATCAGGATCGCGGACAACCGCCACGTCCGCAAACTGGTCGAGGCGGATGCCGAAGCCTCCCACCAGACCCTGAACCGGAGGTTGGTAGACGGGAAGCTGACTTCACTCCGGGTTCAACCGGAGCGTCAGCTTTCGGGGAGGGGCAAACGCTGGGTGAATGTCCCCGATAGGCGCATTGCAGCCATGCCGCCGTCGCGTTGTGAGACTGATTTGGCGACCAGCAAATCAGTAGCCTCTACGACTCGTCCCTCTCATCGCGCAAATTAGACACAACGCGGCGGTTCTGCGACCTGCAGGCGGAGTCGGGGCAGTCGCGGACGAGCCTGTCCTTGCCGTAGCCCTTGGCCCACATGCGGTTCCGGTCTATGCCGCCGGCGGCGAGGTAGTCCATCACCGCATCGGCGCGCTGCTGTGACAGCGCCGTTTCACTTGCGCCGGGATCGTCGGCGAAACCCTGCAGCTTGAGCAGCCAGCGCGGATGCTTTGTCAACCAGGCGATCTGGGTGTCGAGGGTGGCCTTGGCGACAGAATCGAGCGCGGCCGAACCTTTGGTGAAATAGGTGCGGCGGCCGACATTGAGGATAAAATCCTCCTCGCTGCCCGGCTGCACGTTCTGGAAGCCGGCAATCTCGGCGTTGGTGACGTCAGGCGTCGACGGGGCCAGCGTGTTGCTGGTCGAGCAGGATGCGGCCACAACCAGCAGGCCGGCGGCGAGCAGCCGGCGCGTGTTTTCAATCATGCGGTTCATGATGCGCCAATCATTCGACAGTGGTGGAAGCGGGCGCCTGGTCGGCGATGTGCGGCAGGACCTCCACCGCGGTGCCGATCGGGCACCGCTGGTAGAGGTCGATGATATCTTCGGGGAACATGCGGATGCAGCCGCTGGAAGCGTCGGTGCCGATGCTCCATGGCTCCAGCGTGCCATGCAGGCGGTAGCCGATGTCGGCGCCGTCGCGGTACAGATAGAGCGCTCGCGGCCCGAGCGGATTGTTGGACGCGCCGCCCGCGATCATGGGCGGCAGGTCCGGCTTGCGCTCGCGCATTTCGGGGGGCGGGACCCATTGCGGCCACAGCGCGCGGCGATCGATCGTCGCGCGGCCGTACCATTTGAAGCCTTCCTTGCCGACGCCGACGCCGTAGCGGATGGCAGTCTTGTTTTCCATGATGAGGTAGAGGAAGTGGTGGCGGGTATCGACCACGACGGTGCCGACCGGCTCGCTGCTGAAATACTTGACGATCTGGCGATGCCATCTCTTGTCGATCTTGGCGAAGTTGGTCTTGCGATAGACGAAATCGTTATCGTTGGCGGTACCGGCGAAAAAGGATTTTGCCCCCGCGGCTTGAACAATATTGCTGGTTCCACCGACCGCGACCAGCGCCAGACCGCCGAGCACGACACCCCTGCGTGATAAAACCATCGGCAATCCCCCATGCCTTAAGCCCGGCGAACCATAGTTGAGAATGATTTCGGCTCAAAGTGGAAAAATGGTGCAGTGGGTGGGCCGCAAGCGGTCTGTCCGCTTGACGGCAAAATAGCGACTGCCCGCCGGCTCACGCCGGCGAGCTTTTTTGTGCGGACGGGAACATCCTCGCTCCAAGGGTGTTCTGTCACACCCGGCTCGTTCTTCATCGGTCGTGCCGGTGACCAAGATGTCCCCTCATTCATCATGGTCGGCCCGCGCAGCCTTGACCGCACGCGCGGGCCATCCCATCACAAGGCCCGCTGGCTCACGCTGGCGGGTTTTTCCGCGTCCATGCGCCGACACTCATCTTCGCATGCCTGTCACAACGAGCCAGGCGGATTCCAGTATCCGCACGCGGCGAGGAGGACTTGCGACATGCCTCGCTGCGGGATTTTCGCGATGAGTCTACCTGGCTCCCGCTGAACGCCATGGCCTGACCACCGGGCGCGTTGGACGACCTTCAAGTCGAAAAAGCCCGCGGCAATCGCACCTTAGGCGAAGAGGCTTTGCTTTGTTGATGCAGTTGTCATCGCATCAATCGTGGGTAGCAACGCGGTTGTTGCGTGTTGTTGGAGAGATGGGGTTTCGCGAAAAGAATGAACATGCGCAGACAAAAGAAGCGAGCAGGATGGCCGTGAGTACATCTGCCAAATATCTATTACCTCATATGCGCTCGCTCCTCGGAAGGCGATCCCGCCACCCTCTCGACAGTGAAGATGGCGGGATCTCAACCGGCGACAAGGGACTTCGATCGACGGTGGGTTTCCAATTCGGCGTCCGGCTGCGTGTTCCGCCGTTCGGGCTTCTTCCAACCGCAATCAGACGCAAGTCCTATCCCATAAGACTGATGGCCAAATTCGGAACATCCGCTGAAGCATTGCGTTCGGCAGCGTGAAACCCCAAGGCAAAGGATGACTAATCATGTCGAATTGCGAGACTGCAAAATCACATTCGTTAGGAAATCGCGTGGCTGATCTCACAGCCAAGATGCGTGAAGCGCAGATTGACGCGGGTGAAATGATGGCCTTCCACAAGGTTGCAACTATGTTGGAGGACAGCCAAGGACGTATCAATGGCGACGACTTGATCGCCGCATCCTTCGTTCTGCTGGAAGACCGAGCGCCCGAGTGACCTTGCGTTGGTCGGCTTCGATCGTTCCTCGATCAGCAATGCGAAGCCTTTTTTGTCACGGCTGGCGTCTCGCGGGACTGCGGGAATAGCTCAAGCCTAAAGGGTGCTGGCCGGGCGCCTAACAGCCAAGAGACACCGCTTCGGGATCGGCCGCCACGCGCCCGCTTTGTCCGAGGGAGGGCATTCCCTTTGAAGACAGCTACGGCGTGTCCTCGCTATCAGTGCCATGCATGCTGGAGCCATGCATGAAGGACTGGATCTCGTTCACATCGATCTTGCCATCACCATTCTCGTCAACGCTACTGAACATCCTGCCCACCGCGCGTTGAACCTCGTCCTCGGACACCGATCCGTCGCCATCGGTGTCCAACAGCCCGAACATCAGTCGCATGCCGGCACCGCGCATCATCTGATGATGCCAGCGTCCAGCCATTCTGTGTCCACGATCGCGGTCACCGTGGTTCTGCCAACGGTCGCCATCTTCATCGTGGCGGTCAGCATCCTCGTTGCGATCGCCTTGATAGTTGCGACTATCTTCCTCGCGGAAACCCTCTTCGGAACCGCGATCCTGCTGCAGTCGGTCACGGACAGCTTGCTCAACCATCTGGCGGATCATTTCGCGTGTTGGTCCATCCGCTTGTCCGGTCGCATCCGGCAACTGTCCGGCGGTCGGCGGTTCGGTTGCCGGAGCGGGTGCAGGTGTCGAGGGTGATGGTGTTCCGCTTGTCTGGGCGAGTGCGGGGGAGGTCAGGGCAATGAAAACGGCGGCCGCGGCCGTCGTGCTGTGTGGAAATCTCATGGCATGCTCCATCAGTGCTTTCGCTTGAAGGCCAAACTGGAGCTCGATGTGATTGTTCCCCGAAGGGATCAGGTCACGGCGAAGTTACTGAGGCATGCCCCCGTCTGAGGTAGATCAGGGTCTTCGCCAGGGAATAATTCGGCTCCTCTTCCCTAGGCACAAGAGGAACCGGCGCCCATTTTTGCGGGCAATGAACGTTGGACATTCGGCCTCGCCAATTTTCTGCCAGTCGATCATACCGACGCACCAATTCCCTCTGCGTCCTCTCCTTTCGTGGGACGGAAGCCGTTTCGACCGCACGCCGTCAATCGCGAATCCCGCGTCCATATGCTGCGCGGCCATGATGCATATTTTTTATGTCACGGACCTCTGTCCGTCTGGACACCATGTTAGCCAGCGCTAAATCAGAGCAATGCGACGCCTCCTGCTGGGACTTACAGTTTTTCTCTTTTGGACCACGTTGCTTCAGGCCGAGGCGTGGCAGCCCTTCGGCGTCCGACAGCTTGGCTTTAGTTTCGATATTCCTCCGAATTTCGTCCTGACCCAGAATTCGGAGCAGGGCGCGGCTTTTCAGGGCCCAAGAGACGCGTTTCTGGTCGTTTGGGGCGCGCGACTGGGCAAAGCAAGTTTTCGCGCCGAGATCGAACATCGCATGATCGAGGACGAAAAGGCCGGTTGGCGACTGACCTATCGGCGCCTAGCCCCGAAATGGGCCAGCTACTCCGGGGTCAAGAATGGCGAGATTCGCTACGTCCGTGCAATTATGGTCTGCAACCAGCGTGCCGCGCTTTTCACAATGAATTATCGGAAATCCGAAAAGAAACCGTATGACCCTGTTGTTGTGCGCATGGTCCGGTCCCTGAGAGCGGAAGGATGTTAGCCAGCAAAGAGCGAGGTTGCCGTACTGTGCTTCCCTCGGCTAAGGGCCAGTGGTCAACCCGGCTCCCCAATAGCCTCGCCCAGTCACATGAAAGCAGGCACCGGCAGATATGCGGCCGAACGTTCTCACGCTGGCTCAGCCGCTCAAAGCCCATCACCGAAAAGCTGCTTAGTGCGGTCGCCAGCTAGAGCTACCACTGAGCCATTCCCGCTGCGGCTGGGTAGCGCCTCAGTTCCGTACGCGTTCATACCAAGAACGGGCGGGGCGAACGTCCTGATAGAGCTACGGCTGTAGAAGCGCGCCGCCAAACTGCGCCCACAAGCGCTCGCACTCTCTCGCCCTTAGGCTCGGGGTACCGGGCGCGCCATAGAAGACCATGGCGCCGCGAATGTCGTATCCAAGCACCGAGGCGTTGGCCACGAACTGGATGGCTCTTCCCAAGCTGGTGATGCCGATGTCGACCTCAGCTTTGTTGGTGAGGTCGACCACGCCTACTATTTCCGCATTGGCGCTCCTGCCCGCCAAAACGGCCGTCGACATCGCATCATGCACGGCAAGAAGCATTTCGGTGAGTTGCCCGGTGGAAGGGCTCTACAAACGCTTAGACGTCAGGTTTGTTCCCAACTGGCCTTGGCGGCTTTCCGACTACCAAGACTGGGTCCCGCGGCCTCTCATGTGCGCGTAGTTGACATCGTCTGCTGGACCGAACGGTCAGGCCGAAGAGCCCAGTTCCTCTCAGCATCGAGCAGTTCATTCTGCTCAATCAAGCCATTCATAAACAGCCTGAGTATATGCGCAGCTATGCGCTCTCCGTTCTGCGAAGCAAGAGGTAGGGCGCGCTCTTTGCAGACCGTGTGACAAACCTGGGCGAGCATCTCAATCTCGCTTGGCCCCAAAAACCGACCCGGATACAACATACCGTTTTCCTGTTGGAGAGTTGGAATGGCTATCCATTACGCAGGGTCACCGGCAGCCACAATCAACTATGATAGTGAGATGTCGAGTCCCGGTGGAAAAAACAGTGAGGTCCCAAAAGCGGTCGCGCTTGTCTCCGATTGACAGATGCCTCGACGCTACACCGACCAGCGCTACCGCACCCGCTTCATCGACGCGGCTTTGCAAAGGCCTATGACCAGTTCGCTACCAGCTGCCGGACCGCCCAGGCGAGCATGCCGCCGGCCATTACCGAAAGCGCGATGTCGTGGATGAGGCAGCCTTTTCCGTATACATCCAGTTGTTACGCTGCGCATCTGCTTCGGTTCGAAAACTCGCCGCGAGCCTGGCGTGCTCGCGTGTCCGGGCCGAAAACGCCTTCACAGCCCATATGTTTATAACGACATTGATGAGGCTGCCGCCGACCTCGTTGGCATAGGATGCTTCCCGGCAAGGGCATCGACCAATGCCCCGGGGCCGACCAGCACGAACCTGCGGGGGCTTTCCCGGAACAAAGCGTCGACGATCCGGTTCGGCAGGGAAGCGGCCAAAATTCATGCCATCGGAGATGCCGAGGCAGATGACAGATGAAAGGGAAGCTGAAGATGACGAAGTCTCGCGACCGCACCGTTCCCGGCGACGGCAAGATCGAAACCGGCCCGAACACATCTCCGCAACAGGATCCGGCAGAGGGGTCGCGCGAGACAATCGATCGCGAACTCGAGCGGACAGACGACGATAATAATTCCGACGAAGCGGAACGCTTGCGCCGAGACCTGCGGAAAGGGGTGGCGGAAGAGACCGAGCTTCCCGAACGCGGCTCGGCCTGAGGATCGCCGGAACCTTGCCAAGGCAAGAGACATGGAAGGCTCGACACCGGTCGGATCGCTGCTTGCTTCGCGCCTTTAACGCACCGGCCACACAACCCATGCGCGGCGGTGACCCAGGAGACGGCGAGAACGGCCGCGCGACGGTCCACTCTGTTCCAGCAAACTCGGCTCGCCGAGAGCAACCACCTCTGGCGTGCCTGACGAGATGCCACCTGTCCAGGTCGCATGGCGCCAGGGTTCGGAAATCTCTATCAGGCTGCGCCGGCCTCCTGGCTGCGCTGCGAGCGGGCACGGTCGCGGGCTGCGGCAGTGCCTCCGGGAAAGCCGCTTCGATCGCTGTAGTCGCGTGGCTTGGTCCCGCTCCGAGAGTGGCGCGCGGTCACGCTTTTCGCAGCGATGATGTCGAGCAATGTGATGCCGGCGACCATGGCAAGCGCAAGGCCTACATTATCGCGCTTTGGGTTGCCAGGCCGATACGCTGTCAGCAATGTCGCGATATCCAGGCCGTCGCCGGCCACCCGGCTCCACAGCCCAGCTTGCTTGTCCACTGAAAGCGAGAGTATGCCGCTGCTTATTTCCCGCGGCCCATAAGCGCGGATCAGATCTTCCTTGCCGCGCATGCCGAGCGCGCCGGCAATCCGCGCGGCGCCAACCAGCTCGGCGACGCCAAGCGCGATGCTGAACCAGCCGAGCTTGCGGGCAAGGCCATCGGAGGCCCCGACCGCACTCTGCCCAGTCTTCAGCACTTTGGGATCGCCAGGCGATCGGGTGATGTTGGTAAGTTTGGCAATCACGTTCATGACGATTTCCCTACGGTTTCAGTACAACCTTGATGCAGCTGTCCTGCTTGTCGCGAAACACCTTGTACATCTCGGGTCCCTGCTCGAGCCCCACGGTATGGGTGATGACGAAGGATGGGTCGATCTGGCCATCTTCGATGCGGCGCAACAGATCCTCGGTCCAACGGTTGACATGGGTCTGCCCCATTCGGAAGGTGAGCCCCTTGTTCATTGCCTGTCCCATCGGAATCTTGTCGACCAGCCCGCTGTAGACGCCGGGGATCGAGATCACGCCGGCCGGCCGGCAGACATAGATCATCTCACGCAAAACGTGCGGTCGATCATTTTCCATCAGCATCAACTGCTTTGCGCGATCGTACACGGTATCGGGCTGGGCCAGCGAGACGTGGCTTTCCATGCCGACGCAATCGATGCACTTCTCCGGGCCCTTTCCGCCGGTGAGTTCCCGCAGTCGTTCGACGACACTTTCCTCGGCGAAATTGATGGCGATGGCGCCGCCGGCCGCGGCCATGGAAAGCCGTTCCGGCAGGCAATCGATCGCCACCACCTGTTTCGCGCCGAGCAGCAGGGCGCTGCGTATGGCCATCTGCCCGACTGGGCCGCAGCCCCACACCGCAACCGTATCGGTGGGCTCAATGTCGCACTGTGCCGCCGCCTGCCAGCCCGTAGGAAAAATATCGCCGAGGAAGAGAACCTGCTCGTCGGTAAGGCTGTCAGGCACCTTTACGTGCGTGGCATCGGCGAACGGCACACGCATGTATTCCGCCTGTCCCCCGGGATAGCCGCCGGTCAAATGAGTGTAGCCGAACAGACCCGCGGTGGTGTGCCCGAACACCTTGTCACCGAGATTCTTCTTGCGGTTTGTGCGTTCGCAAACCGAAAAGTTCTGTCGCTTGCACTGGTCGCACTCACCGCAGATTATGGTGAACGGCACGACGATGCGGTCTCCCTCCTTCAGAGCGCCGTTGACGCCCTTGCCGACCTCGACGACCTCTCCCATCATCTCGTGGCCCATGATGTCGCCAGGCAGCATGGCTGGCACATAGTTGTGGTAGAGGTGAAGGTCGGAGCCGCATATGGCACAACTCGTCACCTTGATGATCGCGTCACGTTCATCCTCAATTTCCGGGTCCGAAACCTGATCGCAGCGTATGTCTTCCTTGCCGTGCCAGACCAACGCTCGCATAGCTTGCTCCTATTTTCGCAAGATCTGTGGGTAGGGACCTCGCGCCTGTCCTAAGCGGGCCGATGCCTGGTTGGATCGACTGTGCCGCTGCTTGTCGAACCACAGGGGCGGACCGATGTTCCGGGAGCTCGAGAGAATTTTTGGGCCATTCCAGACCCGCACCTTGGAAGGATCTGTCGCGGGCACCAGCGGCCTTCGCGGGCGCGTCGGGGCACGAACCGCTGGAGCCCGACCCACGAATGGACGTTGTACCAAAAAACGTTCCGTCCGCAGGTGTCCTTCGCGGCGGCTGACACCTCATCTGCTCGATTCCCGCGGCCATAACCGGCATTCTCTTCCTCGCCCGCACAGGGTCGGCCGAAGCAGCGCTGTGACCGGAGCAGGTAGGGATGCCGCTCACCGGCGGGCGCGCAGTCCCACCCCGACGCGATCGACACGAGGTGGATGGGCGCCATCGCGACGGCGGCTCTAGCGGAGTATTTCGCAGAAATACAATGATTAGCGGCAGGGCAGACTGCTAGCCGTGCGCAGCGATGAACATGGCGACGGCCGACCGGCAATAGGATTCGACTTCGTTGTCGTCCGCTGCTCTCGCCTCATCGAAGCGTGCGATAATCAGGAGATCGGATCCTTTGAAAAGCGCGGCAAACAAGCGGGCGGACCGGAGAGGATCGGGCACGTTCAGAACCGCCTTCGCGTGCAACTGACGCAACAGGACCTCGATTTGGGCGATGACATGGGCGGGGCCGGCTTCGAAATGGAGCTTGCTTAACGACCTTGGATTCGTCTGGTCGGCCATGACCATGGCTTCGACACTGCGGACGTCTGATCTCAACAGTGTCCGAAGCAGGGATGATCCCACCGCCATGAGCTGATCTTCGATCGAACCGCCGACGCCTTCAAGAAGGGCCAGTGGCGCAAACAACTGATGGCAGCCGGCCGCGATGGCCGCGCTGAACAGCGCCTCCTTGTTCTCGAAATGCCGATAGATGCTGAGCTTGGATATCTTCGCCCGCTGGGCGACCTTGTCCAATGTGGTCGCTTGAAAACCCAATTCCACAAAGAGTTCGGACGCAGCGTCGAGTATCGTTTGGCCAAGCGCCTCGTTGGCGGGCCGGCCGCGCCGGCCCTGGCTATTTTCGGTCACGACAATTCCAGTCCTTGACAGTATCCAAATTCTCGGATTACGATACCATGTAGTTTCTGAAATGCGCAAGCCGATGGGTAGCTTTCAACCAGGTCCAACCAGCCCCTCATCCACAACACGGAGCCCATCATGGATGACGTCATCATCATCGGCGGCAGCTTTGCCGGTCTCGCCGGCGCCCTGCAACTCGGCCGTGCCCGCCGTAAGGTCACCGTTCTCGATACCGGCCTGCCGCGCAACCGCTTCGCCGGCCACTCGCATGGCCTGCTCGGCCACGATCACAAGCCACCGCTGGACATCCTGGCCGAGGCGCGGCGGCAGCTGGCGCGCTATCCCACGATCAAGCTGGTCAATGCCCGGGCCGACAGCCTCTCCGGGGCCATCGACGATTTCTCCGTCCTCACTGGCGATGGCGGAAGCCTCGGCGCGCGCCGGCTGATCCTGAGCTATGGCGTCGCCGACCAGATGCCTGATGTTCCGGGCTTTGCCGAAGGTTGGGGCACGTCCATCGTGCCCTGCCCCTATTGCGACGGCTTTGAAGTCGCCGGCCAGCATTGGGGCCTCGTCTGGTCCGGCCCACAGTCGATGAATCAGGTCAGGCTGTTCCACGATTGGACCGACAGGTTGACGGTCTTCGCTGATGGTCACGACATTCCGCCCGATATCCGGGCCGGTCTGGCGCGCCGCAACATACCTGTCGTCGACGGCCGGATCAGCGAGATCGCCCATCACGGGGGGCATAACGCCACCGTCAAGTTCGATACCGGCCCCAAGGTCGCGGTCGACATCCTGTTCGCGCATCCGCGCAACAAGCCGTCCGCAAGCCTGCATGAATCACTGGGCCTCGCCACGGTCGATACGCCCCTCGGCGCAATCCTCAAGGTCGACGAGCGCCGCGAAACCAGCATGCCCGGCATCTACGCCGCGGGCGACCTCGCCAACCCCCTCACGCCGCCATCGGTCACCCTGGCAATATCGCACGGCGCGATGGCGGGCATCTTCGCCCAGCAGTCGATGCTGGTGTGAGAGCGCAGATTCCCTTCTCCGGGGTGCCGCGGGCTATCGTATTCTGAAGGTTGCGGGCCGGTGTTACGGAACGTCGGCTCGCTCTCCCCCGAGGGGCGTCTTTGGCCGGCCAGCCTTGAGAACTCAACTGGGCTGCCTGCATGACGGCGATCGCCGACATCGGTTATCAAGCTCAATCACGCTGGAAAGCATGAACCACGTCGACGTCGACATCGACGGCGGGCTTACGGTATGGGGACCGGTGGCGGGAGATTCACCACCGCTGTCGGTACCCGATGCTGCGACGCTACTTTGCAGAACGGTCGCGTCCAGCAGCGCTTCTGGCGGAAGTCTCAGGTGGCCACGACGCGGGCCAGCAGTGACGAGGCCTCGGTACCAGCCAAGCCAAGGTCACGGACGCTGCTCATGTGATTGGCCCCGCCAAGGGTCGTGCGCGAAACAGTCAGTCCCTGTGTGTCAAGGTGGTCCGTGAAGAGTGCGGCCTGGCTGTGGAACGGCGGCGTTTCATCGGCGCCGACCAAGATATCTACGCCCACGGATGGATCGAAACTGTGATCGATGGGCGAGAATCGGCGGGCCTCCTCGTCGGTGATCGCGATCTCGGCGGCAAGGAACGACATCTGCAATGGCTTCAGGTCGTAAAGGCCGCCAAGCAGCAGCGCAGCTTTGATGCCGGAAGCCCGCTCGTCACCGTCGAAAAGCATTGTTGCCAGATGCGCACCGGCGGAATGACCGCTAACGGTCAGCAGGCCGGGATTGCCGCCATGGTGTGCGACATTGTCAAATACCCATCGCTTGGCGCGGCGCACCTGGTCGACGATCCTGGCCATCCTGACGGCCGGCATCAGCGCGTAGTCGACAATGACCGCGATCGCACCTGCGTTCGTAACGGTCTCGGCGACGTAGGAATAGTCGCGCTTGGAGAACATGCGCCAATAGCCCCCGTGGATGAACATGTGCACCGGCAGGCGGTCCCGTTTGCCCTCGGGAAAGAACAGATCCACGGTTTCGGTGGCGTCAGCCCCGTAGGCGACATCGGCGACCATGGGAACATTCGCCCTGGTGTCCTCGCTTCTGCGAACGATCTCGGCGACCATGTCGTCGAACTCGACCACATGATCGCGAATGCGAAACGGATCTTTGGCGTGATGTCCGCTCACAGGGTCACGGCGATGTACTTGGCCTCCATGAACTCGGCAACGCCATGCTTCTGGCCGCCTTCTCGCCCCAACCCGCTTTGCTTGACTCCGCCGAAGGGCGCCGCCGGATCCGACATCAGGCCGCGGTTGAGCGCGATCATGCCCGACTCGATCTTTGATGCCACGCGCATTCCTCTGGCCAGGTCGCGCGTGTAGATGTAGGCCGCGAGACCGTATTCTGTGTCGTTGGCCTTGGCGATGACCTCCGCCTCGCTGTCGAAGCGACTGATCGGCGCCACGGGACCGAAGATCTCCTCGTGAGCCATGGCAACGTCGGCCGGCACGTCCTTGAGCACCGTTGGCGGATAGAAAAAGCCTCTGCCTTCAGATACGCCGCCGCCACACAGGATTTTGGCGCCGCGGGCAACGGCGTCCTGCACAAGCCGGTCGATCTTGTGCACAGCCTTCCTGGTGATCATCGGCCCGCATTCTGTGTCTGAGTCTGTGCCCGGGCCCAGGTTGAGTGCCGCCATGCGTTTGCTCAAGCCTTCCGCGAAGGCATCATGGATGCCGGCCTGGACGTAAAGCCGGTTGGCGGCCGTGCAGGCTTCGCCGGCGTTGCGCATCTTGGCAACCATCGCACCGTCGAGGGCGGCTTCCAGGTCGGCGTCGTCGAAGACGATGAAGGGTGCGTTGCCGCCAAGCTCCATGGAACAGGAAATGACGTGCTTTGCGGCTTCGGCCAGCAGCACGCGCCCGACGCCGGTCGAGCCGGTGAAGGACAGCTTTCGCACGCGCGGATCGGCCAGCATGGCCGCCGTCACCGGTCCGGGGGTCGAGGTCGTCAGGACGTTGACGACGCCGGGCGGCACGCCGGCTTCCTCGTAGAGCGCCGCAAGCGCATAGGCCGTCAGCGGTGTCTCGCTGGCGGGCTTCAGGATCACCGTACAGCCGGCCGCCAGCGCCGGAGCGATTTTACGTGTCGCCATGGCGGCTGGGAAATTCCATGGCGTGATGAGCACGCAAATGCCGATGGGCTGGTAGTCGACAATGATCCGGTTCGCGCCCGAGGGTGCAAGGCCGAACTCGCCGCTGATGCGGACCGCCTCCTCGGCGTTCCAGCGGAAAAACTCAGCGGCGTAGGCGACTTCACCGCGCGCATCGCGCAGCGCCTTGCCGTTCTCCAGCGAGATCAGCGCAGCCAACGTCTCCATCCGTTCGGTCATCAGTTCGAAGCAGCGCCGCAGGATTTCCGATCGCCTGCGTGGCGGGGTCTCGCGCCAGCCGGCCGCCGCCTTCGCGGCAGCGTCGACGGCGGCGGCGGCATCAGTGAGCGTTGCATCGGGAACCGCAGCGATCACGGCTTCAGTCGAGGGATCGACCACTTCGATCACGCGACCCTCCGATGAAGGCCGCCAGCGTCCGCCAATGTAGAGACCGTGCGAGACCGTGGCGTAGTCGAACATATCTTGATCCTCGTCGGATATGCCTGCGGCAATGTTCATTGGATGAACTCCTGGTCGGTCACATCATGGTGGCGGACATGTCGCCGTCATAAGCAGCCCTGACCAGCCGTCGCATCGCGGCAAGGTCGAACGGGCGGGGATTGTTCTTGATCAACCGGTCGATGCCCAGCGCCTGCTCGGCCGTCCAGTCGATCTTGTCTTCGGGAAGACCCAGTTCGGCCAATGTCGGCGTGATGCCGATGGCGCCAAACAGCCGGCTCACCTCCCGGATGGTGGCGTGCGCCAAGGCATCGGCGCCGCCGCCCTGAAGGGAAAGGCCAAGAGCAGTGCCGACTTCCGCAATCTCCGCGGCTGCTGCGGCCAGGTTGTAGGCCATCACATAGGGCAGCATCGTGGCCACTCCCAGGCCATGCGGGGTGTGGGTAAGCGCGCCAACGGGATACTGCACCGCATGGGCGGCGGCCGTTCCCGCCGTACCGAAGGCGCAACCGGCGGCCAGCGCTCCCATCATGACGTCGGCGCGCGCATCCTCGTCCGATCCGTCGCGATATGCCTTTTCGAGACTGCGGCCGAGCAGCCTGATGGCCAGAAGCGCGAAATGGTCGGTCAGAGCGCTCTTGCCGATGAACACGTGCTGTTGCGGCAAATGAGGGTCGACGCCGCGTTTGGCCGCTGTATAGGCCTCGATTGCGTGCGTCAGCGCGTCGGCGCCGGCGACCGCCGTCAAGGACGGTGGACAGGTCACCGTCAGATCCGGATCGCAAAGCGCCACTGCCGCGATGAGATGCGGACTGGCGATACCCACTTTCAGCGTCCGATCCGGGTCGGAGATCACGGCGACGGGGGTCACCTCGGAGCCTGTTCCAGCCGTCGTCGGCACTGCGATTACCGGAAGGATAGGGCCGGGTACCTTGAACTCGCCATAGTAGTCCTGGAGCTTGCCGCCATGGCTGAGCAGAAGTGCAGCGCATTTGGCCATGTCGAGGCAGCTGCCGCCCCCGATTCCGATCACCATGTCGGGCTTGAAACCCTTCGCCTCCGCAATGCAGGTGGCGACGCTGTCGCGCGGCACATCCGGCAGCGTTCGGTCGAAGACCAGCGCCTCGATCGCCGCGTTGTGCAAGCCAGCCAGAATCTCGGCGAACTGCGATGTCGCCGCGAAGCGCTCATCGGTACAGACGAACGCACGCCGCCCATATTTGGTGGCAATGGCAGGCAGGACATGGCGCTGGCCTTTGCCAAACAGAATCTCGCTCGGCAGGCGCGCCGCTGCAAACAAGCTCATGCACAAGATCCTGCGAAGACGGGTTGGAAGCCGACAGGCTTGGCTTCGTGCCAGAGGCCGACCTCGGCGCTGCAGGTCATGATCATGCGATATCCCCATAAAATCGTATAGGATATAGGATTGAGTTTCGCGAAGCATCATGTTAGTGGGTGGTTCTGTCAAGAGGCAAACGATGCAGAACACGGACCTGACGGTTGACAATGAAGCCCGTGCGACCGGTCGTATTCAGCGCGCCAACAGTCTGGCTGGCGACGTTTACGAAGCAATCTTCGCGCAGCTCATGTCTTTGAGGATTGCTCCGGGATCGCGCATCACCGTCGACAATCTCGTCAAGGAATTCAACGTCTCGCATACCCCCATTCGTGAAGCGCTTGGCAGGCTGGAGGGGGAAGGGCTGGTTCTGAAAACCCACCTGATCGGCTATCGCGCCGCCCCACAAATCACCCGCCGGCGCTTCGACGAGCTTTACGAGCTGCGTCTATTGCTTGAACCTGCCGCCGCGGCCAAAGCCACCGCAACAATGGACGGCGAGCGCCTTGCCGCGCTGCAGGCGGCGGCCGGCGTCATGGCTCGGCGGGTGGGGAAAGACGAACGCCTGCGCTATTCGAACTTCGCCCGTCAGGATGCGATCTTCCACGACAAGATCGTCGAGTTCGCCCAAAACGAACTCATTCGCGAGACACTGAATCACCAGCATACCCACTTCCATATCTTCCGGCTGATGTATCACTCCAGGGTGACCGAAGAGGCGCTCGACGAGCACGAGGCTATTCTCGCTGCCTTTGCCGCGGGCGATCCGGACGCCGCCGAAAAAGCCATGCGCGCGCACATCGAAAATTCGCGGGACAGGCTCCTGCCTGCGTTCGAGTAGCCTAGCGATGTTGCTTGTCAGAGGCACCCTCAAGCGCGGCGCGCCGCTGTCCGCCCAGCCTGCCGCCTACGAATTCTATTCCCCGTTCTGAGCCGATTTCGATCCCGGGTAGCGAGGCGCGCAGTGCACCTCGCCCCTGAAACAAGCCGAGAGGAAAAGACATGCCAGCCAAAAAAATCCTGATGCTGACCGGTGATTTCACCGAGGAGTATGAAATCTTCGTCTATCAGCAGGCGATGGAAGCGGTGGGACACACCGTTCATGTCGTGTGCCCCGACAAAAGCGCCGGAGACATGATCAAGACATCGCTGCACGATTTTGAGGGCGATCAGACCTACACTGAAAAGCCCGGCCACAACGCGCTGATCAACAAGACCTTTGCCGACGCGGAGAAGCAGCTGAGCCAGTACGACGCTGTCTATTGCGCCGGCGGTCGTGGCCCCGAATACATCCGCACCGACAAGCGGATACAGGCAATGGTGCGCCATTTCCACGAGGCAAAAAAGCCGATCTTCACGATCTGCCATGGCGTCCAGATTCTGATCGCGGTGGACGGCGTCGTGCGCGGCAAAAAGGTGGCGGCGCTCGCCGCCTGCGAGCCGGAGGTGACGCTTGCCGGCGGCACTTATATCGATTTGTCTCCCACCGACGCCTATGTCGATGGGACCATGGTTTCAGCCAAAGGCTGGACCGCGCTTGCGGCGTTCATCCGTGAATGCCTGAAGGTGCTGGGAACGGAAATCCACCATTCTTGAACCGTTTGTCCCGGCGCATCCCTGAGGGGATGCGCCGGCTCCCTCAACGGCGCGGCGACTTCCGTCATTTCATCAAGTTCAGATCAGGAACCTGCGGCAGGTGTGCTCCAGAACCTTGTGCCATCATCACCTCGGACGCCTTTAAGGCGCTGCCGCATCGCGTGCGTGCACCAGCGCGCCATCCTCGTTGAGCTTTCCGAGCTTGACGGGTGCGAACCCGAGTTGATGGACTCAATGGGAGGTTGACATGAAGTCGGCGCCCGGGAGCTGTCAGGGCTTCACGAACCGAAACGCGAAGCGATCGGTCTCGCCCTTGATCGCGGGATCGAACACCTTGATCGAGTGCGGGTCATCCTTGTTCGCGAGCACGGTGCTTTCCGCGTCCAGTACGAAGCCGGCCGCCTCCACCTCCTCGCGGACGAATGCAGGGTCGATCCGATGCAGCGACCGGGTGTCGCTCGTGCCCGACCCAGTGGCGGCGGCGTGGTCGACGATAACATAGGACCCACCGGGTTTCAGCCGCTTGTAGACAGCTCGATTGAAGTCGGCCGCCGTCGCACCCTTCTTCTGGATCAAGGCGGTGTGAAGATCGTGGTAGAACAGGTGCAACCACATGACATCGGCTGGCTGCGTAATCTCCGGCATCGCGACGAGATCCGCCGAGGTGGCTTCGACGTTCTCTCGGCTCAGCTCCTTCGCGAGCGTTCGTATGAGGCCGACCGGATCGTTCTTGAAGTGGGCGACTTCGGCCGGCACAAAGCTGTAGACCCGCCCCTCTGATCCGACGATGTCGGAGAAGAGGCGCGTCCAGTCTCCGTCGCCAGGGTAACGTCGATCACGGTGGAGCCCGCCTCGATTCGTGCGAACCGGATTAATTCGGACACCTTGGATTGGTCGTACATCGAAATCTCCTTAGGAGTGGATATTCTTCTCGGTGCTCATAGTGATTTCTCCATTTGCTCGGATCGGATCGAGCTTGATCCGATCCGAGTTCCGATCGCGTGCGTCGTCTCTTTGCCGAGGACGTCGCGCTCGTCAGTCGAATTTGACCAAGTCCTTGAAGATCAGATGGCCCCATCTGTTTCCGCGCGCTTGGACCAGCAGGCCACCTTCCGACACCCCGCCGAGGTTATCGGCGCGAAACCGAGATTTCCGCAAGCTCCCCAATCCGTGTTGCGGCAGCGTCATCGTCGCTTGCCAGGAACACGACCCTCCGGCCACCATGTACGGCCGGATCCTGATCAAGCACCGGGGCGACCAAATGGTTGAAGCCCTTGACCAGTTTTGCGCCAGAGAAGGCCTGCGCGATGAACTTGGAAGAAGGTTGTCCTCCCAGTTCCTCCGGGGGCACGCCATAGGCATTGGTCACATTGATGATCGTCTTCCCCTGCCAGGTAGGGAGCGCCTTCGCGACATTCGGGTGCGCCTCGAAGCGGACAGCCAAAAAGATGATGTCCGCCTTGATGGCTTCCGCCAGTTTTTTGGGGATGATCGTGGGTCCGATCGCGGCCGCATCGGCGGCAAAGCTTTCCGGGTCGCGTGTGGTTGTAACGGAAACTTCGATGCCGTTTCGGGCAAACGCCTTGGCAAGGGCTTGTCCGATATTGCCGAATCCTACGATTGCATAGTTCATAGTACTTCTCCGATCTGGTGCTAATGCCGGGGTCAGACTTGCGCCATGCCTCCGTCGACGGCGAGATCCACGCCGGTGACGAAAGAACTTTCATCGGAGGCGAGGAACGTTACGGCAGCCGCGATTTCCTCTGGTTTGCCCCTGCGACCCATTGGGATCTGTGACGCAAACTGGGCGGCCGCTTGCTCGGCTTGCTCAGGGGTAAGGCCAGTCGTTGTCTCCAAGGCCGGCGTCTCGATTGGTCCCGGACTCATTGCATTGACGCGGATTTTGCGGTCTTTGAATTCCAGTGTCCAAGCGCGCGCGAAGTTGCGTACAGCCGCCTTGCTCGCGGCGTAGGTACTAAACCCTGGAAGCCCCAACACGTTCGACACTGAAGAATTCAGGATGATCGAACCGCCGTCTTTGAACAGGGGAAGGGCCTTCTGCACCGTAAAGAACAGACCCTTCACGTTCACATCGAAGGTCTGATCAAAATGTGCCTCGGTAGCGACGGCGAGCGGTGCGATCGTCCCCGCGCCGGCGTTGGCGAAGAGAATGTCGATATGACCATGTTTCACCTTCACGACGGCATAGAGGCGATCCAGATCTTCCAGGAGCGACACGTCACCCACGACCGTCGTAACGTTTTTCATGATGAAGGCTGCGGCCTCCTTCAACTCCTTCTCTCTTCGCCCGGTAATCACGACGTGCGCTCCTTCTTCTACGAAGCGCTTGGCTGTGGCCAATCCGATCCCGCTGCTTCCGCCCGTGATGACTGCGATCTTGCCTTCGAGTTTTTTCATAATTCTTTGTCTTTCGTTGCGCACGGGCCAGGTACGGACCGCGCTGGGGGTCAGAGTTGAGCCAGGCCGCCGTCGACGGCGACCTCGCTGGCAGTCATGAAGCTGCTGTCCGGCGACGCGAGAAAGGCGGCCACGGCCCCGATCTCCGCCGGATCGGCCATGCGCTGGAGCGGAGTCATCGCGCCGTAGGCCTTCTGGCCTTCCTCGCCCAACGCCTCCTTCGCGAGTTCGGTCGCCGTCGCCCCGGGCGACAACACGTTTACCCGGATGCCGGTGCCCTTCAGGTCCTCCGCCCAGGTCCGCGCCAGGTTGCGCACTGCCGCCTTGCTCGCGCTATAGGCAGTGAACCCCGGAGCGCCCGTGGTGCCGGCGCTCGACCCGGTCAGGATGATCGAACCGCCCTGGCTCATCAGCGGCAGCGCCTTCTGGACCGTGAAGATCGTACCCTTCACATTGGTGTCGAAGGTTTCGTCAATGTGCCTGGCGGTGATCTGGCCGAGCGGAAGCGGGCTTCCCGCCCCGGCATTGGCGAAGACGATGTCGAGGCTTCCGCGCTCGGCCTTCACCGCAGCGTAGAGTCGGTCGAGGTCGGCCTCATCCGAGACCGAGCCCATAACCGCGCGGGCATTAGGCCCAAGGTCAGCCACGGCGGCGTCGAGCGCTTCCTGCCGGCGGCCGAAGATGAAGACGAAGGCGCCCTCCTCGATAAAGCGCTTGGCTGCGGCGCGGCCGATGCCCGTAGCGCCGCCGGTTATCACAGCGGTCTTTCCATTCAGTCTGTTCATGTCATGCATCCTTCGTTTCGCCGTCTCGTGTCTTTGGCTATACGGGAAAGTCCCGCGAGAGCCTCAAGATGGGTTCGCCGAAGTCGGGCGGTGAGTGCGCAATCGCGCACATCGCTGGTGCGAAAACGATCCAATAGATGATTGAACGCCACGATGACCGCACGAACTTACGGCTGATCGTGTTAGTATGGGCTTTTGCAAGCCGCACTGCGCTGCGCAGGAATGCACCATGATCGACTGGGATGACGTCCGCTACTTTCTTGCCGCCGCGCGCGGCGGCTCGGTGCGTGCTGCCGCCGCGCACCTCGGTGTGAACCACTCGACCGTGCTGCGACGCATCGCTCAGCTCGAGGAACGCCTCGGGGCGCAGATGTTCGAAAAGCTGCCTTCCGGCTACCGCCTGACGGCTGCGGGCGAAGAGGTCCTCGATCTCGCGACCCAGATGGAAGCGTCGTCGCACCAGCTGGAGACGCGCGTCTTCGGTCGTGACCAGAGCGCGCGCGGACTTTTGCGGGTGACGCTTCCACCGTTCCTCGCCACACACCTGCTCATGTCGGATCTCGCCGACTTCGCGCGTTTGCATCGCGACATCGAGATGGAAATCTTGTCGTCCGGTGAGCTGGCAAATCTGACCAACCGAGAGGCCGACGTCGCGATCCGCATTGTCGCCGACCGCAAGACCCTGCCGCTCAATCTTCACGGCCTGAAGGGACCGGAGCTGTTCAGCGGCGTCTACATGTCTCGCGATCGACTAGCCGCGTGGCGTGCGGGCACGCTTGATCCCATCCGATGGATAGGCATAGACAATCATGGAATTCCGGACTGGGCGCGCGAGGGAGAAGTTCACGTCACGGGAGTACCGTTCAGGACACCTGACGCCGAGACGCAGATCATCGCGGCGCACCAGGGGATTGGGATAACGAAACTGCCGTGCTTCGTCGGAGATACCGACCCCCTGCTGGTGAGGGTGCCGGGGATCGACGTGCCCATGCATGGGACACTCTGGCTTCTCACGCAAGGCGAGACACGCAAGACGAAGCGGGTGCGGCTCTTCACAGAGTTCGTATCCCGCAGGCTCGCCGCGTACGCTCCGCTTCTCTCGGGGCTGTCCATATCGCGCGACTGACGCCCGGCAGATCCGCCGGCAACGCTTCCCGCAATCCGGGTGGAAGCCGAGCTGCGATCGCTTGAAGCGGCGTGTTCAATCCGCGAATCCAGTGGGAGTAGGGAAACGGCGGCAGTAGCGTAGAGGTACCAGCCTAAGCTCGACCTCTTCCCACACCATGATCAGACAACGATGCCACCGTCTTCAGCGCGCCATCGAGCATGTCGCCTTTCTCGTCTTTCAGCGCAGCTTCGCGCAACCGCCTGATCCAGTCGGCAGCGTCATCGCGGCTCCTGACCAGATCGAGCGCCGACAGCACGCGATCGAATTTGGACTGGGCGCGGAGGTGGGTGTCGCTGTAGCCCTTGATCAGCCGGCGGCAGTTCAAGATTTCGACGGCGAGCGCGTAGTCCTGAGGCGCGTGGCTGAGCGCCAGCGCATACCAGCGCTCCAGATGCGCCGTCTCGACCTTGTGGCGCAACAGGCGCCGCCGCCAGCGGCGCAGGCCGCCAATCAACCAGAGGACCGCAAAGCCGGCAAAGCTGTCGGTGCGGATGCGCCGGCCGCGATTGATGCGCCGGTCGAGAAAGCCGGCAAGTTTCGGCCGGTTCTCGATGTAGCTGCCAAACCCCGCCGGCAAGGTGCCGCAGAACTCCTCGATGCGCGGATGGAAATATTCGGTCACTTGCAGGATGGAGCCGTCCTTGACGCCCACCTCCTTGCGCACCCGCCGGTCACGCGTCGAACGTGTCTTGAGATCGGCGACGCGGATCATGTCGTCGTAGCACAGCGCGTTGGCCAGATGCTTGGCGGCAGCGATGGACAATGCATGGGCATGTTCAGCGCTATCCAGCGCGACCGCCTGGTCGAGCCGGTCGAGATACTCGCCGCCATAGGAGATGTCCTGGTAGTCGACGACCTTTCTCAGGCCCCGGAGCGCCATGTCGCGCACCGCCGCGGGCATCAGGTCGATGCGGGCGGCCAGCGCCTGCCAACCCTGCAGCAGGTTCGGCGGACCGCTCACACGCCCTGAACCCGGAGCGGGGTCGACCGTGGCCGGTTCTGCCGGCTGTGGCGCGGGGGCCGTCGTACCGCGCGCGCGGTCGTAGGCGACGGCGAAGGCAGCAAGGCTGGCTTTCGCACCCCGGCCGCCGGCGCCGATCGCTTGCTCATAGCTTTCACGCGTGAACGGCAATGCGTCGGAGCCGGCCAGCGCGCCAAGCAGACTGGCCGAGATCATTGAGCCATTGTCCGCGGCGATCTTTTCCATGTCGAAGGCGATGAAGCGTTTCGATGCAGCTTCCGCCGTCGCGCGTACCTTGGAAGACGAGGCCCGGCCGTCACCCGGCTCGATCTTTTCCGACACCGCGGCGATACGGTGCGAGGAGGTGATCAGCGTGGTGCGATCGGGCGTGACGAAGCCCCTGATGATGGCGCGGCCGGCTTCCATCAGCTCGGCGGCGATCAATATGTCGACATCGCCTTGCGAAGGCGAAAGGGCAAAGACCGGCAGCCGGCCGGTGTCGCGGGCCATCTCGACGTAATAGATCGTAGCGCCGGTGCGCTGGGCGACGCCGGCGACCGAGGTCGATTGCGCGACATAGGAATTGCGCTCGGCGACATCGGTGATCCAGTCGGCGAGCACGCCGCCGCCCTGGCCGCCGACCGCGAGCAAAGCGAGTTTGATCACCGGCTCGGTATCGGCGGCATCGGATTTCGGGCGCAAGGGCGAAGCCTGGTCAAGCATCGGCGAACGTCAACCTGCGGCTTTCACGGCGCCGCTGCAGCAGGCCGATCACGGCGCGGCGCGTGCCTTCCAGAAAACGATCCCAGCGGCGGGGATTGTGCACGACATCGGCGCGGTAGAAGGAAGGGCACAGCACCGCTGCATCCGCCACTTCACCGCAATTGCCGCAGCCGACGCAGCTCTGGTCGATCGATGCCACCGGATCGTCGCGCAACGGATCGTCGAGCGACTTTACCGACAGCGACGGGCAGCCGGACAGCCGCATACAGGCATGGTCGCCGGTGCAGATATCCTCATCGACGCCGAACTTCGGCTTGACGACGCGAGTCCCACCCTTGATCGCCTTGTCGACCAGCGGCTTTTCGCGGCGCTGGCGATTGAGCATGCATTCAGACGAGGCAACGATGACCTTGGGACCCTTTTCGTCCGTCGTCAGCGCCTCACGTAACGTGTCCTGCATCTTGGTGATGTCATAGGTGCGGTCGACATGGCGCAGCCATTTGACGCCCATGCCCTTCACCGCCTCGGTGATCGGATGCTTGGTCGACTTGGTCTTGTTGCCCGCACGCGACGACAGGATGTCCTGCCCACCGGTGGCGGCGGAGTAAAAATTGTCGACGATGACGATGACGCCGTCGTTCTTGTTGAAGACCGCGTTGCCGATCGAGGAGGTCAGGCCATTGTGCCAGAAGCCGCCATCGCCGACGAAAGAGATCGACCGCCGTTTGGCGTCGGGCGAATTGAACGCCGATGCCGATGCCGGCCCCAGCCCGTAGCCCATGGTGGTGGCGCCGAGCTCGAAAGGCGGCATGATCGAGAACAAATGGCAGCCGATGTCGGATGCGATGTGGTGGTTCCCGAGTTCCTGCTCGACCAGCTTTGTCGCGGCAAAAATCGGCCGCTCCGGGCAACCGATGCAGAAGCCTGGCGGACGTCCCGGCACGACGTTGATCAGGTCCGCGGCGTCAACGCCGTCGCCGACCTTGTTGGGCGCGCGCACCTCACCCGGCAAGAGATGCGGGGCCTCGGCGCGCAGGAAGGCGCCGATGCCGTCCAGCATGACCTGGCCGGTATATTCGCCGGCCATCGGCAGATACTCCTTGCCGACCAGCCTGGTGCCGCGCCCGGCCTTGTGCAGCATGGCGGCAAAGGCCTGCTCGATGTAGTTGGGCTGGCCCTCCTCGACCACGAGCACCGTCTGCTTGCCTTCGCAGAAGGTGAGGAACTCGTCATCGATCAGGGGATAGACGGCGTTGAGAACGTAGAGCGGCACATCCGTCTCGCCATAGGTGTCGGCAAGGCCGAGCCGCTGCAAGGCGCGGATGACCGAATTGTACATGCCGCCCTGCATGACGATGCCGACCGAGCCATGGTCCGAACCGAAGAATTCGTTGATCTTGTTCTTGGCGATGAACTCCACCGCCGCCGGCCAGCGCTTCTGCACCTTCTCCTTCTCGTGCAGGAAGGAGGCGGGCGGCAACACGATGCGGCCGGTGTCGCGGCGCGGCGCGTCGAGCGCATCGGCCACCGTCATCGGCGGGCGCTTGTTGTCCTTGGCGATGAAATGGCCATGCACATGGCAGCAGCGGATGCGCACCTGCAGCATCACCGGCGTGTTGGATGCCTCGGACAGCTCGAAACCATCCTCCACCGCCTTGACGATCGACGGCAAATTGGGGCGCGGGTCGAGTAGCCAGACCTGGCTCTTCATGGCGAAGGCATGGCTGCGCTCCTGCATGATCGAGGAGCCTTCGCCATAGTCTTCGCCGACGATGATCAGCGCGCCGCCGGTGACGCCGCCGGAGGCGAGGTTGGCCAGTGCGTCGGACGCGACATTGGTGCCGACGGTCGACTTGAAGGTCGCCGCACCGCGAATGGGGTAATGCACCGAGGCCGCCAGCATGGCGGTGGCGGTGGCTTCCGAGGCGCTCGCCTCGAAATGCACCCCGAGTTCGCCCAGAATCTCCTGTGCGTCGGCCAGCACGTCCATCAGATGGCTGATCGGCGCGCCCTGGTATCCGCCGACATAGCCGACGCCGCATTGCAGCAGCGCCTTGGTGATGGCGAGAATGCCTTCGCCCGCAAATTCCTCGCCGGCGCCGAGCCTGAGTTTTTCGACTTCCTTGGCAAAAGAGCGTTCGGCCATTTTTCCAACCTTCCGTTGCCGGCGGTGCGGCCGGCGCCTAACGTCTAGATGTCGTGCTTGCGAATGTTCTTCAGCATCTTCTGCAATGTGGCGATCAGCGCCGCGTATTCGGCGTCGTCGACATCGTCGAACATCGCCTCGAACGCGTCATGCGTTGCCGGCCAGGCGCGCGCGAACTCGGCGCGGCCGTCATCGGTCAGGAAGACATGGCGGATGCGGCTGTCTGTGACGCCTTGCTCGCGCCGCACGAAGCCTTGCCCTTCCAGCGTGTCGAGCGTGCGGCTCAAGGTCGACTGCTCGATGACGGTGTAGACCGAGAGGTCGTTGACGGTGACACCGTCGGTGACCGACAGCACGGCGAGCGTGCGGACCTGCGGAATGGTCAGGCCCTGCTTGCGGAAATCGTCGCGCAAGGTGGCGTTGTAGCGCCCCATGATGCGGTTCATCAGATAGGGCGCGAATTGCTGCAGGCCGATCTGGCCAAGCGTCGAAATGCGCTGGCGTTTTTCTGCGACCTTCTGCTCCATCACAGCCTGCCCGCCAGAAGAAAGCCGGAGCCGCCGCCGAGCCCTGCACCCGGATGGGTGGAGGCGCCGATGTGATAGAGGTTTTTGATGCCGGTCTGATGGTTGCGGCTGGTCTTGAACGGCCGCCACAGGAACGACTGGTCGATGGTGGACGACCCGCCATACGGGTCGCCGCCGACCAGATTGATGTTCATCGCTTCGAGATCGGCCGGTGAATAGGCGCGGCGCGCAATCACGCTGCCCTTGAAGCCATCGATGTGGCTGGCGAGAATGGTTTCGACGCGGTCGGCGTAGGCTTCACGCAGCGCCTCGGTCCATTGTCCGTCAGCCGGTGCATGCAGCGTGCCTGCGGCGTCGCCCTTGATGTGCCTGGGCGCCTCGGGCAGTTGCAGCCACAGGATCGCCTTGCCCTCCGGGCAGCGCGACGGATCGAGCGCATGCGGCTGGCCGACGCAGATGGTCGGCACTTCGGGCAGCATGCCGCGCGCCGCCTCGTTGCAGGCTTTCGAGACGCCATCGAGCCCCGGCGTCAGGTGCAACAATGCCACCTGGTCCAGGCCAGCACCGCGCCATGCCGGCGGCTTGTTCAGCGCATAGTGAATCTGGAAATTGCCTTTGCCGTAGCGATATTTCTGTGTCGCTTCGACATCGGCCTTGGGAGCCTCGCTGCCGAGCAACCGGTGGTAAAGCTGCGTCGGCGTGACCGAACAGATGACGCTCTTGTTTGCTGTAATCGTTTCGCCCGAGGCGAGCCGTACGCCGGTCGCGCGGCCACCGCTCTGGACGATCGAGGCGACATCGGCGACGGTACGGATGTCGCCACCACGTTCCCTTATCAGAGCTTCGAAGGCGGTGAGCAGGGTCTTCGCTCCACCCTTGACGATCGGCGCCCCGGCCGCTTCCAGCGCGAAGGCAATGACCTTGGCGATCTGCCCTGAGAAGGCGTCTTCCGGTCCGAGCCCGGCGTGCAGCACCCAGGGCGCCCACAGCGCGCGGATTGTCTCGGACCGATAGGTGCTTTCCAGCCAGCTGCGCGCCGGCACCAGTGCTTCGCCGAGAAAGGCGGCAAGGCCGCGTGGGCTGCGCCGCCAGGCATCGCCGGCCAGCAGTTTCGCCGTCGGATAGGACCACAGGCTGCCGCCGAGCAGGCCGAACAACAGGCCGGCATTGCGCTCGATGCCGCTGACATCGTCCGCATGCCGGTCGCCATCGTCGGCGGCAATCGCATTGATTGCCGCGACATTGGCGGCGCGGTTGGTGGTGAGCACTGCATGACTGCCGTCCGGCCGCAGCACGCCAGTTGGCGTGCCGGTGTGGCAGAATTCCAGCCCGTGCCTGGCGAGATCGCCGCCCAACGCCGCAAAAGCCGGCGAGGTGATGAACAGCACGAAGGTGGTTGCCATCACGTCATGGATAAAGCCGGGAGCGGTGATCTCCTCGGTACGCACGCAGCCGCCGATGCGGTCATTGCGCTCGAGGACGAGCACACGCGCCCCTTTGCCGCCGAGCATCGCCGCGCAGACCAGCGCGTTGATGCCGCTGCCAACGATGATGTGATCCGGCTGGCTCACCTTGGCGTGCTTTCACCTAGCCGTTGGATACAAGCGCCAGCGCGCGGATAGGGCTGCCGGTGCCATGCTCGATCTTGAGCGGTGCGGCGATCAGGATGGCGCCCTTTGGAGGCAACTGGTCGAGGTTGCAGAGGCTGGCGAGGCCATAGCGGTTCGCCTTGTGCATCAGCGTGTGGGCTGGAAATGGCGGCTCCATCCCGCCTGCCTTGCCGGCATCGGTGCCGATCGTCTCCGAGCCCCAGCCCTTGATATCCTTGCTGATCAGGAACTGGATGGCTTCGGCTGTCGGACCTGGCGTATGTGGGCCGGTTTCGTTGGCGTTGAGGAATTCGGCTTCCGAGCCATTGCGCTTATACCAGTCGGTGCGCATCACCACCCACTCCCCGGCGTTGATGGCGCCATGCTTGGCTTCCCACGCCTTGATGTGGTCGACGGTGAGCAGGAAGTCGTGGTCAGCGGCGGCTTCCTTCGAGCAGTCGATGACATTGACCGGACCAATGAAATTCTGCGCCGGAATGGTGTCGGTGGCGCCGTCCGGATAGTCCTTGCCGCTGATCCAATGCTGCGGCGCATCGAAATGCGTGCCCGAATGCTCCCCAAGCTTCAGCCAGTTCCATGCCCACCACGGGCCGTTCTTGTCATAACGGGAGATGTTATGGATCTCGACCTTTGGCGTGTCGACGGCAAGCTCCGGCGGCAGCTTGATAAGAGGCGTGTCGGGTCCGAGTTGCGCAGAGAGGTCGACCACCCTGATGGCGCCTGAAAGCAGCTGGCCGGCGACTTCGCCGAGGAGTTTTTGCGTGTCCATGGTCTGAAGTTCCCTCTTTCTGGTGAAGATCAAGGCTCGTCTCGGCCCTTAATATCCTACTAGACGAAAACATATGCATCTGCAATTATCTTTAAGCATAAAGGAAATGGGAACGGGGCGTGAGCGAGTTCGACGCCATCTTTGTCGGGGCGGGCCACAACAGTCTGGCATGCGCCGCGCATCTGGCGCTGAAAGGCTGGAAAACCGGGATTTTCGAGCGCAGCGCAGCAATCGGCGGTGCCGTCCAGACCCACGAATACACCCTCCCAGGGTTTCGGCACGATTTCGGTGCAATGAATCTGAGCCTGTTTGCCGGCTCCGCCTTCCACCGGAAATATGCAAATGAATTGAAAGCGCAGGGTCTTGAGTTCGCGCCGGTCGCCGACTGTTTCGCCAGCGCCTTTCCGGACGGACGCTGGTTCGGCGTCAGCAATGACTTGGAAAGGACTGCCACGCGGCTGGCCGCGTTCTCCGCCGCCGATGCCGCGACGTGGCGCAAGCTCGTTGCCGCCTTTCCTGCTGAGGCCGAGCATCTGTTCCGGCTGCTGGGATCGCCGATGAGTGCCCGCGCGCTTGCCGGCACCGCCTGGAACCTGTGGCGCAAGAAGGGCATGTCAGGCGCGCTCGATACCGGCCGGCTTTTGCTGTCGTCACCTCGCGCCTGGCTGGAGGAGACCTTCGAGTCGCCTTATGTGCGGGCAACGCTTGCCACCTGGGGCATGCATCTCGATTTCGCACCCGACATCGCCGGCGGCGCCGTGTTCCCCTATCTGGAATCGATCGCCAACCAGAGCTTTGGCATGGTGCTAGGCAAGGGCGGCGCCGACACGATCATCCGGGCGCTGGCAGGTATGGTCACCTCGGCGGGCGGCACGATCGTCACCGGGGCGGAAGTTGCCGAGATCACCGTTGCCGGCGGCAAGGCATCGGGCGTGCGACTCGCTTCAGGTGAGACACATACGGCCACCAAGGCAGTGATTGCCGGCGTCGCGCCCAGGGCGCTCACCGGCAAGTTGCTGCCCAACGGTTCCGGCGACGCCGGCTTCGACACGGCGATGCAGAAATTCAGGCACGCGCCGGGCACGATGATGATCCATCTGGCGCTCGACGACCTGCCCGATTGGCGCGCCGGCGCGGAGCTTCGGCAGTTCGCTTATGTGCATCTGTCGCCGTCGCTCGACGCGATGTCGCGCACCTATCAGCAGGCGATGGCGGGCATGCTGCCGGACGAACCGGTGCTGGTCGTCGGCCAGCCGACCGCGATCGATCCGTCGCGCGCGCCTCAGGGCAAGCATGTGCTGTGGGTGCAGGTGCGCATGCTGCCTGCCGAAATCCTGGGCGATGCGGCAGGCAGGATCGCGCCCGCGCATTGGGATCAGGTCAAGGATGCCTACGCCGAGCGCGTGCTCGACATCATCGAGATATACGCACCCGGACTGCGCCCGAAAATCCTCGGCCGTGCAGTGTTCTCGCCAATCGACCTCGGGCGTGAGAACCCCAATCTCGTCGGTGGCGACCAGGTCTGCGGCAGCCATCATCTGGCACAGAATTTCCTGTTCCGCCCGGCGCGCGGTTATGCCGGCTGGAACACGCCGGTCGGCAATCTGCATCTCATAGGCGCCGCGACATGGCCCGGCGCCGGCACCGGCGCGGCCTCCGGCTTCATGCTCGCGCAACAGCTTGGCGGGAGGTAGCTCGCAAGATTTCATGAAGGCGACGAGAGGCAAGGCGCTGCTGCCCACGAAGCCCGGATCGATAAACTGATAGTGCCGCGCAAAGACAACAAAACCAACAAGGGGAACGACCATGACAATCAACAGACGAGAATTGCTGGGATACAGTGCCGCGGCACTTGGGGTGGCGGCGATCGGCCTGCCTGAGATCGCCAAGGCGGCAGCGGGCGAGCTGACCATCGCCTATAACGTCAACCTGCCGTCCTGGGATCCGACCACCGGACCCTCGGCCGTCAACCCGACGATCCAGGGCCTCTACCAGTCGGTGTTCGACCAGTTCATTCCGCAAAAGCCGGACCTGTCCTTTGCGCCTGGCCTGCTCACCGAATGGGGCTGGAACGAGGATCGCACCAAGGTGACGATGACGGTGCGCGAAGGCGTGACCTGGCATGACGGCTCGCCCTTCACGCCCGAGGACGTGGTCTGGTCGCTGCAGCGGGCGGGCGACGAAAAGACCGGCAATCCGATCCAGTTCGTCTGGAAGAACGTCAACAATTTCAAGATCGACGGCAACAAGATCACCGGCGACGTCGTGCAGTTCGATCCGGTCTACTTTAAATGGATGTCGTTCCTGACCGGCTACATCCTGCCGAAGGCCTATTATGAGAAGGTCGGCGCCGAAGGTTTCGAGAAGGCGCCGATCGGCACCGGCCCTTACATGGTGGAAAAATTCGAGCGAAATGCTTTCCTCCGACTGAAGGCCAACCCGCACTATTGGGGCGACAAGCCGGCCTTCGAGAATGTGACGATCAAGTTCGTCACTGATGCGGCGAGCCGCGTTGCCGAAATCGAATCCGGTTCCTCGCAGGTGACGCTGGAGGTCCCCTATGAAGAGTATGACCGGCTGATCGCCAAGGACGGGCTTGCCGGCTCGTGCAAGCCCGTTTCCGACATCGGCATGATCTTCTTCAACGACATCGAAGCGATGCTGGACAAGAACGTCCGCCAGGCCGCCGTCATGGCTGTGGACAAGGAGCTTCTGGTCAAGCGGCTGCTGCGCGGCTATGGCCAACCGATCGCTACGCTGGAGACCCCGGAGTACACGGCCTTCGACGCCTCGATCAAGGTCGAGCACAATCCGGAAAAGGCCAAGGAGCTGCTCGCGGCTTCCGGCTATTCGCCGGAAAAACCGGTCAAGTTCACCATCCAGACGACCAAGGGCTTCAAGCCCAAGGATTATGAGATGATCCAGGCAATCGTCGGCATGTGGCGTAAGGTCGGCATCGAGGCGACGATCGAGGTCTACGAGATCGCCAAGCACTATGAACTGCGCGCCGCCGACAAGCTGGCGCCGGCCGCCTTCTACAATTGGGGCAACGCCATCGGCGACCCGACGACGTCGACGGGTTTTGCCATGTATGGGCCGAGCCCGCACTCGGTGTGGGACAGCCAGGATCTGATCGACATGATCAATCCGCTCTGGGGCGAGAAGGACGAGGCCAAGCGCATCGCCGGCTGGAAGGCTGTCGACAAGTATATCGCCGAGCAGGCCTATGTGCTGCCGCTGATTCAGTATGCGCAACCTATCGTGCATGCCAAGGGCGTCAACGTGGTGCAGCATGTGTCCGGCGCGCTGCTGCCGGCGCTGATGACCCCGGCCTGATATCGGCTTGTGGGCGCCACCCTTCGCTGAGCGGCCCCCTCATCCGGCCCTTCGGGCCACCTTCTCCCCGCTGGGGAGAAGAGACCAGCTCAGCTGTCCGTGACCTCTTCTCCCCTCGGGGAGAAGGTGGCCGCGAAGCGGACGAATGAGGGGGCTCTTCGTTAGAAACGCACTGGGCCAACACCAGAATGCTCCTGCAACGATTCCTGATCCGTCTGCTGACGATGCTGATCACGCTGTTCGGCGTGGCTGTCGTCGTCTTCGTCGTGATCCGCGTCGCGCCTGGTGACCCGATCGCCATGATGCTGCCCCCCGGTGCGACAGATGCCGACATCGACCGGCTGCGTGCACTCTACGGGCTCGACAAGACCATCGTGCAGCAATTCTTCATCTGGCTGTCCGGCGTCGTCAGGGGCGATTTCGGCACCTCGATTTCGCTCAGGCAAGATGTGCTCAGCCTCGTCTTCAACCGCTTGCCGGCAACGCTGGAACTCGCCATCGTCGCGCTGATCATGGCGGTTGGGCTCGGCGGCACGACGGCGATCCTCGGCGCCCGCGAACGTGGCACGGCGGTCGAAGCCGGCATCGATATCGCCAGCGGTGCCGCCCTTTCCATTCCCGATTTCCTGTGGGGCCTCGTGCTGATCCTTTTGTTTGGCGTGCTGGTGCCGATCTTCGACATTTCCGGCCGCGTGTCGCCGCAGCTCGACCTGCCCTTCGTCACCCAGTTCTATTTCTTCGAGAGCTTGCTTCGGCTGCGCCTCGACCTGACCTGGGATCTCCTGAAGCACATGCTGATGCCGGCTGTGGCGCTGGCGCTGCCGCTGGCCGCAATCATCGCGCAGTTGCTGAAACAGTCGCTGAAGGAAGTGCTGGACCTCGACTATGTCGTGCTGGCGCGGGTGAAGGGGTTTTCGGAAACGCAGGTTATCTTACGCGAGGCGCTGAAGAACGCTGCCTTGCCGACACTGACTCTCGTCGGCGTCCAGTTCACCTTCCTCATCGGCGGCACGGTCATCGTCGAGCGGCTGTTTTCCTACGAAGGGCTCGGTAACATGGCGATCGATGCCGTCATCAACCGCGACCTGCCGCTGATCCAAGGCATCGTGCTGGTGTTCGCGCTGCTGTTCGTGCTGATCAATCTTGGCGTCGACATGATGTACGCGCTGCTCAATCCGAGGCTGCGCCATGGATGAGGCACGCATCGCCTGGCGCGGACTGGGCCCGAGGCTGTGGCTGGCCGGCGGCTGGCTGCTGCTGGCGCTGCTGGCCGCGATCTTCGCGCCGCTGGTCGCACCGCAGGACCCGCTGGCGCAAGACCTGATGCTGGAACGGCTGCCGCCATTCTGGATGAGTGGTGCGGAATCCGGCTATTGGCTGGGCACCGACAGCCTCGGCCGCGATCTCCTCTCCCGGCTGATCTTCGGCGGCCGTATCGCCTTCATCGTCGCTTTCGCGGCGGCGATCGCCGCCTGCCTTGTCGGCTCGACGCTCGGACTGGTCGCCGGCTATTTCGGCGGCTGGGCCGACCGCATCATTTCACGCATCGTCGACGTCTGGATGGCATTCCCGCCGGTGCTGTTCGCCATCCTGCTGGTCGCGGTGCTCGGCACCGGCCTCAGTTCCGTCATCCTCGCCATCGTCGTAATCGACTGGACGCGCTTTTGCCGGGTGATCCGCGCCGAAGCGATGGGCCAGTCGCGCATGGACTATGTCGAGAACGCCCGCATCGCCGGTTATGGCCGCATCGGCATCATGCTGCGCGAGGTGCTGCCCAATGTGGTGCCGTCGATCGTGGCACTGCTGTCGCTGGAGATGGGCATCGCCGTCATCGTCGAGGCCATCCTGTCCTTCGTCAATCTGTCGATCTCGACCGACGATCCGACCTGGGGCGGCATCATCGCCGAGGGCCGGCTGTCGATCCATCAGGCCTGGTGGGTGCTGGTGTTTCCGCTTGTCACGCTGATCCTCACCGTGCTGTCGTTCAGCCAGTTCGGTGAGGCGCTGAAGACACGCTTCGATCCGGTGCTGCGATGAGCGCTTGCCTGGATATTGCCAATCTGAGCGCCGTGCTGCCGAACGGCCAGCGCGTGCTGCGGTCGGTGTCGCTCTCCGTGCAGCCGGGTGAGGTGCGTGCCCTTGTTGGCGAGAGCGGCGCCGGCAAGACGATGATCGGCAAGGCGGTGCTCGGTGTGCTGCCGTCAAGCGTGCGCATCGTCGAAGGCGCCATGCAGCTCGAAGGCGAAGACCTCGGCAGGCTGCAGCCCAAGGCAAGGCGCACGCTGATCGGCGCTCGCACGGCGCTGATCCCGCAAGATCCGTTGACTGCGCTCAACCCGTCGCGCCGCATCGGTCCGCAGATGACTGACCGGCTGGTGCGCATTCTCGGCTGGAACGGTGACAAGGCGGACAAGCGTATCCGGCAATTGTTGGATGAGGTGCAGATCCGCGATCCCGACCGGGTGCTGAAATGCTATCCGCACGAGCTGTCCGGCGGCATGCGCCAGCGTGTGCTGATCGCCGCCGCCTTCGCCGCCGAGCCACGGCTGATCGTTGCCGACGAGCCAACAACCGCGCTCGACGTGACCGTGCAAAAGCAGATCCTGCGCCTGATCGCCGAGTTGCAACGCGAGCATGGCACCGCGATCCTGTTCGTCACCCACGATCTCGGCGTCGTTGCAAAGATCAGCCAGCAAGTGTCTGTGCTCTACGCCGGCAAGGTGGTGGAAGAGGCTGATACAGCCGCTCTCTTCGCCGCGCCTGAGCATCCCTATACGCGGGCATTGATAGCCGCCACGCCACGCTACACCCATCCCTTGGCCTCGCTGAAGCCGGTGGACGAGACCGTGCTGGCCGGGCTTGCCGCCGAGATCGGCGCGGCAGACCAGGCGTGGAGGCGGCCGCATGGTTGAGCCGCTGTTTTCCGTGCGCGGGCTGAAGGTGGCGCTGCCCGACATGACCCGCAAGCCGCTGATCGGCCGCGCGCCGCTGGCCGAGATTTTGAAAGGCCTGGACTTCGATCTGCCGAGAGGTTCGGTGACCGGCATCGTCGGTGAATCCGGGTCCGGAAAATCGACGCTCGGCCGCACGCTTGTCAGACTTCTGGAGCCGAGCGTCGGCAGCATCCATTTCGAGGGCCGCGATATCGCCCATCTGCCGGATGCGGAGCTGCGACCTCTGCGCCGCGACCTGCAGATGATCTTCCAGGACCCGATGTCGTCGCTCAACCCGCGTCGCACCATCGCCGGCATCATTGCCGCGCCGCTCAAGCAGAATGGGCTTGGCGACAGGCTTAGGGAACGCGTCGCCGAGGCATTGCATCGCGTCGGCCTGCCGCAAAGCTTCGCTAGTCGCTATCGTCATGAACTGTCGGGCGGGCAGCGCCAGCGCGTCGGAATTGCGCGCGCGTTGGCGCTTTCGCCGAAATTCGTGCTGGCCGACGAGATCGTCTCCGGCCTCGACGTATCGACGCAGGCGCAGATCCTCACCCTTTTGGAGAGACTGGCCGCGGAGATGGGGCTGACGGTCGCCTTCATCAGCCACGACCTGTCGGTCATCCGGCGGCTGTGCCAACAAGTGATCGTCATGCGCGAGGGCAGGATCGTCGAGGCGAGCGCCACCGATGCGCTGTTCGACAATCCCAGGGAGACCTACACGCGCGACCTGCTTGCCGCCATCCCACTGCCTGAGATCGACGCGGACTGGTTGCGGCCAGCAACGAAAGCGCCGGCATAGGACTGTTCACCCACCACGCCGAACAGCGGCTTCGGACGTGCATGAGGGCAAAATCAGCCCGCGAACGGAGGGTAATATGAACTACGCAGCCCGCGGCACGATGCTTGCCGCGATCCTGTTCTGCTCGATGGGAACGGCTTCGGCCGATGCGATCCCCGGCATGCGCGGCCACGACCACACCGGCATCACGGTGCCCGACATGAAGCAGGCAGTCGACTTCTTCACCGAAGTCGTCGGCTGCAAGAAGGCGATGTCGTTCGGTCCGTTCGCCGATGACAAGGGCACCTTCATGCAGGATCTTCTGGGCGTCGATCCGAAGGCTGTCATCGAGCAGGTCACCATGGTGCGTTGCGGTTATGGATCGAACATCGAGCTGTTCAAGTACACCGCGCCTGACCAGAAGGATTTGACTCCGAAGAACAGCGATATCGGCGGCTTCCACATTGCCATGTATGTCGATGATGTCGCCGCGGCGAAAGCCTATCTCGACGGCAAGGGGGTGAAGACGCGGATGGGTCCGCTGCCGGTCAAGGAAGGTCCGGCGGCCGGCCAGACCATTCTCTATTTCCAGGCGCCATGGGGATTGCAACTGGAGGCGATCAGCTATCCCGATGGGATGGCCTATGAGAAGGGTGCCGAGACTGTGCTGTGGAGCCCGAAGAACCCGGACAAGTGATTTCCAGAGCGCGCTTGCGGGGCCAGCCCGCAGGCGCGCCACCCGTTTCCAGCAATCGTTCCAACATGAAACTTTAAGCTTGAAATATTTTATCTCCGGCGCGATACTTGATATGCAGCAAGCGAAGAGGAGATCGCACGGATGAAGGTTGCGGTTCTCGGTGGCGGACCAGCCGGCCTCTACTTTGCCATTTCAATGAAGCTGCGGGACGCCGCCCACGAGATCACGGTGTTCGAGCGCAATCGCGCCGACGATACGTTCGGCTGGGGCGTCGTGCTGTCGGCCGAAACACTCGACAACCTTGCCAAAAACGACCCGGTCAGCGCTGTCTGGATCAAGAAGCATTTCGCCTATTGGGACGACATCGCCGTCATCCATGACGGCGTGCGCACGGTCTCGTCGGGCCACGGTTTCTGTGGCATCGGCCGCAAGCGGCTTCTGGTCCTGCTGCAGCGACGCGCGCGCGAACTTGGCGTGAGGCTGATGTTCGAGAGCGATATCGCCGACCCTCAGCCCTATATGGAGACGCATGATCTGGTCGTCGCCGCCGATGGGCTGAACTCAAGGGCGCGCAACACCTTCGTCGAAGTCTTCAAGCCCGACATCGACACCCGCAAATGCAAATTCGTCTGGCTCGGCACCAACCAGAAATTCGACGACGCCTTCACCTTCATCTTCGAGAAGACCGAGCATGGCTGGGTGTGGGCGCACGCCTATCAATTCGACAGCGAGACAGCGACCTTCATTGTCGAGTGCAGCGAACAGACCTGGGCTGCCTTCGGCTTCGGCGCCATGTCGCAGCAGGAATCCATCGCCGTCTGCGAGCGCATCTTTGAGAAACATCTCGGCGCCCACGCGCTGATGACCAATGCCAATCACATCAGAGGTTCGGCCTGGATCAATTTCCCGCGCGTGCTGTGCGAACGCTGGTCCTACAAGAACCTGGCTCTGATGGGCGACGCGGCGGCCTCGGCACATTTCTCGATCGGCTCCGGGACCAAGCTCGCATTGGAAAGCGCGGTGGCGCTGGCCGAATATGTCAAAACCGAACCGGACCTCGACGCCGCCTTCCGCAAGTATGAGGATGCGCGCCGCACCGAGGTGCTGAAGCTGCAGTCGGCGGCGCGCAATTCGCTGGAGTGGTTCGAGGAGGTCGAGCGCTATCTCGGCCTCGATCCGGTGCAGTTCAATTATTCGCTGCTGACCCGCTCGCAACGCATCAGCCACGAGAATTTGCGGCTGCGCGATGCCAAATGGCTTGAGAGCGCCGAGGAATGGTTCCAGCGCCAGGCGGGGGCAGGCGGCAACAGGCAGCGCCGGGCGCCGATGTTCGCGCCGTTCAAGCTGCGCGACATGCAGCTCAACAACCGGGTCGTCGTTTCGCCGATGGCGCAGTACAAGGCCGTCGATGGCTGCCCGACCGACTGGCATTTCGCCCACTATGCCGAGCGTGCGAAGGGCGGCGCCGGGCTTGTCTATATCGAGATGACCTGCGTCAGCCCGGAAGGACGCATCACGCCCGGCTGTCCCGGCTTCTATGCGTCCGAACATGAGGTGGCGTGGAAGCGGCTTGTCGATTTCGTCCACGCCGAGACCGAGGCGAAAATCTGCGCGCAGATTGGCCATTCCGGGGCCAAGGGCTCGACCCGTGTCGGCTGGGAGGGCACCGACGTGCCGCTCGCCTCGGGCAATTGGCCGGTCATGGCGGCCTCGGCGATTGCATGGTCACCTGAGAATCAGGTGCCGAAAGCCATGGACCGTGCTGACATGGACAAGGTGCGCGACGAGTTCGTGACCGCCACCCAGATGGCCGATCGCTGCGGCTTCGACATGCTGGAGATCCATGCCGCGCACGGCTATCTGCTGTCGTCCTTCATCACGCCGGTCACCAACCGGCGCACGGATGAGTATGGCGGTTCGCTGGAAAATCGCATGCGCTATCCCCTGGAAATCTTCCATGCGGTGCGTGCCGCCTGGCCGGCGCGAAAGCCGATCTCGGTGCGCATTTCGGCCAATGACTGGGTCGGCATCGAGGGTGTGACGCCGGCCGATGCGGTGGAGATCGCGCGGATGCTGCATTTGGAAGGCGTCGACATATGCGACGTCTCGGCGGGCCAAACCTCGATTGCCGCCAAGCCTGTCTATGGCCGCATGTTCCAGACGCCGTTCTCGGACCGTATCCGCAACGAGGTCGGCATGGCGACGATGGCGGTTGGCAACATCTACGAGCCTGACCATGTCAATTCGATCCTGATGGCTGGCCGCGCCGACCTGGTGGCACTGGCACGGCCGCATCTCGCCGATCCCTACTGGACGCTGCATGCGGCAGTGACGCTCGGCGACCGTGGCGTCAAATGGCCGGATCCCTATCTGCCCGGACGCGACCAGATCTACCGGCTGGCCGAGCGCGATGCGGCGGCGGGGCTGAAAGTATGACGACGGCCTTGGCGATTTCAGGCAAACATGCGCTGGTCACTGGCGGCGGCTCCGGCGTCGGCCGGGCCATCGCGCTCGTGCTGGCCGAGGCCGGCATAGAGGTGACCATATGCGGGAGGCGCGACGCCGAGCTTGCCAAGTTGGCCGGCGAGAACGACCGCATCCACGCCATGTCAGCCGATGTCACCGACGAGGCGGCGATGATTTCGCTCTACGCGCAAGCGGAAGCCGTGCGCGGCCCGTTCGACATCGTCGTCGCCAATGCCGGCATGGCCGGCAGCACGCCGGCGCACAGGACCTCGCTTGCCGACTGGCAGCGGACGCTCGACGTCAATCTGACCGGCGCCTTCCTGACGGTGAAGCCGGCGCTGGCCGGCATGGCCGCGCGCAAGGCGGGCCGGATCGTCTTCGTCGCCTCGACCGCAGGGCTGAAAGGCTACGCCTATGTCGCGCCCTACGTGGCGGCCAAGCATGGGGTGGTCGGGCTGATGCGGGCACTGGCGGCCGAGACGGCGAAATCCGGCGTGACCGTCAACGCCGTTTGCCCGGGCTTCGTAGAGACCGACATGCTGGCGGACTCCATTCAGCGCGTCGTCGAAAAGACCGGCCGCTCAGTCGAGCAGGCGCGGGCGAGCCTTGCCTCGACCAACCCGCAAGGCCGTTTCATCCAGCCGCAGGAAGTTGCCGCGACGGTGCTCTGGCTGTGCGGCGATGCGGCTGCGTCGATTACCGGACAAGCGATTTCGATCTCAGGAGGCGAAACATGGTAGCCGGCCCATTGCCCGCGCCGTCGGGACCCGGCAAGGACCGGCTGCGTCTCTGGATCAGGCTGCTGCGCGCCTCGCGCACGATTGAGGCGGAACTGCGCGAGCGGCTGAAGAAAGAATTCGATACGACACTGCCGCGTTTCGACGTCATGGCCGCCCTCTACCGCGCGCCGGAAGGCATGCTGATGAGCGATCTGTCGCGCTTCCTGCTGGTCTCCAACGGCAATGTCACCGGCATTGTCGACCGGCTGGTTTCGGAAGGCCTGGTCGCGCGCGCGCGCCGCAATGGCGATCGCCGCACATCCATGGTGCGACTGACCGATGAGGGTTCCAGATCCTTTGCCACAATGGCCGCGGCGCATGAGGGTTGGATCGGCGAATTGCTGGGCAAGGTCAGCGAGGAGGATGCGCGCCGGCTGACCGGCATGCTGACCTCGTTCCGCAGCAACTGGGAGGGACGCGAATGAGTTCGATGGCCGGCCTCAAGCCGAAGCACTTCCTGTGGGAGGTCGAAGGCAGGATCGCCAGGGTGCGGTTAGACCGGCCGGAGCGCAAGAATCCACTGACCTTCGACAGCTATGCCGAACTGCGCGACACATTCCGCGACCTCGTCTATGCCGACGACGTCGACGCCGTGGTGTTTCTGTCCAATGGCGGCAATTTCTGCTCGGGCGGCGATGTCCACGACATTATCGGCCCATTGGTCAAGATGGACATGAAGGAGTTGCTTGCCTTCACCCGCATGACCGGCGATTTCGTCAAGGCGATGCTCAATTGCGGCAAGCCGATCATCGCGGCGGTCGACGGTGTCGCGGTCGGCGCCGGCGCCATCATCGCCATGAGCGCCGACATCCGCATCGCCACGCCGGAGGCCAAGACCGCTTTCCTGTTCACCCGCGTCGGGCTTGCCGGTTGCGATATGGGCGCGTGCGCGATCCTGCCGCGCATCATCGGCCAGGGCCGTGCCGCCGAATTGCTCTACACCGGCCGCACGATGACGGCAGCGGAAGGCGAGCGCTGGGGCTTCTACAACAGGCTTGTCGATGCCGCAGTGCTCGAGGCCGACGCGCTCGAGATGGCGGCGCGCATCGTCTCGGGCCCGACCTTCGCGCACGGCATCACCAAGACACAGCTCAACCAGGAGTGGTCGATGGGGCTCGACCAGGCGATCGAAGCAGAAGCGCAGGCGCAGGCGATCTGCATGCAGACGCGTGACTTCGAGCGCGCCTACAAGGCCTTCGTCGCCAAGAAAAAACCGGTGTTCGAGGGCAATTGATGGCTGACAGGAGTTTCCTCAACTGGCCGTTCTTTGAAGATCGCCACCGCGAATTGGCCGAAAGGCTGGAAGCATGGTGCGCCAGGAACCTGCCGGTCGATCACCATGACGTCGATGCCGCCTGCCGCGAGCTGGTGGCCAAGCTTGGCCGCGACGGCTGGTTGAAGCCGACGGCGCTTGATACGGACAATCCGGGACCGCTCGATGTCCGCACTTTGTGCATCATGCGCGAGACGCTAGCGCGCCATGACGGGTTGGCCGACTTTGCCTTCGCCATGCAGGGGCTCGGCACCGGCGCGCTCAGCCTGTTCGGCACGCCTGACCAGCAGCAATGGCTGGCAAAGACCACGGCCGGCAAGGCGATCTCGGCCTTCGCGCTTTCGGAGCCACGCTCCGGGTCGGATGTCGCCAACACCGAAATGACGGCGATCCGCGATGGCGACTTCTATATCCTCAGCGGCGAGAAGACCTGGATTTCCAATGGCGGCATCGCCGATCTCTACGTCGTCTTTGCCCGCACCGGCGAGGCGCCGGGCGCCAAGGGACTTTCCGCCTTTCTCGTACCCGCCGACGCCAAGGGGCTTGGCATCGCCGAGCGCCTTGAGGTGATCGCTCCGCATCCGCTGGCGCGGCTTTCCTTCGATCAGGTGCGGGTGCCGGCTTCGGCGCTGATCGGCAAACCGGGAGACGGCTTCCGCATCGCCATGTCGGTGCTTGACGTGTTCCGCTCGACGGTCGGCGCGGCGGCACTCGGCTTTGCCCGCCGGGCGCTGGACGAAAGCATCAGCAGGGTGGCCGAGCGCAAACTTTTCGGCGCTCCGATGGCAGAGCTGCAGATGGTGCAAGGCCATATCGCCGACATGGCGCTGGACATCGATGCCGCAGCGCTGCTGGTCTACCGCGCTGCCTGGACCAAGGACATGGGCGCGGCTCGTGTCACCCGCGAGGCGGCGATGGCCAAGCTGTTCGCCACCGACAAGGCGCAAGAGGTGATCGACAAGGCTGTGCAGCTGCATGGGGGGGACGGCGTCCGCAAGGGCCATATCGTCGAGAGCCTCTATCGCGAGATCCGCGCGCTACGCATCTACGAGGGCGCATCCGATGTGCAGAAGGTGGTGATCGCACGGCAGGTGATGGGTGCGGCCTGACGGCGATGTATTTGATTTGAGATTGATCTTTAAGAATACCGGGGAGGCTTGAAAATGCACGAGATCCTGCAGCCGGAGGGCTGGGCGAAACCGGTCGGCTACGCCAACGGCATTGCCGCGCGCGGCAGGCTCGTCTTCGTGGGCGGACAGGTCGGCTGGAACGGGCAGTGCCAGTTCGAGACCGACGATTTCGCCGGCCAGGTGCGGCAGACGCTGCAAAACATCGTCGCCGTGCTGGCGGAAGCCGGCGCGGAGCCACGGCACATCACCACGATGACCTGGTATTTCACCGACAAGGCCGAATATCTCGGCAATCTCAAGGGTATAGGCGAGGCCTATCGCGAGGTGATCGGCCGGCATTTCCCAGCGATGGCCGCCATGCAGGTGGTGGCGCTGGTGGAAGATCGCGCCAAGATCGAAATTCAGGCAACCGCCGTCATTCCGGATTAACGAATTCGTTATTCCCGGATTGTCAGCAGCGCAGCCCCGCCCGCTTCAGCAGCGGCAATACGTGGTCGCAGAAATAGGGCAGTTCCTGGGTGTAGTTGACGAACGACAGCGCGATGCCCTGGTAGCCATGCCCGGCTATTGCCGCCATCTCGGCGGCAATCGTTTCCGGCGTTCCAACCAGCGGGTAGGTGCCGGCGCCGCCGGCGAAACGCTGCCGGTAGCGGTCATAGGCATGCGGGTCATGCGACTGCGAGAACTCCTTCTTGCCTGCCATATGAGCATCGACCGCATCGTGGTCGACCAGATCGACGGCATAGCGCGTGTAGTAGGCCTGCGCCTCTTCCATGGTTGGACGGCAGACGACATGCGCCACCGTGTAGACGCCGACGTTGCGGCCAACCTTGTCGGCCCGCTCGCTGATGTCGGCGACATGCTTGCCGGCATCGCTCATTTCCGAAAAGGTCGTGAACAGATAATCGCATCGGGCGGCGGCGAAATCCCGGCCCGGGCCACCGAAAGCAGCGTTCATGGTCACCGGGCGTGGAACCTGCAGGCTCGCCGGCCGGCTCACCGCCTCCTTGAGGCGATAGTAGGTGCCTTCATAGTCCAGAGGCTGGTCCGAGGCGTAGAGCTTTTCCAGGATTTCGATCCATTCGGCGGCCTGGTCGTAGCCCTTCTCGACCAAAGGCGTGCCGAACATGCCGAATTCCTTCGGGTTCCAGCCGCAGACGATGTTCAGGCCGGCGCGGCCCTGGCTGATATGGTCGACAGTTGCCAGCGCCTTGGCGGCATAGAGCGGATGCACCAGCGGCACATGCACGGTCATGAACAGGCCGATCTGCTCGGTGGCCACCGCCAGAGCTGCTGCCCAGGTGAAGGTCTCGAACGACCATTCGCGCACCTTGTTGCGGCCGCCAAAGCCACGCCAGCGCGCGATCGGCAGCATAAATTCCAGCCCGGCGCGGTCGGCGATCTGCGCCGCCGTCAGATTGTCCTGCCAGCTTGCCGTCCAGCGTTCCGGCACATCGGTGATGGCCAGACCGCCATCGGCATTGGTCGAAAAGACGCCGAGCTTCAGTTTGTTCGAGCCGTGCAGGGGATGCGTTTTGATCATCATGGGAACTCGTGGCGGGAGACCGACACGCTAGGCCCGCGCAAAAATATTTCAAGCCTGAAATAGCTTCGCCTCGCCGCCGATTGCGGATATGAATTTGGAGGGGAAAAGGGGATGGATATGAGCGCGTTCCGTCAGAAGTGCATCGGCAAGACCAATCTCGTCGGCTCCTTCGCCGCTATTCCCCATCCCGTCGCCGTCGAAGTGATGGCGCTCACCGGCCTCGACTTCGTCTGCATCGACTGGGAACATGCCCAGATCGCGCGCGACACGATCGAAACCATGGTGCGCGCGGCCGACGTGCATCGCGTGCCGGCCATGGTGCGTGTTCCCGGTCATGCGCCGGAAGCTATCCAGGCGGCGCTCGACAGCGGCGCACAAGGCGTGCTCGTGCCGCGCGTCTCGACCGCTGCTCAGGCCGAGGCGGCGGTGAAAGCCTCGCGCTATCCGCCGCTGGGCGAGCGCGGCGTCGGGCCTGGCCGCGCGGCCGGCTATGGCTATCGCATTCCCGAATATCTGGCCGCGGCCAATGACAGGGTGGTCGTCGCGGTCCAGGTCGAGACATCGGAGGGGCTGGCCAACATCGAGGCGATCGCGGCCATAGACGGCATCGATGTGGTCTTCGTCGGCCCCGGCGATCTCTCCGTGTCGATCGATGCGATCGGGCCGAAAGGCGTGGACAAGCTCAATGAGGCGATCACAAGGATCATCCGCGCGACCGTCGCGCATGGCAGGACATCGGGTATATTTTGCGCCAGCCCACAGACGATCAGCCAGTGGGCCGCTATCGGCGCGAGCTTCTTCGTGCTGGCCAGCGATACGATGTTTCTTGGCGCCGGCGCTGCGGCCAACTGCACCGCTGCGCGCGCCGAGCTGCGGTAGACGGGCGGGATCGGGCAAAAACTTTTTAAGCTTAAAACTTTTTCCTTGAAAAGCGCAGCACATTGGATAGCATCCAAACTCGATGGCGACTGTCGTGCCGGTGGGGCTTGCCGGGCAGTCCGTCGCGGTGCTCCGGGTGGGAGGGGTTTCAGTCCTTGTCGTTCATACTGCCCCAGTCATCGTCCAGCGCGCGTTATGCTTTCGACGGCGTACGTGCCCAGATCCGTGACCTGCACACCGAAAACATTGCCAACCTTGCCGTGCGCGCCCGAGAACTGGGCGACGTGATCGCGCTCTGGTACGGCGAAGGCGACATGGTGACGCCGGCCTTCATCCGCGACGCGGCGAAGGCTGCCTTCGATGAAGGCCAGACGTTCTACGTCCCCAACATGCGTGGGCACGCCCTACTGAACGAGGCGCTGTCGGAATACCAAACGCGCATTCACGGCCGGTCGATCCCGATTGCGCGCACCACCGTCACGCCCGGCGGCATGCAGGCGCTGTACCTGGCGCTGGAACTGCTGGTCGATACCGGCAGCAACGTCGTCTATGTCGCGCCGCAATGGCCCAACATCCACAACGCCATCCATCTGATCGGCGGCGAGCCAAGGCCGTTTTCGCTCCACTTCAAGGGCGACTGGCATCTCGATCTCGACCGGCTGTTCGCCACTTGCGATGCGCGCACACGCGCGATCTTCCTGTCGACGCCGTCCAACCCGACCGGCTGGACCGCGTCGCGCGAGGAGATGCAGGCGCTGCTCGACTTCAGCCGGCGCACCGGCATCTGGATCATCTCCGACGAGGTCTATGGCCGGCTCTATTTCGACGGCAATGTTGCTCCTTCCATCCTGCAGATCGCCGAGGATGGCGACCGGGTGCTGTCGGTCAACAGTTTTTCGAAAGCGTGGGCGATGACCGGCTGGCGCATCGGCTGGCTGACGCATCCGTCGGGGGTGGCCGACCAGCTTGGCGCCATGACGCAGTATATCAACAGCGGCACCGCCGCGCCTATCCAGGCAGGCGCTGTCGCCGCCATCCGCCAAGGCGAGCCGCTGGTCGAGGAGATCAGGCAGCGGATCAAAACCGGCCTCGACCTTGCCTATGACAGGCTGGCCCAGATTCCCGGCATCATCCTGCCGACGAAACCGCGCGGAGGCATGTATGCCTTCTTTGCCATGGACGGCGAAAGCGACGCCCGGCAGGCCTGCGTCAGGATACTGGAGACGGCGCGCGTCGGGCTGGCTCCCGGCCACCTCTTTGGAAATTCGGCAGCGGCCTTCCTGCGGATGTGCGTGTGCCGTGAACGCGACCAGATAGCGACCGCGCTCGAGCGCATGGTCGCCGCCATGAATTGACGCCCCGCTGGGAGGTGGGACGGCAACAAACCGTGCGGGAGCAAACCCGCCCGATCACAACCAGAGGGAACACAAAATGAGCTTCACTCGTCGCAACCTGCTTCTTCTCGCCGCCACGATCGGCATCGCTGCCGGCCCGGCCACCGCCTTTGCCGCCGATGTGCTCAATGTCGGCGCCTACCCGACCAATCCGCCCTTCGAATACAAGAACGAGAGCGGCACGTTCGAGGGCTTTGAAGTCGACATCGTCAACGAAGCGGCCAAGCGTGCCGGCATGACCACCGACATTGCCGACCTCGGCTTCCAGGCGCTGTTCGCGGCTGTCAGTTCCAATCGCATCGATGTCGCGATCTCCTCGATCACCATCACGCCGGAGCGACTGAAAACGCTGTCCTTCACCCAGCCCTATTATGACTCCGACATGGGCATTGCGACGAAGACCGATAGCGCTGTTAACACCGAGGCCGACCTCAAGGGCAAGATCGTCGGCGTGCTTTCAGGCTCGACCGGCGAGACCTGGGTCAAGGCGCATCAGGAGGCTGGCGGCTACAGCGACGTGAAGGGCTATGACACGCAGCAGAATCTGCTGCTCGACCTCAGCGCGGGCCGCGTGGACGCCGCCGTCAGCGATATTCCGGGCATGGAATACTCCTTCACCAAGATGAAGGACCTCAAGGTCAAGCAGCGCATCAAGACCGGCGAACAGTACGGCCTGATGATGAGCAAGGACCATCCGCTGCTCGGCAAGCTGAACGACGCGCTGACCGCGATGAAGAAGGACGGAACGCTGGCCGCGATCCACAAGAAGTGGTTCGGCAGCGACGCGCCAGCCGATTCCTCGACGGTCAAGGAAATGCCGCTGCCCAAGGCCTGACCGGCAATGCACTTAAATCGTGCCGGCTCCCGGGCCGGCACGATTCATTTCACGCTCCGGCGCCTGCTGCCGCACGGATAGCCTCATGGGAGGCAAGGTCGATTGGTTTTAACTTGAGCATCCTTTGCTCTGGGGTTCGGGAACGCTCCCATGTCGCTAATCGACACCTTCTTCAATCCTGACGTGATCATGTCCAGCCTGCCGGCGCTGTTGCGTGGCTTCCTGAACACGCTGCTGCTCGGCATTTTGAGTATCGGCATCGGCATTCCCATCGGCCTGGGGATCAGCCTGTTGCGGCTCTATGCGCCGAAGCCGCTGCGCTGGCTGGCGGTCGGCTACACCGACATCTTCCGCGCCCTGCCGGTGCTGGTGGTGCTGATCCTGATCTATTATGCGCTGCCCTTCCTCGGCATCCGTCTGTCGTCCTGGGCCTCCGCCGTGACGGCGTTCGCCATCATCATGTCGGCCTATTCAGCAGAAGTGTTCCGCTCCGGCATTGAGAGCATTCCGAAAGGCCAATTCGAGGCAGCACAGGCGCTCGGCCTGCCTTTCCTTTTGACCTTGCGCAAGGTGGTGCTGCCGCAGGCGATCCGCGTCGTCATCCCGCCGATGACCAGCAATTGCGTCTCGATGTTCAAGGACACGTCGCTCGCTTCCACTGTTGCGCTGCCTGAACTGTTGAAGGAAGCGACCAACGCGCAGTCGCTCTATGCCAATCCCTCGCCGCTGATCGGCGCCGCTTTGGTCTATCTCATCTTCCTCTGGCCCATGGTCCGCCTCGTCAGCCTGCTCGAAGACCGCTTCAAGACCGAGAAGACGCGCTGACCTCATCAACCGTCCCGCTTCCCAAGCCATTCGCAGGAGATACAGTTGAGCAATTCCCAAGCCGCCGGCGGCTTTCCGGTCGACACCATCCGCGCCATGTTTCCGGCCTTGCAGCGCGCCGGTGATTTCATCTTCATGGACAACGCCGCCGGCGCGCAGATCCCGCAGAGCGTGCTCGACGCGGTGACCAATCACCTGGTCTCGCACAATGTGCAGCGTGGTGGTCGCTATGGGCGCTCGGTCACGGTCGACCAATCGGTTGCGGATGCTCGGACGAGCGTGGCCTTGCTGATCAACGCCTACAGTCCGTCGGAAATCTGCTTCGGCATGAACGCCACCTCGTTCATTCGCCTGGTCAGCCTCGGCATCGGCCAGATGCTGGCCAAGGACACAGAGCGCGACGAGATCGTCATCACCGATATGGACCACGACGCCAACATCGCCACGTGGCTGGCGCTGGAGCCCGCCGGAGCCAAGTTCAAATGGTGGCGCATGCGCGAGGACGGCAACCTGCATGTCGACGACCTCAAGCCGCTGGTTTCCGATCGCACCCGTCTCGTCGCCTGCACGGTGACCGCGCATTCGATCGGCTCGATCGTCGACGTCGCTTCGGTGGCCGCGATCGCGCATGCGGCCGGCGCCGAAGTGTTCCTTGACTGCGTGCATTACGGACCGCACGGGCTGATCGACGTGCGGGCCTGGGACTGTGATTATCTCGTCTGCTCCGGCTACAAGAATTTCTCGCCGCATATGGGCTTTCTGTGGGGCCGCTTCGAAACGCTGAAGCGGCTGCCGACCTTCCGCGAGGATTTCATCCCCGACGAGCCGCCTTACAAGGTCGAGGCAGGCACCTTCATCTACGAGAACGTCTCAGGCATGGATGCCGCAGTGCAGTACCTGGAACTGATCGGCCGCAATCTGGCGCCCTCCAACAACCGCTCGCGGCGCGACAACATCGTTGCCGGCATGGGCGCCATCCGCGATTACGAAGTGCTCCTGGCGCGTGAGATGCTCGCCGTGCTCAAGGGATGCAATGCCACGATCTACGGCGTCGCCGAGGAAGCCCGCATCAACGAACGCGTGCCGACATTCTGCTTCAACATCGGCAAGCTGTCGCCGCAGCGGATCGTCGAGGAAATGGCTGACATGCAGATCGGCATCCGCGACGGCCATATGTATGCGCCCCGGCTGATGAAGCGTCTCAACCTGTCGATGGACAGCGGCGCCATCCGCGCCTCGCTGGTCCATTACAACACGGTCGACGAGGTCAGGCGTTTCGGCGAGGCACTGCGCGCCGTCATCGCAAGGCTGTCGTAGCTGGTCCTTAAACCTCTCCGGCGCGGAACATCGGCCCGCCCTTGTGGGCCGGGAAGCCATAGCCGTTGATCATCACCAGATCGATGTCGGAGGCACGCGCCGCGATGCCTTCGGCGAGTAATGCCTTGCCCTCGTCGGCCATTGCCGCCAGCAAGCGCGTGACGATCTCATCGGGCGAAAAGCGGCGCGGCACGATGTCCTTGGCCGCCCGAACGGCCTCGATCAGCGCGGCCACTTGCGGGTCGCTCCTGCGCTCGCCGTCGGAATAATCGTACCAGCCGCGCCCGGTCTTGCGGCCGAAGCGGCCGGCCTCGCACAGCCGGTCGGCGATCTCGACATAACGTGCTTGCGGATCGCGCATCGCCGCCTGTCGCTTGCGCCGCGCCCAGGCTATCTCCAGCCCAGCCATGTCGTTGACCGCGAAGATCCCCATCGGGAAGCCCCAGGCCTCCAGCGCGGCATCCACCTCTTCCGGTGCTGCGCCATCCTCCACCATGAACTCCGCCTCGCGGCGGTAGGCCGAATAGAGGCGGTTGCCGATGAAACCCTCGGTAACGCCGCACACGACAGGCAGCTTGCCGAGCTTCCTGACGAACGCGATAGCCGAGGCGAGCACATCGGGCGCCGTCGCCGCGCAATCCACCACTTCGGTGAGCCGCATGACGTTGGCCGGGGAGAAAAAATGCAGGCCGGCGATCCGTTCGGGCCGGGCGGTTGCCGAGGCGATCTCGTCGGGGTTGAGGTAGCTGGTGTTGGTCGCCAGTATGGCGTCGGGGCGGACGATACGATCAAGCTTCCGGAAGAGTTCGGTTTTTACCGCGAGATCGTCGAACACTGCCTCGATGACCAGATCGGCCTGCACCAGCCTGCCGGCGTCACTGGCCGCTTCAAACCGGCTCAGCGCCTCCCTGCGGGCATGATCGGTGAGTCGGCCGGATTGGACCGACTTGTCGAGAAGGCCGGCGATCCGCTCGTATCCTTTTGCCGCGGCGTCGTCGTTCTGCTCGATGCCGATTACGCGATAGCCGGCATTCAAGGCCGAGACCGCGATGCCTGCACCCATCAGGCCGGTTCCGACGATACCGACGGTCTCGACCTTGCGAGGCGTGATACCCTCCAGCCTGTCGACTTTGCTGGCTTGCCTCTCGGCAAAGAAGACGTGGCGCAACGCTGCCGCCTCGCGAGAATCCCGGAGGCGCAGGAAGGTCGCGCGTTCGTGCACAAGACCGTCCTCAAGTCTGGCCGTGGACGCGGCCCGGACCAGTCTCACGGCCTCTGCAGGCGCGATCTGTCCACGGCTGCGGGAAAGCACCTTTCTTGCGGCTGCCGCGTCGGCCTCAGGTTGCGAGCGCGGGACGGAAAGCGCACCCGTGCGCCGCAGCGGTTGGCCAACGAGACGGCGGGCGACATCGAGCGCGCCTTCGGGAAGATCGTCCGCAATGGTATCGATCAGACCGAGAGCGAGAGCTTCGTCGGCATTTGCGGGCCGACCCGTGCCGATCAGGTCAATTGCGGCGACCGTGCCGATGAGGCGGGGCAGGCGTTGGGTTCCGCCGGCCCCGGGCACTAACCCGAGCTTGACCTCGGGCAGGCCGAAGCTGGCCGCCTTGCTGGCCACCCGGTAGTGGCAGGCCAGCGCAATCTCGCAGCCGCCGCCGAGCGCCGCGCCGCCTACTGCCGCGACGATCGGTTTGGCGAAGCTCTCCATCGCTTCGATCACGTCAGGCAGTGTGGGCCCGATAGCGGGCTTGCCGAATTCCTTGATATCGGCGCCACCGATGAAGGTGCGCCCAATGGCGGTCAGCACCACGGCAGACACTTCATCCGACGCCGCACGCCCAAGCGCAGCCATCAGTCCGGCCCTGACATGGAGGGACAGCGCGTTGACCGGCGGATTTTCGATCGTGACGATGAGAACGCCATCGACGATCTTGCCTGTGACACTCTCGGAAAATCGTGCTGTGTTCATGGAGTTTTATTCCGGAACAACGGCAAATCTTCCTCCTCCTTCTGCTCTCCGCCAAATGCCGGTGTCCCGGCTCGGACGGATGAAGCGCCATGGATCTTCAAAATAATTTCAAGCTTAAAATAATTAGAATTCGAAAAACTTCAAGCCTACCGGAGTCGACTGCAAAAGGCGTCGCTACCACGACGGTGATCGGTCAGACTTGACGGTTGCACTGCGGTGCCGGGTCAAGGCGAGTTTGTGGAAACCTTCGGCAGCAGGGCTTTGAAATAGTCGATCGTCTGTTGCAGCCCGGCTTCTAAAGTCACCGTCGGCTCCCAGCCGACAAGCCTTTTGGCAAGGGTGATATCGGGCTGGCGGTGCCGCGGATCGTCTTGCGGAAGATCGCGGTAAATTATATCCGAACCTGATCCGGTCATCTGCGTCGTCAGTTCGGCCAAGCGCCTGATCGTTACTTCCCTTGGATTGCCGATGTTTACTGGACCGGTCACCTCCGGCCCCGTATCCATGAGGCGCAGCATGCCGCTCACCAGGTCGTCGACGTAGCAAAACGACCTTGTCTGTGAGCCGTCGCCGAAAATGGTTATCGGTTCACCACGAAGCGCCTGCACGATGAAATTTGAGACAACCCTGCCGTCTGCCGGGTGCATGCGCGGCCCGAACGTATTGAAAATCCGCGCGACCTTGACCCACAAGCCATGTTGTCGGTGATAGTCGAAGAACAGCGTTTCGGCGCAGCGTTTGCCTTCATCGTAGCATGAGCGCGGCCCGATCGGGTTTACATTGCCCCAGTAACTCTCGGGCTGCGGATGCACAGACGCGTCACCATAGACCTCACTGGTGGAGGCCTGAAAGACTTTGCATTTCAGCCGCTTTGCCAATCCAAGAACATTGATGGCGCCGTGCACGGCGGTCTTGATCGTCTGAACCGGGTCGTACTGGTAGTGAACAGGCGAGGCCGGACACGCCAGGTTGTAAATCTCATCGACTTCGACGTAGAGCGGAAAGGTCACGTCATGGCGCATGAATTCGAAGCGGGGATGCTTGGCCAAATGGTCGATATTGCGCTTTGATCCGGTGAAAAGGTTGTCGACACACAAGATTTCGTCGCCTCGTTCCAACAGGCGGTCAATAAGATGCGAGCCGATAAACCCTGCGCCCCCGGTAACGAGAATGCGTCTGCGGCTGTCATAGAGTCTGGCCAATTTCTGCTCCCAGGCAAATGCTGATCGACCAGATATCGGTCGCCACACGCAGGATACGACGTGTCCGCAGCCAATGCACAAGGACCAAACTGAAATTTCGCAGATCCGCTCGGTGCCGATGCGAATTCCGATCCCGGCATTTGGTTTGATCAGAAGGCACGATTGAGGCCGATAGTGGCCTATGGATTGGCAGCAGAGAATATCAGCCCTGTCGTCAGGGCCGCCGCTGCGTAGATGGCCGGCAGAACCTGACGGTTCACCCCAATCCGCAGCAGAGAGTGGCTCGAAACCCGGTCCTGCTGGATTTTATCCACAACATCGATGGCATCGGCGGATGGCAACATGAAAATGGCAACGACCATTTTTCGTGAGACATTCCTCTTCGCGATAGAGCATCGTTGAATTGGCCAACAGCCTGCCATACAAGCACGTCGGCTCAACAGGTGGCTCGAGGAACCCCACGGATGTCCGAACGCATTGCAGTTATCGGCCTGGGTTATGTCGGCCTGCCGGTAGCCATTGCCTTTGGGAAGGTTTTCCCCGGCACCATAGCTTTTGACATCAGCGAGCGTCGGATCGGGGAATTGCGTGGCGGCGTCGATCGTACGGGGGAAGTTGACGCAACGGCGCTCAAGGAGACCTCGATAGGGCTGACCACCGACCGGGAGATGTTGAAAGGCGCTACTTTCTTCATCGTCGCCGTGCCAACCCCTATCGACGCAAATCGCGCTCCCGATCTAGCTTCTTTGAAACTGGCGTCCGAACTCGTCGGCGAGGCGGTGAGCAAAGGCGCCGTCGTCGTTTTTGAGTCGACAGTCTATCCAGGTGTGACCGAAGATTTCTGTGGGCCGATCATCGAGCAGGTTTCCGGCCTGCGACATCCCCGCGACTTTGCCCTCGGCTATTCGCCCGAACGCGCCAACCCCGGCGATCGGGAACACTCGCTGCAAAAGATCGTCAAAGTCGTCTCCGGCGAGAATAACGAGACGCTGGAGCGCGTCGCGAACGTTTATGGCCGTATCATCGATGCCGGCGTCTACCGCGCCCCGTCGATCAAGGTGGCCGAGGCAGCGAAGGTTATCGAGAACACCCAGCGCGATCTGAACATCGCGCTGATGAACGAACTGGCAATGATCTTCGAGCGGCTCGATATCCGGACGCAGGATGTTCTTGATGCTGCGTCGACGAAATGGAACTTCCTTCCCTTCAAACCGGGGTTCGTCGGCGGCCACTGCATCAGCGTCGATCCATATTATTTGACCGCCAAAGCCGAGGCCGAAGGTTACCATCCGCAGATCATCCTCGCCGGACGTCGCATCAATGACGGCATGGGGGCCTTCGTCGCCCAGCAGGTTGTCAAACGGCTGATTGGTTCTGACACGCCCGTCAAAGGGGCTTCTGTCGGCATTCTCGGGCTGACATTCAAGGAGGACGTGCCGGATTTGCGCAACAGCCGCGTTTTCGACATGGTCAAGGAACTAAGGCAGTTCGGAATTGTCCCCAAAGTCCATGATCCCCTTGCCGATGTCGAAACCGCTCGGCGTGATCACGGCGAAACAATCCTGCCGCTCGATGAGATAAACGATTTGCAGGCGCTTGTTCTGGCGGTGCCTCACAGGCAATATCTCACCAACGAAAGAGCGCGTCTTTTTCAAATGATCAGGCCGGGGGGGACACTGTTCGATGTCAAGTCGGCCATCAAGCCCAATGAAGTTCCCGACAACATAAAATACTGGAGCTTGTAAAGCTCGCCTGAAATTAACGCTAGGATATGCAGTGACATCAAGCAGGCCGATACTGATCACCGGCGCAGCCGGGTTCATAGGGTTTCATCTTTGCCTGAGGCTGCTTGCCGAAGGAGGCCAGGTTATCGGCCTCGACTCCATGAACGAGTATTATGACGTCAGCCTGAAGCAGGCTCGTCTCGAGCGGCTGAAAGCGTTTTCGAATTTTTGTTTCGAGCATGCCGATCTCACGGAGCGGGACCGTATTTCGGAGCTCTTCCTTTCGGCCGCGCCGGAGGTTGTCGTCAATCTCGCGGCGCAAGCCGGCGTACGCTATTCGATCAGCAATCCGCACGCCTATGTGGAAAGCAACCTCAGCGGCTTTGTCAACATCCTGGAAGGATGCCGGCAGGCGTCCGTCGGCCATCTGGTCTATGCATCGTCGAGTTCGATTTATGGCGGCAGCACCCGCATGCCGTTTTCCGTGCACGATCCGGCGGACCATCCGCTCAGCCTTTACGCCGCAAGCAAGAAGGCGAACGAGCTGATGGCGCACACATACAGCCATCTGTTTGGACTGCCGACCACCGGGCTGCGTTTTTTCACCGTCTATGGTCCGTGGGGGCGGCCGGACATGGCGCTGTTCATCTTCGCCAAGGCTATCCTCGCCGGCGAGCCGATCGAGGTCTTCAACTATGGCAACATGCAGCGGGATTTCACCTATATCGACGACATTGTCGAAGGTATTATCCGCGTCATGCAGCAACCCGCGACACCCAATCCTGAGTGGAAAAGTGTCGCGCCAGACCCAGCGACCAGCAACGCCCCGTTCAGGATTCACAACATCGGCGGCAATTCGCCCGTTCAACTGAACCGATTGATCGAGGTGCTCGAAGACGCGCTGGGACGCAAGGCAAACCGCAACCTCAGGCCACTTCAGCCAGGCGACGTTCCGGCAACTTTCGCCAATGTCAGCTCGCTCGAGGAGGCGACCGGCTTCAAGCCCAAAATCCCGATCGAAATAGGGGTTCCGCGCTTTGTCGAATGGTACCGGGAGTTCTACCGAGCATGATCGGACGCTTCGCCACCTGGAGGCGGCTGGCTCCTGACCAGCCATGGCTGGCGCATGCCGCTCGGAAAACTCAATAAGCCGCAGCCGAACTGGGTGTTGCCTGAAGGCGGTCAATATCTTTCCGGGGCGGCGCACCGAACAGGCGACGATATTCTCGGCTGAACTGCGAAGGGCTGTCATAGCCCACCGCGAACCCGGCCGTGCCTGCGTTTGCGCCGCCGGCAAGCATAATCCTTCGCGCCTCCTGCAGGCGCAGCTGCTTCTGGTATTCGAGCGGGGTCATGCGCGTAATCGCCTTGAAATGGGCATGAAGGGACGACGCGCTCATGCCTGATGCCGCCGCAATCTCTTCGATGCGCAGTTGTGCCTGGAAATGATTGCGGATCGTGGCGATGGCGCGGCTGACCTGGTTCAGGTGGCTGTCCACCGACGCCATCTGGCGAAGCGTGTCACCGTGCGGTCCGGTGAGGAGCCGGTAAAGGATTTCGCGTTCGATCAGCGGCGCCAGCACGGTGACGCTCTCGGGGCGATCGAGCAGCCTGACAAGCCGACAGGCGGCATCAATCAGGTCGGGGTCACTTGGATAGGCAGCTAACACCGGCAGATCCCTGCTGGGGGATGCACGTCCTTCTTTCACAAGCAGTTCGGCCAGCGCGGTGGAATCAAAATCTATCTTGCAACAGAGGTAGGGCGCCGCCGGGCTCGCCTCCAACACATGCCCGACCAGCGGCAGGTCGACCGAGACGAGCAGGTAGCTCGATGCGTCATAGACCACGCTCTGGTCGGCCAGCGAGACGCGCTTCGATCCTTGGGCGATTATGCAAAGCGACGCCTCGTAGACCGCAGGCACGGGTGCACTGGGCTGGTTGGCGCGAATGAGCGACAGCCGCGGCACCGCAGTGCCGGCCATGCCAGATTTCGGCGCAAAGCGGGTGATCAGCTCGGCGAGTTCATTGATTTTCTCCATGCCGCATAAATCTTCATGGCGCGAAATGTTGCAAGGCATTTCGAGTTCATTTGGAGGATCGTGCAAACTCTTTGGACGATCACGCTACCGGCCTTTGCCGGTTCGCGCCATCTATCTCCCCGTCACCGCAGCGAAAAAGGAACGATCATGACGGGACTTAAAGACAAGGTTGTACTCATCACCGGCGCCTCCAGCGGCATCGGCGAAGCGACGGTTCGGGAACTTGCCGGTGCCGGCGCCAGACTGTTCATCGGGGCCCGCCGCACCGAGCGGCTCAAGGCGCTGGCCGCAGAAATAGGCAAAGGCGTCGCGTGGCGCGAACTCGACGTGACTGACGCGGCGAATTTCGACGCCTTTGCCGATGCCGCTCATGCCGAATTCGGGCAGATCGATGTGCTGGTCAACAATGCCGGCGTCATGCCGCTGTCGCCGCTTGCCGCGCTGAAGCGCGATGAGTGGTCTCGCATGATCAATGTCAACATCGGCGGCGTGCTGAACGGGATCGCCGCGGTGCTGCCGCGCTTCGTCGCCCAGAAGAATGGGCATATAGTCAATGTCGCCTCGGTCGGCGCGCATATCGTGCTGCCCACCGCGGCGGTCTATTGCGGCACGAAATATGCCGTCTGGGCAATCACGGAGGGGCTGCGGCAGGAGCATGACGACATCCGCGCCACGATCATCTCCCCCGGAGTGACCGCAACCGAACTGGGCGACGATATCAGCGATCCTCAGGTCGCCACGGCTCTGAAAGAATGGCGGCAGAAGTCGCTCACACCGGACGCCATTGCACGGGCGATCCGTTTTGCGCTTGATCAACCCGATGGCGTCGACGTCAACGAAGTGATCGTGCGGCCAACCGCTGCCAATATGTAGAACTTGCTGCCGGATGCCGGCTTTCGGCGAGCTACGGCGCTCTCCAAGATCCGGCAAACGGCCCACCCCTTAATGCACCACCGCCCTCAGCCTCTGGCGCAACTCCCGCGGGCCACATCGTACCGGCTCTCGAACGCGCGCGAAAAATGCGCACTCGAATTGAACCCGCAGGCAAAGGCGATTTCCGAGATCGTGGGCGACGCGCGGGCGGGCGACAACAATTCTTCCTTGCTGCGCTCCAGCCGCCTGTCCCAGACGAAGCGTTCCGGTCTCGCGGCAAGGCCGGTGCGCCGCTGGGAACTTAACCCGCTAATCATCTCCCCTGCGACGGTAGAGATGTCAGGCTTCGCCGGCCAGGCGCGCTGAAATCAGCCGCGCCGCCTGGATCACCGCTTCGCCCTGGCTGGCTGCCATGCTGTCATCGGCGCGTGACACAGGCGAGGCCACCGCGAGCGCACCGAGAGGACGCCCATCGGAGCCGAGGATTGCCGCGGCTATGCTGTGCACGCCTTCTTCATAGCCTTGGGAGCTCGAGGAATAGCCGCGCTTGGCGGCAAGCCGGATCGCCTTCATCAGCCTTTCGGGCTGCGTCACCGTGTGTGGCGTGAAGGTCGGCAACGGCTTGTCGACATAGGCCTCGGCCGCTTCCCGAGGCGAAGCGGCGAGAAAGGCGATGCCGGAGGCGGTGCCGTGCAAGGGCAGCACCTGGCCGACATCGACATTGACCCGGTTGGCCTTTGCCGAGAGCTCGACATGGACCGTCAGCAGTGCGCCGGCGCTGAATTCCGACAGATGCACCGTCTCGCCGGTTTCCAGCGCCAGCTCGCGAACCACAGGTGCTGCCACGCGCACGAAGGGAAAATGCGCGTCGCGAAAGCGGGCCAGCCGCGACAGGCCGGCGCCGAGCCGGTAGCGGCGGCTTGCCGGCTCTTGTTCGATCAGGCGGTGGTCGGCCAGCGCCATCAGCAGGCGCCGCGCCGTTGCCTTGTCGAGGCCGGTTTTGCGGGCGAGCTCGGACAGGCCGATCTCCGGTTCGCCGAGCGTGAACTGCTCCAACAGCGATATCGCTTTGCCGACTGTGCTCATCGTGCATCCTCAAGATACTTCGCATGGGACGGAAGCCAATCCACCTTGCAGTCCGCTCATAGCACGTAAATTGGTGGTTCAAATAACGAACCGTTTGGAAGCGACAAAAAACACCAGCAAGTTTCGCGGCGACATCAATCTCGATGCGCCGCGCCGTGCGGGGTGATGCTGCGCGGCAACACCTATCAACAGGTGGATCAACTCGGCGGCGCCGTGCCTGGCCGGCGTGTCGGCCCAAACGCCTGATCCTGGCCGGCGCGGAAGCTTCAACTCTGCCCCAGCTGCGCGCGGCGCCAGGCGGCGGGCGCCTGGCCAACCCGCTCCCGAAAGAAGCGTGAGAAATAGGCCGGATCTTCGAAGCCGATTTCGTAGGCGATGTCCTCGACGGTGCGCACGGTGAACAGCAGCAACCGCTTGGCCTCCAGCAACCGTCGCTCGCCCATGAGCCGCTTGACGCCGCTGCCAAGCACCGTATGGGCGGCCTTGTCGAGAAGATGCGGTGTCGTGGCCAGCGCCCCGACGTAGCGGTCGACGGGCCAGTTGTCGCGGAAATGCGCATCGACCAGACGGCGCAAGCCGCGCGCCAATGCAGCATCGGAAGAACCGGTGGCATCCTTCACCTCGGGACCAAGGCGCGCGATGTGCGAGAGCGCGACGGCGATCAGCGCCGGCAGGGTCTTGTCACTGCCGGCCTGCGCCTCGGCATATTCGGCGGCGATCATCTCCAGCACCGCCGCCAGCCTTTTCCACGCGACGTGCTGAGGAAGGCTATCGGCAAAGACCGGCCGGTCCAATGGCAGCAGGCTGTGAGCGGCTATTGCCGCAAGCGCATCATCGGCGACCGAAACGACGATGGCGTCGGTGCCGGGCCCGATCGAGAAGCCATGCACGATGGTGCTCGGCACGAAGCTGACGGCCGGTGCCGAAAAGTCCCAGGATTGGTCTTCGATGCGGTAGGTGCCGGAGCCGCTGGTCCAGTAGGTGATCTGGCCCATTTGCGGATGCTTGTGCGCGGCAACCTGGCCGAGATGAATGTTGCTGCGCGCAAGCACCGTCTCGACATGCAGGAAGCCGACATCAAGCGGCCGCACCGGCTCGCCATAGACAAAGAAATCAGGAATGGAATTGAGGCTCATGGCGCCGGAAAAAGTCCAATCGGTTTTGCCGTTACGTCCTAACCGATCCTTGCCAGGAGCGCTAGAGTTGATGCCATAAGTGGAGGAACATCATGCGATCGGAAGACTTTCGTGCCGACAATGGGCGCCCGTTCACCGGGGCCGAGTATCTGGAGAGCTTGCGCGACGGCCGCGAGGTCTACATCAACGGCGAGCGCATCGCCGATGTCACCACCCATCCGGCGATGCGCAATTCGGCGCGGTCGCTGGCGCGCCTCTATGATGCGCTGCACGATCCCAAGCGGCAGGGCACGCTGACCTCGCCTACCGATACCGGTTCGGGCGGCTACACCCACAAATATTTCCGCGTCGCCAAATCCTCCGGCGAACTCGCGGCCCAGCAGACCGCGATCGCCGAGTGGTCACGCATGTCCTATGGCTGGATGGGCCGCACGCCCGATTACAAGGCGGCACTGATGAACACGCTCGGCGCCAATGCCGACTGGTACGGCCCGTTCAAGGACAATGCGCTCGCCTGGCACAAGCGTGCGCAGGAAGCCGTGCTGTTCATGAACCACGCCATCGTCAACCCGCCGATCGACCGCCACAAGCCGGCCGAACAGGTGAAGGATGTCTTCGTCCACATCACCAAGGAGACCGACGCCGGCATCTATGTCTCCGGCGCCAAGGTGGTGGCGACGTCCTCGGCGCTGACCCACTACAATTTCCTGGCGCAGAGTTCGGCGACGGTCACCGAAGATCCGTTGCTGTCGGTCATGTTCATCGTGCCGATGAATGCGCCGGGGGTAAAGATGTTCTGCCGCGCCTCCTATGAGCAGACGGCCAACACGGCGGCGGCTCCGTTCGACTATCCGTTGTCGTCGCGCTTCGACGAGAACGATGCCATCCTGGTGCTCGACAATGTCTTCATCCCCTGGGAGGACGTGCTGGTGCTGCGCGAGGCGCAGAAAATCCTGTCCTTCCATCCGGCTTCGGGCTTCATGCATGGCTATTGCTTCCAGGGCTGCACACGCTTTGCCGTCAAGCTCGACTTCCTCGCCGGCCTGCTGGCAAAGGCGCTGCGCGCCACCGGCGGCGATGCCTTCCGCGGCAACCAGGCGGCGCTGGGCGAGGTAATCGCGCTCAGGCACATGTTCTGGAGCTTTTCCAACGCCATGGCCTACAATCCGATCCCCTGGGCGAATGGCGCTGTCCTGCCCAACCTGGAAGCAGCCCTTGCCTACCGGACTTTCATGTCGGAAGCCTATCCGCGCGTCATCGACACGGTGCGCCGGGTGATCGCCTCCGGCTTGATCTACCTGCCGTCATCGGTGCGCGACTTCAACAATCCCGAGATCGACAAATACCTCGCGCAGTATGTGCGCGGTTCCAACGACATGGGCCATGTCGAGCGCATCAAGATCATGAAACTGTTGTGGGACGCGACCGGCACCGAGTTCGGCGGCCGCCACGCGCTCTACGAACTCAACTATGCCGGTGCGCCGGAAGAGGTGCGGCTGCAGGTGCTGAAGGGCGCCGAACGCGGCGGCCGGCTGAAGGCCATGGAAGAACTGGTCGATACCTGCATGGCCGACTATGACGAGAATGGCTGGACGGGAGATACCTGGCTCAATCCGCTCGCTTCATCGGCGGGGTGATGTCAGATGGCCACGCAGATTTCGAAGGCCGATTTCCGCGACGCCATGGCAAGGGTCTGCGCGCCGGTCAACATCGTCACGACAGATGGCCCGGCCGGGCGCGGCGGCTTCACCGCCACCGCCATGTGCAGTGTGTCGGACGAACCTCCGACACTGCTGGTGTGCATGAACGGCCGCTCGACGCAGGCGGCCATGTTTCTCGCCAACCGGCGCTTCTGCGTCAACGTGCTGACGCATGACCATATGCACCTGGCCGGCAAGTTCGCCGGGGCGACCAGGGACATGGAGGCGCGCTATTCGGCGGCGCGCTGGCAAACGCTGACCTCGGGGACGCCGGCGCTGTCGGACGCGATCGTCAATTTCGATTGCCAGATCGAGGATGTGCACATCGTCGGCACGCACAATGTCATGATCGGCCGCGTCATCGATGTCAGGCACGGCAGCGGCGGCTCGGCGCTGCTTTATGTCGACCGCAATTACACGCAGCCGACGCGGCTTGGCAGTTTTGGCGGCTGAGCGGGAGCAGTCAGTTCTCGCCGGCGATCAGGCTCTCCAGCAGATCGAGCAATTGCTCGAGCCTCTCATGTCCGAAGCGCTGTTCGATGTCGCGGTAGATGACGAGGCGTTCCGGCGACAAGGCATCGATCAGGGCGGAACCCGCCGGGGCGATCGTCAGCACGACACGGCGGCCATCGCCTTCCGCCTTGTTGCGGGTGATGAATTTTCGGCCCTCGAGCGTCTTGATGATGCGTGTCAGGCTGGGCGGCAGCACCGAAGCGCGATCGGCAAGTTCCGTCGCCTCGACAGGGCCGGCCTCGCTCAGAACGCGCAGCACACGCCATTGCTGTTCGGTCACGTCATGCGCCGCCAGCATAGGGCGAAACCGCGCCATCACCACTTCGCGGGCATGGAGCAGCGCCATCGGCAGAGAACGACGGGTGTTTTCAGGCAGCAAGAAGCAGCGTCCCCAATGATGCGGGCGGTCGGCGGGACCGCACGCCAAAACCTGACCTTTCCATCCCGTATCGTCGCCTCAACTTGGATGCAAGGCTTGACTTCAGTGATGCTGCATGTAATTAACGCGTTAACTACAACAGTGGAACAATCCGGGGAACGAGACGCGGTGCCTCACTTTTCCATCGAGTATTCGGCCAACCTCGATGCCAAGGTCGACATGAGCGAATTGTGCGCGCTGGTGTTGCGCACCGTGCTCGGCACCGGGCTGTTTGAAACCGGCGCGGTGCGGGTGCGGGCCTTCCGTGCGGAAGCCTATGCCATCGCCGACAGCCTGCCGGAAAACGCCTTTCTCGACATGTCGTTTCGCATTGGAACCGGCCGCAGTGCCGAGGACAAGAGACGAACCGGGGAGGCGGTCTTCTCCGCCGTGAGCGAATACCTCGCCCCCCTGTTCGAGACCCCGCATTTCGCTCTTTCCCTGGAGATCAGGGAAATCGATCCGGTCCTGAGCTGGAAGAAAAATGCAATCCACCCGCGACTGCGCGGCAAGTGACGGAAGCTGATATGTCCGACCTCGAAGGCAATCTGAAAAAGGCCGAGGCCTATCTGGCCCGTTTCAAGCGCGACGGCGTGCTGAACCAGATCGGCGGCGAAGCGGTGCCGGCGGTGGATGGCTCGACCTTCGAGAGCATGTCGCCGGTCGATCTCAAGCCGCTGGCCAAGGTCGCGCGTGGCAGTGCCGCCGATATCGACCGCGCCGCCAAGGCGGCAAAGGCGGCGTTCCCGGCCTGGGCCGCCATGCCGGGCGACGGGCGCAAGAAGCTGCTGCACAAGATAGCCGATGCGATCGAAGCGCGCGCCGAGGAGATCGCCTTCGTCGAGTGCATGGACACCGGCCAGGCGCTGAAATTCATGGCCAAGGCCGCGCTGCGCGGCGCCGAGAATTTCCGCTTCTTCGCCGACCGCGCGCCGGAAGCGCGCGACGGCGAGACGCTGCGCACGACAGGCCAGGTCAACATCACCACGCGCGTGCCGATCGGCCCGGTCGGCATCATCACGCCGTGGAACACGCCGTTCATGCTGTCGACATGGAAGATCGCGCCGGCGCTGGCGGCAGGCTGCACCGTCGTCCACAAGCCGGCCGAATTTTCGCCGCTGACCGCTCGCCTGCTGGTCGAGATCGCCGAGGAGGCCGGCCTGCCGAAAGGCGTGTGGAACCTGGTCAACGGCCTCGGCGAGCACGCCGGCAAGGCGCTGACCGAGCACCCTGACATCAAGGCGATCGGTTTTGTCGGTGAGAGCCGCACCGGCTCGATGATCATGAGACAGGGCGCCGATACGCTGAAGCGCGTGCATTTCGAACTGGGCGGGAAGAACCCGGTGATCGTCTTCGCCGACGCCGATCTCGAACGTGCGGCGGATGCGGCCGTGTTCATGATCTACTCGCTCAACGGCGAGCGCTGCACCTCATCGTCGCGGCTTCTGGTCGAAGCCTCGGTCTACGACACATTCACGGATCTGGTTGCGGAGAAGGCAAAGCGCATCAAGGTTGGCCATCCGCTCGATCCCAAAACGGTGGTTGGTCCGCTGATCCATCCGGTGCACGAGGAAAAGGTGCTTTCCTATATCGAGATCGGCAAATCGGAAGGCGCGGTGGTAGCCGCCGGCGGCGGCAAGTTCGCCGGTCCGGGCGGTGGCTGCTATGTCAGCCCGACGCTGTTTACCGGCGCCACCAACAGGATGCGCATTGCCCAGGAAGAGATTTTCGGGCCGGTGCTGACTGCCATTTCCTTCAAGGACGAGGCCGAAGCGCTGGCGCTGGCCAACGACACCCAATACGGCCTGACCGGCTATCTCTGGACGTCGGATGTTACCCGCGCCTTCCGCTTCACCGATGCGCTGGACGCCGGCATGATCTGGGTCAATTCGGAGAATGTGCGGCATTTGCCGACGCCGTTTGGCGGCGTCAAGAATTCCGGCATCGGCCGCGACGGCGGCGACCATTCCTTCGATTTCTACATGGAGACGAAGAACATCGCCTTCGCCACTTCAGCGCACGCGATCCAGAAACTCGGCGGCTGACCGGAGGACATCGGATGCCACTGCCCAAACCAAACCTCTATCCCGCCTTCAACATCGTGCGCCTCAGCCATGTCGAACTGGCGGTCACCGACCTTGCGAAATCCCGCGCCTTCTATGTCGACACGCTCGGCCTGCAGGTTACCGACGAGACATCGGACGCCATCTATCTAAGGGCCCTGGAAGAGCGCGGACACCACTGCATCGTGCTGAAGAAGGCCGGCAGCGCCGAAGTCCGCGATCTCGGCTTCAAGGTTTTTTCGGATGAGGATCTCGACAAGGCCGAGCATTTCTTCAAGGCAAAAGGCCTGCCGGTCGAGTGGGTCGAGCGACCGTACCAGTCGCGCACCTTCCGCACCCGCGACCCGCACGGCATTCCGCTCGAGTTCTTTGCCCAAATGGAAAGGCTGCCGCCGATTCATCAGAAATATGCGCTCTACAAGGGCGTGAAGCCGCTGCGCATCGACCACTTCAACTGCTTCTCGCCCAATGTCGACGAGTCCGTCGCCTTCTACAACGAGCTTGGCTTCCGCGTCACCGAATACACCGAGGATGCCAGTAGCGGAAAGCTGTGGGCGGCCTGGACGCACCGCAAGGGCGGCGTCCACGACATCGCCTTCACCAACGGTGTGGGTCCGCGCCTGCATCACGTCGCCTTTTGGGTGCCGACACCGCTCAACATCATCGACCTGCTCGACCTGATGGCGACGACCGGTTACCTCGCAAACATCGAGCGCGGCCCAGGCCGGCACGGCATTTCCAACGCCTTCTTCCTCTATGTTCGCGATCCCGACAATCACCGCATCGAGATCTACTGCTCGGACTATCAGACGGTGGATCCGGATCTTGAGCCGATCAAGTGGGACCTCAAGGACCCGCAGCGCCAGACGCTGTGGGGCGCGCCCGCGCCGAAAAGCTGGTTCGAGGAGGGTAGCATCTTTGCCGGCGCGGCCGCGCGCCAACCGGATTTGACGGCGTCGCCGATCATCGCACCGTGACCACAGACGCGAACCTGACGGAGACCGGGATGACTGCACATGGGCGGCTCGCCACCTTCACCGTCGGCGGCAAGACGCGCTATGGCGTGGTCACAGATAAGGGCGTCGTCGACCTGTCGGCGCGGCACAGCCAGTGGCCGACGCTGCGCGAAGTGATCGAGGCCGGCGTGCTACGGCGGCTGGCGGAAGAGGCCGAAGCCTACGCCGTCGATTTTCCAGTCGGCGCCATCGCTTATGAAATCCCTGTGCCGTCGCCGGAAAAGATCATCTGCGTCGGCGTCAACTACCCGGACCGCAACGAAGAGTACAAGGACGGCCAGGCCGCGCCTTCCAACCCGTCGCTGTTCATCCGCTTCCCCCGCTCCTTCGTCGGCCACGACGCGCCGCTGGTGCGGCCGCCGGAATCGCCCCAGCTGGACTATGAGGGCGAGATCGTCATCGTCATCGGCAAGGGTGGACGACGCATCGCCGAGAGGGATGCGCTTGACCATATCGCGGCACTATCCCTGTGCAACGAAGGCACCATTCGCGATTGGGTACGGCACGCCAAGTTCAACGTCACGCAGGGCAAGAATTTCGACCGCACCGGCTCGCTCGGTCCGTGGCTGGTGCCGTTCACCGACGAGGCGCAGATTGCCGACATCGCGCTGACCACCCGCGTCAATGGCGAATTGCGCCAGCAGGACCGCACCAGCCGGATGATCTTCTCGTTCCGCAAGATCATCGCCTATGTCTCCACCTTCACCACGCTGGTGCCAGGCGATATCATCGTCACCGGTACGCCGACCGGCGCCGGCGCCCGCTTCGACCCGCCGATCTGGCTGAAGCCGGGCGACGTGATCGAAGTCGAAGCCGACGGCATCGGCGTGCTCCGCAACGGCGTCGTCGACGAGGCAGCATCGTGACCCCCGAGCAAGTTGAAGATGCCGCGGCAAGGCTGTTCGAAGCCGAGCGTTCGCGCCGCCAGATCCGTCTGCTCAGCCTCGACTTTCCCGAGGCAACGATGGAGGACGCCTATCGCGTCCAGGCAGCGCTGGTGAAACGCAAGACCGATGCCGGGCTGACCCCGAAGGGCTGGAAGATCGGCCTGACATCGAAGGCGATGCAATATGCGCTCGCAATCGACACGCCGGATTCGGGCGTGCTGTTCGACGACATGTTCTTCAACGACGGCGCGACGATACCCGTCGGCCGCTTCATCCAGCCGCGCGTCGAGGCCGAGATAGCCTTCGTCATGAAGGCCCCGCTGAGGGGCCCAGGCGTGACCATCTTCGACGTGCTCAACGCCACCGATTATATCACGCCGGCGCTCGAAATCCTCGACACGCGCATCGAACGCGTCAATGCCGAGACAAAGAAGGCGCGCACTTTCTTCGATACGATTTCCGACAACGCCGCCAATGCCGGCATTGTCATCGGCGGCCGGCCGCAACGACCCGATGAAGCCGATATGCGCTGGATCGGCGCCATCGTCTCGCGCAATGCGGAGGTCGAGGAGACCGGGCTTGGCGCCGGCGTGCTCAACCATCCCGCGATGGGCATTGCCTGGCTGGCGGACAGGCTCGCCCGCTACGGCATGTCCATCGCGGCCGGCGAGGTGGTGCTGTCCGGATCGTTCGTGCGCCCGGTCGAGGCGCGGCCCGGCGATACGATCGTCGCCGACTTCGGCAGCTCGGGAACGGTCAGCATCCATTTCGCCAAGAGCTGATGGCTCTCATCGGCTCGTCAGTTGGGCTGTTCGCCGCGCAAGTAGTCAATCACCACATCGGCCGCGATGGTCGACATGCGCAAGCCGACATCCCTGGTGATGTCGCCTTCGACGCGGCTTTGCACCCAGCCAAGAAACGCGAAGGCACGCAAGGCGGCGAATAGAGGCAATGCGGCGATGTCCTGCGGGGTCAGCGCACGCTCTTGCTGGTAGCCGTCAAGCAAAGCGGTCTCGATCAGCGGGTAGATCGCCTCCTCGCGGTTCTGGTAGAGGGCGACGGCAAGGTCGTACATGTGCCAGCCATGGCCGCAATCGTCGAAATCGATGATGCGCACCGCGCTGTCATGGATGAGCACGTTTTCGCGCACCAGATCGGCGTGGATGATGCCGAAATTGCGCGCGCTGCGCTCATGTTGCGACAGCGCCTTCACTGCCTTGTCGCGCGCCTGCAAGACCAGCGCGCGGCGAGGACCATCGAGAAAGGGCGAGGTCTCGAACCGGCCCCAGACCGGGTTCGCACCGAAGAAGCCGTCGAAGTTCCAGGCATGGCGGGCGAAGCCCGCGGGCGGCGTCCACGAGGCAGTGACATTGTGCATATGGGCGATGGTCCGCCCGATCGCCGTGAAGATCTGGATCGACTGGTCGGCCGTGTAGACCAGTGGCACGCCGCGTGCGCCCACGGCGCGGCCCTCCAGCCAGCTCAGGCAATCGGCCTGCCGGGGCTGCGCCGAGGTGGCCGTGCTGACAAGCACGAACGGATCGCCGGCCTGTGTTGCGACGCAAGACGGCGTGGCGACGCCGGCGGATTGCAGGAAGCCCATCCATTGCAGTTCCGAACGCAGCGCGGCGTCCGTGTGGTAGCCGAGCCGGTGGATGCGCATGGCTGCCGGCTGGCCATCCGGCAGCCGCACGCGGAAGACGGCGTTCTCGCGGTGCTTCAGAAGTTCCGGCTCAGAGTTGCGGACGCCCCAATGTTCGAGCGCACGCCTGGCAAGCTCCGTGACATCGGCTGCCGTTTCGGGCTCGCATTGGGTGGAAACAGAATTCACGCCGGCACTCCGCCGACTTCGCCCAGCACCTCGTCCAGCAGGCCGATCAGGAAGTCGGCATTGTCGCGCGAGAACGGCATGGGCGGGCGGATCTTGAGCACATTGCCGTGGATGCCGGTCTTGCCCATCAGCACGCCGCGATGGCGCATGCGGTTGGCGACCTGCTCGGCAATGTCGGGCGCCGGTTCGCGCGTGTCGCGGTCGTGGACCAGCTCGGCGCCGAAGAACAGTCCGGCCCCCCTGACCTCGCCGATGCACTCATGCCGATCGGCCAGCGGGCGCAGCAGGCCAAGCGCATAGGCGCCGACGTCTTGCGCGTTGGCGACAAGGTTTTCCTGTTCGATGACGTCGAGGACGGCATTGGCGACCGCGCAGGAGACCGGGTTGCCGCCAAAGGTGTTGAAGTAGCGGAACGCGTCGCGGAAGGCCGCAAGTAACTCCTTGGTGGTGACCACGGCCGCGATCGGATGGCCATTGCCCATCGGCTTGCCCATGGTGACGATGTCGGGGACGAAGCCGGCGCGCTGATGGCCCCAGAAATGGCTGCCGGTGCGGCCGAAGCCGGGCTGCACTTCGTCGGCGATGACCAGACCACCGGCTTCGCGCACGGCCCCCAAGGCGTCGTCGAAAAATCCGGTGGGCAGAGCCGAGAAACCTTCATTGGCGAGCAGCGGACACAAGATGATGCCAGACAGGCCAATGCCGTCCTGTGCCAGCGAAGCGATCGCTTGACGCACGGCGTCGCCAAAGGCCTTGCCATTGGCCATCGCATCGGGATGGCGATAGCTGTCGGGGGCCGGCACCAGCCTGACATGGGGGGCGCGGCCGCGGATCGGAGGCATGCGCGTGCTGAGCTGCGAAACCGCCGCCGTGTTGCCATGATAGGTGGCGTCGGTGGCGATGATGCCCATATTGCCGGAGGCGGCCTGCGCCATGCGCAGCGCTATGTCGTTGGCCTCGCTGCCGGTACAGGTCAGGATTGCGGTGGCGAGGCTTGCATCGAAGGTCGCCGTCAGCCGCTCGACATAGTCGAGAATTGCGGTGTGCAGATAGCGTGTGTGGGTATTGAGCAGGCTTGCCTGACGGCACAAGGCCTCGACCACATGCGGGTGGCAATGGCCGACATGGGCGACGTTGTTGTAGGCATCGAGATACTTGCGGCCGTCGGCATCGTAGAGCCAGACGCCTTCGCCGCGCACCAGGTGCACGGGCTCGTCGTAGAACAATTGCGATTTCGCGCCGAGCAGGCGGGCACGCCGCTTGACGAGCGCTTCCTCGCTCGGGTTCTTCTCAGATTGGGTCATTGCGTACCAAACTCCATTGCGTCAGCGGGTCTACCAGGCCCTCGACAGACCTGCATCGATGGCCTCGCCGATCTTTGCCACGTCGGCGGCGCCGATGATCAGCGGCGGCGACAGGATGATGTTGTTGCCGGACACGCGCAGCATGACGCCGGCGTCATAAGTGGCTTCCGAAACCACGGCCATGGTCTTCTTGTCCACCGGCTTTTTCGTCGTGCGATCGGAGACCAGCTCTAGCGCAGCCATCAGGCCCTTGTACCTGATGTCGCCGACGATCGCGTGCTTGGCTTTTAGCCCCTCCAGCGTCGCCGCGAGCTCGATGCCGCGCGCGGCTGCGTTCTCGTCCAGGCGAAGCCGTTTGGTCTCGGCAAGTGCAGCCAGCCCTGCCGCGCAGCCGACAGGATGGCCGGAATAGGTATAGCCATGACCGATCGCCCCGAAGCTGGTCTTGTCGGCCTCGAAGACGTCGGCGACCTTGGCGCCGATCAAGGTGGCGCCGAGCGGGAAATAGCCCGAGGTGATCGCCTTGGCGATGGTCATGAAATCCGGCTTCACGCCGGATAGCCGCGAACCCGACCAGGCGCCGGTGCGACCGAAGCCCGTGACCACCTCGTCGGCGATCAGCAGGATTTCGTGGCGGTCGCATATCTCGCGCACCAGCGGCATGAAGCTGTCATGCGGAACGATGACGCCGCCGGCGCCGAGAACCGGCTCCATGATGAAGGCGGCAATGGTGTCGCCGCCCTGGAAGGCGATCTCATCCTCCAGCGCTTTGGCGCACAGTTTGGCCAGCCGCGCCGGATCGGTCTCATCGAACGGATTGCGGAAGGTCCAGGGTGCGGGAATGTGGAAGACGCCGGGCATAAGCGGCTCATAGTTGCGGCGGAAATTGGCGTTGCCGTTGACTGACGCGCCACCGAAATGGGTGCCGTGATAGCCCTTCTTCAGCGCGAGGAATTTTGTCCGGTCGCCCTGGCCGCGGATCTTCCAGTATTGGCGGGCGAGCCGCAGTGCGGTTTCGACCGAATCCGAGCCGCCCGAGGTGAAGAAGGTCCGCACCATGCCTTCCGGTTCGAACCATTCGCTGAGTTCGTAAGCGAGCTCGATCGACGGGCCGGTCGACGTGCCGCGAAACCCGGAATAGTAGGGCAGGGCGCTGAGCTGGTCGGCGATGGCCTTCTTGATCGGGTCGCAGGAGTAGCCGAGATTGACGTTCCACAGTCCGCCAACCGCATCGAGCACGGTGTTGCCGTCGATGTCGGTGACCATCACGCCTTCGCCTTTCATGATCACCTTTGGCGGGTTGGCCCGCATCTCGGCCGGGTGTGCCATCGGATGCCAGATCGGCTTGGCGTTTTTCTCGGTGAGGAAATTGATGTCGCGCATCGCAAGGCTCCGCAAATGTCTCAGGGGATGAGGTCGAAATGGCCGAGGGCCTCGGCATAGGAAAGTGCCGGCCGCGCGACGTCGAAATGAACGGTGCGCATGCCGGCGGCACGGCCGCCATCGACATTGCGCTGCTGGTCGTCAACGAACACACAGGCGCCGGCAGGCAGGCCGAGCGCCTCGGTCACCAAGGCATAGGCGCGCGGATCGGGCTTGAGGATGCGGGTATAGGTGGCGTCGACGATGGTGTCGAACAGCTCGAGCAGCGGCAGCCGCTGACGGAAGCCGGCGCCATAGAACAGATCTAGCTCGTTGGACAGGATCGCCAGGCGAAATCCCGCCGCATGCACGGTCCGGATGGCGCGGACGGCTTCGGGCCGCACGATCTTTTCCGGCTCGGCTCCGCGTGCGCGCTGGACGAATGTCTCCATCGCCTGCCAGTCCTCGCCGACGAGCCGGCCGACTTCGCTGGTGCGGGTGCGCCAATAATCGCGCTCGCTGATCTCGTCGGCCTGCATGGAGCGCCACAGCGGATCTGAATCCGGGTCGAACGGCCCGTGCCATTGCAGCGTTCCCGGCGCGAGGCCGAGCGCCTGTTCGGTCAAGGCATGGGTCTCGAAAAGGGTCCGGGTGACGACGCCGCCGAAATCGAGGACGAGCGCCTGGGCAGGAACAGCGCTCACGCAGCCACTCCCTTGGCCGGCATGCCGCGCGGGATGATGCCTTCCTCGACCCAGCGGTCGAAGATTTCGAGCGCCTTGCCGACGAACTCGTCGCTGTTGATGTGGGCGTCGATCTCGTGGAACTCGACGCCGGCGGGAATGGCCTTGCGCATCTCATCGGTGAACGCCGCGAGGGCTTCGGGTTCGTACAGCGGCTCGCCCTGCGCATCCCATTCCTGGATGCCGCCGGAGGGCAGGATGAAAGCGGAGCGCCCCTTCGACGCGCCGATCTTGGCGGCGATGGTCCTGGCGACTTCACGGCGGTCGTCGGCATCGACGGTGATCGAGGCGATCAACCTGTTATGAGCATGGAATGGCCGCTGCGCGAACTTTGTCGGCAGCGCCTGCCAGGTCGGCAAATCGACCATGTCTACGGCGCCAGGGGCTGCGATCTGCGGAATGCCGCGGGCGCCGGCATTCTCGAGCCGGTCGGCGCCGGAGCTGACGACCGAGCCGGCAAGATGATTGGTGATCTCCTGCAGGCTGAAGTCGAACACCGCGCAGAAATGGTCCTGGCTGGCGATCGATTCGAAGGCCCGGCCGCCCATCCCGGTGGTGTGAAAGACCGCGACATCATAGCCGCGCTGCTCCAACGCCGGCTTCAGCGTCTTCATATAGCGCAGGCAACTGCTGCCCAGAGAAGTCATGCCGATGGTCGGCCCGACCGCCGTGGCGGAAGCACGGGATGCAAGCACGATCCTCGCCGCACCGACGACCGCGCCGCAGGCCTGGGAAAGGACCAGCTTGCAGATGGTGTTGAGGCCGTAGAGCCCGCCTGCCCACAGGATCATCATCAGGTCGGGCGCGACACGCTCGGGCGGAATGAGGTGCGAGTAGGCGATGGTCGAGACGACGAATTTCGGCACGCCGAGCGGCAGGCACAGCGCGACATCGAGCGCCAAATCGGTTCCCATCGAACCACCGATGGCGATGAAGGCGTCGATCTCGCCGCGCTGATGAAGCTGGCGCACGAGCTGAACGGCGCCGACTGCCATCAATGTCATGGCGGTGTTTTCATCGCCGCTCGAGACGATTTCGGCCATCGTCACGCCAGCGGCCCGCGCAACGGCATGCTTGTCGTGATCGGGACTATAGGCGGGGTCGCCCAGCACGCTGACATCCATCATCACGGCGCGGCCACCCGATGCCTCGATGCACGCTTTCATGAACAGCAGTTCGTCGGTCTTGGTGTCGCCCGTGCCGATGACCAGGATGCGGGGCGTTGCCATACTTACAGACATCAGGCCTGCCTCCTCAGGGTTTGCAGGTTTTCGCCATTGAGGCGCATCGAAATCTCCCGTGCCGCGGTCACAACCGCAAGCCCTCGTTCCACGATCGCAGCCGGTGTCGTCCTGGCCTTCGGGGCTGCCACCGCAATTGTCCCCAGCGCAAGTCCGTTGGCGGCGCGGATTGCAGCCGCGACGCCGATCACGCCGTCCTCATGGCCCTGGTCGCAGATCGAATAGCCGCGGTCGCGCGCCTCGCCGATCGACTTTGAAATGGCGGCCGGCTCGACGAGGGTATGATCGGTAAAGGCCTCAAGCGAACCTGTCAGGCATGCTTTCACGGTCGCGTTGTCGGCGAAGGCGAGATAGGCGATGCCGGAGGCGGTGGAATGCAGCGGCAGAAGCTGGCCGACATCGATGTTCACCCGGTTTGCCCAGCTTGAATGCTCGACATGGACGGTGATCAGCCTGTCGACGCCGAATTCCGACAGATGCACCGTCTCGGTTGTCGAACCCGCCAGATCCTGCGCCACGGGAATTGCCGTTTGCAGGAACGGGAAGCAGGCTTCGCGGATACGCGCCAGCCGCGACAGGCCGGCGCCGAGGCGATAGTGCCGCGTGCCGGCATCCTGCTCGACGAAGCCATGGCCGCCCAGCGCCATCAGCAGCCGCCGCGTCGTCGCCTTGTCGAAGGCGCACCGCCGCGCGAGATCGGAAAGTCCGAGCTCGGGCTCGTCCGCCGTGAACAGCTCCAGAAGTGAAATCGCCTTGCCGACCGTACCCATCCTGCCTCCCGCTCGGATAGAAACTTAATGTGTGAATTAACTTGACAGGCATCCGCATTCTTTGCAAGTCTATATTCAAAATAAGGGTTCAAATAATGAACCGATGGCATTCAGGCAACAGGCCGAGCGGCCGCGAACCCAGGGGTTCGTAAGACTGGAGGGACAAATGTCAGCAGTTTCGGAACAGGTGCCCGCCAACAGGCTGCGCAAGAACAGTCTTGGCGTCGGCGCTATCACCTTCATGGTGATTTCGGCGGCGGCGCCGCTCACCGCGGTCGCCGGCGGCACGCCGCTCGGCATGCTTATGGGCAATGGGGCGGGCTTTGCCGGCACCTATCTTATCGTGACCGTGTTGCTGCTGCTGTTTGCGGTCGGCTACGTCGCCATGTCGCGCCATGTCGGCAATGCCGGCGCCTTCTATGCCTATGCCGCGCGCGGGCTGGGCGGTTTTGCCGGCGGCGCAACCGCAATCATCGCGATCCTGTCCTACAACGCCATGCAGATCGGGGTCATGGGCCTGCTGGGGGCCGCGACCGCCGGCCTGTTCGCCGGCTGGGGCATCGACCTGCCCTGGTGGGTGTGGAGCTTCATCGCCGTTGCCATCGTCGCGGTGTTGGGCTACCGCCAGGTCGACCTGTCGGCCAAGATCCTGACGGTGCTGGTGCTGTGCGAATACATCGTTGTGCTGGTGCTAGACCTCGCCATCCTCAAGACCGGTGGCGACAGTGGTCTCTCTGCGGCGCCGTTCAGCTGGAGCCAGATCGTCAGCGGCTCGCCCGCCATCGCCATCCTGTTCTGTTTCGCCGCCTTCATCGGTTTCGAGGCGACGACGATCTACGCCGAGGAAGCCCGCGACCCCAAGGTGACCATTCCGCGCGCCACCTATTTCTCCGTGCTGCTGATCGGCGTCTTCTACATGGTCACGGCCTGGCTGATGGCGGTCGGCGCCGGCGTCGACAAATTGTTGCCGGCACTGCAGGCGCTTCAGGATCCGACGACTTTCCTGTTCGGCCTGTCCGACCGCTACGCCGGAACCATGCTGTCGCACGCCATGGGCATCCTGTTCGTGTCGAGCCTGTTTGCCGGCGTGCTGGCGTTCCACAACGCGGTTGCCCGCTACATCTACGTCTCGGGCCGCGAGAAGCTGTTGCCTGAAGCGATCGGCGTGACGCATTCAGTGCACCAGAGCCCGCATGTCGCTTCCGTCATCCAGAGCGTGTTGGCAGCGATCGTCATCGGACTGTTCGCGATACTCGGCCTCGATCCGGTTCTGGCGCTGTTTTCCTGGCTGACCAATGTCGCGACGCTGGGAGTCATCGTCATGATGGCGGTGGCCTCGCTCGCCGTGGTGATGTACTTCCGCGCCAACCCGTCGACGCAGGAGAATGCGCTGAAGACCACCATCCTGCCTGGGCTGGCCTTCATCGCTTTCGTCGTCATCATCTACCTGATCGTCATTAATTTCGGTGGCCTGTCGGGCGCCAGCGGCTTCCTCGGCGCGTTGCTGCCGGGGTTGGTGCTGATTGCCGCGGTGGTCGGCCTGCTGCTTGCCGGTGCGTTGAAGAGCCGGGATCCGGTTGCCTTCGAAAATCTCGGCGTGCCGCTGAAGGACTAGGACAAAGGACAAGGGGGTAGCGCGTTCGGCGCCGCCCCTTTCCATCGCAAGGGAGTAACGGCGTTGAGCTTTGCCGAGAGCATCACCGTTGAGGCGCTGGAAGCCGATCCGTATCCGATCTATGCGAAACTGCGGCGCAGCGCGCCTGTCGCTTTCGTGCCGGCGGTCAATCTCTGGTTCGTCACCCGCTGGAAGGACGTCGAGACCGTCGCAAAGTCACCCGACATCTTCTCCGCCGTCGTCGGTACGTCTCCGGTCGAACGCTCGTTCGGCAAGCCGACCATCCTGACCACCGACGGCGAAACGCATAGACAGCTGCGCCAAGGCGTCGATCCGAAATACCGGCCGCGCACCGTCGCCGCCTATGCCGGCGATCTCGTACGGTCGATTGCCGAACCTTTTCTCGACCGGATCGCCGAACAAGGCTCCGCCGAGCTGATGGCGGATTATTTCGAGCCGGTGTCGACGCTCAGCCTGGCGCGCTCGCTTGGCCTTGCCGACATCGACATGCCGACGCTGCGCCGCTGGTTCTATGGCCTTGCGCAGGGCGCCATCAATTTCGAGAACGACCCGAAGCGGCAAGAGATCGCCGACGCGATCAGCGCCGAGGTCGGCGCAGCCATCCGGCCGACTCTGGATAGATTTGCGCGCGCACCCGACGACTCGGCGCTATCGCATATGCTGCATGACGGCATGCCGGAAGGCACGACGCGGCCGATCGATTTCTTGATGCCAAGCATCAAGGTCATTCTGCTTGGCGGCATGCAGGAGCCCGGACATGGTGCCGGTTCGATCCTCGCCGGCCTGCTTGCGCATCCCGAACAATTGCGGCAGGTGCTCGCCGATCCCGAGACCTTTGTGCCCAGGGCTGTCGATGAAGGCTTGCGCTGGGTGGCGCCGATCGGCACCCAGACGCGGCAGACGACGCGGGCGGTCGAGCTTGGCGGCGTAACCATCCCTGCCGGCGCCGCGGTCGCTGCACTTGTCTCCTCGGCAAGCCGCGACGAGAGCCGCTTTGCCGATCCAGACCGCTTCGACATCAACCGCAGGGAAGGCAATCATGCCGCCTTCGGCTTTGGTCATCATTTCTGTTCGGGCCGGTTTTTCGCGCGCGAGCAGATGTGCCTTGCATTAAGGCTGCTGCTCCTGCGCTTCCCCGATCTCAGCCTGGTGCCGGGCAAGGTGCCGGTGTTTCGCGGCTGGGAATTCCGCGCGCCAACCACGTTGTATGTTTCCCTGGGAGTCCGCCACCAATGATCAGCCAGAATGCCATCGACGCGCTGCGCAAGACGGAGATCGGCGAGCGGGGCTTGTTTATCGACGGCGTACAGGCCGCAGCGACGAGCGGCGCGACGCTGGCGGTGATTTCGCCGATCGACGGCCGCCCTTTTGCCAGCATCGCCGACGGCAATGCCGCCGACATCGATCGCGCGGTCCGATCGGCGCGAAAAGCATTCGAGAAGGGTTCATGGTCGCGCGCCGCCCCTGCCTTTCGCAAGAAGGTGCTGACGAAATTTGCCGAACTGATCGAAAAACATGTCGATGAGCTGGCGGTGCTTGGCGTGCGCGACAACGGCACCGAGATCGGCATGGCCTACAAGGCCGAGCCGCTGTCGGCGGCCGGCACCATCCGCTACTACGCCGAGGCGATCGACAAGGTCTATGGCGAGATCGCGCCGACGGCCGACAATGTGCTCGGGCTGATCCACAGGGAGCCACTCGGTGTCGTCGGCGTCATCGTGCCGTGGAACTTCCCGCTGATGATCGGCGCCTGGAAGATTGCGCCCGCACTGGCCACCGGCAACAGCGTCGTCGTCAAGCCGCCGGAGATCGCCTCGCTGACCTTGCTGCGGCTGGCCGAACTCGCAAGCGAGGCTGGACTTCCCGAAGGCGTGTTCAACGTCGTTACCGGGCATGGTGCTGTCGCCGGCGAAGCGCTTGGCCTCCACATGGATGTCGACGCCATCGCCTTTACCGGATCGGGGCCGGTCGGCCGGCGGCTGCTCGAATACTCCGCCCGTTCCAATTTGAAGCGGGTCTTCCTCGAGCTTGGCGGCAAGTCGCCCAACATCGTCTTTGCCGACGCTCCGGACCTGAAGCAGGCGGCGGTCGTCTCGGCCAACGGAATCTTTCGCAATTCAGGCCAGGTCTGCGTTGCCGGCTCGCGTCTGCTCGTGCAGTCGTCGGTCTATGATCGTTTCATGGACGAACTTGTCTCGGCAACCACGCTGCTGAAGGTCGGCGACCCGCTCGATCTCGCCAGCGATGTCGGTGCGGTATCGAGCGCCGAACAGCTGGACAAGAATCTCGGCTTCGTCGCCATGGCGCAAGCCGAAGGCGCCCGTCTCGTCGCCGGCGGCAAACGGATACTGACCGAGACCGGCGGCAGCTACATGGCGCCGACGATCTTCGAGAACGTGACGCAAGAGATGCAGCTGGCGCGCGAGGAGGTGTTCGGACCTGTGCTCGGCGTGATGCGTTTCGAGACCGAGGAGGAGGCGGTGCATCTCGCCAACTCCACCGTCTACGGACTTGCCTCGGCGGTGTGGACCGCCAATCTTTCCACGGCCCATCGCATGGTGCGCGCCATCAACGCCGGTGTCGTCCACGTCAACACCTATGGCGGAGCCGATATCACCGTGCCGCTTGGCGGCGTCAAGCAGTCCGGCTTCGGTCGCGACAAGTCGCTGCATGCGCTGGAAAAATATATCGACCTCAAGACCGCCTGGATTGCGCTTTGAGCCTCGCGGAAAGGCCAACGTATCTGCCCTTTTCGTTAAGCCTGGCCTCAGGAACGCCACGCTGGTGCTGGTTGGCGGCGATCGCGTCACCGCTATCGGCAGTTCCGACTAGCGTGGTGTCGTGGGTCCACGCCTCGCGCGGAAAGCCGTGTTGCGACCGGCCGGTATCACAGCGTCCTACTCCGTTGTGCTCGCTTTTTTTCTGCGCCGATTGGTGTGCGACTGGGCGACGGCCATTCGTAATTCAGGTGTGATCTCCAAAGGCGCATTCTCTGTCCCATGCGGGTCTTGCAGCCCCTGGACGTGGACGGTCGGGAATGGGAGTTCGATGCCCTGCTCCTTGAAGGCCTGGCGGAGGCGCAAAAAGAACCTGCCTTTCATGCTGAAGGCGCCTCCAGGTCTGGTCGTGACCTTGACCCTCAAGACGATGCCGTACTCGCCGAACTCCTGCACCCCCTGCATCTTGATCGGTTCGATCACCCAGTGTTTGAACTCCGGATCATCCGCCAGTTCCAGGCCAATTCGCTTGATCAGTTTGCGGGCGAAGTCGATATCGGTGTCATAGCCAACGGTGATGTTGAATTTGTCGGTGACCCAGTCACGGCTCTGGTTCTGCACGGCGCCGAGTTCACCGAAAGGTATCGTGAACAGCGGACCACGATGGTGGCGCAGCTTCACCGAGCGCAGCGAAAAGCTCTCCACCGTACCCCTGTAGCTGCCCGATGAAATGTATTCGCCGACACGGAAAGCATCGTCGAGCAGATAAAACACGCCAGAGATCACGTCCTTGACGATGGTTTGCGCGCCAAAACCCACGGCGACGCCGACGACGCCGGCGCCGGCGATCAGCGGGCCGATCTGGATTCCGATCGAAGCGAGCATCATCAGCACCGCCATCACGATGATCACTGCTAGCAGAATGTTCTGGATGATCGGCAACAGCGTGTGCAGCCGCGCCTGATGCGGATCGAGGGTGAGGATGTCCTCCTCGCCCATCACCGCTTGCGGTATCGCGACGCCCAGCTTTCGTTCGATCAGAGCTTTGATGATCGACCAGCCGAAATCGGCAGCAAGGGCAATGACCACGACGTTGATCAAGCCGCGCAATATGAGCATGGTGGTCGTATCGCTGCCGCGCATGGATTGCATGTCCAGGCCCAGTACGCGTGCGAGAAGGTAAGCCGCCGCGAGGATGAAAATCATCCGGATACCGCGATCGATGACAGCGATCGTCACCGCCGGGATCGTCGGCCGGCCCGCATCTTCCGAACCGGGCCGCAGGACGAAATTAACCCCGCGCTCTGTCAGCACAATTGCCAAAGGCAGGAAGAATGCGGTGAAGGTAAACCAGAAGAATGTGTAGAGGCCGGCAATGCGTTCGAGGAACAGAACGACGAAATAAGCCGTCAACAACCATGTCACTGCCGTGTGACCGCTGTGGCGCGCGCCGTCTCGCTGCGTTCTTGGCCGACGCCAAATGGCCAGCAGGAAGAGCAACAGCAATATGAAATCGGCGCCGACGGACAGGACCATCATTCCGTCCTGGTCTATGCCGAGACCCGGCAAGAGGACAAACGCGGCGGCGAAGAAGGCGAAAACGCCGACGATCCGGGGCAGCCAATAAGCCCAATGGTCAGCAGCTCCGTTGGTGATCGGCAGGGCACGAACCTCGATGGCGTGCTCGACCTCCATGAAAGAAGGGACGAGTGTGGCCATCACGTATAGGCGCACAGCCCACGTAAAGACCGCAGCCATCAGAAATGTCAGCACAATCTCGCGGATGAGCGCTGGCCAGTCGAACAGCATGAACGCACCGGCGCTGCCCAGCGCGAACGAGCCGATCATCATGCTGGAATAAAGCGTGCGGCCGCCGATCTTCTTGGCCCGCCCGATGGGCGTATCTCTGGGTTGCGCGATGATCCAAAGACGAAATGGACGGGTGAGCTTGTATATTGCCCAGGTGAGCGCCAGGCCGGCAGCGATAAAGATCGCAATCAGCACCAATATGCTGACGGGGCCCTTGCTGGACATATCGTCCATGGTATTGGCCCGGACGCGCGCGAACTGGTCCGGCAGCGAAGGCAAGGTTCGCACGATCTTTTCGATGTGATGCTTGATCCGATCGAGCGTCGAGGACGCCATAGTATTCATCTGGCCCGGTGCGGCCACGGCGTCGGCCGGCGGAGCGCTAGTCTCGGCAGGCGCTTCCGTCGATCCTGCGCCCTGATTTCGTTGCTCGGCCACCCAGGCCTTCACCGACGGATCGTCGAGAAGCTCGAACAGCTGTTTGACCTTGTCGGGCGTGACGGCGGCCGGTGCCTGGGCCTGTGCCGGACCAGCCAACAGGAGGGCGATGCCAAGGACGAGTGGCCCGGCTATCAGGACGAACATCGCCGTCAGGTTCCCGGGACGCCGTGCTGGGCGCGCCGGCTCCCTGGCCCCCAATCGTCGTTTCATGAGCAGCATCGTGCGGTAACCTTCCGGTCAGATCGGCGAGCAAGGACAGCTATGTCCGTCGTTGCCCCCACCTTTAACAAGCCGATGTTGCGGTGCAAGTCTCATCGCACCTAGACCGTTGGGTAGGGCACCAGGCGACCGGCAAGGCTGTCATCACCAGTGCCAGCGTTGCGCTGCATTCCTTGTCCCGACCACCTAGACCGGGTCGTTGTCGGTCGTCGGTTGCTCCGCGGCGGGAGCCTGTGACCATGCCGCATTGCACAATTTTGCGACCTTGCCCACAATGCACGCATGGTCCGCAGCTCACTCGCCGTCCTGGTCATCGACGAAAACCGTATCCGCGCCGCGATCATCGAGGCAGGTTTGCGCGAGGCCGGCCACGAGCGGGTCACCGTCATCCACGACGTGACCGGCATTGCGCGGCGCATCGCCGAGATCGAGCCGGACGTCATCGTCATCGACCTGGAAAACCCGAACCGCGACATGCTGGAAAACATGTTCCAGCTGTCGCGTGCGGTGAAGCGGCCGATCGCCATGTTCGTCGACCGATCGGACCAGGCATCGATCGAAGCGGCGGTCGATGCCGGCGTTTCGGCCTATGTCGTCGACGGCCTCAGGCAAGAGCGCGTCAAGCCGATCCTGGACATGGCGGTCAGCCGCTTCAACGCTTTCTCGCGCATGGCGCGCGAGCTGGAAGAGGTTCGAGGGGAGCTTGAGAGCCGCAAGGTGATCGACCGTGCCAAGGGCATCCTGATGAAGTCGCGCGGCCTGACCGAAGAGGCCGCCTACACGCTGCTGCGCAAGACGGCGATGAACCAGAACCGCAAGATCGGCGACATTGCCCAGAGCCTGGTGACTGCCGCCGGGCTGCTCGGGCCGTCGGAGGACGAATGAGCATGAGCGCCGAGCACCAGATCACCGCCGGCTTCATGCCGCTCTTCGACAGTGCCGTGCTGGTTGCGGCGGGTGAGCTTGGATTTGCCGCGCGCGAGGGCATCGATCTCACACTGCACCGCGAGACCTCCTGGGCCAACATCCGCGACCGCATCGCCATCGGCCATTTCCACCTGGCGCACATGCTGGGGCCGATGCCGCTCGCCTGCAATCTCGGGCTGACGCCGCTTGCTTCCGAGACCATCGTGCCGTTTTCGCTCGGGCTTGGCGGCAATTGCGTCACCATCTCCAACGCCGTCTGGGAAGGCATGGCGGCACACGGCGCCATACCCGATCTCGAGCCCGCGCGCGCGGGCGCAGCCCTTCGTGCCTTCATTCGCGAGCGCGCCGGGGCTGGCGGCGATCCGCTGCGCTTTGCCGTGGTGCACCCGCATTCGGGGCATAATTACGAACTGCGCTACTGGCTTGCCGGATGCGGCATCGATCCGGAGCGCGAGATCGAGATCGTCATCGTGCCGCCGCCCTTCATGGCCGATGCGCTGGCCGCTGGGCGGATCGACGGCTACTGCGTCGGCGAGCCCTGGAACAGCGCCTCGGTCGCTGCCGGCACCGGCCATATCGTCACCGTCAAGGCGCTGCTGTGGCGCAACAGTCCGGAGAAGGTGATCGGCGTGCGCAAGGCCTGGTCGCAGGAGAACCCGGTCGCGCTGGCAGCATTGCTGCGCGCGCTGCATCATTCGGCGCGCTGGTGCCAGGATCGGGGCAACCACGCCGAACTGGCTGGTGTGATGGCTCAAGCTGGCTTCCTCGGCCTGCCACCAGCTGTCCAGATGCCGATCCTGACCGGCCATCTTGAACTGGGCGGCGGCGCCGAACTGGATGTCGACGACTTCTTCCTGCCCTTCGACAAGGCGGCGAACTTTCCGTGGAAGAGCCATGCGCTGTGGTTCTATACGCAGATGGTGCGCTGGGGGCATGTCGAGCACACGCCGGAAAACCTTGCTATCGCCCGTGACTGCTACCGTCCCGACCTCTACCGCTCGGCGCTAAAGCCGCTTGGCGTTGCACTTCCCGGCGCCAATGCGAAGGTCGAGGGCGCGCTTAAGGTCGCCACGGCTGTCGGTGCGACCGGGGCAGGCTTGGTGCTTGGGCCAGACGGCTTCTTCGACGGTCAGACCTTCGACCCCGACGAGATCGACGGCTATATAGCGCGCCAGAAAGCCGCTCGCGCGGAAGCCTGATCATTCTCGCGCCATTCTTGTGCATTGCACAAAAATGTGCGTGCGATTGCTGTAATGAACAATCTTTGACCTGCTTGCGATGTCGCCTCGCGTGCCGGCGTCTGGCGCGTAATGTTGATTTCATTTAGGTTTTTCGTTTCACTCAGAACTGGCACGGTTCCTGCTTTGAATTAGCCAGGCCCTTCCCGGGTCACGGAACAGGCGTCCAATGGCGGGCGCCACAGGCAAAGCTGCCGCTCAGGTCAACGACGCGATCCCGGATGTACGGACGCGCGAGGCCTGGACGGCGGCTTTTTTGTTTTGGGCCACTCGACGAAGCGTTCAACCGGAGATCACGATGAAAGAAAAATAGGGAAATGGATCGGGACGGGAACATCGCTCAAGGATGTGACGCGCCGCGATTTTCTTGTCAGCAGCGCCATGACGGCCGGCCTGTTCGTGGCGGCCCGCAAGCTCTTCCCCTCGGGCGCCTATGCCGCCACGACCGCTCCGGAGGTCACCGGCGCCAAGCTCGGCTTCATCGCGCTGACCGACGCGGCGCCGCTGATGATCGCCAAGGAGAAGGGGCTGTTCGCCAAGTTCGGCATGCCCGACGTCGAGGTGCTCAAGCAGGCCTCCTGGGGCGCGACGCGCGACAATCTGATGCTCGGCGGCGAAGCCAACGGCATCGACGGCGCTCACATCCTGACGCCGCTGCCCTATCTCATGCACATCGGCAAGGTGACGCAGAACAACCAGCCGATGCCGATGGCTATCGTGGCGCGGCTCAACTACGACTGCCAGGGCATTTCGGTTGCGCAGGAATACGCCGGCACCGGTGTCGGCCTCGACGCCTCCAAGCTGAAGGACGCCTTCGCCGCCAAGAAGGCGGTCGGCAAGGAAATCAAGGCCGCCATGACGTTCCCGGGCGGGACCCATGATTTGTGGCTCCGTTACTGGCTGGCCGCCGGCGGCATCGATCCCGACAAGGACGTCTCGACCATTGTCGTGCCGCCGCCGCAGATGGTCGCCAACATGAAAGTCGGCAACATGGACGTGTTCTGCGTTGGCGAACCGTGGAACGAACAGCTCGTCCACCAAGGCGTTGGTTTCACCGCCGCCACCACCGGCGAACTGTGGAAGGGTCATCCCGAAAGGCGCTCGGCCTGCGCGCCGAATTCATCGACAAATACCCGAACGCCACCAAGGCGATCGTGATGGCCGTCATGGAGGCCCAGCAATGGTGCGAGGCCACGGAGAACAAGGACGAGATGGCCGCCATCATCGGCAAGCGGCAATGGATGAACGTGCCTGTCGCCGACATTATCGGCCGCCTCAAGGGCGACATCAACTACGGCAACGGCCGCGTGGCCACCGGCACTGACCTCTACATGAAATTCTGGAAGGGTGGCGTCTCCTATCCCTACAAGAGCCACGACAGCTGGTTCCTCGCCGAAAACATCCGTTGGGGAAAATTCGCGCCGACCACCGACATCAAGACGCTGGTCGATCAGGTCAATCGCGAGGATATCTGGCGCGAGGCGGCGAAGGATCTCGGCGTTGCCGCAGCCGATATTCCGGCCTCGTCGTCGCGCGGCGTCGAGACCTTCTTCGACGGCAAGATTTTCGACCCGGCCAACCCGTCGGCCTATCTCGACAGCCTGAAGATCAAGGCATCGGCTTGACCAGCGCAAACGGCGCGTTCCGCCGTTTGTCGCCCCAGCGCAACGGCGCTTCGCCGTTGTCGCCCGCACCGACCCCGGAGTTATACCCAGACATGTCCATCCAAGCCATTGAGGAAACCACGGTGAAGGCGTTCCCCGCCAAGCCTGCCGCAGTCATCGCTTTCACCGCCAAAGCGCGGCGCCGCTTCGACCCGATCGCGATCGCCGGCAGGCTGGCCACCGCCCTGGTGCCGCCGGTCATCGTTATCGCCTTCATGCTGGTCGTGTGGCAGATCGCCTGCTCGTCGCCGACCGCCAGCCTACCGCCGCCCAGCCAGGTGTGGAACGAGGCCTATGACCTGATCGCGCATCCGTTCTTCAACAACGGCCCGCAGGATATCGGCCTTGCGTGGCGGGTGCTGATCTCTCTGCAGCGCGTCGCCATCGGCTTCGGCCTGGCGGCGATCGTCGGCGTCGCGCTCGGCGCCCTGGTCGGCCAGTCGATCTGGGCCATGCGTGGCCTCGATCCGGTGTTCCAGATACTGCGCACCGTGCCGCCGCTGGCCTGGTTGCCGCTGTCGCTGGCTGCTTTCCGCGATTCCAGCCCGTCGGCGCTGTTCGTTATCTTCATCACCTCGATCTGGCCGATCATCATCAACACCGCCGTCGGCGTGCGAAACATTCCGGAAGACTACCGCAACGTCTCGCGCATCTTGCGGCTCAACCAGTTCGAATTCTTCGTCAAGATCATGGTTCCGGCCGCCGCACCCTACATCTTCACCGGCCTCAGAATCGGCATCGGCCTGTCCTGGCTCGCCATCGTCGCCGCCGAAATGCTGACCGGCGGCGTCGGCATCGGCTTCTTCATCTGGGACGCCTGGAACTCGTCGCGGCTGCCCGACATCATCGTCGCGCTCGCCTATATCGGCGTCACCGGCTTCTGCCTCGACCGCCTGGTCGCTGCGGTCGGCGCTTTCGTCACCCGCGGCACAACGGCAAAGTGAGGAGAGGGCGATGACGGCCTATCTGAAGCTCGACCATATCGACAAATCCTTTGCCCGCGGCGGTCAGGTCAGCGAGGTGCTCAAGGACATCAGGCTGACCATCGACAAGGGCGAATTCGTCTCCATCATCGGCCATTCCGGCTGTGGCAAGTCGACCTTGCTCAATCTGATCGCCGGGCTGACCAAGGTTTCCGCCGGCGCCGTGCTGCTTGAAAACAAGGAGGTCGACAGCCCCGGACCCGAGCGCGCCGTGGTGTTCCAGAACCACAGCCTGCTGCCATGGCTCACCGTCTACGAAAACATCAGCCTGGCGGTGTCGAAAGTCTTTGGCCGTTCCAAGAGCAGGACCGAGCGACATGACTGGATCATGCGCAATCTCGATCTCGTGCAGATGGCCCATGCCAAGGACAAGCGGCCGGCCGAAATATCGGGCGGCATGAAGCAGCGCGTCGGCATTGCCCGGGCGCTTGCCATGGAGCCGAAGATCCTGTTGCTCGACGAGCCGTTCGGGGCACTCGACGCGCTGACGCGCGCCCATCTGCAGGATGCGGTTATGGACATCCATTCCAGGCTCGGCTCGACGACGATCATGATCACCCACGATGTCGACGAGGCGGTGCTGTTGTCCGACCGCATCGTCATGATGACCAACGGTCCGGCGGCGACAATCGGCGAGGTGCTTGCGGTGCCGCTGCTGCGGCCGCGTCGACGCGTCGAACTCTCTTCCGACCGCACCTTCCTGCGCTGCCGCGAAGCGGTGCTGAAGTTCCTCTATGAACGCCACCGCTTCGTCGAAGCCGCGGAGTAACGCCATGACCGAAAAACTCGTCATCATCGGCAACGGCATGGCCCCCGGGCGCATGCTGGAGCATCTGCTCGAACAGGCGCCGGGCCGCTACACCGTGACCATTTTCAACGCCGAGCCGCGGGTGAACTACGACCGCATCATGCTGTCGCCGGTTCTCTCCGGCGAAAAGGCCTATGAGGAAATCATCATCCACGGCGACGGCTGGTACATCGCCAACAACATCACCCTCTACAAAGGTCACAAGATCGTCGCCATCGACCGGGCGGCCAAGACAGTCACCTCCGATCACGGCGTCACCGAGCCTTACGACAAGCTCGTCATCGCCACCGGATCGGTGCCCTTTATCATTCCGGTGCCCGGCCATGATCTGCCGGGGGTGCTGACCTATCGCGACCTCGACGATGTTCAGGCCATGATGCTTGCCGCCCAGTCGCGCGCCAAGGCCGTGGTCATCGGCGGCGGCCTGCTCGGGCTGGAGGCGGCAGCAGGTTTGAACGCCCAAGGCATGGACGTCACCGTGCTGCATGTCATGCCGACATTGATGGAGCGTCAGCTCGATCCAGCCGCCGGCTATCTCCTGCAGCGCGCGGTGGAACAGCGCGGCATCAAGGTCATCACCAAGGCCAACACCCAGGCGATCACCGGCAACGGCAAGGTCGGGCAGGTGGAGCTTGCCGACGGCACTATTATCCCGGCAACGCTGGTGGTGATGGCGGTCGGCATCCGGCCGAATGCGGCGCTGGCCAGGGAGGCCGGCATAGCCGTCAATCGTGGTATTGTCGTCGATGCCGGCATGCGCAGCAACGACCCCGACATCTACGCGCTCGGCGAATGCGCCGAGGTCTACGGCCAGGTCTACGGGCTGGTCGCGCCGCTCTACGAGATGGCGCGCGTTGCCGCGAACCAGTTGGCCGGCAACGAGGCAGCGGCCTTCGTCCACATGGACACGCCGACCAAGCTCAAGGTCACCGGCATCGACCTGTTCTCGCTTGGCGACTTCGCCGAAGGCGAGGACCGCCAGGAGATCGTGCTGCGCGATGCCGCCGCCGGCGTCTACAAGCGCCTTGTGCTCAAGGACGACCGCATCATCGGCACCGTGCTTTATGGCGAGACGGCGGATGGGGCCTGGTTCAACGATCTCAAGAAGAAGCAGACCGACATATCGGAGATGCGCGACACGCTCATCTTCGGCCAGTCCTACCAGGGGGGTGCCCCGCTGGACCCTATGGCGGCCGTTGCAGCCTTGCCGGATGATGCGGAAATCTGCGGCTGCAACGGCGTTTGCAAGGGCAAGATCACCGGCGCGATCACGGCCAAGGGCCTGGCTTCGCTCGACGACGTGCGCGCCCACACCAAGGCATCGGCTTCCTGCGGTTCGTGCACCGGGCTGGTCGAGAAGCTGATGGTGCTGACCATCGGCGACAAATACAACCCGGCCGCCGTGCAACCGATGTGCGGCTGCACCACGCTCGGCCATGACGAGGTGCGCCGGCTGATCATCGCCAAGAGCCTGAAGACCATTCCCGCCGTCATGCAGGAGCTGGAATGGACGACCTCCTGCGGCTGCGCAAAATGTCGGCCGGCGCTCAACTACTACCTCGTCTGCGACTGGCCGAACGATTACGCCGACGACTATCAGTCGCGCTTCATCAACGAACGCGTCCACGCCAACATCCAGAAGGACGGCACCTATTCGGTGGTGCCGCGCATGTGGGGCGGCGTCACCAACGCCGCCGAACTGCGCGCCATCGCCGACGTCGTCGACAAGTTCGAGATACCGATGGTCAAGGTCACCGGCGGCCAGCGCATCGACATGCTGGGCATCCGCAAGGAGGATCTGCCGGCGGTGTGGGCCGATCTCGGCCAGGCCGGCTTCGTCTCAGGCCATGCTTACGCCAAGGGCCTGCGCACGGTGAAGACCTGTGTCGGCTCCGACTGGTGCCGCTTCGGCACGCAGGATTCGACCGGCCTCGGCATTCGCATCGAGAAATTCATGTGGGGCTCGTGGACCCCGGCCAAGGTTAAGATGGCGGTGTCGGGCTGTCCGCGCAACTGCGCCGAGGCGACCTGCAAGGATGTCGGCGTGATCTGTGTCGACAGTGGCTACGAGATCCATTTCGCCGGCGCCGCCGGCCTCGACATCAAGGGCACCGAAGTGCTTGGCCTGGTCAAGACCGAGGACGAGGCGCTGGAGCATATCGTCGCGCTGACGCAGATGTATCGCGAGCAGGGCCGCTATCTCGAGCGCATCTACAAATGGGCCAAGCGCATCGGCATCCCCGAGATCAAGCGCCAGATCATGGACGACGGTGCAAAGCGCAAGGCCTATTACGAGCGCTTCGTCTTCAGCCAGAAATTCGCCCAGGTCGACCCGTGGTCGGAACGCGTCTCCGGCAAGGACAAGCACGAGTTCCGGCCAATGGCTTCTGTCGGGTTTGCGCAGGCGGCGGAGTGATCAAAATGGACTGGATATCGATCGGCTCACTCTCCGACATCCCGCGGCGTGGCGCGCGCTGCGTCGACACACCCGAGGGTAAGATCGCCGTCTTCCGCACGCAGGACGATCAGGTCTACGCCATCGACGATCATTGCCCGCACAGAGGTGGGCCGCTGAGCCAAGGCATCGTCCACGGCACCGCCGTCACCTGTCCCTTGCACAATTGGGTCATCTCGCTGGAGACGGGCAAGGCGCTCGGCGCCGACGAGGGCGCCGTGCGCACCATTCCTGTGCGGATCGAAGGCGAGCTCCTGTTCATTGCGCTGAAAGCGCTGGCCAGCCGCGCGGCCTGAAGCATGGAACTGGGCGAAGCGCGCGAGGTGAGGACCACCTGCCCCTATTGCGGGGTGGGTTGCGGCGTGCTGGCGAAAGTCGCCGCGGACGGTGAAGTCAGCGTCCGCGGCGACCCCGAACATCCAGCTAACTTCGGCCGGCTCTGCTCCAAGGGCTCGGCCCTGGCCGAAACCATCGACCTCGACGGCAGGCTGCTCTACCCCGAAATCCACGGTCGCCGTACCGGCTGGGACGAGGCGCTCGACCGCGTCGCTTCGACCTTTTCGCAAACCATCGCCGAGCACGGTCCTGACTCCGTCGCCTTCTATGTCTCCGGCCAGTTGCTGACCGAAGACTACTATGTCGCCAACAAGCTGATGAAGGGCTTCATCGGCTCGGCCAACATCGACACCAATTCGCGGCTATGCATGGCCTCCTCGGTTGCCGGCCACCGCCGCGCCTTCGGCTCCGACACCGTGCCCGGCACCTACGAGGATCTCGAGCTCGCCGACCTGATCGTGCTGGTCGGCTCCAATCTCGCCTGGTGCCATCCCGTGCTCTTCCAGCGCATCGCGGCGGCCCGGGAAAAACGACCGGAGATGAAGGTCGTGCTGGTCGACCCGCGCCGCACCATGACCGCTGATATCGCCGACATTCACCTGGCGATCGCGCCGGATGGCGACGTTGCTTTGTTCACTGGTCTGCTCGCCTGGCTCGGCCAGCACAACGCACTCGACCGCGCTTACATCACCGCCCACACGACCGGCTTCGGGCAAGCGCTCTTCGCTGCCTCGAAACTCGATCTTGCCGGCGTTGCCGCCGCCACCGGCTTGAGCGAAGAGGAGCTTGCCCGCTTCTATAGCCTGTTTGCCACCACCGCAAAGACAGTGACGGTCTACAGCCAAGGCGTGAACCAGTCGTCTTCGGGCACCGACAAGGTCAACGCCATCATCAACTGCCATCTCGCCACCGGCCGCATCGGCAAACCTGGGGCAGGACCGTTTTCAGTGACCGGCCAGCCCAACGCCATGGGCGGCCGCGAGGTCGGCGGCATGGCCAATATGCTGGCCGCCCATATGGAGATCGAAAACCCCGAGCACCGCGACCGCGTGCAGCGTTTCTGGAATGCGCCGGCCGTCGCCCCAAAGCCCGGTCTGAAGGCGGTCGAGATGTTTCAGGCGATCGCCGCCGGCCGCATCAAGGCATTGTGGATCATGGCCACCAACCCGGTCGACTCGATGCCGGATGCCGATGCCGTCGAGGCGGCGATCAAGGCTTGCCCGTTCGTCGTGGTTTCGGATGTGCTGGCGAGCACGGACACCATGCGCCACGCCCATGTGCGGCTGCCCGCCGCCGCATGGGGCGAGAAGGACGGCACCGTGACCAATTCAGAGCGCCGCATCTCGCGCCAGCGCAGCTTTCTTGCTGTGCCCGGTGAGGCGCGGCCGGATTGGTTGATCGTCGCCGAGGTGGGCAAGCGGATGGGGTTTGACGAGGCGTTTTCCTATTCGTCGCCAGCGGAAATCTTCGCCGGACACGCCGCGCTGTCCGGGTTCGAGAATGACGGCGCACGGGATTTTGATATTGGCGCTTATGCTGGTGTTGATAAGGAGGCCTATGCAGCGCTTGAGCCTTTCCAATGGCCGGCGCCGAGCACAGCCACCCCCCTCTGGCCTGCCGGCCATCTCCCCCGCAAGGGGGGAGATCAGCCGTCGCCTCGGCCTTCGCCAATTATCAACGATGCAGAAGATATGCCGGCGTCAAAGCTGCCAATCTCCCCCCTTGCGGGGGAGATGTCCGGCAGGACAGAGGGGGGTGTTCAAGCGGGACTTGACCCTTCCAGCACCCGCTTCTTCGCCAACGGCAATTTCTACAATCCCGACCGCAAGGCCCGCTTCATCGCCATTCGTCCCATCGTCGAGACACGCACCAGCCCGGACTATCCGCTGATCCTCAACACCGGCCGTGTTCGCGACCATTGGCACACGATGACCCGCACTGGGAAAAGCCCACGTCTCTCCCAGCACATGGCCGAGCCCTTCGTCGAGATCCACCCGGCGGATGCCACGCATCACGGCATTGGCGACGCCGACATTGTGCGCGTCTCCAGCCCGCGCGGCGATGTGCTGGTGCGCGCGCTGGTGACGGCACGCCAGCGCCAGGGCAGCGTGTTTGCGCCGATGCACTGGACTGACCAGTTTTCGGCAAAAGGGCGGCTCGACACGCTGACCGCGCCTCTGACCGATCCGGTTTCCGGTCAGCCTGCGCTGAAACATGTCGGCGCCCGCATCGAGAAGTTCGCCGCGAGAGCCTTCGGCTTCGCCGTGGTGCGCCGCAAGCCGGTGGCGTTCGCAGCAGATTACTGGGCCGTGGCCAAATGCAAGGGCGGCTGGCGGGTGGAGCTTGCCTTTGCTGACGACGACATCGACTGGGCTGGTTTTGCTGGTTCGCTTTTCGATGTTCCCGTAGCCGATACGCTCGCTTATCACGACCGCGATACCGGCCAGCATCGTATTGCTGCCTTCGACGACCAGCACCTCGCCGGGGCTTTGTTTATCGCGTCGGGACCGGTGGCGGTTTCGCGGGGTTGGGCGGCACAGCAACTCCAGGAGGTTCACACCAGCCAGCGCGAACGCTTCAGGATCGTCGCCGGTCGCGCCGGCGCCGATCGGCCCGATGCGGGCGCGACCGTCTGCTCCTGTTTCAGCGTCGGGGTCAACCAGATCGCGGCGGCAGTGGCAGCCGGGTGCGCGACAGTCGAAGCCATAGGCGGCGCCCTGAAGGCCGGCACCAATTGCGGCTCCTGCCGGTCCGAGATCCGGGCGGTCATCCAGGCCAATCGGGTTCAGGCTGCGGAGTAGATGCGGCTGGATGGGGAGGGGATCTGACGATATCCTCTTGGGCCAGTGTGGCGGTCCTTTTCGGGTCGCTGTGAGCGCGCCGGCAGGAGGATCACCTGGCTTGGCTGTCTAATCCAGCCGGTCGCGCAGGATGCTCCAGGGGAGCAGCATATTCGGTGCATAGCGCACGAGGTTGTGCAGCGGGATCGGCGCTGGCGGTGCGAAGGGGAGCGGCAGATATCGGGCGTCCGTTCCGCTCGCCCAGTCCGCCAGCACTCTGCCCATTACCGTGGTCATGGCGATGCCGCGGCCGTTGCAGGCGAAGCCGGCGATCAGGCCCGGGCCGAGGTCGATGAGGCGCGGCAGGAAATCCGGCACCACCGCCGCCACGCCTGTCCAGCTGTAGGCAAGCGGCGGCAGGTCAGGCAAATCGAGATGCCTGGCGAGCCGTCGCCAGATCGTTTGCGGCATGCGCGTCTCAGCGCCGGCTCCGACGACATGCATGCCGCCGCTGATCAGCCGGTTCTGGCCATCGAAGCGGCACGTGAACAGGTTTCGCCTGGTGTCGCCGACGCCCTGGCCGCCGGGCAGCAGGCGCGCGCGTATGGCCCGCGACAGCGGCGCAGTGGCGATCTGGAAGACTTTCAGCGGGATATAGGTCCGCGCCAGTGTCCGGTTCAGTGCCCCGCCATAGGCGTTGGTGGCGATCACCACCTTGCCCGCACGCACGGCGCCGGATGCGGTCGTCAAGGTCCAGCCATCCGCAGCGCGGTCGATGGAAGCGACGCGCGTCTGCTCGAAGATCCGCGCGCCGGCTTTTTCGGCGGCATCGGCCAGGCCGCGCGCATACTCGACCGGATTGAGGACGCCGCCCGAGTTATCCATCCAACCGCCGGCGTAGCCGCCGATACCGGTGAGCGTCGTGACCGCCTTGGCATCGAGCGTTACGGTCGGCCTGCCCCGCGCCGCCCATTGCTCGGCGCGCGATCGCGTCTTTTCCAGCGCGGCGGACGAATGCGCCGGCTGGATCCAACCGTTCTGCACAGCGTCGCATTCTATGCCATGCCGCTTGATCAGCCCGAAGACCAAGTCGGCGCTGCCGGCGGCGAAGTCAACCAGGCACCCGCCGCGCTCGGGTCCGAGTTCGGCGATGATGTCGTCTGGATCCCGCTTGGCGAAGTTCGGAACGACGAAGCCGGCATTCCGGCCGGTCGCACCCCAGGCAATGAATTCGGCTTCGAGGACCGCGACCGAAAGCCCCTTCTCGGCGGCATGCAATGCCGTCGACAGGCCGGAAAAGCCGCCGCCAACGATTGCGAGATCGACGTCGAGCCCGCCTTGCAGCGTGCCCCGGTCGCAGCGGTTGCGGCTGACGGCATGCCAGAGTGAAACGCCATGCACGTCTTGCCGGATCATGGCATTCATGGTCCGGCCTCGTTCTCGCTGGCCGCCGCCTTTTTCTGTTTGCCGGGGTTCGGCCGGCGCGGCCGATCGCCGAACAATCCGTTCGGCCGGATCAGCAGGATGACGCACAGCATGACGCCGATGGCGACGATCTGCAGCGAGGCCGCGCGTGCTTGCTGCTCGGGCGCAAACAGCACGCTGGTCAGCGTGCCCGACCCCGCCCATATCGCCCAGACCAGGATGCTGCCGGCAATGGCGCCGGCATTGCTGCCCGAGCCGCCGACGATCAGCATCACCCAGACCTGGAAGGTCAGGATCGGCAGATAGTTATCGGGCGCGATGAAGCCGGTGAAATGCGCCTGCAAAGCGCCGGCCAGCGCCATGATGGCGCCGCCGACGGCAAAGGCCTGGACGCGGTAGAAGCGCGCGCTCTTGCCCAGCGAAATCGCCGCTCGCTCGTCCTCGCGCAGCGCCTTGAGCACGCGGCCCCAGGGGCTGCGCGACAGGTGCTCCAGAGCGAGATAGGCGATCAGCGTCACAGCCGAAACGACGGCGAGGTTCGACAGGTTGAACAACAGCGGCGTTTCGGCAAGGCCGCCGAACGGGCGCGGGATGAAACCGATGCCGAACGGGCCGCCCGTGAGTTTTTGCGCGTTGAGCGCGACCAGCTGCACGACGACGGCGACGCCGAAGGTGGTGATCGCCAGGTAGTCTGATCGCAGACGCAGCGTGGCCATGCCGGTAATTGCTGCGGCGATACCGCCGACGATCATGGCGCCCGCCCAGCCGGCCAGGATCGGCAGACCGAAGCCGCCGAAGCGCGCGGCATCGTCCGGGGTCGTGAGCAGCGCCGATGTATAGGCGCCGATGGCGACGAAACCGGCAAGACCGACATTGAAAAGGCCAGTCAGCCCCCACTGCAGATTGAGCCCCAGTGTGACCAGCGAAAAGATCAGTGCGGTGGTCAGGAAGAAGGCGCCGTAGCCGAGCAGGTCCATCAGCGTTCCCTCACACCAAACAGCCCGATCGGCCGCACGAACAGCACCGCCATCAGGATGATGAAGGAGATTGCGGCGCGCCATTCGGCGCCGATCAGCTGCACCGCACCGGCTTCGGCAAGGCCAATGATCAGGCCGCCGAGCACGGCGCCCGGTATGCTGCCGATGCCGCCCAGGATGGCGGCTGCGAACATCGGTAGCAGCATGTCGAAGCCCATGAACGGGCGGATCTGCACCAGAATGCCGATCATCACGCCGGCCACGCAGGCCAGCGCCCCGCCGATGATCCAGGTGACACGCACAACGGAGGCAACGTCGATACCGACGATGCGGGCCAGCGCTGCATTCTGGCTCAGCGCCTGCATGGAGCGGCCGGTCTGCGTGCGTGTCATCAACAGATGCACGCCGAGCACCAGCACGGCGGTCAGCAGCAGAAGCGCGATCTGATCGGGCGTGATGCGGATGCCGAAGCCGACCGGCATGGCGATCTGGATCGCGCGGCTGAAATAGGTCGGGCGTGAGCTGAAGGTGAATTCGAGCAGGCTGCGCAGTGCCATCGAGGCGCCGAAGCTCGCCATCACCACGATGATCGCTTGCCCCTGCGAGCGAAGCCGCGAAAACAGCACCTTGTCGAGCAACAGCGCCAGCAGGGCGGTGAAAGCCATGCCGACAAGCAGCGCAACCAGCAGCGGCCAGCCGAAGGACAGCGGACCAATGGGCGCCACCTTGCCGAACATCGCGCCGATGGCGCTGACGACGGCGAGCGTCGCATAGGTGCCCCAGGCCATGAAGTCGCCATGGGCGAAGTTCGAGAAGCGCAGGATCGAGTAGGTCAGCGTCACGCCGATGGCGCCAAGGCCGATCATCGAGCCGGTCAGCAGCCCATCGACGACAAATTGCAGGCTCATGCCGCGCCTCCCTTGCCGACGGGGGACGGGCGTTGGCCGAGATAGAGTTCGGCGACGACAGGATCGTTCCACAATTCGGATGCCACACCCTCGTGCCGGTCCCTGCCTTCGACCAGCACATAGGCGCGGTCGCCGATGGCAAGCGCTGCCTTGGCGTTCTGTTCGACCAGCAGGATGGTGACGCCGGACCTGCGGATGCCGGCCAGCATCTCGAACACCGTCGATACGAATTTCGGCGAAAGGCCGGCCGACGGTTCGTCGAGTACCAGCACCTTGGGATGGACGATCAGGGCGCGCGCGACGGCAAGCATCTGCCGCTGTCCGCCCGACAGATTGCCGGCGGCGGTGCGGCGCTGGCGGACGAGGTCGGGGAAGGCCGTGTACATTTCCTCGATGCGGGCAGGGATTTCGCGTCGTTCGAGGATGCCGCAGGCGACTTTCAGATTGTCCTCGACCGACATCAGCGGGAAGATGTTCTCCGTCTGCGGTACGAAGGCCAGGCCGAGCCGAACCATGGTGTGGGCGGGAGCAGCGGTTATGTCCTTGCCGTCCAGGAACACCGCGCCGCCGGTGATCGGGACAAGGCCGGCGATCGCCTTGATGAAGCTCGACTTGCCGGCGCCGTTGGGACCGAGCACGACGACGATCTCGCCCTTGCCGACGGTGATCGAGGCGCCGCGCACGATCGGCACGTCGGGCTCGTAGCCGGCTTCGAGGTTGCGCACGTCGAGGACCGTCTCACTCATGCTGGGCCTCCGAGATAGGCCTCGATGACGCGCGGGTCGCGGGCGACCTCTTCCGCAGTGCCTTTGCTGAGCAACTGGCCGCTCGCCATGACCAGCACGCGGTGGCAGAGCCGCGTCACCATGTCGATATTGTGCTCGATCAGCAGAAAGGTGATGCCGTGCGCGTTGATGTCGCGGATGCGGTCGATGATGATCTCGAGCAGCGTCGCGTTGACGCCGGCGGCCGGTTCGTCGAGCAGGATGATCGCCGGGTCGGCCATCATGACGCGGGCGAGTTCGAGCAGCTTGCGCTGGCCGCCGGAAAGCACGCGTGCCGGCTCGTGCGCGAGATGGGTGAGAGTGACCAACTCCAGCAGCTCGAGCGCCTTTGTCCTGGCAGCCCTTTCTTGTGCTGCGACCCGCCAAGGCGTGACGAAGTTGGCGAGCAATTTTTCGCCGGCTTGGCCCTGTGCCGCCAGCATGATGTTTTCGATCAACGTCAGATTGGGCAGCGGGCGTGGGATCTGGAAGGTGCGTCCAAGACCACGGCCGATACGCAGATGAGCGGCTTCGCCGGAGACGCGCGTGCCATTGAGCAGGATATCGCCGCTGGTTGGCAATATGCTGCCGGCGAGCAGGTCGAACATGGTCGTCTTGCCGGCTCCATTGGGTCCGATCAGGCCGAGGATTTCGCCCGCTTTGACATCAAACGAGACATCGCTGACGGCGACAAGACCGCCAAAACGCCTGACGACGTTTCGCGCCGTCAGTACCGGCGCACGGGTCTCCTGCCTTTGGCGCTGCGCTGCATCGCTCATCAAACCCTCTGGCCGAAGACGATCGTTGTCGCCTCCTGATTTTTGATTTGTGATCACACTTGCGTTGATCACGCTATTCGGCTTTAATTTCATTCGCAAGCCGAAAACGGGGCAAATGCCGGTAATGCAGAAGGCTGCCATCGACAAGAACAATGGGACGATCGCAGCCCAGCTTACGCCGGTCGGCCGCGAGACGGTGCAGGATCGCGTCTATTCCGAGTTGCGCCGTGCCCTGATCGGTGGCCTTTTCGAGCCGAACCAGGTGCTGACCATCCGCGGTCTTGCCGATGCGCTGGTCACCTCGACCATGCCGGTACGCGAAGCGCTCGGCCGGCTGATCACGGAAAAGGCACTGGAGGCGCTGCCCAACCGTTCCGTGCGCGTGCCGCCGATCACGCTGGAGCGCATCGACGACCTCCTGCGTGCCCGCTCACTCATCGAAGGCGAAGCGATCGCGCTTGCCGCCAGGCGCATGAGCCCGCGCCAGATCGCGTCGATCGAAGCCATGCTGGGCGAATGGGACGAGATGCGGGCCCTGAAGCACAAGAAGGATATCGATCGCGAAGCGACGCTCAACCAGAGCTTCCATTTTGAGATCTACCGCTGCTGCGGCTCGGCTGTGCTGATCCCGATGATCGAAAGCCTCTGGCTTCAATCGGGACCCTGCATCCGCGTCGCCATCTATGCCTTCTCCGAGGCCGGCGAGGTCGATACCGCGCACTATCACCGCGGCATTGTCGCGGCACTTGCCAAACAGGATGCGCAAGCGGCGCGCGAGGCGCTGGTAGCCGACATCAGCCGCCCCTTCGCCTTCCTGCGCGACAAACTTCAATCGGCGAAGGACTGACATGCCCAAGCCCGCCATCGGCATCACAGAACCACGCTCGAAGCTTTCCGTGACGGCGCTGCTATTGCCCGAAAAGGCGCCGGAGAATGCCGCCTTCCTGCTGGCGTATCTGGCGCAGCCACGCATCATCCCAGGCATCCATGCGATGTGGACAGGACCGGAAATCTCGTGCCCGGTTCCGTCAGCCGATCTCCACGGCCAGGCCTATGCCCAGTCTTTGCCACCGGAGAATGCAACGCTGACGCCGCAGCCCGGCGATATCGTGCTGTCCTATGTGCCGCCACGCGTGTGGGGCGGCAATCCCAATGCCATCTTCGATATCGGCCTGTACTACGGGCAGGGGGCGCGGCTGCTGTTCCCGATCGGCTGGCTGGCCGGCAGCGTGGTCGCGCAAGTGCTTGCCGGAGAGCGCGATCAGTTTGCCGCCGCCTGCGGCGTTATCCGCCGCAACGGCGCCTGTGACATCACCTTCAGCCTGGTGGAGGCCTGAATGGCCGACGACAGTTTCGAGCTCTTCGATCTGCGCGTCGAAGCGGTCATTCCCGAAGGCAAGCCGGTCTATTGCGGCGCCAGGGCCGGCGACTATTTCGAACTGAAGGGCGAAATGCTCTCGCTGCCGGCAGGGCAGGGTTTTTCGATCTATTCGATCTCGGCCGTGTTGCCGCTCCTGGCGGCAAAGCAGCGCCCGACGCATGCAAATGACTGGATGACCTCGGATGCCGAGATCGCCTGTCCCGATCCCAATTGCGCCAGCCGGCTCCGCATCGTCAGGCTTGCCAAGCGGCGGTTCAGCCATGCCGAAACCACGGCCGTGCCGCTGCCGAAGGAGACCGACAAGGGATGACCGCCAGGACCATCGAACTCAGCCCCGGCTATGCGATCTCGCGAGTCATCCGCGGTGGCTGGCAGCTTGCCGGCGGGCATGGCGCCGTCGACCGCAGCCAGGCGGTGACCGACCTCATCGCCACTTTCGATGCCGGCATCTGGACCTATGACTGCGCCGACATCTACACCGGCGTCGAGGAACTGATCGGCGCCGCGCGCCTGCGGCTGGCCGGCGAGCGCGGTCTCGATGTTGCGGCCAGGATGAAGGTGCACACCAAGCTGGTGCCGGACCTCGAACGACTGGCAGGCATCAGCCGCGACTACATCAGGGGCATCGTCGATCAGTCGCTTCGCAGGCTCAAGACCGAGCGGATCGACCTCGTGCAGTTTCACTGGTGGGATTATGACCAGCCTCGTTACGTCGAGGCGATGGGTTGGCTCGACGAGCTTCGGCTGGAAGGCAAGGTGCGCAATCTCGGCACCACCAATTTCGATACGCCGAGGCTAGCCGAAATCCTCTCCGCGGGCATCCCGCTGGTCAGCCAGCAACTGCAATATTCAGTGCTCGACCAGCGGCCGGCAAACAGCCTTGCGGGCCTTGCCGCTAAGAACGGTGTCCGCTTCCTCTGCTACGGCTCGGTGGCGGGCGGCTTCCTCAGCGACAAATGGCTTGGCGTGGCCGAGCCCTCCACGCCGCTCGAAAACCGCTCGCTGGTCAAATACAAGCTGATCATCGACGACTTCGGCGGCTGGGAGCTGTTCCAGTCCCTGCTCAAGGCGCTGAAAGCGGTCGGCGATCGCCACGGCGTCGACATCGCCACCATCGCCTCGGCATGGGTGCTCGAGCAGCCGCAGGTCGCGGCCGTCATTGTGGGTGCGCGCAACCAGGCACATGCGCTGGCCAATACGAAAATCATGGACGTCGCGCTCGACGCCGACGATCGCGCGCGGATTGCTGCCGCCATCGCACAAGGCACCGGCCTCGCGGGCGATGTCTACGCGCTGGAGCGCGACCGTCATGGCCGCCACGGCTCGATCATGCATTACAACCTCAATGCGGGGAAGAAATGAGCGGAGAGCCTTCCCTTTTTTCGCGTGCCAGCGCTGAAATCATCGACCTGCATCGCTTCTTCGTCGACTGGTTTGTCGCCGCGCGAGCCGACGCTGTGGAGTTCGGCCGCTTCGAGGCTGTCATGGGCGAAGGCCTCACCATGGTGGCGCCGAATGGCCAGATCCTCGATCGCGACGCGGTCGTAGATCATGTCCGGACAAGCCGCGCCACTTGCGACGACGGTTTTGCCATATCGATCGAGGACATCAGGCCGGGTTGGCAGGACGCGGACACGATCGTCATCTTCTACATCGAGGCGCAACTGCGCGCCGGCAAACACAGTCGCCGGCAGTCCAGTGCGGTCTTCACCACGAGTTCATCGGCACCAAACGGCGTCGAATGGCGGCATCTGCATGAGACCTGGCTGCAGGCGCCGGAAGGCTGAACAGGCAAAAGTTCAAACAAGAAAAGGGGAACGGCAATGAAGAAGACGATGCTTCAAATCACCACAGCACTGGCTCTCGTGACGATGGCCGGCGCCGCACACGCAGCGGACTGCAAGATCACCGTCGGCCTGGTCATGGAGCTCACCGGTCCGGCCGGCGAATACGGCCAGGCCGGGGCGAAGTCCGTCGAAATGGCCTTCCGCGACATCAATGAAGCCGGTGGCGTACGCGGCTGCGATCTCGCAACCGACACGCGCGACAGCCAGAGCCAGGGCAATATCGCGGTCGATGCCGCGACCCAGCTGGTACAGGTCAAGAAGGTGCCAGTGATCATCGGCGGCATCATCTCCTCCGTGTCGATCCCGATTTTGACCTCGGTCACCGGGCCGGCCAAGATCGTGCAGGTGTCGCCGGCTTCATCCTCGCCGACGCTGACCGCCCTTGGCCGCGACGGCAAGACCAACGGCATCTTCTTCCGCACCATCACGTCGGATGCGCTGCAAGGCGTGGCCGCCGCCAAATACGCCATCGACAAGGGTTTTAAGAAACTGTCGATCATCCACGTCAACAACGACTTCGGCGTCAACATGGTGGCGGAATTCTCGCGCGCCTACAAAGCGCTCGGCGGCACCATCGTCTCCGACACGCCCTACAACGAAAAGCAGTCGAGCTATGCCTCGGAGGTCACGGCGGCGATGGGAGGCGAACCGGACGGGCTTTACCTCGTCAGCACGCCGGTCGACGGCGCAACGGTTGCCCGCACCTGGATCTCGCAGGGCGGCGTGCAAAAATTCCTGCTCAATGACGGCATGAACAGCCCGGACTTCATCGAATCCGTCGGCGCCGATTATCTCAAGGATGCTTATGGCACCTCTTCCGGCACCAGCCCGACGGCCTCCACCGACTACTTCCTCAAAACTACAAGGAGTTTTCGGGTATCGAGCCGTCGAACCCGGCAGCCGACCGTTCCTATGATGCCGGCGCCATTGTCGGCCTCGCCATTGCCATTGCCGGCTCCGAGGATCCAGCCAAGATCAAGGATGCCATGTACAAGGCGGTCGATCCTGCCGGCACACCGATCTATGCCGGCAAGGACGAGTTCGCCAAGGCGCTCGGCCTGATCAAGGACGGCAAGCCGATCCGCTATGAAGGCGTCATCGGTCCGGTCAGCTTCGACAAATATGGCGACATCACCGGTCCGTTCCGGCTGTGGAAGATCGTCGACGGCAAGGTGACGACCGACGGTGAAATGACAACCGACGACGTCAACGCGCTGCAGGCGAAATTGCAGTAGGCGCCGGTACATTGTCCGGCGCGATCTCCGTTCGATCTCTGGGAGATCGACGCCGGACAAGCAGTCCAACATCGGCGCTAGTTACGCGGTCAAGCGCGAAATCAGCCGGGTCAATATAACGACAGGCGGCTGGCCGGGCATGAAGACCTGCGGATTGGAGAGGGCGCCGACGATATGACCCACATAGTCTGATTTGTCGTAGCCGATTGACGATATCGGGTAGGCGTCGAAATTGGTCAGGGACACATTGTCGAAGCCATAGAGGCGGAAGCGGCTGGGCCGGTTGTCGGGGAAATCCGCCCGGCAGACATCCAGAACAGCCATGGCCATCGCGTCGGACGTACAAAAGACCGCATCGGGACAGCCGCGTCCCGTCAGGCCGGCGGCTGCCGCATAGCCCGACTCGTAGGAATAGTCTCCCTGGACCGTCTGCAGCAGTTCAATTCCATGATGCCGGAACGCTTCGAGGTAGTGGCCGATGCGCAGCTGTTCGACCCGCGAGGACGAACGGCCGGTCAGCAGGCTGGCCGTGCGCGCGCGCTTGGCCGCCGCATCCGCCACGGCCTCGGCGATGCCGACGCCTTCATCGGGAATGATTGTGGGTGACAGATCGTCATGCAGTCCGTTCAGCATGATGACCAGGTCCGAGCGAAACATGCGCCGCACCGTCGCTGCATCGGCAAAGTCGGAGAACACCACGGCGGCATCGACATGATAGGCAACGCCGTTGCGCAGAAAATCCTCGACCCCTTCCGCCGAGCCGATGCGGATGAGGATGACCTGCTTGCCGATCGACTGGATTGCGTCGAGCAGACGGTCGAACAGGTCGAGATCTGAAAGGTCGTGAATGTGGTTGACCACGACGGCAACCAGATTGACGGTCTTGGTGGTCAGGCTTTGCGCCAGGAGATTGGGTTTGTAGCCGAGCTGCGCGGCGGCCTGCACGACACGTTCGCGTTTGTCCGCCGAGACCGGTCGCGGTCCGCTCGACAGCGCACGGCTGGCCGCGGCACGCGACACGCCTGCCAGCCGCGCGACATCGGCGATCGTTGCGACGGCGCCTCGAGTGTGCGCCGATCGGTTACCGGTAGTGGGTGTCACCACAGCGGGTTGAGCGCCGGAGGGTTGGAGTCCGGCCCCCACCACTTCTTGTAGGTCGTCTCATAGGTGCCCGACTGGATGAAGTCGGACACGAACATGTCGAGCCAGCGGACGAATTCGGGATCGCCCTTGGCGACCGCGATGCCGATCGGATCGTTGGAATAGAGGCCAGGCAGCGTCACCAGGCTCGGTGTCTTGGTCGCGAGGTAATCGAGCAGCGAGGAATCCTCGATCGCCGCATCGACGCGCTTCTGTTGCAGCTGCAGAACCCCGTCGGGCGCGAACTGGTCGACATAGACGAGCTCTGCTTCCGGCACGGCCGCCCTGAGGAAGGTTTCGCCCGTGGTGCCGCGGCCGACGACAACCTTCTTGCCGGCGAGCCCCTTGAGATCGGTTATCCCGGCATCCTTCTGGACGATGACGCGCAGCCCGGCCCGGTTGTAGGGGATGGTGAAGTTGACGGTCTTGGCCCGCTCGAGCGTTGCCGAGGTGTTTGCGACCGCGACATCGATCTGTCCCGACACCAGCATGGAAATACGGGCATCGCCCGAGACGTCGACGAACTCGACCGGCACCCCGAGCTTTTGCGCCAGAAGCGTCGCGACATCGACATCGTAGCCGACAGGGTTGTTTTGTGCATCGCGAAAGCCGATCGGCTCGCCGCCGAGCGATACGCCGATGCGAATGGTGCCGCGTGAGCGGATGTCGTCAATCATGCCGGCAAGGGCCGGAAAAGCCGAACCGGCCACGATGGCCAGCGCGGCGAAGGCACGCAGTACGGTTTTCATGGTTCCTCTCCTTATTTTCTAGTGACACGTCTTGCTGCCCGCAATTCGGGTGCGGGCATGGAATCCTTCCAGAGCCAGTAGCGGACCTCGCCCTCGCATCTGAAATTCACCACCTCGTGGTTCTGCTCGGCGTCGACGGCGTGGATGACCACTCCGGCCAGGAAGCCGGTGTCGAGTTCAGCCAGTTCCTCGACCGCCAGCGCGACCGCATCCGACAGGGATCGGCCAAGCTTCATGGCCAGCACGACGGTCCGTGCGGTGGCGCAGCGCATCGTCATCTCGCCGGTATGGGTGCACGCCGCCGCGCCATAGCGGCTGTCGGCGTAAAAGCCTGCGCCGGGAATGGGAGAATCGCCGAGCCGGCCCGGATATTTCCACGCCCAGCCCGAGGTCGAAGTCGCGGCATGGATGCCGCGCCGCGCATCCGCCGACAGGAAGACGGTGGTGTCGCGGACGCGCTCGGGATCGGTTATAGTACGGCTGAGCGGCGCCAGATCGATATCGGGGAATTTCGCCAGCTGTTGCGGTGTGAGTTCCTGTTGCAGCCGCTCCCACCAGACGCGCTTAGAGTCCTCGAACAAGACTTCGTCTTCGGCAAAACCGATTCCGCTGGCAAAGCGCCGCGCCCCTTCGCCGGTCAGCATCACATGCGGCAGGCGCTTCATCACCTGGTGCGCCAGGGCAGCGACCGCCAAGGTCCTTGGCACGGCGCCGACTGAACCGACCTCTCTTGTATTGCCGTCCATGACGCCGGCGTCGAACTCCATCTCGCCCAGCATGTTCGGCCAGCCGCCATAACCGACGCTGCGAACCTTGACCTCTTTCTCCACCATGCCGATGCCGGCAACCATCGCGTCCAGGCTGACGGCGCCATCGCGCAGCATTTGCACCGAGGTTTCGAATCCCGGCCATGCTTCGTTGTTGGCTAACAGCAGCATTCCTAGTCCTTGCGCATCTTGGAGAGAAACTGCGCAACCCGCGGCTGCGCCCGGCCGCCGTCCGCGGCGAAGAAACGATCCGTTGGCAGATCGACCACCAGCCTGCCCTTGTCGAGGAAGACGATGCGGTTGGAAATCTCGCGCGCGAATTCGATCTCGTGGGTGACGAACAGCATCGTCGTGCCTTGCGCGGCGAGCTTTGCCAGGATGGCCAGCACCTCGGAAGTCATTTCCGGGTCGAGCGCGCTGGTCACTTCATCGAGCAGCAGATAGCGCGGCTGCATGGCGAGCGCCCGGCAGATGCCGACACGCTGGCGCTGCCCGCCCGACAACTGCGCCGGGTAGGCGTTGGCCCGATCGGCGAGGCCGACGGACTCGAGCAGCTTGCGCGCCAGCGCCTCGGCCTCAGGGCGCGGCATCTTCAGCACCTCGATCGGGGCGAGCGTAATGTTCTGAAGCGCGCTCATATGCGGATAGAGGTTGAACAGCTGGAAGACGGTGCCTGAGCGCTTGCGCGCCTCGGCCAGCTCCTTCGGCTTGCTGACATCGAAATCGTCGACCGTGATGCGGCCCGACTTCAGCTTTTCGAGGCCGTTGATGCAACGGATCAGTGTCGACTTGCCGGACCCCGACGACCCGAGGATCGAGACCACTTCGCCGGGCGCGATCGTCAGGTCGACGCCGTCCAGCACAGTGACCTCGCCGAACGCTTTGTGCACGTTTTCGATCTTGAGCATGTTAAAGCCCCCGCCAGGCGCTGTGCGCCCGCAGGCGGTTTTCAAGACGCTCGCCAAGCAGGGCGACCAGCTTTGCCGCGCCATAGTAGAGCAGCCCGACGACGGTCCAGACCACGAACGGCTTCAAGGTTCGCATGTTGAGGATGTGGCCAATCTTGGTCAGGTCGACGACGCCGATGACAGAAATCAGCGACGTCACCTGAAGCTGGTTGACCAGCAGCGCGACGAGCGGGCCGACCGCGAAGGCGGCAGCCTGGGGCGAAACGATATGGCGCAGGACCTGCCACCGAGTCAGGCCGAAGACACGCGCGGCCTCGACCTGTTCGCGTTCGATCGACTCGATCGCCGAGACCGCGATGACATAGACGAATGCCGCGGTGTTCGCCGACAGAGTGATGGTCGCTGCGGTGACCGGCGTCACCCTTATATGCAACAGCGCCGGCAGGCCGAAGAACACCAGGAACAGCTGCACCAACACCGGCGAGTTCTTCAACAGCTCCGACAGGAAGGTGACGACCTGGGCCAGAACCGGCACACGGTAGAACCGCACCAACGCCCAGCTCAGGCCAATCAGCAGTCCGATCAGAGAGGTGACGAGAAACAGCGCGATGTTGGTGCCGAGACCTTGCGCCAGCAGGATCAGGTCGTAGGAGGTGAAGTCGCTGAACCGCATCAGTCGACCGCCTCCATCATGTCCCGATTGAGATTGCGGTGGAGCAGGGTGACGCCCAGCGAGACCAGATAGGTCAGGGCCGCGTAGGCGCAAAGCAGCACCACATAGACCTCGAAGGGCCGATAGGTCTGCGAGACGACGATCTGGGCTGAGCCGGTGAGCTCGTTCAGCGTGATGGTCGAAAGGATCGAGGATGTCAGGATCATGTTGATGAGCACGGATCCGAGCGGTCGCACGGAGGTGCGCAGCGCAATCGGCAGCACGATGCGGGTGAAGATCTTGCGCCTGGACAGGCCGCTCACTTCAGCGGCGTCGATGATGCCTTGGTCTATGGCGAGGATGCCGGCGCGAATGATGTCGGAGGCATAGGCGCCGCCGGCAATGGAAAGCGCCACGACGCCGGTGGTGAAGGCATCGATGTAAATGCCGAGCTCGGGCAGGCCGTAATAGAAGAAGAACAGCTGGACGATGAACGGCACATTGCGGAAGAGATCGACATAGACGAAGGCGATCCGTCGAAGCAGTGCCGAGGCGGAGGTGCGTGCGATCGCCACCAACGCGCCCATGACGACGCTTCCCACCAGCGACAGCGCGCAAGCCGCCGCCGTAAGTTCGGCGCCGCGCGCCAGAAAACCCAGATGCGGGAGCAGAATGGACAGATCGAAATGCACCGGCGGTCCCCAGTGAAACCGGTTTCACTCTTTTGGCTTTCGCCTCGTCTGTCAAGATGCAGGGTCTGGTTGCCGGCCTGTGGCTTGCATTCGTTGCGGTGATTCCGGTTCGCCCTCATGCGCGCTATGTCTCAAGCGCCGACAATTCGCCGCCGGCTTTCAACTCGACGACGCCGCCTATGCCAGCCGCGCGTCGCTGCGATGGCGGCTGGGGCGGCGCCCTCGGTTTTGCCGATCCCGGCGCCGGTGTCGGATTCGGCTACGTCACCGACCGCATGCTGGGTTTCGACGACATCGATCCACGCCGCAAGGTGTTGATGATGCCGTTTACGACGCGCTCTGACGTAGGGGCGTTATGTGCGGATATTCGGGTTCCACATGGCGTCCGGCACGATCACCAGCTTGCCGACGAAATCCTTGGCGATGAAGTCGGCCTGCGCCTTGTGGAAATCGGACAGTTTGTAGACGCCGCCAACCAAAGGCCGGATTTTCTTCGCTTCGATGTATCCAACGATGCGGCGGAAGTCGGCGCGCGTCCCCTGGCTCGATCCGTGCAGTTGCAGCTGCTTCAGATACATGGTCCGGAGATCGAGCTGCACAACCGGACCGGCAATCGCGCCGGCGGTGGTGTAGCGGCCTTCGGGCCTCAGGATGCGCAAGAGCTCGTTGAAGATCGCGCCGCCGACGAGATCGGCGACCACATCGATCGGCTGGCCGCCAGTGGCTTCATTCACGGCGGCGGGAAGATCGGCAACCCCACGGGTAATAACCGCTTCGGCGCCGATGTCGCGCACCGCCTGCTCCTTGCCCTTGCCGACGACGGCGTAGGGAATGGCGCCGCGCGCCCGCGCCAGCTGCACGATGCCGGAACCGACGCCGCCTGAGGCGCCCGTGACCAGCACGCGCTCGCCGGCTTTCAGCCCGGCGCGTTCCAGCATCTGCTCGCCGGTGAGGTAGGCGCAGCAGAAGGTGGCGAGTTCGACATCGCTCATCTTAGTATCGACGACATGCGCATTCTCGCCCGGCACCGTCTGGTATTCGGCGTACCCGCCATCGCGGCCGTGGCCCATATAGTCGATGTCGGCGAGGGAATCGTCGTCGCGGTTGTAGATCGAAAAATCGACCATCACCCGCTCGCCGATGCGATCGGGCGAGACGCCTTTGCCGACAGCAGCGATGGTGCCGACTGTGTCGGTGCCCTGGATACGCGGGAAGGTAAGCGTGTTGCCTTGCCGCCGCCATGTCGACACGGCGGCAGCGTCCTCCTCGGTTCCGTATGCGCCCTGGCGCACCCAGACATCGGTGTTGTTCATACCGCAGGCGCTGACCTTGACCAGCACTTCGCCGGCGGCAGGCACAGGCACTTTCACATCGGTGCGATAGACGATCTTTTCCGGTCCGCCATGCCCGGTGAGCAGCACGGCGGCCATGGTGGCGGGGAGGGTCTTGGTCATGGCATTCATGGTCGATCTCAGAGATTGGAAAACACGCTGTTGACGGCATCGGCGGTTTTCGAAACGACGATGTCGGCTTCCTCACGCGTCAGGCAGAGCGGCGGCGCGAAGCCAAGGATGTCGCCCTGCGGCATGGCGCGGCCGATGACACCGCTGGCGGCAAGTGCTGTCGCCAGTTGCGGCCCGATCTTGAGCGAGGCGTCGAAGAACACCCGGTCGTCCTTGTCGGCGACAAATTCGACCGCCGCCAGCATGCCATCGCCGCGCACGTCGCCGACGTGTCTGTGGCCGCCGACAGCCTTGGCGAGTTCGGCGCGGAAATAGGCGCCGGTCTCGTGGGCATTTGTCACCAGGTCCATCTCGTCGATCAGTTCGAGATTGGCGACGCCGGCGGCAACGCAGATCGGGTGCGCCGCATAGGTCCAGCCATGGCCGAGCGAGCCAAGCTTGTCGGAGCCCTGCACCAGCACCTGCCACATCTTGTCGGCAACGATGACGCCCGACAGCGGTGCATAGGCCGAGGTCAGGCCCTTGGCGATGGTGATCAGGTCCGGCTTGATGCCGTAATGGTCGGAGCCGAACATGGTGCCCAGACGGCCGAAGCCCGTCACCACCTCGTCGGCGACCAGCAGCACGTCATACTTCTTCAGCACCGCCTGGATCTTCTCCCAGTAGCCGGCCGGCGGCGGCACGATGCCGCCAGTACCGAGGATCGGCTCGCCGATGAAGGCGGCGACGGTTTCGGGACCTTCGGCCAGGATCGTCTCTTCAAGCTTGTCGGCGCAATGCTGCGAGAACTGCTCCTCGCTCATCGAGCGGTCGGCGCGGCGGAAATAGTAGGGCGCTTCGGTGTGCAGGACCGGCGCGCGCGGCAGGTCGAAGGCGTTGTGGAACAGGTCGAGCCCGGTCAGTGATCCCGTCATCACGCCCGAGCCGTGATAGCCGCGCCAGCGCGAGATGATCTTCTTCTTCTCCGGCCGTCCCAGCACATTGTTGTAGTACCAGATCAGCTTGATGTTGGTCTCGTTGGCATCCGAACCCGAGAGGCCGAAATAGACCCGCGACATGCCCTTCGGCGCGCGGTCGATGATCATCTTGGCCAGTGTGATCGAAGCCTCGGTGCCGTGGCCGACATAGGCGTGGTAATAGGCGAGGTTTTTCGCCTGGGTGGCGATCGCGTCCGCGATCTTCTGGCGGCCATAGCCGACATTAACGCAATAGAGGCCGGCAAAGGCATCGATGCTCTTCCTGCCATTGTTGTCCCATACCGTGACGCCCTCGCCGCCGGCCATGATGCGGGTCGGCGATTCACCCCGCGCATGAGTGCCCATATGGGTCGAGGGATGGAAGAAGTGGTCGCGATCCCAGGCGTTGAGTTCGTTGGATTGGTCGAGCATTTTTTTTACTCCTTGAGAGATGGCCGGACGGACTATGCGACGTCCAGACAGAGGTACTTCAGATCGGTGAAAGCTTCGAGCCCGTGGCGCGAGCCTTCGCGGCCTATGCCGGATTGCTTGACGCCGCCGAAGGGGATCGGCGCTCCGGTGATCTTGACGCGGTTGATGGCGACCATGCCGTAGTCGAGCGCGCGGCCCATACGTTGCTGGCGGGCGCCATTCTCGGTAACGACATAGGCGACGAGGCCATATTCTGTGGCGTTGGCACGGGCGATCACCTCGTCCTCACTGTCGAACGGCGTGACTGCGGCGACCGGCCCAAAGGTTTCCTCGCGCATGATCAGCGCTTCGTCGCTGACATCGGCCAGCAACGTCGGCTGGTAGAACAGCGGCCCGGCCTGATGCCGCTTGCCGCCGGTGAGGCAGCGCGCGCCATGGGCGACGGCATCGGCGACCTGTTCCTCGACCTTGGTCACGGCGCGCTCATGCATCAGCGGTCCGATATCGATCTTTTCGACAAGCCCATTGCCGGTCCGCAGCGCCTCGATGCGCGCGGCAAAGGCGGCGCAGAAGCGATCGTAGATCGGGCGCTGGACATAGATGCGGTTGGCGGCAAGGCAGTCCTGGCCTGACGTTGCAAACTTGGCATCGATGGCAATGCTCACTGCGTTGTCGACATCGGCGTCGGCAAAGACGATCAGCGGCGCATGGCCGCCAAGCTCCATCACCAGCCGCTTCATCGTCGGAGCACACTGTGCGGCGATCAACCGGCCGATCTCCGTCGAGCCGGTAAAACTCATGGCGCGGACGCGCGGGTCTTCGCACATGCGCCCGACGATCGTCGCTGCCTTGCCGGTGATGACGTTGAAGACACCGGCGGGCAGGCCGGCGCGCTCGCCGAGTTCAGCCAGCGCCAGCGCCGACAGCGGCGTCTCCGAGGATGGGTGTGCGACGATGGTGCAGCCGGCGGCGAGTGCGGCGGCCGCCTTGCGGGTCAGCATCGCCGCCGGAAAATTCCAGGGCGTGACGACGCCGACAACGACGAGCGGCTCGCGCCTCACCATCATCTCGGCATTCGGCAGATGGCTGGTGACGCTCTCGGCGTTAGGGCGCTTTGCCTCTTCGGCATACCATTCGACGAAGGAGGCGGCGTAGTCGATTTCGCCGAGCGATTCCTGCAGCGGCTTGCCCTGTTCCAGTGTCATCAGCAGGGCCAGATCATCCTTGGCTGCAATGATCAGCTCGAACCATTTTCGCAGAATTTTGGACCGCTCCTGCGGCAGCAACGAACGCCAAGCCGGAAAGGCACGTGCGGCGGCGTCGATTGCTTTGGTCGTCTGCCCGGCATCGAGCGCCGCGACAAATGCGACAGTGGTGCCGGTCGCCGGATCGGTAACCTCGAAACTCTTCGCCGCTCCGCTTGCCGTCCAGTGACCGTCGACATAGGCGAGCTCGCGCAGCAGCCGGCGGTCGGCGAGGAGATCAAGCGCTTCGTGGCGATGCGAGCGGGCGAAATGCGCGGACATGGTCGAGGCCTCCCGGTTCGGACTGATGCGGGAAGACTATCGGCCAGAAGCAGACAGAGAGGCTGTTTGCATGGCTTGAAGGAGAGAGAGTCTCTCTATTGTGCCGTCCCGACAGACATTCTCTCCGGGCTTATGCCGACGCCGGCAGCAGGTCGGCTATCGGCAGCACGATTTCGTCCTTCACCGTCTTGGTGACGATGTAGGTGAAGTAGCGGTCGATGCCGATCTCGCGCTCCAGCAGGTCGTCGACCAGCCGCTGATAGGCGTCGATGTCGCGCGTCATCACCTTGACCACATAGTCGACGCCGCCGCCCACCGACCAGCAGGCGACGATTTCGGGGATGTCGCGGATGACGCGTTCGAAGCGGTCGAAATCGGCCTGGCGATGGCTGGCCAGCGTCACCTCCATCAACACGGTGGCGACCGGCGCCACCACGCGCATGGCGATCCTGGCGTGGTAGCCCGAGACGATGCCTGCCTTCTCCAGCTTGCGCAGCCGCATCCAGCACGGCGTCGGCGACAGCCCGACCTGTTCGGCCAGCGCCAGCTTGGTGATGCGCCCGTCGCGCTGGATGGCGTCGAGTATCCTGAGGTCGACCGCGTCGAGTTTCGATGTCATCGGCGTCCGCTTTTTGTCGGCATCACCATGACGGCGCATTATTTCGATTGTCAATTGCACTGATTTCGATCTCTATTAAGTCATGACATCATGGCAACCCGACCCTGCGCTCATCCGCCGGCCAGCCTATCAAACGCTGGCCGACCAGTTCGCCCGCGCCATTCATGACGGGCGGCTGGCCAACGGCGCGCGGCTTCCAACGCATCGAAGGCTGGCAGACGATTTAAAACTGTCGGTGCAGACGGTCAGCCGCGCCTACGAAGAACTGATCCGGCGCGGCCTGATTTCGGGCGAGATCGGCCGTGGCAGCTTTGTCCAGACGCAGCGCCGCGACCCGGAGCCGCCCTATCTGCCGGAGCGCCTCGGCGAGGTCATCGATCTGTCAATCCTGAAGCCGGTCTGCGAGCCGATGCATTTGGAGCGGCTGAAGCAGGCGCTGGGCTGGCTGGCCGAAAACCTGCCATCCAGTTCGGCGTTGTCGTTCCGGCCCAACATGGTGTTCCCGCGTCACCGCGCGGTGGCTGTCGAATGGCTGAAACTGTGTGGGCTCGACACCTCCGCACAGAATATCAGCCTGACCAATGGCGCGACCGCCGGGATGACCGTGGCGCTGATGAGCGTTGCGCCGCCGGGATCGACTGTCGCCACCGAGGCCATCGGCCACCACACGCTGGTGCCGCTGGCGCGCTATCTCGGCTTCAACCTGGAAGGCCTGCCGATCGACGGCAATGGCCTGATCCCGGAGGCGTTGGACGAGGTCTGCCGGCTCACCGACATTCGCGCGGTATTCGTGCAACCGTCGGTGATCAACCCGACGGCGACGCTGATGGACGCTCGGCGGCGCGAAGAGATCGCCGCGGTCGCGCGCAAGCACGACATCGCCATCATCGAGAACGATGTGCTGGGTCCGCTGATCGAGGACCGGCCGCCGCCGGTCGCCGCCTTTGCGCCGGAGCGCACGCTCTACGTCACTTCCTTCACCAAGATCACCGTACCTGGCCTGCGCATCGGCTATCTCGCGGCGCCCGACCGCTATGTCGCCGCCGTTGCCAACCGGCATCTGGTGTCGAACTGGATGGCGACGCCGCTGGTGGCCGAGATCGCCACCAAATGGGTGACCGACGGCACGGCGATGGAACTCGTTCGCTGGCAGCGCGCGGCATTGCGCCGCCGCCAGGACATCGCAGCCGAGGTGCTGGGCGGGGTTGGTTATCGCGCCAGGCGCGACGGGCTGCATGTCTGGTTGCAACTGCCCGCGGACCGTGCCGAGGAAAGCTTCGTCGCCCAGGCCCGCCTGCAAGGCGTGGCGATCGCGCCCGGCACCTCCTTCCGCATCTCGGATGCGCCCTGGCATCCGGCGGTGCGCATCTCGCTCGGCTCGACCACCGAGGGGGAACTGCGCGCCGGCCTCGGCGTTGTCACCAAGTTGCTGCTTGGCGATCCGGAGCATCTGCTGCTCGCAATCTAAGCGGGAATTGCTCTGGAATCATGCAGTGCCGGAAATATTGTCATGATTTTATTTTCCCAATTGACATGATTTGGCGCGTTCCGCATCGTTAAGGGCACAGGCTTCTCCAGCAGGGGAAATTCATTTGTCCTCACCCATCATCAAGGTCGACGCCATTTCGAAGAGCTTCGGCTCGTTCAAGGTACTGGACGGCCTGTCGATGCAGGTCATGCCCGGCGAGAAGCTGGCGCTGATCGGCCCGTCCGGCTCGGGCAAGACGACGATCCTGCGAATCCTGATGACGCTGGAGAAGATCGACGGCGGCCATATCCAGATCGATGGCGAGCAGCTCTATCACATGGAGCGCAACGGCCAGCTGCTGCCCGCCGACGAGCGGCACCTGACCAAGATGCGGCAGAAGATCGGCATGGTCTTCCAGCTGTTCAATCTGTTTCCGCACAAATGCGTCATGGATAACGTCACGCTGGCGCCGATGCTGACCAAGGGCACGCCTCGCGCCGCCGCTGAAAAGCGGGCCATGGAACTGCTCGACATGGTCGGCATGGCCGACAAGGCGAAGTCGATGCCGGCGCAGCTGTCCGGCGGCCAGAAGCAGCGCGTGGCGATTGCCCGTGCGCTGGCATTGTCGCCGAAGATCATGCTGTTCGACGAGGTGACGTCGGCCCTCGATCCGGAGCTGGTCGAGGAGGTGATGAATGTCATGCGCAAGCTCGCCGCAGAGACCGACATGACCATGCTGCTGGTCACCCACGAGATGGGCTTTGCCCACGACTTCGCCGACCGCGTGCTGTTCTTCGACCGCGGCAAGATCGTCGAAGAGGGCAAACCAGACGAGATTTTCCGCCATCCAAAGCAGGAGCGCACGCAAGGCTTCCTGAAGAAGATCATCGCAGCCGGACATCGTGTCTGACCGCTTTGCGGGGCGGAAGACCGCCCCAGACAAAACCAAGAAGACAACAAGGAGTTGGGAACAATGAAGAAACTTGGCATTCTGGCCGGCGTCGCCGGTCTCGCACTGACGGCGGTGCTCGGCGCGTCGAGCACCGGTTCGGCCGATGACAGCAAGCTCGAGCAATTGAAGGCGCAGGGCTTTGCCCGCGTCGCGATCGCCAACGAGCCGCCCTATACGGCGGTCGCCGCCGACGGCAAAGTTTCGGGTGCGGCGCCCGACGTGGCGCGCGAGGTCTTCAGGCGTCTCGGTGTTGCCGACATCGTCGCTTCGATCTCCGAATATGGCGCGATGATCCCCGGCCTGCAGGCCGGCCGCTTCGACGTCGTCACCGCCGGCCTGTTCATGAAGCCGGAGCGTTGCGCGGCGGTCGTCTATTCCGAGCCGGTGCTGTGCGACGCCGAGGCGATGCTGGTGAAGAAGGGCAATCCGAAGGGCTTCAAGAGCTACGAGGACGTCGCCAAGGACACGTCAGCCACCATCGGCGCGCCCGGTGGCGGCACCGAGGAGAAGCTGGCGCTCAACGCCGGCGTGCCGCGCGAGCGCGTCATCGTCGTGCCGGACGGCCAGAGCGGCCTGAAGATGCTGCAGGACGGCCGCATCGACGCCTATTCGCTGCCCGTCCTGTCGATCAACGACCTCGTCAAGAAAGCCAACGATCCGAACCTCGAAGTCATCGCCCCGGTGGTCGGCGCCCCGGTCTATTGCGACGGCGCCGCCTTCAAGAAAGGCGATGAGGCCCTGCGCGATGCCTTCGATGTCGAGCTCGCCAAGCTGAAGAAATCCGGCGAGTTCGCCAAGATCATCGAGCCCTACGGCTTCTCGGCCGCAGCCGCGATGTCGACCACGCGGGACAAGCTCTGCGCGGCGAAATAGGGCCGTTTTGCCTTCTCCCCTTTCACGGGGAGAAGGTGGCCCGAAGGGCCGGATGATGGGCGGCGCCAGGTTCTGAGAATTTAGCGCTGCCCCTCATCTGCCTGCCCGTCCTCCGCAGCAGCTGCGCTGCAGCTACGGAGGGTAGACTGGCATCTTCTCTCCGTGAACGGGGAGAAGGAAGCTAACCGCCAACGTTGGAACCCGAATGACCCAGTGGTCCGGCTACCTCGGCCTGATATTGCAGGGAGCGCTTGTCACCATCGAGCTGACGCTGATGGGGTCGGTGCTCGCCCTGATCATGGCCTTCCTCGCCGGCATGGGCCGCGTGTCGCGCTTCTTTGCTCTGCGCTGGCTGGCAACCGTCTATATAGAATTCTTCCGCGGCACCTCGATCTTCGTGCAGCTGTTCTTTGCCTATTTCGTGTTGCCGTTGATCGGCCTCGAACTGACCCCGCTGCAGGCGGGTGTGCTGGCGCTGGGCCTCAATGTCGGCGCCTATGCGGCCGAGGTGGTACGCGGCGCCATCCAGTCGGTCGGCCGCGAACAATATGAGGCCTGCATCGCGCTCAACCTCGGCCGCTGGCAAGGCATGCGCCATGTCATCCTGCCGCAGGCGCTGCTGATCATGCTGCCGACCTTCGGCAACAATGCCATCGAACTGCTCAAGGCGACCTCCGTGGTGTCGCTGATCTCGCTCGCCGATCTCACCTTTCAGGCGCAGGTCGTGCGCTCGCAGACCGGTAACACGCTGGCGCCGTTCACCACCATCCTGATCATCTATTTCGCCCTGGCGCTGATCATCTCCTGGGGCGTGCGTTCATTGGAACGCCGCATGGCGCGCGGCCTCGACGGGGTGCGCGTCTGATGGATTGGGACTGGAACTTCGTCTGGGAGATCCTGCCGACGCTGATCCAGGGCGTGAAGATCACCATCCTGGCAACGCTGCTCGGCTCCGTGCTGGCCGCTGTCGTGGGTCTGGGCATCGCGCTAGCACGACGCTCGCCCAACAAGGCGCTGTCGCGCACCGTTGGTTGGGCGGCCGAATTCATCCGCGGCACGCCGCTTCTGGTGCAGCTCTATTTCATCTTCTACGTGCTGCCGGATTTCGGCATCCTGTTGCCGCCGCTGGTCGCCGGCGTTATCGGGCTCGGCCTGCACTACGGCACCTACACGGCGGAAGTCTATCGCGCCGGCATCGACAACGTGCCGCGCGGCCAGTGGGAGGCGGCCAAGGCCTGCAATCTGAGCGCCACGCAGACCTGGACCAACATCATCATTCCGCAAGCGATCCCACCGATGATCCCGGCGCTGGCCAATTATTTCATCGCGATGTTCAAGGAGACACCGCTGCTATCGGCAATCACCGTGCTGGAGCTGATGAACCAGGCAAAGAGCGTCGCCAACACCTACTATCGCTACATTGAGCCGATCACGCTGGTCGGCGCTTTCTTCCTCGTCATCAGCCTCTTCTCGGTCGTGCTGCTGCGCTGGCTGGAACATCGCTACGGCAAGATCGAAAGGTAATTCTCAAGATGAAACCGCTGCCCGAAATCAGGCTGATGCCGACAAGGCCGGCGCTCGATGCGCGCCCGCTGGAAAAGCGCGTCGGCCTGATCATCCTTGCCACCGACCACACCAGCGAACCGGATTTCCGCCGCATGGTGGCGAGCGAGCGCATCGGCGTCTATGTCGCGCGCATTCCCTACAAGAATCCGACGACGCCGGAAAACCTTCGCAAGATGCAGCCGGAGCTGGCGGCGGGCGCCGCGCTGATCCTGCCAGACGAGCCGCTCGACGCGATCTGCTACTCCTGCACCTCGGCCTCGGTGGTGATTGGCGACGCCGAGATCGAGGCGGCGATCCAGTCTGCCAAGCCGGGTGTTCCTGTGGTCACGCCGCCCATGGCAGGCGTGCGCGGGCTGAAGGCGCTGGGTGCCAAGAAGATCAGCATCCTCACCCCTTACACCGTAGAAACCTCCAGACCGATGGCGACGTATTTCGCCGAGCGCGGCTTTGAGATCGTCAGCTTCACCTGCCTCGGCTTCGAGGACGATCGCGAGATGGCGCGCATTGCGCCGGCAGCGATCGCCGACCTGGCTCGTGAGGCGACGAATGCGCAGGCCGATGCACTGTTCGTGTCCTGCACCGCATTGCGCGGAGCGCTCGCGGTTCCCGGGATGGAACAGGCGATCGACCGCCCGGTCGTCACCAGCAATCAGGCCAGCGCCTGGAATTGTTTGCGGTTGTGTGGCGACGGGACGTCGCATCCCGAATTTGGCCGTCTGATGACGCTGCCTTTGCCGCGCGATTGACGATCATGACGACAGTCACCCTTAACGATATTCGTGCCGCCCGGGAGCGAATTGCCGGCAAAATCGAACGCACGCCGACAGGGTTATCTCACAGCCTTTCCGAACGACTGGGCGTCCCTGTCCACCTCAAGCTTGAACACCGCCAGACCACCGGCAGCTTCAAGCTGCGCGGCGCCTCGAATGCCGTTGCTTCGCTGAGCACCGAGGAGAAGGCGCGCGGCGTGGTCGCGGCGTCGACCGGCAATCATGGCCGTGCGCTGGCCCATGCCGCGAAGCTGGAAGGCATGCGTGCGGTGATCTGCATGTCGCGGCTGGTGCCGGGCAACAAGCTCGACGAAATCCGTCGGCTTGGCGCGGATGTCCGCATCATCGGCAACAGCCAGGACGAGGCGCAGCAGGAGGTCGAGCGGCTGGTGGGGCAAGAGGGGCTGGTGATGTTGCCGCCCTTCGACCATCCCGCCATCGTCGCCGGGCAAGGCACGCTTGGACTGGAGATGATCGAGCAGGTCCCGGATGCCGCTCTCGTCCTGGTGCAGCTCTCCGGTGGTGGACTCGCCTCGGGCATCGCCGCCGCCGTCAAGGGCGTCAGCCCCGGGACAAAAATCATCGGCGTTTCGATGGCGCGCGGCGCGGCGATGAAGGCCAGCCTCGATGCCGGCCGTCCGGTCGAGGTCGAGGAGTTGCCGACACTGGCGGATTCGCTCGGCGGCGGCATCGGTCTCGACAACCGGCTGACCTTCGCCATGTGCCGCGATCTGCTCGACGACGTCATCCTGCTCAGCGAGGACGAGATCGCCGCCGGCATCCGCCATGCCTATGAACAAGAGCGCGAGATCGTCGAAGGCGCCAGTGCGGTCGGCATCGCTGCGCTACTCGCCGGCAAGGTCAGGGCGACCGGGCCGGTGGTCGTTCTTCTCTCGGGCCGCAATATCGACATGAACACGCATCGCAAGATCGTCTGCGGTGACGCAATCGCGGAGCGCGCGGCATGAAAACTCTCCCACGCCGAATTCCCGCCCACCCCCCTCTGTCCTGCCGGACATCTCCCCCGCAAGGGGGGAGATCGGCAGCTTCGATGCGGTCGCTGTTCTTGCTGCGCTGGAGATTGGCGAAGGCAGGAGTGCAGTCCAATCTCCCCCCTTGCGGGGGAGATGGCCGGCAGGCCAGAGGGGGGTGTGACGGAACACTATCCTTCGCAGTGCGCGCCTTCGCGGAGCGCGTCGCATGAGCCGGATGACGATCCTCACCGAGAAGGAACTGCGCACAATCGTGACGCTCGATCTCGACGCGGTCGCCTGCGTCGAAAACGCTTTCCGCGCGCTCGCCACATTGCCGGTGGCGATGCCGCCGATTCTGCGGTTGGACATTCACGAGCAGCGCGGCGAGGTGGATGTGAAGTCCGCCTATGTGCCAGGAATAGACGGTTTCGCCGTCAAGATAAGCTCGGGCTTCTTCCACAATCCGAAGCTCGGTCTGCCCAGCGGGGGCGGCATGATGGTGTTGCTCTCGGCAAGAACCGGTGTGGTCGAGGCGCTGCTGCTCGACAATGGCTATCTCACAGATGTCCGCACCGCTGCTGCCGGCGCCGTCGCGGCGAAGCATCTGTCGCGGCCGGATTCGTCCGTCGCCGCAATCTTCGGCGCCGGCGTGCAAGCCGGGCTGCAACTCGAAGCGCTCATGTTGGTGCGGCCGATCGCCGAGGCACGTATCTGGGCGCGCGATGCGGTCAAGGCGGAGACGGCCGCAGGCGCGCTGCGCGAAAAGCTCGGCATTCTCGTGCGCGCCGAGCCGGATGCAGCCAAAGCAACCATCGGCGCCGACATCATCGTCACCACCACGCCGTCGACCGAGCCGCTGATCAAGGCCGGCTTTGTCGTTGCCGGGCAGCACATCACCGCCATGGGCTCGGATGCCGAACACAAGAACGAGATCGCGCCGGCGATCCTGCGCATGGCCGATCTCTATGTCGCCGACAGCGCCAAGCAGACACGGCGTCTGGGAGAACTGCATCACGCCATCGCATCGGGCGTGATGGGAGCCGATGCCGCGGTCACCGAACTCGGCCAGATCATCGCCGGCGAACGGCACGGAAGGCGCTCACCCACCGACATCACCATGGCCGACCTCACCGGCACCGGCGTGCAGGATACGGCGATCGCCACGCTCGCTCGCAACCGGGCGCGGGCGGCCAATGCCGGAACCATTTTTGAAAGCTGATGCTGGCCAAAGCGTGATCCGGAAGTGCAACCCGGTTTTTCCCAGAGATCACGTTCAAACAAGAACGACGAGCCTGTTTCCAACAAAGTTGAAACAGGCTCCAGGCCCAACAAACGAGGACCAAGAACAATGCAGCCGAACCTAAAATTCTCGCGTGGCGAATTTGCGGATCGCCTCGCCAAGACGCGAAAAGCCATGGAGGGGAAAGGCGTCGATCTGCTTGTTGTCAGCGACCCATCCAACATGGCCTGGCTGACCGGCTATGATGGCTGGTCGTTCTATGTGCATCAGGCGGTGATCGTGCCACCATCGGGCGAGCCGGTCTGGTACGGCCGCGGCCAGGATGCCAATGGCGCCAAGCGCACCGCCTATCTCGCGCATGACAACATCGTCGGCTATGCCGACCACTACGTGCAGTCGACCGAGCGCCACCCGATGGATTTTTTGGCCAGAGTGCTCAGTGATCGCGGCTGGAGCAAGCTGACCATCGGCGTCGAGATGGACAATTACTGGTTCTCGGCTGCCGCCTTCGCCGCGTTGCAGAAGCACCTGCCCAACGCCCGCTTCGTCGACGCGACAGCGCTGGTCAATTGGCAGCGCGCGGTGAAGAGCCCGACTGAAATCGACTATATGCGCAAGGCGGCCCGCATCGTCGAAGCCATGCACCAGCGCATCGTCGACAAGATCCAGGTCGGCATGCGCAAATGCGATCTGGTCGCCGAGATCTACGATGCCGGCACGCGCGGCGTCGACGGCATCGGCGGCGACTATCCGGCGATCGTGCCGCTGCTGCCGTCGGGCGCCGACGCCTCGGCGCCGCATCTCACCTGGGACGACCAGCCGATGAAGTCGGGCGAGGGCACCTTCTTCGAGATCGCCGGCTGCTACAACCGCTACCATTGCCCGCTGTCGCGCACCGTCTTTCTCGGCAAGCCGACACAGGAATTCCTCGATGCCGAGAAGGCGACACTGGAAGGCATGGAGGCGGGGCTGGCGGCGGCAAAGCCCGGCAATGCCTGTGAGGACATCGCCAACGCCTTTTTCGCCGTGTTGAAGAAATATGGCATCGTCAAGGACAACCGCACCGGCTATTCCATCGGTCTCTCCTATCCGCCGGATTGGGGCGAACGCACCATGAGCCTGCGCCCCGGCGACCGCACCGAACTCAAGCCTGGCATGACCTTCCATTTCATGACCGGTCTCTGGCTGGAGACCATGGGACTGGAAATCACCGAATCCATCCTGATCACCGAAACCGGTGTAGAGTGCCTCGCCAATGTACCGCGCAAACTGGTGGTGAAGAATTGAGCCCGATGCCTAGCCTCCGCCCTTCCCCGATCGCCCCGACCGTCGATTTCGACAAGGACGGCGTGCAACATGGTTTCCTGCGCCTGCCCTACAGCCGCGACGACTCGGCGTGGGGCTCGGTGATGATCCCGATCTGCGTCATCCGCAACGGCAAGGGGCCGGCCGCGCTGCTCACCGGCGGCAACCATGGCGACGAGTATGAGGGGCCGCTGGCGCTCTACGATCTCGCCCGCACGCTCGATCCCAAACAGGTCAGCGGCACGGTGATCATCGTGCCGGCGATGAACTATCCGGCCTTCCGCGCCGGCACGCGGACGTCGCCGATCGACAAGGGCAATATGAACCGCAGCTTTCCCGGCCGTCCCGACGGCACGGTGACGGAAAAGATCGCCGACTATTTCCAGCGCGAATTGCTGCCCCGCGCCGACCTCGTCTTCGATTTCCACTCCGGCGGCAGGACGCTGGATTTCGTGCCCTTCTGTGCCGCCCACACGGTGCCCGACAAGGCGCTGGAGCAGAAAGCCTTCGACGCGGTCGCCGCGTTCTCGGCCCCGTTCTCGATGCGCATGATCGAGATTGACTCCGTCGGCATGTATGACACGGCGGCCGAGGAAATGGGCAAGGTCTTCGTCAGCACCGAGCTTGGCGGCGGCGGCACCTCGCGTGCCCAGACCGTGCGGATCGCGCGGCGCGGCATCAGCAATGTGCTGCGCCATGCCGGCATTGTTGATGGTGCGGTCGAGAAGGGCAGAACTCAGTGGCTCGACATGCCGTCAGGCGATTGTTTCTCCTTCGCCGAGGACGACGGCATGATCGAGACCATGGTCGATCTCGGCGAGCCTGTGAAAGAAGGCTCGGTGCTGGCGCGCATCCATTCCACTGGCCGCACCGGCATCGCTCCGCAGGAGATCAAGGCAAAAATGTCCGGCATTCTGGCGGCGCGGCATTTCCCCGGCCTGGTCAAAGCCGGTGACTGCGCCGCCGTCCTGGCCGTTGTGGTTTCATCGTGATTTCGCAGAGTACGCCGCGCGAATATCAGTCGGTCTGGATCCAGACCGACTTGGTCTCCAGATACTCGTGCAGATGCTCGATGCCGCCCTCGCGGCCATAACCCGACATCTTCATGCCGCCGAACGGCACCGCCGGGTCGATGGCATGGTACATGTTGACCCAGACCGAGCCGGCCTTGACCCGGCGCGCAAGCTTGTGCGCGGTGCCCAGATGCGTGGTGAAGATGCCGGCGGCCAGGCCATAGGGCGTCGCATTGGCACGCGCCACCGCTTCGTCGAGCGTGTCGAAGGGCATCGCCGAAATGACCGGGCCGAAAATCTCCTCGCGCGCGATGGTCATCTGGTCCGACACGGCGCCGAAGACCGTCGGCGCAATGAAGTTGCCGCCATCGTAGAGCTCGCCGGTCAGCCGCGAGCCACCGGCGACCAGTTCGGCGCCTTCGTCGCTGCCGGCCCTGATATAGCCCTCCACCTTGGCTGCCTGCCTGGCATTGATGAGCGGTCCGATTTCCGTCTCGGCCTCGATGCCATGGCCGATCCGCAGTCTGCCGGCGAAATCGGCGAGCCGTCGGACGAACTCGTCATGGATTTCGCGCGCCACGAACAGCCGCGAGCCTGCAATGCAGATCTGGCCCGAATGCACGAACACCGCCATCGCCGCGATCGGAACAGCCTTGTCGATGTCGGCGTCGCGGCAGACGATGATCGGCGACTTGCCGCCGAGTTCCAGCGAAACGCGCTTGAGGTTGGCCACGGTTGCCCGCGCGATGGCCTGGCCGGTCAGCGTCGATCCGGTGAAAACGATCTTGTTGACGTCTGGATGTTCGGCGAGCCGCGCACCGGCTTCGGCCCCGGTGCCGGTGACGACGTTGACGACGCCGTCGGGCACGCCGGCTTCCTGCATCAGTTGCGCGATCAGCAGCGGCGTCAGCGACGCATCCTCGGACGGTTTCAGCACGATGGTGCAGCCCGTCGCCAGCGCCGGCGCGATCTTCCAGATCGAGGCGGCGGTCGGCGCGTTCCAGGGAATGATCGCACCAACGACGCCCACCGGCTCGCGCCGGGTGAAGGTGACGATCTCGCCGGGAATCGAATTGTCGATCGTCTCGCCATGCAGCGCCGTCGCCATGCCGGCATAGAAGCGCAGCATGCCGATGACGCGGCGCCGGTTAGCGAGCGTGCGCGTGATCGGCAGCCCCATATCCAGCGTGTCGGAAACGCTGAGCTCTTCCCAATGCGTCTCGAAGAGATCGGCGATCCTGAGCAGCACGCACTGCCGCTCGTAGGGCGAGAATTTGGACCATGGGCCTTCGAAGGCCGCGCGCGCGGCGGCCACCGCCGAGTCGATATCGGCAGCCCCGCCGCGCGGCACTGTCGCCAGCACCTCGCCTGTTGCCGGATTGAGTGCCTGCATGCCGTGGCCGGACTGCGCCGCGACCCACTTGCCGCCAATGAACATCGGTCGGAATTCGCCATGGTACAACGCCGTGGCCTTCGCCTTCGGGTCGAAGTTCAGCGTCATCTCTTCCTCCTCGCAATTCCGTGGCGACTATTACTCCCGCCGCCGACCTCAAACAAGGAAAGCTAAAGGGCGCTCGGACAATCAGATTGCGCGGACTTCCCGATCACGCCAGCCGCTAGAGCGTGATCCAGAAAAGTGGGAAACGGTTTCGGAAAAGATCATGCTTCGACAAACGGCATCTAGAAAATCACCGGCATCTAGAAAAATCATCGCGAGTTGTCGGAGCGCGTCGCTGAAAGCTCAAGGAGGCAAGCCGATCATTGCCCACGGCGACCGCGATGCCGGCATTGCAGACGAGAGCGCAACAGGTAGTCGCCAGCCGCCACCCAGCGCTCACCCGTGGCCGGATCGATCGTGGCCGTTCCAGCCGGCTTCACCGTGACAGAGGTTTCGCGCGCCGCTTCGCTGCAATCGCTGTTGGATGACTGCACGCGGAAGCAAGATCGGTCGAGCGGCCTCGCGACTTGCAAACGTTGACAGATTGAGCCGCAACCGACGGTGCCTGGCATTCGATCGAGCACGCCGGTCCGTCACTCCGGAAAGCCGGCCTTTCGGAAGCCATCGACGAAATGGTCGAGCGTGGCCGTGTCGCGGAACGGCTCCGTCTCGACCCAGTGGCTGGTGGTGAAATGTGGGTTCGCGACAAGGAACAGGTCGACCTCGGCGCGCGCCTCATCGATCCGGCCGAGTTGCGCAAGGCTTGCCGCAAGGAAACGGCGCGAGCTTGTCCGATACGTCTCGTCCCGGCGCGTCGTCTCGACGGCGGCTTCATAGTCGCGCGCCGCATATTGCGCCTGGCCGAGCGTCAGGTAGTACCAGCTTGCCGGAAACGGGTTCAGCCGGAACGCCTTGCCGATATAGTCGAGGCCGTCCTCGACGCGCCCGGCCAGGACCGCGATGTCGGACAATGTCGCCCAGGCATCGGCCTCGTTCGGGTCGAGTTCGAACGCCTTGGCAAATCCCACATCCGCTTCGTCGAATCTGCGCTCATAGGCAAGCAGGTTGGCAAGCACCCAGTGGCAGCCGGCATCGTTGGGATCGATCGCCACAGCCTTGCGCGCCAGTTCCAGGGCAAGGCCGCGGGCAGGCTCAATGGGCTCTCCCCAATGCACCCATCCCATCCAGTGGTTCATGGCAAGCCAGCGATAGGCTTCGGCATAGTCCGGATCGAGCGCAAGCGCGCGCGTCAGCAACAGATGCGCTTCGCGCGCCGTCTCCGGCGAGACGTCGATCAGGTTGCGGGCCCGCACGCACAGATCGTAGGCCTCGAGATTTCGGGGCCGATTGCGCGGCAGCGGCGCGCGCAGCCGGCCAAGCAGCGCCTCGACGATCTTGGCCGTCACCTCGTCCTGAACGGCAAAGATATCTTCCAGGCCGCGATCGAAGCGGTCTGCCCATAAGTGCTCGCCGCTCAGCGCGTCGACCAGCTGGGCGTTGATGCGCACGCGCCCGGCGGCGCGTCTGGCGCTGCCCTCCAACAGATAGCGCACGCCAAGTTCCCTGGCGACCTCGCGCACATCCACCGCCTTGCCCTTGTAGGCAAAGGTCGAGTTGCGCGCGATGACGAACAGGCCGCCGATCCTCGACAGGTCGGTGATCAGGTCTTCGCTCAACCCGTCGGCAAAGGCTTCCTGCTCGGGGTCGTTGCTGAAATTGGCAAAGGGCAGCACGGCTATCGACGGTTTGGCGGGCAGCGGCAAAGCCTGTCGCTTCTCGTCGCCGAGCTGTTCGATGGCGCCGGCGAAGCGATAGCCGACGCGCGGAACGGTCGATATCCATTCTCCGCCGTTCGTGGCCGGACCCAGCAGCTTGCGCAATTGCGCAATCTGGACGGTGAGGTTGCCTTCCTCAACGGCGGTGCCTGGCCATGCCGCATCCATCAACTCGGCCTTGGCCACGATCTCGCCGGGCCGGGCGACGAGCGCCGCCAGCAGCTGCAGTCCGCGGTGGCCGGCGGCGACGGGAACTTGGTCCCGAAGGAGCGTTCCCGCACCCGGATCGAGCACGAACGGACCAAAGGCAAAGCGCGATCCCTGCATAACGCGCATCTATAGAGCAATTCCAGGAAAGGTGTGAAGGCGGTTTTCCCACGGGAAAGCGCAGAGCGCTTCACGGACGTATGGCGTCAAAACAAAGAGTTGAGCACCTCGTCGTTTCGATGAATCGGCGAGGTGCTCTAACTGCTTTGGAACTTTTGAGAACTATTTGGCCGCGCTTAATTACGGCGCCGTCCGCATGCGGCAGAATTCAACCTCTTTCAAGCCGAGGGCTGTCGCCCCTCAAACCGAATGGAGGTTGCCATGAACGATACCCTTGCTTCTGCTCGTGCAGCCTTGCCGGAAAAGGCGGTGTCATCGGGCCGGCGTCCGACGGGCCCGCGGGGCATGATCGCGGCCTGGCGCGAGCGGATACGCTTTCGCTGGGACCTCAAGCAGATGGCGGAGACCAATCCGCACCTGATCGACGATATCGGTCTGACCAGACGCCAGGTCGAGGCCGAAATCGTCAAACGCTTCTGGCAAGTGTGAGCTGATGTCGCGGATAAGACCCGCCCGCCTGTTTGGGCGTACCGCGGCGTTTTGCCGGCATTTGCACTTGCCGGAACGTGCCGATCCTGCTTCGAAGTCGGCATGAGCGCCGAAGACGCGACGTCACCGCCGGAGAACCACATCGCATGGGCCGCGATGGCCGGCATCATCGCGACAGTTACGGTGTTCGCCATAGCACAGGGGCTGACGTATCCGCTGCTCAGCTTCATCCTGGAACGGCAAGGGACGACACCGGGCCTTATCGGCCTCTCGGCCGCGATGACGCCTCTGGGTTTCATTATATCGTCGCTCTTCACGCCGGCGCTGGTCCGGCGGGTGGGCGCGGCGCGCTTTGCGGTTGTGTGTTCGATCCTGGCAGCAACCGTCCTGATCGCGATTGCCTGGACGCAGGATGTATGGGCCTGGATGCCGTTGCGCTTCCTGCTCGGCTTCTTTGCCAATCCGCTTTACGTGATCAGTGAAACCTGGCTGGTCTCGATCACACCCGCCGCACGCCGAGGCCGCATCATGGGCCTATACTCCTCCATCGTTTCCGCCGGCTTTGGCCTCGGCCCGCTGTCGCTAGGCTTGGTCGGCACGCAAGGATGGCCACCCTTCATCATCGGCAGCGCGGCCTTCCTTGTCTGCGGCCTGATCGTGCTTGCCGTCGCGCCACGCCTGCCCGACATGCCGCGTGAGGGCGAAGCGGTGTCGGTCGGCGGCTTCTTCGCGCTGGCGCCGCTGCTCTTGTTCGCAGTCTTCACGGCTGCCGCCTTCGAGCAAGTCCTGCTTTCGCTGTTCGCGGTCTATGGTGCCGCGCTCGGCAGCACTGAGCAGCGCATCGCTTCGCTCATCACCTGTTTCATCGCCGGCAATGCCGTGCTGCAGGTCGTGCTTGGGCGCGCCGCCGAACGGTTTGGCTCGAAGCCGATGATGCTGTTCTGTGTCCTGGCTTGCCTGGCCGGTTGTTTGCTGTTGCCCTTGCTCTTCGCTACATGGCTTGTCTGGCCGCTCTTCTTCGTCTGGGGCGGGGTCTCGTTCGGGATCTACACGCTGTCGCTGATCCAGCTCGGCGAGCGTTTCACCGGTCAAACCTTGATCGCCGGCAATGCCGCCTTCGCGTTCGTATGGGGGGTAGGCGGCATCGTCGGCTCACCCGTGGCCGGGCTGGCGATGCAACTGACCGGACATCAGGGACTGCCATTGTCGCTTGGCCTGCTGTGCTGCGTGCTGGTGGTGTTTCTGCTGGCGGAGTTACGGCGGGTTGACCGCGTTCAGGCGTAAGGCGTGCCTGCCATTGCGGCCTTCAGGCCGATGCTGCCCTTGACCCGCCTCGTCGCCGTCCTGGGTTTCTCGAAGCGTCCGATCCGCCTCGATGAACGCCACGGCCGCCAGGCGGGTGTCGGGGTCTGCAGCTTACGCCCGCCGCCTTCGGATAGTGCCACCATTAGGATATCCCAGCTCGTCGCGTTCGCTCTCGCTCGCGCCGACGCCGGCCCAGTCCGGACCAGCAATGTCTTCAGCTGCCATGTCTTCAAACCTCGATGTCAGGCGAAAACGCGGCCGCCGTAGAAACTCGGCGGCCGCCAATGGCGACGCTATATTCGCCCGAGAACAACCAGAATGATCACGATGATCAGCACCAGCCCGAGGCCACCGCCGCCATAGTAACCAGTGCCGTAGAACGGGCCGCCGCCGAGGCCGCTGAAGCCGCCGAGCAACGCGATGATCAGGATGATAATAAGAATGGTACCCAGGCCCATATGCCGTCTCCTTCGCTGCCGCGCCGTTCACGGCGCGGCTCGAAGAACTAAACTCCCAGCAAGCCTTCCTGTTCCCCGGCGATTTTCATCCGACGGCTAAGGAACGAAAGCCATCATGACGGCGTTTGCTGAGGTTCAGGCGCAAGCTGCGCGTGCATCGCGCGCCAGGCGGCGCGTAGAATTCAGAATTTACGCGGGATTGCCCTTTAGGCGGCCGGCCGCTCCTCCACCTGAACGCGCGGCAGGCGTGACGCCGGGCTTACGCTGGAAGGCGAGCTGAAACGTGTCGTCATCTGAAGCCGAATTGGTCGACGACGAGTTTTGGCCCCGCACCATTCCCAGTCGAGCTGAACCGGCAGCAGCTCACGTCGCCTTGCCGGCCGGCGCGCCTATGTCTTCCTCGGCAATATCGTCGAACGATGCGTAGTTCATGTTGTAGAGCCTGGCATAGAGGCCCTTGGCCGCCATCAGCTGCTCGTGATTTCCGCTCTCGACGATCTCGCCGTTCTGTAAGACGATGATGCGGTCGGCGCCGCGTATGGTCGCCAGCCGGTGCGCGATGACCAGCCCGGTGCGGCCTTCCAGCAGCGTGACCAGTGCCTTCTGGATCAGCATCTCGGTGTAGGAATCGATGCTCGCCGTCGCCTCGTCCAGCACCAGGATTTTCGCATCCGCCACCAGTGCGCGTGCAAAGCTGATCAGCTGGCGCTGGCCGAGGGACAGATTGCCGCCGCGCTGTTCGAGCTCGGTGTCGTAGCCGTCAGGCAAATGCTCGATGAAGTCGTGCGCGCCAACGGCTTGCGCGGCGCGCACAACCTCTTCGCTGGTAGCCGATGTCTTGTGGTAGCGGATGTTCTCCAGCACCGTGCCGGAAAACAGGAACGGCTCCTGCAGCACCATCGCCACCTGATCGCCGAGCGAATCCTGCGTCACGTCGCGCACATCGTGGCCGCCGACCCGCACCTCGCCCGACCAGACATCATAGAAGCGGTGCACCAGCGCCATGCAGCTCGACTTGCCCGAACCGGTGGGGCCGACAAGCGCAACCGTCTCGCCCGGATTGACGCGGAAGGAGATGTTTTTCAGCACCGGCTGGTTCTGCCGGTAGCCGAAGGTGACGTTCCTGAACTCGACCGAACCGTCCATGTCGCGCGTCAGCGTCACCGCGCCCTGTCTGTCGCTGACGTCGACCGGTACGTCGAGCACTTCGGAGATGCGTTGGCCCGACGCCATGGCGCGCTGCATGACCGAGTACTGCATGGTGAGCGAGCGGATCGGGTCGAAGAAGCGCTGGATATAGAACAGGAACGCCACCATGACGCCGATGTCGAGGCTGTGCGACAGCACCATCGAGCCGCCGACGACGATCACGGTTGCCATCGCAATGCCGGTCAGCGTGTCGACGATCGGCACCATCACCTGCGCATATTTGGCCGAGGTCAGGTGAGCCCTGAGATTGGCCAGCACCTTCTCGTCATAAAGGTCGAAATTGACGTGCTGGCGCTCCAGGCTCTGCACCGTGCGAACGCCATGGATGCCTTCGGCCAGCGCGCCATTGGCGATCGAGTTGGTCTCATGCGCGGCCATGAAGGCGATCTTGGCGCGCGGCAGCCAGAACAGGCGCACGATGAACAACGCCGGCATGGTCGACAGCGTCAGCAGACCGAGCCGGAAATCGAGCCACAACAGAACGCTGACGATGCCGAACAGCAGCACGATGTCGCCCACCGACATGACCGAGGTCTCGAGGAATTCCTGCATGGAATTGACGTCGCCCTGCAGGCGCGACATCAGCCGGCCCACCTCGGTCTTGTCCATGAAGCTCAGCGAGACGCGCTGCAGATGGCTGAACATGGCGCGGCGCAAATCCGACAGCACATTCTCGGCCACCTTGCCGACGACGCTTTCCTGGACATAGCTGGCGGCATAGTTGATCAGGATGATCAGGGCGAAGGCACCGATCGCCCAGTTCATGACGGAGCTGTCGGCCTTGCCCGCCGCCATGCCGTGGTCGATGGCGTAACGGATGACCAGCGGGATCGCCAATTGCGTCAGAGTGAACACCAAAACGGCGGCCACCGAGATGAAGATCCGGCCCTGGTACGGTCTCACGAAGCTCCAGATGCGGCGCACGATGCGCGGATCGTAGACCTTGCCGAAGACCTCTTCCTCGTCGCGGTGCGAACCGACGACGGCCCTGGTGGGCCGCCGGCTGGTGTCTTCTTTTTCGTCGTGACCCGGTGTCGACATTATGCGGCTCCCACCGCCACCGGCAAATCGTCGTCCGGCCGCAGCTGCAGGTCGTAAAGCGCGCGGTAGCGACCACCCAGCGCCAGCAATTCCTGGTGCGTGCCGCGCTCGGCGATGCGGCCATTCTCGATGAACAGGATCTGGTCGGCATGCATCAGCGAACTCAGCCGGTGCGAGATGATCAGCGTCACGCGGTCCTTGGCGAAGCGCTTCATCGCGGTGCGGATTCGCTGCTCGGTGCCGGCGTCGACAGCCGCGGTGGAATCGTCGAAGACCAGCACCGAAGGCCGCAGCATCAGGGTGCGGGCGATGGTCAGGCGCTGCCGCTGGCCCCCGGAAAGCGATGACCCGCGCTCGCCCACGACCGTGGTGTAGCCGGCCGGAAGCCCGATGATGTAATTGTGCAGCTGGGCGTATTCAGCCGCCTGCCCGATGCGGGTCTCGCGCGCCCACGGATTGCCATAGGCGATGTTGTTTTCGATCGAGGTGGTGAACAGGAAAGCGTCCTGCTGCACGACGCCGACCGCCTTGCGCAACGATTGCAGCGTGACCTCGCGTATATCCTGCCCGTCGATGGTGATCGCGCCTGACGTCACATCGTAGAAGCGCGGGATCAGATGCGCGATGGTCGACTTGCCGCTGCCCGGCGGGCCGACAATGCCGACGGTCTCGCCGGACCTGGCCTCGAAGGAAATGCCCGACAGCGCCGGCCGGCCGCCGGCGCCCGCGTAGCGGAAGCCGACATTGTCGAAGCGCAGCAAGCCTTCGGTGACCACGAGATCCTTGGCATCAGGCGCATCCTGAATGTCGAGTTCGGCGTCGAGCAGTTCGAACAGCCTTGTGCCGCAGGTCGAGGCGCGGGCGAACGAGTTGACCATCAGCCCGAGCTGGCGCACCGGCATCTGCAGGATGGTCATGAAGGTGAGGAACTGCGCCAGCGTGCCGACGCTGATCTGGCCCGCGATCACCTTCTGGCCACCGAACCACAGCACCAGGCCCATGGCCGCCAGGAAGGAAAAATTCATGGCGCTGGTGTTAGAGACGCGGATGTCGACGCGCTGGTCGGCAAGCTCCAGCGCCGACTTCTTGGCGCGGTCGAATTTTTCCAGCTCATGCCGCTGCGCCGCAAAGGCGCGCACGACGCGGATTCCGCCGAGGTTCTCGTCCATCACCCGGCTCAGCACTGACAGCCGCTCCTGCAGCGTCAGCCAGGTGCTGCGCAGCCTGAGCTGTGTGACCGAGGAGCGCCAGGCGACGAACGGCACGAAACTCAGACTGAGCAGCCCGAGCTCGAGATCGGTGCTGATCAGGAGATAGGAGCCGACGCCGATCAGCACGCCGAGCAGCACCACGCGCAATATGCCGGTGGAAAAGAACATGCGCACGCCGTCGAGGTCGAGCAGGCCAAGCGTAATCAGGTCGCCGGTATGCACCCGGTCATGGAAGGAGAAGCTCAGCCGCTGGATCTTCTCGTAGAAGGCCAGGCGCAGCTCATAGCCGGTGCGGTGGCCAACGGCCTCGCCATAATAATTCTGCGCCATGGTGAAGAGGCCGCGCAGAATGCTGACGACGAGCAAGGTGATCGCCGTCGTCCACAGCGCCTGCTCAGCCGCCGCGCCGCCGCCTCCAGCCATCACGCCTTGCGCCTGGTCGATGGCGTGGCCGAGCAGGCGCGGGATGAACAGCTGCAGCGTCGCGGCAATGAAGGTCGAGGCGATGGTGATCGCAACTTGCCAAGGATGGCGCAGCGTCATGCGCACGATGCGCAGCAGCGTGCTGAGGCCCTTGCCCCAGGACGCCTCCGCCACATGGGCAAACGATTTGCCGCGCATCGCTGCGCCGCGGGTTGCATCCATTGCCAAGGAAAATACCCAATCCGATCCGGACATTAGCCCAGACGAATGAAAACAGACTCAGTTTCAGATACCGCGATGGTACGCCTCCATTTTGACCGTTCAAGGGCCAATGGCGGTATCGCACTGTGCCTGAAATGAAAGTGAATACTCGGCATCGGCCCAGCTGGATTTGCCTGTGGGGTAGTCATGCCTTCACCAGGCTGATCGCACGTTTGGCTGCTCCATGCTCTACTCGCGACTCTCAGGTGGTTGATAGCAGTCCTTCAATTTTCCCCGATTTCTTCGCTATTTCTTCTTCGTATACTTTCCCCGCATGACGATGTGTGTCAGTATTTATTGTCGCTGGGGGGCGATAACGTGTCACGCATTTTCATCAGCCATTCGAGCCGCAACAATGCCGAGGCGCGTGCCATACGCGACTGGCTGATTTCCAATGGCTGGGACGACTATTTCCTCGATCTGGACCCGGAGTGCGGCATTGTCGCCGGCCAGCGCTGGGAGCGCGCACTGCACGAGGCGGCCAATCGCTGCCAGGCGGTGCTGTTCCTGGTCAGCGCGGCATGGTTGAAATCTGAATGGTGCGAGAAGGAGTTGATGCTCGCCCACAAGCTCGACAAGCCGATGTTCGGCGTCATTATCGATGACAAGGTGTCGATCGCCTCGCTGCCGCCCAAGCTGAAGGATTTTTGGCAGGCCAATGAGAATTGGTATAAAATTGCCTCCGACGATCTCGGTCGGTAGTAATCCGGCGTGCCAACGGAGGTGTTGGGGAGGTTGGAACGGGTTTTATAATGAAAGGCTCTGATGTCATTGAGGGCTATGGTTCGGGGATTGTTATTGTAACGTGCGCTCACGTTGTTAAGCAGTTGAATTAGTTGATGCATACTTTCCAAGCGTAGATGAAAGTAATGATGTAAAAATCGAAAGTATAGTTTTTCAGTCTCCGGCAAGTGATCTAGATATATCAATTTTACCTATAGAGCATGGCTTGCTGTTTGGAGCCGTAGCCATAGATGATGTAACGCCAGACAGAGAAGCTTCAGTTTCATTCGCGCCGGCAATGGACACTGATGGAAATTCGTAAAAAACGTCTCTGGCCATGGCCGGATATTGTGGGTGTTGAGCCTTCCATCGGATTCCAGCTTTCCATTATGCAGCCGCTTAAAAGTACTGCGATAGAAAGAAAATTGGGAGTCGACTTTCATCCACTATAGGTAGCCGACTTTGGTACACCTATGCTTCGGGCCCTGGCGCAAGTGGATCTCCCGTACGTAGCGACTACCCACCAGAATGGAGGCAAGGATATGGTCCATGACATACCCCTCAACTTAACCCGGGACGATTTCTCCGGAAGCCGTGTTGCCGCGAACCAGCTGCGAGCAAGCGCAGTGCCGGCAGGAGACGTACTGCGCTGCTTCAGATCGAGGGATATCTCGCAGCCCCTATGATTTCATTGCGGCTGACGGGCCGGCGGCGGACCGAATGACACAGGCAAGAGAGCCGTAGGGACGGGGAACAAGACAATGGACGACTACAAGGAACTCATCGAACAGGCAATTTCGGCCAATCGCAGGTATGATCTGAGGGAACTGCGAGAACTCTGCGAGCGGCTGGGGATGGCCCTGCCGGAGCCTTCGGACAGCGCGGGGGCGCTTGGCGCGGCGCTGATGAAAGAACTTCGGCGCAACCGCAGGTACGACCAGATACAGATGCTGGGCGAGGCGTTCATCAAGGCCGGTTACTGCACGCCGCGTATCTGGACCATCTATGCGCAAGCCCTGGTCGACCGCGGCAATCAGGTGGCCGCAATCGGCATTCTGGGAAATCTTGCTTTGGAGGCCTCGGCCGAGGAGTTCGCCAAGGAAGCGTCGGAGATTCACGGCATACGCGGGAGGGCATGGAAGGACATTGCCTATGAAGCGATAGGACAAAAGCGCCTCGATGTAGCAAAGAGAGCATTAAAGAGCTCCTACGAGTGCTACTCGAAAGGATTGGAAACCAATCCCGACGATGTCGGAATGCTGGCATGGCACGGGACGCAGATCGTTGCCGTGGCACACCTCGCTGAAAGCCACGAGCTGCGCCATGATTTCGGCTCGAAGACCGAGCTTGCCAAAGATATTCTGAAACGCATGGCAGCTGACTATCGCGGCGACGGCAACGATGACCCGTGGATCCCCACAGCGGCAGGCGAGATGTGCGTAGCGCTTCAGGACTATGCAGGGGCGCGTGATTGGTATCAAAAGGCGATCGGGTCCGAGCGCACCGACAATTTTACCCTTGCCAGCGCGCATCGGCAGCTTTCGCAAATATGGCGCATTGGCGAGATCGAGGAAGGCGCCATAATCGGAGGCCTCGTTCTGGACGCTCTCGTGGAGATGGGGGGAGGCTTCCATTTGACGAAAGGCAATGCCGACCAGCTTCAGGCCCTGATCGGCACAACGCCCCCGGTCTCACTCGTGGCGCTACGATTTGCGATGAAGTCGGCTGAATCGATCGCGATGATTCGTTCCGGCTTTGCCCCCCTTGGCACGGGCTTCCTCGTCTCCGCGGCCGACATTGGGCTCGACCCCGCAATCGGGCAGGTCGTGATAACCAACGCTCACGTGGTCAGCGATCCATCGCAGAGCGGGGCCGCATTGCCGGGAGATGTTCAGGTCACGTTCCAGCTTCAGCCCGGCAACAAGGTTTACACGGTGGCAAAGATTGTGAAGTGTCTTTCCGTAGGAACTCACGATTGCAGCGTGTTGAAGCTTAACAAAGACGTATCCGACATTGATCCCTTGGAAGTGGCGGACTTGCCATTGGTGATGCCGCCCGACCCGACCGCGGTCGTCATTGGCCATCCTTTGGGGCAGGAAATTTCTTTCTCGTTCCTCGACGGCCGGCTTGTGGCGTTCGAGCCCCTGGCGGAAGCAAAGCCGCAGCGCATGCACTATCGATCGCCGACTGACAATGGCAGCTCAGGCAGCCCGGTGTTCAATCGCAATTGGAAAGTCGTGGGCATCCATCACAAATATGTCGAGAACGCATCGCCGCTCGATGGCGAGGCGGGGGTTTATTCTGCAAATGAAGGCATCTCGATGGGATCGATTCGCCGGGCTTTGAAAGCCGGCCTGGGATAAGCGATCCGGTTGTCAGTTACGCGTATCCTGCCTTCCCCATTGTGGGGAAGCAAAACGGCCTTCACTCGACACGTTGCTTCACGAAATCGGGACTTCACGAAATCGGGACGGGCGTTGGCTGTCGTGGCGCTGGATCGGCGGCGGTTCGACACTGTGCTGAGCCTCAGCCGCGGCCAATGTGGTCGGCTGCGGGACCGAGCGCCGTGAGCAGCGCCTTGCCGCTTTCCAGCGTCGCATTCTCATGCGGCGCGCGGAGGTTGAGCCAGCGTTTGTCGCCGGAGCGCACCGCCAGCACGGCCTTCATTGCCGGGATCAGGCCTGCATCCTGGATCACCTTGCGGAACGCCCTGATCGCGGCGTCCGCTTCCGTGACGTCTTGGCCAGCGATCGTCGCGTCGTAGAGGGCGCGGATGGCCGCAGCGTTGAGATTGACGGTCGCGGAGATACAGCCCGCAGCACCACTGGCGAGCCCCTTGGTCAGTTGCGCCTCCGAGCTGGGGAACACCGCGACGTCGGGTGCGGCGGCAATCACCGCCGCCGTGTTGTTCCAGTCGCCGGCGCTATCCTTGTAGGCGACGACCGTCTCTGGAAACACCGCGCTCAACCGGGCGGTCAGGGCAGGGCTTACCGGCACGCCGGAGTTCTGCGGGATGTGGTAGAGAATCATCTTCAGCGCCGGGTTGGCCACCCGTTCGATCAGCTCGCTGTAGTAGCGCGCCTGGCCTTCATCCCCGGCGGCCGTGTAGAAGAATGATGGCAGCACCATCACGGCGGCGCAGCCGAGGCCGACCGCGTGCTTCGACAGTTCGACGGTTTCGGGCAGTGCGGTGACGCCGGTGCCGGGCATCATGCGCCCCGGCGAAATGCCTGATGCAACCAGCCATTCCAGCGCCTGCATGCGCTCGTCGAGCGAGAGCGACAGTGCCTCGCCCGTGGTGCCGAACGGCGACAGCAAATGGGCGCCCTGGCCCAGCACCCATTTGGCATGTGAGATCCACAGGTCACGGGCAATGCGGCCATCGTTCTCGAACGGCGTCAGGATCGGGGCGATGGTTCCTTGCGGGCGGGGCATGTCGGTCCTTCCATCGGTGCTGGAAATCAGCTTGGCATAGAGCATACGTGCGATGCGATCTGCCAGAGGCGATCTCTTGGGCCACCGCGCCGGCCGTGGGAAAACTTGCGGGTCATTGCCGCGAAATTCTGGCCCTTCGGTCTGCCGCAACCAGATGACGCCGGCGTCAATGGGTTGCAAATGGACCGGGGTTGCAAATGGACCAGGGTTGCAAGTGGACCAGCCAAGCCCGAAATGTCGAACAGAGACAGATCCGGAAACGGCATGCACCCACGATTGCTCAAGACCTTCCTCGCCGTGGCGCGGCACCGTAATATCACCCGTGCAGCGCGGGAGGTTCATCTGGCGCAGTCGAGCGTCAGCGACCAGATCCAGTCGCTGGAAAGCGAACTTGGCGTCGTCCTCTTCATCCGCTCGCGCCACGGCCTCGACCTGACGACGGCCGGCGACGCGCTGAAACCTTATGCGGAAGAGATTCTGCAACTGGCGGAGGAGGCGCGTATTGCGGTCGAGGCAACGACGGGAATGACCGCCGGAACGGTTACGGTCGGCGCGCTGGAGACGATTGCCACTGTCAAACTTCCGCAATGGCTGGCGGCCTTTCGAGGCGACCACCCGGAGATCGGTCTGCGGCTCAAAATCGCCGGCAGCGATGCCCTGCTGCGGCAGCTCGAAGAAGGCGAGATCGACGTCGCCTTCTGTTTCGACAAAGGCGGTCTGGACGAACGCCTGGCCCGGCGCACGATATCGGCCGAGCCGCTGGTCCTTGTCGCCTCACCCGAACATGCGCCCGCATCGGGGCAGAGCGACCTGGCCGCGCTCGCCGCGATGCGTTTCGTGGTGACGGAAAACCGGATGCGTCTACCGGCATCTGTTCGACACTGCCTTTGCCGAGATGGCAGCGCCAGAACTTGCCGCCGAAGTCGGCAGCATCGGCGCCATTGCGGGCCTGGTGGCGACTGGTGTCGGCATGGGCCTGGTGCCGCGGCTGGCCGTTGCCGACGCGCTCGATCGCGGCGAGATCGTCGAATTGCCGTGGCCGGGGTCGGCCCGCACGGCGTCGCTGGTCATGATCTGGCGCCGCCGGCGGGTTCAGCCGCCGGCGCTGAAACTGCTGGCGGCCGCGGCCAGGAATTTCGCTGCGCTCAGATCAGCCGGTGACCGCCCTCGACATGCAGAACCGTCCCTGTCGTAAAACCGTTGCCCATCAGAAAGGCGATGGCATCGGCAATGTCGTCCGGCTGTCCGACGCGGCCGACCGGCAGGCGCCTGGCCATTGCATCGAGCGTCTCGTCCTTCTTGTCGCCGGCCACAAAACTCCAGATCGGCGTGTCGACCCAGCCCGGCGAGACGGCGTTGACACGGACCGGCGCCAGCTCGACCGCCAGCGCCCGCACCAACCCTTCCAGCGCAGCGTTGACAGCGGCAACGACCGAGCCGCGCGCCGCCGGCCGGTAGGCGGCGATGCCTGAGGTGAAGGTGATGGAGCCGTTGGCCGAAAGCTGCGGCGCGCCATGCTTGGCGAGCAGCAGCGGCCCGTAGAATTTGCTTTCGACGACTCTCTGCGCCGCCTTCAGGTCGATCGCAGGCAATAACTCATAGGCGCCTTCGATATCGGCGGCGGTGCTGACGATATGGTCGAGCCGGCCAATCCGCCTGAACAGGTCAGCGACCTGATCCTCCCTTGCAATATCGGCCGCGACGGCGCTCAGACCGGCATGGTTCCGCAGCGCCTCGCCGGCACGCTTGAGCCTGGCTTCACTGCGGCCGACGATGATGACTTCGGCGCCTGAGTCCAGGCACCGCCTTGCCAACGCGAGCCCCATTCCGGAGCTGCCGCCGACGATAGCGATTTTCGATTTTGAGATGTCTGTGTCTGCCATGTTTCCGTTCCTGTCCTGAACCGCTCCGGAAGAGAGTTCGCAGGCCGGCGGCAGGAGTGGAAACGGAAGAAAGCGATAGTGCCATCGGAGACTCCGATGGCACTATCGTCGATAGGAACCGACGCGGGCCACTCCGTCGAGTGGCCCACCTGTCAATAGAAGTGCGCTCAATAGCCGACCGTAAAGCGCTGCTTGATATGCGCCGGCTTTTCGATCTCGTCGGCCATGACGATGGCGTAGTCCTCGAAGGAAATGCTGCTGCCCTTGTCGGACGTCAGCAGCGTGTCCTTGCCGATGCGGTATTTGCCGGTCCGCTCGCCGGCGACGAACAGCGCCGAAGGCGACAGCAAGGTCCAGTCGAGATCGTCGACCGTCCGCAGCGTGTCGAGGAAGTCGGCGCCCTTCTGCGCCTCGGCCTTGTAGATATCAGGGAAGGTCGGCGTGTCGACCAGGCGCTTGCCGGGCGCAACCTCAAGGCTGCCGGCGCCGCCGACGACGAGGTAGCGTTTGACGCCGGAAGCACGCACGGCTGCGATAAGCGTATCGGGATCGCTGTCGAGGAAATGAACCGAGGAGATCACCGCGTCATGACCCTTGATCAGGGCGGCAAGGCCATCCTTGTCGAAGACGTCGCCCTTCTTGGCAGTCACGCCCGGAAGTGCCGCGATCTTGTCTGGATGCCGGGCAATGGCGGTGATGCTGTGCCCGCGATCGGAGAGTTCCTTAAGCAGGCGGGAGCCGACCTGGCCGGACGCGCCGATAAGTGCGATTTTCATGGGGATTTTCCTTTCGTCTGGGGAGAATTTCATCTGGGGAGAATTTCTGGGACTACGCCGCCTCGATGTGAGCGACGAGATTGTCGTAGCTGCCGAACAGCGCGTTGGCGCCGATCAGGCGCGGCGCCGTTTGGCCGATCACCGCCAGCGCGGGAACGCCATTGGCATGCAGCCGATGGAACAACATCCGCCCGCGGCTGACCAGGTCGTGATGCTTCGCCAGAAACGGCTGCGTCGGCGCTTTCAAGAGCTTTGCCGCGTCGCTCATGCCGGCGTCGGTCAGTACCGCGGCGACGCCGTCAACCGTCACAATATCGCGGCCGTCGACATAGCGCGCATGCTGGATCGCCTTCAGTGCCGCAAGTTCCTTGCGCCAGTCGTCCAGCCCGGCGGCGTTGATGCCCATGGTGGCAGCGGAAGAATCGAGCAAGGTGCCGCTGACATTGAGCACATTGTCGAGATAGGCCTGGCTGAAGCGCTGTCCGCTCAGCCGCGCGATGCGCTGGTCATTGTCCCAGGCGTGGGCGGCAAAACCTGCATCCAGCGGCCGCGCGCCGGCACCGGAGAAAAGCCCCACCGGCAGCAGTTGGAGCGCGGTCCCGCCGGCGGCCAGTCGATCCAGCATCGGCGTGGCGCCATAGCACCAACCGCAGAGCGGGTCGAAAAGATAGGTTAGGGTTGCATTGGTCATGGCGGCCTCATTCTGTTGCCCGATAGATGACAGCTGGACCGCTTGCGAAAAATAGCGATCAATCATACAAACTGTCTGATAAAATCAGACAATGAGCGGCCTGTGACCGAACTCCTCAATCTCAATCGGCTCGTCTACTTCGCCACCGTGGTGGAGACCGGCTCGTTCACGGCCGCTGCCGACCGTCTCGATGTTGCCAAGGCTGTGGTCAGCCATCAGGTCGGCAAGCTCGAAGAAGAGCTTGGCGCTACGCTGTTGCGGCGCACGACCCGGCGCGTGACGGCGACCGAAGAGGGTCGTCTGTTCTATGACCGGACCGCGATCATCCTGCGCGAGGCGGAGGCAGCCTATGGCGACATTTCGCAGCGAGCGGCGCAGCCGACGGGGACGCTGCGGCTGACGGCGCCGCTCGATTATGGCGAGAAGGTCGTGGCGCCGACCATCGCCGCCTACATCAGAAAATACCCGAAAATGCGGGTCGAGACGATCTTCGACGATGCGGTCAGCAACCTGGTCGACGAGCAGATCGATCTTGGCATCCGCGTCGGCTGGCTTGCCGATTCCAGCAATCTGGCGCGGCGGCTGGGCAGCCTGCAGCAATTCGTCGTCGCCAGCCCGGAACTGGCCGCCAGGCTGCCTGGGGAAGCCAGCCCCAGGCAGGCGAAGTCGCTGCCCTGGGTCGGCAACGCCCAGTTGCGCGGGGTCGGCCAATGGCTGTTCTCGAGGGGCACGGAAACGGTGCTGGCCGAACTCAACCCCGTCGTCAGCTGCGACAAGACACCAGGCGTGCTGTCCTGCGTGCTGGCCGGCATCGGCCTCGGCATCTTTCCGGATTACAGTGTCGCCGACGACATTGCGCGCGGCCGGCTGGTGCGGGTGTTCGCGGACTGGACCTTGCCGTCCGGTGGCATCCATGCCGTCTTCCCGCCGGCGCGCTTCAGGCCGGCCAAGGTGCGCGCTTTCGTCGACCTCCTGGTTGCAGCCGAACGGCGGCGCGCGCGCAGTGCGGGCTGATTTCGGCACCGGCCGGCAATGCCGGCGAGGGAACCTTTGTTCGGCAGGCGCTTTTGGATATGCTGCGATTCCGAACCGTCAGAAGGGGTACTGCCGATGACCACCAAGATCTTTGCGACCTGCATGCTCGCTCTCGCTGTCGGCTGCAGCCTGTCCACAGCGGGTGTCGCCAAGGACAAGCATCGCCATCGTCAGCCAGAACCCGAACGCTACGTCCCCGCCATCGCGACCTCTTCTATGCCCTGTTCGGCGGCCCGCGCTACTATGATAAGATGCTGGTCACCACGGCTGCCGGCCCCTGCTCCTACGACAGGGTCGGGCCGGACGCGAATGCGCTGAACAAGGTCAACGATCACCATTGCGGGAAGTAGAACGGCCCCAAAGGCGGGGCTGTCCTGCGCCTGTCGCGGGTTCTACCGGATGCCGGCCACCGCGAACTCGATAGAGATAGCCGATGACCGTCGAAAAATGGTCTCCGTCCGAAAAGAAAGTCGCCCGCACTGCCTATGACGCAGCGCTGAAGGTGGCGCTCGACAAGACGTTGGCTGAACTCAAGAGCAGGGCCCACGTTGCGGCAACGCCTTCCGAAATATGGGATGTCGAAGACTTTCTGCGGCAGCAGCGACGGAAGATCGACCAGATGTTCGACTATCGCTATTCACAGCTAATACAGGTCTTCGCCAATCTCATCCGGCAAGGCTATCTCGAGGAGAATCTCCTTGTTGGCTTGTCGGAAGACAAGCGGCAAACGATCCGAAAATACGCCAGCTGGAATCGCGAAGGGTAGGGGTCCTCTTCGGGGGCCTTGGCGCTGCATTCAAACTGGACCATTCACCATCTTCGCGCGCGCCGCGCAGCTCGAGTTCAGCCATGGCGTGCCTCCGTGGCATCGGCGGTCGCGCCTCTGTCCTTGTCGTCCTGCGCCATCGCCAGCGGCGCACCCGGTTCGCCTTCCCACAGGATCAGGCTGGCGGCGCCGATCAGCCCGGCGCGGTCGCCGAGTTCAGCCTGCACGATCGGCACGTCGCGATAGGCCGGCATCGCCCGCTGCTGGATGACCGCTCTGATCGACGGTGCCAGAAGGTCGAACCCGTTGGAAAGGCCGCCACCCATGACAATCAGATCGGGCGAATAGAGATGCAAGAGATTGGTGAAGCCGATGCCCAGCCATTGTGCTTCCGCCTCGATCAGGTCGAGAGCGTTGGCGTCGCCGGCCTTGGCAGCCTCTACGACATGCCTGGCCGAGACGTCGCCGTCATTTGACAGCCGTCGTAAGAGCGAGCCGTCGCCCGGCGCGGTCAGTCGCGTGGCGCGGCGGCCGAGCGCGGTTCCGGAGGCAACGGCCTCGAAGCAGCCGATGGCGCCGCAAAAGCAGCGGTCGCCTTCACCGGTGATGGTCATGTGGCCGATCTCGGCCGCCAGTCCGCGCCTGCCGTGATAGATGTGGCCATCGGCGACGACGCCGCCGCCAATGCCGGTGGACACAGTCACGAACACCAGCGATCCGCTGCCACGTCCGGCGCCAAAACGCCATTCGCCGAGCGCCGCCGCATTGGCGTCGTTTTCCAGCCGCACCGGCAGCCCGAAATGCCGCCCCAGAATGTCGATCAGCGGCACATCATGCCAGCCGGCCAGCGTCGGCGGCGCAATGACGATCCCCGCCTTGGGGTCGAGCGGTCCCGGCGCACCGACGCCGATGCCGGCGACGTTTGCCTGCGGGTGTTCCTTAAGCAGCGTGCCTGCCAAAGCGACGATCTGGCCGATCACCGCCTCCGATCCCGCACCGGCAAGCGTCGGCGCCGAAGCATGAGCGACGATACGGCCATCGCTCTCGACCAGCGCACCGCGCAGCGCCGTGCCACCGAGATCGAAGGCGAGCGCAAGCTTGGTCATCAGGCGGCGACCTCCAGCCCGTGCAGCCAGGCCATGCGCCGGGCAAGGTCGGGATCGCCGAAGGCCAGCGAGCCCAGCACCACGGTCTCCGCACCTGCGGCGCGCAGCAGCGGCACGGTCTCGTGGCGGATGCCGCCATCGACGGCAAGCACGATGTCGGCCTCGCGGCCGGCTTTGCGCATCAGCGCGCGCGCCTCGATCAGGCGCGGACACGCCTGCTCCGACAGGCTCTGGCCCTTGACGCCGATGGAGGTGCCGAGCAGCGTCACGAACGCCACTTCCGCCAGGAAGGGCGTGACGGCCGCGACCGGTGTTTCCAGCCGCAGTACCACGCCGGCCTCGGCCCCGAGTTCATGCGCCAGTTTCACGGCGCGCAGGCCGGTCTCGCCGTTTTCGGCGTGCACGCTGATCAGGTCGGCGCCGGCCTCGATGAACTGGCGCGTCTGTTCTTCGACGATCTCGGCTTCGACCATCAAATGGACATGGATCGGCTTCGCGGTGAGCTTGGCGATGCGCGCCACCAGGTCCGGGAAGAACAGGAAGCCAGGGGTGAAGCGGGCGTCGGCGACGTCGATATGATGGACATCGGCATGGGTCTCGATGCGCTTCAAATCGCGCTCCATGTTGGCGAGGTCGGCCGACCACAGCGAGAACTCGCCGATCAGCCGGTTGCGCGGCAGGGCAGCGATCGCGGCGGGGCCGGACAGGGGCTTGTTCGTCGTCATCGTCTCAGGCTCCGTAGCTGCGCATGGTCTGGCGGTTGGTCTTGACCGCGCCGGCAGGGTCGGCGGCAGCGGTCTCGGACTCTTCCTCCAGCACCAGCCAGCCGTTGAAATGGGGCGCGGCACCAGCGATCTCGATCACCTTCGCCGCATCGCAGACACCCTTGCCAAGCATCGCCCATGTGCCATTCGCGTCGACATCCTTCAGATGCACATAGCGGATGCGATCGCGATAGGTGGTGAGCGTATCCGCCATGTCCTGGCCGCCGCGCAAGATGTGGCCGGTGTCCGGCACCCAGCCGACGAGCGAGGCGTCGACCAGCCCGAAGATGCGATCATAGTCGGCGCGGTCGAACAGCAGCGTGTTGTGATGCGAGCTTGGATGCACCGCGACCTGGACGCCGGCCTCGCGCCCGAGCTCGCCGGCTTTGTTGTAGACCTCGGCCGTGATGGCAAACTTGTCGTCGCGCGGCCCGTCGGAAACCATCGTGGCCGAGCCCATCGACACCAGCGCGCCGGGAAAGGCGGCGGCGAAGTCGATCCAGCGTTTGGCGGTCTCCAGGTCGGCGCCGATCTCATCCCTGAGCGTGAAACCGCTCTTGGAGCCGAAGGCGAAGGAGACGAGCGTCAGCCCGGATGACTTCAGCGCGGCGGCGAACTCCGTTGGCTTGCCGGCATAGCGGCCGATCATCGTGTCGGTGATCTCGATGCCGGCATAGCCGCCATCGGCGATCGCCTTGAGCAGATCGTCCGGGCCGCCGGCGAAGCGGTCGCCCAGCATTTCCCAGGTAAAGGTCTGGCAGCCGACTTTCAGGTCTTTCACGGTCATCCTTTCATTCCTTGATTCCACCTCGTTGGAGGGACATCCTACTTGACTGAGCCTGCGGTCATGCCGGCGAGGAAGAATCTCTGGGCAACCAGGTAGATGACCAGGAGCGGCAGCGAGCCGAGCACGCTCATCGCCATCATCTGGTTCCATTCGAAGGCGTGTTGCCCCATCAACAACTGGATGCCGATCGGGACGGTGCGCATGGACGTCGACTTCGTCAGTGTCAGCGCAAAGAGAAATTCGTTCCAGCACAACAGGAAGGTGTAGACCGACGTCGCCACGATACCAGGCAGTGAAATCGGGACGATCACCCGCCACAGTGCGGTCCAACTGGTGCCGCCGTCGACAGCCACCGCTTCATCGAGGTCGCGCGGCAAGGTGTTCAGATATCCCGTCATCAGCAGGATCGCATAGGGCAGCGTGAACACCAGGTAAGTCAGGATCAGCGCGACATAGGTGTCGAAGATGCCATACGAGACGACCAGCCCGAAGAACGGGATCAAAAGCGTGATCGGCGGGATCGTCTGCGTGCTGATGATGAGCGTGTTGAGGCTGCCCTTGCCGCGGAAATTGAAACGGCTGAACCCATAGGCTGCCAGCAAGGCGATCAGCACCGTCAGCACGGTCACCGCTCCGGCGACGAAGTAGCTGTTGAAGAAGAAGCGCAGCTTTACCGGATCACCAAGGATGGCCGCATACGCTTCCAGCGTGAAGGCCTTCGGCAGGACGGTTGGCGGCAGGGCGAAGATTTCGGTATTCGACTTGAACGAGCTGCTCAGCATCCAGTAGATCGGGAAGGCCGCGAACAAGAGGCCTGCGGCAAGCGCGACATGGAGCGCGGCGGTGATCAGCCTGTCTTTGGGCGTGTGCATTTTCCTCATGTGACTACCGAGCCTTTTGATAGCGGATGTAGAACAGCGTCAGGCCGAGAGAGATCAGCAGGATGACCACGGCGCTCGCCGAGGCCTGCGACAGGTTGTAGCTCGAAAACGCCAGCTTGTACGTGTAGGTGCTGAGGACCTCGGTCGAGTAGATCGGACCGCCACCCGTCGTTATCCAGATCAATGGAAAGACCTGCATGGTCCAGATGAAGTCGAGCAGCGAGATGCTGATGATGATCGGCATCAGCTGCGGAATGGTGATGAAGATCAGCTTCTGGTAGGCCTTCGCGCCGTCGATATCGGCGGCCTCGTAGAAATCCTTGGGAATGCCCTGCAAGCCTGCGAGCAGGCTGACCATGAAAAGCGGGTAGCCCGCCCAGATGTTGGCGAAGGTGACGGCGTGCAGCGCGGTCGCGGGCGAGGAAAACCACTCGACCTTGGAACCGATGATGCCGATCTGCATGAGAACACTGTTCACGACACCATTCGGCTCAAGCAGAAGGCGCCAGATCACCGCGATAATCACCGCGGTGAACAGCCAGGGCAGTATGTAGAGCACGCGCAGGATGTTGCGCAGCGTCGGATTGATGCGGTCGCTGTTCAGCATGAGTGCGAAGAGCATGCCGATGGTCATATGGAAGACGACACTCATGCAGGTGAAGTAGAGCGTGTGCCACAGCGAGGCCCAGAACACCGGATCGGCAAAGATCGCCTGGTAGTGTTTCAGTCCGGCAAAGGACGGGTCGCGACGCAGCACCGCGCTGTTCTGGAACGAATAGCCAATCACCGTCACCATCGGCAGCAGCATCAGAAGGCCGATTATGAGGAGCGATGGTGACAGATAGAGATAGGGTGCGACCGCTCGTTTCAGTCGATGGTGGGAGCGCTTCTGCCCGGTCATGTGCGACCCCTGGGATGTGCCTTCAAGAGGAAGGTGCGCTTCAAAAACAGGTCCATCTCAAATTGCCGATCCGTTGTTGACGGGTGGCCTGGCCGAGGCCGGGCCACCCGGTGGAAGATAGCAAACGGGCAATGGCCGCTCAGAATTTCGCCATCCAGCCCTTTTGAGCGTTGGTTGCGGCTTGTTCCGGAGACTGCTCGCCGGCAAGCATCTTCTGAGCCTCCACGTCGAACTGGGTCATCAGGTCTTCAGCCACCGGCAGGCCCGTGAACTCGTTGGCGAGATAGCCGGTCTTGAAGATTTCGAAAGCCTTGGCGAAAGCCTTGTCCGAGGTCACGAAATCGGGCTTGGCGTTGACGTTGCCCGGGAAGGCGTTTGCAAGCGACACGAGCTTGGCATTCACCTTCTCGCTCATCAGATATTGGACGAGCTTCCAGGCTTCATCCTGATGTTTCGAGGCGGCGGAGATGCCGATGCCCCAGGAGGCGTAGGGAAGGCCGCGCTTGCCGCTGTAGTCCGCCACGACCGGGACCGGGATCAGGTCGAAGTTCAGCTTGGGATTGCGTTTGCGGATGAGGTTCACATGCGCAAGCGAGTCGATCATCATTCCGACCCGATCGTTGACGAATTCCTCGACCTTCTCCTGCTCGGTCTTGGTGGCAATGCCGGGCGAGATGACGCCGGCGTCGTTCAGCGATTTGACGAAGGTGAGCATATCGACGACCGGCTTGCCCTCGAGAGCCGGCTTGCCTTCAACCATCATCGATTGACCCGAGGCCCAGACCCACGACATCAGGTCGTTCTGGACACCGGACGGCGTTTGCAGCGACAGCGGCAGCACCCAGCCATACTGGTTCTTGTCGGCATGGGTCATCTTCTTGGCGGCTTCGAGAAACTCCGCGCGGGTCGACGGCAGCTTGGTGACGCCTGCCTGGGCGGCGAGGTCCAGATTGACGAAGACCGGATAGACGAACGAAGCCACGGGAAACATCACCGCCTTGCCGTCCACCTTGATGATATCCGCGACCTGGGTCTTGTCGAACCCGCTCGCATCCATCATCGGGTTCATGTCGGCTAGCGCACCCTGCGCGTTCAGATTGTTCACCCAGGCGCCGTCGAGACCGACGACGTCGCTAAGCGTTCCGGTTGCGGCGCCGACCGAGATCTGGTCTCGCGTGGTCGCATAGGGACCGCTGACCAGCGTCACCTTGATGCCGGGGTTTGCAGCCTCGAAGTCGTTCATGATTGCCCTGAGCGATCCCGCCGGCAATTCGGGCTCCCACCATTGGGTGAATTCCAGCGTCGTGTCCGCCATGGCGCCGGTTGCACCAAGCAACCATGCGGCCGCGGCTATTTTCAGCATCGCGGGTCGTATCCGAAACATCATTTTCTCCTCCTTCTTCAAGATCGGCCGCACAATGCGGACGGTCGTCTGTTCATTCAGAAGCCTTCTTGTGTCTTCCGCAGGCACCTCGCTCCCGCCCGCGGTCTTCCGCAGATCTTCAGATCGCCAGATGCGTTTCGGGATCGAAGAAATGGAACTTGGCATCATCCACGGCCAACCGGATTTCCGAGCCGGAGCGGACGGCGCTGATCGGCTCGAACCTCGCCACCGCGTTCGACGCCAGGCCGAAATCGTCCACCGCATCCGGATCGCCGGAGTCCACCCGGACCGCGTCGATGTTCATGTGGACGATCTGTTCGGAGCCGAGTTCCTCGATCGAGGTCACCCTGGCCGGTATCGTCTGATACTTGCGACCGGATTCAAGGCTGCTGTCATAAAGATCCTCCGGTCTGATCCCGAACACGACCTTGCGCCCCGCATACGACCTCAAGGCCGGCCTGCGCACGAAGGCTGCATCCTGCAGCCGGACGGCGAAGTCGCGAAAAGCGAGCTCGCCGCCCTTCAGGGTCGCCTCGAAAAGGTTCATCGAAGGAGAGCCGATGAAGCCGGCAACGAAGGCGTTAACCGGCGATTCATAGAGCCTCTTGGGGGTGTCGACCTGCTGCAGCACACCGCCTTTCAGCACCGCGACCCTGTCGCCCATCGTCATCGCTTCGATCTGATCGTGGGTCACGTAAATGGTCGTGACGCCGAGCTGCTTTTGCAGGCTGGTGATTTCGGCGCGCATTTGCACACGCAGTTTCGCATCCAGATTGGAAAGCGGCTCGTCCATGAGAAAGGCGGCCGGCTCGCGCACCATGGCGCGGCCCATGGCAACCCGTTGACGCTGCCCGCCTGACAGGTTCGCGGGTTTGCTGTCCAGCAAAGACGTCAGCTGAAGAGTTTTGGCGATCTCGTCCACGCGCTTCTTGCGCTCGGCCTTCGGCTTGCCTGCCAGCCGCATCGAAAAGGCGATGTTTTCGGATACCGTCATATGCGGGTAGAGCGCGTAGCTCTGAAACACCATCGCGATGTCGCGGTCCTTGGGCGGCATGTCGACGACGTCGACCCCGCCGATCCGAAGGCTGCCGCTGGTGATGTCTTCCAACCCCGCGATCATTCGCAACGCCGTGGATTTGCCGCAGCCGGAAGGCCCGACGAGGATCAAGAACTCGCCGTCCTTGACCGACAGGTTCAACTGGTCGATTGCGCGAAAACTGTTCCCGTAGGTTTTGCAGATCTTCTCAAGAGTGACTTCTGCCATATTCCTCCCTCCACAAGTATAAGCCCTGATTTTTATGATTCTCCTGGGCCTGTGTTCGCCTGCGAAACGTTCGTCGGATCGTTTCAGGTCATGCTCCAGCATCCACATGCGCATTTTTCAGGTCGACTGCTGACGGCGCGTTCGCCGATGCCAGGAGTTGCGTGACCTGGTCCTCGGTCGGAAGCGCCTCGCGCCCGCCACGCCCCGTTATCGAAACGGCCGCCGCCGCGGCCGCGAATGCGATCCGGCCCGCGGTGTCGGCTCCTCGCGTCAACGCATGGGCATAGGCGCCATGAAAGCAGTCACCCGCGCCTGTGGAGTCGACGACCGCAACCCGGTGCGGGGGCAGGTGCCAGAGACCTGTCTCTTCACGGCCGCGATAGTACACACCCCTGCCCCCATCGGTCAGAACCACGGCGGATCGCGATGGCAACCACAAGGCATCGAGCATCTCGGCAGGCGATCGGCGCCCCGTGGCAGTCCGTGCAAAGCTAAGTGGAAGAATGAGATGGTCGCAGAGCGCGATCAGCCGCTCCGTGGCGGGGCCGCTGCTCCATTCGATATCGCCGAGGATCGCAAGGCCGAGATCGCGAGCCCGAGCCACGACATCCAGCGACCCGGTCGCATAGCTATCGACGATCAGGACGGTTGCGCGGCTGAGGATATCGTCCGGAAAGTCCGGAGCGGTGCCCAGCATCGCATCGTCGTCATACGCGATGAACCTTTCCCCGTCCGAGCCGACGGTGATCCGCGAGTGCACCGGGCGCGCGTCGGGATGGCGCGGCGCGAATGCGGTTTCAATACCGCTCGCCACGAGATCGAGCTGCACCGCGTCGTCCGCGGCACTGGCCAGCCATCCGACGAACCCGGCGGTTCCGCCGAGCCGCGCGACGGCGGCCAGCGCCGTCGCGACATTTCCCCCGAAGGCGCGGGTACTTTGCAGAACCTTACCCTTGCCCGCCGACAATGGCTGATCGACGTAGACTATGTCGTCGATCGCAATAGCGCCGAAGCCGAGGATCGAGGGGATGGTGGGCATCGTTCAGGCACCCGCCTTCGCCAGGGCGTCTTGCGCCGAAAGGCCGTCATGGATGACGCCGCGAAAGGCAAGCGCTGCCTTCTCCGGATCGCCGTGCCCCCAGAGATTGCGGCCGACCACGGCGCCGTGCGCGCCGGCACGGATGGCGTCCGCCGTCTGCTGAAGCGCGCCGAGCAGCGTATCGGTCTTTGGACCGCCCGCGATGACAACCGGCACCGGGCAGGTCCGGACGGTCTCCCGGAACGACTCGAAATCGCCGGTGTAGCCGATTTTGATCACGTCGACGCCGGACTCGTAACCGATGCGCGCCGCATAGGCGATCTCGTCGGGGGTGAAGACGATCTTTGCTCCGTCGGTGAAATTGCGAGGGTAGATATGCGCCACCACAGGCATGCCGTAGCGGGCCGCCGCATTCACCGAATCGGTCAGCCAGCGTATGTATTTGCCCTCCGTCGCGCCGCGCACCGGAATGGCCACAGCCAACGCATCGGCCCCCGCGCGCACCGCGTCCTCGGGCGTTGCGATCAACTCGCTGATGCGATCGTCCGCAGTGAAGCAGCCCGCCTGAATCACCAGGGAAGCTTTGCCCGCATATTGCGGCCACAGATGGCGCGCGGTGCCAGGCTGAATGCTGACATAGTCGGGTTTGCCCGCCATGACGCGTGCGAGCGCACCCGGCAGGTCGGCAAGGCCGCCTTTGCGCACGTCGCCATAGCCGACGAAGTGGTCGACCGCGCCGCCAAAGAGGTTCCCCGATGGATGCGAGAAGAGGCGCGCGAGACGCACCTTGGTTCCTAGGCTCATGAGTGCAAAATTCCCTGATCGGTTGATTTAAAAATGCTCAATCCAGTGTTTCCGAAAGAAAAAAGAAAAACAATCTTTCGAAAGCTTTCGAATCTGCATATTTCTCGGTAAGGTGAGCCAAGGCCAGGGCGATTGCCTGGCGCGGGAAGGCAAGGCAGGGCAATGTTGTCGGAGCAGAGACGCCAATCGATCCTGGGCGAGGTGCAACGCAGCGGACAGGTTCGCATCAAGGACCTGTCGGACGGGTTTGGCGTGTCGGAGGTCACCGTGCGCTCCGACCTCGAAATACTGGACCGCAAGGGACTGCTGACCAAGACCCGTGGAGGGGCGGTGACCCGGACCACCGATTCGACGACGGCCGCGTTCGCCCGCCGGATGCAAACGAACCTCGACGCAAAGAAGCGCATCGCCCGGGCGGCGCTGGACCTGTTCGAGGACAACCAATCGGTCATCTTCGACGGCGGCTCAACCTTGATGCAACTTGCCATGCAGTTACCGCCGCTCAGCAATGTCGTGGTCGCGGCCACGGCCATGAATATCGTGCAGCATCTTATGCATCGTCCTGGGCTCGACGTTCATATGATCGGCGGCCGGGTCTATCCCGACACGGTGAGCACGCTGATCACCGATGCCGATACGGCTCTCGGCGGCCTGGTAGCGCATCAGGTATTTGTTGGAGCGCATGCGATAGACTCGTCACTGGATGTGGTCGACGTGAACGAAGACATGGCGCGAACGAAGCGGAACCTCGTTCGCATGGCCCGGCGCGTTGTCCTGCTCGCCGATTCGAGCAAATGGGGCGTCAGCGGGACGTCCAAGGCATTTTCGCTGTCGGCCGTCGATGTGGTGATCACCGACGATGGCCTGCCCGGTCCAATACGCGGTGAGCTTGATAGGGTCGGGGCCAAGGTGATCTATGCCTGAAGCCGTCCCGGTCTCTGATGCGCGACGGAAGACGCGCATGACCCACGGGCTTCGCAGCGGCCGTCGGCCGTTTTTCATGCCGGTCATGTTCTCCTCCTCGCGCTGGCGGCCTCCCAATGCGCGCCAGAATTATCATAAGCTCTATAAAAATTTTACGCGCGTCAACATTTAAAATCCTGTATAGCGGATTGCGGGGGGGCGTGGGAACTGCAACGGTTCGTACAGCATGCCCTTGGCTTCGGAGGAAAGCTGGAAATGCACGGAAAGTCAGAGACAAAGCTCGGCATCGGTGTCATCGGCTGCGGCAACATCTCGATGACCTATCTGCGCAATGCAGCTCTCTTCGGTGGTGTCGAGCTACGCGCCTGCTCCGACATTTCCGCTGACATGGCCGAGCTACGCGCCAGCGAATACGGCATCCGAGCGATTGGCGTCGACACGCTGCTCGCCGACCCCGACATCGACCTCGTGCTGAACCTGACCATCCCGGCGGCGCATTTCGACATTTCGTTGTCAGCGCTCTCGGCGGGCAAGCATGTCTTCACCGAAAAGCCGCTGGCAACCTCTGCCGCCGACGGCCGCCGGCTTGTCGCCGAGGCGGCCAAGCGCGGCCTGCTGATCGGCTCGGCGCCGGACACATTCCTGGGTGCAGCCGGCCGCCGCGCGCGCCGGCTGATGGATGCCGGCGCCATCGGCAAGCCGGTGACCGGCACCGCTTTCATGATGGGGCGCGGCATGGAGCATTGGCATCCCAATCCGCAATTCTATTATCAGCCCGGCGGCGGTCCGGTGTTCGACATGGGTCCCTATTACCTGACCGTGCTGGTCAATCTGCTCGGGCCGGTCGAGCGCGTCATGGCGATGGCGACGCGCGGCCAGGAGGAGAGGCTGATCACGGCCGACGGGCCGTTCAAGAACACGACATTCAAGGTCGGCACGCCGACCAACATAATGTCGCTGCTCGAATTCCGCTCGGGCGCCACCGTCACCTTCGGCGCCTCATGGGATGTGTTCAAACACTCCAACCATCCGATCGAACTGCACGGGACCGAAGGCTCGCTCAGGCTGCCCGATCCCGACACGTTCGGCGGCACGGTCTCGCTGTCGGAACGTGGCGCCGACTGGGCCGATTTCGCCAGCGAGAGCGAACTCTACGGCGCCCGCAACTGGCCCTATTCCGCGCCCGACCGCGCCAATTACCGCATGCTCGGCGTCGCCGATCTGGCGCGCGCGCTGGCCGCGGGCAGAAAGCCGCGCGCCTCCGGTGAGCTGGCGCTGCATGTGCTTGAGATCATGGAGGCGATCCTGGCTTCGGGCGAAAGCCGTGGCTCGGTTGCCGTCAACGGCACGGTCGACCAGCCGCCGCTGCTTGGCGAAGAGGAAGCGGCAACCCTGCTTGCCTGACGGGAGGTTCGTCCGTGACATCGCCACCGTCCCTGCCGACACTCGATCCGGAGGCCCGGCATGTGCTCGAGCTCGGCAGCCAAGCCGGTGCGCCGCCGTTCGAAACGGGAACGCCAGAACAGGCGCGCCGTGCCTACAATGAAGGCTTCCCAAACCTGCAAGGCGAGCGTGAACCGGTCGCAGCACTCAGCGAGCGCATCATCGCCGGACCCGGCGATCCGCTGAGGCTCAGGATCTATCGCGGGCAGGGCGCGCCTTCGGCAGGCGCTCCGGCGCTGCTCTATCTCCATGGCGGCGGCTGGGTGATCGGCAATCTCGACTCGCATGACGAGATCTGCCGCTGGTTCGCCAACGAGGCAGGCGCTGTCGTCGTTTCCGTCGACTACCGGCTGGCGCCGGAACACAAATTCCCGGCGGCAATAGAGGATTGCCGAGCGGCACTTGCCTTCATGCAAAGCGCCGCGGACGAACTCGGCATCGACGCTGCCCGCATCGCGGTTGCCGGCGACAGCGCGGGCGGCAATCTCGCCACGGTGCTCGGCCTGCTCACGCGGGGGGACAAAAATCCGCCGGCAGCGCAGCTGCTGTTTTATCCCAACACCGATGCCGGGCAGACGACGGACAGCTATCGCCGCTTCGCCATAGGCTTTGGCCTGACCGCCTCGACCATGGCCTGGTTCCGCGACCATTATGTCCGCAATGCCGCCGACATCGGCGACTGGCGTACCTCACCGCTGAAGGCGGAAAGCCTCGCCGGTGCGCCGCCCACCTTCATCGCCATCGCCGGTCACGACATCCTCGCCGACGAAGGCGAGGCCTATGCCAGGCGTCTGCAGCAGGCCGGCGTGCCGGTCGTGCTGGAACACTGGCCCGGTCAGATCCACGGCTTCGTCTCGATGGGCCGTCACGGCCCGGCAGCGAGACAGGCGGTTGCCGCCGCCATTGCCGCGTGGCGCAGCTTCGATCCTGCCTTTGGAAAGGTTCAAGCGGACTGACGCATCACCAGGGCCGCGTCGAGGCTGACCTTTGGCGCGACGTTTGCCCTATCCTCGTTGAGCAAAGCGAGCAATGTCTCGACGCTGCGCCCCGCCATGGCGGCAAAATCCTGCGCGATGGTGGTCAGTGCGGGGCAGGTGTAGCGGCTCAGCGGATGGTCGTCATGGGCGGCGATACGCAGGTCGCAATCGGCCTTGCGGCCGATCTTCAGCCCTTTCGCGAAGGCTGCCGCCATCACGCCGAAAGCCAGGCGGTCATTCGCACACAGTATGGTCTTGCCGGGCAGACCCCCGGTCTTGCCCGGCAGGCCGCTGGCCCCGAGCATCTGTTCCATCTGCTCGTAGCCGATGCGCTCGAAATCCCATGTGTAGTCTCGGGTGTTGCCGATAACCACCGGCTCCTGGCCAAGCTGATGCATGGCGTCGACATAGCTGCTCAGCCGCTCCGGCGAATTGTGATTGACATGCGGGATATCGAAATAGACCGGGGCGTCGCCGGAGCGGCAGAGATAGTCGACGATGGTCGAGACACTCTGGGCATTGTTGTTGCCGACAAAGGGCGTGCCGCCTTCGAGATAGGTATCGAAATAGACGACCGGCATTGTCTGGGTCAGCTTCTCCAGCGTGCGCCGGTCCGAGCGCAAGCCGAGCGGCGCGATCAGCGCGCCCGAAACTTTCAGCGACAGGATGGTACGTGTCGCCTCCATTTCGAGCTCGGTCGAGCCATGCGAGGAGATGACGATCGGCCAGTAGCCCTCGTCGCGCAGCCGAAGTTCGATGCGGCTGACCATTTCGGAATAGAAGGGGTCGGTGACCGTCGGTACGACAATGCCGATGGCGCGGGTGCGCTTGCGGTTGAGGTTGCGGGCAAACAGATTGGGCTGGTAGTCGGATGAGCGCAACGCCTCTTCGATGCGCTTGCGCGTTGCCGGCTTGACGCTGGTCGGATCGTCGAAATATTTCGACAGCGTCGGCCTGGAGACGCCGCAGGAGCGGGCGAAATCCTCCATCGTCTTGTGCGTCATCGGCATTCAATCCCTCGTCTGGCACGCGCCAGAACCTCGGTCATCCCTTGACGCTGCCCAGGGTCCTGCAGCCGGCGCGTCCGCCACGCAACGGCGGACGAAATTTACAGGAAACGTCAGTGGGTTCAACGCGCAATGACAGATTATACCGTGCGTAAATTTGTTCAATTGACGCGAAAATTGTCCCGCATCAAAGTCTCGGTCACAAAGAGCGCTGAAACAGTCCAGGCACCATGACACAACAGATCGATCGGCTTCTTTCCCAGCTTTATCGTCGGCTCGATGCCGCCGCGATTGTGATCGGCGATGCTATCGATCCGCGCTACAGCGACGACCTCTCCGGCAAGGGCGGCGGCCAGCCCGAACTGGTCTTGCGTCCGCGCAACGCCGCCGACGTCGCCGAAATCCTGCGCATATGCAGTGGTATCGGCCAGAAGCTGGTCGTCCATGGCGGCCGCACCGGGCTGGCCGGCGGCGCGCGCGTGCAGCCGGGCGAAGCGGTGCTGTCGCTGGAGCGCATGACCGCGGTCGAAGCGCCCGACCGCGCCGCGGCAACCATCATCGCGGAAGCCGGCGCGCCGCTGCAAATGGTGCAGGAAGCGGCCGATGCGTCCGGCCTGATGTTCGGCGTCGATATCGGCGCGCGCGGCACGGCGACGGTCGGCGGCAACATCGCCACCAATGCTGGCGGCATTCGCGTGCTGCGCTACGGCATGTACCGCGCCCAGGTGCTGGGGCTGGAGGCCGTGCTTGCCGACGGCTCGATCCTGACTTCGTTGCGTGGCCTGGCCAAGGACAATTCGGGATACGATCTCAACCAGCTTTTCATTGGCAGCGAAGGCACGCTGGGCGTGGTTACTCGCGCCTGCCTGCGGCTGCATCCCAAGCCCGCCACCGAGGTTGCCGCCTTTTGCGCCCTTGGCTCGCTGGAGGCGGCGATTGCGTTGCTGGGGTTGCTCAAGCAGCGGCTCGGGCCCTTGCTTTCGGCCTATGAGGTAAACTTCTCGCCGCTCTACGGCGCCATGATTGCCGGCATGGCCGCGCCGGCGCCGCTGCCTGTCGGCGCGCCCGTCTATGTGCTGGCCGAGATCCAGGGCAGCCAGGCCGAGCTGGACGGCGAGCGTTTCGCTTCGGTGCTGATGCAGGCGGTCGAGGACGGCATCGTCGACGACGTGGTCGTCTCGCAGTCGCCACGCGAATTCCGTGCGCTATGGGATGTGCGCGAAGAGGCTAACCGATTCCTGTTTGCGATCGAGGGAATGCTCGGCGTCGACATTAGCATCCCGTTGGCGGCCATGGCGGATTTCCTGCGCAACGCCGAAGCCGCGATCCACGCCGTCGACAGCAGCGCCGAGATCTACGTCTTCGGCCATCTCGGCGACGGCAATCTGCACTATCAGGTCGACACCACGGAACCGGCGGCCGCCTATGAGATTATCTATCGCGGCGTGGCGGCATGCGGTGGCGCCGTCTCGGCCGAGCACGGCATCGGCCTCGACAAGAAGAAATGGCTGAACCTCGTGCGCAGCGACGCCGAGATATCGGCCATGCGCCGGCTGAAGGCGGCGTTCGATCCGCACAACATCCTCAATCCCGGGCGGATTTTCGATATCGTTCGATCGCCAGGAGGGATCTAACTTGCAGCTGGCGAGAGCAGCGCGTGGAAGTCGACCGTTCTCATCTGCTCGATGCCGTCCAGAGTCATATTTCCCGCGACATAGACGATGATCGCCAGACCGAGCCAGCCGATCCAGCGATACCTGGCAAGCAGCGCCGCCACCAGCGTCGAGGCGACCGCCATCAGAACCACCGACAGGATGAGACCGAACACCAGCGCATTCATGTCGTGGGCGGCGGCGCCCGCCACGGCCAGCACATTGTCCAGCGACATCGAGACATCGGCGACTACGATCTGCAGGATCGCGGTGCGCAGCGCCTTGGCCGGCCGCGCCGTCGCAAGTGCTGCGGCTTCAGTGTCGACGTCCTCGCCGTCGCCGGCCGAGCGCAACTCCTGGAACATGTTCCAGCACACCCAGAACAAAAGCATGCCGCCGACCAGCATGATGCCCGGAATTTCAAGCAGCTGCACCGCGATCACCGCAAAGACGATGCGGATCACCGCCGCCGCGGCAATGCCGGCGACGATCGCCTTCTGCCGCAACGCCTTGGCAAGGCCTGCGGCCGCCATGCCGATCACCACGACATTGTCGCCAGACAGCACAAGGTTGATGGTGATGACTTCCAGATAAGCGGCGACAGTCGTCTGGTCGAAACTCATAGAGCGGTCTCCCCGGAAGGCTCCGGCTGGTTGCGGCGGATCGGACCGATGTCTGCGCAAACGCGAAGACAGCTGATTTGAGTGCAGCCCGGCATTGAAACAAGACGCCAGCGCGGCCAATCGGTCCTCATCCACGGAATTCATCGCCGGGTCGTGATTTCCGACCAGAAATGCCCGCCCCAGAATGCCCATCATGGAAGGGAAGACAAAAGCGTTCCGCTTGCCTATCAATATTGCCGACCAAAGGAGAGACGAGCATGAGCAAGACGGCACTGATTTTCTGGGGCGGATGGGAGGGTCACACGCCGGCCCGCAGCGCCGCTGTCGTCAGCGAGATATTGACCGGGCATGGCTTCGAGGTGCGGATAGAAGAGGGCACATCCGCGCTCGCCGATCCGCAGCTCCCGGTCATCGATCTGATCGTGCCGGTGATCACCATGTCGACGATCGAGAAACCGGAGCTGCAAAACCTCACCGCCGCCGTCAGCGGCGGAACCGGCCTTGCCGGCTTCCACGGCACAATGGGCGACAGTTTTCGCAACGAGCCGAACTATCAGTTCATGACCGGCGGCCAATGGGTCGCGCACCCCGGCGACATCATCGACTACCGTGTCGACATCATCAGCGACGATCCGATCGTCAGGGGTATCGAGGGTTTCGCCTACCATTCCGAGCAGTATTACATGCATGTCGACCCGAGCAACGAGGTGCTGGCGACGACGACGTTCAGCGGTGAGCATCTCGACTTCATCGACGGCGTCGTCATGCCCGTGGTCTGGAAGCGCCGCTACGGCAAGGGCCGCGTCTTCTTCAGCGCGCTCGGCCACACCGCGGATGAGTTTTCCGTCCCGCAAATGCGCACCATCTTCGAGCGTGGGGTGCTGTGGGCCAGCCGGTAACCGGGGCCTGTCCGAGCAAGCAACGGCGATATCACGACTCCGCTACTCGCTAAGCCGCGGCTAACGCTCTATGCTGGCTGAGGTCACGGCGTTCGACCGCCGTCATCGCAACTGAAATGTGTTGTCACGGGGACATGCATGTTCGGGGTCGTCGGATTAGTAAGGCATGGAAAGCCGTCGCAGCGCTGGCGTCCGCCCGCTCTGGTGGTCGTGGTGTTCGGTCTGTTGCTGCTTGCGCCGCACGCGGCCAACGCGCAGCTGAACTGGACGCTCGATCCGGCGAATTCGACGCTCACCTATCAATCGGTGAAGAAGAACACCATTGTCGAAACCAACAAGATCAGGAACCTCTCGGGCACGCTGACATCGGATGGCGCCGCCAAGGTCACGTTCGACCTCAACTCGGTCGACACCGGTATCGACCTTCGCAATGTCCGCATGCGCTTCCTGTTCTTCGAAACCTTCAAATTCCCGACGGCGGAAGTGACGGCGAAAGTCGATCCCGCCGCTTTTGCCGATCTCGCCACCAAACGGCGCATGAGCGCGCATATCCCGTTTCGCCTGAGCCTGCACGGCGTCGACAAGGACCTTGAGGCCAATGTCGTGGTCACCATGATCACCGACAGCATGGTGTCGATCGCCTCGGAGGCGCCGGTCGCCGTGCATGTCGAGGATTTCGGCCTGTTGCCCAACATCGAAAAACTCCAGCAGGCGGCCAATGTCAGCAGCATCGTCCCGACGGCTTCGGTGTCGTTCGACTTCGTCTTCACCGCTGATGGCGCCAAGCCTGCGGCCACGCCTGCCGTCGCGGCCGCAGCCCCAGCCGACGCCGGGCCGGTCGCCACAGATGCAGGCAAGACGTCCTTCAGCGACGATGAATGCCTGAACAGGTTCGAGGTGCTGTCGCGCACCGGCGCCGTCTATTTTCGCCCAGCCAGCGCTCGGCTCGATGAAAAGAGCCGCCCACTGCTGGCCGAGGTGGTCGGCGTCGTCGGCAAATGTCCGAAACTGAAGGTCGAGGTTTCGGGCCATACCGATTCCGACGGCTCGCCGACGGCCAACAAGAACCTGTCGGAACGGCGCGCCAAGGCGGTCGCCGACGCGATCATCGCTGCGGGCATTCCATCGGCGCAGATCACGGCTTCCGGCTATGGCGAGGAAAAGCCGGTGGCGCCGAACGATACGCCGAAGAACAAGGCGCTGAACCGGCGGATCGAGTTCTCCGCCACGCCGCTCTCCAACTGAGCCGGTCCTTAACTGAGAAGGCCCGTCAACCGAAAAGGAACCCGGTGCGTTTGGACATCATTGCAAGTTGCGGCAACTTCATGCGCGGCATCGGCCTCGCCGTGCTGGCGCTTGCGTTGACCATGACCATTACCATGACCGCGGCCAGTGCCGAACGCCGCATCGCCCTGGTGCTCGGCAATTCCCATTACCGGAACGCGCCGGTGCTGCCCAATCCGGTGAACGATGCGCAGGCAATGTCCGATCGCCTGAAGGGGCTGGGCTTCGAAATCGTCTCCGGCCTCGATCTCACCAAGGCGCAGACGCAGGAAAAGATCGCGCAATTCGCGCGGCAGGTGCGTGGCGCCGATATCGCGCTGTTCTTCTATGCCGGTCATGGCCTGCAGGTCTCGGGCAGGAATTACCTGCTGCCTGTCGATGCGGCGCTGGAAGACGAGACCTCGCTCGACTTCGAAGCCGTGCAGGTGGACTTCATCCTGCGGCAGATGTCGCGCGAGACCAGCATCAGGCTGGTGTTCCTCGACGCCTGCCGCGACAACCCGCTCGCCGATGTGCTTGCCAAGGAGACTGGCGGCGACAGCACGGCAAGCAGCGGCCTTGCCGAAATACCGATCGAGAATGGCGGCGCCGGCACGCTGGTCGCCTTCGCTGCCAGTCCCAACCAGCTCGCCTATGACGGACCGGGCGAGCACTCGCCATTTTCGGCGGCGCTGCTTGCCCATATCGGCGAGGTCAACGTCTCGATCACCGAAGCGATGAACCGGGTTACGTCGGATGTGTTCAAGGCCACAGCCGGACGCCAGCAGCCCTGGGTCAACGTTTCGCTGACCACCGATGTCGTGCTTCACAAGGTCGATCTCAAGGCGCCGCTGATCGTCGGCGATTCCGGCGCGGCTGCGCCCGAAGGCGATACGCAGGCGCGCACCGGCGCGGCCGCCAATCCGCCGGGTACGGACGCCGGCGAGCAGGCGGTGGAACAGCTGCGTGAGGAAATTCCGAAGCTGGGCTCGGACGCGCCAGTCCTTTTCGACGTTCCGGTCAATTTCGGCGACCCGGCGATCGACGGCAAGAGCATCGCCCAACTCATCCAGGGCAAGCCGCACTTCAGTCCGGTCGAGGGCCTGGAAAAGTCCGTCTGGGACAACCAGTGCAGCAACTGTCATCAATGGACCGAGGAGCGGCTGTGCGACCAGGCCAAGACCTACGTCACCAATGACGTCTCGGTGTTGCGCCTGCAACACCCGCTGGGCACGCGCTTCAAGGTGGCACTCGGCAAATGGGCGCAAAACGGCTGCAAATGAGACCGCCAACAATGGGTTGGATCAGATTTCAATGAAATCTCATCACGATCCAGAGCAATCAGGCTCGGCGCAGCGCCTCGGTTTCGGCCAGATGGATGCCCATCTCGACAAAGGCGGTGAGCACGGAGAAACGGTCCGCCACCGCAACCCGCGCCAGTCCGGCCAGTATGCCGGCATTGACGGCATGCGCAGCCGGCAGCGGCCGCAGCCTCGACCCGTTGGCCTGCTCCGCCAGGCCATTGATATGCCGTTGCGCCGCGAGCGCGATCCAGCCGGCAGGCGTGTGCTGCTGCGTCATCGCCGCCCCGGCGACAGCCTCCCGGCGGCTTGCATTGTTGGGTTCGCCGACCCAGTCCTGGATCAGTGCCAGCGTTTCGAGGTCCTGCTCTTCGAGCAGTTCGGTCAGATGCCCCAGGCACTCATGGCCCCACCAGATTGCGGCCCGGTCAGGCAGGAGATAGGCGCAAAAGGTAATCGCTTCCTCGGGGATGCGCCCGGCCATCAGCCGGCGGCAGAACTCGATCGAGGGTTGGTCGGTCGGAACGGCCGTCATGTCCCGGGCGACAGCCGTGTTCGCGGCGAAGAGATCGCGTGCGGTCTGGAATCGAAGCCCGTTGACCATCGCTGCTGTTATCCTCCCCCAGCCCTCACTCAACCCGCCTGCGAGGCGCGGGTCAAGTCTGTCGACCACCACATGTCCATGACGTTGTTCACAGACAAACGCCTCACGGTTTGGTATATTCCACAGCCGACCGTGATCTCGACAGATCATTGTCGAACAGGAAGAGTTGGCCCGGATCCATGGATCGGGCCTGAGTGAAAATCGGATGCTCGAAACGGGAGTAACCGTTATGCAGCGGCACATTTCAGTCTTGGCATTGGCGACCGTGCTTTTCTCGACTCACGTCTATGCCGACCCACTTCAGAAATCGGAAGACATTGTGAAGTTCTTTGCCGGCACGATCGATCACGGCGCGGCACGCGGGATTTGTGTCGGCACCGAGGACGAGTGCAAGAGCAAGACCGGCCAGAAAGAAAAGCCTCCGGAGAAGACCGGCCTCGATATGCTGATCAATTTCAGCCTGGATTCGTCCGAGCTCGACGCCAAGGCGCGCAGCGAACTCGACGAATTCGCCAAGGCGCTGAAGGACGATCGGCTGAGCAAGCTGTCCTTCGTCGTCGAAGGGTATACCGACGCATCCGGCTCGGCGACCTACAATGAGGGGCTGTCGCAGCGCAGAGCGCAGTCGGTGACGGCCTTCCTCGAATCCAACGGCATTGAAGGCACCCGCATCAAGGCGGTCGGTCTCGGCGAGGCCAATCCCCGCAACCCCGACCCCTACGATCCCGTCAATCGCCGGGTCGAGATGCGGATCAAGGCGCAGTAGCGTCTTTCGACGCACGCCTCTCTGTAGATTTACCAACAACGCCGCGCGTCCAACGGACACGCGGCGTTGTTGTTGTTCGATGTGATCGATCAGTTCTTGAGCACGCCGCCGACCGCTACGCCGGTGCCGAAGATCAGCGCCTTGGTCAGGAAATCATTATTGTCCCGCGGCGGCGGCTCATCCTCGCGCACGACCTCGCGGTTGCGCCTTTTCTGCACGAACTGCTGTTGTCGGCGCGGCTTCTGGGCGTACTGCTTCTTGCGTGGCTTTTCCGCCACCGGCTTGAGCGTGCGGGCCTTCTGCACCACCTGTTTTCTCGGCTTGTCCACGCCGGCCTGGTCGGCCTCATGCTTGGCACGCACGGCCTCCATCATCGGATCCGTCTGGATAACCAGGAACGCCAGTTGCTCGCGCGTCAGGAAGGTGGTCGGAGGCAGCCCGTTCCCCTCTTGCCAGTCGCCGATCGCTTGCCTTGTCTTGGCGCCGATATTGCCGTCGACGCGGCCAAGCTCGTTGCCCAGCGCCTCGACGCGCAATTGCAGGTCGATGCGGCCCTGGCGATCGAGACCGATCGCGTTCTCCGTCGCCTCGGTGCCCAGCACCTTCTTCATGTCCTCCGAAATGCCGACCGAGGTGCGCACGGCAGAACCCGAGTTCGCTTCGTCGGCATCGAGCGCTGCCACCTGCCGTTCCTGGGCTTTCGGATCGTTCAGCGCATCGATGTTGAGCCGCGCCACCGTGGCGAAGCGGCCATTCGGGAACTGTTCGAGATAGGCTTCGTAGAATGGCGCGGTGTTGCGCTTCGAGGCCTCGTCCCACAGGCGCTGCTCGACTTCCCATGAAGGCGGTTCGCTGGTGACGAGAGCGGGGGCGGGCGCTGCCGCGGCGTTCGCGTCATCGGCGGCCGGTTTTGCCACCGGCACGGCTTCGGCGGCCGGTTTGCCAAGGAAAACCTCGCGGCCCAGCGATGCGTTGTGCCATGGCCGCTGGCGGCCTTGCGTGGTCTCGGCCACTTCGCCGCGCACCCGCGTCAGCGCGCTCTGGATCTCGACGCCGGGTTCGGTCAGGTGCCTGGCGAGCGCGGTCGAGTAGGGGCTGTCGACGCCGTTGCCGTCAAAGGCGATGGCGCCCGGGTCGGTGGCATAGGCAATCAGGATGCCGCCGGTGCCGACGCCCTCTGATTTAGGGTCGATCGGCGCCAGGCCGGTGCCCAGCGCGGTGGAGCGGGTCTTCGGCATCGCGGCCGCCAGCGTGCGTGCCAGCGGATTGTCGCGGCAGGCATCGAGGATGATGACGCCGACCGCCGGGTCGGGCGGCAATGCGGCCATGAAGTCGTCGATCTGGACGGTGCGGGTCTTGAGATAGGCAGGTGACGTCAGTTCGGCGTCGACCGGGATCAAAAAGTTCTTGCCGTCGACCTGCATGCCGTGGCCGGCATAGAAGATGACGGCGAGGTCGGCATCGTAGGACTGCTCGGTGAATTTGCTGATCAGGCTGTGCATGCCGGCATTGTCCTGGTCGACGCCCTCGATCACCTCGAAGCCGGCATTGCGCAGCGTCGATGCGATGAGATGCGCGTCATTGGCCGGATTGGGCAACTCGACGGAATGGACGTATTTGCTGTTGCCGATGACCAGCGCGACGCGTTTGACGCCACCGGCATCCGGCGCCGCCGCCTGGACGGTGCCAAGCGCGGTCAGCATTAACAGAAAAAATCCGCTCAAAAGGACGGCAAACGCTTTCATGGGATCGGCCCTCCGCCCCAATGGGGCGCGTTATTGATGGCTGTGCATGCTAAATTTCACCAGCGACTGTATCGCTTCTGCCAAAATGGCTGTTGGGCGTATGTGATCCCAGCCACAGTTTTGGTTCACAAGGACCCAAAAACCTTCCCAAATATCCGCAAACATACCATTCGCCGGCCTCAGAACCAATCGGCTTGGCGAAAGCCGGGGCGAACTGCCAGCTCTAGCCCGGCTCAAGAGTATTTTGGATCGAGCCGACCAGTGCCGTTATCGCCTGCTTGTATTTTTCGAACTCCGGCGATGTCTGGCGGACTTCCGTCGTCGTCTGCTGGCCCGCATCGGTGGTGGCGGGCGTCGGCAATTTGCGGCCCATCTTCCGTTCCGCCCAGTCGACGACGTAGCTGGCGGTCTTGCCGGCAAGAAACGGGTTGGCCTGGATAACGGACGAGCCGAGCACGGCGCTCAACTGCGCCGATCCCGGCGACGCCAGCACCTGATGGGCGCCTTCCATACCGAGGAAATGGCAGAGATAGAGCCGGCCGGCGGTGATCTGGTGGCCACGCGCCTTGAGATAGGCTTCGCCCTCGCGCGCCAGATTGCGCACCATCTCACGCGAGATGGTGGCGTCGTAGCGCAAAGCGAGCAGGTCTGCGGTCGACAGCGAGCGCGCCAGTTCGGGACGATAGGTGTTCATCATCCGGATCCAGGTCTTGGATATGAACTGGCCGGCGCCTGTCGCCGAAGACAGCGGGTTCTTGGCCCGCGCGCTACCGCCCGATTCGACGTGGACGATACGGTCGGTCAGCGTTTCGACGGCGGGATCGCTGGAAGTGACGGCGATTGCAGCGGTCACTGTTCCGAGCGGATCGATCGCCTGACCGCTCTGATAGAGTTCGAAATGCAAATGTGGCCCGGTCGACAGGCCGGTGGTGCCGATATAGCCGATAATGTCGCCGGCCTTCACCTTGGTGCCGACACCGCTGGCAATGGCGAATTTCGACATATGCGCGTAGCGCGTCTCGCGGCCGCCGCCATGGGCGATCTTGACCACATTGCCGTAGCCGCCGCCGTCGCCCTGGAAGATGATCTCGCCGTCGAAGGCTGCTGCGATCGGGGTCCCCACGGGTGCTGCCCAGTCGACGCCCTTGTGGATGCGAACAACGCCCAGGATCGGATGCTTGCGCGGCCCGAAGGTCGACGTCATGACACCGTTGACCGGCGTCACCATGCCGTTGGCCACCGTCAGCGAGCGCACCTGGTCATCGCCCGAGACGCAGGAAAACTGGCCGTTGCCCTGCTGGAAAACGAAACAATCCAAGCTCTTTTGCGTGCCTTGGATACCGACATAGAGCACCCGTCCGTCGGTCTCGTTCTTGCCGCGCGGCGTCTGCGAATAGATCAGCACAAGGCGCTGGTCCTCGCTGGCGAAAGCATCCAGATCCTGTCCGCGCGACAGATACATGATGGCTTCGCCGATGATGCCGCTCGGCACATTGTTGCGGGCCGCCGTCGAGTAGATCGCGTCGAGCAGGCGGTATTGCCGTTTCTGCGTGCCTTCGGTCTCGGCGCCCGAATAATTGAACAGGTCCTCGCGCACCCACGGGTCGACGCCCGACACGAAGGCGCCCGCCGCGTTGCGTGTCAGCGTGCCGACAAAGACGTTCCTGGCGTAGATCGAAACCTGCATCAGCGACATCGTCGTGGTCTCGCGCGTCGGCCTGAAGCCGCGCATCGCCACGACATAACCAGGCTGCAGGCCGTCCTTGTCGAACAGCGCCTTCAGCGCCTCGCCGGCAAGCTTTGCGTCGTCGGCGGAAAAATGCGCATCGAGCGCCACGCTGTCCAGGCTGCGGTCGTTGAGGATTTTCACGAAAATGTCCTCGGTCGCCTCGAAGCGCTGATATTCCGAGCTGACGCTGGCAACGCTGGTGTTGTTTTCGACCGGTGTCTTCTGAAAGGCGGGGAGTGCTGCTTCGCCCTCATCGATGGTCTCGCCCCAGCCGGCCTCGGGGTCATCGGCCGCCGTCGATGCACCCGGAGCGACCTGCGGGTCAGGAGCTGGGCCGGAGGCCGCCGGAGCCCCGTCCGCGCCGGGCGATGGCTTCAGATCGTTCTGCAGGTCATTCTGCGGATCGCTGGTTTCGGCGGGTGGCGCGACCGCGGTCTTCCGCTGCGCCTGGAAGAAGGCGAAATCCTCCTGCGTCGAGGGGATCGTCGTCATGAATTTTTCGCTGGCGCTCAGCATCACGTCGGAGAGAACCATGATCTGAGGGGAGATGCCGGCCTGGTCGAGCTCCGTCGGGCGCGGCATCCCGCGGCTCTTGGCGGCGCCCGCCTCCGGCGCCAGTGTGATCCACATCGGGTCGCCGGCAAGGTCGATGATGGCCGGCACGTAGACCGATGCGTCGGCCGGCACGTCGTCCGAGCCTTCGACGGCGTGCAGTTCCTCGTCTTCGTCGCCGAACGACCAGTAGTCGGCGGTAAGATAAAAGCCGGTGGCAATCGCGGCGAGGACGATTGTCGCCAGGCCAGCCGCCAGCCCGATCCAGATCCTGCGCCTGCGCAGCGCGGCGCGCGCCTGCTTCTTTGCCTTGAAGCTGGTGTCGATGCTGTGCGTCACGGTGCGCTTCCGGTCAGGAAGAAGGTCCAGCGCACCTGTTCCTGCGTGTCGACTTCGAGAAACTTCGCGGCGATATGGCCGCGCTGCCAGCATTCATCGATGCCGCGGATCGAAAACCGCCGCCGCTCGATGCACATGTCGGTGGAGCCTGCCAGAATGGCGTGGCCGAAGACATCCGTCGCGTAGATGTAGATGTAGCGGTTGGTCAGCTCCTCGCGGATGACGTTGACGCATTGATTGGCGCCGATGGTCCACCAGCCATCGGTCTGGTCGGCATCGTCGACCTTCTGGCCGACGGCAAGATTGACGACGTCGAGCGTCTGGTTGCAGACGGTGAATTCGGCGCGCGCCTGCCCGGTGGAAAGAAGCGCCAGCAACAGCGTCGCGACCGCGCTCGCGGCGAGCTTCACCCGCACGTTCCGGGCAAGCAGGACGGGATCACGGCGACGGCGTTGCATCGGCGTCGGTGCTACCCGCCGAGGCGGAAATATTTGGCGGTCGCCGAAAATGCCGAACTCCTGGCGCCGATCTCGTCGAGTATCCTGGGCAACAGCACCGAGGCCGGCGTCGGCGTTGTGAAGTCCGCCGCCTTAATGTCCTGCGGCCCGGTGATCACCATGATGATCTGCGGCAACGCCTTGCCTGCCGCCTTGTCGGCGGCGCCGAGCCCGATCGGGATCGAGAAGGTCGCCTTGTCGGCTTGTACGACAACATGGTCGTCGAGGTTGAAGGCGATGCCCCTGTGGTCGATCAGGAACACGCTCGACACCAGCCCGCCATGCGTCACCAGCGTGCCGTCGATCGGCGAGCCGTCCGGCACCGATGTCTGGTCGAGGACAAGCTGCGGCCTGTCGGCCGTGCTCGCGCCCATGAAACGCAGGAAGCCGGTGATCCCGCATTGCGGGGGCTGGATAAGGCGGACGCTGATATCCGGCTCGACATGAAACTTCGCCTGGAATTCCCCAAGCAACTGTTCGAAGGGTGGCACCGACGTGCCGAAGCCCTCGATCGCGACACCCTTGTCGGTGGCCGACGTCACCGTCGCATAAAAACAGTCACCACCATTGAAGGCGCGTACCCAGGTGGCCCGCTCCGCGGCCGCATCGGCCGGTGGCGGCACCTCCGGCTTGGGCACGTTCATGGCAATTTCGGGCTCTGCCGGCTTGTCGGCCTGCTCACCGCTGGCGATATCGGGCTGGCTTGGCTTGGGCTCCGCGGTCGGTTCAGGCGCCTGCGTGTCCGGCTTGGGCGCCTGCGCGGCCGGTTCAGGGGCCTGCGCCTTGGGCTCGGGCGCTTGAGCGGTGGGTTCCGGCGCCGGTGCTGTGGGCGTGGGTGCCTCGGCCATTGGTTCAGGTGTTTGCGTGGCAGGCGCTGTCGCCTTGGGCTCTACCGGCGGACTGACAGGCTCGGGGTTCTTCGCGGCATCGGACTGTGACGGGCCGGATGGCGGTTGCAGCGCGACGGTCTTGTCGGTTGGTGCGGCCGGCAGCGGGGCCGTAGCGCTCGACGCGACTGGCGGCGTCGGCTGCGGCTCGACCGGCGCTTTGGCCTGATCTTCAGCCGGAGTCTCCGCTGGTTGCGGCTTTGGCACCGTCTTCTCGACCGGCGCAGTGTCCGGAACGGGCTTGTCAGCGACGATCGGCTTTGTCAGTTCGGGTTGGAGCGGCTTGCCGGTGTCGGTGACGCGAGGCCGGTCTCCGAATCCCACGATACCCGATGCATAGAGCCCTCCAAGCGATACCACGGCCACCGCCGACAGCACCGCGATCGTCAGATTTCTGCCTGTAGTAGCACGCTTCGGTGGTGTGCTTGCTCGCTTGGGAGTTTCAGCAGCCGGTTTCGGCTGCGACAGGTGCGCCGGGCGCACGTGCGGCACGAAAGACGGCTCCGCCGTGCCGCTTGGCGGGGCCGAACCGAAGCCTTGGGCCGGCGAGTCCCCGATCTTCGAAACAGGCCCGGCGGTTTGCCCGGTTCGCGGCAGGCCGGGCCGGGGCGCAAGCGAGGCCGGCGGCAAGGTCGCGTCGCTGTCGTCGCGCGTCAACCGGGCGATTTCGGCCATGCTGGCCGGTCGATCATCCGGGTCAGGCTGCAGCATCGCTTCGACAATGTCCCTGAAATCGGCATCGATGCCGGAGAGATCAGGCACGGTCCGCCGTTTTTCGACGATCTCGTATTGCGAGCCGCCCATATCGATCGGCTTGCCGCGCAGCGCCGCCGCCAGCACCAGCCCTAGGCTGTAGATGTCGGACTGTTCGCTGACCTCGCCGCCATAGAGCCCGAGCTGCTCGGGGGAGACGTAATTGTATTTTCCGGCAAACTTGCCGCCGATCAGCGTCTCGCCACCGACCGCGGCCGATCGCGCAATGCCGAAATCGATGATCTTTGCCCGCTCGACCCGGCCGCCCGGCAGGATGATGTTGTCGGGCGACAGATCGCGGTGGATGGCGCCGGCCTGGTGCACGGCGCTCAGGCCCGAGGCCAGCCGGTGGCACAGTTTGCGCACATCCGGAGTCGCCATCGCCCCGCCGCGCATGACGTCGTACAGCGACTGGCCGTCGACGAATTCCATCGCCAGATAGGGCCGCCCGATGCCGGGATCTATGGTGAAGACGTGGTAGCGCACGACCGCGTCATGCGACAGATGGTTGAGGATCGAGGCTTCCTTGCGAAACAGCGACAGGATCGTCTGATCGCGGGCGAATTCCGGCAGCACGATCTTGATCGCGACATGATCGCCGGTCTGGATGTTGTGGCCGCGATAGACTTCGCCCATGCCGCCCGACGCGATGCGTTCGTCGAGCTCGTAGATGCCGCTGAGCTGCGTGCCGACGCTGGTATCCGCCATGTTGGGCAATAGCCGGGTCTTGTCGTCGGAGCTCATCGGTCGTGGCCTCCTGCTCGGGACAGGCCATTGCCTTTGTCTCTGATCTTGACCAGAACGATGGTGACGTTGTCGGTGCCGCCGCGCTCAAGCACCATGGAAAGCAGCTTTTCGCAGGCAGCCTGCGGCGCTGCCGAGAGCACTGCTGCCGCAATTTCCGCGTCGCTGACATGCGCCGTCAGCCCGTCCGTGCTGAGGATGAAGATGTCGCCGGCAAGGGTCTCTCCCTGCTGGAAGTCGATGGCGATTTCGTCGTTGACGCCGATGGCGCGGGTGATGACGTTGCGGCGCGGCCAGTTCTCCGCTTCGGCTGCGCTGATCGCGCCGCTGTCGAGCAGTTCCTGCACCTCGGTGTGGTCGCGCGAAATCTGCGAGATCGCGGCGTTGCGCACGAGATAGACGCGGCTGTCGCCCGACCACAGGCAGGCGAACCTGCCGTCCATGGCCAGCAGTGCGGCAACAGTGGAGCCGATGGTCACGCCGCGTGAGCGCGAAATCCGGCGGATCTCGGCATGCGCCCGGTTCAGCCGATCCTCGAAGCGGGCGCGCAGATCCGGCGCCGAACTGGCGATGCCGATCGTCGCCAGATGCTCGACAATGCTTGCCGAAGCGACTTCTCCGGCCTCGTGCCCGCCCATGCCGTCGGCCACCACCCAGAGGCCGATCCGCGGCTCGACCAGGAAGCTGTCCTCATTGTGGTCGCGCACGCAGCCCTTGTGGCTCACGCCGTAGCTCTCAAAGGCGGCATCGTTCACTTGCCTACGCTCCGCAACGCCTTGGCTGACGTGCCTGGCCAGTCTGCCACAGCCCCATTCATTAGAGTATCGAAATCTAAGCCGCTGATGACGGACCGTGTGGTGCCGCCGCTGTCTCTGCGTCCTGCAATCGCTGGTCCTGCCATGCAATTCCCCATCAGAAAGCCTTCGGACAGCTGAACGCGGAGAGCGCCGGCAGCGTGAACGGATTACCGTCCTCCCCGGTCTTGATCGTGTAGGCGACATCGCGCCCGCCGATGAGGAAATGCGCTTCGAGACTGTCGCCATTGGCGGTGACCTGCCCCTTGTCCAGCAATCGTTTCAACGCCCAGGGACCGTCGAACTTGATTGCGGACTCGCGGCCGGGCAGCTCCGGCGTCAGGCTGAGACTGGCCGAACCGGTCTTGCCCGGCCACGGAATCAGGCCCGGCGTGTTGCCGGCCTGGGTGGCCTGCAGCACCTGGCCGTCGATATTGAGCAGCGCCATGTCGGCATCGCCATGCAGCGACAGCGGCGTGAAGGTGATGTTGATCGACGGCACCGGCCCGCCGAGCGGAAAGAAAGCCGCGCGGATTTGTGCCGCGAGCTGAAAGTTCTTCAGCGTCGATTTCGCCAGATTGCGGCCGAACCTGGTGTCCTGCTTCCAGTCCCAGTCCTGGCCGCTCATGTCGACCAGCGACGCCAGGTTCTGCGCGAAGAACCGGTCGAGAACCCCGCCTGGAGAAAACAATCTGGCAAAATCCGCCATGGCGACATCGTCGGTACCGGCGGGGGCGAATGGAAAGCGCCTGGCAATCATCTCTTCGCACGGACGGCCGACGGTCTCCTCCAGCATCTCGTTGAGACGCGTGGTCGATGTTTCGGCGACGGTGCCCTCGAAATCGTCCGCCGCCGCGCTCACCATCCTGGCCAGCGCCTTCGGCAGCCGCGAGGCGTTGGCGCGTAGAGTCGATATCTGCAGCTGCAGATTGGCGTTGGCCTGGTCCGTCTGGGCGGGGACATCGGCGGCCAGCCGCACGCTCTGATAGATTTCGCGGAAATTCTGGGTCAGGGCGTCGAGCGGCCGCTGCCCCGGCGCCCCGGCCACCAAAGCCTGGAAAGACCGGAACTGGGCTTCGATGTTGGCGCCGGGATCCTTGTTCTGGGTGCTGACAAAGGCGGTCCCGGCCCTGCTCTGCGATTTGCGCGCCGCAATCTCGATGCCGATGCGGGCGAGGCCCTTGGCGCGCGCGGCGGTTTCCTGGTCGCTGTCTTGAGACGGCGCAGCCGGATTGCGCTCTTGCGTCAAAGCTGTTTCGCGCGCGATCGCCTCGAACAGCTGCATCAGCGGCGAACTCGGTGATCCCGCTGCGGACAGCGCCAGATATTGCGGTTTGTCGGCGGCCATTGCCTTGAACTTCAACCTGTCGAGCACCTCGTTCCACGCCGCCGCAAAGCCCTTGCCATAGCGATCGAGCAGCTCCGGGCCGAGCTTGAGCAATTCCTGGTCGAAACCGCCTTGCTCGCCGCTCGAGCCGATCACCCATTGATCGTCGACCAGCGCCTGCGCGCTCCTGGCAAGTTGCGCCAGATAGAAGTCGAAGCCGGCATGGGTGTAGAGACCGGGGACGCGAAGGCCGGCGAGATCGTTTCCGTCATTGCGCTCGAACAGCATCGGCGCTTCCGGGCCGGCTTGCGAGGCCACCGAAAAATCGTCCAGCGCCGCCGCATAGGTGGCCGACTGGATGAGAGCGGTGGCGCGATCGGCAAGGCTCATGCGGCCGAGCGAGCGCTGGGCGGATTCGACCAGCGTGCGGTTGAGTTCGAACGAGGGATCCTGGTCGTTGTCGAGCGCCAGCATGGCGCGCAAATGCTTCTCCAATTGCGCCCGGCCGTCGCGATTGTGGGCGCCGGGATAGCGGTTCTGTTCCCAGTCCCGTTTCAGCCAGGTGACGACCAGCTCGTCATCCACTTTCGGCGCCTTGCCGCCCAGCATCAGGTAAATCTTCAGCGGCTCGTACAGCGCCATCGGATCGGCCATCCTGGCCTCGATCGTGCGTTCGAGCTGGAACAGCAGGCGCGAGCGGAACATGCGCTCCAGCCCTTGCCGGTAGGCAGTCTCGGAAGCCGAAAGGATACGCTCGCGCTGGCTGAGGCCGAACGTCGCCGTGGCCGGCGTCGGCTGATCCTTGGTGTCATAGCCGGCTGGTAGGCCGCGCAGCGCATCTAGCGCACCGATGACGGTTTCGAGGTCGGCATCCGACACCGTCGTGCTGGCCAGCAGCGGCGCGGCTGTCGCGCGGTATTGGCCTGCCGCCTGGCCGGTCGCGGCGACCAGCGATTTGTTGGTCGTAAAGCTCAGGCCGAGAACGCCAAGCGCGGCGATCGCTATGGCCGCGATCGCTGTCAGGCCGGCGTAGCGGGCGATCGCAACGCGCCTGTCGGCCGCCCTGTCATAGGACACCCAGCCGGACTCGGCGAAAATGACGCGGCTCAACAGATCGTGCAGGAAGAAGCTTTTGCCGGTGCCGGAAAGATGCGCCTGGGCACTCCTGCCGAAACTGCGGCCTATGCTGCCCAGCAACTGGTCGATCGGCGTGCCTTCCTGCGTGCCGGAAGAAAAATACAGGCCGCGCAGGGGGGCGTTCAGCTGCTTGCGCGTCGGCTCGAAAACGCCCTCGAGGAAATGCACGATCCGGCCTTTCAGCGCGCCGAGCTGCGCGGCGAAGCCGAAAATGGCGATGCGCGCGACCGGATCGGTCTCCGCCTGCAGCCGCTCGCTCATCTCTTCGGTCAGGCGCTTCACCAGCGCGTCGAATTCGGCTGGCGCTTCCGCGACCATGTTCAGGCCGCGCTCGGCGGTCTGGAAGGTCGCGCCCCACACCTTGCGCCGGCGTGCTTCGTCGAAACCGCCGAAATATTCCATGAATCCGGAGACCAGGTCGGCCTTGGTGAACAGCACATAGACGGGAAAGCGGACCTTCAGGACCTCGTGGATTTCCTGCAGGCGGCTGCGGATCTCGGCGACACGGGCCGCCTGCTCGCCGTCCGGCATCAGATCGGCAAGGCTGATCGCCAGGATGACGCCATTGATCGGCTGACGCGTCCGGTGCCGCTTGAGCAGCGACAGGAACGCCAGCCAGCTTTTGCTGTCGGTCCGTGCATGGGAATCCTGCGTCGTGTAGCGCCCGGCCGTGTCGATCAGCACCGCCTCGTCGGTGAACCACCAGTCGCAATTGCGCGTACCGCCGACACCCGCCACCGGCTGCGCCTGGCCCGACCCGGCAAGCGGAAAGTTCAGGCCGGAATTGACCAGCGCGGTGGTCTTGCCGGCGCCCGGCGGGCCGATGACGATGTACCAGGGCACGTCGTAGAGGAAGTTGCGCTTGCCGCTCGATTGCCTGAGCGTCGCGACCGCTTCATTCATGCGAGCTTCCAGCACCTTTGCATCGCTGCCGTCATCCTCGGCGCTGGCCATGGCAGCCTCCAGCGCCTTCTGCGCCTTGCGCCTGCGCCAGAACCGGATTGCATAGATGATCGCCACCGTTCCGACGACGATGCCGATGATCGCTGCCCGCAGCCAGATGGGATCCAACGGCCGGGCGCCGGCAAAGCGGATTAACGGGCCGGCGTACCAGACCGCGGCGGCAAAGCCGGCGAGCGCGAGCGCGCTGAAGATGCGCAGCAGCCAGCCGGTCACAGCATCTCCTCCCGCGGGATCATTACATCGACACGGCGGTTTTTGGCGCGGCCCTCCGGCGTTGCATTGTCGGCGATGGGCTCGTCCTCGCCCTTGCCCTCGACCTTTGTCCGCGACGGATCGCTGAAATGCGCTGCGATCATCTTTTCCACCGACTGGGCACGTGCGACGGAGAGGTCGAAATTCGATTTGAAGGCGCTGGTCTTCTTCGGTTTGACGTTGTCGGTGTGGCCGACGATCCGGATCGGCCCGCGCTCCGCGTCGAGAGCCGCCGCGATGCTGGCGGCCACCGGCTCGAACTCCGGCTTGACCTCGGCTCGTCCCGACTGGAACAGCAGGGCGTTGCTGATTTCCACGATGATGAAATCACCCTTAGTGCCGACGCTGACGCCGCCGCCTTCGATCTCCTTGGCCAAGGCAGTGCGGATGCGATCGACCTGCGCAATCGTCGTTGGCGCTGCGACGACTTTCACCTCCTCGGTCAGCGGCACGAAACCGGTGCGCTCGATGGTGACCGGCGTCGCCGGATTGAGCGCCAGCAACTCGCCGGCAACAGCCTCGCCATCATGGGTGATGAGCACGCGCAGCGTGAAAAAGGCTGCGGTCAAAACTGCCGCGGTTGCAGCGGCTATGGCCCAGAGCGGAACCCGCCTGGAGCCTTGCGCCGATGTGACCGACAAGCCTTGCCAGCGCGGCGAGATGTCGTCGTCACCGAGGACGCGGAAATAGGCTGATGTCTCGTAGGCGTCGCGGCGGACCCGTTCGAGGCTCTCGCGCGGCTGGCCGCGATACTGGCCTTCGAAGCCAAGCGACAGGCAGACATGCATCAGCTCGATGAGATTGCGATGAGGTTCCGGCGTCGCCAGCACCGTGTTCAGCGCCTGGAAAAAACCGGCGCCGGTGGGTTTGACCTGGAAGAAGCGCTGCAGCATGGCGTGCTGCGCCCACGCATCCCGGCTGGAACCGGGCAGATTGGCGACGATATCGTCGGCGGTTTCGCAAAGCACATAGCTGGCGATGCGCGCATCCTCTTCCGAGGTATCGGTCCTGGCGATCTTGCGGTCGAAATCCTCGATCAGGCCGGCGACATGCTGCGCCAGCGGCTCGGCCGGTCTTTCGACAGCCATCAGCCGCAGATGCCCAAGCAGTATCAGCAAGGGCGCCGCGGCAGCGACGATCGGGTTGGCCGCGCCATAATCGACGGCATCGCTGGCGCCGAGCAGCGCATCCCATGGCGTTTTCCCCGCCGTCCCGGCTGAGCCGTGAACGGGCGGATCGGCCGGCGCGTTGGCGAAGGGCGTTCCCTGATAGATCACCGTCCCCGTGACGTCGGACGGCGGCTGGCGGCCGGCGTTGGGATCGAAAACCGTGGGTTCCGGGACGCTGGCAGGGGCGATCACCGTACTGCCGGGGGCCGGCGCATCGCGGGCGAGAACCGTCTTTTGCTTGCGGCCGGGATTGGGGCGGCTGGGGCGGATGACGGTTTTGCCGGTCGGATCGAAAGGATCATCCTTCGAGCTCATCGCCGATCCCTGCCTCTACGCCCGCGCGCCGCGACGCACAGCGCCATGTCCGCGCGAACGCGGACCGCAGGACGCTATCTCGCCGTGACATGACATGTGCCGCAGACCCCCGAGGTCGACCAACCGTACCCGCGTGCTCAATCGTCGTATGTGATCGTAGTCTCAGAAGGTTGCGATGGAAACCCGGCGCAATTTTGGTGGCCGGCCCGTGCTCGGGTCGCCTTCACGGTGTCTTCAGCGGTGCGCGGGCTTAGCCCTTGCCAGTCTTCTGCTTGGCGGCCTTGGCATAGGCTTCGCTGAAATAGGTGAGGAATATGTCCAGCATGCCGTTCTCGTGCGCTTCCTCCTTGGCCCGCCAGGTCGCGACCAGTGCGTCCCAGGCGCGCGTCTTCTTCGAGGCAAAGGAGGATGGCGGCAGTTTTTTCGCAATCGCCTCGGGCGACAGATCGTCAAGCAACCGCGACAGCGCTGCCTGCATGGCGGCGAAGGTGGCGAATTCATGCGTTTTGAGGTCGTGGAAAGCGTCTTCGATGCTATGCCGGGCATCGAGATAGCCGGCCCTGCGCCGCGCGAACATGATGTCGAGGATTTCGTCTGTCCCGGGCACGAACTTCAGCGGATTGTTGTCGGCGGAATTGATCATGGTGCGGTCGCTGGTCTTGGCCAGGACTTTCGCGGCGGCGCGCGCCTTCAACAGCAGCACCAGTTCGTCGACGACGATGCGCAGCACCGCGCCGATCTCGCCGGCCACCTCCTGCGGCTGGCGCAGCAAAAGCACCTCTGGCGGAATGCCGGCGCCGGCGGCAATCGCGCGCAGGATCTCGTCGGCTTGCTGCGGCCGGCTGGAGAGCGAAGCGGGCGGCGCGGTCGGTGACCGTGGCGATGCGGCATGGTCTGGAAAGGATCCAACGGGCATCTGCCGTTGCGTCGAACCATGGCCACCGAAGGCTGGGTTCCCGTCATCGATCGATACCGAGACGATATAGCGGCCGATCCGGAGCCGGTCACCTTGCGCCAACCGGTGCGGGTCGGTCAGGCGCTGGCTCGACCCGTTGACGAATGTGCCGTTGCGCGAGACGTCGTGGAGAAAAAAAGCGCCGCCTTCGTAGCGGATTTCGCAATGCCGGCCGGAGATGAACTTGTCCGGATCGGGCAAGGTCCAGGCACAGTTCTCCCGCCCAATCTCGAAGCCGCGGTCGCGCGATGCGTATCCGGGCGGCAGCCCGGCAGGCAGGACATCGACATTGCTGATCTGCAGACTGATGAACATGCGCTATGGACCGTCGACCGCTGCCGTTTCCATTGATCCGATGTGCCACAGTCTAGCAGCTTGCGGGCACAGCGGGAGAGCGGCGTTTCACACTGGCGAAAGCGGCGCAAACAGCAACGGCCTGCCGCTTGTCCTCTTTGGTCTGCCATAGAACATGTGGTAGGCTCAACATGGCTTGGGTGGCAAGTTGCGAAATATCCCTGAACGTGAGGTCGTTAACACAAGAAGGGCTTCGAACCTGCCACACTAGCGCTCAGGAGGGGCACGACCCATGCCGAGTGAACAACGCGCCGCGCTTGTGCAGACGCCGGTCGGCGCCGAGCTGTTGACCTTTACGCATCTCGTCGGCCGCGACGAGATCAGCCGCTGCCTTGCCTACACCGTTGGATTTGTCTCGACCAATGCCGATGTCGACCCGCTGAAGATGCTGGGCGGCACCGTTTCGATCGAAGGGGAGGCCGACCCCAAGCGCTGGTTCAGCGGCCTCATCGCCGAGTTTCGCCTTACCCGCATCGAAGATCGGCTGGCTCACTATGAGGCGGTCGTCAGGCCGTGGCTGTGGTTCCTCGGCAATACCACCGACTGCCGCATCTTCCAGGACAAGACTGCCGTCGAGATCGTGGAGGAGATTTTCTCCAAATATGGCGGCATCGCCAAGTTCGAGAAGCGCTTGCAGGGCTCCTATCCGCCGCGCGAATATTGCGTGCAGTACGACGAGAGCGACCTCGATTTCGTGCAGCGGCTGCTCGAGCATGAAGGCATAATGTACTTCTTCGAGCATGCCGAGGGTGAGCACACACTGATCCTGGCCGACGCCATGAGCAAGCTGAAGCCAGCGCCGGGCTATGAGACGGTGCTCTATCAGTTCGAAGGGCAGGGCTCGCGCCGCGACGTCGAGTACATCACCGACTGGATTCCAGGCAGCGCGGTGCGCCCCGGCGCCTATGCCCACACCGACTATGATTTCGAGAAGCCCGCCGCCGATTTGATGGCGAAGTCGGCACAGCCCTTCGGCCACAAGCAGGCTGCCGGCGAGAACTATCGCCACCCCGGCGCGCATCTGGAAGTCGGCCGCGGCGACAGCCTGGCGGCGATCAGGCGCGAAGAAATCCAGGCGGCGCATATGCGCATTGCCGCCGTCGGCACCGTGCGCGGCCTGTTCTCCGGCTGCACCTTCAAGCTCGACGGCTTTCCGCGCAAAGACCAGAACAAGGAGTATCTGGTCGTCAGCGCCGAATACCGGCTGTTCGATCCGGGCTACCGCGCCGGCGTCGACACCGATGGCGAGAATTTCAAGGTCGTGCTCGGCGTGGCGCCGACTTCAGTCGCCTATCGGCCACCGCGCATCACGACGCGGCCGATCATGCGCGGGCCACAGACGGCGACGGTCGTCGGTCCGTCCGGCGAGGAAATCTTCACCGACAAATATGCCAGGGTGAAGGTGCAGTTCCACTGGGACCGCCTGGGCAAGAAGGACCAGAAGAGCTCCTGCTTCGTGCGCGTGTCGCAGACCTGGGCCGGCAGCGGCTGGGGCTTCATCCAGATTCCCCGCATCGGCCAGGAAGTGATCGTCGATTTCATCGAAGGCAATCCGGATCTGCCGATCATCACCGGCCGGGTCTACAACGCCTCGCAGATGCCGCCCTACGGGCTGCCCGGCAACGCCACGCAGTCGGGCTGGAAATCCAACTCGTCGAAGGGCGGTGGCGGCTACAACGAGCTGATGTTCGAGGACAAGGCCGGCTCCGAACTGGTCAATTTCCAGGCGCAGAAGGACCATCACCTTCTGATCAAGAATGATCGCCAGAAGCTGGTCCAGCACGACCAGTCCGACCGCATAGACCACGACGCCAAGCACTCCGTCGGTCACAACCTCGACGAGGACGTCGGCAACAACAAGACGGTCAAGGTCGGTGTCGACCAGACCACCAATATCGGGTCGAACGACACCGAGACGGTGGGCAAGAACCGCTCACTGACGGTGGGGGTCGATGAGACGATCAACATCGGCTCGAACTCGACCGAGACGATCGGCGCCAATCACACGCAGACCGTGGCGATTGTGCAGACGGTGACTGTTGGCGCGGCGCGGGTCGATTCGGTCGGAGCATCCGAGACCCGAACTGTGGGCGGTCCGCAGACGAACACGATCGGTGCGACGCGGTCGGTCACCGTAGGTGCTGCGCAGAGCCACGATATCGGCGCGGCTGATAGCTGGAACATCGCGGCGGCGCAAAGCGTCAATGTTGGCGCCGATCAGAGTTTCACCATCGGCGGGGCACAGTCGTCGCAGATCGGCAAGGGCAGGTCGGCAAAAATCGCTGCGGACGACGCAACCGATGTCGGCGGCGGGCACGCGCTCAAGGTCGGCAAAGGCAGCGGAATCCAGATAGCCGAAGACAGTGTGATCAAGGTCGGCAAGAATCTGATGATCGAGGCGGCCGACTCGATCACGCTCAAATGCGGTTCGGCCTCGATCACGATGAAAAAGGATGGCACCATTGTCGCTGATGGGAAGGATATTACCCTCAAGGGCAGCGGCAAGATCACCGTCAAGGCCGACGGCGAGGTGATCGTTAAGGGCAGCACGATCAACAACAATTGAGGGCATCATCATGGAAGTGCTGGAGCGTATCGACGGCGTCGTGATCGGCCTGCTGATCGGCTTCCAAGGCGGGGCGCCGCTGGTTGTCTTCGTCGGCAATCCGCGCGAGACCGCGATAGCGGCGCGCAGCCTGACGGAGCTGGACGTTTCGGCCGTCGGATCCGAACTGGCTTTGCTCTTCGAGGGCGGCGACCCGGCGCGGCCGCTGGTGGTCGGGCGCATCGTCGATCCTGCGCCCCGCGGCAGGAGCCTCGAAGTCGTCCGCGACGGCGAACGTGTCGTCATCAACGGCGATGAGCGCATTGAACTGCGCTGCGGCCTGGCATCGATCATTCTGGAGAAGAATGGACGCGTGACCATTCGTGGCACCCAGTTGACCAGCCAGGCCAGTGGCACCAACCGCATCCGCGGCGGGGCCGTGCATCTTAACTGAGGCATTGCCGATGCACAGCATCGCGACCATTGCGGCGATCGTGGACCAACACGCCGAGGACGCGGCGTTCCTGTGGCTTCGACGTCGTCTGGAGATCGACGGTCCAATCCTCGACGAGACCGATATCGGCCGCATCGACCAGCGTCTCGAAGCCAATCTCGAAGGGCTCATGGCAGCCGGCAAGGCCGGTTGGGAAGCTGCTCAAGCGCGCTTCGCCGACTACGCCGAACCGGGCGAGATTTTCGTGCTTGGCACTCTGGCAATGCGTTGGAGCGATGCCAAATTGGTGACCTCTGCAATCGACGCGGGCGCAAGCCTAGGTGACGCCGGCATATCGAGCCTGTCTGCCGCGATCGCGCGCACGCCGGGCGAAAACCTGCGCCCGTTCGTGGCGCAGTGGCTGGACACGCGCGACGCGCGGCTGCGCTGTCTTGGGCTATCTGCGCTCTGGCATCATCGCGTCGATCCGGGACAGCGCCTGCATGATCTGGCCAGCCATTCCAATGCGAACGTGCGTTGGCGCGCCGTCCGGCTCGCCGGCGTGCTCAGGCGGCGCGACCTGCTTCCGGAAGTCCTGGCTGGGCTTGACGGCGAGACAACGAAAGAACGTCTTGCGGCCGCCTTCGCTGCTTGCCTGCTTGGCGAGGCTCGGTCCGCGCACTCGGTGATCGACAAGATCGTGCTGACGGAGACGGACCATGCGCAGGCGGCGATCGAGTTGCGCCTGCTGATGACGCCGCCGAAGGCCGGCAAGGCCTGGCTGCAATCACGTCTCGGACAGCCTGTCTTGCGCATCGCGGCCACGGCATCGATCGGGCTGCTCGGCGACCAAGCGGTGGTGCCGTGGCTGATCGAGAAGATGCGCGAGCCGGAACTGGCATCCGCAGCGGGTGCAGCACTTCGCGATCTGTTCGAGGTGGACTTCGGCGACACCGACCTTTTCGTTGCCGATCCAGCTGTTCTTGGCGAGGGCTTTGCCCAACTCGACGACAGCTCGCTGCCGGCCGCCGATCGCGTCGAAGCATGGTGGGACGAAGGGCGCGGCGGGCGCAACCATCGTCTGTTCCGTTCGATGCGCAGGCTCAGGGTGGATGCGTTGCGCGCGGCAATCGCCACGCCCGAGGCGCCGCTGGCAGACTGGCGCAGGACACGCAAGTTCCCGGCGTGGATGTGATCGCTTTCGCCGAGGGAAGGCTTGTCCCTCCGTTCAGCGTTGGCGGAGGTCGGTAAGCGCGATCGCCGACCGGTTGCCACCCTCGGATGCAAGCTCGCAGGCTGCGACGCGGCCCGGCGCGTAACCGCTTATAAAACTGTCGGCCGCCAGCATCAGAACAAGTGCCGCACTAGCGGCTCCAATGTCGCCGACCGTCATCGCAGGGTAGGCTGTCGGGAATATCTCGCGGTGCGTGCGGTAGAAGCGCGAGCGACCGACCAGTTGTTCGAGCCCGCTGTACCGTTCCCCGTTTCCATTGCTGACAAGGAACTCGATATCGGGTTCCTTGGGTCCGGACCCGCTGAAGGCAGCAAGCAGCGAAGCCACCATCGCACGGCCTTGACTCTGGCGTTCGGAAAGAACGCTGTCGATCTCTTGAGCCAGGCCCGCCCCGCAAATCATTGCAGCCGGCCCGCTCCCCGGCGCTCGCGTCAGGCGCACGAAGACAGCGCCCTCGCCAGGGACTGCCCCTTGAGCATTGTTTTCGGATTTCAGACGATTGGCTCGCATCAAGCGCGCAATGTCGGTCCCGTTGACGAGGCTGTCCACACCACCCAGCAGCACCTGCGCGACGGTCCCGGATTCTAGCATGTCGCCGGCATAGTCGAGCAGTCCGGCGCTGGCTGCGGCACCGCCGTCAAATACGCGCGAGCCGGCATTGAAGCGCAGGCCGCATCGCTCGAAAATGGCATTCAAAAGGCGCCCCCGCTCGACCTCTTCATACGCCGGATGGTCGCGGAAACTCTCCGGCAGCGCGAGCAGAACAGCGGTCTGGTCCGGCGTTGCCTTGTTGTCGAGCATCGCCTCCTTGAGAGCGCGGGCGCCCATGCTGGCGAGCCATACCCCGTCATTGCGTCGCAGGCCCGCCTTGGCTGGAATGCGTGCCACGATCTGTGTGGTGGGAAACGGCTCTGAAAGAGGCACCTCCTGAAATGCTGACAGGTTGGCGCGAATGGCTGAGATGGTCTGGCGCGCGTTCAATCCAGCAGGCGTGACGGCGCCACCAACCGAGATGTAGAGCGGCCGCTTCACGGCTGCCACGCCGAGCGATCGCGCAGGGCCCCGTCGCCGCCGAGAAGATTGAGATAGAGTTTTCGCTTGCGGCGCGCATTGATCCAAACAGGAGAAATGTGGCCGAAGGCGATTTCCCGCAGCGCCGGCACGTTGCGCCGGATTACCACTGCCAAACGAGCCTTAAGGGTCACGCGCTTCAAGTCAGGCTCGATGAGCACGGTGTCAGGCTTGAACGCGTTTTCTTCTACACGATCGTCATAAATGAGCCGAAGCGGGGCCGTGATGCGCGGCAGGCGGAAATCCCATCTGCCCGAAGCCGTCATGCCGATCACCGTGATATCCTCGCCGTTGCCGATGCCGGCCATCTGCTGATCGGCTGGGGCGCACATATAATGCCGCGTGTCGAAGTCTTTGGGAGCGAGCGGCCATTGGGATTCGAGCCAAGCCTTGTCGTAGGTTCCGGCGAAAGCCAGGCGCGGTTGCCAGCCCCGGCCAATCGTCCCGAATCCCGCCGGCCTCAGGGATTCCCCAGGTCGGGCTTGCGCTTCGCCCGGATACATGACGTTGGGCGCCTCGGTTCTGACCGCAGGATCTGCAGACCGGGCGTTATGGTACCCCACGCCGACTGGATTGCGCTGGTCCGTGCGCAAGTCTTCCAAAGTGCCGCCATAGGTGCGTTCATAGACGATCGGCATGGTCCGGAAAGGCGCCGGTGCGCTGTAGCCGCCGGAGTCGTAGATCCGGTCCCCGACGACCTGCAATACCTTGCGGATCGAGTTACCGACACGCAGGCCAACCTGCATCTCGCGTACCGGCCTTCCATCCGGCGCGTGCGCGACGCCATTCACGATCACCTCGGCGCCAGGCTTGACGGGCGCGATGTCCGCTTCGTAGCGGGTCGATGAAAGGGCCGGATCGCCAAAAGGCTCATCGCCAAAGATCACCGGCACCTGTTCGGCCGCTGGCTGGAATTCCTTTCCTTCATCCGTCGCCGTGAAACTTGCCGACAGCATAACAATCAGAGTTTCTTGGCCGTCAGCATTCAATTGGACGTGCGTCGCGGCGGCGAAGGGTGTCCTGTTTTCCAGCCAGACATCGAAGGCCATCGTTCAGCACCACCGGCCGTTTTCATCAAGCCCGATCGGCCAATAGGGCATGGCCGTCAGCAGTTCTACATATTCCTTGTTGCCTTCATCGACGACCCATTGCAGCAGGAACACCTCAGGCGCGAGGCGGTCGGCCGCGGGCAGCGTTTCCCCCACCGCAACGCATCGCAGCCAGTATTCCCGCACGAGCCACACCACCGCCGGATGATTCGCCGGGCCGGCCGCTGCATCATCCAGCTGGGCCGTGATCGCTTGATTGACGGTCAGGCCGCCATCGACCAGTTCGTCGAGGCCAGCTTCCCAGATCTCGGAAGCCACCTCGAACGTCTCCTGCAAGTCAGCGAGGTAGGCCTTGAACAGGGACCTATAGGCAGCAGAGGCCTCGCGGCGCGAAAGGCGGATTCCATGATCGGGACCGACAACGTCCTGGGGTGCGTTGAGAAGCCGGTTCAGGCCGAGTTCGACACTATGATCAATCCGCATTGCCATCTTCTTCTAGCCTCAGCACATTTCGAGAGATGGATCCTCGCCGATCGGGACATAGACGAAGTACTTGAAGTACTTGAATAGTTCCGTGTCGTATTCGGACATCATTTCGACCAGCAGCAGATTGGGCGGCACGGGACCGCTGGCGTCCGCTTCGTCGCCATCCTCACCCCAGTTCGATTCATCGTCCTCGTCGTCATCATCGGTCTGTCGGGCGTACCGTTCAAGGTTCAGGCCGTGAACCTTGAAGTAGTGCTTGCGGTAGATCGCCAGAATCCGTGGATGGGCCACCAGCCCGGCGGGCCAATGCAGATTGGCTATGTTCTCACCGGAGGCGTTCAGGCGCTGCTGCAGTGCGCCCCACCATTCCTCGATCGCCGGCATGACGGCGTGGAGCTCTGCGGTCCACGCATCGATTATCGCCGTATAGTCAGCGTCGAGATCGGCAAAACCCGTTGCACTCATCGCCTAGATCCCCCGAGCGTTCATGAACTTCCTAATCGCCTTGTTGTCCACCTTCGACTGCCGGCCCGGCTGGCTGTTGCTGTGGCTGGAGCAATGCGGCCTGACGTAAAGCGCTTTCATCGCATCCTTGAAGCCTTGTGGGACGATCTCTATATTGCATCCACCCGCGTACCACGCTGCCTTCTGCGTCGGCTGGTGATCGGCGATCAGCGGGGCTTCCTTCCCCGAAATTTGCCGGTTGACCTTCGCCTCCAGTCGCTTGATCGCGGTCTTGTTCTTGCCGGTCGTGCGTTTCTTCAACCTGTCAAGGTTACGTTTGCATTCCCAGCATGGCCGGTTCTGAACCTTGGCTTTCTGCGGGCCTGTTGGCTGGGTGTAATGATCGTCGTAGCAATAATCGGTCGTGCATTTCTTCTTCTCTTTCACCAGAAGAGCATTGCGGAAGTTGACCAAGGCGGCGGTATCGATGGTGTTCGGGAGTGGACTTGCCGTGTTCTGCTCCATGGTGTCGCCATGGCGGCAGACACCCTTACCCTCCACCTTGACGACGAACGACCAGAGCTTGAACACTCCCTTGCCCTTGATCTTGTGCGTTATGACCCCCGCGCCGAGGCCTTGGGTGGCCGGCTCGTTGCCGGTGCTGGTTGCAACCTCCGACGAGCTTTCGAGCGCGGTCGGATTGCCTTCGATCTTGACGCTCTTACTGCCTTTGGTGAGATCGCTGGAAGACAGCATGTTGACGTATGGAACCGGAACCGGGCCTGCCGGCGGGGAAGGCGGGCTCAAGCACACATCTCCCGGCGCCACGCCCTTGCCGCCGCTTCCTTTGTGGAAGAAGCCCATGCCTTCAGCAAAGACTGTGCTGCCCATCAGAGCTATTCCGTCTCAGGGCGCGGGGCGCGCATTTTCGGCAGGGCGTTGGCCGCCAGGTCGTGAATATCCGAGAACGCGAACTCATGCACCGACCAGTCGTCGAGCCAGAAGCCAATCCGGTTCGGATCGCCATGGCTGTTGCTGGGCGCGGCAAGGTTGGCCAAGCCTTCGGCTATCCAGGACTGCGTCCTCTGCAATTCGACCGCTTCATCAACGATTGACGCAACGCCGTCGAACCATGCATCGTCAGGTGCCGGTGTAGCCCCAATCCCGATGATCGCGAACGGATAGCGGCGTCCCACGCGGTCCTCGCTCATGCGCCATGCGCCGGCACAGGGCCGGTCGCCGAAAATGCCGCTCTTGACGATGAAGCGCCAAACACGCGAATCCAATTCCCCCTCGTCGGGCCTCTCACGCAACTCCATCGACATCCAGCGGTCCCAGCGGTCGATGAAGGTCCGCGGCAGGTTTACGGCGACGAAATCTCCGGTCGCCGGAATCTTGCCGAAGAAGCCGGTGTTCATATCTGCGGCGGACATGAGAATTTCTTGAACATCTGGAGGTTGTAGGGATTTTCGACGCTCGCCGCCTTGAGCTTGAAATCGGCGTACATGCCTTTCGTCCCCAGCCGCAGGCTGTAGACATCGGACAGCGACGTCCCGGTGAAGCGGCCGCCGCGCAGCATCCTCAGCCACGCCCAGCTTCCCGTCTCGTTGAGCATGATTTCGGGCGAGCCGTCGATCGGCTGGAAGGCGAGCGAGATAACGCCGGTGCCGTCCTTGCCGGGCCAGGTCATCGGCTGCGGCCGCGTCGCATTGTTGAAATAGACCAGGTTCTGGCCATCGAGGTTGAGCGTGACGCGGGTCACGTTGGGCGACAGGTCGGTCGGCTCCAGCGTGAACGCCATCACCGGGCCCTGACCGCCGGGAAAGAGATCGTCGCGGATGCGCCGCGCCTGCTCGAAGGCGGCGAGCGCCGATGGGTCGAGGCCGAAATCGGCACGCCATTTCCAAGGCTGCGCCGAGGTGTCCACATAGCTGATCAGATGGTCGTTGATGAAGCCGTCGATCATCCCTGCCGGTCCGAACAGGCGGGCGAAGTCGCGCACATTGACGTCGACGGCGCTGTCTGGGCTGAACGGATAGCGGTCGTTGAGCGCGGCCTGGCAGAAGGGCAGGATATCGGCGCGCCAGATGGCGTTGAGCTCGGAGGCCACGGCCTTCTGCGTCAACCCGCTGGTGTCGCCGGCAATGCCGCTCAGCCAGGTGTTGACCGGGTCGGGCAGGATCTGTGCCTGGCGGGCGACGGCGCCGGTCAGTTCGGCCAGCCCGCCCTGTTTCTTGATCGCGTCCTGCGGGTCGGGATTGGCGGTCACTGTTTGCAGCACATTGGACAGCGCCGTCAGCGCAACGACCGCGGCATCGAGCGCCGGCGGCTGGCCGTCGACCTCGGCAATCGTGCTCTTGAGCGGCTTGAAGTGTTCGGCCACCAGCGTGCCGGTCAGGTCGACTTCGCTGGCCGATCCTGCGCGCGGCAGCAGCTTGGCGCCAGTCTTGACGATCTTGCCCAGTTTGCCGAGTTTGCCCAGCAGTTTCGAGCCGCCCTTCGCCGCCGCCTTGTCGTCGGTCGGCGCCTCGTCCGAGCGGGTGAGGTCGACCTCCTGGACCACCGCCGTCAGCAGCCGCTTCAGCGCGGAATCGGCGCTGGAAAGGTCTTTCAGATTCTCGCTGGCAATGTTGAGGTCGCTGAGCGGCGCCAGCCGCATGTCGCGCAAAAAACTGTCCCACTGCGCGATGTAATCGTCATAGTAGAGCTTCAGGATATCTTCCGACAGCGCCGACACCGAGGTCTCGGAATTTTCCGAGCAACCGCCGGCAAACACCGCGCGGTCGAGTGCCGCCTGGGCGGCCACATCCTCGACCCGGTCGAGGATCGCGTCGTGGAAGCCGTCATAGGTGAAGGCGCCTGATATGCCGACGCGCAGCGTCTTGTCGGAGCGTCGCGAAAACACCTTGGCGCCGTTCGGCCCGGCGAAATTGGCGGGGATCCATTCCTTCAATCCGGCCACCGCCGGATCGGCCAGCAATTGCTTGTAGGCCCGCGCCGGCAGCGAGATCGTGCAGACCGTTTTCAGCGCTTCGGCGACCAGCGCCTGGTCGGGCGCGATGTAGCTGTCGTCGACCGCCATGCGCCGGATCGCGGCCAACTGGTGTTCTTCCGCATCGGCGGTCGGGAAGGGCGCGGCCGGCGCGAATTCGGGCAGGTCGTTCACCCACCAATTCTCGACGAAGTCGGAGTCCATCTGAGACAGGCCGATCATCATGCGGTAGGTCTTGAGCGCCCCCAGCATGAAGTCCGGATCGCGGATCTGCCGCCACATGGTCGCTTCGAGCAACGCCACCATCCGCGGCTCCAGCACGTTGCGCAGAGCGTGGTCATAGGTGTCGGTCTGCGCCCGCATCATCTCGGCCGAAGCCGATGGTCCGAGCAGGTCCTGTGCCTTGTTGGGAGGCGCAGTCCTGGCATTGGCGACTTCGTCCATGGCGGTCAGGGCAACGTCCATAGCCGGCTGCAGCACCGAGGCGGGCGTCGCGGCGGTCGACGTCAGCGGCGCCTGCAGTGCTTCGAACTGGCCGGCTTGCGCGGCGATGGCGTTGCGATTGTCGTAGTAGGACCAGGTGAACAGGCCGCCGGCGAGTATGGCCGCAGCCGCGCTGGCAGCGGCGGCACCGCGCCAGATCCAGCTGCGGCGGCGCTGCGCCAGCGGATCGAAGGTGCCGAGCCCGGCCTCCTTGAAGATCACCTCGGTCAAAAGGTTCTTGAGGAAGAAGCTGCGCTTCTCGAAGCGCTGCGTCGGCATCGTGCGTCGTGCCGGCAGGCCGAAGGAGGAGGCGAGCGCCGCGGTCAGCCGGTCGATCGGCGCGCCTTCCTGGGTCGCCGAGGTGAGATAGAGGCCGCGCAGCCAGGCTGCCTCCTCGTAGCGGCTCTCGCCGAACATCGCCTCGACCAGCACCTGGATCGGCTCGGACAGGCTTTGCAGCTGTGCGGGAAAGCGGAAGATCTCGGCCCGTTCGGCCAGCTTGTCCTCATCCTCCAGCCGCGGCACCAGCCGCTTTTCCAGCTCCCTCGACAGCGTCGTGATTTCGCCCGCGATCGCCTTGGCATCGACGCGCGCGTCGAGCGGGAAGGTCGTCCCCCATACCTGTTCGCGCGCCGCCGTCGACAGGCCGCCGAAGAAAGCCTCGAAGCCTCTGATCAGATCGGCCTTGGTCAGCATGAGATAGACCGGCAAGCGGATTTCCAGCCGCTCTTCGAGCTCGGCCAAGCGCCTGCGGATCTTGCGGCCATGCGCCTTGACGGCTTCGTCGCCCTCGGACAGCGCGTCGATCCCAAGCGCAACGATGACGCCGTTGAGCGCACGACGGCCACGATGCTTCTTCAACAGATCGAGGAAGCCCAGCCATTCCACGGCGTCGACATCGGGCTGGCTTTCCTGCTGGACATAGCGGCCAGCGGTGTCGATCATCACTGCGTTTTCGGAGAAGAACCAGTCGCAGTTACGGGTACCGCCGATGCCCTGCAGATCGTCGGTGAGGTCGATCGGAAAGTTGAGGCCGGATTGGCGCAAGGCCGTCGTCTTGCCGGTCGCCGGGGGGCCGACGATCACATACCACGGCATCTCGCGCAGGAACTTGCGGCCGCCGAGCTTGCGGCGCTTCAACTCGACCATGACGTCCTGGAACTTGGCGCCGACCGCGGCGACGTTTTCCTCGCCCGGGCTGAGCCGCTTTTCCTCGACCGGGGCGGAAATCTCGGCGACGAACATGCGGTTGGCGCGGATCGCGCGGCGCTGCGCGACGATCAGCCAAATCAGCCAGAAGATCACCAGAAGAGCGATGATGACGATGCGCACCGTCTGCGACGCCATCGGCACATAGTCGCCGACCCGTACGATCGGGCCGAATACCCAGATGATCAGCGACAGCAGCGCCAGGCCGATCAGCGTCCACAGGAAACGCGAAGTCAGGACCGCCCAGAGGAAGCGCAGGATGAACATGTCACAGCCTCTTTTCGACCAGCACTTCGACGCGGCGGTTCAAGGCCCGGCCTTCGCGTGTGCCGTCGTCGGCCACCGGATCGGTGGCGGCCCGGCCTTCGGAGCGCACGCGCTCCTTCGGCACGCCGTTCTGAATCAGAATATCGGCAATTTCCGCGGCGCGGGCTTCCGACAGCCGCTGGTTGGTGGACAGTGGGTTGGTCTTTTGCAAGGGAACGCCGTCGGTGTGGCCGACCACGGTGATATCGCCGATCAGCTCCTGGTTCTCGAGGATCACCCTGGCGACCGAGGCGATGAGCGGATCGAAGCCGTCTGTCAGCTGCGCGCGCGACGACTGGAAGAGTTCGGGATTGGAGGCCTGGATGACCAGCCGCGCCAGCGACACGCTCTCCGTGCCGCTCAGCGCTCTCTTGAGCTCGTCCGGCGCCGCCGCCTGGAATTCCGGCAGCAGCGCGAAATCCACGGCCACCGGCGGCGGCGCGTCGACCTTCGGCGAAGCGCGGGTGACATCCGTACGCGTCGGCGGCGGCAGTGCGCGCACCAGCGCCGAAAGCTCGACCGCCTGGCTGCTCAGGCTCATCGACAGGCCGATATGGATGGCTGTCGCGATCACCGCCGCTGCCGCAACCATCACCCAGATCGGCACGATGAAGCGCTGCGGTTCGTCGGAGGCGATCACGCCTTTCCAGTTGGGCGACAGCGGTGCGCCTTCGCCGTCGCTGTCGCGCAGGAAACGCGCGGCCGCCACACGCACGGCATTGAGCGAACGGTCGCCCGAGCGGCCCGGCACGCGATATTTGCCGCGGAAGCCGAGCGCCATGCAGTGATATTGCAGCTCCAGCATTTCGCGGTCGCGGTTGGGGTGGCGCTCCAGCTCTTCAAGACGGGCGAAGAATTGCGCGCCGGCGTCGACGTCGCCGCGCAGCATCACCACCAGCGGCTGGCGCGGCCAGGCGCTGGCCCCGCCCCACGGCGTATTCAGCGCCAGATCATCGAGCAACGCAGCCACCAGCCACGCCGCCTGGTCGGCTCGTTCGAGCGACGACCCTTGCGCCATCGTGGCGTCGCGGCAGCGCACGAGTTCTTCCAGCAGCCTGGTGCGCAGGGCTTCCGGGTTCTCCGGCGGCTGCGCGTTTTCGAGTTCGGGTGCAAATTCCAGCAGCGGCGAGAACGCGTTGACGAGCACGTTCGGATGCGCGCGCGCGGAGCGCTTCGCGGTGACGCCCGACGCCGGCAGCGGCATGGCGCGCGGCGTCGGCGCTCCGCTCAGCCGGATGCGCGTCCGCTCCCGATCCTCGGACAGTCCGAACGGATCGTCCCTGCTCATCATCTCACCTGTTGACCGAGTAGCAGTCGACCTGCGGTTCGCTGGGCAGCACGCCCGAAACGCCGATCACAAAACCCGGCGCTTCGAGCAGCGAGGCCCAGTGCTCGCTTTTCTGGTCCAGTTCGAGACACAGCCGGTCGCCGTCATAGGGAATTTCGCGCGGCTGCGAATGAAGGGGCTTCAGCGGAATGCCGGGCAGGCGTGATTTCCACAGCCCTTCGAATTCGCTGGCCGAGCCGACCGTCGCCTGGTTGACGAAAATCTTGCGCAAGGCATCCTCCGACAGTTCGGAGCCGATCCGCACCACGATGCGGCTCGCCACCAGAAGTTTCGGGTTGTCGATGCGGATCTTCCACACATTGGTGGCATGGCGCATGACCGGCAGGGCGCGCGATTTCGGCTCGATGTAGCGCAGGCTGAGGATCAGCGAACGCAGCGCATCGGCCAGCGCCGAATAGGCGGGTCCGGGCGCCATGTGGTCGTAGACAGGCAGTTCGCCGAGCCGCCTTGCGCTCGAACCGTAGGTCGCCATCGAGCCGGCAAGGCCGGCAAGTTCCATGTAGACCTCAGCCGGATGGAAAACGTCCTGCGCCAGCATGTGCGCCAGCCGCGGCCGCGCGGCGTTGACCAAATTGAGGATCAGAAGATCCTCGACGCTGCGGCCGGGGCCGCCCAGCACCATCTTGCCATGCGCCTCGGCGATCTGGTCGAGGCCGGTGACCACTTCCTGCAGCAGGCGGCTGTACCAGGACGCCGCGCCGATGACCAAGGTCGGCGGCAGGAAGGTGTCGTCCAGGGCCACGCCGCCATCGGCGCGCACGCCCTTGAGTTCGGCCACCGGCAGCGCGGTGTAGCCGCCGACGGCCGTGCCCGGCGCCAGCAACAGCGCCTGCGGCCGTGCGATCTCGATTTCCTCGGGATCGGAGCCGCCATGCACGGCGTCGCGCACCGACACGATCCGGCCGCGATAGCGCGCGCCGGACGGCTCGGCGTGAGCGGGGTCGAAGCCGACGCCGCCTGGCGGCTCGAGCGGCAGCGCTATCAGCACCGGTCCAGCGCCCATCTCCGGCGTCACCGCCAGCGGCCGCGGCGCATCCATCGTCTCGGGGATCGCGAACGGCGTCCCGTCTGGAAAGATGCCGCGTGCCGAGAGCACCGAGATCTGGCCGGCATCGAGCTGTGCCTGATCGAGCGTCAGCGTTCGAAAGCCGAACGTATGCAGATGCCCGGCCTGCAAGGCGCCGCGCACCGTCGCTTCGAAGAAGCGGTCCTGTTGCTGGAAATGCTGGGTGCGGAGGAACAGTCCCTCCGACCACAGCACCCTGTTTGCATCGCTCATGCCGGCACTCTCTGCTTCCTGCTCATCGTGTTGCGCGGCTTGCGGACTTTTGCCGCCAATGCATGTCGCTCAAAAGTGGTCACGGTTTTGAGAGAACGATGCATAAAAACAAAGACCTAAAGCGCGTCGCCTGGATCCGTTCAAACGCGACGCTCTCTAGGCGGAAATCCCGCTGCTGCCGAGCTTCACATTGACGGTGAACTTCGATCCCGGCGAAACCGATTTGGTCGTGCGCCAGTTGCGTCCGCCGGGTTCCCTGATCAGCGCGACGAAGCCGAGTGCTGCCACTTCCGGCTCGACCGTGATGGTCTTCGATGCGGTCTTGCCGGGTCCGACGGAAATCGTGTCGGAGCCGATGAGATCGCCGCCAAGTGCCGCGCCGGCGCCGCCCTGCAGGGCGAAGTAATCGGCCGAATTGAAAGCGCCGGTGCTTTTCAGCCGCAGGATCATTACAGTCACCGGCCTGTCGCCGCCGCCCGGTCCCGGGTTCATACCGGCGCCGCCGGCGAGGTTTACGGTGATGACGGATGGTTTGGGCGGGCCGCTCTGACACGCCGTCAGCAGTCCCGTCGCCCCGATGGCAAGGATAAATTCGCGTCTGTCGATCATGTCTCAGTCCTCCTCATATGCATCACGAAAATCAGCGCCGATTTCGCCCAGAAAACGCGTCTCGGCGCTGTGAGCGATTTCACGGTGGCGTTTCTGGTACAATTCCCAGAGCTTGGCGCCGCGCCCGCCGGTCAGCAGATTGCCGATCGCCGAACTCGACTTCAGTTCCTGCTCGATCGCCGCCGGATCGAAGCGGTCGATCATGCGCTTGAGCGCGCCCTGCACGCCGCGCCAGGCGCGAACGTGATGCTGCGCCAGATCGCGCACCGCATCCTGGATCGCCGCGTCGGCACCGAGGAAACCGGGGCTGCGCTCGGCCAGCATGGTCACCAGCGCATCGTCGACCGAGGGCAGGAATTTGAGCGGGTTGACCTCGGACGCGCCAACCACGGTCTGGGCGACGCGGGCGTTGCCCTTCTCTTCGGCGCGCTTGCGCAAAAGCTGCATCAACCCTTCCATCATCAGCCGGTATTCGCGGCCGAATTTTTCCATGTCGGCCACCGGATCGCCGCCGGGAAAATCGGCCTCGTCCATGCCCATGCCGCGCAGGAAAGCGGCGCGCAATTCCGCGTCCGACGGTCCGGCTGACGGCCGCGCCGCGGATTGGCGGACAGGAGCGCGTGGTGGCGGGGGAGGCGGTGGCTGCGGTGGCGATGGCTCGACCGCGCAGACTGGCAGATCCCAGGGCGCTGCAGAGGGGGCAGGCGAGGGCGCATCGGTTGCACCGCCATCCGTCACGCCGGCGTAGAGGCTGGTGGACCCGGCAGGGCCGAAACCAAACCCGTCATCGTAGGCCGGCAGCTTCTCAGGATTGGATCTGCTCGGCTCTCTCGACAGCGGCGCGGAGTCGAGGCCGAAGGGATCGTCGAACGATGGCTTGGCGCCGTTTCTGTCAGTGGGCTCGGCCACCGGCGTTGCCACAGGGTCGAGGCTGAACGGATCGTCGAACGCCTGCGAGCTGCGTTCATCGGACCGCGCACGCGCGAATGCGCCGGGCACCGGCTTTTCGAATGGATCGGGCAGGTTGGCAGGGCGTGGCCGTCCCGGCTCTTCTTCCGTGGTGGACGAAAAGAAATCGTCGCCGCCGAGGCTGACCGGCGCCCGCGACGCCGCCGGCTTACTGGCAGGCGCTGAAGGCCTGGAGGCCGGCGCCTCGGTCTTCGCTGTCTGCAAATCGACCCACACCACATAGTCGCCCAGTCGCAGTCGCATGCCGCTTTGCAGGCGCGCGGTATTTCCCGCGCCGAGCGGGCTGGCGGCATCGTCGATGAACAACCCGCTGCTGGAGGTATCGGTGACGAAATAGCCGCCCTGCTTGCTGGTGATCTTGCAGTGGGCGCGCGAGACGAACATGTCGGGATCGTTGATCTGCCAGTCGGCGTCGGCGCTGCGGCCGATTACCAGCTCGCCCTCGTCCAGCCGCGCCTGCCGCGTGACTTGCGCGCGTGGTCCCTGTTCGAGAGTCAGAAGCAGGCTCATGCCGCCACCTCTTCCCGCCAGCCGACGATGGTCCGCAACCGCATGTCGTCGGCGTCCCCCTTTTCGACCGGTCGCGCCAGCCAGGTGGTGCGGGCAAGCTGGACGGTGCCGAGCTTCGCCGGCGGCACTGCCTTTGCCGCAAGCACGATCCTGAGATCGACATCGATGGTCTCGCCGATCAGGTCGCGCACCGCCTGCTTCAACAGCTTCAGCCGCTCACCGCCCGGCAGGAAGGCCTTGTAATCGATATAGCTGAGCGCGCCGATGCGCAGCTCGATGCGGCTCTGCCGGCTGAAGCTGCGCGGGCCGATGGTGGCGCTGCGGCCGAGCGTGGCATAGCTGCCGGCAAGCCGCGTCTGCAGCGCCTTGGGGATGGTCATCCAGGCCGCGACGAACTCCTTCAGCACCACCGGCACTTTGAAGGCTTCGGCCAGGAACAGCGTCAGTCGCTCGGGGCCGTCGACTTGGGCAGCGAGCGAGGCGGCCTGGCGAAGTTTTACTGTATCGAGTTCGGCATCCTGCGTGCCCGGCAGCCCGATGCCGGCCATTGCTTCCAGCATGGAACGGACGCGGCCGCCGACACCGCGTTCGACCTGCACAGCCGGATGCGCATCCGCCCAGGCCCGATAGTAGAGCGCGATCATCCTGTGCTGCAGGATATTGACGAAATCGACGAAGGTCGTGTCGCTCGTCTGCCGCGCCTCGGCGCCGGCATACCAGCGTTGCGACAGGCGATCGAGCACCCAGCGCGTCAGATGCAGTGGCATCGGCCCTTCGGGTCCGAGCAGGCCGAGATTGTTGACCGTGACGCGTGCCGGCGACTTGTCCGTCGGCTCGCGGAAATCCACCACGTCCTGCACTGCGAAGGACAGCCGCACATTCTGGCCGAGCCTTGCCGGCTCGCGGTCCGGCCGGCCGGAATGGCCGAACAGGCCGCCTTGCCGTTCGAGCCGGCGCAGCAGTTCGAAAAAGTCGAAACTCTCGGACAGGGTTGCGGCTCGCTCTAGATCAGGTAGCGATTGCCGGGCGTCATCGGCCATGGCACATCCTCCTGTTTCTGGAGCAACCGCGTGCGCGTGCGCACGAACCCGTTAATGCCGGCATGGCGGGCAAACAGCCGCGACAGCAGGCCCGACAGCAGCAGAGTGCTCTGTCCCGCCAGCACCGACTGGTCGACATGCAGCGTCACTTCCGTGCCGCGGCCGAAGCACATCGGCCCTTCGATCGCCAGCCTTTCGATCACCGCGCGCGAGTCGATGCGCACGATCGAGCGCACATTGCGGGCGAGCCCGGGGTCGCCGCGCTCGGCATAGAGATCGAGCAGCGCGTGCAGCGGATCGACGCCGCGGCCTTCCTTGGCCAGACTGAGGAAGTTGAGCGCCAGCTGTGACACCAGCCGCCAGGCCAGGTCGTCGGCGCGCGACTCGCCGTCGGCGCCGTGCGGCAGCGCTGCCGGGATCGCCGGCTGCGGCGAACGCAGCGCGCCGAGCAGCCTGACCGATTCCACCGGGTCGCCCGCTTCCAGCGTCAGCGTTGGCGTGTCGTCGAGGATGGCAAGATCGCGGTTTGTGCACAGTGCCACGACGTCGACGCGCTTGAGCGGCCGGTTGGCCTGACTGTTGACTGGGCGCGAAACCGCCAGGAAGACGTCGTCGCCGGCATAGGAGGTCCGCGTCACGCCCTGGCGCCGCTCGTCCTCGGTCGGCCGGCGCGGCCGCCGCTCCGTCGAATAGACCCAGCCGCTGCCGCGATTTTGCCCAAGGCTGAAGAGTTCCGGTATCTCCGCGTCGGGTCCCTCGGCATCGGCGTCTTCGACGCGGATGACGCGGTAGATTTCAAAGTCGCGCGCCCGCGTGCGGTCGGCATGCAGCACCTGGCGCGTCTTGCGCTGGTCGAGCTCGACGATGTTGCACTCGCGCTCGAAGAGATTGATGATCGGGGTGGCGAAGAGATCGAAATCCGCCGGCGTCAGATCGGCGAGTTCGGGCACCGGACGCCGGAACAGGAAGATGATTTCGAGCCCGGCCTGGCATTTGCGCACGACCGGCAGCAAGCCGGTGACGCGCCCATAATGGAAGCGCTCGGGCATCATGAAATATTCGCGCAGCAGGCGGTAGCCTTCGAAGGTCGGCCGCGTGCGCGGCATCAGCGCCTCGGCATCGGCAATGCCGACCATCTCCGGCGGCGGTAGCGGCGACAATGGATTGGTCTTGCCTTCCGGTCGAGCGCCGACACCAGAGCAGACTCCGAAGATGGCGTCGAAGATCAGCGGCGCCTTGGTGCGGTTGGCGAAATAGAAGTCGAGCCGGTCGAGCGCCAGTTCGTCGAGCTTGCCTTTGCCGGTCCGCGCCAGCGTGATGCGAAGTGCCGCTTCGCCGGCCTTGCCGGCGATCGGGCCGATGCCGGCGGCGGCAAGCGCGCTGCGGTCCTGGAAATAGCCGACCGAACTGATCGCGATCGGAAACAGCGTCATGTCCTGCGCGGTGGTGAAGGTGCAGCGCGTCGACAGGCCGGCCTGCAGGCTGGAGACCAGCCGCGTGCCGCGCTTGACGACGTGGCCGGCAAGCATTGTCTGCACCTGCTGGCCGGGCTTCAGCACCACCATGGCGGTTGCCGGCGCCGGCGTGACGAGATCGGGATAAAGCACGTCGAGGATGCTGCGCGAAAACCGCGAGCGCTCGGCATCCACCTTCAGGCGCGTGCGCGCGGCGAGGAAGGCGACGCCGTCGAGCAGCCGCTCGACGTAGGGGTCGGGACACGGCACCGTATCCAGCGACAAATTGCGGGCAACCGCCGGATGCATGTCGGCGAACTCCGCCGCCAGCCCGCGTATGTGGGACAGTTCCTCCTCGTAATATTCTACGAAGACCCGGTCCATCTCTCAGGCTTCCCTGAACTCGGTGCGCGCCAGTCCGTTGTCGAGATTGATCGTCGTGCGCAGGCGCATGCGCTCGGGCGTCGGCGTCATGATCAGCACGGCGTCGATCTCGATCTTCAGGCCGGTCTTGTCGCCGAGGTTGACCGTGACTTTCGTCGCGCTCTCCTTCAGCCGCGGCTCGAATGCGGCGAGCACGGCGCGGATCACGCGTGCCAGAACATCGCGATCGAAGTCGCGCGACGACCGGCCGGAGAAGGACGGCACGCCATAATTGACAACGCTGCGGCGCACCTCCGGAAAGTCGGCCAGCGATGTCGGACGGTCGGTCATCTGCTCGGCCTCGAGATCGGATAGCAGCGGCGCGGATTCGAAACGCTCGGTGTTGAACAGCGCCTCGATGTCGCGCCGCACGGCCTCGCGCAGCACATCGGGCGACACCACGATGCCTCGGCTTTCAAGCTCGCCACGGTGCCGGTTCTGAAACGCCAGCCGGTGCAGCCGGCGCTTCTGATCGGGGTTCAATGCGTCATCGGCGTCGATGCGCCTCGGTCCGTCTGCCAGCAGCTCGTCCAGGCGCTCTGCGCCAAGCTCCTCCTGCAGAGCCTGCCTGAGCCCGTCTATCTCCGAGCTCAGGCCCGGCAGGTCGTTGACGAGGCGGTCCCACAGCGAAGGCTGTACCGCCTCGCGCTTGGCCCGTGAACCGCCCGCCTGTACCTTGTCGGCGGCAGGGCGCTTTGCTCGCCCCTCACTTGCCGACATAGACATCCATTTCGGCTTCGTCATTGTCGTCATAGACGAACTTGATCTTCTTGTAGGCGAAGGAGACTTCCTCCTGGATCAGGTCGGCTTCATCATCGGCCTGCGACATGTCGTATTCCATGATCGAGGCGTCGGTCAGGGTAACGACCAGATAGTCCTTGCTCTCGCCGTCGATGGTCCGCCGAGCGGAGAATTTGACCTCGTCCAGCGCCTTGTTTTCGAACAGGGCCTTGGCCAGATAGGGTGAGGCCTTGTCATAGTGCTTGGTGAACTTGATCATGCCCATCGACACGCGGCCTCGGCGCGAGAGGGAATTGGGGTCGTAGGGCGCGACCATCTTGTAATCGACGCCATGGATTTCGATCTCGTCGTCATGGCCGTCGCGTGTGCTGGGCCCCTTGATATCCGGAACTTTCAGAAAACCGTCGATCTTCATTGTGGGCATTTTCGTTCTCCACCGCTTTCAAACAAAGGTTTGGTTGCTGCAATCAGGTCTTCACGGACGGCAATTCCGACACCAGCCTAAGCGAGGCGTTGATGCCCTCCAGCTGGTAGTGCGGGCGCAGATAGAAGCGGGCGTTGTAGTAGCCCGGCCGGCCCTCCACGCTGTCGACCTGCACCTCGGCGGCGGCAAGCGGACGCTTGGCGCGCGCCTTGTCGTCGGCGAAGGCCGGGTTGGCCAGCACGTACCGGTTGATCCATTCGGTCAACCAGATCTGCATGTCGGTGCGTTCCTTGAACGAGCCGACCTTGTCGCGCGCAATCGCCTTGAGGTAGTGGGCGAAGCGCGAGACCGGGAACAGATAGGGCAGGTTGGCGGAGAGCCGCTCGTTGGACTGGGCGTCGGGGTCGACCAGGCGGCCCGCCCGCGTCTCGTCATCCTGCAGCGAATGGGCGCCGATAAAGGCCGCGAGATCGGTGTTCTTGCGGTGCAGGATCGGCATCAGCCCGAGCTTGGCCAGTTCCGCCTCGCGCCGGTCGTCGATGGCGACTTCCGTCGGGCATTTCATCGCGATCGAGCCGTCATCGGTCGGGAAGGAGTGCACCGGCAGGTTAAGCACAGTGCCGCCATTTTCGACGCCGCGGATCTGGGTGCCCCAGCCATAGAGCTTGTGGCTGCGGTTGATGTTGACGCCCATCGGGAAGGCAGCGTTCATCCAGACATATTTGTTGTGATCGCCCTGCACTTCCTCCTCGAAGGAGAAGCCCTTGACCGGGACTGTCTCCGAGCCGTAGGGCAGCCGCGCCAGCACGCGCGGCATGGTCAGCCCGATATAGCGCGCATCCTCGCTCTCGCGCAGCGATTGCCACGAGGCGTAGGCCGGGTTGGAGACGATCTGCTGCAGGTCCTGCGGGTTGGGCAGTTCCTGCCAGCTGTCCATGCGGAACAGCCGTGGCGAGGCGGCGGCGATGAACGGCGTGTGCGCCGAGGCGCAGATGCCGGAGATGTTGCGCAACAGGCCGACGTCGCGCGGGTGGTTGGAGAACTCGTAGGCGCCGATGACGCAGCCGATCGGTTCGCCGCCGAGCATCGAATACTCGTCGGTGTAGACTTTCTTGAAGATCGGGCTCTGGTCCCACATCTGGCCTTCATAGTCTTCGAGCGTATCGGCCAGCTGCTCCTTGGAAATGTTCATCACCCGGATCTTCAGCTTCTGATCCGTCTCGGTGTTGTTGATGAGGTACCAGAGGCCGCGCCAGGTGCCTTCCATCTGCCGCACTTCCGGCGCGTGCAGGATTTCGTTGACCTGGGTCGTCAGCATCTTGTCGATGCCGGCGATCAACGACTTGATCGACTTGATCGAGTTGGACGAAATCGTCGTCGTCTCGGAGCGCGACTGCGCCGCCAGAGCCAGGTTGCGAACCAGCTGCTGCAGCTTCTCGCTGTCGTCCTTCTTGACCTTGAAGTCCTTCTCCAAGAGCTGGCTGAATTCGCCGAGATCGACGGCCTCGGCCTCGGCGACGGATGCTGCGGTCTTTTGCTGTTCGGCCATGATCTATTCCTCACCCTTGTCGTCGGACAGCGCCTGGGCGGCGATCTGGCCAAGCAGCGGCTGGTTGTTCAGCAATTGGGCGATGCGCTTTTCGGCATCGACGCGGCCGTCCATGAAGCCGAGCAGCTCCTCGAGCTGGCGCCGCATCTTCAGGATTTCGGCCAGTTGCGGGACCTGTTCGGCGATCTTGTCGGGGGCGAAATCGCCCATCTTGGTGAAGGTCAGGTCGAGCGCCAGTTCTTCGTCGCGCTCCTGTCCCTCGGCCTGCGGCAGCGTGTTCTTCACCCGCGCCTTGACCCTGGGCCCCAGCGCTTCCATGAATTTGGGGAAGCGGTTGGCATCGGTCTCGACAAAGGAACGGTCGAGCACCGTCTTGGACGCTTCCCTGGTCTGCGATGCGCCCGACAGGTCGGCCATCACGCCCATGACGAACGGCAGTTCGATCGTCGTCGGGCTGCCGTAGGTTTCGACATCGTAGGCGATCTGCACGCGCGGGGCGCGATTTCGCTCGATGACCTTCGCTTTGCTTTCGGCTGGCATGTGTTGCTACCTTTCATCCTTCTGGGCAGTCTTCTTGGCGTCGGGAACGCCGGCGAGCAGCCGGAATTCCTTGAGCCCCGACGGGGCGAGGTCTTCCATCAGTTCAACGAAATCCATGTGCACCATCCTGCGCACCCGGCGGGCGAGATGCGGGATCGGACTCGACGGCTCGGTGCGGTCGTAGAACGCGACCACAAGGTCGAGGCACTTCACCACATCGTCGCGCGAGGAAATCCTGTCCGGGAGCCCCGCACCGGTCTCCGCGTAGCTTGCCATCGTCTCGGCTCCATGACCGTTTCTGACCGGCGCGGCCGGGCTTGCCGGGGGAGCAGCCGGGCTGGCCGCCCCCTTCGTCGCTGCCTCTTCCGTGGTCTCGACCGCCGTATTGCGTTCCAGCGTCGTCAGCACGCGCTGCAAAAACCGCTTCAGGTCCGGGACGGCAGCCCCGTTGCTGTCGAGGCGGGCATTCAGCGCCGCATCGACTGCGTCGAGCGCCTCGATCGCTGCGTGCGCCCCGGCGATGAGCGCCGTCATCTGTTCACCGGCATGGTCCTGATAGGCGGCACAACCGCTGCCCACCCGGTTCAGGAGCTGTCCGTGCGCGCTGACCAGCGCTGCCTTCTCCGTGGCATTCAATCCCGACGCCGCTTCCTGAAGCATGACGCGATCGTCGAGCGCACCCTGTTCGAGATCGCGTCCACTGATCGGCCCGATGGGACGCGGCGCGAAGAAGACCATCTGCCTGAGGTTCGCCAGCAGGCCTTCCTGGCCGTTCTGCAGGTCGGCCAGCGCGTTGAGGCGGCGCAGGGCGGCCTCGCGTGGTTGGGGGCTGGCCCGCAGCGCCGGGTGCATCGTCTCCCAATGCGTCTCGAAGGTCCTTGCAATCAGGGTCAGGCCCTGTGCCAGTCCGGCCAATCCCTCTTCATTGGCCAGCGCCCGGGCGACAATGACGAGCAGGCGCAGGTCGCGGCCATGCGAACGCAACTCCTCGGCCTTGCCGAGCACGGCAGGCCAGTCGACCGGAATGGTCGATTGCGCGGCTGGCTTGTTGCGCCCGTCATGGACGACCTTGACCTGCGGCTCCGTGAGCCGCTCCAGCTCATGAAAAGCCGGATCGTTGCGCAAGTCTTCGCCTGACGGATTTTCACCGTCCAGCGGAGCAAGCCAGAGTGCGAGATCGATCACAGATACCCCGGCGACCGGCTCTAAAACCGTACGTGACCCAACGTTAGCACACGGTTGCATATTCCCACAATTCGCCATCCGCTCAAAAGTTAACGAGCGCTAATGAATGTCGGTGCAACTGCGTCTCGGATGGCGCAATTCATGGCGTGCTTGGCCAACCTCGTATGTGAAGCGCATCGCATAGGATTAGAAAAATCGTGGTTGTCTGCATTTGGCGGCGCGGGACTCTCCACAAAGGGAAAAGGCCGGCTGCATCAAGCGCTTTGTCAAGCGGCTGCTTATGTGGCAGGCTGTCGACGGGGCAGATTGCAGGAGCACGTTCGATGGAACAGCGCCGGTCGTCGCAGGGGTTCAAACGCAAGGAACTGGTTGGCAAGCTCAATCCGGTCTGCCTGCGCGCCTTCAAGGCCGCCGCCGACAGCGCCAAGCTGCGCGGCAATCCTTACGTCGAACTCGTCCATTTCATAGAACAACTGGTGCTGTCCGAGCGTTCGGATGTGCAGATGATCATTGCCGATGCCGGCGTCGATGCCAGCCGGCTTACCAGCGACATGACCCGCGCCGTCGACAAGCTGCCCTACGGCGCCACCTCGATCGAGGAATTTTCCGACCACATCTTCCACGCCATCCAGGAGGCCTGGAACCTGGCGACGCTGGAATTCGGCATGGAGGAGGTCCGCAGCGCCCATATCGTGCTCGCCTGCCTGAAGACGCCGGTGCTGGAAGGCCTGGTGGCGAAGATCAGCGGCGAATTCGACAAGATCGACGCCGACGGGGTCATCGCCCGCTTTGCCGAGGTGGTGGACGGTTCGCTCGAAGCCGGCGCCACGGCAGCAGTGGCTCCCACCGCGGAGGCGCCGCGGCGAGCTCCGGGCGGGGACTCCGCGCTGGCCAAATACGCCACAGACCTCACCCAGCGCGCCCATGACGGCAAGATCGACCCGGTCGTCGGCAGAGACCCGGAGATCCGGCAGATCATTGATATCCTGATGCGGCGCCGGCAGAACAACCCGATCCTGACCGGCGAGGCCGGTGTCGGCAAGACCGCGGTGGTCGAGGGCTTTGCCCTGCGCATCGCCCAGGGCGACGTGCCGCCGCCGCTGCAAGGCATCAGCGTGCGCATGCTCGACGTCGGCCTGATGCAGGCCGGGGCCAGCGTCAAGGGCGAGTTCGAGAAGCGCCTGACGGCGGTCATCGACGAGGTCCAATCCTCCGAGACGCCGGTCATCCTGTTCATCGACGAGGCGCACACGCTGATCGGCGCCGGTGGTGCCGCCGGAACCGGCGACGCCGCCAATCTCTTGAAGCCGGCGCTGGCGCGCGGCGAATTGCGCACCATCGCCGCAACCACCTGGGCCGAATACAAGCAGCACATCGAAAAGGACCCGGCGCTGACCCGCCGTTTCCAGGTGGTCAAGATCGACGAGCCGTCGGAAGCGGTCGCCGTGCTCATGCTGCGCGGTGTAGCCGGCGTGCTCGAACAGCATCACGAAGTGCAGATCCTGGACGAGGCGATCGAGGCGGCGGTCGGCCTGTCGCATCGCTACATCCCGGCGCGGCAATTGCCCGACAAGGCGGTCAGCCTGCTCGACACCGCTTGCGCCAGGGTGGCGATCTCGCAGCATGCGACGCCGGCCGAGGTCGAGGACATTTTGCGGCGCCGCCAGGCGCTGGAAGTCGAAAGCGGCATCATCGGCCGCGAGGCAGCGATCGGCATCGAAGTAACTGACCGGCAGGCGCGGGTCGAGGCCGGGCTCACTGAGGCCGGGACCATGCTCGCCGCCGCCGAGGAGCGCTGGGAGCGCGAAAAGGCGCTGGTTGCCGAGATCCTCGAACTGCGCGCGCGGCTGCGCGGCGACGGCGTGCCGCTCGATGCGGTGGCGACAACCGAGGCCGATGCCGAACCGGCAGCGCCGGACGAAGAAAAGACCAAGGTGCCCAAGGCCGAGACGCCCAAGGCCGAAGCGTTCGAGACCGAAGCGCCGGCTGCCGAAGCTGCGCCAGATCCTGCCGCCGATCTGGCGCGGCTGCGTGAACTCATGGCCGAGCTTGCCACCGCGCAAGGCGAGACGCCGCTGATCCTGCCGTCGGTCGACCGCAATGCGGTCGCTGCCGTGGTCCAGGACTGGACCGGCATCCCGACGGGACGGATGCTGTCCAGCCAGACCGAAAAGGCGCTCAAGCTCGCCGACACTTTGTCCGAACGAGTCGTCGGCCAGGATCACGCCATGGAGATGATCGCCAAGCGCGTGCAGACCAGCCGCGCCGGGCTCGGAGCGCCGGAAAAGCCGGTCGGCGTGTTCCTGCTCTGCGGCCCCTCCGGTGTGGGCAAGACCGAGACGGCCCTGGCGCTGGCCGAGACGCTCTATGGCGGCGAGCAGAACCTGATCTCGATCAACATGTCCGAATTCCAGGAGGCGCACACCGTCTCGACGCTCAAGGGCGCACCGCCCGGCTATGTCGGCTACGGCAAGGGTGGCATTCTCACCGAGGCCGTGCGCCGAAAACCCTATTCGGTGATCCTGCTCGACGAGGTCGAGAAGGCGCATCCCGACGTCCACGAGATCTTTTTCCAGGTCTTCGACAAGGGCATGATGGATGACAGTGAGGGAAGGCGCATCGACTTCAAGAACACGCTGATCCTGCTGACGTCCAATGTCGGCTTCGAAGTCATCATGGAGCGGACCGGCAACGGCACGGTGAGGGCAGGGCTCGACGGCCTCGATGCTGCCCTGCGCGCTCCACTGCTGAAGGTGTTTCCAGCGGCCTTCCTCGGCCGCGTCGTGACCATCCCTTACTATCCGCTTTCGGATTCGATGATCGAGGCCATCACCCGCCATCAGTTCGGCAAGATCGCGCGGCGGCTGCGCGCCAGCCACGACGCCGAACTGGTGATCGGCGACGGCGTCATGGCGCTGGTCAAGGCGCGCTGCACCGAAATCGAGTCCGGTGGCCGCATGATCGACGCCATCCTCACCAACACGCTGTTGCCGGAACTCAGCCGCGGCGTGCTGAACCGGTCGCTCGACGGCCAGAAGATGACCAAGGTGACCGTCAGCGCTTCCACTGACGGGTTTGCCTATTCGTTCGAATAGTCAGGCCTGACTGCTCGGCTCCGTCTCGGCGGATCAGCTTGATGTCGGCGCCGGCTGCCCAGGCGCCGATATCCTCGCGCCGCAACGCCGCCGCCATCATGTCGGGAAACAGGTCCGGCGTGCAGGCGAAGACCGGTATGCCAAGTGCCGCGACCGAAGCCGACATCGCCGGATCATAGCCCGGCCGGCCCTGATCGGTCAGCGCCAACAGCACGATGACATTGACGCCGGACCGGACCAGCGCCGCAAGCCGCCGCAGCAAGTCCTGGCCGTTGCCGCCCTCATAGAGGTCGGTGATCAGCACGAAGTGGGATTTGGTCGGCCGCTCGATGCGGTCGGCGCAATAGGCGACCGCCTGGTTGATGTCGGTGCCGCCGCCGAGCTGCACGCCAAACAGCACCTCGACCGGGTCGCTGAGCTCTTCGGTCAGGTCGACGATGGCCGTGTCGAAACAGACCAGCTTGGTGCGCACGACCGGCAGCGACGCCATCACCGCGGCGAAAATCGAGGCGTAGATCACCGAACTCGCCATCGAGCCGGACTGGTCGACGCACAGCACCACTTCGTCGAGATCGACTAGCCGGCGTTGCTTGCGCATGAAGCCGACCAGTTTTTCCGGCACGACGGTTTTGTGCTCAGGCTGGTAGTGGCGAAGATTGGCCGAGATGGTGCGCGGCCAGTCGATGTCGCGTTGGCGCGGCCGGTTGGTGCGTCGCGACTTGTCGAGCGCGCCACGGATCGCCTCGGCGGTCTTCTGCTCCAGCCGCTGCATCAGCTTGGCAACGATGTCGGCGATAATGGTGCGGGCGATGTCCTTGGTCTTGGCCGGCATCACCGAACGCAGCGAGATCAGGTCGGCGACGAGGTTGACGTCGGCCTCGATCGCCTTGAGGAATTCCGGCTCCATCAGCATCTGCTTCAGGTTCAGCCGCTCGAAGGCATCCTTCTGGACGATCTGGACCACCTGGGCGGGAAAGAAGGAGCGGATATCGCCCATCCATTGCGCCACGCGTGGCGCCGAGCGGCCGAGCCCGCCGCGCCGCTTGCGCGGGTCGGCATCGGCATTGGCGCCGTCGCCGTAAAGCGCATCGAGCGCCGAAGACAGTTTTTTGTCATCACTGGAAAGGGCGGAGGAAGCCTCGTCATCGGCGCCGATCGCCAGCCGCCAGCGGCGCTCGCGCCCGCTATCGGAGGATGCTGGGCCGGGTTCGGGCACTTCGGCTTCGTCATCCATTGTCACACTCCGCCCGCCAGCAATGGCCCAAGCCGCTCCAGGTGACGGCGCCAGCCTTCGCCGCCATCCGGCGCCGGCGTCAGGCCGGCCGGCAACCTTGCGGTGCGGCCGAGCACGGCCTCGATCAACCGCTGCCGCTCCATCGAGTCCAGATTGGAGAAGACGCGGCGCAGCAATGGCAGATGCGCGATGAAAGCGTCCTCGTCGAGCGATTTCAGCCACCCATCGACGGCGCCGCGCAGGCCCTCGTCGTAGATCAGCCGCTGGCCGGCAGTGCTGAAGAAACCTTCGAAGAACCCCGCTGCCTGGGCGACCGGCGTCCCCGGCGACAGCCTGCGTCCGAGCAGCCCGGCGGCGTCCTCTGCCGACAGTTGGCCGGCTTCATAGAGCAGATGCGCGGCGCAGCCGGCGAGCAGCGCCGTCGAGCCCGGACCTTCCAGCACGCCGGTCAGGCCGTTGCGCCATGCATCGAGCACGCCTTCGCCGGGCTCGACCAGCCGGATGGCCGTGTCGGCCTTGCGCACAGCACCGACCAGCGTGGTGGCGGCCTGCTCGTCCAGGTCGCGCACCGCATAGGGCAGCGCGATCGCGCCTTCGACGATCAACCGTTCCAACAAACCGGACAGCCGGTTGGTTTCGGTCTTGCGCGCCTCGCCGTAACGGATGATGTCGGCAAGCGGCGGCACCGAGGCCAGCATCTCCAGGCATTCGCTGCTGTGCGCTGCGCGCGCCTCCAACGCTACAAGGCCGGCGCTCGCGGCCTCCGACAGATCCGCCGTAATGGCGCTCTGGACAAGGGCGGCAAGCGTGTCGAGGCTCGCGGCCGCACCGAGCATCTGGATCAGGCGGCCATTGGCGGCCTTTTCGATAGTCGGGCCGTAGATCAGGTTCTCGACCAGGCGCACGGCATATTCCGGCTCCCAGGCCAGCGTCCATTTTTCGCGAAAGGTGCCGCGGCTGCGGCCGGCGTCGGCCAGCCTGCCCCATTGCACGCCAAGCACGTCCAGCCGGTGCAGCAATGTCGAACGAAACAGTCCGCTTTCGCTGCGCAGATCGACCGACAGCTCGCGTTCCAGCGCCTCCGGCTTCAGCCGCGCCGCCTTCTGGTTGCGCTGCAGGTCCTCGATCAGCGGCGCCAGCGGCGTGTCGGGCGGAATCTCGCCGACATCCGCGCCCAAAAGCAGCTCGGCCTCGACCAGCGCCCACAGCACCGCTTCGCCGTTGAACAGCGCCGCGATCGCGGCATCGCGCAATTCCTCGAAGCCGGGCTTCGGCCGCTCGCGAATGGCAGCCAGTGTGCGCGCAAGCCGCTCGGCCTCGATCAGCGACGCGGTCGACACCAGATGGCCCTTCGCCCGCAGCACCGCCGCGATCGTCGCCAGCCACAGCGTCGCGGCGTCGCGCCGCCCTCGTGTGCGCCACAGATGCTTGCACCAGCCGGGCGCGACGACGCCAGCGCCATAACCATAGCCCAGCGCAAGACGCGGCCCGGTCCATGGCGCCCATGTCATGATGCTTTTGCGCCGGGCAATTCCCTTGATCAGCGCCTGGTCGTTCTTCTGCGTGTGCGCGGCCTGCAGGGCCGGCACATGCCATGCGCCGCAGACGACGGCGATCGGTCCGGCGAATTCCTTGCGCGCGGCGGCGATTTCCAATCGCATATGCGCTTCACGCTTGGCCTCGAACGGCGCGATCGCACCTTCGCCGTCGCGCAGCGTCGTCATCGCATCGGTGATGGCAGCGAAGATTGGACCCGGCTGCGGATTCTGCTCGATAATGTCGGCCCACCAGCTTTCGCCATCTTCATAGCCGGCGGCCGCAGCCAGCGTGCCGATCGGGTCGCGATGCGATGCGGGCTCGCCATCCTCACCGGTTTCGTCCTTGGGTTCGGGCTTGTCGGCGTCAGCCGTTTTGTCGGTGTCGTCGGTTGCCGGTGCCGCGAACCGTGCCGATGACGGCAGGTCGATGAACCGCAATGCCGCCTTGTTCTCCACCGCCCACACCGCCGCCTGGTATTCCGGCGAGAACTCGGCGAACGGCCAGAAACTTGTCGCGGCCGGATCGTCCTCGGGGTAGCAGAGCAGCGCCACCGGCGGCTGCATCTGCGGGCGCGCCAGCAATGGCAGCAGGGCGGACGCGTCGCTCGGCCCTTCGATCAGCACCGCGACCGGCTGCAAGTCCCGCAGCGCCTGCACCAGGCTGTCGGCGGAGCCCGGCCCGTGATGGCGGATGCCGAAATAGGCGACGTCGCTCATGACCTCAGATCGCTGCGTTCAGCGCCGCGTAATAGCCGGCATAGTCCGGCCGCTTCTTGAGCACCGTTTCGAGATATTCCTCCAGCACCACCTTGTCCTGCACCGGGTCCTTGACGATGGCGCCGACAAGGCTGGCGGCGAGGCCTTCGGCGCCGAGCTTGCCGCTGTCGAACCACGCCGCCTGGCTGAGGCCGCCGACCATGGTGGCGATCGCCTCGGCGGTCGAGAGCGAACCCGAAGGCGTCTTCAGCGTCACCTTGCCGTCGGCGGTTGCGCCCGAGCGCAGCTCGCGGAAAATGGTCAGCACGCGCGCAATCTCCTCGCCGACATTCTTCGGCACCGGCAGGTCGAGGCCGCCGGCCATCTCGTCGACCCGCTTGGAGACGATCGCCACCTCTTCGGCCATGTCTTCGGGCAGCGGCAGAACCACCACATTGAAGCGGCGTTTCAGCGCCGAGGACAGTTCGTTGACGCCCTTGTCGCGATTGTTGGCGGTGGCGATGATGTTGAAGCCGCGCTGGGCATAGAGCGAGGTGTTGAGCTCCGGGATCGGCATCATCTTTTCCGACAGCACGGTGATCAGCGTGTCCTGCACGTCCGAGCCCATGCGCGTCAGTTCCTCTAGCCGGCATAGCTTGCCGCTCTCCATGGCGCGGTAGAGCGGCGTCGGCACCAGCGCCTCCTGGCTCGGCCCTTTGGCCAAAAGCTGCGCATAGTTCCAGCCGTAGCGGATCTGGTTCTCGTCGGTGCCGGCCGTGCACTGCACGATCAGCGTCGAGTTGCCCATGATGGCGGCGGCGAGATGTTCCGACACCCAGGACTTGGCGGTGCCGGGAACGCCGAGCAACAGCAGCGCGCGGTCGGTAGCGAGTGTCGCCACCGCGGTTTCCATCAGCCGGCGGCGACCAACATATTTCGGCGATATCACGGTGCCGTCGCTTGCCTTGCCGCCGAGCAGATAGGTCAGCACGGCCTTCGGCGACAAGCTCCATCCGGCCGGCTTCTGGCGTTCGTCATTGCGCGCCAGCGCCTGCAGTTCAGCGGCATAGGCCTGCTCGACAGGGAGGCGGATGGCTGCGTTCATGGTGCTGTTCTCCGGATTGTCATGTTTTGGTTCCCGTCATTGCCGCGTTGAGGCGCAGGAAAACGAGCGAGGCTGCCGCCGGCAGCATGCCGGCCGCAACAATGTCGCCGATCAACCGTTCAGCGGTCTCCGCTGTGGCAAGAAAGCCTATCGTTTCCAGGGCGTGGTCCGCGCTTCGCTTCGCGGGCTCGTCGTTTCCCGCAACCATGGTGCGCAGTGCCGACAGCGCCTTGCCATTTGTCAAATCGTCCCATTCAAGCCAACTCGCTTCGGCGCCTTCGACCAGGTTGAGCGCTTCAAGATTTTGAGCGTCCTTCAGGATCTGCCTGATCAGGTTCCGCTTCCTGCCGCTGTCCAAACGCAACATGAGGTGGAAGACAAACAATGCCGACTTGCCACCTTCGGCGACAAGCGTATCCGCCAACAGCGCCACCGTGGCATCGCTGCCGGACACGGCGACCATCCGAACGAGAGACAGATCCGCTCTGTCATCGGCACCGAATTGCCATGCCCCGATGAAATCGGACTCTGTTTTGCCGAAATGCGCCGCAAGATCGACCAGGTAACAGCTTGCGAACAGGTCGACGCGACGACTTTCTTGCGCAGCCGATTTGAGTTTTGCCGGCGTGTATGTGGTGCGGCGGCGGATGAAGCCGGATTTGCCTTCTGTGATGAAGGCGGCGAGTTCGGCAACGGGGTCGTCGGCTCCGTCGTTGCCCGGCCGGCCATGCTCGCCCAGCCTTGCCAGCAGCCGGCCCGCCAGCTCCCGCACCTTGCCGGAGCGGTCGGTGGCCAGGCTTTTCAGGAATGGCGCGTCCGTGGGCGTCAGGTTGAAATGCATGAGTTCGATGAGCGCCAGCCGGACTTCAGCCGGCTCGCCCGTCGCCTTGGCTTCCATCAGGCTGCGGGCCGTGGCCGGATCGCGACGGCGCATCTCGGCCAACGCGATACGGCGCGCGGCGGGGTAAAAGTCATCCCAGTTCTGCGCCGTCAGCTGCTCCTGCGGGGCAATCTTCAGCCCCTCGACGCTGGCCTGCCAGTCGATCCACGGCGCATAGATGTCAGGGCTGTTCTGGTCTGATGCCGAAGGCATCCAGTCCATCGGATGCAGCACGTAGCCGCGGCTGGCGACGAGCGTCGCGACACGCGACTTGCGCTGCGCATCGGCGGCGTTCTTCAGGGCCGCCCGCAACAGCGGCCGCAACCGCTCCGGCAGCAGCGGCAGGCCAAGCCTCGGCAGCGGCGGGCGCCGCTTCAGCGACTTCGGCGCGGCTGGCCTTAAGCCCACATCGAGCGCCTGCGCCGCGATCGCCAGCAGACGTCGCTCCCGTTCGTCCGGGCTTGCGCCACCCGCGATCTCCTTCCATGCGGTTGGCGCCAGATCGAACGCGGTTCCGCCGGTGATCCAGCAGTCGCGCATCGTCGCCAGGCCGGTTAGTTCGAACTCGTTCATGACAGATCGAGCCTCCCGAAGCCGCTTTGCGCGGCCAGCAGATCGAGCCGCGCGCCGTTCCAAAGCGCTGCCGTGGCCCCGAGGTCGAGGCCAAGCACGGTCTGATCGACGGTCCCGCTAACAGGCAGGGCGATCCCTTGCGGGTCGTGCGCCGCTTGCCACCAGGCGGTGCCGCGCTCATCGAGCAGGATCGCGCCGGCAGGCAGCATCAGCGGGCTATCGGTCGACCAGGGCGCTGCGTCCTGGTGCGCCGCATGCGCCGCGAGCGGGTCCTTGACAGCGTCGAGGCCGAAATCCGGCCAGGCGCCCGACACGACGTCGCCCTTGCGCTCCGCCACCAAGGCCCGCAGTGGCTGGCGCGACGGGTAGAATACCAGGCGGGCGTGGAACCGGTCACCGGGCGTGAACGCCGCCGAGCGGCGGCCGGCCGAAGCCGGAAAGAAATCGAGCAGCAGCCCAAACTGCGGCGTCGGGCTTTTCAGATCGAGCAGCCAGGCCGAATGGCTGACGAGACCGTCGCGGCGGGTCTCGATCTTCTCGCCGACGACCTCCCAATGGCTGTCGACCTGCTTCGCGTCGGGACTGGACAGAACCTGGTCGCGGGTTTCGGACGCCGACACCAGTCGCTTCAGCTCGGGATCGTCGGGCGCCGAGCGCCAGGCTTTGGCCAGCAGCACCAGCTTGCCGAGTTCGCGGATCGCCGCGTCCGGCCGTTCCTCGCTGCGCAGCGCCATTAGCCGGGCCGGGATTTCGTCGATGCGTCCGGCAAGCGCCGTCGCCTTCATGTCGACAAGCCGCGCGGCAATGCGGCGGCAGCGCTCGCTGCTGGCGTCGGCAAAGGCGGAAAGGCCGAGCCGCAGCTGGTCGGCAATCCACTGGTCGAGTTCGTCCAGCGCGCCTGCCACCGCGGTGCGCGTATCTTCCGCCCGCTTGCGCTGCGCCGTCTCGCGGCGCTCCGTCGCGGCGGCGTCATCGACGGTGCTTTCCTCCGCCTGCGAGGCCTCGCCAATGCTCTTGCCAGACGCGCCCCTGCCAGGCTTTGCGTCGACCGGCGGGGGCGCAGTCTTCCTGCGCCGGCCAAGCCAGTCATTGACCCATTCCGGCGTTGTTTCGGCTGATGTGAAGCTGGCCGGCGCCGTGGCGGCGATCCACATCAGCGCCAGCGTGTGCTTGCAGGGAAATTTTCGCGACGGGCAGGTGCATTTGTAGCCGTGGTCGCCGGTGTCGACGACGGTGCGATAGGGGTTGGATCCCGAGCCCTGGCATTCGCCCCAGATCAGCGCCTGCTGCTCGTTCTTCTCCAGCCGCGGCCAGTTCGAGCGCTTGGTGAGCTTCGAGGCGGCGCTTAGCGACGCCTGATCGGGGGCCAGCGCCTCGATGGTTTTCAGTTCGAATTCCAAGCCGCGCCTCTCGTCACCCCAAATCAATGCCTGGCATCAATATAGGGTGCCGTTTGTGAAGGATTGTTGTGGCCCCGGCAAGACGAAGATAGCGCAGATCAGTACAGCGGCGTGGCCATATGCCGGGGCGTCGGCCATTGCGCCGTGATCTCGGGCTGCACAGGGCGCTCGAGATAGGTCGACAGCACGACATAGCTTCGCGTCGAGGTGACGCCGGGCGTTTCGTAGAGACGCGCCAGCAGGCCTTCGAGCGCCCTGGTGTCCTCGGTGCGGACCTTGAGCAGCATGCAGGTGTCGCCGGCCACCGAATGGATTTCCTCGACCTCAGGATATTGGGAGACGGCCATCAGCTCCGGTGTCTTGCCCCAGCCCTTGGTATCGATATGCACGAAGGTGAGCAGCGGCTTCTTCACCGCCTTCGGGTCGATGATCACAGCGGTGCCGCGGATGGCGCCGCTGCGCCGCAGGCGCTTGACCCGCTCATGCGCCGCAGGCGGCGAAAGGCAGACGCGTTCGCCAAGTTCGGCGTAGCTGATCGTCGCATCCTCGACCAGCACGCCTAATATTTTTCGGTCGATTGCGTCGAGCTCGCGGGGAGCTACCTTGTTCTGCAGAACCCCATCTGTTTCTTCGTCCATATCGAAATTCCTTGTTGTCGCGGAATTCAGTTCGGCCATTATGACCCGATGACGAACGCGCATCAAGCTGCAACGCTCCATCAGCCGATCCCGGCGCTGGCCTACCTCCTGACAGGCTGCATCGCCGTCATCGGCTCGAACTCGCTGGTCCTGGGTCCAATTGCTCCGGCAGTCGCCGCATCCTTCGGCACCAGCGTGCCGGCGGTGATGGCCGCGTCGGCTGCCTTCGGTCTCGGCACTTCCGCCAGCGCTTTGTTCCTCGCCCGCTATATCGACGGCGTCGGCGCCCGCCGCATGCTGCAGGGCGCTCTGCTGTTGCTGGCGGTCGGGCTTCTCGCCAGCGCGCTGGCGCCGACGGTGATCATGCTGGTCGCGGCCCAGGCCGTCGCCGGCATCGCTGCGGGCGTCGCCATGCCGGCCATCTATACCAGTGCAGCGGCAATTGCGCCGCCCGGCCGTGAAAGCGGCACGATCGGCGTCGTGCTGACCGGCTGGACGGTCTCCATGGTGGCCGGCGTGTCGCTGTCGGCCGTGCTTGCCGATCTCGTGCACTGGCGCGCCGTCTTCGCCGCCGTCGCGGTGCTTTCCGCCATTGCGCTTGCTGCCTTGTCGATGACCTCGCTCAGCGACGTCAGGAAGGGCGGCCCGGCGCCGTCGCCGTTCGTTGCGCTGGCCATTCCGGGGATCGTGCCGCTGCTCATCGCCTGCACCGCCTTCATGACCGCTTTTTACGGCGTCTACGGCTATCTCGGCGATCATCTGCACCAGGATCTGGGCGAGCCCGTCAGCGCCAATGCGCTGGCCGCGCTCGCCTATGGCGCCGGCTTCGGCGCCGCGGCCTTCCTCGACGGCGTCATCGACCGCATCGGCGCACGGCGCGTCATGCCTTTCGCCTATCTGCTGGTCGCCGTCGTCTATGTCGCGATCGCGCTCGCAAGCAGCAATTTCGTGCTGATCCTGGCTATGATCGCCATCTGGGGCCTTGCCAATCATTTCGGCCTGAACGTGCTGGTGATGCGCCTTACCGCGCTCGATCCGTCGCGCCGCGGCACCATCATGGGCCTGAACAGCTCGGTCACCTACCTCGCCGTCTTCATCGGCACCACCAGCTTCGGGCCGCTTTATTCGACATTCGGCTTTGCCATCTGCGCGATCGTTGCCGCCGTGCTGATGCTGGTTGCGGCAGCAGCGGGGTCATGGCGGTCGCCGCCGCCCATCAAGCCGTAAAGCTTGCGTCCTCATCCCGTCCTTCGCTAGAGCTTGGCTTGCCATGCGAGCCCCGCCCGGATGAAGACGACGCTTGAAACCACTGCCGACCCCTCGTCAGACGACCTCGCCTTCCTGGCCGAGCGGCTGACGGCGTTCAATGACGGCGATGTCGGCCCCTCCGGCCGCAAGCCGATCGCGGTCTTCGTTCGTGACGAGCACGGCGCTGTTGTCGCCGGCATTTCGGGATACACCGCCTGGGGCTGGCTCTATGTGCAATGGCTGTGGGTCGACGAACGCCTGCGCGGCCGGCATATGGCCGGCGACATGCTGGACGCTGCCGAGCGCGAAGCAGTCGCCCGGGGCTGCCAGAACGCCTGGATCGACACGTTCAATCCGACAGCGGCCAAAGTCTATGAGCGGCAAGGCTACCGGCGCTTCGGCGAACTGCCTGACTTCCCCATCGGCCGCAGCCGCATCTTCCTGCAGAAGAAGCTCTAACCTGCCAGCCGCCCGCCTTGCATCGGCCGCGGCACGCCGGTGGTGCTGGGAAAGCTGATCGGCAGGCCGCGCAGCACGCGCACGGCAAGGAAGGCAAAGCATTCGGCCTCCACCGCATCGCCTTTCCAGCCCAGTGTCTCGGCCTGCACCACCTCGACGTTGGCGCGCCTCGCCAGCATCGCCATCATCGTCGGGTTGCGGCGGCCGCCGCCACTGACCGCCAGCCGCTTCGGCCGGCGCGGCAACAAATCGAGCGCCTTGCCGACGGCCGAGACGGTGAAGGCCGTCAGCGTCGCCGCCCCATCCTCTGCGCTGAGGCCGTCGGCCATGGCGGCGCCGAAGTCGAAACGGTCGAGCGATTTCGGATAGGGCTTGGTCAGATACGGATGCTGGAGCAATTTGGCCAGCCGCACTTCATCGACGGTGCCGGCCGCGCCCAGTGCGCCGTCGCGGTCCATCTCGCCGAGGCCGTTTGCCTTGATGAAATCGTTGAGCGGTGCGTTGGCCGGGCCAGTGTCGAAGGCGACGATGTTGTCCTTGCCGTCCCACCAGGTGACGTTGCCGACACCGCCGAGATTGAGCACCGCCGTGTCGCCGCTGGCGTCGGCTTCCCTCAAAAGCGCCGCGTGGTAGGCAGCCGCCAGTGGTGCGCCCTGGCCGCCAGCGCGCACATCGTCCGAGCGGAAATCATAGGCGACCTTGGCGCCCAAAATGGAATGCATCAGCGCGCCATCGCCCAACTGGCGCGTATCGCCGCGCCGCCCGGGTTGCGGGGCACGATGCAGCACGGTTTGGCCGTGAAAACCGACCACGCCGATATCGCCCATGGTCAGGCCGTAGCTTTCGACAAGGTCCTTCACCGCCGCCGACTGCGCCCGCGTCAGCGCCTCCTCGGCTTCGGCAAAGATCGCCGGCTCCGGCCCGTCGAAATTCCACACCCGGGCCTGACGCAGCGTCTCCTCCAGCAAGGCACGGATCGCTGCGGGGTAGGGGGCCAGCGTATAGGTGCCGAAATCGGCGATCCGCTCGCCATCGGTCTTGATCAGCGCCACGTCGATATTGCCGTCAAGCACGGTGCCGGTCATCAGGCCGACGGCCCAGATTGGTTCCACGGTCGACTCCCTTGCGACACCGTTTGCGATTCCAACGCAATCACCTGTCGGACGGATTGTCTCGCCAGGCAAGACCCTGGCCGCGGTCGATTGCTCCGAACCTGCCGGCAGAGTTTTTCACCGAACAGCGAAAATCGAGCAACGCCGTTCTTGCGTCTCGCCGCTCAAGACGCCAGCTATGAGACGAACACGTCATCGCCAAGGAGAAACGACATGGCATCCGAAGTCGCAGTGATCGCCGGCGCGGGTGCGGGCCTGAGCGCCTCTTTGGCACGCCTTCTCACCACGGAAGGCTATCGTGTGGTGCTGGCCGCCCGCAACACGGCCAAACTCGCGGCGCTGGTCGGGGAAACCGGCGCGCTGGCCGTCGAAACCGACGTCGCCGATCCGGCCTCCGTCGCCGGCCTGTTTGACGCCGCCGACAAGCAAGGCCCGCTGGCCCTTGCCGTCTTCAATGCCAGCGGCCGCACGCGCGGCCCGATCGCCGAGGTCGATCCCGATGCGGTCAAACAAGCCTTGCTTGTCGGCGCCTATGGCGGCTTCCTGGTAGGCCAGCAAGCGGCGCGGCGGCTGCTTGCGCGCGGCTCCGGTTCGATTCTTTTCACCGGCGCCTCCGCCAGCATCAAGGGCTTTCCCAACTCCGCCGGCTTTGCCATGCCGAAATTCGGCCTGCGCGGTCTGGCTCAGTCGATGGCGCGCGAACTCTTCCCGAAGAACATCCATGTCGCCCATTTCATTATCGACGGCCAGATCGAGCCGGTCGGGACGAAGTCCGAGCGACCGGACAGCCAGCTGTCGCCCGATGCGATCGCGCAGACCTATCTCGCGACCCATCGCCAGCATCGCAGCGCCTGGAGCTTCGAGGTCGAGCTGCGGCCCTTTGTCGAGACATTCTGACCGGTCCGGCGTGACCGTTCTCGCAATTGCGAAATCTTTGAGAGAATATTCCCGGCTTCGTGTTTGAGAAGAAATGCGGTTCTTTGATCCGGCAAGCAGCATTGCCGATGATGTCGTCAAGGCTTGGTATTCCACCTCGCCGCAATGACTTCAGGATTACGAGGGATCGACAATGTCCGAACGCGGAAACGCTTCCAGCTCTCTTCTTTTTTCAGCCATCAGCCGGCGAGCTGCCCTTGCGGCACTTTTTACCTCGGCCGTCACGCTTGTCGGTCTGGCTCAGCCGACGCCGTCCTTCGCCGAGGACAAGAAGTCTATCAAGGTCGGCATCATCAGCGGCGAGGATGAGGATGTCTGGCGCGTCGTCGTCGCCCAGGCCGCCGAAAAAGGCCTGACCGTCGAGACCGTGGTGTTCAACGACTACACCCAGCCCAACGAGGCGCTCGAGCGCGGCGAGATCGACGCCAACGCCTTCCAGCACCAGCCCTATCTCGACAACCAGATCAAGACCCAAGGGTACCACATCGTGCGCGTCGGCTACACCGGCGTCTGGCCGATCGGCCTCTACTCCAAGAAATACACCAAGGTTGCCGACCTGCCCGAAGGCGCCGTCATCGGCCTGCCCAACGACCCCTCGAATGAGGGTCGCGCGTTGCGCGTTCTGCAGAACGAAGGCGTGATCAAGCTGAAGGACGGCACCGGCATCCTGGCGACCACCGCCGACATTGCCGAGAACCCTAAGAAGGTCGTCATCAAGGAACTGGACGCCGGCATTGTCGGGCGTTCGGTCGAGGATCTCGATGCGGCCGTCGTCAACACCGACTGGGCGCTGAAGAGCGGTCTCGGCCCGGATAACCGCATCGCCCAGGAGCCGGTGGCCGACAACCCCTACCGCAACTTCATCGCCGTGAAATCCGGCAACGAGAACGAGGGCTGGGTAAAGACGCTGGTCGCGTCCTACCAGAACGAGAAGGTCAAGGCCGAGTTCGACAAGGTCTACAAGGGCACCGGGATCAGCGCCTATTGATCGGCGCCTGGTTGTCAGGAGCAGGCGGCCCGCTGTTGAGCGGGCCGCCGTCGCATTTGTCGAGCGTCGAAACGGACAGTGAGATGAACCAGCACGTCACGGCCGAAGCATCCGGTCCGGTCAATATATCGGCCGGGCAGGAAGATGTCGTACGCCTGGTCGACCTCAAGCGCCGCTTCGGCGCGACGCCTGCGCTCGACGGCGTCTCGCTGACGGTGCGCAAGGGCGAGATCCTCGGCATCATCGGCCGCAGCGGCGCCGGCAAGTCGACGCTGATCCGCTGCCTCAACGGGCTGGAGCGGCCGGACTCCGGCGACGTCTTCATCGAGGGCCGCGAGATCGGCCGGCTCGGCGAGCGTGAATTGCAGCCGCTGCGGCGTCGCATCGGCATGATCTTCCAGCACTTCAATCTGCTGTCGGCCAAGACCGTGGAGGACAATGTCGCGCTGCCGCTGAAGATCGAGGGCCGCCCAAAGGCCGAACGGCTGGCGCGCGCCGCCGAATTGCTCGACCTCGTCGGCCTGTCGGAGAAGGCGAAGGCCTATCCGTCCTCGCTGTCGGGCGGCCAGAAGCAGCGCGTCGGCATCGCCAGGGCGCTGGCCGCGCGGCCGGCGCTGCTGCTGTCCGACGAGGCGACCTCAGCGCTCGATCCGGAGACGACGCGCTCCATCCTGGCCTTGCTGAAAGACATCAACCGGCAGCTCGGCCTCACCATCCTGCTCATCACCCACGAGATGGAGGTGATCCGCTCGATCGCCGACCGCGTCGCGGTGATCGATGCCGGCCGCATCGTCGAACAAGGCCCAGTGTGGTCGGTCTTTGCCGAGCCGCGTTCCGAAATCACCAGGAGCCTGCTCGGCGGCATCCGCCCGCAACTGCCGGCCGAGATTGCCGGCCGGCTTGCTCCCGGAGGCGGCGCCGAGCTCATCCTCAGGGTCGACGTCGCAGGTGAGGCCGCGCGCGGTCCGCTGCTGTCCGATCTTGCGGTGGCGGTGCCGGGGCGGTTCCGCCTCGTCCATGGTGGCATCGACCATGTCCAGCAGCAGCCGGTCGGCACGCTGTTCCTTGCGGTCGCGGGCAATGATCCGAAACATCTGTCGAAAGTAATCGCATTCCTGAAGGCCCGCGACGCGCGGGTGGAGGTGCTTGGCCATGTCGCCGGTTCTGTTTGAACTTCTGCTGCGTTCGATCTGGGAGACGGTCCTGATGACGGCGGCATCGGGCCTCATCTCGCTCGTCTTCGGGCTGCCGCTCGGCCTGGCATTGATTGCCACCGAGCGCGGCGGCATTGCCGAAAGCCTGTGGGTGAACCGCGCGCTCGGCGCCGTCATCAACGGCTTCCGCTCGGTGCCTTTCATCATCCTTCTGGTGGCGCTGATCCCGGTGACGCGGCTGATCGTCGGCACCTCGATCGGCACCTGGGCGGCGATCGTGCCGTTGTCGATTGCGGCGACGCCTTACTATGCCCGCATCGCCGAAGTGTCGCTGCGCGAGGTCGATCGCGGCCTGATCGAGGCGGCGCGCGCCATGGGCGGCAACCGCTGGACCATCATCCGCGAGGTGCTGGTGCCCGAAGCATTGCCCGGCATCGTCGCCGGTTTCACGGTGACGCTGGTAACGCTGATCGGTGCCTCGGCCATGGCCGGCGCCATCGGTGCCGGCGGGCTTGGCGACCTCGCCATCCGCTATGGCTACCAGCGTTTTGAGACCAGCGTCATGGTCGCCGTGGTCATTGTGCTGATCATCCTCGTTTGCGGCATCCAGTGGGTCGGTGACCGGCTGGTCGCCAGGCTGGACCGGCGCGGATGAGCGCCACGAACGTTATTTGCCGGCAGGCTGCCAAACGCAGCGCCGGCTTTCTCTATCGGCGCCGAGATTGGATTGCGCGTTGCTTTGATCGGACCGGCCTGCGTGCCACCGTGACAGCGGAACAAGGAGCTTGACCATGCCCAGGATCGTACCCGTGCTTGATCTCGGCCGTCTCGAACAGGGCGCTTCCGAGCGGCGAACGTTTCTCTTCGACCTGCGCACGGCCGCGCGCGATGTCGGCTTCTTCTATTTGACCGGCCACGGCATATCGGCTGCGGATACCGCAGAAGTGCTCGACGCCTCGCGCCGGTTCTTTGCCTTGCCGGAAGCCGACAAACTGGCGATCGAAATGGTGAAGTCCTCGCAGTTCCGCGGCTATACGCGCGCCGGCGGCGAGCTGACCAAAGGCAAGGCCGACTGGCGCGAACAGCTCGACATCGGCGTAGAACGCCCGGCCATCGAACAAGGCCCCGGCGTGCCCGCCTGGACGCGGCTGCAAGGGCCCAACCAGTGGCCGGCCACGCTGCCCGAGCTGAAGCCGGCGCTACTCGCATGGCAGGCCAAGGCGACGGCGGTGGCGATCCGGCTGCTCCGGGCCTTCGCTTTGTCGCTCGATCAGGCCGAGGACGCCTTCGATCCCGTCTACCGGGCCGAGCCCAACCATCGCATGAAGATCGTGCGCTACCCCGGCCGCGACGCCACCGGCGACAACCAGGGCGTCGGCGCGCACAAGGATGGCGGTTTCCTGACGCTTCTGTTGCAGGACGAGAGCAAGGGGCTGCAGGTCGAATATGACGGTGCCTGGGTCGACGTCGATCCGCTGCCCGACACGCTGGTGGTCAACATCGGCGAACTGCTCGAACTGGCGTCGAACGGCTATCTCCGGGCGACAGTCCACCGTGTGGTGACACCGCCGGCCGGCGTCGAGCGCGTCTCGGTCCCGTTCTTCTTCAGCGCCCGGCTCGACGCCACGATTCCGCTGCTCGACCTGCCCGAGGAACTGGCGGCCGAGGCGCGGGGCCCGGCCAGCGATCCCGACAATCCGCTGTTTCGCAATGTCGGCACCAATGTGCTGAAGAGCCGCCTGCGCTCGCATCCCGACGTGGCGCGCCGGCACTACGCCGATCTCCTGGAAACCGGCGCCTCACCGGCTGAAATCTTTCAAAACGAGATCGAAATTTCCGAATCTCGCGTTGTTTTAGAAAGCCGTTCGTCGCCATCTGCCGCGAATACGCGCATATAGGAATTATCGTTCGGCGGTTTCCTCCCATTCCACCGAGCGGTGTTCCCCTCTGAAGGTTCTTGACCTTCTTTTGGCCGGGCCGCTTTCGCGCCCGGCCTTTTTTATGTCAATAGCTCTTCTTTCTTCCCACAAGGGGAGAAGGAAGAGGCGCCAGGGACTTCACCCAAACTTCGGATCAAGGCTGCCCGACTTGTACCGCTTGGCCATCTCAGCTACCGGCAGCGGCTTGATCTTCTGGGCATTGCCGGCGGTGCCGAACTGCTCGAAGCGCTGCTTGCACAGCTTGCGCATCGCCCCCATCGCCGGCGTCAGATATTTGCGCGGATCGAACTCGCTCGGGTTTTCGGTCAGCACCTTGCGGATGGCGCCGGTCAGCGCCATGCGGTTGTCGGTGTCGATGTTGATCTTGCGCACGCCGTGCTTGATGCCGCGCTGGATCTCTTCCACCGGCACGCCCCAGGTCGGCTTCATCTGGCCGCCATATTTGTTGATGATCTCCTGCAGGTCCTCGGGCACCGAGGACGAGCCGTGCATGACCAGATGCATGTTGGGCAGGCGGCGGTGGATTTCCTCGATGACATTCATCGCCAGCACCGCGCCGTCCGGCTTGCGCGAGAATTTGTAGGCGCCGTGGCTGGTGCCCATGGCGACAGCCAGCGCATCGACATGGGTGTCCTTGACGAATTCGACCGCCTGCACTGGGTCGGTCAAGAGCTGGTCGTGGCTGATGGCGCCTTCGACGCCGTGGCCGTCTTCCTGCTCGCCGCCGCCGCTCTCAAGCGAACCGAGCACACCGATCTCGCCTTCCACCGACACGCCGCCCCAATGCGCCATGTCGACGACGCGCCGGGTGATTCCGGAATTGTAGGCATAGTCGGCCGGCGTCTTGCCGTCCTCTTTCAGCGAGCCGTCCATCATCACCGAGGTGAAGCCGTACTGGATGGCGGTGACGCAGGTGGCTTCGTTGTTGCCATGGTCGAGATGCATGCAGACCGGGATGTCGGGGTGGATTTCGACCAGCGCGTCGATCAGCTTGGCCAGCACCACATCATTGGCGTAGGCGCGGGCGCCGCGGCTTGCCTGCAGGATGACCGGCGACTTGGTCTCCTCGGCCGCCTCCATGATGGCGAGGCCCTGTTCCATATTGTTCATGTTGAAAGCGGGTACGCCGTAGCCGTACTCGGCGGCGTGGTCGAGCAATTGTCTCAGTGTTATGCGAGCCACCCAATAGTCTCCCGTATCTGGTTTCAAGCGCAACGTCGCGGGCCGGCCGATTGCCGGCCTAGATGCTTCTGGCCGGATTTCGCCAGAACCGCAACCGTCAGCGGCCATCGAGGCCGCAATTCTTGTTGCAGGGCTGAAATCCGGTAGCCAGCCGGTGAGGCGCTAATCTCCCCCATTGAGGGGGAGATGGCCGGCAGGTCAGAGGGGGTCGGTTCGACTGGAGCGCTAGCATCATCTGTCGGTGCTGGGAGGTCGCGTCAGGACGCGCCGACCCCCTCTGTCGCCTTTGGCGACATCTCCCCCTCAAGGGGGGAGATTATCCGCGTTCGGGGAACATCGCCTTCAAGCCTTCGCGCGAAGCCTTGGCCACACCGCGCTCGGTGATCAGCCCCGTCACCAGCCGTGCCGGCGTCACATCGAACGCCGGATTGGCCGCCGGCGTCGCTTCGGGCGAAACCCGAACCTGCGCGATCTTGCCGTCCGCCGTCTTGCCCCAGACCAGCGACACCTCGTCACCGGAGCGTTCCTCGATCGGGATTTCGGTGAGGCCATCACCCACCGTCCAGTCGATGGTCGGCGAGGGCAGAGCGACGTAGAAGGGCACCTCATTATCGGAGGCGGCGAGCGCCTTGAGATAGGTGCCGATCTTGTTGCAGACGTCGCCATTGGCCGTGGTGCGGTCGGTGCCCACGATCACCATGTCGACCGCGCCACGCTGCATCAGATGGCCGCCGGCATTGTCGACGATCAGCGTGTGCGGCACGCCGTGGCCGGCCATCTCCCAGGCGGTCAGCTGGGCGCCCTGGTTGCGCGGGCGCGTCTCGTCGACATAGACATGGACCGGAATGCCGGCCTCGACGGCGAGATAGATCGGCGACGTGGCGGTGCCGTAATCGACCGTCGCCAGCCAACCGGCGTTGCAGTGGGTGAGGATGTTGACCGGCTCGCCCGGCTTCTTGCGTGCCGCGATCTCCTTGATGATGGCAAGCCCGTTCTCGCCGATGGCGCGATTGAGATCGACATCCTCGTCGGCGATTTCGGCAGCGCGCTTATAGGCCGCCTCCGCGCGCTGTCCCAATACGATCGGCCTTAGGAACCGCCGCATCTCGTCCAGCGCCCAGCGTAGATTGATCGCAGTCGGCCGCGTCTTGTGCAGTGTCTCCCAGACCGCGTCGAGCGCTTCGTCAGACGGATCGTCCGCCATCTGGATGGCGACGCCGTAGGCCGCGGTGACGCCGATCAGCGGCGCGCCACGAACCCACATGTCACGGATCGCGGTGGCGATGCCGGCAACGCTCCCGATCGTCTCGACCCGGAACTCGTGCGGCAGCCAGCGCTGGTCGATGATCTCGACCGAACGCTGGTCGTCGCTCAGCCAGATGGTGCGGTAGTGGCGCTCGCCGACGTTCAAATCCTGCTCTCCCGTTCGATCAAAGCGGCCAGATTATTAACCTCGTCCATGCCGTGAATCTGGCGCCGGTTGACGGCGATGTGACGGCCGAATTTCAGCGCCTTGGCCTCGCAGGAGGCTCGCAGATCCTCGTCCTCGATGGTCTCGAAATCGGCATTGTGGGCGAGGCCGAGGATGCGCCGGTGCACCTCGATGCCGGCAAAGCCCAAGAGGTCGGTCCAGATCTGGTGCAGCACATGGTCGAGCGCCTGCTCCGAGGCGAGAATGTCGCCCTGATCCTCGAACAGGCTCTTCTGGTAAAGCATGCCGGTGCGCTCGGTGCGCCATAGATGCGAGAACTCGGCGCGGAACACCGTCCAGGTGTCGTTGGTCACCCCGAGCAGATAGGCACGCATGGCGTCACGCTTGCCCTTCTGTTCATGGCCGCGCTGCGAGAAGTAGGACATCCAGAAATTGGCGAGCAGCATGCCTACATCGAAGGCCATCGGACCGTAGAAGGCGAACTCCGGATCGATCATCCGCGTCTCGGTGTCGGTGACCATGATCGAGCCCGAATGCAGGTCGCCATGCAGCAGCGTCTCGGCGTTGGCGGCGAAGATATGCTTCAGCCGCTGCGCTTCGACCTTGAGGTCGCGGTCGGCGCGCAGTTCGGCAACCAGGCCGTCGAGCTGCGGCGAGGTGTGCCGGTTCAGCTTGGCATCGAAATATGGGTCGGAAAACACCAGGTCTTCGGTGATGCCGCAGAGCTCGACATTGTCGGCAAACAGCGCCAGGTCGGCCTTGCGGTCCTTGGTGGGCATGGAGAGATCAGAGCCGCGGAACAAAGTGCGGGCCATGAACAGGCCGATGTCGCGGGCGATATTTGGCAACTCGCGGCCGTCGATCAGGGCACGGCGCAGGATGATGTGCGGCGGCGCCAGATATTCCATGATGATCAGCGCCTGGGCTTCGTCAAAATGGAGGATCGCCGGCACCGAGCCCGGCGCGCGCGCCTCTTGCCGCGTCAGCGCGTGATACTCGAAGAAGGAGCGTTTGAGCGGCAACGGCCAGCTGTCGCCGACGAGGCGAACATAGGGCAGGGCCTGCTTGACCACGGCCGCACCCGAGCCGCCTTCGACGATGAAGACGAGGTTCAGATTGCCGTCGCCGACCTCGCGCACCTTCCAAGGGCCCTTGCCGATTTTGGCGCACAGCGCTTCGTTCGTACCGAGGCGCGTTGCAAGCGTCTCCACCGACAGTGCTTCAAACGGCAATTTCGCAGTCATTCCTCACCCTCCCGCTTGCTCGCTCCAATCATAGTGGAGCGATGGCGGTGAGGCCAAGCTAGGAAGCTGACTGGCAATTGTCAATCGAGTTGACAATTGATGACGTAGCCCATAGCGTCATCTTCAGGGAGGAACGAATGGGCAATGATGCCGTGTTCCGCGTGGACGGGCTGAGGAAATCCTTCGGCCATATCGAGGTGCTTGGCGGCGTCTCGCTCGAACTGCATGCCGGTGAGATCACCGTGCTGATGGGCGCCAACGGCGCCGGCAAGTCCACCCTCGTCAAGATCATCAGCGGCGTCTACGACCATGACGGCGGCATCATGCACCTCGCTGGCGGCAACTTTGTGCCGAACACGCCGGCAGAGGCGATCCGCGCCGGTGTCGTTACCGTGCACCAAAACATCAATGACGGCGTCGTCGCCGATCTCGATGTCGCCACCAATCTGACGCTCGACCGGCTGAGCGGCAAGGGCGCGCCGCTGCTGTTCAACCCCGGCCGGGTGCGCCGCGAAGCCAAAGCGGTGGCCGACCGCATGGGGCTCGCCATTGACCTCAAGGCCCGCATCAGCGACCTGTCGCTGGCCGATCGCCAGATGGTGGCCATCGCGCGCGCCATGGCGCACCAGCCGAAAGTGCTGATCCTCGACGAGCCGACCTCGTCGCTGTCCAGCGCCGAGGCCGACCGGCTGTTTGCGCTGCTCGACCGCTTGCGCGAGCAGGGCGTCGCCATCCTCTACATCTCGCATCGCATGTCGGATATCAGGCGGCTGGCCGACCGCATCGTCTCGATGCGCGATGGCGTCATCTCAGGCGTCTTCGACAGCAAGCCTCTCGACTATGAGGGCGCCGTTAACGCCATGCTCGGCCGCAAGATCCATCTTGACCGCATCGAAGCCAGGAGTTCTGCCGAGCCGATCCTGACCGTCGATGCCTTCCGCATCGCCCCTGGTGCCCGGCCATTCTCGCTGACTCTCGGCGACGGCGAGGTCGTTGCCATTACCGGCCTCGTCGGCGTCGGCAAGACCGCGCTCGCCGAGACGCTGTTCGGCTTGCGCAAACCGCTGTCCGGCACGATGACTTTATATGGCAAGCCCTATGCGCCCGCGTCGACCGGCGAAGCCATCGCCGCCGGCGTGTTTCTGGTCGCCAAGGACCGTGGCGAAAACGGCATCGTCGGCGGCTTCAACATCCAGGAAAACATCAGCCTGCCCTTCCACAAGCGCATGTCGCGCTTTTCAGTTCTCAAACGCGGCCTTGAACGCACTATTGCCCGCCGGCAGATCGAGGATCTCGGCATCGTCTGCCGCTCGGAGAAGGACGAGATGACCACTCTGTCGGGCGGCAACCAGCAGAAGGTGATGGTGGCCCGCTGGATGGCGCAGGACGCCCGATTGTTCATTCTCGACGAACCGTTCCAGGGCGTCGATATCTCCGCCAGGCGCGACATCGCCGCCAAGCTGAGGGCCAGCGCCAATGGCCGCGCCACGCTGCTGTTCGTCACCGAACTCGACGAGGCACTGGAGACGGCCGATCGCATATTGGTGATGTCCGAGCAGACCATCGTCGGCGAACACCGCAACGCCGATGTCGATCTCGACCGTCTGCTGGCCGAAGTCGCGGGCGGGCCGTTGCACAGTGCGGCCTGAGCCACGATGATTGAAGAACTGAAGGTTGGAATGGAGTGCACGGGTTTGAGTTGGGTATTGACGGCGGGCGCTGAATGACGCTGCGCGATTACGCCATCCGCTATGGGTTCATCGTGCTTCTGTTCGGGCTGATCGCGTATTTCGCCATCGCCGCCGACGGGTTCGTCTCGCCGCAAAGTGCCGTCTTCATTTTCCAGTCGGTCGCCATCACCGGCGTGCTGGCGCTGGGCGTCACCGCCACACTGGTTGTCGGCGGCTTCGATCTCTCGATCGGCTCGGTTGCCACATCGGCCATGATGGCGGCTGCCTATGTCATGGTGGTGCTGGAGCAGAACGTGGTCGTCGCTGTCCTCATCTGCCTGCTCATCGGCGCCCTTGTCGGCCTCATCAATGGCTGGCTGATCGTCTATATGCGCGTGCCCGATCTGCTGGCGACGCTCGGCATGATGTTCCTGCTCGTCGGCCTCCAGCGCATCCCGACTGAAGGACGCTCCATCGCCACCGGTATGACAATGCCGGACGGCTCGGTCGCCAACGGCAAATTCTCCGACGCCTTCCTGGCGCTCGGCCGCCACCGCTTCGACTTCTTCATCCCGAACCTCATTCCGGTCTCGGTGGTCGTGCTGATCGTGCTCGCCGTGCTGATCTGGTTCTTCCTCGAATACACACGCTTCGGCCGCATGATGTATGCCGTGGGCAGCAATGAACGGGCCGCCGAACTCGCCGGCGCGCCTGTCAAGGCATACAAAATCTGGGCCTACGTCATTTCAGGAGTTTTTGCCTCGATCGGCGGGATTTTGCTGGCCGCACGGCTTGGACGCGGTGACATCGCGTCGGGTAATAATCTGCTGCTCGATGCGGTTGCCGCGGCGCTGATCGGCTACGCGGTGCTCGGCGCCGCCAAGCCGAACGCCTTCGGCACCGCCATCGGCGCGCTGTTCGTCGGCATCCTGCTGCAAGGCCTGACGATGATGAACGCGCCTTACTACACGCAGGATTTCGTCAAGGGCGTGGTTCTCGTCGTCGCCCTTGTCTTTACCTTCGCCCTTTCCGGCCGGGGCAGGAGATAGAATGGCTGCCGGGACAGTTTTGGGTTCAACAAACGGAGGAAAGAACGTGAACATCACAAGACGACTTTTGGGGAAGGTCGCGCTCGGATTGGCCGGCGCAACAATGCTGATGCAGGTCCCGGCCTTTGCCGCCGACAAGCCGGCGCCGTTCGACAAGCCCGGCGTCAAGATCGCGCTGGTGCGCTATCTCTCGACCGGCGATTTCTTCCAGGCCTATCTCTCCGGCGTCGAGTCCCAGTCCAAGGCGCTCGGCATCGATCTGCGCGTGCTCGACAGCCGCCAGGACGCCGCCCTTCAATCCGACATGGTCGACCAGGCCATCGCACTCGGCGTGCAGGGCATCATCATCCAGCACGGCCTGACGGAATCGATGAAGGACGCCGCCCAGCGCGCGGTCGATGCCGGCATCAAGGTCGTCGCCTTCGACGTCAATGTCGAAAACCCCAAGATCCCGCAGATCGAACAGTCCGACAAGGACCTTGCGCGCCTGGCGCTCGAGCAGGCGGTCAAGGACAATGGCGAGAGCTGGAACGCCGGCTATGTCTATGTCGCTGGCATCGCGCCGCTCGACCGCCGCAACGAGACCTGGGTCGACGTGAAGAAGAAACATGCCGGCATCAAGGAAGTCGCGATGTTCGGCACGCTCGACAACCCGATCGCCAACTCGGTCGCCAACCAGGCGCGCTCGGTGCTGCAGGCGCATCCCGACATCAATGTGATGTTCGCGCCCTATGACGAGTTCGCCAAGGGTGTGAAGATCGCCGTCGACGAGGCGGGGCTGAACAAGAAGATCAAGATCTACTCCGCCGACATCTCTACCTCGGACATCGCGGCCATGCGCGAGACCGACAGCGCCTGGGCCGCCACCGCCGCCACCAACCCTGCCGTCGTCGGCCAGGTCTCGGTGCGCGCGCTGGCGCAGCTGCTCGCAGGTGAAGATCCCGGCCACAACGTCATCGTGCCGCCGACGCTGATCACCCAGAAGGACCTGATCGACAAGGACATCAAGAACATGGAGGACCTGTCGGCCAAGCTGCCGCAATTCGCCCATGCCGATGTCGCCATGCCGGCCTGGATGCCGAACCCGAACGCGAAGTAGGATCGGTCGTCTGATAGATGCGAAGGGCGGCTATTGGCCGCTCTTTTCATATTGATGGTAAGCCTGCCGGCCTACAACCAATGGTCTGGATCGCGCATCCCGAGGACAATCGCCACAGCGATAACACCATCGGGCTGCGGCTCGTAGATGATGATATAGCGGTCTTCGACGAGCACGCGGGCCGTTGCGCTTAACTCGGGCCGTGCGCTGCCCATCTTGGGGTGCTGCGCCGCCAGCTCCAGTCTTTCGAAAATGCGCATCAACAGTCTGTCTGCTGCCTTTTCATTGTCGGCGGCGATGGTGTGCCAGATGTCTCGCAAATCCTGCGAAGCGCGCGGTGTGAGCCGATGGCTAGCCACGGGCGCGGCGTTCTGCCTTCAGGCTGCGAATGAACTCGGTGTGGTCGACAGCCACTGGCTTGCCGCTGCCCATCCCGTCGGCATAGGCCCGCTTCAAGTGCTGGAGTTCGAGCGTGCGCAATTCCTCGCGCTGCTCCCATAAGCGCAGGGCGTCGCGGACAATCTCGCTGTTGGAAGCATAACCGCCACCTTCGATAGCGCTTTGCAGGCGAGCTATCTGCTGCGCGGTAAGGGATATGGTGAGGGTGCGCATAGGTTCGTTTTTCATACCCACATTATAATGCAGCCAACAAGATCTAACAATATCTGTTAGGAATCTGCCCCTGCATCATGACCGCCCGACGCGCACCAGCCACCGCGCCGTCCTCGCCATGCAGGCGTGCAGCACCGGAACACCATATTCGATGGCAGGCAGGTCATGCGGCGCCCTTGGCGGGATCGCCAGCATCCGCCATGCCCGCCCGGCGGCAGGCAAAGCTGCGTCCCATCAGAAGGTGTCGCCAGCGCGCCGTCCTTGAAATCGCTCAGCAGCCATTGGCCTTCGCGGGTGACGAAGGTGGGAACGGAGTCGTATTTCGCCGATCCAGAGTACGCATGACATGGTTGCCGAAAGCAGCGAAACCTCATGCTCGGCGGAGCGCCCGCCGAACAGCACGCCGACACGAAGTCTCTTCGCAGCCATCGACAACTCCACCAAGGATCAGGGTCGGAGCTCGCATGCGAAACACAAGGCGCGCCCTAAAGTGGTCGAGCAATAGGCCAAGGATTGGAGTGGATTTTGACCAGTTCGAGCAGTTTTTCAGCACGACCTGCAAAAGCAGTTCTCCGCCTGGAGTCCTTCAGGTGGGAGAGCGGTTCGTCGTTTTGGTGAACGATGAACCGCTCCAGGTCTATGTCTAGCGCAGCGCTGCGGCGATGTTGCCACCGTCGACCGTCGTCACATCGGCGGTGGTGCGTTCGGCCAATGCTTGGTGCAGGAAGGCCTGCGCCACGTCTTCTGCCGTCACCTCCTGTCCGAGCAGATTGCCCGACATGTATTCCTTCTCCGACACTCCGCGCGCGCCGGAACGGCTGGCGATCATGGCGTCGGTCAACAGGCCGGAGCGGATGCGGTCGGCGTTGACCGCATTGGAGCGGATGCCGTGCGCGCCGTAGTCGAGCGCATATTGCCGGGACAGGAATAGCGTCGCCGCCTTCGGCACACCATAGGCGCCGAATTTCGGACCCGGGTTGACCGCCTGCTTGGAGGTGTTGAACAACAACACACCGCCGGTGCCCTGTTCCAGCATGATGCGCACCGCGTTCTGCGCCGCCGACTGGTGGGCGAAGAAGTTGAGCTCGAAACTCTTGCGCAGCAGGGCATCGTCGAGCTCGCCGATGCGGCCTTCCCAGGCGGCACCGGCGTTGGAGACCAGAATGTCGACGCCGCCATAGACAGCGACAGCTTTGTCGAAGGCGGCGCGCATCTCGGCCGGGCTGGTGATGTCGGCGCCGACGCCGATCGAATTGTTGCCGGCTGCCTTTGCCGCCTCGGCCGCCCTGACCGCATCGAGATCGACGACGACGGCATGCGCGCCATTGGCGGCGAACAGTTTTGCCGTCGCTGCACCGATCGCGCCGGCGCCGCCGGTGATCAGCACCACCTGGCCGGTCAGCGGCTTCGGCTTGTTGGAGGCGAGCTTGGCCTGCTCAAGCGACCAGTACTCCAGCGGGAAGAGATCGGCCTTCGATAGAGGATGGAAACTGCCGACGGCCTCGGCGCCGCGCACCGCCTCGATCCACATCTCGCCGACGTCAGATGCGATCTTCGCATCCTTCAGCGTGCGGCCATGGCCGAACATGCCGAGGCCCGGCACCAGCGTCAGCCGCGGCATCGGGTCGAGCATGGTGCGCTCGACGTCGTCCAGCGCGTCATTGGTTTCGAAATAGGCGCGGTAGTCGTTGGCGAAGGCGTCGACATGGCTCTTGATGACGGCCTTGTAGTCGCCGGCCTTGTCGGCGTCTGGCGCCGGAACCGCCATCGGTCCGGTCTTGATGCGGATCGACAGATCGGGCGTCGACACGCCGCGTCCGGCATAGTCTGCAATGCCGGCTGAGTTGATGAAATCGACGATGGCGTCCGAAGTGCGGAAATCGCTGATCATGCGATCGAAGCGGCCTTCGCCACGCGATACCGCCACCGCGCCGCGCAGCATGGGCGCGATTGCCGCGGGCGTCGCCAGCTTTGCCGGCAGCGTGACCTTGGCCGGCTGCGGCTTGCCGTGCTTGGCGACATAGTCCTCGGCCACGTTCACATAGTGGATCATCCGGTCGTAAGCCTGCCTGGCATCGTCGCCGAAGGTGAAGATGCCATGCTTGTCGAGGATCAGGCCTTCGACGCTGGGGTCGGCGTCGTAGACATCGGCGGCCACCTTGGCGAGGTCGAAGCCGGGCTTGATATAGGGCACGTATCCCATCTTGTCGCCGAACATGGTCTTGATCAGCGGCTTGCTGTCCGCCTGGTCGACGATGGCGAGGATCGCGGTCGAATGCGTGTGGTCGACGAATTTATGCGGCAGGAAGGCGTGCAGCAGCGTCTCGACCGACGGATTGGGGGAGGCGGGGTCGATGAGGTTCGCCCGCTGCAGCGCCACCATGTCCTCGTCGGCGAGGCTGGCCAGCGCACGCGCCTTCAAAAGCGGGCCTAGCTTGACCGCCGGCAGGCCTTGCGGCTCGATCACACCCATGTCCCAGCCGCTGCCCTTGACGCACAGCACATCCCATTCGTCGCCGACGAAATCGGTGGCCTTGGTCTTGCAGGAGGTGTTGCCGCCGCCATGCAGCACCAGCCGCGGCTCGCCGCCGAGCAGCCGGGTCGTGTAGACGCGCAGCGCGAGGTCGCGGGCAACGCCCTTTTTCGCATAGTCGGCAACAAGTCTTTCCGCGTCGTCGTCATTCCAAAGGTTCTTCATGTCGCTATGTCCGCTTTGCTGTCTTGATGTTGCTGTGAACAGGAGTGCCGCGACGCCTTGATGACAATGCGCCGCTGCAAGGATTTCGTTTGTCAGGAAGCCTTTTTTGCCCCCGCGCTGGCTCCGGCATATTCGAGCAGCCGCCGCGCCATGCCGGCGCCGACGACCAGATGCGTGCAGAGTCCGCCGGCGAGTGCTGCGAGCAGCGGTTCGAACTTGCTGTCTTCCTGCACCACCATCAGCCGCTTTTCGATCTGGCGCAGTGACGACAGCGAGGCCGAGATGACGCGGCGGTTGTAGCTGCAGTCGAGCGCCTTGCCGGCGGCATCGATGATCTGGCCGGCAACGACGCCGGCGGCGCCCGCTTCGCGCAACAGCCCATCTCGCCGGGGCTGAGCGCGCCGCATTTGACGACATGGCTGTCGCCATCGACGGTGCCGACCGAATAGAGCGCCAGATCGCAGTTGGCAATATCGGCCAGTTGTTCGCGGATCACCGGTTCGGCGCGCAGCCCATGCGCCAGCAATTCCGTCGTCAGCACCAGCGGCGCGTAGAAATTGAGGCCCTTGGCGTTGAGCCGCCGGGCGATCTCCATCGTGCACTGGTCGGGACGGTAGGAGTAGGGCGCGCCGAGATTGCCGCAGAGCTGCACAACGGTGACGTCCTGCAGGTCGGCATAGGACATGACGTCGGCGATGGTGTAGACGGTGCGGCCCCAGGCGACGCCGATCCGGTCGCCCTTCTTGACCAGTTCGAGAAAGACGCCCGCCGCCAGCACCGCAACGTCCGTCGAAGGGTCGACGACATAGGCATTCTCCGGCGCGATCCACACCGCATCAAGCTTGAGCGCGTCCTCGAGCTGGCGCGCAAGCACGTCGTCGGTGAACAGCTGCGTCGAGGTCGAGATGTTGACGATGCCGGTCTCGCGCGCCTTGCGCAAATACATGGCGACCGAGGCGCGGGAGATGTTAAGCTGGCTGGCGACCTGGTCCTGGCGCAGGCCATGGGCATAATAGAGCCATGCGGCCTTGTGGATAAGCTGTTCTGCCGGTCGGATCGCCATGCCGTCTCCTCGGCTGACATTATTCACGGCTCTCGACAAAAGTCAAACTGGCGTGGGTACACGATACCTCTTTGCCCATCGAATCTGGACGATCATTGCGCCAAATGTGCCCGGTCGGGAATCGCCGATGGTGACGTGGCGGGAAGCTGTGGTTAGAAGTTCTCAACAATGAAAATTCGGGGAGCACGGGATGGGCAGTCCCTACGAGCAGGATCTCGGCAAGAACGCCGCCAACCATCAGCCGCTGACGCCGCTCACCTATCTGGAGCGGGCGGCAAGCACCTATCCCGATCATGTCGCCATCATCCATGGCAGCCAGCGCATCACCTATCGCACCTTCTGGCAGCGCTCGCTGAAGCTCGCCTCGGCTCTGTCGAAGCGCGGCATCGGCAAGGGTGATACGGTGACCGTCATGCTGTCCAACACGCCCCCCATGCTGGAGGCGCATTTCGGCGTGCCGATGGCCAAAGCGGTGCTGCATTCGCTCAACACAAGGCTCGATGCCGCCGTCATCGCGTTCCAGCTCGACCATGCCGAGACCAAGGTGCTCATCGTCGACCGCGAATTCGCTGCTGTCGTCAAACAGGCACTGGCACTGGCCAAGGTGAAGCCGCTGGTCATCGACTATGACGATCCCGACTATGCCGCCGATGCACCCTATCCCAAGGGCGAGCGCATCGGCGCGATCGACTATGAGGCGTTCGTCGCCGGCGGTGACCAGGGCTACGCCTGGTCGATGCCCGACGACGAATGGGACGCCATCTCGCTCAACTACACCTCCGGCACGACAGGCAATCCGAAGGGCGTCGTCTACCACCATCGCGGCGCTGCCCTGATGGCTTACACCAACACCATCCATGCCGGCATGGCCAAGCACGCCGTCTATCTGTGGACGCTGCCGATGTTCCACTGCAATGGTTGGTGCTTCCCATGGACGCTGGCCGTCCAGGCCGGCACCCATGTCTGCCTGCGCTGGGTGCGGCCGAAGCCGATCTACGATGCCATCGCCGACCACGGCGTCACACATCTTTGCGGTGCGCCGGTCGTCATGTCGGTGCTCATCAACGCCAGCGATGAGGACAAGCGCCACTTCCCGCAGACCGTTACCTTCAACACCGCTGCCGCGCCGCCGCCGGAAGCCGTGCTGTCAGGCATGGCCGACGCCGGCTTTGCCGTCACCCATCTCTACGGCCTGACCGAGACCTATGGCCCGGCGGTCGTCAACGAATGGCACACCGCCTGGGACGGTCTCGACAAGGGCGAACGCAGCGCCAGAAAGGCCAGGCAGGGCGTGCGCTATGCCGCACTCGAAGGCCTGACGGTGATGGACGCGGAGACGATGCAGAAGACCCCGGCCGACGGCGAGACCATCGGCGAGGTCATGTTCCGCGGCAACATTGTCATGAAGGGCTATCTGAAGAACAGGAAGGCGACCGACGAGGCTTTCGCCGGCGGCTGGTTCCACTCCGGCGACCTCGGCGTCATGCATCCCGACGGCTACATCCAGCTCAAGGACCGCTCCAAGGACATCATCATCTCCGGCGGCGAGAACATTTCATCGATCGAGGTCGAGGAAGCCCTCTACAAACACCCGTCCGTGGCGTCCTGCGGCGTCGTCGCCAAGGCAGACGACAAATGGGGCGAGGTGCCGGTCGCCTATGTCGAACTGAAGCCCGGCAAGGTGGCAAGCGAGGCCGAGATCATCGAACACTGCCGCGCGCTGCTCGCCCGCTTCAAGGTGCCGAAGGCGGTGATTTTTGCCGAGATCCCGAAGACATCGACGGGGAAGATCCAGAAGTTTCAGCTGCGGGAAATGGCGAAGGGATCTTAGTTCCAGAGCGCAACGGCACGCGCAAGGTCGAGTTCGCGCACACCCTCTGTCACCCTCTGTCACCAAATTATACGCGTACGTCGAATTCGCATTGACACTTCCCTCTTTTCGATTTACGACTGACGAAAGTTGAAATTCGTCACTTATAAATCGACAGAGAGCCATGTCCGAAGCCGCCAGCATAATGGCCGACTCCACCCGCCAGGAGAATGTCACCCGCATTCTCGACTGTGCCGAACGCCTGTTCCGGCACTATGGTTACGGCAAGACCAATGTCGCCGACATCGCCCGCGAACTCGGCATGTCGCCGGCCAATATCTACCGTTTCTTCGCATCCAAGGTCGAAATCCACCAGGCCGTTTGCGGCCGCATGCTCCTCGCCAGCTACAACATGGCCTACGAGATTTCCCGGTTGCCGATCAGCGCCGAGGAGCGGCTGCGCCGCTACGTGCATGCGCAGTACAAGATGACGCTGGAAGTCATGCTCGACGACCAGAAGGTCCACGAAATGGTCATCGTCGCGCTCGAGCGCGACTGGGGCGTCATCGACAAGCATATCGACAGCATTCACGACCTGTTTGCCGAGGTCATCCGCGAGGGCATCGAGGCCGGCGAGTTTGCCGACCAGGATCCGGTCATCGCATCGCGCTGCTTCGGCGCCGCCACCGTCATTCTGTGCCACCCGCAAATGGTGGCGCAGTGCCTTGCCAAGACCAATCGGGCGATGCCCGACGATCTCATCGATTACGCGATCAAGGCTCTGAAGTAATAGCCGCCGCCCGCCGGGCGCCGGTGTCGACCGTTCATCTCCAGTCGGGAGTACGAAAGTGTCTTTGTCCAGTTCCATCATCCGCAAGCTGCCGGTCGCCGGCCTGATCGTCGCCACGCTCGGGCTCGCCGCCTGCAGCCAGGAGAAGACCGAGGTCCAGGACATCATCCGTCCGGTCAAGGTGGTCGAGATCGGCCAGGCCGAAAAGAGTCGCGAACTCACCTATTCCGGCTCGGTGCGAGCCCGTACCGAAATGAACCTCGGCTTTCGCATCTCGGGCAAGGTCACTGAGCGTCTGGTCGACATCGGCCAGCATGTGACGACAGGCGATGTGCTAGCCCGTATCGATCCCACGGACTATGAGTTGTCGGTCAAGAGCGCCAAGGCCAGCCTCGACGCCGCCGAGCGGCAGGTCGAGACGGTCGATCTGTCCCGCAAGCGCGCCGAACAGCTTTTTGCCAAGAACTTCACCTCCAAGTCGCAGCTCGAACAGGCGACGCTGAGCTACAACCAGGCGGTAGCGACGCGCGATGCCGCCCGCTCTACCCTTGCCCAGGCGCAGAACCAGGTCGTCTACACCGATCTCAAGGCGAGCGAGAACGGCATCGTCACGGCGGTCTCGGCCGATGTCGGCCAGGTGGTCGGCGCCGGAACGCCTGTGATGACCGTTGCCGTCGACGGCGAAAAGGAAGTGCTGATCGCGGTTCCCGAAATGGACATCGCCGCCTTCAAGCCGGGAAAGGACGTCAAGGCCAGCTTCTGGTCCGATGACGCGCTGGCGCTCTCCGGCAAAGTGCGTGAAGTCGCCGGCAGCGCCGACCAGCAGTCGCGCACCTTTGCCGTCCGCGTCTCGCTGCCCGACGACCCGCGCGTGCTGCTCGGCATGACCGCCAACATCGAGGCCTCGGTGGCCAAGAAGCAGGAGATGGTGTCGATCCCGCTCAGCGCGCTTGCGGAAAAGGATGGTCGCAAGATTGTCTGGACCGTCGACCGCGCCGGCGAGACGGTGCACGAGCGCCTGGTCAAGGTTGCGGAGTTCACCGCCGACGGCGTCAGCGTCGCCGACGGGCTCAAGCCGGGGGATGTCGTCGTTGCCGCCGGCACCCAGTTCATGACCGAGAATCTCAAGGTCAAGCTGACCGGCGATGCGGTCCAGGCCGCCTCTGCGGAAGGCGATGCCGCAAAGGCCCTGCGCTGACCGCAGGCATGAAGCCGGCTTGATCGTCGCTTCGGCGAAAGGGCTGGGCAAGCGAATTCAGGGTTTCCGGGCGGCGAGCGCCCGATGGTCGAGACGCCAAGATCGAGTTCCCCCGCATCGATCCGCGCGTCCCACCGCGATGAGTGTCTCTCCGCTCGGAAAGCCTCGCCGCCCGGAAGCCAGCATCGGAATATTTTAGCTGCATGCAAAGCGCATGCGCGCACGATCAACGAATTGGACTGACGCCGATGACCACCACCGACAGCACTGAAAAGCAGCCTTTCAATCTTTCGCGCTGGGCCATCGGCCATCCCTCGATCGCGCGCTTCCTGTTCGGTCTGATCATCATTGCCGGCGCGCTCGGCCTGATGCGCATGGGCCAGAAGGAAGACCCCGATTTCACTTTCCGCGTCATGGTCGTCCAGGCGATCTGGCCGGGCTCCTCGATCCAGGAGATGGAAGACCAGGTCGTCAACAAGATCGAGCGCAAGCTGCAGGAAACGCCGCACCTCGACTTCGTCCGTTCCTACACCCGCGCCGGCAGCGCCATCATCACCGTCCAGATCAAGGGCGACACCAATGCAGAGGAGGTGAAGGACGCCTTCTACCAGGTGCGCAAGAAGGTTGGCGACATCTCCGGCGACCTGCCGGAAGGCCTGCTCGGGCCCTATTTCAACGACGAGTTCGGCGACACCTTCATCACCCTGCACTCGATCGGCGGCGACGGCTACAGCTATCCGGAGCTGAAGAAATTCGCCACCCAGGCTCGCGACATGCTGCTGACGACGCCGGGCGTCGAGAAGGCCGTCATCATCGGCGACCAGCCGGAGAAGCTTTATATCGACGTCTCGTCCAAGGCCCTGGCCGAACGCGGCCTGACGCTGACCGACCTGCAGAACGCCATCAAGGGCCAGAACAATGTCGATCCGGCGGGCTCCGTCGACACCGGCCTGCGCTCGGTGCGCATCTCGGTCGAGGGCGATGTCACCAGGGCTGCCGACATCAGGGAATTGCGCCTGCGCGCCGGTGGTCAGGTGACACGTCTTGGCGACATCGCCACCGTGAGTTCCGGTCTCGAAGATCCCTATCAGCGCAAGTACCGCTTCAACGGCCACGAAAGCGTCCAGGTCGGCGTCGTCATGGCCAAGGGTTTTAACGTCAGGGACGTGGGCACGGATGTCGAGGCGACCTACAAGCGCTTTGAGGAAGCGCTGCCCTACGGCGTTGCGGTCGACCAGATTTCCAACCAGCCCGAGGTTGTCAAGGACGCCGTCAACGAGTTCATGGAGGCGCTCGGCGAGGCGCTGCTGATCGTGCTTGCTGTCTCGCTGCTGTCGATCGGCTGGCGTTCCGGCCTGGTCATCGCCATTGCCATTCCGCTGGTGCTGGCCGCCACCTTCGCCATCATGTACGAGCTCGGCATCGATCTGCAGCGCATTTCGCTCGGCGCCCTGATCATCGCGCTCGGGCTGTTGGTCGACGACGCCATGATCGTCGTCGAGATGATGGAGCGCAAGCTGGAGGAGGGGCTGGTCAAGATCGAGGCGGCGAGCTTCGCCTATTCGTCGACCGCCTTCCCGATGCTGAGCGGCACGCTGATCACTATCGCCGGCTTCATCCCGGTTGGCTTCGCCGCCTCGACCGCAGGCGAATATGTGCGCACGCTGTTCTATGTCGTCGGCATCGCGCTGGTCGTGTCATGGTTCGTCGCCGTCTATTTCACGCCGTGGCTAGGCTACATGATCCTCAAGCAGCGCAAGCATGCCGGCAACCATCATGACGCCTTCGACACCGGCTTCTACCGGCGGCTGCGCGCCACGGTCGGCTGGGCGGTGCGCCACCGCATCATCGTTCTGGTGATGACGCTGGTCACCTTCGCCACCAGCCTGTGGGCGTTCCAGTTCATCCCACAAAACTTCTTCCCGCAATCCTCGCGGCCGGAAATCCTCGTCGATCTCTGGTTGCCTGAGGGAACCTCGATCAAGGAAGTCGAGACGCAGGCCAAGGCGTTGGAAGCCCGGATGATGGACGACAAGGACAAGCGCTTCATCGCCACCTATATCGGCGAAGGCGCGCCGCGCTTCTTCCTGCCGCTCGACCAGCAATTGCGCAATCCGAACTATGCGCAGCTTCTGGTGATGGCCAATGACGAACCGGCGCGCGAGCGGCTGATCCTCAAGCTGCGCTCAGTCCTGGCGCAGGATTTCCCCTCGATCCGTTCCAAGGTCGACCGTCTGTTCCTCGGCCCGCCGACCGGCTGGCCGGTGCAGATGCGCATCATGGGTCCGGACCGCCTGGAGGTGCGCCGCATCGCCGACCAGGTGAAGGCGAAATTCGCCGAAAATCCGCTGCTCGGCGCCGTCCATGATGACTGGCTGGAGCCGGTACCGGCGATGAAGCTGGTCATCGACCAGGACCGCGCCCGTGCGCTTGGCGTCACCTCGCAGCGCATCCGCCAGATGCTGCAGGCAGCGATGTCCGGCGCGCCGCTCGATGACTTCCGTGATGGCGAGGAGACGGTTTCCATCGTCGCCCGCGAACCGGACGCCAGCCGCAGCCTGCTGTCCTCGGTCGACTCGGTCTATATCCCGACCGATTTCGGCGGCTTCGTGCCGCTGTCGCAGGTGGCCAAGGTGGTGCCGGTGCTCGAGCAGGGCGTCGAATGGCGGCGCGACCGCCTGCCGACCATCTCGGTGCGCGCCACGCTGCCGGATGGCGTGCAGTCGAACGACGTCGTCACCAAGCTCTACAATGACATGCAGGGCATGCGCGCCGGCCTGGCGCCCGGCTACAAGATCGAGATCCAGGGCGGTGCGGAAGATTCCGCCGAAAGCCAGGCCTCGATTGCCGCCAAGGCGCCGATCATGCTGGCCGTCATCGTCGTGCTCCTGATGATCCAGCTGCAGCATTTCGGCAAGGCGATGCTCGTGCTGGCCACCGGTCCGCTCGGCATCATCGGTGCGGCGGCGGCTCTGTTGATCAGTGGCGCGCCGTTCGGCTTCGTCGCCATCCTCGGTGTCATCGCGCTGCTCGGCATCATCATGCGCAACTCGATTATCCTGGTCGACCAGATCGATCAGGACATCGCCAGGGGGATGGACCGATCGGAGGCCATCATCGGCTCGGCCGTGCGCCGTTTCCGGCCAATCGTGCTGACGGCGATGACGGCGGTGCTGGCGCTGATCCCAATCTCGCGTGCGATGTTCTGGGGACCGCTCGCCTACGCCATGATGGGCGGCATCCTCGTCGCCACCGTACTCACCATCCTGGTGCTGCCGGCAGGCTACGCGCTGTTCTTCGGCCGCGAGCCGAAGAAAGGCAGGAAGCCGGCTGATGAGGCGGTGCAGGACAATGATAGGCCGCCACTGGCGCTGGCCGCCGAGTAGGCGCTGCCGGCGCACAGGATCTTCCTTGGAAAATGCTGGAACGCCGTACGCTTGACGTGCGGCGTTCTGGCTTTCTCCTTGCCGGTGGCACCGAGCACCCAGGCAAGTATCTCAACACCATGCGGGTTCATCAAAATAGGTTGAACGGCCACCTGTATGAAAATGCTTCGCGGCGCCGGTTTTGCAAAACAGAATTCCTTTCCAGGACAACAAAGCCGTCCGATCCTGCTTACATATCGGAGCGGCAACGCTCATTCGCATCAGGTGATCATCCCATGGTAGACAATAAGCAATTGCGGCTCGGCGCCTTCATGCGTCCGGTCAGTCTTCACACCGGGGCCTGGCGCTATCCCGGCTCATATCCCGATGCCAACTTCAACTTCGCCCATCTGAAGCGCTTCGCGCAGACGCTTGAGGGGGCGAAGTTCGACGCCTTCTTCATGGCCGACCATCTGGCCGTTCTCAACATGCCGATCGAGGCGCTACGGCGCAGCCACACGGTGACCTCGTTCGAGCCGTTCACGCTGCTGTCGGCGCTCGCCGCCGTCACTGATCATATCGGCCTTATCGCCACCGCATCGACGACCTTCGACGCGCCCTATCACATTGCCCGTCGCTTCGCCTCGCTCGACCATATCAGCGGCGGCCGCGCCGGCTGGAACATCGTCACCACATCCAATCCCGACGCCGCGCTGAACTTCGGCCTCGATGAGCATGTCGAGCACGACGAGCGCTATCACAATGCGCGGGAATTCTACGATGTGGTGACCGGCCTCTGGGACAGCTTTGCCGACGACGCCTTCATCCGCGACGCCGAGAGCGGGCTCTATTTCGATCCCGCGAAGCTGCATGTGCTCGACCATAAGGGCGAGCATCTCTCGGTGCGCGGCCCGCTCAACATTGCGCGGCCGGTGCAGGGCTGGCCGGTCATCGTCCAGGCCGGCGCATCTGAGGCCGGGCGGCAGCTGGCAGCCGAAACGGCGGAGGTGATCTTCGCCGCCCATTCCGATCTGGCGTCCGGGCAGCGCTTCTTTGCCGATGTCAAAAGCCGGGCCGAGAAGCTCGGCCGTTCGCGCGACGACATCAAGATCCTGCCCGGCGCCTTCGTCATCGTCGGCGACAGCGTCGAGGAAGCACAGGCCAAACGCGCCAAGCTCGACAGCCTGGTCTATTACGAGAGCGGCATTGCCTCGCTGTCGATCGCGCTGGGGCACGACGCATCCGGCTTCGATCCCGACGCGCCCTTGCCCGAAATCCCCGAGACCAATGCCTCCAAGAGCGGCCGTGAGCGCGTCATCGAGCTGGCGCGCCGAGAGACTTTGACCGTCCGCCAGCTGGCGCAGCGGCTCGGCGGCTATTCCGGCCTTGCTTTCGTCGGCACGCCGAAAACCATCGCCGATTCGATGGAGGAATGGCTGTTTGCCGAAGGGTCAGACGGCTTCAACGTCATGTTCCCCTATCTGCCAGCCGGGCTCGACGACTTCGCCGAGAAGGTGGTGCCCGAGCTGCAGCGGCGAAAGCTCTTCCGGCGCGAGTATGAGGGCACCACCTTGCGCGAGAATCTCGGCCTGAAGCGGCCGCCGAACCGGTTCTTCGAAGGCTCCGAAGGGGCCATTCGCAAGGCCGGCTGACGTCCTGCCATAAAAAGAAACAGGCGCGCCGAAGCGCGCCCATTCTTTTCAAGCCATCACTTTCAGATGACGAAGTACCAGTTGGCGAGCAGCATCACCACCACGCCGGCGACCAGCGTCAGGTAGGGCAGCATGCCTGCCTTTTTGACCGAGAGGTCTGCGCCCGCCATGCCGAGGTCGGCCAGCATGTGGTCGGGGAACTTGCCCTTGTCTTGGACGTAGTGCCGGTAGCAGAACACCGGGATGATCAAGGCGGCTGTGATCAGGCCGGCCCAGAGCGCCATCGGGTTCCACACCTTGGCGCCGGCGCCCATGAAGATGGCGTTTACATAGGCGAAGATGGCGCCGAGGCCGAGCAGCCAGCTCGGCGCCTTCCAAGGCCGGTTGATGTGGCCGTTGTCGATGCGGTGGATCCAGCCGGCATTGAGGTTGAGGAAGTTGAAGATGATGTAGCCGCAGTTCGACACGGCGAGGATGAAGAAGAAGCTCGTCGCGTCGGCCGAGGCGATGGCCAGCACGATCAGGTTGAAGACGAGATCGGTCCACATGGCGCGCGTCGGCGCGCCATGCTCGTTGACGTGGCTGAGATAGCGCGGCAGCCAGCCATCGACCGAGCCCTGGTAGAGCGTGCGCGACGAGCCGGCCATTGCCGTCATGATGCACAGCACCAGCGCCAGGATCATCAGCATCACCAAGAGGCTGTGGATCAATGCGCCACCCCCGACCATGCCGGCCAGTGCATCGGCGACACCCGAGCCGTCGACGATCGGCGTCGCCAGCATGCCGTTGAGGCCCAGCACGCCCTGGAAGGTGAAGGGCACCAGGATGAACAGAAGCATGCAGAGCAGGCCGGAATAGAAAATCGCCTTGAACGTGTCGGTGCCCGGGTTCTTGAACTCCGATGTGTAGCAGACGGCGGTCTCGAAACCATAGGTCGACCATGCGGCGATGAACATGCCGCCCAGCACCAGCGTCCAGCCGGCAATGTTCCACGAGCCGGGCTCCGGCGCGTAAGCCGCCGCCAGCGGCACCAGCGGCGAAAAGTTCGCCCAGTTGATCTGGCCGGTGACGATCGGCACGACACCGACGATCAGCATCGGGATGATGACCAGGAGGCCGATATACTTCTGCACATTGGCGGTGCCGAGAATGCCGCGATGCTGGATCGAGAAGATGATCAGCATCAGCACCGCGCCGATGAAGAAAGTGGCATTGAGGGTGAAGGAGACAGGACCTAGCGTGTGGCTGAACAGCGTCCAGTTGCGGATCGCCGGCGTGGCCGCCGCGGTCACCGCGGCGATGGCGTCGGCAGGCACCGTTCCGGCATGCGCCGCGATATAGGCGACGACGTCCGGCGACGCCTCGGTGAACAGCGGCACCGGCGCCAGCGCGTTGAGAATATAGGCGGCGGCGATCGAGCAGCCCAGCGACAGCACCGGCGACCAGGCGAACCAGTTGCACCACACCGACAGCGGCGCGATGAACTTGGAATAACGCAGCCAGGCGGTGGCGCCGTAGATCGAGGCGCCGCCCGACTTGTTCGGGAACAGGCCGGCGATCTCGGCATAGGTGAAGGATTGCAGGAAGCCCATGATCATGGAAGCGATCCAGATCCCGAAGGCCAGCGTTCCCGTCGTTCCGGCAATGCCGCCGATCGAAAACAGGACAAGGGCAGGAACGCCGCTCGCCACCCAGAAGGCGCCGCGCCAGTCGATGTTGCGGAGCAGCTTGCCTTCAGCGGGCTGCTCCAGGGCAGTGGTAATCGTGCTCATCTGTCTGAATTCCCCATTTTGTGTTCCCGGCCGGTGATGCCTCGGCTTCGCGAAGCTTGTTCCCCGGTACATGACCGCACGACTCCAGTGTTTCCACTCAGTCGTATTTTTTTCTTAACAGTGAAGATTGATCCGGCGCGCTTTCACGTCAAGTGATTTGTGGCGTCGTGCACATCACGGTTGCGAAACGCTCGCTTTGTCCTTCTCCCCTTGTGGGGTGAGAAGCGGTCCGCGGTAGCGGACGGAAAGCCAATTGCTTTCGAGCTTCGAACGCCCTGAGCCTGCGAAGGGCCGGGGGTGCAACCCTCAGGATCGCGGCCTGGTCTTTTGCGGATCGTAGTGGGCGAAGGCCACGACGCGCGCCGGCAGCCGCTTGGCATGACCGTCGAGCTTGCCGATCTCCACCTCTGTGCCGATTGCCGCGTGGGTGACGTCAAGCCTCGCCAGAGCGATGTTTTTGTTCAGCACCGGCGAGCGCATGCCCGAGGTGACGACACCGATCTGGGCGCGGCCGATATGGACGCAATCCCCATGGCCGACGGCGACATTGCTGTCGATGTCGAGGCCAACGAGCTTGTGCTGCGGATGTTCCTTGCGCCTTATCAGAGCCTCGCGGCCGATGAAATCGTCGGTCTTGGCCTTCAACGGTACGGTGAAGCCAATGCCCGCCTCGAACGGGTCGGTCTGGTCGGAGAATTCGTAACCGGCGAAGATCAGCCCGGCTTCGATGCGCACCATGTCGAGTGCCTGCAGGCCCATCGGCTTCAGCCCGTGCGGCTGGCCGGCCTCCCAGATGGCATCGAACACTTTTTCGGCGTCGCGTGGGTGGCACCAGATTTCGTAGCCGAGCTCGCCGGTATAACCGGTGCGCGACACCACGACCGGAATGCCATTGCCGCCGCCGATGCGCGCGACAGCGAAGCGGAACCATTCGAGTTCGTCGATCGACGGTTGCAGCGGCGAGGTCCAGACCACCTCTCGCAAAATGTCACGGCTCTTCGGCCCTTGGACAGCGACATTGTGCATCTGATCGGTGGAGGAACGCACCAGCACGTTGAGGCCAAGCTTTTTCGCGGTGTCGCGCAGCCATTCGCCGGACAGGTCGTCGCCGCCGACCCAACGGAAATTGTCCTTGCCGAGCCGCAGCAGCGTGCCGTCGTCGATCATGCCGCCATGCTCGTAGCACATGGCGGAATAGACGACCTGGCCGACGCCGAGCTTCTTGACGTCGCGGGTCAGCGTGTATTGCAGCAGCGCCTCGGAATCCGGGCCGGTGACCTCGAACTTGCGCAACGGCGACAGGTCCATGATCACGGCATCCTGCCGGCAGGCCCAGTATTCGGCGATGGCGCCTTCCTTGGCGAAGGAATTGGCCAGCCAATAACCCCGGTATTCCACGAAGTTGCGGGTGTGCTTGGCGAAGCTTGAATGGAAGGCGGTCTCGCGGGTCATTTTCGGTTCCGAATCGGGCGTCATGCGTCTGGCGATCGCTCGCGAGAATTTGTGTTGGCCGGAATAGGTTCGCACATGGATGTCGGTCGGGTTCCAGCCATTGGCCGGTGTCGTGTCGTCGGGACAGGCGGAGGAGACGCAGACGATGTCGGTGAGCGCCCTGAGCAGGACATAGTCGCCGGCGCGCGACCACGGCTCATCCGACACCATGACGCCATGGGCGTCGATCGCCGTGTTGAAGAAGAAGTTGATCGCCATCCAGCCGGCACGTGGGGTGACACCCTTGTCGGCCAGCGCGCGGTTGAAATTCTCCGAGCAGTTGGTGTGGCCGGGATAGCCGATGTCGTCGTAATATTTGGCGGCACACGCCAGCGCGAACGCGTCATGCCGGCCGCATGTGTCCTGGATAACCTCGACCAACGGCTCCATGTCCTGGTCGTAATATTTCGAGTGAAGGCCGGGCATCGGGTAGCTCGACCCCATCAGCGTGCGCGTGGTCGTTACGTCGAGCGGATGGTCCAGCCCCTTGTCCAGCTTGCGCGCCGAGAAGCACTGGAAATCGGTGCACTGGCGGCCGTCGACATCGATGATCTGCAGGTAGTCGCCCGCCTTGACGAAATAGGGTTCGGCTGTCGCCGAATGGACGCGCAGATCGAGCACCGGATCGGCAAGCGGATCGGCCAGCTGCGACTTTGTCTTCAGGCGCACGGTGGCGCGGCGCACCATGACGGTGAGCGGCGTTGCCGTGTCGTGGCCGTCGACCAGCATCGGCCCGCTAGGCGCTGCAATCAGCAAGCCGCCATCGCGCGCGACGGTGAAGGCCTGCTCGGTGCCTGCCGGCGTGGCGCCGCCGAAGACGCGCACCGCCTTGGCCTGGTCAAGCTGCACCTGGCGGCGCTCGAGTCCGCGGCGCACGGAAGCGAGGCTATCGTCGCCCTCGGCCAATAGCGCCTTGATCCCGGCGGCATTGCTATTGGACTTTTCGCCGAAGATGGCGGGGTCGGTGGCGCCTGACTTGTCCCAGGCCAAAAGCTCGCAGGCCTGGCCGCCCTCGACATTGCGGATGGCAAATGTATCGCCGGCCTCGATATCGATCAGCACCGCGCCGTTACCGGGGGCCGCATACCGCTCCATGCCCGGCGGCAGCGCGATCTGGCCGGGCCGCAGGATGAGGCTTGGCCGGGGCGGCCCGGCTGTCACTGAAGGGTAGGGCGACTGGCTCATCTCAGCCTTGCGGTACGAGAAACAAGTTTGCCTGTGTGTAAAATTACTTTAGCTGCAAGAATAGCAGCGCAGTTGCGTTTGGCAAGGCTGGCTCCCCCTTCTCCCTCTGTGGGAGAAGGTGTCGCCGCAGGCGACGGATGAGGGGTGTTCCAGCGGTGAGACGTTGGCGTACCCTGGAACACCCCTCATCCGTCTCGGCACTAACGCGCCGATCTTCCTTCTCCCACAAGGGGAGAAGGAAGAAGCGCACAAGCGCTACGCCAAATCCTCGGAATGCCCGATCTCGACACCATACTCCGCCGCCGAATCCAGCATCGTGTGCCACAGACTTTCAGCAAATGTCGCAAACATCAGCACGTTGAACACCGCCTGCCCATCCGGCCGGTCATTCCCGCGCCAGAGCGTGACGCTGGTGTGATCCATCGAGGTCGCGGCAGCCGCCCCAACCAGAAATGCATCGGGATGCAGATCGATCGACGACAGCTTGCCCAGCATCGCCCGCGCCTTGGTACCGGAGATACTGATCAGCACTCGCGCATGCGACTGGTCCGATAGCGAAGCGGAAGACGCGAACGTCTGGGCGAGTGCTTCAGTCCCATGCTTGCCGCCCTTCAACAGCACGAAGAACTGGTCCGGTCCCGACCAGATCAGCGTCGCATCCGAAGTCTGCACCGCCTTGGGTGTCTCAGGAGCCGCAACACCGAAGCTTGCCTTCGCAGCGTTGGCCAAATCTCCCGCCTTGCCGCGCCGCGCCATCACCTGGATCAGGTCGAAATTGCGGATTTCGGTCAGCAACACGCCGACATTGCCGTTCGCGCCGTAAGGCCCGACAACAAGTGCCCGCTCGAGCGGGCTACGAACATCCCAGGAAAAATCAGCCACGCTGGCGCCCTCCATCGGGATCGTAGAAGACGGGATTGCAGAGCTCGACATCATAGTCTTCACCGCGCAGCGGATCATGCGCGTGGACGATCTCGCCGATGCGTTCGCGGCCGCGCTCGACAAGGCCGAGACCGACCCACTGGTCGAGCGTCGGCGAGAAGCAGACCGAGGTGACGTAGCCTTGGTCGTTATCAGGCCCGGGCGTCTGGCCCTTCGGGATGATGTGCGCGCCGGAGCGCAGGCGGCGCGCCTTGTCGATCGGCTTGATGCCGACCACGACCTGCCGGTCCGGCGCCACCAGCGCCTCGCGGCCGGCCATGACGCGACCGATGAAATCCTTCTTGGTCGACATCATCTTGCCGAGGCCGAGATCGGCGGCGGTCGTCATGCCGCTCAGTTCCGGTCCGGCGACATGGCCCTTTTCAACGCGCATGACGCCGAGGGCTTCTGTGCCATACGGCGTCACGCCGAACGGTTTTCCCGCCAGCATCAAATTGCGTGCCGTCGCTTCACCGTAACGCGCCGGCACCGAAATCTCGAACGCCATCTCGCCGGAGAAGGAGATGCGGAACAGCCGCGCCTTGATGCCGCCGCGCAAAGCGACTTCGCGCACGCCCATGAAGGGAAAACCTTCGTTCGAAAGGTCCTCGGCAGGGTCGACGATTTCCTTCAACAGGTCTCGCGTCCTTGGCCCGGCAATCGAGAACTGCGCCCACTGGTCGGAGACCGAGGTCAGTTGCACGTCGAGTTCGGGGAATAGCACCTGCCGGCAGAATTCGAGATGCTGCATCACCAGCCCGGCCTTCGCCGTGGTCGTGGTGAGGAAATAATGGTCCTCGGCCAGCCGCGAGGTCGTGCCGTCATCATAGACGAGGCCGTCCTCGCGCAGCATCAGCCCGTAGCGGGCTTTTCCCACGGCAAGGTTTGAGAAGGTGTTGATGTAGACGCGGTCGAGGAAGGCGCCGGCATCGGGGCCGTGCACATCGATCTTGCCCAGCGTCGAGACATCGCAGAAGCCGACGCCCGAGCGCACCGCCTTGACCTCGCGGGTGACCGATTCCAGCCAGTCCTTCTCGCCCGCGCGCGGATACCATTGCGCGCGCTTCCACAGGCCGGTGTCGACAAAGATCGCGCCTTGTTCGGCCGCCCAGTGATGCGACGGCGTCAGCCGCGTCGCATGGAAATTTTCGTCGCGATGGTGGCCGGCAAAGGCGCCGATGGCGACCGGCACGTACGGCGGGCGATAGATGGTCGTGCCGGTCTCGGGAATGGATTTGCCCGACACCGCCGCCATGATGGCGAGGCCGGCGACATTGGACGTCTTGCCCTGGTCGGTCGCCATGCCGAGCGTGGTGTAGCGCTTCAGATGCTCGACCGATTCAAAACCCTCGCGCTGCGCCAGCTCGATGTCGGACGCGGTGACGTCATGCTGCTGGTCTACAAAGGCCTTGCCTTTGCCGGCGACGTGCCAGAGCGGGGTCAGTGAGAAGGACTCGTCGCCGGCAACAGCTGCAGAGCCCGGATTGCCATTGCGTCCCGCGTCCCGCGCCGCTGCGGCGCCGGCCTCGAAACCTGCGCGCAGGCAGGCGCCTAGCCCGAAGTCGCCGTTAGCCGCACCTGCGGCGACCATACCGGGCGGCGCGCCGTCCGGCACGAAGGCGGCGATGTCGTCTCGCCATTTCGGCCGGCCGCGATGGTAAGAGGTGAGCCCGACCGCCGGATTCCAGCCGCCGGAAACGGCAAGCCCGTCGGCCTCGACCTCGGCGCGCGCGCCGCCGGTCAGCGACACCGCTATTTTTCTTACGCCGTCCTTGCCGCCGTCGACGCCGCTGACCGAACCATGCAGCACGGTGAAGCCGTTCATGGAAGCGAGAGAACGATGGGCAGGCGAGACGTCAGGCCGCGCGTCGATCACCGCCGCGATCTGCAGCCCGGCGCCGAGTGCCGTCTCGACCGTGCGCCAGCCATCCTCATTGTTGGTGAACAGCGCGATCCGCTTTGCCGGCGTCGCCGCATAACGTGTGACGTAGGTGCGGATGGCGGACGCCATCATCACGCCGGGCGTGTCATTGCCGGCAAAGACGATGGGACGCTCAATCGCGCCGGCGGCGACGACGCAGCGCTTGGCCACGATGCGCCACAGGCGCTGGCGCACCTGATGCTCGGGCGGCACCGGCAGATGATCGTTGACCCGCTCGATCGCGCCATAGGTACCGCCGTCATAGACGCCGAACAGGGTCGTGCGGGTCATGATGCGGACATCCGGCATCGAGCTGAGCTCGGCCAGTGTGCGCGACAGCCACTCCGCGGCCGGCAGACCGTCGATCGTGCCGCCATCCGACAACAGACGGCCGCCGGGCGCAAAATCTTCTTCGCACAGGATGACGCGCGCACCGCTGCGGCCTGCAGCGAGTGCGGCGGCGAGACCGGCCGGACCAGAGCCGGCGATCACCACATCGCAATGCGCCCAGGCCTTGTCGTAGTGATCCGGATCGGGGGTGACCGCCGCGCGACCCAGACCCGCGGCGCGTCGGATCGCCGGCTCGTAGACCATTTCCCAGAATTTTGCCGGCCACATGAAGGTTTTGTAGTAGAAGCCGGCGACGAAGATCGGTGCGAACAGCTGGTTCACCGACATCACATCGTGGCGCAGCGACGGCCAGCGGTTCTGGCTGGCCGCTTCGAGGCCTTCATAGAGTTCGGCCGTCGTGGCCTTGGTGTTGGCCTCGCGCCGTGCGCCGGTGCGCAGTTCGACCAGCGCGTTGGGTTCTTCCGAGCCCGCAGTCAGAATGCCGCGCGGACGATGGTATTTGAACGAGCGGCCGACCAGCTTGACGCCATTGGCGACCAGCGCCGACGCCAGCGTGTCGCCCTGGAAGCCGGAGAGGCTCTTGCCATCGAAGCGGAAGTTGAGCGGCGCCGAGCGGTCGATGAGACCGCCGGATGTGAGACGATGGGATTGGCTGGAACTCACGATGGCCGGCCTCTCATCGATCCAATGCCAGGCGGGACCGTCGCGCTCTTCACCCTCCCCCTTGTGGGGGGGGTCGCTGCGCAGCAGCGGGGTGGGGGTGCGGCACCGACCCCCACCCGGACCTGCGGTCCGACCTCCCCACAAGGGGGAGGTAGGGGGCTGGCGCTTTTCGCGACGGCTGTGGTCTCGACAGAATAGCTCATGTCTCCACCTGGCTCGCACCAGCCCCCGCCGCCGGTTCCACCGCCGAGATCTCGTGCGTCAGCGTGTTGCGGGTGACCTTCAGCCAGGCCCGGCAGCCACCGCCGTGATACCAGTTCTCTGCCATCACGCCGGCGATGTTGTCGCGCAGATAGACATAGTCGTAGACGGCATCTTCGCCGGCATCCGCCGCCGGCCGTACAGGCTTGGCATCGCCGAGATAGCTGAACTCGCCGAGTTCGCGTTCGCCGCAGAAAGGACAGGTGATACGCATCTTGTTCCGGCCGCCTCAATGCAGGTTCGGTTGGGCGCCTTGGCCCTTTTCGTCGATCATGGCGCCGCGCTGGAAGCGGTCGAGCCGAAACAGCGCCGCCTCCTTGTGCGTTTCGTCACGCGCCAGAAGATGGGCAAAGACGAAGCCGGAACCGGGCGTCGCCTTGAAGCCGCCATAACACCAGCCGGCGTTGAGGTAGAGCCCGTCGACCGGTGTCTTGTCGATGATCGGCGAGCCATCCATCGACATGTCCATGATACCGCCCCACTGGCGCAGAAGCCGCACGCGGCCGATCATCGGGATCAGCGCCATGCCGCCTTCGCAGACATCTTCCATGACAGGCAAATTGCCGCGCTGGGCGTAGGAATTGTAGCCATCGATGTCGCCGCCGAAGACCAGCCCGCCCTTGTCCGACTGGCTGACATAGAAATGCCCGGCGCCGAAGGTCATGACGCCGGGGATGAGCGGCTTGATCGCCTCCGAGACGAAAGCTTGCAGCACATGGCTTTCGATCGGCAGGCGCATGCCCGCCATCGCTGCGACACGCGACGATGACCCGGCGACTGCCATGCCGACCTTGCCGGCGCCGATCTTGCCGCGCGACGTCTCGACGCCAGTCACCTTGCCGTTGCCGTCCCGGACAAAGCCGGTGACCTCGCAGTTCTGGATGATGTCGACGCCGAGTTCGCTCGCCGCATGGGCATAGCCCCAGACCACCGCGTCATGCCGCGCGGTGCCGCCGCGGCGCTGCAGGAGGCCGCCCTGCACGGGAAAGCGCGCATGGTCGAAATTCAGGAACGGCAGCATCTTCTTCAGCGCCGCCTGGTCGAGCAGTTCGGCATCGATGCCATTGATGCGCATGGTGTTGCCGCGCCGCGCATAAGCGTCGCGCTGCGCATCGGAATGATAGAGGTTGAGGACGCCGCGCTGGCTGACCATGGCGTTATAGTTGAGGTCCTGCTCCATCCGCTCCCAAAGCTTCATCGAAAGCTCGTAGAAGCCGGTATTGCCGGGCAGGCCGTAATTGGAACGGATGATGGTGGTGTTGCGGCCGGCATTGCCGGAGCCGATCCAGCCCTTTTCCAGCACGGCGACGTTTCTGATGCCGAACTCGCTGGCGAGGAACCAGGCGGTGGCGAGCCCATGGCCGCCGCCGCCGATGATCACAACATCGTAGTGGTCCTTGGGCGCCGCATCGCGCCAGGTGCGCTGCCAGTTCTTGTGGCCGGAAAGGGCAGCACGGGCGAGCGAGAAGATCGAATATTTCATCAGGTCATTCCGAGGTCGCTCGCACCGCTAGGACGATTATATGTCCAGCGTGTGGTCGCGCTCCCATTGCGTGAAGTGCGAAGCATAGGAATTCCATTCCTGTTGCTTCAGCTTTAGATAAGCCGACGAGAATTCCTCACCCAGCGCCGCCTTGAGCGATTTGTCCTTGTCGTATTCGCGAAGCGCGTCGAGCAGGTTGAGCGGCAGCTTCGGCGCGCCCTTCACAGTGTGACCGTTCTGGTACATGTCGATGTCGTAGCGCTTGCCGGGATCGGCCTTGGAGCGGATGCCGTCGAGACCGGCGGCAATGATGACGGCCTGCAGCAGATAAGGGTTTGCGGCGCCGTCCGGCAACCGCAGCTCGAAGCGGCCGGGGCCGGGCACGCGCACCATGTGAGTGCGGTTGTTTCCGGTCCAGGTCACCGTGTTCGGCGCCCAGGTGGCGCCCGAAATGGTGCGCGGCGCGTTGATGCGTTTGTAGGAGTTCACCGTCGGGTTGGTGATGGCGGCCAGCGCCGAGGCATGTTTCATGATGCCGCCGAGGAAATTCTTGCCCTTGGCCGACAGGCCGAGTTCCATCGCGTTATCGGCAAAGACGTTGACCTTGCCGGCCTTGTCCCAGACCGAAATATGGGCGTGGCAGCCATTGCCGGTCAGGCCCTGGAAAGGCTTTGGCATGAAGGTCGCGCGCAGGCCGTGTTTCTCGGCCACCGACTTGACCATGAACTTGAAGAAGGAGTGCTTGTCGGCGGTGGCGAGCACATCGTCGAAAGCCCAGTTCATCTCGAACTGGCCGTTGGCGTCCTCATGGTCGTTCTGGTAGGGGCTCCAGCCCAGCGCCAACATGTGGTCGCAAATCTCGGCGATGACATCGTAGCGGCGCATCACCGCTTGCTGGTCGTAGCAGGGTTTTGAAGCCGTGTCGTATTTGTCGGAGATGACGCTGCCGTCCGGCGAGATCAGGAAGAACTCTGCCTCGACGCCAGTCTTGACATGCATGCCGTCAGTGGCGGCTTCCGCGATCAGCCGGCGCAGCGTGTTGCGCGGCGCCTGCTCGACTTCCTTGTCGTCCATGATGCAGTTGGCGGCGACCCAGGCGACATCGGGCTTCCACGGCAGCTGGATCACCGAATCCGGATCCGGCACCGCCAGCATATCAGGATGCGCCGGCGTGAGGTCGAGCCAGGTGGCGAAACCGGCGAAGCCGGCGCCGTCCTTCTGCATGTCGGCGATCGCCTGCGCCGGCACCAGCTTGGCGCGCTGGCCGCCGAACAGGTCGGTGTAGGAAATCATGAAATATTTGACGCCGTTCTCTTTGGCGAATGCGGCGAGATCGTTCCCCATTATAGTTCCTCGCTTATTTTGATGTGTTTTTTAGAAGCCGTTTTTCCCCGGTATCCAGTTGGTGCCGGCCAGCGGCACGCCAGCCATGGCGGCGGCTTCGATGGTGAGGGCTACGAGATCCTCGGGCTCGAGATTGTGCAGGCTGTTCTTGCCGCAGGCACGCGCAATGGTCTGCGCCTCCAGCGTTATCACCTTGAGGTAGTTCGCCAGCCGCCGTCCGGCGGCGATCGGATCGACCCGCTTCATCAGTTCGGGGTCCTGCGTGGTGATGCCCGCGGGGTCGCGACCCTCGTGCCAGTCGTCATAGGCGCCGGCGGTGGTGCCGAGCGCATTGTATTCGGCCTCCCAGCGCGGGTCGTTGTCGCCGAGCGCGACGAGCGCTGCCGTGCCGATCGACACCGCGTCGACGCCGAGCGCCAGCGCCTTGGCGACGTCGGCGCCATTGCGGATGCCGCCCGACACGATCAGCTGCACCTTGCGGTGCATGCCGAGATCCTGCAGCGCCTGCACCGCCGGCCTGATGCAGGCAAGCGTCGGCTGGCCGACATTTTCGATGAATACTTCCTGGGTGGCCGCCGTGCCGCCCTGCATGCCGTCGACGACGACGACATCGGCGCCGGCCTTCACCGCAAGTGCTGTGTCGTAATAGGGGCGGGCGCCGCCGACCTTGACGTAGATCGGCTTTTCCCAGTCGGTGATCTCGCGCAGCTCGAGGATCTTGATCTCGAGATCGTCCGGCCCGGTCCAGTCGGGATGGCGTGAGGCCGAGCGCTGGTCGATGCCCTTCGGCAGCGTGCGCATTTCGGCGACGCGGTCGGAAATCTTTTGTCCCAACAGCATGCCGCCGCCGCCGGGCTTGGCGCCCTGGCCGACAACGACTTCGATGGCGTCGGCACGGCGCAAATCCCTGGGGTTCATGCCGTAGCGTGACGGCAGGTACTGGTAGACCAGTTGCTTGGAATGGCCGCGCTCTTCCTCGGTCATGCCGCCGTCGCCCGTGGTGGTCGACGTGCCTGAGAGCGTAGCGCCACGGCCGAGCGCTTCCTTGGCCGGGCCGGACAGCGACCCGAAGCTCATGCCGGCAACGGTGATCGGGATTTTCAGCTCGATCGGCTTCTTGGCATAGCGCGAGCCCAGCACGACCGACGTGTCGCACCGCTCGCGATAGCCTTCCAGCGGATAGCGCGAGATCGAGGCGCCGAGGAACAAAAGGTCGTCGAAATGCGGCAGCTTGCGCTTGGCCCCGGCGCCCCTGATGTCATAGATGCCGGTCGCCGCGGCGCGGCGGATTTCGGAAAGCGTGTAGTCGTCGAAGGTCGCGGATTTGCGCGGCGTCGTCGGCGGGTTCTTGTAGGTCATGCTGCCTCAATACGCGTCGGCGTTGTCGATATTGAAATTGTAGAGCGTGCGCGCCGAGCCGTAGCGCTTGAATTCCGACGGCTTGACGCCGGTGACGCCGGCGCGGTCGAGCAGTCCCTGCAGCAGTTCGATATGCTCGGGCCGCATCTCCTTGGCGATGCAGTCGGCGCCCAGGCTTTCGACCTTGCCGCGCACGAACAGCCTCGCTTCGTAGATGGAATCGCCAAGTGCGTCGCCGGCATCGCCCAGCACCACCAGATTGCCGGACTGCGCCATGAAGGCCGACATGTGGCCGATATTGCCGTGCACGACGATGTCGATGCCCTTCATCGAGATGCCGCAGCGCGACGAGGCGTTGCCCTCGATGACGAGCAGCCCGCCCTTGCCGGTGGCGCCGGCATACTGGCTGGCGTCGCCCTTGATGACGATCGAGCCCGACATCATGTTTTCGCCGACGCCAGGTCCGGCCGAGCCGTGCACGGTGATGGCAGCGCCGTCATTCATCCCGGCGCAGTAGTAGCCGACGCTGCCGCGCACATCGATGCTGACAGGCTGGTCGACGCCGACCGCAACCGAATGGCTGCCCTTCGGGTGCAGCACTTCCCACGCCGTTTCGTTGGAGCCGGGCGTCAGATTGTGAAGCGCCTGGTTGAGCTCGCGCAGCGACGACACATCAAGATCGAAGACCCGGGACGCCTGGTCTTGCGCCGCCTTCGAAAGTTTGGTTGCCGGCATGGGCTCAATGCTCCCAGAAATAGACGGTTGCGGGTTCCGGCTCCCAGACCCTCGCATTGTCTATGCCGGGCAGCTTGGTCAGCGCCCGATATTCCGAGCCAAAGGCGACATACTGGTCGGTCTCGGCCATGACGGCGGGCTTGCAGGCGATCGGATCGCGCACCACGCCGAAACCGTTCTTGGTGCCGACGACGAAGGTGAAGAAGCCGTCGAGGTCGGACAGCGTGCCTTCCAGCGCCTCGCCGAGGTTCTTGCCATGCGCCATCTGCGAGGAGAGATAGGCGGCGGCGACCTCGGTGTCGTTCTCGGTCTCGAATTTCATGCCCTCCCGCACCAGCTCACGCCGCACATTGTTGTGGTTGGACAGCGAGCCATTGTGCACCAGGCACTGGTCGGCGCCGGTCGAGAACGGATGCGCGCCCATAGTGGTGACGGCCGATTCCGTCGCCATGCGGGTATGGCCGATGCCATGCGTGCCGGTCATCGAGCGGACGTCGAAGCGGTCGACGACCGCTTCCGGCAGACCGACTTCCTTGTAGATTTCCACCGCTTCGCCGGCGCCCATGATGCGCACGTCGGGGCGGATTGACTGCAGCGCTTCGCGCGCGGCATCGACCTTGTCGGGCGCGGTTCTCAACACTGCATGGGTGGACTTCACCGCTATGCTCACCGGCGCGCCGATGGCCTTCGCGAGTTCGGCGTCGAGGCCGCGGAAATCGCGCTCGGGCTTCGCGGACTGGATGGTGATCTTGGCTTCATTCCTGGAAGGCGCGCCATAGATGGCAATGCCGGCGCTGTCGGGGCCGCGATCGCTGAGCGATATCAGCATCTGCGACAGCATCGAGCCGAGCTGCGGCTCAAGCGACTTGTCTTTCAGAAAAAGTCCGACGATTCCACACATGTCAGCCTCCCGACGTTACCACTAGACGATGATGTATCGAATGCGTCGTGCGAATTCAATCGTATGAAAAAAATATTCCTGTAGTTACGTATCCGGCTCGATGCGGCCTTGTGAACTATCGCCGCCGTCGCGGGCGCTGTGAATCCATGTGGCGGTGCGGATGCGGGCTATTCTGTAGGCATCGAGGATCGACAGCGCATAGATCAGGAAGCCGCCGGCGTGGCGGCCGACGAAGCTGGCATCGGCCGGCGCGATCTTGGCCGTCACCCAGGCGAGGATCACCATGAAGAACAGGAACTGCAGGCCGCGCACGGGCACGCCCAGAATGACGTGGCCGCTGGCCGGTAAGACGATGGCAGCGCCGAGCACCAGATACGGGTTTGTCGGTGCGGGTGCGCTCATGCGACCTGCCTTTCCTGTCGGTTGATGGCATCGCGCAGCACTGAGGCCGAGGTCAGCAGTCTCTCGACCAGCGTTGGATCCAGCCTTGCGCCGCCGAATGCGGCCTGCCGGAACACGCCGTAGCGCGCCCGCTCGGCCTCGGCCAGCAGCCAGACGATGCGCACGCCGTTCGGGGTGATCAAGAGTTCCTTGGCGCGGCCTTCGGCAAAGATGTCGAGATGGCTGGCGATCAGGTTCTGCGGAAAGCGCGCCGCCCTGAGGTCGGTTCGCAGCACGGCTTCAGCCGGAAATCCCGGAGCCTTCGGCAGCGTATGCTGAAGATGATCGAAATTGGAGAAGGTCGTCGGCGAGCCCGGCCGCATCATCATGTCGAAGGTCGCCGGCACCGCAACCGGCTCTGTGATCGTGACACTCAACCATCGCGCCGGCAGCTTTCGCGTTGCCAGCGTGTCGACGATGGTGCGCAGCTGCACGCGCTGTCCGTTCCATGTGCCGGCCCAGGTGACAACGCCGGCTGTGCCATCGGAGACATCAACGGCATCTGTGATGACGGTCCGGATGCTGGCTGCCTCGGCTGCAAGATCAGCCTTGGCCTTTTTGCGGCTGGCGCGCGTATGCCAGGCGAGGTGCAGGACGAGAGCCACGGCGACCGCCCCGGCCAGCAATGCTGTCGTCACGTCAGACACCTCGTCACGCCATGCCCGCCCAGACCGGCAGGCCCTCTCCTGTCAATAGCCCTGCGGCTTCGGCCACGGCATGGTGAACTGGTCGCCGCGGCGCACATAGCGGTAACGGTAGAAGTGGAACCACAGCGAGATCAGGAAGTAGAAGGCGACCATGGCGATCAGCTGCGTGCCGTAGCCGAGGAAGATCGCAAAGAAGGTCACCACGCAGAGGCAAAACAGCACGATCGCCGGGATCGGGTGGAACGGGTGCGTATAGCCGCGGCGGATCGTGCCCAGCGGCCACTTTTTGCGGAACATCATGATGTTTATGCTCATGAAGGTGTATTGCAGCACGCCCGACAGGATTGAGAAGGTGATCGCCTGGTTGAGGTCGGCGATGAAGGCGAAGGCGAGCGCGATCGGCAACAGGAACAGGATCGAGCGATAGGGCGTGCGGTATTTCGGGTGCACGGCCGAGAACCATGTCGGCAGATAGCGGTCGCGTCCAAGCGAGAACCACGCGCGGGCCGCATCGTTGATACAGCCATTGGCCGACGCCAGTGCCGCGAGCAGCGTGGCGACGAACAACAGGTTTTCCAGCAGCGGGCTGCCGGTCAGCTTGCCGGCGTCCCACAAGGGATAATAGGTGATACCGAGGTACTCCCAGGGCATCAGCGAGGCGCAGACATACCAGGTCATGGCGGCGGCGATCAAAAGCGTGATCATGCCGGCCATGGTGCCGTAAGGCAGCGAACGCGCCGGCGAGCGCACTTCCTCGGCGGCCTGCGTGGTGCCTTCGATGCCGAGATAGTACCAGATGCCGAACTGGAAGGCCGCGATGACGCCGATCCAGCCATAGGGCAGCGCATTGCCGGGGGTGACCAGTTCGTTGAGCTTCAGCACAGCACCCTGCGTCCAGGGGCTGACCGAGAAGAACAGGATAACGATCGAGACATAGGCTATCGCCGTGATGACGAAGTTGACGTTGAGCGTCATCAGCACGCCGCGATAGTTCAGCCATGCCAGCACGACGATGGTGGCGGCAATGAAGGAGTTGTGGGTGAGCCCTTCGACGCCGGCCTTGGCGACGATGGTGTCGCCGAGCAGGATGGCGTCCGAAACCTCCAGCATGGTGTAGGCAAAGACCAGGAACAGCGCGACGTTGAAGGCCATCAGCGGCCCGACAATGTGCTTGGCCTGCGCGTATTGGCCGCCGGCGGCGGCAACCGTCGATGTCACCTCGGAGTCGATCATGGCGACCGAAGTGTACAAGAGCCCGACCACCCAGCAGACGATCAGCGCCGCCAGTGCGCCGCCCTTGTCGGCCGAGAAATTCCAGCCGGTGAATTCGCCGACCAGCACGATGCCGACGCCAAGCGCCCAGACATGGGCCGGGCCGAGCACGCGTAGCAGTGAAACCCTGTCGCCGTGTATTGCCGGTTCAAGCGTGATCGTCATTGTTCAATCCCCACTCAGATCCGGTGTTTTTCGGAAGCGGCTTCAAGCTCGCCTTCGCGCGAGGAAGTCAGCACCTCCTCGGAATAGGTCGTGTCGATCTTGAACCAGTCGTAGAGCATCCACAGCGCAAGCACGACCGAGATGCCCCACGATGCGTAAGAGAGTGCGACCCACATGAGCGTGCTTCCCCAAAATCTCTGGCGTTACTTGTCGTCGAACTTTTCGTTGATGACGTCGCGATATTCGCGGTCGGAGGCGCGGAACAGGAAGACGAAATAGCCGATCAGCACCGCCGCCATGATGATCAGCGTCGGCCAGTCGATGATGTAGTGGAAGCGGTTCTGGATGATGTCGTGCGCGGTCTCCGGCGTATAGCCGAGCTTTTCCCAGATCGAGGCCATGGTCGGGTTCTGTCCCAACGCTTCCCAGGTTTTGGCATCGAGCGCGTCGATGGATTTCGCCGCACCCGCCAGGCCGAGTTTCAATGGCAGCCACAGCGCCACGAAAATGGCGACCACGACGACCACGATATCGAAAATCTGCCCGGCCTTGCCTTGTTCCGGCGGCGTGTAGCGCGACATGACTTCTACCCCTCAGGACGTTCTGTTTTCAGGACTTGCGGTTGCGGGCCGCGTCGGCGTTCTTGATGTCGAGACCGTAGATGAAGTCCTTGTCTTCCTTGTAGTGATTGACCATCGCCAGGATGGCGGCCGTATTGAAGATCAGCACGGCGGCGGCAGCGATAGCGACGACGATCTTGATCCCGGTGTCCGGGATGTAGGGCCATGTCATGACAAGCACGAAGAGGATCGTCGCCCAAAGGCAGATGATCAGGAGCGCGGATCCGCGCAGGTCGGAACGGTACAGCGCTTCGATGCGCTGCTGCAGGTCTGACATCGGTTTCCCCTTTTCCAGCGCCCGACCCCGAATTGGCCGCCCGCTGCCCTCTTTCAACAGAGTGAAATTTTTTTCATAAATTCGGGCCGAATCCAGCAATTGTCAAGCCGATTTTACGTTGGGTTAACCGTTTGTCCCCAGCCGCGAATTTTGCCTGACAATGAAATTATTTGCTTCCGGGTATTGCGGCATCAGGACGTTTGCGATCAATATTCGACCAAATGCTCCCGCCTCGCGCAGGGAGCCGGGAACACAATAGAATTTTCGAACGGAGGATTTGCGGATGACGGCATCCTGGAGATTTTCGACCCTGGCGGATCGCCATCGCGCGTTAGGCTCGAAGCTCGAAGACTGGAGCGGCATGGGCACCGCCTGGACCTACGACAAGGACGCCGACGAGGAATACACCGCCATCCGCACCAGGGCCGGGCTGATGGATGTGTCGGGCCTGAAGAAGGTTCACATCACCGGGCCGCACGCCTCACACCTCATCGACCTGGCAACGACGCGCGACGTGGAGAAGATCTATCCCGGCAAGTCGGCCTATGCCTGCATGCTGAACGAGGCCGGAAAATTCACCGACGACTGCATCCTCTACCGCACCGGGCCGAACGCCTGGATGGTGGTGCACGGCTCCGGCACCGGCCATGAGGAATTGCAGCGCGCTTCCGTCGGCCGCGACGTATCGCTGCGCTTCGACGACAATCTGCACGACCTGTCGCTGCAGGGACCGACCGCGGTCGACTATCTCTCAAAGCATGTGCCGGGCATTCGCGACCTCAACTATTTCCATCATATGCAGACGCAGCTGTTCGGCTTTCCCGTCATGATCTCGCGCACCGGCTATACCGGCGAGCGCGGCTACGAGATATTCTGCCGCGGCCAGGACGCCGGCACGATCTGGGACAGGATCCTCGACGAGGGCAAGAGCGCCGGCATCATTCCGTGCCGCTTCACCACGCTCGATATGCTGCGCGTCGAAAGTTATTTGCTGTTTTATCCCTATGACAACTCGCAGAAATATCCGTTCGAGAACGAAGGCCCCGGCGACACGCTGTGGGAGCTCGGCCTCGACTTCACCGTCAGCCCCGGCAAGACCGGCTTTCGCGGCGCCGAAGAGCATTACCGCCTCAAGGGCAAGGAGCGCTTCAAGATCTACGGCGTGCTGCTCGACGGCAAGCAACCCGCGGATGAGGGCGCGCCGGTCTATCGCGACGGCAAAAAGGTGGGCGTGGTCACCTGCGCCATGTATTCGCCGCTGGTCGAGAAATCGATGGGCATCGCCCGCCTCGACGTCGACTGCGCGGTCAAGGACACCAAGCTCGAGATCCGCAACAAGAGCGGTTCGATCAGGGCGACGGCGCAGCCTCTGCCCTTCGACGATCCCAAAAAGACCAAGCGCACGGCGAAAGGCTGAGGCACAATCGACAGCGAGGGGTTTCGAGGTACGAAGTAGAGAATGGCAGCCAAAACGATCATCAGCCGGCCCATTTACGGAACCCTGTCCCCGCAGCCCGGCAAGCATCATCTTTTCGTGGCGGATGCGGAAGGCGCGCTGGCGATCGTCGATATGGCAAGGACGGCGCCCCCCGGCTTCTTCGACGGCGCCGAAATCGTCTTCATTCCCGGGGCCGACGGCAAGCACGTTGCCGCTCTTGAGGCACTGAAGTCCGCGCAATTTCATGTCGCGCCAACCTTCGCCAGCCTGCTGCCCCGGCTGAAGCAGACGCTTGCCAACGCGCATATGGGCCTGCGCCTCTATCTCGCCGGCACCGAAGGGCTGATCGGCCAGGCCATGCAGGTGGCGCTCGAAGCCGGCATCGATCATACCTCCATGCAGACCGAGCATCGCGGCTCATTGGCGCGGCGCATGCAGTGCGTGCATTGCAAAGGCATCACCGAAAATGTGACGACGCAGCCGGCCACCTGCGCGCATTGCGGCCTGCTGCTTCTGGTGCGCGATCATTATTCGCGACGGCTGGCAGCATTCCAGGGCGTCTGCATAAATGCCGAGGATCGCTCGGAGATCCCTCCCATAGAGGAGGTCTTCCCATGAGCACCGGCACCACCAAGCTCGATGTCGTCGTCAGCGACGTCGTCCCGGTCAACGAACTGGTGACGCGCTTCCATTTCCGCCGCCGTGACGGTGAGCTTTTGCCGACCTTTTCCGGCGGCGCCCATGTCGTGGTCGAGATGCGCGATGGCGACCGCACAAGGCTCAATCCCTATTCGCTGATGGGATCGCCGCTCGACACCCGCGAATACACCATCTCGGTGCGCCGCGACGATGTCGGCCGCGGCGGCTCGTTGTTCATGCACCGGAGCGTCAAGCCTGGCCTGGAGATGGTGGTCAGCTACCCCGTCAATCTGTTCTCGCTCGACCTCAGGGCAAAGAAGCATCTGATGCTTGCCGGCGGCATCGGGATCACGCCGTTCATGGCGCAGACCGCGCAGCTCGCCGGGTCCGGCGGCAATTTCGAGCTGCACTACACCTGCCGCACCGCCTCGCTCGGCACCTATGCCGATGTGCTGCAGGAGCGCTATGGCCGTCGCGTCCGGCTCTATCACGACGACCGCGACGAGCGCATCGAACTCGACCGTCTCTTGTCCTCGCAGCCGCTCGGCACCCATCTCTATGTCTGCGGCCCGGCCGGCATGATCAACTGGGTGCGCGAGCGCGCCACGGCTCTCGGCTGGCCGGCGGAGACCGTGCATTACGAGCATTTCGCGGCACCCCAGCCCGGCCTGCCGTTCGACGTCACACTTGCCGTCAGCGCCAAGTCCATCCGCGTCGGCGAGCAGCAGAGCCTGCTCGAAGCCATCGAGGCCGCCGGCGTCGATCCGCCCTATCTCTGCCGCGGCGGTGTCTGCGGCCAGTGCGAGACCAATGTCATCTCGCATGACGGCAAGTTCATCCACAACGACCACTGGCTCAGCGAGGAAGACCACCGTTCCGGCTGCAAGATCATGCCATGCGTGTCGCGCTTCGAAGGCAAGTCGCTGGTCCTGGAAAGATAGGAGGCGAGCTTGGGCATCACCTTTCGCAAGGAAACGTTTCGCGACGATTTCACCTTCAGGAACAGCCCGGAGCACATCAGGCGGTTTCCGTTCCCGTTCCACGAAGACGCCTACATGTATGCCGTCAACATCGAGCCGCATGTCGTCGGTCCCAAGGGCAGCGTGCTGGAAAACCTGATAGACGTCGACGAGCACTATGTCGCCGAGATGCAGGACCGCGCTTTGGTGCTGGCCGAGGATCCGCTGCGCTGCCAGTCGTTGCCGCACATGACGCTGGCCGGCTGGGACCTGCTCGAACTTTTGATGGAGCAACAGGCACTTGGCTATCCCGAGCATTTCACCCTGACCCGCGACGGCGACCGCTGGCGCTGGATCAACCGGCCGCTCGGTATCGACGACACCTTCACCTTCGGCGACACCTCGACACTGCCTTACGGGCCGATGGAGTACATCACCCGCCAGAGCCAGGGCGATTTCTGCATCCTCGATCAGCGCGACGGCAATCTGTGGATGGACGCCGGCATGGTCACCACCCAGGCCGACTGGTCGCTCGATTTCGACATCGGCATGAATTTCTTCGAATGGCACGCGCCGGTGCCGCTGGCGCATGAGAAGGGGATTTTCGTCAGGGCGCTGAAGTTCCTCACCAACATCCAGCAGGGCAAGCCGGCGCGGCGTCTCAACTGGACGATGACCATCAACCCGCGCCTCGACACCAGCCCGGAGAATTACCACAAATGGGGCCCGGACCGCGCGACGGTGACGCCCGAAAATGTCGGCGACAAGGTGCATCTGCGCGTCGAACTGCAAAGCTTCTGGCGCTTGCCGCGCTCGAACGGCATCGTCTTCCCGATCCGCTGCTATCTGATCAAGATGAACGAACTGGTGACACAGCCGAAATGGGCAAGGCGACTGCACCGGGTGATCCGGGATTTGCCGGAAGAGCTGGCCACCTACAAGGGCCTGACGCGGTATCGGCCGACGCTGCTCGAATGGCTGTCGAAGTTGGATGATGGCAGTGCGACGTCACCGGGGTTCGGGCCGGACTAAAGATGCCCACAAAGCTGCTGATCTCCCCCCAAGAGGGGGAGATGCCCGGCAGGGCAGAGGGGGGCGCCGTAGAGTGCCGGCCCCTTGCCCAATGTCCATCCCAGCGCTTCGGCGAAGCTCACGGCGCGCCGCTCAGCCCAGCCACAATCACGACATGCTGGCAGACATTGTCGATATCGCGAATGACATCGTCGTTCCAGAAGCGCAGGACCGTCCAGCCCAGAGCTTCAAACTTGGCGGTTCTTGCGGCGTCCGATTCCGACGTTTCGGCTTGGCCATGCTGGGAACCATCAAGCTCGATGATCAGCTTTTTGTCCGGGCACGCAAAATCGACGATATGGCCATCGATAGGCATCTGGCGCCGAAACTTCAGTCCCATCAGCCTGTGTGCCCTGATCTCGTTCCAAAGCTTGAGTTCGGCATCGGTCATCACCTTGCGCATCCTGCGGGCATTGCGGCGGTTGTTGGCGGAAACCAGATTATGCGTCATCGCGGTTCGCCCCCCTCTGTCCTGCCGGACATCTCCCCCTCAAGTGGGGAGATCGGATGTCACGTCGGCTTTCGCCGATCGCCGATGTTGCAAAGGGGGGGCCGTCGCGGAACTACTGATCTCCGCACGAGAGGATCAAGGGAAGATCGAACTCCTACCCCGCGCTCTGCGGATAGCAAATAATCGACAGATACCGCATCGGAAGTTTCGTCAGTTGCTCCGGCCCGTGCGGCGCGTCGGCGTCGAAGAACAGGCTGTCGCCCGGCTTCATCGGATAGAGGTTGCTGCCGTGCCGGTACACCACCTCGCCCTCCAGCATATAGAGGAATTCCATGCCCTCATGCTGGAAGGTCGGGAACACATCCGAATCCTCGGTCAGCGTAATCAGATAGGGCTCGACGACGACGCCGCTGGTGTTGGAGCCGATATGGCCGAGCAGATTGTATTGATGGCCGGCGCGGGTGCCGCGGCGTTCGACATCTAGCCCTTCGCCGGCCTTGACGAAGACGGCGCTGCGCTCTTCCTCGAATCGGCGGAAGAAGGCGGTGACGGGAACGCCGAGCGCCCTCGACAGCGCCTGCAGTGTGGTCAGCGACGGCGAGGTGATGCCGTTCTCGATCTTCGACAGCATGCCCAGCGAAATATCGGTGGCGACGGCGAGATCGGCAACGGTGATGCCGAGCTTCTTGCGGAAGGCGCGCACCTCGCGCCCGATCGCCACCTCCAGCACTTTTTCGCGCGTGTCGCGAATGGCGTGCGGATTCTGCGTCAGCGGCGCGCGGATGGTTTTTCCGTCCACGGAGGCCTTTGCCGGTGGCTTTGCCCTTGTCGAAGCAGTCTTGGAGTCGGAACTTGTCTTCGCCATCTCGCCCCCGAATCCCCATGATTATTTCACTCCAGGTGAACATATTCGGTGCCGATACAGAAACGCAACCGCGCAGCAAGCCCGTTAAGTCGAATGGTGTCCGAACAGATTTACGCCGTCATCCGTTTTTCCGGAAATCCGCTGGGGCGAAACGCGGTTTCTCCACAAGGCCTGTTGACAGCATCCAAGAGGCAATTACTGTCCTGTGAGTGAAATTTGTTTCGTAAGAGCAATTCCAAAAACCGAATGACACCGGGAGGCCTGCCATGAAAACGCGCGTTGCCGTCATTGGAGCGGGGCCATCCGGTCTGGCCCAGCTCAGGGCCTTCAAGTCGGCTGCCGACAAGGGCGCCGAGATCCCCGAAATCGTCTGCTTCGAAAAGCAGTCGGACTGGGGCGGCCTGTGGAACTACACCTGGCGCACCGGCCTCGACGAGCACGGCGATCCCGTCCACGGCTCGATGTACCGCTACCTCTGGTCGAACGGGCCAAAGGAATGCCTTGAATTCGCCGACTACACATTCGAGGAGCATTTCGGCCGTCCGATCGGCTCCTACCCGCCGCGCGCCGTTTTGTGGGACTACATCAAGGGCCGCGTCGAGAAATCAGGCCTGCGCAAATGGGTGCGCTTCAACAGCCCGGTGCGCATGGTGACCTTCTCGGACGAGACGAGAAAATTCACCGTCACCGCGCATGACCGCACCAACGACGTCACCTACTCAGAAGAGTTCGACAATGTCGTCGTTGCCTCAGGGCATTTCTCGGTTCCCAACGTTCCCTATTTCGAAGGCTTTTCGACCTTCAACGGCCGTATCCTGCACAGCCATGATTTTCGCGACGCCATGGAGTTCAAGGGCAAGGACATACTGATCATCGGCCGCTCCTATTCTGCCGAGGACATCGGCTCGCAATGCTACAAATACGGCGCCAGATCGATCACCTCCAGCTACCGCTCCAAGCCGATGGGGTTCAAATGGCCGGAGAACTGGAAGGAAGTGCCGCTGCTGCAGAAGGTCGTCGGCAAGACGGCGCACTTCAAGGATGGCACCACCAAGGACGTCGACGCCATCATCCTGTGCACCGGCTACCTGCATTCCTTCCCGTTCCTTACGGAAGAGCTGAAACTGAAGACCGCCAATCGCATGTGGCCGGACGGGCTCTATGAGGGCGTCGTGTGGGAGAAGAACCCGAAACTGTCCTATATCGGCATGCAGGACCAGTTCTACACTTTCAACATGTTCGACGCCCAGGCCTGGTTCGCCCGCGACGTCATCATGGGCCGTATCAAGCTGCCGTCGGTACAGGCGATGGCCGAGCACGGCGCCAAGTGGCGGGCACGCGAAGAGACGCTGGAAGACGCCGAGCAGATGATCTGGTTCCAGGGCGACTACACCAAGGAATTGATGGACCAGACCGACTATCCCGGCTTCGACGTCGAGGCGGTCAACCAGACCTTCATGGAATGGGAGCACCACAAGGCGGAAGACATTATGAGCTTTCGCGACCACGCCTATCGCTCGCTGATGACCGGCACCATGGCGCCATTGCACCATACGCCCTGGCTGCAGGCGCTGGACGACTCGATGGAAAGCTATCTCCAGGTGAAGGGCGTGGCGGCGGAATAGGTCGGCGGGATGCAAAACAATGCGCCGGCACCGGCCCAGTTTCAATTCAGAGGGTAGTCGGGAGCCGCATCGGTCTCCGTCACCTTGACCCAGACCAATTCGCTATAATAGGCGCCCTCCGGGCCGGTGCCGTACATAGACAGCCTGTCAGCCATCAGCAGATGTGTCATATCGTTGAGTGCCCGGCCGGTCGGCTCCTCGGGCCAGGCGAAGACGCCGTCGGTTTTGGCGCCGAACCTCACATCGGTGCATCCGAAATCGATCTCGACCTTCCACGACAGCAACGGCCTGATATCGCTGAGCGGCGGGCGCGGCGGATCGGGCTGCTCGAAGTGATGGTCGACCGAGACTCTCGTCGGCACTGCCGGCGTGATGCCTTTGGCTTTGAAGGAGGCGATGGCGTCGTCGCCAAATCGTGCGAGCAGGCCAGCGTGCCATAACCGGTAGGTCGCGCGGAAAAAGCCGCTGACCCGGATAGATTTGCCATCGTTGTTGAAGACGTTCACAGCGGCGTAGAAACGGCGCAGTCGTGGCGCCAGCGCCCGCCAGTCGCATTCGGCCGGTGTCCCCGGCGTCGCGATGAAATCGTCAAGCAGATCGCTGCCGCGCACATTGGCGTTCAGCACCGTGCAATCCTCACCATGGATATGCCAGTGCCGCCGGAGCTCGGCTGCTGCGATGCCAGGCTTGCGCAGCTCTTCCACCGAGGCGCGAACCCGAGCAATCGCGTAGGACGTAGCCGCATCCAACGTCTCAATCCCCGAAACCACATGCTCGCCGGTCTTGGCCATGTCGAAGACGACGACAGTAAAAGGCGGTTCGCGCTGATCGGGCATTCGGCAGCAAGCTCAGGCTGGTCGAGGATGAAGCAGCTTTCCGCGCGAAAATGCGTCAAAGTCAAGAGCTGGAGCGCGGCCTGCCATTTCCAGAAGAGGCGAACTCCAGAAGAGGCGAAACCGTCTATCCGAGCCGTGCTTGAGCTTTCGCGGCTCAGGGGTCGAAGACCGACCGCGATGATGTCGATGGCAGGTTGTTGCCAGCCCGCGACAATGCCGCGACTTTGGACAGTGCGATGAACACTTTCTGGCCGAGATCGCGTGTGCCGGCCACGGGGCAGGTGATGATCATCACTTCAATCCAGCGGATAGTCGGGAGGCGCCTCCGTCTCGGTCACCTTGGCGGTTAGTATCTCGCAGTCGTTGGCCCAGTCGGGGCCATCGCCGCGCATGGCCATCATGTCGGCCATCAGCAGGAACTGCATGGTTCTGAGCGCCCAGTCGGTGGGCTCTTGCGGCCAGGCGAAGATTCCGGCGGCGTCGCCGCCGAACTTCACGTCATGGCAGACGAAACCGACCTCGACCTTCCAGGATCGCAGCGTCACGCCTGGCGGCGGGTAGGGCGGGTCGGGAAGCTCGAAGTAATTGGCGACCATGAGCTTCGTCGGCTCCGCCGGCTCGATCCCCTTGGCCTTGAAGGCGGCATTGGCGTCGTCGCCAAAGCGCTCGAGCAGACCGTCTCGCGACAGCCTGAAGGTCGAGCGAAAGAAGCCGCCGGCCCAGACGGATTCGTTGTTGCCGTTGGAGATCAGCAGCGAGGCGCGGAAGCGGCGCAGCCTGGGCGCGAGAACTTGCCAGTTGCATTCGGCCGGCATCGACGGCATCGCAATGAAATCGTCGAGTAGATCGCTGCCGCGCACTCCGGCGTTCAGCACCGAACAGTCTTCGCCATAGAGGTGCCAGAGCTGGCGAAGCTCAGCAGTGGCGATGCCGGGCTTGCGCAACTCCTCCACCGAGGCGCGAACCCGCGCAATGGCGTAGGACGTCGCCGCCTCCAGCGTCTCAAACCCCGAGACTACGTGCTCCCCGTCCGGCTCGCCGGGCTTGGCCATGTCGAAGACGAGTACGGCAAAAGGCGGTTCGCCGGGATTGGACATTCAACAATTATCCTAGTCTTGCCCGCGCCTTCGCCGTCCAGGCATTGAACAGCCGGTCTGCGACGATGCCGATGAAAGCGATGGCGAGACCCGCGACAATGCCGCGTCCGGAATCGGCCTTGGACAGCGCGATGAAGACTTCCTGGCCGAGGTCGCGTGTGCCGACCATGGCGCAGATGATGATCATCGCCAGCGCCATCAGGATCGTCTGGTTGACGCCCAGCATGATTTCGGGAAGCGCCAGTGGCAATTGTACCCGAAAGAAGGTCTGGCGCGGCGTGCAGCCGGAAACCTTCGCCGCCTCGATCAGCGCCGGCGGCACTTGCCGGATGCCGTGATTGGTGTAGCGGATCGCCGGCACCACGGCGAAGGCGACCGTGGCGATCATGGCGGTGACGTCGCCGACCCGGAACAGCATCACCACGGGAATGATGAAGCAGAAGGACGGCAGCACCTGCAGCGTGTCGATGATGGGCGTGACGATCTTTTCGAAGCGGTCGCTGCGCGCGGCCATCAGGCCAATCGGGATGCCGATCAGGCAAGCGATGAAGGCCGAGATGCCGCAGAGATAAACCGTCGCCATGGTCTTTTCCCACAGGCCGGTGACGGCGCAGAAGGCGGTCAGCGCGGCGACGAGGGCGGCGAGACGCAGGCCACCGAACTGGTAGCCGGCGAGGCCGAGCAGGGCCACCGCGCCGAGCCACGGAAAGCCTTCGCAGAAGGCGCGCAGCGGGTTCAGTACATTGAGGATGAGCGCCACGCGAAACGCTTCGATCACGTCGAAGAAGTTGATCGTCACCCAGCTCACCGCCGCCTTCCACAGTGGCGCGGTGGTGAAGGTGATCTCCTTGGGCACCGCTGCGAACGCCGGTACGAACGGGCCGAGCAGCGTCGTCACGACCAGGATGGCGATGGCCAGCGACAGATTGGGATAGCGCCGCCAAAAGCTCTGGTTCGCCTGCTGTTGAACATGGCCCTTCGCCTGTTTGTGGGCGATGGCTTGGCTCAGCCGGTCGAGCCCGATTGCGAGTGCCACAATGGCGAGCCCGGCTTCCATCGCTTCGCCGACCTTCAGCGCACGCAACGCCAGCAGCACATCATAGCCGAGGCCGCCGGCGCCGATCATCGAGGCGATGATGACCATGTTGAGCGCCAGCATGATCACCTGGTTAACGCCGACCATCAGCGTCGGCCGCGCCGACGGCAGCAGCACGCGCCACAATTTCTGCCGCGCCGTGCAGCCGGCCATCTCTGAGAAATCGTCGATCTCTGACGGCACCCGCGACAGGCCGAGCATCGTCGCCCGCACCATCGGCGGCGTGGCGAAGATGGCGGTGGCGATCATCGCCGAGACCGGGCTGTTGCCGAACAGGAGCAGCATCGGGATGAGATAGGCGAAGGTCGGGATGGTCTGCATCAAATCAAGCGCTGGGGAGATGATCAGCCGCTCGGCCCATGGCTTGCGCCACGCCCAGATGCCGGCGAACAGGCCGGTGACGATGCAGAAGGGCACGGCGATGGAAATCAGTGCCAGTGTCAGCATGGCGCTGGTCCATTGGCCGAACAGCGCGGTGTAGAGGAAGCAGCCGCCGACCAGTAGGCCGAGTTTTCTACCGCCCACGGCGTGCCCGGCGATGAAGGCGGCTACGCAGACGCCGATCCAGGACAGGCGCGGCAGGAAATAGGCATCGGCACCGTGACCAATCTTGAAATTCTTGGCCAGCAGGTCGAGCGCGAAATCGAGGGGAACGCCGAGCACCGCGGTGATCGAGCGGGTCAGCCAGGACAAGTTCGACTTGATCCAGCGCATCAGCGCACTGACCCAGTCGGCGACGGGAACGACCGCATCGGCCGGATAGTCGACCGCCCATGGCAGCCTCTCCTGCAGCAGGAATACCACCAGCACGGCGGCCAGCGCCAGCGCCCAGACCAGCAGCCAGCGCTGAACCGGCGGCCTCGATTGGCTGGCGCTTGCCGTGACCGTCATGCGCCAGCTCTTTGCTTGTCGATGCCGGCCAGCAGTCCGATCACGGCTTGCGGCGTCACCTCGCCGATCGGCTTGCCGCTGCCGTTGACCACCGCGAACGGTTTTCCCGAAGCGACGATGCTGGCCGAGAAGCTGGCGATCCTGGCGTCGGGCGAAACCGTGCCGCCATGTTCGGCGCCATCGCAGGCACGCATCAGGCTGCGCGCCGAAATCACCTTGGCGCGGTCGACGTCTCTAGTGAACTCGGCGACATAGTCGGTCGCCGGATTGACTACCAGCTGTTCCGGCGTGCCGATCTGGATGACCTCGCCATCCTTCATGATGGCGATGCGGTCGGCGAGCCTGATCGCCTCGTCGAAATCATGGGTGATGAAGACGATGGTCTTGTGCAGCATGGTCTGCAGCCGCATCAGCTCGTCCTGCATCTCGCGGCGGATCAGCGGGTCGAGCGCCGAGAACGGCTCGTCGAGGAACCAGATCTCCGGCTTGGTCGCGAGGCTGCGGGCAATGCCGACGCGCTGCTGCTGGCCGCCGGAGAGTTCGCGCGGATAGAAATGCTCGCGGCCGCGTAAGCCCACGAGATCGATCACCTCCCGCGCTCTCGTTTCGCGCGTCGGTCGGTCCTGGCCCTGGATGCTCAGGGGAAAGGCAATGTTGTCGAGCACGTTAAGATGCGGCAGCAGCGCAAAATTCTGGAACACCATACCCATGCGATGACGCCGCAGTTCGATCAGCGCCGCATCGGAAATCTTGAGCAGGTCGTTGCCTTCGAATTCGACCTTGCCGTGGGTCGGCTCGACTAGCCGCGACATGCAGCGCACCAGCGTCGACTTGCCGGAGCCGGATAGCCCCATGATGATGAAGATCTCGCCCTGGCGTATTTCGAGATCGACGGCGCGCACCGCGCCGACCAGTCCGGCCGCGGCGATGTCGGCCATGCTGGCCTTGCCGTCACGCTCGCGGATGAAGCTGGCCGCGTTCGATCCGAACAGTTTCCAGACATTACGGCAGGCAAGCTTTATCGGCCGCACATCCTCCGGCGTGCCAGTTGCCTGCGGTTCAGTCGCTTCCGTCATCCAATGGTCCTTCTGGAAAATGGAGATAAGACCCGGCCGCTAGGGCCGGGTCCGGCTTCCAGTCAGGCGATCACTGCGCCCAGGCTTTCCAGTCGGCTTCGTGGGCGGCGATCCAGGCGGCGGCGACATCTTCGGGCGTCTTGCCGCCGAGGTCGATCTCGCCGCTCATCTTGTTGAGCTCATCGGTGTCGATCGTGTACGCCTTGGCCACCTTGTAGGCGACCGGCCATTTGTCCTTCATGCCGGACCAGGAGTATTTCCAGATTTCGCCATGCGGTTTGCCGCAATCATATTTGGCATCCGGGTTGGTGCCCCATTTCGGGTCGGTGTAGCACTCGGGCGCATACTCCGGGAATTCGACCCACTCGCCCTTGTACTTGGCCGGCGCCCAATGCGGCGAATAGATCCACAGCATGATCGGCGCCTTGCGCTGATAGGCCGAGTCCAACTCGGCGAACATCGCCGCGTCGGTGCCGGCATGGATGACGGTGAAGGGCAGTTTCAGCGCCTCGACGCGCTCGTCGTCAAAACCCTCCCAGGTTACCGGGCCGCCGAGATAGCGGCCCTTCGGCGCCGTCTCCGCTGTCGAGAACGCCTCGGCGCATTTCGGGTCCTTTAGCGCTTCCCAATTGGGCAGGCCGGGGCATTTCTCCTTCATATATTCGGGAAACCACCATTCCTCCTTGGCCTTCGGCCCGAGCTTGCCGAGCCGCTCGGTCTGGCTGGTGGCGTCTGAAGCCTTCATCGCCTCGCCGGCCGTCGTGTCCCAGAACTCCAGGCCGACATCGAGATCGCCATTGGTGAGACCGGTGGTCAGGCTGGAGAGGTAGTCGGCGGTCGGATATTCGACGGTATAGCCGAGCTTTTCGAGGATACCGCCAAGGATCTTGGCGTTGAGGTTGACGCTGGTCCAGTCGAACAGCGCGATCTTGATCGGGTCGTTGGATTCGGGTGCTGCTGCGTGGACCGGTGATGTAAGCGCACTTGCGGTGGCAAGCGCCAAGGCTCCCATTGATAGGTTCGAAATCACACTGCGAAATGACATGCTTGTTCTCCTGTCAAACCATGTGGAAATTTCTTGATCGTTCCCTTCTTGCGTCTTTTCTTGATTGTGTTGGAAAGGCGGGTCGTTACGCAAGCTCGTTCGCACCAAGCCAGTGCCGCGGCCGCAACTTGCGCAGGCGAAATGGTTGCTCGACTTGGTGTTTATGTGATGCCGGGCGGGCCCGCGTCATGGCATCGGATGGATTGCTGCGCGAGCAATCGTCAACGGATCGATCGCCGCTCCAGCGGCGCTCTCAGACGTGCGAGCCATCAAGGTCCCATGGTCTCGGCCGGCGAGCTCGCCAAGGCCGTTTCATGAGATGAAATTATATATACCAACCTTCATGCGGCGCAACGGCTGATGCCCTGTGCTGCGCCGAATTTCAGACTGGTCGATTGCCAACCGCCGGAGCGGACTTCACGACATGATCAGGCCGCCATCGACATTGATGGTTTGGCCGGTGATGTAGGTGGCGTCGTCGCTGGCGAGAAAGCTGACCAGGCCCGAAACATCCTCGCCGCTGCCGGCGCGGCCCATTGGAATGTTCTTCACCCATTCGGCCATCAGCTCGCCGGGCTTGTAGTCACCCATCAGCTTGCCCCACGCTGCGTCATTATAGGCCCACATGTCCGTGTCGATGATGCCGGGGCAGATGGCGTTGACGGTGATCTTTTCCTTGGCCACTTCCTTGGCCAGGCTCTGGGTAATGCCGACGACGCCGAACTTCGACGCCGCATAGTGCGGCGTGTAGATGAACCCCTGCCGCGCCTGGCCCGATGCCGTGTTGATCAGCCGGCCGCCATCGCCATGCTTGCGGATGCGGGCGATCGCTTCCTGACAGCACAGGAACACGCCCTTGGTGTTGACCGCCATCACCTTGTCCCACTCGGCCTCGGTCATCGCCTCGATCCGGGCGATGGTGATGACGCCGGCATTCTGCACCGAAATGTCGACGCGGCCGAATTCCTTCTCGGCGAGGTCGTAAAGCGCGGTGACCTCATCCTTCTTGGTCACGTCCATGCGCATCGACGCGACCTTGGCGCCCGCTGCTTTCAGGCCGGCGGCGACGTCCTCGACGCGGGCATCGATGGCGCTGACCACGACCGCGGCACCTTCCTCGGCGAAGCGCTTCGCCATCGCCGCGCCGATGCCACCGCTCGCGCCGGTGATGACCGCAGTCTTGCCTTCAAAACGCTTCTGCACTTTTCTTCTCCTACCAGCAGACAAAGCCGCCATCGACGATCAGGTCGATGCCGGTGACGTAACTCGCGGCGCGGCTGGCCAGGAACACGGTCGGGCCGACCATTTCTTCCGGCGTCGCCATGCGCCCCATGGGCGTGTCGCGTTCGAAGATCTTGATCTGTTCGGCGACCTCAGGCCGCTTGTTCATCGGCGTCAGCGTGTAGCCTGGGCTCACCACATTGACGCGCAGGCCGCGATCGGCCCATTCCATGGCGAGGCTTTTCGACATGTGGATGACGGCCGCCTTCGACGAATTGTAATGCGCCTGGGTCAGGCCGCGATTGACGATCGAACCCGACATGGAGGCTATGTTGATGATCGAGCCCTTGCGCCGCGTCAGCATGGCGCGCGCTTCGGCCTGGCAGGACAGGAACACGCCGCTGACATTCACGTCGTAGATTTTCTGCCACTTCTCCAGCGACAGCGTCTCGGCGGCCTCGGCTCCTGCAATGCCGGCATTGTTGACGGCGATGGTCAGCGCGCCGAGCTCCTTTTCCGTGCGCTCGACTGCGGTCGCCAGGTCGGCCTCCGACGTCACCGTCCCGGTCAGCACCACCGCCTTGCGGCCAAGCACGGCGATCCTGTGCGCGGTCTCATCCAGCCCGCCTTTCGAGGCATGGCCGAAACAGGCTATGTCGGCGCCGGCTTCGGCGAGCCCGATGGCAATGGCCTGGCCAATGCCGCTGCCGGCGCCTGTTACCAGCGCTACGTCGCCGCTAAGATCGAATAGTTTCATGTTGTTCCCCCTCCTGAAATGAAGGGGCGCCAGTCTTTGCTGGCGCCCCGCGCGGTCCGGTCCTTGGGAGGATACCACCTGCTGCGCTTTGTTCCGACTCCTGTCCTCAGCTCGTGGCGAGTTCCATCACCGCGACATTGCTGGCCTCGCTGCGGCCGAGAATGCCGCGCTGGCGGCCGCGGCTCAGCACCAGCACGCGGTGCGACAGCCCCAGCACCTCCTCGAGGTCGGAGCTGACCACCACCACCGCCATGCCGGAGCGGGCGAGGTCGGCGATCACGTCGTAAATAGCCGCACGCGCGCCGACATCGATGCCGCGCGTCGGTTCATCGAGGATGAACACCTTCGGCGGCCGCGACACCCATTTGGCAATGATCACCTTCTGCTGGTTGCCGCCGGAAAGCTTGCTGACCGCCTGGCCAGGTTTGCCCTTGACCCCGAGCCTTGCGATGCAGGCTTCGGCGAATTTCTGCACCGCCTTCGGAAACACCCAGCCCTTCGGCGCGACATGGTCGAAATTGCCGAACGCCAAATTCTCGCCGATGGTCTGGTCGAGCACGACGCCTTGCGCCTTGCGGTCTTCCGGCACCAGCACGACGCCGGCCTTGATGGCTGCCGCCGGCCCGCTGAGATGCACCGGTTTGCCGGCAACGCGCACCGAGCCCGACGAGATCGGATCGGCGCCGGCGATCGCCCGCACCAGTTCGGTGCGGCCGGCGCCGATCAACCCGGCAATGCCTAGGATCTCGCCTGCTTTGACCGAGAAGGAAACGTTGTTGAAACTTTTCTCCGGCGAAGACAGGTTGTCGACCTCGAGCAGCGTCTCCTCGCGCGGCGGCGACAGATGCGGGAACATCCGCTCGACCGAGCGGCCGACCATCTGCTCCACCACTGTGCGCACGGGAATATCGGCGCGCTCGTGGCGGGCGACGATGCGTCCGTCGCGCATCACCACCACGCGGTCGGCAATCTGCGCGATCTCGTCGAGACGATGGCTGATATAGATGAAGGACATGCCTTCCGCCTTGAGCTTGCGGATCTGCTGGAACAAAAGCTCCGTTTCCTCGCCGCCAAGCGCTGCGGTCGGTTCGTCGAAGATCAGCAATTCGGCATTCAGCGTCAGCGCCTTGGCGATCTCGACCTGCTGCTGGGCGGCGATGCGCAGCGTGCCCACCTTGCGCTCGGGCGAGACGTCGAGGCCAAGCCGCTTCAACTGCGCCGAGGCCTTGGCGTTCATCGCTGCGCGGTCGATGCGGCCGCCGCGCATCGGCAGGCGCCCGACATAGACATTCTCTGCCACCGACAGGTCCGGCAGCAACTTCAGTTCCTGGTGGATCATGCCGACGCCGGCATCGATGGCGGCGGCGGGCGAGGCGGGGGAATAGGGCTTCCCCCGCCAGATGATGGTGCCCGCGTCGGGCCGGGTCGAGCCGGCGATGATATTGGACACCGTCGACTTGCCGGCGCCGTTTTCGCCGAGCAGCGCCACAACCTCGCCCGGCCGCACCTCGAAGCTCGCATCGGCCAGGACCTGGACCGGTCCGTAGCTCTTGCAGAGGCCGTTGACGAAAAGCCCGTTGTGCGGGCTTTCGCTGTGGCGAGGATCAGGAGACATCGTGGCGCTCTCTCTAAGCGGTGCCGCAGGTTACGGGTGCTTGGCGATGAACTGCTCGACATTGTCCTTGGTGGTCAGCGTCGCATCCTGCAGCTGCTCGGCCGGAACGCTTTCGCCGGCCACCAGCTTGATCGCCGCATCAACGGCGAGCCGGCCCATGCCTTGCGTCTGCTGCGTCGCGGTGACGTCGAACACGCCGTCCTTCAGCGCCTTAAGTGCGGCCACGTCGCCATCGAAGCCGGCAACCCAGACCTTGTGGCCGGGATTGGCGACCTTGACCGCCTGTGCCGCGCCCAGCGCCAGCGCATCGGCCTGGCCGATGACGATGGAGACATCGGGATGCGACTGCAGCAGGTCCTGCGTCAGCTTGAAGCCTTCGTCCTGGTGCCAGCCTTCGCTCCACAATTCGCCGACCACCTTGATATCGGGATAGGCCTTGAGCGCTTCGCCGCAGCCCTTCGAGCGATCGACTTCCGGCGTGGTGCCCTTCTGGCCGTGGATGATGATCAGTTCGCCTTTGCCGCCGGCCTGCTTGGCGATGTAGTCGCACACCGCCTGCGCCGAGGCGACACTGTTGGTGGCGATGAAGGTGTCGCCGGGCGCGCCGTCGGCGTTGCGGTCGACATTGACGACCGGGATGCCGGCAGCCTTGGCGGTCTTGGTCGGCACGGTGGCGGCTGTGGCGCCGGCCGGAATGTAGATCAGCGCGTCGATGTTCTGCGTGATCAGATCCTGGACCTGGCTGACCTGGGTCGCTGAATCGCCCTTGGCGTCGACGGTGACGATCTCGATGCCCTTCTCCTTGCCGTAGGCTTCGACCGACTGCTTGATCTGGTTGAAGAAGTCGGCCTGCAAATTGGCCACGGCGAGGCCGAGTTTCTTGGCCTCCTTGGCCGAGGCCATGTCGGTCAGCCCGAGCATAGGAATGATGGCGGCAGCGGCGAGCAGCAGTGAACGTTTGGTCAGCATGTTTTTCCTCCGTTGATAGTCAAACTGTCCCGCCAGCGCATCGCGCCCCTTGGAACATCCCAGTTTCGGATCGACCGATCCGTCTATCGCCCGGACGCTCCGGGCGAATTCTCAATTGTGCCCCGTTCTCTATCGCGCCCTGCGCCGCCAGGTATCGCTGGCGACCGCCAGCGCGATCACCACGCCGATCACCACCTGCTGGATGAAGGGCGAGACGCCGAGCAGATTGAGCCCGTTGCGCAGCACGCCGATGATGAGCACGCCGACCGCGGTGCCGCCGATCGAGCCGACGCCGCCCGACAGGCTGGCGCCGCCGATCACCACCGCCGCGATGGTGTCGAGCTCATAGCCGAGGCCGGAACTCGGCTGCACCGAATCCAGCCGCGCGGCAAGCACAATGCCGGCAAGACCCGCAAGCACGCCGCAGATGGCGTAGACCCAGTTGGTCAGCGACTTCACCGGAATGCCGGAGAGCCGCGCCACCTCGGCGCTGCCGCCGATGGCGTAAAGGCTGCGGCCGGTGGCGCGGTAGTTGAGGAAGATGGCGAAGACGATCGCCAGCACCATCATCACCCCGACTGTGACCGACAGGAAGCCGAAATGGCGGATGATCGACAGGCTGGTGAACCAGTCGGGAAAGCCGACGATCTGCGAACCGTCGGTGATCATGTTGGCAAGGCCGCGCGCCACCGACATCATCGCCAGCGTCGCGATGAACGGCGGCAGCCGGGTGACGGTCACCAGCAGGCCGGACACCAGTCCGCAAAGGCCGGCGACGACCAGTGCTGCAACGACGCCGGCCGCAAGGCCGAGATTGAGATAGTCGGGATGGGAGACAAAGCCCATCACCATGGCGGCCAGCGCCAGCACCGAGCCGACCGAGAGATCGATGCCGCCGATCAGGATCACCAGCGTCATGCCGATTGCCATGATGCCGAGCACCGTGATCTGGTCGAGCACGTTGAGGATGTTGCGCACGGTGAGGAACGTGTCGGTGGTCAACGTCAGCGCCAGGCAAAGCAGCAGCAGCCCGATCAGCGGCCCCATGGTTCCGGCAAACAGCGCCGAAAGCTTCGCGGCCGTCGCACCTTGAGTGCCGGGCGCGGCTTTCAACTCGCCCGCCTTCGACTCGCTTGCATCATTGCTCACGGCCACTTCGTCTCCTCCGTCAGCGAAACGACGATGGCCTGCCGTCCGCTCTTGTTCACCAGGCACCTCCCTGTGAACAATTTATCTTTGATATGCAATTTTGTTCAGCTAAACTGTTCATTAGAAAATTGTCAAGAGCCGTTGCGCCATTCGGCGAAGGTTTGCGCCACCGGGCGGTTTGTCCTAGGGAAGGCCAGGGGGCGGCGCTTTGCGGAAAAGATTTCCGAAATCTGCCGCGGGAGAGCACGAGCATGGCGACCGTCGAAAATGAGAAGGCCTCGCGCTTCCCCGATGCCGAGCTGAAGGCCCGCGCTGCCTGGCATTACTATGTCGAGGGCCTAACGCAGGAGCGCATTTCCGAGATTCTTGGCGTCGGCCGCATCAAGGTGCACCGGATCCTGTCGGCTGCCCGCGAGGAAGGCATCGTGCAGTTCCGCATTCGCGACAGTGTCGTCGAATGTGTGCAGCTCGAGGAGAGCCTGAAGCAGCGCTTCGGGCTGAGCCAGGCGGTCGTGGTGCCGTCGGCCGCCGACCGCAGCAATGCGCCGCTGATGATCGGCCACGCGGCTGCCGCCTATCTCGCCGACAACGTCAATGCCGGCGACGTCATTGCGCTGGGCTGGGGTCGCACCCTGAAATTCGCCATCAACGAATTGCCGAGGCGGCCGATTGCCAGGACGACGGTCGTCTCGATGCTCGGCGGCCTCACCCACGCGCAGCCGCTCAACCCGACCGAAAGCGCCTGGGAGTTCGCCGAAAAGATCGGCGCTGAATGTTTCCTGCTGCCGGTGCCGGTCTATGCCGACAAGCCGGAACAGCGCGATGCCTTCATGAGCCAGCGCAGCGTTCAGGATGTGGTCTTCCGCGCGCGCCGCGCCAACATCGCCGTGCTCAGCGTCGGCTCGTTTTCCAAGGACAGCCCGATCGCCAATTACGGCTTCATCAAACCGAGCGAACTCGAGGAATTGCAGGCGGCCGGCGCGGTCGGCGACCTCTTGTGCCATTTCATCGACGCCGAGGGCCACTCTGTCGACCATGAGGTCAACCGCCGCGTCTGCGCCTATCCGCTGCAGGATCTGTCCGATATTCCGAGCATCATCCTGGTGTCAGGCGGTCAGGAGAAGGTCGCCGTCATGCGCGCCGCGCTCGCCAACACCAGGATTTCGGTGCTCATTACCGATGAGGATGCGGCCAAAGGCCTGCTCAACCGTTGAGCGCTGTCGGCGTCGGTCAGAATTCGCAGGGCTCCGGACGACTTTCGTCCGACCAGTCGGCCAGTGCGATCGGCACGAATTTTCCCGCGACCGGTTTGCCGTCGTCCAGGTCCTTTGAAGCGGTGCCTTTGCCGGTGAGAAAATTGATGTCGCAGCCGCCCAGCGTCGTCTCGACCGAGCCGTCGGCTTTCTGCACATTCCAGTCCCAGTCGCGACTGTAGCCGGCGACAAGGAATTTACCGCCGCGCCAGACGATGGTCAGCGTCGCATCCCATGATTTGTTGGCGCCGCAGCCGAAGCACGAGGTGACGACAAGCGATCCCTTGCCCTTGCTTTCGAGCCCGAGAATACGGTCCTGCGTCAGCGCCTTCTTGACGAAGTCAGGCTTGCGCGAAGGATCGAGCTTTCCTTCGCCGGCAGCCAGATAGATCGAGAGATCCGCCAGCCCGCTGTCGGAATCCGCCGCGATCGCGGCCCGATCCATCCTGCCGTCATTGTCCATGTCGAGCGTGACCTCGAAGGGCGGCTCGTCCTGCGCACGCGCCGTCATTGGAGCTGCCGCAAGCGCGACAATCCAAGGCAGGGCGGCAAGGTGAAATACTGCTTTCATGAGCCCGATGAGTCTAGCATTGGCCGGGCAGGACGCAAAATCGGCAAGCTGGGCAGGTTGGGCATGGGAGCCTCACGCAAGCAAACTGCGCTTGAACTCAGATCGCACCGAGCCGCGCGTGGATGTCGCGTGTCGCGTGATAGAGGTCGCGGTAGATCGACTTGCGCGCCCGGTAAGCCGGCACCAGCGTCATATCCGGATCGACACGCCTGGCCGGCGCCGCCGCCATTGCCTTGGCGGCGTCTTCCGCCGAGGCGAACCAGCCGATCGCCGAAGCCGCCAGCATGGCCGCGCCAAGGGCCGCCGCCTCGTTGACCGGCGACACGAACAGCGGCCGCTCCAGCACGCTGGCCATGATCTTCATCAGCAGCGCCGAATTGGTGCCGCCGCCGGCGGCAATCATCTCTCCCGGCTTGCCGCCGCTTTCGGCCTCCATCGCCTCGCTGGCGATGGCCTGCTCCAAAGCGATGCCTTCCAGCGTGGCGCGGAAGAGATGCCTGGGCTCATGGTCGAGCGACAGGCCAACAACGGCGCCGCGCGCCGCGCCATCCCAATAGGGGCTCATGACGCCGGCCCAATAGGGCATGACCAAAAGACCGTCGCCGCCGGCCGCAACATCGACCGCACCCTTCTCCAGTTCTGCCGCGGAAGACGCGCCGGTGGTGCGCACGATCCAGTCGACCAGTTGCATGCCCGAGCGCAGCACGGTTTCCAGCATGAAGCCGGAGCCGGTCGGCGAGACCAGCGTGCGAAACGCGTCCGATGTGGTGACCGTGCCGGAATAGCAGCCGCTGACGACGCCGGAGCCGAGCGAGAGATAGCTCCTGCCGGCACCATAGACGCCCATGCCGAGACCCATGGCCTGGCCATCGCCGGCGCCGGCGACAATTGGCGTGCCCGCTTTGAGGCCAGTCAGCTGGGCAATGCTTTCGGCAAGGCCGCCGCAGATTTCGCCTGGGCCGATCAGCGCCGGCAACTGCCGTGGCTGCAGCCCTGCAGCCGCGACAAGCTCAGGGTGCCATTCGCCTGTCGCGACATCGAGCAAGCCGAGCGGGTCGGCACTTGCCGTGCTGGTAACCAGCCGTGCGGTCAGCCGGTGAACGAAGAAGCCATGAACATCGACCAGGGCGGCGGCGTTGGCCAGCACCTGCGGCTGGTGTTCGGCCAGCCAGGCGATGGCATAGAGCGCCGGCGTCGGATCCGGCGGCTTGCCGCTCCAGTCGCGGATCGTCTCGCGGCCAAGCTCGGCCGACAGCCTGGCGACTTGAGGCCGGGCGCGCTCGTCAAGCCACAGGATCGCCGGGATGAGCGGCGTGCCGGCCTGATCGATCAGGGTGAAGGTCTCGCGCTGATGGGCCATGGCAATTGCCGCCACGCGCGCGGCGCCGACCTTGTCGGCAACCTGCTTCAGCGCACTGATAAGGGCTGCCCACCAATGTTCGGCATCCTGCTCGAAATGGCCGGGCTTAGGATTGGCCAGCGGATAGGCCTCGCGCGCCTGGAACAGCTCCGCGCCGTCGCCGGTGAAGGCGATCGCCTTCACCGCCGTCGTCGAGGCATCGATCCCGATAACGACATCGTCCATCACAGGGAGATCCCGAAGGTTCAGGCGGCGTTGGTCACAAACTGTCCATCCGACTGGTCTAGACGGCGGCGGATCTGCGTTATCACCATCGAATCGTCGGGTACACAATTTTCATAGGTAAGGAAGTCGCCGGTCTTGACCGGCTTGACCACCTTGGCGCGTTCGGCAATCCCGAGCGGCAGCGCGCCCTTGGCGCGGGCGTCCTCCCAGGTCATGGCGAAGCCGCGATAGTCGTTCTCGCCGATCATGCCGAGCGATTGGCCCGCGCCGAGATCGCTCTTGGCCACCGCCACCGCTTCGGCGACCGGATGGTCGAGGGGCTCCATGTCGGCGCGTTTGTAGACAACGGCGCGCGCCGCCGACAGTGGCACTTCAAGGCTTGTCAGGTGATAGGGACGGTAGATCGTGAAATAGGGGCCCTTGCCGACCTTGAGGTCGACCATGCGCTCCAGCACGCGCGGATGCCTCGTTTCGATGATGCAGAACACGCCGGGCGCCACGCCCTTGCCGATGGAATAGTCGACCACGCCCTTGCGGTGCAGCACGCCGCCATCCTCGCGCGGGCAAAGCACGCTGGCCAGTTCCTCCAGCGTCGCCGTCGGGCCGTGCATGCCCGGCACGTCGGGCACCAGCCCGGTGGCGTTGGCGATAGCCACCATCTCGATCGCCGTCTTGGAACCGTCGACGAACTCGACCAGCATGCGCGCATTCATGTTGCGCTCGGCCGCTTCCTTCTCGTAGTCGGCGGGCATGGCGTCGATCTTGAGCGGGTTGTTTTTGCCCTTGCCGGCGGCGATGATGTTGAAGCCGAGGCTCTTGGCGAAGCCGATGATCTCCAGCGTGCAGGCGGGTTCGTCGCCGGCCGCACCGGTGTAGACCACGCCGGCCTTGCGCGCTTCCTCCTTGAGGAAGCGGCCGATCGTAATGTCCGCCTCGACATTGAGCATGACGATGTGCTTGCCGTTCTTCATCACTTCGAGCGCAAACAGCGTGCCGATGTTGGGATTGCCTGTCGCGTCGATGATGACATCAATGCGGCCGGCCGCGGCCAGCGCATGCAGATCTTCGGTGACAGCGATCTTGCCGGCCTCGATGGCGCGGTCGATGGCAGAGGCGTTCGCAGCCTGGACGATGTCGGAGCGGTCATGGCCGGCGAGCAGTGCGGCATCGATCGCCGCTTGCGGGCGCACCTCGGAAATGGCACCGATCCGCATGCCCGGCATCAGCGCCACCTGGACGACGATGTCGGTGCCCATCTGCCCGGCGCCGGCGAGACCGATGGTGATGGGCCCTTGGGCTTCAGCGCGCTGCAGAAGTTCCGCTGCAAATTGCGGATGGGCCATATCGCTTCCTCCAGTCACGACGCGCCGCAGCGTCAAATCATCATTTTGAACATTCCTATTTCCATTTGAAAAATATTTCAACCCGCAAATCGGAGAATGGCTGCAGGACCAAATCTCCCACGGAGGATTCGTGGGGTGACAGCTTCATGCTGCGCTTGATCTCAGCCGATCTCTAGGAAAGGCTTGCCGAGCAGGTCGGGCACGACATCGATGCCGAGGCCGGGCCCGTCGGGAATGCCCATGTGGCTGCCGGTGACCGGTGGGGCGTTGGAGGCCGTGCGCACCGTCACCCACTCATGGAAGGCGATGGCATGCAGCCGGCGTTCTTCCGGCGTCGACAGCGACAGATGCGCCATCGCCGCCGTGTCGATCTCGGCGCCGCCCGTATCCTCGACGGTGATCATGAAACCGAGATCGACGGCGACGTCGCGGATTTGCCTTGTCCTGGTTACGCCGCCCAGCCGCGAAATCTTCAGCGTCAGCCCATCGGCGGCGCCCAGGCGATAGATTTCCACCATCGCCTCGAGCGAGATGACGCTCTCGTCCAGCACCATCGGCTTGTCGAGCATGCGGCGCACCGACATGTTCTCCTCGATCGTCGTGCAGGGCTGCTCGAACGTGTAGTCGATGCCGCGCGTTGCGTCGGCGAACTGCCGTGCCTGATAGGGCGTCCAGCCGGCATTGGCGTCGCAGAAAATCACCGTGCCTTTCGGCACGGCCGAAGCGACTGCGCTCACCCGCTCGATGTCGTCATGCACATTGCCGCCGACCTTGACCTGCAGCCGCCGGCAGCCTTCCGCGATGATCCTTTTGGCCAGTGCCGCCATCTGGTCGAGCGTGCCGTGGGTGACGACGCGGTAGGTCTCCGCCATGTCGCTCTCGCGGCCGCCAAGCATGGTCACCAGCGGCACGTCGGCGGCCCGGGCCGCCAGATCCCAGCAGGCCATGTCGAGCGCCGACTTGATGTAGGGATGGCCCTTGAACACCGTATCCATCAATCGGCCGATGCCGGCGAGGCCACGCGGGTCCTGGCCGATCAGGTGCGGCGCGATCTCGACCACGCCCGCGCGCGTTCCCGCCGGAAACGCGGCCGAATAGAAATTGCCGAGCGGCGCCATCTCGCCCCAGCCGGTCACGCCGCTGTCGGAGGTGATGGCGACGATCACCGCGTCGAAGCAGTCTGCAACCCGCCCCTTTGACATGCGGTAGGGCCCGTCCACGAAGGGCTGCACGACGCGATAGGCCTTGATGGTTTTGATCTGCACTTGTCTGTCCGTTGTCTCTAGGCGTTGAGGAGGGTCAGCCCTTCGATGTTCCGCTGATCGAGGCCACGCGCATAGGCAAGCAGCTCTTCGAAATCGAGGTCGATATGCTCGCGCGCATGGCGCTGGGCAGCGCGCATGTCGGCGCCCTTCAAGAGCCGCACATAGGTTTCGTGGAGATCTTCGGCCGGCACCGGCTCGTTGCGGGCCCGCTGGTGCAGGGCAAAGTACATCTGCAGCCGGCTGGTCAGCCGCTGCCAGGTTTCCAGCAGCACCGAATTGTCGGCCCATTCATAGATCAGCCCGTGCAATTGCAGTGCGGTCTCGATCTGGCGGGTGGTGTCGCGCGCGCGCGTTGCCTGCTTCACCGCTTCGTGGCGGCGGTCGAGTTCATCGAAGAAGCGCTGGTCGCGCAGCTTCCATGTCCGCTCGATGGCGAATTCATCGAGCACCTTGTTCAGCGAGTAGGCGTCGTCAATGTCCTTGGCGGTGACATCGATGACGAAGGTGCCGGCATAGGGAATGCTGGTCAGGATGCCTTCCTGCACCAGCTCGCGCATAGCTTCGCGCAAAGGCGCGCGGCTGACCCGCATCTGCTCGGCGATCCTCAGCTCGCTCAGCTTTTGGCCGGGTTCCAGCTGGCCGGTCAGGATCGCCCGCCGCAACAGCGCAACGATCTCGGCCCGGCGTGTCGTATCCGCGATCGGATTGAAGTCCAGCTTGGCCATTCCGTCACTCCAGCGAGAGCCGGAAACAGACAAGCAGATTGTCGACAATCCTACAATATGTCTGTTCCGGATTCTTGTGCCTTGCGGTTACCCCAAAAACGGCGTGCGGCGCTCCATAAAAAAACGGCGCCCTCGGCGTGGAAGCCGAAGGCGCCGCAGGACCGGGGCTGATGGGGGTTATCAGCTGGCCGGTTTCTCCTGGGGCAACGGCGAGATCGGCATTCCTGGTCCGATTTTCTGCAGATTGCCCGTTATCACCTGGTCGCCTTCGGCAACGCCGCTGAGGACCGCCACAAGGTCGCCGCTGGTCGCGCCAAGCGAGACGATGCGCTGGTCGACCGTGTTGCCCTTGCCGACGACATAGACATATTTGCCGAGCTGGCTCGAACCCAGCGCCACCTGCGGCACCATCAGCGCGTCGGGCAGCTGCTTGATGTGCAGCCGCACGCGGACATACTGGCCCGGCAGCAGCGAGAACTTCGCATTGCCGATGGTGGCGCGCGCCGTAATCGTGCCGGTCGAGTGGTCGACCGTGTTGTCGATGAAGGTGAGTTCGCCCTTCTGGCTGGCTTCGGTCTCGCCGGGCAGCAGCACCTCCACCTCGATCGGGCCGGCGGCCCGGGCCCGTTCGATTTCGGCCAGGTCCGTCTCGCTCGGATTGAAGGTGACGTAGATCGGGTCGAGCTGCACCAGCGTGTTCAGCACCGTACCGGCGACGCTGACCAGCGTGCCGACCGAAGCCTGGTTGCGGCCGACGCGGCCGGCAAACGGAGCGTGGATTTCGGCGTAGCTCAAATTGAGCTCGGCCGTGCGCACCGCCGCCTGGTTGACGGCAAGCGACGCTTCGGCCTGGCGCAAGGTGCTCGTACGCTGGTCGAACCCATCCTTGGCCAGATAGCCGCTCTTGGCGAGTTCGGAGCCGCGGCCGAGATTGGAGCGCGCATAGTCGAGGCTCGCCTGGTCGCGCTGCACTTCGGCCTTGGCCTGGTCGAGAGCCGCCTTGAAGTCGTCGGGCGAGATCTTGTAGAGCAGATCACCCTGGCGCACATCCGCGCCGTCCTCAGCCGTCTGCTCCTGCAGATAGCCGGGCACGCGGGCCTGCAAGGTGACGCTGCGGATCGCCTCGATGCGGGCGGCGTAGTCGAGGTAGATCGGGATCGTCTTCTTGACCACGCTCGTCACCGGCACCGGCATGACGAATGCCGCAGGTGCTGCCGTCGCTGCCGCCGTGCCGGCATTGAGGCTGAGATTGCCCATGTCGAGGAAGTGGACGCTTGCCACCGAGATCGCTCCCAGGGCGACGGCCGTTCCCAAAGCTATTTTCCATTTACGCATTTTGGTCTCCAATTCTATTCGGCTGCTTCGGCCAGGCGCATCGGCGCTGGTTCGGCAGTCGGTTCATTATTGTCCTGGTCATGAGCGGCGTTCAGTTCGCTGCGCACGCGGCCTTCGCGCAGCTGCTCGATGACCGCGTAGAAGACCGGCACGAACACCAGCGACAGGATGGTCGCCGCGACCATGCCGCCAAACACGGTGGTGCCGATCGACTGCCGGCTTGCCGCACCCGCACCCGTCGCAAACATCAGCGGCAGCACGCCGAGGATGAAGGCGAAGGCCGTCATCAGGATCGGCCGCAGCCTCAGCCGCGCGGCTTCCATCGCCGCGTCGACAATGCTCAAGCCTTCCTCGCGCCGCCGCCTTGCAAACTCGACGATCAGGATCGCGTTCTTGGCGGCGAGGCCGATCAGCATGACGAAGCCGATCTGCGAGTAGACGTCGATCTGCATGCCGCGCAGGAACAGGGCTGCGAAGGCGCCGAACAGGGCCAGTGGCACCGCCAGCAGCACGATGAACGGCATCGCCCAGCTCTCATACTGCATCGCCAGGATCAGGAAGACGAAGACGATGGCGAGGCCGAAGACGACCGACGCGATCGATCCTGCCTTGAGCTCCTGGAAGGTGATGCCGGTCCATTCGAAACCGAAATCCCTGGGCAAAGCGGTGGCGGCGGCCCGTTCCATCGCGGCAACCGCCTGGCCCGACGAGAAGCCGGGGGCTGCGCCGCCATTGATCGTGGCCGAGGCGTTGTTGTTGTAGTGCGGCACGGTTTCCGGGCCGACGAACGGCACCAGTTTGCCCAGTGTGCTCAGCGGCACCATGCCGCCGGAGGCGTTGCGCACATAGAGTCGCGAAAGGTCGCCTGCGTCGGCACGTGCATCCTTGTCGGCCTGGATGGTCACCCGGAAGGTGCGGCCGAACAGATTGAAGTCGTTGACGTAGAGCGAGCCGAGATAGATCTGCAGCGTGTTGAAGACGTCGGGCAGGTTGAGGCCGAGCAGTTTGGCCTTGCTGCGGTCGAGGTCGTAGTTGAACTGCGGCGTCGAGGTCGAGAACGGCGAGAACAGCTGCTGCGGATTGATTTCCGGCTGCTTGCGCGCCTCGGCGATCACGGCTTGCGTCGCGTCGTTGAGAGCTGAACTGCCGCGCCCGGTGAGATCCTCGACGACGAATTCGAAGCCGCCCGTGGTGCCGATACCCGGGATCGAAGGCGGATCGAAGGACAGCGCGAAGGCTTCCGGAATCTGCATCAGCTTGCCGCGCACGTCGGCGACGAGCTTCGACGCGCTCTGGTCGGGGCCGCGCTCTTCCCACGGCTTCAGGATGGCGAACTCGACAGCCGAGTTCGACTGCGCGGCACTGGTCAGGAAGTTCAGGCCGCTGATCGAGCCGACAATCTCGACGCCGGGCGTAGCTTGGAGGATGTCGCGCGCCTTCTGGGCTACCGCGTCGGTGCGCTCCAGCGAGGCGCCGTCAGGCAGCTGGATAACAACGAAGAAATAGCCCTGGTCCTCGACCGGAAGGAAGGTCGAGGGCAACTTCTGCCAGACGAAGTAGGTGGCCACCAGGCCTGCCGCGAACAAGCCGAGCATGATCCAGCGCAGCCGGATGAGGATACGCACGCCGTGCGCATAGGCATGCGACAGTCTGTCGAAGCCCGTGTTGAACCAGCGGAACGGGGCGAACTGCGTCTCGCCGCGATGGCGCAGGAAGGCGGCGCTCAGCGCCGGGCTGAGCGTCAGCGAGTTGAAGGCGGATATGCCGACCGAAATCGCCACCGTCAGCGCGAACTGATTGTAGAGCTTGCCGGAGACGCCGGGAATGAAGGCAACGGGCACGAAGACGGCCATCAGCACTGCGGTGGTGGCGATGATCGGTCCGGTGACCTCGGCCATCGCGGCCTTGGTCGCCGCCAGCGGTTTGAGGCCCGCCTCCAATTGTCGCTCGACATTTTCGACCACCACGATGGCGTCGTCGACGACGAGGCCGATGGCCAGCACCATGCCGAGCAGGGAGAGCATGTTGAGTGAGAAGCCCATCATTTCCATGACGACCATCGTCGCCACCAGCGACACCGGAATGGCGATGGTCGGGATGATCGTCGTGCGCCAGCTCTGCAGGAAGATGAACACCACGGCCACGACCAGCACCAGCGCTTCGCCAAGCGTGATCAGCACGTCATGCATCGATGCCGACACGAAGCGCGTGGTGTCGTAGTGCATGGCGTAGCTGACGCCCTTGGGGAAACGGGCCGACAGTTCCTGCATCTTGTCCTTGACGTGCTGCTGCAGATCGAGCGCGTTGGAACCCGGCATCTGATAGACGGCCAGCACCACCGTCGGGTCCTTGCCGAAGAAGGCCGACGACGAATATTGCAGTGCGCCGAGCTCGATGCGGGCGACGTCGCGCAGTCGCACCAGCGAGCCGGTGCCGGTGTTGGCGCGCACGACGATGTCGCCGAACTCCTTGGGGTCGCTCAGGCGGCCGACGGCGTTGACCTGCATCTCGAAGGCGGTGCCGGCGGGCGCCGGTGACTGGCCGATCTTGCCGGCCGCCACCTGGACGTTCTGCTCCGAGATGGCGTTCTGGACGTCGACAGCGGTGATGCCGAGATTGGCCAGCTTGTCCGGATCGAGCCAGACGCGCATCGAGTAGCGGCGCTCGCCGAATATCTGGACGTCGCCGACGCCAGGCAGCCGCTTCAGCGGATCGACGACCTGCAGATATGCGAGGTTGCTCAGCGCCACCGGATCGACCGAACTGTCGGGCGAGGTCAGGTTGACGATGAGGACGAAATTCGGGTTCTGCTTCTTGATCGTCACGCCGCCCTGGTTGACGATCGCCGGCAGCGACGAGGCCGCTTGCGAGACGCGGTTCTGGACGTCGACGGCCGCGGTGCTCAAGGAATAGCCGACATCGAAGGTGATGGTGATGGTCGAGGAGCCGTCATTGGAGCTCGACGACGACATGTAGGTCATACCTTCGACGCCGTTGATCTGCTGCTCCAGCGGCGTCGTCACCGTATCGGCGACCACTTGCGCACTGGCGCCCGGATAATGCGCGCTGACCACGACCTGCGGCGGCGTGATGTCGGGAAACTGCGAAACCGGCAAAAGGAAATAACAAATCGTCCCGGCGAGCACCATGATGATGGCGATGGCCGAGGCGAAGATCGGACGATGGATGAAAAAGTTTACCACGACACGCAAACCTCTTTAGAAGAACCGGCCTCTTTAAAAGAATTGGCAGACCGGGACAGCCGCCGGCCGCGCACCGAACCCGGGTCCTGCAAAAAATACGAAGACGGCGCCGCACCGCTGAGGCCCTGCTCATCGGCAACGGTCCTCAGCATCGCTTCGAAGGCGCGCGGATTGACGCGGTCCGCTTTCATCACCAGCCGGATCATCGGATCCCGGATGGCTTCATCGATGGTCAAATCCTTGCGCTGCGACATTGGAGCGTCTCCATTCCAGCGGCCCGCATCGGACGATCGCGAACCGGTTTTCATCTCTTCACCGGCGGAGCCGCATGACCTGCAATTTTCACCCTTTGTGATCTGGCAGGACCAGTTCACGGCCTTGTTATTGACGGAAGGCCACATAGGTGTTACCAGTAAGTAACATTCGGATAGTTACAGACCGGTAACACCCTAGTCAAGAGGTGAACCGAATTTTTAGGGAGACAAGGAGACTGCGATGGCAGACGGCATTACCGATCGCGTGCGCCCCCGGGATCGAATCCTGGAGACGGCGCAGGACATGTTTCACAAGCATGGCATCAAGGGCGTCGGTGTCGACGCCATCACGGAAGCCGCCGGCACCAACAAGATGACGCTCTACCGTCATTTTGAGTCGAAGGACGAACTGATCGTCCAATGCCTGCGCGCGTCGGCGGCTAAAGGCGCCGCGATGTGGGACCAATTCGAGGCTGAGCATCCCGGCGACAAGCTCGCCCAGTTGCATGCCTGGATTCGCATGGCCGCTGCTTGCCTGGCGGCTGACGGTCGCGGCTGCGACATGGCCAATGCCGCCGCCGAATTGACCGAGCCGGACCATCCCGCCAGGAGCGTGATCAAGGAGCTCAAGAGCGCTCAGCGCGATCGCCTCGTTGCGCTGTGCCGGGATGCGGGCATCGGTCAGGCCGAGCTTCTGGCCGATACGCTGTCGCTGCTGTTCGAAGGGGCGCGCGTCAGCGTGCAGACCATGGGCTGCCAGGGCCCCAGCACGCAGTTCGTGCGCATGGCTGAAGGCCTGATCAGCTCTTTCAGGGCGCGCTGAATTCCAGCTCACCGAGTTTGCAAGGCCCCCTCATCCGGCCGCTTCGCGGCTAGCTCCTCCCCGAGGGGAGAAGAGGCTGGCGCCGGCGCTGATGATCTCCTTTCGCTTTGGCGAGAGGTCGGATTGCAGCGAATTGCTCTTTGCAACTCGGTCTCGGCAATCCGGGTGAGGGCTTTGGATATGCCAAGTTTCATTTGGGAATGAAAAAAGCCCGCTGCCGGGAGGAGGTGGCAGCGGGCTCGATTTCGAACGAGATGCGGGAGGAGGTGCACCGCGCTCAGCGTCGGCATCGCATCTGGGAGGAGTAGATGGCCGACACCCAGATGAGTACGGGTTGCCCAATGATTCGGCAACAATGAAAGTTGCATGGCTGCTGTGCAGATTTGCGGCATCTACCCCGACTTGTCGTACAAATCGGAGAAACCGCCACGGCGCGACTTCACTGCACCGGCACGTTTTCCTTGAAGATCAGCCGTGGCTCGATGAACTTCTTCGTCAGGTATGGCGCGGCGGATGCGATCGAGCCAAGCAGGCGGATCACAGATTGCTCCGCGATCAGCCGCGCATTCTGGTCGATGACGACATCGGCGAGGTCGTCGACGAGATAGCCGCGCGTTTCCTTGGTCAGGTCGTGGCAGATGAAGACCGGCTTCTTCTTCGGCTTGGCCTCGAGCAGCGCTCTCGCTACACCTGAGCGCCCGGCGCCGACGCAGTAGATGCCGAGCAGTTCCGGCTCGTTGTGCAGCGCCTGCATCGTCGCGGTGTAGCTGCCCTCGGGTTCGTCATTGATCTCGACCGCACTCGAGACGGTGAGATTGGGGAACTCCTCTGTCAGTACCGACCGAAAACCCATTTCGCGCTCCTCGTGCCCGCGATAGGAACGCGAGCCGACGACCATCGCCAGATGACCCTGGCGGCCGTTGAGGAAGCGCCCCATCAACAGCGCCGCCGTGCGCCCGGCAACCCGGTTGTCGATGCCGACATAGGCCGAGCGCGGGGCGGCCGGAACATCCGAGACCAGCGTGACGAGGCGGATGCCGGCCTCGACCACATCGCGCAATATGTTGCGCGTTCGCGGATGATCGACGGCAATGACGCCGACGCCATTGGCCTTCAGTGACAGATTTTCGACCGCCGCCTGCAGTGCCGCCGGCGAGATGCCGCCAAGATTGTGGATCCGGCACGAGGCGACCAGCGGCAGGCGCGCCGCATAGTCCTCGATGTGCCCGGCGAGGTCGATCATGAAGCCGTTGGCGCCGATCGGCAGGAAGAATTCAAGATGCGCCGGCCGCGACGGCAGTGTCACCTGGTCGACCACGGGCAAATAGCCGAGCTGCTTGGCCGCTTCCATCACCCGCTGGCGGTTGGCGGCACTCGCGCCGGCCCGGTTGTTCAGCACCCGGTCGACGGTCGCGGTCGACAGGCCGCAGCTCCTGGCTATGTCGGCAACGGTGGCTTTCATGGCTGTAGTCATAGAGCATGATCCCGAAAAGTGGGAACCGGGTAACGTCATCCTGATCCAGGAGCGGATGCGTTTCCGTGCCAGACGGCGCGAAGACGGTTCAGCCGTGCGATGGCCCGCCTTCGATGATGGCGTCGCGGATCTCCTTGTCCGACATCCCGGTGATGATGCGTTCGACCTCGGCCACGCTGGTCTTCTTCGGGTCGATGTCGTCGGCCACCACCTTGCCCCGGCGCATGACGACGATGCGGTCAACCACCTGGAAGACATGGTGGATGTTGTGGGCGATGAAGATGCAGGAATGCCCGGAATCGCGCGCGTTGCGCACGAAGCTCAGCACGCCTTGCGTCTCGGCGACGCCGAGATTGTTGGTCGGCTCGTCGAGGATGATCAGGTCGCTGTCGAAGTGCATGGCGCGCGCGATGGCGACGGCCTGCCGCTCGCCGCCGGACAGGGAGCCGATCGGCGTCGTCGGCGGGATGTTCTTAGAGATGCCGACCTGTTTCAGCAGGTCGCGCGCGACATTGTTCATCGCCTCCTGGTCCATGCGGTTCAAAAAGCGCGGCGGTTTGATCGGCTCGCGGCCGAGGAACAGGTTGCGTGCGATCGACAGCTGCGTCACCAGTGCCGAATCCTGGTAGATCGTCTCGATGCCGTGCGCGATGGCGTCGCTGGTGCTGCGCAGATTGACCTTCTTGCCGCGGATGAAAATGTCGCCGCTGGTCAGCGGCACCGCCCCCGACAACACCTTGATCAGCGTCGATTTGCCGGCGCCATTGTCGCCGAGCAGGCCGACGATCTCCCTTTCGTTGACATGAAAATTGGCGTCTTCGAGCGCCTGCACGCGCCCGTAGGACTTTTTGATGTTGGACATGCGGATGAGCGGTTCAGCCATGGTTCTAGGTCCCTGCCTGATGCCGGCGTTCCAGCCATGAGTGCAGCGCCATCATGCCGAGGATGATGGCGCCGATGAAGATGTTGTAGGCCAGCCCGGGCACGCCGATCAGCACGATGCCGTTGCGCATGACGCGCAGGATGAGGATGCCGAGCACCGTGCCGATGATGGTGCCGCGCCCACCGGTCAGCGCCGTGCCGCCGATCACCACCATGGCGATGACTTCGAGCTCGTAGCCGGTGCCGCTGTTGGGGTTGGCGGCCGACGTGCGCAGCGACGAGATGACGCCGGCAAGCGAAGCCATCACCGACGACAGCACGAACAGGCCGATCTTGACGCCGCTGACGTTGACGCCGCGCGCCCTTGCGGCGCCTGGATTGCCGCCGGCTGCCTGGATCCAGTTGCCGGTCCGGCTTTGCGTCAGCACGTAGCCCAGTGCGATGGCCGCCGCGATGAACCAGAAGAGCGACATGTAGATGCGGAACGGGCCGATGAAGAAATCACCGACCAGCGCTTCGGCCAGCCAGCTGCCCTCGGCGCTCCACGTCCGCTGCGGAAAGCCGTCGGTGACGAACAGCGCGGTGCCGCGCACCACCAGCAGCATGCCGAGCGTCACCAGGAAGGATGGGATTTTCAGCTGCGTGACGAACCAGCCATTGACCAGGCCGATGAAGGCCGCGATCAGCAGCGCGGCGAGGAAGCCGACCTCCAGCGAGGTCAGGCCGCTGTTGAACAGCGTCCACATCAGCACCGGCGAAAAGCCGAACAGCGAGCCGACCGACAGATCGAATTCACCCGACGTCATCAACAGCGTCATCGCCAGCGCGATCAGCCCGAGCTCGACGGTGAAGGCCAGCGTGTTGGAGATGTTCTGCGGCGACAGGAAATCGTGGTTGATGCTCCAGAACACCGCGATTTCGACGATGAGCAGAACGAAGGGCCCGAATTCCGGCCTCGCGATCAGGCGTTGGATGAGCGAACGGTTTTCCACTGATAACCTGCGACAGGAAGGGGAAGGCTGAGCCCAGCGCGCAACGCGAAGGGCTCGGCGAAAAGACAGTCGCGACCGCGGCTGCGGCCGCGACTGTTGAAGGTCTGGGTTATTTGCCCGACAGGATGTCGTCGTAGACCTGCGCGGTGTCCTTTTCATAGAGCGCGCCGGTGATGACGTTGAAGCCCGGAGGAATGCCTGACGCCGCCATGTTGGCCAGCGACAGCGCGACGTAGCTGGTCGCCTGCGGGTCCTGCCACTGGCCGGCATTGACGTAGCCGGTCAGCACTTCCTGGGTGGTGTCGAGCGAGTTGCCCCAGCCGACGACCGGGATTTCGCCCGGCTTGATGCCGGCCTGGTCGAACACCCGCTTGATCGAGCCGGTGACCAGATCGCCGAGGCCGATGATTGCCTTGACCTTGGCCTTGTTGGCGGTGAGATAGTCGACCATGCGGTTGATGGCTTCGGCCTGGTCGAGGGTCGCTTCGGTGATCTCATAGGTGATCCCCAGCGGTTCGAAGACGCTCTTGATGCCTTCCTCTTCCTGGACGCCGTAGGTGGCGCCGGGGATTTCGACCGGCATCCAGACGAAGTCGCCCTTCTTCACCAGGCCCTTGTCGACCAGATATTGCGCCCAGTGCTTGCCGAAGGTGACGTTGTCGCCGCCGACATAGGCGTCGAAGCTTGCCTTGGGATCGGGCGTGTTGAAGTTGATGATCGGGATCTTGGCCGTGTTGGCTTCCTTGGCGATTTCGATCAGGCTGCCCGGATCGGGGCTGGTGGTGACGATGCCGTCGGCCTTTGCCGAGATCGCGGCGCGCACGGCCTCCTGCTGCGAGGCAACGTCGCCATTGTGGAACGAGGTGTTGACGGTGTTGCCGGTGTCCTTCGCCCATTGCTTGGCACCGGCCAGGAAGTAGGTCCAGACCGGGTCGGCCGGGCCGCCATGCGAAATCCAGTAGAACGTCTTGGCCTGTGCCGCCGCCGGAATGGCCAGCGCCACAATCAAGCCAAGCACGAGTAATCGTAGCCTCGTCAGCATTTGCTTTCCTCCCATGTTGAAAAACGACCTCCACGTCCGGCGATGACCCGGGCGATGCCCTTGATCCTCTCCTCCTGCCAGCGCCGACCCGGATGCGCAGAGCATCTTCTTTTGCGGCCGATGGCAAGCCTCCATCCGCCCAATGGATGGTGGCGCGATGCAACGCGCCATCAGCGATCCCATCAGATCGCATCAGTTAGAGAGCAATTCCAGGAAAAGTGTGAAACGGTTTTCCGCCCGGAATTGCGTCAAACCAAGAGATAGAGATATTCCCCGGCAAGCAGGCGGGGCTTAAACTCAGGCGCGCGGATTTTCCTGAAAGCGCTCGGCCTGGCGGTTGCGCAGCACCTTGGCCAGCCGGTCGAGCGCGAGCGCCAGCACCATCACCGCGCCGATCACGAAGGGGCTCCATGCGGCGTCGATGCCGAACAGGGTCACGCCGCTCAAGATGACCTGGACGATCAGCATGCCGATCACCGCACCGAAGACGGTGCCGCGCCCGCCGGAAAGCGAGGTGCCGCCGATGATCGCCGCGGCAATCGCCATCAGCACGAAACCGCCGCCTTGGTCGACGTCGGTAACGGGAGAGCCAAGCCACAGCGCGCCCGCCAGTCCCGAGACGATGCCCATCAGCACCAGCGTCTGCAGCCGCACAGCACCTGTCGGGATGCCGGCATAGAGCGCCGCCTGCGGATTGCTGCCGACGGCCTGGATCCGGTAGCCGAAGCGGCTGCGGTGAAGCACGAGGTGCATCACCACCGCCATTGCAACGAAGACAAAGACAGCCGTCGGCACAAGGCCGAACAGCTTGCCGTGAACGATCTCAAAGAAGTCGCCGCCTGGGCTGGCCGGAGCTGTCGCTTGCATCTTGACGGCCACCGCCGCCACGCCCCGGAACATTGCAAAGGTGCCCAGCGTAACGACGATGGCTGGCAGTCGCAGCGCCACCACCAGCAGGCCGTTGACGAGGCCGAGCCCGGCGCCGAGCAGCACGCCGGCAAGGGCGGCAAGCCACGGGTCGATGCCGGCGGCCAGAAGGAATGCGGTGAGAAGGGCCGCGAGATGGAATATCCAGCCGACGGAAAGGTCGATCTCGCGGAGTGCGAGCACGAACACCATGCCGATCGCCAGCATGCCGGGATACGCAGCGGTTTCCAGCAACGACAGCACATTGGCCTCATCGAGGAAATCCGGCCGGGCAAAGCCTGTAATCGCCACCAGGACAACGAGCCCGATGAGCGGCCTGAGTTCGACGGGCAGGTGAAGGCTGCGCTTCGGGTGGGCAGCCGAACCGGCAAGCTGTAGCATGGGATCCAATCGTGTCATGCCATGGCTCCCACGAGTTTCTTTTTCGGCCGCTCCGCCTCCGGCATCTCGCCGGTGGTGGTCAGTTGCAGCACTGTCCTTCGCTTCATCTCGGCGCCGGACAACTCGCCGGCGACCCGGCCGCGGTGGAAGACAAGGACGCGGTTGCTGAGGTTGGTCAGGTCGGACGGCTCGACCGAACGCAGCAAAACGATACAGCCATTGGCTGCCATCTGCCGGATCAGCGCATAGATCTTGCGCTTGGCAGCCGCCTCGATACCGCCAGCCGGATTGTCTAGGAGCAGCACTTGCGGCGCCGTCTCCAGCCATTTGGCGACTACGATCTTCTGCTGATCGCCGGCCAGCAGCGAATTCACCGGCGCGTCCGGCAGGCCCTTGATGCGCAGCGCATCGATCTGCCTTGCGGCGGCGGCGATCGCGGCCTTGGGCGAGTAGCGGCGCGACCCCCAGTTGCGGGCGCCGGTAGCGATGTTGCCTATGTTGAAGGCCAGCGACCGGTCGGGCATCAGGCCGTTGCACAGGCGGTTGGCCGGCACCAGGCCGATGCCGCGCCGCGCCGCTTCGGTCGGATTTCCAGGCAAGCCGTAGCCGTCGGGGAGCCGCACCCTGCCGCTTTGCGCCTTGCGCAGGCCAAACAGCATCTCGAACACGTCTTCAACGCCTGACCCCTCAAGCCCGGCCAAGCCGAGGATCTCGCCGGAGCGGGCGGTGAAGCTGACGCCGGAAATCCGGCCGCCGCTCAGACCCTCCACCGTAATCCGCGGCCTTATCGTGCTGGCATTGGCCGGCAGTGCAGGCGGGAACAGGCTGTCGCGCTGCTGGCCGATCATGGCGTCGATCACATCGGCTTCGCTCAACGCCGAGCGCTCACTTGTCAGCACGTCACGGCCGTTGCGCATCACGGTGACCTGGTCTGCGATCGCAAACACGTCCTCCAGCCGGTGCGAGACATAGAGCACGCTCGTGCCCTTGGCCTTGAGGTCTCTTAGTACGGTGAACAGGTGCTCGGTCTGGCGCCGGTCGAGCGCAGAATTCGGTTCATCGAGGATCAGCAGCCTCGGGCCTTCCAGAATTGCGCGGCCGAGTTCGACATATTGCCGTTCGCCCATGCCGAGTTGTCCCACAGGAGCGTGGACATCGACGTCGAGCTTGAGTTGCCGAAGCAAGGTGCGGCTGCGTGCCTCCATCTCGCGCCTGGAGACGAAGCCATTGCGCAACGGCTCGCGATTGACGAACAGATTGGCCAGCACCGAGCGGTCGGCAAACAGGCCGAGCCCCTGGTGGACGACTCCGAAGCTGTGCTTGCGTGCAGCGATCGGGCTGTCGACGGTGACGATCTGGTCGCCGACGCGGATGGTGCCGCTGTTGGGCCGGAGCACGCCGGCAAGCACCTTCACCAGCGTCGACTTTCCGGCGCCGCTTTCACCGACGACAGCATGGATGGTCCCCTGTCCGACAGACAGGTTCATATCCCTGAGCGCGACAACGCCGCCATAACGCATGGCGAGATTGCGCACCGATATCATCGGCAAACCGAGCATGCGATTCGGCCCCCACAGACCGCGCCCCGATCCTGGAGCGAATTTCCGATACAGTCACCCGGATTCCGCTAACAAACGGCTTACAGGGACCGGATACGAACGTTTATCGGCTATCCGTTCGTCCCGCTGCTCCGAAATCAGATCAGGTCGGCCTTGGCGAGGTCCCGCATGAGATGGCTGGCGCCGTAGGTCCAGTGCGGGCAATCGGGCGACAGAAGCACGCGGTTCACCAGCGCGCCGAATTTCTCCGACGAGATGGTGACGATGTCGCCGATCTTGTGGGTGAATCCCTTGCCCTTCTCGCCGCGATCCTTCGACGGCACGAACATGGTGCCGAGATAAAGCGCCAAGCCGTCGGGATACTGGTGGTGCGGCCCCATGGCGGCCGCGACCAGCTCTTCGGGCGAACGGCTGATCTCGGCCATCGAGCTCGCGCCCTCCAGCGAAAACCCGTCCTCGCCCTCGACCTGCAGCCGCACCGTGGCGCGCTTCACGTCGTCGATCGAAAATGTTGCGTCGAACAACCGGATGAAGGGCCCAAGCGAGGCCGAGGCATTGTTGTCCTTGGCCTTGCCGAGCAGCAGCGCCGAGCGTCCCTCGACGTCGCGCAGATTGACGTCGTTGCCGATGGTGGCGCCGACGATCCTGCCGGTGCTGGTGGCGATCATGGCGATCTCCGGCTCGGGGTTGTTCCAGGTCGACACCGGATGCAGCCCGACATCGGCGCCGAAGCCGACGGACGCCATCGGCTGGCATTTGGTAAAGATCTCGGCGTCGGGGCCGATGCCGACTTCCAGATATTGCGACCAGGCGCCGCGCTGGATGAGCTTGGCCTTGATCTCCATCGCCTCAGGCGAGCCGGGCTTCAGCTTCGACAGATCGTGGCCGATCAGCCCGGCAATGTCGGCGCGGATGGCGTCGGCCTTTTCCGCCGAACCGCGCGCCTGCTCCTCGATGACGCGTTCGAGCAGGCTGACCACGAAGGTCACGCCCGACGCCTTCACCGCCTGCAGGTCGACAGGCGAGACCAGATAGGGTTTTGCCGGGTCGCGGGTGGCCTGAAAACTGTTGGCGGCGATCGCGTCGAGCGAGCCGATCGGTTCGCCCTTGGCAGAGCGCACGTGTCCGGCCGGATCGGCCATCTCGCAGATGTCGCGCACTGTGGGTGCGGTGGTCGAGGTGACGTCGAAAACGATGCCGTCGCGCACGGTGACCACCAGCGGATGCGAGGCATCGCTTGCCCTCGCTCGGCCGATGAAGAGCCCGTCGGCGGGAAGCTGCGTTGGGTTCGTCATGGCTTACGGTCCTTTGATGATCGAGATGGCAGCTGGGCCGCTGCACTTTCACCGGATTCACGCCAAAGGTCTATCCCGTGGCGCAGGCAATTGTCGGTTCTGACATGAGGCCCGCTCTTTCAAAAAAATGAAACTGGCACTAGAATTTTCATTTTCCGCATACTCCAGGTGAAGCCTTGCCCGCACCGTTTTCCGTTCCGATCTGGCAGAAGCCGCAGACCGCATCCGCCTTCCAGTCGCTCGTCACTGCGCCGGTCGACGTTGCCATCGTCGGCGGCGGCTTCATGGGCCTGTCGACCGCCTTGCACGCAGCCCGGCTCGGTCTCGGTGTACAGGTGCTGGAGGCCGGCGAGATCGGCCAGGGTGCCTCGGGCCTCAATGGCGGCCAGGTCATTCCCGGCCTGAAATATGATCCCGAATGGCTGCTCGAGCATTTCGGCCCCGAGCGTGGCCAGGCGCTGGTCGATTTCGCCGCCTCCACGGCGGACGCGGTGTTCGACCTGATTCGCGGTGAAAAACTGGCGGTGCCGCTCACCCGCAAGGGCTGGATCCAGGCCGCGCATACCGAAACCGCATTGAAAGCGGCGGCGAACAGGGATCGTCAATGGCGGGCGCGTGGCGCCGATGTCCGGCTTCTGAATGAAAGCGAGATCGCCGATATGACCGGCGCGCAAGGCTATCTCGGCGGCTGGCTCGACCGCCGCGCCGGCATCATCGATCCGCTCGCCTATACAGTGGAACTGGCGCGCATCGCCGCCGCCGCCGGCGCCAGCATTGCCGAGCGGCAGAAGGTGGTGAAACTCCGCAAGGAGGCCGGCCTTTGGCGTGTCTCAACCGAAAGCGGCGCCGAGGTGCGGGCGAAAGCGGTTGTCCTGGCGACGAACGCCTATACCGATGGACTGCTTCCGGGCCTCGCGGAAACGATCGTGCCGCTGCATTCCTTCCAGGTCGCGACCGCGCCGCTGTCATCCAACCTTGCGGCGACGATCCTGCCGGAAGGGCAGGCGGTGTCCGACTCCAGGCGCATTCTCGTCTACTACCGCAAAACAGCCGACGGCCATCTGGTGCTTGGCGGCCGCGGCCGCATGGCGCGGCCGAGGAGCGAGGCCGACTGGGCGCATCTGCAGCACGCGCTGGTGCGGCTCTATCCGGCCTTGGCCCATATCTCGATCGAGAAACGCTGGTTCGGTCGTGTGGCGATGACGCCGGATCACCTGCCGCACATCCATGAGCCGGAAAAGGGCCTGCTCGCCGTAGTTGGTTGCCAGGGCAGGGGCGTCGGCCTGATGACCGCGCTGGGAAAACGCATGGCGGGCTACCTCGCGGGCGGCGATGTCAATCAATTGCCGTTCCCGCTGTCGCCGGTCCGGCCGATCCCGTTCCACGCCTTCCGCCAGGTCGGCGTCGCCGCGACCATCGCCTGGTACCGGATGCTCGACGCCTTCGAGCGCTGATTGGGCGCCGGTCGCCTAGGCCTCGTGGATTCAGCTTGACAGTTTCACAAATATGAAAAAAGCTAAGCCGATTTCATATTTCCGTTGAGCAGTCCGATGTCGAGCATCGTTGCAACAGGAGCGCCGGCAGGGTCGTCCCGAGGCTTCCGCTTCGCCATGTTGCTGCCGGGCGGGCTGGTCACCTTGTTCCTGATCCTGTTTGCCCTTGGCCTTGTGCTCTTCCTCTCACTTCGCGGCAATGACGGTTCGCTGCTCGGCGCCGGCTTCACGGCAGGCAACTTCATCGCCGTGGTCTCCGATCCGCTCTACTGGACGGTGACGCTGCGCTCGCTGGTGATCGCCGGCCTGGTGACGCTGGCGACCGTCGTCACCGCCTATCCCGTCGCCTACTATCTCGCTTTCTATGCCGGCCGCCGCCGCAGCCTGCTTTTGTTTCTGGTGACCCTGCCGTTCTGGACCAGCTATCTCCTGCGCGTCTTCGCCTGGAAGATCGTGCTCGCCTATAACGGCGTCTTGAACTCGGCGCTGATCGAAAGCGGCATCTGGTCGGAGCCGACGCTGGCCTTCCTCAACACGCCGGCGGCGGTGGTCGTCACGCTGGCGCATGCCTATGCGCCCTTCGCCATCCTGCCGATCTATGTGGCGCTGGACACCATCCCGAAATCACTGCTCGAAGCCGCCTCCGATCTCGGCGCCAGACCGTTCACGGCGTTTCGCCGCGTCGTCTTGCCCAATTCGATGCCGGGCGTTCTGGCGGCCGCCCTCGTCGTCTTTGTGCCGACGGTCGGCGACTATGTCACCCCGGCCATGGTCGGCGGTCCCGCCAGCACCATGATCGGCACATTGATCCAGTCGCAGTTCGGCAAGGCCAATGACTGGCCGTTCGGGGCGGCACTTTCAGTCTGCGTGATGCTGGTCATCCTCTGCGTGGTGCTGGTCGCACGCGGCGCCGACCGCAGATTCGGCAGCCGCACATGAGCGCCGCGCGGAGAGATGATGGCCGCGGCTGGCTCGGCGTCTATGTGCTTGCCTATCTCGTCTTCCTCTATCTGCCGGTGCTGTTGATCCCGCTGTTTTCCTTCAACAACTCCATCCAGGCCGCGTTTCCGCTGCAGGGCTTCACGCTCGAATGGTATGCCACGCTCTATGGCAATCCGGCGCTGTCCGGCGCGCTTTTGAACAGTCTCGTCATTGGCGTCGTGGCCGCCGCCGGCGCCACGCTCTGCGGCATCACCGTCTCCTATATGGACCTCTACGGTCGTTCGCCGCTCGCCGCCACCATCAGCGCCATCTCCAGGCTGCCGATCCTGATCCCCGGCGTCATCGTCGGCATATCGTTGCTGATCCTCGTCAATCTCATCGGCCTCGGCCCGTCGCGCATCGCCATCGTTCTCGGCCACATACTGGTGGCGCTGCCGACCACCGTGGTGATCATGCGCAGCCGGTTTGCCGCAATTCCGAAAACCATTCGCGAGGCCGCACTCGATCTCGGCGCTTCCGACTGGACGACCTTCCGGCGGGTGATGTTGCCGCTCTCGCTGCCGGCCATCGTCTCGGCCTTCATGCTGGCCTTTCTGATTTCCTTCGACGAGTTCATCGTCGTCTTCTTCCTCGCCGGCACCGAGCCGACGCTGCCGCTCTACATCTGGAGCCAACTGCGTTTTCCTCGCTCGCTGCCGACCGTGATGGCGCTGGGGACAGCTATCCTTGCTGTGTCCGTCATCATCGCCGGCATCGCCGAAATCCTGCGCCATCGCGGGCTGAGCACAGCCCGTCGGACGGCGCCCACCAGTCCAGCCTGAACCATAACAAAAGAGGAGAACCGAAATGGCATTCGACCCGAAATCAATTACTGGGCTGAAACCGATCACTGGCCCGAAATCGATCACTGCAAAGACAGCCCGCACCGGGCTTGCCGCGCTTGCAATCGTCCTGTCGTCGACTGTCGCCTTCGCCGCCGACAAGCTGCAATATTTCACTTGGTCCGGCTATGAACTGCCAGACTTCAACAAGAGCTTCCTGACGGCCCATCCCGATGGCGTCGAGGCCTCGATCTTCGGCGACGACGACGATGCCTTCACCAAGGTCAAGGCCGGCTTCCGCCCCGATATCGCCCATCCCTGCTACGACAAGGTGGCGCGCTGGAACAAGGAAGGCCTGCTGCAGCCGATCGATACCAAGCGCATCAAGAACTGGGATTCGATCTTCCCGGTGTTCAAGAACCTGCCCGACATCCAGGCCGGCGACGGCAAGGTCTGGATGGTGCCGTGGGATTGGGGCAACACCTCGATCCTCTACCGCACCGATCTGGTGAAGAACCCGGAAGCGAGCTGGAACCTTCTGTGGGACAAGCAATATGCCGGCCGCATGGCGACCATCGATGCCGTGCATGACACCCCGATCGTTGCCGCACTTCTGGCCGGCGTAAACCCCTTCGACATGACGCCCGAGCAGATGGACAAGGTGGCGGAAAAGTTGCGCGAGCAGCGTCCCCTCCTCTCCAACTACACCACCGACATGACCTCGGTCGAACAGGCGCTGGCCAGCGGCCAGCTGGTCGCCGCCATGACCTGGAACGCGTCGGCAACCTCGCTGAAGAAGCAGGGCGTGCCGGTCGAGTTCATGAAGCCGAAGGAGGGCATGCTGACCTGGGCCTGCGGCTTCGTCATGCTCAAGGACGCCAAAAACGTCGACCTCGCCTATGACTTCATCAACAGCCGGCTCGACGCCGACTCGGGTAAGTACCTGATCCAGGCCTACGGCTATGGCAGCTCGCTCAGCACCGCCTTCGCCGGCGTGGCGAAGGACGAACTGGACAAGCTGCAATTGCCGGCGGACCCGGAGGTGATGCTGAAGACCACCATCTTCACCGGCCCGATGAAGCAGAACGACGATGTGGCGAAGATGTTCGAGAAAGTGAAGGCGGGCGGCTGAGGGATCCATCGCCGACGGTTGCGCTGCCCCTCACCTGCCTGCCGGCATCCTCTCCCCGTATAGTGACGGGGAGAGGGGCGCTGTCACCAGCGATTTCGCAAATCGCAAACGTTGCAGAAATGGCGCCGAGTTTGCGACCAGCCGCTTTCTCCCCGTCACTATACGGGGAGAAATGTCCGGCAGGACAATGAGGGGCAGCGCCGACGGCAGGTAATTGTGACTAATCTCCTGAAGCCCGCGGGTCTTGCCGCCGCGCCAAAGACTGCAACAAGGACCAACTGATGGACATGCTTGAAGCGAAACCAAAGGCCGACGCCGACATTCGCGTCGGCCGGCGCGTGCGGGCGCTGCGGCTGGAGCGCAATTTGTCGTTGGCCGAGCTGGCAGCAAAAGCCGGCGTCTCCATCGGTGCGCTGAGCCAGATCGAGCGCGGCCTGTCTTCGCTGCGCGTCAAGGTGATCTGGCCGCTTGCGGCCGCGCTCGACATCGAGCCTTCGGCGCTGATCACCGACGGCAACGAAGCCGCCAACGATCTCTATTGCGTGCGCGCCGACAAAAGGCGGCAGCTCCCGGTCAAGTCGGAAGGCATCGCCAAGGCGCTGCTGTCGCCGCCGGGCGCGGCGCTGACCGGCCTCTTGGTGACCGTGGAAGCCGATGGCGGCACGGCGGAAGCCTATGCGCATATCGGTCACGAGTTCGGCTATGTCCTGTCGGGCGAGGTCGAACTGGTGGTGGACTCGACAAAATACGTGCTGAAGAGCGGCGACTCCTTTGCCTTCAAGAGCACGCTTCTGCACGCCTTCCGCAATCCCGGCACCGAGCCTTGCCAGATCCTCTGGGTCAACACCACCAAGCCGTCCGAGGTTCGCGATGGCGCCTGATGCGCTGGTACGCCTGGACACGGTCTCGAAGGTTTTCCCCGGCGGCATTGTCGGGCTCGACGCCGTCGATCTCGACATTATCAGCGGCGAGTTCATCACCCTGCTCGGGCCCTCGGGCTGCGGCAAGACCACCAGCCTGCGCGTCATTGCCGGTTTCGAAAGCCCCTCGGGCGGCAAGGTGCTGCTCGATGGTCGCGACATCACCGCGCTGAGGCCCTTCGAGCGTCCCGTCAACACCGTGTTCCAGGATTATGCGCTGTTCCCGCATATGAACGTCGCCGAGAATGTCGGCTTCGGCCTGTCGCTGCGCAAACTGTCCGGCGCCGAGCAGGCAAAGCGCGTCCGCGAAGCCCTCGACATGGTCGGCCTCGCCGACAAGCTCGGCGCCCGCGTTTCCGAACTGTCGGGTGGCCAGCGCCAGCGCGTCGCGCTCGCCCGCGCCATAGTCTGCGAGCCGCGCGTTCTGTTGCTCGATGAACCGCTGTCGGCGCTCGATGCGCATCTGCGCGAACAGATGCAGGTCGAACTGAAGCGGCTGCAGTCGCGGCTCGGCACCACCTTCGTCATGGTCACCCACGACCAGACCGAAGCGCTGTCGATCTCCGACCGCATCGTCGTCATGAACAAGGGCCGCATCGAGCAGATCGCGCCGCCGGCTACGCTTTACGACCGGCCGGCGACGAAATTCGTCGCAAGCTTTATCGGCACCATGAACCTCTTGCAATCGCGCTTCATCGGCCGCGACGGCGACCGCCTGCGCTTCGCCGCTGGCGGGCTTTCGCTGGAAGCAACATCTGAAACCGGCGACACACCCGGCGAAGGCACTGAGCGCACCATCGGCGTTCGCCCCGAGGACTTGCTGGCCACCACCGATGCCGCCGCCGGCACCGCGCCGGCGCGCGTCAACTCCATCGTCTTCCACGGCCGCACGCTGCGGCTGCATGCTGAGTTGGGGCAGGGATTGCCGGTGGTGATCGATGCGCCGCGCCAGGCCGAGGGCTTTCAATTCAGCGTCGGCGACGTGGCGCATATCAGCCTGCGCCGTGGTGCCAACTGCCCTATGCTGCCAAGCTGATCCAACCCAATCCCTTCATCGACGGTTGGATTTAACCTGCTGTGAAGATCGCCAAGGTGGAATTAAGTGTGAATTGACTCGCAAAGGAACATATTCCTACTTTGCGGGATGCCCGAACTAAGCACCCGACCGCGCCGAAATGTGCAAACCCTCTGCTTGGCGCATGAAGTCGGGCAGCTAATTCGTGTTCGATGTCGGAACTGCAACATCACTCGACACTATCTGCCTGGCGATCTCGCAAAGCTGGTTGGTGATATCCCCTTTTGGGATGTGGAGCGGCACATGCGGTGCGAGCGCTGCAAAGGTCGTGAGCTCGATGCAGGCATCATTCTGCCAAGCGCTGCTGAACGCCTTAAAATTCGCGTCAGACGTCTTGTCGAAATCCGCATGGTTCGCCGGGTAATCTGGCGAGACGACGATTGAGGAGAGCCGATTTCGGGCTAAAACAGAGACCCTTGGGCCGGGGCCCGTGGTGGGAACTTGATCTGTGTGGCTGGCTTCTCAACGATCACCAACGCGTCGTTGGGCGCCGTCCGCTGCAAATGCCGTGCTTCCGACCATGGCGCCGTCAGCCAAGCCTCGGTTTCCTCCGGCGTGGTGAGGATCACGGGCATAGCCTTCTCATGGATCGGCGCAATGAGAGCATTAGGCTTGGTGGTCATGAAGGCGTATAGCTCGAAGTCGCCGGGACCGTCCTTGACCTTTCGCACGCCCTGCCAAGACGTCCAGAAACCAGCGAAGAAGAACAACGGCCGGCTCTCGCCACGGGCAAACCAGTAATTTCGCTGGATTCCTGTTTCCGGGTCTTTATCGTTCGCCGCAGGGCTGGGCTCGGCAAAGCTGGTCACCGGCACGACACATCTGTGCTCGACGCCCACATATTGCTGCCAGTGCGAATATTGCGGATTGCGAACGTTGGTGGTGCCGTAGTCGGCCTTACCTTTCATGCGCTCGGGCGGCGTTGGCAAACCCCAAAGCAGTTTCGCCAGTTCACGCTCCCCATCCGCCCTGTTGCGAACGACAAGCCCAGGTTGATTGGGATAGACATCAAGCGAAGGTTCGAGGTTGCCGCTGATATCGCGCAATGTGCGGGTCCATTGGCGGACCGCCTCTTGCGTCGTCGTGATGTTGTAGAGGTTGCACATGCACCCAGCATTGCGGAATTGGCTTTTGTCTGCAACCGAAGTCGCTGTCCGACGCCGCCGCAATCGTCGTCACACAGCCGCGCTGTATCATCGTCCTGACACACCTTGTCAGCTGTCGTGCGGGTAAAGGTGGCGGGCCGGCAAGCGCTTCCCTACTTCAAACCAGTCTGAACAGGAGGAACACACATGACCATCGCGGATGTTGCCAAGGATTTCACCGAAATGCTCCAGCAGGGGGATCACCTGGGTGCTGGTGAAAAGTACAATGCCGATGATATCGTCAGCCTCGAAGCGATGGAGGGGCCGATGGCCATTGCCCGTGGCAAGGAAGCTCTCAGGCAAAAGGGCGAATGGTGGCAAGCGAACCACGAAGTCCATGGCGGCTCTGTCGAAGGCCCCTATGTCAACGGCGACCAGTTCGCGGTGCGCTTCAAGTTCGACATAACGCCCAAGGCCACCGGCGAACGGGTCACCATGGACGAGGTTGGCCTGTACACGGTCAAGAACGGCAAGATCACCGAAGAGCGCTTCTACTACTGAGCCCGGGTGCCGTAGGGTTCCGGCGCACTTCGCTGCACGACCCAAAAACCAGGCGGCCGGGACAAAGTCCTGGCCGCAGTGGGAAAAGCTCAAATGGTCTTCACATACTGCGCCAACTGATCGGCCACCGTGCCCCAGCCGTCGAAGAACCCCATCTCTTCATGATTGTTGCGGGTAGCCTCGTCGCGATGGATGGCCGTTGCCGTGTAGCGCGTGCCCTTGTCATCCGACTGAAGCGAAATGACTGCGGTGATGAAGGGCTCGCCGGAGGGCCGATAGCCCGGCAGCAGCGCATCGGTCCACACCAGCCGCTCGTTCGGCACGATCTCGAGATAGCAGCAATGGCGGTCGTTGACCTCCTTGCCGTCGGGTGATTGCATGCGCGTCCGGAACAGTCCGCCCGGACGAAGGTCGATCTCGCAATCGGTGATCAGCCAGGGCTTGGGCGTGAACCATTGCTTGACATGCTCCGGCACCGTCATCGCGCTCCACAAGAGTTCGCGCGGCGCGTCGAGCTTGCGCTCCAGCACAAGGTCCAGTCTGGGGTCGGGCTTGAAGGGATAGCTCACTTTTCTTGCTCCTTGAGGCTCATCACATAGGCGTCGAATTGATCGAGTCGGCGCTCCCACAGCGTGCGCTGTTCGGCCAGCCAGTTTTGGGCGAGCTGCAGCGGTTCGGGCGCCAGCTGATAGGTCCTGGTGCGGCCGATTTTTTCCGATCGCACCAGACCGCAGCCTTCCAGCACTTTCAGATGCTCGATGAAGGAAGGCAGCGCCATCTCGAAAGGCTGCGCCAACTCGCTGACCGAGGCCGGACTGCGGTTCAACCGCTCGACCACGCGCCGCCGCGTCGGGTCAGCCAGCGCGCGGAAGATGCCGTCGATCGGCGGGAGACTTGTAGTTGGGGCGTGGAGGCTTGGCATGGGCGATCCTGAGGTCCGTCGACGGGTATAGAAAGATACTTAGGAAAATTCCTTAGTATTGGCAAGCCCTAAAAATGGGCTGATGTGACCGGGGTGCTGGCAAAGCGGGAAGGACGGTTTTAGGCTGTCCGGCGGATTCGACCATCAGCCCAAGGGAAGTGCGTTTTGACGATCACCATGTACGGCATCACCACCTGCGACACGATCAGGAAGGCGCGCACCTGGCTGGAGGGCCACGATGTGCCTTACCGTTTTCACGACTACCGGGCCGAGGGGATAGAGGTGGGCAGACTGGATGGATGGATCGGCAAGGTTGGCTGGGAAAAGCTGCTCAACAAGGGCAGCACGACCTTCCGCGAACTGCCCGACAAGCACAAGCAAGGGCTCGACGAGAAGAAGGCCAGGAAGCTGATGCTGGCCAACCCGACGATGATCAAGCGCCCGGTGCTCGAGGTCGGGGATGAGATTTTGGTGGGGTTCAAGCCGGAGGCTTATGAAGGGGTGGTGAAGTAGCGTAGCCTCGCTTCGTCATCCTGTGGCGAAGCTAGGTTCGAAGCGACGCAGCGCAGACCATGGGATCCTGTCGGTCTCCTTCCCACCCCAAACATAGCATGGGAACAACACACAGGATCCTCGGGTCAGCCCGAGGATGACGAACGCGTGGAGGGCGATCGCTAATTGTGAAGGCTTTCGCTTGCGGCGTATGCAGCGGTTCGCTGTCTCTCAACCCGTCCCGCGCAAATACCCCGCCAACGCCACCGCATTGTTATGCGCCTCGTCATGCGCGCCATAAAGCAGCGTCACCTTGGCCTTGCCGAGCAAGCCACGCAGTTGCGCCACCGCTTCGCTATTCCCATCCAGTTCGACCGAATACCGCACCTGAAACTCCGCCCACCGCGCCGGCTCATGTCCGAACCACCTCCGCAATTCATCGCTCGGCGCGATGTCCTTCAGCCACAGCGTCAGCGCGGCATCCTCCTTGCTGACGCCGCGCGGCCAGATGCGATCGACCAGCACCCGCTGCCCGTCATCGGGCGCGGGTGCTTCGTAAATTCGCTTGACCGTCAGGTCGAAGGCCATCCGCCCCCTTTACGCCCACTCGCCCTTGCGCATCACCGGCACGCGGCGGCCATCCTTGTGCACGCCGTCTATGTCGATCTTGTCCGAGCCGATCATCCAGTCGATGTGGATAAAACTCTTGTTGCCGCCGCGCTGGGCGATTTCGTCCTGGCTGAGCGAGGCGCCGTCGACGAAGCATTTTGAATAGCACTGCCCGAGCGCGATGTGGCAGGCGGCGTTCTCGTCGAACAGCGTGTTGAAGAACAGCAGGCCGCTGGCCGAGATCGGCGAGGAATGCGGCACCAGCGCCACCTCGCCGAGCCGGCGCGAACCCTCGTCGGTGTCGAGCACTTTCTTCAGCACGTCCTCGCCCTTCGAAGCCTTGGCCTCGACGATCCTGCCCTCTTCGAAACGCACCGAGATATCGTCGATCAGCGTGCCCTGGTAGGACAGCGGCTTGGTCGAGGAGACATGGCCGGAGACGCGCCGTGCATGCGGCGTGGTGAAGACCTCCTCGGTCGGGATGTTCGGATTGCAGGTGACGCCGTTCTTGGCGGTCGAGGCGCCGCCCATCCATTCATGGCCATCGGCCAGCCCGACGGTGAGGTCGGTGCCCGGGCCGCTGAAATGCAGATCATGGAAATTGTGCTCGTTCAGCCACTTTGTGCGGCCGCGCAGCGCTGCATTGTGCGCCGTCCAGTTTGCGATCGGGTCTTCCACATCGACCCGTGATGCCGAAAAGATCGCATCGGCAAGCTTGACCACGGCGACATCGTCGGCATCGCCGGGGAAGACCTGCTTGGCCCAGGCGAGATCCGGGTAGGCGACGATGTTCCAGTTGATGTCGAAGCCGGTGATCTTTTCCAGCGCCGGCTGGTAGGCCATCGAGTTCGCCTTGTTGGCGCGCGCCACTTTCGCCGGGTCCTGCGCCGACAACAGCGACGGGTCCTCGCCGCGCACGGCAAGCCGCGCCGCATTGTTGGAAAAGGCCTTCGCCATGCCTTCATATATCCAGCCGGCGGCGCGGTCGAAGCCGGCATCCGCGCCGTAGCGGAAGCGCGCCAGCGTGATCTCGTCATCATTGAAGATCGGCGTTACCAGCCCGGCGCCCGCCTTGTAAGCGTGCTCGACGATGCGCCTGGTCAGCGGCAGGGCTGCGATCGACGAGGTCAGCACCAAATCCTGCCCCGGTTGCAATTGCAGCCCCACCTTGATGGCGACTTCCGCCAGCCTGTCGAGCTTCACCGGGTCGATGGTTGCGGAAACGCCGCGCGAATGTGTGGTCATGATCCTGCCTGCCTTGGTCTTGGAGGTGAAGCTTCCAACATAGATCGGCGCGGCTGTGCTTTCCAGCACCGTCGCGACGGACAGCCCTAGGCAGCGCTTTCCAGCGCGCTGAACTGCGCCACGGTCGCCGCGATTTCCTCGCGGATCCAGATCTTGAAATCGCGCACCTTGCGGCTTTCGGTCTTGGTCGCCGAGGTCACCAGCCAGTAGCCGAGGCCGCTCTGCGCCCGCACGCCGAAAGGCGCGACGAGGCGGCCGTCGGCCAGCGCATCGGCGGCCAGCAATTGCCAGCCGAGCATGACGCCATGGCCGGCGATCGCCGATTCCAGGCACAGCATCGGGTCGGTGAAACGCGCACCCTTGCGGAAGGTGACTGGTTCGACGTCAGCGGCTTTGAACCAGCTCTCCCAATTGATCATCGCCCGCTCGTCGGTGATGGCGCAGGTCTGCGCGAGGTCTTCGATCGATTTCAGTTTCTCGGCGATCACCGGCGCGCAGACCGGGAAAACTTCCTGCGCCAGAAGCAGCTCCGCCCGCCCGCCCGGCCATTTGCCGTCGCCGAGCCGGATGGCGATGTCTATGTCGGAGCGTTCGAGATCGGCGAGCCGCACCGAGGCGTCGATGCGCAACAGCACATTGGGATGCCGGTCGAAGTGACGTGACAGCCGCGGCAGCAGCCATTTCGAAGCGAAGGCCGGCGCCACCGACACCACCAGCGTGCACTGGCTCGCCTCGTCGGCCAGCGCCACCGCTTGCGCCAGCTCGCGAAAACCGGCGCCCAGTCGGGCGGAAAAAACCGTTCCGAATTCGGTCAGCACCAGCCCGCTTGCGGTGCGTTCGAACAGCGCCTGTCCGAGCTGCTTTTCAGTGCGGTTGATCTGCTGGCTGACGGCGCTGACCGAGACGTTGAGTTCGCCGGCCGCCGCCGCGAGCGAGCCGAGGCGGGCGACGGTTTCGACGGCGCGCAGGCCGTTGAGATGGACGCGGTTCAGCATAGCCATTTCAGTTTTTCTAAACCGGCGCGGCTGAAATCTCAATTGAAAGACAGCCCGACAAGGCAGATTTTAGTGGGACAGTCAGACCGAGGAGGCGAGGATGACGATCGTATCATTGTTCAAGATCTTAGCCGCTGCCGGCCTCCGGCCGGACCGCTATGATGGGATGCACGGCGGCGATGTCATCGACTGGGTTACCGACCCATTGTCGCATCCGGTGCTGGACACCATGTCGGAACGCGAACTCGGAGATATCCCGTTCCGGCTGACGGCGCGCCGCACCGCCTACGAGACCGGGGCGGTCGGCTGCGGCTGAGATGCGGGGGCGTTAGTCGCGCCCGCTGGCCCAACACAAAGCGGATTGTTTCATCGGTCGCCAATTCTATGGTGCGCTGCAATGAACGCCGCTCCATCACCCTTGGGCCTTGCTCTCGCTGGCATGATCGCCATGGCCGTCGCCATGGGCATTGGCCGTTTCGTCTACACGCCGATCCTGCCCGGAATGATGGAAGAACTGCATCTGTCGCCGGCCGATGCCGGCTGGATCGCGTCGGCCAATTATCTCGGCTACCTCGTCGGCGCGCTTGCGGCGGCAGGCGGCTGGGCGCATGGGCGCGAGCGCCTGCTGATGTTTGGCGGCCTTGCCGCCAGTGCTGCGCTCGCCGCCCTGATGGGGCTGAGCGAGACGATGACCGCCTTTGTCGTCCTCCGCTTCCTTGCCGGTCTCGCCAGCGCCTTCGTCATGGTGTTCATGGCCTCGATCGTCTTCGGTCACCTGGCAGCCGCCAACAGAAGCGACCTGCAGGCGCTGCATTTCGGCGGCGTCGGCCTCGGCATCGCGGCATCCTCAGCGCTGATGGCGGTTCTGGTCACCGAACATGCCGGCTGGGCTTCGGGCTGGCTGTGGTCGGCAGCGATTTCCGCCGGCGGCCTTGCGATGGTCGCCTTGCTCGCCGGCGGCACCGCACCTGGCCGCGGCGTGGCCGACCGCGAACCGGCACTGCCGAGGGACCGGTCGTTGGCAAAAGTCATCGTTGCCTACGGCCTGTTCGGCTTCGGCTATGTGGTGACGGCGACCTTCCTGGTCGCCATCGTGCGCCAGGGCGGCGGCGGCCGCGTCTTCGAGGCAAGCGTCTGGATGGTCACCGGCCTTGCCGGCTTTCCCTCGGTCTGGCTGTGGCAGAAGGTAGCGGCACGGATCGGGCTTTATACCGCCTATGCCGTGGGCTGCCTGGTCGAGGTGGTCGGCGTCACCGCCAGCGTCGCCATCGGCGGCACCGCCGGGCCGCTGCTGGCGGGCGTCCTGCTCGGCGGCACCTTCATCGCCATCACCGCGCTCGGCCTGCAGACGGCAAGGCAGCTCGTGCCGGAGGCGCCGCGCCGGATTTTTGCGCTGATGACCGCTTCCTTCGGCATCGGCCAGATCGTCGGCCCGATCGTCGCCGGACTGCTGGCGCAAGCCTCGGGCAACTTCTTCCTGGCCTCGATCGTCGCTGCTGGCGTATTGCTGGTATCTGCTGGGATCACCTGGTCGGCCGCGCCAAAATCGCCATGATTGTGGTCTTGCTCGATGCCGGGCATCGGGTACGGGCATTTGCTTTCCACCTAATGTGTGACTTTATGCCCGCCGAACCCCGCTGATTTGCGCACCGACCGAGGATTTCACCACAGTGTTCGTATCCTTCTTCCCGCAGCCGAAGCTGTTTTTCATCTCGGCCGTCGTCTGGACTGCGGTTCTCGTGGCAGCCTGGTTCCTCGGTGCTGACCAGCTTGGCGCGTTTCTCGGCTTGCCTCCGGCTCTTGCCGACGCGCCGCCCATCATAGGCGTCTCGGTGTTCTGGTCGCCTCCGTTCCTCTGGTTCTACATCTACTATGCGCTTGGCGTTTTGATATTCTATGGCTTCTGGCACTGGTATTCTCCGCACCCGTGGGACCAATGGTCTATCCTCGGCAGTTCGCTGCTCCTGTTCACGACCTACTTTCAGGTGCAGGTAAGCGTGGCGATCAACGCATGGTATGGACCATTCTGGGACCTCATTCAGGGCATCGTTAGCAAAACGGTCAAGGCAACCGAGGCTGATCTTTACGCTCAAATAATCACTTTCCTCGGTATCGCTCTTGTCGCGGTTACCGTGTTCGTTTTGACAAACTTCTTCGTCAGCCACTGGGTGTTTCGCTGGCGCACTGCGATGAACAATTACTACATGTCCTATTGGCCGAAGCTGCGCCATATTGAGGGCGCTGCACAGCGTGTGCAGGAAGACACGATGCGGTTTTCCAAGATAATGGAAGACCTTGGCACTAGCTTCGTCGATTCCATCATGACGCTTATCGCTTTCATGCCGATCCTGCTCAGTTATTCTAAGCATGTCACAGAGTTGCCATTGATCGGTCATGTTCCTCAGCCGCTGGTTTTGGCTGCGATCTTCTGGGCAGTCTTCGGTACAGTCATCATTGCGACCGCAGGCATCAAGCTTCCTGGCTTGCAGTTTCGTAACCAGCGCGTCGAGGCAGCATATCGCAAGGAACTCGTCTACGGTGAGGACGATCCGGCCCGGGCGCAGCCGCAGACCGTCGCGGAGCTGTTTGCGAGTGTGCGGCAAAACTACTTTCGCCTGTATTTCCACTATGTGTATTTCAACGTGGTCCGCTATCTTTATCTTCAGACCAACAACGTCTTCTCCTACTTCCTGATGGTGCCTTCCATGATCGCTGGAACGCTGACGCTGGGTCTCATCAACCAGGTCAGTTCAGCCTTCAGTCAGGTAACCAACTCATTCCAGTATCTCGTCAATTCTTGGTCGACGATTGTCGAGCTTCTGTCAGTTCACAAGCGCCTTCGCGCCTTCGAGGCGACGATTCGCGGCGAGCCGCTGCCCGACATTGACCGCCACTTCATGGAGCGTCAGGAACAGGCAAAGGAACCCGACCCGGCTTGATCCTATTTGCACAGACGGTTGGCGGCTCAGCCGCCCACCGCCGCCTGCCTCTCGCTACCACGTTGCCGCTGCACATAATCGCGAAAACTGATGCATTCGACGTCGGCTTTCACGCACGTCTCGTCGGCAAAGCGCTCCAGCGCGTTCCAGTAGGCGCCGTCATTCATCAGCGTGAAATGGAAGCTCAGCACCAGCGGGATGCGCTTGCCCTGATATTGCTTGTCGAAGGCGGCGCGGAACGCCTGGTAGGTCCGATCGCTGAACTCGGCTGCCTGGCTCGGCCGCTCGAAACCGCCGGATTGCCTGACATAGAGATTGTAGTCCATGGCGATCACCGGCCTTGAACTCGGGCCTTCCGGGATCTGTGGCAGCGAAAAGCGGGTCAAGCCGTCGCCGGTCGGCGGCTCGACCGGGCCGTTCGAGACGCCGCTGGCGTCATAGTGGTAGCCGGCTTCAGGCAGGGCCTCGTAGAGCCCTTTGCTGGTCGACAGATAGGGCGCGCGAAAGCCGACCACGGCATGGGCAATAGCGCGCCAGCCTGCGGGCTCGGGCGCAATGCCGTTGATTGCATAGGCGTTCTCCAGAATGCGCTCGAACGATGCGAATTCCTTCAGCCAGTCGGCCTTGCTCCAGTCCTTGCCGTCGAAATGGCCGCAGCCATGGCTGGCAATGTCATGGCCCTCCGACGCGGCGAGGCCGATCTGGTCGAGCCGGTCCGCGACTTCCTGTTTCGAGGCGGCGAAGCCGATGTTGGATTTGCCCGCGGACCTGGCCGGCGCGGTGTATTCGGCGCGTGTCTGCTGCGACAGCAGGAACACGCAGGAAAGGAAGTAGGTAAAATGCGCGCCGGTGCGCTTGGCTAGCGCCCGGCTGCGCTGCCATTGCGATATCTCACGGGCGCTGTCGAACGAGATGATGACGATCTGCTTCGGCTTTGCCGGGGATGGCGCCGCCGGCGGGTCGGCGTAAGCAACGCCCGCCGTGGCAAGCACAGCGGTGGAAAATGCGACAACGCGGGACAAACGTGGCATCGGCAATCTGGGCTTGATCTGGAGGCAGTCAAAGCCGGCTATCGGCAAAATGTGGCGTGGGTGCGATCAAAGTCGGCAGCTATGCGCCCGGCGATTAGCCGATTTTCCTGCCCAGCCCCTTCCATGCCCGCGAAATTTCGCTAAAACGCGGGCTCAAGAAGCGCCCCTGTTGGGGCAGCAATGGTTTTGATTGATGTCCGACGACAGTTTTATCCGCGAAGTCAACGACGAGATGCGCCGCGAAAAGGCGCAGGCGCTGTGGGATCGTTTCGGTCCGGCGCTGCTTGGCCTTGCTATCCTGGTGGTGCTCGGCACCGCTGCCTTCGTCGGCTACCGCTATTGGGATGAGACCCGCGCCAACCGCTCGGGCGATGCCTTCTCGCAGGCGCTGAAGCTTGCCAATGACGGCAAGAGCGACGAGGCGCTGACAGCGCTCGAACAACTGGAAAAGGATGGCTACGGCGCCTATCCACTGCTCGCCCGTATGCGCGCCGCAACCGTCAAGGCCGACAAGGGCGACTTTGCCGCCGCCGTTACGGATTTCGATGGCGTCGCCGCCGACACCGCCATTCCGCAGGGCATTCGCGACATGGCGCGCCTGCGGGCCGCCCTGCTGCTCGTCGATCACGGCTCCTTCGCCGACGTCTCCAGCCGCGTCGAGGCGCTGACCGCCGACAACAACACGCTGCGCCACACAGCGCGCGAAGCGCTCGGCCTTGCCGCCTGGAAGGAAGGCAAGACCCAGGATGCGCTGAAACTGTTCGACCAGATCGCCGCCGATGACGGCGCCCCGCGCAACGCGCGCCAGCGGGCGACGCTGATGTCGGAATTGATCCGCGGCTCGGGCGCGTCATGATACGCATCGCCCAAAGCCTGCCCTCGGGCCTGACCCAAGGGCGCGCTGCGGTTTGGGCGATGATATGGATAGCCGGATGAGCTTCAAAGTCGCCATTATCGGCCGGCCCAATGTCGGCAAATCGACGCTTTTCAACCGATTGGTGGGACGGAAGCTGGCGCTTGTCGACGACACGCCGGGCGTCACCCGCGACCGTCGCGTCCACGCGGCCAAACTCTACGATCTGCATTTCGATGTCATCGACACCGCCGGTTTCGAAGACGCCGCCGCCTCGACGTTGCCCGGCCGCATGCGCGCGCAGACCGAGATCGCGATCCGCGAAGCCGACCTGATCTTCTTCACCATCGACGCCAAGTCCGGGCTTTTGCCCGACGACCGCACCTTTGCCGAGATCGTGCGCAAGTCCGGCAAGCCGGTCGTGCTGGTCGCCAACAAGGCCGAGGCCAAGGGCGCCCAGGGCGGCATGCTGGAAGCCTGGGAACTGGGCTTGGGCGAGCCGATCCCAGTCTCGGCCGAGCATGGCCAGGGCATGCCCGATCTGCGCGACGCGGTGATCGAGGCGCTGGGCAAAGACCGCGCCTTCGGCGAGGAAGAGGCCGAAGCCGAAGACGAGGTCGCCGCCAGCGAGGTGCTGATCGGCGAGGACATCACCGATCCCGACGCTGAACCTGCCTATGACGACACCAAGCCGATGCGCATCGCCGTCGTCGGCCGTCCCAATGCCGGCAAGTCGACGCTGATCAACGCGCTGATCGGCGAGGAGCGGCTTTTGACCGGCCCGGAAGCCGGCATCACCCGCGATTCCATCTCGGTCGACTGGGACTGGCATGGCCGTCGCCTAAAACTGTTCGACACTGCCGGCATGCGCCGCAAGGCCAGGATCCACGAAAAGCTGGAAGTGATGTCGGTGCAGGACGGTCTGCGCGCCATCCGCTTTGCCGAGATCGTCATCATCGTGCTCGACGCCACCATCCCCTTCGAGAAGCAGGACCTCCAGATCGCCGACCTGATCATCCGCGAGGGCAGGGCGCCGGTCATCGCCTTCAACAAATGGGACCTGATCGACAATCCGCAGGAACTGCTGGCCGAATTGCGCGAAAAGACCACACGGCTTTTGCCGCAAGTGCGCGGCATCCAGGCGGTGACGGTTTCGGCCGAGACCGGGCGCAGCCTCGACAAGCTGATGGATGCCGTCATCAAGACGCACAAGGTGTGGAACAGCCGCGTTTCCACCGGCAAGCTCAACCGCTGGCTGGAAAGCATTCTTGCGCATCATCCGCCGCCCGCCGTCGCCGGACGCCGGCTCAAGGTAAAATACGTCACCCAGGCCAAGACGCGGCCGCCTGGCTTTGTCGTCCAGTGCTCGCGGCCGGATGCGATGCCGCAATCCTATGTCCGCTATCTCTCCAACAGCCTGCGCGAAGCCTTCGACATGCCTGGCGTGCCGATCCGGATAGCGCTGCGGACTTCGGACAACCCGTTCGCGGGGAGAGCGAACAAGCGTAAGTGAGCGGTGGCGGTTGGCGCGCGCTTTGCTCTTAGGAATCTTCCGCAATGTTGGCGGGACAGCACCCCCCTCTGCCCTGCCGGGCATCTCCCCCTCAAGGGCATAGGCGCTAAGATAGCTTTGGCATGGACTGAAATTTGCGCTTTCGTGGTGGTTCGCGCCAGCGATATCGCAAGGCATGGAGATTGTGGCGCAGGGCCGCCAAGGAAGGTTGAGTAAAGATGGTCGCGATCAGAGAGGCGACGATCTGGCGGGTTGCGCGCCACAGTAGCGGGCGCCCGTCGCTCAAGGGGGAGAGACACCCAACTCCTGCGAGAGGGGTTCGGTCACGAGCGCGATGAGGAAGTGGGCAAGGATCCAAGGCCTTGCGATCCTTGGGTCTTTGGCGGGAGGAGAGCGCAGCCCGATCAGGCTCTTCAGGCGCTTGAAGGCGAGTTCGATGCGCCAGCGCATGCGGTAGAGCTTGAGGACCGTATCGGCGGGAAACTCCTCCCGGTCAAGCGAGGTCACAAGCAGGACGAAGCCGGCCGCAATCAGCGTCTGCGGTTGAACCTTGTTGCCCTTGGCCCTGGCTTCCTTGTTGATTTTGCGCCGCGCTTCTTGTGCCGCGGCCTCGGATTTGCGCAAGGCGATCAGGCGCATCTTCACAGGCTCGCCCTTCTTGAGTGCCAGCCGGGCAGGCGTTTCGCAGACTTCCTCCCGGCAGTTCTCCAGGTAGCCGATGAGATCGAACGCCCTGCCGTTGGCGTCGAGCCATCGCGCGTTTTTCCACGACGCGCGCACAACAACATCGCCGCCTTGCGCCATCACCTTGGCGATCCGCTCGGCCTGCAGATAGGCGCGGTCACCGATGCGGATCTCGCCCGGCACCACCGGCACGCGGTCGATCAACTCGGCCTCGCTCTGGTCGGTGATCTCGATGAAGTCGAACTGCTCGCGCTCAAGCTCGAAGGCGCAGTGCATGCGCCAAAGACCATTGTTCTTCTTCTCATACGCACCGGCCTTGGCAACCGCTGTCGCATCGAGGATGCGAACCAGTCGGCCTTTGGCCAAACCTGCATCCTCGCGCTTCAAAAGGTGCCCAATCAACTGCTGCAGCCATGGTCCTGCATTGCGCAGCCGGCCAAGCAACGCCACGTCCGAAATGTCGGCTATCCCGCTCGCCGCCGCCCAGGCCACGACGCCCCGCATGCCAACCTTGCCAAGGCAGTAAGCCAGTGTCAGGCGCAACAGGTCGCTCGCCGACCTGACGCCGCGCGGGCGCAGGAACGCCTTCGTCTCGCGGGCACTTGCTGCGATCAACTCTTCGCCGCCCAGAAGCTCAATCGTCTCGGCCCAGCCGTCATCAACAAGCGATTCGTGTGTCATCGCAGTGTAGAATCACACCCGATTCCGCAGGGCAATACCTATCTTAGCGCCTATGCCCTCAAGGGGGGAGATTGGCAGCTTCTCTCTCGCACCTTTTCCCCAGCGTTTGTGATTGGCGAAAGCAAACGTGACAGCCAATCTCCCCACTTGAGGGGGAGATGTCCGGCAGGACAGAGGGGGGTGTGACGGAACGCGACACCGGGTGATCACCGCGTCTAAGCGACCTCTCTCAACCGCTCGTCCTGCGGCAGCGCCGCCACCGCCGCCTGCCACAATATATCCGCCAGCCGCGCCGCCACCGGGTCCAGTTCGGCGTCTTTCTGGTGCAGCACCAGCGCCATGGTCGGCAGCGCGGGTAAGCCCAGCGTTTGCGGCGCCATCGCCCTGACATTGGCCGGCAGGCCGATATCCGTGCGGATGGTCAGGCCGAGGCCGGCGGCGACCGCCGCCCAGATGCCGCCAAGGCTGGGGCTGGAGAAGGCCATCCGCCATGGCAGGCCGGCGCGGTCGAGCGTTTCCGTCGTCACCGTGCGCAGCAGGCATGGCGCTTCCAGTGCCACCAGCGGCAGTGCCTCGCCCTCGCGCAGCCTGGTCTCGATCAGCTTTGCCGGCCCGATCCAGCGCAATTGCGCGTCGCCGACATGCCGGCTGTAAGGCAGCGCCTGGCCGCTGTCCCAGGCCAGCGCAATGTCGAGATTGCCTGATGTGATCCGCTCGGCGAGTTCATAGCTGCGCCCGATCCGCGCCTCGATCTTGACCTTGGGGTGCGCGCGGGCGAAGCGTCCGAGCACCTCCGGCAGCACCGCCTCGCCGAAATCCTCCTGCAGGCCGAGCCTGACCCAGCCTTCCAGTTCCACGTCGTGGATGGCCGAGGCCGCCTCGTCGTTCAACTCGAGCAGCCGCCTGGCATAGCCGAGCATGGTTTCGCCGGCTTCGGTCAACGCCAGTCCGCGGCCCGACTTGCGGAAGATCGGCGTCGCCGCCTGGTCCTCCAGCTTCTTCAGTTGCGCGCTCACCGCCGAGGTCGAGCGTCCAAGCCGGTCGGCGGCTTTGGCGAAGCTGCCGAGTTCCATGCCGGTGACGAAGCTTCGGAGGACATCGAGGTCGAAGGTTACGCGGCGCATCACAACGATCCTGTTTTTCGGGAACAATTGTCAAAAACTTCCCGATATTCGGGATGAAGTTATGGCGGTAAAGACGAGGCGTCAAGGTCCCGAAAGGGCATCAACAGGAGTCCCGCCATGTCGATTGCCGACGCAAATTGTGAGCCAGGCCGGGTTGGCCGAGCCGCCGCCGTCACGTCGAAGGCTGAACGATTTCGCGCCAATCATCGCTGGAAGGTGCTTGGCATCGGCGTTGCCGCCAATGCCAGTTTCTCCGCCACCTTCGCCGGCATACCGGCGGCGGCGGTGTTTCTGCGGTCGGGCTATCACTTGAGCAATGGCAATCTCGGCCTGGTCCTCGGTCTTCTCGGACTGGGCGTTGCCTTGAGCGAACTGCCCTGGGGTCTGCTCACCGACCGCTGGGGCGATCGCGGCGTGCTATTGACCGGCCTTGGTGCGACAGCGGCGTGGCTCGCCCTGATGGCGTTGTTCATCGTGCCCTCAGTGACCTATGTGCCTGGCCTCGCAATGCTGGCCGCATGCCTTCTGGTCACCGGCCTGCTCGGCGGCAGCGTCAACGGTTCCAGCGGCCGCGCCATCATGGCCTGGTTCCACGAAGGCGAACGTGGCTTTGCCATGAGCATCAGGCAGACCGCGGTGCCGCTCGGCGGCGGGCTCGGCGCGCTGGTCCTGCCGTCGCTGGCATCGGTGCACGGTTTCGCGGCGGTCTTCGGGCTGCTGGCCGCCATGAACGCCGTCTCTGCGCTGTTTGCCTGGCGATGGCTGCACCAGCCGCCGGAACTGGACAATGCCGGCAGCATGGCCATGGCAAAGTCGGGCGGTCCGGCGCCGCTGCGCAATGTCGAGGTCTGGCGCATCGCCACCGCCATCGGCCTGCTCTGCTTTCCGCAAGTGGCGGTGCTCACCTTCGCCTCCGTCTTCCTGCACGATTTCGCCGGCATGGCCACGCTCACGATCAGCGCCAGCCTTGCCGCGGTGCAGACCGGCGCGATGGTGATGCGCGTCTGGAGCGGCCGCTTCACCGACCGCCATGGCAACCGCCGCTGGTTCCTGCGCCTCTGCAGCATGACGAGCGCGCTTGGCTTCGCGGCCGTCGGGCTGCTGGTCCTGGCGGCAGGAGCCACGCCAGACGCCCATGCCGCGTTGATCCCGGCGATCGACGTGCTGCTGGTCGTTGCCGGCATTTCGGTCTCCGCCTGGCATGGCGTCGCCTACACCGAACTCGCCACGCTTGCCGGCGCCAGCCGCGCCGGAACCGCGCTCGGTCTTGCCAACAGCTTCGTCTTCATCGCCTTCTTCGTGGTGCCGACCGCCATTCCGGCATTGCTGCTCATCTGGTCGTGGCCTGGCGTCTGGCTGGTGGGCGCGCTCTGCGCCTTGATTGCATGGCCAATTTTCCTGCGGCCGAACTGACGGGTTGCCGGTCGGCAAACGGCGTCCTATTTCGGGCCGCTTCGGAAAAACACGATCAACCGCGTTAACCCCGCATCAAGGTTAATGCTTCACTTTGGCTCTCCAGTGGCTCAGTGGCGTTTCTGGAGAGTTCCCCGTGCATCGACGTGTCCTGAAGCGGCTGGCCGCCGCCGCCGGTGAGAAAAAACGTTCCTTCGTATCGCCATTGGTCATCGGGCTCGGCATCTGGATCGGCTTTCCGACCGTCGTCGCCTACCAGGACATGGGCAGCTTGATTTCCGGCCTCGAAGCTTCGGGCACCCGCTGGAACTCTTATGTCGAGCGCTCCGTCGCCGGCTCGGTTCATGCCGCCGAAATGCCTTTCATCGATTCCGTCACCACCGGTTCGCTCTCGGGCTCGGGCGTGCGCCTGCCCGGCGTCGGCAAGGTCTCGTTTCGCGGCAAGGGCAATGTCGCCGGCATCACGCCCGACGAGGACCGCATCATGCGCGCCGACAAGAAGGGCCGCATCATCCAGGTCTCGCCGGTGGCGCCGCCGAAGAACTTCAATGCCGGCTCGATCTTTCAGCGCACGTCCTCGCTGCTGCGGCCGAGCATGGACAGCGGCCTGAAGCTCGCCTTCGCCAAGCCCGGCATCAAGGGCAAGGAAATCCAGATCGCCCAGGCCTTCCACACCAATGTGGACAAGAAGCCCGATCCCGGCGTGCCGGCCATGCTTGCCGCCCTCGTCAACAATGACAGACCGGACGTGCTGGCCACCGCCTATGCCCAGGCCGAACCAGATTACGCCAAGGCCTCGCCCTTCGAAGCGCTGCTGCAGGACGAGGAGCCGAGCAGCGGGCGCTTCATTCCGCCGATGGCCAAGGGCGATCATTCGTGGATCCAGAACCCGCTGCCGGCCAGCGTCTTCTCCACGAAGGAGCAGGCCTGCCTTGCCAACGGCATCTATTTCGAGGCGCGCGGCGAATCCGTGCGCGGCCAGGCCGCCGTCGCGCAGGTCATTCTGAACCGAGTCCGCAATCCGGCCTATCCGAACTCGATTTGCGGCGTCGTCTACCAGAACGACAACTGGCTGAACCGCTGCCAGTTCTCCTTCGCCTGCGACGGCCGCAAGAAGCGCATCGAGAGCCCCGCCCACTACAAGACCGCGCAGGACGTCGCGATGGCGGTCACCGCCGGCAAGATCTTCATTCCCGAAGTCGGCTCATCGACCCATTACTACGCCAACTATGTCCATCCGGGCTGGGCGCGCACGATGCAGAAGATGACCAAGATCGGCCTGCATATCTTCTACCGCACGTATGGCGGCGGCTGGAGCTGAGCCCTTCGGCTTGCCTGTCGCAAACGAACCGCAAAGGCCCTGGAAGCCGAAATCGGACAGCGGTCGCCGGACGGATTCGGGGCATGTGCCGACCCGATAGTGCCGGGCACGATGTCGCACCTCGCCAAGTGGTTGATTCCAATAGAAAAAATACATGGCTTTGAAGTCCCGCCCGTGGCTTGACGGGCGCAAACCCTCTAACTATGTTGCCGGCGACTTTAGAAGCGGACGGACGGTGACGGTCTGACCGGGCAGGGGGGTTACGATGGCCGACAAGAACGGGCCAGACGGAACCGGAGAAACCGGCCGCGGCAGCAAGCACGAGGCCGACATCCGCGACGAAGATCTCGAACGCCGCCGGCGTGAGCTTGGAGCATCGCTTGCGACAAGACGGCCGGATCAGCTCGAGGGGAATGACGGCGCGAAAGCGACGGCCGGATATGGCCAGGCGCTCAAGCTGTCCAGCGAGTTCATCGCCGGGATAGTGGTGGGTGTGGGCCTTGGCTGGTTTCTGGATCGCGTGGCGGGAACCTCGCCATGGGGTCTGGTCGTCGGCTTGTTGCTGGGCTTTGGCGCCGGCGTGCTCAATGTCCTGCGTTCGTCAGGTGTTGTGGCGGAATTCGGAAAAAGCGAGAAGTCGCACGATCCGAAAGAATGAAATGGCGCGCCGCCAATGGCGCACAAGGACACTTAAGGCCGCTCGCGGTTTTGACGGGGATGTAAATGGCTGCTGACAAGGTCGATCCGATCCACCAGTTCCAAATCGTCAAGCTGATTCCGATCAATATCGGAGGCTATGACCTGTCCTTCACCAATTCGTCCCTGTTCATGGTCGCGACCGTGCTCGTCGCATCGGCGTTTCTGTACCTCTCGACCTCCAGCCGCAGCCTTGTTCCCGGGCGCCTGCAGTCGGTTTCGGAAATGGGCTACGAGTTCGTCTCCAACATGCTGCGCGACGCCGCCGGAACGCAGGGCATGAAGTTCTTCCCCTTCGTGTTCTCGTTGTTCATGTTCGTACTGGTCGCCAACCTGCTTGGCCTTTTCCCGTACTTCTTCACCGTCACCAGCCACATCATCGTCACCTTCGGCCTCGCAGCCCTGGTGATCGGAACCGTCGTTGTCTACGGCTTCACGAAGCACGGTCTGGGTTTCCTCAAGCTCTTCGTGCCGCATGGCGTTCCGGTGTTCCTGCTGCCACTGGTGGTGCTGATCGAAGTGATCTCCTTCGTGTCGCGCCCGGTCAGCCTCTCGGTTCGTCTGTTCGCCAACATGCTGGCCGGCCACATCACACTGAAGGTGTTTTCGGGCTTCGTCGTCAGCCTGAGCGCGCTCGGCGCCGTCGGCGTTGCCGGTTCGGTGTTGCCGCTGGCCATGGCAGTCGCGCTGACCGCGCTGGAATTGCTGGTCGCTTTCCTGCAGGCCTACGTCTTTGCGGTGCTGACCTGCATGTATCTGAACGACGCCCTGCATCCCGGGCACTGACCTAGAATTTCCGGCATCTTTCGCCGGATGGAATTGCAACGAATTACAGATCCAAAGGAGTTTAAAATGGACGCAGAAGCAGCAAAGTACATCGGCGCCGGTATCGCTTGCCTGGGCATGGGCGGCGCGGGCATTGGCCTCGGCAACATCTTCGGCAGCTACCTGGCGGGCGCCCTGCGCAATCCGTCGGCCGCCGATGGCCAGTTCGGCCGCCTGATTTTCGGCTTCGCCGTGACCGAAGCTCTGGGCATTTTCTCGCTTCTCATCGCGCTTCTCGCCCTGTTCGGCTGAGCCCCTGTTCGGCCAATATCGGTCGGACGAGCATTGGGAAGAATTGGCTGGCCGCATTCCTGCGGCCATGCCTGATATCAGGGGATAGTCCATGTTCGTGACATCTGCGTTTGCGCAAGAGTCCGCACCCGCCGCTGAAGGCGCCCATACCGGTACGGAAGGCGGCACGCATTCCGGCGCCGGCGTGCCTGCCGAGGCGCACGGCACGTTCCCGCCATTCGATCCGGCGACGTTTCCGTCCCAGCTTCTGTGGCTGGCGATCACGTTCGGGCTGTTCTATCTGTTCCTGAAGAAGGTGGTGATGCCGCGCCTTGGCGGCATCATCGACGTCCGCAGCGATCGCATCACGCAGGACCTCGACCAGGCCGCCAGGCTGAAGGGCGAGGCCGACGCCGCCGTTGCCGCTTACGAGCAGGAACTTGCGGAAGCCAAGGCCAAGGCCAACGCGATAGGCCAGCAGGCCAACGACGCTGCCAAGGCTGAAGCCGAGGCTGCCCGCAAGAAGGTCGAGGCCGCCCTCGACAAGAAGCTCGGCGAGGCCGAGGCCAGCATTGCTTCCATCAAGGCCAACGCCATGAAGGAAGTCGGCACGATTGCCGAGGACACCGCTTCAGCCATCGTCGATGCGCTTGTCGGCGGCAAGACGAGCAAGGCCGAGATCTCGGCTGCGGTCAAATCCGTGGCCCGGTGAGGAGCACATCATGGACGCCACATCTCTCGCAACGCTTTGGGCAACAGTTGCCCTCGTCATTTTCCTCGGCGTTGCCGTTTACATCAAGGTGCCAGGCCTGATCGCCAAGTCGCTCGACGCCCGTGCGACCAAGATCAGCGACGAGCTTGCGGAAGCCCGCCGGTTGCGCGAAGAGGCCCAGCAACTGCTCGGCCAATACCAGAAGAAGCGCAAGGAAGCAGAGCAGGAGGCCGCAGCCATCGTCGCTGCCGCCAAGCGCGAGGCCGACATGCTTGCCGCCGAGGCGCACAAGAAGACCGAAGACTATGTCACCCGCCGCACCGCGCTTGCCGAGCAGAAGATCGGCCAGGCCGAGCGCGAAGCCGTCGCCGAAGTGCGCGCCAGCGCCGTCGACATCGCCGTCGAGGCGGCCCGCACGCTGCTTGCCGGCAAGATCGACGCCAAGGCCGGCGCCGACCTGTTCAAGTCCGCGCTGCAGGACGTGAAGGCCAGGCTGAACTGAGCGGGGTAACTCGCTGACATCAAGCCGCCCGGGCAACCTGGCGGCTTTTTTGTTGAGCGCGGACAATCTCCCCCCTTGAGGGGGAGATGTCGCCAAAGGCGACAGAGGGGGTCGGTGCGACCGGGCGCGACGCATTCTGCTGCGAAGAAGGGCTGGCGCTTCACGCGCGGCGACCCCCCTCTGGCCTGCCGGCCATCTCCCCCTCAAGGGGGGAGATTAGCTGTCCAACCCGACAAACCCTTCTTCCTCAACCACCTCAACTCCACCCAGCCTGAACGGCGCGAATGACGCCCGGTGCAGCCTTGCCACCGGACCATGCGCTTCGATCGCGGTGCGGTGCCGCACGGTGGCGTAGCCCATGTGGACTTCGAACCCGTAGCGTTCGTGGTGGCTGCCGCAGCCGCACATCATGCGGTCGCGCATCACCTTGGCGACGATCGAGGCGGCGGCGATCGATTGCGAGCGCTGGTCGCCCTTGATCAGCGCGCGGCCTTCGCAGAGGAGGCCCGGCGGCACATCGCGGCCATCGGCCAGCGCCAGCTTCGCCTGGATCGGCAGGCCGGCAAGGGCGCGGCGCATGGCTTCCAGGCTGGCCTTGAGGATATTGCTGCCGTCAATGCCTTCGGCGCTGACCGAGGCCATCGACACGCCGAGCGCTGACCCCAGGATTTTCAGGAACAGCGCCTCGCGCTGCAAATGGTTGAGCCGTTTGGAATCGTCTAGCCCGTCGGGAATGTTGGCGGGATCGAGGATCACCGCCGCCGCCACCACCGGCCCGGCCAGCGGACCGCGGCCGGCCTCGTCCATGCCTGCCACCGGCCACAGGCCTTCAGCCATCGCCTTCGTCTCGAAGGAGAAGTCGGGCTTTTCGACGATTTCTAAAAGAAGCGGAGAATCGGAACGCGCGCGAGCCATGTTGCGGCGAGGTTCGCATCGGCTCCGATTCTCCGCAAGTCCCTCCAGGGTCGAGTGGGGCAAGACCGGGAGGGCACCGTCTGCAGGCCGGGGGACAGGCCGGACGGGATTCTTGGGTCGCCTGCCAACCACGAGGGCAGGGCAGGCGCTACTCTCAGAGCAGCATCAGCTGCTCGGTCGCCTTGGCGGCGGCGACAAACTGGTCGGTTCGGAGGGTGCGCCGCTCGGCGTTGAGGCCGAGCCGCTTGGCCGTGATCTCGAAGCGCCGGCCGATCTGCCAGGCATAGGGGCCGGCGCCTTTCATCCGCTTGCCCCATTCCGAATCATAGTCCTTGCCGTCGCGCATCGAACGGATCAGCGACATCACGTGCCGGTAGCGGTCGGGATAATGGCGCAGCAGCCAGTCCTTGAAGATCGGCGCCACCTCGAGCGGCAGGCGCAGGATGACATAGCCGGCCTCGCGGGCGCCTGCGGCGCGTGCCGAATCGAGGATGCGCTCCATCTCCTGGTCGGTCAGGCCGGGAATGATCGGCGCCACCATGACAGAGGCCGGGATGCCGGCATCGGAAAGCTGCCGGATCGCCTCAAGCCGCTTGGTCGGCGTCGACGCGCGTGGCTCCATGGTGCGCGCCAGCATGCGGTCCATCGTCGTCACCGACAGCGCCACCTTGGCCAAGCCCCGTTCGGCCATGCGCGACAAGATGTCGATGTCGCGCGTCACCAGATGGGATTTGGTGACGATGCCGACCGGATGGCCGCGCGCCTCCAGCACTTCGAGGATCTCGCGCATGATCCGGTATTGTTTCTCGATCGGCTGGTAGGGATCGGTGTTGGTGCCGATCGCGATGGTGCGCGGCTGATAGCCATCCTTCGACAGTTCCTTGTCGAGCAGCCGCGCCGCATCCGGCTTGGCAAACAGCTTCGCTTCGAAATCCAGCCCCGGCGACAGGCCCATGAAGGAATGCGTCGGCCGGGCGAAACAATAGACGCAGCCATGCTCGCAGCCGCGATAGGGGTTGATCGAGCGGTCGAAGGAAATGTCGGGCGATTCGTTGCGGGTGATGATGGTGCGCGGCTTCTCGACCTGCACTTCGGTCTTGAACGGCGGCAATTCCTCCAGCGAATTCCAGCCGTCGTCGAACACATGCCGGCTGACCGGCTCGAACCGGCCGGACGGGTTGATGCCCGCGGAACGGCCGCGGTTGCGATCCGGACGGACGCGCATGCCGCTCTGTTCGATCATCGCATTGGCCATCTCGGCTCGCCCTGCTCCGAAAGCAGCAATGTCCGCACGCACGATATGTTCCATTTTGGCCCTTTCCCAAGGACTGTCGGCTGGCTGTCGAATCGCTCTGTTCATGAAAATAATCCTATTTCGCTGATGAGAACAAAGCAAGAACTTTTTCGTTGGGCCATGCAAAACTGGCGCTGCGCCGGGCTTTCCGCTATTCGGCTAAAAATGCTCAGCGTTCTCATCGAAACCCGGGATGACGAAGAAGGCCTTGCCCGCACGCTCGCCTCGTTGATCGGCGGCGCGGTCGAGGGCGTGGTGCGCGATGTCATCGTCTGCGACACCGGCTCGACCGACCAGACGCATCGGGTTGCCGATCATGCCGGCTGCCACTTCGTGGCCGGCGGCATTGCCGCGGGAATCAGGCAGGCGAAGGGTGACTGGCTGCTGTTTCTGGAACCCGGCGCAAGGCTGGCGGAGGGCTGGATCGACGACGTTGTCGCTCACACGGCGCGGCAAACCATGCCGGCGCGCTTTTGCCGTGCGCGCGGCAGCCGCACGCCGTTCCTGTCACGGGTGTTTTCGGGCAACCGGGCGCTGGCCGAAGGGCTGGTCATCAGCAAGCGCCAGGCCGCTGCCCTGTCGAAGAACGCGCACAGCGCCGAAGCCCTTGCGCGCGGTCTCGCCACCAGGCGGCTCGACGCCGAAATCTGGCTGGCGCCGAAGAAGTGATGTTTCTTCCTTTTCCCCGTTCACGGGGAGAAGGTGCCCGAAGGGCGGATGAGGGGCAGCGTCGGCGTCTCATCCGCATTGGCACGGTCGCAGCACCATCCCTCTTTTTCGCCGCAAAAAGCTATTGTGCATTGCACAAAAGCTGACGCGGGATTAGCATTCCGTTGATGCGGGATATCGGGGTTTGGGTAGTGCCGGAGCGGTAAGCAAGCGCCGCGTCGTCGTTGCTGCCGTTCATATCTGAGGACCCCGATGAACCTTTCGTCCCCTGACAAATCCGGCGCCCCCAGTCTGGAAGCCATTGCCCGCAACGGCAGCCTGCTCCGCCGCATTGCGGTGCGTATCCCGACCTATCTGTCCGACCTGCGCGAAAATCCCGCATGGCTGCCGATGTTCGTGCTTGCCCGCACCATGCCGGCGCGCAAGCTGCACTGGCTTGGCGCCAAAGCCGCGCGCCCCGCGCAGAGTGCCGGAGCGACGATGTTCAGGGGCGTCGACCTCAAGTCGATCGTCGCGGCGCTGCGCACCGATGGCCTGTTCTCCGGACTGGTCCTTCCGCAGGCAATCCACGAAGAGATCGCCAGCTTTGCTCAGAGCACGCCGTGCTTCGGCAATTTCGACCGCCGGCTCGAATTCATGCCCGGAGAACACGCAGAAGCCGAGAAGCGGTTCGGCCGCTCTTTGCTCAGCGGCCACTATTTCGAGCGCATCCTCGGCTGCAAGGCGGCACTCGCCATCCAGAACGACCCGCTGCTGCTCGACATCGCCCAGCACTATCTGGGCGGGCAGGCAAAGCTGATCACCACGCGTGTCTGGTGGAGCTTTCCGACCGGCGAGGCTTCCGACGCCGACAAGAACCTTGCCTCGCTCGGCAAATATCATTTCGATCTCGACGACTGGCGGATGCTGAAATTCTTCTTCTATCTGAAACCCTGCGATGCCGGCACCGGTCCGCATGTCTATGTCAAAGGCAGCCACAACAGGCGCAGTCTCAAGCACCAGCTGACGCTGCTGGTCGGCCATCCGGCGCAAGACGTGCTCAAGGTCTATGGCGACGACAGCCCGGTCACGCTGACCGGCGAGGCCGGCCTCGGCTTCGTCGAGGACCCGTTCGGCTTCCACATGGGCACCGTGCCGTCCACCACGCCACGGCTGATGATGGAGGTCGGCTTCGGCGTCTCGCCGCCCTCGCGCCGCCGCTTCCACGGCGAGCCGGTCATCCGCTGACGCCGGAGCGGATCTCGACCGGCATCCAGCGCGCTTGCCGCCGGGCAATGCGACCCTCTTTGTTCTCGGCATCATAGTCCATTGGGACCGGCTCGCGGTTGAACCGCGGCCGGTGATCCAGCGCATTGACGATGACGATCGCTCTCGGTTCGCCGTCGGTGGTCACAGCAGCGACATAGACGCCGCAGTCGCGGCAGATGAGATAATCGGCGGTGCGCAATCCGAACCGGTATCGGTGCAGCCGCGCCTCGTCCTCGACCGAGACGATCAATCGGCCCTGCGGATCGGCGGCGGCGCGCGAACCATGCCGGACACAGAACGCGCACTGGCAGGCGCGGATCTCCACCTCGGCCGGCTCGATTCCCGTTTCGAACGTCAGGTGGATGTTGCCGCAATGGCAGCCGCCGCGGTGCGCGCTCATTGGATCTCTTCCGTCTTGACTTGGCGACAGACTATCCGCCCGACGACCCGGAGGAAATGACCTCTCGAAGGCGCAGCCGCCATTCTGCCTGACAAAGGCAGCACTTGGCCGGCTTTGCCTTGGTTTACGAGGCGGCCTTGCCGCGCCGCAAATGCTCGTCCAGGCGCGGCATGATCTCGACGAAGTTGCAGGGCATGTGGCGGTAGTCGAGCTGCGGTTTCAGGATGCCGTCCCAGGCGTCCTTGCAGGCGCCGGGCGAGCCCGGCAGCACGAAGACGAAGGTGGCGTTGACGACGCCGCCCGTCGCCCGGCTCTGCACTGTCGAGGTGCCGATCTTGTCGTAGGAAATGCGGTGGAACACTTCGGAAAAGCCATCCATGCGCTTCTCGAAGATCGGCTCCAGCGCCTCCGGCGTCACGTCGCGGCCGGTAAAACCGGTGCCGCCGGTGGTGATGACGACATCGATGTCTTCGTCGCGCGACCAGCCCAGCACCTTGTCGCGGATTTTCTCCCGGTCGTCGGTGACGATGTCGCGCGCGGCCAGGACATGGCCGGCCTCGGCGATGCGATCAGCCAGCGTCTGGCCGGATTTGTCGTCGGCAAGGCTGCGCGTATCGGACACCGTCAGCACCGCGATGCGCACCGGGATGAACGGCCGGCTGTCGTCAATTTTGGCCATCGGCCCCCTCCGAAGCGATGCTTCGTGTCGCGGCGACAAACCACTCCGGTTCGCGACTGCGAATCTCGGCGGCGGCGCGCTTGGCGACATTGCCGGTCTCGAACAGCCCGAAGCATGTCGCGCCGGATCCCGACATGCGCGAGAATCCAGATCCGGCCCTGTTCAGCAGGGAAAGCGCTCTGCCGATGGGCGGCTGTATTGCTTGCGCCGGTTCCTCAAGATCGTTGCGGGTGATCTCCAGCCAATTGCGGACGCCGTGGAAATCGAAACCGCGCGGCAGCGGCGGCAGTCCTTCATTGTCGCGTTTTTCAAGTGCATTGAACACATCGGGCGTGGAGACGGCGACGCCGGGATTGACCAGCACCAAGGCCAGCGCAGGAAAATCCGCAATTGGCGACAGCTCATCGCCGACGCCACGCGCAACCAGCGGTTTTGCCGCAAGACACATCGGCACGTCGGCGCCGAGCGTGAGACCGATCCGGCTCAGTTCGGCCTCACCGATGTCGAGACCCCATGTCCTGATAAGACCGTGCAGAACGGCGGCCGCGTCGCTTGAGCCGCCGCCGACGCCGGATGCGATCGGCAGGTTCTTTTCCAGCCGGATGGCAACCGGCGGCGTGCTCTGCTGGCCGGCCTGCCTGCGCAGCGCCTCGCGCGCCTTCACCACCAGATTGCTGTCGTCGATCGGCACGGAAGTCGCGTAACGGCCCGATACGGAGAACCGGTCGGCGTCGGCAGGCTCGATCTCGACCCTGTCGCCGAAGCGGGTGAAAATGACCAGGCTCTCGAGCAGATGATACCCGTCGGCGCGCCTGCCGGTGACGTGCAGCGCCAGATTTATCTTGGCGGGCGCAAGCCACGTCCGGGCTGCGGCATCCAAACTGTCGGCTGCTGACGGGATGATGCTCAGTCCTTGGCCAGGCGGTATTCGCCTGTCTTGGGATCCTGGACCAGCGTGCCGTTGGTGCCGTTGGCTGCCTGCTTTTCGGTGCGCCGCACCTTGGCGGTCACACGTTCGGCCTCGCGGACGAAGGTGCGGTAGCCGAAATAAGCGGCTGCGCCGACAACTGCGAAGAAAATGATCTGTGGCATTTCAAAGCTCCTCCCTCGCAAGGCGGCAAGGCAGACTGTCAAACCCTCATGCTAGACGCTTTCCCTGCTTTTTCAAAGCCCGAAGCGCGCCCACAATGCGCGCTCTTCCGCCGCATCGATCACGCCGCTTGCGGCGGCGGCGGCAATATCGGGCGCTGAAAAGTTCGAGCCGAACAGGCCGATGCGGCCAAACAGGCCACGCGGCGCGGTGACCAGCCTGAGCTGGGTTTTCGCGCCGAAGCGGGTTTTCAGTACCGTGCGCATGTCGCTCAACGCATCGACGAGGCCAAGCTCCAGCCCTTTCTTGCCGGTCCAGAACAGGCCGGTGAACAGGTCCGGATCGTCCTTCAGCTTGGTGCCACGGCGTTCCCTGACCAGGTCGATGAAGGTCTCGTGCACTTCCAGCTGCAGCGCCTTCAGGCGCTCGACGTCTTCCCTCTTCTCCGGCTTGAACGGGTCGAGCACCGCCTTGTTCTGGCCGGCGGTGTGGACACGGCGCTCGACACCGATCTTCTTCATCAACTCGGGAAAGCCGAACGAGGCCGAGACGACACCAATCGAACCGACGATGGAGGACGGATCGGCAAAGATCTCGTCGCCGGCGACCGCGATCATGTAGCCGCCCGAGGCCGCCACATCCTCGACGAAGACCAGCACCTTCTTGTTCTTCTCGACCGCGAGGTCGCGGATGCGCTTGAAGATCAGCCGCGACTGCACCGGCGAGCCGCCAGGCGAATTGATCGAAATGGCGACGGCGGGCGCATCGAACAGGAACGCCTTTTCGATGAGGGCGGCGGTGGACGCCAAGGAGAGGCTCGGCCGGAACGGGCCGCCGCCGGCCATGATGGTGCCATGCAGCCTGATGACGGGAATGGTGACGACGCTGGATCGCCAGGATTTCGGTAGCAGGCGGTTGAAAAGGCGGTTCACGAGGTGGCTGTCTCCAAATGGCTTCAACGCATGTAGGGATTTGCCGGTCAACGGCAATGCTGCAATCCATCTCAGCCAACTGTGTGCCGGTTTTGCGGCAACGACACTGACGGGCCCAAATCAATCGCCAAACAGCGACGCCAGTCCGTTGTTGATCATCTCGGTTCGTTCCGACGGGCCGTCGCCCGTTTGCCCATGCAGCATCAAAGGCGGGCGGATCGACAGCTTGCCGCGCGCGCCGAGCGCTGCCCTAACGACAATGCGGATTGCGGCTGCTTCCGGGCGCGGATGCACGGCCAGCATCTCGGCGTCGCCGAAGCGGCCCGACAGCGCATGGAGGAGGTCGCCAAGCTGTTCCGGCCGCGCAATGACGGCCAGGCCCCCGCGCGGCTTGGCGACGGCAGCCGCACTTCGGATCCAGCTCTCGAACAGCCCGTCGTCCATGACATGCGCTTGCCGCCGCAGCGGATCTGGCGTGGCGCGGTCCTGCGCCGCGTTGAAGGGCGGGTTCATGATGACGAAATCGAAGGAATTGTCGGCAAGGCCGGCTTGCGTCCGCGCCCGGCCCGACAGCGTGACGTCGGCGGTCAGCACCGAGGCGCGATTGCCGAGATGCGCATTGCCGGGATGGGCGAGCGTGGTTGTGGCGAAGCCTGCCATCTCGGTCGACCGTTCGACGAGCACGACCTGCGCCTCTGGGCAGCGCGACAGCACGGCAAGACCCGCCGCACCGGCGCCGGCGCCGAAATCGGCGAGGCGTCCAGCAAAGCCGGATGGAACTGCTGCCGCCAGCATCATGGCATCCATCCCGGCGCGATGCCCTGTCCTGGGCTGGACCAGCCAGAAGCGGCCGCGATGGAAGGCATCGACCGTATGGGCCGGCGTATCGCTGGTAAGCGCGCTCGCTTCAGCCATTATGTCTGGCGGATTTCGTTCTCGATGCCGGCGTCTTTCAAGATGCGCCGCGCCTGATCGGCCTGGTCGGCATCGACCATGACGCGCTTCTGCAAAAGACCGATCGACCCTTCGAGAATGCTCATGTTCTGGTCGGCGACGAAGCAGGCAATCCCGGCATCGCGCATCAGCGATTCGACGAAGGAGATGATCACGGCATCGTTGGTGCGCACGAGTTCTATCATCGGACGAAGTTCGCAGGTTGCAGCGTTGATGTAAACGCTGGAGCATGGCGCCGAAAAGTGTGGAGCGGTTTTCGGGCAACGGCATGCGGTCGCTAAGGTTGACACGCCGTCACCGCAGCCGCGCCAATTCGCCTCTTGCCGTGCCCGTATGTGCCGCCCTAGAGTCCCAGGCGGGACCAGGGTGCCGTCGCACGCGTGATCAAAGACGGGAGTGTTTGTTGGTGGGTGTCGTTCTCAACATCGAAAACGGGAAGCGGGAACCCGCCTCCATCAAGGATCTCATCGACCTGACAGCAGCCGATATGGGGCGCGTCAACAAACTGATCCTGTCCAAGGCCGGCTCCGACGTCGAGATGATCCCGGAGGTCGCCAATCATCTGATCTCGTCGGGCGGCAAAAGGCTGCGTCCCATGCTGACGCTCGCGGCGGCCCAGATGTTCGGCTATTCCGGCGAGGGCCACGTCAAGCTCGCCACCGCGGTCGAGTTCATGCACACCGCCACGCTGCTCCATGACGACGTCGTCGACGAGAGCGGCATGCGGCGCGGCAAAAAGACTGCCCGCATGATCTGGGGCAACCAGGCGAGCGTGCTGGTCGGCGATTTCCTGCTCGGCCAGGCTTTTCGCATGATGGTCGATGTCGGTTCGCTGGAAGCGCTCGACATCCTGTCCAGCGCCGCCTCGATCATCGCCGAGGGCGAGGTGATGCAGCTGGCGGCCGCCAAGAACCTCGATACCACCGAGGACGAGCATTTCGCCGTCATCAAGGCCAAGACCGCGGCGCTGTTCTCGGCTGCCGCCGAGGTCGGTCCGGTCATCGCATCGGCGACGCGCAACGATCGCGCCGCATTGCGCTCCTACGGCATGAATCTCGGCCTTGCCTTCCAGCTCATCGACGATGCGCTGGATTATGGCGGCTCCAGCCAGGAGCTGGGCAAGAATGTCGGCGACGATTTCCGCGAAGGCAAGGTTACGCTGCCGGTCATCCTCGCCTACCGGCGCGGCACCAAGGCCGAGCGCACCTTCTGGAAGCGCGCCATCGAGGACAATGTCACCGACGATGCCGGACTGGAAAAGGCCATCGGCCTGATGACCCGCCATGGCGCCATTGCCGACACCATCGGACGCGCCCGCCATTTCGGCGAGATCGCCCGCGACGCGCTGGCGCCGCTGGAGGCGACGCCGCAGAAATCGGCGCTGATCGACGTCATCGACTTCTGCATCAGCCGGGTGAACTGACCCGCGCCTGGCGCCAAAGCAAGTTTGCACGCAAAATCGGGCAATCACCGCTCGACAATCGGTTGCGGCGCAAATTATCTATAAAACATGGCAAAGACCGCAGACGACACTATCGCCGTGCGCATCAGCAAGGTGCTGGCGGATCGCATCATATCGGGTGCGATCGAACCCGGCGCCCGGCTGCGGCAGGATCACATCGCCGAGGAATTCCAGACCAGCCATGTCCCGGTGCGCGAGGCCTTTCGGCGCCTGGAGGCGCAAGGGCTGGCGGCCAGTGAGCCCAGGCGGGGCGTACGCGTCGCTGCTTTCGATCTCGGCGAGGTAAGGGAAGTCGCCGAAATGCGGGCAGCGCTCGAAGTGTTGGCGCTGCGCCATGCCGCGCCGCATCTGACGGCTTCCATTCTCAATCTTGCCGAAGAAGCCACAAAGGCCGGCGACAAATCCCGCGATGTCCGCTCTTGGGAGGAGGCCAACCGCACCTTCCACCGGCTGATCCTGGCGCCCTGCGGCATGCCGCGGCTGATCGCGACCATCGACGATTTGCACGCAGCAAGCGCCCGCTTCCTGTTCGCCGCCTGGCGCTCGGAATGGGAAATCCGCACCGACCAGGATCATCGCGCGATCCTCAGCGCGCTGCGGCAAGGCAACACCGAATCGGCCGCCGCCACGCTTGGCCGGCACGTGCAGTGGATCGGCCAGAAACCAGTCAAGACCGCGTCGGGCAAGATGCGCGAAGCGTTTGCCATCGTCGGGTAGGGACGAAGGGACAAGTCGTCGGATTCCGCGCGTAGCGATCCTTCACACCCCCTCTGTCCTGCCGGACATCTCCCCCGCAAGCGGGGAGATCAACAGCTTTGCCGTTGCGTTAGTCCTGCAACGTCGGCCATTGCCGAAAGCAAAGGCGACATCCGATCTCCCCACTTGCGGGGGAGATGGCCGGCAGGCCAGAGGGGGTGCTGTCCCGCCAGCCTTTCCAAATGTCCTTTATTCGACACGCAAGCCCAAGCCTTTTTAGGGGTGAGGGTTGCCATTCCCGCGCAAATATGGATTCGATAATAGATCGAACAACAAAATTATCTATAATTTCAAACCAGCTAGGAAGCAACCATGACCGACATCGCCTTTTCGCCGTCCAAGCCGTCCTTCAGCCCGTTGCGCCTGCAAACCCGCTCGCATAGCTGGCAGGCCGCGGCCGTCGTCCTCGGTACGCTGTTTCTGGCGCTGTTGTCCCAGATCGAGGTGCCGATGGTGCCGGTGCCGGTCACCATGCAGACCTTCGCCGTGACGCTGGTCGGCGCACTTTATGGCTGGCGGCTTGGCGCCATGACCATCATCGCCTGGCTCGCCGAGGGCGCCGTGGGCTTTCCTGTCCTGTCCGGAGGGGCAGCGGGCGCGTCGTATTTCGTCGGGGCAACGGGCGGTTATCTCTTCGCCTTCCCGCTCGTCGGCGCGCTTGTCGGCTGGCTGGCCGAGCGCGGCTGGAACGGCAACCGCGTGCTGCTCGCCTTCGCCGGCATGGTCCTCGGCAACCTCGCCTGCCTGGTTCTCGGAACGGCCTGGCTCGCCGTCATGATCGGCCTCGAACAGGCCATCGCCTTCGGTTTCCTGCCGTTCCTCGTCGGCGGCCTGCTGAAATCGGCGCTCGGCGCCGCGACGCTCAAGCTGTTTTCCGGTAAGGCGGACCCGGCAGGAGCATGATCCCGAAAAATGAGTCCGGTTTTCGGAAGAGATCATGCTCAAACAAAAAGATGGAGCCCCATCCCGATACCATCGGGATGGAACAGGCTCCGCTGGCGCGTCCTGACCGATGACCGTCCGGCTGCGCTCCCACCATCTGCTTTGCCTGCTGACCTATGTCGGCAAAGGGTACAGCGCAGCCTTCGTCGCCAATTATGACGCGATCGCGAAACGTCTGGGCCGGGGCGAGGATATTCTGATCGTCTCCGGCCCCGACGACATCTGCCGGCCGCTGCTCGGCGAGGCCGAGCCCCACTGCTTGCGCGAAAGCGCCGCAGGCCGGGACGAGCTGGCAGCACGCGATGTCGGCAAGCTGCTGGCCCGGCCCATCGAGGCGGGCGTCCGTCTCAGCCTCGACGCGGCAACGCTTGCCGCCTTGCGCGCGGCCTTTTCAGCCGGCGTGACGCGCGAGGCCTGCCAGGGTTGCGAGTGGGCCGGCCTGTGCAGCACGATAGCGGAGGGCTTCTATCAGGATACGCGCGTCCAACGTCCATTTTAGTCCGGCCAGCCTCAAGTTCGAATAGACCCGCTCAAGAAGACCTGCCGGAACCCGTCCTACGATTGCCAACGAGGCCAGCGTAAGGTTCTGTCCGTCAATCGCGCTTCCTCGATCGCTGCCTGCGAAACCTGGTTGAGCCTGCGGATCCACAGGGCGGTCCAAACAATGCTCTATCCAGCGCAAGGAAGAACTTCGCGAGACGAGCCGCGGCATTTCCAGCAGTTCACCATCAGAACTTGTAGGCCAGCCCAATTCGAATATCGTTGGTTTTCAGATCCACGTCATAATCTTGAAAAAGGACGGCTCCGGCCCGCGTTGTCCCGAAGTCAGAGTAGCGGTATTCAACACGGCCGATAAGGCTGTCCGTGAATGCATAATCGGCGCCAACACCTACTGTCCAGCCGCTCAAAGTGTCGTTCAAGGCATGTTCTGTCCCAACGACAGTATTCCCCACGTCATAGTGAGCAAATGCACCGCCGGCCGTCACGAACGGCAGAAACCTATCGATGCTATAGCCGAGACGACCTCGTATCGAGCCGGTCCAATCGACTTTCCCATCGAAGTTTTGATCGGGAAACGAAATACCCGCAGCGCTTAGGAGCGGTGATAACCCGTGGACATCTGCGTAGTTGATGTCGCCCTCGATGCCGAGCACCAGGTTGTTACCCAACTGGTAATTGTAGCCTGCGTAGATACCTCCAACGAATCCGTCCGGGTCCATGGGGCCAGTAAATCCTGGAGATCCAGTGTCGCTATAGTCAGCTTTTGACTTCGCCCAATTGTAGCCGGCTTCTATGCCGATATAAGCCCCTGTCCAGTTGAACGAAGTGGCTGCCGGCATATCAAGCACGGTATCCGCTGAAATAGCTGAACCGGTAAGTGCCGCTACAAAACCCAAGGTCGCAAAAAGTGTTGCCCGCATAAATCCCTCCAAGCTGGGTATACTACGTACACTTCTCGATCTATTGCGTAACAAATATGACACAGTAGATGGAAAAGCATGGTCCCAACAGAAGCTGATACGTCATCGATTTCTTCATCAGCGCCACCTTTTTCAGCCGGTGTGACACGGGAGGTCTGCGGGGGCTGAGAGTGGGCGGGGCTGTGCAGTGCGATCGCAGAGAGCGGCTACCAAGGTGCGCTTGTGAATTTTCAGCTTAGTCCAGCCTGCTTCAAATTCGAATAAACTCGCTCGCGAAGGTCTGCCGGCACTCGTCCGACAATTGCGTCGAACGAGGTCAGTGTAAGCGTGCTGTCCATCAACCGCGCTTCCGCGATCGCCGCTGCCGCATCCTTGGTTCGACCCAGTGCAACCAGGGAAACGGCTAGCGCCAGCCTCGACCAGGTCTCGCGCGCATGCAGCGCGGTTGCACGGCGGGCAGCCATTTCGGCAGCTGTAAAATCGTTCAGCCAATAGTGACTGAACGATTGCAGGGTCATAAACATTGAGCCCAATGGATCCCTGGGGTTCAGCCGCATTGCCTGATCGACATATCGCAGGGCCTCGCCAGGTCTGCCCGCCCAGAAATGAAGCTGCGCCATACCGAAATAAGCTTGTGCGAAACTTGGGCTGAGATCGATCGCTTTCGACAGATGGCGCACGGCCCGTTCCTGGTCGCCGGTGAGTGTCAACAGGCGGCCGAGTACCACATGGCTGAATGCGTCGCTGCCGTCGAACGCGATCGCCGCTTCGGCCTCATGAATTCCGGCAGCCAAAGTCGTTTTGACATCCTCGGCGAAATGCCAGGTTACGGCCGCGAAGCAAACATAGGCGAGGCCGGCATGCGGCAGGCCGAAACCTGGTTCCAGCTCCAGGGCGCGTCGAAAATGCGTCTCTGCCTGTGCGTTGTCGCTTCGCGTGAACCGGAAGGCATGCCACATACCGCGATGAAACATCTCCCATACGTCGAGATTTTCCGGCCGTTTACGGGCCGCCCGTTCTCGTTCAGCAGCCCGCACTTCGGCATCGACATTGGCGATGATGCGCGACACCACCTCGTCCTGCACGTCGAAGACGTCTTCGGCCGCACGGTCATAGCGCTCCGCCCACACGCAGCGGTCGCCGGAGGTGTCGAGCAGTTGTACGGCGACGCGGAGTTGATTGCCGGCACGGCGCACGCCACCGCTGAGCACGTAACGGACATCGAGTTCGCTTGCTGCGACACGCGCCTCGACGGCCCCTTTTCCGTAGTCGAAAGTCGATTGTGGCGCGATGACGAGAAAGTCCTTCTGACGCGATAGCTCGGTGATGATGTCCTGCGACAGGCCACTTGCCAGGAAGTCTTGCTGGTCACCGCTCTTGCTGGCAAAGGACAGCACTGCAATCGAATGTCCGCGCGGTCGCTCGGTCGGCCATGTCGTCGCAATAGCCGCCTCGCCGCTGGCCTTGGGGGCGGGCGCATCCGCTGGACGGACGATCTCGCCCGTGGCCGTTCCGTTCGAAGCGATTTCGCGCGACAGCCTTACGGTTTCCAGCGAAGGTTCGACACCGAGTTCGCGCTTGAGCAGGTCGCGGCAATCTTGAAACTGCGCCAGCGCGCGCGACCGTTCACCTGCCTTGGCATGGAGCCGCATCAACAGCCTATGGCTTTCCTCGCGCAGATTGTCGATCGCCAGCAATCGCTGGCCTGCGGTTTGAGCCTCGGACATGTTCCCCGCGTCCACGAGCTTGATGGCGATCCGCTCGAGCACCGTCTGCGCGAGATTGCGGCACCGCGTCCGTTCGAATGTCAGCCAATCTGAGAAATCGGCGCTTGCGGTGAGGCGGCTCTCCAGAAACTCACCATAACTCCAGACAAACAACCCATTGTCTTCCATATCGGTGGGATTGCCGGCAAGGGCTGCAAGCTGGTCGGCATCGACGGCAACTGCCGCCGGGTCGAGAACGACGGAGTCGCGATCTCCGACAAGCGCTTGTGGCCCGAGTGCGCTGCGCAGCGACGACAGCGCCTTTCTAAGGCTGCCGCGCGCCTGTTCCTCGTTGCGCTCGCCCCAAAACAGTGCGGCAAGCTTGTCGCGCCCGTGTGGGCGCCCGGCGGGCATGGCCAGATAGGCCAGCAGCAATTCGCATTTGCGCGTCGGCAATTCGACCGGCTGTCCGCTGTTGCTGCGCAACTCGAAGCCACCGAGCAAGCGGAGATCGTGCGGCCCGGCTGTCACGGGTAGCCCGCTCGCGTCAGCTGCCGAGACCTTCGCCTCCACCGGCATTTCCCCTTTTTCGCGACGATTTCCCGAAGATTTCACGCTCCGCGAACGCCGGCTTCCCGTTCGTCCCCGATATACCGCCCATCGCGATCACGGTGGTCGCCAGCAAGGAATGGAGATGGACAATGAGCATGGATATCATGAAATCAAATGGCGCCCAAGCCGCCGCGCCAGGCGGTCTTTATCGTTTCGGTGGGTGGTTGAGATCGGTGGCGGAAGCGCGGGCCGGATTGCAGACGCGTCGCGCTATCGCGCTGCACGACATTCGCATACTCGACGGGTTCAGTGACCAGCAACTCATCGACATCGGCGTGAGCCGGTCCGACATCGTCGGCGCCGTCACCTCCGGCCATCGGTCAACGGACACCACTCGCACCGAAACCCATGGTGCCAGCAGCGATGACGACCATGAAAAAACAATCCCTTACCAGGATTTCACCCTCGAAATGGTGGTGAATATGTTCGATCGGCCCGCTGTGTCCGGCGATAGCGGCACAACGGACCGATCACAGCAAGCATCGGGCGCGCCTGCGGATGGCGTGTCGCCGGTACGCTCCATGTTCACGAAACGCCGCTGGCTTACTGGCTTCATGGTGGTGCTCGCCGCAATTGCCGGTGCAGTGGCGGTCTCCGCCGACGCCCATGCCGGCAAGAAAATTCAGGGCGCGAATCACGACTTCTCTCAGTTGATGAAGCGCCGTGGCACAGTGGCGATCGATGACTCCAAGATATTTCACGCGGCACCGCGCAGTAACATGCTGGTTGAGGCTCGACGTCTGGGCTTGAACCAAACGGCTGGGAAAATTGGTTGTCACGCCTTTGGCTGCAAGGCCAAGAAGCCAATCCTGAACAAGGATACAAAACTCCCATGCAAGGTCGTCGGCTGCAAACCCGGGAAGCCCGACGACGGCCATCATGGCCACCATAATGGTCACCATCATGGCCGTCACAACCACGATTTCTGGCTGCCGGGTGGTGTGACGATCGTTGCCTCGGACCATGGTGGCTGCAGCTACGAATTCTGGAAATGGAAAATGACCGGCTGGCGTTTCTGGCGGCACAGCTATCTCGCCTGTCGCGGCTGGAATGATCGCGCCGGCCGCACTCGCCGGCTTTACCTCCAGCCCGCTGGCTCAGGCCAGCGGGCTTTTGTCGCCGCGTCGAATACCCTGCGGCGATCAGGTTAGGATACAATCTCAAATCGCAGCGGTTGTTTTACCGCAACGTCCGGCGGCGCAATTTTCGGCCTTGAAGTTCGGCATAAATTAGCGCTTCTAGTGATCAATAATCGAGCGTGGGACATCGCAATGAAGAAAACCTATTCGAAGCCAACGCTTTCCAGGCGTGGTAAACTGTCAGCGGTAACAGCCGGCAACTCGAATTCTGTGCCGGACCCGACGTAAGGCCGAGATACTGCCGTTGCGAATGCTGCTCCGCCAATGGCACACCCGAGCTGGCTAGCTTTGACATCCGAACCATCCGCTATCCCATCGCGCGATGCTTTATAATCGGGTGACCCGATTGTGAATTCGGCCCGGATTGAAGCCTGACCCCAAAAAGGCCATGCTTTGTCAGGAAACATCGAGTCTATGGCTTCTCCGCGCCGACGCGGGATGGCGCTTGGCTGAAAGGGATACGATGCGGCAAGGACGTGCGCGCTGGCTCGCGGGGCTGGCAATTATGGCAGGGATGGCGATTTCTCCATTGCCTGCCTACGCCAAGGAATCGACCGACCCGGTCAAGATCACCTCCTTCTCGGGCGCCTATCTCGCCGCCCGCATCGCCGAAGGCGACAACGACCTCGACAATGCCATCGCTTATTACAAGCAGGCGCTCGCCTTCAATCCCGGCGACACCTCGCTGCAGCAAAGCCTGATGCTGTCGCTGATCGCGCAAGGCCGCTTCGAGGAATCGCTGGTCTATGCCGACAAGCTCAAGGCAGTTCCCGACGTCGAGCGCTTCTCGCGTCTGGCTCTGGCGGTCGATTCCTTCCACAAGAAGGATTTCACCAAGGCGCAGTACTGGCTCAAGCTGTCGCTCGAATCCGATCTCGACCGGCTGATTTCCGGCGTCATGTCCGGCTGGGCACAAGAGGGCGCCGGCGACCCCACCGGGGCGATGGCCTCGATCGACAAACTGCAGGGGCCTGACTGGTTCGGCCTGTTCAAGTCCTTCCACCGCGCGCTGATCGCCGATGCCGCAGGCCTGTCGGATAGGGCCGACGCGCTTTATGACGCGACCCTGACCGACGTCACGGCCGGCGGTGCCGCGCCCGAGACATGGATGCGCAACGCCCAGGCCTACGCGTCTTTCCTGGCGCGCAAGGGCAACAAGAACAAGGCGCTCTACGTGCTCGACAAGGCCGAGGCGTTCGCGCCTGGCAAGCTCGACATCCAGGCGCTTCGCGACAGGATCAGCAAGGGCGACAAGATCGAGCCCTTCGTCGCCAGTCCCTCCGAAGGCGCCGCTGAAATCCTGCTCGACCTCGCCATCGCGCTCAATCGCGGCGGCGGCGAGCCGTTCGTGCGCCTCTATCTGCAATATGCGCTCGCGCTCAAGCCCGACAGCGACGCCGCTTTGGTGCAGCTTGCCGCCGTTGCGGAGCAGCTGAAGGACGGCGAAGGCGCCATTGCGCTCTATAGCCGCATTCCAGCCTCCTCGCCGCTGAAGGAGCTTTCCGACCTGCAGCTCGGCCTCAACCTTGCCGATCTCAACCGTCACGACGAGGCGATCGCCCATCTCAAGGCATTCGTCGAAGCTCACCCCGATGACATGCGCGCCTATCTGGCGCTCGGCGGGGTCTATGCCTCGAAGGAGGATTTCCGCTCCGCCGCCACTCTCTACGACAAGGCGGTCGCGGTGCTGAAGACGCCGACCAATGCCAACTGGAACATCTACTATCAGCGCGGCATCGCCTATGAGCGGCTGAAGGAATGGCCCAAGGCCGAACCGAACTTCCTCAAGGCGCTGGAACTGTTCCCCGACCAGCCGCAGGTGCTGAACTATCTCGGTTATTCCTGGGTCGACATGAACATGAACCTCAAGGAAGGCCTGGCGATGATCCAGAAGGCCGTCGACCTCAGGCCGAGCGACGGCTACATTGTCGATTCGCTGGGCTGGGCCTATTTCCGCATGGGCCGGTTCGACGACGCCGTGCGCGAAATGGAGCGCGCCGTGTCGCTCAAGCCGGAAGATCCGGTGCTCAACGACCATCTCGGCGATGCCTATTGGCGCGTCGGCCGCAAGCTCGAAGCCACTTTCCAGTGGAACCAGGCGCGCGACCTGAAGCCGGATCCCGATGTGCTTGCCATTTTGCAGCAGAAGCTGATGAAGGGCCTGCCGCCGATCGAATCCAACACGGCGCAGGAAACCCCGAAGGTCAAGCCGGCCACCCCGCCAGCGCCGAAGGGGTGATCGGGCAATACTTCTGATGAAACGGGGCTCGCTGAGCCCCGTTTTTTCGGCTTGGCGTCTTAGAGCAATTCCAGGAAAGTGTGCGCGGTTTTCCGTTCGGAATTGCGACAGAAACAAAGAGATAGAGACGCCCTATCGCGATCGTCATTCTATGGCGGAGCAAGGAGCGAAGCGACGCGACCCAGACCCAGCGTTGGCGCTCATTCTAGAACAGCTTTCGGTAGACGACGAACCCCGAGAGATCGCCGATCTTGTCGTAGAGCTTCATCGCCGTGTGGTTGGTTTCGTGTGTCAGCCAGTAGACGCGGCTGGAGCCTGCGGTTTGCGCCCTGGTATAGACGTCTTCGATCAGTGCCCGGCCGACGCCCTTGCCGCGCGACGCCTCATTGGTGAAGAGATCCTGCAGATAGCAGTTCGGCGAAATCGCCGTCGTGGTGCGGTGGTAGAGATAGTGGACAAGGCCGAGAAGCTTGCCTTCGCTCTCGGCGACCAGCGCATGCATCGGCTCATAGGCATCGAAGAAGCGCGACCATGTCATTGCAGTGATGTCACCGGGCAAGGCGGTCTCGCCCGAGCGGCCGTAAAACGCATTGTAGCCGTCCCACAGCGGCAGCCATTGCTCGTAATCCTCTCGGGTGACGGGGCGTACGGTGAACTGGCCTTGCATGGCTGAACCTTTGTCGTTGAAGCTGGGCGAGCAAACGGCCACCGGCACCGTCCGGCAATGGGCCAGTCCGAAGCAAAGCGTTCAACCTCTCATCAAGGCGGCGATGGGCGCTGCCTTGACGCCTACCGGCCCGGCAACTAGGGAATGGCATCATTTCAGCGCTTTCCGAGGCCGCCGTGACGTCAGACAGTCCAGCCCATATGCATCCCAGCCGCTCGTTCCAGGGGCTGATCCTGACCCTGCACAATTACTGGGCCGCCTATGGCTGCGTCATCCTGCAGCCTTACGACATGGAAGTCGGCGCCGGCACCTTCCATCCGGCCACCACGCTGCGCGCGCTCGGGCCCAAGGGCTGGAACGCTGCCTATGTCCAGCCCTCGCGAAGGCCGAAAGACGGCCGCTACGGCGAAAACCCCAACCGGCTGCAGCATTATTACCAGTACCAGGTGATCCTGAAGCCCAACCCGCCGAACCTGCAGGAGCTCTATCTCGGCTCGCTCAAGGCGATCGGCGTCGATCCGTTGCTGCACGACATTCGCTTCGTCGAGGACGACTGGGCAAGCCCGACGCTTGGCGCCTGGGGGCTCGGCTGGGAGTGCTGGTGCGACGGCATGGAAGTGTCGCAGTTCACCTATTTCCAGCAGGTCTGCGGCATCGAATGCGCGCCGGTGGCGGGAGAACTGACCTACGGCCTGGAGCGGCTGGCCATGTATGTGCAGGGCGTCGACAATGTCTACGACCTCAACTTCAACGGCCGAGAAGGCGCCGAAAAAGTCACCTATGGCGATGTCTTCCTGCAGGCCGAGCAGGAATATTCCAGGCACAATTTCGAATATGCCAACACCGCCATGCTGCTCAGGCATTTCGAGGACGCCGAAGCCGAATGCAAGGCGCTGCTCGCGGCCGGCGCCCCGGCTTCGAACGACAATCTGCCGATGCACCGCATGGTCTTCCCGGCCTATGACCAGTGCATCAAGGCCAGCCACGTCTTCAACCTGCTCGACGCGCGCGGCGTGATTTCGGTGACCGAGCGGCAGAGCTACATCCTGCGGGTGCGCAATCTGGCGAAAGCCTGCGGCGAGGCATTTTTGCAGACCCAGGCCGGCGGGCTCGCCGCCTGAGGCTCACTTCATCATTTCGGGGGAAATGTTGATTGGCGCCGAGAACTGGCCAGACGATCCCGCCATGGTCCGCATAGCCTGCCGCACACCCGGCATCGAGAAGGCGCCATGCACCTGCGCGGCGAAACAGGCGCTGAGCGCGATGATCTGGAGAAGTCTCGATGCCGTTTTCATGGTCGTTCAGCCAATAGGTCCCTGCCTGAGCGTTGGTCGCTTCAGCGCTGCGTTTGGTTCATGGAAATCTTTGATCCAAGGACGGGCGGGCTGGTTGCGGCCCGACAGCGCCTTGAAAATTTTAGAAAATCGGCCCGGGCCGACGATCGGCAAGCGCAGAGGGTGACAGCGGCCAGCCGAGTTGCTATGCCCCGCCGACCATTGTCGCGCGAGCCTAACCATGCCGGATCTTTTGCTAGAACTTCGCTCCGAGGAAATCCCCGCCCGTATGCAGCGCAAGGCGGCGGGCGATCTCAGGAAGATGCTGACCGACGGTCTGGTCGAGGCGGGTCTGACCTATGACGCCGCGCGCGAATACTGGACGCCGCGGCGCCTGGCGCTCGATGTCAGGGGCCTGACCGCGCGCTCGAAGGATATCCACGAGGAGATCAAGGGGCCGTCGACGACGGCGCCGGAACAGGCGGTGCAGGGTTTTCTGCGCAAGGCAGGCCTTGCCTCGGTTGCCGAGGCGCATGTTCATTCCGATCCGAAGAAGGGAGATTTCTACGTCGCCCATATTTCGAAGCCGGGCAGGGCGGCGGAAGAAATCATCGCCGAACTGGTGCCGGCCATCATTCGCGGCTTCCCCTGGCCGACATCGATGCGCTGGGGGCCGGCTTCAGCCAAGCCCGGTTCGCTACGCTGGGTGCGGCCGCTGCAGACGATTCTGTGCACCTTCGGGCCGGAGACCGAGGAGCCGGTGGTGGTCGATTTCGAGATCGATGGCATCCGCTCGGGCAATATCACCTACGGCCATCGTTTCATGGCGCCGGGAGAAATCACCGTGCGCCGCTTCGACGATTACGTGACCAAGCTGGAAGCGGCCAAGGTCGTGCTCGATGGCGACCGCCGCAAGGAGATCATCCTTGCCGACGCCCGCAACCTCGCCTTCGCCAACGGGCTCGATCTGGTCGAGGACGAAGGGTTGTTGGAAGAAGTGTCGGGCCTGGTCGAATGGCCGGTGGTGCTGATGGGCGAATTCGAGCAGGCCTTTCTTGCCATACCGCCAGAAGTGGTCCGGCTGACCATCCGCGCCAATCAGAAATGCTTTGTCACCCGGCCGCAGGGCGACGGCGAAAACCTCTCCAACCGCTTCATCCTCACCGCCAACATCGAGGCCAAGGACGGCGGCAAGGAGGTCGCGCACGGCAACGGCAAGGTGGTGCGTGCCCGCCTGTCGGACGCGCTGTATTTCTGGAAGACCGACCAGGGCGATCTGCCGGATCTGGAGCAGCTCGAGGCGTCGGCGAAGAAATTCGGGCTCGATCTGAAAAAGCCGCTCGACCAGCGCATGGCCCGCCTCGACCATCTCAATGTCACCTTTCACGCCAAGCTCGGTACGCAAGGCGATCGGGTGGAGCGGATCAAGCGGCTGGCGCAGGAGCTGGCGCCAACAGTGGCGCAGTCGATCTCCCCCCTTGAGGGGGAGATGGCCGGCAGGCCAGAGGGGGTCGCTTCGGCTGCCGCGACGCCGTCCGGTCTCTCGAAGAAAGAGGGAGTTGGCACTCCACGCGAGACGACCCCCTCTGTCGCCTTCGGCGACATCTCCCCCTCAAGGGGGAGATTACCGCGCGCGCCGCTCGCGCCGCTGTGCTGGCCAAAGCTGACCTCACGACCGAAGCAGTGGGCGAGTTTCCGGAACTGCAAGGCGCCATGGGGCGCAAATACGCGCTGCTGCAGGGCGAGCATCCGTCCGTGGCCGCGGCGATTGAGGAGCACTACAAGCCGCAAGGTCCGTCGGATAGCGTGCCGACCAATCCGGTGTCGATTGCCGTCGCGCTGGCCGACAAAATCGATACGCTGGTCGGCTTCTGGGCCATTGATGAAAAGCCGACGGGGTCTAAGGACCCTTACGCGCTGAGAAGGGCCGCACTGGGCGTGGTGAGGATCCTGATCGAGAATGGGATCTCACTGCCGCTGACATCGCTCTTCGATAGTGCCTATCAAACGGCGAGTTATCCCGCGTCTAAGGCTGGACGGGCCTTTGGCCCCGACCTCCTCGCCTTCTTCCACGACCGCCTGAAAGTCTATCTCCGCGACCAGGGCGCTCGGCATGATCTCATTGACGCCGTGCTGGCAGGTGGTGGAAGCGCGCCAATCTCCCCCCTTGTGGGGGCGGCGAAGCCGACAGAGGGGGGCGCTGTCCCGCCGACCTCTCATTCTGGCGCGCCCCCCTCTGCCCTGCCGGGCATCTCCCCCACAAGGGGGGAGATCGGCCAATCGCACTCGGACGACCTCCTGCAGATCGTGCGCCGCGTCGAAGCTCTGGGGTCCTTCCTCGACACCGAGGACGGCAAGAACCTGCTCGCGGGCGCCAAGCGGGCGGCCAACATTCTGGCCGCCGAGGAGAAGAAGAAAACGGCCATCGCCGAAACCGTTGAGCCGGCGCTGTTTCGCGAGGAGGCCGAGAAATCGCTGTTTGCAGCGGTGAATCAGGCGGAGAGAGAAGCCGGCGAAGCGATTCAAAACGAAGACTTTTCCGCCGCCATGCTGGCGCTTAGCGTGTTGCGTGAACCGGTTGATTCATTCTTTGAACGCGTTCTCGTGAATGATGAGGACCAGGCCGTGCGCGCCAACCGCCTGGCGCTGCTGGCTCGCATCCGCACGGCCACCGATCAGGTCGCGGATTTTTCCAGGATAGCTGGCTAAAGGGCAGATAAGCCCGAATACGGCGACGACAAGGGCGGCGCTCGCACGCCGCCCTTCTTGTCCGGAACCAACGTGTCAGTCTCCGTCAGTCCTCCCGAGGTTGACGAAGTCAATCCTCCAAAATGCTGACACGCACGCTGTCTGAATAGACGTCGACCTGGATCAGCGGCTCGCCATTGACGATGGCGTTCCGTGTCGAGGAGCTCATCGCGCCACCGCGCTTCAGCATGCGTTCCAGATACGCGCGATCATCGTTGCTGCGGAACCAGTCATCGCCCTGGTCGTCGGCATCGCGCCGGTGGAACTTGTGCCAGTTGGCGCGGTCCTGCCGCACCATCTGTGCTGCGCTGCTCAGCTCATAGCCGTCGCTGGCATGGTGGTCGCGATCGGAAATGCGCGCGACGTAGGACCCTAGCTCGTCACCGGCCTGCGCGCCGCCGACACCTATAGGTGACGCCAGCAACAGGCCGGCAATAGTCAAAGATTTCGTCATGTTCATGATAACCCCTCGCTCTTCTAGAACCCGGCGCGCTCATGCCAAACCCGATTGGCGAAATTGGGGCCGCCGCCGCCAAGCCGATCGTGCGCCGGGCTGTCGATTGGCGTCAAGCGGCATGGATCGGCCGACTGTCTTGGCCGACTGTTTTGGCTGAATGGCCTACTCGGCTTTGCCGACGCCCTCGATCGGCTGCTGCGGTGTTGTTGCCGGCTGCGGCGCTGCCGGTTGCGACTCGGGCTTGCCGTTCGATGCCGTTGCAGTTCCGGCTGGTGCGGTCTCTGCCGTCGGCTCAGTTGCCGGCGCCGCGGCGCTCGCCCTGGCCGGAGCCGGCGCGGCGAAGGCGCCGCCGACGATGCCGCCGCGAATGATCATCGGATCCTGCCTAGGCTTTTCGGGGATCGCCGCGACCTTTTCATAAGTCACATCGGGCTGGGCATCGCCGAGCGCGACGATCGATGGCGTCGAGGCGGTCCTGACCGGTTCGGATCCGCCAACCTTGATGACCGATGGCGTCGAGGTCGAGACGCCGAGAAAGACGATCGACGAGGCGTGCGCCCCACCGGTCATCGCCGCCAGGGTGAAACCAAGCGCTCCAAGCACACGCATCGACATCGAAACCGTCCCCTTGCCCAACAAGCCGCCAGCCCTAACCCAAGTAGCCTTAACCCGAGTGGATTGATGCCGGCTTGCAGGGAAACATAGCATTTTAGGCATTGATAATTCGCCAACGCCGGCTTGCCCGAAAACCACTGCCGTATTAGAGCAATTCCAGGAAAAGTGAGTAGCGGTTTTCCGTCCGGAATTCCGCAAAAACAAATACTTAGAGCGTTTAAGCGAACAGCTGAACCGCTCTAATGCATGTCGCTCAAAAGTGGCCCCGGTTTTGAGAGAACGACATGCATCAAAACAAAGACCTAAAGCGCGTCGCATGAATCCGGTTCAGCGCGACGCGCTTTAGGTCCGGTGCCTGTGAGGTGAAGCGAGTGGCTGAGATACTATCCGTCGGCGAAGCGATGGAGCAGGCGTTGGCGCTGCTTGAGGGCGGCGACGTGGTCGCCATCCCGACGGAGACCGTCTATGGACTGGCCAGCGACGCGACCAATGGCGTCGGCGTCGCCCGCATCTTCGAAGCCAAGGGCCGGCCGCGCTTCAACCCGCTGATTGCCCATGTCGCCGATCTGGCGATGGCAGAGCGCATTGCGGCCTTCGATCCGCTGTCGAAACGGCTGGCCGAGGCGTTCTGGCCGGGGCCGCTGACGCTGGTGCTGCCGCTCCAACCCGGCAACGGCATCCATCCGCTGGTCACCGCCGGGCTGGACACGATCGCGCTGCGCATGCCGAGGGGCTTCGGCGGAGAGCTGATCGCCAGGCTCGGCCGGCCGCTGGCCGCGCCCAGCGCGAACTCTTCGGGCAAGATAAGCGCGACGACAGCGCAAGCCGTGGCGGCCGATCTCGGCGCCAAAATCCGGCTGGTGGTCGATGGCGGCGCCACCCCGGTCGGGCTGGAATCGACCATCGTCAAGGTCGAAGGCAACAGCGTGCGGCTGCTGAGGCCAGGCGGCATCGCTGCCGCCGATATCGAGGCCGTCACCGGCATTAAGCTGCAGCGCGGCGCGACAGCCGGCATTGAGGCGCCCGGCATGCTGGCGTCGCATTATGCGCCGCGCGCATCGGTGCGGCTCGATGCACAGAGTGTGGCTGAAGGCGAGGCCTTGCTGGCCTTTGGTGGCGACCGCGCCGAAGGCTGGCAAGCGGCGGCCGCCTTGCGCAACCTGTCCGCGTCAGGCGATTTGCGCGAAGCCGCAAGCAATCTGTTCGCGTATTTGCAGGAACTCGACCGCAGCGGTGCGGCGACGATCGCTGTCGAGCCGATCCCGTTCGATGGGCTTGGCGAGGCGATCAACGATCGGCTGTTTCGTGCCGCTGCCCCCCGTGACAAGCTCGACTGAGCGCCATAGTTTGCGCCGATGAACGACTCCCCCTTCGACCTCGATCCCGCTCTCATCGACCGCTTCACTGCCATTGTCGGCGAAAAATATGCACTGCGCGACCAAGCCGATATTGCGCCGTATCTTACCGAGCGGCGCGGGCTGTGGCACGGCAGGACGGCCTTGGTGCTGCGTCCCGGCAGCGTCGACGAGGTGAGCCGTATCATGCGGCTGGCGAGCGAGACGGGAACGCCGGTCGTGCCGCAAAGCGGCAACACCGGGCTGGTCGGCGCCCAGGTGCCTGACGCATCCGGCCGCGAGATCGTGCTTTCTTTGTCGCGGCTGAACCGCATTCGCGAGATCGACGTCTTCTCCAACACGGTAACAGTCGAGGCCGGCGTTATCCTGCAGACGCTGCAGGAAGCGGCCGATGCCACCGACCGGCTGTTTCCGCTGTCGCTCGCCGCGCAAGGGTCCTGCCAGATCGGCGGCAATCTCTCGTCCAATGCCGGCGGCACCGGCGTGCTTGCCTATGGCAATGCGCGCGAACTCTGCCTCGGCGTCGAAGTGGTGCTGCCGACCGGCGAGGTCTTCGACGATCTGCGCAAATTGAAGAAGGACAACACCGGCTACGATCTGAAGAACCTGTTCGTCGGCGCCGAAGGCACGCTCGGCATCATCACCGCAGCGGTGCTGAAACTGTTTCCCAAGCCCAAGGGGCGCGAAGTGGCCTTTGCCGGCCTGTCGTCGCCGGAAGCAGCGCTTTCGCTGTTCAGCCTGGCGATGGACCGGGCAGGGGCGGCACTCACCGCCTTCGAGCTGATCGGCCGGCGTCCGTATGATTTCACGCTGCGCCATGCGCAGGGCGTCACGCGGCCGCTGGCGCAGGATTGGCCATGGTATGTGTTGATGCAGGTGTCGTCGGGCCGTTCGGCCGAGGACGCCAGGGGGCTGATCGAAGAAGTGCTGTCGGCAGGCCTCCAGCAAGGCATCGTCGGCGACGCGGTGATCGCGGCCAGCCTGGCGCAGGGCGACGCGTTCTGGAACTTCCGCGAGGTGCTGCCGGATTCGCAAAAGCCCGAAGGTGCTTCGATCAAGCATGATATTTCGGTGCCGGTGGCATCCATCCCGGCGTTTATCGAAAAGGCGGCCGGTGCAGTGGCTTCGGTCAGTCCGCAGGCGCGCGTGGTCTGCTTCGGTCATATGGGCGACGGCAATCTGCACTACAACATCTCCCGGCCGGAGGGCGGTGACGACGAAGCGTTTCTCGGCCTCTACCACGCCATGAACCATGCCGTGCACGATGTCGTGCGCTCCTTCCACGGTTCGATCTCGGCCGAGCATGGCATCGGCCAGTTGAAGCGCGACGAACTGATCGCCACCGCGCCGCCAATGGCGATCGAACTGATGCGCCGGGTGAAGGCCGTCTTCGATCCGGCCGGCATCATGAATCCCGGTAAGGTTATCTGATCCTTTCAACATTTTGTGGCTGGTCTCATTCCGATAACCATCGCCTGAGATCAGCAAAATTTAACTGACTTTCTTAAGCCGGGCGGCAGAAGCTCGCGCTAATGTTTCACACAACGAGGCCGGGAAAACTGGCCCGGTGGGATCCGTGAAAGCGGCTCTCAGGAGAAACACAGGAAGGCAGCAGATGAACAGTGTATTGAAGCCCGTCTGGGCCGGGCGCAACATGCGCCTCGACCCATTCCGCCTGCCGCAAGTGGTGAGCTATGCCACGCGCGACGACTATGGCGACGTTACCTTCACCATCGACCAGCGCGGCGCCGTCATCCGCCGCACGCTCGAGATGAGCGGCGTGCCGGCGATCATCGCGCTGCCCGCCAACGCGTTTCGCGGCGTCGCCGCCCGCGCGATGGAGGATGCGCAAGGCAATGTCACGGTAACCCTCGAACTCCTGCACAACGACCCGATGCTGTCGGTGCCGCTGCTGGTGGCCGACGATCTCGACGACGTCGCCGCCGACTGGCGCGCCTGGGCCGATGCTTACCGGCTGCAGATGCTGCTGATCGAATCCGACGGCATTGCCCGCACGCTTGAGGAATCGCTCGGCGCCGCCATCAAGGCGCTGCCGGCCAAGGATCGCCGCAAGGGCCGGGTCTCGACCACGCGCCGCCCGCGCTTCCTCGCCCGCCGCAGGGCCGGCAATCTCGGGCTGAGACTGGTGATCGACGGCCAGGAGATTATTTCGAGAGAGTAGAGCGCTCTTCTCCTTCCCCCCTTGTGGGGGAAGGTGGATTGCCGCGAAGCGGCAAGACGGATGAGGGGTGTTCCAGGGAACGCCAACGCCTCACTCCGCTGGAGCACCCCTCATCCGTCTCGGCGCTGCGCGTCGATCCACCTTCTCCCACAAAGGGAGAAGGAAGAGGGAGCCTACACCAGCGGCTTTAGCGCCACCCACAGCGCACCGCCGATCAGGCCGATGAAGATCAACCAGCCGACCTGGTTGTTGGATTTGAACAGCCGCAGGCATTGATCGGGATCGTCGATATCCAGAACCGCTATCTGCCGCGCCATATGGGCGCCGGCGGCGATCAGCCCGGCCAGCGCCACCACCGGCGCCTGCGCCGAGGCGAAGGCGATGGCGAAGCAGACCAGCGTGCCGCCATAAAGCCCGACCAGCCAGGTCTTGGTGTTGTCGCCGAACAGCCGCGCCGTCGAGCGCACGCCGACGATGGCGTCGTCTTCCTTGTCCTGATGTGCATAGATGGTGTCGTAGCCGATCACCCACAGGATCGAGCCGATATAGAGCATGATGGCCGGGCCATCGAGATCGCCGAACTCGACCGCCCAGCCCATCAGTGCACCCCAGGAGAAGGCGAGCCCGAGCACCAATTGCGGCCAGTTGGTGAAGCGCTTCATGAAGGGATAGACGGCCACGATCACCAGCGAGGCGATGCCGAGCGGAATGGCGAAGTCGTTGAACTGCAACAGCACGACGAGGCTCAGCAAGGCCTGGATGACCAGGAATATCCAGGCCTGGCGGCGCGTCACCTTGCCGGCCGGCAGCGGCCGCGAACGGGTGCGCTCGACCTTGTTGTCGATGTCCTGGTCGACAATGTCGTTATAGGTGCAGCCGGCGCCGCGCATGGCGACGGCGCCGACGAAGAACAGGAACAGGAACCATGGCGACGGGAGCAATGTGAGCAGCGGGTCGCTTGCGCGCGGATAGGCGCTGGCCGCAAGCGCTGCCGACCACCAGCAGGGCCACAGCAGCAATTGCCAGCCGATCGGCCGGTCCCAGCGCGCAAGCTGCGCGTAAGGCCACAGCCAGCGCGGCAATATCTTGTAGACCCAATGGCCGCTCGGCGCGTCGGCGACGCGGCCCTGTGCGGCTTTCGACTGGATGGTTTCCATCGTGCTGGAGTGGCAGCAGCGGCGTGCGCCGTCAAGCGGCCGCATTGTCGCTCAGGCGGTGAAAATATCGTGGCTGGCAAACCATTCCTTCGCCACCTCCGTGAAGGCCAGCGCCGCCTTCGACAGCCTTTGCCTTGTGTCATGGGTGAGGATGATGCACTGCATCGGCAGCGGATCGGACAGCGGCTTGCAGACCAGCGGCAGCCCGTCATAACTCCTGTCGCCATAAGGCCTGGTGTAGCTCACCGCGACGCCGAAGCCGTTGGCGACCATGCTGCGCTGCAGTTCGAACGAACTCGCCGTCGATTGCGAGACCGGCGACAGGCCGCGGCTGAGGAACAGGTCCAGCATATGCTGCCAGCTATGCGGCTGGTCGGTGGTGATCAAGGGATGGGTCGCCAGCTCCGCCAGGCTGACGCTGGCCTGGCTGGCCAGCGCGTGGCCTTGCGGCAGAAGCGCGTGTGGCCGCAGCTCATGCAGCAGGGTGCGGGCGAAGTGCGAGGGCAGGCCGAGATCGTAGGTCAGGCCGAGATCGATTGCCGCATCGCCGAGCCGCCGGCCGAGCGTCTCGAAGGTCTCGTCGCGGACCACCACGGTGACCGCCGGGCAGCGTTGCGAAAAAGCGCGGATCAGCGCCGGCGCGAAATAAGGCGCCAGATCCTCGAAACAGCCGAGCACAAGTTCGCCGCCGACATCGGCGTCGCGCGTCCCGAGCCCAACCAGTTCGTCCGCTTCGGCCAGCACCTGCTTTGCCTTCGCCACCGCGCTGCGGCCGAACGAGGTCAGCGCGATGCCGCTGCCGCGCTGGCGCACGAATATTTTCTGGCCGAGCGTCGCTTCGACATTGTCGATCGCCACCGAGATCGAGGGTTGCGAGACGTTCAGCATCCGGGCGGCCACGGTGACGCTGCCGTGACGGGCAACAGTGACGAGGTAGCGCAACTGGGTGAGGGTCAGGTTCATAGAGTAAAGCTATAAGGGAGATGAGAAGTTATTATTTTACGCGATGTGCGGCGGCCGCGATAGTCGGTCATCGAAACAGGAGAGACATGACATGGCCGCCAGACATATCGATGCCGCAGCGATTGCCGACTACCAGCGCGACGGCGCGGTCTGCATACGCGGCGCCTTCAATGACTGGGTTGGCACCATCGCCGCCGGCATCGAGCGCAACATGCAAAACCGCAGCGCCACGGCCTCGGACATCGCCAACGGCAAGGGCAGCTTCTTCGACGATTACTGCAATTGGGAGCGCATTCCCGAATTCGTCGACGTGGTGCGCAATTCCCCGGCCGCGGAACTCGCGGCAGCGGCGATGCAGTCGCGCAGCGCCCAGTTCTTCCACGACCATGTGCTGGTCAAGGAACCGGGCACGCAAAAGCCGACGCCTTGGCACCAGGACATCCCGTATTACTTCGTCGATGGCACCCAGACCGTCAGCTTCTGGATTCCGATCGATCCGGTCAAGGAAGCGACGCTGCGGCTGATCGCCGGCTCGCACAAATGGGACAAGATGATCCTGCCGGTGCGCTGGCTCGATGACAGCAATTTCTATGCCGGCGAGGGCGATTATCTGCCCGTGCCGGATCCCGACAAGGACCCGTCGCTGAAGGTGCTCGAATGGGAGATGGAGCCGGGCGACGCCATCCTGTTCGACTTCCGCACCGCGCATGGTGCGCGCGGCAATCCGACCGCGGCGCGTCGCCGGGCGCTGTCGCTGCGCTGGGTCGGCGACGATGCGCGCTATGTCGAGCGCCCCGGCCGTACCTCGCCGCCCTATCCCGGCCATGACATGAAGCCCGGCCAGAAACTGCGCGAGGACTGGTTCCCGGTCGTCTTCCAGAGCTGATACCGGCCGGGGACGCCGTGCTCTCGGCGCGACGTTCCCGTGCGCAACCGGTATGGCGCAAGGTAAAACTCTTGACCCGCGCCGCCCGGGGCAATAGCGCAGTCCCTGTCGTGAAATGACAAGGGACATCGGCATGCGCGTTTTGTTAATCGGCTCCGGCGGCCGCGAACATGCCCTGGCCTGGAAGATCGCGGCCTCGCCGCTTTTGACCAGGCTCTATGCCGCGCCCGGCAATCCGGGCATCGCCCACGAGGCCGAACTGGTCAAGCTCGACATCGCCGACCGTGCCGCTGTTGCCAGCTTCTGCCAGGACAACGCGATCGATCTCGTCGTCGTCGGGCCGGAAGGGCCGCTGGTCGCCGGCATTGCCGACGATCTGCGTGAGCAGGGCATCCGCGTCTTCGGCCCGTCGAAGCGGGCAGCGCGGCTCGAAGGCTCGAAAGGTTTTACCAAGGACCTTTGCGCCAAATACGGCATCCCGACCGCCGCCTATGGCCGCTTCACCGATCTTGCCTCGGCGAAAGCCTATGTCGAAAAGGTCGGCGCGCCGATCGTCATCAAGGCCGACGGGCTTGCCGCCGGCAAGGGCGTCACCATCGCCATGACGCTGGACGAGGCGCGCGCCGCCCTCGATGCTTGTTTCGACGGCGCATTCGGTGACGCCGGCGCTGAGGTAGTAGTCGAGGAATTCATGACCGGCGAGGAGGCGAGTTTCTTCTGCCTGTGCGACGGCACGACCGCACTTCCCTTTGGCACCGCGCAGGACCACAAGCGCGTCGGCGATGGCGATACCGGCCCCAACACCGGCGGCATGGGCGCCTATTCGCCGGCGCCGGTGATGAGCCCCGAAATGGTCGAGCGCACCATGCGCGAGATCGTCGAGCCGACCATGCGCGGCATGGCCGAGCTTGGCGCGCCGTTCGCCGGTATTCTGTTTGCCGGGCTGATGATCACCGACAAGGGGCCGAAGCTGATCGAATACAACACCCGCTTCGGCGATCCCGAGTGTCAGGTGCTGATGATGCGGCTGAAGGACGATCTGCTGGTGCTGCTCAACGCCGCCGTCGACGGCCAGTTGGCGCACAGTTCGATCCGCTGGCGCGACGATGCCGCGCTGACCGTGGTGATGGCGGCACAGGGCTATCCCGGGACGCCGGAAAAAGGCTCGGTCATCCGCGGGCTGGAAGAGGCGGCCGGTGATGGTGTTGAGATTTTCCACGCCGGCACCGCCATCAATGGCGGCGCGCTGGTCGCCAATGGCGGCCGCGTGCTCAACATCACCGCGTCAGGCAAGACGGTCGGCGAAGCGCAGAGCCGCGCCTACGCCGCGCTCGACCGCATCGACTGGCCGCAAGGCTTCTGCCGCCGCGACATAGGCTGGCAGGCGGTGGCGCGGGAGAAAGCCAGCGCCACCTGAGCCTCAGCGCTCGCGAACGAGTTCCGTCGAAGCGGTGCTGACCGGGTCGGCGGCCTGCGAGAAGGCGGCCTCGAGCAGAGCCTCCGAACGATACGCAGTCCGCTTCCAGGCGACATACTCGGCAATGCCGAAGCGCGCGCGGCGCGGCACCGTCTTGACCACCGGCATGCGGAAGGCAGCGCGGAATGTCTGCCAGCGCGCGCCGAGCACCGCCACCATCTCCTCGACCGTCGGTGGCGTCGCCACATCGGCATAGGTGATGGTGACTTTTCCGGCGAGCCCGGCTGCGCGCGAGACTGGCACCGGTATCGAGGCGAGGTAGTCGGGCGGCACGTCGATCAGGCCGCCGAAGGGCCATTGCTGGCGCAGTGCCGCCGCGTCCATCGGCGCGACGTTGACGTCGATGTCGTTGGGCGTGCCGGCGACGCGGTAGGGGCAGCGCAGGCGCCCGCAATTGGCCTGCGCCGAGAACTGCCACAGCGCATAACCCTGCCAGTTGCCCATCGGAAAATGCACGTCGATGTCGGGCTTGTAGCGCGCATACCAGAGCGGCAGCCGCGACAGCAGACGGTATTGGTAGCGGTTGTCGGCGATGTACTGGGCGGTCTTGCCGTTGGTGTAGAGGATCGGGAAACGGCCGAGCCGCCGGTGCACCTGGCGCACGAATTCCTCGGCATCCTCGAGCGACATCCATTGCGAGGGGTCGTTGCCTTCGAGATCGAGGGCGAGCAGATCGTCAGGGGCTGGCTCGGCGAAATCGATGAAACTGTTGGCCTGCTCGAGCGGATTGCCGGGCGGGCAAGATGATAGGCGCCCCATTTCAGGCCGAGCGCCTTGGCCACCACCTTGCGCGTCTGAAACAGCTCGCGCGTCACCGCAAAGCGTTTCCACAATGTCTTGCAGAGTTTGACCGTAGGCTCGTCGCCGTAGCAGAAATAGGGCGGCGGCAGCCCGTCGGAGGCCTTGTTGATGAAGCCGACAATGCGCTTGTCGGTGGCAAGCTGCGCCCAGTCGATGGAATTGTATTCATAGGCGTCGACCACCAGCGCGCGGTCGCCATCCCGCCAAGGCTCGGAAAAGTCCGAGGCTGTAGCCGCTGACGTCAGCGCCATCATCGCCGCGAGAGCGATCGCTGAGCGGCGAAGAAGATGCGCCGGCGTTTTCAAACAGGGATCCTCGCTGACCAAACACCGATGGTGGACCGGTATGGTTAAGGAAGTGCTTTCGGGCAGGAGTCCTGTCGCTCTCGCGATTTCGTCATTCTATGGCGAAGCAAGGAGCGAAGCGACGCGGCGCGGACCATAGTATGCATTCCGCGACTTCGAAGCGTTGCCACGGCGCGGAATTCTGCACCGTTGCGCCCCTAGCGCGAGGTCGCGACATGGTACTCGGCATCCGCTACGCTCCCGCTCCACCTGTGGACGACGAAGTTCGATGAAAATCCGCGTGACAAAGTTTGACGTTTACGTAAAAAGAAGGTCGGAGGCCGCCCAGAGGCGGATGGTTTTGCATCGGCCCGGGTCCTAGGATCGAGCGGTCGGAGCAGCGGAGTAGAAAGCGGCATGTACAAGGCCCCGGTCGACGACATTTCGTTCACGCTCAAGCATGTCGCCGGGCTCAAACCGGCGCTCGACAGCGGCGCGTTCGGCGACCTCGGCGAAGACCTTGTCGACGCCATCCTGTCCGAGGCCGGCCGCTTCGCCAGCGAGGAAGTGGCGCCGCTCTACAAGATCGGCGACGAGCACGGCGCGGTGCTGAACGATGCAGCCGTGACCACGCCGCCCGGCTGGAGGGCGCTTTACCGCAGCTGGATCGACGGTGGCTGGAACGCGCTGTCCGGACCGGAAGAATTCGGTGGCCAGGGCCTGCCGACCATGCTCGGCGTTGCCGCGCTCGAAATGTGGAACTCCGCCGCCATGGCCTTCGGCATCGGCCCGACGCTGACCATGGGCGCGGTCGAGGCGCTCGACAAGCATGCTTCCCAGGCGCTCAAAGCAAGGTATCTGGCGAAGCTCGTTTCCGGCGATTGGATGGGGACGATGAACCTGACCGAGCCGCAGGCCGGTTCCGATCTCGCCGCTCTGCGCACCCGCGCCGAGCCTGCCGGCGACGGCACCTACCGCATCTTCGGCCAGAAGATCTTCATCACCTATGGCGAGCATGATTTCACCGACAACATCATCCATCTGGTGCTGGCGCGGCTGCCCGACGCACCGGCCGGCACGCGCGGCATTTCGCTGTTTTTGGTGCCGAAATTCCTGGTCAATGATGACGGCTCGCTCGGTGCCCGCAACGACGTCTTCTGTTCGGGCCTCGAGCACAAGCTCGGCATCCATGCCTCGCCAACCTGCACCATGATCTATGGCGACGGTTTTCAAGACGCGACCCCCGGCGCCATCGGCTGGCTGATCGGCGAGGAAAACAAGGGGCTCGCCTGCATGTTCACCATGATGAACAACGCGAGGCTTTGCGTCGGCATGCAGGGCGTGGCGGTGGCGGAAGCCGCGACACAGAAGGCGATCGCCTATGCCAATGAGCGCCGCCAGGGCAAGGCATCCGACTTTTCAGGCGCCGGGATGGCGCCGATCGTCCATCACCCCGACGTGCAGCGCAATCTCTTGACCATGAAGGCTTTGACCCAGATCGCCCGCGCCATCTCGTATTCCTGCGCCCACGCCATCGACTTCGCGCGTCTGTCGGCAGGCGAGGAGGCCGCGCATTGGCGCGATCGCGCCAATCTGCTGACGCCGCTGGCCAAGGCCTTTTCCACCGATATCGGCGTCGACGTTGCGTCGCTGGGTGTCCAGGTCCACGGCGGCATGGGCTTCATCGAGGAGACGGGCGCGGCCGCGCTCTATCGCGACGCCCGCATTGCGCCGATCTATGAAGGCACCAACGGCATCCAGGCGATCGACCTTGTAGCCCGCAAATTGCCGCTTGGCGGCGGCGAGCATGTGCATGGCTATATCGCCGAACTGGAGGCCATCGCTGACGAGGTGCGGACCTCGAACCTGCAGGGCTTCGGCCGCACCGCCGAAGCGCTTGACCAGGCGTTCGACGATCTCACCGAGGCGACGCGCTTCCTGCAGAAGCTGCTGGCCGACGGCCGTCTGGACGAAGCGCAAGCCGGTGCGACCCCCTATCTCAGGCTGATCTCGCTTGCTGCCGGCGGCGCTTATCTGGCGCGTGGCGGACTTGCCCAGCAGAGCCGCATCGCCCTTTGCCGCTTTTTCGCCGAAAACCTGCTCGGCGAAGTCAGCGCCTTGAAGGAACGCGTCATCGATGGCGCCGAGAGCCTCGCTGACGCCGGCAAGGCGCTGATAACGGCCTGAATACCAGAGCGCTCACCAGGGAAGAATGACCGTGACAGACCATATTCTCGTCGAGCGCCAGGGCGCCATCCAGATCATCCGCATGAACCGTCCCGACAAGAAGAACGCACTGACGCGCGCCATGTATGCGACAATGTCCAAGGCGCTGGCTGATGGCGATGCCGACCCGGCGGTCCGCGTCCATGTCTTCCTCGGTGTTTCAGGCGCCTTCTCTTCCGGCAACGATCTCGCCGATTTCCTGGTCATCGCCACCGGCGGTGAGGGCGGCAACGAGGTCTGGGACTTCCTGATGGCGCTGGCCAAAACGGAGAAGCCGATGGTCTCCGGCGTCGACGGCATTGCGGTCGGCATCGGCACCACGCTCAATTTGCATTGCGACCTGACTTTCGCCACGCCGCGCACGGTGTTCCGCACACCCTTCGTCGACCTCGGCCTGGTGCCGGAGGCGGGCTCCAGCCTGCTGGCGCCGCTCATCCTCGGCAGGCAGGGCGCCTTCGCCCTGCTTGGGCTCGGCGAAGGTTTTTCCGCCGAGCGCGCCAAGGCCGCCGGCCTGATCTATGAGGTGGTCGAGGAGGACCGGCTAGAAGCCGCGGTACTCGCAGCGGCCGGCGAGATCGCCGCCAAGCCGCCGCAGGCGCTGAAGATTGCGCGTGACCTGATGCGCGCCCCGCGCCACGAGCTTGTCGCCCGCATCAAGGTGGAGAGCGAGCATTTCTCCGAGCGGCTGAAGTCCGACGAAGCGCGCGCCGCATTGACGGCCTTCATGACGCGCAAGAAGGCATAGGCTCACGCCAAGCTGTATCCGACCTTGGCGGTGGCGGTAGGCGTCAGGGGAAAACCGCTCAAGGGTTGTCAAAGCGCTTCGGCCTGCACTATTTCTCGCTCGATCCTGGCGGCCAGGTGGAGAGGACATGACCCGAGAATTTGTCATCGATGCGCACAGCATCGAAGCCGGCGCCCGTTGACGGGTTGAACGCCGGGACATGCTTGCCGATTTTGCAAGGCCGCTCGGCCTGACGTTCAGGCTCTGGTGGCGCTTCTGGCCGCAGCTGATCGCCATGGTGCTGTTGGGCATTTTGGGCGGCGACCTGTTCATGCAGATCGCCGCGCGCGCCGCCTTCCTCAACCATATGGCGGGCTTGGCGCTGCTGACGCTCGTCGCCTTGACGCAGCTCATCGTCACCGTCGCCATGTTCCAGACCCTGCTTCCCGGCCTGCCGGCGATCCGCGCGGCGCAACAGGCCGCGCGGGACAAAGCCTCCGATAAGACGTCTCGCGAAGAACCGAGCAGCAGCGCCGCAAGGCTGGCGCGCATGGTCACTGTCGCGCTCCTGCCTTTCTTCGCCTATTACGCCGCCTGGGGCTTTCTTGGCGATTCGGTGCGGCAATATTCGCGCGTCACCCTCGACATGGCGCCGTTCGGCGAAGGCGCGGGTAATGTGCTGGATGTGCTGGATTCGCGCTGGCTCATATTTTCCGTCGTCATCTCCTGGCTGGTCAGGCGTTTTGCCCAGGCGATGCAGAAGCGCGGCGGCGCAAAGTCCTTCTGGCAAATCGTGGTCGTGATCTGCGAGACCAACTGGATCTTCGTCGGTCTGTACGTCATCTCGCGCTGGAAGGACGATATCGTCGGCTGGATCATGAGCCGCAACATCTTTTCCACGCTTCAGGCTGCGGCCGACGGCGTCGCCAATCCGGTTTCCGCCGCCTTTGCCGACCCGATGGTGCCAGTCGAAGTCACCTCGATCGATACGACAACAAAACTCATCGCGCTGTTCTTCTTCATGCTGCTGCCGGTGATCTGGCTGGTCATGACGGCGTTGATCTATGGCTATGATGTACGCGACGACAAGGAACTGCTGCGCGTGCACGACCGGGTCGAGCGCCTCGGCGCCCGCTATCGAAGCATCCCGAAGTTCATGCGCGACTTCGTCGAACACTTCATCTCCGGCTATCGCTCGCGCTATCTGCCGATCGCCAATGGCGTGCGCATCACGCTGAGCTCGGGTGTCGTGCTCATGCTCACGCTGATCGTCGGCTATCGTCTCATCGACTGGCTGGCGGCATGGGCGTGGCTCGGCGCGACGCGCATCGCCGGCCCGCACGATCTCGACATCTGGCAGGTGCTGTCCGAGGGCGTGTCGCTGCTGTTCGGCAGTGCCTTCCAGGACTCATCGACCGGTATTCTGGTCGAGCCGTTGCGCATCTGCTTCCTTGCGGCGATCCTCGAAACGGCATTTGCGCTGCCCAAGCGCCGGGCCAGCGAGGCTGCGCAGCCGGCTGGTCCGGCCGGTCCGGAAGGCGAGGCGCAGAATGCTTGAAACCGCCCGATCGCGGCTGAAAGCGTGGATTGCCGCCGGCATCGGCACGGCGGCGGCGATTGCCGTTGCCGGCGTGCTGGGCGCCTTCGGGGAAAGGCATGCGCAGGTGCCGGTTCTGGCTCCAGCCGGCCCGATCGAAACCGGGCAATGGCTGCTGCGGCCGGCGAAGGCCTATGTCAGCGCCCAGAAATATGTCTATGGCACGTTGCGCAAGCCCGGGACCAAAGCGCTGGTCTTCGAGGTCGACATGACCAACCGCACGGCCCAGTCGACGAAGGATTATTTCGAACTCTTCCAGGCAAGCCAGCCGGCTGTCGACCCGGCGACAAAACCGTACATCGTGCTGACGCGCGACGAGACGCTGTCGCCGGAACTGCACCCGGATATGCCGGAGCGCATGGCCTATATCTGGGAGCTGCCGGAAGGTGCTGCCGCTCCAGCCAGCCTCGACCTGACAGTCATCCGCAAAATCTACAAACAGCGCGACAACCTCTACGGCCTGCCCGGCTGGTTCAATCCGAGCCCGGTCGGCACGCTGACCATTCCTGTCGCGCCCGATGCTGGAGGCCAGCCATGATGCGCAGACTGGCCAATCTCGTCCTGCTGCTCGCCGCCGTAGCGCTCTGCTACGGCTTGCAGGTTTCGAAGCCGCACTATGCCGACCTGATTGGCCCGATCCCGGTACGGGGCAATGTTGGAGAGACAATCGTCGGCCGCAGCTTCGAGGTGCGCGCGGAAAAGCTGGAGTTTGCGCGCAAGCTCAAGGCCGACCGGTTCGGCGAGACCAAGGTGCTGACCACTGGCGGCGTGTGGGCGGTGGTGACCGTCGAGTTCGCGGCCAAGGCTGCGTCCACGATCGTCGCGGTCGCCTCATGGCGCGGACCAACGGGCTTGACCTACGACCACACCGAGCGGCTGTCGTTCATCAACAAAGGCATTCTCCCGGTAGCTGTCGACCCCGGCCTGCCGCGGAAGGCGAGGCTGGTCTTCGAGGTGAGGCCAGAGGAGGCCGGCAACGCGACGGTGCTGATTTCAAGCAAGCTGATGGCGGCGCTCGATTCGCAGGCCGAGATTTCGATCGGACCGGTCGCAGCCGGTTCCGACGGCCTGCCTGCCGGCACCGTCGGCACGCTCGATCTGGCGCAGCCGATCGATGGGCAACCGAAATGACGGCGCTGATTGAGGATAGAGGGCTGACGGAGAAAAAATGGCGCCGCCGCAGCCTTTGGGCGCTGCTTGTGCTCGTTCCCCTGACCCTGGCGGTGCAGGCCTATGACAGCGTCAAGGCGCTGCTCGGCGACAACGATCTGTTCGAGCGCCGCGTGGCCTGGGGCCAGAGCGCGCATTTCGGCGGCAGCGAGTGGAAGCTGACCGATCTGCGCGGCGCCTTCGGAATGAAGAACCTGCCGCCCGATTCCGTACCGGTGCTCGCGGATTTCGCGGTGACCATCGACGATCCCGACCTGCAGAACCTCTGGCTTGGCTGCAAGGTGATGCTGATCGATGCCGAGGGAAGGCGCTGGTCGCCGACATCGGCGGTAAGGCTGAACGCGCCGGACAATGTTCAGACCTGCATTTCCGCGATGTTTTCGGGCGCCAAGGCCGGGGACACGATCAAGCTGCGCGAGACATTCCTGGTGCCGAAGGACGTCACCAGGACTATACGACCAGCGGTCGGCGTTGCCAGCGAACGGCCGCATTTCCTGCTGTTCCAGATGGAGAAGGACTGATCTCCGGCGGCCCCGGCGATCCTCAGGGATAAAGCCGTGTCTTGTCCCAGCCGCCTTCGGCGTTGCGCGAAAAGACCAGCCGATCGTGCAGCCGGAATGGCCGGTCGTGCCAGAACTCGATCGCCTGCGGCACGATGCGGAAGCCCGACCAGTGCTTGGGCCGCGGGATTTCGCCGATAGGGTAGCGCGCCGTGTATTCGGCCACCGCCTTCTCCAGGGCAAAGCGGCTTTCCAGCGGCCGCGACTGTTTCGAAGCCCATGCGCCGATCCGGCTGCCGCGCGGCCGCGTCGCGTAATAGGCGTCGGCTTCAGCGTCGCTGACGATCTCCACCGGACCGCGTATGCGCACCTGGCGGCGCAGCGATTTCCAGTGGAAGCACATCGCCGCCTTCATGCTGCCAAGAATCTCGCGGCCCTTGGCGCTCTCGAAATTCGTGTAGAAGACAAAGCCGCTTTCATCGAAACCCTTGAGCAGCACCATCCGCACATCCGGCATGCCGTCGGCATCGACGGTTGCAAGTGCTACGCCGTTGGCGTCGTTGATTTCGCTTTTCTTGGCGTCCTCCAGCCACTCAGCAAAGAGCCGGAACGGCTCGGCGGCTTCGGTAAAGTCACTACTTGTTAACTCAGTGTCACTCATAGTTTTTCTCAAATTGTCTCGAGCTTCAGGAGGTTGCCGATTGTCGCGTATCGCGCAAGCTTTTGACAGCGGGCAATGGAGCGTTATCGCTTCGGCCAGTTCGAAAGCCGTGATCGTGATTATCGCACTGCCGCTTGCCGCCTGCGGCGCCGGCGGCTTCAGCCTGGAAAAGGCCGAGGTCGATCGTTCCATCGTCACCTCAAGCGCGCCGGCCAGGGTGACATCGACGGACGCCGACAGCGCTTCCGACCAGACCACGATCGGCAATGCGGTGTCTTCGGCCGACATCGAGGAGCTTCGCGGCCAGGCCGTGCCGTGGGCGAATGCCGACACCGGCTCGCGCGGCTCCATCACCGAACTCGCCGAAGTGCAGGACAACGGCCAAGACTGCCGCAGCTTTACCGCCTCGCGCGAAAGCTTCGACGGCGTCACTTTGTTCAAGGGCCAATTGTGCATCGCCGCGGCCGGCGGCTGGCACATGCAGGACTTCAAACCGCTCTGATTTTCCAGGGTTTGCGGGCGCCGCAATTTCAGCCTCGATAAGCCTGCGCGCCACTGGAATTTCTTCCTATGGGAGCGCATATAAGGGCCAACGTGGATTTAACTCATTTTCCAGGGCAGGACGCATGCGCGACCCCTATGAGGTGCTGGGCGTTGCCAAGAACGCATCGGCCAAGGACATAAAATCGGCCTACCGCAAGCTCGCCAAAAAGTATCATCCGGACCAGAATCCGAATGATCCCAAGGCCAAGGACCGTTTTGCCGCCGCCAATCAGGCCTATGAGGTCGTCGGCGACGAGAAGAACCGTGCGGCCTTCGACCGCGGCGAGATCGACGCCGACGGCAAGCCGAAATTCCAGGGCTTCGAGGGCGCAGCCGGCGGCGGCGATCCGTTCGGTGGCTTCCGCCGCCAGCAGGGCGCCGGCGGCCCGCGCTTCGAATTCCGATCCGGGCGTCCGGGCGGCGATCCGTTCGACGGCAACAGCGATATCTTCAGCCAGATCTTCGGCGACGCCTTTTCAGGCGCGCGTGGCGCCGGAACAGGCGACCGCCGCCAGCAGGCGACCGCCGCCGATCTCAACGTCACGCTCGACGTCACCATCGAGGAGATAGCGACCGCAGAAAAGGTGACGGCGATGTTCCCCGACGGCCGCAAGATTGCGGTCAAGCTGCCGGTCTATGTCGAGGACGGACAGACCATCCGGCTGAAGGGCCAGGGCGAGCAGGGGCCGGGACAGCCGGGCGATGCGCTGGTCAAGATCCGTATCCGCAGGCACCCGCGCTACCGCATCGAGGGCCGTGACCTGCATGCCGATCTGGAGGTAGCGTTGGCCGACGCGGTGCTGGGCGCCAAGGTGCCGGTCGACACGCCGACCGGCAGGCTGGCGGTCAACATTCCGGCCTGGTCGAGTTCCGATAAGGTGCTGCGCCTGAAGGGCAGGGGCTTGCCGGAAAAGGCCGGCGGCCATGGCGATCTCTACGCCCATGTCCGCATCATGCTGCCGGAAGGCGGCGACAGCGAACTCGAAGCGCTGATGCGCAGCCGCAAAGGCTGACGCGGCTCGACTTCGCTGGCTAACTGCCGGGCGCCACTTCCTCCATCCGCCGGATGGTTTCGCCGAAGCGGCGCAGCGCCTGCCGTACCGGGACATGCGGGCTCTCGATCTCCAGCAGGATCATCGTCTCGCTGCCGAGGAAGGCGGCGCTGACCAGGCTGGTCACTTCGGCGGCGGAGAATGGCCCGAGGCCGCCGAACCGCCGCTCCGCCTCTTGCGCCAGTCCGTCCAGCAGTTCGAACCAGCCGCGCAGGTCGCGGCGCACCGCCTTGGCGATTTCGGGGCTCGACAGGCTTGCCGCGATCATCTCGTGCAGGATCCGGACATAGCCGGACGCCAGATCATCGTCGAGGAAATCGCAAGCGCGCTCCCAGCGCTGCCACAGCGGCATCGGTGCCGCAAAAGTCTCCGCCTGGCGCTTCAGCAGGCCCTCGTTCAGATGGTCGAGCAGGGCCAGGAACAGCCGTTCCTTGGAGCCGAAATGGTAATGGATCTGGCTGAGCGGAACGCCGGCGATCTCGGCAACGCGGCGCGTCGACAGATCGGCATAACCGCCTCGATGGAGGCATAACTCGGCAGCCGAAATCAGTTCGGCGCGCGTGTCGCGCTTTTGCTTGTTCTGCGGCGGGGTAACGGCTTGGGCAGCGTCCGTCATGCGGCGTGGCTGCCGCTGGTAGCGGTGCAATCTGGGCGGATCATAGCTTCTCCTGTCGGGGGCTGGACGTCCCTCCACTCTATCTCGGTCGAGCGACCGATCAAGTTGACTCGTCAGAGAATTTATGGTTTTTGACACTGAATTCGGTCGACCGACCGAATCCTGATGCTTGCATGGAGGGGCAGTCATGGCGGGCGTAATCACCCTTATCTACGGCGTTGCCGCATACCTGATTTTTCTCGGTTCGTTTCTCTATGCGGTCGGTTTCGTCGGCAACATGGTCGTGCCGAAATCGATCGATTCCGGAGTCGCTGGAAGTCCGGTCGAAGCCGTCATCGGCAATGCACTGCTGCTCGGCCTTTTCGCCGCCCAGCACAGCATCATGGCGCGGCCGGTTTTCAAGCGCTGGTGGACACGGATTGTCCCGCACGCGGCCGAACGCAGCACCTATGTGCTTTTGGCCAGCCTCATCCTGCTGCTGCTCTACTGGCAATGGCGGCCGATTCCCGGTCTCGTCTGGACGGTCGAGAACCCGGTCTGGGTCGCCGTCATCCATGGCGTGTTCTGGCTCGGCTGGGCGGTATTGTTGACCAGCACCTTTCTGATCAACCATTTCGAACTGTTCGGCCTGCGCCAGGTTCTCGCCGCTTTGCGCAAGAGCGAACCGGCGCCGCCCGTGTTCAGGACGCCACTGTTCTACAAATGGGTCCGGCACCCGCTCTATGTCGGCTTCCTCCTGGCCTTCTGGGCGACGCCGTCCATGACATGGGGCCATCTCCTGTTCGCGGTGGGCAGCACCGGCTACATCTTGCTCGGCATCTTCCTCGAGGAACGCGATCTCGTCGCGATGTTCGGCGATCAGTACCGAAGCTACCGCAAGCAGGTGGGAATGCTCATTCCCTGGCGCAAAATGGCTGGATAGGGCCGATGCGTTGCCGGCCAGCCGATTCGGCTGGTCGGGCGGGCCTGGGCCATCAAGGCGCGCTGGCCGCAGTGAGGCGTTCAAATCTCACAACAACGATATTATCCCCCATTCGTTGTCACGCCGAGTGTCTGAATTGAACGCGCGCCCCGTCTGCGCTTGATGCGCCTTTCTGCCTGTGCGATAGGCACTCCAAAGCAGAAAATCTTTCGGAGAGCGCTGACATGGCGGGTGGACAGGGCCTTATGGCCGGCAAGCGCGGCCTTATACTGGGCGTCGCCAACAACAGATCGATTGCCTACGGCATCGCCAAGGCCTGCGTCGACCATGGCGCCGAGATCGCGCTGACCTATCAGGGCGAGGCGTTCAAGAAGCGCGTCGAGCCGCTGGCTGCGGAATTGGGCGCCTTTGTCGCCGGTCATTGCGATGTCACTGATCCGGCGAGCCTCGACGAGGTGTTTGCCAATGTCGCCAAGCATTGGGGCGGCAAGCTCGACTTCCTCGTCCATGCCATCGCCTTTTCCGACAAGGACGAGCTGACCGGACGCTATGTCGAGACGACGCGCGACAATTTCCTGCGCACCATGGACATTTCGGTCTATTCCTTCACCACCATCGCCAAGCGCGCCGAAGCGCTGATGACCGACGGCGGCTCGCTGCTGACGCTGACCTATTACGGCGCCGAAAAGGTCATGCCGCATTACAACGTCATGGGTGTCGCCAAGGCCGCGCTCGAAGCCAGCGTGCGCTATCTCGCCGTCGACCTCGGCGGCAAGAAGATCCGCGTCAACGCCATCTCGGCCGGGCCGATCAAGACCTTGGCTGCTTCGGGCATCGGCGACTTCCGCTACATCCTCAAGTGGAACGAATACAATTCGCCGCTGAAGCAGACCGTCACCCAGGAAGAAGTCGGCGATTCCGCCGTCTATTTCCTGTCGGACCTGTCGCGTGGCGTCACCGGCGAGGTGCACCATGTCGATTCCGGCTATCACGTCGTCGGCATGAAGGCGGTCGACGCGCCGGATATTTCGACCGTCAAGGAATAGTTCTGCCGCGGTTTCCGCCCGCCTGTCCTGATTTCCGGAAGACCTGATGGTTCCGCTCGTCTACATCGTGCGCCATGGCCAGACGCAGTGGAATGCCGAGTCGCGGCTGCAGGGCCAGGCCGACACCGATCTCAACGCGCTCGGCCGCGAGCAGGCGACCCGCAATGGACGGCGGCTGGCCGAACTGATCCAAAACCCTGAGGATTTCGACTTTGTCGCCAGCCCGATGAAGCGGACGCGCGAGACGATGCAGCGGCTGCGCTTGGCGATGCAGCTCGATCCCGATGCCTACTGCACCGACCCGCGTCTGGTCGAGGTGCACTTTGGCGACTGGCAGGGCTTTACCTATGCCGAACTCGACGCGCGAATGCCGGGCTCGGCGAAGGCGCGACGACGCAACAAATGGAATTTCCAGCCGCCGGGTGAGGGCGCCGAAAGCTACCAGATGCTGCTCGAACGGGTGAAGCCGTGGTTCGACGCGCTCGACCGCCAGACGGTCTGCGTCACGCATGGTGGCGTCGTGCGGACCCTGTTCAGGATGGTCGAAGGTGTTTCCGAACACGAAGCGGCAAACCTGGAAGTGCGGCAGGACCGGGTGCTCAGGCTGCAGGACGGGCGTCTGGATTGGCTTTAGGTTCGAGCAGATAAAAACAGGACGACCGTCCTGTTTATCCGGGCAGGGCTCCGCCGAGCGGCAAGGGCCTGTGCGATGTCGGTGTTACTCGGTGTCGGGCAGTTCCATGTCGGTGACGACGTTCTCGCCATTCGTCACGTCATAGGCAATGACGATATCCATGCCCGGTTTCAGCGAATCGAGATCGGTCTCGGCGTTGAGCTTGAAGGACTTACCGTCCTCCAGCGTCAGCGTCAGCGCGTCCTTGTCGACCTTCTTGATCAGGCCTTCGGTCTGGCCGGCATAGGCGGCGGTGGAAATCAGCAACATGGCGGCAGCAGCGCCAATCAGGGTACGCATCGTCGTCCTCTTTGTCATTGCGCCTGCACGGATGGCGGCGAGCTTTCAACGGGCGCATGGAAGAGAGCAGAAACCAACCGAATGTGTCAAAACTAAAACCGCCGGATCACAGTTTGACCGCTGTGGAAAACGCCAATAGAACGCACCTTTGATCCGGTCCGCTGCCGGGCAGGGCTAAAATTCATGTCTCACAACACATTCGGCCATCTCTTCCGCGTCACCACCTGGGGCGAAAGCCATGGCCCGTCGCTCGGCTGCGTGGTCGATGGCTGCCCGCCCGGCATCCGCTTCACGCGGCAAGAGATACAGGCCGAACTCGACAAGCGCCGTCCCGGCCAGTCGCGTTTTGTGACGCAGCGCCGCGAACCGGACGAGGTGAAGGTGCTGTCCGGCTTCATCCTCGACGAGAACGGCGAGACGATGATCACCACCGGCACGCCCGTCTCGATGCTGATCGAGAATGTCGACCAGCGCTCCAAGGACTATGGCGAGATCGCCCGCCAGTACCGCCCCGGCCATGCGGACTACACCTATGACGTCAAATACGGCCTGCGCGACCATCGCGGCGGCGGCCGTTCTTCGGCCCGTGAGACCGCCGCTCGCGTGGCGGCCGGCGCCTTGGCGCGCAAGGTGGTGCCCGGAATGGTGGTGCGCGGCGCACTGGTCTCGATGGGCGAGAAATCCATCGACCGCGCCAACTGGAACTGGAATTTCATCGGTGACGCCGAAAACCCGTTCTTCACCCCCGATCCGGCCTCGGTTCCGGTCTTCACCAGCTATCTCGACGGCATCCGCAAATCCGGCTCCTCGGTGGGCGCGGTTATTGAAATCATCGCCGACGGCGTGCCAGCCGGCCTTGGCGCGCCGATCTATGCCAAGCTCGACCAGGACATCGCGTCCGGCCTGATGTCGATCAACGCCGTCAAGGGCGTCGAGATCGGCAACGGCTTCGAGGCCGCGCGCATCACCGGCGAACAGAATGCCGACGAGATGCGCATCGGCAATGACGGCAAGCCGGTCTTCCTGTCCAACAATGCCGGCGGCATTCTGGGCGGCATCTCGACCGGCCAGGCGATCGTCGCCCGGTTCGCCGTCAAGCCGACCTCGTCGATCTTGACGCCGCGAAAATCCATCGACAAGGACGGCAACGACGTCGACGTCATGACCAAGGGCCGCCACGATCCCTGCGTCGGCATCCGTGCCGTGCCGATCGGCGAAGCCATGGTTGCCTGCGCCATCGCGGACCATTATCTGCGGCACCGGGGACAGACAGGCCAGGGATTAGGCAGTAGAGATTAGGCAATAGGCCAGCCCGTCCTTCCTTCCCTAACTCCTACTGCCCAACCCCTATTCCCTGCGAGCGAAGCGAGCCAATGCCATACGATCAGAAGAAAATCGTCGAAGCCATCCGCGCCTTCGAACGCGGCGAGATCGTCGTCGTCATGGACGATGACGGGCGTGAGAACGAGGGCGACCTGATCGTTGCCGCCGTGCATTGCAGCCCGGAGAAAATGGCCTTCATCATCCGTCACACCTCCGGCATCGTCTGCACGCCGATGCCGCGCGAGGAGGCCAAGCGGCTCAATCTGCAGCCGATGGTCGCCGACAATGATTCCGCCCACACCACGGCCTTTACCGTCAGCGTCGATTTCAAGCATGGCACCACCACCGGCATTTCGGCCGAGGACCGCACCCTGACCGTGCGCAACCTGGCCAACGGCAATGTCGGCGGTTCGGATTTCGTCCGGCCCGGCCACATCTTCCCGCTGATCGCTAGGGAAGGCGGCGTGCTGATGCGCTCGGGCCATACCGAAGCCGCGGTCGATCTCTGCAAGCTTGCCGGCCTGCCGCCGGTTGGCGTGATCTCGGAGTTGGTCAATGACGACGGCACCGTCAAGCGCGGCCCGCAGGTGGCGAGCTTTGCCGAGGAACACGGCCTCAAGCAGGTCTCGGTCGCCGACCTCATCGCCTACCGGCAGCGCAAGGAAACGCTGGTCGAACGCGTCGCCTGCTCCGAAATCGACACACTCGGCGGCAAGGCGCAGGTCTTCACCTACACGCTGCCTTGGGATTCCATGCACCATGTCGCGGTCGTTTTCGGCGACATCCGTGACGGCGAGGACGTCCCGGTGCGGCTGCATTCCGAGGATGTGGTGACCGACGTGTTCGGCACCAGCCACCGGCTCGACGCCATTATGAAGGCGATGGGCGAACGCAAGCGCGGCGTCATCGTTTACCTCCGAGAGGGTTCGGTCGGCGTCGCCCATCAGGAGCGCAACCGGCCGATGAGTGCCGACCGTGAGGACCACGAAGAGGCCCGCCGCCGTGAGAACGAGTGGCGAGAAATCGGCCTCGGCGCCCAGATCCTGAAGGACCTCGGCATTTCCTCGATCAACCTGATCGCCTCGCGCGAGCGCCACTATGTCGGGCTTGAAGGCTTTGGGATTCACATCGCGAAAACTGAGATTATCTAGTTTCTCAGGTGGATGGCGCGTCGGAAGGATTGCGCGGGCAGGTCACATGCGTTTGTGATTGGCCGAAGCCTTTCCGCGGTCGTCATCCTATGGCGAAGCAAGGAGCGAAGCGACGCAGCGCAGACATAGGACCCATGCCGCGACTTCGACGCGTTGCAACGGTGCAGAATTCTGCTCCGCTGCACCCTTCGGTCAAGGTAACGGAATGGGTCCTCGGGTCTGCGCTTCGCTTCGCGTCGCTCCGTGATGACGACGCCAGAGGCCTCACCTAATTCCGAACGTTTGCGGTGGTCTCCAAAGCGAACGTCAGGCCGCGTCCTTACTCCGCGGGAACGGCGGCCGCGTCGCATCCGTCCAGCTCGCATGTGTGGGTGGCCAGGCTGCGCTGGCCCAGCAACACCGTGACCAATGCGATGACGCCGGCCGCCACCGAGACCCAGAACCCGTTCCTGGCGCCGAACTCATCCACCACCGCGCCGGCGGCAAACGAACCCAGCGCCATGCCGATGCCGATGCCGGTCATCACCCAGGTGATGCCTTCGGTCAGCATCGCTTCCGGCACGTGCCGCTCGATCAGGCCGAAGGCGGTGATGAAGGTCGGCGAGATCGCCACGCCGCTGATGAAAACGGTCAGCGCCAGCAGCGGCACCGTGCCGGCGGTGAGCGGCAGCAGCGTGCCGAGCGCGACGAGGGCGACCGCGAGGGCCAACTGGCGCTGCAGCGGCGCTTTCATGTTGAGCGCACCGACGACGAGGCCGAGCACGAACGATCCCAGCGCATAGACGCCGATGACGAGGCTGGCGGCGCCCGGCTGGCCGAGTTCCTTGGTGATCGCCACCGTGCTCACTTCCGTCGTCGCGAAGGTGGCGCCGACGAAGATCAGGGCGAAGGTGATGATCTGCACCGGCCGCAAGCGGATTGCCGAGCCGCTGGAGACATGGTCCACCGGCCGCACTTGCGGTTCGGTCGAGCGTTGCAGGATGAAGGCGGTCGAGCCAAGGGCGAGGAACACCGTGCTCACCAGGACGCCGGCTTCGGGGAAGAGCGCGGCGCTCAAGCCTACCGACAGCGACGCGCCGGCGATATAGACCAGTTCGTCCGCAGCCGACTCGAAGGCGAATGCGGTGTTCATCTGCGGCCGGCCGCGGAAAATCTCTGTCCAGCGCGCGCGCACCATGGCCGGCATGCTGGGCATGGCGGCGGCCGCCAGCGCCGACACGAACAGCGTCCACACCGGCCAGTCCCGATTGGCTGCGGCAATCAGCACCGCGAAGGCGAGCACGGTGAGGATGGTGGTCGGAACCACGATCCGCGTCTGGCCAAGGCGATCGACCAGCCGTGATATCTGCGGCGCCACGAAAGCGTTGCTCAGCGCGAAAGTCGCCGAGACAGCTCCCGCCAGCCAGTATTCGCCACGTGTCTGCGAGAGCATGGCCACGATGCCGATCGGCGCCATGGCGATCGGCAGCCGCGCGAGGAAGCCCGCGGCGGCAAACCCCTTGGCTCCAGGGGCACGAAAGATTTCCGAGTATGGGTTTTGCATGGCTGGTTCCTCGACAAAGGCCAATTCGACAATTACATACGATGCGTATGAATATAGGTAGTCCATACGCCGCGTATGTCAATTAGCATACGAAGCGTATGTGAATAAGGCCAGAACCATGCACAGACCCCGCAAGGAGATGATTGCCGAAACGCGCGCCAAGCTGATCACGGCGGCCCGCCACGCTTTCGGCACGATCGGCTATGCCGAGGCCTCGATGGATGATTTCACCGCCTCGGCCGGGCTGACGCGCGGTGCGCTCTATCATCATTTCGGCGACAAGAAGGGCCTGCTGCAGGCCGTCATCGCCGAAATCGATGGCGAGATGGCCGTCCGCATCCATGAGATTGCGTCGCGGGCGCCAAGCCGCTGGCAGCGTTTCGTCGACGAATGCACGACCTATATCGAGATGGCGCTGGAGCCGGAAATCCAGCGCATCATGTTTCGCGACGGTCCGGCTGTGCTCGGCGATCCGGCGCAATGGCCGAACGCCAATGCCTGCGTCGGCTCGATGACCGATCATCTGACGGCTCTGCAGCAGGAGGGGGTGGTCGTCCCCGGCGTCGACCCCGAAACCGCCGCCCGGCTGATCAACGGCGCCAGCAGCCAGGCGGCGCAGCGCATCGCCAATTCGAACGACCCCGAAGCGACGTCGAAGACCGTGGTGGCAGCCTTCCAGCAGTTGCTCGAAGGCTTGCTTAAAAAGCAGGATCCGCAGCCGGCCTGAAATCTGGTCGGCCGAGACCCGGCATTTGCCGAGATTGACAATTCCCGGCCCGGGTTCATCCTCGCCGTCCATCTCTGAGGGGAGATTCGGGCGCATGTGGGATTTCGAAATCGGCAGGTCGGTGTCCATCATGATCAGGACATGGCCATTCATCGTCTTTCGCATGATCGTCTATTTCGGCATCACGCTCGCCTATATCGTGGCGACCGGCAGCGGCGCCTCGGTCGGCTATGGCGTCGGCCATATCTCCACCGATCCCGACGGGCCGCTTTCCTTTGCGCTCTGGGGCGGCATCGTCGGCATCGGCGTCGTTTCGATCGCGCTGTACTGGATCCGCGAATACATCCTCTATGTCGTCAAGGCCGGCCATATCGCCGTCATGGTGCATCTGATCGACGGCCGCGAGATTCCCAATGGCCAGGACCAGATCGCCTACGCCAAGGATGTGGTGAAGGAACGTTTCGCCGAGGCCAACATCCTTTTCGTGCTCGACCAGCTGGTCAAGGGCGCCATCCGCGCCATCACCGGCCTGATCGGCGGCATCGCCGCCTTCCTGCCCATTCCGGGCCTCGGCGGCCTGGTCGCTTTCATCAATACGGTGATCCGCCTGTCGCTGACCTATGTCGACGAGATCATCCTCGGCTACAATATCCGCATCAACTCGTCCTCACCGTTCGAAACCGCCCGGCAAGGCGTCGTGCTCTATGCCCAGAACGGCAAGACCATGGTCAAGAACGCCGTCTGGCTGGCGGTCATCATGTGGGGTGTGTCCTTCGTCATCTTCCTTTTGATGCTGGCGCCGGCCGCCGCCATCATGTGGTTCATACCGGGGCAGCTCGGCGGCTGGGCCTTCGTGCTCGCCATCCTCCTTGCCTGGGCCTTCAAGGCGGCTTTCATCGAACCCTTCGCCATCGCCTGCCTGATGCAGGTTTATTTCAAGACCATCGAAGGCCAGGTGCCGAACGCCGAATGGGACCAGCGGCTGGCCGAGGCGTCGTCCAAGTTCAGGGAACTCAGGGACAAGGCGGTGGCTTCCTTCGGCGGCTCGCGCTGGACGCAGCCCGCGCCCGGGGTGTAATCCCTGTTGAGCGTCGGGGCGGTGCGGCGTCAAACCATGGTCAAAGCGGCCGGGCGCGCCTATATCGGGTCATGGTCACCAGGCTCTATACCCATCCGATCTTCCTCGAACATCTGACGCCCCCCGGTCATCCGGAGCGGCCGGACCGCTTGCGCGCTATCGAGCGCGTGCTCGACGACGAGGCCTTCACCGCACTCGATCGGGTAACGGCGCCGCAAGGCGACGAGGCCACCATTCTCTACGCCCACCCCGAGGATTTCGTCGCCCGCGTCCGCGCCGCGATCCCTGAGAGCGGCATCGCCTCGATCGACGCCGACACCAGCGCCAGCCCGAAAAGCTGGCAGGCGGTGGTGACCGCCATCGGTGCCGCCAACGCCGCTGTCGACGACGTGTTCGAGGGCCGCGTCGCCAATGCCTTCGTCGCCTCACGTCCGCCAGGCCATCATGCCGAAAAGACCACGGCGATGGGCTTTTGCCTGTTCAACACCGCCGCAATCGCGGCCCGCTATGCGCAGAAGAAACACGGCGCCGAGCGTGTCGCCATCGTCGACTGGGACGTGCATCACGGCAACGGCACGCAGGACATTTTCTGGGATGATCCGTCGGTGCTCTATTGTTCGACGCACCAGATGCCGCTCTATCCCGGCACTGGCGCCAAGACCGAAACCGGCGCCGGCAACATCGTCAACGCCCCTCTGGCGCCGCAGACCGGCTCGGACATGTTTCGCGATGCCTTGCTGTCGCGCGTCCTGCCGGCGCTCGACGATTTCGCGCCCGATCTGATCATAATTTCCGCAGGCTTCGACGCTCACCATCGCGACCCGCTGGCCGAGATCAACCTCAGCGAGGACGATTTCGACTGGGCGACAGGCCAGTTGCTGGAACGCGCCGGGCGCCACAGCGGCAACCGGCTCGTCAGCCTGCTTGAGGGCGGCTACGATCTGCAGGGATTGGCATTTTCGGTCGCTGCCCATGTCGGGCGGCTGATGAAGGGATAAAGTATGGCTGGCGAAGCAAACGAAGACGTCAAGGCGATGAGCTTCGAGCAGGCACTCGACGCGCTGGAAAAGATTGTCGATGATCTGGAACGCGGCGACGTGCCGCTCGACCAGTCGATCAAGATCTATGAGCGCGGCGAGGCGCTGAAGGCCCATTGCGACCGGCTGCTGAAGGCCGCCGAAGACAAGGTCGAGAAGATCAGGCTGTCGCGTGATGGCAAACCGGTGGGAACGGAGCCGCTCGACGCGGAGTAGTGGAATGGGGCGGGCATAAAGCAGATAGGAGTTCAAGCATGTGCAGAAACATCAAGATCCTGTTCAATTTCGAGCCGCCGGCGACCCATGACGAGATCCGCGACGCCGCGCTTCAATTCGTGCGCAAACTGAGCGGAACGACGCGGCCCTCGCAGCGCAACCAGGCGGCCTTCGACCGTGCCGTCGAGGCGATCGCCGAATCGGCGCATGAATTGCTGCATTCGCTGGAAACCACGCATCATCCGCGCAATCGCGAAGAGGTGGCGGCCAAGGCAAAAGCCAAATCGGCGCTCCGCTTCGCCTGAGGACATCCAGATGAGTTTCTTCCCCGGCAAGGACCCTGAGCCTGGCGATGCCTTCGCCAGCGACCAGATCGAGTTGATGGTCATTCCGAATGCCAAGGATATTGGCGGCTTCCAGGTTCGCCGCGCTCTGCCGACGGCAAAGCGGCGGTTGGTCGGTCCCTTCATCTTCTTCGACCGCATGGGGCCGGCGATCTTGCGTGCCGGCCAGGCGATGGATGTGCGCCCGCACCCGCATATCGGGCTTTCCACCGTCACCTATCTGTTCGACGGCAATATCAGGCACCGCGATTCGCTCGGCACCGAGATGGTCATCCAGCCCGGCGACGTGAATTTGATGACCGCCGGCCGCGGTATCGTCCATTCCGAGCGCACGCCCGAAGAACTGCGCGGCGCGCCAATGTCGGTCTCCGGCCTGCAGACATGGCTGGCTTTGCCCGACGGCAAGGAGGAAGTGGCGCCGGTGTTCGAGAACACGGCCGCGCTCCTTCTGCCCGAGATCGACGCCGAAGGTGTTTCCGGCCGCGTGGTGATCGGCGATTTCCAGGGACTGCGCTCGCCGGTAAGAGCCGACACCGAGACGCTCTACGCCGATCTGAGGCTGGCGCCCGGCGCCAGCGTCAAAATTCCCGCCGACGCCGAGGAACGCGCCATCTACACGCTGGACGGCGATGTCTCGGTTTCGGGCGACCGTTTTCCGGCCGAACGGCTGCTGGTGTTCCGGCCTGGTGACGAGATCGTCGTGTCGTCCGAGCGCGGCGCCCATTTCATGCTCTTCGGGGGCGCTTCGCTCGGCTCTCCGCGCCACATCTGGTGGAACTTCGTCTCGTCGTCGAAGGAACGCATCGAACAGGCCAAGCAGGAATGGAAGACGGGCCGCTTCGATATCGTTCCTGGAGATGAGGAAGAGTTCATTCCGTTACCGGACAATTAACGTCAGCATCACCCGCGTCACTGACACGCATTTACATTCCGGCGACGCAGGCATATTTCGCCATGATCGACGCGCATTATAGCTGAGCAGGCCCTTTAACAGTGAACGCAACGCTGCATACGCCGCTTCTCGACAAGGTCCGCATTCCAGCCGACCTGAAGAAGCTTGACGAAAGCGAGCTGCCGCAGCTGGCCTCGGAGCTGCGCGCCGAGCTGATCGATGCCGTCTCGCATACGGGCGGGCATCTCGGCGCCGGCCTCGGTGTCGTCGAACTGACGGTGGCGCTGCACTATGTCTTCAACACGCCGGAAGACCGCGTGATCTGGGATGTCGGCCACCAGGCCTATCCACACAAGATCCTGACCGGCCGCCGCGACCGCATCCGAACGCTCAGGCAAGAAGGCGGCCTGTCCGGCTTCACCCGTCGCGCCGAGAGCGAATACGACCCGTTCGGCGCCGCGCACTCTTCGACCTCCATTTCCGCCGGCCTCGGCATGGCCATGGCGCGCGACCTCTCGGGCGGCCACAACAATGTCATTGCCGTCATCGGCGACGGCGCCATGTCCGCCGGCATGGCCTATGAAGCCATGAACAATGCCGGCGCGCTTGATGCCCGGCTGATCGTCATCCTCAACGACAACGACATGTCTATCGCGCCGCCGACCGGCGCCATGAGCGCCTATCTGGCGCGGCTCGCGTCGGGCAAGACCTATCTTGGCCTGCGCGATTTCGGCAAGAAGCTGACCTCCTATCTCGGCAAGCGCGCCGACCGCGCCATCAAGCGGGCGGTCGAGCATGCGCGCGGCTACGTCACCGGCGGCACGCTGTTCGAGGAGCTTGGCTTCTACCATATCGGCCCGATCGACGGCCACAATCTCGAGCATCTGATCCCGGTGCTGAAGAACGTCCGCGACCATGCCGACGGCCCGGTGCTGATCCATGTCGTGACCCAGAAGGGCAAGGGCTACGCGCCGGCCGAGGCCGCGGCCGACAAATATCACGGCGTCAACAAGTTCGACGTCATCACCGGCGCGCAGACCAAGGCCCCGGCCAATGCGCCGGCCTACACCAAGGTGTTCGCCGAGAGCCTGGTCCAGGAGGCCCGCCTGGACGACCGCATCGTCGCCGTCACCGCCGCCATGCCGAACGGCACCGGCCTCGATTTGTTCGGCGAAGCGTTTCCGACCCGGACCTTCGATGTCGGCATTGCCGAGCAACATGCCGTGACCTTCGCCGCCGGCCTCGCCAGCGAGGGCTACAAGCCCTTCGCCGCCATCTATTCGACCTTCCTGCAGCGCGCCTACGATCAGGTCGTCCATGATGTGGCGATCCAGAAACTGCCGGTGCGTTTCCCGATCGACCGCGCCGGTTTCGTCGGCGCCGACGGCGCCACTCATTGCGGCGCCTTCGACACCACCTTCCTGGCGACGCTGCCGGGCTTCGTGGTGATGGCGGCCGCCGACGAGGCGGAGCTTCGCCACATGGTGCGCACCGCCGGCTATTATGACGAAGGCCCGATCGCCTTCCGCTATCCGCGCGGCAATGGCGTCGGCGTCGACATGCCGGAGCGCGGCTCGGTGCTCGAAATTGGCAAGGGCCGCATCGTCAGGGAAGGCACCAAGGTGGCGCTTCTGTCCTTTGGCACCCGGCTGCAGGATTGCCTGCTGGCGGCCGAGGAACTCGGCGCGGCCGGATTGTCGACAACGGTTGCGGACGCCCGTTTCGCCAAGCCGCTCGACGAGGATTTGATCCGCCGTCTTGCCCGCTCGCACGAAGTGCTGGTGACGGTGGAAGAGGGCGCTGTCGGCGGTTTCGCCAGCCACGTGCTGCAGTTCCTCGCCCATGAAGGCTTGCTGGAAAGCGGTCTGAAAGTTCGGCCGCTGGTGCTGCCAGACGAGTTCACCGACCACGCCAAGCCGGAAAAAATGTATGCCGATGCCGGGCTCGACGCGGCCGGCATCGTGCGCACCGTGTTCGTCGCGCTCGGCCATTCCGCGCGCGCGCAGCGCGCCTGAATCAAACCTCACGCAGCTGAAGCAGTTGCCTGTGCAAGCTTAACACTTTGTTAACGCTTCTCTTTGGCGTTTCGCTTACCGTCTCTTTTGGCCGTTTTTCAACGCCGCCCTGCTAGAACTGCCTCTAGGCAGGGAGTTAAAAACAATGCGAACGCTTCTGTGCGGCGCGGCCCTTTTGGCCGTCATCGCCGCGCCGGCCATGGCCGAGACGCGCTATGACCGCAAGCTCGAACAGGCGGTGGCAGGCATCGTCGCCCGCAAGATGGGCGATATCAGGGGCGCTTTTTCCTACAAGCAGGTGCCGCAGCTTGTCGTCGTGCCGGACGCACCAGTCGTTGCTGTCGAGCGCCCGCGCAAGCAGGCTTCAGATGACGGAAGCGACGGCCTGATGCCGGCCGTTGAACGGCAGGTCTCACGGACGATCTTCTAAAACCACATATCGCGCACGCAGCGCCCATCGCGCGGCAGGTCGTCATAAGTGTCCAGCCCGTCGAAATGGTCGATCGGCAGGTCGGCGACCGCCTCCGGCGGTGCCAGCCTGACATTGACGGCGATCCGCGTGCGGCCGCTGTCGCTGCGGCGCAAACCGCGCCAGGCAAGCACACCAGGCACATGTCGGGCAAAACAGTATTTCCAGCGACGGCGTCTCCTTGCCAGCGCGGGTGTAGGACTGCACAGGCCCCACAAGCCGGATACGCTCGTCGACAAAGTCATAGGCCCAGAGTGTGCCATAGCGGCGGCAAAGCGTGCAATTGCAGGCCGTGATCGGGCCGGGATCGCCTTCCAGGGTCCAGTGGGCGGCGCCGCAATGGCAGGTTCCCGTCAGCATTCGTCTTCCTCCGCATTGCCTGAGCCTCTACATCTTGCCGGACTGGCTGCGCTATTCAACCGGGCGGACTGGCTTGCGGCCCGGGTCTCGACGTCCTCCTATGCCAATGTCCTTGCCTTCGCGGCCGGCTTTCGCCATGAAGGCCGATGAACTCCCCTCTGCCAGCCAGCACACGCCAGCGGCTCGACGAATTGCTCGTCCAGCGCGGCCTGTTTGCGAGCCGCTCGCGCGCCCGCGACGCGGTCGAGCGCGGCACCGTGACGGTCGACGGCGTGGTCGCCCGCAAGCCCGGCCAGACGGTTCTGCCGCACTGTCTCATCGTCATCGACGACCCGGCGCAGGGTTATGTCTCACGCGCGGCGCTGAAGCTGATCGCCGGGCTCGACCATTTCAGTCTCGATCCCGCGGGCAGTGAAGCCCTCGATATCGGCGCCTCGACAGGCGGCTTCACCCAGGTGCTGCTCGAACGCGGCGCGGCCCATGTCACTGCCATCGATGTCGGCCACGGCCAGATGCATCCCGGTGTCTCGTCCGACCCGCGCGTCACCGTGATCGAGGGCCTCAACGCTCGCGAGCTCGCGGCTGCCGATCTCGGCGGCCGTATCCCCGATTTCATCGTCTCCGATGTAAGCTTCATCTCGTTGAAACTGGCGATGCCACCGGCGTTGGCATTGGCACGGGACGGCGCTCGTGCGGTGTTTCTGGTCAAGCCGCAATTCGAGGCCGGCCGCGAGGCGATCGGCAAGGGCGGTCTTTTGAAAGACCCTTATGACGCCGCCCGTGTGGCCGGCTTGCTGCAGGAATGGCTCGAAGGCGTCCCTGGCTGGCGTACATTGGGCTTGCACATGTCGCCGATCGAAGGCGGGGACGGCAACCGCGAATTCCTGCTTGCCGGGATCAAGGATGCCGGGACCAAGGATGCCGGGACCAAGGACCGATGAGCACGGGCTTCACCATCAAGAGACTGGGTTCGCAGGGCGACGGCGTCGCCGAGACGGAAACCGGCGAGCTGTTCATTCCCTTCACCCTGCCCGGCGAGACCGTCACCGCCGCGCGCGAGAGGGATCGCGCCATGCTGATGGCGGTATTGGAGACGTCGCCGCTGCGTATCGATCCGGCCTGCCGGCATTTCACCGAATGTGGCGGCTGCGCCGTCCAGCATCTGCAAGCCGACGCTTACCAGCAATGGAAACGCGACAAGGTCGTGCATGCCTTGAAAGGCATTGCCGGCGACATCGGCGCCCTGGTGCCGTGTGCGCCACACACACGCCGCCGCGTCGTGCTTGCCGCCAGGCGCGCCGACACAGGCATGCTGCTTGGCTTCCATCGCCATCTGTCGCCGGAAATCATCCCCATCGAGGAATGTCCGATCTCGCTGCCGGAGATCGTTGCCGCGCTCGATCGCTTGAGGTCGGTCGCCGACCTGGTTTGCGCCACCACCAAATCGTTCCGGATGGCGGTCACTGTGACGGGCTCGGGGCTTGACGTCGCTGTCTATGAGTCGGGCAAGCTGGGCGAGAACCAGCGCCGGGTCGCCTCCAACTTCATCATGGCCAATGGCTTTGCCCGGCTTTCGATCGACGACGAGATTGTCATCGAGCCGAAAAAGCCGGTGGTCATGTTCGGCACCGTCGCTGTCGCCATACCGCCTGGCGCCTTCCTGCAGGCAACGCAAGCCGCCGAACAGACGATGGCCGATCTCGTTGGCGGACATCTGAAGCGTGCCAGGAAAGTCGCGGATCTTTTCGCCGGCTGCGGCAGCTTTGCGCTTCGGCTGGCGGCCAAATCCGAAGTCCACGCGGTCGAAGGCGACGCGGCAGCCCTTTCGGCGCTCGACCGCGGATCGCGCTTCGCCACCGGCCTGAAGCGGGTAACCGGCGAACGCCGCGACCTGTTCCGGCGGCCGCTGACGTTCAAGGAGCTGAATGCTTTCGATGGCGTCGTCTTCGACCCGCCGCGCGCCGGCGCCGAGGACCAGTCGAAGCAGATCGCCCGCTCGGATGTGCCGTTCGTCGCCGCCGTCTCCTGCAATCCGGTGACGCTGGCACGCGACCTGCGCATCCTGATTGACGGCGGCTACATCTTGAAGAGCGTCACGCCCATCGACCAGTTCCTGTGGTCGCCGCATGTCGAGGCAGTGGCGCTGCTGGAGAAGCCGAAACGGCGACGTTAATCCGCCGATTTTCACAAGGCCGTGCTTGAGTTTGCCGCCCCCCGCAAGACGTAGCCGGCTGGCAAACTAGCCTTCGCGAACGCTTTCGTACCCGGCCGCTTGTGCGGCCTTGATGAACTTACGGTCGAAGGACACAAATGCTAAGCAGTGCGAGGACTTGCCCAGATGGAGCGCATCGGCGAAATCCATTCCCGTCTCGGCTAGATCGACCGCGGAAGAGACCATCGCAGCATCCTCTATCTCGATAGTGGGAAGCCCGCCGAACACCCGCAGTGCATTGACGATCGAGGCCTGATCATAACCATAGCCGCTGCGCAGCACCCACTCAGCCTCCAGGATCACCGTGACGGCGACGAAAACGGGCTGACCGTCGATCAGCCGCCGGGCTCGCGGGGACTGCTCGGGATCGTCGTTCGTCAGATACCTGACGACAACGTTGGTATCAATCGCGAGCATGGCGCCGCCGTGCTTCAGCAAGGACGGCTGCGTCCATCTCCTCCAAGGTCTTCGGTCTGCCACTGTGCGGCAGGACACCAAACACATCTTCTGGTCGTGTCGGGGCAAAGGCAGGCGCCGGTCTCAAAAGTACACCGTCCGGTGTGTCTTCGACCTGCAGGCGCGTGCCCGCGCCCCAGTCCCTCCGTTTGCGGATAGCGCTGGGCAGGATGACTTGTCCCTTGGTCGAGACGGTCGTTATAAGCTTTTCTATTGCACCCATTGCGGTATTACCCTTGTGTAAGACAAAGGTAAGATATCCCTGTGAGGGGAACTATTCAAGCCCGCCGACGTCTCCTCGCTCAAACCCTGGTGCCGCCGACGGTCATCTGGTTCATCCTGAGATGCGGCTGGCCGACGCCGACCGGCACGCCTTGTCCGGCCTTGCCGCACATGCCGATGCCGGTGTCGAGTTTCATGTCGTTGCCGATCATCGAAACGCGGTGCATGGCGTCCGGTCCGTTGCCGATCAGCATGGCGCCCTTGATCGGCTGCGTCACCTTGCCATTTTCGATCATGTAGGCCTCGGTGCAGCCGAACACGAACTTGCCCGAGGTGATGTCAACCTGGCCGCCGCCGAAGGATACGGCATAGATGCCGTTCTTGACCGAGGCGATGATCTCGTCCGGCTCCATGTCGCCTGCGGTCATATAAGTGTTGGTCATGCGCGGCATCGGCTGGTGCGCATAGCCTTCGCGCCGGCCGTTTCCGGTGGCTTTCATGCCCATCAGCCGGGCGTTCTGGCGGTCCTGCATGTAGCCGACAAGCTTGCCGTCCTCGATCAGCACATTGCGGGCCGAAGGCGTGCCTTCATCGTCGACGGTCAGCGAACCCCGCCGCTCGGGCATGGTGCCGTCATCGACCACGGTAACGCCCTTGGCGGCGACCTGCTGGCCGAGCAGGCCGGCAAAGGCGGAGGTCTTCTTGCGGTTGAAGTCGCCCTCCAGCCCGTGGCCGACGGCTTCGTGCAGCATCACGCCCGGCCAGCCGCTGGACAAAACGATGTCGAACGTTCCGGCCGGCGCGGGAATGGCTTCGAGATTGACCAGCGCCTGCCTGAGGGCCTCCCTGGCAGCATGCTTCCAGGCGTCCTCGACCAGGAACTCGCCGAACGCCTTGCGCCCGCCCATGCCATAGGAGCCGCTTTCCTGGCGGTCGCCGTCGCCGACGACGACGGAAACGTTGATGCGGACCAGCGGGCGGATGTCGCGCACGATCTGGCCGTCGGCGCGCACGATCTCGACATGCTGCCAGGACGCCGCGAGCGAGGCCGTCACCTGGCGCACGCGCGGGTCCTCGGCGCGCAGCCATGCGTCGATTTCCTGCAACAGCTTGGCCTTGACCTCGAAGGAAGGCGAGGGGATCGGGTTCTCCTCGCCATAGAGATGGCGGTTGGTGCGCGCGGGAGCCGCGGCAAGCGTGCCGGAATAGCCGCCCTTGACGGTCGAGACCGCGTCGGCGGCGCGCAGCAGCGACGCCTCCGAAAGATCGCTGGAATGGGCGTAGCCGCTGGCCTCGCCGGCCACGGCGCGCAGGCCAAAACCCTGGTCGGTGTTGAAATTGGCGGTCTTCAGCCTGCCATTGTCGAACATCAGCGCTTCGCTCTCGCTGTATTCGAGGAAGAGTTCGCCGTCATCGGCGCCGTTCAGTGTGTCGGCGACGATCCGCTTGATGCGATCATCTGAAATGTCGAATTGGCCGGTCAGGCTGTTCATGGCAGGTCCGCTCACAGGAGGAATGGTGTTGCCACGATGTAGGCGCGAAGACGCGCCTGCACAATCCGCAATGACGATCCGCAGCAGGTAGGAGCGGGTAGCCCCGCCCCTGAACATGACATCCATCTTGAAGTTCGACCCGTCACCCGAAAAGGCCTTCACCCAGCGATATTTCTTGTTCCATTCATTGGCCTGGTCGGCCGTGAAGGGGTCGGTATAGCCCGAGGAGAACTGGATCGACTTGCACTTCTCATGGTTTTCGCAGCCATAGAAGTAGATGACATATTTCATGCCCTGAAGCCGGCCCGAGACCATCGGATCGCCCCGTCGTCCTTGTCCATCTTGGCCGAGCCATAGCCTTTCGCAAGCTCGAAAATGACGGCCGGATCGGGCGCCGTGATGATTTCGGAATCCTCGGCAAAGGCGACGGAAACGGCGCCGGTCAGGATTAGACCGGTCGACAAAAGCAAAGAACAAGCACGCATGATGACCCCCACAGCCAAAGATCAAACCCGTGGGAATTGTGAGGAAAGACGGTTTCGCAAGCATCAAGCTCAGGGCAGGGCGGCAAAACCGTCGGCGAAGCCCTTGAGGTCGACGGGGATGCCGATGCCTTCTTCCGGCGTCTGGAAGACGATGAAGGTGGCCGACGTCCCGGTCTTCAGCGTATCGAGCAGCGGCTTTTCGAGAATGACCTCGGCATAGCAGCCGTCTTGGAAGCAGCGCACGAAATAGGCGCGGCCAATATCCTTGCCGTCGACATTGAGGCCCAGGCCATTGGGCAGCAGAACGCCGAGCGGGGCCAGCACGCGCAGGATCTCGGCCTTGTTGTCGGCGGTGCGCAGGACGACGACGGACAGTCCCATTTCCGGGCGATCCTCGGCAACGACGTTCTGCATCATCACACATTGTTCCGAGGTGGCGCCGGCCGGCGTGTCGCAGATGATCGACCACGCGCCATGCGTTGACTTGACCGTGCCGCTGGGCTGCGCTGCATTGGCGACGCCGGTTGCGGACGAGCCGATACCGATCAGGGCGGCGAGAAAAACGACCTTCGCCCCGCTTCTCGAAAGCCAAGCGCTTTTCGAATGCCAGGCGCTCTTCGAATGCCAGGCGTTTCTCGAAAGCCAAGAGGTCATGACGGCTCCATTGCGAATCACGGCACTTTAAGCCGCGCCAAGGCCAAGTAAAGGATAGGGCGACCGCCGGTCAGCCCCGGCAGGCGCAATAATGCGCTTTTCCCTAGCAAATTCGCCCGAATTGCGACCGTCGGGCGCATTCCGGACACAAGCCCGCATAGCCTGTCTGTCGACGACCCGCGCGGGCCACGAGGCCGTCGAAACAGCGCGGCAGCACTTGCGCGCAAAAATGCCGCACGGTTTCGCCCGCTCCTTTCTTGCGGAGGGAAATAGAGTATGGTTTGAACCACCCTTGGGACTGTCCGGGATTCCCATCCCGGCATTGTTCGATATTCTTGCGTCGCGATCGCGAGGAACCGGGAGATGAAGAGGGCGATGAGAAAATTCCCAGCAAGCGCCAAATTGATGGCAACGGCAGGCGCCGCCGCCGCATTTTTCGCCGGTGCCTCCGCCCATGCGGCCCAGCCGCAGCCGTGGGAGATGACTTTTCAGCCGCCGGCGACAGACATGATGCGGCAGATCGAGTGGTTCGGGAACTACACGATGTGGTTCGTCGTCCCGATCACTGCTTTGGTTCTGGCGCTTCTCGCCTGGTGCATCTTCAGGTTCCGCGCCAGCAAAAACCCGGTCCCGTCCAAGACCAGCCACAACACGCTGATCGAGATCATCTGGACAGTCGGGCCGGTCGTCGTCCTGCTGTTCATCGCCATTCCCTCGTTCCAGTTGCTGACGGCGCAGTACACGCCGCCGGAAGAGGCCAAGCTGACCGTCAAGGTAACGGGCAATCAGTGGAACTGGGACTATGAGTACCAGACCGAGAACACGCTCTCCTTCAACTCGGCCATCCTGCAGGACGCCGACCGAGCCGCGATCGGCAAGGAAGACCGCAAGGTCTATCCGCGCCTGCTGGCGGTCGACAACGAGCTGGTCGTGCCGGTCAACACCATGACGCGCGTCCTGGTTACCGCAGCCGACGTGATCCATTCTTTTGCCGTTCCGGCCTTCGGCATCAAGATGGACGCGGTTCCCGGCCGCACCAACGAGACGTGGTTCAAGGCGGAAAAGGAAGGCATCTATTACGGCCAGTGCTCGCAGCTCTGCGGCAAGGACCATGCCTTCATGCCGATCGCCGTCCGCGTCGTATCCGATGCGCAGTACAAGACCTGGCTGGCAGCAGCCAAGACCGACCTCCCCGGCGCCAACAAGGCGCTGATGGCCGAGGTCGACGGTACCAACAAGGTAGCGGCCGCCGGCAATTGATGCCGCGGGTTAGCAAGAATTAGGGAACGGAGCCGACCATGTCAGAAGCTGCAGCTCACGACGACCACGACCACAAGCCCTATCATGGCTGGGTCCGGTGGGTGTACTCCACCAACCACAAGGACATCGGCACGCTCTACCTGATCTTTGCGATCTTCGCGGGCATCGTCGGCGGCGCGCTTTCGGTCGTCATCCGCATGGAGCTGCAGGAGCCGGGCATCCAGATCTTCACCGGTCTGGCGCAGATGGTCTACGGCATGAACGGCGATGCCGCCATCGACGGCGGCAAGAGCATGTACAACGCCTTTGGCACCGCGCACGCGCTGATCATGATCTTCTTCATGGTCATGCCGGCGCTGATCGGCGGCTTCGCCAACTGGATGGTGCCGATCATGATCGGCGCCCCCGACATGGCCTTCCCGCGCATGAACAACATTTCGTTCTGGCTGCTGCCGCCGGCCTTCCTGCTGCTCATCGCTTCGGCTTTCATGCCGAGCGCGCCCGGCGCCTATGGCGTTGGCGGCGGCTGGACGCTCTATCCGCCGCTGTCGACCTCCGGCCAGCCCGGGCCGGCCATGGATCTGGCGATCCTGTCGATCCACATTGCCGGCGCGTCCTCGATCCTCGGCGCCATCAACTTCATCACCACCATTTTCAACATGCGCGCGCCGGGCATGACGCTGCACAAGATGCCGCTATTTGCCTGGTCGGTTCTGATCACCGCCTTCCTGCTGCTATTGTCGCTTCCGGTTCTGGCCGGTGGCATCACCATGCTGCTTACCGACCGCAATTTCGGCACCACCTTCTTCGCCCCGGACGGCGGCGGCGATCCGATCCTGTTCCAGCATCTGTTCTGGTTCTTTGGTCACCCCGAAGTGTACATCCTGATCCTGCCGGGCTTCGGCATCATCAGCCACATCGTCTCGACCTTCTCGAAGAAGCCGGTGTTCGGCTATCTCGGCATGGCCTACGCCATGGTCGCGATCGGCGCCGTCGGCTTCATCGTCTGGGCGCACCACATGTACACGACCGGCCTGTCGCTCGACACGCAGCGCTACTTCGTCTTTGCCACCATGGTCATCGCCGTGCCGACAGGCGTGAAGATCTTCTCCTGGATCGCGACGATGTGGGGCGGCTCGATCTCGTTCAAGACGCCGATGCTGTGGGCGCTGGGCTTCATCTTCCTGTTCACGGTCGGCGGTGTCACCGGCGTCCAGCTCGCCAATGCCGGCCTCGACCGCTCGCTGCATGACACCTATTTCGTCATTGCCCACTTCCACTATGTGCTGTCGCTGGGTGCGGTCTTCGCCATCTTCGCCGGCTGGTACTACTGGTTCCCCAAGATGACCGGCTACATGTACTCGCCGGTGATCGCCAACACCCACTTCTGGGTCACCTTCGTCGGCGTCAATTTGATCTTCTTCCCGCAGCATTTCCTCGGCCTCGCCGGCATGCCGCGCCGCACCATCGATTATCCCGACGCGTTCGCCGGCTGGAACATGGTGTCGTCCTACGGCTCCTATATATCGGCCGTCGGCGTGGTGATCTTCCTCTATGGCGTGTTCGAGGCCTTCCAGAAGAAGCGCGTCGCCGGCGCCAATCCGTGGGGCGAGGGTGCGACGACGCTCGAATGGCAGCTGCCTTCGCCGCCGCCTTTCCACCAGTGGGAACAGCTGCCCAAGATCAAGTGAAGGCAGCCCGAATACGAAACCGCCGGCCCGCCGGCGGTTTTCGGCCAACGGAATGATTGGACTTATGTACGCATGGCCCTTGTCGACGACCCAATGATTGACGAAGCGGGCTTTCGCATGTCGGAAGCCACGTCGGGCGATTTCTTCGCCCTGCTGAAGCCGCGCGTCATGTCGCTGGTGGTGTTCACGGCCTTTGTCGGCATGGTCGCTGCACCCGTGACCATCAACCCGCTGCTGGCGGTGATCGCCATCCTGGCCATTGCCATCGGCGCCGGCGCCTCTGGTGCGCTCAACATGTGGTACGACGCCGACATCGACGCAGTAATGAGCCGGACCGCCGGCCGCCCGGTACCCTCCGGCCGCATCCTGCCCGGCGAAGCCCTGAGCTTCGGCCTTGTGCTTTCGGTGCTATCGGTGATGACGCTGGGCGTACTGGTCAACTGGCTGTCGGCGGCGCTGCTTGCCTTCACCATCTTCTTCTACGCCGTCGTCTACACGATGTGGCTGAAGCGCTCGACGCCGCAGAACATCGTCATCGGCGGTGCCGCCGGCGCCATCCCGCCGGTCATCGGCTGGGCCGCGGTGACCGGAACGGTGAGCCTGGAAAGCCTCGTCCTGTTCCTGATCATCTTCCTGTGGACGCCGCCGCACTTCTGGGCGCTGGCACTGTTCAAGTCCGACGACTACGCCAAGGCCGGCATCCCGATGATGCCGAACGTTGCCGGCCAGGCCTCGACCCGCCGCCAGATCTTTGCCTACGCCCTGATCCTGGCGCCGATCGGTGTGCTGCCCTGGGTGCTCGGTTTCACCACCGCCTTCTATGGCGTCGCATCAGTGGCTCTCGGCGCCGGCTTCGTCTGGTATGCCTGGAAAGTGCTGTGCATGACCGATAGCGACCGCGTCATGAAGCCGGCCAAGGCTCTGTTCGCCTATTCGCTGCTCTACCTCTTCGCCATCTTCGCCATCTATCTTGCCGACTGTGTCGTCGGTCGCGCTTTGGCCATCGGTGGAGCATGACCATGATCGACAAGAAGCTTGAACTGGTCACGCTGACCGAAAGCCAGAAGAAGGCGCGGCGCAACCGTTCGGCGGCGATCGGCGTCGCGCTGGCGATTCTGGTCGTCATCTTCTACGTCGCGACCATCGTGAAATTCGGCCATACCGGATGAGGCCGATGATGACCCGCCAGACCGTGACCGATCCCAGGAAGAAGAACACCAACCGCGTCGTCGCCGCCGTCTGCGTCGCCTTCTTCGGCGGCATGATCGGCATGGCCTACGCCGCGGTGCCGCTCTACAAGATGTTCTGCCAGGCCACCGGCTATGGCGGCACGACGCAGCGCGCCGAAAAGCAATATGCCGGCCGCATCCTCGACCGCGACATCACCGTGCGCTTCGACGCCAACACCAACGGCATTCCGTGGCAGTTCCAGCCGGTCGCCCGTTCGGTCACCATCAAGATCGGCGAGACCACGCAGGCGCATTACAGCGCCACCAACAAGTTCGACCGCGCCGTTACCGGCCGCGCCACCTTCAACGTGCAGCCGGAACTGGCGGGCCCCTACTTCAACAAGGTCGAGTGTTTCTGCTTCACCGACACGACGCTGAAGCCCGGCGAGACGCTGGACATGCCGGTCGTGTTCTATGTGGATCCCGATATCGTCAACGTGCCGGAACTGAAGGACTTGAAGACGATCACCCTGTCCTACACCATGTTCCCGGTCCAAAAGAACAAGCCGGTGGCGTCATCGACGCCGGACAGCAGCAGCAAAGTTTCAGATACCGAAGCAAATCTCGGGGGTTGATATGGCAGACGCGCACGCAAAACCACAACACGACTACCATCTCGTCAACCCGAGCCCATGGCCCTTCCTGGGGTCGATCGGCGCGCTGGTGACTGCAGTCGGCGGCGTCGCCCTGATGCAGTATCTCAAGAACGGCGATTTTCCGATTTTCGGCCACAACATCGCGAATCCATGGCTGTTCTTCATCGGCCTGGTCATCGTCCTCTACACGATGTTTGCCTGGTGGTCGGACACCATCAAGGAAGCGCATGAGGGCCACCACACGCGCGTCGTGTCGCTGCATCTGCGCTACGGCATGATCATGTTCATCGCTTCGGAAGTGATGTTCTTCGTTGCCTGGTTCTGGGCCTATTTCGATGCCAGCCTGTTTCCGAGCGAAGTGCAGAATTACGCCCGCACCGCTTTCACTGGCGGCGTCTGGCCGCCGAAGGGTCTCGAAGTCCTCGATCCCTTCCATCTGCCGCTCTACAACACCATCATCCTGCTTCTGTCGGGCACCACGGTGACATGGGCGCACCATTCGCTCATCCATGGCGACCGCAAGGGCCTGATCAACGGCCTGGTGCTGACCGTCGGCCTCGGCATGCTGTTCACCATGGTGCAGGCCTACGAGTACATGCACGCTCCGTTCGGCTTCAAGGATTCCATCTACGGCGCCACCTTCTTCATGGCGACCGGCTTCCATGGCTTCCACGTCATCATCGGCACCATCTTCCTGCTGGTCTGCCTGATCCGCGCCTGGAAAGGCGACTTCACGCCCAAGCAGCATTTCGGCTTCGAGGCGGCTGCCTGGTACTGGCACTTCGTCGACGTGGTCTGGCTGTTCCTGTTCGCATCGATCTACGTCTGGGGATCGGTCGGCGCGGTGATCGAAGGCCACTGACGGCTTTCACCGAACCGACAAATCAGAAGGGCGGTCGCGGCAACGCGGTCGCCTTTCTTCTTTTCGGCGCCCGTTAATGTCCAACGGAATCGGCTGGTCGGGCTGGCTGCTTCAAATGGTCGACTGGACCGATGGCTGCATTGGGGTTACCGACTGCGACATGGATGAAATCTGGACTATGGTGCCGGATGGAACGCTGATCGAAATCGAGCCGTAAAGCATGACTATCCATGAGTGAAGATAGGGCGATCTGGCCACCCATCGAGCCGATCTCGGCCGGCCTGCACGGACGCTGCCCGCGCTGCGGCGAAGGACGGCTGTTTTCCGGCTTCCTCACCGTCGGCAAGCGCTGCAACAATTGCGGCCTCGACTATTCCTACGCCGATGCCGGCGACGGCCCGGCGGTGTTCGTCATCCTGATCATCGGCTTCATCGTCGTCGGGCTGGCGCTGTGGGTGGAGGTGACGCTGAGCCCGCCGCTCTGGCTGCATTTCATCATCTGGATACCGCTGGCCGTGGGACTGTGCCTGACGGCGCTGAGGTTGATCAAGGGGGTGCTGCTGACGCTTCAATACGCCAACAAGGCGGCCGAAGGCCGCCTGGACCAGGGGCAATGAGCGAGGCGCTGACCAAGCCCGCCGGCCGCTCGCGGCCGAAGACGGCATTGCTGCTCGGCCTCGGCCTGGTGGTGTTCGTCATCCTGCTCGGGCTTGGCACATGGCAGGTGCAGCGCCTGTACTGGAAGGAAGCCCTTCTGCAGACCATCGACCAGCGCACCCATTCAGCGCCGCAGCCGCTGGCGGACGTCGAGAAGGAATTCGCCGCAACCGGTGATGTCGACTACACGCCGGTCACCGTCAGCGGGACGTTCCTGCACTCCGGCGAGCGGCATTTCTACGCCACCTGGGACGGCGACGCCGGCTTCAACGTCTATACCCCGCTGGCCCTCGACGATGGCCGCTATGTCCTGATCAACCGCGGCTTCGTTCCCTATGATCTCAAGGATGCCGCCAAGCGCCCGCAAGGGCAGGTGACCGGCAAGGTCACGGTCACCGGCCTGGCGCGCAACCCGCTGCCGGCCAAGCCGTCGATGATGCTGCCCGACAATGACATGGCCAAGAACATCTTCTATTGGAAGGATCGTGACGTCATGGCGGCGAGTGCCGGCCTGCCGGCCGGTGCCGTGCTGGTGCCGATCTTCATCGACGCCGACAAGACGCCGAACCCGGGCGGGCTGCCGGTCGGCGGCGTCACCATCATCGACCTGCCGAACTCTCATCTGCAATATGCCTTCACCTGGTATGGCCTGGCGGCGGCTCTTGCCGCGGTTCTGATCGTCAGGCTGCGCCGTCCGGCAAAGACTGAATGATCCAGAGCATCATCCCGAAAAGTGGGAACCGGTTTTCGGACAAGATCATGCTCCAACAAAGAGTTAGATCAGGCTGACCATTCAACCTGATCTCAACTGCCCTTGACAGGGCAGGGGTGCACACCTCATTTCGCGTCACGATACGATCAACCGATCTGGAATCATGCTGCAGACCGCCACAAAACCACCGCTGACGATCCGGCTCTGCCAGCCGCGCGGCTTTTGCGCCGGTGTCGACCGCGCGATCCAGATCGTCGTGCTGGCGTTGAAGAAATACGGCGCGCCGGTCTATGTCCGCCACGAGATCGTGCACAACCGCTATGTCGTCGAGGGCCTGCAAAGCCTTGGCGCGGTTTTCATCGAGGAACTCTCTGAAATCCCGGCCGAGCACCGCAAGTCGCCGGTTGTCTTCTCGGCCCACGGCGTGCCGAAATCGGTGCCGGCCGACGCCAAGGCACGCGAGCTCTTCTATCTCGACGCCACCTGCCCGCTGGTGTCCAAGGTGCACAAGCAGGCGATGCGCCATCAGCGGCTCGGCCGCCATGTGCTTCTGATCGGCCATGCCGGCCATCCCGAAGTGATCGGCACCATGGGCCAACTGGCTGAAGGCGCCGTCACGCTGATCGAGACCGAAGCCGACGCTGGGACCTTTGCCCCCGCCGACCCGGAAGCGCTCGGCTTCGTAAGCCAGACAACGTTGTCGGTCGAAGACACTGCCGGCATATTGCGGGTGCTGCAGGAGCGCTTCCCGCAACTGCATGCACCGGCCGCCGAATCGATCTGCTACGCCACCACCAACCGCCAGGAAGCGGTCAAGGAAACCGCCGCCGGCGCCGATCTCTATCTGATCGTCGGTGCGCCCAATTCCTCCAATTCGCGCCGTCTTGTCGAAGTGGCGGAGCGCGCCGGCGCCACCATGTCGCTTCTCGTACAGCGCGCCGCCGAAATTCCGTGGAATGACATCACAAATATATCGACGCTCGGCCTGTCTGCCGGCGCGTCGGCGCCGGAGATCATCGTCGACGAGATCATCGACGCCTTCCGCCAGCGCTTCGAGGTGAACATCGACCTGGCGATCACGGCCACCGAAACGGAGGATTTTCCAGTCATGCGGGTTCTGCGCGATGTCGAACTGACGCGGGCCGACATGGCCTTCGTCAACGGAGCCGCGTGAACAGCCCATGGCGGTCTACACCGACGTCAATGAGGGCGAACTCGGCGCGTTCCTGAGGGCATATCCAGTCGGCGAACTCTTGTCCTACAAGGGTATCGCCGAAGGCACGGAGAATTCGAATTTCCTGCTGCACACCTCAAGCGGCTCTTACATACTGACGCTCTACGAGAAGCGCGTCGACAAGGCCGACCTGCCGTTCTTCCTCGGCCTGATGGGCCATCTCGCCCGCAAAGGCATTTCCTGTCCGCTGCCGGTGACCGCGCATGACGGCACCGTCATCGGCACGCTGGCCGGCCGTCCCGCGGTCATCATCACCTTCCTCGAAGGCCTGTCGCTGCGGCGGCCGACAGCGGCGCATTGCGCGGAGGTCGGCAAGGCGCTCGCCGCCCTGCATCTCGCCGGCCAGGATTTTGCGATGACGCGTGACAACGCGCTCGCCATCGAGGGCTGGCGCAAACTCTGGAATGCCTCGCGCGACCGAGCCGACGAGGTCGAGCCGGGACTGGCGGCCGAGGTCGACGCGGATTTCGCGGATTTCGAACGCCATTGGCCGCAGGGCCTGCCGGCAGGCATCATCCATGCCGATCTGTTTCCCGACAATGTCTTCTTCCTCGGCGAGAAACTGTCCGGCCTCATCGACTTCTATTTCGCCTGCCACGACCTCTACGCCTATGACGTCGCCACCTGTCTCAACGCCTGGTGTTTCGAGAAGGATTTCTCCTTCAACCTGACCAAAGGCACGGCGCTGCTGGCCGGCTATCAGAGCGTGCGACCTTTGAGCGAGGGCGAGAAAGCAGCGCTGCCGATGCTTTCGCGCGGCTCGGCGCTGCGCTTCATGCTGACCCGGCTCTATGACTGGCTGACCGTTCCCGACGGCGGGCTGGTCATGAAGCGCGATCCGACCGAATATATCCGCCGCATGCGCTTCCACCGCGCGATCAAGTCGCCTTCGGAATACGGACTGACATGACCAAGCAGGTCGAAATCTTCACCGACGGTGCCTGCTCGGGCAATCCCGGTCCCGGCGGCTGGGGCGCCATCCTGCGCTTCAACGGCAAGACCAAGGAATTGTCGGGCGGCGAGGCCGAGACGACCAATAACCGTATGGAGCTGCTGGCCGCCATCTCGGCGCTGAATGCGCTGAAGGAGTCGTGCGCCGTCGAGCTTCACACCGACAGCAAATATGTCATGGACGGTATCTCCAAATGGATCCACGGCTGGAAGAAAAACGGCTGGAAGACCGCCGACAAGAAGCCGGTCAAGAACGGTGAACTGTGGCAGGCGCTGGATGAGGCCAATCGGCGCCACAAGGTGACCTGGAACTGGGTCAAGGGCCATGCCGGCCACACCGAGAACGAACGCGCCGACGAACTCGCAAGGGAAGGTATGGCGCCGTTCAAGAGGGGCTCAGCCAAACCTGCGGCGCCGAAAGTGGCGCTGAAGCCGGCGGCATCCGAGAAACAGCCGGCGCCACGGGCACGGCGCTCGACCCAAAGCTATTGAGCTCAAGCTATCGGCAAGGGGATCTCACTCATGCCGATCGTATACTACATCACCCATCCCCAGGTTCAGATCGATGCCAACGTTCCCGTGCCGCACTGGGGGCTGTCCGAGATCGGACGAGCGCGAGCATCAGCCATGCTCGATCAGCCATGGGTCGGATCGATCCGCCGTGTCGTCTCGTCGGCCGAGCGCAAGGCGATCGAAACCGCCGAGATCCTTGGCAAACACCTCGGCCTCGCGGTCGAGGTGAAGGAGCGCATGCATGAGAACGATCGGTCGGCAACCGGCTTCCTGCCGCCGCCGGAGTTCGAGGCGGTCGCCGACCAGTTCTTCGCCAATCCGCACAAAAGCATTCGCGGCTGGGAACGGGCCATCGACGCCCAGCAACGCATTGTCAGCGAGGTCGAAACGGTGCTGGGTGCTGCCGATGGCGGCGACATTGCCTTCGTCGGCCATGGCGGCGTCGGAACATTGCTGCTGCTCGCGCTCAGCGGCCGCGCAATCAGCCGCGAGGCGGATCAGCCGGCCGGCGGCGGCAATTACTTCGCCTATGATGTCGGCACGCGCCGCGTCGTCCACGGATGGCGGCCGATAGACAGTCTGGCGCCGCGCTAAAGCGGATGTCAGGAGATCATCGACACCGTAGCGGCGATGAAGCCGCGCGCGACCAGCGGATAGAACCTGTCCTCAGCGGATCAGCAGGGCCGTGCCGTAGAGGCCGAGCGCGAACACCGTGTGCGAGATCACATTGAAGGCGCGGATCTGCATCGCGTTGGGGCGCTTTGAGGCAGCCCAGCCGGCGCCCATGCCGGGCGCCAGCAGGAACCAGCCGGCGCCGATGGTGACCATGCCGAGGATGAAGGCCGGCAGGAAGGTCGGCGCGTCCAGCCATGCCGTGCCCACCAGCGCCACCAGGATGAAGCCGTAGACGATGCCGGTGACATAGTGGAAAGCCCAGCCCAGCGCCTGCTCATGCGCATAGGGTGCGGCTTGGGCGATATCGTTGTGGAAAACCTTGCCTTCCCTAAGGTGCCAGACCCAGCGGCCGGGCGGCCCCCAGTTCGGCCGCGGCTGGCTGAGCGCCAGATGCAGGAACAGCGCCCAAAGATCCATCAGCACCGTGGCGCCGATGCCAATCGCAATGCTGCGCCAGATGATGTCAAACATCGTCGATGTCCCCCAAAGCAGGCAATCCGGCTGGAAGCGCGTGGTCGTCAGGCCATGGCGTTCATGAGCCGACGCGGCCGCTGCGGTTTAGAGCTGGCTCAGAATGTGAGCGGCACCCGATGTGTCGACTCCTGGCTTGGTCTCGACATTGAGCGCCGTGACCTTGCCGTTGTCGACGACCATCGAGAAGCGCTTCGAGCGCAATCCCATGCCGCCGCTGGAATAGTCGGAGTCGAGGCCGATCGACTTGGCGAAGTCGCCATTGCCGTCGGCGAGATAGAGGATCTTGCCTTGACCGCCGGTGAAATTCGCCCAGGCGCCCATGACATGGACATCGTTGACCGACACGACGGCGATGGTGTCGACGCCGCGGGCCAGGATGGCATCGTGGTTCTCAAGATAGCCCGGCAGATGATTGTTGCTGCAGGTCGGCGTGAAGGCGCCTGGAACACCGAACAGCACGACCTTCTTGCCCGCGAAAATCTCGGCCGAGGTGATCACCTTGGCGCCGTCGGCGGTCATTTCCTTGAAGGTCGCATCGGGCAGTTTGTCGCCAACGGCAATCGTCATGATGGTCCTCGTGTGAAAAGCAGGGAAGGTTTCTTGCGATAGCGAAATCGGGCATCTCCCGCAACCGCCGACAAGGCCTGGATCAAGGGAAAGCCCGGATCGGGTTCGGTATCAGGGGAACGGCAGAACGCCCTCGACCGCGCCTTCGGCACTTGTCAGGGTGTAATACAACCCGCCATCGGTCGGTGTCGTCGACGGCCGGTCGAGGATCGGAATGGTAAATACCAGCCGGCCGTCCTTTTCGCTGCGTGCAGGCGCCCCGAACATATAATCGCGTCCCCCGGCGATGAATAAATCCGCCGCCTCCGGATCTCCGGGAAAAGTCGCCTCGACCATCAGCGTCTCATGGTCGCCCGGCAGCACCTTGATCCCGAAATCGGGCTTGGCAGGCGCGGGCAAGGTGGCGAGTGCAGCCTTCACCAGCGCCGCATCCTCGGCATTGTCGGGATCGGCGGCGGGATCGACGCTCAGCCGCGTCTGCACCGGAATACAGATCGTCTCGCAGATGCCAAGAAAGATGTCGGCATCGATGACGGCCGCATCCCCAGGCGACGACAAAGTGAATGTCACCGGCAGCGAGACCGGATGGTTGTAGCCGGCCCATTTGCCGTAGCCGTCGTCATGGCGCTGCGGCGGCGGGAAGGAAAACGCCGCATCGGTGATGTTGGTGCTGGCCGAAACGTCGATCTGCGGCGGCACGCCGGCGTCGCCCGGATCGCGCCAATAAGTTTTCCAGCCGGGCTTGAGCGCGATGTCGAGCACGCCCTGTATGCGACCGGCCTCGTCGGCCTTGCCTGTTGTCACCAGCCGCACCTTGCCGCCTTCGCTGTTGTACCATTCCGACGAGGAGGCGGCGGCGGGCAGGACTGCTCCGCATCCGATAGCAATACCGAGCAGCAGGATTTTCAAGCTTTGCATGGCGTTGATTTGATCGTCAGTTCATGGCCGCGCAATGTTTTCATGGCGCTCTGCGTATCATATTTGCGTGACCTTCGGGCAAGGAACAGTTGGCTTCAAGCAATCGGCCGAGTGAAGTTCGCAGTCAAGATTCCGTTGTTCCAACCGTTGGGCTTTGGCCGAATCGCACGCGGCGCATCTTTTCGGCGTCCCGGAAACGCGTTACGCTCCAGTCCATGGACTTGTTGCGCCACAAAAAGACAGCCGGTGGACGCGGCTTTCTTGACGACCAGTTCCTGATTGCCATGCCCGGCATGAAGGACGATCGCTTCACGCGCTCGGTCATCTACATCTGCGCGCACAGCGATGAAGGCGCCATGGGCCTGATCATCAACCAGACGCAGCAGATGCTGTTTCCCGATCTTCTGGTGCAGCTCGGCATCATGAACGAGCAGGAGGCGATCAGGCTGCCGGCGCAGGCTCGCGACTTCGTCGTGCGCAATGGCGGCCCCGTCGACCGCAGCCGCGGCTTCGTCCTGCACTCGGGCGACTACCGGGTGGAATCCTCGCTCACCGTCTCCGACGATATCTGCCTGACCGCGACGGTCGACATATTGCGCGCCATCTCGTCCGGCCGCGGCCCGCGGCGCGCATTGATGGCGCTCGGCTATTCCGGCTGGGGCGCCGGCCAGCTGGAAACCGAGATCGCCGAGAATGGCTGGCTGACCTGTCCGGCCACGCCGGAGCTGCTGTTCGACGCCGACATCGAGCGGAAGTACGACCGCATCCTGGCATCGATCGGGATTGATCTGGCGCATTTGAGCCTGGCCGCGGGGCACGCCTGAGGCCTCGCCTTCGCCGACGTTCCGCCGAACCTTCGCGACTAGCCGAAGCCGCCCGCCACTTTCGTCATCCTAGGGTCTGCGCTGCGTCGCTGCGCTCCTTGCTTCGCCCCAGGATGACGAAGGCGCGGTCGCTTCAGCTAATTTTCGGGGTTCATTCCAATGTAACCACGCGCCTGCACGACGCATGCCTCACCCATCACGCCTGCGTCATCGGGTACTGCTCTTTCAACGCCTTCAGCACCTGGTCGCCTGGCATCGGCGCGCCGAACATGAAGCTTTGCACATATTCGCAGCCCATCTGGCGCAATTCCAGCGCATCGCTTTCGTCGGAAATGCCCTCGGCCACCACCGACAGGCCGAGTTCATGCGCCATGTTGACCATGGATTTGAGCAGCACCGCCCGCTTCGGCGTCGCGTCGTCGACGAAGCTCTTGTCGATCTTGATGGTGTCGAAGGGGAAGCGGGTCAGATAGGCGAGCGAGGAATAGCCGGTGCCGAAATCGTCCAGCGACAGGCCGATGCCGAGCTGCTTGAGCTTGGTCAGCACATGCGAGGTTTGCTCTGGATTGTCCATGACCAGCGATTCGGTAAGTTCGAGCCGGAAGCAGCGCGGCTTCAGATTGGCGCGCGCGATGACCGAGCGGACATCGCTGACCAGGTCGCGGCGGATCAGCTGGCGACTGGACAGATTGACCGACACTGACAGCGGCGTGTCGCCGATCTGCTTTTGCCAACCGGCGAGGTCTTCGGCCGCCTGCTGCATGGCAAACAGCCCAAGCTGCACGATCAGGCCACAGCTTTCGGCGACCGGGATGAAATCGCCGGGCGGGATCATGCCGCGGCGCGGATGGTCCCAACGCAGCAGCGCTTCGAAGCCGGCAATGCTGCCGTCCTCCAGCCGCACGATCGGCTGGTAGGCAAGGGTGAATTCGCGCCGCTCGATGGCGCGGCGCAGATCGGATTCGAATTGCAGCCGGTCGGTGCCGACGGTGCGGAAGGCCGGCCGGAACGGCTCGATCCTGTCGCCGCCGAAGCGCTTGGCCTGGTGCATGGCAAGCTCGGCGTCCTTGACCATGTCTTCTGCCGAAGTCTGCGCCGAGGTCCAGGTGATCAGGCCGATCGAGGCGGTCAGCACGATCTCGCGCTTGGCGAAGGTGATCGGGTTGTTGATGGCGTGCTTGATGGCGTCTGCCACCGCCGCGATGCGGGAGGGTTCCTGTTCGGAGAGCAGCATCAGGGCGAACTGGTCACCGGCAAAGCGCGACAGCGAATCCTTCGGTTTCAACAGCCGGTGCAAGCGGCGCGCAATGGTGAGCAGGATGGTGTCGCCGGCCGAGATGCCAAGCCCGTCATTGACCTGCTTGAAACGGTCGATGTCGATGACGAAGACGGTGGGGCGCACCTTCTCTTCGGTGCGCGCGATCGAGATGATGGCTTCCAGCCGGTTCATCAGAAGTTCGCGGTTGGGCAGGCCGGTCAGATTGTCGTGAACGGCATCGTGCAGCAGCCTTTCCTCGGACTTTTTCTGCTCGGTAACGTCGACCATGGTGCCGACGCAGCGAATCACTTCGCCGTCCGAGCCGATCACCGGCCGCGCCCGAAGCAAGAACCAGTGGTAGTGCCCGTCGGCGCCGCGCAGGCGGAAATTCTGCGAGACCCGGCCGCGCCGATGTTCGAGCACCACGTCGAGCGTGGTGCGGAACGTGTCGCGGTCGTCGGCATGCAGCACCGGCAGCCAGTTGCGGGCAGCACCCCCAGGCTGTTGGGAGCGAGGCCAAGCTGGATGCTGACGTCGGGCTTGGTGACGACGCGGTCGCGCAGCACGTCCCAGTCCCACACCGTGTCGCCGGAGCCGGCGACGGCCAGCGCCTGGCGCTCGAGATCGGAGAACAGGCCCTGATGCAGCGCGCCGCCGGCAAAGGCATGCTGCATGACGGTGAAGCCGATCAAAAGGATGATCAGGATCAGCCCGCCGCCCAATGCCGGCTGGGCGATGTCGTTGTCGAGCATGCCGGTGATCGCCATCCACGACCCGCACAGCCATAGCAGCACCATCACCCAACTGGGCACCAGCATGATCGCACGGTCGTAACCACGAAGACCGAGCAGGATGATGAGGCCGAGCCCGGTCAGCGCGGTGGCGGCAAAGGACAGCCGGGCAATACCGGCGGCGACGGCCGGATCGATGATGGCCACACCCGCAATCAGCACCAGACCGAGGATCCAGACCAGCGCGCCATAGCTGAAATGGCCGTGCCACCGGTTGAGGTTGAGATAGGCGAACAGGAACACCACGAAGGTCGCCGCAAGCGCCACCTCCGTTCCCGCCCGCCACATCTGCTCGTTCCCGGGCGATATCTCTATGATCTTGTTTAGAAAGCCGAAATCGACGCAGATATAGGCAAGTACCGCCCACGCAAGTGCGGCTGTCGCCGGAAACATCGAGGTTCCCTTGACGACGAAAAGGATGGTCAGGAAGAGCGCCAGCAGCCCGGCGATGCCGATGACGATGCCGCGGAACAGCGTATAGGAATTGACCGAGTCCTTGTAGGCTTCCGGCTCCCATAGATAGACCTGCGGCAGCTTCGGCGAGGCGAGTTCGGCGATGAAGGTGATCACCGTTCCCGGGTTCAGCGTCACCCGGAACACGTCGGCGTCGGAGCTTGACTGGCGGTCGAGCGCGAAGCCCTCGCTGGGGGTGATCGCGGCGATGCGGGTGGCGCCGAGATCGGGCCAGAAGATGCCGGAATTCACCAGCCGGAAATGCGGCGCCACGATCAGCCGGTCGAGCTGCTGGTCGGTGGTGTTGGCGAGCGCGAACACCGCCCAGTCGCCGCTCGAGCGCGCGTCATTGGCCTCGACCTCGATGCGCCGGACGATGCCATCGGGGCCGGGTGCGGTCGACACCTGGAAGTTTTCGCCCTGGTTGCGGTAGATCTCGACGGCGCGCGACAGGTCGAGCGCGACATCGTCGCGGGCAATCTTGATCGGTTCGACGGCGAAGGCCGGGAGCGCCGCGCAAAGCGCGACGGCAGCCGCCAGAACAAAGGCCAACAGCGACCCGTTTCGCAGGAAATTCGTCAAAAATCAGTCCTTCGTTCCAGCGCCCGGCGGATCGTCCGCGATCCGGGCGTAGAGGTAGTGGTCCTGCCAGATGCCGTTGATCCTGAGGTAGGATCGCAGAAGTCCTTCGCGCCGGAATCCGGCTTTTTCAAGCACGCGGATCGACCGGACATTGTCGGGAATACAGGCAGCTTCGATCCGGTGCAACCTCAGCGTATCGAAGGCGAAGCGGCAGACCACCTTGACCGCGTCGGTCATCAGGCCGCGGCCGCCGAACCGCTCCCCGATCCAGTAGCCGACATGGCCGCTTTGCGAGACGCCGTGGCGGATATTGCCGAGCGTAATGCCGCCGGCAAGCTTGCCGCTCGCCTTCTCGAAGATGAAGAAGGCGATGGCGGTTCCCTGCGCATAGTCTTCGCGGTAGCGGCCGATGCGCAGCCGCCAGGCGGTGCGGTCGAGTTCATCGGGCGTCCAGCGCGGCTCCCACGGTTCGAGGAAGGCACGGCTTTCGCCGCGCACCGCTGACCATTCGCGATAGTCGTTGGTGTAGGGCACGCGCAGCATGACCCGGTCGCCTTTCAGTGCCGGCAGGTCACGGCGAAAGAAAGGGAGCGCGAACACCGGCGCTTGAAGGCTTAGACGGCGAGCTTGCGGGCCGTGGTGTGCGTGCCCGCAAGCGAATCGAGAATCGCCTCATAGGGCGCGAGCGTACCCACCGGTCCAACCGCGGTCAGCGTCGGCTTGGTCGAAAACAGCCGGGACGAAAGGTCGGTCAGCCGCTCGACGGTCAGCGCCGACAGCCGTTCCATCAACTCCTCCTTGGCGATCGGCCGGCCGAACAGAAGCAGCTGCCTGGCGATCTGCGAGGCGCGGCTGGCCGGGCTTTCAGCCGACATGATCAGGCCGGCGCGGTATTGCGCGCGGGCGCGGTCGAGCTCTTCCTGAAGGATATTCTCGCCGGCCTTCTGCAGCTCGTCGATAATGACCGGAACCAGTTCGGCAATGTCGCTCTGCCCGGTCGCGGCATGAACGCCGAAGATGCCGGTATCGGAAAAACCCCAGTGGAAGGCATAGACCGAATAGCACAGGCCACGCTTTTCGCGGACCTCCTGGAACAGCCGGGACGACATGCCGCCGCCGAGGATCATCGACAGCACCTGCGAAGCGTAGAAATCGCGCACATGATAGGCTCGGCCTTCGAAGCCGAGCACGATCTGCGCGTCCATCAGGTCGCGATCCTCGCGGAAATCGCCGCCGACATACTGCGCATATTGCGGCATCGTGCTGTCGGACTTGCTGCGGAAACCACCGAGCTGCTTTTCGACCTCGCGCACGAAATTGTCGTGCTTAATGTCGCCTGCCGCCACGATCACCATCTTCTCGGCGCCATACTGGCGCTCGATGAAATCATGCAGCTGTTTGGAGGTGAAGGATTTGACGGTTTCCGGCGTGCCGAGGATCGAGCGGCCGATCGTCTGGTGGCGGAAGGCGGTCTCGGTGAAACGGTCGAAGACGATGTCGTCGGGCGTGTCGTGCGCGGCGCCGATCTCCTGCAGGATCACATGCTGCTCGCGCTCCAGTTCCTCCGGGTCGAATTCGGACTCCTGCAGGATATCGGCAAGGATATCCACCGCCAGCGGCACATCGTCGGACAGCACCCTGGCGTAATAGGACGTCGTCTCGACTGATGTGGCGGCATTGATCTCGCCGCCGACATCCTCGATTTCCGAGGCGATCTCGAAGGCCGTCCGCCTTTTCGTACCCTTGAAGGCCATATGCTCGAGCAGATGGGCCATTCCGTGCTCGTCGTCACGCTCATTGCGGGCGCCGGACTTGACCCAGGCGCCAAGGGCAACGGATTCGAGGCTTGGAAGGGTTTCGGTGGCGACTGTCAGGCCGTTCGACAGACGGCTTACCTCAACACCCATATAGCAAGTACTCCCTAACGCGCTGCCCTTGAGTGGCGGCTCACGTAATCTTCCACCATTTTCAGGTCGGATGGAAGTACCGTGTACTTTTCGTCGGCTGACATCAAGGACCCCAGCCATGCGGGCAGGGCCGGCGACACGCCGCACGCGGCTTCGACGGCGGCCGGAAACTTGGCCGGGTGCGCCGTGCCCAGCACCACCATCGGCACTGCACCGTCGGCCTTGCCGGCGGCGACATGCACGGCCGCGGCCGTGTGCGGATCGAGCAGATAATTGCTGGATTCGAGCGTCGAGCGAATGGTGGCTGCAACCTCGTCCATATCGGCGCGTCCGGCGTCGAATTCGGACCGCATCCGGTCGATTTCCGCGGTTTCGACGGTGAAGGCGCCGGATTGCTTGAGGCCGGCCATGTAACGCCGCACCGTCTCTGCGTTACGGTCGCAGGCCTCGAACAGCAGCCGCTCGAAGTTCGACGATACCTGGATGTCCATCGACGGCGACGTCGTCGCAAACACACCCTTGGTGCGGTATTCACCGGTCGCGAAAGTGCGCGCCAATATGTCGTTGTCGTTGGTGGCGACGATCAGCCGCTCGATCGGCAGGCCCATCTTCTTGGCGGCGTAACCGGCGAAAATATCGCCGAAATTGCCGGTCGGCACGGTAAAGGAGACCGGCCTGTCCGGCGCGCCGAGCGAAAGCGCCGAGGAAAAATAATAGACGATCTGGGCCATGATGCGGGCCCAGTTGATAGAATTAACGCCCGATAGCCACACGCGATCACGAAAACCATGATCGTTGAACATATCCTTCAGCAGGCCCTGGCAATCGTCGAAATTGCCTTCGATGGCCAGGGCCTGGACGTTGGCGGCCGTCGATGTCGTCATCTGCCGCTGCTGCACCGGCGAGACGCGGCCATGCGGGAACATCACGAAAATGTCAGTTCGGTCGCGGCCGGCGAAGGCATCGATGGCGGCGCCACCAGTGTCACCCGAGGTTGCGCCGACGATGGTGGCGCGCTGGCCGCGCTCGGCCAGTACATGGTCCATCAGCCGGGCAAGCAGCTGCATGGCAACGTCCTTGAAGGCCAGCGTCGGACCGTGGAAGAGCTCGAGGATGAAGGTGTTGGCGCCGGTCTGCACCAGCGGGCAGACGGCCTGGTGGCGGAAGGTGGCATAGGCTTCGCGCACCAGGCGCTCGAAGACGGGTGCGGCGATCTCGCCGCCGAGGAACGGCGTCAGCACGCGGATGGCGAGATCCGCATAGGGCAGGCCGCGCATGGCGCGGATCTCGGCTGCCGAAATCTGCGGCCATGTCTGCGGCACATAAAGCCCGCCGTCGCGGGCCAGCCCCGCCAGCACCGCATCGGCAAATCCAAGCACGGGCGCATCCCCGCGGGTACTCACATAGCGCATCGTCAAAGGTCCATTGCTGCCGCCGGTTTCATCCACGGCAATTGGTTAATTTTCCGAGCCGGCTCAGTCGCATTTTTGCCGTGGCGTTGCTATACGTCACCAACTTTGCGAGAGGGAAGTGCAGTTTCATGGCGTTTCATAAATTCAACCGTCGCTTTGTCGCGGGTCTGGCGCTCACCGGCTTTATGCTTGCCGCCGCCGGTTGCCAATCGAGCGACAATGGCATCCTCAATCTCGGTTTCGGCAAGAAGACCGACCCGAATGCGCCAATACCGCCGCAGGATCCCAAGGTTCTCGCCAGCCAGTTGCAGGCCTACTGCCCGAAAGTGACGGTGCGTGACGGCACCGCGTACTTCAATACCTACGCCAAGGGCGCGCCGCAGCCGAAAAAGAAAAAGGCTGATGCGGCACAGGATGCCGAGGCCGCTGCCGCCGCGCAGACGGCGCCTGACGGCTCCATCGTAGATCCGAACAAGGATCCGGCCAAGATCATCTACCAGGCCTCGATCAGCGATGTGAGCCGCGATTGCAGCCGTGCCAACGGCCAGTTGACGATGAAGGTTGGGGTTGCCGGCAAGATCGTGCCGGGACCGCTGTTCGCCCCCGGCACCATCACCATGCCGATCCGCATTGCAGTCATGCACGGCCCCGACGTGCTTTATTCGCAAATTCACCCCTATCAGATCCAGGTCAGCGATCCCTCGACCGCCACCCAGTTCGTGTTCACCGATTCCAACGTCGTCGTGCCCGAACCCTCCGCCCGGGATTACACTGTCTATGCCGGCTATGACGATACTGCGCCGGCGGCGGCGGACAAGAAGTCCGGCAAGAAAAAGAAGCGCGCTCCCGCGACGAACTAAGCGCCTGGGCGCCGTCGCTGCTGCGACGGTGCCGGTCAACTCTTTGAAAGATCCAAACGATCCGATCCGAATCCTGCAGGTGTGCGCCTGCGGGCAGGTCGCGTCTGCCTTTAATCTCGATCCATTCCGCCAGCGCACTTGACTCATCCATAGCCCGGCGGTTATACGTCAATCAATAGCTCGCAGGTTATTGATCCCGATGCCAGACACCCACGATACTCTCTTCAGAACGCTTGCCGACCCGACGCGGCGGGCTATCTTCGAGCGCCTTTGCCGCCAAGGTGAGCAGACCGTAGGGGCGCTGACGGCGCAGTCCGGTGTCTCGCAACCGGCGGTGTCGAAGCATCTCGGCGTCCTGAAGCTGGCCGGCCTGGTGCGTGATCGCCACGCCGGACGCCAGACCCACTACAGCGCGCAGCCCGCGGCACTTGGTCCGCTGACCGACTGGACAGTTCAAATGACAGGATTCTGGGAGAGCCGCTTCGATGACCTCGAGAACCTGCTGAAAAGGATGGACCAGTGAGCAATCCCGAGCTGCGCACCGTCGTCGTCGAACGTGAAATATCCTGGCCGGCGGAGAAGATCTGGCGCGCGTTGACGCAGCCGCATCTGATGGAGGAATGGCTCATGAAGAACGATTTCAAGCCTGTCGTCGGCCACAGCTTCAATCTTCGCGGCGACTGGGGCGGCGTGCTCGATTGCGAGGTCCTCGCCGTCGAGCAAGGCAGGACGCTGTCCTACAGCTGGGATTTTGCGCATGAGGATGCCGCCTACAATCTGAAGAGCGTGGTGACGTTCACGCTCACGCCCACCAGCAAGGGGACCCATCTGCGCGTCGAGCAGTCGGGTTTCCATCCGAGCCAGAAGCAGGCCTATGGCGGAGCCAGGGCCGGGTGGCAGCAATTCCTCACCAAGCTGGAGCAGCTTCTGGCGAAGCCGGATTGAAGCCTGCCGGTACCATGCCCTGATCGCTGGGCCACCGAATGCAAAAAGGACAAATCGATGAAGATCAAGCTGACCAGCGTCTATGTGGACAACCAGGACAACGCACTGCGCTTCTACACCGACGTGCTGGGCTTTGCTGTGAAGGCCGACTTCAGCAATGGGCCTTTTCGTTGGCTGACCGTCATCTCACCCGATGAGCCCGAGGGAGCCGAGCTACAGTTGGCGCTCAACGACAACCCGGCCGCCAAGGCCTACCAGCAGGCCATCTTCAAGCAGGGGCAGCCCGCGCTCATGCTGTTCACCGACGACGTCAAGGGTGATTACGAGCGCATCAAGGGACGCGGCGGTGCGTTCGCCATGGCGCCGACAGAAGTGACCGGCTCGACCATCGCCCAGCTCAACGACAGCTGCGGCAATCTCATCCAGATCACCCAACTGGCGCGTTGGTAGGCGCTGGTTTCAAGAGGAAGTTGCAATGAACTTGAGCAAATGGATACGTCAAACCCATCGTTGGCTGTCGATCATCTTCACGCTGACCGTGGCAGCCAATTTCATCACCATGGCGTTCGGGCAACCTCCGGCCTGGGTGGTCTATTCGCCGCTGCTGCCGCTATTCCTGCTGCTGTTCAGCGGCCTCTATATGTTCGTGCTGCCTTACGTCGCGAAATCGCGTGGCGAGCAGGGCGCGCAAGGGTAAGACATGGCCAAGGCGCCGGGAAAATCGAAGGTCGCAAAACTGGCCCCAGACAAGCCGGAAAGGCCGGTCCTGCTTTCGGGCGGCAACCCGCAGATCCCGAAGGCCTATGGGGACGCTCCGGTGCAGGCATATATTGCTGCCATGCCGGGCTGGAAAAGCGATGTCGGGCGCCGGATCGACGCACTTATCGTCAGCGCCGTCCCCGGCGTCTACAAGGCGGTGAAGTGGAACTCACCGTTCTATGGCATCGAGGGCGAGGGTTGGTTCCTCAGCCTGCATTGCTTCACCAGATGCGTCAAAGTCGCCTTCTTTCGCGGCACGTCGCTCGATCCTGCGCCTCCCGGCTGTTCCAGGCAAAAGGAAGTGCGCTATCTCGACATCCATGAAGGCGAAGAGATCGACGAAGCCCGCTTCGCCTCCTGGGTGAAGCAGGCCAGCCGATTGCCCGGCGAGAAGATGTGAACGGAGGCAGACCATGAAGATCAGCATGTCGAGCATGGACGAGGGAGGCGCCTCTGCCTCCGAGCGGATAGATGCCCGAATCCGGGAGCTGGACGATTGGCGGGGCAAGACGTTGGCGAGCCTGCGCAAGACCATCCTCGACGCCGACCCGGAAATCATCGAGGAGTGGAAGTGGATGGGCAGCCCGGTATGGTCACGCGACGGCATGATCGCCGTCGGCAACGCTCACAAGGACAAGGTGAAGCTGACCTTTTCTCACGGCGCCAGCCTGCCGGATCCCAACAGGCTGTTCAACAACGGGCTCAACGGCAAGGTGTGGCGCGCCATCGATGTGTCGGAGGGCGACGAGATCGATGCGGATGCGCTGAAAGCGCTCGTCCGTGCCGCGATTGCCTACAACAGGGCAAAGAAGAAACCGGCCAAATCGGCCAAAGCCAAGGACTGATCGGTTCAGGCGTCCGACCACTCCGACAGAGCGGCAATCACACTTTTCAGTTCGGCCCAGCGGCGGATGACGGTTTCGGCGCCGGCTTCAGTCAGCACATCGGCATGGCCGGGATAGCTGTGCGCGGCGCCGGTGAAGCCGATCACGCGCATGCCGGCGGCCCTGGCGCCGGTGACGCCGTGCACCGAATCCTCGATGACGAAGGTGTTTGCCGGATTGGCGTTGAGTTGCTCCGCCGCAATCAGGAACACATCCGGCGCGGGCTTGGTTTTCTTGCTTGGTATTTCCAGCGCTGAAAAAATCCGGCCGGCGAAGAACGGCAGCAGGCCCACTTTCTCCAGCGTGAACTCGATCCGCTCCAAGCGTGAGTTCGAGCAGACGCAGCGCGGCGCGGTGACCGCGGCGACCGCCTCGCGCACGCCGTCGATGGCGCGCACGTCGCTGCGCAGTTTGCGGTCGACCAGCTCTTCGGCCCGGTCGATCATCGAGGCCTGGAACGGGATCGCGGACTTTGCCTCGACCCGCATCATGATGTCCTTGATGGTCAGTCCGGCATAGGTTTCGGCGTATTCCTCAGCCGAGATTTCATATCCGGCCAAGGTCAGCAATTCGGCCTCGACGCGGGCTGCGATGATTTCGGAATCGACGAGCACGCCGTCGCAATCGAAGATGACAAGGTCTGGCTGGGGCATGGCAATCCGAACGAGGGAGGGTGATGAGAGGCCCGGCAAGGCTCAAGCGGCGCGACATACACCAACGGGCCGGGCTGCGCAAATTGACGACGTCAGGGCTGCTTGGCCTGTTGCGTCCTTCACCGAATATTTACGCTGATCGGTAACCATAACGGGGAGTAAACAGTAACGCGTGCCTTGGGTGTAAAAATGTCTGCCGTGCGTCTTCTCGCCGACCTCTCCCACGCCCCCCAGCAATCCGAGTGGCTGGACACGATCCTCAAGGGCGATTGTGTCGCCGCGCTCGACCGGCTGCCGGAAAAATCCATCGACGTCATCTTCGCCGATCCGCCTTACAATCTGCAGCTCGACGGCGATTTGCACCGGCCCGACCAGTCCAAGGTCGACGCCGTCGACGACGACTGGGACCAGTTCGAGAGTTTCGAGGCCTATGACGCCTTCACCCGCGCCTGGCTCCTGGCGGCACGCCGCGTGCTGAAGCCGAATGGCACCATCTGGGTCATCGGCTCCTACCACAACATCTTCCGCGTCGGCGCCAAGATGCAGGATCTCGGCTTCTGGATCCTCAACGATGTCGTCTGGCGCAAGACCAACCCAATGCCGAATTTCCGCGGTCGCCGCTTCCAGAACGCGCATGAGACCATGATCTGGGCCTCGCGCGACCAGAAGGGCAAGGGCTACACCTTCAATTACGAAGCGATGAAGGCATCGAACGACGACATCCAGATGCGCTCCGACTGGCTGTTCCCGATCTGCACTGGCGGCGAGCGGCTGAAGAACGACAATGGCGACAAGCTGCATCCGACGCAGAAGCCGGAAGCGCTGCTCGCCCGCATCATGATGGCCTCGACCAAGCCGGGCGACATCGTGCTCGACCCGTTTTTCGGCTCCGGCACCACCGGCGCCGTGGCCAAGCGGCTTGGCCGCCATTTCGTCGGCATCGAGCGCGAACAGGCCTATATCGACGCCGCCAATGAGCGCATCGATGCGGTGCGGCCGCTGGAAAGCGCCGATCTCGCCGTGCTCACCGGCAAGCGCGCCGAGCCGCGCGTCGCCTTTGTCAGCCTCATCGATACCGGGCTTATGCAGCCCGGCGCCACGCTTTACGATGCCAAGAAGCGCTGGTCGGCCAAGGTACGCGCCGACGGCACGGTTGCCATCGGTGACAGCGCCGGCTCGATCCACAAGATCGGCGCCGAAGTGCAGGGCCTGGACGCCTGCAACGGCTGGACCTTCTGGCACTATGAGCGCTCGGGCGGCCTGACCCCGATCGACGAACTACGCCGCATCGCCAGGCTCGGCATGGAACGGGCAGGGGCCTGACGCTACCACATAAAGGTCGGCGCCCTACGGCGCCCCCCTCTGGCCTGCCGGCCATCTCCCCCACGAGGGGGGAGATCGCGCGCTTCATTGTTTTCGCCAACCTTCAACGTTGTAAGAAAGAGCCGTCGGCGAGGCTGCCAATCTCCCCCCTCGTGGGGGAGATGCCCGGCAGGGCAGAGGGGGGCGCCATAAAGCGCTACCTTCGACCCCTCTGCGTAGCTCAGGTCGCGATGCCATACCGCTCAAGGTCCGCCTTGAGCGTTTTTGCATCTGTGAACAGCACAGCATTCCAGCCGGCCACCCTGGCGCCATCGACATTTCTGGGGCTGTCGTCGATGAACAGCGTGGCTGACGGTTCGAGACCGAACGCGGCGACGTGATGGTCGTAGATGGCGCGGTCGGGCTTGATCTCACGGATATCGGCCGACACGGTCACGCCGCGCGGGCGGCTGAGGAAGTCGAAGCGCAGTCTTGCCTCGGCAAGCGTGTCGGCGGCGAAATTGGTCAGCATGGTCACGTCGTGGCCGCTCTCGATCAGGCCGAGCATAATGGCGACGCTGTCCTCATAGGCATGCGGCACCATGTCGTTCCAATAGCGTCGGAAATTGCGAATGTTTTCAGCATGATCCGGGTAATCCGCGATCAGCAGCGCTTCCGCCTCTTCCCACGTCCGGCCACGGTCCTGCTCGATGTTCCAGTCATGCGTGCAGACATTGTCGAAGAACCACTTGCGCTCTTCGGCATCGGGAATGAGGCGGCTGAACGGAATGTTCGGATCGTAGTGGAGCAAGACGCGGCCGATGTCGAACACGATATGGCGGATTTCAGTCATTTCTGGCCTTTCAAAGCGAATGCTAGTCAATGGGGCGGTGCTTTTTGGTTGCGCCCGGTATCGCTGCTTCGATGACCTTTTTCATGACCGTCGGCAGCGCTTCTCCGGAAATGTCATGGGCCAGCGACCAGAAATGCCCTTCCGGCGCATCACTTTTCACTTGAGCGTGAAAGACTTCGAGCTCGAGCGCGAAATGGGTGAAGACATGCGCGATCTCTCCAGCGCGCCGCCAGTCGGCAGGGAAGGGCGCTGCCTCCGAAGTGGTTGCACCGTCGATCCGCGCTGTCCAACCTGTGGTCGGCACCTCGGTCATGCCGCCGAGCAGGCCCTTGTCAGGCCGCTTGCGCAACAGGATGGCGCCGTCGCCGCGCTCGGCGACGAAGGCGGCACCCCGCCTGAGTGGTTTGTCGACCTTGGGCAGGCGGACCGGGAAGCGCTCGGGGTCGCCGGACAGGATGGCGCTGCAATCCTCGCGCACCGGGCACAGCATGCAGCGCGGCCGTCTTGGCGCGCAGATCGTAGCGCCGAGGTCCATCATCGCCTGGGCGAAATCGCCCGGCCTTGTCTGCGGAACCAGTCTTGCGACGAGCGCGCGGATTTCAGGCTTTGCCTCGCTGAGCGGCGTTGCGATCGAATAGAGCCGCGAGATGACACGTTCGACATTGCCGTCGACGACCGCCGCCGGACGGTCGAAGGCGATCGCCGCGATCGCCGCAGCCGTATAGGCGCCGATCCCCGGCAATTCCCTCAATCCCGTTTCGTTGTCGGGAAAACGGCCGCCCTGGCTCGCAACCAGATCGGCGCAGGCCTTGAGGTTGCGCGCCCGTGAATAATAGCCGAGCCCGGCCCAGGCCTTCATCACATCCTCGGCCGGCGCAGCCGCCAGCGCCTTCACATCAGGCCATTTCTCGACAAAGGCGCGAAAATAGGATTTTACCGCTTCGACCGTGGTCTGCTGCAGCATCACTTCCGAAAGCCAGATGCGATAGGGGTCCGGCCGTGCACCGCCGGCCGCGGCGTGCGGCGTGATCCGCCACGGCAGTTCGCGATGGTGCGCGTCGTACCAGGCAAGCAGACGCGCGGCGATCTCTCCCGATAGAGTTGGTCCGGATGCGGCCTTGCGGGTCTGTTCGTGCAGTGCCATTGATCGCGGGCTGGCTCTAGGCTGGTGAGGAGCGTGGCTGGAGAACGTACATGGCAGGGAGAACGCCTTACGGCAATCCCGTTCCGGTGAGCGATGTCGCGACCGCGATCCTCGACCCCGTGCTGCGCAAGCGGGCCGGCATTTCGATCGGGCTGGTGCAGTCATGGGAAGAGATCGCCGGCCCCAGGCTCGCCGGCCATTCGCGCCCCGAAAAAATCCAGTGGCCGCGCCGCATGCATGAGGACGATCCGTTCGAGCCGGCGGTGCTGGTCATCGCCTGCGAGGGCATGGCCGCGCTGCACCTACAGCACGAGACCGGCGAGATCATCAACCGCGTCAATGCCTTTCTCGGCTTCAACGCGATCGGCAGGATCCGGATCGTGCAAAAGCCGGTGCTGAGGGACAAAGCCCGGCCGAAACCGACGCCGAGAGCACTGACTTCTGTCGAAAAGGCCAAATTGTCCGATACCGTCGGCAAGATCGAGGATGAAGGCTTGCGCGCCTCGCTGGAGCGTCTTGGCGCCACAATTCTTGGCCAAAGGAAGCGGCCAAGGTAATCAACCGGTAATCAGTCGGTCATGAACGCGTCATCTATCTCGCGCATTCGTGATCCTGCATGTAGAGTTTGGCGATTGGAATGGGGACGGCGATGCCTTAATTCCCGCCAACTCTCGCCTTTTCTAGCCTTTGCGTTGCAAAATCAAACCACAGTCAGGTGATTCGCATGAACCGTAGCTTGTCCCGCAGAAACCTCCTGTCTTCGCTGGCCGTCATTCCGGCAGTGGCTATGCTCGCCGCATGCAGCGATTCAGGCGAGGATGCCAAAGCAGCGGATGTGAAGCCTGCGGCTCCCGCGGTGCCTGCTTCGACGCCTGCCACTCCGGCCGCCGTCAAGGTCCCGGAGTCTTCCGGCAATGTCGACATGGCCGAACTGCTGAAGCCCGGCGCTTTGCCCGACAAGCAGCTCGGCAAGGATGACGCCAAGGTCACCATCGTCGAATATGCTTCGATGACCTGCCCGCATTGTGCGCATTTCGCGGCGACCACCTTCCCTGAGTTGAAGACCAAATACATCGACACCGGCAAGGCGCGTTACATCCTGCGCGAATTCCCGTTCGATCCGAGCGCCGAGGCCGGTTTCATGCTGGCGCGCTGTTCGAAGGACAATTATTTCCCGATGGTCGACGTGCTGTTCAAGCAGCAGGCCAACTGGGTCGGCGTCAACAATACCAAGGATGCGCTGCTGCAGATCTCCAAGCTCGCCGGTTTTACACAGGAGTCCTTCGAGGCCTGCTTGACGGACCAGAAACTTCTGGACGATGTGAGATCGGTCCAGAAGCGCGGCGCCGATGAATTCAAGGTCGACTCGACGCCGACCTTCTTCATCAACGGGAAAACCTACAAAGGTGCGATGTCGATTGAGGAAATATCGGCCATCATCGACCCTCTGCTCTGACGTCCAGGCGGCGCCGGAGCGACTGCGCTTCGGCGTCAGCGCACCTTTGTGCCTTCCAGGCAGGCGCGAATGAAGTTTTCGCGCCTTCGCCTCCTCGGCTTCAAGTCCTTCGTCGAACCCGGCGAGTTCGTCATCGAACGTGGCCTGACCGGCATTGTCGGGCCGAATGGCTGCGGCAAGTCGAACCTTGTCGAGGCGATGCGCTGGGTGATGGGCGAAAGCTCATACAAGAACATGCGCGCGTCCGGCATGGACGACGTGATCTTTTCCGGCTCGGGAACGCGCCCGGCCCGCAACACCGCCGAAGTCACGCTGTTCCTCGACAATAGCGACCGGACCGCGCCCGCCGCCTTCAACGACGCCGATGAATTGCAAGTGTCGCGCCGCATCGAGCGCGAAGCCGGCTCGCTCTACCGCATCAACGGCAAGGAAGCCCGCGCCAAGGACGTGCAGCTTCTGTTCGCCGACCAGTCGACCGGCGCGCGCTCGCCTTCCATGGTCGGACAGGGCCGCATCGGCGAACTGATCCAGGCCAAGCCGCAGGCGCGCCGCGCGCTGCTCGAAGAGGCCGCCGGCATTTCCGGCCTGCACACGCGCCGTCACGAGGCCGAGCTTCGGCTGAAGGCGGCCGAACAGAATCTGGAACGGCTGGACGACGTCGTCGGCGAACTGGAAAGCCAGATCGAAAGCCTGAAGCGCCAGGCGCGCCAGGCATCGCGCTTCAAGAACCTGTCGGCCGATATCCGCAAGGCGGAAGCCACGCTCTTGCATCTGCGCTGGACCTTGGCCAAAACCCAGGAGGGCGATGCGCGGTCGGCATTGGCGGTTGCCACAGCTCTGGTCGGCGACCGCGCCGCCGCCCAGATGGCTGCCGCCCGTGAGCAAGGCATCGGTGCCCACCGGCTGCCCGATCTGCGCGATGCCGAGGCCGCCGCGGCTGCCGCCTTCCAGCGCCTGTCGATCGCCAAGGCGCAGATCGAGGAGGAGGCAGGCCGCATCCGCGCCCGCCAGGCCGAACTCGCGCGCCGGCTGCAGCAGCTCGACGGCGACATCGCCCGCGAGGAGCGCATGGTCCGCGACAATGCGGATATTCTTGAGCGCCTGCGCGAGGAAGAAGCCACGCTCAACTCAGACAATGCCGGCGCCGCCGAGCGCGAAGCCACGACGCGGGCCGCTTTCGAGCAGGCCGGCGCAACGCTTATAACAAGCGAAGCAAAGCTCGCGGCGCTGACCGCCGAACGAGCAGAGGCCGCCGCCTCGCGCAACCAGATCGAGCGCACGCTGCGCGACACCGCCGAACGCCGCGATCGCTTTGCCCGCCAGCTGGCCGATGTCGACCGCGAGCTATCGGAGATCGTCTCGAAAGTCGCCGGCCTGCCCGATCCCGCCGAGAAGCGCGCTTTGGTCGAGGACGCGCTCGCCCGGTTGGAGGAAGCCGAGGCCGGCGCCATTGCTGCCGAACAGGCGGTCGCCGAGGCGCGCGCCACCGAGAGTGCCGCCCGTCCGCCGCTGCAGGATGCCAGGGCCGAACTCGCCGGCATCGAGACCGAAGCCCGCACGCTGGCCAAGATCCTCAATGCCGCCAGCGGCGATCTTTTCCCGTCGGTACTGGAGCAACTCAGCGTCGAACGCGGCTATGAGACGGCCCTCGGTGCTGCGCTTGGCGAGGATCTCGACGTGCCGCTCGACCGCAGCGCGCCGGTGCATTGGGGCGAAAGCCAGGTTGAACCAGGCGATGCGGCTTTGCCGGAAGGCCTCAAGAGCCTCGCCAGCGTGGTGCGCGCGCCTTCGCAGCTTGCCCGCCGGTTGGCGCAGATCGGCATCGTCGATGCGGCGGACGGCAAACGCCTGCAGACGCTGCTTGCCCCCGGCCAGCGGCTGGTCAGCCGTGACGGCGCGCTGTGGCGTTGGGATGGCTTGACCGCCAGCGCCGATGCACCGACCGCGGCCGCGCAGAGGCTGGCGCAGAAGAACCGGCTGGCCGAGCTCGATGCCGAGGCGGTACAGGCGACGCAGATGATGCGCGAGGCCGAAGCCGCCCTTGCCCAGGCCGAACAGGCACTCCGCCAGGCGAGCGAGGCCGAACGCAATGCGCGCCAGGCCGGGCGCGATGCCCAGCACGGCCTGGACGCCGCCCGCAGCGCGCTGGCCGAGGCCGAAAAGGCCGGTGGCGAGCTGGCAAGCCGCCGCGCCGCCCTGGACGAGGCGCGCGCGCGAATCGTCGACAGCCATGAAGAAACGGCCGCCGCCTTCGCCGAGGCCGAAATGCTGCTGCAGGACGCCCCCGATCTCGGCGACCTGCAATTGCAGCTTGAACAATCCGCCGCCAATGTCAGCCGCGATCGCGCAACCTTGGCCGACGCGCGCGCCGTCCATGAAGGCCTGCGCCGCGAAGCCGAGGCGCGCACGCGCCGGCTCGACGCCATCGGCGCCGAGCGCAGCAACTGGTTGCAGCGGGCCGAAAACGCCTCGACGCAGATTGCCTCGCTGGGCGAGCGCAGGGCCGAGGCCGAGGCCGAGCGCGAAACGCTGGCCGACGCCCCCGACGAGATCGACGCCAGGCGGCGCGCGCTGCTGTCGCAGCTGACCGAGGCCGAGACCTTGCGCAAGGCGGCCGCCGACCGTTTGCAGGAGGCCGAGAACAACCAGGCCGAGCTGGACAAGGCCGCCACCGCGGCGATCCAGTCGCTGGCCGATTCCCGCGAAACCCGCGTCCGCGCCGAAGAGCGATTGACCGCCGCCGACGAGCGCCGGCTCGAGGTCGAGGCGCGCATCCAGGAAACGCTGAACACGCCGCCGCATCTGGTCATTCGCCATACTGGCCTGGAAGCCGACAGCCCGATGCCGGAAATGGCCGAGATCGAGCGCCAGCTCGACCGGCTGAAGGTTGAGCGCGAGCGGCTCGGCGCCGTCAATCTGCGCGCCGAGGAAGAGCAGAAGGAATTGTCGGACCGGCTGGAGACCATCGTCTCCGAGCGCGAGGACATCATCGAGGCGATCCGCAAGCTCAGGCAAGCGATCCAGAGCCTGAACCGCGAAGGCCGCGAACGGCTGCTTGCCGCTTTCGAGGTGGTCAACGGCCATTTCCAGCGGCTGTTCTCGCATCTGTTCGGTGGCGGCACGGCCGAATTGCAGCTGATCGAATCCGACGACCCGCTCGAAGCCGGGCTCGAAATCCTGGCCCGTCCGCCCGGCAAGAAGCCGCAGACCATGACGCTGCTGTCCGGCGGCGAGCAGGCACTGACGGCGATGTCGCTGATCTTTGCCGTGTTCCTGACCAATCCGGCGCCGATCTGCGTGCTCGACGAAGTCGACGCGCCGCTCGACGATCACAATGTCGAGCGCTTCTGCAACCTTATGGACGAAATGGCCGCGACCACCGAGACGCGCTTCGTCATCATCACCCACAACCCGATCACGATGGCGCGCATGAACCGCCTGTTCGGCGTGACCATGGCCGAGCAGGGCGTCAGCCAACTGGTGTCGGTCGATCTGCAGGCCGCCGAGGCGATGCGCGAGGCGAGCTGACGCAGCATGCTTTGTTGATTTCGTCGGCGATGGCCTCGATCCGACTGTTGCAACAGGACCGTCGCCCTTGCGACCTGCTTGCGACGCGCATTCTGTAAGGTTCGAAGAGAAGGAATTTAAGCGCCACCTGAGAGCGAACGCCAAAGCCCACATGCAAAGCGCCCGGCCAACGCGAAAGCGATGCCTACAAGGCGCAGATGGCAATAGGCTCCCACCGCAATTCAGCTGCCACGTTTATCGGAAGCCCAGGAAGCTCAGTATCGCAATCACGATAACGACTGCTCCGATGAGCCAGATTATGTTGTTCACCGTATCTCTCCCGAACTAGTTGCTGGGAGTGAACTCGTAAGAGCCTACTAATGTTCCCGCATTTTCTGCGTCGAAACAAAATGGCGGCCATCGCTTCGTCGATTGCCAGACCAAGGTCCGAACAGGGTATGACTGAAGTCCTGACGTCGGAGCCATAGGCCCGAAGGCGGGCAACCTATGCCTTCCCGATACATTGGAACCCGGCTGCCGAGCATGAGTCCCTTCATCGGTGGTCAATCGGGTGCCCGCCATTCCTGAGAGGTTAGCGGGCACCCGATCGTCGTGACACCGCCAAGCGGTGTTCGTTCAATAGAGAGGCTGACAGTGACCTTTGTCCAGAGATCTGTGCGTGACGGCGCCACCCGACCCGCAAACGACAACGACAGTCCTGCGGAAGTTTCTTCCGTTCTTGACCTCATACCATCGGCTGACGACGACAAGGTCGCTGAGCTTGTCAGGCGAACAGAGCGCCTGGCAATCGCAGTGGTTATCGGAATCGCGGTTCTGCTGATCTTGGCGCCGGTGGTTTACCTTGCACTTTCTTACGGGATCTGAGACCGCCCGACTTAGGCGATCTAAGATGGCCTGATTGGTCGTATTCTCGTAAATCTGAAAAGTTGTGCCGACAGTCCTCCTCGCAAGACAAGTGTTTCCCGTCACAGATCAGGAGATCGAACGCGACGACATAGAATGGTCGTGCGCAGCGCTCCTTTGTCGAGAGGCGTAACCCTGGTGGTCGGCTTGAAAGAGCGCCTTTACCAGAAGTTGCCAACAAGAGCTGTTGTCGCAATTCCTTCCTTCACACGCCGTGTTGCGCGGGAGCAGCCGTCACTGATCGCGCCCGTGGACCAACCACGCTACTCGGAACCAAAGGGATGGGACGCGGTTATCCCCGCGAAGGGATAATTAGCAGGTGGAGATATTACAATGAAAACAATGATCGTGAGCGCCTTGGCGCTGTTCATTGCCATGCCGACGATAGCTCCGGCAGCCGAAGCTGACGTGGTCATCACGACCCACCATCGACATCATCACAGGAGCGTAAAGGTCATCAATGACCAGGGTCAACGCCTTCATCACCGCAGACACGGCACGGTTGCCTTCTACGACCACGGCCGCAGACATCATCGCCGGGATACGGTCATCGTGACCGGCTCGATCGAGCGCAGCCATCATCGCTATTATCGACATCATCGGCATCATCCCGTCGTCATCCAGGACGACAACGATTACTGATCCTCTCCGCACGGCCCCGGCTCTGTCAACGGAGTCGGGGTCGCGTGGGAGTCAGATAGCTCCTGACGGCAGCCATCGACAAGGTCGGTAAATCATTGATTCCAAAGGCATGTGATTTGGCTGGGGCGCCAGGATTCGAACCTGGGAATGTCGGTACCAAAAACCGATGCCTTACCACTTGGCGACGCCCCAGCAAACGAGCTTTGCCCGCTGCGCGCGGCCTTATAGGACGAGCGGCACGAAAGCTCAATGCCGAGTTGGCCACTGTGCAAAACTGATCCACCGCTTGGCGCGGGGACGCGCTATTCGCCCCAGACCGCCAACTCGTTGCCAGCGGGATCGGTGAAATGGAACCGCCTGCCGCCCGGGAACGAGAATACGGCTTGACGATCGTGCCGCCGGCGCTTTCGACAACGTCGAGGGTGGCTTCCAGATCCTGCGAATAGAGCACCGGCAATGGTTTCGCCGGAGCCTCGCCTGCATCGGCCTGGAAGCCGCCATCGAGCCCTTCGCCGAAGGCTGAATAGGTCGGCCCGTAATCGGTGAACGACCACGAGAAGGCGGCGCTGTAGAAAGCCTTGACGCTGTCCAGCGTCGCGCCGGTCGCGGGCAGTTCGAGATAGTCGAGTTTTCCGTTGAGTTTCATCACGCTGCTCCCAAGTTGTTCCCTATATGTTCTATATCTTGGGCAGCGATACGGCAAGTCTTTTTGATGCGGCTTTCCTTAATCGATTGTAGTTGGCGCGCCTGGCCGGCCACGCCTTGCCTTTCGCACTGCAGCATAATAACGCTCGGGTCGGAGCGCGGGGGGAACCGGGTCTTGGCCCCGGGGTTCTAATCTTCCGAGAACTTGGAGGGCGAGCATGACCAAATGGGTCTACACCTTCGGCGATGGCGCCGCGGAAGGACGTGCGGGCGACCGCAACCTTCTCGGTGGCAAGGGCGCCAATCTGGCCGAGATGTGCAGTCTTGGCCTGCCCGTGCCGCCGGGCTTTACGCTCACCACCGAAGTCTGCAACGCCTATTACGCCAACGGCAACAGCTATCCGGCCGAGTTGCAGGCCGATGTCGTCAAGGCGCTGGACCATATCGGGCAACTGACCGGGCGCCGTTTCGGCGATCCGTCGAAGCTGCTTCTGGTCTCGGTCCGCTCCGGGGCCAGGGCCTCGATGCCGGGCATGATGGACACCGTGCTCAATCTCGGCCTCAATGACGAGACGGTCGAGGCGCTGGCAGCCGATTCCGGCGATGCCCGCTTTGCCTATGACAGCTACCGCCGCTTCATCCAGATGTATTCCGATGTCGTCATGGGTCTCGACCACGAAGTGTTCGAGGAAATCCTCGAGGACCAGAAGGCCAGCCTCGGCCACGAGCTCGACACCGAACTGACAGCGCAGGAATGGCAGAGCGTCATTGCCCTCTACAAGGCCAAGGTCGAGGAGGAGCTCGACAGGCCGTTTCCACAGGACCCGCACGAGCAGCTGTGGGGGGCGATCGGCGCGGTGTTTTCCAGCTGGATGAACAACCGCGCCATCACCTACCGGCGCCTGCACGACATCCCGGAAAGCTGGGGCACGGCGGTCAATGTCCAGGCCATGGTGTTCGGCAATATGGGCGAGACGTCAGCCACTGGCGTCGCCTTCACTCGCAACCCCTCGACCGGCGAAAAGATGCTCTACGGCGAGTTCCTGGTGAACGCGCAGGGCGAGGATGTCGTGGCCGGCATCCGCACGCCGCAGAACATCACCGAGGCGGCGCGCATTGCCGCTGGCTCCGACAAGCCGTCGCTGCAGAAACTGATGCCGGACGCGTTTCGCTCCTTCGTCGACATCTCCGACCGCCTGGAACAGCACTACCGCGATATGCAGGACCTCGAATTCACCATCGAGCGCGGCAAATTGTGGATGCTGCAGACGCGTTCCGGCAAACGCACCGCCAAGGCGGCGCTGAAGATCGCCGTCGAAATGGCGCGCGACAAGCTGATCACGACGGAGGAGGCGGTCGCCCGCATCGATCCGGCCTCGCTCGATCAGCTGTTGCATCCGACCATCGACCCCAAGGCCGCGCGCGATGTCATCGGCGTCGGCCTGCCGGCTTCTCCGGGCGCGGCGACCGGCGAGATTGTTTTCTCCTCGGGCGATGCCGAGGATCTGAAGACGCAAGGTCGCAAGGCAATCCTGGTGCGCATCGAAACCAGCCCCGAAGACATTCATGGGATGCATGCTTCGGAAGGCATCCTGACCACGCGCGGCGGCATGACCAGCCACGCCGCCGTGGTCGCGCGCGGCATGGGCAAGCCTTGCGTTTCGGGCGCCGGCTCGCTGCGTGTCGACTACAAGGCCGGCACGCTGATGTCGATGGGCCAGACCTTCCGCAAGGGCGACATCATCACCATCGATGGCAGCAACGGCCAGGTGCTGAAGGGCGCCGTGTCGATGCTGCAGCCGGAACTGTCGGGCGATTTCGCCGCCATCATGGAATGGGCCGATGCGGTGCGCCGCATGAAGGTGCGCACCAATGCCGAGACGCCGCTCGATGCGCGCATGGCGCGCTCCTTCGGCGCCGAAGGCATCGGCCTCTGCCGCACCGAGCACATGTTCTTCGACGGCGAGCGTATCGTCGCCATGCGCGAGATGATCCTGGCCGATACCGAGAAGGACCGCCGCACCGCGCTTGCCAAGCTGTTGCCGATGCAGCGCTCGGATTTCCTCGAACTGTTCGAGATCATGGCCGGCCTGCCGGTGACGATCCGGCTGCTCGATCCGCCGCTGCACGAATTCCTGCCCAAGACGGAAGCGGAGGTGGCGGAGGTCGCCGCCGCCATGAACGTCTCGCTCGACAAGCTCAGGCAGCGCACCGAAGCCTTGCACGAGTTCAACCCGATGCTCGGCCATCGCGGCTGCCGCCTCGCCGTCTCCTATCCCGAGATTGCCGAGATGCAGGCGCGCGCCATTTTCGAGGCAGCCGTCGAGGCCGGCAAGAAAGCCGGCGCGCTGGTCGTTCCCGAGATCATGGTGCCGCTGGTCGGCCTGGTGAAGGAGCTCGACTACGTCAAGGCGCGCATCGATGCGATCGCCAAGGCTGTCATGGACGAGACCGGCGTCAAGATCGACTATCTCACCGGCACGATGATCGAGCTTCCGCGCGCGGCGATCCGCGCCCACGTCATCGCCGCTACGGCCGAGTTCTTCTCCTTCGGCACCAACGATCTCACCCAGACCACCTTCGGCATCTCGCGCGACGATGCGGCGTCCTTCCTCGAGACCTATCGGCAGAAAGGAATCATCGAGCAGGACCCGTTCGTCTCGCTCGACATCGAGGGCGTCGGCGAACTGGTGCGCATGGCTGCGCAAAAAGGCAGGGCGACGCGGCCCGACATCAAGCTCGGCATATGCGGCGAACATGGCGGCGATCCGGCCTCGATCCGCTTCTGCGAAGAGGTCGGCCTCGACTATGTGTCGTGCTCTCCCTACCGGGTGCCGATCGCAAGATTGGCCGCAGCCCAAGCCGCGGTGCAGATTGCCAAAACAGCAGTGCCGCGCCCCAAAAAGAGCGCCGCGGCATCCTGATTTCGACATAGTCATTTCGGCAGCGATGAAACGGCCACCCTGGGTGGCCGTTTGGCGCTAAGCTTACGATTTTGTAAGCAAATTCACGCTGATGTGCGCGGCTCAACACGCAATCCCGACATCGTTTCTGCCCAATTTCACGGCCCCCCAACCCGCCCGGTGCCGAGAAAAAGATGTTACAGATTTCGCCCAGACCCTTCCGCTCGATCCTGATTATCCAGACCAAGTTCATCGGCGATGTTGTTCTGTCCTCCACGCTCGCCAAGAACCTGCAGCTCGAATATCCCGGTGTCAGGATCGTCTTTCTCTGCGAGGCGCGCCTCGCCAGTTTCGTGACCGCCCACGGCATCGCCTCGGAAGTCGTGACCTTCCGCCGCGCCGCCATGCGCGGCACCCCGCTGGAGCGTGGGCGCGAGCTCTATTCTATGATCAGCAAGCTGCGCCAATTCCGTTTCGACCTGACCATCGACCTCACCGATTCAAAGACATCGCGGCTCATCGTCAGGTTCCTCAACGCCAGCACCCGCATCGGCTACAATCCTCCGGAAAGGCCGCTGCGCTGGCATGAGCGCCAGCCCGCCAATGTCTTTGCCGAGCCGTTCGGTTTTGGCGAACGTCACTATCTCTACCGCTACCTTTCGCCGCTCGAGCCGCTCGGCGTCGGCCTGCGCGTGCGGGTGCCGTCGATTCGGCCATTGCCGATGGAGACGGCGAGGGCCCAGGCATTGCTGGACAAACACCATTTGCGGCCAAACGGCTTTGTCGCGGTGCATGCCGGCGCCAGTTTTCACGGCCGGCGCTGGCAGCATGAACGCTTTGCCGCCGTGTTCGACACGATTTCGCGCGAAACCGGACTGGATTTCGTACTCGTCGGAGGCCCTGACGAGCGCAAGCCGGCCGAGCAGATCCTCGCCAGTGCCGCGTCGATCGTCAACCTCGTCGGCGCGCTGTCGCTGGAAACGCTGCTGGCGGTGTTGCAGCAGGCGCGGCTGTTTGTCGGCAATGAGAGCGGCCCCATGCACATGGCAGCAGCGGCCGGAACGCCGGTTGTCGGCCTGTTCGGCCTGACCAGCCCGGCCGTCTGGGGACCGGTCGGCGTGCCCAGCCTCGCCTTGCAGCCATCCATGCCGTGCAATTGCGTGGCGGGCAGCCTGTGCAATCCGCTCGATCCCAGCAAGGCCTGCTGCGTCTGGCGCCTCGAGGTCGAACCGGTCGTCGCGGCCGTGCGCGAAGTCCTGTCACGCACGCATGTGGAACTGGAACACGCCGTCTGACGGTGCGCGGCGGTCACATTGTCGGGATATCAGCTTTCTCACGGCCACTATCCCAATTTCCGCCTTGTTGCGGGTCCTGGGATGCGGCTATGACAGCGCCGATTCTCAGACAAGACAGGCATCCCTTGCAAAAGCTGTTTTGCGCCTTGGCGCTATCTATCCTGGCCGTGTCCTCGGCCCAGGCCGCGCCGCTTGTCGAGCCGACGCTGCATCTGAAGGCTGAGGATGGTGGCAGTGGCAATGTCGGCCGCGTCGCGCTTACGCTCGACGCCTGCGGCGGCCAGACCGATACGAGGATCCTGTCGGCGCTGGTGGAGAACCGGATTCCGGCGACGATCTTCGTCACCGGCATCTGGCTGAAGCGCAACGCCGCCGTCGTCGAGATCATGCGCGCGCATCCGGACCTGTTCGAACTGGAAAACCATGGCGGCCATCACATCCCGGCCGTCGACACGCCGCGCAAGATCTATGGCATCCGCAGCGCCGGCAGCCCGGAAGCGGTGCGGGCCGAAGTCGAATCGGGCGCCGCCGCTCTCGCTGGCACCGGCGAGCCGGCGCCGAAATGGTTTCGCGGCGCGACCGCCGAATACAGTCCGTCGGCCATCGCTATGATCCGCAGGCTCGGCTTCAAGATCGCCGGCTTTTCGATCAACGGCGATGGCGGCTCGTTGCTTGGTGCAAAAGAAACCGCCCGGCGCATCGCCGCCGCCAAGGATGGCGATGTCATCATCGCCCACATCAACCAGCCGACCCACGCCGCCGGCGAGGGCGTCGTGCAAGGTCTGCTCGCGCTGAAGGCCAAGGGGCTGATGTTCGTGCGGCTGGATGACGCCGACGGTGTCGGCAACGACGGGACGACTGATTAGGATTGGGCGGCGGCAGGCAGTTTCATCGCCTTTGGACTGACGTCGCCGACGTTTGAGATTAGCCGAGGCCTCTAAACTTCGTCATCCCAGGATGAAACAGGAGCGAAGCTCCGTCGCGAAGACCCTGGGATGACGAAGCGAGCAACGGCGGCTTGAGTCGCTTGCTCAGGCCGGTGCTGCTTCGATATTGACCCTGTTGGGATAAAACGCGCCGTGGTCGCGAATCTCAGCCATTTCGTCGAAGGGCTGCTCATAGCCCCACATCGCGTCCTTGCCGGTCTCACCGGCCGGCAGCACGCTCCAGTAGCTGGCGTCGCCCTTGTAGGGGCAGTGGGTCGACAGGGTGGTTTTGCCGAGCTGGGTGAAGTCGATGTCTTCGAAGGGGATGTAGAATGCCTGGGGGTAGGGCGGTTCGGACAGAAGCTTCGCCCGCGTCGATGATGGCGATCACCGTATCGCCGGCACGCACGACCACGGTACCGCGATAGGGTTCGACGGTGATGACCTTGCCGGGATTGCTCTGAAAGCCGGGGGCGGGGTTGGCGATCTGGTCCATGCGGGGTTCTCCTTGTTCGATTGGGAGCACAGTCCGATTGAGAGCGTGCGGGATGCTTCCCATGTCTCTAAAATGTGTCTGGAGAACCCGTTGCGCAAGCCTTCGCCAGTAGCCCAGAGCTGGCCTTCCGATCACTAAAAACGATCCCGCGTGGAATGCTCAGGCTGCGGTCTTGAACACGTCCATGAGGCCGGCATAGGCCGCGGCAATACCGGCTACCGGGTTGGTGCTTCTTGACGTCGTCTCGACCTTCAGTGGGCCGCCGCCTGTCGGCAAGGTGAGCAGCAGGAACTGGCGATTGCCGCCATCGCCGATCGATGCGGCGGCGACATGCTGGCCTTCGCCTTCGTTCTGGACGCACATTTTGAACAGCAGCGTGCCGCCGACCGCTTCAAGGGCGCCGCCGACCACCTCGACAAATTCGTCTTCGGAGACCTTTTTGGCCTCCGGCACGAGATCGGCCAGACTTGCGGCAAGCGTGTCTTCAAGCTCTTTGTCGTCGAGTTGAATATCGTCCAACTGCACGTCTTGGGCCTCGCTGTCATCCAGCTGCCTGTCGTCGATCTGCCTGTAATCGATCTGCTTGCCGTCGATCTGCTTGCCGTCGAGCTGCGTGTCCATGCGAACCTCTTTCAGTCGCCAATCCGCACCCCTACCCCGTTAACGAACCTTAACGTCGACGATGGCCGGATTGTGGCGGTTTTCCCCGCCTTTCGATCACTGCTTGCTTCAGCCGTTAACGGTTGGAGACGTCATGGCTGGACAATCCGTCCGTTCGTCCCACAATGGAACAAAAGACGGGAAAAACGAGGAAGCAATGGGAGGAACCAGATGCTCGGACTGATGCAGGAATGGCCGCTGCTCTGCCACAAGCTGATCGACAATGCCGAGCGGCAGCACGGGACGCGCGAGATCGTCTCGCGCTCGATCGAAGGTCCTGTCGTTCGCACCACCTATGCTGAAGTTCATCGCCGCGCGCTCAAGGTCGCTCAACGGTTGGAGCGCGATGGCTTTGTGCTCGGCGACCGCATCGCGACCCTGGCCTGGAACACGGCGCGCCACATAGAGGCCTGGTACGGCATCATGGGCATCGGCGCCATCTACCATACGCTCAACCCGCGTTTGTTCCCCGAGCAGATCGTCTGGATCATGAACAATGCGCAGGATAGAGGGATCTTCGTCGACCTGACCTTCATGCCGCTGCTGGAAAAGATCGCCGGCGCGGTCAAATCGCTGAAAAAGGTGATCGTCCTGACCGACAAGGCGCATCTGCCTGAAACGACGCTGTCGAATGTGGTTGCCTATGAGGACTGGTTGAACGAGGCCGATGGCGACTTCGCCTGGAAGGTTTTCGGCGAAAACACCGCAGCCGGCATGTGCTACACCTCCGGCACGACGGGCGATCCCAAAGGTGTGCTCTACAGCCACCGCTCGAATGTGCTGCATGCCATGATTGCTGCCATGCCCGACGCCATGGGCCTCTCCGCGCGGGACACGATCCTCCCCGTCGTGCCGATGTTTCATGCCAATGCCTGGGGCCTTGGCCAGAGCGCGCCGATGATCGGCGCCAAGCTGGTCATGCCCGGTTGCAAGATGGACGGCGCCTCGATCTACGAGCTGCTCGACACCGAGAAGGTGACCTTCAGCGCCGCCGTGCCGACCGTCTGGATGATGCTGCTGCAGCATCTGGAAGACACCGGCAAGAAGCTTCCCTATCTCAGCAAAGTCGTCATCGGCGGCTCGTCCTGCCCGCGCGCCATCATCAGGAAATTCCAGGACAATTACGGTGTCGAAGTCATCCATGCCTGGGGCATGACCGAAATGTCACCGCTCGGCACGCTGTGCACCATGAAGCCGCAGTATCAAGCGCTCGAGGGCGAGGACCGGCTCGATATCCAGGGCAAGCAGGGCTACCCGCCCTTCGGGGTCGAGATGAAGGTGACGGATGACGACGACAAGGAACTGCCTTGGGACGGCAAGACCTTCGGCCGGCTGAAGGTGCGCGGTCCAGCCGTCGCCAGCGCCTATTATGGCGGCGTCGGAGCCGAGCAGTTCGACAAGGACGGCTGGTTCGACACTGGCGATGTCGCCCATATCGATTCCGGCGGCTACATGCAGATCACCGATCGCGCCAAGGACGTCATCAAGTCGGGCGGCGAGTGGATATCGACCATCGACCTGGAGAACCTCGCCGTCGGCCATCCCGATGTCGCCGAGGCCGCGGCGATCGGCGTCCATCATTCGAAATGGGGCGAGCGGCCCTTGCTGGTCGTGGTCGCCAAGCCCGGCAAGGAGCCGAGCAAGGCCGATATACTGGCGTTCATGGACGGCAAGGTGCCGAAATGGTGGATACCCGACGACGTCGCTTTCGTCAGTGAAATCCCGCACACCGCCACCGGCAAGATCCAGAAGATCACCTTGCGCAAGCAGTTCAGCGACTACCGCCTGCCGACGGATTGACCGGGACCGTGCGTTTCCTTGACCTTCAAGCTACCGGCCGCAAAAACGTTAGGGCAGGGGATGTTCAATTTGAGCATCCTTTGCTCTAAGCGTCTGTGCGGGTTGGGGCGGTGCTGAAGACAATGGAAATTGACGAGCGGCAGACATCGAAGGCGGCCGGCTGGTCGCGGCGCACGGGCGCTTTTGCCCTGGTCCTGCTGCTCACCGTGCTGGCCGGCCATCATTTCGAACTGGTCGAAACGCCGGCCTTCCTGTGGGTGCTGGCGATCGTCGCCTTGCTTGCCGCGTTCGCTTTGCTGTTTGCCGGCCTCGCTTTGTCCCGGCTGTGGCATTTCGGTGACCGTGGCGGCCGCGACCTCTCGGTCGGCGCCCTGCTGGCGCTGCTGGTGCTGACGCCCTACGGCTTTGCCACCTATTTGGCGGCGACCACGCCGCCCCTGAGGGACATTTCGACGGACCTCGACAATCCGCCGGTGCTCGAGACCAGCGACCGCACCAAGGACATGAACGTGCTCGCGCCGCCAACGCCTGGCGAAGTGCGCCTGCAGGCCGACGCCTATCCGCTGGTCACCGGGCACAGCTACAATCTGCCGTTCGAAACCGTCGTCGACGCCGTTGAAACCGTGCTCGACCGCCGCGATTGGCAACTTACTGCGCCATATCCGGTGACGGACGGTCAAGACGAGGTGACGATATCGGCCGTTGCCCGGAGCTTCGTCGTAGGCCTGCCCGCCGACGTCGCCATCCGGGTCAGCAATGATGGCGACACCATCGTCGTCGACATGCGCTCAGCCTCCCGCTACGGCCGCTACGACCTCGGCGACAATGCGGCGCGCATCGTCGGGTTCCTCGCCGAACTCGACCAGGAGGTTGCAGGGCAGGTGGGTGCCGCGCCGGCTGAGTAGTTTTACCCCACCGGCACAAAAACGCCGTCGATGGCCGGGTCACCCTGGGTAGCAACCAGGCCGCGCGCCACCAGGTCCTCGAGATGGGCAAGCACCGACAGGCCGGCGGCGCCATGCAGGCGCGGGTCGGTGTCCCGGTAGATAGCCTTGACCATGTCCGGGATCGTCCGGTCGCTGTCGCGGATCCGTTCGAGGATCGCCCGTTCGCGCATCTTGCGATGGGTCTTGAGGCCGCGCATGAAGCTGCGCGGCGCGGTCACCGGGCCGCCATGGCCGGGCAGCAGCAGGCGATCGCCGCGCGCGATCAGCCTGTCGAGCGAGGCCATGTAGTCGGCCATCGCTCCGTCCGGCGGCGCCACGATCGATGTCGCCCACGCCATCACATGGTCGGCTGAAAACAGGATGCCGGTGCCTTCGAGCGCAAATGCCGCGTGATTGGCGGTGTGGCCCGGCGTCAGCACCGTCCGGATCGTCCAGTCATCGCCCTCGACCAGCGCATTGTCGGGCAACGCGATCTCCGGGACGAAAACCGTGTCGGCGCTGGCGTCGAGCGGGTTGATCTCGCCGATCCGCAGCGGCCTTGCCGGGCGGTGCGGGCCTTCGGCCAGTACAATAGCGCCGGTGTGCGCTTTCAGCCGGGCGGCCAGCGGAGAATGGTCGCGATGCGTGTGGCTGACGAAGATATGGCTGACCGGCCGGTTTGCGATCACCTTGAGCAGCGTCTGGAAATGCGCCTCGTCATCGGGGCCGGGATCGATCACCGCCAGCGTATCGCGCCCGACGATGTAGCTGTTGGTGCCGTGAAAGGTGAACGGGCTGGGGTTTTTGGCGGTGACGCGCAAGACGTCCGGCGCAACGGTGACGCCCTCGCCATATGCCGGATCGAAGCTGGTGTCGAATTTGAGCGCCATGGCGGTGTCGTTGAATCTCTGTTCAGGAAGACGGCAAAACTGATTGCCGCATAACACGGAAGCCAATATAGAAAAACGCAAGGCCGCGATCTGCGGCAATCCGGATTGGGGAAGACCATGGCACTTGCAACGACGATGCGCCCGCTTGTTTCTCTCGCTTTGCCCCAGGAGGGCGCGCAGCGCCTGGCAACCCAGCTTTTGCTGGCGATCGCCGGAACGCTGCTTTTGACCCTGTCGGCCAAGACGAAAGTCGTGCTCGGGCCGGTCGACATCTCGCTGCAGACGCTGGCCGTCCTGCTGATCGCCACTGCATTTGGCCTGCGGCTTGGCGTCGCTACCCTGCTTCTCTACATGGCCGAAGGCGCCATGGGCTTCCCGGTCTTCCAAAGCACGCCTGAAAAGGGCATCGGCATCGCCTACATGATCGGCGGCACCGGCGGTTATCTCGCCGGCTTCGTCGTCATGGCGGCCATTGTCGGCTGGGCCGCCGACCGCGGCTGGGACCGCCACCCGATCAAGTTGTTCAACGCCATGCTGGTCGCCGAAATCGTCATGATGGCCATGGGCTTTGCCTGGCTGGCCACCCTCATCGGCGCGGAAAAGGCGTGGCAGTTCGGCGTTTTGCCGTTCGTCCTCGGCGACCTGATCAAGGTTGCGCTCGCCGCCAGCCTGGTGCCGGCGGTATGGTCGCTGCTGCCCAAGCAGCCCTGAAACCGGAGGTTTTTTCCACCGAATTTTACGTGAATAAAAGAATGTAAAATCGGGGTACGGCTTTTTACGGAGAGTACAGCTATCATAATGACATTAAAAGGAAAATACGGATTTTGCATGCTTTTTTGAAGTGACCCCGGACAAGTTTTTAGTCATGTGTCGGCATAGGGCCAAAAGTGGTTGCCGTGAGCTGGAAAAAACGTCGATCGCTCAACAGCGTCCGGTCGCCTAGGCAAGATCAAGATCGTCACTGAAATCAGACTTTATGGCGAGCTCATAATGCCGCGAGAGAGATATCGTGCCAAAGTTTTCCGACTACGACATCGACGCGCCTTGCGACTAAACATGGCCGGCAAGATCGCCTTTCCAGGTAGGTCATTGGGCATCAAAGATCTTCAGAGAGAACGAGAGCGGGCTCATCTTGCTACAGAATAATCGCTACAGAACGTTGCAAACGCCTTGGCGGGGGTGGTCGGTATGCCTAGACGTGAAAGGTGATGCCCCCACGGGTCCTTGCAGAAGCGAGGCCGCTTTCAGCGTCGGCGGCTGTCGAGTTGGTGATAAAGATCGGCATAGGACGTACCCATTCTGTCGGCGGTGAAGAGGCTGATGTAGCGGTCCCGCGCAGCGCGGCCCCATTTGGCCATGTCGACCGGTGAATCGACGAACCGGTTGACGGCTTCGGCAAGGCGCGCCGGGTTCGAAGGCGGAACCACCAGCCCGGTTATACCGGCTTCGTTCACATAGCTTGTGCCTGTTCCGATTTCGCACGAAATCATCGGCTTGCCGCACATCGCGGCCTCGACGAGCGAAAGCCCGTATGCTTCCGACCTTTGGTTCGAGGGAAAAACAAACCCGAGGCAGCTGTGAAGCAGCGCCATTTTGCGCGGCTCGGCAACGTCGCCAAGGAAAATCAGATTGTCGCGGCGCAGCGTTTCGGCCTGAGCCTTGAGTTGCCGCTCAATGGGCCCAGAGCCGGCGACGACGATCTTGCAGCGGATCCGGTCCGCGGCCTGGATCAGGACATCCAACCCCTTATAGTAGCGCAGGACACCGACGAACAGCACGAACGGTTCCGTGACTGTCGATCGGCACCAGTTGTTGTCGGCCTCGGTTGGCGCAGGATAGGCATTTTCGTCGATGCCGATGGGGATGATCTCCGACTTGGCCTTAAATGCCCTGAGGGCAGGGCTCGACTCCAGATAGTTCGGCGACGTCGCCACGATCGCATCGACGTCCCCAAGGAAACGCATCATCAACGGTCGGTAGAAAGGCAGGACGAGCCTCTGTTTGACGATGTCGGAATGATAAGTGACGACGCTCGGCTTGCCGTGGCGGGATTGAAAATGCACGATGTCCATGAACGGCCATGGAAAATGATAGTGGATCAGGTCGGCTTTGCCGGCGAGAGCCTTGAACGTGCGGAAAGCCTCCCGTGAAAACCCGGTCGAGGCCACTTCGAAATCCAGCCTGGCTTTTGTGACCATGTGTTCGTCCAGGCGCTGCGTGGCCTCGCGCGGATTGCGGCTCAGCGACAGCACTTCCGTTTCGATGCCGTGCCTTGCAGTGCTTTGCGCGATGGCATGGATCGTCCGCTCTATGCCGCCAAATGTATCCGGCCAGTAGGTCTTGAAGAAGTGCAGGACTTTCAAGCGAAGGTCTTTCGTCTCTGCCCGATGGCCTGCTCAAAAATGCCAAGCATGCCCTTGCCGTGATTTTCCCAGGTGAAGCGCTCCGCATTCCGGCGCGCGCCTGCCGCGATTTTTTGCCGAAATTGCGCGTCGACGCAAAGCCGGCCGAACGCGCTGGCCATTGCCTCGGGATCGTTGGGGTCGACAAGAATTGCACTGTCGCCAGCGACTTCCGGCATCGACGATGTGTTCGAGGTCAGCACCGGCTTGCCGAAAGACTGCGCCTCGACGATCGGAAAGCCAAAACCTTCATAGAGCGACGGCATCGCCAGAAAAAGGCAGTTTGAATAGAGCGTGGCAAGCGTTGCGTCGTCGACAAAGCCGGTGAAGATGACATTTTTCTCGAGCCCGGCAAGCCGCACCTCGTCGGCCAGGCTGGTCTGCTTCCAGCCGCTGCCGCCGACGATGACCAGATCGCAGTGCAGCCGCGTGCTTGCCGGCAACAAACCGTACGCGTTTATCAAATTGCGCAGGTTCTTTCTGGGTTCCAGCGTGCCGACGAACAGCGCGTAGGGGCTGGTGATGCCGAGAGGCTCTAGGCTTGAAAGGCCAGATGGAGCGGGCAGGGCGGTCGTACCTGGGGGGGCGGTCCTGATCGGCGATTTCAGCCAGGGAAACTCGGCCACCAAGTCAGTGGCCATAGCCGCCGAATCCGTAACCACGACATCGGCGCTCTTCAATGCCGGCTTCATCATGATGCGGTCGCCCATCCGGGTTTGGACGCGCATGGTTTCCGGCGCGTGCACCCAGACAAGATCATGAATGGTGACCACCCGAGCGATCCGCTCATCCAGTCGAAGGGGCAACCGGTGAGCCGGCCCCCAGAAGACATCCAGCCGGCCGCGCGCGGCCCATGAGGGCAGGATGGCTTGCCCCCACAGCACGCGCCCGGGCAGGGCTTTGAAGCTGGCAGTGCGCAAGACGACGCCGGGCGGCAACTCGTAGTTGGCGTTGATCTGGGCCGGAGCATAGACAGATACCTCGGCACCGAGCGCCGACAAGGCCTCGATCGACTTGTGGACAAACCTGCCGATTCCATCCGTGGCCGATCCGAGGTTCCTGCCGTCGATGCCGATTTTCAAGGGGGCTCCCGGAAGTGAACCAGACGAAGGATTCCAGACATTTGTACGGTGGAATCAGGGGGGGCAGGATCACAGCATAGCAGGTAACCTACCATGCGTACCGCTGACTGGTTGTGTGCGTCAAGTTCTGCAAAATGGGGCGATCATGAAACTGGTCATGCGGCTTGGCGTAGAGCGAGCTTCTTGTGCTCGCGCAGATCATCCATGTTGATATAGCGGTTGGCCTCCATCCAGTTTTCGTTGGTTTCGACGGCCAGCGCCCTGACCAGGCGCAGGCAGCTTTCGGCGTTCGGGAAGATGCGCACGACATAGGTGCGCCGGCGGATTTCCTCGTTGAGCCGTTCAAGCATGTTGGTGGACTTGAGGTGCTTGTGATGCTGACGCGGCAGCCGGAAGAAAGTCAGCGTCTGTTCTATGGCTTCTTCCGCCCAGGTGGTCAGCCGCGGGTAGCGGGCGGACCATTTGGACAGCCACGCGGCGAGATCGGCCTTGGCCTCGGCGAGATCGCGCCGGTCGTAGAGCCAGCGCAGTTCCTGCAGGCAGTCGTCGCCGTGCTTCCTGGGCAGGTGATCGAGCGCGTTCCTGAGGAAGTGGACGTAGCAGCGCTGCCATGCTGCTTCTGGGATCACCTCGCCGATCGCCGCGACCAGGCCGGCATGGTCGTCGGACACGGCCAGTTCGACGCCCTTGAGACCGCGTCGTTTCAAGCCGACGAGGAAGTCCTTCCAGGCCGAGCGGCTCTCGCGATTGGCCATCTCCACGGCCAGGATCTGCCGGCGCCCGTCCCAGTCGATGCCGACCGCGATCAGCACCGCCTGGCTCATCACGATGCCGGCTTCGCGCACTTTCTCGTAGCGGGCATCGAGAATGAGGTAGGGGAATGGCTCCTGAAGCGGTCGTTCGGCAAACGCCTTCAGGCTCTCGTCCAAGCGCTTGTTGATGGCCGAGATCGACGAAGCCGAGAACGCATGACCGCACAGCTCTTCCGTGATCGCCTTGACCTTGCGGGTCGACACGCCCTGCACATACATCTCCGCAAGCGTCGCAACCAAGGCCCGCTCGGAACGCTGGTAGCGCTCGAACAGCTCGGTGGAGAAGTGACCCGCCCGGTCCTGTGGAACCCGCAGCTCAAGCTTGCCCACCCGGGTGACCAGGGTGCGGCCGTAGTAACCCGAGCGATACCCAAGGCGCTCAGGCGTGCGTTCGCCCTTCGAAGCACCCAGCGCCTCCTCCATCTCGGCCTCGAGAACCTCCTGCATTACCGCACGGATCACTTCGTGCAGCCCCTCCGGGTTCGAAAGCAGAATGTCTTTGACGGCAGCGCTGGTCGATTTACCTTCTGTCTTGGTCATGGTGGCGTTCCTTCCAGGGAATCGGTGACGTTGAACATCACCAGCCTGCCATGACCGCCCTCTCTCAGCGAATTTGCAGAACTCTCAACACACTACCCGCTGACTCGGAAGAAGTCGCCCGCCTGTCGTAGTGGCAGGTTCGTGAAACCCCCATCCAACTGGCGGGTGCTGGCCTTGATGTTTTGATGCAAGCTTGCCAACAGGCGGAAGTTTTCAAATCGGGCTCGTATTACTGTTGCTGGCTAGTTCTGCACGATCAGAAGAACGCTCGTCGTCACATAGCCTTCGAAACGAAGCTTCAGATGCTGCAGTCCATTCTGATGATATGGTTGCAGATCGGCTTTGATATCATGCTCATGGGTGCCAACCGTCCAGATCGACCGTGGCCGAGCGGCATCCATTCTGCGCAAGTGGCGCCCCAAATCCAACAGGTCGCGCTCGCTATAGAGAACGCACCAACCATCCGCGATGGTGCCGTCATTTGCTGTCAGATTGAATTCGGTCGTATGAACGCCGATGCCGCCCTTTCAGTTTACCCTTGGATTCCATTACAAAGTCCATTCCGGCCTTCAGTGAACCTAGATGTTCCAGCGAGCAGACCGACCAGCAGAAGTCGAACGCCTCGTTTGGATGTGGGGCAACCGTCATGTCCACTGACATGAAAGACACATGGTCATCGAACTTGGCGCGGCCAAGTATTTCAGGCTTGTACAGTGCGTCAAGCGCGGCGGCGTGCTGACCAGTGTCAGACCATCCCTTTGACGCTTCGCCGGATGCAAGGTCGGAGGCAGTCACATAGACGTCATGCGACGCAAATAGGCTGGAGAGTGGTTCGCTCCCTCGCACCACCAAAGCTTGGTACGCTCGCTCAAGGCCGCTATTGCATGGCATTCCCACACTTTCCGATGGTAGGGAGTGGTGAGTTAGCTGCGACCATTTAGAAAAACACGACTGAGAGAAGTATTCCGCACGACACACAACAGATTTGAGCGTCAGAGTCCGCTACGCCGCTTGGTGTCTTCAGGCAACCGTGGATTACGACCACGATCGCAGGAAATTTGCTGAGTTCGGCCCCACGTTCTATATTCCGGGCTGTCACGCTCGTATCACCATGAGGCCGGCCCCAAAGGGGGGCGCCGCGGGATTAGCAACTGCCCGTTTCCTCCATTCAGCAATTGTATGTCCTACACTTACTCCTTGCGCTTTCCATTCCAGAACGATCGCATCCCTGCGCGCATCGCCGCCGGATATCGACGGGTCCGCGTTCACGAAAACGTCCCCGTTGCGAACGTCCACGACGCTATCTTCCCCGAGTGCGATTGGGCACCCCAGCATGGAGAACGTGAAATCGCGTGCATAACGAAATCGGCCGATTTCGGCATCGAAAGAGATCGTTTCCGCGCGGCGATCTCGGCTCGGATCAAGAAGAAGTTCGTTGATGGTCGTTATCAACTCTTGCTTCCTTGCATGATCCTTCCCGGTAACAAGCCCGGAGATATCGATCAGCAGATTAGGCACCCTTGCTGTACGGGGAATAGTCCTGTCGACGCATTCGGCAAACGTCACGAGGTCTTCGCCAGCGCGAGGCACTTCCGGCAGCGCCGCCACGGCGCCGAGCACATCTTGCACTGTTACCCCACCATAGACGGATTCGATGAAGTCCGCATACATGTCCGCGCAGAGCCGTGGCGAATGGCGCGTGGCCGCATAATTCTGCGCTCGTGTTGCGAGTGTCCTTCGCAGGCCGGCATCCCCATGTAGCCGGTCTAGGGCATCGGTGAGGGCCTCGTCGGTAAAAGCATCATCAAGCTGGATCACCGCTTCTGGATCGATCTCAGCCATCGATCCATTCGCGTTGATGATCGTAGGCAACCCCGCGTTCAGGCAATCAAGAACTGCGGCGGAAGTTTCACCGCGCGAATCTGTCCTTAATTGGACGGCGACATCGGCGGCGGCGAGGTACACCCTGTATGTCTCGTCGCTTACCCACCCCGTAATTCCAGTGAACCAGCTCTTTTTCTTTTCGAGGAGCGCGGCATATTCCGGCCACCCATTGCTACCGACAAACACAAGCTTGCATTGTTTGTCCCTAGACAGGGCGGACGCCGACAAGGCGTCCATCAGGCGATGGTTGAGCTTTGTCGGTGCTAGTATGCCGAAGCTGCAGACAACGAATGCATCCTCGTCGATGCCAAGTTCTTTTCGAGCTGCCTGTTTCGACAGGAGTTTCACAGCGGCGCGGGCGAGCGGGACGGTCCGCATATTGATCTGGGACGAAGCTCCGTAATACTCCCGGACCAGTTTCGCGGAATAGTTTGAATGGATGATCAGCCCGGAGGCATCCTCGATGGTCCTCTGACTACAAGGATACTTCTGGATCGTATCGACACTCGTTCGCAGGCGTTCCCAGATCGCGGGATATCCGTGCGAATGGAAGAGTTCCCGGTCCCACGCGTTCGCCATCCCTTCATGGACCTGTCGGTACGAATGGAGGCCGCTCAGGAAAAAATCGTGGAGCACGACGACGCCAGGAAATCTTCCGAGCAAGCCGATCATATGCTCATGAAACATCGAGTTGCCGAAATGGTACAGAATCCGATTATAGGAGGAGGCGTTTTTTTCGAACCATTGGATGCTGCGGACGGGAACGTTCGCCCGCACCCAGATATCTGACACGCCTTTCTGCGCAACGATCACATCGATGTCGTAGTGTCGCGCCAGTTCCGGAAGAAGCTCGACGCTGAAGCCTGCAATGCCGCTCCTTTCCGGCGGAAGCGGAGAGAAGTAGGCAAGTTTAGGTCTGGATTTTTGGCCGGGATCCGGCGCTCTCTTGGCAGTCGAGCGATGCAGCTCCTCAATCGCATCCAAGGCGCGAGACGCAGTGACCTCCCATGAGAAGAGCTTGGCGCGTTGCGCGCCATTTTCAATGAGCTTCGAGCGAAAGTTGGTGTCGGAAAGCGCCTCCGACATTTTGGCCGAGATGGCGTCGTCGGAGGTTGGGTCGAACATCGCCTCATTCCAGCCTATGACCTCCGGGATGCTCGATGAGTTGGCGCCAATCACGGCCGCGCCGCAGCGCATCGCCTCCAATATGGGCAATCCGAAACCTTCATAGGTGGATGAAAAAACAAACAAGGAGCACATGTTGTATAGCTGGACGAGATCGTCTTCTGGGACGTAGCCTGTCAACACAAGTTCATCGCTATCCAGCCCGAGACTGGAGGCAAGATGAGATAGCGTTGCCCTGCTATCCTCCTGAATACTGCAGACAATGGCCAGTTGATGGGCCTTGCGTATATCCGTTGGGAGTTTCGCAAAGGCTCGAATCAGCCCTTCGATATTCTTCCTGTAGTCAATTCCACCCGTATACATCACGAAGGGTCGAAACAGGCCGTGCCTTTTATTGATACGATCTCTATCAGTCTCCGAGAGATCCACGGTCCTGAAGTTATCATCCACAGCACTCGATATATTGACGACCCGCTCAGGCGGCAAAGAGAGCCATCTAATGGCATCGCGTTGCGTTGCCTCCGAAATCGCAAGCCATGCGTCGGCTCGCCGGAGATGATCGAGCTTTCTTTCGTACCAGGTCTCGATGCTGGGGTTCTGCAGATACGGAAAGCGATGGAGATAAGGAATCAGATCGAAAAGGATAACGGCAGTAGGAATGCGGGTCGTAACCTGCCCGATGCTGGTGACGGTGCTGCTGTCGAGCCCCTCGAATAGGCTGGATACGAGCAGGACGTCCGGCCGTAGGTTCGCCAGAAACGCTTCGCGCAATACTTCCGCCGATCTTCGCAGCCACGGATCTCCGTCAAATAGATCGGAGACTTTCTTCGGGGTATGCCAGACCTTGATGTTGTCCTGTGGCAACATCCCAGTGAACGCCGAACGGATATCCAAGACGAGATCAGTGTCTGCACCGTTCAGCGCAATCAGGATTTCGTGATCCCGGTCACTCTTGAGCACAGCTTGCGCGAATGCTAGCGTATATCTTCCTATGCCGCGCTTCGCACTCGACCCCTGCACCCCCTGCATATCGATAACGATGCGCATGCTAGTGACGCTCCTTCCGATGGGTTTCGAGCATTTCTAGTATCCGTTTGGATCGCGAACTAATTCGCTTGCTCACCCCTTCGGGAGCGACGTTTAGAAACACACCGGCAATGCCGGAGGGAGAGTAAGATGCTGGAACCGCCATCGCCATGGGGCCGGGATCCTGCACCGCCGCAGGACTAGCGATGAAACCGCGGGATCGCGCAAATGCCTGTAGATGGCGCAAGGTTTCAGGATACCTTCGCAGAAAAGCTATAATACGCCATTTTAGAGAGGGCCGGGCGAGCACAAGGCGAATGAAACGGGACAAGACGCCGGCTGCAATTCGTCTCGGCAGCGATGCCAAGCCGACTGCCCCGCCTTTCTTTACCGCGTGTCCTATAGCGCGATAGGGCCGCATTAGGCGCCAGGATCGACTCTGGTATATCTCCTGCGCGCGCCTGTCGAACTCGAGAGCCTTTGCTAATGCGGCGCGGATGGCCTCGCCGGCCGCCCTCCGTTCCACATCAAGCTTCTGTAAGTCCGCTCGAAAAGCCTCCTCAGCAGCCCTTCGCTCCAAATCGAGCTTCTGTAAGCCCGCTCGGGCAGCCCCCTCAGCAGCCCTTCGCTCCATATCAAGGTTCTGTAAGTCAACCTGGAGAGCGGCAAGCCTCGCATTCAGCGAACAGATTTCCGCATTCGCCGCATCCAAACCATTTTCGACCTCCGCCTTTTCCTCCTCCATGGCTTCCATGCGCTGCCTCAACGGCACAAGTAGGCCGGATTGGCTAAAGGCAGGAAAAACGAATTCGTCGAAGATATTCGGGCCTGGCCCGAATGAGGCCTTCAGTTCTGGATGCTCTTTACTGACATAAAAGCGGTTCAGGCCGTCGAAATAGACGAATTCATATCCGAGCCGCTTGAGATGGGGGTGCCATTCGTCATGGCTCTTTGCCGTCGACATCGGCAAGGTACTTTCTATCACCACAATCCAGGGGCGCACAGCGGAAGCCCCCCAGCTTTTAACGACGGCAGATTCCATGCCTTCGACGTCGATCTTGAGCCAGTGAACCTCCCTCCCGATCTGACGGTTCAACAGGTTCTGGAGGCTGAGGAGCGGAACCAATTGCTCCTTCATTTCGTATCCAGCTTCGATATGCCGCTTGGCAACGACAGGATCCCCGGTGCTAAGGCCCGTGCCCGGAAATTCATGGAGAGTCAGGAAACCTGTGTCCGTACCGATTGCTGCCTCGATCACCTCCTCGTCCGGTCGCGCATCGCGTATCTTGGCGGCGTATGCGGCCGTAGGTTCTATGTGTATCCCGCGCCAACCTTGCTCGTAAAACGAGAGACTGACGGAATCCACCACTGGATCCTGAGCGCCAATATCGATGTAAAATCCGCGCTCAATGGACTTGAGGGCGCGCCACAAGATCACGTCTTCGAAATTCTGCGCGTATGAGGTGAATATCATCAGAGCTCAGGAAACAGCGAAAGATGGGCATTGTTCAGCGACACATGCGGAAGCTCGATGCGGCGATCCTCTGAAAAGAAGCTCGCAGCAATCAGTCCGTCACCGCTGTATGACTGCTGCACGTCATGCTCGGCCAGGATGATGGCTCCCAAATCCAGCAATGCTTGCCTGCAATCGGCATGAGTGGTTTGCGAACCGGAAATGCTGCTATGGTGAGTCGATACAATCACAAATCGCAACTGCTCGCGTCCTACTGCTGCCGACATAGAGCGAATGAAAGGCAGTTCGGCCCCTTGTACGTCCATATGCAGCATTTCGATGATTCGCCCATTCGCCAATTTGGACACCGCTTCCATATCGAAGCATGGCACCGCGCGAATCTGCCCATCCGATTCACAACGCAGCTCAAGACTTTCGAGGCTCTCGCCGCCGACACAGCCCAGATGAAAATCGATGCGACTCTCCAAGCGATTTAGGCCCGCATTGTCATGACCCAATTGAAGATTGTTCGGATCAGGTTCGAGGCAGATCGCAGTCGAATTGGCAATTTCTTGCAGATACCAAAGAGTATAGTAGCACCAAAAGGAGCCAAGCTCGACGATCAGTGAATTGTGGCGCACGTAGCGTAAAATATGATGGAAGACGAGCTCTTCCTGCGGTTCATGATGCCCCCGAAGTGAACGGATAACCTGCGCCATCCAGTCACCATGATATCCACCCGCCTTTACTCGCAAGCCGTTGTGCATGATCTGAACTGGGCCGTTTGGCATATCCAGAATGCGCCCTGCCTCCTGAACTTTCGTGATACCGGCGCAGTCCATACAACTGCTTGTCATGATTGCTCGTTCAAGTCCGTTCACGTGGCCGCCCCTCGGATGACGAATTGCGCGTCAAGCGCTGACGTTCCGATGAAGAACGATTGGCTCGTATTGATCACATCGAACACCAGTGCATTGTCCTGCCATTCGTAGTTGTTCTCCAAATGGGTGTCTGAACTGGTGAGCGATGGCGAGAAGGAATAAGAACCTTGGCCAAGAGTACAGGTGAAGGGCAGCTGAAATTCAATCTCATCGCCTGCCTTGACATTCTCGACTGCCTGTTTCGTGTGCCAGGTGTTGGTACCCCAGACGACGTGACCGGTGCGGTCACGCAGCATAAGACCGAGCACTAGTCGAGAAACATCCGCCTCTGCTTTTGCTACCAGTCTCAACACTAGAAGCTGGCCTACGCTGGCGATCTTCACCGGCTCGCGGCTCTCCGCATCGAGAAGGTCCAGCGACGATGCTTTTACCTGAAACGTCCCTGACCTAGTGAACGTCCACCCGCCCTTTTCTCGCCGCTGCTCGACAGTCAGCGTCTTGTTCTCCTTTGTTGCGATTAAGGCGTTGTAGTAGTCGACGACCTCGTCAGGCTGCCCGTCCTTCAGTACTTGCCCCTTGTCCAACAGGATCACCCTGTCGCAGAGCGCTCTGACGTCGCCCAAGCTGTGGGTAACAAGAATAATCGACGTGCCAGCGGCCCTGAAACCGCGTATCCGGTCGAAGCTCTTGTGCTGGAAATAACTGTCTCCAACCGAAAGCACTTCGTCGACGATCAGCACCTCCGGCCGTTCGGCGGTGGCAAGAGCGAAGGCCAGGCGCGCCTGCATGCCGCTCGAATAAGTTCGCAATGGCTGATCGAAGAACTCTCCGATCTCGGCAAAATCCTCGATGTGCGGCATGAGTTCAGCCAGCCGTGCTTGTGAAAGGCCCATCAGCCCGCCGGCGTGAAAGGCGTTTTGCCGGCCGGTGAACTCTGGATTGAAGCCGAGCCCCAGTTCCAGGATAGCGCTTATGCGGCCGCCCACATGCGTCGTGCCTTCGGTCGGCCGCACCGTGCCAGTAATCAGCTTCAAGAGCGTACTCTTGCCGGCGCCATTCTGGCCGATCAGCCCTAGCGCCTCTCCGGCCGAGATGGAAAATGAAATGTCCTTGACCGGCCAGAATTCCTCGGTGGGTGTGATAGGCGCACCAAACCAGCCGGCAAACCTTTTGAGGTTGCTTTCATAGTTTGCATAGCGTTTTGACAAATGACTTACGGCTAGCACGGTCATGGTTACAACACGTCGATGAGTTCAGGGCTTGCTCGGCGAAAGAACACGATGGCAAAGCTCATGCTAATGATTCCTAGAATCGCCGGCATGATCAGGCTTTCCGGGTTTGGCCAACGGTTGAATAGTAGTGCATCCTGATAGATCGCCACCAACGGTGTGATCGGGTTTAGACTGAGCACAAGTTTGTACTTTTCCGAGAGGACATTTGCTGGATAGACAACCGGTGTCAGCCAGTACCAGAGGTTCAGCACGATTGTCATGACCTGCGCGATGTCCCGGATGAATACGTTCATCACGCCCAGGATGACGCCAAGGCCAAAACCGATGGCCGCAATCAGGACGATTCCAAGCGGTAACAGGACCAACGCGCGGCCTGGCAGGTGTCCGAGGAAGATGAAGATAATGAAAAGAGCGAGCAATAGCAGCAGGTGATTGATCAGCGCCGTGCCACCGACAATTATGGGCAGGCATAGCCGCGGAAAGGCAATCTTCTTCATCACCGGTGCTTGCTCGATAAAGACGGTCATGCTGCGCGTGAGTATCTCGCTAAACAGCGTCCATGCGGCCAAGCCGGACAGAAGATAGATCGGATAGGCCGCGGGGCTGTCCGTGTCTGGAAGCCGTGCCTTGAAGAGTTCTGAAAGCACGATCGAGAAGATCGCGGCCTGCGCGAGTGGGTGAAGGATGAACCAAAGGCCGCCCAGACGGGATCGTACGAAACGGCCCTTCAGATCACCTCTGATGGAGGAGACGATGAAATGGCGATATTGCCACAGGCTTCGGAACATTTGATCAACCTCTTGCGCGCTGCAGTGTCAGCGGGCGTTACATAGCTGGTGCCAATATCCGAAAACGTCGGCCATTGTCTGCTCGAATGGCACCAGAGGCTGCCAATTCAACTCGGCGCGTGCCTTTGACGCGTCACCTGACGCTACGGGAATGTCGTTCGGGCGGAGTTTTTCTGGGGCGGCACGCACTTCGATGTCGATGCCTGACTGCGCGACAAGCGCGTCAAGGATATCCCGGATTTTGCGGGGGTGTCCGGACGCGATATTGTAAACATGGCCCGGTCCGGCATCCAGATCCAGTATCGCGGAGTTCACATAGGCACGAACGACATCGCGAACATCGAGGAAATCGCGCTCCGCTTCCAGATTTCCCACGTGAATGACTGGTTCTCTTTTGTCCGATGCGATCTCGGCGACCTGGCGTGCGAAATCGGAGACCACGTAGCTGTCGGACTGGCCAGGGCCGGTGTGGTTGAAGGGGCGAAAGCGAATGGCGCGCAGACCGTCATAAGCCATCTGCCCGATCATCAGGTCTGCCGCAGCTTTGGTGGCGCCATAGACGGTCATCGGCCGGAGTGGCGCGCTTTCCGTCACCGGACCGTTCGCGCTCAGGAACGAAGCGCCATAGGCTTCCGAACTGCCGACATAAACGAACCGTGCCTTCGGCGCGTGGCGCATGACAGATTCGGCGAGGTTCATCGTTCCCGTTACATTGACGTCCCAGGCATGTCGCGGCGCATTGCGTGCATCGGAAGGCGCTGCCACCGCCGCCAAATGGAAAAGCACGGTGGGCTGTATCTCGCAAACAACACCGTCGACGGCACCCCGGTCCAACAAGTCGACCGCGTTTCGCTGTCCTTCGCCTTGACCAAGCGCGAACACCTTGCAGCCGGCAACTTCCCGCTGCAGCAACCCTACCAGTGCTCGGCCGACAAATCCACTTGCCCCGGTTATCAGGATGCGATGAATCAACCTATCGACCATAATGGCAAAAAAGCTCTCTGCTCAACTCAGCGTCTCGACGGGTTGGTGTGGCGTTCGAGATCGGCGTCTACCATTTCACGGATCATTTCTTCCAGCGTGATCGTCGCTTCCCAGCCTAGCTTCTGCTTTGCCTTTGCCGGATTTCCAAGCAGAGTTTCGACCTCGGCGGGCCTGAACAAGTCCGGGTCGATGACCAGATGGTCATCGACCTTGAGCCGCACATGCTCGAAGGCAATGCGGCACATGTCGCGCACGGTCGTCGTCCTGCCGGTGGCGACGACATAATCGTCCGGCTGGTCCTGCTGCACCATCAGCCACATGGCGCGGACATAGTCCTTCGAGTGACCCCAGTCGCGCTTGGCATCGATATTGCCGAGCCGCAACTCGCTGGACAGGCCCTTCTTGATTCGCGCAACCGCATCCGTAACCTTGCGGGTTACGAACTCAATGCCGCGAAGCGGTGATTCGTGATTGAACAGGATGCCGCTTGAGGCATGCAGGCCAAAACTCTCGCGGTAATTGATCGTTATCCAGTGGCCATAGAGCTTCGCTACGGCATAAGGGGAACGCGGGTGGAAGGGGGTGGTTTCCGACTGCATGGGTTCCTGGATGAGACCATACATCTCCGACGACGAAGCCTGATAGAAACGCGCCCCGGGCATCTCGAGGCGAAGCGCCTCCAGCACATTGGTCACACCTATTCCGGTGACGTTGCCGGTCAGGATCGGCTGCTGCCACGAGGATTTGACGAAGGATTGGGCGGCAAGATTGTAGACTTCGTCCGGCCTGATGTCGCGCATGGTCCGCGCCAGGCCGGACAGATCCGTCAGGTTACCGTCGACGATCCGGACGTCCTTCTCGATGCCAAGCCATTTCAGGCGCGTCGTGTTGACGTCGGCCGTGCTCGATCGCCGCGCCAGTCCGTGGACCTCGTAGCCTTTTTCGAGCAGGAGTTCCGCCAGATAGGCGCCGTCCTGCCCGGTAATGCCGGTTATCAAAGCTGTTTTGGTCATCAATGCTCTCGATGTGTCTTTTTCCCCAGCCCGTTTCCGATGATTGCCCGCCCCGCCTGCGAGCCAAATGAAGGGCCAAATGAAATGGATTGTCAGGTACGACCATATGCGTCGTCGAAGCGCACGATATCGTCCTCGCCGAGATACTCGCCGCTCTGGACCTCGATCATCACCAAGCCGATGGTGCCAGGATTCTCGAGGCGATGTTTGTGGCCGCAAGGGATATAGGTGGATTGATTGGTCGTCAGCAACAATTCTTGGTCACCGTTGACTATTTTCGCAGTGCCGCTGACCACGACCCAATGCTCGGAGCGGTGGTAGTGCATCTGCAGACTCAGGCGCCCGCCCGGCTTCACCTCGATACGCTTGATCTTGAAACGCTCACCCTCCTCCAGAATCGTGTAGGTGCCCCAGGGTCGGTGCACCGTGTTGTGAAGCAAATGCGCCTCATGTCCCGAAGCCTTGAGCACCTCGAAGAGCTTCTTGACGTCCTGGACGCGGTCACGGGATGCGACAAGCAATGCGTCCGGGGAATCGACGATCACCAGGCCGCTGATGCCGACCGTGCCAATCACTCGCTTATCCGAGCTTATGTAGCTGCCCACGGTGTCCACCATGTGAACATCGCCCCGAATCCTGTTACCGCTGCCGTCAGGGGCGACCAGTTCGGCCATTGCGTTCCATGATCCAATGTCATTCCATCCCATTTCGCAGGGGATGACAGCAAGATTAAGCGTTTTTTCCATCACCGCACGGTCGAGGGAGATACGCGGGGCCAAGGCGAAATGCTCGAATGAGAGTTCGATATTGGTAAAGCCTTCGCCGCGGCTGAAGCTACCGTTTTCGTAGCTATCGAGAACGGCGTCGATCACTGCGGGGCAATGCGAAGCCATCTCGTCGAGCATGACCTGCGCTTTGAAGCAGAAGATGCCGGCGTTCCAGAAGAAACGCTTGGACGCCACATAGGATTTGGCCGCCTCGATGTCCGGTTTCTCAACAAAACGGACGACCTTTTCGCCGTCGGCCTCGATGTAGCCGAATGCGGTGTCCGGCCTGTCCGGGCCTATACCCAGGGTTGCGATACGTCCCTGCTGCGCATGTTCGATGGCTCGGCTCATGGCGCTCAGAAATGCCGGCTGATCGCCAATCATATGATCCGCCGGAAATATGCACAGAATCGCATCGAGACCCTGTGTTGCCTTGGCATGGATGGTTGCCGCAGCCACCGCGGCGGCCGTATCCCGGCCCTCTGGCTCAAGCAGAAAAGTACGCGGCAGAGCGATAGTATCCAGTTCGTCGAAGTCGTCTTTCGTAAGAAAAAAATGATCCCTGGACGTCACGGTAACGAGCTCCACGACGTCCTGTACTGAAGCTGCGCGCAGCGCGGTATGCTGGATGAGTGAATGTCCATCCGCCACCCTCAGGAAAGGCTTAGGGTGTGATTGCCTCGAGGCCGGCCATAGCCGCGAACCAGCGCCACCGCTGATGATGACCGGAACCACTTTCATCAAATAACCTCTATTTCGTCTGTGGACGCGAATGCCTGCGCCCTCTTCAGCGTCAGCTCCACGATGGCTGTCGCCCTGTCGTAATTCGCCGCCTCCGCGTAGCAGCGCAACTCCGGGGCATTGCCGGACGGACGCAGATGTATGATTTCGCCTATGAGCGTTCGCGCTCTAAGTCCGTCGGTTTCGTCGACCTCGGCCACAGTCCCGAATGGGGACAGAAATTGCTGTAGCGCACCCCAGGTTGCGAGGTGATCCATCAATCGGCGCGAACTTTCCAGGGGAAAGTTCTGAAGGCGCTCGCTTGCGCACACCGGAAGGCTCCAAAGCCCGCACAAGTGCGACAGCTTTTTTCTTGTCGATGCCATCGTTCCGAGGACAGCCAAGATCGGAAGCAGCGAGTCCCGTGTTGGCAGTGCGGTCAATGTCTTCCCGGTCAGCTTGCAATCCGACCTCAAAAGAACACCGCCATTGGCCTCAAAGCCAACAATGATGCCGCCGGCACCGTTTGTCGCTTCCATGGCTTCGATGACAAATGGAGACCCAACCTTTGTCCTCAGGACCTCAAAACCGAAGGTTTTCGAAATGCCTGAGTTGGAGGTCACGGGCGTCACGACTGTGTCTGCCTTCAAGAACAAGGCCGTAGCGAGGCCAATCAGGTCGCCGCGAAACAGATCGCCGTTCTCGTCTACGGCAAGTGGCCGATCGGCGTCCGCATCGGTCGACACTATGGCGTCGAGATTGAATTCTCGAACCCAACCCTTGAATTTTGCCATTGTAGCTATGTCAACGGCCTCCGTATCAATGGGGACGAAATTTTCAGTTTTCCCGACGGGAACCACACTAGCGCCGAACGATTCAAGAACCTGTACCAACAGTTCCGCCGCGACTGAGCTGTGTTGATAGACCCCGAGTCTCATCCCGGAAAGGGAGCCCGGCTCGAGTACATCATTGGCGCGCTCTCGATAGGTCGCGATAGCCTCGTCATGACGTGTTGGCCAAACCGTTTCAGGACGAGGTGGCAAGCAGTATGCATCTGACTTTTCGGTCACGTAGCGCGTCATCGCGGCTTCGTCCGCCTTGTCGATTTCACCGTGCGGGCCATAGAACTTGATGCCATTGCGATCAGCGGGGATATGAGAACCGGTTACCATGAGAGCCGGTGCATCGTGTTTTTGAGCATAGAGGGCAAGAGCAGGCGTCGGGATGGCACCGCAATCAATCGGCTGAAACCCACTTCCGGCCAATGCCGCCATGCAGTTGTCGGCAATGGCCGGACTGCTGTCGCGTAAATCGCGGCCGACGAAGACGAGGCTATTCGACTGGACTCCGCTGGAAACCAAGCGCCAAGCGAAGGCCTCGGTATAAAGTCCGCTGGGTCTTCCAGCCAATTCCGAAGCCAGACCTCGAATACCGCTTGACCCAAATTTCATTATTCTACTTTTGCTGGTTGAAAGTCAGGCTCGTAATATTGCAGTAGGCTATGCTGTCAACCGCAAATTCGCTCGTGACCCTTTTCTGTTCCCCAGACCACAAGCACATTCCCGGTGGGGCGGCGAAATGGAACCGCCTGCCCCCGGGAAATGAAAAAGACCGCTTGACGTCGTGGCGCTGGGCGTTCTCAGCGGGGTTGCCACAGCGAGTTCTTCGTAAGAAATTCGAGCTAATTCTGTCCCAGCTGTCAGGTGATCACCAATTCAGGACCGAGATTGACAAGCCATTGCATGAAACCTAGCCACGAGCAACGGGCGTCAAGCTGGGGGCCTGGGCAATTCGAGGAGAGCTTGTTGAAAGGAATCATCCTTGCAGGAGGTAGCGGCGCGCGCCTGTATCCGCTTACACTAGCGATTTCTAAGCAAGTCCTGCCAATATACGACAAGCCGATGATTTTTTATCCGCTGAGCGTCTTGATGCTCGCCGGTATCCGCCAGATTTTGATCATTTCGACACCTCGCGACTTGCCGGTGTTTCGGGAGTTGCTGGGCGACGGTTCGGAATTCGGGGTCGAATTCTCCTATGCCGAGCAGGCGCAGCCCAACGGGCTTGCCGAGGCCTTCATCATCGGCCGCGACTTCATCGGCAAGGATAATGTGTCGATGATTCTCGGCGACAACATCTATTTCGGCGAGGGCCTGTCGCAGCTCTGCCGCACTGCTGCGCAGCGCCAAAGCGGCGCGTCGGTGTTCGCCTACCATGTCGAGGACCCGCAGCGCTACGGCGTGGTGTCGTTCGACAAGCTCAGCGGCACGGCTTTGACGATCGAGGAGAAGCCGCGGGAGCCGAAGTCCAACTGGGCGGTCACCGGCCTCTATTTCTACGACAATGAGGTCGTCGACATCGCGTCGACGATCAAGCCCTCGGCGCGTGGCGAACTCGAGATCACGGCGGTCAACAACGTCTATCTCGAGCGCGGGAAATTGCACGTGCATCAGCTCGGCCGCGGCTATGCCTGGCTCGACACCGGCACGCATGACAGCCTGCATGAAGCCTCTTCCTTCGTGCGCACGATCGAGCACCGCCAGGGGATCAAGATCGCCTGTCCTGAAGAAATCGCTTTCGAGCAGGGCTGGCTGACCGCCGACAAGGTGCTTGAGCGCGCCACGCGCCTGGGCAAGAACGAATACGCCGCCTATCTGCGCCGGCGTGTCGCCGAGCTGACGGAGACATAGAGTGCTGGAAGTCAGGCAGCTCGGTTTGGACGGCGTGCTGGAAATCGTGCCGAAGCGGCACGGCGATGCGCGCGGTTATTTCATCGAAACCTGGAATGCCGAGGCCTTTGCCGAGGCCGGCATCGATCTGCGTTTCGTCCAGGACAATCATTCCTATTCGGCTGCCGCAGGTGTCGTGCGGGGGCTTCACTATCAACTGCCTCCACGCGCGCAGGACAAGTTGCTGCGTGTGATCCGAGGCAAGATTCTCGACGTGGCGGTCGACATCCGCCGCAGCTCGAAAACCTTCGGAAAATGGGTCGCGCTCGAAATATCGGCCGAGAGAGGCAACCAGATCCTGGTGCCGAAGGGTTTCGCGCACGGTTTCGTCACGCTCGTGCCGGACACCGAGGTTCTGTATAAGGTCACCGACACCTATTCGCCGGCGCATGATCGCTCGATCCGTTTCGACGATTCTGATATCGGCATCGATTGGCCGTCGCCGGCCGGCGCCTTCGAGCTCTCGGCCAAGGACCTCAAGGCGTCGGCGCTTGCTGAGGCCGAGGTGTTCGCATGACGCGCGACGATGTGAGGAGAGCGCCATGAATTTTCTGGTGACAGGCGGTGCCGGCTTCATCGGCTCGGCCGTGTGCCGGCATTTGTGCGCCAATCCGGCCTACCATGTGACCAATCTCGACAAGCTCACCTATGCCGGCAATCTGGCCTCGCTGCGCACCATCGAGAATGCACACAACTACAAATTTGCGCAGGCCGACATCTGTGACGAGCGGGCGGTTCTCGACATCCTCCACCGCGACGAGATCGACGTCGTCATGAACCTCGCCGCCGAAAGCCATGTCGACCGCTCGATCGACGGACCCGGCGCCTTCATCGAGACCAACATCGTCGGCACCTACCGGGTGCTGAATTCGGCGCTCGAATATTGGCGCGGCCTTGACGAGGACAGGAAGGCGCGCTTCCGCTTCCACCATGTCTCGACCGACGAGGTGTTCGGCGATCTGCCCTTCGATGGCGGCATGTTCGTGGAGGAGACGCCTTACGCGCCATCCTCGCCCTATTCCGCCTCCAAGGCCGCATCCGACCATCTGGTGCGGGCCTGGCACGAGACGTACGGCCTGCCGGTCGTGCTCTCCAACTGTTCGAACAATTACGGGCCTTATCACTTCCCCGAAAAGCTGATCCCGCTGGTCATCCTCAACGCGCTCGACGAAAAGCCGCTGCCGGTCTACGGCGCTGGCGCCAATGTGCGCGACTGGCTGTTCGTCGAGGATCACGCCCGTGCTCTGGAACTGGTCGCCACAAAGGGCCAGCCCGGCGAAAGTTATAATGTCGGCGGCAATTCCGAGCGTACCAACCTTGGCGTCGTCGAGACGATCTGCGGCCTGCTCGACATCAGGCGTCCGCGCAGCGGCGGCAGGAGCTACCGCGATTTGATCAGCTTCGTGACCGATCGGCCCGGCCACGACCGCCGCTATGCAATCGATGCCTTCAAGATCGGCCGGGATCTCGGTTGGGCGCCGGCGGAGAGTTTCGACAGCGGCCTTGCAAGGACCGTCGACTGGTTCCTCGACAACAAATGGTGGTGGGGACCGATCCGCGAGCAGCGCTACGCCGGCGAGCGGCTGGGGCAAGTCCGGTCGCGCGGCCAGGTTGAAGGCAGGAAGGGCGCGGCGTGAGGCTGGTTGTCACTGGACGCGACGGTCAGGTCGCTGCCAGCCTGCTGGAGGCCGGGCAGAGGCGCGATGGCATCGAGGTCGTCACCCTCGGTCGCCCAGTGCTCGATCTGGCGCGGCCCGATACGGTGTTCGACGCACTCGCGGCAGCGCGGCCGGATATCGTGGTGTTGGCTGCCGCCTACACCGCGGTCGACCAGGCCGAGGACGAGCCCGATCTTGCCTTCGCTGTGAACGCCGTCGGCGCCGGCAAGGTCGCCGAGGCGGCCGCGAAGCTCGGCGTGCCCGTAATCCATCTGTCGACCGACTATGTCTTCGATGGCACCAAGGACGGCGCCTATGTCGAGACCGACGCCACCGCACCGCTCGGCGTCTACGGTGCCTCCAAGCTTGCCGGCGAGCTGGCCGTGGCCGCCGTCAATCCGCGCCATCTGATCCTGCGCACCGCCTGGGTCTACAGCCCGTTCGGCAAGAATTTCGTGAAAACCATGCTGCGGCTGGCCGGCGACCGCGACGAGATCGCCGTGGTCGCCGACCAATGGGGAAATCCGACATCCGCACTTGATATTGCCGACGCGATCCTGCATGCGGCGTCAATGCTGCGCGGTGACGTTGACGGCTACGGCATCTATCATCTCGCCGGTACCGGCGAGACCAACTGGAGCGGCTTTGCCCGGCATATACTCGACACAAGCGCACGGTATGGCAGGCCCACAGCGCGGGTGCGCGACATCGCGACCAGCGATTGTCCGACCAAAGCACGGCGCCCGGCCAATTCGCGGCTGGCGAGCGCGAAATTCGCAACGACTTTTGGATGGAATGCGCCGGATTGGCTGAAATCGGCGCAAGAGGTGGTCTTGTGTCTCCTTCGGCCTGTTTGACGATGCAGTTGCCCTTTGTGGGAACAAAGCGCTCGACCGGGACCTAAAGACAGCTATGTTTCCTTTCACTTCGACGAATTCCGAATTCCTGATCTCGCCGCTCCATCAGCACGATCGAGCACGTTCCATCATGGCTTGGCTAGTTCCGGACTCGCTCGACTTTTTTGCGAGAATCTCGCGAAAATATTAGCCGATTGACCGCTGAATGCCTTAACTAACAGTCCATGAAAAAAATATCTGGCGATCACTACAACTCCACGCTATGCGATACAAAGCGGCGGGGCTGGGGATTGGCACTCTAAACAGGTGATCGGTGACGGGTTTCCGTCGCTCTTGCACCACGTTAGTGTCCATGTCCTTGCGCCTGGAGTTCAGTACTACCCAATGACATCCTATGTAGAGGTCGTGTCCGGACTTCGGCCGAAGATGCGGCGCGCCATTATAATGATCCAGGATCTGGTCATGGTCCTGGTCGCGGTGGCGCTGAGTCTGGGGCTTTCGCAGTCGAGACTTTCATTCGACGCGCTCTCCACGGCCGGCCTGGCGTGCTGGGCAAGTATTGTTTTTCTCAGCCATATGCTGTTTCGCTATTGCGGCCTCTACAACACCGTGTGGCGTTTCGCCTCCACGCCGGACTTCTTCAACATCCTGAAGAGCTGCGCCATCCTGACCGTCACGCTCTATGTCGTCTCGCTAGCGGTTCGATCGTTTCAGCCGGTGACCGGCCTCAACGAGCGCCAGTTCATCGTCTTTTTCCTCGTCTCCTTCACCATCATATCGGCGCCTCGGCTCTATTACCGGTTCCTGCGCGACGGGGCGAGCTGGCGAATCCTGAGCCGCAACGCAAACAATGCGGCGATCAAACAAGCGCTGTTCGTCGGCAGGCTTGGCGAAGCAGACGTCATCATCCGCTTCACACGCACGGCCGAGCCGGCCGAATATTCCATCGCCGGAATCATGGCCATCGAGAACGGCGCGCCGTTGGGCACGCAGATCCAGGGCGTTCCGGTGGTGGCCGTGCGGCCCCGCCTGGTCGAGGTCCTCGAAGAATATGCAAGAGGCACAAAAAGCCTCGACATGCTGATTTTCGGCAATGGCACCGAACGCGAGATCGAGGAATATTCGGAACTGGTCCGTGTCGCCCGTCACAGCGGTATCGCCGTCGTCCAGTTCTCCGGCGTTTCGGAGCTCGGCCAGGGCGGAAAGCTGGTACTCGACGCTGTCGAGATGGAAACCATCCTGCGCCGCTCCACAGTTGCTTCCGATATGGAGCGGATCGGCGGCTTTATCGGTGGCAAGCGCGTCCTGGTCACCGGCGGCGCCGGCTCAATCGGTCGCATCCTGGTCAAGCGGTCACTGGAACTTGGCGCCGAGGCGGTTCTGGTCGCCGATATCTCGGAGTTCGGTATTTTCCAGCTCGACCAGCAGGTTGACGAAAAGGACCTTGTCCGGCTCAAGAGCCGCATCGTCGATGTCACAGACCGGCGCCAGATCACCCGCGTCGTCAGCGATTTCAAGCCCGACATCATCTTCCACGCCGCCGCGCTCAAACATGTGCCGCTGCTCGAGGAAAACTGGGAATCGGCGATCCAGACCAACATTTTGGGCACCCTCGTCTGCGCCGAGGTTGCCGCCAAATGCGGGGTGCCGCAGTTCCTGTTGATTTCCAGCGATAAGGCGGTCGATCCGACCTCGGTGCTCGGTATGACGAAACGCGCCGCCGAGCAGATCGTCTCTTCGCTGCACGAAACGCACGCCACCGGGCCCAGCGGTCGTCGCTCCGGCACCAAGTTCATCGCCGTGCGGTTCGGCAACGTCTTCGGCTCCAATGGCTCGGTCGCCACCATCTTCCAGGCGCAGATCGAGGCCGGCGGTCCGGTCACCATCACCGATCGCCGCATGACCCGCTACTTCATGACGGTGGCCGAAGCCGTCGACCTCGTCATCATGTCGGCGGCCGACGCCGAGCGGCGCCAGGGCAAGGACGACTACGCCATCTACATGCTCGACATGGGCAAGCCGGTGCCGATCCTCGAAGTCGCTGAAACCATGATCCGCATGGCCGGCAAAAGCCCCTACACCGACATTCCGATCCGTTTCACCGGGATCAGGCCGGGCGAGAAGCTTCACGAGGTGCTGCATGGCGGCAATGAGGAGATCGTCGCGCTGGATATCCCCAAGATCTTCGGCCTCAGAACCGATGTCGTGGGATGGTCCAAGGTCCAGGCGGCGCTGACATCGCTGCAGGCGGCCATGCGCGATCAGGACAAAGCCTCGGCGCTGGCCGTCATGGCCGGACTTCATCAGTCGGAAGAGCCTCCAAGTGACGCACGCCGGGAAACCGTCGCGAAAACAGTCGGGCAAGCAAGCTAGGAGTTTGATCCCAGGCTTTGATGGCGCATACTTTTCGTCCGAATCAAAGGATGCGCTATGGCCAGGTTCTTCATGGGAGCGCCACGACGACAGAGGCGATCCGTCGAGCGATACAGCATAGTCAAGAGAGCCTGAGGGCGCTGGCGAAGCGCTACGGCATCAATCAGAAGACGGTTAGGAAGTGGAGGAACCGGACGTCGGCCGCCGATCTTCCGACTGGCCCCAGAGATCCGAAGTCGACAGTGCTATCGACTGAGGAAGAGGCGGTCATCGTCGCCTTTCGGCGTTATACGCTGCTGCCACTGGACGATTGCCTCTATGCTCTCCAACCGACGATCCCGCATCTGTCGCGGTCATCCTTGCATCGCTGCCTGCAGCGTCACGGGATAGGCAGGTTGCCGGATGTCGAGGGCGACAAGCCGGCAAGGAAGAAGTTCAAGGCCTATCCAATCGGCTACTTCCATATCGACGTCGCCGAGGTCCGAACCGAGCAGGGCAAGCTGCATATGTTCGTGGCCATAGATCGGACCTCGAAGTTCGCTTTCGTCGAGCTGCACGAGAAGGCAACGACAGCGGTCTCCGCCGATTTCCTGCGCCATCTTCTTGATGCTGTCCCTTACAAGATCCACACAGTGCTTACCGACAACGGCATTCAGTTCACGACCCCAGGTGCCGGCGGCTCGGCCGTTCCGCTGATCAAGGAGGCCATGGCGGCGGGAGAAATCATATGGGCGCACGCCTTCGAACATACTTGCGCCAAGGCCGATATCGACCACCGAACGACAAAGCCAAGGCACCCATGGACCAACGGCCAGGTCGAACGCATGAACCGCACGATCAAGGATGCGACCGTCAAACGCTTCTACTACGAGAGCCATGACCAACTGCGCCAGCATCTCGCCGATTTCGTCTTAGCCTATAATTTCGGCCGTCGACTGAAGACCCTCAAGGGCCTCACGCCCTTTGAATACATCTGCAAAATCTGGACAAAAGAGCCCGAACGATTCAGGCTCGATCCAACCCATCAAACCTTGGGACTAAACATTTAGAGCCTGCCGCCAGCGGCTGCGATTGGGTCCGCCATGATCCGCGGCCATTACCGCGATATCGGCAGCATGAGGCAAATCTGATCGGGCCAACTTTGTCGTGCTTGCCTTGTGGGCCTATGGCCGCGTACTACCCGACCGTCATTTTGACTCCGGCGTTGGCCGGCATTGTTGTTTGAACCTGGGAGCATGCCGGCATGGCCGTGAAAGGACCGAAGCGCGCCTTCGATCTGGTCGTCGCGGCGGTTCTCTTGCCGCTGACGTCGCCTTTTGTCCTGCTTGCCATGCTTGCAATCAGGCTGTCGTCGCCTGGACCCGCGTTGTTTTCGCAAACCCGTGTCGGCCAGCACGGGGTGCCGTTTGCCTGCCACAAGCTGCGCACGATGGTTGTGGGAACGCCGTCTCTGCCCTCGCATCAGGCGCCGGCAATTTCCGTCACTGCCGTCGGCAAGGTGCTGCGGAAACTCAAGATCGACGAGCTGCCGCAGCTCTGGAACGTGCTCAAGGGCGAGATGAGCCTGGTCGGACCGCGGCCGTGCCTGCCCACGCAAACGGAATTGATCGATCGCCGCAGGCAATTGGGTGTGCTTGCGGCGCTTCCGGGCATTACCGGGCTCGCGCAGATGAAAGGCATCGACATGTCGGATCCGAAACTCTGCGCCGAAACGGATGCCGAATATCTCAGGGGGCCTCGATCGGACTCGACGTCAAAATCCTGCTTGGCACAATCTACCGGACCTGACGGGCCTGTCGTGCAAGTTCCTCAATCCGGCCGAGCGTGTCGGTTTCCGGCATCCAGCCTTCCGAGATCAGCAGTGACGGGTCGCAAATCTGTGTCGCCATGGAAGCGTCGTACGCTGCTTTTCTGCCAAGCAGTGTGGCGAACAGCCTGAATGGCCAGGCCGGCACAGGAACGAGCCGGGTCGGAACGTCGTATCCGTGCCTGAATGCAGTCAAGATTTCGAACATCGCAACGGGGGAAGCATCGCCCAGGACATAGGTCGGGCGCGGTGGCGTGGGACGAGTCAAAAGATGCGCCACGGCGCCAGCCACCGCGTCGCGCGATATCAGCGAACGAACTGCGGTGAAAGCGCCTAAGGGCAATGGTAAGGCAATGGCGGCAGCCCGCATCATTCCACGCAGGTTTCCCTTCATGCCTTCGCCATAGACCGGCGGCAGGCGCAGCGCCGTGGCATCGGAGGGCCTGGACGCATAGGCTTCCAGTGTCTTGATCTCGCCTTCGCGTTTCGAGCGCCCGTAGGCGCATTGCGGGGCAGGGAGCGTCGCCTCGCTGATCGTTCCGCTGAAACCGGGACCGGCTACTGCCCGGATCGACGACAGATAGATGAAGCGCCCGCTTGTCCGCGAGGCGGCCGCGCGCGCCAGCTGCGCGGTCAGTGTCGCGTTGGCTGCCATGAAGTCGGCTTCGCTCGCCTTGCGGTCATTGTTGAGCGCCGCACAGTGGACGACATGGGTGATATCTCGCATCAGCGCCTGGTATGCCTGAGCCGGTGCGTCGAAGTCCGGCAACAAAACCGCATCGCTCACGGGATCGAGCCGTTCCGGGTGGCGCGATGCCATGCGCACCCCGAACCCGGCTTCGCGCAGCTGGTTGACGACCTGCCTGCCGATGAAACCCGTCGCGCCTGTGACCAGCACTTTCACGGCCGGCTTGCCTGGGGCGCCGGGGCCGGTGCCTGTTGTTCCGGCAGCATTTGTTGCCGGCCCGATGCAAGATATGTCCCGGACACCAGGAACACCATCAGTGTGGCATCGAGGATGTCGTGGCCGACCAGAATGCCGGTCAGGCCGCCGATGAGGTAGGTGATCGCAGTGACGACAATCATCGTGGCGCCGAACCGCTCGATCGCGTCCGTGCTGGTGCGCAGCACGATGGCCGCGTTTCTCGCGGCAACGAAGAACACAGCCGCGAGCGTTACGGCTCCAAGCAGCCCGGCCTCCACCAATGCAGTCAGGAAGCCATTGTGAAAATGGCTGAAGCCCGTGGACGGCATGTGGAACTGATTGTGGAATCCATCCTTTATCAGCTCACGGCTTGCACCAATGCCGTGACCGAAAATCGGCATGTCGTGGAAGGCGCTCAGCCCAATCTGCCAAAGTGCTGCGCGCAAGCCGAGCGCGGTCGTGTGGTCGCCCTTCGTGGCGAGCGCATCCCAGTCGCTGAACAGGAAGGCCGCGCGCTCGGAAATGATGGGGAGACCAATGACCGCGATGACGATGCCGATCGCGCCCGCAATCAGCAAAAGCCGAATGGCGTTTCTGTTGTTGAGCTTGCGACGGTTGATCAGCAGGACCGCGATGCCGGCCACCAGCATCGCCAGCCAGATGATCCGCGACCCCGAATAGACAATGTCGACCGCGCCGGCCAGTGTCGCGCAGGCCAGCAACGCCCTGTTCTTTTCGACACCCGATAAGGCGCCTGCCAGGCACATCATCATGCTGAGGCAGGCGACGGTCGCGAACACGATCGGATTGCCGGCGCCGCCTTCGGCCCGTATGCCCAGCCCGTGATATTGCACGACCGCCAGCAGCAGGGCGCCAAAACAGGCGGCGGCGCTCGCCAGCACGACGATGCGCGTCAGCGTGGTTTTCTCGGTAATGCTCCAGGTCGCGTATGAGACAGGGAAAAACAGGAAGGTGATCAGCCCTGCCAGATGCGGCGCATCCCTGGCGATCGAATTGTTGACGATGGAGGCGAGCACGCTGGCTGCGCAATAGGCATAGATGGCCACCGTCATCGCGGTCATCGGCCGGTCGATGTTGAAACGCCGTCTTTTCAGCGCAAGCAGAAGCACCGACCACAGGCCGCCGCCATTGAACAAAAAGCTGACCGCCGATCCCAGTACCGGCGGGAAAAAGAAGCACAAAATGGAGAAGGTGACGTTGATCCGTGACGGCGAAACGTGCTGCTTGATGGCGGAGATCGGGGTCAATGCTCTGGTTCACAATGCGCTGGGTCGCGTGGCGACGGACAATGTTTGGCGGCGGCATTTGCGGCATGCCGCCCGGCGCAGGTTCAGGAGCCGGTATAGCGGCTGGGTGCGGTTTTCGAAAGTGCGACGAGGTCCGGCCGGCGTTTCTTTCGGTCCAGGCAAGATTTTTCCCGGCCTTTGAATGCTATCGCTCCGTCGGGCAGGAATTTTCGGATTCTAGGCTTTTCATGGAAAATTCGTTGCCGATCGGTGTGGCCGCCGGCCTTTCCAGCGTTGTTATATCAGGTGGCGATCTGCTAGAACGCCGGCACGAACCGATAGTGTCCAGCAGTGAAGCTTGAACCGGGCGGCTGAAAAGGACGCCCGATCCATCTGATGCAAGGTCTGGATTGCACGAGAGAACGCTCACAGTCCATGAACATCGCGCTTACGCACCTGCAGCGGCTCGAGGCCGAGTCCATCCACATCTTCCGTGAGGTTGCCGCCTCCTTCTCCAAGCCGGTGATGCTCTATTCCGTCGGCAAGGATTCCTCCGTGCTGATGCATCTGGCGATGAAGGCCTTCTATCCGGCCAAGCCGCCTTTCCCCTTCCTGCATGTCGACACCACCTGGAAGTTCCGCGAGATGATCGCCTTTCGCGACCAGATGGCGCAGAAGCTCGGCTTCGACCTGCTGGTCCACGTCAATGAAGACGGCGTGCGCGACGGTATCAACCCCTTTGACCATGGCTCGAACACCCACACCCATGTCATGAAGACGGTGGCGTTGCGCCAGGCGCTCGACAAATACGGCTTTGACGCTGCCTTCGGCGGGGCTCGGCGCGACGAGGAGAAGTCGCGCGCCAAGGAGCGCATCTTTTCCTTCCGCAACGCCCAGCATGTCTGGGACCCGAAGAACCAGCGGCCGGAGATGTGGAAGATCTTCAACACCCGCATCGCGCCGGGCGAATCGATCCGCGTGTTTCCGCTGTCGAACTGGACCGAGCTCGATATCTGGCAGTACATTCTGCAGGAAAACATCCCGATCGTGCCGCTCTATTTCGCCAAGGAGCGGCCGGTGGTCGAACGCGACGGCATGCTGATCATGAAGGATGACGATCGCATGCAATTGCGCCCCGGTGAGACGATGGAGAACCGTCTGGTGCGTTTCCGCACGCTCGGCTGTTATCCGCTGACCGGCGCCATCGAATCCGACGCGGACACGCTCGAAGCCATCGTCGGCGAGATGCTGACGGCGCGCACCTCCGAGCGCCAGGGCCGCCTCATCGACCGCGATGAAGCCGGCTCGATGGAAAAGAAGAAGCGCGAGGGATATTTCTGAGCATGCGCCATATCCTGGCCAAGAGCCTCGCTCCCACCGACGGCGTGCGCGAATACATGGCGGCGCAGGAGAAGAAGTCGCTGCTGCGCTTCCTCACCTGCGGCTCGGTCGACGACGGCAAGTCGACGCTGATCGGCCGTCTTCTGTCCGACACAAAGCAGATCTTCGAGGACCAGCTCGCCGCACTCGAGCGCGATTCCCGCAAGCACGGCACCACTGGCGACGACATCGACTTCGCGCTTCTGGTCGACGGCCTCGAGGCCGAGCGCGAGCAAGGCATCACCATCGACGTCGCCTACCGCTTCTTCGCCACGCCCAAGCGCAAGTTCATCGTCGCCGACACGCCCGGCCATGAACAGTACACCCGCAACATGGCGACCGGCGCATCGACTGCCGATCTCGCCATCGTGCTGATCGATGCGCGCCAGGCTGTGCTGCGCCAGACCCGGCGCCACTCGATCATCGCTTCGCTGCTCGGCATCCGCCATATCGTGCTTGCCGTCAACAAGATCGACCTCGTCGATTTCGACCAGGCGGTGTTCGACCGTATCGTCGAGGATTACCGGCAGTTCTCGCACGAGCTCGGCTTCCAGACGATCGTGCCGATCCCGATGTCGGCCCGCTATGGCGACAATGTCACCAGCCGCTCCGGCAAGACGGCGTGGTATTCCGGCCCGTCGCTGATCGAGCATCTCGAAACTATATCGGTCGACGAGGCCGCGGTCGAACTGCCGTTCCGGTTTCCGGTGCAGTATGTCAACCGGCCCAATCTCGACTTCCGCGGCTTTGCCGGCACCATCGCGTCCGGCTCCGTCGCGCAGGGCGACGAGGTGGTGGTCGCCAAATCCGGCAAGGCCTCGCGGGTCAAGCGCATCGTCGCGCAAGGCGGCGATCTTGCCCAGGCGGTGGCCGGCCAGGCCATCACCCTTGTGCTCGATGACGAGGTCGAGGTCTCCAGAGGCAACATGCTGGTGTCGCCGGCGGCACGGCCGCAGGTCGCCGACCAGTTCGCCGCCAACATCGTCTGGTTCGACGAGGCAGCGCTGCTGCCGGGACGCTCCTATATACTGCGCACCGAGACCGACCAGACCAGCGCCACCGTCACCGACCTGAAATACCGCGTCAACGTCAACGACTTCGCTCGCGAGGCGGCGAAGTCGCTCGAGATGAACGAAGTCGGCATCTGCAACATCTCGACCCGGGCGCCGATCGCCTTCGACACCTTCGCCGACAACCGCGATACCGGCGCCTTCATCCTGATCGACCGCATCACCAATGCCACGGTCGGCGCCGGCATGATCCTGCATACCTTGCGCCGCGCCGAAAACATCCACTGGCAGTCGCTCGATGTCGGCAAGCGTGGCCGTTCCGACTTGAAGAGCCAGCGTCCCGCCGTGTTCTGGTTCACCGGCCTTTCCGGTTCGGGCAAGTCGACCATCGCCAACCTGCTCGAGAAGAAGCTGTTCGCTTCCGGGCGCCACACCTACATTCTCGACGGCGACAATGTCCGCCACGGCCTCAACCGCGATCTCGGCTTCACCGACGCCGATCGGGTCGAAAACATCCGCCGTGTCGCCGAAGTGGCAAAGCTGATGGCCGATGCCGGGCTGATCGTCATCGTCTCCTTCATTTCCCCCTTCAGCGCCGAGCGGCGCATGGCCAGGGAGTTGATGGCCGACGGCGAGTTCGTCGAAGTGTTCGTCGATACGCCGTTCGAGGAATGCGCCCGACGCGACCCGAAAGGCCTTTACGCACGGGCGCTGAATGGCGAGATCAAGAACTTCACCGGCGTCGATTCCCCGTATGAAGCTCCCGAAAATCCCGAAATCCATCTCAAGACACTCGGCAAGACGGCCGAGGAGATGGTAGAGGCTCTGGAACACTGGCTGAATGAGCGCGACATTGCCGAAGACCAATATGACAGCGGCGGCGGCATCTGACGACGAAGTGATGCTCGACGTGTTCGAGCGCCTGGCGCTCGAAGCCGGACGCGAGGTGATGCGGGTCTTCAAGGCCGGCTGCGCGGTCGACAGCAAGTCGGACTCCTCGCCGGTCACGGAAGCCGACCGCGAGAGCGAGACGATCATCCTCGCCGGCCTGCGTGCGGCCTATCCCGATATTCCCTGCGTGGCCGAGGAAGAGGTCGCCGAAGGCATTGTGCCGCCCGATCTGGATGGCGCCTTCTTCCTGATCGATCCGCTCGATGGAACGAAGGAATTCGTCAACCGCCGGACCGATTTCACCGTCAACATCGCGCTTGTCCGGCACGGCGTGCCGGAGATCGGCGTCGTCTTCGCACCGTGCAGCGGGCGGTTCTTCTCTGGACGGCCGGGCTGGGCCGAAGCAATCGAGGTCGATGGCGACTTCCGTATCGTCGGCCGCCGGCGGATTTCGGTTAGGAGGGCGGTCACGCCGCTGGCGGTCGTTGCCAGCCGCTCGCACAACACCCCGGAGACCGAAGCCTTCATCAAGGATCTCGGCGCCGCCGAGATCGTCTCGGTCGGCTCATCGCTGAAATTCTGCCTGCTCGCCGCAGCCGAAGCCGACATCTATCCGCGCTTCGGCCGCACCATGGAATGGGACACGGCGGCCGGCGACGCCGTACTGCGCGCCGCCGGCGGCATGACGCGCACGCTGGACGGCGAGCCGCTCACCTATGGCAAGCGCAAACAGAGCGACGACGAGGATTTCGCCAACCCGCATTTTATTGCGAGCGGGAAGGCGGCGGACGCGGCGTAACTTACGCCGCCGCTACATGCGCCGAGTTCGAGCCAATGTAGTTGCGGATCGTCTCGATGATGCGGTCCTGGTCGGCTTCGCTGAGATAGGGATGCATCGGCAGGCACAGGATGCGCTTCGGCAGTTCCTCCGAAACCGCAAGCCCGGTCGGCGTGCGCGGATAGTCGCGATAGGCGACCTGCTCGTGCAGCGGCTTCACATAATAGATCACCGAAGGGATGCCCTTTTCGCCGAGATGCGCCCTCAACCCGTCGCGCTTCGGCGTCTCGATGGCGTATTGCGCCCAGGCCGAGCGGCCACCGCCCAGATTGCGTGACGCCTTGACGATGTCGCCGAGACCTTCGGCGTAGCGCTTGGCCACGACCTGGCGGGCGACCATCTCGTCTTCGAGGATGGCGAGTTTCTCGATCAGGATCGCCGCCTGGATGGTGTCGAGGCGTGAATTGATGCCGACGCGGACATTGTCATACTGCGTCCCGCCCTTACCGTGGAACGCAAACGAGCGCAGCTGGTCGGCCAGCGCGTCGTCATTGGTGAACATCGCGCCGCCATCGCCGTAGCAGCCCAGCGGCTTGGCCGGATAAAAGCTGGTCGAGCCGACATGGCCGAAGGCGCCGCACATTGTGCCGTCGGCCGAACCGCCGATCGACTGCGCCGCATCCTCGATCACCAGCAGCCCTTCGCGCCTGGCAATCGCCATGATCGCCTCGTAGTTGGCGGCAAGCCCAAACAAGTCGACGGGAATGATCGCCTTCGGCTTCAGCCGGCCTTCCTTCTTGATCATGGCGATCGCCGCCTCGAGGCTGGCGATGTCGATGTTGTAGGTCTCGGCCTCGACATCGACGAACACTGGTTCGGCCTTGGCAAGCGCCACCACTTCCGCCGTCGCGGCAAAGGTGAAGCTCGGCACGAACACCGCGTCGCCGGGGCCGATACCGGCGGCAAACAGCGGCAACAGCAGCGCGTCGGTGCCGTTGGCGCAGGCCACGACATGCTTGGTGCCGATATAGGCTGCGAGCTTGTTTTCGAATTCGGTGACTTGCGGTCCGAGGATATAGCGGCCTTCCTCGACGACATTGTCGATCGCGGCCTTCAGCCGGTCGCGGATACGTTCGCGCTGCGCGCCAAGATCGATGAACTGCATGTCGGCCTCAAAACGGTGTGGTGCGGGCTGCCCCGGGGACAATGACACGCACAGAAACAACAACTTAACCGGGCCGCTGGTACCAGAGTTGGGCCGGTCTAGAAAGCCGGACCGGCCGCGGGACGGGTTGTCTAGGTGTCGCAGCCTGTTACTTCAGGCTTTCCCTGCATTGCCGCAAGATGCCGGAAATCCGGGCTTCGCCGCCTATTAATCCGGCTGATCAGTCCGTCTTTCCGGCTCGCGGAAACATAAAGTGATCGGCTGCTTGCAGCGGCTGGCGGCGGACTAAGCGTGGATCAGGCGATTTCGTGCCGCCAGGGCGGGTTGGCGCCGGCCCGCGACACGGTCACCGCCGCCGCTTTGGCGCCGAGCGCCAGCGCCTGACGGATGGCGTCCTCCGAAAGGCCGCCGATCCCGGCCTTGGTGAGCAGGCCTTGCTCGTGCAGCGAGGCCAGAATGCCGGCATTGAAAGTGTCGCCGGCGCCGACCGTGTCGACCACCTCCACCTTATGCGGCATCACCGTGACCTTGTGTTCCCTGCTGTAGCCGACGGCACCTTCGCTGCCGTGGGTAACGACGATCAGCTTCGGGCCGCGATCCAGCCAGTTGCGGATGACGTCCTCATGCGAGCCGGCCTCGCCGAACCAGTGCAGATCCTCATCCGATAGCTTCACGATGTCGGCCATCGCCATCATCGAGCGGATGCGCCGGAGGTGCTTGGCTTTGTCGGGGATGAAGTTCGGCCGGATGTTGGGGTCGAGCATCATGACGCGGCGTTCGTGCTCGCGTTTCATGAATTCTTCGTAGGCAGCACCCGCCGGGTCCGAAATCAGGCTGATGGCGCCAAACAGCATGGCTTCGATCTCGGCGCCCAGTTTCGGCAGATCCTCTGTCGTCAGCATGCGCCCGGCGGTGTTTTCGTCGTAGAAAGTGTAGGTCGCCTGGCCGTTGGTGAGCCGCACGAAGGCGAGCGTGGTCGGGCGAGGGGAGGTGTGCGCATAGGTGGAGCTGACCTTGCTTGCGCCGAGCGCCTCGCGGAACTGGCCGCCGAACAGATCCGACGACAGGCCGGAAAAGAAGCCGGCGGGCGCGCCGAGGCGGCCAAGCGCGATCGCCGTGTTGAACACCGCGCCGCCGACATAGGGCGCAAAGGCCGGCTCGCCCTGTGTCGTGGTGCGCGGCAGCATGTCGATCAGGGCTTCGCCGCAGCAGAGGATCATGATTTCTTGTTCTCCGGCGGATAGATCACGCCCTTGCGGATGATGATGTTGGCGTAGAGCCGGGGTTCGCTGGTCCCGACGATCGCATATGCCGACCGGACGCGTGCATAGAAGTCGGCGCCCGCCAGCGCAACCACCTTGCGGCCCGGCGCGCGCCTGGTGCAGATCGTTTCGATTTCATGGTGGACCGGATCGGCGACCGAGGGATCGCCTTTTACCGAGGCACGAAACAGCGCTTCCGGCACGAAGTCGTCCACCGGCAGCACGCTCAAAATGGCGTCAAGCACCGGTATGAGGTGAAGACCGTCGGCGCGGATCAGCCGGTTTGCCTGTTCTTCCGCCGGATAGTTGCCGTCGACGAGCGCGATCTCGTCGCCATGGCCCATGGCGCGCAATGTCGCCAGAAGCTCCGGACCGAGCAGCGACGGAATACCGATCAGCATTCAGATGCTCCTGGAAATCGTGGTCGAACCGATGAGGAAGCGTTCGGACAGCGGCAGGCTGGCGCCGCCCAGCGCGCGGGCATGGATGCCGACGGTGCCTTCGCGCACCACCGGAAGCTTCAGCCCTTCGCCATCGATCGTACCGATCGCCTGCCTGATCGCATCGACGAGCCGGCGCCGGACAGCGAGCGGCATCCAGCCGTCGATCACCGCGGCCTCGAAATCGATCACCGAGGACGCCGATACGATGGCATAGGCCAGCGCCTGAGCGGCATTGGCGATCCAGTCGTCGAGCTCGTGACCGATCTCGCCCCAATCCTCAGGCGACGTCCACAGATGCGAAGCCTCGACGCCGCGTGCGTTAAGCGCCTTTTCCAGCATGGCGATCGAGGCGACGTCGATGAGCTGCGTCGGCTTGCCGTCCGGCCCCGGCACCGGCATCGAACCCAGCGCCCCGGCATTTCCGGTTGGCCCGCCGAACAGCCGGCCGTTGAGCACGATGCCGCCGCCGGCAAAGGCGCCGATATAGAAATAGACGAAGTCGCGCGCCCCGCCGGTCTGGCCGAACACCAGTTCGGCGCCGCAGGCGGAGGTGGCGTCATTCTGCAGATAGACCGGGAATTCGCACTGCGCCTGGATGTCGGCACGGATGTCGCGATGGCGCCATTCGTCCATGATGTCGCGCGGCGCGCCGGCGGTGTCGGCCCAGTTCCACAGTTCGAACGGCATGGCGATGCCGAGCCCGGCAATGCGCTTGTCCTGCGCAGGTGTCAGTTCGGCGCGCATCGTCTTCATGCCTTCGGTGACGAACTCAACCGTCTCGCGCGGCGCCGGATAGCGGTAGGAGTGCTGCAGCATGGAACGCACAGTTCCGAGGAAATCGATCAGCACCAGTTCGGCGCTGCGGCGGCCGATCTTGAGGCCGATGAAGAAGGCGCCTTCGGGGTTCAGCGCCATCGGGATGGAGGGCTGGCCGATCTTGCCGCGCAACGGCGCCTGGCGCAGCAGCAGGCTGTCTTCCTCCAGTTCGCGCATGATGACCGAGACGGTCTGCGCTGAAAGCCCGGTCATGCGCGCAATGTCTGATTTGGCCAAGCTGCCGTGCTGGCGAACCAACGACAGCACCAGCCGCTCATTGTGGTCGCGCATGCCGCTCTGGTTGGTGCCACGGTGGAGACGGCTGGCGGCCGCCTCGGGCGAACCGTGCCTCGCAATGCCGGTCTCCACCCTTGTTCCTTCCCTTGGTTTATTCTTACTGCTTTTGCGGCAGAATGAGTGAACCGCGCAAAGCTGTCAATAATAAATAAGAGTGATTTAATTATTGACAGGCGGCTCCCGCTGGTGTCATTTGAGGGCGCGTCCACACTGGGAGAACTTCAGTGGATGCGCTCAAGATGCCGGTTGGCGGCATCCGCATGGTTCCATGGGAGGAAGATCGTGACCAAAGCTTTATTGAAGTCCACCGTGTTCGCCGCGGCGGGCCTCGGCCTGATGGCGTTTGCTTCGACAGCATCGGCCGCCGGCGTCGGCGCCTGCCTGATCACCAAGACCGACACCAACCCCTTCTTCGTCAAGATGAAGGAGGGCGCGACCGCCAAGGCCAAGGAACTTGGCGTCGACCTCAAGACCTATGCCGGCAAGATCGACGGCGACAGCGAGAGCCAGGTGGCGGCGATCGAAAGCTGCATCGCCGACGGCGCCAAGGGCATCCTGATCACCGCGTCCGACACCAAGGGCATCGTGCCGACGGTGAAGAAGGCGCGTGACGCCGGCCTGCTGGTGATCGCGCTCGATACCCCGCTGGACCCGATCGATGCCGCCGACGCGACCTTCGCGACGGACAATCTGGAAGCCGGCAAGCTGATCGGCGCCTGGGCAGCCGCGACCCTCGGCGACAAGGCCAAGGACGCCAAGATCGGTTTCCTCGACCTGACCCCCTCACAGCCGACCGTGGATGTGCTGCGCGACCAGGGCTTCATGATGGGCTTCGGCATCGACGTGAAGGATCCCAACAAGATCGGCGATGAGGACGATGCCCGCATCGTCGGCCACGACGTCACCAACGGCAATGAAGAAGGCGGCCGCAAGGCGATGGAAAACCTTCTGCAGAAGGACAACTCCATCACCGTCATCCACACCATCAACGAGCCCGCCGCTGTCGGCGCCTACCAGGCGCTCAAGGCGGTCGGTCTCGAAAGCCAGGTGCTGATCGTCTCGGTCGATGGCGGCTGCCCCGGCGTGAAGTCGGTGACCGAAGGCGTCATTGGCGCCACCTCGCAGCAATACCCGCTGCAGATGGCGGCACTCGGCATCGAGGCGATCGCCGCCTTCGCCAAGGACGGCGCCAAGCCGAAGCCGACCGAAGGCAAGAACTTCTTCGACACCGGCGTCAACCTCGTCACCGACAAGCCGGCCAATGGCGTGAAGTCGATCGACACCAAGGAAGGCCTCGCCAAGTGCTGGGGCTGATGGCTGCCTGACAGCCAGCGGCAAGCTGACGGCCGGGGGCTTGATCCCCGGCCGCTTCGGGTGGACGATGCGTCACGCGAATAATCCCGGCAGCAGACCGGACAGGCGCGAGCGGGTATCGGCATGGAGCTGAAGCCCAGGGGAGGAAACATGGCTCAAGCACAGGAATTCGAGAAGGTTCTCTCGAGCAGCGACACAAGCGTTGCCGCCTTTGACGAGCACAAATCGGCCGTCAAGCGGATCCAGCATTTCCTGCACTCCACGCCGGCGGCGGTGCCGCTGATTGTGCTGGTCTTGTCGATCGTCATTTTCGGCATCGCCATTGGCGGGCGTTTCTTCTCATCCTATACGCTGACGCTGATCCTGCAGCAGATCGCCATCGTCGGCATCCTCGGTGCCGCGCAGACACTGGTCATCCTGACCGCCGGCATCGACCTGTCGATCGGCGTGATCATGGTGATTTCGGCCGTGATCATGGGCAATTGCGCGGTCAGCTACGGCATGCCGGCCGTGCTCGCAGTGCCCATCGGGCTTGCCGCCGGCGCAGCCTGCGGCCTGCTCAACGGCTTGCTGGTCGCCTACATGAAGCTGCCGCCGTTCATCGTCACGCTCGGCACCTGGAACATCGTCATGGCGACGAACTTCATCTATTCGGCCAATGAGACGATCCGCGATACCGACGTCGACGCCCAGGCGCCGCTGCTGCATCTCTTTGCCCTGAGTTTCAAGATCGGCACGGCGGTGCTGACACTGGGCGTCATCGCCACGGTCGTGCTCGTTTTGATCCTCTGGTACGTGCTCAATCACACCGCCTGGGGCCGCCATGTCTACGCCGTTGGCGATGATCAGGAGGCGGCGAAGCTGTCTGGCATCCAGACCAAGAAGGTGTTGATGACGGTCTACACCCTTGCCGGGTTGATCGCCGCTTTCGCTGCCTGGGTGTCCATCGGCCGCAACGGCTCGATCTCGCCGTCAGCCGCCGTCACCGACTACAACCTGCAGGCGATAACCGCGACGGTGATCGGCGGCATTTCACTGTTCGGCGGGCGCGGCTCAATTCTGGGCACGCTTTTCGGCGCGATGATCGTCGGCGTCGTCTCGATGGGCCTCAACATGCTGGGCGCCGATCCGCAATGGAAGGTGCTGCTCACCGGTGTGCTGATCATCGGCGCCGTGGCGATCGACCAATGGATCAGAAAGGTTTCGGCATGACCGTGGAACCCATCCTCACCGCGCGCGGCCTGATCAAGCGCTATGGCCGTGTCACCGCCCTCGACAATGCCGACTTCGACCTCTACCCCGGCGAAATCCTGGCCGTCATCGGAGACAATGGCGCCGGCAAATCATCGCTGATCAAGGCGATTTCCGGCGCCGCCGTGCCCGACGAAGGCGAGATCCGTCTTGAAGGCAAGGCTGTCGCTTTCAAATCGCCCATGGAGGCGCGCGAGGCGGGCATCGAGACGGTCTACCAAAACCTGGCTTTGTCGCCGGCCCTGTCGATCGCCGACAACATGTTCCTGGGCCGCGAGATCCGCAAACCCGGCTTCCTCGGCGACTGGCTTCGTATGCTCGACCGGCCCGCAATGGAAAAGCGCGCCCGCGACAAGCTCACCGAGCTTGGGCTGATGACCATCCAGAACATCAGCCAGGCGGTGGAAACGCTGTCGGGCGGCCAGCGCCAGGGCGTGGCGGTGGCGCGCGCCGCTGCTTTCGGCAGCCGCGTGGTGATCATGGACGAGCCGACCGCCGCACTCGGCGTCAAGGAGAGCCGCCGCGTGCTGGAACTGATCCTCGACGTCAAGAAACGAGGCCTGCCGATCGTGCTGATCTCGCACAATATGCCGCATGTCTTCGAGGTTGCCGACCGCATCCATATCCATCGGCTGGGTCGCCGCCTCTGCGTCATCGATCCCAAGCAATATACCATGTCCGACGCCGTCGCCTTCATGACGGGAGCGAAGGTTCCGCCGGAGGCTGCACTCGCTGCCTGATCCGCTCGACGGATAAATTGCCGCAGGGGAACTGGCGGCATGCTGGTCTAAATCGATTGAACGTATGTTGCGATGCACTAGGATAGGCTGGGACTGAGAGCGAAAGCCGGTATGATCGCAGCACGATCACGAGAGGCAGTATGACGCGAACAATGACAGCCAAAGCCCCCGATCTCGAAATACCCGATCCCAAGACGCTGGCCGACGAAGTCTTGCTGGCTCTCAAATACCGGGTCGGCAAAGGCACCTCCGTTGCCACGCAATATGATTGGCTGACAGCCTCGATCAAGGTCGTGCGCGACCGCATCGTCGATCACTGGATGCAGGCGACGCAGGAGGCCTACGCCCAGCAGGAAAAGCGCGTCTATTACCTGTCGCTCGAATTCCTCATCGGCCGGCTGATGCGCGATGCCTTCTCCAATCTCGGCCTGATGGACAATATGCGAGAAGCGCTCAAGTCGCTGGGCGTCGACCTCGACCTCATCGCCGGGCTCGAACCGGATGCAGCGCTCGGCAATGGCGGTCTCGGCCGGCTCGCCGCCTGCTTCATGGAAAGCATGGCGACCGTCGACATTCCCGCGCATGGCTACGGCATTCGCTACGCCAACGGCATGTTCCGCCAGGAGATCCATGACGGCTGGCAGGTCGAACTGCCCGAAACCTGGCTCGACCACGGCAACCCCTGGGAGTTCGAGCGCCGCGAACGCGCCTTCGAAGTCGGCTTCGGCGGCTCGGTGGAATCGATCACCTCCAAGGATGGCCGGCTCGAACGTCACGTCTGGAAGCCGACCGAGCATGTCCAGGCCGTCGCCTACGACACCCCGGTGGTTGGCTGGCGGGCCAACCGCGTCAACACGCTGCGGCTTTGGTCCGGCATGCCGGTCGATCCGATCCTGCTCGACAAGTTCAACGCCGGCGACCACATCGGCGCGCTGGCCGAAAGCAACAAGGCCGATGCCTTGTCGCGCGTGCTTTACCCCGCCGATTCCCACAAGGCCGGCCAGGAACTGCGGCTGCGGCAGGAATATTTCTTCTCCACCGCATCGCTGCAGGACATCGTCCAGCGCCATCTCAGCCAGTATGGCGATCTCGCCTCGCTGCCCGACAAGGCGGCGATCCATCTCAATGACACCCATCCGGCGATCGCCGTGCCAGAGCTGATGCGCCTGCTGATGGACGTCCATGGCATGGATTTCGACCAGGCCTGGGACATCACCAAGCGCACCTTCGGCTACACCAACCACACGCTGCTGCCAGAAGCGCTGGAAAGCTGGCCGGTGCCGCTGTTCGAACGGCTTTTGCCGCGCCACATGCAGATCGTCTACGCCATCAATGCTCAGGTGCTGCTTGAGGCCCGCGCCACCAACCAGTTTTCCAATGAGCAGATCAGCCGCATCTCGCTGATCCAGGAAAATGGCGACCGCCGCGTGCGCATGGGTAACCTGGCCTTTGTCGGCTCGCACTCGATCAATGGCGTGTCGGCGTTGCACACCGAACTGATGAAGGAGACGGTGTTTGCCGATCTCCACAAGCTCTATCCCGATCGCATCAACAACAAGACCAACGGCATCACGCCACGGCGCTGGCTGATCCAGTGCAATCCGGGCCTCACCGCGCTCACCCGCGCGGCGATCGGGGACCGTTTCCTCGACGACATCGACGCCATCAAGGGGCTCGAAGCCTTTGCCGGCGACGCCGCCTTCCGCGACAAGTTCGCCGCCGTCAAGCGCTCCAACAAGGTCAAGCTCGCCAATCTGGTCGCAGACCGGCTCGGCATCAAGCTCGACCCGTCGGCGCTGTTCGACATCCAGGTCAAGCGCATCCACGAATACAAGCGCCAGCTGCTCAACATCCTGGAAGCGATCGCGCTCTACGACCAGATCCGCTCGCATCCCGAGCAGGACTGGATGCCGCGCGTCAAATTCTTCGGCGGCAAAGCGGCGCCCAGCTACCACAATGCCAAGCTGATCATCAAACTGGCCAACGACGTCGCCAAGGTCATCAACAGCGACCCGTCGGTGCGCGGGCTGCTGAAAGTGGTGTTCGTGCCGAACTACAATGTCAGCCTGGCCGAGGTGATGATGCCGGCCGCCGACCTGTCCGAGCAGATTTCGACTGCCGGCATGGAGGCGTCGGGCACCGGCAACATGAAGTTCGCGCTGAACGGCGCCTTGACCATCGGTACGCTCGACGGCGCCAATGTCGAGATCAAGGAATGCGTTGGCGACGACAACATCTTCATCTTCGGCCTGAGCACGGCGGAAGTCGCCGAGCGGCGCAGCAATGGCTACAACCCGCGCGCCGTGATCGAGGGCTCCCCTGAATTGGCGCAGGCTGTCGCCGCAGTATCGTCGGGCGTGTTCTCGCCCGACCAGCCGGATCGCTACCGCGAGCTGGTCGACGGTCTCTACAACAGCGACTGGTTCATGGTGGCGGCGGATTTCGACGCCTATGCCGCCGCCCAGCGCGATGTCGACGCCGTCTGGCGCAACAGCCCCGATTGGTACGCGCGCGCTATCCGCAACGTTGCCCGGGTCGGCTGGTTCTCTTCCGATCGCACGATCCGCCAATATGCGAAAGAAATCTGGAACGTGCCCGCCTGATATGATTGCATGAGGCCACGACAATGGGTCTTGTGCACAAGAACTGGTTCCCAGGGAGGGACGCCGCCTGATGAAGAAACCGCGCGCGACCGCGACGACGAGCGGGTCGGACGGGCTGGCGTCAGCCGGCGATGTCGCCGCAATTGTTGCAGGCACGCATGGCGATCCTTTTGCAATCCTGGGCGTGCATGATGCCGGCAAGAGCCTGGTTGCCCGCTGCTTCGTCCCCAATGCCGAGTTCGTCACCGCATACACGCTGGCCGGCAAGAACGCCGGCGAACTCACGCGGCGCGACGACGCCGGTTTCTTCGAAGGCAGACTGTCGATCAAGAAGCGTCAGCCGCTGCGCTATCACGCCAAAAATGCCGGCGGCGACTGGTGGCTGACCGATCCCTATTCCTTCGGCCCGGTGCTCGGCCCGATGGACGACTACTATATCGCGCAAGGGTCGCACCTCAGGCTGTTCGACAAGCTCGGCGCCCATCTCCTCGACCATGAAGGCGCGTCGGGCGTCCATTTCGCCGTCTGGGCGCCCAATGCAAGGCGCGTCTCCGTGGTCGGCGACTTCAACGAATGGGACGGCCGCCGCCATACGATGCGCGACCGCCGCGACACCGGCATCTGGGAGCTGTTCATTCCCGATATCGGCGCCGGCCACCCCTACAAATACGAGATCATTGCCCCCGACGGCGTGCGCCTGCCGCTCAAGGCCGATCCGTTCGCCTTCAAGTCTGAACTGCGCCCGGCCACAGCATCCGTGACGGCGGTGCCGCCGGCGCATGAATGGGGCGACGAGGCGCATCGCAATTACTGGCGAAAGGCCGATCCGCGGCGCGAAGCCATATCGATCTACGAGGTCCATGCCGGTTCGTGGCAGCAGCACGATGATGGCAGCTTCCTGTCATGGGACGAACTCGCCAACCAGCTCATCCCCTATGCTGTCGAGACCGGCTTCACCCACATCGAGTTCCTGCCGATCTCCGAACATCCCTATGACCCGTCATGGGGTTATCAGACAACCGGACTTTATGCCCCTCGGCGCGATTCGGCGACCCCGACGGCTTCGCCCGTTTCGTCGACGGTGCGCACCGCGCCGGCGTCGGCGTCATCCTCGACTGGGTGCCGGCGCATTTCCCGGTCGACGCGCATGGCCTGGCCAATTTCGACGGCACAGCGCTTTATGAGCATGCCGATCCGCGCAAGGGTTTTCATCCCGACTGGAACACCGCGATCTACAATTTCGGCCGCCACGAGGTGGTGTCGTTCCTCGTCAATAACGCGCTGTTCTGGGCCGAGAAATACCATGTCGACGGTTTGCGCGTGGATGCGGTGGCCTCGATGCTCTACCTCGATTATTCGCGCAAGGCCGGCGAGTGGATCCCCAACGAGAAGGGCGGCCGCGAAAACCTTGAAGCAGTCTCCTTCCTGCAGAAGATGAACAAGGAGGTCTACGGCCACCATCCCGGCGTGATGACCATCGCCGAGGAATCGACTTCATGGCCGAAGGTCTCGGCGCCGGTGCATGAAGGCGGGCTGGGCTTCGGCTTCAAATGGAACATGGGCTTCATGCACGACACGCTGGAGTATTTCGCCAAGGAGCCGATCTTCCGCAAACATCACCACAACGACCTGACCTTCGGCCTGACCTACGCCTTCTCCGAGAATTTCGTGCTGCCGCTGTCCCATGACGAGGTCGTGCACGGCAAGGGCACGCTGCTCGGCAAGATGGCCGGCGACGACTGGCAGAAGTTCGCGACTTTGCGCGCCTTCTATGCCTTCATGTGGGGCTATCCCGGCAAGAAGCTGTTGTTCATGGGCCAGGAATTCGCCCAGGGCCGCGAGTGGAGCGAGGCGCGCGCGCTCGACTGGAACCTGCTCGACTTCCACCCGCATCGCGGCGTCTGGCAGACGGTGCGCGACCTCAACTATCTCTACCGCTCGCGCCCCGCGCTGCATGCGCGCGACTGCGAGCCGGACGGCTTCTCCTGGCTGATCGTCGACGACAAGGAAAATTCGGTCTTCGCCTGGCTGCGCAGCGCGCCCGGCGGCAACCCGATCGCCGTCATTTCCAACTTCACGCCAGTGCCGCGCGACAATTATCGCGTGCCATTGCCCAAGGTCGGCAAATGGCGCGAAATCATCAACACCGACGCTTCGGACTACGGTGGTTCGGGCAAGGGCAATGGCGGTGTGGTCGAAGCCAGGGCGGAAGGAGGAGGCATTTCGGCAACGATGCTTTTGCCGCCGCTGTCGACGATCATGCTTGAACTCGTTGCGGACTAGGTCCGTCAACTCGTTTCGGATTAGGTCCGTCGACTCGTTGCGGACCGGGCGATGCTCCAGACTGGTAATTTGGGAGGGTAAAGATGGCAGACTTGAAGAGAACCCAGCCGCTGGCGCGCGATGCCATGGCCTATGTGCTGGCCGGCGGCCGCGGCAGCCGGCTCAAGGAATTGACCGACCGCAGGGCCAAGCCGGCTGTCTATTTCGGCGGCAAGACGCGCATCATCGATTTCGCGCTGTCCAATGCGCTGAATTCCGGCATCCGCCGCCTCGGTGTCGCCACCCAGTACAAGGCGCATTCGCTGATCCGCCACCTGCAGCGCGGCTGGAACTTCCTGCGGCCGGAGCGAAACGAAAGCTTCGACATCCTGCCGGCCAGCCAGCGTGTCTCGGAAACGCAGTGGTATGAAGGCACCGCCGACGCCGTCTACCAGAACATCGACATCATCGAGGCCTATGGGCCCGAATACATGGTCATCCTGGCCGGCGACCATATCTACAAGATGGACTACGAGTTGATGCTGCGTCAGCACGTCGACGCCAATGCCGACGTCACCGTCGGTTGCCTCGAAGTGCCTCGCATGGAAGCGACCGGCTTCGGTGTCATGCATGTCGACGGGAAGGACAACATCATCGCGTTCGTCGAAAAGCCCGCCGACCCGCCCGGCATTCCCGACAAGCCGGAATTCGCGCTGGCTTCGATGGGTATCTATGTCTTCAAGACCAAGTTCCTGATGGAGCAGCTGCGCCGCGATGCCGCCGAGCCGGGTTCAAGCCGCGACTTCGGCAAGGACATCATCCCCTACATCGTCCAGCACGGTAAGGCGATCGCGCATCGCTTCGCCAAATCCTGCGTGCGCTCGACGGCCGAGAACGAGGCCTATTGGCGCGATGTCGGCACGGTCGATGCCTACTGGGAAGCCAATATCGACCTGACCGACATTACCCCCGAACTCGACCTCTACGACCGTGACTGGCCGATCTGGACCTATGCCGAATTGAAGCCGCCGGCAAAGTTCGTGCATGACGAGGATGGCCGGCGCGGTTCGGCCGTGTCCTCGCTGGTCTCAGGCGATTGCATCGTCTCGGGTGCTTCGCTGAAGCGCAGCCTGATCTTCACCGGCGCGCGCATCAACTCCTATTCGACGCTGGAAGAAGTCGTCATGCTGCCCGACGTTCATGTCGGCCGGAACGCAAAGTTGAAGCGCGTCGTCATCGACCACGGTGTAAGGATACCGGAAGGGCTGGTGGTTGGCGAAGACCCTGTTCTCGACGCCAAGCGTTTCCGGGTTTCGGAAAAGGGCATCTGCCTGGTCACGCAGGACATGATCGACAAGCTGAAGCTGTAAGACGGGGTACCATAAACGCATGCAGGTTCTGTCGGTCACGCCCGAGATATTCCCGCTGATCAAGACCGGCGGACTTGCCGACGTGACCGGCGCATTGCCGATCGCGCTGGCCGCCAGGGGCGTGACCATGCGCACGCTCATCCCCGGCTTTCCCCAGGTTATGGACGCCTTCAAGAAAAAGAAGGCTGTCTACCAATACCCGCTGCTGCAGGGCGGCAAGGCTTCGGTCCATGCCGTCAAGATCGCCGGGCTCGACCTGTTCGTGCTCGACGCGCCGCATCTCTACGACCGTCCCGGCAGCCCTTACGGCAATGCGGCCGGCGCCGATTGGCCCGACAATTGGCGGCGTTTTGCTGCGCTGAGCCAGGTCGGTGGCGATATCGCCGGCGGCGCCATTTCCGGCTACCAGCCGGATCTCGTCCACGCCCATGACTGGCAGTCGGCGATGACGCTGGCCTATATGCGCTACGGCAAGGCGGTCGGCGTGCCGTCGCTGATCACGGTTCACAACCTTGCCTTCCAGGGTCAGTTCGGCGCCGGCATTTTTGGCGAGCTCGGCTTGCCGGCCGCGGCGATGGCGCTCGACGGCGTAGAATATTATGGCGGCGTCGGCTTCCTCAAGGCCGGCCTGCAGGCGGCCTGGGCGATCACCACGGTGAGCCCCACCTATGCCCAGGAAATCCGCTCGCCGGAATTCGGCATGGGCCTCGACGGCCTGATCAACATGCGCTCTTCCGACCTCTACGGCATCGTCAACGGCATCGACACCGACATCTGGAACCCGGAGACCGACAAGCATCTGGTGTCGGCCTACTCCGCCGCGACGCTCAAGGCTCGGCTTCCCAACCGGGCGGTTGTCGAGGACCGCTTCAGCCTCGAGCGCGACGACAGTCCGATCGTCTGCGTCGTCAGCCGGCTGACCTGGCAGAAGGGCATGGACATACTGGCGGCTGTGGTCGACGGCGTCGTCGCCACCGGCGCGCGGCTGGCAATCCTCGGCTCAGGCGACGCCGGCCTGGAAGGCGCGCTGCTGGCTGCCACCGCCCGCCATCGCGGCCGTGTCGGCGTCGTCGTCGGCTATGACGAGGGGCTTTCCCACACCATGCAGGGCGGCTGCGACGCCATCGTCATCCCGTCGCGCTTCGAGCCTTGCGGGCTGACCCAGCTTTACGGCCTACGCTATGGCTGCGTGCCGGTCGTCGCCCGCACCGGCGGCCTTGCCGACACCATCATCGACGCCAATGAAGCAGCGATCTCGGCCGGTGTCGCCACCGGCTTCCAGTTCGCGCCCAATAATGGCGGCGCCATGCTGCACGCCATCCGCCGGCTGGTCGATGCGCATTCGAGCCCGGCCGTCTGGGAACAGATCCAGCGCCAGGGCATGAAGGCCGATGTCTCCTGGGACAAGAGCGCCGACAAATACGTTGAACTCTACCGCCTGCTGCTTTCGAAAAGGGTTGCCTGAAGCATGATCCGGACCGTCGCCACCAAACCCTATCTCGACCAGAAACCCGGCACGTCCGGCCTGCGCAAGAAGGTGCCTGTCTTTCAGCAGGAGCACTATGCCGAGAACTTCATCCAGTCGATCTTCGACGCGCTGGAGGGCTTTGAGGGCAAGACGCTGGTGATCGGCGGCGACGGCCGCTTCTACAACCGCGAGGTCATCCAGAACGCCATCGCCATGGCGGCGGCCAACGGCTTCGGCAAGGTGATGGTCGGGCAGGGCGGCATATTGTCGACGCCGGCGGCGTCGCATGTCATCCGCAAATACAAGACCTTCGGCGGCATCATCCTGTCGGCCAGTCACAATCCGGGCGGCCCGCACGAGGATTTCGGCATCAAGTACAATGCCGGCAATGGCGGCCCGGCGCCGGAAAAGCTGACCGACGCGATCTTCGAAAAGACCAGGACGATTTCGAGCTTCAAGACCGCCGACATCGACCAGATCGACATCGACAAGATCGGCACGGTGACCGCCGGCGGCATGGCGGTCGAGATTATCGACCCGGTCACCGACTATGCCGAATTGATGGAGAGCCTGTTCGACTTCGACGCCATCCGCGCCAATTTCAAATACGGCTTCCGCATGCGCTTCGACGCCATGCATGCGGTCACCGGGCCGTATGCCAAGGAAATCCTCGAGCGCCGGCTCGGCGCGGAGAATGGCACCTGCCGCAACTACAAGCCGCTGCCGGATTTTGGCGGCCATCACCCGGATCCGAACCTGGTCCACGCCAAGCATCTCTATGACGAGATGATGGGACCGGATGCGCCCGATTTCGGCGCCGCTTCCGACGGCGACGGCGACCGCAACTTGATCATCGGCAAGGGCATTTTCGTCACCCCGTCGGATTCGGTGGCCATGCTTGCCGCCAATGCGCAGTTGGCGCCGGGCTACAAGGACGGCCTCAAAGGCATCGCCCGCTCGATGCCGACCAGCGGCGCTGCCGACCGCGTCGCCGAAAAGCTCGGCATCGGCATCTACGAAACGCCGACCGGTTGGAAGTTCTTCGGCAATCTGCTCGATGCCGGCATGGCAACGATCTGCGGCGAGGAAAGCGCCGGCACCGGCTCGAACCATGTCCGCGAAAAGGACGGGCTGTGGGCGGTGCTGTTGTGGCTGAACATCCTGGCCGTGCGCGGCGAAAGCTGCAAGGACGTCGTCACCGAACATTGGGCGACCTACGGCCGCAATTACTATTCACGTCATGACTATGAGGAGGTCGAAACCGAGCGCGCCAACGCCCTGGTCGACGAGTTGCGCGCCAAGCTGACCTCGCTACCCGGCACCAGCGTGCGCGGCCTGAAGATCGCCAATGCCGACGACTTCGCCTATCACGATCCGGTCGACCGTTCGGTGAGCAAGAACCAGGGCATCCGCATCCTGTTCGAAGGCGGCTCGCGTGTCGTGTTTCGTTTGTCCGGCACCGGCACGTCGGGTGCTACGCTGCGCGTCTACATCGAGCGCTACGAGCCGGACAGAGCGCGGCATGATCTCGACACGCAAGAGGCGCTCGCCGACCTGATCGCGGCTGCCGATGATATCGCCGGGATCAAGAGCCACACCGGGCGCAACAAGCCGAGCGTGATTACTTGAGGGTGGTGACGTCTTTACCCTCCCCCTTGTGGGGAGGGTCGATCCGCGCAGCGGCTCGGGTTGGGGGTGCTCGTAAAGCGCTTTCCCCGCGCCGCCCCCACCCCGCTCACTTCGTTCGCGACCCTCCCCACAAGGGGAGGGTGGAGGATGCGCCGATGACCCAGCTCGGCGCAACGGTCACTCCCGAAGGCATCCGCTTCGCCGCCTGGTCGTCGTCCGCGCGGCGCCTGTGGGTGTCGATCTTCGACGACACCGGCGCCCGTGAAATCGACCGGCTCGAACTTCAGCCGGAAGGCGAGAGCGTCCATGCGCTGTTCGTCGCCGGCCTTGCCGCGGGTACGCGCTACGGCTTTCGCGCCGACGGCGAATATGCGCCGGAGCGCGGGCTGTGGTTCGATCCCGACAAGCTGCTCACTGATCCCTACGCTGTCGAGATAGACCGGCCCTACCAGCATCATTGGCGGCTTGCCGCCCGGCGCAACGAAGGCACCGATACCGCGCCGCTGATGCCGAAGACCGTCGCCCGCGCGCTGCCCAAGCCGCTGCCGGCCAAGGCGCCTTTGTTCCAGCCGGGCGGTCTGATCTACGAACTCAATGTCCGTTCCTTCACCAGACTGCATCCGGACGTGCCCCAAGCGCAGCGCGGCACCATTGCGGCACTTGCGCATCCGGCCATCCTCGAACACCTCAGAAAGATCGGCGTCTCCGCCGTTGAGCTAATGCCCGTGACGGCATGGATCGATGAGCGCCATCTACCGCCGCTCGGCCTCAGCAACGCATGGGGCTACAACCCAGTCACCTTCATGGCGCTCGATCCGCGGCTGGCGCCGGGCGGCCTCGCCGAGTTGCGCGATACTGTGGGGGTGCTGCGCAGGGTTGGCATTGGCACCATCCTCGATCTCGTCTTCAATCATACCGGCGAAAGTGACCGGCTCGGGCCGACGCTGTCGCTGCGCGGCCTCGACAATCAAGCCTACTACCGCAGCGAGCCGGACGGCAGGTTGGCCAACGATACCGGCACCGGCAATACCATTGCCTGCGACCATCCGGTCGTTCGCGACATGGTACTCGACACGCTGCGCCATTTCGTCCGCCATGCCGGCGTCGACGGTTTCCGCTTCGACCTGACGCCGGTCCTCGGCCGCGTCGCTGGCGTATTCGATCCGGCGGCGCCGTTGCTCGAGACCATCGCAACCGATCCCATGCTTGCCGACAGGGTGCTGATTGCCGAGCCGTGGGACATCGGCCCGAATGGCTATCAGCTCGGCAATTTCCGGCCGCCTTACCTCGAATGGAACGACCGCTACCGCGACGACGTCAGGCGCTTCTGGCGCGGCGATGCCGGCGCGGTCGGTGCGCTGGCGACAAGGCTCGCCGGCTCCTCCGATGTGTTCGGCAGGGAGGGCCAATCCGCCAGCCGCACGGTCAACTTCATCGCCGCACACGATGGCATGACGCTGGCCGATATCGTCGCCTATGAAGCCAAACACAACCAGGCCAATGGCGAGAAGAACCGCGACGGCCACAATGAGAACTTGTCCTGGAACAACGGCGTCGAGGGCGAAACCTCGGACAAGGCGATTGCCGAGGCCCGTTCCCATGATCGCTTCGCGCTGCTCGCCACTCTGTTTGCCTCGCGCGGCACCATCATGCTGACGGCGGGCGATGAATTCGGCCGCACGCAAGGGGGCAACAACAACGCCTATGCGCAGGACAACGCCATCACCTGGCTCGACTGGGCCGGGCGCGACGTCGGGCTGGAAGCCCATGTGTCCGCGCTCGCAGCTCTGCGCGGCGCGGTGCCGGCGCTTTCCGATACGCGCTTCCTGACCGGAGAGCCGCCGGCCGGTTCTGAAACGCCCGACGTCGCCTGGCTGACCGAGACCGGCGCGCCGCTCAGCGAAGCCGACTGGAACGATGGCTCGCGCCATCGCCTCGTCATGCTGCTCGGCGATGGCGGGGAAGGCCGCCTGGCTGTGATCGTCAATGGCGATCGCCGCCAATGCGTCTTCACGCTGCCCGCGCGGCAAGGGTTTGAATGGCAGCCGGCTGTTGAAGCGCAAGCGGTCGACCTCGCGTGGCCGCTGCCCGGCCGCAGTGTCAGTTTCATGATCGAGCGCCGGACCGCAAAGGCCCGCGCCAGGAAGGGTCCGTGATGGCCGACGACAATGCCCAGCCGGGACCCGAACAGAGCGCCGACTGGTGGCGCGGCTGCGTCATCTACCAGATCTATCCTCGCTCCTTCCAGGACACCACCGGCGACGGCAGCGGCGACCTCTCAGGCATCACGTCACGGCTGGCGCACGTCGCCTCGCTCGGCGTCGACGCCGTCTGGCTGTCGCCCTTCTTCAAATCGCCAATGGCCGATATGGGCTACGACGTCTCCGACTATCAGGCGGTCGATCCGATGTTCGGCACGCTCGACGACTTCGACGCGCTGGTTGCCGAGGCGCACAGGCTCGGCCTGAAGGTGATCATCGATCAGGTGTTGTCGCACTCCTCCGACAAGCACGAATGGTTTGTAGAGAGCCGTGCCAGCAAGGATAATCCCAAGGCTGACTGGTATGTCTGGGCCGACACCAGGCCGGACGGCAACGCGCCCAACAACTGGCTGTCGGTCTTCGGCGGCCCGGCCTGGGAGTGGGACGCGACCCGCCGGCAATACTACATGCACAATTTCCTCGCCTCGCAGCCGGACCTCAACTTCCACAATCCTGAGGTTCAAGACGCGTTGTTGCAGACGGTGCGGTTCTGGCTCGAGCGCGGCGTCGACGGCTTCCGCCTGGATACGGTCAACTACTATGTCCACGACCGCTGGCTGCGCAGCAATCCGCCGCTGGCGTCGAGCGTCGCCGGCACCAATGGCGAAACCAACACCTATCTCTTCCAGGAGCATCTGTTCGACAAGACGCAACCGGAAAACCTCGGTTTCCTCAGGCGCTTCCGCGCTTTGCTCGACGAATATGACGGCCGCGCCAGTGTCGGCGAGGTCGGCGACGAAGGCCGTTCGCTGCAGACGCTGGCCGCCTACACATCCGGCGGCGACAAGCTCAACATGTGCTACACCTTCGACCTGCTCGGTCAGCAATTCTCAGCCGCCCATGTGCGCGGCTGCGTCGAGGCCTTCGAGGCAGCTGTCGCCGACGGCTGGGTCTGCTGGGCATTCTCCAACCACGATGTCGTGCGCCATGTCAGCCGCTGGACGCGGCCGGGCGGCGATCCAGATGCGGTGGCGACATTCGCTATCGCTTTGCTCTCCTGCCTGCGGGGCTCGATCTGTCTCTACCAAGGCGAAGAGCTTGGGCTGGAGGAGGCGGAACTGACCTTCGAGGATCTGCGCGATCCCGTCGGCATCCGTTTCTGGCCGGGGGTAAAGGGCAGGGACGGCTGCCGCACACCGATGGTCTGGGAAGCGGGCGCCGACAATGCCGGTTTTTCCTCGGGAAAACCCTGGCTGCCGGTGCCGGAAAGCCACCGCGCTCGGGCGGTCGATATCCAGAACGCCGACGACAAGTCCGTGCTCGCCGGCTACCGGACGATGCTCGCCTTGCGCAAGGCGCATCTGGCGCTGGTCAAGGGCCCGATCCGCTTTCTCGATACCGACGGCGATGTCCTTGCCTTCATCCGGCAGGGCGAGGACGAGATATTGCTCTGCGTCTTCAATTTCGCCGACAAGCCGGCCGACTGGCGGCTGCCGCCGGATCTCCAACTTGTCGAGGCGATCGCTCTGGGTGGCGGTGCCGTCCTGCAGGAGGAGGGGCTGTTGCTGCCGGCCCTGGGCTGGTTTGTCGGCAAGGTAGGCTGATCTTTCAGGGACGCCGTCCGGCTTCAAAAAAGATCGTGTCCGCATGCAACCGTGCCGAGTGATCCGCGCAACGTCACCGGCGCCACGTTTTCCATTTTCGGGCTTCTTAGGTACTTTCGTTGAGCTTGGCCACGAACTGCATTCCTGGAATGTTTCCAGATGGTTGCGCTAATGACAACTGCTGAGGGCAAAACCCAAAATTACAGGACAACCACAAGCTGCACCCAATTGGATCTTGTAATATAGATTAGCTATGGCTGGTTTAAGGTGAGGATGCTCACTTAGCGTCAAGCAAGACTCGGTTGAAATAATATTTCCGTCTGTCTAGTCTCCTGCCACCAGCTGCCGGAACGGGAACCGGCGGCGCGCTCGAAGGGGCCAGAAATCGGTTCCGGGGCGTCAACACTCGTAAGGCGCAGCCGATGGGCAGCGCCACAGGGAGAGACTTCATGCTGAAAATATGCTGAAGGCGACGCTTGTCGCCGCGACCATGACCTTTGCCGCAGGCACGTTCCTGACGCCGGCCCTTGCCGAGACCGTCTATAACAGAGGCAGCGCCGCCGAAGCGGAGACGGTCGATCCGCACAAGACCTCGACCGTCTACGAAGCCGATATCATACGCGACCTGTTCCAGGGACTGGTCATGCACGATCAGAAGACGAACCTCATCCCGGGCGCCGCCGAAAGCTGGACGGTATCGGATGACGGCACCGTCTACACCTTCAAGCTGCGCAAGGACGGCTTGTGGTCGGATGGCAGCCCGGTGACGGCTGACGATTTCGTCTATTCCTTCCGTAGGCTGGAGGATCCAGCGACCGCCGCCGAATACGCTTCCATGCTCTATCCCGTGAAGAACGCCGAGGAAGTCAACACCAAGAAAGGCAAGCCCGAGGACATGGGCGTCAAGGCGATCGACGCCAACACCCTGGAAGTGACGCTGAAGGCGCCGACGCCATACTTCCTGGAGATGCTGACCCACCAGGCTACCTACCCGGTCAACAAGGCCTCGATCGACAAGCTCGGCGCCGACTGGATCAAGGCGGGCAATCTCGTTTCGAACGGCGCCTACACATTGGCCGAGTGGATTCCCAACGACCACATGAAGCTGGTCAAGAATCCGAAATTCTGGGATGCCGCGACCGTCAAGATGGACGTCGTCAGCTACATCCCGACCGAAGACCGCTCTTCGGCGATGAAGCGCTTCGAGGCAGGCGAACTCGACAGCTACGGCGACCTGCCGACCGAACAGCTCGCTGACCTCAAGACCAAGTTCGGCGATCAGGTCCGCGTCGGACCGTATCTCGGCACCTATTATTACGCGATCAAGACCGACAAGGCGCCCTGGGACAATGTCGAGCTGCGCAACGCCATCTCGATGGCGATCGACCGCGACTTCCTGGCCGAAAAGGTCTGGCAGAATTCCATGCTGCCCGGCTATTCGATGGTGCCTCCGGGCATCGCCGGCTACACGCCGGCAATGGCCAAATACGCCGACATGCCGCAGATCGACCGCGAGGACGCCGCCAAGAAGATCCTTGAGAAACTCGGCTATACGCCCGAGCATCCGCTGAAGATGGAGATCCGCTACAACACCTCGGAAAACCACAAGAACACCGCGGTTGCCATCCAGGAACAGTTGAAGCCGCTTGGCGTCGAGATCACGCTGCTCAACACCGATACCAAGACCCACTATTCCTTCCTCGAGCAGAAGGGCAACTACGACGTGGCGCGTGCCGCCTGGATCGCCGACTACAAGGATCCCGAGACCTTCCTCGGAATCACCCGCAAGGCCAGCGGCAACAACTATTCGAACTACGTCAGCCCGGCATATGAGGCGGCCATGGACAAGGCCGCGGCTGCCGGCGGCAAGCCGGAAGAGCGCATGAAGGACCTCACCGAGGCCGAGCGCATCCTTGTCGATGACGTCGGCAACATTCCGCTTCTCTACTACAGCTTCCACGATATCGTTTCCTCGAAGCTGCATGGCTTCGATGACAATGTGATGGACATCCATCCGTCCCGCTTCGTCTCCAAGGACTGATAATCATCCTTGACTGGACCGCCGCGCCCCATTTGGGCGCGGCGGACTGGTCGGTCATCGCACCGGTCCGAAAGTCGTGGTCGATTTTCGGCAAGCCCGGTGCGAAGATTTGGCGCCGGAGCGTGGCAATGCGTCCGCATGGACGTATGTCGCTCTGGCCGAAGCGGGGCGCCGATGCTGCGATACATCTTACGGCGGCTTCTGACCGCCATTCCGACGCTATTCGTCATCGTGACCATGGCGTTCTTCCTGATACGCGTCGCACCGGGCGGCCCCTTCAATCAGGAGCGGGGCCTCAGTCCCGAGATCAGGGCCAATCTGGAAGCACAGTTCGGCCTCGACGATCCGCTCTGGCTGCAATATGCCCACTATCTCGGCAATCTTCTGCGCGGCAATTTCGGGCCGAGCTACAATTTGCCTGACTTCACCGTCACCGAACTGTTTGCCAAGGGGCTGCCGATATCGGTCCAGCTCGGCACCTCGGCGCTGATCCTGGCGCTGCTGCTTGGTTCGGTGCTCGGCACCATCGCCGCGCTCAACCAGAACAAGCTTGGCGACTATACGGTGATTGCGCTGGCGACCGCCGGCAGCACTATCCCCACCTTCGTCATCGCTCCTGTGATTCAGCTGGTGTTCGGATTGACCTGGAAGCTGTTGCCGATCGGCGGCTGGGGTGATGGCGCATTGATCAACAAGATCGGCCCGGTGCTGACGCTGGCCTTGCCGCAGATCGCCATCGTTGCCCGCCTGATGCGCGGGTCGATGATCGAGAGCTTGCGTTCGCATCATATCCGAACGGCGCGTGCGCTCGGCCTCTCCGACTGGTCGGTGGTGGTCAAGCACGCGCTGCGCGGCGCCATCCTGCCGATCGTTTCCTTCACCGGCCCGGCAGCCGCGGCGCTGCTCACCGGTTCGGTCATCGTCGAGACCATCTTCTCCATTCCCGGTGTCGGCCGCTATTTCGTCGATGCCGCGCTCAACCGCGACTACACGCTGGTGATGGGGACCGTGGTGGTGATCGCGCTCTTCACCATCGTCTTCAACCTGATCGTCGACGTCATGTACGCGGTCGTCGACCCGAGGGTGCGCTATGACTGAGGGTGCGCTATGACCGACATCACAGCCGCCGCCGCTCCGCCGGCCGTCGTCGGCCGCTCGCTCTGGGGCGACGCATGGGCGCGCCTCAAAGCCAACCGCGCCGCCATGTTCAGCCTCTATTATCTGGCCTTCATTGGCGTCATCAGCATCTTCGGCCCCTGGTTCGTGCCGCATCAGTACACCACCATCTATGCCGACTATGTGCGCACGCCACCAAGTTTTTCAGCCTATCCGAAGCCGGACATGATCGAGACGGCGCTCAAGGATGCCATCAAGCGCATGCGCGTCGACATCAAGGAGTGGAAACTGGACGGCAGTCGCGTCACCGTCACCGTCACCTCGACCAAGCCGATCGACGACCGCAACATCCGATATCTCGACCGCTCCGATGCCTTCGACGATACCAAGATAGAGAGCAAATCGGCCGACGGGCTCGAATTGACGATGACTGCGTTGGTCAAACAGCAGTACTTCCTGTTCGGCACCGACAACACCGGTCGCGATCTGTTGTCGCGAACGCTGATGGCAGGGCGCATCTCGCTGGCCATCGGCCTGCTTGCCGGCATTGTCGCGGTGGTCATCGGCGTCCTCTACGGGGCGGCGGCCGGCTTTTCCGGCGGCAAGATCGACGAGGTGATGATGCGCATCGTCGACGTGCTCTATTCCTTGCCCTTCATTTTCTTTGTCATCATGCTGGTGGTGTTCTTCGGCCGCAATTTCGTGCTGATGTTCCTGGCGGTCGGGGCGGTGCTGTGGCTCGACATGGCGCGCATCGTGCGCGGCCAGGCGCTGTCGATCCGGCGGCAGGAGTATGTCCAGGCGGCCGAAGCCATGGGCGTCGGCCAGCGCGGCATCCTGCTGCGCCATGTCATCCCCAATCTGCTCGGACCAGTGGTGATCTACATGACGCTGCTGGTGCCGCAGGTCATCATCCTGGAAAGTTTCCTGTCCTTCCTCGGCCTTGGCGTGCAGGAACCGATGACCAGCTGGGGCGTGCTCATCTCCGTCGGCGCCAAGAACATCGGCACCGCCAACTGGCTGCTTTTGTTCCCCGCCTTCTTCCTCGTGTCGACGCTGTTTGCACTGAACTTCGTCGGCGACGGCCTGCGCGACGCGCTCGATCCGAGAGACCGATGAAGATGGGACCGATAAAGATGGGGACCGATAAGATGGGGACCGTTGCGATGGAAACGCCCGAAACGATCCTCAGCGTCAAAGACCTTCGCGTCCGCTTCCGCACGCTCGACGGCGCGGTCGAAGCGGTCAAGGGCATCAACATCCACGTCAAGGCAGGTGAAACCGTTGCCGTGGTCGGCGAATCCGGATCCGGCAAGAGCCAGACCATGATGGCGGCGATGAGCCTGCTGGCGTCCAACGGCGAGGCGACGGGTCACGTCGATTATCGCGGCCGCAACCTTTTGACCATGAGCAAGCCCGACCTCAACAAGGTGCGCGGCGCCAAGATCAGCATGATCTTCCAGGAGCCGATGACATCGCTCGATCCGCTCTATTCGATCGGCAACCAGCTGATCGAACCGATCCGCAAGCACCGCGGGCTGAACGCAGCCGAGGCACGGAACGAGGCGCTCAAGCTGCTGCGGCTTGTGCATATCCCCGATCCCGAGCGGCGGATGAAATCCTATCCGCACGAAATGTCGGGCGGCCAGCGCCAGCGCGTCATGATTGCCATGGCGCTCGCCAACGACCCCGACATCCTGATCGCCGACGAGCCGACGACGGCGCTCGACGTCACCATCCAGGCGCAGATCCTGGTGCTGCTCGCCGAACTGCAGCGCAAGCTCGGCATGGCCATCGTCTTTATCACCCACGATCTCGGCATCGTCCGGCGCTTTGCCGACCGCGTCTATGTCATGCGCTATGGCGAGGTGGTCGAGGAAGGCGAGGCGGAAGCACTTTTCGCCAACCCGCAGCATGCCTATACCAAAATGCTGCTGGCCGCCGAACCGACCGGCACCAAGGCGGCGCCGCCGCCCAGCGCTCCTGTGCTGCTGGAGGGCCGCAATGTCGAAGTGACCTTCAAGATCGGCGGCGGCTTCCTTGCCGGCGAACCGCTGCTGCTACGCGCCGTCGATCACATTTCGATCCGGCTGAAGCGCAACCAGACCATCGGTATCGTCGGCGAGTCCGGTTCGGGAAAATCGACGCTCGGCCGCGCACTTCTGCGCCTGTTGCCCAGCGACGGTGTCATCCGCTTCGGCGACCGTGACATCTCCACTGCCGACCGCCAGGCGATGCGGCCGCTGCGTCGTGAGATGCAACTCGTCTTCCAGGATCCGTTCGGCTCGCTGTCGCCGCGCATGACCGTCGGCCAGATCATCACCGAAGGCCTTCTGGTGCATGAGCCGAACCTGTCAGGCAAGCAACGCGATCAGCGCGCCGTCGAGGCCTTGCTCGAGGTCGGCCTCGATCCCAACGCACGCAACCGCTACCCGCACGAATTCTCCGGCGGCCAACGCCAGCGCATCGCCATCGCGCGTGCCGTGATCCTGAAGCCCAAACTGGTGGTGCTGGACGAGCCGACTTCGGCGCTCGACCGCTCGGTGCAGAAGCAGATCGTCGAATTGCTGCGCAAGCTGCAGGCCGACCACGAACTGTCCTACCTCTTCATCAGCCACGATCTCTCCGTGGTGCGCGCCATGGCCGACTACATCATCGTCATGAGGCAAGGCAAGATCGTCGAGGAAGGCCCGACGGAAGAGATCTTCAGCAACCCGCAGGCGGCCTACACGCAGACACTGATGGCTGCGGCGATCGATGTCACGCGCTTCAGGCTGAGTGCTTAAGGCGTGACGTTAAGCCGATAGTCAGGGTAGGGCCAGTTCGCTTAGCCCGCTGACCTAGGGCATCTGTTGGCTCTTGTCGCGACAATGGCCTCTTGCCGCTGCTTCAGCAGTTCGATTCTGGCCGTCTCACGCTTGGCCACTGCGCTCTTCACGCGCGTGCCGCCGAGCAGCCAGTTCGGCACGCTGGTGTTGGCGACCTTGCCGCGGGTGATGGCGGTTTGCGAGATGTCGCGCGCGGTATCGCCTACGGCGGTGTTGAGCTCGGCGCATGTCATGCTGTCGTATTTCGCCGGGTTCACCGCGCTGCCCAGCGATGAGCAGCCTGCCGCCAGGGACAAAGCGAGCAGCGCTGACAGCCGGCCTGCGCTTGAAATAAACAAATTCATCTTCCGCAAACCTCGTTCCGGCCGCTGTCTCGGCGGCATTCCCATTATCGAGGTAGCGCGGAAGGTTGTCGCGTCAAAACACCATGCTGACAGCGAACGCCGACGCGGCCGGTTTGCTCAAGCTATCTTGTGGGTCTGGGAAAAACAAACACCTAAGTGTCTGTTTTTTCTGGTCGGAGTGGCAGGATTTGAACCTACAACCCCCTCGTCCCGAACGAGTGGTCAGCTCTGATTTGTCATGCCGAGTCGCCTTATGTCCCGCTTCCATTCACGTTCGCTTGATGTCGGTCGTTCCTGTGCGGAAAACTGTGCGCGGCGGTGGGGATAAAGTCCCTTGTATAGAATTCACGCTGGACGCTGCATCCGATAGGCGACGGCCTTGACGACTTTGGCCGCCGCAACCTCTGCGACCCTAGAGATGATGGCCGCCCTGAGGCCGTGACGGTCCTCATGCCGCATCGACCGGCGCGAACCGATACTTTGGTGGAACGCGAGTTCGAGCTTAACGCCGCCGGCACGATCGTCCCCAGTATCATTCTCGCAGGTCCGACCGGTAAAGTTGCACTGAAAGCTTCTTCGACTGCTGGGGATCGATCCGAAAGCGGCGAATTTTGCCGGTCAATGGTCCCTCAACGAGAAAATTGGGCAACAAGGCGCAAGGAATAACAATCCGTGCCAGTAGCGCAAAAACTCGATAAAATTTAGCTAATGTCTGGTTGCCGAAGTACATGCTGTTCAATCTTCATATCCATCTTAAAGCTATCTGGAGTCAAAAATGTCGATATTTCCTATCGAAACTTAAGACTATAGAAGATTTCTACTGTAATTAAGTCACATGGCATAAAAAACCGGTTGAAGAATTTTGCGCATCTGGCCGTTCAATGGCTGCGATGATAACGCTACCGAATGAGGGAAAAAAACATACCGATCAACAACGTACAGTTGCTGCGAGGTGTGGCAGCGTGTCTCGTTGTACTATGTCATGCCACTTTCCTATGGGGTCCAACGCTGGAGTATCCGCGCAAGTTCAGCTTCGCGTGCGGATTTTCGGGCGTCGCTCTGTTCTTCGTCATATCAGGTTTCGTCATAGCGATGAAGGCCGCAGAGGGATTTGAGAAGAAGGGACGCATAATTGGCGCGTCCGAGTTCGCCTACAATCGGGTGACGCGAATCTATCCTCTCTATTGGATTGTCCTGCTCCCTGCCTCGGCGATTGCCGTCTTTACGACCGGGTCCGCAATGGAGAATGCAGGCTTGTCCTACGAACGCGTGTTCATGCTGCTTGACGGTAGTCCGGCCCTGGCGGTTGCGTGGACGCTGAAATACGAGATCTATTTCTACGCACTCATGACAGCTCTCATGATGGTTGGTTGGGGGAATTTGCGCCAAACCCTGCTTATTTTCGCTGTCGTCTACGCTGCGGTTCTGGCATTCGCCATGTTTATGTTGCTTCCGTGGTTTCTCACGTCGTCCTATTTTTTGGAATTTGTATTCGGAATGATGGTCTTCCTTGCCACCGACAGAGGCTGGAAGGTGCATGGTTTGATCGTTTCGTTGATTGGCGCGGCAGGCTTGGCCTATGGAACCTACGTAACCTTGGACGACCCATGGAGCTATAATTTTTCTAGGCCATTCCTTCTAGGCATTCCCTCGATGGTGTTGCTGTATGGGATGATCTGTCTTGAAAAACGGTGGCAAGCACCCAAGATTGCAACAGCAATAGGTGATGCATCCTATTCAATCTATCTTTGGCACTTTGCCATCTTGCACCCGATGTACATCCTAAAAGTTTGGGAATACCCCCAAGTATACACCTCACCCACAACAGTGGCCGCAACCGTTGTGTTGATGGTTCTTATCGGCATGATGTCATACCGCTTTATTGAGATTCCGCTGGCGAACTTGGCTCGCCGGCTTCGGATCTGGGTGTTTTCACCATCTCATGCGGTTCCGCTGCCTGCGGAATAGTGCACGACAATATCGTCCCCGAACGCGAAGGTTGATTCTAAGTGACGAACTGCTTCAGCGTCGACACGTAGGGCAGTAAGACATCGTCCCGGAATTGTGCCGGAAGCTTATCGGTAAAATTGCTGATCACAATAGCGGAGACGCAGGCATCCAGGACAAGGTTAGAGTGCAGTAGCTGCCAGCCGTCGCCATTGCCCACGCGGATCATGTTACCGGTGCCCTTTTCAACCCGGTAAACATAAGCGAAGTTCTGCAAGATCCAGTTGATGAAGTCGTTCGGAACGACTGTGCCAAAGCCTAGCTGGCACCACGAATTGAACTCCAGAACTACCACCGCTCTGTTCGCGTCTATGAGTCCCTTTGCCGTGTTTTCAGGGCAGAACCTTGAACACCCTCTTTGAGCACGGGCAATTCATAGCCTTCAAGGTCAATCTTGAGCAGGTCGAATTCGCGGATATCGGTCTGTTTCATGACGGTATCGAGCGTCATCATCGGCACCTATCAATTTTGCGGTCGTCGGCGTGGCGACCTTTTTCCTGATCAGCGGTCTAGTCATCCCGATTTCAATCAATCGGAGTTCAACAATCCGATTTCTCGCTGCTCGGCGCGGCATGTAGTATTCAAGGCCGATATGCTTGTCCACGCGACCGTATTCCTGCTCGACCCAATCAAAACCAAGTACCGGCACAGCCGGCACTGAGCATCACCCTGGCTTTGGGCATGCGCTTCAGGCGTTCGCCGCGCTCAGCGTGTAAGAGCTCGTTGATATCATCGAACATAAGGCCGGCCTCCTGGCCGAGACCCTATAACACGCGCCGCTCAATCGGCAACATTTCCCACAAACCTAGAGGCTCCCATGGACCGCAACTTCGCGCGTCCGCACGCTCTTTTGTTGCAAATCGGAAGGACTTCACGGGGAAGTTTCTCCAGGATAGCGTCGGGCGCATCAAGAAAGAGCGGCATGGGGCGTCCGCCGGCATATGGTTTTGTCGTGCTTTGAGGGTTGGGCGCGCGACTCGACGGAGGTCAAGAGGCGGTCTTCCATGTCGAGCGGGAATTCACGCGCTACGTCGTGAAGGCCGATTGGCGGTAGCTTCGGGTAGGGTTTCAGGTGGGAGCACTTTTCGGGAAATGCTAAAATGCTTGATTTGACTGGTCGGAGTGGCAGGATTTGAACCTGCGACCCCCTCGTCCCGAACGAGGTGCGCTACCAGGCTGCGCTACACTCCGTGACCAGACCGCGGGCTTATAGCTGCCACATACCGTTCCTGCAAGCGGCAATGGCAGTGCTTCTGTCGCATTTCGTTGGCTTTCGTCGGCATTCTCGCAAAGCCAGGATGTTCTGTTGGGATAAACCCGGCTTAAAGGCTTGTGTGCTAAGTCGCAGCCTCGATAGATCGTGTTTTCGCCATCTGGAGCTTTGCTGCCTTGCCCCTGAAAATCGTAGGCGACGCCCGGCCCAACAGCTTCGAATTCGAAACCGAAGCGCTGATCAAGGCGTCCGGCTTTCGCGAATACGACGCGCGCTGGTGGTTTGGCCATGCCGGTTCGACGCAACCGCCGGACCTGAACCTGATCGGCGTCCAAGCGTTGGGCATGGGCCTGGGCACTTTGATCCGCCGTCTTGGCGCGGGTCCCGACATCGTCACCGGGCATGATTTCCGTTCCTATTCGCTTGCCATCAAGCTGGCGCTGGTTTCCGGCCTGATGGCTGCGGGCGCAAAGGTGAAAGACATTGGCCTGGCGCTGTCGCCCATGGCCTATTTCGCCCAGTTCGCGCTCGACGCGCCTTCCGTCGCCATGGTCACGGCATCGCACAACGAGAATGGCTGGACCGGAGTCAAGATGGGTGCGGCGAGGCCGCTGACCTTCGGACCAGAGGAGATGAGCGCACTGAAACAGATCGTGCTGTCGAGCGACTTCGATCTCGCCGGCGGCGGCTGCTACGATTTCGTCGCCGGTTTTCGCGAGACCTATCTCGACGACCTGGTGAGCGACAAGCGCATCGCGCGAAAGCTGAAAGTCGTGGCGGCTTGCGGCAACGGCACCGCCGGCGCCTTCGCGCCGCAGGCGCTGGAGCGCATCGGCTGCGAGGTGATCCCGCTCGATGTCGAGCTCGACCACAGTTTTCCGCGCTATAACCCGAACCCGGAAGACATGCAGATGCTGCATGCCATCCGCGACAAGGTTCTGGAGACCGGCGCCGATGTCGGGCTGGGCTTCGACGGCGACGGCGACCGTTGCGGCGTGGTCGACAATGAGGGCAACGAGATCTTCGCCGACAAGGTCGGCGTCATGCTCGCGCGGGACATCTCCAGCCAGCATCCCGGCTCGACCTTCGTCGTCGATGTCAAATCGACCGGCCTGTTCAACACCGACAGCGTTTTGCGTGGCAACGGCGCGAAGACAGATTACTGGAAGACCGGCCATTCCTACATCAAGCGCCGCGTCGCCGAGCTTGGCGCCGTCGCCGGCTTCGAGAAGTCGGGCCATTTCTTCTTCAATCCGCCGATCGGCCGCGGCTATGATGACGGTCTCATCACCGCGATCGCCATTTGTGAGATGCTCGACCGCAACCCCACAAGTTCGATGGCCGATCTCTATCGCGCGCTGCCGCTGACCTTCGGCACGCCGACCATGTCGCCGCATTGCGCCGACGATGTGAAATACGGCGTGGTCGATCGGGTGGTGGCGGACTTCCAGGCGATGCAGCGCGCCGGCAAGACTTTTGCCGGCCAGAAGATCGCCGAGCTGATCACCGTCAACGGCGTGCGCGTCGTGGCCGAGGATGGCACCTGGGGGCTGGTGCGGGCGTCGTCGAACAAGCCGGAGCTTGTCGTGGTTGTCGAAAGCCCGGTATCGTCCGAGCGCCGCCGGCAGATGTTCGAGGCGGTCGACGCCGTGCTGCGCCGCAGCCCCGAAGTCGGCGCTTACAACCAGACGTTCTGATTGGACCTTTCATGAGCGAGCGCATCGTCAGTTTTGTCATGAGCGGCGGTGTCGGCTCGCGGCTGTGGCCGCTGTCACGCGAGGACAACCCGAAACAGTTCCACGATCTCTCCGGCGACGGCTCGATGCTGGCCAAGACCTTGCGCCGGCTGACGGCGCGGCCGGAAGGTGAGACGCCGATCTTCCTGATCGCCGCCGAGCGCCATGCCGAGCGTGTCCATGCCGACCTTGCCGGACTCGACCTCGCCGGCGGTGGCCCGCTGTTCGAGCCGACCGGGCGCAACACGGCTGCCGCCGTGGCGCTGGCCGCGCTGCGCACATTGTCGGAGTTCGGCGACAGCCTGGTGCTGGTGGTGCCGTCAGACCACGAAATCGCCACGCCCAAGCAGTTCTGGCAGAGCGTCGAGGCGGGCAGCCAGGCAGCGCTTGCCGGCCGTCTGGTGGTGTTCGGCATCAAGCCGGCGCAGCCCGAGACCGGCTATGGGTATATCGAAGTCGCAGCCGAAAGCGGCGGCGTCTTCGACGTGTCGCGCTTCGTCGAAAAGCCCGACCTCGCCACTGCGCAGAGCTATCTCAGTGCGGGCACCTTCTACTGGAACACCGGCATTTTCCTGTTTCGCGCCGGCGCCATGCGCGATGCCTTCGCCACCTTCCAACCCGACATCTGGCAGGCCACCGAAACCGCCTACAAGGCGGCAACGAGCGACCTGTCCGGCCTCTATATGCCGCTCGACCTCTACGCCGCCATCCCGTCGAACTCGATCGACTACGCCATCATGGAACGGGCCAAGGACATCACCATGGTGCCGGCCGGCTTCCGCTGGAACGACCTCGGCTCCTGGCAGTCGCTGCTTGATGTCGGCCCTGCCGACGCCAAGGGCAATGTCGTCGTCGGCGATGTCGTCGCCATCGATTGCGAGAACTCCTACATCCGCAGCGACGGCCGGCTTTTGTCGGCGATCGGCATGAAGGATGTCGCCATCGTCTCGACCGCGGACGCCACCTTCGTTGCCCCGGTCAGTCACAGTCAGCACGTCAAGAAGATCGTCGAGCAGCTGGAAAAATCGGGCCGTCTGGAAACCAGGTTCACCCCGGCGCATGACCGCGTCATCGAAAGCGGTGCCTGGCGGCGGCGCGTGCATCACTGGCTGTTCGAGGAGACCTTGCCGCTGTGGTCGACTTCAGGCGTCGATGAGCGTCATGGCGGCTTCCACGAGGCGCTCGGCTTCGACGGCGAGGCGCTGTTGAAGCCCAAGCGCATGCGCACGACGGCGAGGCAAGTCTACGCCTTCGCCGTTGCCAAGGCCCGCGGCTGGGACGGTCCAGCCGATCGCCTGATCTCCCATGGCATCGCCTTCATGGCCGGCAAGGGCCGCACGGACCGGGGCGGCTGGGTGCGCACGCTCAATGTCGACGGCTCCGTCGCCGACCCAACCGAGGATGCCTACGACCATTCCTGCGTGCTGCTGGCGCTGGCGCATCGCATATGTGCGGCGATCCGGATGCGCTGCGGCTGGGCCAGGAGACCTTCGTGTTCCTCGACGCGCATCTCGAGGACAGCCGCATGACCGGTTTCCTCGAGACGTCGGACGGGGAGGGCGAGCGGCGCTCCAACCCGCATATGCATCTGCTCGAGGCCTTCCTCGCCTGGTATGAGGCGACCGGCGACCGCACCTATCTGCGCCGCGCCGCGCGCATCATCGACCTCTTCCGCAGCCATTTCTTCGATGCCGAGAGCTGGACGCTGGGCGAATATTTCGATGCCGGATGGAAGCCGGCCGCCGGCGAGAAGGGCACATGGACCGAGCCCGGCCATCATTTCGAATGGGCCTCGCTGCTCACCGATTTCGTCGCCCGCAGCGGGCAGGGCGAGTTGAGCGATTTTGCCCGCAAGCTCTACGCCTCGGCCATCGCCAACGGCCTCAACCGCGCCACCGGCCTTGCCTATGGCGCCGTCTCAAGACAAGGCCTGCCGCTCGACCTTGTATCGCGCAGCTGGCCACAGGCCGAAGCGATCAAGGCGGCGATCGCGCTTGACGGGCCTGGTGGCCCCGACCTCAAGCCGGAGATCGAGGCGCGCGTCGGCCGCCTGTTCCGCTGGCACATCGATCCGGCCCCGCTCGGCCTGTGGATCGACCGCATCGACGAACGCGGCCGCTCCTTGGCATCGGACGTGCCGGCCAGCATCTTCTATCATCTGGTCTGCGCGCTGACGCAGTATCTTGATGGGACAGCGCAGAAGGGGTGAAGCGTTGGAGCTGCCAATCTCCCCCCTTGCGGGGGAGATGCCTGGCAAGGCAGAGGGGGGTGCTGTCCCGCCGACGTCTCAGCTAATCGAAGATCAGACCAAAGGTTGGCGATCCGTCACACCCCCCTCTGGCCTGCCGGCCATCTCCCCCGCAAGGGGGGAGATCAGCTGTCACTTCGCTTTCAACCCTCAATACGGGCTCGCCACGTCCCCGGTCTCGACATACACCGCCTTCAGCTGCGAATAGAGCGCTAAAGCCGCCAGCGAGTTCTCGCGCCCGATGCCGGATTGCTTCACCCCGCCGAACGGAATTTCCACCGGCGTCAGATTGTAGGCGTTGATCCAGCAGGTGCCGGCCTGCAGTTCGGCGATCACCCTATGAGCGCGCTGCAGGTCGCGGGTGAAGACGCCGGCGGCGAGGCCGAATTCGGTGTCGTTGGCGCGGTCGATCACCTCGTCCTCGCCGTCGAACTTCAGCACGCTCATCACCGGGCCGAAAATCTCCTCGCGCGCAATGCGCATCGTATCGGTGACACCGGTGAACACGGTTGGCTCTACAAAGAAGCCGCCATCGAACCCTTGCAGCGACGGCACGTTGCCACCGCAGGCGAGCGTTGCTCCATCCTGCCTGCCGGCCGCGATGTAGGAAACGACCTTATCCTGCTGCGCCTTGTTGATCAGCGGCCCCATCTGCGTCTCAGGATCGAGCGGATCGCCGATGCGGATCTTTTTCGTCCGCTCGACCAGCCGGTCGACGAAGCGGTCATGGATGCCGCTTTGTACGAAAACACGCGTGCCGTTGGAGCAGATCTGCCCGGTCGAATAGAAATTGCCGAGCATGGCGCCGCCGATGGCGTTTTCGAGATCGGCATCGTCGAACACGATCAGCGGCGACTTGCCGCCGAGTTCCATCGTCGCATGCTTCATCTTCGAACCGGCGAGCGACAGCACCTTGCGGCCGGTCGGCACCGAGCCGGTCACCGAAACCTTGGCAACGACATCATGGCCGACGAGGCCGGCGCCGACTTCGCCATAGCCTTGCACGACGTTGAACAGCCCGTCGGGCAGGCCCGCCTCTGAGTAGATCTCGGCCAGCGCCAGCGCCGACAGCGGCGTGTTCTCCGAAGGCTTGAATACCATGGCGTTGCCCATGGCGAGCGCCGGGGCGGATTTCCAGCCGGCGATCTGGATCGGATAGTTCCAGGCGCCGATGCCGACGCACACACCGAGCGCCTCGCGGCGCGTATAGGCAAAAGGTCCACCAAGATCGATCGCCTCGCCGTTGAAGGCGGCAACCGCGCCGCCGAAATATTCGAGGCAGTCGGCGGCCGATAGTGCATCCGCCACCAGCGTCTCCTGGATCGCTTTGCCGGTGTCGAGCGTCTCGATCCGCGCCAGATCGGCGTTGCGCGCGCGCAAAATGTCGGCGGCGCGGCGCAGGATGCGGCCACGCTCGACCGGCTTCATCCGCGCCCAGGCCGGTTGTGCGGCCCGCGCGGCTTCGATGGCGAGCTCCAGCACGTTCGGAGTCGCCGAATGCAAAGTGGCGATGACCTCACCGGTCGCCGGATAGATCACCGGCAGCGGCGCGCCGCCTTCGTCCTCGATGTAGCGGCCGTTGACATAGTGCGATGCCGTTGGCTGGGCGCGCATGCTGTTCTCCAGATGTATTCGCTATTGCGGAGCAGTCCGCCGGACAATGCCCTATCGATCCGCCACCTGCCAGCGCGGATTGATCCAGGGTTCCTGGTTGGACGGCGCCAGTGGCGTGCGGCCGAGAATGTGGTCGGAGGCCTTCTCGCCGGTCATGATCGACGGCGCGTTGAGGTTGCCGTTGGTCACCCGCGGGAAGATCGAGGAGTCGGCGACGCGCAGGCCGTCGACGCCGATGACCCGGCACTCCGGATCGACCACGCTCATGATGTCGTCGGCGCGGCCCATCTTGCAGGTGCCGCACGGGTGGTAGGCACTCTCGGCATGATCGCGGATGAAGGCGTCGAGATCCTCGTCCGACTGGACGTGCGAACCCGGCGAGATTTCCTTGCCGCGAAAGCCGTCAAAAGCCTTCTGGCGGAAGATCTCGCGGGTCAGCCGGATGCAGTGGCGGAACTCGGTCCAGTCGTCTGGATGCGACATGTAGTTGAAGCGGATGACCGGCGTCGCTTTCGGGTCGGGAGAGCGCAGCGTCACCGAGCCGCGCGACTTCGACCGCATCGGCCCGACATGGGCCTGGAAGCCATGAGCCCTCGCCGCCGCCTTGCCGTCATAGCGCACCGCAGCCGGGATGAAGTGATACTGGATGTCGGGGTAGTCGACGCCGGCCTGCGAGCGCACGAAGGCCGCGGCCTCGAAATGGTTGGTGGCACCGAGGCCGGTCTTGAAGAACAGCCACTGCGCCCCGATCAGAGCCTTGGAGAATGGGTCGAGAACCGAATTCAGCGTGATCGGCTGGGTCGATTCCTGCTGGATGTAGAGCTCCATATGATCCTGCAGATTGCGGCCGACACCGGGCCGGTCGGCCACGACCTGGATGCCGTTCTCCTTGAGATGCGCGGCCGGGCCGATACCGGATAGCATCAGGATCTTGGGCGAATTGATCGATGATGCGGCAACGATCACCTCACGTCGCGCCTTAACGACCTGAATCTGTTTGTGAGCTTCGATCTCGACGCCGACGGCGCGCTGATTCTCGATGATCACACGACGGGCGAAGCCTTTGATCACGCTGACATTTTGCCGCTTGAGCGCCGGCTTCAGATAGGCTGATGCGGCCGACCAGCGGCGGCCGCCGCGTATGGTCTGCTCCATCGGCCCGAAGCCTTCCTGCTTCGAACCATTGTAGTCGTCGGTCAGTTCGAACCCGGCTTGGCGGCCGGCCTCGACAAAGGCGCCGTAGAGCGGATTCTTGCGCGGGCCACGCTGGACGTGCAGCGGGCCGCCGTGGCCGCGCCAGCCGTCCTCGCCCCCGTCACTGTCCTCCATGCGCTTGAAATAGGGCAGCACGTCGGCGAAGCCCCAGCCGGCCGCCCCCTGTTCGGCCCAGTGGTCGAAGTCGCGTGCGTGGCCCCTGACATATACCATGCCGTTGATCGAGGACGAGCCGCCGATCACCTTGCCGCGTGGCGTCGCCAGCACGCGGCCGCCGAGATGCGGCTCTGGTTCGCTGGCAAAGCCCCAGTCGTAAAGGCTCATGTTGAGCGGGATCGACAGCGCCGACGGCATCTGGATCAGCGGCCCGATATCGGTGCCGCCGAACTCGATGACGATCACCGAATGCTTGCCGTCTTCCGACAGCCGGTAGGCCATGGCCGAGCCGGCCGAGCCGGAGCCGATGATGACGAAGTCTGCTTCAAGCATGGTTCACATGCGCCCATCGTTCATATGCGAAATAAAATCGGCGAGCGAGACATTGCCGCCGGTAGCCATGACCAGGACCGTTTTACCCGCCACATCCACCTTGCCGCCGAGCAGCGCCGCCAGAGAGGCGGCGCCCGATGGCTCGAGCACCAGCTTCATCCGTTCGAAGGCGATCTTCATTGCCCGCCGCACGGAGGCATCATCGACGGTGATGCCGCGCACGCCGGCGGTCTTGACCGCCGCAAACGGCGCGTCGCCCGGCCGCCGCGACATCAGCCCGTCGCAGATCGACTTCGGCGCGATCGGCATGGTCTCGACGGCGCCATGCGCTAGCGATGAACCCATGCCGTTGAAGCCTTCCGGTTCGACGCCGATGATCTCGGTTGCCGGCGACAGATAGTGGAAGGCGAGCGAGACGCCGCCGATCAGCCCACCACCGCCGACCGAGCAGAACAGAAGGTCGGCACTGGCGTCCTTTGCCTCGAGTTGTTCGAGCGCTTCGAGCCCGGCGCCGGCCTGGCCGGCAACGATCTCCGGATCGTCGAATGGATGCAGCAACGCCAGCCCTTCGGTCTCGGCAATCTCGCGGGCCTTGGCGGCTGCGACCTCCTCACGGGCGCGCTCGCCATGATCGGTCAGCACGACGCGCGCGCCATAACCTGCAGTGGCATCGCGCTTGGCGGCCGGCGCGTCGATCGGCATGACGATGGTGACGGGAATGCCGAGCGCCTGGCCGGCAGCCGCCAACCCTTGCGCGAAATTGCCGGAGGAGTAGGCGACGACGCCTTTTCTGGCCTCATCCGGCGACAGCCGCTTCAACCGCCAATAGGCCCCGCGCACCTTGAACGATCCCGCCCATTGCAGCGATTCCGGTTTGATAAAGACGCGGGCCGCACCCGTCTCCTTGGCCAAGGCTGTCGATTCCAGCAAAGGCGTGATCTGCGTCGCCTTCGACGTCACGGCATAGGCCTGTCTGAGATGCTCGAGGGAGGGGACAATTGTCATCATTCGCCTCGCGGAAAGCGTTTCTGTTCCTCGAGATTGTCGAGGTTCATGTGGTTGCGCATGTAGCGTTCCGACGCCTTCCGCAGTGGCTGGAACTCCCAGGGGTAATGCGTGCCGTTGCGCAGCGCGGGATAAACCACCCAGCGCCGCGCCTGGCTGACGCGCACCGCGGCATCGAATGCCGCCATGTCCCAGCGCGCTCGCACGGCTCCCGTGAAGGCCGCCACCAGATCGGCATGCGCCGGATCGGTGGCACGATTGGTGCGTTCTTGCGGATCGGCTTCGAGGTCGAACAGAAGCGGCGGGTCGATCTCGCAATGGATGAATTTGTAGCGGCCATCGCGGATCGCCACCAACGGCGCGTTGGAGCCCTCGGCGGCATATTCCATCAGCACCGGCGCGGTGCGCTGTCCGCCATCAAGCAACGGCAGCAGCGACTGGCCATCGGTCCACGGTGCGATCGCGGAGATGTCGATGCCGGCGAGATCGCACAGCGTCGGCGTCACGTCGAGGTTGGAGACCGGCGCCTCGATCAGCCCTGCAGGAATGCCTTTGCCGGCGATCATCAAAGGTACTCGCGCCGAGCCCTCGAAAAAATTCATCTTGAACCACAGGCCGCGCTCGCCAAGCATGTCGCCATGGTCGGAGCAGAACAGGATGATGGTGTCGTCCAGCATGCGCGTTCGCTCCAGCACTGACATCAACTCGCCGACCTTGTCGTCGAGATAGGAGATGTTGGCGTAGTAGCCGCGCCGCGAGCGGCGGATCTGCTCCGGCGTGATGTTGAAACTGTCGTAGTCGCTGGCCCGGTAAAGCCGTTGCGAATGCGGGTCCTGATGGGCATAGGGGATGAATCCCACCTCCGGCTCAAGCGCCGGACAGTCTTTATAGAATTCCCAATATTGCCGCCGTGCGACATAGGGGTCGTGCGGGTGGGTGAAGGAAACCGTCAGGCACCAGGGCCGGCTGGCCTCGTCCTCGGAGGTGCGGGCAAGATCGTAGAGTTTTTGCACCGCGTGGAAGGCGACCTCGTCGTCATACTCCATCTGGTTGGTGATCTCGGCAACGCCGGCGCCGGTGACCGAGCCCAGATTGTGATACCACCAGTCGATGCGCTCGCCGGGCTTGCGGTAATCCGGCGTCCAGCCGAAATCGGCGGGATAGATGTCGGTGGTCAGCCGCTCCTCGAAACCGTGCAACTGGTCCGGCCCGACGAAATGCATCTTGCCCGACAGGCAGGTGTAGTAGCCGGCGCTGCGCAGATGATGCGCATAGGTCGGGATCGAGGAAGCGAATTCGGCGGCGTTGTCATAGACCTGGGTGCGCGACGGCAATTGCCCGCTCATGAAAGCGGCGCGGCCCGGCGCGCAAAGCGGCGAGGCCGTGTAGTTGTTGCCGAAGCGCGCCGAGCGTGCGGCCAGCGCCTTGAGATGCGGCACATGCAGGAAGTCCGCCGGCCCGTCCGCAAACAGCGTGCCGTTGAGCTGATCGACCATGACGATCAGGATGTTGGGTCGCCTTGATATCACTGAGGCTGTCACTGTGTCTGTCGCCCGCCGAGTTTGATTTCGAGATAATCTTCGACCAGCGCGATCGCGGTTTGAGCATCCGGCACGCCGTCCTTCAGCGCGCGCCTGATGTACAGCCCGTCGATCATCGCCGCGACCGCTTCCGCCGCGCGGTCGGCTTCGTTGCGCGGCAGTATGCCGATTAGTCCGCTCATCAGGTTGGAATGCAGCCGCCGCGCATAGACCCTGAGCAGCCGGCGTAGGGCCGATGATTTCTGTGCCTCGACATAAAAGGCGAGCCAGGCCGCGATGGTTTCCGGCCGGAACTGGATGTCGGAGAAGTTGACGGCGACCACCGCCGAAACGCGTTCGCGCGGCGAGCCGGCGGATTGCAGGGCGCGCCGCATGTCGATGGTCAGCTCGGCCAGTATGTGCCGCATCGTCGCCAGAAGGAGCTCGTCCTTGGCGCCGAAATAGTGGTGGGCAAGGGCCGACGACACGCCCGCCCGTCCGGCGATCTCCGACATGGTCACATCAAGCGAGCCGCGCTCGCCGATCGCCGAGATCGTCGCGTCGATGAGCGCCTTGCGGCGCAACGGTTCCATTCCGACTTTCGGCATTGGGGAGATCCAGATTAAAACCGAAGATTATTTTTTATCGACGGATCAATCAATAAAAAACTCGCGCTCGGATCAATCGATCATGTCGCTCTGGCCCATCCTTTGGACTGGAAAACAGTTCACTGTTGAACAATATTAGAGGCTGATGCCGCGCTATGACATGTTAGGCTTGCGGCAAACGGAGGTTGCCATGACCGCATGCATCGTCGGATGGGCGCATTCGCGCTTCGGCAAGCTGGAAGGCGAGACGCTGGAAGGCCTGATCACCAAGGTCGCGGTCGACGCGCTCGACCATGCCGGCATCGGTCCGGACGAGGTCGACGAGATCGTGCTCGGCCACTTCAATGCCGGCTTTTCCCCACAGGATTTTACCGCCAGCCTCGTGTTGCAGGCCGACGACCGACTGCGCTTCAAGCCGGCGACGCGGGTCGAGAACGCCTGCGCCACGGGTTCGGCAGCGGTCCGCCAAGGCATCCGCGCCATCGACGCCAATGCCGCCCGCATCGTGCTGGTGGTCGGTGCCGAGCAGATGACGACGACCCCCGGCCCCGAGATCGGCAAGAACCTGCTCAAGGCTTCCTATCTGCCGGAGGAGGGCGACACGCCGGCCGGTTTCGCTGGCGTCTTCGGCAAGATCGCGCAGGCCTATTTCCAGCGTTATGGCGACCAGTCCGACGCGCTGGCGATGATCGCCGCCAAGAACCACAAGAACGGCGTCAACAATCCGTATGCGCAGATGCGCAAGGATTTCGGCTACGAGTTCTGCCGCCAGGAAAGCGAGAAAAACCCGTTCGTGGCCGGTCCGCTGAAGCGCACGGACTGTTCGCTGGTCTCCGACGGTGCTGCCGCCCTTGTGCTGACCGACACCTCGACGGCGTTGATGATGCGCCGCGCCGTCGCCTTCCGCGCCAACGAGCATGTCCAGGATTTCCTGCCGATGTCGAAGCGCGACATCCTGTCTTTCGAAGGCTGCGAGCAGGCCTGGAACCAGGCTTTGAAGAAGGCCGGCGTGACGCTCGACGACCTCTCCTTCGTCGAGACGCATGACTGCTTCACCATTGCCGAACTGATCGAATATGAGGCGATGGGCCTGGCCAAGCCGGGCGAGGGCGCCAGGCTGGCGCTAGACGGCACGACGGCAAAGGACGGCAGGCTGCCGGTCAATCCTTCGGGCGGGCTGAAGGCCAAGGGCCATCCGATCGGCGCCACCGGTGTGTCGATGCATGTGCTGACCGCCATGCAGTTGACCGGCGAGGCAGGCGGCATCCAGGTGCCGGGGGCAACGCTCGGCGGCATCTTCAACATGGGTGGCGCTGCCGTTGCCAACTACGTTTCAATCCTCGACCGGATCAGGTAGAAGCGGCCCGTATTTTTGGGGCGTGGTGATGACAAATCCGGTTCTGGTCGAGGTCTTGCGCGGCGCGATCGTCGAGAGCGCCCATCGCGGCGCTGTCGCAATCTTCGACGGTGACGGCAAGCCTGTCCTGGAGATCGGCCATACGGCGCGGCCGGTGTTTCCGCGCTCGGCGGTCAAGGCGATCCAGGCGCTGCCGCTGGTTGAAACGGGTGCTGCCGATGCGTACGGCTTCGGCGACCGCGAACTGGCGCTGGCCTGCGCTTCGCATTCGGGCGAACCCGCGCATGTCGAACTGGCGCAGGCGATGCTGGCCAAGGCCGGGCTCGACAAGTCGGCGCTGGAATGCGGCGCGCATTGGCCGTCGAGCCACGACGCGACGATCGCACTGGCCCGCACAGGCGTCTCGCCGAACGCACTGCACAACAATTGCTCGGGCAAGCATTCCGGATTTCTCTGCACCTGCGTGCACTCGGGGATTGCCCACCAAGGCTACGTCAAGGCAGGCCATGGTTTGCAGGAGATGGTGCGCGACGCCATGCAGGCGGTGACCGGCGCTGCCCACGATGCGGATCACCGGGCAACCGATGGCTGCTCGATCCCCACCTATGCCGTGCCGCTGAAAAGTTTTGCCCTTGGCTTTGCCCGCATGGCGACGGGCACGAGCTTTGGCCCTGAGCGTGCCAAGGCGGCCAAACGCCTGCTGTCTGCCTGCATGGCCGAGCCTTTCCTGGTCGCCGGCACCGGCAAGGCCGATGTGGCGCTGATGCAGGCCGCGCCCGGCCGCATATTCGTCAAGACGGGCGCCGAGGGTGTCTATTGCGCCGCCGTTCCGGAGCTTGGCCTCGGCATCGCGCTAAAATGTGATGACGGCGCCGGCCGCGCCGCCGAGGTGATGATTGCCGCTGTGCTGGCAAAACTTCTCAGCGCCGACGGCGCACTGGAGGCGAACCTTCTGGAGCGGGCCAATCCGCCGATCGAAAGCCGCATCGGCGCCAAGGTCGGCTCGCTGCGGCCGACGACGGCGCTCAGCTGACCCTGTTTCGCTCAACCGTCAGATGCGCATAGCCGCTTACGCTTGACCGCGCGAGGTCGCCGGTCGCCGGTTCGGCCCAGCGCTGGCCGATGATGGCGCCGTTCTTGGCGCCGTCGATGACGTTGTCGGAAATGATGGCGTTTCCAGCGCCTTCTACCACAGTGACGGCGATGCCGGTTCCGGCCTGACGGATGATGTTTCCCGTCGCCACAACATTGCGCATATAAGCGCCCCAGCCGATCTGCATGCCGTAGAGCGGCGCGTTCTCGATGACATTGCCCGAGACGGTGGTGTCGGCCTCGACGCTGATACCGACGCCGAAGCCCGGCGCGTCGGCGGGGTAGGGGCCGGTGGCCGAGAGGTTGCGCACGATGTTGTTCGAGCAGACACCCATACGGCCGCCGTCGTTGAAATTGACGATCGAGATGCCGTTAGCGGCACCATCGACGATGTTGTTGCCGATGATGGCGCCTTCGAAGGAGAATTCGGAATAGAGCGCCGTTTCGCCCGACCGCGAGCACGTGTTGCCGGTCATCTGCAGATTGCTGGAACTGTTGGCGCGGATCGCCGAGAAGGCGCAGTCCGAGACGAAGTTGCCGGTGAGCGAGACATTGCCGGCACGGAAGGCGTTGATGCCATTGCCGTTCTGCCCGGTGCCGCCGCCGCGCGCGCCGATCCGCTGCACGCGGTTGCCGCTGACCATCGTGCCGTCCTCGGCCTGCTGCCAGCGATGGACAAGAATGCCGCCATTGCCGCAGTCGGATACGGTGTTGTCGGATATCGCCAGGCCAGCGGCCTCGACGGAGTAGATGCCGGCGTCCGCAGCCCCCGAAATCTCGGAGCGCTCGATGCGGCCCGACGCATGCTCCAGCGCCAGCCCATGCTTGCCGCTGCCGGTGATCGTGCAATTGTCGATGACGAGATGGGCGACGCGGCGCAGGTCGAGCAGGCCTTGGGCATCGTCGGCCAACTCGCCGTTGGCGCCGTCGAAGACCAATGCGGTGAACTCTATATGCTCGGCCTGTTCGGCCGTCAGCAAATGGCCATTGCCGCCATAGAGGATGCGCGAGGCGCCCGGCACGCCCGAAAGCCTGACGCGGGCGGGCAGGGTCAGGTTGGACACGACATAGGTGCCCGGCGGCAGGAACACCGGCGCGTTGCGGTCGCTGGCCTCGGCTAGCATCCTGGCGAAGGCCTTGCTCTGGTCGTCCGGTGCGTCCGGCTCCACGCCAAGCTCGGCGGCGTTGATCGAGCGCGCACCGCCGTTTTCGCCAAGGCGTTGCCCACCGAAAGGCCGAGCACGGCAAAGCCGGCCGTCCCCTTCAGAAGCGTTCGTCTGTTCAACATCGGCACATCCCTTGCGATCATCCGGCTGATCGCAGGAATTGGGCCAGCCGCATCGGTCTCCGCTCGGCCATAGTCCGGCCAATGACCGGGTCCGGCAAGTGGCTTGTGCAGTCACGGAAGCGGGCCTAAGTTTATCCGATGAGCAGAGCTTTTACCCGCGAGGAAGACAGCGAAAACGCCATTGCCGGCATCGGCGAGCGGCCGATCAGCCAACACCGCAATCTGGTGACGGAGCGCGGCCTGGCGATGATCGAGGACAATCTGGCCGATCTGCGCGACATTTTGGCGAAAGCCGAGCGAAAAGCCGATCGCGAGCGCATTGCCGTTGTCTCGCGCGACCTGCGCTACTGGACAGCGCGCCGCGAAAGCGCCGAGCTTTCCGTGCCGGAACCGGGCAGCGACCAGGTGCGCTTCGGCATGGGTGTCACGCTGGAAGGCGATGACGGCAAGAGAGTGCACTGGAAGATAGTCGGCGAGGACGAGGCCGACCCCTCAAAGGGCAGCATCTCACACGTCTCGCCAATGGCCGTGGCGCTGTTCGGCAAGAAGGTCGGCGACGTCGCAAGCGTCAACGGCAAAGAATGGGAAATCCTCAAGCTGTCGGACGCCTGACGCCAGCTCACCCTATTTGCACAGCCAGCTTTCGCAACGCGGGCTCATACTTGGCCATGACATCGCGAGCAGCACGTATTTGCCGTTCGACGTCGTCACACGGCACCGGCCTTAGGATGATGCCGTCGTCGGTTTCGATGATCTGGAGTTCATCGCCCACTTGCAGGCTCAAGCTGTCGAGCGTTTCCCGCGGCAGGATTACAACGCCCGATCCGTCCTCAAGTCCGTGAATGATGGTGTTCATAGCTATACCATAGGTTGCGCCCGATATTGCAACGCAACTTTGATAAGCAGTGCAACTGTTTCAATCAGCCCGCCAGCAGCCGGTCCAGCAACCGATCCGCAGCCTCCGGGATAACCGTCCCTGGCGGGAAGATTTCCGCGGCACCCGCTTCCAGCACTGCGCCGTAATCCTGCGGCGGGATGACGCCGCCGGCGACGATCAGCATGTCGCTGCGGCCGAGCTTCTTCAGCGCGTCGCGTAGTTCGGGGATCAGCGTCAGGTGCCCCGCCGCCAGCGATGAGGCGCCGATGACATGGACGTCCTGCGCCACCGCCAGCCTGGCGATCTCGTCGGGTGTCTGGAACATCGCGCCGACCGTCACGTCGAAGCCGAGATCGGCGAAGGCCGTGGCGATCACCTTCTGGCCACGGTCGTGGCCGTCCTGTCCCATCTTTGCGACCAGGATGCGCGGCTTGCCGCCGGACTTCTTCTCGAAAGCTTCGAGCTTCTCCAGCAATCGGTCGACCGTCAGATTGTCGCCAAGCGCATTGCGATAAACGCCGGAGATCGTTTGCACCGAGGCGACGTGACGGCCAAAGACCTTTTCGAGCGCCAGCGAGATCTCGCCGACCGTGGCATTGGCGCGCGCGGCGCGGATGGCAAATTCCAGCAGGTTTTCGTTACCCTGCGCAGCGCGGGTCAGCGCATCGAGCGCGCTCTCGACCGCGCCGACATTGCGCGTGCCTTTCAGGTTCTGCAGCTTCGACAATTGCCGGGCCTTGACCTCGGCATTGTCGATCTTCAGCACGTCGACGTCGATTTCGTTCTCGGGGCGATGCGCGTTTACGCCAACCAGTATCTGCTCGCCGGAATCGATACGCGCCTGCGTGCGCGCCGCCGCTTCCTCGATGCGAAGTTTTGGAATGCCCTGTTCGGTTGCTGCCGCCATGCCGCCAAGCGCCTCGACCTCTTCGATATGGGCGAGCGCACGCGCCGCCAGATCGTGCGTCAGCCGTTCGATATAGGCCGAGCCGCCCCACGGATCGATGATGCAGGTGGTGCCGGATTCCTTCTGCAGGATCAACTGCGTGTTGCGGGCGATGCGCGCCGAGTGGTCGGTCGGCAGCGCCATCGCCTCGTCGAAGGAGTTGGTGTGCAGCGACTGGGTATGTCCCTGCGTCGCCGCCATCGCCTCGATCATGGTGCGGGTGATGTTGTTGTAGGGGTCCTGCGCCGTCAGCGACCAGCCGGAGGTCTGGCAATGGGTGCGCAGCGACAGCGAGCGTTCGTCGTTCGGTGCAAAATTCTTCTGCATCAGGGTCGCCCACAACAGGCGCGCCGCGCGGAGCTTGGCGATCTCCATGAAGAAGTTCATGCCGATCGCCCAGAAGAAGGAAAGCCGCGGGGCGAAACGGTCGATGTCGAGCCCGGCGGCGACGCCGGCGCGGGCATATTCGATGCCGTCGGCGATGGTGTAGGCGAGCTCCAGGTCCGCGGTCGCGCCGGCCTCCTGCATGTGATAGCCGGAGATCGAGATCGAATTGAACTTCGGCATGTGCTGGGAGGTATAGGAGAAGATGTCAGACACGATCCGCATCGAGGGCTTCGGCGGATAGATGTAGGTGTTGCGGACCATGAACTCCTTCAGAATGTCGTTCTGAATGGTGCCGGCGAGATCCTTCTGAGCAACGCCCTGTTCTTCGGCCGCGACGATATAGAGCGCCATGATCGGCAGCACCGCGCCGTTCATGGTCATCGACACCGTCATCTCGCCCAGCGGAATGCCGTCGAACAATTGCCGCATGTCGAGGATGGAATCGATGGCCACGCCCGCCATGCCGACATCGCCGGCAACGCGCGGATGGTCGCTGTCATAGCCGCGATGGGTGGGCAGATCGAAAGCGACCGAAAGGCCCTTTTGGCCGGCGGCGAGATTGCGCCGGTAGAAGGCGTTGGATTCCTCGGCCGTCGAGAAGCCGGCATATTGCCGGATCGTCCACGGCTGCTGGACATACATGGTCGGGTAGGGACCGCGCACGAAGGGCGGCATTCCCGGATAGGTGTCGAGATGCGGCAGCCCCTTGAGATCGCCCTGGCTGTAGAGATGCTTGACGGCAATACCTTCCGGCGTCAGCCGCTGGCCCTTGACCTCGACCGGCGCGCGCCGTGGCGCCGACCAGCCAATGTGGCTGAAATCCGGGATCACTGTGCGGCTCCGATTGCCTGGTCGATGCGGACCGGAAACAGCGCCTCGCACACCGCCACGCCCTCTGTGAAAGGCGGCCGCCGCTCAGCCGCCAGCGTCTCGACCGGGGCATCGTTTTTCAGCGGGTAAAGCGTGGTGCCGATGATTGCCCGTTCACCCGACCGGTAGGCCTCGGCGCGGCGCTCGGATGCTGCCTTGACGCGCTTCTGGATATGCCCTTGCTGCAGGCTTGCCAGAACGCCGCCTTCCGCTTCGATCCGCTGGAACTCTTCCCACGCCGCTTCGCACAGGCCCAGGGTCAGCGCCTCGACTGCGCCCGACCCAAATGCTGGGTCGGCGACATGGTCGATATGGCTTTCATTGGCCATGATCAACTGCGCATTGCGGGCGATGCGGCGGGCAAAGCCGGCCGGCAGCCCGAGGGCGACGGTGTGTGGCAGGATGGAGATCGAGTCCGCGCCGCCTGCTGCCGCTGCAAAGCTGGCGATGGTGGTGCGCAGGATGTTGGTTTCGGGATCCGCCGCCGTCATCATGCGGAACGACGTCTCGGCATGGATGTTGGCTGTCGATGCCGGGATGGAACAGGTTTCCTGGATGCGCGCCCACAGCCTGCGCAAGGCCCGGACCTTGGCCATCGACAGGAACTGGTCCTGGTCGACGCTCAGCGCAAAGCCGATATGGGGAGCGGCATAGACAAGCGGCTGGCGCGCATCCTCGAACATCCTGAGGTATGACACGGCGGAAGCGAGCATGGTGCCGAGTTCCTGCGCTTCCGTGGCGCCGGCATTGTGGAACACCCGCCCGTCGGCCTCCAGCAGCACACCCGGCACGCCCAGCGAGAAGAAATGCGCCAGCGATTGCGGCATCGATGCCTGCAACGCCTCGATCGACATGCGCAGCCGGCCGGTTCCGGCAAAGATTGCCGCCGGGTCGATGCCGAAGGAGAGGTTCAGCTTTGCCGGGTCGGAGCGGCGCTTGCTCAGGAACGCCACCAGCCAGTCGGCGACGGCACGGCTCCAGGGATGGGCGTCGATGCGGATCTGCGTGCGGTTGAGCGGTACGCCATCCAGCACCGTTTCCAGCGCCTGCGCCGTCCTTGGCAGGCCATAGCCGAACGCATTCGGAGCACCCTCGAAGACAAGCGACAATCCCGTCGCGCCTTGTGCCACATCGTCCAGGGCCTGCGCCTTGGCGCGGCCGATATCGGGATCGTCAATGCGCTGGCTGACGATCCAGGGCAATTTGGGGTTGGCGCGCACAAGCGGCTCGGCGCCGGCGGCGCGATCGTAGAGCGGTTCGATGCGAATCTGATCGTCGGTATGCGAGACCAGTTTTTCCTCGAAGGAGGCGCCGGCGAGCGCCTTTTCGGCCAAGGCCAGCCAACGCTGGCGCTCGACGTCAGCGGGTTCGATGCTCCTGGTCAAGGATCCGGCGCCCATCCATGTTCCTCGTTTTTATGCGGCCGCACCAGCGTCAGCCGTCCAGTCTACGGTTCCCTGCCAGATATCGCAATGCAATGCGCTTGCGCGGTTGGGATTCGCTTCCCTGACATAGGGCAGCCTGCGTGGACGAACCATGGAACGATTGCCAAACAGCGGCAAAATCCGCAAGTTCCAAAAACCGATTTGGAGGATTGGTTCAATTTAGACGATTGGCCCAATCTGGATGAATAGCCAACTGGATGGATAGCCCAATTGGAGAATAGCATTGTCGCTGCGCAATGGCCTGACTATACCCTGCGGCACGGCCACAGGCTTTTAACACATCAGTTTGCGGAGACATGGTCATATGGCTGACGACACCAGCATTTTCCTCGGCGCCAGCCGCAAGCCCGACGACAGCTATCAGCGCGCCGAACAGCTCTTGCTGCAATATGGGAACCGCCATGGCCTGATCACCGGCGCCACCGGCACCGGCAAGACAGTCAGCCTGCAGATCCTGGCCGAGGGGTTTTCCAATGCCGGCGTGCCTGTGTTCTGCGCCGATATCAAGGGCGACCTGTCCGGCATTGCCATGATGGGCAAGGCGCAGGATTTCCTGGTCAAGCGGGCCGAGCAGGTCAAGCTCGACCCTTACGACTTCCAGGAATTCCCGGTCATCTTCTGGGACCTGTTCGGCGAGCAGGGCCATCCGATCCGCGCCACCGTCTCGGAAATGGGGCCGCTGCTTCTGTCGCGGCTGATGAACCTCTCCGAAGCGCAGGAAGGCATCATGAACATCGCCTTCCGCATCGCCGATGAGGATGGCCTGCTGCTGCTCGACATGAAGGATCTGCAAGCACTGCTGGCCAACATCGCAGCGCGCGCCGACGAGATCAGCTCGCGCTACGGCAATGTCACCAAGCCGTCGGTCGGCGCAATCCAGCGCACGCTTCTGGTGCTGGAACAGCAGGGCGCGGCGCATTTCTTCGGCGAACCGGCTTTGCGCATCGCCGACATCATGCGCACCACCCGCGACGGCCGCGGCGCCATCAGCGTGCTCGCTGCCGACAGATTGATGATGAACCCCAGGCTCTACGCCACCTTCCTGCTCTGGCTGATGTCGGAGCTGTTCGAGGAATTGCCCGAGGTCGGCGATCCCGAAAGGCCGAAGCTGGTGTTCTTCTTCGACGAGGCGCATCTGCTTTTCGACGATGCGCCGAAGGTGCTGATCGACCGCGTCGAGCAGGTGGTTCGCTTGATCCGTTCGAAAGGCGTCGGTGTCTATTTCGTCACGCAGAACCCTTTGGACATCCCTGAAAAGGTTCTCGCCCAGCTCGGCAACCGTGTGCAGCACGCGCTGCGCGCCTATACGCCGCGTGAGCAGCAGGCGGTCAAGACCGCCGCCGACACCTTCCGGCCCAATCCCGATTTCGACTGCGCCACCGCCATCACCCAGCTCGGCACCGGCGAGGCGCTGGTCTCGACGCTGGAGGTCAAGGGCGTGCCGTCCATGGTGCAGCGGACATTGATCCGGCCGCCATCGTCTAGGCTTGGCCCGATCACAGCGGACGAGCGCCGCAAGCTGATCGACCAGAGCCCGGTCGCCGGCCAGTACGACCAGACCATCGACCGCGAATCGGCCTTCGAGATGCTGCAGAAGAAAGCCAGGGATGCGCAGGACGAGCAGGCGCAGCAGGCCGACAGCGGGCGCTCGCGCTGGACCATTCCGGGCTTCGGCAATGACGATCCGCCGCCGCAGCAATCAGGCGGTCGCCGCGCCCCTGCACCACGGCCGTCCAACCGCCAGACGGTGGCCGAAGCCGCGATCAAAGCGGTGGTGCGCTCGGTCGGCTCGTCGGTCGGCCGCGCGATCGTGCGCGGGATTCTGGGCAGCCTGTCCAGGGGGCGGTAAAAGGCATCAGCCCGCAAGAATGCCGCATGGCGGGCACCTAACCAAAACGGTTGCTCGGTCGGCCTCGTTCTCCCGGCCGGAGCGCAAAAACGCCGCCCTCGTTCGGATGCGCGTCAAGGTGCTCCGCCGTCATCGTGAAGCGCGCCGAGGTGACGAACAGCGTATCGAGTTTGGCGCCGCCAAAGGCGCAGCTTGTCGGCCAGGAGCAGGGTAGTTCGACGATCCGATCCAGTCGGCCGTCCTGCGCGATGCGAGCAAGGCAGCTGCCGCCGACGACCCGGCAGTTCCAGATGTAGCCTTCGGCGTCCATGCAGGAGCCGTCGGGCAGGCCCCGCTCGAAGGCCCCGAAAAACCGGCGCCGGTGTTCAAGCCGTGATGCGGTCCTGTCCCAAGCATAGCTGTAGAGTTCGTTCTTCATTGTGTCAGCGGTGATGAAGCGACCGTCCGGTGTCCATGCCATGGTGTTGGTGATGCCAAAGCGGTCGTCGGACAGGCGCGTCACGCGGCCGTCGGGAGCAACCCGAAACAGCTGCCCGGCCTCCTGCGTGATGGCGACGGGCGCATCATCCGGTCCGATGTTGTTGGCCATCGTGCCGACCCAGAATGACCCATCGGGCGCGATGACGCCTTCATTCAGCCGGATGTCGGGTCTGTCCGGCTCGATCGTCGCAATCGTTCGGAACTTCCCGCCGAAGTCCCACAAGGCAATCTCGTTCCTGAGGCCGACAATGGCGCCGCCATCGGTGCGCAGGCCGATCGAGGTGACCAGATCGGGTGTCTCCCAGGACTCGTGAACTGAGGTCAGCGGATCCAGTCTGTGGATCCTGCGGCCGATAATGTCGATCCAGACCAGCCGGTCGCAGCGGTCGTCCCAGATCAGGCTCTCGCCGACGACATCACGCGCATCGAAGAGCAGGCCAGCGTTCATATCGTCCATGCGGTTCCTCCAGACCAGCGCATCCAGAACACGCTTGACATATATCTTTCGGATGAATTATCAGCAACTGAATAACAACCTGTCATACAGGTTTAGGGAGAGACATGCAGGATCCGACGGAGACAGCGGCTGAGCCGAATCCCGGCCTTGTGAGCACGGCGATCCAGGCGATCACCCAGCACATTCGCTCGGAGGGCCTTGCGGCCGGCGATCCGCTGCCCAGCGAAGCGGCCATGACGCGCCAGCTCAATGTCTCGCGAACCGTCGTGCGCGAAGCGTTCCGGTCGCTTTCTGCAATGCGCCTGATCGACATGAGCGCCGGGCGCCGCGCCACCGTCGCCAAGCTCGACACCGGCGCCATGTCGATGGTGATCGAGCACGGCATCACCACGCAGCAGATCAGCGTGCATCAGGTCTATGATGTCAGACGCACGATCGAGATGCGCACCGTGGCGCTGGCGGCGCTCCGCCGCACCGAGGCGGAAGCCGCGGCAATCGCGCAATCCGCCAGGCTGATGCGTGAGAATTTCCAGCACCCTGAGATCGTCATGGAGCACGACATCGCCTTTCACGAGGCGATCGCGGCGGCCTCGCACAACCCGGTCTTCTCGCTGATCGTCACCGCCTCCAGCGGGGTCACGCGCCGCACCTGGGTGATCGGCTGGCGGACACGCCCCTCCAGCGAAGACCAGCTCAAGATGATCAAGGGGCACGAGGACATAGCCGAGGCGATCCTCAAGGGCGATCCGCGGCTCGCCGTCGAGCACATGGCGCAACATTTCGACAAGAGCGTCAAGGCGCTCCTCGACGCGGGAATCGCCTGACATGAAGATCACCGCGATCGAGACCATTCGCATCGAGGAGCGGCCCAACCTTCTCTGGGTCGAGGTCCATACCGACGAGGGCATCACCGGGCTCGGCGAGACCTTCTTCCTGTCGCGCACCGTCGAAGCGTATCTGCACGAATATGTCGCGCCACGCGTGATCGGCCGCGATCCGCTCGAGATCGACCTTTTATCCGCCGACCTTGTCGGCTATCTCGGCTTCCGCTCCAGCGGCGCGGAGGTGCGCGGAAATTCGGCCTTCGACATCGCGCTGTGGGACATTTTCGGCAAGGTCACAGGCCAGCCGATCGCTCAGCTTCTGGGTGGCTTCAGCCGTCGCTCCATCCGCACCTACAACACCTGCGCCGGCACCGAATACATCAAGGACGCCAAGGGCCAGACGACGGCCAATTACGGCATCGGCGCCGGGCGCGACTACGACGATCTCAACGGCTTCCTCAACCGCGCCGGCGAGTTGGCCGAGGAACTGCTCGAGGACGGCATCACTGCCATGAAGATCTGGCCGTTCGATCACGCCGCCGAAAAGACGCGTGGCAATGACATCTCGGCGGCCGACCTGAAATCGGCGCTGCAGCCGTTCGAGAAGATCCGCCGCGCCGTCGGCGACAAGATCGACATCATGGTCGAGTTCCATTCGATGTGGCAGCTTTTGCCGGCCATGAAGATCGCCGGCGCGCTGAAACCTTATGCCACTTATTGGCACGAGGACCCGATCCGCATGGACAGCCTCGGTGACTTGAAACGCTACGAGGCGGTGAGCCCGGCGCCGATCTCGGCCTCCGAGACACTGGGCAGCCGCTGGGCCTTCCGCGACCTGCTCGAAACCGGGGCTGCCGGCATCGTCATGCTCGACATCTCCTGGTGCGGCGGCCTGTCGGAGGCGCGCAAGATCGCCGCGATGGCGGAGGCCTGGCGACTGCCGGTCGCGCCACATGACTGCACCGGTCCGGTCGTGCTCGCCGCCTCGACGCATCTGTCGCTCAATGCGCCCAATGCGCTGGTGCAGGAGAGCGTGCGCGCCTTCTACCGCACCTGGTACCGGGACCTGGTGACGGCGCTGCCGGAAGTGAAGAACGGCATGATCACCGTGCCGCCTGGACCGGGCCTGGGGCTGGCGCTCAACCCCGACCTCGGCAAGGCCTACACCGTCCAGCGCCGCGTCTCCGACAAGACCGACATCTAGGAAATCCAAAGGGAGGAATTGAAATGAGAAAACTGACTGCAACACTTCTGCTTGGCGTCGCTATCTTCGGCGCCCAGACCGCCGCGCGTGCCAACGGGTTGAACATCGTCTTCACCCACCATTCGTCGGCATCGAACACCTTCTGGCAGGCGGTGAAGAAGGGTTTTGACGACGGCTGCGCCAAGGTCGAGGCCAGCTGCAACATGGTCTTCACCCAGACCGAGGGTTCGATCGAACAGCAGGTCGCCAACATGCGCGCGGCCCTTGCCGCCAAGCCCGACGCGCTGCTGACCTCGATCGTCGACGACCATGCTTTCGATGACGTCATCAAGGAGGCGCGCGATGCCGGCGTGCTCGTGATCGCCGTCAATGTCGACGACACCGAAGGCGCCAAGGGCAATGCGCGCCAGGCCTTCGTCGGGCAGGGCTTCAAGCCGGCGGGCTATTCGCTCGCCAAGGCTATATCCGAAAGCTTCCCGAAGGATGGCCCGATCAAGGTGCTGGTTGGCATCTCGGCGCCCGGCCAGAACTGGTCCGAGAGCCGTGGCGCCGGCGTGATGCAGTTCCTTGAGGAATACAAGGCCGCGCATGCCGACCGCGATGTGTCGTGGGAGCGCATCGACAGCGGCACCGACCTTGCCGTCACCTCCGACCGCGTCGGCGCCTATCTCAACGCCCATGCGGACACCACCGCCTATTTCGACACCGGATTCTGGTGCGCCGGTGTCGCCCGCGTGCTGCAGGATCGCGGCGTAGCGCCGGGCAAGGTCCTGCTCGGCGGTTTCGACCTGGTGCCCGAAGTGCTGCAGCAGATGCAGAAGGGCTACGTGCAGGCGCTGGTCGACCAGCAGCCCTACATGCAGGGCTTCATGCCGGTGATGGAGGCCTATCTCAACAAGAAGATCGGCCTGGCGCCTTCCGACATCGACACCGGCCAGGGCATCGTGCGGCCGAACGAAGCCGATGCGATCATGGCGCTTTCCGCCCAGGGAATGCGCTGACAGCGCAGCGCCGATGAGCGGTTTTGCATCGGCGGCGCCCGCGCGCCGCCGATGCCTCAACAGAAGTTCGAATTCCTGGAGCCTGACGTGAAGCGTCTGTTCAAGACCTATCTCGAAAAGCCGGAGCTGGCCGGTCTGATCCTGCTCTTGCTGCTGATCATCGTGTTCCAGATCCGCTCGCATGGCGTGTTCCTCAACCAGGACAATCTTCGCGGCATTCTCGGCATCCTGCCGGAGGCCGGCCTTGTTGCCATCGGCGTCACCATCCTGATGATCAGTGGCGAGTTCGACCTCTCCGTCGGCTCGGTGTTCGCGCTGATGCCGATGACGATGGCGGTGCTGATGGTGCACGACGCCCCGTTCCCGCTGGCGCTGCTCGCCGGACTGCTTGTCGCAGCCGCCATCGGCTTCATCAACGGCTACATCACCATCCGCTTCGCCATACCGAGCTTCATCACCACGCTCGGCATGCTGTTCATGGCGCGCTCGCTCACCGTCGTCGTTTCGGGCGGCTTCCCGCCGCTGCTGCCTGCCGACCTGCCGAACTGGCTGTTCACATCCTTCGTGGGCCCCGGCAACATGTTCCGCATGTCCTTCCTCTGGTTTGCCGGCATTGCGGTGCTGACCTCGCTGATGCTTTCGCGCACCAATTTCGGCAACTGGATCAAGGCCACCGGCGGCTTCCCGCCGGCCGCCGCCGCGATGGGGATCCCGACCACCAGGGTCAAGATCATCTGTTTCATGCTCTGTTCGATGCTCTCCGGCTTCGCCGGCATGCTGCAAGTGCTGCGGCTGGGCTCGCCCTTGCCTTCGATCGGCGAGGGCATGGAACTGCAGGCGGTGGCGTCCGCCGTCATTGGCGGCGCTTCGCTCGCCGGCGGTATCGGCACCGTGATGGGCGGCATCATCGGCACGACGCTTATCCGCGTCATCGACAACGGCCTCGTGCTCAGCCATGTCGACGCCAATTGGTTCAAGTTTGCCATCGGCTTCCTGACCATATTCGCCGTCGTCGCCAATGCTTGGATGCGCAAGCGCGCCAAGGCCATCAAGATGGAGGATTGAGCGATGGCCGACGCGATCATCTCCGTGCACAACCTTCACAAATGGTATTCCGGCGTCCATGCGCTGAAAGGGGTGACGCTCGACTTCACCCGGGGCGAGGCGCTTGGCCTGGTCGGGGACAATGGCGCCGGCAAATCGACCCTCATCAACATCCTCTCCGGCGTCCACACGGCGGACCAGGGCGAGATCAAGGTCGAGGGCAGGACTGTCCGCATCGCCAAGCCGCGCGATGCGATGGATCTCGGCATCGAGACGATCTACCAGTACAATTCCATGGTACCGACCATGTCGATCGCCAGGAACCTGTTCATCGGCCGCGAGCCGACCCGGTTTTCGGTCTTCGGCGTCGGCTTGCTCGATCAGAAGAAGATGGCCAGCGAAAGCATCCGCGCGATTGCCAATGTCGATCTGCACCTGCGCTCGCCGGATGCCCTTGTCGGCGAGCTTTCCGGCGGCCAGCGGCAGGGCGTCGCCATCGCCCGGGCCATGCATTTCAAGTCGAAGGTGATGATCCTCGACGAGCCGACCAACCATCTCTCCGTCAAGGAGACGAGGAAGGTGATCGGCTTCGTGCGTGGCCTGAAAGAGCAAGGCATCACCGGCGTCTTCATCAGCCACAACATGCATCATGTCTTCGAATGCTGCGACCGCGTCGTGGCGATGGCGCGCGGCGAAATCGTGCTGGACAAGCGGGTCGCGGAGACCTCGATCGGTGAAGTCCACGGCGTTCTGTAAGAGGTGGCGGCAATGAAAGCCCTTGCCGATCGCGTCGTGCTTCTGACCGGCGGCCTTGGCTCGCTCGGCCGTGCCCAGGCGGTGACGCTGGCGCGGGCCGGCGCGCGCGTGCTGGTGCTCGATCGCCCCGATAGCGAAGACGGGCCAGGGATTGCCTCGGAAATGGCCGTGCAGACAGGCGGCAACGTCGCCTTTGTCGGCTGCGACCTCAACCGGCTTGCGGAGGCGGAGGCTACGGTGGCGGCGCTGGCGGCGAGGGAAGGGGGCATCGACGTCTTGATCAACAACGCTGCCCTGATCATCAACCGGCCGTTCGAAGAATTCTCGCTGACCGAGTATGAGGATCAGATCCGTGTCAACTCTTCGGCCGCCTTCGCCTTGGCGCGGGCCTGCGCGCCGGCGATGAAGGCGAAGGCCTATGGCAAGATCGTCAATTTCTGCTCCATCACGCTCAACGGCCGCTGGGACGGCTACGTGCCCTATGTCGCGTCCAAGGGCGCGATGCTGGGTCTGACCAAATCGCTGGCGCGGGAGCTTGGGCCGCACGGCGTCCGGGTCAACGCCGTGTCCCCGGGCGCGGTTGTTTCGGAGGCCGAGGCGCGGGTGTTCGGCGACCGGCTGGCGCAATACAACGAGTGGATCCTGGAGAACCAGGGGCTCAAGATGCGCATCGAGCCGCATCACGTTGCCGATCTCGTACTGTTCCTCGCATCGCCCGCCTCGGACATGATCAGCGGCCAAAATATCGCCATCGACGGCGGTTGGTAAGGGATGGCCGGCCTCCTGGAACTGCGCGACGACCGCGCCCGTCTGGTCCTGGCGCCGCAAAAGGGCGCGGCGATCGCCCGCTTCGATGCACTGGTCGGCGGCGCAACGGTGCCGCTGCTCCGCCCCGACGATGGCACCGGCGCCTCCGGCTGCCAGCTTCTGGTTCCCTGGTCGAACCGCATCTCAGGCGGCGGTTTCGCCTTCGACGGCCGCTTCCATGCGATCGAGCCGAACGTGCCGGGGGAGGCCTTTCCAATCCATGGCGACGGCTTCCAGAGGGAGTGGCGGATTGCCAGCCACAGCGCCACCGAGGCAGAACTGGTCCTCGACGCCGGTGAAATCGGCCCCTACCGATATACGGCGCGGGTCGCCTATGCGCTGCATGACGGGGCCTTGGATGCCACGCTCACGGTGGAGAATCGCACCGGCATTCGCCTGCCTTACGGGCTCGGCTTTCATCCGTGGTTCCCGCGCAGCGCCGGAACGACGCTCGAGGCGAAGGCGGCGCGGGTCTGGCTGGAGGACAAGCATCATCTGCCGGTCGGCGTGGCGCCGGTGGCCGATTACCCCGCGTGGAATTTCTCGAACGCCTCCCTGTTGCCGCGAAGCTGGGTCAACAACGCCTTCGACGGCTGGGACCGCCGCGCCAGGATCACCCGGCCCGAGGACAGGATCGCCATCTCGCTCACCGCCTCGCCATTGCTCGACGTCTTCATCCTCTATTCGCCGTCGCAGGATGCCGATTTCTTCTGCTTCGAGCCGGTGTCGCATACCGTCGATGCGCATCACGGCAAAGGGCTGACCCCGCTTGAGCACGGCGCTACACTGAGTGCAAACATGCGCCTCGATTGGCGTTCCGCTGCTTCGCTCTGATGCGTCATGTGCACACCCACTCGCGGATCTTGCATTTTTGTCCGTTCCGCTCGCACGCCTGCAGTGTCAGGTCTTCGGCATCCCGGCGTGTTTGCGCCGTCTCGGCGCCCCAACTGGTCAGCCGCCCTTCCGGCTTCTCGCCTACGGCGAGGGCGCCGCAATGCTTGTAGGGAAAGCCGGTATTGTCGTCATCGTCCCAATGGCGATGATTGCGGAATACGCTGACCACGGCGCAGCTGCCGCCGCCGGCGTTCTGGCAATGCTTCAGCGCGATGTCCATCGCCTCCTGCCGCTTGTCGGCGCCCCAAAAGAAGCCGTGCTTCTCGTCGGGGCTCGAATAGGCGATCGCCGCCCAGATGCCTCTCTCCTCCTGGGCCGGCGGCTCGGGCACGTCCGCCGCCGGGGCGAGGTCCGCCGCGCCCAGCCGTCCGGCGCAAAGCAACAGCATACCGATCGCCGCAATGGCGGAATTCACCCTCATTGTACGCCTCCTTGTTTACCTGCTGCCGAGGCCACGGAAATGACGACGCAGCTGTTGCCGGTTGGCAGCAGCATCGCGTTGCCCCCTCCATTGGCCAGTTCATAGACGCTGATTTGTCCAAGATTGTTGGCGAGCTTGCTGTCTTTCGGAAGCAGGGCCGGAACATCGGCGCAATTGGCCGCGAATGGCGCCACCCTGACCATCGTACCTTCGCAAACGGATGCGGTGGGTGCCGCGAACACCAGGCCTGCCGCCGGGCCGCTGTAGCCCTGTGTGGCGTAGTTCATGCCGACCAGGGCTTCCACGAGGTGTTTGTCGGGGGCCTCGTTGTTCCAGATCGACTGGACGCTGTACGTCGTGCCGGTTGTCAGCATCTGCCCAAGGGCTGGGAAAATGTTGGAACAAGACTGCAAGCCTGCCTCTTTGGCGTGTTGCAGAAATGGTGTCTCGGCCAGGGCCGGATTGGGCTGGTTGGTCTCCGCGACCGCCGGCTGCGGCAATAAATTGTGGAGCAGGTCGTAGCGCATGGCCGCGAAGCCGGACGTGGCGACGACGGCAATGGCGAGCAACGAGAAGACAGCGGTCCTCGCGCGGTTTCGTTGCGGTCTGCTCCGGTCTTCGATGCCGACCCGGACAGCATCCTTTCCCTGGTTGCGGGACATTATCCGGTCATGGATCGATTGCTGGTTCATCGCGATTGCCTCGTCAATTGATCGCCGCAACGGCCGCGGCCAAGCCCTTGAGGGTCGCGGTTACGTTGATCGTCCTGCCATCCGTGGTCGGGAAGGAGATGACGGATGCCGCGGCCTTCGAAATCTGTTCGCGCATGATCGGACCAACCGGCAGCATGCCGACGCAGACGGCCTGATTGCATCCGTCGAGTTGAATTTTTATCGGCTCCTTGCGCCCCTCGAACGTCAGCGAGACAGGAGCGTCGCTCTTGGCGATCGGCGGGGCGCGCAAGATCATGTAGGGGTTGCCTTCCTTGGTGGCGGCAAGCGACCAGCTGAACGCAACCTGTCCTGCCTGGTCCTCGATGATCTGGGTGACATTGCAGACCTTTTGGCGCGCCTTCAGGTTCTCGTCGCAGATCAGCGTCCAGTTCTCGAACGGACGGGTGGTCCGTTGATATTCGCCAAGCTTCGCATCCGCAGGGATCGCTACGTCGGAAGGTTTTACCCTGTAGCCGGAAGGGATTGCTTCCTGCCCGGCCGCTAACGGGCCGGACAGGAGCATTGACGTCATGAATATCGCGACAGCAAGGACTGCCTGCCTGATCATGGCCGGGCTCTAGTTCAGCGTAAGGCTGACGCCCGCGCCGACACCCCAGTGTCCGCCTGCCGTCGTACCGGACAGGTTCGCTCGAACACGTCCTTCCTCGCTGGTGTAGCCGGCGCCGAAGGCCAGGGCGCCTTCACCGCGCCAATAGCCTCCGCCGGCGGCCACGCTCAGCTTGCCGGGACGATCGTCGTAGCGCAGCGAGCCGGCCGCCAAGCCGATTGCCGCAGCCTGGCGCGCCTCGCCCCTGACCTCTCCCATGTCCATGTTGAGCTGGCTGAGTTTGGAGTCCGCATACGCATTGGCTTGCTGCAGCGTGGTGGCCGCCACCTGGTTGGTGTAGTTCTTCGAATTGTCCAGGTTGAGTGCTAACCCGCTGTTGAACTGCTGAACATTGACCGCATCGGTGTTGGCAACGCCCGGCCCGACATTGTGGATGACCACCGGCGTGTTCGGGTCGCCGCCGGCAAGGGTAATCGAGTTGGACTTGTTGCCGTTCCCATCCTTGTCGTACTGGACGGCGAACTGATTCAGGTCGCCGACGCTACCCTGCATGGCTTCGACCGCCTGGTTGGTGGCGAAGAGCTGGCTGCCGTTGATGGCGTCGGTGGAGGTGCCGCTGATCCGGCCCGCCGCGACATTGGTGACGGTGCGCTCGTTGCCGACGGTGCCGACGCTGACCGTGCTCGTCGGAGCTGTTCCGGCGAAGGTATAGGCAACGCCGTTGATCGTGGTGCCGGTGGTGGCGACCGCCGCCGCCGTCGTCGAGCCCGCGCCGAGCGCGACGCTGCCCGGCTCGTTGGCCTTTGCGCCGGCGCCGAGCGCCACCGCCTGCGCTCCGTTGGTGGTCGCGTTGGTACCGAGGGCGATGCTGTCGGCCTGGTTGACCGTCGAATTCTGGCCGATCGCGATGCCTCCCGGCGCCGTCTGCTGCACGATGGCGCCATTGCCGATGCCGATGCCGTTGTCGCCATTGACGGTGGTGCGCGGACCGACCGCAACCGAATCGACGCCGACCGCAAGCGAATCCGCGGCCGTCGAATTGGCGTGGAAGTACAGGCTCCCCGTCACCGCGAACGAGCTCAGCGCGCCCTTCAACTGGCGAAGCGTGACCGCGTCCTGGTCCTGCGTGCCGTCGGCCACGTTGATGATCTGGCGGTAGGAGGTGGAGGTGCCGACCGAGACGGCGCCGAGCAGGCTCATGTCCGCGGTGTTGTAGGGAATGAGGCCGGTGCCGGAGAGGATCGATCCCGATACGGGTGCGACCGCCCGATCCGAAACCGAGCCGGCGCCGAGCGCCACGCCGCCGATGACGCTGGCCTGGGTGTCGCGGCCGAGCGCCAGCGTATTGTCGGCGCTCGCGGTCGCCTGGTAGCCCAGGGCGGAAGAGCCGATCCCTTGCGCGAAGGAGTCCGCGACGGCAAGCGTCCTGTCGTTGGTGCGCACATAGCGTATGCCGTCGCCATTGGCGTCGGTGTAGGCCAGCGAGGTGTCGCCGGTAATATTGCTGATCGAATTGCCGAGATTGGTGATGTCAGCAGTATTGGCAGCGATATCGGTGGTGTTCTGCGTCACCTGCTGGTTGGTCGCAAACAGCTGCGAGCCGTTGACCGCATCGGTCGAGGAGTTGCTCAACTGCCCGGCCGCGACGTTCTGGATCTGGCGTTCGGCGCCCACCGAGCCGACCGAGAATGCACCCGCGGGCGTCGCGCCGGCGAAGGTGTAGGCAACGCCGCCGATCGTGGTGCCGCCGACCGCCGTGGTCGCGGTCGACACCGCATTCGCGCCGATCGCCACGTCGCCGGCATTGTTGGCCACAGCATTCGGGCCGATGGCAACGGAATCCGTCCCCAGCGCCTGCGAATCCGCCAGCGTCGAATTGGCGTGGAAATACTTGATGCCGCCGCCCGTGCTGATGCTGTTGATCGTGTTGCCGAGATTGGTGATGTCGGCGGTGTTGGCGGCGATGTCGGTCGTATTCTGCGTCACCTGCTGGTTGGTGGCGAAGAGCTGCGAGCCGTTGATCGCGTCGGTCGACGAATTGCTGAGCCGGCCCGCCGCGACATTGGTGATGGTGCGTTCCGCGCCGACCGCGCCGACGCTGACGGTGCTTGCCGGCGTCGTGCCGGCGAAGTTGTAGGCGACGCCGCCGATCGTCGTGCCGGCGGTGCCGACCGCCGCGGCGGTTACCGAGCCCGAGCCGAGCGCCACGTCGCCGGCGTTGCTGGCATTGGCGAGGGCGCCCAGCGCGATTGCATTCTGGGCGCCGGCATTCGCTCCTACGCCGAGAGCGGTCGCTTGAAAGGCGGTTGCAAACGCGTTCTGGCCGATCGCGGTGCTGGACGTGGCTGTGGCATTGGCGTTGGCACCGACGGCGGTGCTGTATTGGCCCGAGGCCTTGGAGATGTATCCCATCGCCGTTGCGTCAAGCGCCGATGCGACGGCGCCGCTGCCGAAGGCCGAGGCGTTGGCGTCGGAGGCGCTCGAATTGGTGCCGGCCGCGATGGCGTTTGTCCCCGTCGCGGTCGCGACTGGTCCGATAGCAACGGAGTCCGTGCCCGTTGCGGACGAGTCCGCCGCCGTCGAATTGGCGTGGAAATACTTGATGCCGCCACCGGTGCTGATGCTGTTGATCGTGTTGCCGAGATTGGTGATGTCGGCGGTGTTGGCGGCGATCGCCGCCGTGTTCTGCGTCACCTGCTGGTTGGTCGCAAACAGCTGCGAGCCGTTGATCGCGTCGGTCGACGAGTTGCTGAGCCGGCCCGCCGCGACATTGGTGATGGTCCGCTCCGCGCCGAGCGCGCCGACGCTGACAGTGCTCGTCGGCGTCGTGCCGGCGAAGCTGTAGGCCGTGCCGCCGATCGTCGCGCCGCTGGTGCCGACCGCCGTCGCGGTCACCGAGCCCGAACCGAGCGCTACGTCGCCGGAGCTTGCCGTCGCCGTCGCGCCGTTGCCCAGCGCGACATTGCCGGCAAGGCCGGCTGCACCCGCCGTCGAGCCATTGCCCAGCGCCACGGAGCCTTGCCCGACGGCCTTGTTGTTGTTGCCGATGGCAACCGCGCCTGCGGCCTGGTTTGCGGCTGTGGCGGTTGCCGTGCCGTCGCTGTTGGCGATGTTGTTGGCGCCGCCGGTGAAGGCGCCGGTGCCGCTGGCATAGCTCGGATCGCCGATGGAGACCGCGCCGTTGCCGTAAGCCGTGTTGCCGGCGCCAATGGCGACAGCCTTGCCGCCCGTGGCCGTCGCGGCCGTGCCGATGGCAACCGCGTCGGCGGAATTGGCGACCGCAGCATTACCGATCGCCACGGCGTTGGTGGCACTGGCCTTGGAGCCGATGCCGAGCGCGGTGCTGGCAATCCCGCTAGCGGCGGCGCTGACACCGGCGGCAAGAGAATTGTCTCCCGTCGCATTCGCGCCGGACCCGAATGAGGAGGCGTTCGCGCCGCTGGCGACAGCCGTGTTGCCGATCGCTGTGCTGGCGGAGCCACTCGCAACCGAGGTAGCACCCATCGCCGTGGCGAAAGCGCCCGAAGAGAGCGAATTGGTACCGATCGCGATGCTGTTGGGCACAGCCGTGTTGGCCTGAACGCCCGCCTGCGCGCCCGTGCCGAATGCGATGGACTGGTTGCCCCATGCACTGGCTCCTCTACCCACCGCTGCGGCGTTCGTTCCCGTTGCTTTGGTCAGGACGCCAATGGCAAGGGCGTTTTGCTGATTTGCTGTGACATCCGTGCCAAGGGCGATGGCGCCTTGGGCCAAGGCCCCTGACCCCGCAACGGTGCGCGCGCCGATATTGATAGAGTTGATATCGGCCTGCATTGGCGTTGGTACCTTGGGCAAGGGAATCGATTCCGCTCTGGGTTGCTTGATATCCAAGCGCCATACCGCGCAGGCCACTAGCACTGGACTGATAGCCCATGGCGTATGCGTATTGGGCGCTGGCTACCGACCCGTAGCCAGTGGCGAACGCATAATTGTTGCTGGCCGTGGCGCCGACACCGACCGCGGTGGAGTTCGATCCCGAAGCGTGGGAGTTTGTGCCCAGTGCGCTGGCCCCGGCCGCAGTGGCGTCGGACTGAACGCCAATGGCTACCGTATTGATGTTGTTTGAAATCGCGCCGCCGCCGATCGCCACCGCGCCGCCGGTGCCTGTGGCCTGCGCATCCTGGCCGATTGCCACTGCGTATTGCGTTGACCCGACAGACCGGGTCCCGATCGCAACAGCATTGAGCTGAGAGGCCGTCGCGGCCGGGCCGATAGCGACTGAGCCACTGGCGGTCGCGGTGCCGCCGCCGGCGGCATACTGCGCGGACGCCGGGGTGGCGATGCTCCCGAATGCGATTGCACCCAGCGCCGCTGCCGCAATTCTGCCGCTGCCCAGCGTGCCAAGCCCCAGACATTTGCGTCGCATGCCGAGCACGCGGCACGCGTTGCGCAGCACCGCCATCAGGCGGCGCCGCACCGAGCGGCTGTCGGCCGCGCCCGCGATCCAGTTTCCGACAAAGCTTGAAGAAAGTTCGATCCTTCTCCGCCCCTCGACGCGTTTGGTCATGCTAGTTTTTCCTCGCAATTGCCGAGGCGCTCTGATGTGCCGCACCATTCGCCTCGGTGGCCAAAAAATCTTCGAAATTGCGCGTCTTCTCCCGCAACGAGAGACCGACCTTCGCGCCTTGTTTTTCAATCAGCTGATAGGCGCTCGCGACCCATGGCTGCGTCGGTTCTGGAACCGTATGCAGTGCAGCCTCCGTCCGTTCCGGCGGCAGGCTTACCGCCACCAGCGCGCGGCAGAGATCGAAATGAAATCCCGGATCGCCTTCACCACAAGCCGGAGAGGTCAGTCCAAGCACGAAACAGGCCAGGAGATGGTCGAGTTCCGCAGCGCTGATCCGGCTGGCGTATTGGCGTTGAAGTGCAGCCCAGGCCGCTTCGGCCTTAGGCGCGAAGACCTCGATTTCCGCGAATTGAATGTCCATGGGACAATCCGACATGCTGTATCATCTGGTTGCTCCCCCGCCCCAAATGACTTCCATCGCGACCATGAGCACATTCGCGGTGCAGGTATTTTGGAATAATCCGGAATCTTTGTAGGAAAATCCGGTATTTGGTCCCTGCGCGACGACTGTGACTGCTCTGCCACACAACCTTCGACTATACTGAAGATCAATCGAGGTATCGCCACGGACAATCATGCGCGCCGCAACAAGCGTTAACGTTGCAGCTTCACCTGCCTGGGGGTTCTGTTCCGGTATCTGGACATGGTGACTGTCAAGTGGCTCTGGTCCGAGAATCCACTGAGATGAGCGACTTCCGCAATCGACAGGTCGCTCTCGATGAGAAGTTTTTCGGCGAAATCGAGACGCAGCCGCAGCAGGTATTTGTGCGGCGGCTCGCCAAAAGTCTTGGTGAATGCCAGGATGAAATGGCTCGGCGACAGGCCACAGAGTGCGGCCAGCTCGGCCACCGCGATCTTGCTGGAAAAATTTACCTCCAGGAATTCCCGCACCCGCCGGGCGCTGCGGTTCGACAGACCGCCCTTTGGGGCTTGTGGCAACTTTCGCGCTCCTGCGTAGTTCCGAAGCAAATGGACGCCGAACATGGTGACCAACGAATCGACATAGAAGTCGTTTGGAGTTTCCCGATCCGTCAGTTCCGCCTTTAGCAACTGCGCGAGTTGCAGCGCCTGGAAGTCGACGGTCCCGTACGGCGGCGGTTGAAGCTCGGCATGGCCGGTGTCGAATTCACGCGTTGCCAGCTCGAAGAGACTCTCGGGGGTGAGCGCCACGATTGCGCTTTCCGTGGTGGATGACCGGGTCACCTTGCCGCCGAGATCGGCTGGGACGACCATGATCATACCGACGTCGCCGTCGTATTCGTGGACTTTGTCGCTGCCCAGCGATGCCGCTATCCCTGGTGAGGGGGCAAGCAGAACCGAAGCGAAATGTTCCGCCGCTTTGAATGTGTGTGATCCCGGCCGATGAACGACATGAGCCGCGCCGCCTCGAAACGTGACCAGGTAGCGCCCCGCGCTTTCCGGAATTCCGTCGAAGATGCGACGATCCGCGCGCCGCCGCTCTGTCCCGGCGCTTTCCTGGACGTTGCCTCTATGTTGCATCTTCGTCTCTGCCACTGCTGCGCCGATCAATCCAATCCTGTGCTATATCGAGGCGCCCAGAATTCACGTTTGCTCCTGGGCGTTCCTTCGAATCCTACAGATGCTGCTTTATATTGCAAAGAAGAATTTGAGCTCAAATGAAAATTTTACCAGGATTTTGACTATAAATTTACAGGTTTGAATTTTTAGCCAAGGCTACCTGACTATTTTCCGATCTTATCTTACCATTTTGCCTAGTTATTGTGCATAGTGTGCCGTCACAATCCAGCATTGTATTCCGAATATAGATCGCGCGGCCATTGCCAGAGCTGGTCGACTATCTGTCATTGTCACGGGATCCAGCAGCAGTTATCGCCCGAATCATGGCTTCTTTCCCTTGTGCTTCTTCATGGCGGTGGCCAAATGGCCTTGATCCGAAAATCCCGCGAGGTAGGCGACTTCGGCGATGGCGACCCTCCGGGAGCGATCCAGGGCTGCGGACAGAGCATGTCCCGCTCCCCCGCATGGTTGCTCTTCTGGGATCGGCATTTTCGGGGATTGTGTCGAGGGCGTGCCGATCGACCCGATCGGCGCCTGCGCTGCGTTCCTGAACCTCGCCCGCATTTTTCATTCAGCCTTGCCTCAGCCGCTTTGCCAGCCCATCGAAATTCCGTGCCGTTCAAACAGCCAACCCGGAAATCCGGACGGTAATTTGTATCCCCCATAGTCCTGCCCAAAGGCAGCGTAGCGCATCCCGCGGATAGAAAAAACATTGTAGGTGAAGAAAAAAGTTTGCGCGAGAAAAACATGGCCTGGCTTGGCCGGCGCTACGGAATTATCCGGCTCACGCAGGCCTGCTAAAGATTGCCTCGGCGTTTCTCGTACAGATCCCAGCACAGCTCGACCATGGCCAGAAGAACGTCTTCCTGGCTCCACCCGGCGGCAACCGCCGCCTCGACAATTCCGCGGACGAGCGGCAGCAATTGGCGCTCGCATTCGGCCGACAGGTTGGCCTCGGCGCCGTCGGCAGGCGGACTATCGAAATCAAATCCCACCATCGGCGTTCCCCCGCCATCAATGATCTAATGAAATGTATGTCTCTGCAATCATACTCCCGTCTAATATACATCAATCGGTAACGAAACACAGCAGCGTCGAGATTGACAGGGCATGGCCGCCCCGATTGCAGCGGCTCCATGGTTCGTCTGGACGTCTTTTTTGGCCTCCTGTTGCCGGCATTGCATATCTTGGATGCGAACCCCAGGCATTCGCGTAAAGCTATCGGGATCCTGGCGGGGGTTTGCCGCATGGAGCGGAACCTGCCGCTTCATGGCATCGATGAAGTCGATCAGGTCACCGGGCCGAGCAGGACCGAGCCATCCGGCACCCCGCCATCGATCGGGATGGCTCTGCGGTTTGCGCTCGCCGCCATCGGCTGGCCGATGTCGGACGTCACGATAACCGGGCTCTTCGACGGCACGCGGTCGTAGAGGTCGATGATGTCCTGATTTATCAGGCGCACGCAGCCTGACGAGACGGATTTGCCGATCGAGTTCCATTCCGGCGAGCCATGCAGGCGGTAGAGCGTGTCGACGTTGTCGTGGAACAGGTAGAGCGCGCGGGCGCCGAGCGGGTTCTTGAGGCCGCCGGGCATGCCGCCGTTCTTGGCGCTGTATTCTTCCAGTTCAGGCTGGCGGGCGACCATCTCATCGGGCGGCGTCCATTTCGGCCATTTCTGCTTCCACTGGACGACGGCGTCTCCCGACCATTCGAAGCCGGCGCGACCGAGGCCGACGCCGTAACGGATCGCTTGGCCGCCTTCGCGCACCAGATAGAGGAAATGGTTGGTCGTATCGACGATGATGGTGCCTGGCCGCTGGCCGGTCGGATCGGGAACAATCTGGCGTAGGAACTGCGGGTCCATCTTCTTGATCGGGATCGCTGGGAGCTCGAACCCGCTGTCGGAAATCGGGCCGTACATCGTCGCATAGTCGCCGAGCGGCGGCTCGTCATAGGTCGGCGGTGGCGGTTCGACCGGCGCCGGTGCCGGTCCGGTGGTGGTGCAGGCGGAGACCGCAATCGAGGCGGCACCAAGGGCTGCGGCATTCAGAAAGCCGCGACGGCTCAGGCGATAGGGGTCGATTTCGGTCTTCAACATGGTTGCCTTTTTTAAGTCTCGAATCGCAAGAAAGCGTGAATGCCTTCAAGCGCGCAGTGGTCGGCCTCTCCCAATGCCTGACGCGATAGGCGGTTCCGATTCTGGCCTGAGGGTGGACAAACAAAGGCGAAGCTGTGACCGCTCTGCCACTGTTGCTCGAAGGCAACAGAGTGATCAGCCGCCGGTCAGCAGGCCGTCAAGCGACGGCAGGATCAGCGCCGGCGGGAAATCCCGGTATTCCTCGGGCTGGTTGGCGCGGTTGATCCACACGGTGCGAAAGCCGAATTTGGTGGCGCCGGCGATGTCCCAGCGGTTGGACGACTGGAACGAGACGGCGCCCGGATAGAGCCGCCAGCCCGTCGCCACCATGTCGTAGGTCGACGGGTCGGTCTTGAAGCGCCTGACGGCGTCGACCGAAAAGATATCGTCCAGCACCTGGTCGAGGGCGGCCGACTTGACCGCCGCTTCCAGCATCTCGGGCGAGCCGTTGGACAGGATTGCGAGCTTGGCGCCGGATGCTTTCAGCGCCTTGAGCACGGCCGGCACTTCCGGATAGCAGTCGAGCCGCCAATAGGCTTCGAGCAGCTTGGCCTTCAGTCCCTTGTCGGCGGAGGGAACCTTGAGCAGGGCGAAATCGAGCGCCTGTTCGGTGAGCTGCCAGAAATCGGCATAGCCGCCCATCAGCGTGCGCACCCAGGAATATTCCAGCTGCTTGGCGCGCCAGATTTCCGAAAGCAGCGGGCCGTCGGGGCCGATCTCGCCGTCATGACGGCGCACGGCTGCGTGCACGTCGAACAACGTGCCATAGGCGTCGAAAACGTAAGCCGCGTAATGCATGGCGACAGTTTTGAGGGCAGGCGGCGCAAGGTGCAAGCATCGATTGTAGTCTTGATCGCTTTGTTGGGCGCTCTGGCCTCAACAAAAACCGCTCCATGCCGGTTGACGGCGCCGGTCAAAGCATCTTCCAATGCTTGGCACAGGCAGCTTTGAAGCGGAACCGAACAATGACACTGGCGACTGCGGCGCTATCGGCGACATGGACCTTCGTCGACGGCGACTGGTACGAAGGCAACGTCGCCATTCTGGGTCCGCGCAGCCACGCCATGTGGCTCGGCACCAGCGTCTTCGACGGCGCCCGCTGGTTCGAAGGCGTCGCCCCCGATCTCGAGCTGCATGCCGCTAGGGTGAACGCATCGGCGACCGCGCTCGGCCTCGCGCCGTCGATGAGCGCCGATGAGATCGTCGGCCTGACCTGGGACGGGCTGAAGAAGTTCGACGGCAAGACAGCGGTCTACATCAGGCCGATGTACTGGGCCGAGCATGGCGGCTATATGGGCGTGCCGGCCGATCCGGCCTCGACCCGTTTCTGCCTCTGCCTCTACGAATCGCCGATGATCTCGCCGACCGGCTTTTCGATCACCGTGTCGCCGTTCCGGCGGCCGACCATCGAGACCATGCCGACCAATGCCAAGGCCGGCTGCCTCTATCCCAACAATGGCCGCGCCATTCTCGAAGCCAAGGGACGCGGCTTCGACAATGCGCTGGTGCTGGACATGCTGGGCAATGTCGCCGAGACCGGAACCTCGAACATCTTCCTGGTCAAGGACAGCCACGTGTTGACGCCGGCGCCCAACGGCACCTTCCTGTCCGGCATCACCCGCTCGCGCACCATGACGCTGCTTGGCGATTACGGCTTCAAGACCACGGAGAAGATGCTGTCGGTGCGCGACTTTCTCGAAGCCGACGAGATATTTTCGACCGGAAATCATTCCAAGGTCGTGCCGATCACCCGCATCGAGGACCGCGATCTGCAGCCCGGGCCGGTGGCCAAGAAAGCGCGCGACCTCTATTGGGAATGGGCGCATTCGACTTCCGCCGGTTGAGCCGCTAAAAGGCAATTGGCGCTTCATTCCGGAGTTGTTCCAGATCAATGCAGCCCTATCTTAATCCGGTATCCGCACCGGATTTTTCCATGAGGAGTATGACCGATGGCTTTTGAATTGCCCGCCTTGCCCTACGACTACGAGGCCTTGCAGCCTTACATGTCGAAGGAGACGCTGGAGTATCACCACGACAAGCACCACAAGGCTTATGTCGACAACGGCAACAAGCTGGCCGCCGAAGTGGGCCTTGGCGATCTGTCGGTCGAAGAGGTGGTCAAGCAGTCGTTCGGCAAGAATGCCGGCCTCTTCAACAACGCAGCCCAGCACTACAACCACATCCATTTCTGGAAGTGGATGAAGAAGGGCGGCGGCGGCAACAAGCTTCCGGGCGCCCTACAGAAGGCTTTCGACGCCGACCTCGGCGGCTACGACAAGTTCAAGGCCGACTTCATCGCCGCCGGCACCACGCAGTTCGGTTCGGGCTGGGCCTGGGTCTCGGTCAAGGACGGCAAGCTGGCGATATCCAAGACGCCGAACGGCGAGAACCCGCTCGTCCATGGCGCATCGCCGATCCTCGGCGTCGATGTCTGGGAACATTCCTATTACATCGACTACCGCAACGCGCGGCCGAAATATCTCGAGGCCTTCGTCGACAGCCTCATCAACTGGGACCATGTCCTTGAAATGTACGAAGAGGCGAAAGCCTGATCGACCCAGAGAAGCCCCGGCATCGGGGCTTTTCTTTTTTTGCTGAAACAGGAGGTACACGGAAATTCGGCAGAATCCGGCCGGCGGACAGGGAATAATCCCGGCCCGCCCTCCGTTAACGTTAGGTCGCGACCCCCTCATCATCCTGGAGCCAATTGAATGAGAAAGCTTGTTATCGCCATCTCTATGCTCAGCCTCGCCGCCTCGGCGGCTTTTGCCGACCCGATCCTCGACCGACAGGGACTGATGAAGGAACGCGGCAAGATTGTCGGCGGCCTGTCGAAGATCGCCAAGGGCGAAGCGGACTTCGATGCCGCCGCCGTGCTGACGGCGCTGCAGGCGCTGCAGGTCAACGCGGAAAAGTTCGATGTCGACACGCTGTTCCCGGCCGGCAGCGACAGCGGTGATACCACCGCCTCGCCCAAAATCTGGAAAGACATGGCGGGCTTCAAATCGACCGAAGACAAGTACCTCGCCGACGTCAAGGCCGCAGTCGCCGCCGCACCCGCCGATGTCGATGCGCTGAAGGCGCAGATCGATACGCTCGGCAGTGATTGCGGCACCTGCCACAAGACCTATCGGGTGAAGAAGAGCTGATCCCGGTCAATGCCCTTGTGGAAAAAATTTGTCGGCGCCGCCCTTGTCCTGGGTGTCGTCGGTGCCGGCGCCGGCTGGCTGTTGTCGGCGCCGGTCAAGCTCGACACTGACACCCTGGCGCAGCTCGGCCCCGGCGACGCCGCCAGGGGCAAGCGCATTTTCAATGCCGGCGGCTGCACCTCCTGTCACGCCAAGCCAGGCTCGCAGGGTGACGCCCGTTTGCAACTGGTCGGCGGCCTCGAGCTCAAGACGCCGTTCGGCACCTTCGTGCCGCCCAACATCTCGCAGGATCCCAAGGACGGCATCGGCGCCTGGACGGTCGAGGACCTTGCCAACGCCATGCTGAAGGGCGTGTCGCCGTCGGGCGAGCATTTCTATCCGGCCTTCCCCTACGCATCCTACGCCCGCATGAAGCCGGCTGATATTGCCGATCTCTATGCGTTCCTGAAGACGCTGCCGGCGGTCGCCGGCAAGGCACCCGACAATTCCCTGAGTTTCCCCTTCAACATCCGCCGCGGCCTCGGCCTGTGGAAGCGGCTCTATCTCAGCAAGGAGCCGGTGATTGCCTTTGCCGATGGCACGCCTGATCCGGTACTCGCCGGCCGCTATCTGGTCGAGGGGCCTGGCCATTGCGGCGAATGCCACACGCCGCGCGACTTCACCGGCGCCACTAGGAAGAGCCAGTGGCTGGCTGGCGCGGCGGCAGCCGAAGGCAGCGGCGTCGTGCCGAACATCACATCGGGCGAGGGCGGGCTCGGTGACTGGTCGGAAGCCGACATCGCCAACTATCTCGAAACCGGTTTTACCCCCGATTTCGACTCGGTAGGCGGCGCCATGGTCGACGTGCAGCGCAACATGGCCGAACTGCCGCCGGGAGATCGCGCGGCAATAGCCGCCTATCTCAAGGCGGTGCCGCCGCATCCCAACGGCTACCCGGTGCGCAGCAAGCCGGCCAAGTGATCCCGGCTACAGGTGGCGATCTACAGGTGGCGATCGCCGAGGAAGTCGAAGCCCGTCTCGAAGAAATGGCTGTAATTGCAGGTCAGTTCCTCGCCGGGTGCGATGTCGCGCAAGGCATAGGTTTCCTCGGGCGAGGAGACATCGCAATTCGGTTCGTCGTCATGGTTCATGTAGCGGGCGTCGTCGGCTTCGAAGACGATGTAGTTCGGATCCCGGCGGTCTGGATAGGAATAACGGTCGAGATAGTTCTTCACCGGGCCGCTCTCGCCTTCATAGGTCTCGACGTCGATGATCCGGTCGAATCTGGGGTCGAGCTTCCAGACCAGCGTGCCCTTGGCAATGTGGTTCCTGGCGAAAACCCCGATGCCCTGGATCGGTGATTTCTCGAGATAGGTGTCGACGAGCAACATAGTGGCCCCTTTGCGTATGTCATGGTCTGGAAGGTGGCGCGCATGGGTAGCGCGCAGCCATTGCAAATGCGAGTGAAAATGAGCAGCCCGGAATTCAAAAGGTGACGACCGGCGCGCCTCGACGGGCGCGCTTTTCGCTTCGACATCAGCGCTGCTGCAAGGCCAGACGAACGCCTAACGCGCAGTAGATGCCGCCAACCACCTTGCCTTGCCATTTCACCACCGACGGATTGCGGCGCAGGAACGTGCCGAGCCGGCCCGCACTCACGGCAAAGACGACTGTGCTGAAAAGGCCGAGCAGAACAAAGATTATGCCCAGCGTCATCAGCTGGAGCATCACCGATCCGTTTTCAGGCCGCACGAACTGGGGCAGGAAGGCGAGGAAGAAAAGCGCCGTCTTTGGGTTAAGCACTTCGGTCAGGACAGCTTGACGAAACGCCTTGCTGGCGGAGATCGCGAGTGCGCCGGCAGTAGGGTCGGCCGGTATTCTCTCGATGATTGCGCGGATGCCGAGGTAAACGAGATACGCCGCGCCGATATATTTTACGACGCTGAACAGCGTTGCCGAAGTGGCGATGATCGCCGAAATGCCGACCATCGCCATGATGGTATGGAACACATCGCCAGCCGCGACGCCCGCGCCCGTCGCGACGCCGACCCTGGTTCCGGAACTCGTCGCTCGCGTGACCGTCAAAAGCGTGGCTGGGCCTGGAATAAACACAAAGCCAAGCACAACCGCTATGTAAGCCGTCAAGGTGGATAGATCGATCATTGCGACGCCTCCGTTGCATTCTCAGCCTTGCCCGTAACCTCGGGTTCGGGCTTGGCCGTAACCTTGAGCGCGAAGGAGTAGGTATAGGCGATCTCCTCCAGCCTTGAAAAGCGGCCGGAGGCGCCGGCATGGCCGGAATCCATGTTGATCTTGAACAGCACCGGATTGTCGCCGCTCTTGCGCTCGCGCAGCCGCGCCACCCATTTGGCCGGCTCCCAATAGGTGACGCGCGGATCGGTGAGGCCGGCCAGCGCCAGTATCGGCGGGTAGTCGTGATCGGCGACATTGTCATAGGGTGAGTAGGCGGCGATCGTTTGGTAATCTTCCGCCGACGCGATCGGGTTGCCCCATTCCGGCCACTCCGGTGGCGTCAGCGGCAAGCTTGCGTCGAGCATCGTGGTCAGCACGTCGACAAAGGGAACCTCGGCAACGATGGCGCCGAAACTATGCGGCGCCATGTTGGCGATCGCACCCATCAGCATGCCGCCGGCCGAGCCGCCTTGCGCGACGATGCGGTCGTGTTGGGTGTAACGCTCGGCGACGAGATGCTGCGCGACGGCGATGAAATCGGTGAACGTGTTCATCTTGTGCGCCCGCTTGCCGTCGTCATACCAGCCATAGCCCTTGTCCTTGCCGCCGCGGACATGGGCGATGGCAAAGACAAAGCCACGGTCGACCAGCGAGAACCAGTTGGTGTTGAACGCCGCCGGAATGGCAATGCCGTAAGAGCCGTAGCCGTAAAGCAGGCACGGTGCGGAGCCATCGAGCGGCGTGTCGCGGTGGTGCAGCAGCGAGACCGGCACCAGTTCGCCATCGGCGGCCGGCGCCATCAGCCGGCGCGTGACATAATGATCCGGATTGTGACCGGACGGCACTTCCTGGGTCTTCAGCAGCACACGCTCGCGGCTGCGCATATTGTAGTCGAAGACCTGCGCCGGGGTCGTCATCGACGAATAGGTGAAGCGCATGATCTCGGTGTCGTATTCATAGGACCCCGACAGGCCGAGCGAGAACGCCTCTTCGTCGAACGAGATCAGATGCTCCTCGCCGCTGCGGCGATCGCGAACGACGATGCGCGGCAGCCCTTCCTTGCGTTCGAGCCTGACCATATGATCCCTGAAGCCGACCACCGACAGGATCAGCCGGCCTGGCTCGTGCGCCACCAGCTCTTCCCAGTTGGCGCGAACCGGGTCATCAGCCGGCGCCGTCATGATCTTGAAGTCCTTGGCGCCGTCGGCATTGGTGAGGATGAAGAAGATGTCGCCGCCTTCTTCCAGATCATATTGCAGGCCGGTCTCGCGCTTTGCCACCAGCTTTGGCTCGGCGAAAGGCTCATCGGCGCGCATCAGGTGATATTCCGAGGTTTCGTGGTCGTTGATCCCGATCATGATCCATTCGTTGGAGCGCGTGCCGCCGACATCCATGAAGAAGCCGGGATCGGTTTCCTCATAAATCAGCCGGTCATTAAGGGGGCTGCCGCCGAGCGCGTGGAACAGCACCTTGGACGGGCGATGATTGTCGTCGAGCCTTGTGTAGAAGAAGCCGTCATCGGCGGCATTCCAGACGCCGCCACCACTGGTGGCCTCGATCTGGTCGCTCAGTTCCTTGCCGCTGGTGAGATCGCGCACGCGAAGTGTGAAGAATTCAGAGCCCTTGTCGTCGAACGCCCACAACAGCTTGCGGTGATCGGCCGAATGGTCGACGCCGCCGAGGCGGAAATAGGGCTTGCCCTCGGCTTCCGCGTCGCCATCGAGCAGGATCTGCTCATCGCCGCCATCGCGCGGCATGCGGAAATAGCGGGGCTGTTCGCCGCCAAGCTTGAAGGATGAGCCGTAAGCATAGGGGCCATCCTTCATCGGCACCGTGGAATCGTCTTCCTTGATGCGCCCCTTCATCTCGCCGAACAACTGCTTCCGAAGCTCTAGCGTATCGGCCATAAGCACTGCTTGATAGGCGTTTTCGGCTTCGAGATGGGCGCGGATGCGGCCCTCAAGCAGGGAAGGGTCCCTGAACATCGCCTGCCAGTTCTCGGCCCTCAGCCAGGCATAGTCATCTGTGCGGGTAATGCCGTGATGCGTGTCGAAGACGGGGTGTTTCTCGGGGCTCGGCGGGCTGGCGGTCGGAAAAGCTGAGGTCTTGGTCATTGCGTCTCACTGAAGAAATTACTTGAATGGCAAATGAACACGCCGATCAGCGCGGGTTCAAGGGCCGGGATGTATTGGTTGCGGCGGGCTCGGGAGATGAGCCAAAAGGAGAGGATGATGAATTTCCATATCAACACCGCTGCGGCTCTCGCCGTCGTCGCTTCGACCGTTCTGGCTTTCACCGGCCAGTCTCATGCAACCGCGTTCGCCGCTTGGCAAGTGGCTGGCGTGCCGTTCGGCGACACGCTCAACGTTCGCAAATATCCGTCCGGCACCTCGCAGAAGCAGGCCGCCTATCCCAACGGGACGATCCTGCAGATGACCGGCAAGTGCACCGGCGGCTTGAATCTTCTGGAGATCGCCGGCCAGCCGCACTGGAAGCAGAAACAGGCAATTCGCTATCAATGGTGTCAAGTTTGGCACGACCCGGCGCAAAACGGTGGTTTTGTTAGTGGCTGGGTCTATGGAAAATACCTCACGCCGTATTGAATCCGGTCAGACCGAAGATCTTCTTCGGCGGGTTTCGCCAACGCTTTGCAACTTGCGGTTTGGTACGAATCCGACAATCAGCTGCCCAAACCTTGAAGCATAGATCAAGCATCGCTGCCCACTTTATGAGTCCCTGCTGATTTAGCGATGGCGTGACCTTACGTCATGCTAGTCCTGGTCCGACCAGAAAATATCGCGAAGTTACAGAGTGCACGAAAGATTGAAGCTGAAGAGCGACTATTCGATGAATATCGTTGAATATAGCGCAAGATGCGAATTGACTTACTTTGTCTGTGGGCTCATTAAGATGCCCGGACGCGAATCCATGAAGCTCTTCCCGCGTGAAATTCGCGCCATGCCCGATCTTCCAAAAAGGGCGCAAACAGAAACATCCTTCGTTGGGGCCTAAACCATGGATATCGTCGAAACACCTTCCAGAAATAGCGATGCGCTGATCGAGCTGACCGCCGATGTGGTGGCAGCCTATGTCAGCAACAATCCCGTGCCGGTCGGCGAATTGCCGAACCTTATCGCTGATGTCCATGCCGCTCTCGGGCGCGTGGGCGGAGCAAGCGAACAGCCTCCGGCCGACAAGCAGAAGCCTGCGGTAAACCCGAAGCGCTCTGTTCATGACGATTACATCGTCTGCCTTGAAGATGGCAAGAAGTTCAAGTCGCTGAAGCGCCACCTGATGACCCATTACGGTCTGACGCCCGATGAATACCGCGAGAAGTGGAATCTCGACGCCAGCTATCCGATGGTTGCCCCTAACTATGCCGCTGCCCGTTCGCAGCTGGCCAAGAAGATGGGCCTCGGCCGCAAGCGCAAGGGGCGGTAACACCGGCTCCAATGGACAAGATCAACGGCGCCCCTTACGGCGCCGTTTTTGTTTCTAGAACAATTCCAGGAAAACTGCCGAGCGCTTTCCCTTGGAATTGCGTCGAAAGAAGAGAAGATAGAGCAATCAAGCAGTCTGCTTGAGAGCCATCTCGGCGTCCCGCTTGACGCGCTTGACCATCGAGCGCAGGCCATTGGCCCGCTGCGGCGACAGATGTTCGTCGAGGCCAAGCGACCTCAGCGTCGCCTCTGCGTCCGTTTCAAGGATCTGGCTGGCAGTCCGTCCCGAAAACAGCGCCAGCATGATGGCGACCAGACCGCGCACGATATGAGCGTCTGAATCGCCTGTGAAGGTGATGACCGGATCGGCGCCCGGCGCTCGGCTCGTGGTCAGCCAGACCTGGCTGACGCAGCCCGGCACCTTGTTGGCGGCGTTGCGTTCGGCGTCGGGAAATGGCGGCAGCGCTTCGCCGAGCTCGATCACATAGCGATAGCGGTCTTCCCACTCGTCGAGCAGGGAGAAGTCGTCGCGGATCGTCTGGATCGTCGTGGCCATTGCTCGCGATATAGTCATCCGCGGCTGCGGCGTCACGGAAAAAGAAGAAAAGCACCGCAGGCATCGAGAGGTCCGACCGGCCTGCGGTGTCGCTGTAGATACAGCTGAAACGGTGTTTAGTTCTTCGCCACCAGCTTGGCAGGTATGTTGACTGTCGCCGGCAGCACGATGTCCTTGGCGACGCTGCCGGTGGCCAGCGATGTATCGGGCGAGGTCTCGGCGCTCTTGTCGTCCAGCATGGCGGCGGCGATCTTGGCGGTTTCCTTGGCCCGGGCGCTGATCGTATGCATCGCCGACTTGCCGGTTTCGCAGACGTCCGGCTTGCGCTCGCAAATGCCCGCGATGTCGCCGACCGCTTCGCGCGCCGCAAAAAGCGCCTGGAACGGCCCGACGCTCTCGCGGCCATCCTCGTCGGGGCCGACGGTCAGCGGCAGCGCCAGCAACACCAGCGAAAACCAGAACGCCATTCTTATCAAAAAGCCCATCGATCTGCCCTCTCGTCCAATGACCGGATCATGCGTCCATGCGCAATGACCTCTTTATATCAGCGACAATGGCACATGAGGCGCAAAGGACGGCTTTCTTGCTCAGCGAAAATTTTCCTCAAATTTTAGGCAAATTCGAAGCGAGGCGTTTTGCAGTGCATTAGCCTCAAATGCCGGCAATTTTCTTAACCTTGCAGTAACCATCTAAGCGATTGTTGCGCATGGATATCTTCAGAAGAGCAGGCATGCCGGCTCAGGGTTTCGCAGCCACGGGCACGCCCTTTGCACATAACGCTCCGTTTACTATGGCCACAAATGGCGGTGCATTCCGGTGCCGGCGCTCCAATTTTTGCCGCAGCGCGCTCGTTGTTCCGGTCAGCCTTATTCATTCCTTAAACGCTGGATGCGAGTTTCAAACAAGCAAAAGCGACCTGCAAAGCAGGGCAGTCACGACCGGGTGCGAGTGCGTTGAGTTTGACAACTGCCAGATATATTGAACTGCCTGGCGCGCTGGCGGCCGGTTGCGAACGCATGGTCCATCCGGCCATCATCGGCCAGGGCGATCGCCTGCGCCAGCGCCGGTTCATCGGCATCATGCTTGCCGCTCCGTTCTTCGCCGCCGGTGCGGCGGTGACACTGGTCACCTCGGGCATGGGCGCCGCCGTCACCGTCGCAGCCATTTTCGCCGCCTTCGGTCTTTGCTGGTTCGCCGCCTTGCTGGTGGCGGCGTCAGGCAAGATGGCGCTGGCAGCCCAGGTTGCCCTTGCCGCCGGCGGTCTTGCGCTTGCCGGCGCCGTCGCGGCAGCAGGCGGCCTGGCGTCGCCGGTTGCGCTGCTGGCCCTGGCACTGCCATTCGAGGCCTGGTGGATCGGCGGTTCAAAGCGCGCGGCACTTTGGGGCGGCCTCTCGGCCTTGGCCGCAATGCTGCTGCAGCCCTTTGTCGCCTCTGTCGTCCCGCTCGGCGGGGCGCAAGTCGCGGCGTGGCACTGGCTGCTGCCGCTCGCCTGGGGCCTGACGCTGGTTCCCCGGCTCGCAGCCCTAGGCGATGCCGCACGCGCGCAGCCCGCGCTGCTTCCAAACGACCGCCTTGAAGACATGATCGACGCCGTTGTCCTGCATGTCGCCCGGCATGGCGAGGTCCTGGATGCCTCGGCCAAGGCGCGCACCATCCTGAAGCTGCCGCCGGAACTGCTTTTCGGCGCCGGGCTGTTCGACCGCATCCACCTGTCCGATCGCGTCGCTTATCTCAGCGCGCTTGCCGACATGCGCGATGGCGCCCTGGCGCGCCGGCTCGATCTTCGGGTAAGGCTGCCGCAGGACGGCAGCGCCTCGACGGCCGACAATTACCGGCCATTTCAGCTCGAACTGATGCGCGCCGAAGAGCAGCAGGAGACCTTCACTCTGCTGCTGCGCGAGAACGACGAAACTGCCGAATTGCGCGACGAGCTTGCTGCCGCCAATGAGGCCGCAGCGTCGGCCGAGGTGGCAAAGGGCCGCTTCCTGGCGGTCGTCAGCCATGAGCTTCGGACGCCGCTCAACGCCATCATCGGTTTTTCCGACATGCTGCTGCATGAGATGTTCGGCGGCTTCAAGGACCCGCGCCAGAAGGAGTATGTCAGCCTGGTGAAGGAGTCGGGCCAGCATCTGCTTGCCGTCGTCACCTCCATCCTTGATGTCTCGAGGATCGAGGCCGGCGCCTACGCGACCGAGCCCGAACCGTTCCGATTCATCGAAGCGGTCGAGATGTGCCAGTCGATGATGCAGCTGCAGGCGAATGCCAAGAACATCGATCTCCAGGCGCAGATTGCGCCGGACGCCGGGGAGATCAATGCCGACCGTCGTGCCGTGCAGCAGATCCTGATCAACCTCGTCTCCAATGCGGTCAAGTTCACGCCCGATGGCGGCAATGTCGTCGTCGGCGCCAAGCGGATCGGCTCGCGGCTGCATTTCTGGGTCAGGGACACCGGCATCGGCATCGCCGAGGAAGATTTTGTAAATCTCGGCAAGCCGTTCATGCAGATCCAGAACGACTATACGCGCCGCTTCGAGGGCACCGGGCTCGGCCTGTCGCTGGTCAAGGGCCTAGTGGCGCTGCACGACGGCACGATGTCGATCGAAAGCATGCCGGGCGAGGGGACGACGGTCACGATCAGCCTGCCGGTGAACGGGCCGAAGAGGAGCGCGACCGACAGGAACGGGGTGCTGCCGATGCCCGCGACCAGGACGAAAGGCGACGCGAAAGGGGACAGGAATGGCTCGCTCCGCAAAACAGCCTAAGGCGGTCAAGCGCCGCAGCGGCGCGTTCGAGGCCGGCGCGATTGCGCTGGGCGGCGCGATCTCGCGCAATCCGGTCCTGGTCGGCGGCTCGACCGCCTTCCTGGTGACGCTGTTCTACGTTTCCGCCAACGCGCTGTGGTACCAGCCGTTTCCGCATGCCGGCGCCTTCTTCGCCACCCGCAGCATCGAGGGTTTTCCGCACCCCGGCGCGGACGAACCCGAAACCACCATCAACATCCTGCGGCCCGGCCCGGCTCCGGTCAAAAGCGATCCGACCGTCGAGCAGGTCCAGGGCATCCTGAAGGATCTCGATTTCTACACGGGAACGGTCGACGGCATTTCCGGGCCGAATACCCAAAAGGCGATCCAGGCATACCAGCAGAAAGTTGGCCTGCCGGCCTCCGGTGAGATCGACGCCGTCCTGCTCGACCAGCTCGGCGCCAAGCAGACAACAGCTGGCAACCCGCATCCTGTGCCGAGGCCCGTGGATATGGCCGCCGCTCGAGTTGCCGCGCCCGAGGCCGCGCCTGCGCCCATCCCGGTTTCCGCGCCGGTATCCGCCCAGGCGCCCGATGCCCGCATCGTCAAGATCCAGGCCGGCCTGAAGGCATTCGGCAATGACGACATGCAGCTCGACGGCGTCGTCGGCGCCCGCACCAAGGCGGCGATCAAGGAATTCCAGTCGCTATTCGGCCTGCCGGAAACGGGCGAGCCCGACGAGGTCGTCTACGTCAAGATGCGCGAGATCGGCCTGACCAATTGAGTGGTCAAGACGACCGCTCGCGGATAGACGAAAATCCGGCTAAGACGCCGCGCATGTCCTCCGGAGCCTCGTCATGCGCGTAACCACCGAGTTTTGGGTGTCGGCCCTGCTGCGCCGTGTTTTCGGCGCCGGCGGCTTTGCGGCCGTCGTCAAGCGCGGCGCAACCGAGGCCGGCGCTGTCTTCGTGCTCTCCCGCGGCAGGCTGGGCGACGTCTCCCTGTTCGGCCCGGCGCCGCAGACGAGCTACGATTCGGACAAACCGGATGATCGCTTTTTCACGCTGCTCGGCGCCGGCGACGATGCCGCCGCGCTTGACGCCAGGCTTGAGCGGGAGAAAAAATTCGATCCCGACATCTGGGTGGTCGAGATCGAGGCCGCAACGGTTTCCGTCGAGGAGCTTCTCTCCGTCAAGACGCCTTGAGGCTGGCCGCTAAGCTGGCTTTGTCGTCCGGCGCTTGGTCGCCATTCGCGGCGACAGGGGTGTTGCCGCGCACCGCTCGCGACAATGTTTCGGCCTTCCAGCCGCGCACCTTGTCGAGCGCCGCCTCGTGGTGCAGCAGCCGGTAGCGGTCGAGGAAGATGCGGATCGCCTGCGGGTGCGGAAACTCCCGGGGGTAAACCGCGACCACGATCAGGAATGCCCTGTCCTCGCTGAGGTCGAGCGCCCGCAGCGCGGCGAGCAACGAGACATAGCTCGAATGCTCGGTCAGCGACCGCGCCGTGGAGAAGTCGATGTCGAGCGCGTCGGCAAGCGCGGTCTGAAAGAAGGCGGCGTTGCCGGTCAGCGCCGTCTCGCGCAGCTTGCTGTAAGTTGCTGAGCCGACGAAGGGATTGACCGATGTCGCCTCGCCCTCGGCGAGCATCATCGAGCGCAGGCGGCGCCTGGCGGTTTCGGCGGCGCTGCCGGGCAGTTTTGGTGCGCTGGGAGCGGCGGCAGCGGCTTCGGCACCGTTGCCCGCCACGTCGGCGATCGGCTCGGGCTGCCGCACGCGCACCAGGGTCGGCTTTTCCAGCGCCTTGATCAACTGCGCGATGGCCGGGTTCAAATCCTTGCGGCGGGCAATGGCGCGCGCATGCGGCAGGCCGTGGCGGCCGATCAACGCGATCAGGTCGATGTCGCCCAGCGCCCGCGAACGGACGAGCAAAGGCGCGCAGACATCGACCGGCTCCTCGCAAAGCCGCCGCACCAGGGCGGCCGGCGCATATTCGCATTCGGACAGGGCGGCGGCGACATAGCGGCGCGATTCGTCCGGCACGCTGTCGAACAGCGGCAGCGTCAGATCCTCGAGCTGGGCGATCTCGCGGCGCGACGGGCGGGTCAGCGAGCAGAACGCCGACACGGCGGCGCGAAACAGCCTTTCGGCTTTTCCCGATTCCGTCCGTATGGCGATTTGCCTGAAATCCGAAGCTGACACGGAAGATACGCCCGACACTCGACACAACCCGGACCATGCTCAACCGCAACTGTGTCGGTTTCGCGCTAGGCCTGGAACAAACATCAAATTAGCCGCGATCCGTTAGCGCTCCGTTAACCCTCTGCCGGCCTTAATCACATTTGGAGGCGTTGCGTTGTGCTCCGGGGCAACCGAGAGGAATACGCGAACCATGGGCATGGTACTGTCTTTCGTGCCGCGATCGGCACCAGTCAATCGAGCAGTTCAGGACACCGGTACGCCGGCGGCGGTGATCATTTTTCCCGGCGTCCGCTACGAGCATCCGCCATTGGCGGGCCAGGCGCGACCGGCGGACCAGCCGGGCACACCACGGACGCCTGTTCCGCACCACTGAATTTGCTGGTCGTCGGGGTGAGGTCAGTAGTCCTGCAGTTCGCAGGAGCTCTGGTCCAGGAACTGCGACACAACCGGCTTCCAGCTGTCGTCAGGCACCAAGGCGCGGATGACGAAGATGCCTTCCTCGATCGGCGCCTCGACGAAGATCGCCCCTTGCAGGTCTTCGGGAAGCTCCCTGCGCACGTCGATCATCTGTGCCGGCGTCAGCACCACGGTGTCCAGCTTGTTGCCGGTCGCCGTGCGGTCGTTGAATGAATAGAAATTGTGGCCGTTGCGGTCATAGACCGACACCGACCAGAACGGCACGCTGCCCGGCGCTTTGATCCGCACCACGCCTTCGGCAAGGTCGAAGCGGCAGGCGGCGGCGTAAAACAGCGGATCCACCGACTTCACCACCGGCGCGCCGCCCGCCTCGGCATCCAGCCTGGTCATCTTGTAGAGGTCGGACGCCATCGCCAGCCGTGACCAGGCATCGCGCTCGGTAAATTCCGGCACCAGCAAAAGCACCACGATGTGGACGATGCCGGCGCCGAGCAGGCCGAGCAGGATGGCGTGCAGCAACCTACGCATTGCAGCCAGCCTTGACGATCCGGGGCAGCGACACGTCGGAAAGGCCGGTGCTTGAGGCAATCGGCGTGTCGTAGAAGGTGAGCACGAAATACATCCGGCCAAAACCTTCGGTCAGAAGCCAGTTGCCGGGGGCCGGACGGTTGCCGACGGCGATGATCACCGAATTGTCGGGCTGACGCAGCACCTGGTAGGATTGCAGCGCCGCCAGCCTCGGCTTGCCGGTGTCGACCACGCCGAGCGATTGATCCGCGGCATAGAGCGTCCAGAACCGGGCGGTCGGGAAACTGCCTTCGATCCTGTAGTCGCATTGCCGCTGAAGCTCATCGCCGGCCGCATCGCGTTCGGCGATGAAGGACAAGCCTTCCGCCTTGCCGAGCGCCAGCACGCCCTCGCGCGCCACGCGCGCCTTCGAATAGGGGTCGGCATCTTGCGTGCCGATCTCGGGGAAGGCGGTCCATTGGCCGATGCTGATCGCGCCGACGCCGCTCTGCGCCTGCAGCGCATACCAGACGCTGCCGCCGCCGAGGCCGATGGCTATGGCAAGCGAAAGCAGCGTGAAAAAGGCGGTCTTGAGCATGAAGAACCGGGACGAGAGAATTATCGTTCGGGGATATAGCGGGGCAGGCCACAGAGCAAGCAGCGCTGTGGAATCAAAGCGCCGACAGGGTCTCCGGTGTCTGCGGCGAGCCGAGCACGGGCGCTGTCTGGAACACCTTGGTCATCTCGCGCAGCGTCTGTGTCGTGCGGCTGGACAACACCGCCGGGCGCTCGGCCGCGGCATCGGCGGCTGCCTGATCGGCGTTTTTCTTCTCCGCTTCCTCGGCTTTGGCCGCGATCTCTTCGTCGACGAAGGGCTTGTCTAGGCCGGGGATCGGCTTCAGGTCGATATTCTGGTGCGCGTAGACCATCAGCCGCTGCCACACCATCGCCGGCAGCGTGCCGCCGGTCATGTTGCGGGTCGGGGTGAAGTCGTCATTGCCGAGCCAGACGGCAGCCGTGTAATTGCCGGTGAAGCCGACGAACCAGGCGTCGCGGTAGGATTGCGTCGTCCCCGTCTTGCCAGCGACGACGATGTTGGGCAGCTGCGCGCGCCGCGCGGTGCCGATCGCCGGCACCGCAGCCAGCATGGTGTTCATGTATTTCAAAGCCTGTTCCGACAGAACCCGATGCGGCGCCGGCGCATCCTTGGCAAAGTCGTAGACGACATCGCCGGTGCGGGTGACGAGCTGGGTGATGCCGTGCCGCGAGCCGGCGAAGCCGTTCTGCGCGAACACGCTGTAGCCCGTCGCCTGGTCCATGACCGTCATGCCCGATGTGCCGAGCACCATGGTCTTGTGCGACTCCAGCGGCGATTCCACGCCGAATGATTCGGCCATCGCCTTGATCGGGCCGATGCCGAGATAGTCCTTGGCCAGCCGTACCGGCACGGTGTTGATCGATTTGGCGATCGCCGTGATCAGCGTCACATTGCCGGCCGAGCCGCCATTGTAATTGTGCGGTGACCAGCCGCCCCAACTGATCGGCCCGCCTGAGACGACGGAGTCCGGGGTGAACCCGTGCTCCATGGCGGTGGCGTAGACGTAAGGTTTGAACGAGGAGCCGGTCTGGCGCAGCGCCTTGGTGGCGCGGTTGAACTGGCTTGCGCCATAGTCGCGGCCGCCGACAATGGCGCGCACCGCGCCATTGGTCTCGATCACTACAACGGCGCCCTCGGTGACGTTGTATTCCTTGCCGAACTGGCGGAGATGGAATTCGACGGATTCCTCCGCCGCTTTCTGGATGTTGGCGTCGAAAGTGGTGTGTGCGACCAGCGAATGCTGGCCGGGCTTGGCGATCTTCTTGACCTCATCGAAGGCCCAGTCGAGGTAATAGTCCGGGCTCTTCTGCTCGCCGCGGTCGACGATCTCGGCTGGATGCAGCCTTGCCTGCAGCACCTGGCCTTCGGTCATGAAACCAGAATCGACGAGGTTCGACAGCACCACATTGGCGCGAGCACGGGCGGCGGGCAGGTTGATGTGCGGGGCGTATTTGGTCGGCGCCTTGAACAGGCCGGCCAGCATCGCCGCCTCGGCGAGGTTCAGATCCTTGACGCTCTTGCCGAAATAGAAATCCGCCGCCGCCTCGATGCCGAACGTGCCGCCGCCCATATAGGCGCGGTCGAGATAGAGCTGCAGGATCTCCTTCTTCGACAGATTGGCCTCCAGCCACAGCGACAGGAAGGCTTCCTTGATCTTGCGCTGGAAGGTACGCTCATTCGACAGGAACAGGTTCTTGGCCAGCTGCTGGGTGATGCTGGAGCCGCCCTGGACGACGGAATTGGCCCGCACATTCTCGAAGATGGCGCGCGACAGGCCGAGCACGTCGATGCCGTAGTGCTCGAAGAAGCGCCGGTCCTCGGTCGCCAGCACTGCTTTGATGACATGGTCCGGCATCTCGTCGACAGGCACGGAATCGCGCTGGATGATGCCGCGCTGGCCAATCTCGTTGCCGTAGCGGTCGAGGAAGGTGACGGCGAAATCGCCCTGACTGCGCCAGTCGCCGGTGGTGATCTGGAAGGCCGGCATCGCGAGTGCGAGCAGCACGACGACGCCGCCGGCGCCCATCGTAAAACCTTCGCTCAGCACCTCGATGATGCCGCGTCGCCAGCCGGTGACTCGGAAGCGCCGCGAAAAAATGGTTGCCGATTCCCAGAACTGGCCGGCCTTGAAGCCGATTTCGTAGAGCGAGGAATCGATCCAGGCGTCCACCGCCAGCAGTGCGGCGGCGATCGGACCTCTTCGTCTTGGACGTCGTTCTAAAGGACTGGCCATTCCCGAAACTCACCCAACCCACCTGATAACCGCAAGCGGGCAATTTCAGGGCGGGCATACCCGGCGAAGACTATTCTTCCATTTCAGCCCGGCTCACAAGGGCAGCCAGGCCACACCGCACGGTTTGTTGAGCGCCGCCCGGATCGTGACGCTGGAGGTCGACGCCGTCGATGCCGACGCCAGTGGCTTCGAGCCAGTCTGGCACAAGGGCGGCGCGTCGGCTTCGTCGCCTCAGCCGGCTATGGCTACACAATAGGCAAAAGCGTCGCGCTGACGTTGCTGGGCGACGAATTCGCCGGGGAGGGGACCGCGCTTTCGGTGCACATTGTCGGCGTCGAGCGGCCGGCGCGAATTATTCCGGCCTCGCCATACGACCCCGAGGGCAGGCGATGCGGCAATGAGGAGTTTTGGCCATGGTCGATGACATCATAAGGGAGACCAGGCGCGAGCGCCGGCGCGGGCACACCGGTGAGGCCGGCAGCGGGCCAAGCCGCCACCCGAACTATCGCTCGCTCAAGAACCCGTTCCTGCCGCAGCCGGTGTTTTCGGACGACCAGGTCGCGGCCATCCACGACACGGCGTTGCGCGTGCTGGAAGAGCTCGGCATCAAGGTGCTGCTGCCGGAGGCACGGGCGATCTACGCCAAAGCCGGTGCGCTGGTCGACGAGGACAGCCAGATGGTGCGCATCGGCCGCGATATTGTCACTGCGGCACTGGCCTCGGCGCCGAAATCCATCCGGGCGCTGGCGGGCAACCGTAGCCGCGATCTCATGCTGGAGCTCGGCTCGATGACGTTCCTGGCCGGAGCCGGGGCGCCCAACGTCACCGATCTCGAACGCGGACGGCGTCCGGGCACGCTCGCCGCTTTCGAAGAACTGACCAAGCTTGTTCAGAATTTCGACGTGCTGCATATGCTCGGCCCCTGGATCGAGCCGCAGGATGTCGACAACCATTTGCGCCACTATGCCGTCAACCGTGCGCAGCTGACCCTGTCGGACAAGTTCCCCTTCGTCTTCGCCCGCGGCACGCCGCAGGTCGAGGATGGGTTCGAGATGATCAGGCTGGCGCGCGGGCTCTCGCAGGACGAGTTCCTGGCCGGCGTCCATTGCTACACCGTGATCAACACCAATTCGCCGCGCCAGCTCGATATCCCGATGGCGCAAGGCATCATCGACTTCGCCAGGGCCGGCCAGGTCTCTGTCATCACGCCCTTCTGCCTGGCCGGCGCCATGGCGCCGATCACCGTCGCCGGCGCATTGACGCTGCAGCATGCCGAGGCGCTGGCTGGTCTCGCGCTGGCGCAGATGGTGCGGCCGGGCGCACCGGTGGTTTACGGATCCTTCTCCTCCAATGTCGACATGAAGTCCGGCGCACCGGCCTTCGGCACGCCCGAGCACGTCAAGGCGACGCTGGGCGCCGGCCAGCTGGCGCGCTTCACCGGCCTGCCTTGGCGGTCCGGCGGCGGCAGTGCGGCCAACATTTCCGATGTGCAGGCGGCGCACGAGACGCAGTTCGCGCTGTGGGGCTCGGTGCTTGCCGGCGCCACCGTCTGCATCCATGCCGCGGGCTGGCTGGAGGGTGGCCTCAGCGTCTCCTACGAGAAGCTGATCACCGATATCGAGGCATTGCAGACGGTTGCCGAACTCTGCGCTACGACCCCCGGCGACGAGGATTCGATCGGCTTCGAGGCGATCGCTGAAGTCCAGCCGGGCGGGCATTTCTTCTCCGCCGGCCACACCATGACGCGCTACCGCACCGCCTTCTACGAGCCGCTGGTCGCCGATTGGTCGAATTTCGGCAGCTGGACGCAGTCCGGTTCGAAGTCGGCCACCGAGCGCGCCACCGGCATCTGGAAGCGGACGCTGGCCGACTTCCAGCCGCCTGCGTCGGCCGTTGCCACATCCGATGTGCTCGACGAGTTCATTGCCCGCCGCACCGAAGAGGGCGGAGCGTTGCCGGTGTCGTGAGGTTGGCAGCCGTCACGTCGGCCGCTTGTCGCCGGTCTTCGACGGCTCGCGGCGAATCGGCCCGGCATCGGCCTGCCTGTGCTTGTCGGCGGCAATCCGGCGGATGCGATCGAAGCGGCTCTCCTCCGCCGGCTTGGTCGCGGATACAGCGTTTGGCTTCGGGGCGAATGTGATCATCTGTCGATCTCCCTGTCGTTGATGACAGTCTTGACTGACTGACGGAAATTCCTGGCTCGCCGGGGAAATGTCCCCGGCAGCCTGTTCTGATTTATGCCCGCCCAGATTCCAGCGGGCAATTTTCGGGCGATGGTCAGTAGCCGCCCATGCCGCCACCGCCGCCCGCAGGCGCCGCATCCTTGGCCGGAACGTCGGTGATCATCGCTTCGGCGGTGATCAGAAGGGCGGCGATCGAGCCGGCGTCCTGCAACGCGGTGCGCACCACTTTCGCCGGGTCGACGATGCCGGCCTTGATCATGTCGACATAGACCTCGTTCTGGGCGTCAAAGCCCTGATTCTGGTCCTTGCTGTCGGACAGCTTGCCGACGACGATCGAGCCTTCGACGCCGGAATTCTCGGCGATCTGGCGGATCGGCGCTTCAAGCGCCCTGAGCACGATCGAAATGCCGGCGGTCACATCGTCATTGGCGCCGGTCAGGCCGGCCAGAGCCGATCTTGCGCGCAGAAGCGCCACGCCACCGCCGGGCACGATGCCTTCTTCCACCGCCGCGCGCGTCGCATTCAGCGCGTCGTCGATGCGGTCCTTCTTTTCCTTCACTTCAGACTCGGTGACGCCGCCGACGCGGATCACGGCGACGCCGCCGGCGAGCTTGGCCAGCCGCTCCTGCAGCTTCTCCTTGTCATAGTCGGACGTGGTCTCCTCGATCTGGCCCTTGATCTGCGCGATGCGCGCCTGGATGGTCGCCTTGGTGCCGGCGCCGTCGATGATCGTGGTGGTGTCCTTCTCGATCAGTACGCGCTTGGCGCGGCCAAGCATCTCGATGGTGACGTTTTCGAGCTTGATGCCGAGATCCTCTGAAATCATCTGGCCCGATGTCAGCACGGCGATGTCTTCCAGCATCGCCTTGCGGCGATCGCCGAAGCCCGGCGCCTTGACGGCCGCGACCTTGAGGCCGCCGCGCAGCTTGTTGACGACCAGCGTCGCCAGCGCTTCGCCTTCGACGTCTTCCGAGATGATCAGCAGCGGCCTGCCGCTCTGCACCACTGCTTCGAGGATCGGCAGCATCGCCTGCAGATTGCCGAGCTTCTTCTCGTGGATGAGCACGTAAGGCTCTTCCAGTTCGACGCGCATCTTGTCGGCATTGGTGACGAAATAGGGTGAGAGATAGCCGCGGTCGAACTGCATGCCTTCGACGACGTCGAGTTCGGTGTCGGCGGTCTTGGCCTCCTCGACGGTGATGACGCCGTCATTGCCGACCTTGTCCATCGCCTTGGCGATCATGGCGCCGACGCTGGCATCGCCATTGGCGGCGATGGTGCCGACCTGCGCGATCTCGGCCGACGACTTGACCTTCTTGGCCTTCGCCTTGATGTCCTTGACCACGGCGGCGACAGCCTGGTCGATGCCACGCTTGAGGTCCATGGGGTTCATGCCCGCGGCAACCAGCTTGGCGCCTTCGCGCAGGATCGCTGCGGCCAGCACCGTGGCGGTGGTGGTGCCGTCACCGGCGAGGTCGTTGGTCTTCGAAGCCACTTCGCGCACCATCTGCGCGCCCATGTTCTCGAACTTGTCGGCAAGCTCGATTTCCTTGGCCACCGTCACACCGTCCTTGGTGATGCGCGGCGCGCCATAGGCCTTGTCGATGATGACGTTGCGACCCTTGGGGCCGAGCGTGACCTTCACCGCATTGGTGAGGATCTCGACGCCGCGCAACATGCGGTCGCGCGCGTCAGTGGCGAATTTGATTTCCTTGGCAGACATTTTTTTCAATCCCGTTGGTGTGGTGAAGCAAGCGGCTCGCCGGAGCCTGGCAAAGCCAGACCGGTCAAGCGGCCTTCTTGGCTTTGACGCTTTTCTCGGTGACGACCGTCCCGCTCTTTCCGATATTGGCCGTCTCGCTCTTGTCGATGACGCCCATAATGTCGGCTTCCTTCATGATCAGCAGGTCCTCGCCGTCGATCTTGACCTCGGTGCCCGACCATTTGCCGAACAGGATGAAGTCGCCGGCCTTGACTTCGAGCGGAACAAGCGCGCCGTTTTCGTCGCGTGCGCCCGGCCCAACGGCGATGACTTCGCCTTCCTGCGGCTTTTCCTTGGCATTGTCGGGAATGATGATGCCACCCTTGGATTTGACATCGCCTTCGGCGCGCCGGATGACGACGCGGTCGTGGAGTGGCCGAAACTTCATGAGAACTTCTTTCTGGGGCCGGCATAGGCGACCGCGCCGTTCTTATAGGCGTGTTGGCACTCGATAGATAGGAGTGCCAAAAATTATTCGTGGTCAAAATTAAATATTAAAAAGTATTATGATGTCTGCCGGGTTCGAAACGTCGCGAGGCGCCTAGATATTTCGAAAAATTGAATTTCGAGGCCAAAGCGACTATTTATATCGTAAGTTCGATTTCACAATTTCAGGCACGAAGGAGATTTAGGCGATGGCCGAAGGCAATCAGAGCATCATGGAAAAAGCTGAAGCCCGCTTCATGGACAAGCAGAAGAAGACGGCCGAGCGCAACAAGGCAACCTCCGACTACATGTCCGAAGCGAGGGCCAGGGAGATCAAGACAGCAAGGCTCAGGGAATTGCGCCTGGCCAAGGAAGAGGCCGACCGCGTCGCGGAAGCCTTGAACCCGACACCGAAGAAGAAGCGGGCGACAGTCAAGAAAGCCGCCGCCGCGCCGAAGGGGGGCACGTCATGAGCCTGACATTCCCCAATCCAAGTCGCTTCTATGACGAGGCCGGCAAGCGCATCCGCTTTGTCGGCCATGACGGCGTGTTCCAGATTTCCTTCTCTGTCGCAGCCGATGCCCTCTCGAAGGCGCCATCAGGGACGGCGACCGCGGAAGCCACCTATCTGGCGGCTTTCGACACCGCGTCCAGCTCCATCCATGACATTGCCAGCAAGGCCTACGCCCGCACCCGCAAGAGCATATATGTGCTCACAGCCGCGGATTTCGGTTAGCGCGCGTTCGTCTTGCAATCAGAGCGGCTGAGATCAGCGTGCGTCAGGACTTGCGGTCGGCTTTTGCCCGCCGCTTGACGTCCCGGCTGTTCAGGCGGTCGGCCATCACTTCCGCATCGCGCAAATTCATGGCCACCATTACCTGTTGCTTAAGCTCGACAGGCTGGCCGGTGAAGATGTCGAAGATAGTCCAGCTCTCGGGCTCGTCCATGCGCAACGCGTAGCGGTTTGTCATATCGGCATCAGGCCTTTGACATGAAAAATGCCGCCGCCAGGATCAGGATTGTCCAGGCCACCACCGACAGCTTCAAGGCCAGGCCGCCATGCATTGAAAGTATCTCGCGCATGCGCAGGGCCACGGTGCTCTTCGACAGGGCGGGTGCTGCCGCAATCGCGACCGGGGGCTTGACGCCGAGCTTTCCAAAAGCCGGCAGCAGCGGTGGCGTTCGCATGAAATGACCTCGAATTGCCGGAGAAAACAGGGCTCCTCATAACACCCTTCTTGAAACTCCCCGCATGCCAAATAGAACCCGGTCCGTGAAAGGGCCATGCCGCCCGATTCGCCGCCTTCCATCAGGCGGATCGTCATCTGGCGAAATCCGTGCAACGCGGTTAGGTTGCGCGCGAAACTGAGGTTGTTCAAAGCGTGACAGGCGAACGGAGACGACGATGACGGCGCCCGGCGATTTGCTGCAAGCCTTGTTCATGAGATTGAAGAGCGATGCCTCGCTGACGGCGCTGCTCGGCGGCGCCGGGTTGCGCGAGCAGGCGGCCGACAGTGCCGCCTTCCCTTATGTGACCTATGGCAGGACCAGCGCATTCGATCTGGACACCGGCGCCGACAATGATGACGACCAGCTCATCACGCTGCATGTCTGGTCGAAGGCGCAAGGCGAGGCCGAGACGCGTCTGATCATGGACAGCATCCGGGCGCGCCTTGACGGCGCCGCTTTCGCCACCGGCTCGCGCGACCAGACCCGCCTGTCCTTGGAGTTCGCCGAGGCCCGCTACGACGAGGACCTGGCGCTCTACCACGGGGTGCTGCGGATACGCGCCCTCACCGAGCAAAATGATTGAAGCAACCTAGATTTGCGCCTGGATCTCGGCCTTGTCGATGACTGACCACACCTCGCGGATGCGACCCTCTCCGAATTCGTAGAAAACATTCTCAGCGAACGACACGCGCTTGCCGTTCACCGGCAGGCCGAACAGCACGCCCTTGGGATGACAGTCGAAATGCAGGCGCGCCGCCACGCGCGGCGGCTGGCAGACCAGCAGTTCGATGTTGAAGCGGAGGTCGGGAATCGCCTCGAAATCGCCTTCGAGCATACGGCGATAACCCGACAGGCCGAGCATTTCGCCATTGTGCTGCACCTCGTCGCCGACAAAGTCTCCAAGTTTCGCCCAGTCCTGGGCATTCAGGCAAGCGATATAGCCCCGGTAAAGGTCGGCAAGGTCTTTATCCGTCATGGCGCACTCCGATGATTTGGCGTTTCCCGCGCTATTTAGGGCGGCCCTTCAGAATGGTCTCGCCTTGACCTGTTCCCAATCTGGCTGCGAATTGAGAACCTGCGCGCAAACACCATAGCCGCGCAGCCGGTTTTCCGGTTATGAATCCATTGCCCGGTCTGAGGGACTGGGCGGTAGGATCGCATTCATTCGTTGCGCGCGCAGGGGGTATTGCGGGGATGGATTTTCACCCGTTCACCGTTCATTTCACGTTCAGCACAGTTGCGTTACAACGCCGACCATGAAAACGCTTCGCTCTCATGTCAGAACCGCGATACTGGCGCTCACGGCGGCTGGCCTGTTGGCGTCGCAAGCGACGCCGGCAGCCGCGGCGGATTGCTACGCGATCGGCCAGCAGGTTGCCGAGCAGAATGGCGGCACGCTGGCCAAGGCTTCGCAGACGACGCGTGGCGGCCAGGAGGTCTGCGTCATCGTCGTGCTTGTGCCGGGCAAGGACGGCCAGCGTCCGCGCCGCTCCGAGATCGTCGTCCCGGCGAACTGATCCAATCTTCCCCCTTGCAGGGCTCGTTTCCCAGACCACCGGAATCGGCCTATATCTGACACATCAACAGGCCTGACCGATCATGCGCGTACTCGTCCTCGAAGATGACAAGGATCTCAACCGGCAGCTGGCCGACGCGCTGGTCGATGCCGGCTATGTCGTCGACCGCTCCTATGACGGCGAGGAGGGGCATTTCCTCGGCGACACCGAGCCCTACGATGCCGTCGTGCTCGACATAGGCCTGCCGCAGATGGACGGCATCAGCGTCGTCGAGCGCTGGCGCCGCAACGGCCGCAAGATGCCGGTGCTGATCCTGACAGCGCGCGACCGCTGGAGCGACAAGGTGTCGGGCATCGATGCCGGCGCCGACGACTATGTCACCAAGCCGTTCCACATCGAGGAGGTGCTGGCCAGGGTGAGGGCGCTGATCCGCCGCGCCGCCGGCCATGCCTCGTCCGAGCTCACTTGCGGGCCGCTGCGCCTCGACACCAAGGCCTCCAAGGCCGATGTCGCCGGCGTGCCGCTGAAGCTGACCTCGCATGAGTTCCGCCTGCTGGCGTATCTGATGCACCATATGGGCGAGGTGGTGTCGCGCACCGAGCTGGTCGAGCATCTCTACGACCAGGATTTCGACCGCGATTCCAACACCATCGAGGTCTTTGTCGGCCGGCTGCGCAAGAAGATGGGCATCGACATGATCGAAACCGTGCGCGGCATGGGCTATCGCATGCGTGAGCCGGAGGCGTAAGGCGGAACCGCTCCCCATACCAGCAAGGAAGCCTTTTTCGGCGCGGCTCTGGCCGCGCTCGCTGGCCTTCCGCGTCATCGGCTTTTCCACGATCTGGGCGATCCTCACCCTGATCGTCATCTTCACTCTGATCACCACGCTCTACCGCCAGGCCAGCGAGCGCGGCTTCGACAGCCTGCTGTCGGCGCATCTGTTCAATCTGATCGGCTCGGTCGGCGTTTCCGAATCCGGCCAGCTCACCGGTGCTCCCGACCTTGGCGACCTGCGCTTCTCGGAGCCGAATTCGGGCTGGTACTGGTCGGTGGAGCCGGCTTCCGAAGGTGTGCACGGCAACCTTCATTCGTCCTCGATGACCACGACGATCCCGTCGCCGACCGTCGCCGAGGTGCCGTTCAATTCGAGCTTCCAGCGCAGCTACTCCACCGACGGTATCGGCGACGAGCAGCTCGAAGTGTTCGAGAGCGAATTCGTGCTCGACGCCAAGAACCGCGCCGCGCGCTTCCGCGTGATGGGCAACAAGACCGAGCTCGAACAGGAGATCGCCACCTTCCAAGGCCGATTGCTGACCTATCTCAGCCTGTTCGGCGTCGGCATGATCGCCATCAATGCGATCGCTATCCTGCTCGGCCTCCAGCCCTTGCGCCGGGTTCGCAACGCGCTTGCCCAGGTGCGCGAAGGCACGGCGCAGCGGCTCGATGGCCGGTTTCCCGCCGAGATCGAGCCGCTCGCCAACGAAACCAATGCGCTGATCGAAAACAACAAGCGCATCGTCGAGCGCTCGCGTACGCAGGTCGGCAACCTTGCCCATTCGCTGAAGACGCCGCTCGCCGTGCTGATAAATGAGGGCCGGGCTCTCGGCGGCGCCAAGGGCCAGCTCATCGCCGACCAGGCGGCGTCGATGCAGAAACAGGTCGACCACTACCTGCAGCGGGCACGGGTCGCGGCGCAGCGCGACAGCGTCGTCTACCGCACGCCGGTGACGCCGCTGGTGCAGCGCATGGTGCGCGTGCTGCAAAAACTCAAGCCTGATGTCAGCCTGTCGCTTACGCTGCCGGCGGCCGACATCGTCTTTGCTGGCGAGCGCGAGGATTTGGAGGAACTGCTCGGCAACCTTCTCGACAATGCGATGAAATGGGCGAAGAGCACTGTTGCCGTATCCGTCACGCCGGCCGCAGCCGGCCTGTTCGAGCTATCGATCGAGGATGACGGTCCCGGCATCCCCGAGGACAAGGCCCGCGACGTCTTGAAACGCGGCCGGCGCCTCGACGAGACAAAGCCGGGAACCGGGCTCGGACTTGCCATCGTTGCCGACCTCGTCAACGAGTATGGCGGGGCGCTGGCGCTGGAACGCTCCACGATGGGCGGGCTGAAGGCGGTTGTGCGCTTGCGGAGCTTGCAATGATGTACTGCCCAGGGCCAATCGACACGGCCGAATGCCTGTGTTATGGCGGCCCCTCGATTGCGCAAAAGCCGTTAAGAACGGCCAAATTTCCGACAAATATCAATAGTATGAGGTCCTGACGCCCCCCGATGACGCGGCCCCCAGCGCATCCCGTTCAAGAAAACCGGTTGTTGGCATGAAGATTCGCGTTGCGCTCGTTTCCGCACTGCTCGCTCTTTCCGGCTGCGGGACGCTGGGCAAGGGCAGTGGCCCGGATATCTCCATCACCAACCCGCCCGCGTCGCCTCCTTCAGGGGCCAAAGTCGCGACGACGATCATCTCGGCCATGGCCGGCGGGCTCGTCGGCGGATCGATCGGCAGCGGCCTGAACAGCACCGAGAAGCGCAAGGCGCTCGAGGCGGAATACAAGGCGCTCGAATATACGGCGAGCGGCCAGAAGGTGACGTGGAAGAGCGACAGTTCGGCTCATTCCGGCGAAGTCGTCGCGGCCCAGCCCTACCGCGTCGGCTCGCAGGATTGCCGCCAGTACACCCATACGGTGTTTACCGGCACGGCCGGCCAGACCGCGCGGGGCACCGCATGCCGCAACGCCGACGGCAGCTGGACGCCGCTGACCTGAACGTTGGGCCGGGGTCGGAATCCCGTCAAAGCGTCGCAGCACCCTCATGTTGTGAGAGCAGGGCTCTCGCTCTATTGGAAGAACCATGCTGTTCTGGGTCATAGCCGCAATCCTCACGCTAGGCGCAAGCCTGACGGTGCTGCTGCCGCTGACCAGTGGCGGCAAGGACGCTCCGACCAGCAGCGACCACGACCTCGAAGTCTATCGCGACCAACTGGCCGAGCTTGAGCGTGACGCCGCGCGCGGGCTGATCCAGCCGGCGGAAGCCGAGGAGGCGCGCACTGAGATCGCCCGCCGCATCCTTCGCCTGGGAGATGTTGGTCAAGCCAATGTCGGTCAAGCCGATGCGCCTGGCACGCGGCAGCCGTCAAAGGCGGCAAGGCTGGTGGCAACGGCTGCGGTACTGGCGGTCCCTCTGCTCAGCTGGGGCCTTTACAGCCAGCTCGGCTCGCCGGATCTGCCGTCGCAGCCGCTTGCCGAACGGCTGGCCAAGAATCCGGCCGATAGTTCGGTCGACGAGTTGGTGGCGCGCGCCGACGCCCATCTTGCCGCCAACCCTGGCGATGGACGCGGCTGGGACGTGCTCGCCCCGATCTATCTGCGCCTGCAGCGCTTTCCCGATGCCGTGACCGCCTATCGCAATGCCATCCGCCTCGATGGCGACACGGCTGCCCGCGAGGCCGGCCTCGGCGAAGCGATCGCCAATGCGGCCGGCGGCATCGTTTCGGCCGATGCGCAATACGCTTTCGAACAGGCGCTAAAACTCGACCCGGGAAACGCGAAAGCCTCGTTCTATTTGGCGATGGCGCTGGCCCAGGAAGGCCACATACCCGAGGCAACCACGGCTTGGCAGAAAATGCTCGATTCCCTGCCGCAGGATTCGCCATGGCGCGGAGCTGTCCAACAGGCACTGGCCGAGGCCGCCAACCGCAGCGTCGCGTCAGGAGAGCCCGCCAAAGGCCCCGACGCCGCAGCCGTCGATGCCGCCTCGTCGATGGCGCCGCAGGACAGGCAGGCCATGATCGAAACCATGGTCTCCGGCCTCGACGAAAAATTGCGGCAAAATCCGCGCGACACGGAAGGATGGATGCGGCTCATTCGTTCCTATGTTGTGCTGGGCAAGGCCGACCAGGCGCGCGACGCGCTGCATCGCGGTATTGCCGTGTTTGGCGCCGACAGTGAGGAAGCGAAGAAATTCACCGCCTTTGCCGCCTCGCTGGGCCTGACGGCGACGGAGTAGGACATGACGCGCAAGCAGAAGCGATTGTCGGTGATTGTCGGAGGTCTTGCCTTCCTCGGCGCCGCCACCGGGCTGACCTTCTATGCGTTGGGCCAGAAGGCCTCCTATTTCTATATGCCCGCCGATCTGACCACCGCCAGCTTGCAGCCGGGACAGCGCATCAGGCTCGGCGGCCTCGTCGAAAAGGGCACGGTCGTGCGCGGGCAGGGCGCGACGGTTGCGTTCTCGGTCACCGACACGCACAAATCGGTCAAGGTCAGCTATACCGGCATCCTGCCCGATCTGTTCCGCGAGGAGCAGGGCGTCATCACCGAAGGCAGCTTTGGCGCCGACGGCGTTTTCGTCGCCGACAGCGTGCTGGCCAAGCATGACGAGCGCTACATGCCCAAGGAAGTCGCTGACGGGCTGAAGGCCAAGGGCGTGTGGCAAGAGAGCAAGAGCCAGTAATGGTTGAGACCGGACACTTCGCGCTCGTCCTCGCCTTTGTGCTGTCGCTGGTGCAGACGCTGGTGCCGCTGATCGGCGCCCGTACCGGCAACCAGAGGCTGATGGCTGTCGGCGGTCCCGTCACGGTCACAGGCTTCGCGCTCACGGCGCTATCGTTCGCAGCACTCGCCGGCGCCTATGCAAGTTCCGATTTCTCGGTGGCGAGCGTGTGGGAAAACTCGCATTCGCTGCAGCCACTAATATACAAGATCACCGGAACCTGGGGCAATCACGAAGGCTCGATGCTGCTCTGGGTACTGATCCTGACCTTCTTCGGTGCGCTGGTAGCCGTCTTCGGTTCCAATTTGCCGGCGACGCTGCGCGCCAATGTGCTGGCCGTGCAAGGGGCGATCGGCGCCACCTTCTTCTTGTTCATCCTGGCGACATCGAATCCGTTCACCCGGCTCAATCCGGCGCCGATCGAGGGCCGCGATCTCAACCCGGTCCTGCAGGATCTTGGCCTCGCCATCCATCCGCCGCTGCTCTATCTCGGCTATGTCGGCTTCTCCATCTGCTTTTCCTTCTCGGTCGCCGCCCTCATCGAAGGCCGCATCGATGCCTCCTGGGCGCGCTGGGTGCGGCCGTGGACGCTGGTCGCCTGGATGTTCCTCACCGGCGGCATCGCGATGGGCTCCTACTGGGCCTACTACGAGCTCGGCTGGGGCGGCTTCTGGTTCTGGGATCCGGTCGAAAACGCCTCCTTTATGCCGTGGCTGGCCGGCACGGCTCTTCTGCATTCGGCGATCGTCATGGAGAAGCGTTCGGCGCTCAAGATCTGGACGCTGCTGCTTGCCATCCTCACCTTCTCGCTGTCGCTGCTCGGCACCTTCCTGGTGCGCTCCGGCGTGCTGACCTCGGTGCATGCTTTCGCCACCGATCCGACCCGCGGCATCTTCATCCTGTGCATTTTGACGCTGTTCATCGGCGGCTCGCTGGCCCTGTTTGCGCTGCGCGCCTCGCGGCTGACGGCCGGCGGCCTGTTCCACCCGATCTCGCGCGAAGGCGCACTCGTCCTCAACAATCTGTTCCTGACCACGGCCACGGCCACCGTGCTGGTCGGCACGCTCTATCCGCTGGCGGTCGAAGCGCTTTCGGCCGGCAAGATCTCAGTCGGCGCCCCTTCTTCAACCTGACATTCGGCCCGCTGATGGTGCCGCTGCTGGTCGTGGTTCCTTTCGGACCATTGCTCGCCTGGAAGCGCGGCGACCTCTATGCCGTCGCCCAGCGCCTGATGGCGGCTTTCGGCGCCGCTCTCCTGGCGATGCTGGTCACCGGGCTGTTCATCGACGGCGCGTCGGTGTTCGCCGCCCTTGGTGTCGGCCTCGCCTGCTGGCTGGTCTGCGGCGCGCTTACCGACCTCGCCGTCAAGTCCGGCTTTGGCAATGTGTCGCCCGCCATCATGCTGCGCCGTTTCGCCGGCCTGCCGCGTTCGGTGTTCGGCACTGCACTTGCCCATCTCGGCCTCGGGCTGACGACGCTCGGCATTGTCGGCACGCTGTGCTTCGGCACCGAAAGGATACTGTCGATGCATGCCGGCGAGAGCGTCGAACTCTCCGGCCACACGCTGCGTTTCGACGGCCTCTTCCCGGCGCAGGGTCCGAACTACAGCGAGCAGCGCGGCCGCTTTTCCCTGATCGGCGCCGATGGCGGCGTTTCAGCCGAAATCACCTCGGCCAAGCGCTTCTTTCCGGTGCGGCAGACGACGACGACCGAATCCGGCATCGAGACGATCGGCTTCAGCCAGCTCTATCTGTCGCTGGGCGATGAAGGCACCGATGGATCCGTCGTGGTGCGCCTGTGGTGGAAGCCGCTGGTGACGCTGATCTGGGGCGGAGCTCTGGTGATGATGGCGGGAGCCGCAATGTCGCTGCTCGACCGTCGCCTGCGGGTTGGCGCACCCTCGCGCCGCCGCAAGCAGGCAGCCTCCATGCCGTCGGCAGGCGCGCCGTGAGCACCAGGTCTCTGGCCTCGCTCGTGCTTTTGCTGGCGCTGCTGTTTGCCGGCGCGGCGCAAGCGGTGAAACCGGACGAGGTTCTCGCCGATGCGGCGCTCGAGGCGAGGGCGCGGCTGCTGTCGGAAGGCCTGCGCTGCATGGTCTGCCAGAACCAGTCCATCGACGAATCCGATGCTGACCTCGCCCGCGACCTGCGCATCCTGGTGCGCCAGCGTCTGGTTGCCGGCGATACCGACCAGCAGGTGATGGACTATATCGTGTCGCGCTACGGCGAGTTCGTGCTGTTGAAGCCGCGCTTCAGCCCGCGCAACGCCTTGCTTTGGGGCACGCCGGTGCTTCTGCTTCTGGTCGGCGGCATTTTCATTGTGCTGACCACACGCTCCCGCCGCTCGTTGGCAACCAAGGCGCTGAGCGCCGAGGAACAGGCGGCGCTGGACAAGGTGCTGAGCGACTAGCTCGGCCATTCCTCCAAAGGCCAGTCCCGCGACGTGTGGATGGCGCGCAGGATAACAATGCTCTGACGGCCGGCGATCAGGCGCAATTCATAGGCAATGATGTAGGGCAGGCGGCCGATGGGCTTCTCATAAGTGCCTGTTACCCGGCCAGGTCGGCCCGTCGCCATATCACCAAGGCCCCGGCCCATTTCACGGATACGGTCCGCGAGGCGTCGGGCGGCGGCAGGATTGTCCTGAGCGATAAAGGCAACTTGCTGCGTGAGATCGTCCAGCGCTTCTCGCGACCAGGTGGCGAACCGCTTCACGCCTTGCCTGCGCGCCTGGCTTTCGCTGCTTCGATCACCGCGTCGACCTCCGCCATGGCGTCGTCGTGGGGCACGACGCGGCCAGCCTCTGCGTCGGCCATGCCACGTTTTATGCCTTCGATGATATCCAACTCGCGATCGACATAGGCTGAGACCGCCTCGGCGGCGAGGAACGATTTACTACGCCTGGTATCGGTAGCGATCTGCTCCAGCTTCAGCTTGGTCTCGGACGAGACTCGAATGGTCATGGTGGTGCTTGCTGTCATTGTGAAAGCCTTGTGCTGAGTTGTGTACACCACAGGGCAGCAGGCGAGCGCAACCAAGCGATTTGTGCGACCGCCCAACATTACAAAACTTTCATGCACCGGAAATGGCGCCGTAATGTGCGCCTCTCTATTTCTCTTGTCCGAGGATGCTCTGCCTGAGCCGCATCCAGTGAAAAGAGGATACGAGACCCATGACTATCGCCCCCAACCCATATTCCCGCACCCGCAAACGCCTGTTGGCCGCCGCCGCTTCGCTGGCCATTGCCGGCGGCATCGGTTTCGGCGCCGTTGCCACTGGTACAGCTCCCGTTCTGGCCGACGCCGTGCGGGTCGAAGCGCCCCAGGTGCCGGGCTTTGCCGATGTCGTCGAGCGCGTTTCGCCGGCCGTGGTCAGCGTCAAGGTCAAGGCCAAGATCGAGCCTGCCGCCGATGACGGCTCCGACCAGTCCGACGATCCGGACGGCATGAACAACCTGCCCGACAATCCGCAGCTGCGCCAGTTCTTCAAGCAATTCCGCGGCTTTGGTGATCAGAACGGCCATGACGGCGGCAATCGTCGCTTCAGCCACCGCGACCATAACAACGACCAGCCGCGTCCGGTGGCGCAGGGTTCTGGCTTCTTCATCTCCGATGACGGCTATCTCGTCACCAACAACCATGTCGTCGAGGAAGGCTCCGCCTTCACAGTGGTGATGAATGACGGCAAGGAGCTTGACGCCAAGCTGATCGGCACCGATCCGCGCACCGATCTGGCGGTGCTCAAGGTCGATGGCGTCGGCAAGTTCACCTATGTCGATTTCGCCGACGATTCCAAGGTTCGCGTCGGCGACTGGGTGGTGGCCGTCGGCAATCCGTTCGGCCTCGGCGGCACCGTCACCGCCGGCATCGTCTCGGCCCGTGGCCGTGATATCGGCGCCGGTCCCTATGATGACTTCATCCAGATAGACGCTTCGGTCAACCGCGGCAATTCGGGCGGCCCGACCTTCAACCTTAACGGCCAGGTCGTCGGCATCAACACCGCGATCTTCTCGCCGTCGGGCGGAAGCGTCGGCATCGCCTTCGACATTCCGGCCTCGACCGCCAAGCAGGTGGTGCAGGATCTGATGAAGAGCGGCTCGGTGCAGCGTGGCTGGCTCGGCGTCGAAATCCAGCCGGTTACATCGGACATCGCCGAATCGCTGGGCCTGAAGTCGCAGAACGGGGCTCTGGTTTCGGGCGCCCAGGACGGTGGCCCCGGCAAGAAGGCCGGCATCACCGCCGGTGACGTGATCACCCAGGTCGAAGGCAAGGACGTCGCATCGCCGAAGGAACTGGCTCGTCTGATCGGCGCCTACCCACCCGGCAAGTCGGTCGACGTCACGGTGTGGCGCGACGGCAAGAGCCAGACCATCAAGGTCGATCTCGGCACGTTGCCATCCACTGACAAGCAGGCCTCGGCCGACCCGCAGCAGCCCGCGGCACCGGCAAAGCCCGCCGCGCTGGCCGATCTCGGCCTCACCGTCACCAAGTCGGAAAACGGCAAGGGCCTGGTGGTGACCGATGTCGATCCCGACAGCGATGCCGCCGACCGCGGCATCCAGCCCGGCGATGTCATCACCTCGGTCAACTCGACGGAGGTGAACGGCACCGACGACGTCGCCAAGGCGATGGCCGATGCGGTCAAGTCCGGCCGCAAGGCGGTGCTGATGCAGATCACCCGCGACGATTCAAACCGCTTCGTCGCGCTGCCAGTCGCCAAAGGCTGACATCACACAGTTTCCAGTGCGGCGGTTTCAACACCCCCGAGCCGCCGCACGGGAAGCAAGGGGCCGATCGCGTTAGTCAGTCATCGTGTTCTGCCCCCGGCGGCAGCGGGCCCCCATCGCCCGCTGCCGCTCTAACAGCGAAGCATGTCGCCCAAAAGTGCACTGCGGTTTTGGCAAAACGACATGCTTGAACGAAAGCTTTTGCGCTCATGGCGGCCCCTCAATCTTCCGGCGAAATCGCGTATAACGGCTCTATGAAGATTCTCGTCATAGAAGACGATCGCGAGGCGGCCGACTATATGCAGAAGGCCTTTGCCGAGGCTGGGCACACCGCCCATGTCGCCGGCGACGGCGAAACCGGCTTTGCGCTGGCCGATGCCGGCGACTATGACGTGATGGTCGTCGATCGCATGATGCCACGCCGCGACGGGCTCTCCGTCATTGCCGGCCTGCGCTCGCGCGGCAACACCACGCCGGTGCTGATCCTGTCGGCGCTGGGCGAAGTCGATGACCGCGTCACCGGTCTGCGCGCCGGCGGGGACGACTATCTGACCAAGCCCTATGCCTTTTCCGAATTGCTCGCCCGCGTCGAGGTGCTGAACCGCCGCGCCAGCGCCAGGGAGGCCGAAACCGTCTACCGGGTCGGCGATCTCGAGCTTGACCGGCTGTCCCATTCGGTCAAGCGCGCGGCGCGCGAGATCACGCTGCAGCCGCGCGAATTCCGCCTGCTCGAATATCTGATGCGCCATGCCGGCCAGGTGGTGACGCGCACCATGCTGCTCGAAAATGTCTGGGACTATCATTTCGATCCGCAGACCAACGTCATCGACGTTCACGTCTCGCGCCTGCGTGGCAAGATCGAGAAGGGTTTCGACAAGCCGATCCTGCATACGGTTCGCGGCGCCGGCTATATGCTGAAGAGCGGCTAGAGCATGATCCCAAAAAGTAGGTACCGGTTTTTGGAGAAGATCATGCTCCAACAAAGGGGTAGGTCATGATGAGATTTCAGCCAAATCTCATCATGAGCTAGAACTCGATGGTCCTTTCCCTGCCGGCCATCATGAGGACGACGGCGGCGCGGCTTTCAGCGCTTTATTTCCTGCTTTTCGCGCTATGTGCCGTGTTGCTGGTCTTCTACATGACGTCGTTGTCGGCCCGCATGCTGACCGGCCAGACCCAGCAGACCATCAATGACGAGGTGCTCGGCCTCGCCCGTGCCTATCAGAGCGGCGGCCTGCCGCGGCTGGTGCGCGTCGTCGAGCAGCGCTCGCGCCAGCCCGGCGCCAACCTCTATCTCATTGCCGACGTCAACGGCCAGATCCTCACCGGAAACGTGCAGAGCCTGGCGCCGGGGGTGCTCGAGACCGATGGCTGGACGACCGAACCCTTCTCCTATCGCCGTTTCGGCGAAGGTGAGCTCGAACGGCAGCGCAACCAGGCTTCTGACCCGAACGGCGCGCAGCCCGGCGAGACCGAAATTCAGTCCGAGGGCGAGAAGGGCCACAACGCCATCGCGCTGGTGCTGCGGCTGCCCAACCAGATGATCATGCTGGTCGGCCGCGATCTCGGCGAGCCCGAGCGCTTCCGCGCCGTCGTCCGCCGCGCCCTGATGCTGGCGCTGGGCATGATGGGCCTGGGCGGGCTGCTGATCTGGTTCCTTGTCGGCCGCGCCGCGCTGAAGCGCATCGACAGCGTCTCGGAGGCAAGCCGCCGCATCATGGGCGGCGATCTCACGGGACGGCTGCCGGTGACCGGCGCTGGCGATGAGTTCGACCGCCTGTCGGAAAACCTCAACACCATGCTGGCCAGGATAGCGACGCTCAACGAAGGGCTGAAGCAGGTCTCCGACAACATCGCCCATGATTTGAAGACGCCGCTGACCAGACTGCGCAACCGCGCTGAGGCGACACTTTCGGGCAAGCACAAGACCACCGACTACCGGCAGGCGCTGGAAGGCACCATGGCCGAATCCGACCAGCTGATAAAAACCTTCAACGCCATCCTGATGATCTCCAGGCTGGAGGCCGGCTATTCCTCGGAGAGCACCAGCAAGGTCGATCTCGCCGCCGCGGTGCATGACGTTGTCGAGCTTTATGAGCCGGTGGCGGAGGAGGCTGGCGTGGTGCTCGAAACTGCCGCGGACGGGAATTTTTCCGTCAATGGCAACCGCGAGCTGATCGGCCAGGCGCTGTCGAACATCGTCGACAACGCCATCAAATACTCGACCGATGCGACGGAAAAGCCTGCTGTGCGCGTAGCCCTGCAGCGCGTCGGTCACGAAATCCGCCTTTCTGTTGCCGACAACGGCCATGGCATCCCTGATGACGCCGACCGCGCCAGGGCGACCGAGCGCTTCGTGCGGCTGGAAAAGAGCCGCTCGCAGCCGGGATCCGGTCTTGGCCTCAGCCTCGCCAAGGCGATCATGACTTTTCACAATGGCCGGCTTGAACTTCTGCCTGCCAATCCCGGATTGTCCGTTATCATGAGCTTCCCGGCGCGGGAGGACCATTGATGGCGGTGAGGATGGCTGCGAAACGGATCGAGACCGAATGGCGCCTGCAACTGGCGGCGCAGCTCGCGCCGCTGGATGAGACCCGCGCCCGGCGTGAACTGTCGGAGATCGCTGGCGATGCCAAGGACGAGAACCTGCCGCGGCTGGCGAAATTCCTAGGGGGCAAGGGCGCGGCCCAGGAGTTTCTCGCTGCCGTCTTCGATCTCTCGCCTTTCCTCCGCGATGTCGCGCGCCGCCGGCCGCAAATCCTCGACGCGCTGTTCGATGGCAGTGTCGAGGCTCGGCTGCTCACCATCGCCGAAGCGATCGGCAAGGCCGCCTTTTCCGAGACCGTTTCCGAATCCAGCCTGATGATGGAACTCAGGCAGTGGAAGGGTGAAGCTCACTTTCTGATCGCACTTGCAGACCTCTCCGGCGAGGCCGATGCCGCGCTGACGGTAAGGCGCCTCAGCAATCTCGCCGATGCCTGCACCTGTGCGGCGGTCGACTTCCTGCTGCGCGAGGCGCACAGCCAAGGCAAGCTCAAATTGCCCGATCCCGAAAATCCGTCACGGCAATCCGGCTGGATCGTGCTCGGCATGGGCAAGCTTGGCGCGCATGAACTGAATTTCTCCTCCGACATCGACCTCGTCGTCTTCTTCGATCCGGATGCGCCGGCAATCGTCGATCCGCTCGACGCCACAGAGCTGTTTGCGCGCCTGACCCGCAGGCTGGTCCGCATCCTGCAGGACCGCACCGGGCACGGCTATGTCTTCCGCACCGATTTGAGGCTTCGTCCCGATCCAGGCTCGACGCCGCTGGCGATCCCGGTCGAGGCAGCACTTCGCTACTATGAGGCGCGCGGCCAGAACTGGGAGCGCGCCGCCATGATCAAGGCGCGTCCCGTGGCCGGCGATCTCGATGCCGGGGATGCGTTCCTGCGGGAATTGCAGCCCTATGTCTGGCGCAAATACATGGACTATGCGGCGATCGCCGACGTTCATTCGATCAAGCGCCAGATCCATGCCCACAAGGGTCATGGCGAGATCGCGGTCAAAGGACACAACGTCAAGCTCGGCCGCGGCGGCATTCGCGAAATCGAGTTCTTCGTCCAGACCCAGCAACTGATCGCCGGCGGCCGTTTTCCGGAGCTGCGCGGCCGCGAGACGGTGCCGATGCTGGGTGCGCTGGCGGCGCGCAACTGGATCACCGCCGATGCACGCGACGCGCTCACGCAGCAATATTGGTTTCTGCGCGGCGTGGAACACGCCATCCAGATGGTCGCCGACGAGCAGACGCATATTCTGCCCGACGATGATGAAGGGCTGGAACGCATCGCCCATATGCTGGGCTTTGCCGATGCCGCCAGATTTGCCGAAACCTTTCGCGCGGCTTTGCATGAGGTCGAGCGCCATTACGCCGCGCTGTTCGAGACTGCGCCTGAATTGTCGGCCGGCGTCGGCAATCTGGTCTTCACCGGCGATGTCGACGATCCCGACACGCTGCAGACCTTGCATGGCCTTGGCTTCCAGCGGCCAAGCGACATCTGCCGCGTCATTCGGGGCTGGCATTTCGGCCGCTATCGCGCCACCCAGTCGGCGGAAGCGCGCGAGCGGCTGACCGAACTGACGCCGGCGCTGCTCAAAGCCTTCGGCCAGACGCGCCGGGCCGACGAGGCGCTGGTTCGCTTCGATGAACTCCTCGCCGGCCTGCCCGCCGGCATCCAGCTGTTTTCGCTGCTGCAGTCGAATCCCGCTCTGCTGAAGCTTATGGCGACGATCATGGGCGCCGCGCCTCGGCTGGCGGCAATCATCACAAGGCGCCCGCATGTCTTCGACGGTCTGCTCGACCCGGCGCTGCTCACCGAACTGCCCAACCGCGCCTATCTCTCAGCGCGGTTGGCCGCTTTCATCGATGGCGACAGGCCCTACGAGGATGTGCTTGACCGGCTGCGCATCTTTGCCTCCGAGCAGAAATTCCTGATCGGTGTCAGGCTGCTCGCCGGCTCGATCGACCCGGCGCGCGCCGGCCGCGCCTTTTCCGATCTCGCCGACCTCACCATCGACGCCGCATTGCAGGCGGTGACCACCGAATTCGCGCTGCGCCACGGCGGTATCGCCGGCGGCACGGTTTCGCTGCTCGGCATGGGTAAGCTCGGCAGCCGCGAATTGACGGCGGGTTCGGACGTCGACCTTATCCTGCTTTACGATCACGACCCGGATGCCGACGAGTCCGACGGCGACAAGCCGCTCGCACCGTCGCACTACTACACCAGGATGACGCAGCGGCTGATCGCGGCTGTCTCGGCGCCGACCGCCGAGGGCGTTCTCTACGAACTCGACCTGCGCTTGCGGCCATCCGGCAACAAGGGGCCGGTGGCGACCCATATCGACGCCTTCAAGAAATACCAGCGCCAGGAGGCCTGGACCTGGGAGCACATGGCTTTGGCAAGGGCTCGCGCCATCGGCGGTGACGCTGCCCTTTGCGCCGAGGTCGAGGCCGAGGTGGCGGCACTTCTGGCCTTGCCGCGCGACGCCGCCAAGGTGAGGGCGGAGGCATCCGAGATGCGCGCGCTGATCGAGAAGGAAAAATCGCCGCGCGATCTCTGGGACATCAAGCTCATCTCCGGCGGCCTCATCGACCTCGAATTCATCGCGCAGGTGGCGGTTATAACCGGGCAGGTCGAAGCCGGCCGCAGGGTGACCGCGACCGGCGAAATCCTGGCGCATCTGTCGCCGGATTTCGCCGAGGCTGACGTCAGGCAGCAGCTTTGCGAAGCCTACCAACTCTATCTGGCGCTGACCCAGATGACGCGGCTTTGCCTCACCGGTGCATTCGAACGCGATGACGTTCCGCCGGGATTGTCGGATCTGCTTCTGGCGGTGACTGACCTGCCGGATTTCGGTGTGCTGGAAGCACATCTCAAGGAAACGTCGCAAAAGGTCAGAAAGGATTTCAACCTTTTGCTTCGTACGAAACGGTCGTGAGGGCGTGAAGCGTTGGCGGCTGTTTCGGATCGCATCGGGGGTGACGATGCAACAGGAGATACCCATGAGAAAGACAACCGGACTTGCCCTTGCCTTTGTCGCGCTTGCCGGCGCCGTTGGCACCACCGCCTATGCCGAGAACAATGCCAGCGCCAGAATGCGCGAGGGCGCGATGATGCGCCTCGACAAGGCGATGAAGGATTCCAACGGCACCATCAGCTTCGACCAGTTTTCCGACGCCATGAACGCGCGGCTGAAGAAGCTGGTCGCCGATAATGGCGGCAAGCTGACAGTCGCCCAGCTCGCTGACGCGCTGGAGAAGGCGCGGTTCGAGGAAATGGCCAAGCGCATAGTTGCCCGCTACGACAGCAAGGGCGACGGCACGCTGACCACGGACGACATCACCGGGCGCGAGAAGAAGGTGTTCGCCATGCTCGACCGCAACAATGACGGCAAGATCGAGCGCAACGAACTGCCAAAGAAAGGCCGCATGGGCCGCCACCACCAATGGGACGGCGGCGACGACAGCATGGAGTGAAATGGCGATATGTCTCCGGCGGCGAAAGCCGCCGGAGCCCTTACATGACCGGGGCTACTCAGTCCTTGAACGCGGCGGAGAGCACCGCTCGCATTGGCGGGCCGTCAGGCCGCCGCCTTCACCGCCAGCGCCGGCTTCTTCACCGGAATGCGCACCGACACGATCGTGCCGACGCCTTCGGTCGAGCGGATTTTCAGCGCGCCGCCCTGCAGCTCGGCCAGCGAGCGCGAGATGGCAAGGCCGAGGCCGGAGCCGGCGTGGTTCTTCGAAAACTGGTTCTGCACCTGTTCGAAGGGGCGGCCAAGCTTGCTCAGTGCCTCCTTCGGAATGCCGCAGCCATTGTCCTCGATGGTCAGCACCAGCGCGCCTGACGTGTTGCGGGCGCGCACCGAGATATGGCCGCCCTGACCGGTGAACTTCACCGCATTCGACAGCAGATTGATGGCGATCTGCTTGATCGCCCGGCGGTCGGCGAACAGCGTCATCGTATCGGCGATGCGGGTTTCGACCGTGATCGATTTCTCCGCCGCCTGCAGCGAGATCACCCGCACCGTCTCGCGGATCAGCGGGCAGAGATCGATTTCCTCGCGGTCCACCGAGAATTGGCCGGCTTCGATCTTCGACATATCGAGTATGTCGTTGATGACGCCGAGCAGATATTTGCCGCTGCCGTTGATGTCGTTGGCATATTCCTCGTAGCGCGGCGAACCGAGCGGCCCGAACAGGCCTTGTTCCATCAGTTCGGAGAACCCGATGATGGCGTTGAGCGGCGTGCGCAGCTCGTGCGACATGTTGGCTAGGAATTCGGATTTGGCCCGATTGGCGGCCTCGGCGCGCTCGGTTTCCTTCATATATTCGCGGTTGAGCTCGACCAGTTCCTTGGCGCGCTCTTCCTCGGCCCGGCGGGCGAGGCTGAGGTCGTGGATGGTCGCCATCAGCCGGCGCTCGCTGTCGACCAGCTTTTCCTGGTGCAGCTTGATCTGGGTGATGTCGGAGCCGACGGAGACCGTGCCGCCGTCCCGGGTCCTCAGTTCGTTGACCTGCAGCCAGCGGCCGTCGGAGAGCTGCCGCTCGAAGGTTGCGCCCCCTTGCGGCCCGTTGGTGTTGGCCAGCCGCCGTTCAGAGGCGAAGGCCAGCATGCGCTCTTCAAGCACGGCGCGCGCAGCGCCCGGCATGACGTCGCGGTCCGACAGGCCGTTGTCCTTCTGGTATTTGGAATTGCACATGATCAGGCGCTGGGCGGCATCCCACAGCACGAAGGATTCGTTGATGTTTTCGATCGCGGTCCGCAGGCGCAGGTCGGCCGCCTCCGAGCGCAGCGCCAGATGCCGCTGCTCGGTGACGTCGACGGCAATGCCGATCAGCTGGATCTCAGGCGCTTCCGGGTCGATCACCTGGGCCCTGGCGCGCATCCACACCCACTGGCCGTCGGCGTGACGCATCCGGAACACCTGGTCGATATGGTCGATCTCGCGCTCGACGATTTTGTTGGCCAGCTCGAACAGGTCGCCGTCCTCGGGGTGGATGATGTCGTCGACCTCGCCGAACGACAGCATCGAGTTGCAGGGCTCGTAGCCCAGCATGTCGTACATCGAGCGCGACCAGTACATCTTGCCGCGCACCATGTCCCAGTCCCACAGGCCGCAGCGACCGCGAACCAGCGCCATGTCGATGCGCTGATGGGCTTCGAGATAGATGCGGTCGGCTGTCTGGGCGCGCGATGCCTGGCCGAAATAGGCGTAGAGGATGATGATCAGCACGCCGGCTGTCAGCACAAACAGCGTGACGTTGAGCGAGACGGTCTTGCGCCAGTTGTCGAACGCCGCTTCCTGCGGCACCAGCACGGCGGCGGCGTACTTGCGGTCCCGGGTCAGGCTCACCGCCGCGTACCAGTCCTGGCCGCCGATGCTGACATCCATGACCCCGGCGCGGTCGCCGAACATGAACAGCGGCTGGCCGTCCAGCACCAGGCTGTCCAGCGATCGCCCTTGCCAGCCGGTCGACAGCGGCGACACGGCAATGATCTTGAAGGCGCTGTCGGTGATCACAAGCACATGGCTTCTGCCCATGGCGCCCTGGCGGCTCGTGCTTTCCAGAAGATCAATTGCACCGCTGGATGCCGCGGTCGGGTCGGCCGAGATTGCGTTCGCCATCTGGCCGGCGGCGAGACCTAGCACCGCCTTGCCGTCGCGCTCGGCCTCGTCGCGCTCGTTCATCAGCGACAGCACGCGCAGTGCGGCGATGACGATCAGGAAGATGATGATGAGAGCCGGTATGGAACGGCGCAGAAGGGGTTCGGCAGCCAGGAGCCGCCGGTAGGCTGGTTCAGCGATGAGCCGCGTATTGCCGGCGAGGCCGTCGCCTCGCGCCTTGCGCCGCTCAAAAGCCGTCCCTTCGGGCGCGCCCCACGCGTCCGCCTTGGCCATAAATGGCACTCCCCGAATTTCCGTACGCTTGACGATTCGGCAACACCGCACATCCGAATCGTCTGTAAAGAATCAAAGGTGATTCGCCTTGTCCAGAGGCGCGGCCGAAAAACATTAAAAATTCATTGAAATAACGCTGAAATCCCTCCCCTTGAGGGGAGGGTGGCCCGAAGGGCCGGGTGGGGTCCTCGGCGAAGCGCTCGACTCTCTCAATCACGGTCGAAGTTGGTCGAGGTCGCGCACTGCCGCAACGACCCCACCCGTCCATCCGCCTTCGGCGGCTGTCCACCGTCCCCTCAAGGGGGAGGGATCAGGCCAGCGTTCGCTCCACAATGTCCCGCAAATCCGCCGACAGGTTCTCGGCACCGGCGATGGCCAGCAGCGCTTCCCTGGCCTTGGCTTGCCTGCCCGGCTCCAGCGAGCGCCACGAGCGCAGCGCTGTCGCCAGCCTGGCCGCCACTTGCGGATTGCGTTTTTCAACCTCGAGTACGGTCTGGGTAAAAAACCGGTAGCCTTCGCCATCGGCGCGGTGGAAGCCGGTCTGGTTGGCGCTGGCGAATGTGCCGACCAGCGAGCGCACCCGGTTCGGATTGGCCATCGAGAAAGCTGCGTGACCAGTCAGCTCGCGTACCGTGTCGACTGTCCGGGGTCCCGGCACGCTGGCCTGGATCTGGAACCATTTGTCCATGACCAGCGGATCGGCGCCATAACGGGCCTCGAAATCGGCCAGCGCCTTGATCGCCTCCGGCGAACCGTCATGGCGGTGCGCAAGGACGGTCAGCGCTGCGGCGCGGTCGGTCATGTTCGTCGCGACCTCGAAATGCCGGGCGGCGAGCGCAGCCCCTTTCGGCAGCAGCGAGAGGTAGTCGAGCAGGATGTTGCGCAGCGCGCGGCGTCCCGCACTTGCCGCGTCGGGGCTGAACGGCCCGTCGTCGGCGAGGCGGCCGTATAGGTCGGTGAACGTTTGCTGATTGGCGCGCGCGATTGCCAGCGCCAGCGCCTCGCGGGCGGCGAAGATGGCGTCGGGGTCGATATTCCTGCCGATGTCGCGAGCAATGTCGGCCTCGCCCGGAAGCGAAAGCGCCAGTGCCCGGTAAGCGGGTTCCAGCGTCTCGTCGCCGGCGATCTTGCCGGCAAGTCCGGTCAGCCTGGCGGTGAAGGCCGGCTTTGCGCCGCCGAGGATCTGGCGGAAGGCCGCTATCAGCGCATCGGTCAAAAGCGTGTTGAACGCCTGCCAGCGCGCAAAGGCATCGCTGTCATGGCCGGCGAGGAAGAACTGGTCGTCGGCCTTCTGCTCGACCGAAAGCGTGATCGGCGCCGAAAAGCCGCGATTGAGCGACACCGCCGGCCGCTCGGCAACGCCTGAGAAGCGCACCATGTGACGGCGCTTGCGAATATGGATGACACCGTCCTCGACGGCGGCGCCCTCGACGCCGCCATAGGCAACCGGTTCGCCGCCGGCGCCGACCAGCCCGAAGGCGAGCGGGATGTGCATCAGCCGCTTGCGGCTTTCCGACGGCGTCGGCGGCACCGACTGCTCGATCTCGAGCGTGAACTCGCGCGTGGCCGGATTGTGCGTCGAACTGACGGTCAGGTTCGGCGTGCCCGCCTGGTGGTACCAGAGCGCGAATTGCGACAGATCGCGCCCGGAGGCGTCCTCGAACACTTTGAGGAAATCCTCGATCGTCGCTGCTTCGCCGTCATGGCGCTCGAAATAGAGATCCATTCCGGCGCGGAACGTGTCAGGTCCGAGAATGGTGCGGATCATGCGCACGACTTCCGAGCCTTTTTCGTAGACGGTCGCCGTGTAGAAATTGTTGATCTCGCGGTAGCGGCGCGGCCGCACCGGATGCGCCAGCGGTCCCTGGTCCTCGGGGAACTGGTGTGCCCTGAGCGTGCGCACTTCGGCGATGCGCTTGACCGCGCGCGAGCGCTGGTCGGCGGAGAATTCGTGGTCGCGAAAAACCGTCAGCCCTTCTTTCAGGCAGAGCTGGAACCAATCGCGGCAGGTGATCCTGTTGCCGGTCCAGTTGTGGAAATACTCATGCGCGATGATCGCCTCGATATTGGCGAAATCGGCATCGGTGGCGGTTTCCCGGTCGGCCAGCACATATTTGTCGTTGAAGATATTGAGGCCCTTGTTCTCCATGGCCCCCATGTTGAAGTCGGAAACGGCGACGATGTTGAAGACGTCGAGGTCGTATTCGCGGCCGAAGGCCTGCTCGTCCCATTGCATCGAGCGCTTCAGCGCATCCATGGCGTAGCCGGCAAGCCCCTCCTTGCCTGGCTCGACATAGATGCCGAGTTCGACCTCGCGCCCGGACATGGTGACGAAACTGTCCGCAACCTTGCCGAGATTGCCGGCCACGAGCGCAAACAGATAGGACGGCTTGGGGAAGGGGTCGTCCCAGACTGCAAAGTGCCAGCCGTCGGCAAGCGCGCCGCTTTCGACCGGATTGCCGTTGGAAAGCAACAGCGGCGCTTCGTCCAGCCTCGCCTCGATACGCACGGTATAGACCGACAGGATGTCGGGGCGGTCGAGGAAATAGCTGATGCGGCGAAAGCCCTCGGCCTCGCATTGCGTGCAATAGACATTGCTGGAGCGGTAGAGGCCCATCAGCGCCTCATTGCTGGCCGGCGCGATCTCGGTCTCGAGCAGCAGCTGGAAACGGGGCGGCGGCCTCAAAATGGTCAGCTGGTCCGGCGTGGCGAGATACTCGGCCGGGGCAAGCTCGCGACCGTCGATGGCAATGCGCTTGAGCACCAGGCCGTCGCCGTCCAGCACCAGCGACGTCCAGGCGGCGGCGCCATCGCGGCGTTCGATCGTCAGCACTGCGGTGACACGCGTTGCGTCTGGCGAAAGGCGGAAGGTGAGGCCGGTTTGCGGGATGGAAAAGTCGTTGGGGCGGTAGTCTTCGAGCTTGAAGACCTGGCCGGTATCGGTTCGCATTCCCTTGGGTTTCCCTGTCGCTATCGGAGCCGCTGACGTGTCATGGCCCATTAAATCTAAAGTTGCGCGCTCTTTACACGAAACGGTCACTCGACAAAACTGCGCCAATGCCTATTCGGGGCGTTCCCCTTCCGCCATTATCGTGAGGCCTTGATGACCGTCGTCACATCGAAGTTCGGAATGGGCGCCTGTGTACCGCGTCGTTCGACGCGCATCTCAGCGGAGATCCGGGAAGCAACAAAACAGTGAAAGCCGGGCCTGGAGACGAAGCGGGCGGGAAACTGTCCGATCATCCCGGCGCGCATCGGCCCAATAATCGATGTCGATTTTTGGAAAGCACGATGCGCAGATTTAAAGTGTCAGAGCGTCCTTTGCGCGTCGAAGACGACGCGCGGCGCTCTAATGTTCTCACCGGGATCATGCTCAAGGTCATGTCGGTGGCGGTCTTTGTCGGCATGCAAACCTGCATCAAGGCCGCCGGCACTTTGCCGGCCGGCCAGATCGTCTTCTTCCGCTCCTTCTTCGCCATCTTCCCGATCATCGCCTTCCTGGCCTTCAAGAGAAAACTCGGTACGGCGTTCGCCACCAAACGCCCGCTGAACCACATTGCGCGCGGTGTCGTCGGCGTTTGCGCCATGGGGCTCGGCTTCTTTGCGCTGACCCGGCTGCCGCTGCCTGAGGCGATCACGCTGAACTATGCCCAGCCTTTGCTGGTGGTGGTGTTCTCCTCGCTATTCCTCGGCGAAGCCATTCGCGTCTATCGCTGGAGCGCGGTTGCGGTCGGTCTGGTCGGCGTGCTGATCATCTCCTGGCCGGAGCTGACGCTGCTCACGTCGGGCGTCGCGCTCGGCGACCAGGAGGTGCTGGGCGTCATCGCTGCTCTTGTTTCTGCAGCAATCTCCGCCAATGCCATCCTGCTCGTGCGCAATCTTGTCCAGACTGAACGAACAGCGACCATCGTGTTGTGGTTCTCGGCGACGGCGAGTGTCATGGCGCTGCTTACGCTGCCCTTCGGCTGGCAGGCGCTGACGCCGCTGCAGGCCGGTCTGCTGGTCGCAGCAGGGTTCTGTGGCGGGCTGGCGCAGATTTTGATGACGGCGGCGTACCGCCATGCCGAAGCTTCGGTGGTGGCGCCGTTCGAATACACCTCGATGATCCTCGGCGTCGTCGTCGGCTATTTCGCCTTTGGCGATATTGCCACCATCAACACGCTCGTCGGCGGTGTGATCGTCGTTGCCGCCGGCATCTTCATCATCTGGCGCGAGCGCCAACTCGGCCTGGAACGCACCCGAACGCGCAAGGCAGCGCCACCACAGGGGTGAGGAGGTCCGCGGGGTTGCTCAGCTAGCTTCCGCACGTTCCTTCGCCAGCCGCACCAGCACCGCTCGCGTCTGCTCGTCGGCCGGGAAGAAAGACTCGATCGCCAGTTCCGACAGCGTCACGTCAAGCGGCGTGCCGAAGACGGTGATGGTGCTGATGAAGGACAGCACCTGGTCGCCATGCGCCAGCCGCAGCGGATGGACGATGCCGTTGGGCTCGACCGGCACCGGCCGCGCACCCTTGAGCCCGGACGGATAGGTTCGCAATTCGCGCTCCAGCTCGACCAGGACGGGATCGCCGGCGGCATCGTTCTGGTGTTTCAGCCGCTCCAGCAGATGCGCCCGCCATTCCGCGAGATTGACGATGCGCGGTGCGATGCCGTTCGGGTGCAGGCTGAGGCGCAGCACATTGACCGGCGGCTGGAGCAGCGACGGCTCGGCAACATCGGCCAGAAACGGGCCGATGGCGGCATTGGCGGATATCAGGTTCCAGTGCCGGTCGACGGCGAGGGCGGGGAACGGCTCATGCCCTTTGAGCACGCTCTCGACCGCGGCAAGCGCCGGCGCCAGAGTCGTATCTGTGAGTGGCCGCTCGCTGAAGCTCGGGGCAAAGCCGGCAGCCAGCAACAGCTGATTACGCTGCCGCAGCGGAATCTCAAGCTGCTCGGCCAGATGCAGCACCATCTCGCGCGAGGGCGCGGCGCGGCCGCTTTCGACGAAGGAGAGATGACGCTGGGAAATCTCAGCCTCCATTGCGAGATCAAGCTGGCTCATGCGCCGGCGCGTGCGCCATTCGCGGATCAGGCTGCCGGCGGAGGTTTGGGCTGTTGTCATCGGGCGGGATTAAGGCGGCGGGAGAGGGATTTCAATTACGTCGGAGGTTATAGCGGAGGCCGAGGCGAAATCTTCTCCCCCTCTGAGGGGGAGATGGCCGGCAGGCCAGAAGGGGTTCGACGGGATGCGACCTTCTTACGGAAATGGACGTTGGCGCTCCACGCGCAACGACCCCACAGTCGCCTTCGGCGACATCTCCCCCTCCAAGGGCCCTCAAGGGGGAGATCAGCTAGCTAGCCCACCTCTCGCAACTTCGCTTTCACCTCGAGAAAATCTCGCCACGCCAGTTTCTTGTGCGCAGGGGTTCGCAAGAGATAGGCCGGGTGCAGCGTCGGCATGGCCGGAATGGCAATGCCGGAAGCCGTGGTGTGGACGCGCCAGTTGCCGCGCAGGCGCAAGATGCCTTCGCTCGTGTTGAGCAAGGTCTTGGCCGAAGGGCCACCGAGATTGACCAGCACCTTGGGATTGACCAGCTCTATGTGCCGCTCGATGAAGGGACGGCAGATTTCGGTCTCGTGCGGCGTCGGCGTGCGGTTGCCGGGTGGCCGCCAGGGAATGACGTTGGCGATATAGACCGAAGTCCGGTCAAGCCCGATCGCCGCCAGCATGCGGTCGAGCAGCCGGCCCGAGCGGCCGACGAAGGGCAGGCCCTCAATATCCTCGTCGCGGCCGGGCGCCTCGCCGACCAACATCACCGAACCTTCCGGATTGCCGTCGGCAAAGACCAGGTTCTTGGCGGTGAATTTGAGGTTGCAGCCATCGAACGACGCCATGTGCTGGCGCAGTTCGTCGAGCGTCGAGGCACTTGCCGCCATTTGCCGGGCCAGGGCCGCCTGTGCCTCGTCGGGCACCGTCGCCATGGCCGGAACGGAACGCGCCGGCGCGTCCGGCACCCGGCTTGCGTCCAGCCCGGGGCTGGCGGCGGCTTGTTCCGGAAACTTGTTTTCGCGAGGCGGCGCGGCAGGCGCCGTTGTGCGCTCGGGGCGCTTCGGTGCTGCCCCGGCAAACCGGTTCACCGGCGCGTCCTCCAACGCTTCGTCGACGCTGGCAGAGGCGTAGAAGGCGAGCAACTCGGCCAGGTCGGATCGGTTGTTGGGGGAGGCGGCAGTCATGCCGGGCACATTCGTCCGCCGAGAGACGATTTGCAAGGTTGGGCGGTTAGTAATCTCCCCCCTCGAGGAGGGAGATTACGCGCTCGTCGGCTTTCGCCAATCACGAAGGGCATTTCGTGGCGATTTTCACGGCGTCTGCCGCTTACCCCGTCGGTATCCGCGGATCCTGCACCAGATAGAACGTCCAGCGCGGCGTGTAGTCGGTGATCAGAAACTCGAAGCGTCCCCTCTTCAGCGGGTCGATCTGTCCACTCTTGAACAAGAGCCGGTCATAGGGTTCGAAATCGCGGTCGAAATCGGCGTACGCGCTCGACAGGATGTTGTCGGGCGTCTTGTTGCGCTGGTCGAAGGACAGGCCGTCGCCGAACACGCTCGGCTGGTTGAGTATCTCCTGCAGCTCGAACTGGAATTCGACCCAGGCCTGGCCGCTGTTGTTGAGAACCTCGATACGCATGTACAGGATGCCGTTGGCGAATTCGCCGTTGGTGCTGAACGGCTGGATCGGTTTGGTGGTGCGGATGGTGAGCGTCACCGGCGTCGACGAATTCAGCTCCTCGGAGATGACCAACGGATCTTCCTTGGTGCCGGTGCCCGAGGCGCCGGTGATGTGGAAACCGCCAAGCTCGTCGGAAAAGGAATAGGCGCCGGTCGCCCACACCTTCACCGGCTCGGCCTGAGCGCGAACCGGCGTAAGCATTGAAAGGGCGAGAAGGATCGCTCGGCAGGTCCGGCCGGGCGGAAGGGGGAAGCGCGTCAATGAATAGCCGGACGGCGTGCGCATGGAAATAAGTATGGCCGATAAGAGAGCCGTCGAACAATTAAAATATGGGACGCTGAGCGCGGCCGCGCGCAAACGCTTGCGGCAGAGTTGTCATCCGCGACTTTTTGTCGAAATCGGCATTGTCACGTCAGCGCCGGTTTCCTGTCGCGGATTGATGCGCTATGCAGCGCAGGAGCCAGCAAAATGCCGGAAACGGTTGGCCAGAGCGGAGGGGTTGATGAGCGAGATCGAACGCGAGAGCATGGAATTCGACGTGGTCATCGTCGGGGCCGGCCCGGCGGGCCTTGCCGCAGCGATCCGTCTCAAGCAGGTCAATCCCGAGCTTTCCGTCGTGGTGTTGGAAAAGGGCGGCGAGGTTGGTGCCCACATTCTGTCAGGCGCCGTCGTCGATCCCATAGGCATCGACCGCCTGTTGCCGGGCTGGCGCGAGGAAGATGGCCACCCCTTCAAGACGCCGGTTACGGCCGACGATTTCCTGGTGCTCGGCCCCGCCGGCTCGTTCCGTCTGCCCAATATCCTGATGCCGCCGCTGATGAACAATCACGGCAACTACATCGTCTCGCTCGGCAATGTCTGCCGCTGGCTGGCAACCAAGGCTGAAGCGCTAGGCGTCGAAATCTATCCGGGCTTTGCTGCCGCCAGCCTCGTCTACAACGATGCCGGCGCGGTCACGGGCGTCGTCACCGGCGACATGGGCGTCGAAAAAGACGGCACACATGGCCCGGGCTTTGCGCCGGGCATGGCGCTGATGGGCAAATACGTGCTGATCGGCGAGGGCGCGCGCGGTTCGCTGTCCAAGCAGCTGATCGCAAAATACAAACTGTCCGACGGCCGTGAGCCCGGCAAGTACGGCATCGGCCTCAAGGAGCTGTGGCAGGTCAAGCCCGAGAACCACCGGCCGGGCCTGGTGCAGCACTCCTTCGGCTGGCCGCTCGACCTGAAGACAGGCGGCGGCTCCTTCCTCTACCACCTCGAGGATAACCAGGTCGCGGTCGGCTTCGTCCTGCATCTCAACTACAAGAACCCCTGGCTGTCGCCCTTCGAGGAATTCCAGCGCTTCAAGACGCATCCGGCGATATCGCGCACCTTCGAGGGCGCCAAGCGCATCGGCTACGGCGCGCGCGCCATTACCGAAGGCGGCTGGCAGTCGGTGCCGAAACTCTCCTTCCCCGGCGGCGTGCTGATGGGGTGTGCGGCGGGCTTCGTCAACGTGCCGCGCATCAAGGGTTCGCACAATGCGGTGCTGTCCGGCATGCTGGCGGCCGAGCATGTCGCGCAAGCGATCGGCGCCGGCCGCGCCAATGACGAGCTGTCTTCTTATGAGGACGCCTGGCGCGCGACCGATATCGGCAAGGATTTGAAGAAGGTCCGCAACGTCAAGCCGCTCTGGTCGCGCTTCGGCACCATTATCGGCGTCGGCCTCGGTGGTCTCGACATGTGGCTGAACACGCTGTTCGGCTTCTCGCCCTTCGGCACGCTGAAACATGGCAAGGCCGATTATGCCACGCTTGAGCCCGCGGCCAAGCACAAGAAGATCGCCTATCCCAAAGCGGACGGCGTGCTGACCTTCGACCGCCTGTCCTCGGTGTTCCTGTCCAACACCAATCACGAGGAAAACGAGCCGGTGCATCTCATCGTCGGCGACATGGAGTTGCAGAAGCGTTCCGAGCATGATGTCTTTGCCGGGCCTTCGACCCGCTATTGCCCGGCCGGTGTTTACGAATGGGTCGACAAGGACGGCAACGCCGCCGCCGATCCGTCTGCCAAGGATGTGCGCTTCGTCATCAACGCGCAGAACTGCGTGCACTGCAAGACCTGCGACATCAAGGATCCCAACCAGAACATCAACTGGATGCCGCCACAAGGCGGCGAAGGCCCGGTCTATCAGAGCATGTGAGCCTCACCGACCGGGGCCGTCTCAACCAGCAAAAATGGCGGCGATGGCCGGGTTTACCAATGCATGTAAGGCGCTCGGCGCCAAAGATTGTTGAAACCGTCGTCTGCTTGTGGTCTCATTGCCGCGTCCATGGGGAAAATGGCATGCGCGTGTTGGTCTTGTTTTGCGTCGCCGTCATAAGCGCGGCCTGCGGCGTCGTCGGGACGGCGTCGGCGGGGGTGAAAACCGTCGTCAAGACGCGAACCTATGACATCACCGGCATGACAGGTGCCGGTCTGGTTATCGCCATGAACCGCAGGGGCCCCAAGCACGGTTTCATGACCCACGCCATCGCGCAGACAAGCTACACCGCCGACTGGAGCCTGGACGTGGGTCAGGTCAACGGCGTCTGCCGCCTGCGCCAGGCCAATGGAACGCTCAACATCGCCTACACCTACCCGCGCGTCGCCTCGGCCGTCACGCCGGCGCTGCGCAAACGCTGGAACCGGTTTTTCACAGGCGTTCTCGCTCATGAAGGAACCCATGGCCGTATCGCCGGGCAGATGATGCAGGCTGCCGAGCGGTCGGTTCGCGGCCTGAAATTTGCCAACGATCCGCAATGCAACAAAACGCGCGTCGAAGCCACGCGGCGCTTGCAAGCCACTTCCAAGCTCTATGAGGCAAAACAGATCGCGTTCGACGCGCGCGAGCACAGTGAAGGCGGCCATGTCGAGCGCATCATCGAGGCCTTGGTAGGCTTGTGAAACCGTAAGCCCCGTGGCGTACGATCTAGCCGCCCATGCTGGGCTGGGTCAGCGACACAGTCGCGGTAGAATCCTCGTCGACCGGCTTGGTCTCGTCGCGCATCAATGAAAATTCCACCATCACCGGCAGATGGTCGGAGCCGGTCTCTTCCATCTGCGTCGACGACAGGATGGTCACCCCGCCCTTCGAAAACACCTGGTCGATCGGCAGGCCCACATAGCGCCGCAGGAAATCGGGCAGGGTCCGGTGGATCCAGGTCGGTCCGGCCGACGGCATCACGGTCAGTCCGCCGAGCGAGGCAACGCGCCGTACCGCGGCGCTCCACGGCACGGCATTGCAGTCGCCGGCCATGATCGCCGTCTCGCCGAGCGAGGTGAGCGTCTCGGTCAACTCGCCGATCTGCCAGTATTGTTCCTTCGGCCACGGCCAGCTCAAATGGATCGCCGCGACATCGACCGGAGTGCCGCCGAAATCGACGGTGGCGGCCGCCATCGCGCCGCGCGGTTCGCAATGCGGCTCGGTGCCGGCCGCAAAGGGTCGCCGGGACAAAAGCGCCACGCCCCACACGCCGTCGGGATGGGCGCACAGGATGCGATAGGGATAGGCGTTCTCGATATAGCCGAGTTCGGTCGCCCACATGGCCGATACTTCGTCGAGCGTGATCACGTCCGGGTTGGTCCTGGCGATCAGCGAAAGAACCTTCTTGGGTGTCGGATTGTTGAAACGCAGGTTCATCTGCAGCAGCCGGTAGACCGGTTCGTTGCCGGGCGCGGCGTCATTGGCGGCCTGCACCGGCCACAGGCGCGGCAAGGTGCTCAACGTGCTGGCGAAGGCGGCCACGGCCAGCAGCAGGCCCACGCCCGCCTGCAGGCGAAACGAGGTGGCGAGCAGCGGCAGCGCAATCAGCCCCATCAGCACGGCAAAATGGATGCGGAAATGGGCGAAGGAATCGAAGGCCGGATGCAGTGCGCCAAAGAACCCGGCTACAAGCGCGGCCGAGAGGCCGAGCATTGCCAGGAACGCCATTGAAGCCATCATCTTTCGCACGCGTGCCATCAGACCGGGTTTTGCCCATAGACCGGGTAATACATTGCCGAGGTATCAGGCCTTTATCGGCTGAAATGCGGCCCAATCAAGATGACGAAACGCCTCGCGGCAAACATTTACGGCAAGCCGGTCTACTGAAAGGCCGTCTCCGAAAAGCTTCTCAGCTTGCGCGAATGCAACCGTTCCATCGGCATTTCCGCCAGCTTCTCCATCGCCTTGATGCCGATGGTCAGATGCTGCGCCACTTGCCGCTTGTAGAATTCGGTCGCCATGCCGGGCAGCTTCAACTCGCCATGCAGCGGCTTGTCGGAGACGCAAAGCAGCGTGCCGTAGGGCACGCGGAAGCGGAAGCCATTGGCGGCGATCGTGGCCGATTCCATATCGAGCGCGATGGCGCGCGACTGCGACAGCCGCTGCACCGGTCCGCGCTGGTCGCGCAGTTCCCAGTTGCGGTTGTCGATGGTGGCGACGGTGCCGGTGCGCATGATGCGCTTGAGATCGTAGCCGGAAAGTCCGGTGACTTCGGCGACCGCCTCCTGCAGCGCCACTTGGATCTCGGCCAGCGGCGGTATCGGCACCCACACCGGCAGGTCATCGTCCAGCACATGGTCTTCCCGGACATAGGCATGCGCCAGCACATAGTCGCCCAGCGCCTGAGTGTTGCGCAGGCCGGCGCAATGGCCGAGCATCAGCCATGCATGTGGCCGCAGCACCGCGACATGGTCGGTGATCGTCTTGGCGTTGGACGGGCCGACGCCGATGTTGACCATGGTGATGCCGCCATGGTTCGGCTTCTTCAGATGATAGGCTGGCATCTGAGGCAGGCGCGGCGCCGCCACGCCTTCGCTGGGTGCGTTTTGCCCTGCCTTGGTGATGACATTGCCCGGTTCGACGAATTCGGTATAGCCGTGGCCGCCTTCAGCCATCTGAGCCCGCGCGCGGGCGACGAACTCGTCGATGTAGAACTGGTAGTTGGTGAACAGCACGAAGTTCTGGAAATGCTGCGGGCTGGTCGCCGTGTAGTGCGTCATGCGGTGCAGCGAATAGTCGATGCGCTGCGCCGTGAACGGCGCCAGCGGCCTTGGTTCGCCGAACGCGACCTCGAAGGTGCCGTTGGCGATCTGGTCGTCGGTGCCGTCGAGATCCGGCACGTCGAACAGGTCGCGGATCGGCCGTTTGATGCGGTCGGCGGCGGCGCCATCGACATGGGTTCCTTCAAGGAACGCGAAATGCAGCGGGATCGGCGTGGTCGATTCCGAAACCGTTACCGGCACGCCGTGATTGCGCATGATCAGGCGAAGCTGCTCTACGAGATAGCGTTCGAACAGCACCGGCTGGGTGATGGTGGTCGAGAAATGCCCGGGGGTCGGCATGTGGCCGTAGGCCTGGCGCGAGTCGATCTGGGTGAACGAATTGGTGGTGACGCCGATCTCCGGGTAGAAGGCGCGGTAGCGCTTGCTTTCGTCGCCGCCGGCGGCAAGCGTGGCAAAGGAGTCGCGCAGAAACTTGGTGTTGCGGTCGTAGAGCACCTGCAAGGCGGCCACGGCCTTTTTGGCGTCGTCAAAGCTCTGCTTGCCGAAAGGCTCCGGCATGACGACCGATTCGATAGCTTGTGGGTAGATTCGCTTTTCCATGGCTCAATATAGAGACTTGAGGCCGCACTTGGGAGGGGAGGATGGCCGCCAAGTGGTCGATTTATTCGTCCACGCCCAAGGTGTGCTGAGATTCAGGTAAGGCTGAGCCGGAGTCGAAGACGGGCGCGAAGCGACCAAACTGGTTGGCTTCGAGAACCGGAGTGGAGCGTACTCGAAGTATGTGAGCACCAAAGGCCGCCACTTGCAGGCCGGCATCACCTTAATACCGGCACACCTTACCCGCGCTGCAGACTGACCAGCAAGACAAAGCCGACGCCATGCTTCTTCGTCGCCGGCGCGTCGATCGTCGTGTCGGCATTGGCCCGCATCATCGGCATGACCAGGACCGGCGCCGACAGCACGACCAGGACGAGCGCCGCCCGCGGCAGGAGCCGAAGGGTCTGGAGGGCGTTGATGGCGATGCGGTTCATGGCTTTTGCTTTTCTGTTTGGATCTATGTCTTTGTCGTCTCAGGGGCGAAAATGGTTCATGCAATCGAATTGGCAGGAACTGGCTGCATCCCAGGAACGGGCCGGGCGGCCGGCTTCGGCCACGAGGATGGCGAAGAGCATCCCGAACAGGCTCATCAACAGGCAGACGATGGTGAAGCGGCGAGCGAGCATTTGCGTAGTGTCTCCTTGAACACGCCATCAAAATGCCCTGATGCGACTGAACCGGCGCTGATGCCGACGTTCATCTGCGGTTCAAAGTGATTGACGAGGTCTTAGAGAGAGCGTCGGTTCGGGTTTGCGCCGCCGCAAACGGCACGGTCGTCGCTATGGCGCGGACCGTCCTGCAAAAGAAAACGGGGCCTGTGAAGGCCCCGTTGGTCAACTCAAAGCAGCAAGATCAGAGCTTGTGCCAGGTCTGGCTCTTGCAGATCAGCCCGCCGAGCACGCAGCCGCTCATTTTGAGCGAGGTGCCCGACAGTGTTGCCTTGCCCGAATAGGTCTTGTCGTTTGCCGGATCGGTGATGTTGCCGGCATATTTGTTGGCCCCGGCCGCCTTGAGCGAACCGATGGTCTTCCCGGCATATTTGCCGGTCTTCAGGGTGATGGAGAATGAACCGCTGCCGCCGATAACTGCTGTGTCGCCGGCTTGTGTCTTCCAATTGCCTTCGATCGGATCGGCCCAAGCCGCACCAGCCATCATCACGGCGGCCGCCAGGGCCAAGCTCACTTTGCGAAACATATCTGTCCTCCCTGGTTTAGATGGGGCAGCCGCCTCTCTGCCCCTTACGCAAACGTAAGCTAATCCAGCTCCTGGCAAAACAAAAGCGTACCGCGACGGAAGGTTTCGCAATTTTCATGCAGGGTCGGGAGAGTGCAGCCCGTGGAAATGAAACGATCGAGGCGTTGGCTTTGGTTCGCGTGGTTAGCAGAGTGTTGATCGGCGCCTTGCAAATTTTCGTCAAATCGGTCGAGAAACGGCGGGATTGCTGACTTTGTATCCTTAACGAATTTCCGCGTTTACCTCTTGTTTTAGCTTTGTTTTCTCCAAATTAAGCACGCCATTTAACGACGGATTCAAGGCTCGGCCTCATTCTCGGAAGCATCGAAAGAGCGGCTCCCCAGGGAACACCGGGGGACAGAACAGGCCCGCTCTCGGGAGCCAGACAGGGGACTAAAATGGCACGTTTTGAAATGCTTGAAGCCGGCTTCGGCGCCATGGGGGCAACTGCCCAGGCCGACATTCTTTTCGAACTGGGCATGATGTATGCGACCGGCCGCGATTGCGAGACCGATGTCGTTGCCGCCCACAAATGGTTCAACATCGCCGCCATCAAGGGCTCGGTCCGCGCCGCGGAACTGCGCTCGGAACTGTCGGCCGCAATGTCCAAGGTCGAGATCGCCAAGGCGCTGCGCGAAGCCCGCGAATGGATGACGATGCACTGAGATCGCGAGCAGATTATCGCAGGCAGATTATCGAAAACAGGGAAGCCCCGGGATCAAGACCGCAAAGACGGTCGGAACCGGTGAAACGACAAGGCCGCGACAAGACGGCCGACCATGAAAGAACAAGAACGCGGCAGGCCGGCACGGTCCAGTCGTGCACAATGGGGACGGCGGGCAGGTTTTCGTGGCGCGGGGGCGCATGGGGACTGCTACGAGCAAAAAGCCACGACCGGCCGGAACAGGCTGGCGTGGCTTTTTGCGTTGATGAGGCCCAATCGAGCGGCGCCGATGCGCCTAGACAGGCCCAATGAAGGATGAAATTGTCCCGCCTTCGGAAAGAAGCGCGGCCAGAGCGGCTGCGCGAGTGTGGGAGGAGTTCTATCACCATGAAAAAAATGGGTATTTTGAGCGCGGCCGTATTTGGCCTGATGATGAGCGCGCCGGTTGCCTTTGCCGATGACATCACCATTTCGGTGGTCGGCCCGATGACCGGACAGCTCGCCACGATCGGCGACCAGTTCAAGCAGGGCGCAACGGCAGCCGCCGACGCGATCAACGCCGCCGGCGGTGTCAACGGCTCGATGATCAAGCTCGACATCGAGGACGACCAGTGCGATCCCAAGCAGGCGGTTTCGGTGGCCAACCGGATCGTTGCCAACAGCGTCAAGTTTATTGACGGCCATGCCTGTTCAGGTTCGAGCATCCCGGCTTCCGCCGTCTACGCCGAGGCCGGCGCGCTGATGATGAGCCCGGCCTCTTCAAATCCCGAGCTGACCGATGCCGCCGCCAAGGCCGGCTGGCCGACGATCATGCGTCTCTATACGCGTGACGATGCGCAGGGCGCCTTCATTGGCCCGTGGATCGCCAAGAAATATGCCGGCAAGAATGTCGTTATCCTGCATGACAAGAGCGCCTACGGTCAGGGCGTTGCCGATGCCGTGAAGGCGACGATGAATGCCGGTGGCCTCAAGGAGATCGACTATGAAGGCATCAATGCCGGCGAGAAGGATTATTCGGCTCTCGTCACCAAGCTGAAGGACCTCAAGGCCGACGTTGTCTATTTCGGCGGCTATCACCCGGAAGCCGGGCTTATCCTGCGTCAGTCGGCCGAGCAGAGCGTCAAGTTCCAGCTGATCATGCCGGACTCGATCGCCTCGCCGGAATTCTGGCAGGTCGCCGGCCCCGCCGGTGAAGGCACCCTGTTCGTCTTCCCGTCGGACCCGCAGGCCAAGCCGGAAGCCAAGGAGGCCATCGCCAAGATCAAGGCGGGCGGCTTCGTGCCGGAAGGCTTTACGCTGTTCTCCTACGCCGTCGTTCAGGCGTTTGCAGAGGGCGTCAAGCGCGCCGGAACGGACGATCCGGTCAAGGTAGCCGAAGCGCTGAAGAACGGCACGCCGTTCAGCACCGTGGTCGGCGACGTGACCTTCGACGAGAAGGGCGATCTGAAGAACGCCAGCTACGACATCAACCAGTGGCACGACGGCAAATACGCACCGATCGCGCAGTAAGCGGCCGCGTACTCATGGAAATGGCCGGGCTTGTCCCGGCCATTTTTGTTCAAGCCTCCAGCCGGCTTGCAGCCTCTTCAACGAAGCGCACCAGCACCGTTCCGTCGGTGACCTGCGCGCCCTCTGTGGCGATTTCCGCGATCACGCCGTCATGGCTGGCCGCGATCGTGTGCTCCATCTTCATCGCTTCCAGGATCAACAGCGGCTGGCCCTTGATCACCCTTTCGCCCTTTGCCGCGCGCACCAGCTTGACCACGCCTGGCATCGGCGCGCGCAGGCTGCCGGAAGCGGCGGCCGCCTCGTCGGTGCGCGCCAGCGGATCCGGGACGAAGAAACTGTAGCCGACCGCGCCTTCGAAGACGGTGACGTGGCCTGGCCAGCGGGCAAGGCGAGGGGCGGCGCGAAGATCATGCGAATTGACGCTGTCATAGGGCGCGTCCAGCGCCACCTCGAAGCGCCCGTCCGGCCGCACTGAAACACGCGCCAGTATATCGTCCTCGCCATGGCGCAGGCGCGTGCGGCGCGCAACGCTGTGGAAATGCGCATAGCCGGCAAGCGACGACCACGGATCGTTCGACGGCGGCAAGGCACCGGCGCCCGCCGCGGCAAGGGCCGCCGCGGCAACGATCTCGCTGCTCGGCAGGGCGACGGCGGTCAGCGCTTCCTGATGCCTGCCGATCAGGCCGGTATCGACATCACCGGCCGAAAAATCGGCGTCCGCGGCAAGTGCCGCGAGAAACGCGGTGTTGACGGTCGAGCCGGCAATCTCGGTCTGCGACAACGCAGTCCCGAGCGCATCGAGTGCCGCCTGCCTGTCCTTGGCGTGGACGACCAGCTTGGCGATCATCGGATCGTAGAAGGGCGAGATCGCATCGCCGGCCCGCACGCCGGTCTCGATGCGCATGCTGGCGCCTTCGGGCGCGTTGTCGGGAAACGCCAGGTGATGCAGCGTGCCGGTCGCCGGCAGAAACCCTTTCGCCGCGTCCTCGGCATAGATGCGCGCCTCGAAGGCGTGGCCGGAAAGCGTGATTTCGCTCTGCGTCTTCGGCAGCTTTTCGCCGGCGGCTACCCGCAACTGCCACTCGACCAGGTCGGTGCCGGTGACCATTTCGGTGACGGGATGCTCGACCTGCAGGCGGGTGTTCATTTCCATGAACCAGAAGCGGTCGGCCTTCAGCCCTTGCGAGGCATCGACGATGAATTCGATGGTGCCGGCGCCGGAATAGCTGATCGCCTTGGCGGCCTTGACCGCCGCTTCCGTCATCGCCTCGCGCAGCGCCAGCGTCATGCCGGGCGCCGGCGCTTCCTCGATCACCTTTTGGTGGCGGCGCTGCGCCGAGCAGTCGCGCTCGTAGAGATGCACGGCATTGCCAAAATTGTCGCCGAACACCTGGACCTCGATGTGGCGCGGCTTGTCGACGTATTTTTCGACCAGCACGCGATCGTCGCCGAACGCGGCCTTGGCCTCGCGCCGTGCGCCTGACAGCGCTTCCGAAAAATCTTCGGGATGTTCGACGCAGCGCATGCCCTTGCCGCCGCCGCCGGCGCGCGCCTTGATCAGCACGGGATAGCCGATCTCACGCGCCTTGGACGCCAGCAGCACGATCTCCTGCGCCTCGCCATGATAGCCCGGCACCACCGGCACGCCGGCCTTTTCCATCAGCCGCTTGGCCGCATCCTTCAGCCCCATGGCGCGGATCGAGGCGGCCGACGGGCCGATGAATGTGAGCCCCGCCGCCACCACCAGGTCGACGAAATCGGGGTTTTCCGAGAGGAAGCCGTACCCGGGGTGAATTGCTTCGGCGCCGGTCGCCAGCGCCGCCGCAACAATCTTGTCGCCGCGCAGATAGCTTTCGCCGACCGGCGAGGCACCGATACTCACTGCCTCGTCGGCCATTTTGACATGCAGGGCCTTGGCGTCCGCGTCGGAATAGACGGCAACGGTGCGCACTCCCATCTTCCTGGCCGTGCGTATCACCCGGCAGGCGATCTCGCCGCGATTGGCGATCAGGATCTTGGCGAACATGGAGCCTCCAGAGTTTGTCTCGGGCGGCGCCGGTCTGGCAGGAATGAGCCTATTTCGAAGCCGCGATTTTGCAGCCGCCGCTCGCGGTCTGAACCTTCCACTTTTTCAGGCCAACCTGACAGCTTCGCAACGCCAACTCTTCCGCGGCCTTCTGAGATGGCGCGTTCAGCCGCGCACCGCAGATGATGTAAAGATCGTCGACGCGCGAGTAGAATGTGGTCGCGTAGGCCGAGTGGCCACTCGCCGCGACATAGGCGTTGTACGACTTCGTGCAGGGCTCCTTTGGATTCAGTGACAACGGAGGCCAAAATCGGGTGTCTCCCTTGCTGCCCGCCAGCGATCCAGCCGCCCCGATACCGGGTGCCGTAAATACGAGCAGGCCGGCAAGCATCGATACAGTAATTCGTTTGATGCGTGCCGATTTCATCTTGCGCCGCCCATTTGAAAAATGCCCAAGCCGATGCTTGTCGGCCTACTTCGATGCCGCAACTTCGCAGCCAGCCCCTGTAATGACCTTGTAATGGCTGCGGGCAGACTCGCAGGATTTCATCGCCCGTTCTTCGGCAGCCTTCTGTGACGGTGCATTCAAGCCCGAGCCGCAGATGATGTACAACGAACGGATCCGGGCATAGGGCGTGGTCGCATAGGCCGAATGGCCGCCGGCGGCCACATAGGCGTTGTAAGCCATGGTGCACTGGTCTTTCGGGCTTTTCGGCAAATACGGATAGAAATGGATGTCGCCTTTGCTTCCCGCCAGCGATGCCGCGGCGCCAACTCCGGGTACCGCAAATATAAGCAAGACTGCAAGTACCGACGCAGTCGTTTTTCCCGAATATTTCGGCCTCATCTTTACCCCATCCCCGTTGCCCAATGCGGGATGAACAATAGCGTCTATTCTCCAGTACCGCCAGCCTGCTCACCGAAAATTGCTTTTGCGTAGGTGGATGAACCATCTTATCCATGCAGACTAGCATCCTCCAATGGCAGCAACGGCTTGTCGGTATAGTTGAGCTGTTGGCTCGTCGAAGCAGCAGAAAATAACTGTTTCGGGCGTTGAGTTCTGTCCGACGAAGGTACCTGCGATGCCAACGGCAATCTGCGTCGCCTCATTTTTCGGATAACGGTAGATGCCGGTGGAGATCGCCGGAAATGCCACAGTCCGGCAATCCCTGGCGGCGGCGATTTCGAGCGACCTGATATAGCAGGAGGCGAGCAGCCCGGCTTCGCCTTTGCCGCCGCCTTGCCAGACAGGTCCGACCGTGTGGATGATGTAACGTGCCGGCAGGTGATAGCCCTTGGTAAGCTTTGCTTCGCCGACATTGCAGCCGTTCAGCATCCGGCATTCTAATTCGAGCTCCGGGCCGGCGGCGCGGTGAATGGCGCCGTCGACGCCGCCGCCGCCCAGCAGCGAGGAATTGGCGGCGTTGACGATGGCATCGACCGCAAGCCTGGTGATGTCGCCGGTGTGGACATGTATCCGTTCGCCGAACTTGCTCATCCTACATCCTGAACACGCCGAACTTCGTTTCCTCGATTCCGGCGTTGAGCGCGGCCGACAGGCTGAGCGCCAGCACCTCGCGCGTTTTCGCCGGGTCGATGATGCCGTCGTCCCATAGCCGCGCCGAGGAGTAGAGCGGGTGGCCCTCATGCTCGTATTTCATCAGGATCGGCTTCTTGAATTTCGCTTCCTCGTCCGCGCTCCACTCACCGCCCTTGCGCTCGATGCCCTCGCGCTTGACCACCGCCAGCACGGTCGCCGCCTGTTCGCCGCCCATCACCGAAATGCGCGCGTTCGGCCACATCCACAGGAAGCGCGGCGAGTAGGCGCGGCCGCACATGCCGTAATTGCCGGCGCCGAACGACCCGCCGATGATCATCGTCACCTTCGGCACCTTGGCGGTGGCAACCGCCATCACCAGCTTGGCGCCGTCCTTGGCGATGCCGCCGGCCTCGTACTTTCGCCCGACCATGAAGCCGGTGATGTTCTGCAGGAAGATCAGCGGGATCTTGCGCTGGCAGCACAGTTCGATGAAATGCGCGCCCTTCACAGCACTTTCGGAAAACAGCACGCCATTGTTGGCGATGATGCCGACCGGCATGCCCTGAAGATGGGCAAAGCCGGTGACCAGCGTGGTGCCGTAATTCTGCTTGAACTCGTCGAAATCGGAGCCGTCGACGACGCGCGCGATCACCTCGCGCACATCATAGGGCTGGCGCAGATCCGTCGGCACGATGCCGTAGAGTTCCTGCGCGTCATGAAGCGGCGGCATGGGTTTCTGTAAGGTCAAGCTTACAGTCTTGCGCCGGTTGAGGTTTTTGACGATGCGCCGGCAGATGGCCAGCGCATGTTCGTCGTCCAGCGCATAGTGGTCGGCGACACCGGACAGCCTGGTGTGCACGTCGGCGCCGCCAAGCTCCTCGGCGCTGACATCTTCGCCCGTAGCCGCCTTCACCAGAGGCGGGCCGCCGAGAAAAATGGTCGCCTGGTTGCGCACCATGATCGTCTCGTCCGACATTGCCGGCACATAGGCGCCGCCCGCAGTACATGAGCCCATGACGCAGGCGATCTGCGGAATGCCGGCCGCCGACATGTTGGCCTGGTTGTAGAAGATGCGGCCGAAATGCTCGCGGTCGGGAAACACCTCGTCCTGGTTGGGCAGGTTGGCGCCGCCGCTGTCGACCAGATAGACGCAAGGCAGATTGTTTTGCAGCGCGATCTCCTGCGCGCGCAAATGCTTCTTCACCGTGAGCGGATAATAGGTGCCGCCCTTCACCGTGGCGTCGTTGACCACGACCATCACCTCGGTGCCTTCGACACGGCCGACGCCGGCGATGAGGCCGGCCGAGGAAATCTCCTCGCCATACATGGACCATGCCGCGAACTGGCCGATCTCGAGGAAAGGCGAGCCGGTGTCGAGCAACTGCGCCAGCCGCTCGCGCGGCAACAGCTTGCCGCGCGAAACATGACGCTCGCGCGCCTCCTCCGAGCCACCGCGCTCGACGGTTGCCGCCTTGTCCGCAATGTCGGCAACCAGCGCCCGCATGCGCTCGGCATTGGCGAGGTAGGTTTCGGAGGAGGGCGAGATCTGGGTCTGGAGTACGGCCATGCTAAACCCCCTCCGCCATGATCTCGCGTCCGATCAGCCAGCGGCGAATCTCACTGGTGCCGGCGCCGATCTCGTAGAGCTTGGCGTCGCGCAACAGCCGGCCGGTCGGATACTCGTTGGTATAGCCGTTGCCGCCAAGCAGCTGGATGGCGTCGAGCGCCATCAGCGTCGCTTTTTCGGCGGCAAACAGCACGCACCCAGCGGCATCCTTGCGTGTCGTCTGGCCGCGATCGCAGGCAGCCGCGACAGCATAAACGTAAGCGCGCGCGGCGTTCATCGTCGAATACATGTCGGCAAGTTTGCCCTGCACGAGCTGGAACTCGCCGATCGGCTGGCCGAACTGCTTGCGCTCATGCACATAGGGGATCGCCACGTCGAGACAGGCCGCCATGAGCCCGAGCGGGCCGCCGGCGAGCACGGTGCGCTCGTAGTCGAGGCCCGACATCAGGACCTCGACGCCGCGGCCCTCCTCATGCAGCACATTGTCATAGGGCACCTCGACATTGTCGAACACCAGTTCGCCGGTGTTGGAGCCGCGCATGCCGAGCTTGTCGAGCTTTGGCGATGCCGAGAAGCCGGCCATGGTCTTTTCGACGATGAAGGCGGTGATGCCGCGCGATTTCCGCTCCGGATCGGTCTTGGCGTAGACCACCAGCGTTTCGGCGTCGGGGCCGTTGGTGATCCACATTTTCGAGCCGTTGAGCACATAGCGGTCGTTGCGCTTTTCGGCGCGCAGCTTGAGCGAGACGACGTCGGAGCCGGCGCCCGATTCCGACATGGCCAGCGCACCTGCCCTTTCGCCCGAGCACAATGTTGGCAGGAATTTCTCCTTCTGCGCCGGCGTCGCCCAGCGGTTGATTTGGTTGACGCAGAGGTTCGAATGGGCGCCGTAGGAGAGACCAACCGAGCCCGAGGCGCGCGAAATCTCTTCCACCGCAATGACGTGGGCAAGATAGCCCATGCCGCTGCCGCCGAAATCGGGATCGGCGGTGATGCCGAGAAGGCCGAGCGCGCCGAGCTCTTTCCACAGATGCGTGGGGAATTGATTGCTGCGGTCGATCTCGGCGGCGATCGGCGCTATTTTCTCCTGGGCAAAGCGGCGCACCAGATCGCGTAGCGCCTCGATGTCCTCGTCATGCCCGAAGCTGAGTGTGTTCGTGTACATGCCGTTCCTCCCCGATTTCGATCTTCGCGCCAACCAGGCGCATTGTCATTGAAAGATATGTCGCCGTGACTTCAGCCATCGACAGCCGCTCGCCCGGCCGGAACCAGACGATGACGCCGGTCATCATCTGGATCAGGGCCATGGCAGTGAGCCCGGTGTCATCGACACTGAAGGCGCCGGCCTCCGCGCCGTCGCGCAGGATGGCGCGCAACTCCTTCTCATAGGCGGTGCGCATGCGCAGGATCTGCGTCAGCCGGTCATGCGACAGGCTGCGCAATTCCATATTCGAGACATGGGTGGAGTGGCGGCGCTCGATGTGGAAAGCGATGTGGTTTTCGACATAGGCGGCAAGCCGCATTGCCGGATCGGCAGCGTCGGGGCGTGCGGCGTCCCACGCTTCGATCAGCCCTTCCATATGTTCGCGCATCAGCGTGAACAGCAGGTCTTCCTTGGTCGGAAAATAGCGGTAGAGAGCGGCGGCCTGGACGCCGACCTCGGCGGCAAGCTGCCGCATCGACATTGCCTCGTAGCCGAAGCGGGCGATCAGGCTGACCGCTGCCTCGCGGACGGCCGCTTCAGTCTTTTCGCCGTCGGATCCCGTGGTGCGCGCCATGATCGCCTCCCTGAATGAAGCAAGAATAAAACGAACGTTCAATTAATTCAAGTGGGCAACAAAAATCGTGCCGTCTATGCGATGATCCGAAAGTCGACGGGCGCGTCGAGGACTTCGAATTCCTCGGTCTCGACCTTCGAAACCGAGGATCCCGTTGGTCCTTGCCGCAGCCGTTCGATCATTGTCGAAACCGCAGCATCGGCCCCGGCAATCGAGGTCGTCACCGTGCCATCTCGTTCATTGCGCACCCAGCCTACGAGGCCAAGCCCTATCGCTTCGCGCCGGGCCCACAGCCGGTAGCCGACGCCTTGCACCTTGCCATGCACACGCGCCTGCACTGCCCTTTGCCGGTCATCCATCGTTGCCTCCCATGCACAGAAACTGGCGCGGAATCGGACGAAAGCAACAGCCTTGAACGGTTGGATTGTTGTTGCATCGACGGAAGCCGGGGACCCGGCTGATTCTGTCTTGGCCTTTGGCGGCGTCGGGAGGCCGTGTCGCGACGGCAATCGGCCGGGCTAGTTTCCCCGCGCCGCGGCGAGTGCGCCGGGCAGTTCCTCGGCAAAGATGTCGAGTTCATGATCGAGGCCGACGCCGACCCGGATGCAACGTTCGAGCCTTGGCGCCATCGGCTTGCGGATGAAAACGTCGCGCGACAAAAGGTTTTGCAGCACTTTCAGCGCGAAGGCGCCGTCCTGGCCGCAGTGGATGGTGACGAAATTGGTCGCCGATGGCAGCGGCTTCAGCCCGTTCGTCTCCGCAATCCCGGCTATACGTGTGCGGCCGGCAGCGACTCGCGCCACCACGCTGTGCAGCCAGTCCTGGTCGGCCAGCGCCTCGACGCCGGCGATCTGCGCCATGCGGCTGACGCCGTAATGGTTGCGGATCTTCTCGAAGTCACGGATCACCTCGGCTTCCGCCACCGCATAGCCGCAGCGTATGCCGGCCAGCCCGTATGCCTTGGAGAAGGTGCGCATGCGGATGACATTGGGTCGCGCGACATCGATCGGCGGCAGCGCCGAGGCCGGCCCCAATTCGCCATAGGCCTCGTCGAGCACCAGCATGGTGGTTTCCGGCAACGCTTCGACGAAGCGGGTGATATCTCCTGCTTCCCACCAGCTGCCCATCGGATTGTCCGGATTGGAGAGATAGACCAGCGACGCCTTCTCCTTGATGACTGCCTTGAGCAGGCCGTCCAGGCTTTCCTTGTCGTTCTCGTAAGGCACCGTGACCAGCCGGCCGCCGACGCCGGCAATGTGGAAGTTGAAGGTCGGATAGGCGCCGAGCGAGGTGACCACTGCGTCGCCGGGCGCGACATACATGCGCGCCACCAGGCTGAGCAGCCCGTCTATGCCTTCGCCGACCACGACGTTTTCGGCGCCGACGCCGAGATGGCGGGCCGCAGCCTGCTTCAGATCGTAATTGTCGGGATCGCAATACATCCACTGGTCACGCGCGACGCGCTCCATACGGGCGATAACGCGCGGCGAAGGCCCGAAGCTGCTTTCATTGGCGCCGATGCGGGCGCGAAAAGCACGTCCGCGCTCGCGCTCCTGCGCTTCCGGTCCGACAAACGGCACCGTCGAGGGAAGTGCACCGACAAGCGGCGTGAGGGCAGGGCGCTGGCGCATGGCAAAGGCTCACGAGAAGATGGGCCTTCTTGCTAGCGTGCCCAATAGGACGGCGCAAGTTCTGGCGCGGCTGGAAATAGTGGCCATCACGCCCGTGATGAAATCGGCGCGGGTGGCCACGCTCTACGACCTGACCGCCGGTAGGCGGCAACCCTTTTGAAGGCCAGCACTGCAGCCAATGGCGACGGGCGCTTCAAAAAGAAAACCCGGCGGTTGCCCGCCGGGTTCGATTTTCAGCCAGGCTGAGCGTCTTAGAACGAGCGCTGGAAGCGGAGGAGACCGCCGATGCTGCTCTTCTTGTCGGCGTTGGTGAAGTTGGAGAAATTGGCGTCGTCGAACTTGCCTGCGTTGAGGTAGTCGACTTCGGCCGTGACCGTGAAGCCGGGAACAACGTCGTAGGCGATGTTCGCGGCGACGCCGAGGTTCTTCCACTCGTCATACGAGACCTGGGCATTAAACGAGGTCTTCTCGTTTATGGTGTAGGTGCCGCCACCCCAGAATGCCCAGTTGCCGCCCCACTGCTTGTAGAAACCGCGGCCACCGGCGTTGATCGCGTTGCCGTTGTGAATCAAGGTCGTGTCGTCATTCAGGTTGTCGTCGGTGCCGTAGCCGCCCATGATGAACAGCGACAGGTTCTGCATCGGGGTGATGTCCAGGCGAACCTTGCCGGCGACTTCTTCATAGTTGCTGTCATAAGCGACGACGCCGGTGATGGCGCCCCAGCCCTGCGTGTACTTCACGCCGCCGACGACATGCGGAACGTAGCTGTCGATCGTGCCGACGACGCCCGAGCCTTCTTCAAGAGAGACGACGGCCGAGAAGCCGTTGCCCGCATCGAAGTAGTACTGGACCACGTTGGTGTCGAAATCGCCGTAGGGAACGAGCGTATCCTGGAGGACGTTGCCGGCGTAGCCGATGAACGTGTCGAAGGCCGATTCGTCCTTACCGACGCGCAGGCCACCGAGCTGGATCCAGGCGAAGTTCAGCGAAACGTTCTTGTTGCCGGCAGGGTTGGAGTTGAACTCGTCTGCTTCCGTGGTCGGATCGTCTGCCGACGGGTAGCCGTTACGATTGCCGAAGTTGAAGCGGGTCTCGGTGTAGGTCTTCAAGGTGCCGAGTTCGGTTTCCTGGCCGGTCCAGGTCTTCAGCGTGAAACGGGCATTCTTGTAGAAGGTGTCCTGCTCGTCGCCATCCTTATGGTCGAAGGACCTCGCACCGTCGAACGAGCCGACGTCGCCGGCGCCGATGTCGTAGCGGACATAGCCGCCGATGCGCAGGCAGGTTTCGGTGCCGGGGATGTAGAAGTAGCCGGCGCCGTAGACGTCGCAGATCTTGACGTATTCAGCCGGTTCCGGCTCGGCGACGACGACGGCGTCGGCGGCGCGCGCACCGGAAACTGCGATCAAGGCCGCAGCGGAGCCGAGGAGAAGGCTCTTAATGTTCATTTTCTGACCTCCAGTCAGAATCGAACAAGATAGTGAAGCCGGCGACAAGCGTTTTCGCTGTAACCAATTGTTATTGTTGAAGTTTATTGAAAAGATGGACCTTTGCGGCAGGTGATGCGGCCATCACCACAGGCGCTTGTTGGCGAAAGCATGCCCTGAACCGGATTTGAGATAGCGCTCGAATGAAGCTGCCTTGGCCTGGTTCGAAAAGGCCATATAGCTGACGATCCGCCACGGCAGAAACTTGGATGTATGGCTGGATTTCCCCGCATTGTGCTCGACAAGCCGCCGTTTCAGGTCCGTCGTTATGCCGATATAGCGTTCGCCTTCAGCAGCCGTACTCTCCAGAAGATACACATACCACGTGAGCTGCTCTCCTACGCCAAGGCTTCGGAGGGCATCCTCTCCGCCATCCTGCTTGGCGCTGAGGTGGGCTTGTCCTGCGAAGCTCGAAGAGCGAAGCAGGACCAATCGAATTCTGCAAGGGATTCTCTGGGCTTACGCTGTGCGGCACGTAGCACACCACGCGGTCCGGCCCTCCTACGCCAAGGCTTCGGAGGGCATTCTCTCCGCCATCCTGCTTCGCGCTGAGGGTTGGGCTTGTCCTGCGAAGCTCGAAGAGCGAAGCAGGATGGCGGAGAGGATGGGATTCGAACCCACGAGAAGCTTTTGACCTCTACTCCCTTAGCAGGGGAGCGCCTTCGACCACTCGGCCACCTCTCCGTTGCGCCGCTGGATAAAGAAAAGCGCGGGCACAATCAACAAGCCGGCGCCATTATCTCTGAAAATTCCGGATTTGGCCGCAGCGCCGCCTTTTGCATGCGGCGAATCTGCGGCGGTTCCCTGGCTGGCGAGTCGGCGACATGGCCGCAATCTCGGCCGGTCGTCGCCGGATTCGGCCGCATTCGGGCGCTGCGGCAAAGGCTTCCGGGCCCTTCGATAGTTAATGAGAGCTTTCTGACTGAGGCCAAATCGTGTCATTTGTGCAACAACGCATGGGGATAGCGCCCGCATAGCCCTTTCGCCGGTACGATCGTGGTTGAACGACGCCGCCTCATGGGTAATGTCGATTTCGAAGGAGCGGCGCGGTGCGCATCTTTTTCGGTAGTGGGGATGGGGCAGGGAACGCTGTCCTTCAGCAAAGAATACCCAGACCCGTTTTTTAACTTTTGACTGGAGGTCAGAAAATGAACATTAAGAGCCTTCTTCTCGGCTCCGCTGCGGCCCTGATCGCAGTTTCCGGTGCGCGCGCCGCCGACGCCGTCGTCGTCGCCGAGCCGGAACCGGCTGAATACGTCAAGATTTGCGACGTTTACGGCTCGGGCTACTTCTATATCCCCGGCACCGAAACCTGCCTGCGCATCGGCGGCTATGTCCGTTACGACATCAGCGGTGGCGATGTCGGTTCGTTCGATGGTGCAAAGACCTTCGACGCGAAGGATGGCGACGAGAACGACACTTGGCGCAAGAAGGCCCGCTTCGCACTGAAGACCTGGACCGGCCAGGAAACCGAGCTCGGCACCTTGAAGACCTACACCGAGACCCGCTGGAATTTCGGCAACCGCAACGACTATGCCGCCAATGACACCGACGATGACAATTTTGCTGGCAACTCGGGCGTTTCGCTGAATTTCGCCTGGATCCAGCTCGGCGGTCTGCGCGTCGGTAAGGACGAATCGGCGTTCAACACGTTCATTGGCTACGCCGGCAACGTCATCCAGGATACGCTGGTTCCCTACGGCGATTTCGACACCAACGTCATCCAGTACTACTTCGACGCTGGCAACGGCTTCTCCGCCGTTCTCTCGCTTGAGGAAGGCTCGGGCGACGGCTCGTACGGTTCCTACGGCAAGGGTACGATCGACAGCTACGTTCCGCATGTCGTCGGCGGCGTGAAGTACACGCAGGGCTGGGGCTCCATCACCGGCGTGCTCGCTTATGACAGCAACTATGAAGAAGTCGCCGGCAAGGTCCGTTTGGACATCACCCCGATGCAGAACCTGTCGCTGTTCATCATGGGCGGCTACGGCACCGACGACAACTACACGGATCCGAGCTACGCGTTCGCAGCTGGCGGCCGCGGCTTCTACAAGCAGTGGGATGGCAACTGGGCAGTCTGGGGTGGTGGCACTTACACCATCAACGAGAAGACCTCGTTCAACGTCCAGGTCTCGTATGACGAAGGTGAGAACCTCGGTGTCGCAGCCAACATCGCTTACGATGTTGTCCCAGGCTTTACGGTCACGGCCGAAGTCGACTACCTCAATGCAGGCAGCATCGACGAGGTCAATACCCTTGGCAACAACCACAACTGGACCAATGCCGATAAGAAGAGCAACGTCGGCGGCATGCTTCGCTTCCAGCGCTCGTTCTAAGGGCTGGCTTTAGATAAGTGAATACCAGCCCGGGCGCTTCAACGCCCGGGCTGTTCTGTTCGCGACTGGGTCAAGACAAGCAGAAGGAACAGGGGGAATCGGCAGCTGAACAGTCCGTAGGGTGAGTTCGTGGGATCCGCTGATGGGCGGATGAATTCACAACTGCGTGATTAAATCTCTTGAAAGGACGCTTCCAAGCGGGTAGGTCTGACTCTATCCACTCGGGGTGTGGCAATTTATGACCATCGACGCGATACAAGAGGGCGACCCCTCCGAACATTTCTCAATGTTCTCTTCTCAAAATGCGAAGATAAAATACAGCTACAACAAGATCAGAGAAGTAAAGTCGCACCGGGTCGGAGAGCTTTTTTCAGCATGCCGAGACATACTCTGGGATGATGGGCGGCATAAATACAATGTCAGCTCCTTCATCGGCGAAATAGACGAGATTCTCCTCGGAGAACGGTTCAGCGCCTTTGACCAGAGCACCCTGGACAATCTTATCGGCACCTTGCGCCAGCGCGGCAACAGCAACGCAACCATCAATCGAAAGATGGCTGCCCTCAGCAAACTGCTGCGCAAGGCTTACAAGATGGGGGATATTCACAGCCTGCCCGAGTTCCGCCGCCAGAAGGAGCGGGCGGGACGGATTCGTTTCCTCGAAAGGGACGAAGAAGCAAGGCTGTTCGCCGCCATCAGGACCCGCAGCGAGGATGCCTACCGTCTCTCGGTCTTTCTCGTCGACAGCGGTTGCCGCCTTGGCGAAGCGCTCGGACTGATCTGGAACGACATCCAGGAACATCGCGTCTCGTTCTGGATCACCAAATCCGGCCGCAGCCGCACCATCCCGATGACCGAGCGGGTCAAGGAGGTGATCAAACTGCCCCCGTCAGAGGGCCGCCGGCCCAAGGGTCCGTTCACCAAACTCAGCCAGGCACAGTTTCGCGCCATCTGGAACGATGCCAAGGCCGAAGTCGGTCTCGGCGCCGACGACCAGGTGGTGCCGCACATCTTGCGCCACACCTGCGCGTCGCGTCTGGTCCAGGGCGGCATCGATATCCGGCGCGTACAGATGTGGCTCGGCCACCAGACGCTTTCGATGACCATGCGCTATGCGCATCTGGCCACCAACGATCTCGACGGCTGCGTCGTCGTGCTGGAAACGCCCCGCGGCGAAGGGCTGTCCGGCGATGGAAAAAACTCCGCCTTCGCATCGCCGCTGACCACGGCCTCAGTGCCAGCGCCTGCCCAAAAGGGCAAAGCGGCAGCGGCGAAGGCACCCAAGACGCCCCGGAAAAGCTCGAAAGCCAAATAGTTACCCAAGGCTTTCATATACTGCCAAGGCAACCCCAGGATCATATTTGATCTTGGGGTTACTTTTTTCTGGGCCGTATTTGATGCTCCATCCACGAAGGCCGCGATAGCGCCCGGCAGGTTGCCTGTCTCCAGGAAGGGGGCATGGCCCTGGCCCTCGACGGTGATCGCTTCCATGCCGGGATGACGCTTTTGCATCTCGTCGAGTGTGTCGGCCGACAAGAGTTTCGAGTTGGCGCCGCGAATGGCAAGCAAAGGTATCGCCGCCAGCGCCTCGAACTGCGGCCACAGATCCGGCAACGGCTTGCTGAGGTCGAGGCCCGCCACCGTCTCGACCAGTTGGGGGTCGAAATCCGGCAGCAGGAGGCCTTCGTCCGTCTCGCGGTAGAGCGCCGACACCATCCGCTCCCAATCCGCCTCGGTCAGAGCGGGAAAATCCGCCCCGTGCGCGACGCGTTGCGCATCGATCGCCTCAGCGCGGCTCTTCGGTTTCGGTGCCGGGTCGAGATAGGTTTGGATATGGGCCAACCCCGCTGCCTCGATCACCGGTCCGATGTCGTTCAGCACTATGGCTTTCAGTATGGCTGGCCGCAGCGCGCCGAGCACGTGGATGATCAGTCCGCCACGCGATGTGCCGATGAAGGCCGCTTCCTCGATGTCCAGGGCAGCCAGCCCGGCGAGGACATCGCCGGCCTCGATGCCGATAGTGTAATGGCCGATATCAGGGTCGTAAGCGGACTGGCCGCGCCCGCGATAGTCGAAGGCGATGACCTTGCGCGGATTGTCGGTCCGCGACAGATAAAGCGCCAGCTCATGGAAATCGCGCGCGTTGCGGGTCAGGCCGGGCAGGCAGACCACCGGCGAGGTTCCCGAGTTTGTCTCACCGTAGATGCGAGCGTGAAGTCTGAGGCCGTCCGGCGCTGTGTAGAAGAAATCGGAAAAGCCGTCGGTGCTCGACATATTGAAAGGACTCCCTGGCCGGATTGTCTCCGTCTGCTACAGGCGAGGGTGGGAGCGGTCAAATCGAGGGTTGTCGGCAAGCTGACACTCTTGGAAATGTCGGAGGGACAGCGCCCCCCTCTGTCCTGCCAGACATCTCCCCCACGAGGGGGAGATTGGCGGTTCCGGCGCTACGCCCTTCCTTCGACGTTGGAGCGAAATCGGCAACGAAGCTGATCTCCCCACTCGTGGGGGAGATGGCCGGCAGGCCAGAGGGGGGCGCGAAGGATCGCCAACGTCTGCCCGTGGCGACAGCTCTGCGGCCTCAGCCTCTTCCGTTCACCAAATCCCCAACGATATCGTACTTCCCCGAAATGCGCATCTTGTAGACCTCGTAATTCTCCATCACGCGCTGCACGTAACTTCTTGTTTCGGTGTAGGGAATTCGCTCGATCCAGTCGACGACGGCGTCGATGCCCTTGCCGCGCGGGTCGCCGTACTTGGCTACCCATTGGCTGGCGCGGTTAGGGCCGGCATTGTAGCCGGCGAAGGTCAGCACATAGGAGCCGCCGAAGCGGTCGAGCTGCTCGCCAAGGAAGGCAGCCCCCAGCGTCGCATTGTAACCGGCATCGCTGGTCAGCCGATCCTGGGAAAAGCTCAGTCCTGCCTTCTTCGCCAACTGCTTGGCGGTGCCCGGCATCAGCTGCAGCAGGCCGCGCGCGCCGGCGCTGGAGACGGCGCCGACATTGAATTCGCTTTCCTGGCGGGCGATCGCATAGGCCAGCGCCTTGCCCGAGCCGGATATGTCGGCGGTGTCGGGAATGACGCCCAGCGGATGCGACAGCGCGCCGACATCGATGCCGCGCGCGCCGGCGATCTTGCCGATCTTCAGCGCCATGAAATGATTGCCCTGCTTTTCCGTCAGCACCGCAAGCAGCGCCAGCTCGCCGGGGCTGGTCAACTGCCCGGTGAGGTCGCGGTAAAGCGTCTCGGCATAGCGGTCGTAGCCCGCCTCCTGCAGCCGCTTGATGGCGCTGACGGCTTCGCGGCCGTCAAAGCTTTGGCGGTCGGCAGTGCTTGGCTCGGATAGACGATGTTCAGCGTGCGCAAGCCAACCCGTTCCGCCGCCAACTGCCCGTAGAAAGTGGTGCCATAGGCTGCCGCCTTGGTGAAATAATCCTTCGCATTGCCGGGACCGCCGACTTCCGCCGCGCGGCCAAGCCAGTAATAGGCGCGTGACAGCGACATCGGTCCCTGCGCGAGATCGGCGATGCGGGCAAAATGGGTCGAGGCCGTCGCAGGATCGTTGAGGCCGCGCAACGCATACCAGCCGGCGTGGAATTCGGCCTCGGCGGCGCTGGCGGGGCTTTCGGCGGCATGCGCGGCAACGATCTTGTAGGCGGTCTTCCAGTCGCCCTGGTCGACCAGTGCGCGCGACAGCACGCGGCGCTCGACCCACCAGGCATCGGGATCGACCAGCGCGTCGCGGCTCGTTGGCGCTTTCATCATCACCGCGGCGGCGTCCGCAAACTTCCGCTGCTTGCGCAGATATTCGGCTTGCGCGAAGAAATAGCCGGCCGATTGCTGCGCGGCAGGCACCGCTTTCAACAGCTTGGCCGCGTTCTTGTCGCCACGCGAGGCGGCGGCCCAGGCATCGGCCAGCGATTGCGCGCCGGCAAGTGCTGCGACCCGCAGTGCCGAATTCTCCCGGTCGGCATAAAACATCCGTTCCATGCGGAAACGATGGTCGGCAGCCGGAATGATGGCGCCAAACTCCTTGCTGACGGCCGCCTCGTCCCTGGCTTCCAGCTTCTCGGTGCGCCAGAATGGCGACAGCACGGAAAGCGCAGCCTTGGTGTTGCCAAGAGCTACATAAGAACGGGCAAGGATGACCACGCCTTGAAAGGTCAGCGGCTGGCTGCCGTCAAAGGCTTTCACCACGGTCTGCGGCGAGGGGTTTTCGCGATAAAGCGCGCGCTCGCTGTTCTTGCGCAGAGCGATGGTGCCCGGCCAATTCGGCAACATCTTTGCGGTATCGGCAATCTCGCTGCTCGGCACACGGCCGCCGCCATAGAGCGCGATCGCCCAGGCCAGGATATGGCGGTCCAGCGAATTGGCCGGCAATGTTTCGCGCACCGCTCGTGCCGCGGCGATATCGCCGGTGGCCAATGCGTCGAGACCGCTTTTCAGCACGACGATACTGGCGGAGGGCGCATCGGTCTGCGCTCTGTCTTGCATGTCAGGCATCGGGATCGATGAGGTCGTCTGCTCGTCGACGCTCTCGTTTGCCGCCGTCCCCACTATCAGCAGGGCAACGGCGCCAAGCAATTTGAAGCGGAGTGGCCGACCGGCCGGCATGATCCTGATCTTTCCCTGTTGCGGCACTTTAGATGGCAAGCCCAGGTGCCCGAGAGCCTAGACTTAGGTCGTGAAGAGCCCGTAAACAAAGGGTTATCGAGGCCGTTCGAATTGCGCTTGCTGGCACCATCGGCATGCTTGCCGCGCAACAGTGTCGAGACTATGGTGCGCGGCTTCGCTTTCGGCTAGAAGGCGCCCGATGCAGTCGCCCAAAAGTGGGAACCGGTTTTGGGACGACGACATGCATAAACAAACAAGTTCCAAGGAGTTGGACGACATGCTGAGAGGCTCGCTTACTGCGCTCGTGACACCGTTCGAAAAGAGCGGGCGTTTCGACGAGAAAGCCTTTCGCGCCTTCGTCGAATGGCAACTTGGCGAGGGCACGACGGGCCTCGTCCCGGTCGGCACCACCGGCGAGTCGCCGACGCTGTCCCATGACGAGCATCGCCATGTCGTCAAGGTCTGCATCGAGGTGGCCAAGGGCCGCGCTCCGGTCGTCGCCGGCGCCGGCTCCAACAACACCGCGGAAGCGGTCGGTCTGGTGCAATATGCCGAGCAGGCGGGCGCCGACGCCGCTCTGGTCGTGACACCGTATTACAACAGGCCGACGCAGCGCGGCCTGTACGAGCATTTCGCCGCCGTCGCCAGGGCGACCAAGCTGCCGATCATCATCTACAACATCCCGCCGCGCTCGGTGATCGACATGATGCCGGAGACGATGGGCAGGCTGGCGCACGACTTCCAGAACATCGTCGGCGTCAAGGATGCCACCGGCAAGGTCGAGCGCGTGTCCGAACAGCGCGCCACCTGCGGCAAGGATTTCATCCAGCTTTCAGGGGAGGATGCCTCGGCGCTCGGCTTCAACGCCCATGGCGGCGTCGGCTGCATCTCGGTGACGTCGAATGTCGCGCCGCGGCTGTGCGCTGAATTCCAGGAAGCCACACTGTCCGGTGACAGCGCCAAGGCGCTGGAATTGCAGGACCGTCTGCTGCCGCTGCACAAGGCGATCTTCCTTGAGCCCGGCCTGTGCGGCGTCAAATACGCGCTGTCGAAGATTGGCAAGGTCGAGAACGTGGTGCGCTCGCCGCTGGTGACCATCGAGGCGTCGACCGCCGAGAAGATCGATGCGGCGATGAAACACGCCGGCTTGATAAATTAAGGATGAGGCGCCACCTCTCCGCATCATGAACCAGGTCAGAAAAGCCGATCCAAACAACAAAACCGTTGCGGAAAACCGCAAGGCGCGGTTTTCCTATGAGGTGCTCGACACCGTCGAGGCCGGCCTGGTGCTGACCGGCACCGAGGTCAAGTCGCTGCGCCAGGGCCAGGCCAACATCCAGGACAGCTACGCCTCGGTCGAGGGTGGCGAGATCTGGCTGATCAATTCCTATCTGCCGGAATACCTGCAGGCCAACCGCTTCAACCACGAGCCCAGGCGGCGTCGCAAGCTGCTGCTCAACAAGCGCGAGATGGCAAAACTGGCGCAGAGCATCGACCGCGAAGGCATGACGCTGGTGCCGCTGAAAATCTACTTCAACGACCAGGGCCGTGCCAAGCTGCTGCTCGCCGTCGGCCGCGGCAAGAAACTGCACGACAAGCGCGAGAGCGAAAAGCAGCGCGACTGGTCGCGCGAAAAGGGCCGGCTCATGAAGGAACGGGGCTAAGAACCTCGAGCCACAGCCCCAGAAAAGCCACATCGGCTTTCAAGTTTCCAGCGACATACGATGGGGAAAGGCTTGAAGAACCGGATCATTCTCTGGGGTGCGGCCAGTCTGGTCTTCGCCGGCATCGTCGCCGCAGGTGGCATCTTCTATTTCCGGACGTTCTCGCCGGATCGTGACAGCTATCCGGTCAGGGGTATCGACGTTTCCCATCATCAGGGTGAGATCGACTGGCGGCGCGTTGCCGCCGACGATGTCGCCTTCGCGGTCATCAAGGCGACCGAGGGCGGCGACCATGTCGACGATGCCTTCGCCAAAAACCTGCGCGAGGCGCGCGCGGCCGGGCTTGCGGTCGGCGCCTATCACTTCTTCACCTTCTGCCGGCCGGGCGCCGACCAGGCGAAAAATTTCATCGCGGTGGTGCCGCACGACCAGCCGCTGCTGCCACCGGTCGTCGACATCGAATTCGGCGGCAACTGCCCGCAACGCCCGTCGCCGGAGCAGCTGAGCGCGGAACTCCAGGCCTTCCTCGGACCGGTTGAAGCTGCGTTCGGCAAGCCGGCGATCATCTACCTGACCGACGAGGCCGAGGACGCCTATGCCGGGAAAATCGACGTTCGCCCGCTCTGGCGTCGCTCGTTGCTCCTGGAGCCAGGTCGCAACGACTGGATCTACTGGCAGTACCACAATATGGGCCGCGTCGACGGGATCGAGGGCGATGTCGATCTCAACGTCCTGCAGGGTGGGCAGCAAACGCTGGCCGAGCTATTTGCTGCACCCGCATCGCTCTCTTCGCAAAAGCCTCCATCGCCTTGAACGAATCAGCTGGCCTTGAGTTTGGCATCCGCAGTCTTACGCAGGCTTGGGAACAGGCCTGGAAAGAGCCGAAAAAGCCATCCCCGCGGCCATGATCAGTACGGCGGCGAACTGGGCGCCGGTCGGCGTCTCGCCGAGCACCGTCATCGCGATCAGCACGGTTGCGATCGGCACGCATGGCATGAACAGCGATGCCGCCTGCGACCCCAGCTGCCGGACGATATAGGTGTACAGGAACATGGCGGCCGCACCCGCCAAAAACCCTTGAATGACGATCTGGCTGGCAATCTCGGCCACTGATGCCGCGCGGAGGCCGCTTGGGGCAAAGAAATAGAGCAACGGCAGCGGCACGCATGACAGCAGCACCACGGTTACGGTCGCCGCAATCGGATCGACGCGCCAGCGCCGCACAAGAACGGCATAAGCGGCAAACATCGCGCCCGATGCGATGAACAGCAGATCACCGGAGAAGACATCCTTCATACCGCCACCGGTGTGCGCTGGCGCAATGAACAGGATCAGCCCGGCGATGATGGCGGCGACGCCGATGGTTTGCTGGCGCGAGGCCTTGTCCGTCGTGGCGAGGTGCGACAGCACGAACGAGAAGAACACAATCGAGGCTGGGCAAAGTGCCGCGCCATGCGCGGCGGGTGCGTAGGTGAGGCCCCAGTTGATGATGATAGGGTAGGGCAGTCCGGCCAGTGCCGCCAGCGTCAAGGCACGCCGCCAGCCCAACGCTTTGCTGGCTGACAGGCCGCCGCGCCAGACAACCGGCAGCATGACCAGTCCGGCACCGACAAAGCGCAAGGTCGCGACATCCGTCGCCGTAAGATGCTCCCGCAGGCTAAAGCGGGCTGCGACGAACTGCACGGCGTAAATGCCGATCATGGCGAGGCCCGCAAGAATTGCCGGCTTTGTGTTTCGGTCCTCTGTCACGCGCATTCTTGTCCCGCTCGATTCTGCCAGCGGAGGATTCTTCCTCCAGACGGCTCTCGTTGAAAGCGCAGCCTATTGTTGAGAATGGTGCGACAAAATAGGCTGCTTTCGCGAGCTGGGCGTGAATCTCACACAATAGAGGAGCCATGAACGTGAATCATGAATCCGACCAACTTGATGCCATCGACCGCAGCCTGCTGCGGTTGTTGCAGGAGGATGGGCGTCGCACCACACTCGATCTCGCCGCCCGTGTCGGCCTGTCGCCGTCCGGCACCAGCCAGCGCGTGAAGCGCCTTTTCCGTGAGGGTTTCATCACCGCGGTCCGGGCCGTGCTCAATCCGCAAAAGATCGGCCGCGGCACGCTCGTCTTCATCGAAGTCAGGCTCGACCAGGCGGCGCCGCATGTGTTCGACCGTTTCGCCGAAGCGGTAGCAAAGGCCTCCGAAGTGCTGGAGTGCCATATGGTCGTGGGCGGCTTCGACTATCTGGTGAAAGCGCGCATTTCGGAAATGGCCGCCTATCAGGATTTTTTGAAGCGCGTGATCCTGCCGCTGCCGGGTGTCAGGGAAACGCACACCTATGCGTCGATATCGGACGTGAAGCCGGACGCGCTGCTGCCGGTGTGAGGGCCGGACCAACGCAAGCGGTTGCCACGCCTCCGCTTCAAGCGGCCTGGGAAACCTCCGGCGCCAGCGTCACATACGCATCGCCCCAGACCTTCAGCACGGTGATCACGGGCTCCAGGCTTCGGCCACGAGGCGTCGGGCTGTACTCGACCTTCGGCGGCATCTGCGCATAGACCTTGCGGGCGATGAGCCCAGTCTGGCTCGCTCGGCTATGCGCAGGCGGCAGCACTGCCGACGACGGCGATCACCGCCTTTGAGGCGCTGTTCGACCGCCTCGATGTGAAGAAGCTAGTCATCGGCGCCGCGAACACCATCCTGATCGTCGGCGGCGCCGGCGGCGTCGGGTCGATCGCGGTCCAGCTCGCGCGCCAGCTGACCGATCTGACGATGATCGCCACCGCATCGCGGCCCGAAACCCGCGACTGGGTCGCAAGAGCGTTTCGGTCCACTGGGAGCCGATGTTCACCCGCTCGCTGTATGAAACGCCCGATATGGCCGCGCAGGGCGAACATCTCAACGAACTGGCGCGCCTTGTCGACGCCGGCACCATCCGCACCACGCTGGGCGAGACGTTCGGCCCAATCAATGCCGCCAATCTGAAGCGCGCCCATGCGCTGATCGAGACCGGCAAGGCCAAGGGCAAGATCGTGCTCGAGGGATTTTGAGAGGCAGCGTCTAGTTCCGCAGGAACGACGCGATCTCGCTGAATACCTTGACGAACATCGCTTCGGTCAGCACCCCAGTGTTGGTGTTGTAGCGCGAGCAGTGATAGCTGGAAAACAGCGTGACGCCGCCGGCCGGCAACTGACCGCCGTGCTTGAACGGATAGGCGGCGACGCGCTGGCCCAGCGCCCTGACGGTCGACTGGTGGGCGATGGAGCCCAGCGCCAGCACGGCGCGCAGTTTGGGAAAGCGTGCAATCGTCGGCACCAGAAAGCTGCGGCAAGTGGCGATCTCGGCGCCGACCGGCTTGTTTTCAGGCGGCACGCAGCGCACCGCATTGGTGATCGCGGTGCCGACCAGCTGCAACCCATCATCCGGCCGCGCCTTGAACTCGCCGCGGGCAAAACCGTGAGCGATCATCGTTGAGTAGAGCAGGTCGCCGGCATAGTCGCCGGTAAACGGCCGCCCGGTGCGGTTGGCGCCGCGCAGGCCGGGCGCCAGCCCGACGATCAGCAGCTCGACGGCGTCCTCGCCATCAGGCGGCAGGAAGGTCGGCACCGGCGCGTTGAACCACGACGGCTCGCGCTGCCGCCAGTCTGCGATGAAATCATGCAGGCGTGGGCAGAGGGGGCAGTCGCGGTCGGGTTCGGGAGCGGCGTCCAAGGCCGCCGCCGTCAATAGTCTTCCTCTTCGACTTCGGCCGGCTCGGGCCTGCGCACCGGCCGTTCGGAGGGATCGCGGCCGACCTCGTTCTTCAGCGAGGTCAAATCGATGAAATGGTCGGCCTGGCGGCGCAGATCGTCCGAGATCATCGGTGGTTGCGAGGCCATGGTGGAGACGATCGAGACCTTGCGGCCGCGCCGCTGCAGCGCTTCGACCAGTGTGCGGAAATCGCCGTCGCCGGAGAAGATGACATAGTGGTCGACGACATCGGCAAGTTCGAGCGCATCGACGGTCAGTTCGATGTCCATATTGCCCTTGATCTTGCGGCGGCCGGTCGAGTCGGTGAACTCCTTGGCCGGCTTGGTCACCACCTTGAAGCCATTATAGTCGAGCCAGTCGATCAGGGGACGGATCGAAGAGTATTCCTGATCCTCGACCAGAGCGGTGTAGTAATAGGCCCGCAGCAAATAGCCGCGCTTCTGGAAGCTGGACAGCAGTTTGCGGTAGTCTATGTCGAAGCCGAGTGCGCGCGAGGTGGCGTAGAGATTGGCGCCGTCTATGAAAAGAGCGATTTTTTCACGGGGGTCGAACATGGCAATATTCCTTTTTCGAAATAGGTGGCGGACTAATCGAAATGGGTCGTTTATATCGCTCGGCTCGTAAATAAACCGGCTGACCTTTCGTCAACCGAGATAGCGCCAGTTTTACGGCAATCCAAGGGTGCCGGGGCGCACTGCAAGCAATTGTGATCGGAGCCGTGTCGTCGCCCGGTAGGCGGGCTTCGCCGGCAAGGCATTCACCGGCGCCAGAAGCTGGCATTCGCCAGCCCATGGGGCCACAGAGCCATAATGCTTGTATTTTGGCGGCGTTCGGGTTATGGACCGCGCCTGTTTTCCATCAAATCCAGGCATGAAAGGGGCAATCAATGGCCCGCGTAACCGTTGAAGACTGCATCGACAAGGTCGACAACCGCTTCGAGCTCGTGCTGCTTGCCGGCCATCGCGCCCGCCAGATCAGCCAGGGCGCGCCGATCACCGTGCCGCGCGACAACGACAAGAACCCGGTCGTGGCGCTGCGCGAGATCGCCGACGAGACGCTGTCGCCCGACGACCTCAAGGAAGATCTGATCCACTCGCTGCAGAAGCATGTCGAGGTTGACGAGCCCGAGGCCGACGGCGAGGCGATCGCCGACCAGACCGGCAACGCAGTTGCAGCTACCGACGCCGACGACGCGGAAGAAAACGTCACCTTCGATCGCATGACCGAGGAAGACCTTTTGGCCGGCATCGAGGGCCTGGTTCCCCCGGAAAAGAGCGACGACTACTAATCGCTGCCCTGGACCTGCCGGGAATATGGTTCCGGCACTTCCGTCCCGTGAGTTTCGTGGCTATCTATGAGATGCGCCGTACATCAGTGCGGCGCATCAATCATTTCAGCACCGTGAGAACCCGCCCATGATGCGTCAGTATGAGCTTGTCGAGCGCGTCGCGCGCTACAAGCCTGACGTCAACGAGGCGCTGCTCAACAAGGCCTATGTCTACGCCATGCAGAAGCATGGCCACCAGAAGCGCGCTTCCGGCGATCCCTATTTCTCGCATCCGCTCGAAGTCGCCGCCATCCTCACCGAAATGCACATGGACGAGGCGACGATCGCCGTCGCCTTGCTGCATGACACGATCGAGGACACCACCGCGACGCGGGCCGAGATCGACGATCTGTTCGGCCCCGAAATGGGCAAGCTGGTCGAAGGCCTGACCAAGCTGAAGAAGCTCGATCTCGTCTCCAAGAAGGCCGAGCAGGCGGAAAACCTGCGCAAGCTGTTGCTGGCCATCTCGGAGGATGTCCGCGTTCTGCTGGTCAAGCTCGCCGACCGTTTGCACAACATGCGCACCCTCGACCACATGCCCGAGGCCAAGCGCCTGCGCATCGCCGAGGAGACGATGGACATCTACGCGCCGCTGGCCGGGCGCATGGGCATGCAAGGCATGCGCGAGGAACTGGAAGAGATCGCCTTCCGCTTCATCAATCCGGAAGCCTACCGCGCCGTCACCGCGCGGCTTGCCGAGATATTCGAGCGCAACAAGGGTGTGCTGACCGACATCGAAAAGGCGCTGTCGGCGCTGTTCGAGAAGCATGCCATCAATGCCGGGGTGAAGAGCCGGCAGAAGAAGCCGTGGTCGGTGTTCCGCAAGATGGAGGCCAAGGCGCTGTCCTTCGAGCAGCTCTCGGACATTTTCGGCTTCCGCGTCGTCGTCGACAGCGTCGAAGACTGTTACCGCGCGCTCGGCGCCATCCACACCACATGGTCGATGGTGCCTGGCCGCTTCAAGGATTACATTTCTACGCCCAAGCAGAACGACTACCGTTCGATCCACACCACCATTGTCGGCCCGTCGCGCCAGCGCGTCGAACTGCAGATCCGCACCCGCGAGATGAACAAGATCGCCGAATATGGCGTCGCCGCCCATTCGATCTACAAGGACACCGGCGGCAAGACGAACGGCGCCGCCCATGCGATCTCGAAGGAGACCAACGCCTATGCCTGGCTGCGGCGCACCATCGAGCAACTGGCAGAAGGCGACAACCCGGAAGACTTCCTCGAAAATACCAAGCTGGAGCTGTTCCAGGACCAGGTATTCTGCTTCACGCCGAAAGGCATGCTGATTGCGCTGCCGCGCGGCGCCACGCCCATCGACTTCGCCTATGCCGTGCACACCGATGTCGGCGACACCTGCGTCGGTGCCAAGGTCAACGGCCGCATCATGCCGCTAATGACGGAACTGAAGAACGGCGACGAGGTCGAGATCATCCGCTCCAAGGCGCAAGTGCCGCCGGCGGCGTGGGAGTCGGTGGTGGTCACCGGCAAGGCGCGTTCAGCCATCCGCCGCGCCACCAAGAACGCCATTCGCAAGCAATATTCAGGTCTTGGTGCCCGCATTCTCGAGCGCGCCTTCGAACGCGCCGGCAAGACCTTCACCAAGGAAAGCCTGAAGCCGGTGCTGCACCGGCTGGCGCGCAAGGACATCGAGGATGTGCTGGCCTCGGTCGGGCGCGGCGAACTTGCCTCGACCGACGTCATGAAGGCCGTCTTCCCAGACTACAAGGACGAGCGCGTCACCGTCAGCGCCCCCAAGCAGCGCGAGGAGGGCTGGTCGAAGATCCGCAACGCCGCCGGCATGCTGTTCCAGATGCCCGGCACACGAGCCGCGCGCAAGGACAAGGACCAGCCGCGCGATGGCGCGGTGCCGATCCGCGGCGTGCGCGGCGACCTGCCGGTGCGTTTCGCGCCGGAAGGGGCCGTGCCTGGCGACCGCATCGTCGGCATTGTCCAGCCGGGCACCGGCATCACCATCTATCCCATCCAGTCGCCGGCGCTGCAGGCCTTCGACGACCAGCCGGAGCGCTGGATCGACGTGCGCTGGGACATTGACGAGCAGACCAAGGAGCGCTTTCCGGCGCGCGTCTCGGTCACCGCCATCAACGCGCCGGGCTCGCTCGCCGACATCGCCCAGGTCGTTGCCTCCAACGACGCCAACATTCATACGCTGTCGATGGTGCGCACCGCGCCCGACTTCACCGAAATGCTGATCGATCTCGAAGTCTGGGATCTGAAGCACCTCAACCGGCTGCTGTCGCAGCTCAAGGATAATTCGAGCGTCAGCGATGCGCGGCGTGTGAATGGGTGAATAGTGAATAGTGAATAGTGAATAGTGAATAGTGAAAGAAGGCGTTCTCACTACCATTCACCATTCACCATTCACCATTCACCATTCACCATGGACATGGGGCGAGTTATGAATACCGACGAAGTTCTGGGCATTTTCCGCGAGGCAGGCGCTGTTCTGGAGGGACATTTCATCCTGACGTCGGGTCTGCGCAGCCCGGTCTTCCTGCAGAAGGCGCGCGTCTTCATGCATGCCGACAAGACCGAGCGGCTTTGCAAGGCGCTGGCCGAAAAGATCCGCAAGGCGGTGCCGGGCAAGGTCGACTACGTCGTCGGCCCGGCGATCGGCGGCCTGATCCCGGCCTATGAGACGTCGCGCCATCTCGGTGTGCCAGCAATCTGGGTGGAGCGCGAAGGCGGCGAGTTCAGGCTGCGCCGCTTTGAGATCGCGCCGGGATCGCGCGTCGTCATCGTCGAGGACATCGTCACCACTGGTCTTTCGATCCGCGAAACCATCGACTGCCTGCGCGCGATTGGCGCCGAGGTCGTGGCGGCGGCCTGCATCATCGACCGCTCGGCCGGCAAGACCAATGTCGGCGTGCCGCTGATCGCGCTTGCCGAATATGAGGTGCCGGCCTATCCCGCCGACCGCCTGCCGCCGGAACTTGCCGCCATCCCGGCGATCAAGCCGGGTAGCCGCAACATTTAGGGGACATCACCATGATCGCCGGCATCGATCATTTCGTGCTGACGGTCCGCTCGGTGGAGGACAGCTGCGCCTTCTACCAGCGGGTGCTTGGCCTCAAGCGCCTCGACGAGCCGAACCGGCCGACGGGGTTGCTGTTCGGATCGCAGAAGATCAATCTGCATCAGGCAACGCACACTTTCGAACCGAAAGCCAAGACGCCGATGCCTGGGTCCGGCGATTTCTGCCTGATCGCCGCAAGGCCGCTTGCCGAGATTTGCGCCAGTCTGGAAGCCAACGGCGTTGCCATCGAAGTCGGCCCGGTCGAGCGCACCGGCGCCCGCGGTAAGATGATGTCGGTCTATTTCCGCGATCCGGACAGCAATTTGGTCGAAGTCAGCGAATATCGGGAATAGTCTATCCGCCTCGGCGTCGTCTTCGCGCGGACATTGCCGTCGTCAGGGAGCTTTCATCGATATTGTCCTCAGTTTCGCCCCAATGGCGCTCTTGTTACCCGCCTGCGGCAGACCATCGTTACCCGCCTGCGGCAGACCATCGCGGCGGCGTTTCATTGTTCCGCCGCAAGGCAGTCGCTATATCAAAGTCGTTGTTGCCTTTCTGCGCCCTCGAAGCGCAAGATGGAGCGACCGCGCCCGGCCAGGGATGGTTGCAATTTGGGCGTGACGAACCGGGAACTGGAACAGAGTGCTTTTTCGACGCCGAAAGCCTGATGGCATTCTGGAGCGGGTGCGTACCTATCTGTGGCCGCGCCGCTCGTTTTCGCGCTCGTTGCAATATTTCTCCAAGCGCATCCTGCGGCTGAAGGCGACACCGCATGCGGTCGCGGCCGGCGTTGCGGCCGGCGTTTTCGCCTCCTTCTTTCCGCTCGGCTTCCATTTCGCCGTCGCCGCCGTGCTCTGCTGGGTGGTCGCCGGCAATCTGGTGGCCGCCGCCCTCGGCGCGGTATTCTTCGGCAATCCGCTGACTTTCCCGCTGCTGTGGGGAGCGTCCTGGGAAGTCGGCAAGCTGATCCTGCATGAACGCCTGCCCAAGAACGGACCGCCTGCGCATCTTGGTGAGATGATGCACACGCTGTCGTTTGCAAAACTGTGGCATCCGGTGCTCGAGCCGATGCTGATCGGCGCTGTGCCGCTCGGCCTGATCTTCGGGCTGATCTTCTACGGTATCACCCGCTGGGGGATGACAGCCTTTCGCGAGCAGCGCAGGAAGCGCATGGCAGAGCGGGCGCATAAGGCCGAGCACCGCGGACGGGAAGTTCCGGCGGAATGATCATCGGCATCGGCAGCGACCTGATCGACATCAGACGCATCGAAAAGTCGCTGGAACGGCATGGTCAGCGCTTCATCCAGCGCATCTACACCGAGCTCGAACAGGTCCGCTCGGAAGGCCGCAAGGGCCGCGCAGCCTCCTATGCCAAGCGCTTCGCCGCCAAGGAGGCCTGCGCCAAGGCGCTTGGCACCGGCCTGGCGCAGGGCGTGTTCTGGCGCGACATGGGGGTCGCCAACCTGCCCAGCGGCGCGCCGACGATGGCGCTGACCGGGGGAGCGGCGGCACGGCTGGCCAAAATCCTGCCACAGGGGCACAGAGCGGCGATCCACCTCACAATCACCGATGATTTCCCGCTTGCTCAAGCCTTTGTGATCATCGAGGCGTTGCCCGCCGAACAAGCGCCACATTGATTGCATCAGACGACCGCTATCTAACGCCGACTTGACGTTGCCCAGCGCGCGCCGAGACTCTATACCATCCAACGCACAATCGAGGACGACATGAGCGTGGCTGAAAAATCCGAGAAGAAATCCGGCGGGCTTGGCGAAATCGTCAGCGTCATCATCCAGGCTTTGCTGCTGGCCATGGTCATCCGCACGTTGCTGTTCCAGCCCTTCTCGATCCCGTCCGGCTCTATGCGGCCGACCTTGCTCGAAGGCGACTATCTGTTCGTCACCAAATGGTCCTACGGCTTCTCGCGTTATTCGCTGCCATTCGGCCCCGACATCTTTTCCGGCCGCATCTGGGGTTCCGATCCGAAGCGCGGCGACGTGGTGGTCTTCAAGTTCCCGCCGGATCCGTCGCTCGACTACATCAAGCGCGTCGTCGGCCTGCCGGGGGACAAGATCCAGATGAAGGACGGCCAATTGTTCATCAACGGCCAGGGCGTGCCTCGTGTGAAAACCGGCCAGATCCAAAATCCTGATATCACGGAAGTGCCTGAGCCGGTCGACGTCTATCGCGAGACCCTGCCCAACGGCGTCAGCTACGACACGCTCGACCTGACACCGAATTCGATCACCGACAACACCCGCGAGTTCGTCGTGCCCCCCGGCAACTATTTCATGATGGGCGACAACCGCGACAATTCCTCCGACAGCCGCCTCAGCGTCGGCTACGTGCCGGCGGAGAACCTTGTCGGCCGCGCTAACATCGTCTTCTTCTCGATCGCCGGGAAGGCGAGCCCGCTCGAGATCTGGAAATGGCCGTCGCTGGTGCGCCTGTCGCGCCTGTTCCATTTCGTGAATTGATGGCTTTGAAGCGCCCGACGGGTGAAACTCTGGCCGATTTGGTGACAGCCAAAACCGGCCATTCCTTCCGGGATGTCCGTTTGCTCGAGACCGCGCTGACCCATTCCAGTGCGGTCAAGGCAAGCAGCAACAACCAGCGCCTCGAATTCCTTGGCGACCGCGTGCTCGGCCTGATCGTTGCCGACCTGCTTTTCGAAAAGTTTCCTGAAGCGCCGGAAGGTGAAATCGCCCCGCGCTTCAATGCCCTGGTCGATGCGCGGACATGCTCCGAGATCGGCATTGAAATGCAGCTCGAAGATCTGGTTCGGGCCGACGCTGCCTTGAAGGCGCGCTCGCGCGGCTCGGGCGGAAACTATCTGGCGGATGCGGTCGAGGCGCTGATCGCGGCGGTCTATATCGACGGCGGCCTCGATGCCGCAAGGCAATTCGTCCTGCGTTACTGGGAGCCGCGCTCGCAAAAGGTGGTGGCCAAGCCGCCCAATCCGAAATCCGACCTGCAGGAATGGATCGCCAAGACCAGCGATGTCAGGCCCGAATACGCGATCGAGAAACGCGAGGGACCTGAACATCAACCGGTTTTCACGGTGTCCGTGAAGGTCGGCGGTTTTGCGCCGGCAAGCGGCACGGGCGGCTCTCGCCGCGCAGCCGAAGAAGCGGCGGCATCGGCGTTTCTTATGCGCGAGGGCATCTGGGCCAACCAAGGGAGTGCGGCGTGACCGGCAGCGAAGATCTCCCTCCGGCAGCGGAGGCCACGCATTCCGGCTTCGTTGCCCTGATTGGGGCGCCCAATGCCGGCAAGTCGACGCTGGTCAACCAACTGGTCGGCGCCAAGGTGTCGATCGTCACCCACAAGGTGCAGACCACCCGCGCCATCGTGCGCGGCATCGCCACGCATGACAACGCGCAGATCGTCTTTGTCGATACGCCCGGCATCTTCAAGCCGAAGCGCCGGCTCGACACCGCGATGGTGACCACCGCCTGGGGTGGCGCCAAGGACGCCGATATCGTGCTGCTGCTGATCGATGCCGAGCGCGGCATCAGGGGTGACGCCGACGCCATCCTCGAGCGGCTGAAGGACGTCCGCCAGCCGATGGTGCTGATCCTCAACAAGGTCGACCGGGTCAAGCACGAGGCGCTGCTGGCCCTGGCTGCGGCAGCAAACGAAAAGGTGCCGTTCAAGCGCACCTTCATGGTCTCGGCGCTGACCGGCTCCGGCTGCAAGGATTTGCTCGACTATCTCGCGCAAGCGCTGCCGGTCGGCCCCTGGTACTATCCGGAAGACCAGATCTCGGACCTGCCGATGCGCCAACTGGCCGCCGAGATCACCCGCGAGAAGCTGTATCTGCGGCTGCATCAGGAGTTGCCCTATTCCTCGCATATCGAGACCGAGAAATGGGAAGAGAAACCGGACGGCTCGGTGCGCATCGACCAGACCATCTATGTCGAGCGCGACAGCCAGAAGAAGATCGTGCTCGGCCACAAGGGCGAGACGATCCGTGCCATCGGCCAGTCGGCGCGCATGGAAATAGCCGGCATTCTCGAGCAGAAAGTGCACCTGTTCTTGTTTGTCAAAGTGCGTGAAAACTGGGGCGACGACCCCGAGCGCTACCGCGAGATGGGGCTTGAGTTTCCCCATTGAGCTTCATCGTCTAGAAATGCCGCCCGGCAGTTTGAGACGATGACATGCCTGATCCAAAACCGACCATCGATACCGATCTCGTGCGCCGGTTGATCGCCGCGCAATTTCCGCAATGGCGGCATCTGCCGGTGAGGCCGGTGGCGTTTGGCGGCTGGGACAACCGAACCTTCCACCTCGGCAATGATATGACTGTGCGGCTGCCGAGTGCCGCACCATATGCCTTGCAGGTCGAAAAAGAGCACCGCTGGCTGCCCAGGCTGGCGCCGCTTCTGCCGCTGCCGATCCCGGTTCCACTGGCGATGGGCGAGCCTGGGGAGGACTACCCCTGGCAATGGTCCGTCTACCGCTGGATCGACGGCGAAACAGCCAAGACCGCCGAAATCGCCGATCGCCGACAGTTCGCGGTCGATCTGGCCAAGTTCCTCATTGCGCTCCGGCGGATCGATCCGGCGGGCGGGCCGCCCGCGGGCCAGCACAATTTCTTCCGCGGCGGATCGCCGAGCGTGTATGACAACCAGACAAGGGAAGCACTCCAGGCGCTGGAGGGGCAGATCGACACCCAGGCGGCCACCGCTGTCTGGGATGCGGCCCTTGCCGCCACCTGGCAAGGGTCGCCCGTCTGGTTTCACGGCGACGTCGCCTGGGGCAACCTTCTGGTCCAAAACGGCCGTTTGAGCGCCGTCATCGACTTCGGCACCTCCGGGATCGGCGATCCCTCTTGCGACCTGGCGATCGCCTGGACGTTCTTCCAGGGCGAGAGCCGGGAGGCGTTCCGTGCCGCCATCGACGTCGATGAAGCGACCTGGGCGCGCGGCCGCGGCTGGACGCTGTGGAAGGCGCTGATCACCGTTGCCGGACACGACGCCAACCAGGCCGAAGCCGAGCGATCGCGCCGCGTCATCGACGACGTCCTGGCCGATCACCGGAAATTCGCGTGATCGGAGCCTTTCGACGATGTGCGGAGATCCAATGTCAGCACAGATCGCACGCGGTGCGCCAAAATCTTGATTTCGCCATGCAACCGGTGACAAGCTCCTGCCATGGAATGGCGCGACGAGGGAATCATACTCGGCACCCGCAAGCATGGCGAAACCAGCGCCATTCTCGAGGTAATGACGCGTGCGCATGGCCGCCATCTCGGCCTGGTGCGCGGCGGGCGCTCGCGCAAGCAGCAGCCGGTGCTGCAGCCCGGCAACCGCGTCGACCTTTTGTGGCGGGCACGCCTCGACGAGCATCTCGGCACCTTCCAGGCCGAGGCGATCGAGATGAATGCCGCCCGGTTGATGGACAGCGCAGTCGCCGTCTACGGCCTGCAGACCATGGCCGCGCATCTCAGGCTCCTGCCGGAGCGCGACGCCCATGGCGGCCTGTATGAGACGCTTGCCGTGATGATCGCCCATCTGGACGATTCGGATGCCGCCGGGGAACTGGTGGCGCGCTTCGAACTGCTCATCCTCGACGAACTCGGCTTCGGCCTCGATCTCAGCCAGTGCGCGGCGACCGGCGCCAGGCAGGATCTGGCCTATGTCTCGCCGAAATCCGGCCGTGCGGTGTCGCGAGCCGCCGGTGCGCCGTGGCGCGACAAGATGCTGGCGCTGCCGGCCTTCCTGCAGCGCGGCTCCGGCTTGCGGGCGGACCACGCGGCACTCGAGGACGCCTTCCATCTGACCGGTTTCTTTTTCACCCGCCATGTCTACGAGCCGCGCGGCATTGAACAGCCCGATGCCCGTGCCGGCTTCCTCGCCGCCTTGCGCAAGCATCATTCGGGCGGCAATGCCGCCACTACGGCAGACGCTGCGCCAGAAAGGGGAGGGAGACTCGGTGGGTGCTGACCTCCGCAACCGTCCAGGTTCACAGCAAAAGCTGCATGCGGCAGCATTCCCTCCCCCTTGTGGGGAGGGTTAGGGTGGGGGTACTCGTAGGGCAAGAGCCTCAGCCGGCCTTGCGATGCTCCATGAAATCATCGAGGATGGCGCGCTGACCGCCGAGGATCTTGAGGCTGGCCTCCGCGAAGGAAAACCAGCCGGCCCTGTCGATTTCGGGAAATTCCCTCGTCACGCCTGACCTGGGCGGCCATTCCATCGTGAACATGTTGCTTTTAACGGCATCGGGATCGAAATCGGCTTCGACACTCCAGGCGATGACGATCTTGCCGCCGGCTTGCCGATAGCTGCCGACAGGCTCGAAATCACCCTCGATGCTGACTCCGAGTTCTTCCCCAGCCTCGCGCCGGGCGGCGGCCAACTCATCTTCATTGTCCTCGACGAGGCCCTTGGGGATCGACCAAGCGCCTTCATCCTTCCTTGCCCAGAATGGGCCGCCGGGATGGACGAGCAGAAATTCGAGAATGCCGGCCCTTGTCCGGTGGATCAGCAGCCCTGCACTTCGTTTCGGCATTCGATTTCCCCACAGTTCATCCGAGGATAGCATGGCTCCTGGGCAAGTGGCGGCGGCATGCCATTCCTGGCTATCTCAGATGATGGGTGAGGATAAAGACCGTAGGCCGCTGGAATTTGCCGACGAAACATGCTCGATAACTTCTTTTCGGCCACCATTGCGGTGGCGTGACTTGAATAGCCGTCTGGGGTGGCCGTGTGGCCGCCGCAATTGTCAGTGAAAACTGGCCTGGTTTGGGGGAACCGCCATGTTTGAAAGCCTGATTGGCGCCGTCGTCGTTATCGTGCTTTTTGTCCTCGTCTTGCGCCAGCAGGGCCGCGTCAGTCTGATCGAGCGCGAGCTCGGAGCGCTGCGCAGCCTGGTTCTGTCCGGCGTGCATGCGACACCGCCCGTTGCCAAACCGGTCGAGCAGGTTGCAAGCGCACCGGCGGATGCCGCTCAGGCCACCGCACCAGTTGCCGACATAGCTTCGCCAACAACAGCCGACGCGGCACATGCCCAGGCACCGGCCGCCGAAGCCGATGCGGCCACCAGCGAGGCCGTGCCAGAACTGTCAGCCGCGGCCAAGGCGGCATTCACCGGATCCGCGCCTGCCGCCACGGCGAAGGCAGCCCGCCAGTCCGAGGTCGAAACCGCGCTCGGCACACGATGGGCGGTCTGGGTCGGCGGCGTCGCGCTGGCCCTGGGCGGCCTGTTCCTGATCCGCTACACCATCGAGGCCGGCATTTTCGGCCCCGAAGTGCGGCTGTCCCTGGCGGCGCTGCTCGGCCTGGTGCTGATCGGCGGCGGCGAGTTCATCCGCCGCACCGGCTTCAAGGTGCCGGTGCAAGGGGCTGCAGGCGCCTATATTCCGGCGATCCTGACGGCTGCCGGCGCCTTCATTCTGTTCGGTACGGTCTATGCCGCGCACGCCATTTACGGTTTCGTCGGCCCGGCCTTCGCTTTCGCCGTGCTCGGCGCCATCGGCGTAGCGACCATTGTCGCCGCTCTCGTCCACGGTCAGGCCCTGGCCGGCATCGGCCTTGTCGGCTCGATGGCGACGCCGGCGCTTGTGTCCTCGCAGGCGCCCAACCCATGGGCGCTGTTCGTCTACCTGGCGATCGTGCTTGCCGCCACAGCCGTGATCGCCCGCATTCGCGACTGGAAATTCCTGATTGCGGCCGCCTTCTTCGGCACCGGCGCCTGGACCATCGCCTACATGATGAGTACGCTCGTCGCCGACCTTGCCGTCATCCGGTTCGCCGACCTTGCCGTCGTCCTGTTCATCGACGCGGTGACGCTGGCGGTGCTTGCCTTTGTTTGCCTGGGCAGTCGTGGCGGCGAAGCGGAACCTGCAAAGGCGGGCTTCGACTGGCCCTCGATCATGCCTGGCGTTTTCGTTGCGTTTTCAGCGCTAGGCCTGTCCGTCGACACGACGCTGGTCGCCGCCGGTGGCGCCTTGCCGGGCGCCTTCGTCCTCGTCGCCCTTGTCGCCACCGCACTCTACCGGCCGCGCGCGCTGCCGCTGCTGCATGCCGCCGGCGTGGTGAGCGTGATGATCCATCTCGGCATCATTCCGCCCACCACCATCGGCTCCGACATAACCCAGGGGAATATCGGCTTTGACGGCATGCCGGTGGCGGCCGGAAATCCGTTGACGCTGCGCATCGGCATTGGCCTCGGCCTGGTCTTCATCGGCGCCGGCTTCTGGGCCGCACGCCGCTTCGCCGCCTCAGCACGGGTCCGCGCGGCATGCTGGGCGGCATGGGGCGTCGCTGCGCCGCTGCTTATTCTGCTGACGCTGTGGCTTGCCTACGGCAATCTCGACCGCGACCTTGTCTACGCGGCGATAGCTGCCCTTCTGGTCGTCGTCTTCGCCGCCGGCGGCGAATGGATTGCGCGCGCCGAACAGCCGCCGCTCAAGGGCGACGTCGCCGTCTCCTTCGCGCTTTGCGGCTCGGCTCTGGCCGGGCTCCTGATGCTGCACATGGCCTTCGGTTCCGGCTGGACCACGTTGCTTGCCGGCGTTGCCGCCATCGTGCCGGCGCTGGCGACGCGTTGGCGTTCTTATCCCGTGCTCGGCTGGATTTCGGTCGGCGCGGTCGTCGCCGTGCTCGGCCGCGTCGCCTTCGATCCGACCATCGTCGGCGCCGAGTTCCTGACGACGACGCCGGTGTTCAACTGGCTGCTGCCGGGATACGGCGTACCGGCGCTGGCCTTCGGCTTTGCCGCCTGGCAACTCGCGCGTACCACCCCCGCACTACCAACAACTGGCAATGGCCGGCCGCGCCTTGCGATGGAGGCGGGTGCAGCCCTGTTTGCGCTGCTCACCGTCGCCATGCTGGTGCGCCACGCCATGCATGGCGGCGTCATCGACACCGGCCCGGTGACGCTCGCCGAACAGGCGATCTATACGCTGATCGCCATCGGCGCCGGCGCGATACTGGTGGCCATCGACATGCGCTCGCCAAGCTCTGTGCTGCGCTATGGCTCGATGGCTGCCGGCGTGCTCTCGGTCGCCTTCATCGTCCTCCAGCATTTCCTGGTGCTCAATCCGCTGTTCACCGACGAATCGACCGGCCAGATCCCGGTGTTCAACCTCTTGTTCCTGGCTTATCTCCTGCCGGCCATCGCTGCCGGCGGGCTGGCGCTCTATGCCAGGGACAAGCGGCCGCCATGGTATGCGCAGATGCTGGCGGTGGTGGCGGCATTGCTTGTCTTCGCCTACGCCACACTGTCGGTCAGGCGCGTGTTCAAGGGCGAGTTCATCGGCCTGTGGAGCGGCCTCGGCCAGCTCGAGACCTACACCTATTCGGCGCTCTGGCTGATCATCGGCGTCGTGCTGCTGACCGCCGGCGTCTGGCTGAAGTCGCAGGTGCTGCGCATTGCCTCGGCGGCGCTGATCGCGATTGCCGTGGTAAAAGTCTTCCTGTTCGACATGTCGGAACTGGAAGGCGTGCTCAGGGCGCTGTCGTTCATCGGTCTTGGCGCCGTGCTGATCGGCATCGGCCTGTTCTACCAGCGGCTGCTGACGCGGGCGGCGAGGGAGGCCAACGCTGCAACTTGAAGTGATATACGAGGTGGAATAAATGAATATCCAACGGAGGATATTCAATGCCGCTCTATATCCGCGACGACGAAGTGGATGCGCTGGCCAGCAGATTGCAACGCGAGACGAACGCTCCGAGCAAAACGGAGGCGGTGAGGGTCGCGCTCGTGCACGAACTTGAGCGCAATCGAGCGAAGGTGCCGCTGCGCGATCGGATCGCCAGTCTTCAGGACAGGGCCAGGAAGCTTGGCCTGCCCAATCCCGACTTCGATATGAAGAAGTTCACCGACGAGCTGTGGGAAGACTGATGTTTGTCGACGCGTCGGTGATCGTCGCCATTCTCAACCAGGAACCTGGGTGGGAGGAATTGCTGAAGCAGCTATCCGGTTTTTCCGGGCAGGTCTGGGTTTCTCCGTTGGTTCACTTCGAAGCAACACAGGCATTGGCAAGGGCCGGCGCCGGCCCGCGCAGACCCAGCGCTGAAGCCCTTCTCCATGCCCGCGATCTGATCGATGAGTTCATTGTTGAGATCATGGGAGAGAGTCTGGCCATTGACGACAACATCGGCTCTCGGGCCATTGACGCGAGCGCCCGTTACGGCAAAGCCGTTGGCCACAAGGCGGATCTGAATCTCGGGGACTGTTTTGCTTACGCCTGCGCGAAAAGCCGCGATCTTCCACTGCTGTACAAAGGCCATGATTTCGCACTGACCGATTTAGGATAATTCGGCCCTTTTGTTGATTGCGGGGAATAATTTAGCCGATCAACTCGTTATCTCACTGCTTGGGTGACCGGGGCGGCAGACCGCTTCGCGCTGGCCGCTTGCGCCGCGCCGGGAAGGCGCGTTCAATCGGGTTAAACAAGGGCGACCTCAGAACCAGCGGTCATGGACGAAAAGAAGGCAGCAATCCTTGGCGAAATACCGCGCCTGCGCCGCTACGCACGCTCGCTTCTGCGCGACCGCGAATCCGCTGACGATCTCGTCCAGGATTGCCTCGAACGAGCGCTCTTGCGGCTTGAAAGCTGGCAGACGGGAGAAAGCCCCCGGAGGTGGCTGTTTACGATCATGCATCATTTGTTCATCGATCAGATGCGCAAGGTGAACCGGCGCGGTGAGGCGACGATCCTACCGCTTGACGCAAACGAGGCGCAGGCAGTCCCCGCCGAGCAGGCGGAGAACGCCGCGTCGCGCGAGATCATCGACGCATTGCAGGCGATCAGCCCCGACCGCCGCGCCGCCCTCGTCATGGTCGCCATCGAAGGGTTTTCCTATGCCGAAGCCGCCAACATTCTCGGCGTGCCCGCCGGCACGCTGATGTCGCGCATAGCGCGCGGACGCGAGGAGCTGCGCAGCCTGCTCGATGACACGGCGCGCCGCCGCTCGATAAGGATCGTCGAGAAATGACCCGCCGCGATTTTTCCGAACGTGATATCCACATGGCTCTCGACGGCGAGCTGCCGGGCGACGAGCGCGCCGCCTACGACGCCTGGATCGACGCCAATCCCGAAATGAAGGCCAAAAGCGCCCGCTACACCGCCGACCGCACCGCGTTGCGCGCCGCCTTTGCCGGTGTGCTCGACGAGCCCGTGCCGGTGCTGTTCAAGCAGATCGTTAGCGGTGAAGGCGCGACCAAGGCGGCGGCGCGGCAGTCGCGCTGGTGGCTTGCGGCCGCGGCGGCCGCAGTGCTCGTCATCGGCGGTCTTGGCGGCTATTTTGCCGGCATCGACGGCATCGGCAGGGAAGATGGCGCCGATGACCAACTGGCCGAAGAGGCTATCGCCGCCCATGTCATCTATGCCGCCGAACAGCGCCATGCGGTGGAAGTGCCGGCAAGCGACAAGGATCACCTGCAGACCTGGCTGTCCAACCGCGTCGGCCTGAAACTGGTGGCGCCGGATCTGGTTGCGGATGGCTTCCAGCTGGTTGGCGGCCGGCTGCTGCCCGCCGGCCAGGGCAAGGCAGCGATGCTGCTTTACGAGGACGCCAAGGGTCAGCGCATCTCCTTGTTCGTTACCGCTGATTCCTCAGCCAAGTCCAAGGGCACCTACATGGCCGAGGCCGACGGCCCCGAGGCGGTCTACTGGCTGGACAAGGGCTATGCCTGCGCCGTCGTCGGCTCCCTGCCGCGAGAGCAACTGGCCGCGGTCGCCAAGCGCGCCTACGGTCAGCTTCTGGCCGGTATCGCCAGTTGAGCACATTCCGTTTTGGCGTCATGCGCCGAGGCGGCGCCGCACCTGGCGGTGCCGCCGTCACCGCCCGCCACTCGCGGTGGAACTGTCACAATTCGGCCCTATTCAAGGTGCGATAGCGCTTGGCTGATATCGGCGTTTCGGCTGATGTTTGCGACGTTTTTGACTGCGGTCTTTTCCTCCACCCAATCGAGGTTTTCCAAACCCGCATGCCTGCCGAGATTCGCAAGGCCCGCGCGTCCGACGTCGATGACCTCGCCGCCATCGAGAAGGCGGTCTTTTCCAGTGACCGCATTTCCCGGCGCTCCTTCCGCTTGTTGATCGAACGCGAGACAGCCGAGATGCTGGTCGCCGAAAGCGATGGTCGTGTCGCCGGCTACGCCATCGTGCTGTTTCGCAAGGGCAGCGGCGTCGCCCGGCTCTATTCGCTTGCCACCAGCCCGTTTTTCAGCGGCCGCGGCATTGGCCGCATGCTGCTTGCAGCGGCCGAAGAAGCTGCCTTCGAGCACGACCGCATGATGTTGCGTCTCGAAGTGCGCGAGGACAATCTTCGCGCCATTGGCATCTATGAGCAGAGCGGCTACCGCAAGATCGGTCGCGAGCCTCACTATTACGAGGATGGCGCCACCGCGCTGCGCTACGAAAAGACCTTGCGCGGCGATATTCCGGTCGCCACCAAAGTCCCGTTCTACCAGCAGACCTGCGAGTTCACCTGCGGTCCATGCTGCCTGATGATGGCGATGGCCAATTTCGATTCCGGCTTCGTGCCCGATCCGGTCATGGAAATCCGCCTATGGCGCGAGGCAACGACCGTGTTCATGATGTCCGGCCCGGGCGGCTGCGAGCCCTTCGGCCTTGCGGTTTCCGGCTACGAAAGCGGGCTTGCGGCGGAAATCTTCGTGTCCTTCTATGGCGCGCTGTTCTTGCAATCGGTGCGCAGCGACGACAAGCGCCGGGTGATGGAACTTGCCCAGGTGGACTTTCGCCGCCGCGCGGAACTTTACGGCATCCCGGTGAATTACCGTCCGTTCACCATCGATGATATCCGCGGCGCCCTGGCTCAGGGAAAACTGGTGCTGGTGCTGATCAGCGGCTTCCTGATGTTCGGCAAGAAGGTGCCGCATTGGGTGCTGGCTATCGGCGACGATGGCGACCACATCCTGATCCACGATCCCTGGGTCGAGGACGAAAGACAGGAGACCATCCTCGATGCCGCCAACATTCCCGTGCCGCACGGCATCTTCATGAACATGGCGCAATTCGGCCGCGACGGACTGCGTGCTGCCATCACTCTTGGGAAACGCTGATAACAATGACCTGGGTCATCCTCACCGGCCGTCAGAACGATCTCGACCCGGCGGCGACGCCGCACAAGATCATCACCAACCGTGACTATCTTGCGCATCCGGCGCTGTTTCGCGGCCAGCAGCCGAAGGTCATCAACTTGTCGAACAATTACGCCTACCAGAGCCGCGGCTATTATGCCTCTCTGCTCGCCGGTTCGCGCGGCCACAAGGTCATCCCGACGGTCGAGACGATGATCGACCTGTCCGAGCGCAAGCTCTACGAGCACGCGCTGCCGGAACTGGAGCTGGCGCTCAACAAATGTCGCAAGGATCTCGGTGGCGTATTCCCGCAAAAAATCTGCATCTTCTTCGGCATCGGACCGTCGAAGGTCTGGGACCGCTTCGCCAAGCTGTTGTTCGACTGGTTCCGCGCTCCGGCGCTTGAGGTTCACATCAAGGACAGCGCCGAATGGGCTTCGATCCGCAAGATCGGCTTCCTGCCGCTGGCCAGGATGGCCGAGGAGGAAGAAGCCCTCTTCGTGCAGGCGCTCGAGACGTACACCAACCGCGAGTGGCGCGACACCAAGGGCCGCACGCCGGCACGCTACACCTTCGCCACGCTGGTCGATCCGCATGAGGAACTGCCGCCGTCGGAGATTTCCTCGCTGCGTTACTGGGCCAAGATCGCCGAAAAGATGGGCGTCGAAATCGAGCCGATCACCAGGAAGGACCTGGCCAAGCTCGCCAATTACGACGCGCTGTTCATCCGCGAGACCACCTCGATCTCAAACCACACCTACCGCTTCGCGCGCCGCGCCCAGCAGGAAGGCATGCCGGTGATAGACGACCCGCTGTCGATGATCCGCTGCACCAACAAGGTCTATCTCAACGAACTGATGGCCTACAACAAGGTGCCGGTGCCGCCGACGGTGATGATAGCCGGCACCTCGGACCTCGAACTGGCGGCGCAGACGCTGGGCTTTCCGCTGGTGCTGAAGATCCCGGATTCATCGTTCTCGCGCGGCGTCAAGAAATGCGGCAACTTCGAAGAACTGAAGACGCTCGCCACCGAGTGGCTGGAGGATTCCGATCTCCTGATCGCGCAGAAATTCATCCCGACCGAATATGACTGGCGCGTCGGCGTGCTCGGCGGGCAGCCGCTGTTTGCCGTGCATTATCTGATGGCGAAAAAACACTGGCAGATCGTCAACCACAAGGCCAGCGGCAAGCCCGACCAGGGCGGCATCAAGACCTTCACGCTGAAAGAGACGCCGCCGCATGTCGTCGACACCGCGGTGAAGGCGGCGCGCTGCATCGGCGACGGGCTTTACGGCGTCGATCTCAAGGAAACCAAGGATGGCGTCTTCGTCATCGAGGTCAACGACAACCCGAACCTCGACCATGGCTGGGAGGATTCCGGCGAAAAGGACGAAGTCTGGGTGCGGCTGACGCAATGGTTCCTGGAGCGGCTGGACCGTCCCGGGCGTTAGTTTGCCGTCCCGGGCGGCAATTCAACCGAGGGGGAAAAATGCAGTTCATCGTCATCGAGGATTTCACCGGCTGCGACCGCAAGGAGATCTACCGTCGTTTCGGCGAGCGCGGCAGATTGAAGCCGGACGCGCTTGTCGTGCATCACTCCTGGATCGCGGCTGATATGAGCCGCTGCTTCCTGCTGGTCGAGGCCGATGACGCCACGCTGCTGCAGCGCTGGGTCATCGAATGGTCTGACCTGGTGGAGTTCGAGATCATTCCCGTGGCGACGAACAAGGACATGACAGTGGCGCTGGCTGCGCATCTCTGACGCTGCTGACCATCATAGGAGCACCGGCGACCCCACCGACTGCCGGCATTTCTCGATCAACCAGGCGCGAAACGCCGCCACCATGTCGCGCTGTGCGCTGCGGTCCGGGATCGTCAGGCAGTAGGATTGGCGCAGCGCGATCGACAGGGCGTTCGGCCTAACCAGCCGGCCGTCTTCCAGCGCCCCGGCGCAATAGATTCCTTGCGCCAGCGCAACGCCCAGCCCTGAAATGGCTAGGTCGAGCGCTGCCCGCGACGAGTTCGCCGACAGTCCGCGCTGCACTGCGCGGCCGGGCTCTATGCCCGCCGCCTCGAACCAGGTGCGCCAAGACGGAAACGACGCGCCGGTCGGTCCCCAGTCGGTGTGAATCAGTGGCAGGCCGGCGAGGCTGTCGGTTTTGGCGGTGAGTTCTGGCGCGCAGACGGGGTAGACGGCGTCCCTGACGATCTCCTCGCTCGGGTGTTCACGATAGTGCGGGCCGAAGGACAGCCGGATGTCGATCAGTTCGCGGTCGAACGGCACCGGATCGTCATCGCCGCGCAGGGATATGTCGACGGTGCCGTGGCTGGCGACAAAGCCGGCGAGGCGTTCGGAAAGCCAGCCCATCGCCATGGACGGCGGCACCGATACGACAAGCCGCGGGCGGAAGGCATCGCTGCCACGCGCGATGCTGCCGATCTCCCGAAAAGCCAGGGTCAGCCGGGGCAGCATCTCGACGCCGGCTTCCGTCAGCACCACGCGGCGGTTGACGCGATGGAACAGTTTTCGACCCATCTGCTCCTCGACGGTGCGAATGAGCTGGCTGACCGCAGCCGCCGAGATCGAGAGCTCATCCGCCGCTGCGGCGAAACTCCCCGAGCGCGCCGCCGCCTCGAAGGCTTGAAGTCCTCTCAGGGAAGGAAGCGCGGTCATTGGGTGATCCGATAGGTAAGGTCAGCTTATCTGTGTCGCAGAAATCCTCGTCTTTCGAAAGCTTTCTTATTCGAGTAGCTTGGCGCCATGACCGTATCGGCCCAGTTTGAACCCAGAGACCATCGCGACGTCATCGCGTTCCTGACCAATGAGCAGCGCAGCCGCCTGACCGGCAAGTCGGACGGGCCGGGTCTGGTCCAACTCGCCTTCCATCTCGGCGCGATTGTGGCTATCGGCGGGCTGATTGCGGCCAAGGTGTCGTACTGGCCGCTGTTGATGTTGCCGCAAGGCATTCTTATCGTCTTCCTGTTCACGCTGCTGCATGAGACGGTGCACAGGACGGCGTTCGAGACGCAGTGGCTCAACGATGCCGCCGCAAGGGTCTGCAGCCTGGCGATCGCGCTGCCCGCCGACTGGTTTCGCTATTTCCACTTCGCCCATCACCGTTTCACCCAGGATCCCGAGACCGATCCGGAACTCGCCTTCCCGAAACCGGAGACGATGCGGCAATACATCGTCCACGTCTCGGGCCTGCCGGTGTGGTGGGGGCATTTGCAGACACTCTACACCAACGCGATTGGCGGCTGCCACGACAGCTACGTGCCGCCGAAAGGCCTGCCCAAGGTGCGCACTGAAGCCCGCGCCATGATCGCTTTCTATGTCGTGGTCGCCGCGCTAGCCCTGTGGTTCGAGGCAAGTGTACTGCTCTATGTCTGGATCGTGCCGGCGCTGCTCGGCCAGCCCTTCCTCAGGCTCTATCTGCTGGCCGAGCATGGCCGCTGCCCGCTTGTCGCCAACATGCTGGAAAACACCCGCACCACGCTGACCAACTGGCTGGTGCGCAAAGTCGCCTGGAACATGCCGTATCACGCCGAGCACCACGCCTATCCCGGCGTGCCCTTCCATCAGCTGCCGGCCTTCCACCAGCTGATCGAGCGCCATCTCAAAGTCGTCGAACCCGGCTATGTCAGCTTCCACGAGAAATACGTCGAGACCTTGCGCTGAGGCGCTCGGCCGTCAGCGTAGCGTCTGCTCAACGAGCGTGACGAAATAGCGGAGCACGGTGGGGACGATGGCGTCGTTGAAGACATAGCGATCGCCGTGCAGCCCTTCGCCCGGTCTGACCGCTCCTGCTCCGACCCAGGCATAGCAGCCGCCGGCTTCGCGGACCATGTAGGCAAAATCCTCGCAGCCGAGGCTCGGGTTGAATGCGGTCTCGACCTGCTCGCGGCCGACAACCGCGGTTGCCGCCTGGACGGCCCGGTCAGTGGCAGCCGACGTGTTGACCAGCGGCGGATAGCCTTTCTTGTAGGCGAGCTTGGCGGTGAGGGCATGCGCCGAGGCAATGCCTTGCGCGATGTCGCCGATCAGCCTTTCGCAATGGTCCGACAAAGCGGGCTCGAAGAAGCGGCAGGTTCCCTGGAGCCAGACCTTGCCCGGCACGATGTTGCCGACATTGCCGCCATGGATCTGGGTGATCGAAACGACCAGCGCCATTTGCGGGTCGACCGAACGGCTGACGATGCGCTGCACGGCTTGAACGAAGGCGCCGGCCGCGAGCACGGGATCGTCGCCTAGCTGCGGCATGGCGGCATGCGCGCCGGTCCCCTCAAAGTTCAGTTCGAAAGTGTCGACGGCCGCCATCATCGACCCGGCACGGGCCGCGATCTTTCCGAGCGGCAGCCCCGGCCAGTTGTGGACGGCGTAGACCGCTTCCACGGGGAAGCGCTCGAACAGTCCGTCCTTGATCATCCGCATGGCGCCGCCTTCATTTTCTTCCGCCGGCTGGAAGATGAAACAGACGGTGCCGTCGAAGGCTCTGTTGTCGGCGAGCAGCTTGGCGGCGCCGAGCAGCATCGCGATGTGCCCGTCGTGGCCGCAGGCATGCATCACGCCGTCTTTCTTCGACGCATATGGCAATCCTGTCTTCTCCAGCACGGGCAAGGCATCGAGTTCGGCCCGAAGCCCGATGGCGCGCACGCCTGGCCGTCCTCTGAGGACGCCAACCACGCCGGTGCCGCCTATGCCTTCATGAACCTCGTCGAGCCCGAAGGTGCGCAGCTTGTCGGCGACGAAGCGCACGGTCTCATACTCTTGGAAACCGAGTTCGGGGTTGGCGTGGATGTGATGCCGCCATTCCACCACCTGCGGGGTGAGGGCGGCGATGGGGTCGTTGTGCAGCATTGCGCTCTCCTTGCCGGCTATCCTAAATTCGGCCTTGTCGATGCCAGCACGTAAAGGTTTTGGGCCGGCAGCGTCTTGAACAGGATTGACCGTGTCTGGAATTCAACAGCCTCAGGAGACGACGCAGTTCTGGCGTCATCCGCGCTTTCGCGATCTTGGCATGCTCAAGGCGCGCTTCACGCGGCATCGCTACCAACTGCACACGCACCCGACCTATGTCGTCGCCCTGATCACGCAAGGGTGCGAGCGGGTCCGCATCGGCAACGAGACTGTCCTCGCGCGGTCGGGCACGGTTCTGCTCGTCAATCCGGAGATATGGCATGACGGCGAGGCGGGTGCCGACCAGGGTTGGGCTTACCGCACCTTCTATCCGTCGGCCTCGCTCATGGGTGCGATCGCGGACGAACTCGGGCAGGATCGCCCGCCGTTGTTTTCGCAAGCGATCGTCGATGATGCCGATCTCGTCCAGGCAGTAGGCGTCGCGCACTTGGCTTCGACATCGGGTGATGCCACGAGCGCCGAAACATCCATGCTGATCGCCTTGCGCAAGCTCATCCTGCGCCATGGCGATTGGGGCGGCCGGCGGCGCGAGGCGGTCGAAAGCTTCGGATCGAAAAGCCGGCTCCGGGTCTATGAACAGGTCATCGAAGACCATCTGAACTCGGACCTCGATTTGCAGCGGCTCGCTGAAGCCGCAGGCGTGACGCGCTTTCAAGTTATCCGCGATTTCAGGAAAGTGCTGGGTCTCACCCCTGCTGCCTTCATCCGTGACCGCAGGCTGCGCCGTGCCGATCTGCTGATCCGGCAAGGTTCAGATCTCGCCGGTGCCGCCTTTGCGGCCGGCTTCTCCGACCAAAGCCATCTCTCGCGCACCTTCCGCGCCGCGCATGGAATGACGCCGGGGATGTTCAGGCGCGCCGGGACGCTGCCCTCGTCTTGAGAAGTCGAGCCATGTCGGCGGCCTTTGACGGCATGCCGATCAGAAAGCCCTGCACCTCGACGCAGCCAGCCTTGCGCAATACGTCGAGCTGCGCTTCGGTCTCGACGCCTTCGGCGGTGACGGTGATGCCAAGTTCGGCACCAAGCCCGATGATCGTGCGCACGATCGCCGCCGTGTCCTTGTTGTCGATATCGTGGATGAAGGAGCGGTCGATCTTGATCTTGTCGACGGGAAAACGCCTGAGATAGCCGAGCGACGAATAGCCGGTGCCGAAATCGTCGAGCGCGATGCGGATACCGAGTTCGCGCAGCTGCCTCAGCGTCTTCAGCACCGTCTCGCTCTCATCCATCAGCACGGTCTCGGTGATTTCCAGTTCGAGCCGGCTGGCCGGCACGCCGGAAACGGCCAGCGCCGAAATCACGCTGCGGGCAAAGTCGGCGCTTCTGATCTGCACTGCCGAGACATTGACGGCGATGCGCATTCCAGGCGGCCAGCCGGCGGCCACGCTGCAGGCCTGTTTCAGCGCCCATTCGCCCAGCGGAACGATCAGCCCGCTGTCTTCGGCGGCTGCGATGAAATCGTCGGGCGCCACCAGGCCGCGCGTCGGTGAATTCCACCGCATCAACGCTTCGGCGCCGACGATCTTGCCCGACGCGACGTTGGTGATCGGCTGGAACTCCAGCACGAACTCCCGCCGCTTCAGTGCCGTCTCGAGATCGGTTTCGAGCGCCAGGCGCGCCCGCACCAAGGCATCCATGCCGGGCTCGAAAAAGCGGTAAACGTTGCGGCCTTCGCTCTTGCCGCTGTAAAGCGCCATGTCGGCGTTCTTCAAAAGCGTGTCGGCGTCCTTGCCGTCACCGGGATACAGCGCGATGCCAAGGCTGATGCCGACATGCATCTCGCGGCCCTTGTCGCGAAACGGCTGGCTGACGACAGCGACGATGCGTTTTGCCAGTTGTTCCGCATCGGTGGAGCCTTTGGGATTGAACTGCAGGATGGCGAACTCGTCGCCACCGAGGCGGGCGACCATATCGGTGTCGCTGCGCAGGCTGTGCCGCAACCGCTCAGCCACGCATTTCAGCAGCCAGTCGCCGGCAGGGTGTCCCCAGGTGTCGTTGACGGCCTTGAAACGATCGAGGTCGAGCGAGAAGATCGCCAGCGGTGTATCGCCGGCCATCGCCTGGTCGAGCCGTTCGCGAAACATCGAGCGGTTGGGCAGGTCGGTCAGCGTGTCGTAATGTGCAAGGTGGCTCATGCGCTCTTCGGCGCGCCGGCGCTCGGTGATGTCTTCGAAGGTCGCCACCCAGCCGCCACCGGCAAGCGGCCGGCGCGCAACCAGCAGCGTTCGGCCATCGGCAAGGCTGCGGTCTGTCGAACGCTCCTCACCGGCCTGCAGGCTGGCTCTGGTGTTGGCGATCTCGCCGTCAATGTCCATCGACGGATAGATGCGCAGTCGCACCATCTGTTCGAGCAGGGCGCGCTGGCTCATGCCGAGCGGGAAGTCGTCAGGCGTGACCTTGTAGAGGTCGAGGAAGCGCTGGTTGCGCACGATCAGCGTGCCTTCGGCGTCGTACATCAACAGGCCTTGCGACATGTTGGCGAGCGCCGCATCGAAGCGGCGGTGCTGCTCCTTCAGTTCCTGCTCGGCCCGCCTTTGCTCCGTAATGTCCTCATAGATCGACACCCAGCCGCCTGAGGCCAGCGGCCGGTGCGTGATGGAAACGATACGTCCGTCCGACAGTATTTCCTCGTAGGTCGAGGCTTGCGCGCGCTCGATATAGGGCTTGCGGATGGCATACAGGTCTTCGGCGCTCTGTGAGGCGACACCGATGTCGACGCTGTGCTTTAGAATGTCCAGGAACGCGATGCCGGGCCGCACGATCTTCGCGTCGAGGGAGAAGATGCTGATATAGTTGCCGTTGCAGATGATCATCCGCTCGTCGGCGTCGAACATGCACAGCCCGTGCGACATATTCTCGACGGCCGCCGAAAAGCGCTCGTTCTGGTGGCGCAGTTCGTCGGCGATCTGCCGTGGCGCGGCGACGCCTCCGGCTCCCCGTCTGCGGACGGGCGAACCACCCTTGACGTGCGCAACGGACATGAGGCGTGCCTGCTGACCGTGATCGAAACCCGGTACTGTGGTTACCGCTGGTTAATTTAGCGTATGTTCACTGCGCCGAATGCACGGCAACCGTTGCCTGGCGTTGCTTTTCAAGCGTTGCGTAGCGTTTGAGGAAGGCAGCTTGCGCCGAGGTCACCGAGTGCGGCTTAAAGTCGAAGCGGTCGGCATTGAACCCGCGCGGCCGGCCGAAGAACTCGGTTGCTTCCGCGGTCGAGAAACCGGCAAGCAGCGTCGCCTCGTAATAGGCGGCGATCTGGTCGGCGCGCTTGATCTCCTTGCGCAAGCCGACGCCGAGTTCGGGCGGCAGCGAAAAGCGCTGATGGATGGCGCGCTGGAGACGCAGCTCACACTCCTTGTAGGAGCCGCCCATTACCGATTTGAACGGCGAGATCATGTCGCCGATGACATATTCCGGCGCGTCATGCAGCAGTGCTGCCAACTGAGCATTGGCCGAGGCGTCCGGCTGCAACTCGCTGAACAGCGCCTCGACCAGCAGCGAATGCTGGGCGACCGAAAAGGCGTGATCGCCGCGGGTCTGCCCGTTCCAGCGGGCGACGCGGGCAAGCCCGTGGGCGATGTCGGAGATTTCGATGTCGAGCGGCGAGGGATCTAGCAGGTCGAGCCGCCGCCCCGACAGCATGCGCTGCCACGCGCGCGGTGGCGCTCCGACGCGATCGGCAGCCATCAGGCGTCCTCCGCGCCGATGGCTTCCCTGGGAAAGCTGAACTTCGCCCAGGACGGGATGGCGAGCGAGACGGTGACATCACCGGCCAGTACCGGCTGGCCAGCGTCGAGCGCCGCCTTGACCCGGTCGATGCGGGCAATGGCGAGTCCGGCCGTGCCCGCGCTGGAACCGAGCGTGCCGACCGGCCGCCCCGCAACCGTCAGCTCCGAGCCCGGCGCGGGCAAGGCATGGTCGGCCGAAACGATCAGCACGCGCCGCCTGGCGGTGCCGCGATGCTGCATGCGCGAGACCACTTCCTGGCCGACATAGCAGCCTTTCTTGAAGCCGACGCCGCCGGTCTCGTCGAGCAGCACGTCGTGAGGGAAGGCATCGCCGAGCTGATAATCGGGACCGCTTTCGGCAATGCCATTGGCGATGCGGAGCGTCTGCCATGCAGCCGGATCGCCACCTACGGATGCGCCGCCATAGGAACGGCTCACAACCACATCGCGGAAGCGGGCATCGGCAAGTGTCGTTGAATCAGAAGGTGAGGCGCTTGAATCATCGCCCCACGCAACCGTCACAAGCACTTGATCCTGCTTCGCGATCTCGGCCTTGGCGCGCAGCTTGTAAAGCATCAGCCGGCGCAGGAAGTCGTCTGCGACGTCGGCACGGCAATCCAGCCGGAATCCGTCCTCGCCGCTACGCGAGATCAGGAAATCAAACAGGATCTTGCCTTGCGGCGAAAGCAGCGCACCGGGTTTTGCCGCACCGGCGCCCAGCGTGTCGAGGTCGGTGGTGAGGATGTTCTGCAAAAAATGCTCGGCATCCGGGCCTGACACAGAAATGAGAGCGCGGTCTTTGAGCAGGGCAAAAGGCATGGGCGGCAAAGAACCTGATCTTGCAAAACGGTCGGCCTTTACGTAAGCCGACGATACTCCCCCCGCAAGAGACCGAACGCCTATGGCCACCATCTACGACCTCATCCTGACAGGCGGCACGGTGGTCAACCATGATGGCGAGGGCGCGCGCGATGTCGGCGTCAAGGGTGGTCGCATCGTCGCAATGGGCGATCTTCGCCAAGCTTCGGCCGGCGAAGCGATCGACTGTCGCGGGCTGCACGTCCTGCCCGGCGTCGTTGACAGCCAGGTGCATTTTCGCGAGCCGGGGCTGGAGCACAAGGAAGATCTCGAGAGTGGATCGCGCGCCGCTGTTCTGGGCGGGGTCACCGCCGTCTTCGAAATGCCCAACACCAATCCGCTGACCACCAGCGAGGCGGCGCTTGCCGACAAGGTGCGCCGCGCCACCAGCCGGATGCATTGCGACTTCGCCTTCTGGGTTGGCGGCACACGCGAGAATGCCAATGATGTCGGTGAGCTCGAGCGGCTGCCGGGTGCTGCCGGGATAAAGGTGTTCATGGGCTCGTCCACCGGCGACCTGCTAGTCGAGGACGACGAGGGTGTCGCATCGATCCTGCGCAACACCCGCCGCCGCGCCGCCTTTCACTCGGAGGACGAGTTCCGGCTGCGCGAGCGCCTCGGCTTGCGCGTCGAGGGCGACCCGTCCTCACACCCCGTCTGGCGCGACGAGATCGCGGCCTTGCGCTGCACCGAGCGGCTGGTGCGCATCGCGCGCAGCACCCGCGCCCGCATCCATGTCCTGCACATCTCCACTGCCGAAGAGATCGTGTTCCTCGAACAGCACAAGGATGTCGCCACCTGCGAGGCGACGCCGCACCATTTGACGCTCACCGCCGACGACTATGCGCGGCTGGGCACGCTGATCCAGATGAATCCGCCAGTTCGCGCGGCCCGCCATCGCGACGGCGTCTGGCACGGCATTGCGCAAGGCATTGTCGATGTGCTCGGCTCCGACCACGCCCCCCACACGCTGGCCGAAAAGGCAAAGCCCTATCCGGCCTCACCGTCTGGCATGACCGGGGTGCAGACGCTGGTGCCGATCATGCTCGACCACGTCAATTCAGGCCTGCTGACCCTGCAGCGCTTCGTCGACCTCTCCAGCCACGGCCCGCAGCGCATCTTCGGCATGGCCCGGAAAGGCCGTATCGCCGCAGGCTATGACGCCGATTTCACCGTTGTCGACATGAAGTGCCGCGAGACCATCACCAATGCGCAGGCCGGCTCCAAGGCCGGCTGGACGCCCTATGACGGCAAGGAAGTCACCGGCTGGCCGGTCGGCACCATCGTGCGCGGTCGTCGCGTGATGTGGGAAGGCGAGATCGTCACGCCAGGACAGGGCAGGCCGGTGGAGTTTTCCGAGGCGCTGCCGGCTTAGGCGGCCGGATAACGAACCACCATACGTGTCCTCGGCTACGGATCCCCGTTCGACCGCCAGGCGGGACAGGCCAATACCGCGGCGTATTTACTAACCAAAGCGGTGCATTGTTCTGCCAAATCCGTCACTCTCTTTGTTTGGACGCAATTCGGACGGAAAGCCGTTTCACACTTTTCCTGGAATTACTCTGGAAAGCATCCGGCAAGACAGACTCTAATTCTCGTTTATTGGGGGGAATTATGATGGGCCGCTGGCGGAGATGTCGTTCCGAGATCGGCATCTGCAAGTTTTTGGAATGGTGGCGAGATTGATCAAGGGTAGTTGCCAAAATGGCGTCAGCGCCCTGGGGAGTATAGCCGTAAGCAGGGATCCTGAACAAGACGAGGATCCCGACGCTGAGCATCCTCAAATTTTCACTTGGGAATACAGTTGTAAATAAGCGCCTCAACCGCGCAGGAGAGACAGCTATTCGCCGGCCGTTCAATCCCCGGCGACGAAAAACGTCCACTGCCCGGTGGGCGTAATGCCGACGCGGTAGAAGATGTAGGCTCCGAACTGCTTCATGTCGTCATAGTCGCCGGCGGTGACGATCTTGAACAGTTCGACCCGCTGCCTGGCGTTGAGCTTGTCCAGCGGCAGGGCGAAGAAATACGGCCAGACATAGAGTTCCTGCGGTGTGCCGACGTCTACATGGACATAGCCGGCATTGAGCACCTCTTCCAGGATGGCGAGGATTTCCTGACCTTCCTTGTCGCCCGATAGCCCTTTCAGGAAGGCGATCGGGTCGCCCTCGATTTCGCCCAGCGACAATTGGGTCATGGTGTCGCCCTTGCCGATCAGCGGCCGCAGCTTCTCGATGTCGCCGCTGACGCAGGCCTCGACCATCAGATCGCGCATGCGCCTGACGGGCTCGGGCAATTTGGAAAGGTCATAGACGACTTCGGGCACCGGCGCTTCTGGATCGGCACGCGGGTTGGCCACGCCGCCATCGTTGGCGGGGGCTTCCGGTTGGCTTTGTCCGGGCTCCGTGGGCGATTTCGGCTGGCTGGCGGCCGGTGGCGCCGTGCCGGGCAGATCGGGCATTGGCACTGAATTTTCAGACGGCGCCGTCTCACCATTGGCTGGTGGCCCGGCAGGAGCTGGAAGCTCCTCGCGCTTGATCTCGCTCAGCGCATAGGCAGGGTTGCTGGTCAGGACAAGCGCCAGCGGAACCGCGGCGCAAGAGGCAGCAAGCCAGATGCTGAGGACCACGCCGCGAGGCCGGCCTGACATCGAAAAATTCACCGCTTGCCTCTCCTTGGGCCTAGGCTGTTCAGGCATGATGCCCAAACGGCGCGCCGTCGTCAAAGAACCGGTAAGCTGGCGATGCACCCTCTGAGACGCGCGACGCCTAGTGCCGAAACCGCTCCGGCTCGAAGGCGCCGGCGATCACCTTTTCACGCATGCGATCGAGCAGGGCAAGGGCCGAGGTTTCGCCATTGGCTCGCAGCATCTCGCCGAACGCGGTTTCAAGCGCTGCCTCGGCGATGATTTCAGGTTCTATGCCGGCCGACAGACCTTCCGCCCAGGCCTCGCTATGGCTTTCCACCGCGGTCAGGCGCTTTTCTTCCCTGACCAGCGCGTCGATGTCGTTGACGCCATGTTCCATTTGCGATGTCCACCTTTTCAAGCGGCGGTCCGACGGGTCGGATCCGGCTTGGGCTGCCCCTATCTCACGCAGGCTAAGTAAGTATCTGTAAATACGACATTTTTTTGATCGTCTTTACAAACTTCGTCGCCTGCGTTCGGTCCGATTCAAACTTAGCCGATTAGACCGGTGAGCGGGATGAAAACCTTCAGTTTGAGTTAATTCCGCATTCGCGCGCTAACGTTTCGTTAATACTGTTGCGCAAGTGCAACACCAAGATTGCATCAACGTGCCGTGGATACAAGGCGGGTGCTCGAAAAGGCGTTCGCTAAACGCCGTCTGGCGCTCGTCAGTTGCCGTAACGCGAGGCGATGTCGCGCGACAGCGTCTCGCCTTCCTTCATGTAGCGGCTGATGGCTTCGGTCGCTGACGGCGTGCATTGGGTATAGGTGCCGCCGAAGGAACGGTAACCGCGGTTGAAGCTGGCGATGAAGCGGGCACGCCGCTCCGGATCGGGATTTTCCGAATCGATCAGCTTTTCCATCTCGGTGCGCCACTGGTCGCCCTTTTCGCCGCACAGATTGCGCAGGAAATGCAGCGACCCCAGCACCTCGGCCAGTCGCATCAGCCCGGGCTCGAACGGCGACTCGGCGGCCAGCGCCGGCTGCACGGCAAAAGCCGTGGCGGTGGCGATGCATGCGGCAAGGAACAGCGAGGTGCGGGTCATAAGTCTATCTGACGAAACATTTTGTCGCCTGCAAGGCGATTCTCGGAGCGGCAGATATGGGCCTGCTTCAGGCCAAAAGCTCTTCAGCCACCTCCATGACGTCACCCGCGAGCGGCAGCGTCGCCATTTCATCAAGACTATAGAAGGCGGCGGTCTCGGCATCGTCGCTGGCCGTCGCTTCGCCGCCGGCATAAACGGCGCCGAACACGGTCAGCAGATAGTCGACCGGGTGATTCTCGCCGCTGCCGTCGATGTGGATGTCGCGAAGCGGACGATAGTCCTGCGCCCGCAGCCCGGTTTCCTCCAGCAATTCGCGCACTGCTGCTTCTTGCAGCGTCTCGCCGGGCTCGACCTTGCCGCCGGGAAAGGCATAAAGCCCCTGCGACGGCGGCCGCGCCCGTTTGACCAGCAGCACCGTCCTGCCGCGCACGACGGCGACCGAGACTGCGGGAAGTGTCTTGCGCTGCTCGTTCATCGATCTCGTTTTCGCCTATGTGAGGCCAAACCCTTGTGGACCGGCTGGCAGCGAGCAGCTTTAGCGGTTGCGCAGCGCCGGTTCCATCGCCACGTTCGCGATCGGATCAATTCATCGAGCTTGCCAATGTGCGGACGCTTTGCCCTGACGGCCACGCCGGACCAGACCGCCGCCTTGCTCGGCCTGGCGGAGCTGGAGGATTTTCCGGCCCGCTACAACATCGCGCCGACGCAGCCGGTGCTGATGGCGCTGTCGGGGCCGCCGCGCATGCCGGGCTCGAATTTCCCGGATCGCCAGGCGATGCTGGTGCGCTGGGGACTGATCCCCACCTGGGTCAAGGACACCAGGGAATTTCCGCTGCTCATCAACGCGCGTTCGGAAGGCGCTATTGAAAAAGCCTCGTTCAAAGCCGCCATGCGCCATCGCCGTGCCTTGGTGCCGGCCTCCGGCTTCTATGAGTGGCAGCAATCCGGGAGCGGCAAGAAGGGCCAGCCCTACTGGATACGGCCGAGGCATGGCGGGTTGATCGCCTTTGCCGGGCTGATCGAAACCTATGCCGAACCGGGCGGTTCGGAAATGGACACCGGCGCTATTCTTACCGTCAACGCCAATGCCGGCATCGCCCATATCCATGACCGGATGCCGGTGGTGATCGCGCCTGAAGATTTTGCCCGCTGGCTGGACTGCCGCACGCTCGAACCGCGCGATGTGGCCGACCTGCTCAAGCCCGCGCTGCCCGATTTCTTCGAGGCAATTCCGGTCTCCGACCTCGTCAACAAGGTCGCCAACATCGGGCCGGAGATACAGGACATGGGCATCGTCGAGCCCGGCAAGGTCAGGCGCCAGAAGCCCGGCGCGGACGACAGTCAGATGACGCTGTTTTAGAGCGCGCTCCCAAGAAGCCATGTCCGGTCTTCGGGAAGAACCTGCTCAATAGGAAGAGCTGTTGTTTTCAGGCGCGCTATGGGGCCTCAGCCTTCCGTTCCGGCGCACGCCTTGGCGGCGGCGGCACGATGCCTGTTCAGGCAGCGCGGGGCGAAGTGATTTTCGGCGCCGGCTTTTTATTCTTCGCGGTATGGAGAAGGGCGGCGACGATCGCGGCCGGGCCGATCGCACGGTAGTGGTTGGCGAGCGCCGGTTGCTTGGCGCGGCTCGATTCCTGCTTGGTTCGTGACATCGATCTCTTCCCTGGTAACATTTCCGTGTCTGCGTTTGCCGGCCGAATCTGACCGAATCGTGACCTATGGTGGACTAGCCGGCGAATGTTTCATGACTGTGCCGACATGTTTAATAAAATGTTTCAGCGGCTCCTGACCTATGATCCAGCGACGCTTTTGCCGGAAGTTGCGACTTGACGGCAACACCGGCCAAGGCGATAAAGCCGCCGATGAAAACGTTTTCCGCCATTTGTGGCATTTGCATTATTGGCTAGCTTCGCGCTGGTCCGGACGTTTTCGCCTCATCTTTCCCCAGAGTGGACAAACGCCCCGGCCAGCAGGCTGGAGCCGATTTGTGCCTTGGCACAGGTTAGACTCCATCCAGAACTTAACGGGCCGGAAGGGCACGCATGTCTGACGCATCGAAGGGTCTCAGCCTCTACAACACGCTAACGCGGACGAAGGACGTGTTCCTCCCGATCGACCCGTCGAATGTGCGCATGTATGTCTGCGGCCCAACCGTCTACGACTTTGCCCACATCGGCAATGCGCGTCCGGCGATCGTCTTCGACGTGCTGTTCCGTTTGCTGCGTCACCTCTATGGCGAGGCTGGTGTCACGTATGTGCGCAACATCACAGATGTCGACGACAAGATAAACGCCCGCGCGCTGCGCGATTTCGGCGCCGAGATCGCGTCGGGAAGCCTGACGCTCAACGAGGCGATCCGCCGCGTCACCGAAAAAACCGCCGATCAGTACCACAAGGATGTCGCCGCACTCGGCTGCTTGTCGCCGACGGTCGAGCCACGCGCCACCGAGTTCGTCGCGCGCCGCGCCGACGGCAAGGTTGACATGATCACCCTCATCGAACGTTTGATCGAACGCGGCCACGCCTATGTCGCCGCCGGCGAAGTGCTGTTCGACACCGCCTCGATGCCGGATTATGGCGAGCTGTCGAAGCGCAATCTCGACGAACAGCAGGCCGGTGCGCGAATTGCCGTCGACGCTCACAAGAGGAGCCCGGGGGATTTCGTGCTGTGGAAATTGTCGTCACCGGAGGAGCCCGGCTGGGACAGCCCATGGGGCAGGGGCCGGCCCGGTTGGCATATCGAGTGCTCGGCCATGTCGGCCGCCTATCTCGGCGACGTCTTCGACATCCATGGCGGCGGCCTCGACCTGATCTTCCCGCACCATGAGAACGAGATCGCCCAGTCGCGTTGCGCCCACGGCACCGACGTCATGGCCAATGTCTGGATGCACAACGGCTTCCTGCAGGTCGAGGGTCAGAAAATGTCGAAGAGCGTCGGCAATTTCTACGCGATCGCCGAACTGCTGGAGACCGAGACCTTCGGCGGCCGCAAATGGCCGGGCGAGGTGCTGCGTCTGGCGATGCTGATGACGCATTACCGCGAGCCGATCGATTTCTCCGTGCGCAAGCTGGAGGAAGCCGAGAACACGCTGCGCAAATGGAAACGCGCGGCTGACCTGGCGCCGTCGGCAGGGCAAGTCCCGGCGGAGATTGTGGCGGCACTGTCGGACGACCTCGCCACCTACGCCGCCTTCCAGCAACTCACGCAGCTTGCCGGTGAGGCCGCGGAGGGCAACGAAGCGGCCGCATCGCTGAAGGCATCGCTGTTGTTCCTCGGCTTCGATATCGGCGCGGCCAAGGTCGACGAGGCAGCGATCGCCAAGGCGATCGCCAAGCGCTTGGAACTGATCGCAGCGAAAAACTGGGCCGAGGCCGACCGCATCCGCGACGAGTTGCTGACGCAAGGCGTGCAGCTGAAAGACGGCAAGGATCCTGTCACGGGCGAACGCGTGACGACGTGGGAGGTAAAACGGTGAGGGTGGCGCGAGACACCGTTGTAAGATTGGCGAAGGCGGCAGCGACAGCCAATCTCCCCCTTGCGGGGGAGATGTCCGGCAGGACAGAGGGGGTGCGAAGGAACGCCAGCGTTCCTTCTTGCCCACTTTCATTTCGGCCACTTTCTGAGAACGCAATGGCTGCCGGTTGAGACGCTGGCGGGACAGCACCCCCCTCTGTCCTGCCGGACATCTCCCCCGCAAGGGGGGAGATCAGCCCTCGCCTCGGTTTTCGCTAATCGCCAGCGCGGAGTGGCCTGAGCATGGGTCACGACCTCGTTCCATCGCGTCAGCGCAAGAATGCAAAGTCCATGCGTCGCGTCATGACCGATGCCGAGCTGAAACTGTGGAATGAGTTGCGGGCTCACCGGCTGATGGGGATAAGCTTTCGCCGACAGGTACCGATTGGACCCTACATTGTCGACTTCGCCTGTTCGGCCCACCACCTCGTAGTCGAGATTGATGGCAGTCAGCATGCCGACGTAGAAGATGCAGAACGCGACAAGGCACGCAGCGCTCAATTGAGTGCCAGTGGCTGGACCATCCTGCGCTTCTGGAACGACGACGTCATCCGCGATATCGACAATGCCTGCCAGCACATCGTCATCGGGGCCGGCTTGGCCGGCGCCGACGTGCCGGCGCCAGCAAGGGAGGAGCTTGTTTCATGATCGACCATCTCGGCATCAATGTCGCCGACTTCGACGCGTCGAAAGCCTTTTATGACCAGGCGATAGCGCCGCTTGGCGCCTCGCTGATCTACATGGTGCCACTGGAATATACCGGCGGCGCCAAGGTCGGTGGCTATGGCCGCGACCGGCCGGTGTTCTGGCTGCAGGCCAGCGATGACAAGCCGAGGACCCATCAGCACGTCGCCTTCACCGCGCGCAGCCGCGCCGAGGTCGACGCCTTCCATGCCGCGGCGCTCGCCGCCGGCGGCAAGGACAATGGCGGGCCGGGGCTGCGCCCGCATTATCACCCGGACTACTACGGCGCCTTCGTCTTCGATCCCGACGGCAACAATGTCGAGGCGGTCTGCCATGTGCCCGAATGACTATGAAACGGAGTGAGACGCCATGAGCCTCGACAACCGGCCGATCCACACCGGTGGGTGCCAGTGCGGCGCGGTGCGCTTTCGCGTCGAGGGTGCGCTGGGTGACGCCTCGATCTGCCATTGCCGCATGTGCCAGAAGGCGTTCGGCTCATTTTACGCACCCCTGGTCTCGGTGCGTGGCGCCAAACTCGACTGGACGCGCGGCGAACCGAAATATTTCGCCTCGTCCAGCCATGTCGATCGTGGCTTTTGCGCCAATTGCGGCACGCCGCTGACCTTTACCGCGCCCGACGGCATCGGCCTCGCCATCGGCGCCTTCGACAATCCGGCTGATATCGTGCCGCTGATCCAGTGGGGCACGGAGGCAAAACTTCCCTATGTCGATACCATCCCGCAATTGCCGGGCGAGGACACTATGGCCGACATGTCGTCGGCGCCTTATCTCGCCGAGCTCGTCTCCTACCAGCATCCCGACCATGACACCGAACAATGGCCGCCAGAGGAAAAGTTATGACCGATGAAGTTCGAACCGGCGGCTGCCAGTGCGGTGCCGTGCGTTTCCGCATCAAGGGCAAGCTCGGCCGGGCGTCCATCTGCCATTGCCGCATGTGCCAGAAACAGTTCGGTTCGTTTTTCGGCGCGCTGGTGACAGTGCCCAAGGATGGCGTCGAATGGATGCGCGAAGAGCCCACCTATTTCCAGTCGTCGGTCAACATCGATCGCGGCTTCTGTGCCCGCTGCGGTACACCGCTGACCTATCGCCAACCTGGCGCACTGGAGATCGCCATCGGCGCCTTCGACGACCGCTCCGATCTGGCGCCGCAGATCCAGGTCAACTACGCGGTCCGATTGCCTTGGGTGGAAACGATCTTTGACCAGCCCATGCATCAGGATCCGGATTTCTACTCCCGCCAGGAGCAGATCATCTCCTTCCAGCATCCCGACCACGAAACCACGGACTGGCCCGCGCACGGCCTGAAGATATGAGCAATGAAATGAACAGTGAACTTCGTACTCTTTATCCAGAGATCGAGGCGTTCGAGTCCGGCATGCTCGATGTCGGCGACGGCCATCATATCTACTGGGAGCGCTCCGGAACCAGGGGCGCCAAGCCGGCCGTTTTCCTGCATGGCGGTCCCGGCGGCGGCTTCTCGCCAAAACATCGGCAATTGTTCGACCCGAAGCTTTACGACGTCATCCTGTTCGACCAGCGCGGCTGCGGGAAATCGACACCCAACGCCTCGCTCGAGGCCAACACCACCTGGCACCTGGTTGCCGACATCGAGCGGCTGCGTGAGATGTGCGGCTTCGAAAAATGGCTGGTGTTCGGCGGCTCGTGGGGCTCGACGCTGGCGCTGGCCTATGCCGAGACGCATCCTAATCGCGTCAGCGAGCTTGTCGTGCGCGGCATCTACACGCTGACCCGCGCCGAACTCGAATGGTACTATCAGTTCGGCGTCTCCGAGATGTTCCCCGACAAATGGGAGCGTTTCCTGGCGCCAATTCCTGAAGCCGAGCGCGGCGACATGATGGCCGCTTACCGCAGGCGGTTGGTCGGCGCCGATGGCAAGGCGCAGCTGGAAGCCGCCCTTGCCTGGAGCCTGTGGGAAGGTGAGACGATCACGCTGCTACCGGAGCCGGAGACCAGCGACAAGTTCGGCGAGGACGACTTCGCCATCGCCTTTGCCCGCATCGAGAACCACTATTTCGTCCACGCCGGCTGGCTGGAGGAGGGGCAGCTTCTGCGCGATGCCTATAAGCTCGCGGATATTCCCGGCACAATCGTCCACGGCCGCTACGACATGCCGTGCCCGGCGCGCTATGCCTGGGCCCTGCACAAGGCCTGGCCGAAGGCGGATTTCCACCTCATCGAAGGCGCCGGCCATTCCTATTCGGAGCCGGGGATTCTGGATCGGCTGATACGCGCGACGGATGGGTTTGCGGGGAAATGACAGCGCGCGGCACCCCCCTCTGTCCTGCCGGACATCTCCCCCTCAAGGGGGGAGATTGGCTGTCATCGGCGCTTTCGCAAATCTTCATCGCTGCGGGAAAAGATCCGACGCTAAAGCTGCCGATCTCCCCCCTTGAGGGGGAGATGGCCGGCAGGCCAGAGGGGGGTGCTCGCGCGCCAACAGAACAATGACCAAGCAACGCCTCTATCTCTTCGACACAACCCTCCGCGATGGCCAGCAGACGCCGGGCATCGACTTTTCCGTCGAGGACAAGATCGCGATTGCCAAGCTGCTCGACGAGTTCGGCATGGACTATGTCGAAGGCGGCTATCCCGGCGCCAATCCGACCGACACTGCCTTCTTCCAGCAGAAGCGCACGGCGAAGGCAAAGTTCGTCGCCTTCGGCATGACCAAGCGGGCAGGCGTGTCGGCGTCCAACGACCCGGGCCTGGCAGCGCTCGTGCAGTCCAAGTCCGACGCCATCTGCTTCGTCGCCAAGAGCTGGGACTATCATGTCCGCGTCGCGCTCGGCTGCACCAATGAGGAAAACCTCGACTCCATCAAGGCTTCGGTCGAAGCAGCAATCGCCGCGGGCAAGGAAGCGATGGTCGATTGCGAGCATTTCTTCGACGGCTTCAAGGCCAATCCGGACTACGCACTGGCCTGCGCCAGGACTGCCTATGAAGCCGGCGCGCGCTGGGTGGTGTTGTGCGACACCAATGGCGGCACGCAGCCCTCGGAAGTGCGCGCCATCGTCGACAAGGTCATTGTTTCAGGCATTCCGGGCGACCATCTCGGCATCCATGCCCATGACGACACCGGCCAGGCGGTGGCCAATTCGCTCGCCGCCGTCGAGGCCGGCGTGCGCCAGATCCAAGGCACGCTGAACGGCATCGGCGAGCGCTGCGGCAACGCCAATCTGGTCTCGATCGCACCGACGCTGGCGCTGAAGCCGGCCTTCGCCGATCGGTTTGAAACCGGCATCTCGGCCGAGGCGCTGACCGGGATATCCCGGCTTTCCCGCGCCTTCGACGAATTGCTGAACCGTGCTCCGGAAGCGCAGGCGCCCTATGTTGGCGCCTCGGCCTTCGCCACCAAGGCCGGCATCCATGCCTCCGCACTGGCCAAGGAGCCGGCGACCTATGAACATGTGCCGCCCGAGGCGGTAGGCAACCGCCGCCGCGTTATGGTTTCGGACCAGGGCGGCAAGGCCAATTTCCTCGCCGAGCTGAAGCGGCGCGGCATCGATGTGCCCAGAGACGACCATCGTCTCGATGCGCTGATCTCGGTGGTCAAGGAGCGCGAGGCCGAGGGCTACGCCTATGAGGGCGCCGATGCCTCCTTCGAGCTGTTGGCGCGCAAAATGCTGCACGGCCTGCCGGAGTTCTTCAACGTCACTTCGTTCCGCTGCATGGTCGAGCGCCGCTTCGATGTCAACGGCCAGTTGAAGACGGTCTCCGAAGCCATCGTCAAGGTGATGGTCGAGGGCGAGGAGAAGATGTCGGTGGCCGAAGGCCACGGCCCGGTCAACGCGCTCGACATCGCGTTGCGCAAGGACCTCGGCAAGTTCCAGAGCGAGATCGCCGACATGGAGCTCGCCGATTTCAAGGTGCGTATCCTCAATGGCGGCACCGAGGCGATCACTCGCGTCCTGATCGAATCGCATGACGGCACCGGCGCACGCTGGTGGACGGTCGGCGTGTCGGAAAACATCATCGACGCCTCCTTCCAGGCGCTGATGGATTCGATCGTCTACAAGCTGATGAAGAACCGCGACATGGCGGGATTGGTGGCGGCGGAGTAGGGTTGCAAGACGTGGGTTTCCTCGCCACCCGAAGTGGGGCGAGGAACTGGCGCCGCCCCTTGAGCCATCAGCGGAAGTCCATTGATCCATCATAATTTTGCGATGGTTTTGGATGGCCCACTGGGCCATAGCGTTTGCCATGGCCAGCGACACGATCCAGCCCGACGCCGACTCCAAAGCCCGCAGCGGCTTTCTCCTCGCGCTCGGCGCTTATCTGCTATGGGGTCTGTTGCCCTTCTACATGAAGGCGGTTGCGCATCTGCCGCTGATCGAGGTGATCGCCCACCGCATCGTCTGGTCGGTGCCGATTGCTGCTGCAGTGCTGGTCTGGGCCGGCCGCACAGCCGATTTCAAGGCGGCGATCCGCTCGCCGCGCAGCATCGCCATGGCGGCGCTGACGGCGACCCTGATCTCCGTCAACTGGGCCATCTATGTCTGGGCGATCTCGGTCGACCGCACCGTCGAGACCGCGCTCGGATACTACATCAACCCATTAGTTAGCATCGTCGTCGGCGCGTTGTTGCTCGGCGAGAAGCTCGACCGGCTGCAGATCGCGGCCGTGTTGCTGGCGGCGGTCGCAGTTGCCGTTCTGACCGTCGATGCCGGCAAATTGCCTTGGGTGTCGTTGGCGCTGGCGTTTTCCTTCGCTGCCTATGGGTTCTTCCGCAAGACGCTGCCGATCGGCCCGAGCCAGGGCTTTCTGCTCGAAGTGCTTTTGCTGTCGGTGCCGGCGCTTGCCTACATCGTCTTCCTGGTCGTCAACGGCCAGGACCATTTCATCTCCAGCAACGGCACCGATATGGCTTTGCTCATCGGCTGCGGCCCAGTCACCTCGGTGCCGCTGCTTCTGTTCGCCTTCGGCGCCAAGCTTCTGCGCCTCTCCACCATCGGCATCATGCAGTACATCGCACCGACCATGGTGTTCCTGATCGCCGTGCTGATTTTCGACGAGCCGTTCGGCACCACGCAAGCAATTGCCTTCGCGCTGATCTGGGCGGCATTGGCGATGTATTCCTGGTCGATGTTTCGTGGCCGTGAAATCCGCCCGGTGGCGTTGGCCCCGAAGTAGGGAGCCTTTCGATGTACGTGCTGCATATCGCCAACAAGAACTATTCGTCATGGTCGCTGCGGCCATGGGTGCTGATGCGCACCCTCGACATTCCGTTCGAGGAGCAATTGACGCCGTTTCCGACCGGGCCCAGTTTCGATCTCTACCGGGCGTTCTCGCCCAGCGGGCGCGTGCCTTGCCTGGTGGATGACGGCTGGGCTGTCTGGGATTCGCTGGCTATTGCCGAGTATCTCGCCGAGCGCCACCATGGTGTGTGGCCTGCTGAGGCCAAGGCGCGAGCCTGGGCGCGCTCGGCCGCCGCCGAAATGCATTCTGGTTTCACGGCCTTGCGCGGCGCATGCCCGATGAATTGCGGCTTGCGGGTGAAACCGTTGCCGATGTCGGACGCGCTGAAGCAGGATCTGTTCCGTTTGGGCGATCTCTGGAACGATGGCCTTGCCCTGTTCGGCGGGCCGTTCCTTGCCGGCGGCCATTTTACCGCCGTCGACGCCTTCTTTGCTCCGGTGGCGTTCCGTGTGCTATCCTATGGGCTGTCTTTCGAAGGGGCAGCTGCAGCCTATCCCCCGCAATTGCTTGGCCTGCCGGCCATGCAGGAATGGTATGCCGCGGGTCTCGCCGAGACCTGGCGGGAGCCGGACCATGAGGCGGAGGTCGCTGCCGCCGGCACCATCGTCGAGGATCTTCGCGCTACGGCGTGATGGGCATTCCAGGAAAAGCGCGTCGCGTTCCCTTGGGAATTGAGTGAAAACAAAGGGATCGAGGCGTTACGTCCGCCCGAGCCGCCTTACGAACATGTAGGTCGCCGCGGCGATCACGATCGAAACCGCCGAGACCACCCAGAAGCCCATCGGCGTATTGACCATGGGCAGGCCACCGACATTCATGCCGAACAGGCCTGATATGATGGTCATCGGCAACAGCACCGCCGTCATCACCGACAGCACATAGAGCAGCTGGTTGGACTGCATTGTCAGCTTGGCCATCAACTCGTCCTGCAGCAACCTTGCGCGTGCCTGCAACTGCTCGCCGTCGTGATAGAGCGTGTGTGCCCGGTGCGAGAGCCTTGTCGCCATGTCATTGATCCGATCGGGCAGCTCATTGCGATGCGAATGGTCGAGATGGCGAAAAAGGTTTGTGAGCGTCGCCATCTGCCGGTGGATGACCACCAGTTGACGGCGCGCCTCGACCAGCGACTGCCGCTCGCCGTGCCAGGCATCGCGCACGATACGGTCCTCGATGCCGTCCAGCGTATCGCCAAGACCGTGGAGCTCGGCCGCCATGCCGTCGAGCGACTGGCCCATGACCGCTTCGACCAGGTCGGCGGGGGAGCGGAATTTGCGCGAGCCGCTCTCCACCGCCTTGCGGATGAGATCGACCGATTCCAGTGGCTGCTTGCGCGCGCCGATCAGCGTCTTGTCGTTGAGCGCAAAACGGAAATGGCCGAGCCCGCGCGCTTCCGCCGAATAGTCGTGGCGCAGATCCGGCAGGTCGCCATAAAGCCAGGCATCCTCGAGATCGATGTGGCAACCCTGGCTGGCGCCGAGGAAAGCTTCGCGCACCGGCCCGGGCAGAGCCTGCTCGGCGGCGATCTCATGACGGGCGCGCAGGTCGGACAGCTGGTAGCTGCGCCATGTCCATGCAACCTCGGCCGCGTCCTTGGTGCGCAGGCCCTCGGCGGTGAAATGGTAGATGAAGAACAGCCCGTGCTCGTCGGGCAGGTAAGGCGACAGGCCTTCCGCGTTGAGAGCAATGTTCACGGCTCGCCTCGCCAAGAAATTTCGACCAGGTTCAGATTTCGACTATGCCGACGCGCGGATGCCGACCCGTCCTTCGTAACACGAGGGAGGCGGGTTCCGTGTGACGGTTTCTTGACAGGCGATCACAGTTTGTCGAGCAGCGTTTAGAGTGTTTGCTGCTATCGCCGACGAATGGAGCTCACCCATCGCAACGGTCCCGTCAATCGCCATCTGCGTGACGCAAGCGCCGCATCGCGCTCCGCCACCAGGTCGTCTCGGATCCTGGCCAGCGCGCTACGCTCGGCTACGAGGCCGTCTTGGCCCAGGGCGAGCGCGTCACGCTCCGCCATGAAGCTGTCTCGGGCTTGTATGAGGTCCTGCTGGGCGTGAGCAAGCGCATCACGCTCCGCCATGAAGCTGTCTCGGGCTTGGATGAGGTCCTGCTGGGCGTGAGCGAGCGCGTCACGCTCCGCCATGAAGCTGTCTCGGTCTCGGATGAGGGCCTGTTGGGCGTCAGCGATGGCGTCACGCTCGACGATGCCCTTTCCCAGTTCGCCGTGTAGCCGTTTAGCGGCCAGGTTCCCTGCGGCAACGGCCTTGCCAACCACATCGCAGCTCTCATCGAACGTCGCCCGCACCGTGTCGAGCTGGTCGCGCAAGTCTTGGCTGTCGCCTTCAGACGCCATACTGCGCAAAATGGCATAGGCGCTGCGGACTAACGGCGTGGCATCCGGATGGTTTTGCAGATCAGCGACCGAGGCCCGCTGATGATGCAGATCCTTGTCCAGGAACTCGGCGATTGCGGCGTCGGCGTGATCGGACGTGACAGGCCAGACGATTCCGGTCTCCCTGGCCGCGCGGTCCATCTGATGTCGCCAGTCGCTCAACAGGTCTTCGTGGCGCAGGATACAGCGCGGCATGTGTCGCGAATGATGCTCCGCTTCGAGCACGTGCCTGAGCCACAGCATGAACGCTGTCGGCGGTGCCATTTGATCCCGTTCCTGCAGCGAACAGGCGACTTCGAGCGGGTTGCGAACAGGCAGAAATGCGATCGGGTCAATCCTGAGATCGGCCAGGATCGAGGCTATGAAGGGAAGGAACCGGCAGATCCGCGGATCCTTGACGAAAAACAGGGGGGCATCGCCGAACTCGCTGGCAATGATCGCCGTCATCATGGGCCGAAATCGCTCGGCTGCCGGCGACTGCAGCCACTGCCGATCTAGCGGCAGCCAATCTTGCCAGGAGGAGGCGGCCGCCGTGAGCAGGTGGTCGTCGGCGATGGTGAGTGGGGTACTTTCCCAATGTCCCTTGGGATTGTGGAGGCTCCCGGGCAGCAGATGTTTCGGCGGCGTGGCTCCATGCGCGGCGACGAGGGCGCCGAGCGCCGAGGTGCCGCTGCGGTGCATTCCGAGGACCAGGATCGCCGTCCTTGGTTCCGACGCGATCTCGCCCTTCGCGGCCGTCAATCGCTCGCGCGGATTCATCTCCCCTTTGTCTCGCTCTCCAAATTTCCGTTCCCGCCCAATGTTCTCCGATAACCAACTGCGAAGCGGGCTGCAAATGGAAATCGTCGCCAACGTGCTTACATTGCGCACAAGACGGAGCTCAAGAAAAGCTGGACAGATCGAAGTCAGCTGCCCCAACGCTACAGATCCTTGCCAAGCAGATGCAGTCGATCAGTGGCTTCGCATTGGACTTCTGCTTCTGGGCCAGGCTGGCCTTGTTGCTGTCGCCGATCCAGGTGTTGCCCAGTGTTTCGTAGCCGGCAGCCTTGAGCGCCAGCACGACGCGGCGCAGTTGGTGCGCCAGGCCGACGACACCAACCGGGCTCAATTCCTGGCCGCCTGCGCCAAGTCCGGCTTCGTCCTCACATCTTATCAATCACCGACTGCACGCCTTCCGTCGGCGCATCGACCGACGACCCCGCCACCATGATGGCGGCGACGATGGCCTCGGGGTCTTCGACCACCAGCGGCTTGACCCGTTGCGCGGTGTGGATGAAGCCTTCGCTGGCCATATGGTCGAGCAGCGCCAGCATCGGATCCCAGAATCCTTGAACGTTGGCGAAGACGATCGGCTTGCGGTGATGGCCGAGCTGGCCCCAGGTCATGATCTCGACGATTTCCTCGACCGTGCCGATGCCGCCGGGCAGCGCCACAAAGGCGTCGGATTTCTCGAACATCTTGTGCTTGCGCTCGTGCATGTTGTCGGTGATCAGCAACTCGTCGAGCCGGTCAAGCGCGGTTTCGGTCGCCTCCTTGTTGATGAGGAAGCGCGGAATGATGCCCGTTACCTTGCCGCCGGCCTTGAGCGCGCCTTCGGCGACTGCGCCCATAATGCCTTTGGTGCCGCCGCCATAGACCAGCCGCAGGCCGGCTTTGGCGAGCGAGCGGCCAAGCAGGTGCCCGGCCTTGGCATAGATTTCATCGCGGCCCGGAGACGAGCCGCAATAGACGCAGACGGATCGAATCGTGTTCATTCGTGATTGGTGATTGGGTCTGAATGCGGGGTCAAGCCCCAAGGGCTGACAAGCCCGGGCTTTTTCTTGTCGGTGCCGGCAAAACACGCTAGACCGGCTTCAGGTGGCTAAGGGGTAGGGGAAATATGGCTGTTAATCCATTGAAGGCGTTTCTGTTCGCGGCGGGTGGGACCGTCGCGGTCGTCGGAACCGCCTATGTATCGGGCGCACTCGACCCGTATCTGAATCCCACGCCGCCGGCCGCGATTGCATCGCTGACGCCGCCGGCTGAAAAGCCGGCCGATCCGGGGACCGAGGGAAGGCTGCCGCCGGCGCCCGCCGCGCCCACCGATGCCAAGGCTCCCGCAGCACCCGCGCCTGCCGACGCAACGGCTCCCGCGACCGAAGCTGCGGCTCCGGCGGCACCTGCCGCGCCCGTTGCTGCCCCAGCAACCCCAGCACCGGCCGCGGCCGGCCCGGTTGCGCCGAGCTTCGACGTCGTGCGCGTCGAAAGCAACGGCTCGATCGTCGTTGCCGGCAATGCTGCGCCCAATTCGAAGATCGAGATCCTCAACGGCTCCTCGGTGCTTGGCTCGACTGTCGCCGGTCCGGACGGCGCCTTCGTCATCGTTCTCGACGATCCGCTGAAGCCCGGCGACTATACGATTGCGTTGCGCGCGACGGCCGGCGATGTGGTTACCCCTTCCGTGCAGACCGCCGTCGTTTCGGTTCCCAAGGACGCCGCCGGCCAGGTGCTGGCGATGGTCGAGGAACCCGGCAAGCCGGCCGAGCTGCTTAGCGTCCCGGCGCCTGAGACCAAGCCCGCGGCACCGGCCGCCGGCGATCAGGCCGCTGCCCCAGCCGCTGAGGCGCCTGCTACGGCTGCGCCTGCCGTGGTCGCGGCAGCGCCTGCCGCTCCCGCTGAAACGGCACCTGCTGCTCCGGCTGTGGAAACCGCAACTGCCCCTGCAGCGCCAGCAGTACCTGCAGCGCCGCCGGCGGCAGCCGTGGCTGCACCCAAGATCGTCGTCGAGGCGGTCGAGATCGACGGCAACAAGATCTTCGTCGCCGGTCTGGCTGACGCCGGCCGCAAGGTGCGCGCCTATGCCAACGATATCCTGCTTGGTGATGCGGTGACCTCGCCCGACGGTCATTTCCTGGTCGAGGCGACGCGAGACATCCCGGTCGGCAGCTACACCATCCATGTCGACGGTCTCGACGCCGACGGCGTGAAGGTCGTGGCCCGCGCCGCCGTGCCGTTCGAGCGCGAACCCGGCGAAGCGATCGCCGCCGTGGCGCCCGCGGAGGCCAAGCCCACCGAGACCAAGCCCACCGAGACCAAGCCCGCCGAAGCAAAGCCTGCTGAGCCGGCCGCACCGGCTGCTGCCGAAGCACCGGCCGCTCTGAAGCCTGCGGCGCCAGCCACTATCGCGGCTGCCCCTGCGAAGCCCGCACCAGCTGCTGCCGCATCCGCACCAGCCGCACCGGCGGCTGAAGCGCCGGCTCCGGCTGCCCCGGCGGTTGCCGGGGCACCTGCGGCACCGGCAGCGCCCGCCGCTGAGGCTTCAGCCGTCGTCGCGGCGGCAACGCCCGACGTGCCCGAGACGGTGGCGCCAAAGCTCGAACATGCCGACGGCGCGGTCATCATCCGCAGGCACGACACGCTGTGGCGGATCTCGCGGCGCGTCTACGGTCACGGCGTGCGCTTCTCGACCATCTATCTCGCCAACCAGGACCAGATCAGCGATCCCGACCGCATCTGGCCGGGGCAGGTGTTCAAGGTTCCGGAAAAGTCCAAGGAAGGCGAAGCCGCCGACCTCAAGGCGATGGGCGAGCAAGTGACGACGGCGCAGACGAAGACGCAGTAGTTTGGCGATTGGCTAATCTCCCCCCAAGTGGGGGAGATTGCCGGCAGGCCAGAGGGGGTCGCCGCGCATAGAACGCCGACCTTCTCTTTGCTGCAAACGACGTTGCGTCAGGACGTACCGACCCCCTCTGTCGCCTTCGGCGACATCTCCCTCTCGAGGGGGGAGATTAGGTCGCTCTACCCATCGGGTTAGCTTGCCACGCACCCGTTCATCGTCTATCGCCGATGAACGATGGCAGACTCGCTCGCTGAACCAGACCACGCAAACTGCGCACCGCCCCAAAGCCGCGCCGTTGCCGCGAGCTTCGCCGCACTCTCGCACCCGGCGCGCATCGAGATCCTTAGACATCTCTCGGCCAGCAATTCCTGCTGCTGCCGCGAGGTGGTCGATCATCTCGATCTGGCGCAGTCCACCGTGTCCCAGCATCTGAAGATCCTGGTCGAAGCCGGGCTGGTCCGCTTCGAGCCCGACCGCCAGCGCTCGCGCTATCAACTCGACCGCGCCGCGCTCGCCGACGTTTCCGCATCGCTGACCGCACTCGTCAATTCCTGCTGCTCCGGCCGCTGATCTCTCACCAAAAGGCAAGAAAAGTGGCAGAAAAAACCGTTTCCGATAGCTCGACCTTCGGCACCTTGCGCAATCTGTGGCCCTATATGTGGCCGGCCGACCGCCCCGATCTCAGGGCACGCGTCACCTGGGCGACGCTGCTTCTGGTCGTTGCCAAGCTGACGCTGGTTGCCGGGCCCTATTTCTTCAAATGGGCGACGGATGCCCTGGCCGGCGACGCCAAATCGCCGCCGCCGCTGCCATCTTTCCTGCTGGCGCCGGTGATGCTGGTCGTCGCCTACAATGTCGTGCGGCTGGTGCAGCTTGGCTTCAACCAGCTGCGCGACGCGCTGTTTGCCCGCGTTGGCCAATATGCGGTGCGCCAGCTCGCGTTCCGCACCTTCGTTCACATGCACCAGCTGTCGCTGCGCTTTCACCTCGAGCGCCGCACCGGCGGCCTGTCGCGCATCATAGAGCGCGGCACCAAGGGCATCGAGACGATCGTGCGCTTCATCATGCTGAACACGGCGCCGACCATCCTCGAATTCGCGCTGACCACCGGCATCTTCGCCTACACCTATGGCTGGAAATATGTGGTCGTGGTGGCGGCCACGGTGTGGCTCTACGTCTGGTTCACGGTTCGCGCCAGCGACTGGCGCATTTCGATCCGCCGCGACATGAACGACAGCGACACCGACGCCAACACCAAGGCGATCGACTCGCTGCTCAACTACGAGACCGTCAAATACTTCAACAACGAGGGTATGGAGGCTGAGCGCTTCGACCGTTCGATGGCGCGCTATGAAATGGCGGCGACCAGAATATGGACCTCGCTCGGTTGGCTGAATTTCGGCCAGGGCATCATCTTCGGTCTCGGCACCGTCATCGTCATGTGCATGTCGGCGCTGGAGGTGCAGGCCGGCACGCAGACGGTCGGCGATTTCGTCTTCATCAACGCCATGCTGATGCAGCTTGCGGTGCCGCTCAATTTCATCGGCTTCATCTACCGCGAAATCCGCCAGGGGCTGACCGACATCGAGCAAATGTTCGACCTGCTCGATGTGCCGCAGGAAATCACCGACAAGCCGGATGCCAAGCCACTGGCCGTTACAGCCGGCAAGGTCGAGTTCCGCGACGTGCATTTTGCCTACGATCCCAACCGCAAGATCCTGAAAGGTGTCTCCTTCGAGGTGCCGGCCGGCAAGACGGTGGCCATTGTCGGACCGTCCGGCGCCGGCAAGTCGACGATTTCGCGGCTGCTATTCCGCTTCTACGACGTCCAGGGTGGTCAGGTGCTGATCGACGGCCAGGACGTCAGGGATGTGACCCAGCAGAGCCTGCGCGGCGCGATCGGCATGGTGCCGCAGGACACCGTGCTGTTCAACGACACCATCGCCTACAACATCCGTTACGGTCGCATCGGTGCCAGCGAAGAGGATATGCAGAAAGCCGCCGAGCTTGCCCAGATCGGCCCGTTTATCGAACGGCTGCCGGAAGGTTATCGCTCGATGGTCGGTGAGCGCGGGCTAAAGCTGTCGGGCGGCGAAAAGCAGCGCGTGGCGATTGCCCGCACGATTTTGAAGGCGCCGCCGATCCTGATGCTCGACGAGGCGACCTCGGCGCTGGACAGCCACACCGAACAGGAAATCCAGGCCGCCCTCGACCTGGTCAGCAAGGGCCGCACCACCATCGTCATTGCGCATAGGTTGTCGACGGTGATCACCGCCGACGAGATCATCGTGCTCAAGGACGGCGAGATCGCCGAGCGCGGCACCCATGCCGAGCTGATGCAAAAGCATGGCCTCTACGCGTCGATGTGGGACCGCCAGCGCGAAGCGACAGAAGCCGAAGAGAGGCTTCGAGTTGCACGCGAGAGCGATGAGCTGGGTGTGGTTGTGCGCAGGCGGACTTCGGAGGTGAGCTAGGCGGCGGAGCGCCGATCTCCCCCCTTGAGGGGGAGATGTCGCCGAAGGCGACAGAGGGTCGCCGCGCGTGGAGCGCTAACCTTCATCGGTCGCAAGGGGGGCGCATCCAGTCGAACCGACCCCCTCTGGCCTGCCGGCCATCTCCCCCTCAAGGGGGGAGATATGCAGCGTCGTCGCCATCATCACCACCGAAAATTTCCCCTTGACCTCAACCTAAGTTGAGATCGCAAACCGTTCCTGAGCCACCGAACCCAAGTCGTTCAAGAACGGAGACAGATTGAAATGGATCAACTCAATCAACAGTTTACCAGTGAAGCCGTGTTCAGGGTCGACAAATTCGTCGTTCCTGCCGAGGCCCGTGAAGAAATCCTTCGCAAGGTCAGGGCGACTCATGAATTGCTGCGTCTGCAGCAAGGCTTCGTCCAGGATTTCGTGCTCGAGCAATTTTCGGGTCCGGGTGAGTTCAACCTGGTCACCATTGTCGAATGGGAAAACCAGGCGGCCGTCGACAATGTCGTGCCGATCGTCAAGGCGGCCCACGAGCGGGCGGGCTTCAACCCGCAGGAGACCATTGCCCGGCTGGGTGTGAAGGCCGATATCGCCAACTATCAGCGTCTGCCTGAGATGTAGGAGGGCCAGCCCGTGCCAGGTGCTGGCGCCTCGACGCTCAGCACCTGGCCGGTGCGGGCATCGCTGATCATGTTCTCGAAACCACGCCATTCGGCGGCGACGATGAACAGTGTCGTGCCATCCGGCCCGCCCAGCATGCAGGCAAAGCAGCCGCGATCGGCATCGACTGTCTGCAACACCTCGCCACCTTCGCGCACCCGCACACAGCGTTTGTTGGGAACATCCGCATACCAGGCAGTTCCTTCGGCATCGAGGCAGACGCCGTCGGGAAAGCCATCGAGATCGGCCCAGACCCGGCGGTTGGAAAGCCCGCCATCCTCCGCGATATCGAAGGCGGTCAGCCGGTTGGCATGCGACTCCGCCACGATCAGTGTCCTGTTGTCCGGCGTCACCGCCATGCCGTTGGCGAAAGCGATGTTCTCGGCCACTTGTCGAACCGAGCCGTCCGGCGTGATCAGCACGATGGTGCCGGGCCCGAAATGCTCGCCCGGTGCAGGCGCCGACCCGCCGCCATTGACATAGATGTTGCCGCGCCCGTCGACGACGATCTCGTTCCACGGGCTGTTTGACAGCGACCGAAGATCGGAATGGGTGGCCAGCGTTCCATCCGCCTCCTGCCGCAGCAACAAGCCATCCCGACCCGAGACGATCAGCAATCGGCCATCCGGCAACCAGTCGATCGAATAGGGCAGGATGGCCGGCACGGTGAGCATCACCTGGTTCCCGCCGTCCTCATCCACCGCGACGATCTCTCCGGTTCCCCAGTTGCAGAGCCACAGGCGTCCGTCGTGCCAGCGGGGAGACTCTCCGAAAGCGAGGCCTTCTGTAATGACCTTGGCGTTCAGGGCGACTGATTTCGAGGATGGCATCTCTGACCCTGGTTTGTCGACTCGCCGCAATTCGGCATTGTCGCGAAGCGCTTTCCTGCCAAGGACGTATGAATCTGTGGCGCCCCGACACCGTCGACAATTTCGGCAAACCATCGTGCGGATGCCTCTGGATCAGAGTGCCTTTAATCCTTGAGGGCAGCTGATATTGTCGCGTCGGAAATAACCCGTTCGCGCAAGTTTTGCGACCAAGAGAGTATTTTCGATGTTCGGTTTCTTTTCCCGCAAATCCAAGAAAACGTCCGAGAAGTCGGCATCAGATTCTGGAAAGCAGTTGGAATTCGGCCTGCCGTTGCCAGTCGTCGTACTGCGTTCGAACGTCGAGGATCCTGATGAAGAGCCGTTTTTTCTCGTCTTCGCTGTCATGCAATTCGTCACAGCGATGGTTTCCAAAGGACTCTATCGTTATCCCGAAATCGACACCAAGGCGATGCAGGTCCTTCATGCCGACTCGTACTCTTCGGAGGTAAAGAACGGCGGCCATAGTCAATTCATCCACAATGCCGGGCAGGAAATCGGCGCCATGATTGCCAACGCACGAGCTGGACTCACTGCTTGTGGCGCAAAGGGCCAGCTTGCGACTTTGGAAAAGATGTCCAGCTGGATTGCAGACCATCCCAACGAAGCCGCCCAGCAGACGGGCTTCGAGGGCGGGCGGGATGATTTTCTCGATACACTTGATCATGCGTTCTACGTTGCGGATGAGGCCGCGCCCATGGAAAACCTTTTGGCGCGCTGGATCGCGTCATGGCCTGATCTGCAGTTGTCGATAGTGACGATTACGACGACGTCATACACCGGCTGGTGATGGCCAATCCGAAGCGCGAAGGCAGGCTTCTTCATAAGTCCGTTGGCAACTTGGCAGGCCAGATGATCTTGAGCTGGCGCGATGTCGGGGCCGGCCTTGCCTGCGCCAAGATCGCGCCGCCCGAGATCAAAATCGCGTTCGGCATGGCAAGGATGCTGAACATAGAAGGAGAGAAACAGCTGGTTTTTCAACTTCAGACCAGCGCGAAGAAGACCCGACTATGCAGTGCGACGGAGACACACGTCACGGTCTACGAGTACATCGCTCCAGAAGAGTTGCTTGTCATACCGCCAGGCGAGAGCCCGCTAGCGGCTAACGCCCCGAAAGTTGGCGCCAAGCTTGGCATTGCTGAAGAGCCCGAGATCACAGCGGTCATTGAGCTGGCGGAACAATACCATGCTCCCGCCGCCGTCGACCTCCTGCTCCGCAAGGCAGGCTTCGACCCGACGGATGCCATCGTTTCTGCGAATTCGGTGGTGCAGAAGGAGGAAGGAGCAATCGTGAATTGGGTGGTGCTGGCATCAGGCCAAGTCTTCCTTTTCCAATCGTTGCGGAACGGCGGTGTCCTCTTGCGCGGCAAGGATGATGAAAGCCTCGCTGAGGCCGCTATGGCCGAGCTCAATGCCCACTTTTATCGCTCCGCTGCGGCGGGTTAGCGACAGCAAGCCTACTTTTTCTCCGTCAGGAAGAACGTGCCATCGGCATGGCCGTTGGCACCGCATGACAGGGGCTCCGATCTGCCATCCTTGCCGGCGCCCTGCTCGACGACAAGCGCATCGCCGTCGCGTCGGAAGGTAAAGACAAAACCGGTTGGGTTGTCGTTGTCGACGGCACGGTCGACCAGCCGCAGAGTGTTGCGCTCCTCGACCGTGCCGTCGATCTCGCATGACCCACTTCCCGAGACTGGATTGGAAACGACATCTTCCGAGATTTCGACCTTGCCTCCGCCAACAGCCTTGATGTCGACGCTGCCGCGCACGCTGCTCCATGTGCCGATCAAACCTGCATCGGGGGGCTTGCGTATGCCGGACAGGAAGGTTGCGCGGTCGCGCAGGAATTCGCCGAGATCGAAAGTCTGTTGGTTCTTGGGCGAACTTTCGTTGAAGCCGGCGATCTGGTCGCGATACGCGATGAAATCGCTTTGGTCGTCCCGCAGCGCCTTGCCGGCATGAGCATCGAGCCTCTTCAGCAGCGCGGTATAATTCTTCGCGACGTCGGCATCGGCTTGCGCCAGGACCGGATCGGCGCAAATGGCCTTTTCCGCCACGCTGGCGGCCTTGGCGCAGTCGAAGGATGGCTTGCCTTGCGCAACTGCGTGGTCGCTCGCTGCCACAAGTACGGTCAAAACGGCACCCACGGCTGACGATCGTATGGCAACAAGATACGTTTTGCCTGAATTTGGCGCCATGGAAGTCGGCCTTTTCGCCGCGCGTTCAGCCGGCGTTGGCCCGAATTCTGGCGGCAAAGCAGCCGACAGGCAAGCACGTCACCGTTTCTGCCGGCTGCGGACGATGCGGCCTTGCCCAATGTTGCGTTGCGGCAGCGGAGCCTTTCCGGTATTGAGGCCGGACCTGAAACAGGGACCGCCCCCATCCCATGAGCCCCATCCGATGAGCCTTGTCGATTCGATCAAGAATGCCTTCGTTCCGATCCATCGCGAGGGCTATCCGTTCATTGCCGCCTTTGGTGCGGGCACGCTGTTCCTCGGCTATTTCTCCTCGGTGCTGTTCTGGATCGGCCTGATCCTGACCGCCTGGTGCGTCTATTTCTTCCGCGATCCCGAGCGTGTCACCCCGGTCGACGACCGGCTGGTGGTTAGTCCCGCCGACGGTGTCATCTCGGCGGTCGGCCCGGCCGTGCCGCCGCGCGAGCTTGGCCTCGGCAACACCGAGATGACCCGCATCTCGGTGTTCATGAACGTCTTTTCCTGCCATGTGAACCGCGCTCCGGTGCGCGGCCGCATCACCAAAATCGAGCACCGGCCGGGCAAGTTCCTCAATGCCGAACTCGACAAGGCAAGCTCGGAGAACGAGCGCAACGGGCTGGTCATAGACAGTCCCAACGGCATCGTTGTCGCCGTGCAGATTGCCGGCCTGGTGGCGCGCCGCATCGTCTGCTGGGCCGAGACGGGCGGCTCCATTGCCGTCGGCGAACGCTTTGGCCTGATCCGCTTCGGCTCGCGCGTCGACGTCTTCCTGCCGTCGACCGCGGTGCCGCGCGTCGCCGTCGGCCAGACGGCGGTCGGCGGCGAAACCGTGCTCGCCGAATTCGGCGGCGTCGCCGCAACCCCGCTCGTCAGGATTTCGTAAGCGGTGGGCGCGCCGTTCAAAAAGTTCGAGGCCCATGGCAGCGGCGGCCCGCGCATCCGCGAAATTCCGATGCGCATGGTGCTGCCCAATCTGGTCACCGTGCTTGCCATCTGCGCCGGCCTGTCCGGCATCCGCTTCGGCTTCGAGGGCCGTTTCGAGCCGGCCGTGGTGATGGTGCTGCTCGCCGCCTTCCTGGACGGCATAGACGGGCGCCTGGCGCGCATGTTGAAGGCGACATCCAAATTCGGCGCGCAGATGGATTCGCTGGCCGACATCGTCAATTTCGGCGTCGCACCGGCACTGGTGCTCTATGCCTTCCTGCTCGACCGCGCCGGCTCATTCGGCTGGATCGCAGCCCTTCTGTTCACCATCGCCTGTGGCCTGCGGCTGGCGCGCTTCAACGTGCTCGACGAAGACCATGACCGGCCGATCTGGCAGAGCGAATACTTCGTCGGCGTGCCGGCGCCGGCCGGCGCCGTGCTGGTCATGCTGCCGCTCTATCTGTCCTTCCTGCGGCTCGGTCTCGAGCCGGACCGCCTGACGGCATTCGTCGCCACCGGCTTCACTGTGCTGGTCGCTTTCCTGCTGGTCAGCCGGCTGCCGGTCTATTCCGGCAAAAGCCTGAAAGTGCCGGGCGACAAGGTGCTGCCGATCATCCTGGCGGTCGTTCTCTACGTCCTGCTGTTGATGACCTATCCCTGGTACACGCTGACCGCCTCTGTCGCAGGCTATCTCATCTTCCTGCCTTTCAGCGTGCGGGCGTATTCGAAGCGCGCCAAGCGCGAGGGCGAAAAAGTGCCGCCGTCGGATATTGGGTAGTTGTTATCTCCCCCCTTGAGGGGGAGATGTCGCCGAAGGCGACAGAGGGGGTCGGTACGCCCCGGACGCGACCTCGTTTGAGCGAAGAGGACGTCGGCGCTTCACGCGAGGCGACCCCCTCTGGCCTGCCGGCCATCTCCCCCTCAAGGAGGGAGATACGCTAAGCCGCCAGGCCCAGCCCCAGCTTCTCGATCGCCAGGTTCCGCGTCGAGACATAATCCGTCTTGCCGGAACCCAGCACCGGGATCTCCCCGACCTTGACGATGTCGTTGGGCACCATCAGTTCGGCCGCACCTGCCTTCTTGCCGAAGGCGCGCAGTTCTTCCGGATCGGCGTCGTCGGCGGTGGTGACCAGCACGATGCGCTCGCCGCGCCTCTTGTCCGGCACCGCCACCGCGGCGTGGCGCTCTTCCGGCCACAGCGACTGCACCAGCATCTCGACGGCGCCCAACGACACCATCTCGCCAGCGATCTTGGCGAAGCGTTTTGCCCGGCCGCGAATGGTGATGAAGCCTTCGCGGTCGACCGAGACGATGTCGCCGGTGTCGTGCCAGCCGTCCAGCGGCTGCAATTCGCCGGGCCGGTCAGCGGTCATGTAGCCCATCATCAAATTCGGCCCGTCGAGCCACAGGCGGCCGGCACCCTCGATACCCTCGACCGGTTCGAGCTTCATGCGCATCGCCGGCAACAGCCGTCCGACCGTGCCGTCGCGACCATGGATGGCGGTGTTGACGGCGACGACGGGAGCGGCCTCCGTCAGCCCGAACCCCTCGATGATCGAGGCATCGAAGCGCTCGCGATAAACGCGCCGCGTCTCCGGCTTCACCGCTTCCGCGCCGGCGACGACGAAGCGCAGGCTGGAGAAATCGCCATCCTTGGCGGTGCGGGCATAGTTGGCAAGGAAAGTGTCGGTGCCGAACATGATGGTCGGCTTCACCTTGCGGGCGATCTCCGGGATGATCTTGTAGTGCAGCGGTGACGGGTAGAGGAACAGTTTCACCCCGGTCACCAGCGGCAGGATGGTACCGCCGGTCAGGCCGAAAGAGTGAAAAACCGGCAGCACGTTGAGCAGGATGTCGGACGGCGAAATGGTAATGCGCGCCTCGGCCTGCATGGCGTTGGCGTGGAGATTGCGGTGCGACAGCACCACGGCCTTGGGCGTGCCTTCCGAGCCTGAGGTGAACAGGATTGCGGCGGGCTTGGCCGCATCCTGCCGCTGCAGCGGGAACCGCCACAGCACCGCTGCTGCGAGCTTTTCCAGCGTCGTGACGCTTGCGCGCACATCCTCCAGCCACAGCATTTTGGCGCCGCCGGCCTCGATGGCGGCGATGATGTCGGCAAGCGCCGCCTTCTCGACGAACGCGCGCGAGGAAACCACCGTTCGGATGACTGCCGCGCGCACCGCGGCGGTTACGCTGGCCGGCCCTGCCGTGTAGTTGATCATCGCCGCTACCCGGCCGGCCGAGAGCAGGCCGACGAAGGACAGCACCACGCCATTGGCGTTGGGCAGCAAAACCCCGACCGCTTCGCCGGGCGCCGCCACCGCCTCGAAACGGCGGCCGAGCACGCGCGCGCCGATGAACATTTTTCGATAGCTGAGCGAGCCGCTGATCACATCCTCGATGATCGGATGCGAGGCGCCGGTGCGATCCGCGGCATCGCGCATGGCCAGGAACAGGCCGCGATCGAGGTTGCTGCCATAAAGCCGCGCCTCGGCGATGCGGTCGAACAACGCATTGGTGTTGGAAGCCTGGTCGGGGTTGCGCGCCACCAGTTCGGCAATCGTCATTGGCTCCAGCACGCTGATCGAGAGTTTTGGGAACCAGTGGCGCGGCGCCCGGTTCTTTGGCGTCAAGGAAACCGGCAGGTCGCGCGAGCCGGTGACGAAGATCGGCACGATGCGGGCGTCGGCCTGCATGGCAATGCGGGTGACGGCGCGGAACAGGCGAAACGTCTTCACATCGGGCTCGACGTCATCGGGCAGGTAGACGGCAAGCCGGCCTTTACCCTTCAGCACCCTGACCAGCCGCCGGCTGACGAAGAGATGCTCGGCGTTGAAGGCGATGGTGCGGCCAAGCTCGCGCCAAGGCTCCATCCAGGGCGAGCGCGCCGAGGCCTCGTCGAGAATGTGCAGCGTGTCGTCGGGCAGCAGCGACAGCATCAGCGCCGGCTCGAAGCGTGACTGGTGCGAGACCACATAGATCACCGGCGTCGGCGCGTTGCGGGCAATGCGGATGCGCCGGTCCTCGATCCGGTAGGCAAGCTTGAACGGCACATAGAGCAGCGCCTGGGTAAAGCGCAGGTCGAGACGAAAGGTCTCGATCGCGCCAATCAGCAGCCAGGCCAGCACGAGGCCTGCAAGCAGCGCCAGTGTCAGGATCATGCCGCGTCTCTCCCAACGTTCCGGTATCGCGGCTCTTCGTCCGCTTCGCAGGAGAGGGTAACGCAATGGGGGGCAAGGTCAATGTAGAGCCTCTTCCTTCTCCCCGTTCACGGGGAGAAGGTGCCCCGAAGGGCGGATGAGGGGCGGCGCTGCGCTTTCACGTTGGCTCAAGCCGCCTTGATCCGCCCGCTGATGAACCGGAACTCCTGGCTCTTGCCGCCATACCCATAAGCTGCGGCCGGAACCTCGTGCACGAAGGCATAGCTCTCCTCATGCACGCCACCGAGCAGCTTACCAAAGGTGTCGAAGATCGCCTTCAGATAAGCCTCCAGTTCCAGCTTGGTGTTGGTGCCGTCGACCACCTTGATGTCGAGCCAGAACGTATTGGCGCCATGCTCTGCCAGCGACGTGCCGCCGGCGAACCAGTGCTGCGGGTCGATATAGGTGAGAGCGACGGCGGTGATCGTCGGGTCCTTGCGCAGATGGGTTGCGGTCAGGCCGGTGATTTCCTTGGCGATTGTGGCGGACAGCTTGGCGTCGGGCTTGCCGGTGACGCTGATGTTGATGATGGGCATTTTTCTCTCCTTCGTTTGAGCGGCGTCTGTTTGCCGTTGGAGAGACAATGCCATCATCTTTGAATCAAAAAAATCGAATTGTTTCGAACAAAAGGTTCTGTATTATCGAAGCATGCAAGCTCTCGATCCCGATCTGCTCAAAACCTTCCTTGCCTTTGTCGATGGCGGCTCGCTGGCTCAGGCTGCGTCTGCTGTCGGCCGCTCGCCCTCGGCGGTGACCGCGCAAATGCAGCGTCTGGAGGAGATCGTCGGCGAACCGCTGCTGGTGGCGCAGGGGCGCGGGCGCGGGCTGACGCCGGCCGGCGAGGATCTTGTCGGTCATGCCCGCCGCATTCTTGCCGTGCACAGCGAGGCCTGGCTGGCGCTCAAGGGCGCGCGTGCCGCTGGTCGCGTCGCCATCGGCACGACACAGGATTTCGCCGATAGCGGCCTGCCGGAGCTGCTGCGCGCCTTCGCGACCAGCCATCCGCGCGTCAGGGTCGAACTCCGCGTCGGCCGTTCGGCCGAGCTTGGCGAGGCGCTGCAGGCCGGGCAGCTCGATCTGGCCGTTGTCATGCGCAAGACGCCGGCCAATGACGAAGTCGGGCTGTTCAGTGAGCCGATGCTGTGGCTGTGCTCGCAAAAAGGGCTTGCCGTGCGGGAAGAGGAATTGCCGCTGGCGCTGCTCGACCCCTATTGCGGCTTTCGCGAAGCAGCACTCGCGGCCCTCGATGCTGCCGGCCGCCGCTACCGCATTGCCGCCGGCAGCGCCAGCCTTGCCGGCTTGCGCACGGCGGTCAATGCCGGCATCGCGCTGACCTTGCGCACCGCCCGCTTTGCCCATTCAGGCATTGCCGAAGCACCGCGCGAATTCGCCCTGCCGCCGGTGCCGACAGCGCAATTCGCGATAAAACTCGGCCAGGGCGCCGAGCGGCCGGCGCGCGATCTTGCCATCCTGCTCAGCGACAACCTCGCCTTGCCCGGCTTTGCCGGCTGATGTCCAAAGAAAAAGCCGACCTTCACGGTCGGCTTTGAGGAGGACGGGTCGAGGGGTTTGGGGGGACTTGGGGGGTGACCCGTCGCACATAAAACTGCCTGATCCGCATGATGGTTCCATGACTTGGAAAATAATTATTGGGTTGCCGCACTTTTTCTCGCGGCCAGCCAGTCGCGCCCCGCATGGGCGAAAACCGCGCAGAGTACTATGGCGCCGCCGATCAGGCTGGCGGCCGGCGCGATCTCGCCGAGGAACAGGAAGGCGAACAGGATCGCAAACGGCACTTCGGCGGCACCGAGAAGGCCGGACTCAGGCGCCGGGATCAGCCGCGAGCCTTCCGTCCACAGGATCGACGCCGCTGCGAACGATCCTCCGAAGGCGACGAGCAGCACGGCGTCGCGAGCAGAAATCGCCAGGGGGTCGGTGACGAACCAGCCGAGCACGAACAGCAGAAGCGCCGAGACTGCGCCCGCCCACACCACCGGCGTGTCGCGGAAGGCGCGCACCATGATCATGTAGAGCGCGCTGCCGGCGGTCATCAGCAGCGCGAGCCCATCGCCAAACAGATGACCGCTGCCGAAGCCGGAGCCGACCATCATCGCCACGCCGCACAGCGAAACGGCGGCGGCGGCAAGCGTCTGCGCCCGGAACGGCTCGCGCACCAGCACGAAGGCGAGCAGCGCGGTGATGAAGGGCGCGGTGGCGTAGATGACCGCGACATTGGCGACATAGGTGAATTTGAACGCCGAGATGAAGGCGATGCTGGCCGCGGCGCCCTCGAGGGCCAGCAACCAGCCGCGCCAGCCAAGCCGCAAGCTTTCCCGCCCGCCGGAGCGGCGCCGGCGCCACAGCACATAGAAGGTGATCAGGATCGCGCCGACAAAGCCGCGCCAGCAAGTGATGGTCAGCGGGTCGGCGTGGATCGATTTGGTCAGCACGCCGGTGAGGGCGAAGAAAGCCGCCGAGGCCGCCACCAGCATGATGCCGAGCGTACGCTCGGCAGCGGTATCTGTGGTGCCTGGGCCGTCGAGCGCTTCCGTCATCTCAGCAGTCTATCCGTCTTCTCCTGCCACCATGCTGTCAGCACGGGGTACTCATAGCCGCTTGCGGAAATGCTCGTTGCCGATGATCAGCAGGCCGGCGCCGACGATCAACGCCGCCCCCAGAAACACCTCGCGACGCGGCACGTCGCCCCAGATCGCAAAGCCGAGTCCGAAGGCCCAGACCAATGAGGTGTATTCGAACGGCGCCACGATCGACACCGGCGCCCGCTTCATGCCTTCGAACAGCATAAATTGCGCCACGCCGCCGAGCGCGCCGACGCTGGTCAAAAGCAGCAACTGGCGCCAGTCCGGCATCTGCCAGACCAACAGCGCCGGCACCGCGGAAAACACCAGGAAGTAGAAATTGTTGAGCACAAGCTGGATCAGCGTGCGCTCGGCCAGCGCCGTCTTGCGCAACAGCACCACGGCAATGCCCCACAGCACTGCCGCAGCCAGTACCAAGAGCATCGGCACGGACAAGCCGAGACGAGTGGGATCACAGGCGATGAAGACGCCGACGAAGCCGATGAACACCGCCAGCCAGCGCAACAGCGGCACCTTTTCGCCAAGCATCACCACCGACAGCACGGTGACGATGATCGGGGCGGCGTAATAGATGGTGGTGAGTTCGGCCAGCTGCAGGGAGCGGGCCGCGTTGTAGTAGCAGAGCCAGGCGCCGAGCGTGAAGGCGCTGCGCACCAGCATCGGCCGCACGATGGGCGAGCGCATTGTGTCGGCAAAGATGGGCGGTCCGCCGATTGCAGCACAGCCGATAAGCACAGCGATCGAGCGGAAGAACATGATCTGCCAGACGCTGATGCCGACGACCAGAAGCTTGATCGCGGCGTCCTGCGTCGAAAACAGGAAATAGGCGCAGCCGGTGAACAGGATGCCGGCAAGCACCCTTTCGCGGGTTTCCAGAATGGCAATATCGGCCATGCGGCGTGTCCGGCGCTGTCAAGAGGACGAAGAAGAAGCCTGCCCCAATCAGGCTCCCATTGCAGGCTACACGGGCGAAAGCCTGCAGGGCGCTACGCCAGTGGCAAGCTTGCGTTGGCGCAGCCTGGCCGACAGCGTGGGCACGCCGTTCACTGTGTTGCCTGGTAGAGCTCCGAAGCGGCCTCCTTCAGGGCGCGCCGGCCGCCCGGCCTGAGATACATCATGTGGCCGCCCTCGATGACGTCGAGACGGATGGGTTTTGCCCCGCCGAGCGTCGGGATTTGGCTCACCAGATAGCGTGAGGCCAGATAGGGAGTGACCAGATCGGTGTCGCCGTTGACGATCACCACGCCGAGCCCCGGGTTGAGCGAGCGCGCCCGCTGCAGATCGTCCATCACCCCGGCATAGCCTTGCCGCGAGCCGCCATAGTCCCAGGCGTGGGTCACATCGCCATTGAGCAACCTGTAGCTGACATCGGTGCGAAAATTCAGCTCGTCGCGCGCATAACCGACAAAGGCCGAGGTCAGCGCCGGCACGCTGCGGTCGAGCACCGGATCCGGGCCGGCGCTGCGGGCGCTCTCCGGGGCGATGTCGCTGGTGGCGATGGTGCCGTCATACGGGCTGAGCACTTTGCCACCGGCGCGCTGGAATTCGCGCGCGAACAGGCCGGTCGGGATGCGGGCGGAATTGCGCTGCACGAGGTCGAGCGGCAGGCCGGTGATCTCGGCCACGCGCTGGCTGGCCAGCCGCCCGCCCTGTTCCAGCCCGCCGGTCAGAGCCGTGAGGTAGTCGCCCAGCGCATACTTTTCGACCTCGGCGAGCTTTTCGCGCAGTGCTTCGCCGCTGAGGCCTTCGCTGCGCAGGCGCACCGCCGCCATCGAGGGCAGTTCCAGCGCCCAATGCAGCGGCTGGAATTCGTCGGGCAGCACCAGCGTGAACTCCAGTGCAGGCGAGATCAGCACGATGCCGTTGGGGCTCAGGCCGACATCTTCCTGCAGGGTCCTGGCGAGAAGTGCCGCGCGGAACCCGCCATAGCTTTCGCCGGCAAGGAAGAGCGGCGATCCGGTGCGGCCGTTCTGGGCGAGATAGAGCCGGATGAAAGCGCCGATCGAACTGGCGTCCTGGCTGACGCCCCAAAAATCTTTTGTGTCCTGGCCGGGGGCCTCGCGGCTGTAGCCGGTGCCGACCGGATCGACGAAGACGAGGTCGGTCATGTCGAGCCAGCTGTCGGGATTGTCGATCAGCTTTTGCGGCGGCGGCAGGAATTGGCCATCGGCGCCGGTCGCGACGACACGCGGGCCGAGTGCGCCGAGATGCAGATAGGCGGATGCCGCGCCCGGGCCGCCATTGAAGACGAAGGTGATGGGGCGAGCCTTCTCCGCGCCCGCCAGTTGCGGCAGCGTATAGGCGACATAGAAGATTTCCGCGGTGACCTCGCCCTTGCCGGATAGCAGTGACAGCGTGCCGGCCTTAGCCTGATAGTCCAGCTTACGCCCGGCAATGGTGATTGAATGGCTGGTCGTCTGCGGTGCCGGCAGCAGCGACAGCACGCCGCCTGCCGGTGCGGGGCGCTCGGGCGTTTCGGCGAGGACTGGCTGCGCGAAGGCTGCAAGCACCAACAGGGTAAGCGAGATCAGTTTCAGCTTGAACGGCATGATGTCTCCGCGGGAATGACTCTGCTTAGGTATGGCCGGGGCCGGTCGAAGTCAAAGTAACTCTTCGTGAGGTAGCATTCCTTCAGCCCCCTCTGTCCTGCCGGACATCTCCCCCCACAGGGCATAGGCGCTAAGATAGCTTTGGCATGGACTGAAATTTGCGCTTTCGTGGTGGTTCGCGCCAGCGATATCGCAAGGCATGGAGATTGTGGCGCAGGGCCGCCAAGGAAGGTTGAGTAAAGATGGTCGCGATCAGAGAGGCGACGATCTGGCGGGTTGCGCGCCACAGTAGCGGGCGCCCGTCGCTCAAGGGGGAGAGACACCCAACTCCTGCGAGAGGGGTTCGGTCACGAGCGCGATGAGGAAGTGGGCAAGGATCCAAGGCCTTGCGATCCTTGGGTCTTTGGCGGGAGGAGAGCGCAGCCCGATCAGGCTCTTCAGGCGCTTGAAGGCGAGTTCGATGCGCCAGCGCATGCGGTAGAGCTTGAGGACCGTATCGGCGGGAAACTCCTCCCGGTCAAGCGAGGTCACAAGCAGGACGAAGCCGGCCGCAATCAGCGTCTGCGGTTGAACCTTGTTGCCCTTGGCCCTGGCTTCCTTGTTGATTTTGCGCCGCGCTTCTTGTGCCGCGGCCTCGGATTTGCGCAAGGCGATCAGGCGCATCTTCACAGGCTCGCCCTTCTTGAGTGCCAGCCGGGCAGGCGTTTCGCAGACTTCCTCCCGGCAGTTCTCCAGGTAGCCGATGAGATCGAACGCCCTGCCGTTGGCGTCGAGCCATCGCGCGTTTTTCCACGACGCGCGCACAACAACATCGCCGCCTTGCGCCATCACCTTGGCGATCCGCTCGGCCTGCAGATAGGCGCGGTCACCGATGCGGATCTCGCCCGGCACCACCGGCACGCGGTCGATCAACTCGGCCTCGCTCTGGTCGGTGATCTCGATGAAGTCGAACTGCTCGCGCTCAAGCTCGAAGGCGCAGTGCATGCGCCAAAGACCATTGTTCTTCTTCTCATACGCACCGGCCTTGGCAACCGCTGTCGCATCGAGGATGCGAACCAGTCGGCCTTTGGCCAAACCTGCATCCTCGCGCTTCAAAAGGTGCCCAATCAACTGCTGCAGCCATGGTCCTGCATTGCGCAGCCGGCCAAGCAACGCCACGTCCGAAATGTCGGCTATCCCGCTCGCCGCCGCCCAGGCCACGACGCCCCGCATGCCAACCTTGCCAAGGCAGTAAGCCAGTGTCAGGCGCAACAGGTCGCTCGCCGACCTGACGCCGCGCGGGCGCAGGAACGCCTTCGTCTCGCGGGCACTTGCTGCGATCAACTCTTCGCCGCCCAGAAGCTCAATCGTCTCGGCCCAGCCGTCATCAACAAGCGATTCGTGTGTCATCGCAGTGTAGAATCACACCCGATTCCGCAGGGCAATACCTATCTTAGCGCCTATGCCCCACAGGGGTGGAGATTGGATGTCGCGACCGCCTTCGCTAATCGCCGGCGTAGAAAGCGCCATCGGCGAAGCTGCAGATCTCCCCCCTGTGGGGAGGTGGCCGGGCCAGAGGGGGGCGCTGTCTCGCTGGCATATCAGTGCTATCAAAGCGCGACGGACTCGAAAAGGAATGCAACATGGACGCCACCGCACTCAAGGCCATGCAGGCACCGATCAAGGAGGCTTATCGCGACGATTCCTCGCGAGCGCTGATCACGCTTCGCGCCAAAGGCTCCATCGACGACCAGTCGATTGCCTGCAAGGTCGAGACGGGCAGGGCGCTGGCGGTCGCCGGCCTGCATCCGGCGACCGGCGGTTCCGGGCTCGAATTGTGTTCGGGCGACATGCTGCTCGAGGCGCTGGTGGCGTGCGCCGGGGTGACGCTGAAGGCGGTGGCCACCGCACTAGAGTTCAAACTCGGCGCAGCCACCGTCGAGGCCGAAGGCGATCTCGACTTTCGCGGCACGCTGGGCGTGGCCAAGGACGCCCCCGTGGGCTTTCGCGCCATCCGGTTGAATTTCAACCTCGACACGGATGAGCCGCAGGATCGCATCGACGCGCTGATCAAGCTGACGGAACGCTATTGCGTGGTCTTCCAGACCATCAACAGCAAGCCGGAGCTGACGGTGAAGGCGCGCGCCTGATCTCCCCCCTTGAGGGGAGATGTCGCCGAAGGCGACAGAGGGGGTCGGGCCGACTGGACGCGACGCCCTTTGTGCGGAAGGAGGTTGGCACTCTACGCGAGGCGACCCCCTCTGGCCTGCCGGCCATCTCCCCTCGAGGGGCATAGGCGCTAAGATAGGTATTGCCCTGCGGAATCGGGTGTGATTCTACACTGCGATGACACACGAATCGCTTGTTGATGACGGCTGGGCCGAGACGATTGAGCTTCTGGGCGGCGAAGAGTTGATCGCAGCAAGTGCCCGCGAGACGAAGGCGTTCCTGCGCCCGCGCGGCGTCAGGTCGGCGAGCGACCTGTTGCGCCTGACACTGGCTTACTGCCTTGGCAAGGTTGGCATGCGGGGCGTCGTGGCCTGGGCGGCGGCGAGCGGGATAGCCGACATTTCGGACGTGGCGTTGCTTGGCCGGCTGCGCAATGCAGGACCATGGCTGCAGCAGTTGATTGGGCACCTTTTGAAGCGCGAGGATGCAGGTTTGGCCAAAGGCCGACTGGTTCGCATCCTCGATGCGACAGCGGTTGCCAAGGCCGGTGCGTATGAGAAGAAGAACAATGGTCTTTGGCGCATGCACTGCGCCTTCGAGCTTGAGCGCGAGCAGTTCGACTTCATCGAGATCACCGACCAGAGCGAGGCCGAGTTGATCGACCGCGTGCCGGTGGTGCCGGGCGAGATCCGCATCGGTGACCGCGCCTATCTGCAGGCCGAGCGGATCGCCAAGGTGATGGCGCAAGGCGGCGATGTTGTTGTGCGCGCGTCGTGGAAAAACGCGCGATGGCTCGACGCCAACGGCAGGGCGTTCGATCTCATCGGCTACCTGGAGAACTGCCGGGAGGAAGTCTGCGAAACGCCTGCCCGGCTGGCACTCAAGAAGGGCGAGCCTGTGAAGATGCGCCTGATCGCCTTGCGCAAATCCGAGGCCGCGGCACAAGAAGCGCGGCGCAAAATCAACAAGGAAGCCAGGGCCAAGGGCAACAAGGTTCAACCGCAGACGCTGATTGCGGCCGGCTTCGTCCTGCTTGTGACCTCGCTTGACCGGGAGGAGTTTCCCGCCGATACGGTCCTCAAGCTCTACCGCATGCGCTGGCGCATCGAACTCGCCTTCAAGCGCCTGAAGAGCCTGATCGGGCTGCGCTCTCCTCCCGCCAAAGACCCAAGGATCGCAAGGCCTTGGATCCTTGCCCACTTCCTCATCGCGCTCGTGACCGAACCCCTCTCGCAGGAGTTGGGTGTCTCTCCCCCTTGAGCGACGGGCGCCCGCTACTGTGGCGCGCAACCCGCCAGATCGTCGCCTCTCTGATCGCGACCATCTTTACTCAACCTTCCTTGGCGGCCCTGCGCCACAATCTCCATGCCTTGCGATATCGCTGGCGCGAACCACCACGAAAGCGCAAATTTCAGTCCATGCCAAAGCTATCTTAGCGCCTATGCCTCGAGGGGGGAGATTGCGCTACTGCGCCGCCGGCTCTTCCGCATCACCCTCATCGGTGAAAGGCGAGGCGCTCGGCACGCAGTTCACCGCCCAGCCGGCCGGCGTCGGCTGCTTCTGATATTCGGTGATGGCGTTGGTGCACTGTTCGCGGGTGTCGAAGGTGCTGGGCAGCACCACCATGCCGCCTTGCGGGCCGGCGATCACCAGGTACCAGACCAATGCTACGCTGGGAGCAGCCATGGGAATTCCTCGCTTTGCTGGGTGTCGGAGTCGGGTCGACCCTAGCAACTCCCGGCTGATGGCGAAAGCAGGGCGATGGGGGAGCGGCTCGCCGGACCATCACAGACCCGTGAACAGAACCGCTCCCGAGCCCGCTTAGTTCGCGGCAAAGCAGTAGAACAGGCCGTCGCCGCCGGTGCCTTTCAGCGCCTCCTGGCTGCAGCCGCCGCGCGAGGCATGCGAGGAGTTCCAGGATTTCGCCGCCGCCGACTCGTCAAGGCCGGTGCGGTCGTGGTGGCCCATCATCGCCGCGCCCTCCGCCCCGCTCAAGGTCCAGTCGCCGCAGGTCTGGTCGGCGAGCTTGGTGCCGTCGGGCTTCGAGCCGGTCAATATGTCGTGCCGGTTCGGCTTGTCGCCGCGGCCGTTGACCACCTCGCCCTTTTCGTTGAGCGCCGTCTGCTTGGTGATGGCGTTGGCGTCGCTGTGCAGCGAGGCGACGTCATCGGCAATCTTCTCGCCCTTGGCGTTGACCCAGGGACCCTTGCCGATACGGTCGCGCGCATCGACATTGGCGCTCGAGAGATAGGCGTGCCATTCCTTGCCGGTAACCCCAGCCGCTTCCGCCAGCGAGGCGCAATGCGCGTCGGCACCCTTGAGACCGCCGAGATCGGCGCCTTTGCCGGAACCGACGCTGGTGACGAAGAAACTCATCTTGGCGTCTTGCGCCAGCGCCACGCCAGCTGTGGCGGCAATCGCGGCGGCGGCAACGAGAAGAAGTCTACGCATGTCGGTCCTCCGGTTTCGAATGTCCTACATTCGAAGAAACGTAACTGGAGGCCTGTTTAATCCCGCTACAACCCGGTTTATTCCGGCTGCCGGTAGGCGACGAAGCGGTTGTTCTTGACCTGGAAGATCAGCCCCGTCTCTTTCAGCTCGGGGCTCGCCAGCGGCACGATGCGTTTTGCCACCTCTGAGGGGTGCGGCAGCGTTTCCGGATCCTCGCCGGGCGCGGCCTGTGCACGCATGGCGGTGCGGGTGGCGCCGGGGTCGACGGCATTGATGCGGAGCGCCAGGCTCTGCGTCTCATGCGCCCAGGAACGCGTCATGGCTTCCACAGCCGCCTTCGACGCCGCATAGGGCGCCCAGAAGGCGCGCGCCGAATGCGCGGCCCCGGACGACATGAGAATGGCGCGGCCGGCGTCGGACAGCCTGAGCAGCGGGTCGACCGAGCGGATCAGCCGCCAGGTCGAGGTGACATTGATGGTCATAACCTTCTCGAAGGTTTTGGCCTCGACATGGCCGATCGGCGAGATGACGCCGAGCACACCGGCATTGGCCACCAGAATGTCGAGCTTGCCCCAGCGCTCGTGAATGGCGCCGCCCAGCCGGTCGATGCCGGCCATGTCTGAGAGGTCGAGAGGCACCAACGTCGCTTCGCCCTTGCCGGTTTTCGCGCGCTCGGCCTTGATCTGGTCGTCGAGTTCTTCCAGCCCGCCGACGGTCCGGGCTACCGCAATGACATGCGCGCCGGCGGCGGCAAGTTCCTTGGCGATGAAGTAGCCGATGCCGCGCGAGGCGCCGGTAACGACCGCGACGCGGCCGGAGAGGTCGAGGGTCATGCGAGCGCTTTCAAGGATAGCAGTTGGGCTTTACGCCCCGTTGTTCGCCAGCAGCGACAGCGTGCGCACATTGTCGTGGCCTTCGAAGTCGAGCAGGCGGGTCGGGTACTGGCCGGTGAAACAGGCGTCGCAGAATTGCGGCTGCTCATTGTCGCGGCTGGCTTCGCCGACGGCGCGGTAGAGCCCGTCAATGGTGAGGAAGCCGAGCGAATCGACACGGATGAACTCGGCCATTTCCTCGATCGACATGCGCGATGCCAAAAGCTTCGACTTCTCCGGCGTGTCGACGCCGTAGAAGCACGACGCGCTGGTCGGCGGCGAGGCGATGCGCATATGCACTTCCTTGGCGCCGGCGTCGCGCACCATCTGCACGATCTTCTGGCTGGTGGTGCCGCGCACGATCGAATCGTCGACCAACACCACGCGCTTGCCCTCGATCATCCGGCGGTTGGCGTTGTGCTTGAGCTTGACGCCCATATGGCGGATCGAATCGCCGGGCTGGATGAAGGTTCGGCCGACATAGTGGTTGCGGATGATACCGAGTTCGAAGGGGATGCCTGCCGCCTGGGAGAAGCCGATTGCCGCCGGCGTGCCGGAATCCGGCACCGGCACGACGATATCGGCCTCGACCGGGCTTTCCTGCGCCAATTCGGCGCCGATACGCTTGCGCACTTCGTAGACATTGCGGCCTTCGACCGAGGAGTCCGGGCGGGCGAAATAGACATATTCGAAGATGCAGAAGCGGGTCTTCTGCGGCTCGAAGGGGAACAGGCTCTCGATGCCCTTCGAGGTCACCACGACCATTTCGCCGGGCTTCAGGTCGCGCACGAAGCGGGCGCCGATAATGTCGAGCGCGCAGGTTTCGGAGGCCAGGATCCAGGCGCCGTCCAGGTCGCCGAGCACCAGCGGGCGGATGCCGAGCGGATCGCGGCAGCCGATCATCTTCTTGGAGGTCATCGCGACCAGCGAGAAAGCGCCTTCGACCTGACGCACGGCGTCGATGAAGCGCGAATTCAAATCGCGTTCCTTACTGGTGGCAACGAGATGCAGCAGCGTCTCGGTGTCGGAGGTCGACGAGAAGATCGCGCCCTGCTTCTGCAGCGCGCGCTGCACGGTCATGGCGTTGGTGAGATTGCCGTTATGGGCGACGGCAAAGCCGCCATCGGCGAGTTCGGCGAAGAAGGGCTGGATGTTGCGCATGCCGGCGCCGCCGGTCGTGGCATAGCGCGTGTGGCCGATGGCACGGTTGCCTTGCAGGCTGTCGATGACGTGCTGCTTGGTGAAGGTGTCGCCGATCAGGCCGACATGGCGTTCGACATGGAACTGCGTGCCGTCATAGGAGACGATGCCGGCCGCTTCCTGGCCGCGATGCTGCAGCGCATGCAGGCCTAGCGTTACGATGGCCGCAGCGTCCTGCCGGCCGAAAATGCCGAACACCCCGCATTCGTCGTGGAAATGATCGTCTGCTTCGGCGGAAAGCACGTCGTCCGCGTCTGCCTTCGAAACTGCCATGGGGCTCAAGCTCCGCTAAAATGGCCATATAGTGCGATAGCGCCGCGAAAGCAACGTAGTCAGGCCGGAACTGCCGGGATGGCGCCTGTCCGGCACCATCCGTCCGTATCAGTTTGCCGGCGCGGCCGGAGCCGGAGCAGCGGGCGCGGGTGCGTTATCGGCCGGAGCGTCGGTCTCGTCGTCGGGCGCCGGCGTATCGTCACCGGTTGCCGGAGCATCCGCCGCCGGTGCATCGGCCGCCGGAGGCGTCTCGGCTGCCGGCTGATTCGGATTGAGCTTCTTCAGGATGGCGTTTTCCGGATCTTCGGGCAGCAGGCTTTCCAGCTTGGCGCCGATGGTCTCGAGCAGCGGCTTCGACTTGGCGTTGGCGATCCAGGCAGGGGCCTTGGCGCCGGCCAGCCAGTTGAAGAACAGTAGCGCCACGGCGACTACGAGGACGCCGCGCGCGGCGCCATAGAGGAAGCCCAGCGTACGGTCGAGCGCGCCGATCCTGGAATCGATGATCCAGTCGGCAAGCTTCATGGTGATGACGGAAACGACGATCAGCGCGATGAGGAAGACGATGCCGGCGGATGCCGCCATGGCGATCTTGTCGCTTTCGACATAGGGCTGAACGTAAGGCAGCACCGGCTTGTAGAAGAAGAATGCCGCCGCGGCGGCAGCCGCCAGGACACGACGGACAGGATTTCGCGTGACAGGCCGCGAACCATGGCGAGCATCGCCGAGACCAGGGTGAAGCCGACGAGAATTCCGTCCAGCAGCGTAATCGGCATGTCTTTCGCCCCACTCAGATTGTCTTTTCACGGCTCGGGCGAGCCGCGTCAATCTTCCACGTCGACACGGCTGCGCCGTGAGCCGGCTATGCGTGCGACGAGATCGGCAAGTTCGGTCGGCTGGAAAGCGCCGGCCCCGATCCCCCGACAACCTCCTCGCTGCCCAAGGGCAGAACCGCACTTCCAAAACCCAGCTTTTCGGCCTCTTTAAGGCGCTGCTGCGCATGCGCAACCGGCCTCACTGCGCCCGACAGGCTGATTTCGCCGAAATAGACGCAATCGGCGGGAAGGGCAAGACCGGTGAGCGACGAAACCAGTGCAGCGGCAACCGCCAGATCGGCCGCCGGCTCGGAAATCCGGTAGCCGCCGGCGACGTTGAGGTAGACATCGTGGGTGCCGAAGCGCACGCCGCAATGGGCTTCGAGTACGGCAAGGATCATCGACAGCCGTGCGCCGTCCCAGCCGACGACGGCACGGCGCGGCGTGCCCAATGTGGACGGCGCCACCAGTGCCTGGATCTCGACCAGCACCGGACGTGTCCCTTCCATGCCGGCAAATACCGCGGCACCCGGCGATTTTGCGTGGCGTTCGCCGAGGAACAGCTCCGACGGATTGGCGACCTCGCGCAAGCCCTTGTCCGACATCTCGAAGACGCCGATCTCGTCAGTCGGCCCAAAACGGTTCTTCACCGTGCGCAGGATGCGGTAGTGATGGCCGCCTTCGCCTTCGAAATAGAGAACGGCGTCGACCATGTGCTCGACGACGCGCGGACCGGCGATCTGGCCTTCCTTGGTGACATGGCCGACCAGCACGATGGCAGCACCGGTGGATTTGGCGTAGCGGATCATCGCTTGCGCCGAGGCGCGCACCTGGGTGACGGTGCCGGGCGCCGAGTCGGCCATGTCGGTCCACAGCGTCTGGATGGAATCGAGGATGACGAGGTCCGGCCTTCTGCCGTCGGCTATTGTTGCCAGGATATCCTCGACATTGGTCTCCGCGGCAAGTTCGACCGGCGTGTCGGCGACGCCAAGCCGCTGCGCCCGCAGCCGGATCTGCGCGACAGCCTCTTCGCCCGAGACATAGACGATGCGGTGGCCTTTTGACGCCAATGCTGCTGCGGCCTGGGTAAGCAGCGTCGACTTGCCGATGCCGGGATCGCCGCCGACCAGCAGCGCCGAGCCGCGCACGAAACCGCCGCCGGTGGCGCGGTCGAGTTCGCCAATGCCGGAGATGATCCGCGGCGCATCCTCGATGTCACCGGACAGGCTGGTCAGCACCACGGCGCGGCCCTTGCGCGCATTGCGCGTGTTGGCCGGTCCCGAGCCGATGCCGCCGGACGTGCCTTCCTCGACGAGTGTGTTCCACTCGCCGCAGGCATCGCATTTGCCGGCCCAGCGCTGATGCACCGACCCGCAATTCTGGCAGATGAACTGGACGCGCGATTTAGCCATGGAGTGATGCTGCCTGCAAATGACCGAAGGAGGGTGATCTTGCACACCCCCCTCTGTCCTGCCGGACATCTCCCCCGCAAGGGGGGAGATTGGCTATCGTCGCTGCTTTCGCCAATCCCCAACGTCGCAAGATGAGCGCCATTCGCAAAGCTGCTGATCTCCCCCCTTGCGGGGGAGATGGCCGGCAGGCCAGAGGGGGGTGTGACGGAGCGCTGCGGTAGGCCAAAAAGCTACTCGAACCTCTCCGCAATATGATGCTCTTCGGCGAGGTCGGAAAACCGTGTGAACTCGCCATGGAAGGCGAGGCTCACCGAACCTGTCGGGCCGTGGCGCTGCTTGGCGACGATGACTTCGGCCTTGCCGCGCATCTCGTTCATCTCGTGTTCCCACTTGATGTATTCGTCGGTGCCGGGCTTCGGTTCGCGGTTCTTCAGATAATATTCCTCGCGGTAGACGAACATCACCACGTCGGCGTCCTGCTCGATCGAGCCGGATTCGCGAAGATCGGACAGCTGCGGGCGTTTGTCTTCGCGGCTTTCGACCTGACGCGACAGCTGCGACAGCGCGATGATCGGAACGGAGAGTTCCTTGGCCAGCGCCTTGAGGCCGGTGGTGATCTCGGTGATTTCCTGCACCCGGTTCTGTGAGGACTTCGCGCTCGATCCCTGCATCAGCTGGATATAGTCGATGACGATGAGGTCGAGGCCGCGCTGACGCTTCAGCCGCCGCGCCCGCGCCGACAGCTGCGCGATCGAGATACCGCCGGTCTGGTCGATGAACAGCGGGATCTTCTGCATGGTCTGCGAGCAGGCGACCAGCTTTTCGAAATCCATCTCCGAAATCTCGCCGCGGCGGATCTTTGACGACGAAATTTCCGTCTGTTCGGAAATGATGCGGGTGGCGAGCTGCTCGGACGACATTTCCAGCGAGAAGAAGCCGACGACGCCTCCATTGGCTGCCTTGAACGAGCCGTCGGCCTGCTGCGCCGGCTCATACATCTCGGCGATGTTGAAGGCGATGTTGGTGGCGAGCGACGTCTTGCCCATGCCCGGACGGCCGGCAATGATGATCAGATCCGACGCCTGCAGGCCACCCATGCGGCGGTCGAGATCGCGCATGCCGGTGGCGAGGCCCGACAAATGGCCGTCGCGCATATAGGCGGCGTTGGCCATGTCGACGGCGGTCTTGACCGCGTCGGTGAAGCTCTCGAAGCCGCCGTCGTAACGGCCGGTTTCGGCCAGTTCGAACAGCCGCCGCTCGGCATCCTCGATCTGTTCGGACGGCGCCATGTCGACCGGCGCGTCATAGGCGATGTTGACCATGTCCTCGCCGACGGTAATCAGTGCCCGGCGCGTGGCCAGATCGTAGATGGCGCGGCCATAATCGGTGGCGTTGACGACGGTGACGGCTTCGACCGCCAGACGAACCACATATTGCGCCACCGTCATGTCGCCGACCTTCTCGTCGGCCGGCAGGAAGGTTTTCAGCGTGATCGGCGTCGCCACCTTGCCCATGCGGATGAGCTCGGCTGCGACCTCGAAGATTTTCCGGTGCAGCGGCTCGTAGAAATGGCCGGCCTTGAGGAAGTCGGAGACGCGGTAGAAGGCATCGTTGTTGACGAGGATGGCGCCGAGCAGCGCCTGCTCGGCCTCGATGTTGTTCGGCGCTTCACGATAAAGCGGTTGCTGCTCCGCCACGCCGAATTTTCGCGCTGCCTCTGCCATGATGTCCCCGATTTTGATCCCGGCTTCTCGATATCAGAACGAGATAAATCGGTGCTGACCTTTCTGCATCACCGCACGACCAATCAACCTCGATGCCCCGTTGTTCACAGGGGCGGCAAACCGTCCACAGAAGAGTGTTTCCGCGCCCCGATTCCGGTTGACTCAGAAAGGCGCTGACTTCTATCCGAGTCGTTGGAACAGAGCAAGAACAATCTCGGTGATTACCCGCTTCTTCCGTCCAATGTATCGCCCCAGTCCAGCCGCCGCGCTGCCTTGAACAGCTCGCCCTCGCGCTTGGTGAAAAGTGTCTCGCCGGCGCCGCCATCCGGCTGGCACAGTTTGAGCAGCACCTTGCCGGAGCCCGATTTCGGCGGCGCAATCACGCGGGGCGGATGTACAGGCGCGGGTTGCCGCGACGCCGCGACGTAGATGAATTTCTCGTCCTCCCACGGCACGTCCGCGTCTTTGGCCAGGCGATGAAGGCGCGAGCGGGCGACGCGGCGCGAAAAATGGCACCAGTCGGGCGGCTCAAGCGGGCAGGGCGCCTCATGCGGACAAGGCGCCAGCACATGCGCCCCGGCCTCCAGCAATTGCCTGCGCACTGCCAGGATGCGCTGCCAGCCTGCCGGCGTGCCGGGCTCCACGATCAGCAGTGTGTCGCCGGTCAAATGCCAGAGCCGGACGACAAGCTTCGGCAGCGATGCCGGCGCGATCTCGTCCAGCACATAGGCGCAGGTGACGAGGTCGGCAGGCTTGAGATCGGCAAGGTCGATGGTCACGTCGCCGGCCCGCCAGTCCATCCTGGTGGCGATGGTATCAAGGGCGAGCGACTGGCCAACCTTGCGCACCGCGGCGCTTGCTTCAACCAGAACCGCCTCTTCGAGGTCGGGCCACAGATCTGTAGTGGCCCAAAGCACCGTGCCAGGACCGGCGCCGACATCGAGCAAGCTCGTTGGCTGGAAATCGGGCCGCGCATAGGCGAGTTCGTCGAGACCGGCCCGTACCGCCGCGTAGGTCGCCGGCAGCCGCGTCGCCAGATAGGCTTTTACCGCCATCTCTTCGGCCATGTGCGGGCGGCCGTCGCGCAATTCGGCGCGGTAGCGGTCAGACAGCGTCTTCGCCGCCTGGCGCAGCACCGCCAGCGGTGTCGTTTCGAGCAGGCGCTCGACGCCTTGTCGCAGCGAAGCGGGGAGTTCCACGCTCAGGCTCCGCGTGGCGAGAGCACCGAGGCGCCGGCGAACTCGACAAGGGTGGTGGCGATGGTGGGCAGGCAGATCATTAAAAAAGGTCTCGCGAGAACGAGACCTTTTTCAGTGTCAGAGCCGTCGATGGCAAGCGGCAATACGCAATCGAGGCGTTATTCGCGATCCGCCACCTTGCGACGGCGCGCTGGCTTGGCCGCAACGGACCTGACAGCAACGGACCTGGCAGGCACGGACCTGGCGACAGCAGGCTCGGCGGCCGCCGCCTCCTGACGATGCCCCATTTCGCGCATTTCGAGCGCCTTTTCACATTTGGCCATGTAGTCGCGCGTCATCGGCAGCGTGTCGTTCTTCTTGGCGATCTGGATCTGGAAGATCACCAGATCCTGCCAGCGGAAGGCGGCTTCCGAAGCCGCCAGATAGAACTCCCACATCCTGCAGAAGCGCTCGTCGTAGATGGCCTTGGCCTTGTCCCGGTTGGCGGCAAAGCGCTGGCCCCAATGCTTCAGCGTATCGGCATAGTGCAGCCGCAGAATCTCGATGTCGGTGACCACAAGCCCCGACTTCTCGATCGCCGGCATCACCTCCGACAGCGAGGGAATGTAGCCGCCCGGAAAAATGTACTTGCGGATAAAGGCGCTGGTCGCCCACGGCACGCCGGAGCGGCCGATCGTGTGCAAGAGCATGACGCCGTCGGGCTTCAACAGCGTCGCCGACTTGTCGAAGAAGGTGCGGAAGTGGTTGACGCCGACATGCTCGAACATGCCGACCGAGACGATGCGGTCGAAGCGTTCGTTGAGTTCGCGGTAGTCCTTGAGGTCGAAATGCACGCGGTCCTGCAAGCCTTGCGCATGCGCCCGGTCGGTGGCGACGCCGTGCTGCTCGGTCGACAGCGTCACGCCTTGGACGTCGACATCGAAAGCCTTGGCGAGATAGAGGCCGAGCCCACCCCAGCCGGAGCCAATATCGAGCACGGTCTGGCCGGCCTTCAGCCTGAGCTTGGCGGCGATATGGCGTTTCTTGGCCATCTGCGCCTCGTCGAGCGTCATGTCCGGCTGTTCGAAATAGGCGCAGGAATACTGCATGTCGTCGTCGAGGAAGAGCCGGTAGAGGTCACCCGACAAATCATAGTGGCGCTGCACGTTGCGGCGCGCCCGTGATGCGGTGTTGATCTGCTGCAGGCGGCGAAAGGCGTGGCGCAGACCCTCGATGGCCTTCGACCAGGTGGCGTCGATACCGCCGCTGCCCATGTTCTGGAAGGCGATGCGCATCATACCCAGTACGCCGCCCTCGATGATGTCGAGTTCGCCGTCCATATAGGCTTCCGGCACGGCCAGCATCGGATCGAAGGTAATGGCGCGCTCGGCATGCGCGGTCTTGATGTGCATATGCACCGGCTCGCCGCTGCCGTCGCCGAAAACCACTGTCGAGCCCTTCGGCCCGGTGACTTTCAGATTGCCCGTACGCACCAGGCGGTCGAGAACGCGCTTCAACAGAATATTCATCACCAAATGTCCCCTCACGGTCAGACTGGCGGACCAATTCTGCAACAATATATAGGGGTTCGAAAAGTTCCATTTGGCACAAAAATGCCCGGGCGAGAGGCCCGGGCATTGGTCCAGAAAGGCTGGATGACGAGGAAGTGATTGGAGCGCTGCTCCCCTCGCTTCCCGATCAGGCCCCGTGCGGGATCAGGCGTTGTCTTCTTCGCCGCCTTCGAACTCGGTGTTCGGGTCGAAGAAGTTCTCCGGCCGTGCGTTGTCGTTGATGTCGTCGCCATAGATGGCTTCGGCGGTGGTCAGCGTCTCGCCCTTGGCCTGGCGCTCGGCTTCGTCGGCCGTGCGGGCGATGTTGAGGCTGATGGTGACCTCGACTTCCGGATGCAGCGCAATCGCCACATTGGTGACGCCGATGGTCTTGATCGGCTGGTTGAGCTGGATCTGGTTGCGGTTGACCGAGAACCCTTCGGCGGTCAGCAGGTCGGCGATGTCGCGGGTCGACACCGAACCGTAGAGCTGGCCGGTCTCGCCTGCGGAACGCACGGCGATGAAGCTCTTGCCGTCGAGCTTTTCGGCAACCTGGCTGGCTTCCGACTTGCGCTCGAGGTTGCGCGCTTCGAGCTGCGCGCGCTGCCCTTCGAACTTCTTCTTGTTGGCTTCGTTGGCGCGCAGCGCCTTGCCCTGCGGCAAGAGGAAGTTGCGGGCAAAGCCGTCCTTGACCTTGACGGTATCGCCCATCTGGCCGAGGCGGGAAACGCGTTCGAGAAGAATCACTTGCATGGTCTTGTTCCTTCGTCTGGGCACCGACCGCGGGATCGGCGCCGAATTGAATGGAACAGGTCAGGAAGCTCTGAGCGCCTTGGCGCCGGTGTCGCTGTCCTGCCTGTCGCGGCAGTTAGAGGCTTTTCACCTCAACTCGGGATTTCAATGCACGTCGCCAAGAGTGGGCCCGGTTTTGGGACAACGACATGCATCATCAAATTACCCCTGCGGCGCCCGTCGCCGTGGGAGAAGGAAGCAGGCGGCGAACCGCCTGCTTCGGAGATCTTAGCGAACCACGTAGGGCAGCAGGCCGAGGAAGCGGGCGCGCTTGATCGCCTTGGCGAGTTCGCGCTGCTTCTTCTGGCTGACGGCGGTGATGCGCGACGGCACGATCTTGCCGCGCTCGGAAATGTAGCGCTGCAGAAGACGCACGTCCTTGTAGTCGATCTTGGGCGCATTGGCGCCAGAGAACGGGCAGGTCTTGCGGCGGCGATGGAACGGGCGCCGGGTCGGGATCTGATTGATGTCGACCATTATTCTGCACCTCCTTCAACGCCTTCGCGCGGACGGCGCGGACCACGATCGCCACCGGCATCGCCAAATGAGCGCGGCGGACGATCGCCACGGTCGCCGCGATCACGGTCGCCGAACGAGCGCGGACCACGATCGCCACGGTCGCGGTCGCCGAAGCCGCCGCGTTCCGAGCGCTCTTCGCGCTTCTGCATCATGGCCGACGGGCCTTCCTCATGCGCCTCGACCTTGACGGTCAGGAAACGCAGCACGTCCTCGGACAGGCCCATCTGGCGCTCCATCTCGTTGAGCGCTGCCGGCGGGCAGTTGAGGTCCATAAGCGTGTAGTAAGCCTTCCGGTTCTTGTTGACCCGGTAGGTGAGGGACTTCAGTCCCCAGTTCTCGACCCGGCCGACGGACCCGCCATTTGCGGAGATGACGCCCTTGTACTGTTCGACAAGCGCATCGACCTGCTGCTGCGAGAGGTCCTGCCGGGCAAGGAACACATGTTCGTATAGAGCCATAGTGGTTCAGTGCCTTTCTTCGTTTCTCTCCCGGATCCTCGCGGCAAAAGCCTCTGCAACTTCTCTGACCCGCTGATCCCGAGGGGGCGGGGAAGAAAGGAGCATTTCGAGACGGTCGAGAGCGGAGACACGGGAGGCGGAAGCGCTTCTGGCTTCACACGAAGGTTTTGGGTAAAACCTCCGGCCCTCCGTTCAGCCCCCAGCAAGGACCGGCAGATTGCGGGCGTCTATAAAGCAAATTGGCTGGAAGGCAAGGGTAACGCATGCTCCGGACAGCGTCCTGGCGTCGCAGGGTTGGAAAAATACCAGGCATCAACTCGTATGCGGGGTACCACCGTTGATCGTTTCGGGGAAGAAGTCCGGAGCCGCCTTACGCTTGCCGAACATCATGTCGTATTGCAGCAGGCGGAAGTCGTTGATCGCCGGATCAACGTCCTTCTGCCGCGCCCAGTCCGGCGTGGCCTCACCTGACGGTGTCAAAAGCAGATTGCGGTCGACGACGCGATAGCGTTCGCGCAGCGCGCCCAGGAAGCCGGTGTAGTAGGGGTGCGTGATCCCGGCCGTTGTCAGGATGTGGTAGGGCAGGAAGGCCGGGCTCACCGCGCCCATATCCTGCGCCGGACCGGTGCGGTTAGACCAGATGACCAGCGGCGTCTGATGATGCTCCAGTGCCGCCTCCGGCGTCGGTTCCTTGCGCGGCGCGACATTGTCCTTCAGGTAACCGGTTTCGACATAGACGGGGCCGAGCGGCGGCAGATGGTCGCCGAAGAAGGCGATGACCGTCGGCCGCTCGCGCTTCTTCGCCCATTCGATCAATCGTTCGAGGCCACGGTCGGCATCGGCGGAGCCTTCGGCGTAGCTGAGCAGCGATTCCCGCGCCCATGTGCTGATCGGTGCCGCGACCTTGTGGGTCGGATTGTAATAGCGGTACGGCTCGTAGGGACCGTGGTTCTGCAGGCTGACGGCGAAGAAGAACACCGGCCGCTCGCTGGCGTCGGCCTCTGCGATGATCTCGTCGGTCATCGACGCATCGGAAGCCAGCGGCCCGCGCTTTTCCAGTGGCGGCAGCGTCTCTTCCGAGCGGAAATCGTTGAAGCCGAAATCGGCATAGACGGCGCCCCTGTTCCAGAACCAGTTGGTGCCCGGATGGATGGCGCGCGCCCGGTATCCCTCGCTTTTCAGGAAGGTCGCCAGCGACGGCGTCGGTGTGCGCACATATTGCTGGTAGGGGATCGAGCCCGCCGGCAGGAAGGCATTGGAAAAGCCGGTCAGCGCCTCGAATTCGATGTTGGCGGTCATGCCGCCGAATTCCGGCGAAAACATATAGCCGGAACGCAGCGCCCGCACATTGGGGATCGGGTCAGGCGTGATTGTGACGCCGGGCAGCTTGGTCGGATCCCAGAAAGATTCGCTCATCACCACGATGATGTCGGGTTTCTCATCCGGTACCGAGGCCGCCACAGCAGGCCTGTCGATCGCGTCGATCGCCTTGTCGGAATAGCCCGCCGGCGCCGAGACATGCGCCATCGGCACGTTGAGCGCGAAGGCCAGCGCAAACCCGTTGGAGGCGTAGTTCTCCTTCTGGTCCCACATGATCGGGATGATCTGCAGCCGGTCGCGGGTCCACGAGAAGGTGGCGTAGTCCATGATTGAGACGAAGAAGGCGAGCAGCGGCACTGCCAGCGTCAGCCGCGCCAGCCGCCCTTTGCGGCTGAGGATCGGAACCTTGCGGCGCCACAACCGCCAGCCATAGATCAGCAGCGACAGGCCGGCGACGATGCCGACCGCCATGGCGAGCGCCGTCCAAGGCCGTTCGCGCACCAGGAGCGGCATCAGTGCCATGATCTGGCGCGAATAAAGAAAATCGGTTGGGTAGAGCGGATCGCCGAGATAATGCGACTTCTGATGCCCGACAAAGGCCAGCGCCAGCGTCAGCGGCGCCACGATCATCAGGCTCTGGTGACTGCGGCCAAGCACGGCGTCCAGTCCCATCAGCACCAATGCAAAGACAATGATGGTGGTCCAGCCCGGCTTGAATGGCTGCAGGAAGAAGTCGACCGTGCCGAAGAAGTCGCCGCGCACGATCCATTCGATGGCGAACACCAGGATGGCGGAGGCAAGCAGCGTGACCAGACCGTAGCGGATGACCGGCCATCTGCGCCCCGGCAGGTAGCCGGTGGACGGATCGTCTTCCAAGAACTGTGGCGCGGGTACGGCCGCGCCCTTCCTGATCCTAGCCACGTCTCTTCCCCCGGCCCAAGCAACGCGTATTTCCACTCGCGCCACCGTTCTGTCATAGAACTGTCATGCAAAAGCTAGCGCCTGTGGCGAAAATAAGAAGAGCCAGCAAACGATTCGTGAGCGGTTTTCATCAGGTGTGATCGGCAAAAAGCCTTTGGGAACAGGGACTCGGGGTCAGCTCCGGTTCAAGCGAGAGCCGAAATACCCCCTCCGGGCTTGACTTGGCGGTCCGCCTTGCGTCACAGGCAGTAAAAATCAGCCGCTGGAGAGCGCCCAAATGGCCGTCGCATTCACCTTTCCGGGACAGGGCAGCCAGGCTGTCGGCATGGGCAAGGACCTCGCCGACGCCTTCCCCGAGGCACGCAGGGTGTTCGAGGAAGTCGATGATGCGCTGGGCGAAAAGCTGTCGAAACTGATCTGGGAAGGCCCGGAAGAGGCGCTGACCCTGACTGCCAATGCCCAGCCGGCGCTGATGGCGGTCTCGCTGGCGGGAATCCGCTCGCTGGAAGCGCGCGGCTTTTCGCTGAAGGACAAGGTTGCCTACGTTGCCGGTCATTCGCTCGGCGAATATTCCGCCCTTGCCGCGGCCGGTTTCGTTTCGGTCGCCGATGCTGCCCGGCTGCTGCGCATCCGCGGCAACGCCATGCAGGCGGCGGTGCCGGCCGGCGAGGGCGCCATGGCGGCGATCATCGGACTGGAACAGCCCGACGTCGAAGCCGCTTGCACCGAGGCCGCAACGGGATCCGGCAAGGTCTGCCAGATCGCCAACGACAATGGCGGCGGCCAGCTGGTGATCTCCGGCGCCAGGGCGGCGGTGGAACTCGCCGCGAAACTGTGCACCGAAAAGGGCGCCAAGCGGGCGCTGATGCTGCAGGTCTCCGCACCCTTCCATTCGGCGCTGATGGCGCCGGCGGCCGATGTCATGCGCGAGGCGCTGGCCGGCGTGACCAAGAATGCACCGGTCGTGCCCGTCGTCTCCAACGTCACTGTAGCCCCGACCAGCGACCCCGACGAGATCGCGCGCCGCCTGGTCGAGCAGATCACCGGGCGCGTGCGCTGGCGCGAAACGGTGGAGTGGTTCGGCGCCAATGGCGTCGCCACGCTCTATGAGATCGGCGCCGGCAAGGTGCTTTCCGGCCTGGCGCGGCGGATCAACCGCGACATCGCCACATCGGCCGTCGGCACGCCGGCCGAAGTCGAGGCGGCGCTGGCCGCGCTTGCATAATCCACTGGCGATTCAACCCCTCCCGTGGGAAGGGTGTTCTCTTAAGATCAGGAGACGAAAATGTTCGAACTGACCGGCCGCAAGGCGCTCGTCACCGGCGCATCGGGCGGCATTGGCGAGGCGATTGCCCGGGTGCTGCATGCGCAAGGCGCCATTGTCGGCCTGCACGGCACCCGCATCGAGAAACTGGAGACCCTGGCCGGCGAACTCGGCGACCGGGTAAAGCTGTTCCCGGCCAATCTTGCCGACCGTGACGAGGTCAAGGCGCTTGGCCAGAAGGCCGAAGCCGAACTCGAAGGCGTCGACATACTGGTCAACAATGCCGGCATCACCAAGGACGGCCTGTTCGTGCGCATGGCGGACGCGGATTGGGACAGCGTGCTGGAGGTGAACCTCACCGCCGTGTTCCGGCTGACCCGCGAGCTGACCCATCCGATGATGCGCCGCCGCCATGGCCGCATCATCAACATCACCTCGGTGGTCGGCGTCACCGGCAATCCTGGCCAGACCAATTATTGCGCCTCCAAGGCCGGCATGATCGGCTTTTCCAAGTCGCTGGCGCAGGAGATCGCCACCCGCAACATCACCGTCAACTGCGTCGCCCCGGGCTTTATCGAATCGGCCATGACCGACAAGCTCAACGACAAGCAGAAAGACGCGATAATGGCCGCGATCCCGACGCGCCGCATGGGCACGAGTGTTGAAGTGGCGTCGGCCGTCGCCTATCTCGCCTCCAACGAGGCAGCCTACGTCACCGGCCAGACCATCCATGTCAACGGTGGCATGGCCATGATCTGACAGGATATTGCCGGGTGATAAGAAGACATGGCCGGCTTGTGAAAAGAGACCATTTCGCCTTGGACCTCAGCCATTTTTCGTGTAATGCGGCCCGCAACCCGGCGGTTCGGGCAAAAACCGGTCCGGCATCGTTGCGTTTCCGGCAGGACCATCTTTCAGCTTGATTAGCGGCATTCTGCCCGCTAACGAAGACAGACAAACAAAAGACGAGGATGCCCCAAATGAGTGACACCGCAGAGCGCGTCAAGAAGATCGTCATCGAACATCTTGGCGTCGATGCCGACAAGGTGACGGAGCAGGCGAGCTTCATCGATGATCTGGGCGCGGACAGCCTCGACACGGTCGAACTCGTCATGGCCTTCGAAGAAGAGTTCGGCGTCGAGATTCCGGACGATGCGGCCGAGACCATCCTGACCGTCGGCGATGCCGTGAAGTACATCGACAAGGCTTCAGCCTGACACTATCCGCAGTCATCACCGGGGAGGACCTGCGATGAGGCGTGTCGTCGTCACGGGCCTTGGCCTGGTTTCGCCGTTCGGCATGGGCTTCGAGCACAGCTGGAAGGAACTTCTGACCGGCCGCAGCGCCGCCAAGCGCGTCACCGAGTTCGAAGTGGGAGATCTTGCCTGCAAGATCGCCCACGTCATTCCGCGCGGTGACGGCACCAACGGCACGCTCAATCCCGAAGCCGTGCTCGAGCCCAAGGAACTGCGCAAGATCGGCGACTTCATCCTTTACGGGATTGCGGCCGCCGACGAAGCGCTGAAGGATTCCGGCTGGGAGCCCAGCACCGAAGCCGAGCGCTGCGCCACCGGCGTCATGATCGGCTCCGGCATTGGCGGCCTCGAGGGCATCGCCGAGAACGCTATCATCCTGAAAGAGCGCGGACCGCGCCGTATCAGTCCATTCTTCATTCCCGGCAACATTATCAACCTGGTATCTGGCCAGGTATCGATCCGGCATGGGCTGAAAGGCCCCAACCACGCCGTCGTCACCGCCTGCTCGACCGGCGCGCACGCCATTGGCGATGCCGCCCGGCTGATCATCTTCGGCGATGCCGACGTGATGCTGGCCGGCGGCGCGGAATCGCCGGTGACCAGACTATCGCTTGCCGGCTTCGCTGCTTGCCGGGCACTGTCCACCGACCGCAATGACACGCCTGAGAAGGCCTCGCGTCCCTATGACCGCGACCGTGACGGCTTCGTCATGGGCGAGGGCGCCGGGGTCGTCGTGCTGGAAGAACTCGAACACGCCAAGGCGCGCGGCGCCAAGATCTATGCCGAGGTCACCGGCTACGGCCTGACCGGCGATGCCTATCACATCACTGCACCGGCCGAAGACGGCGACGGCGCCTTCCGATGCATGACGGCGGCGCTGAACCGGGCCAAGCTGACGCCCGCCGACGTCGACTACATCAACGCGCACGGCACCTCGACCATGGCCGACACGATCGAACTCGGCGCCGTCGAGCGGCTGGTCGGCAACGCCGCCTCGAAAATCTCGATGTCGTCGACCAAGTCGTCGATCGGCCATCTCCTGGGTGCGGCGGGTGCCGCCGAGGCGATCTTTTCGATCCTCGCTATCAGAGACAACATCGCGCCAGCCACCATCAATCTTGACAACCCGGAACGCGAAACCGCGATCGATCTTGTTCCGAACACGCCACGGCATCGCCAGGTCGACGTGGCGCTGTCCAACTCCTTCGGCTTCGGCGGCACCAACGCTTCGCTGGTATTCCAGCGTTATACAGGCTGATTGCGGTATCGACCGGCGCGCCAGCGGTCTGTCGTCAATTTTGCCATATTCAAGCCTACTCTGCCGCTGGGGATTCGTCGCATCGGCCTGAAACCGAAGGCGCTTTTTTTAAAAGCACGATGCGTAGGCTTGAAATGTTAGGGCACGCTGTGCGTCCAATCGGGCGCATGGTCGCTCTAAGAGATCAGATGGTAGGGCGCTAATGAACACCAATCCGGGCGGCAGCGGACAATTCGGACAAAACCAGCAGACCGGCCCGATCGTGCCGAAGACCGCGGCCGAAGCTTTGCGCCCGGAAGCCGGCACACCACCACCAAAGCGCTCGCGCGCCTCGCGCAGCCAAGTCGTGGTGTTCATGAACTTCGTCATCTCCGCGGTGATGTTGATGATCCTCGCCGCCGGCGTTTCGCTCTATTTCGGCAAGCAGGCATTCAACGAACCGGGCCCGTCGGTGGCCGGCGACACCTTCCTGGTCAAGCCGAGCACCGGCGTCCAGGATATTGCCGACCAGCTCGAACGGCGTGGGCTGATCAGCGATGCCCGCATCTTCCGCATCGCCGTGCGGGTCTATGGCAATGATTCAGCGCTGAAGGCAGGCGAATACGAGATAAAGCCGCGCGCCTCCATGCGCGACATCATGGAGCTTCTGAAGAGCGGCAAATCGGTGATGTATTCGCTGACCATTCCCGAGGGCCTGACGGTCGAGCAGGCGCTGCAGCGCATCGCCGAGCAGGATGCGCTGACCGGCGACATGCCGGCCGCCAAGCCGGCTGAGGGCAGCCTCGCCACCGACACGCTGCGCTTTACCCGCGGCGCCACGCGCCAACAGATGGTCGACAAGCTGCTCGCCGACCAGAAGAAGCTGGTCGACGAGGTCTGGCAGCGGCGCGCGCCCGACCTGCCTCTGGCCAATGTCGACGACTTCGTCACCTTGGCCTCGATCGTCGAAAAGGAAACCGGCCGGGGCGACGAGCGCTCGCGCGTTGCCGCCGTCTTCCTCAACCGTCTGGCCAAGGGCATGCGGCTGCAATCCGATCCGACCATCATTTACGGCCTGTTCGGCGGCAAGGGCAAACCCGCCGACCGGCCGATTTATCAATCTGACATCCAGAAACAGACGCCTTACAACACCTATCTGATCAATGGCCTGCCGCCGACGCCGATCGCCAATCCCGGCCGCGCCGCGCTCGAAGCCGTCGCCAACCCGTCGAAGACCGATGATCTCTATTTCGTCGCCGACGGCACCGGCGGCCACGTCTTTGCCACCACGCTTGCCGAGCACAATGAGAACGTTGCCCGCTACCGGGCACTGCAGAAGAAGCAGGCTGAAGACGCCGCCAAGGGCGCCAAGACTCCGGGCCAGACCGATGCGCCGGCGGATGGCGACGACAACGGTGACGCAAGTGGCGATGCCGGCGATACGGGTGCCGCCCAGTAGCAGGCCGGCGCTTTCAGACGGATCGACCTTAAGCGACGCGGACAGAGGCGGACGCGCTGCTGCTTTGAACGAGTAGCGGGGTTCGAAGCGTTTTCGGTCTTGCTCGGGTGCCTCTGAATCTCGATTTCAGCCCTGCGAGATCGAAACGACAGCGGAAATCAACATCTTGCCGGTATTGCGATTCTGACATTCGCGCTGCCCGTGATATCGAACGCATGCGCAATTGTTAGAATCGGACCATCAGGGAGACACGAGCCGCATCATGAATTTGCAGAGCATGACCGGATTTGCACGCACTGTTGCCGAACATGACGGCGCCTCGATCGCCTGGGAGGTCAAGTCGGTCAACGGCAAGAGCGTCGAGGTCAGGTTGCGGCTGCCGCAAGGTTTCGAGCGGCTCGAACCGACTGTGCGGCAGACGCTGCAGAAGCGCTTTTCGCGTGGCAATTTCCAGGCGACGCTGACCGTCGGCCGCGCCGCCGGCCAGCAGGCGCAGCCAGTGGTCAACGAAGCCTTCCTCAGGGATCTGGCGGGCTTGGCCAAGCGGCTGCAGGACCAGTTCGGTGTTGGTCCGGCAACTGCCGACGGTCTGCTTTCCCTGCGCGGCGTGCTCGATATCCCTGAAACCAGCGAAACCGAGGAGGTGCGGGCAGCACTCGACGCGTCAATCCTGTCGGCGCTGGAAACGGCGCTTACAGGCCTCGAGCAGGCACGCCAGAGCGAGGGCGAAGCGCTGCGTTCGCTGCTTTCCGGCCATATCGACGCCATCGAGGCGTTGACGCTTCAAGCCGAGGCCGACCCGTCGCGCGAGCCGGCGGCAATCCGCGAGCGGATCGCCGAACAGGTGCGGCTGCTGATGGATGCGTCGGCCAATCTCGATGCCGGCCGGCTGCACATGGAAGCGGCGTTCCTGGCTACCAAGGCCGATATCCGTGAAGAGATCGACCGGCTGAAGACGCATGTGGCGTCGGGCAGAGCGCTGCTGGCAAATGGCGGCGCCATCGGCCGCAAGCTCGATTTTCTGGCGCAGGAATTCAACCGCGAATCGAATACGCTGTGTTCCAAGTCGAACGCCGCCACTGTCACCGCCATCGGGCTGGAACTGAAGGCGGTGGTCGACCAGTTTCGCGAACAGGTCCAGAATCTGGAGTAAACCCGAATGGGTGGCAAGGAGCCGATGGTTGCCAGGGATCTCGGATCCCGCATTCGCCGCCGCGGGCTGATGCTGGTCCTGTCGTCGCCGTCGGGCGCCGGCAAGTCGACGATCGCGCGCAACCTGCTGGAAAGCGACGGCAGCCTGGAATTATCGGTCTCGGTCACCACCAGGCCACGCCGCGGCTCGGAGATCGAGGGCGTCCACTATCACTTCCGCACCACGCGCGAGTTCGAGCGGCTGCGCGATTCCGACGCGTTGCTCGAATGGGCCGAGGTGCACGGCAATTGCTACGCGACGCCGCGCGAGCCGGCCGAACTGGCGCTGGCGCAGGGCCGTGACATGCTCTTCGACATCGACTGGCAAGGCGCCCAGCAGCTCAAGGAGAAGATGCGCGCCGACATCGTCTCGATCTTCATCCTGCCGCCGTCGATGAAGGAATTGAAGTCGCGCCTCAAGCGCCGCGCCGAGGACCAGGAGCACGTGATCGAGACCAGGCTGAAGAACGCCCGCAACGAGATCGAGCACTGGAAGGAATATGACTTTGTCATCGTCAACGACGATCTCGACCGCGCCTTCGCCGAAGTGCGTGGCATCGTGACGGCGGAAAGGCTGCGGCGCGACCGGCGGCCCGGGCTGTTCGATTTCGTCTCGGGGTTGCTGGACGAGAAGACTGAGTAGCTCGTCCACCGCTGGCAATCTAAATTAGCCGCATCATCTGCCTGGCAGATCGTCCGGCCAACGCAGCGCTCCGTGAAGCACGCGCGGGATTCGAATCGTGCTGTTGGTCAGCTGATAGGCCGCGACATATGGCGTGCCGACGATGACGATCTCTCGTGTCCCTGCACGCCTGCCGATCCGGCCGCTTTGGGGAAGTCCGAAGACGGTTGATTGCGGCGACGATCCGCTCATCGGTGGCGATCGCGGCCGCAGGATTGTCGGCCTCGATATGCGCGAAGATGCCGTCGCGATCTGAAAGCGCGAATGGCGACCAGACGATCTTCAAGATTTAGGTTCACCCGAACGCCGCGCCGCGGCGCGTCTCTCGGCAAAATGCGCCTCGACTTGATCATCAGGAATGTCTGGTCGGGTGTCGTCGAGCGCTTCGCGAACCTTGGCGCGAAACCATAAATCATACGCCTCGTTGTTTGTGACGAGATCGATGGGCAGCGCACCCTCGTTGGCGGTTCGGGTGAGCAATATCCGCACCGCATCCGAGACCGTCAGCCCCATGCTTTCGAGCACCGCCGAAGCTCGATCCCGGATGTCGGCGTCGATACGCGTCTGGACCAGTGCATTTGCTGGCATGGCAATCTCCTTCGACGTCAATGCAATTCGTTTGAATGACGATTGCTAGGCCGCGCCAGTGCCGCCGGTCAAACCGCGTTTGTCAGCCGCACGAATTCCTCGACGCTGAGCGTCTCCGCACGCCGGGTCGGATCGATGCCGGCGCGCGTCAGCAGTGCCTCGCCACCCAGGCTCTTCACGCTCTGCCGCAGCATTTTCCGGCGCTGGCCGAAAGCGGCTTCGGTGACGCGACCGAGTTTTTTCACGTCGGTTGACAAAGGGCTGGCGCGCGGCACCAGATGCACCACCGAGGACGTTACCTTGGGTGGCGGCGTGAACGCTTGCGGCGGCACGTCGAAGGCGATCCTCGCCTCGGTCCGCCAGCCCGCCAGGACGCCGAGCCGGCCATAAGCATCGCTGCCGGCACCGGCGACAATGCGCTCGGCCACCTCGCGCTGGAACATCAGCGTCATCGATTGATAGAAGGGTGGCCAGTCCGCCACGGTCAGCCAACGGATCAACAGCTCGGTGCCGATATTGTAGGGCAGGTTGGCGGCAATCCTCACGGGGCCGCTGCCTTGTGACGCGGCTTTGGCAAGAGTGGCAAAATCCGTCTTCAACGCGTCGCCGCTGATCACCTCGAGCCGGCCCGGATAGTGGTTGGAGACCTCGGCCAAGGCGGCAAGGCAGCGTTCGTCGCGCTCGATGGCGACAACGCGACGGGCACCGGCAGAGAGCAGCGCCCTGGTCAGCCCGCCGGGGCCGGGGCCGACCTCGATGACCGTGCTGTCGCTGAGGTCGCCGGCTACCCGCGCGATCTTGCCGGTCAAATTGAGGTCGAGCAGGAAATTCTGGCCAAGCGCCTTCTTTGCCTGCAGTCCATGGCGCTCGATCACCTCGCGCAGCGGCGGCAGCCCGTCAATGCTCATGAATTTTGGGCTCATGATTTTTGGCTCATGCAACTGCGGGCTTTGCGCCGGTATCGGCCAGCCGGCGGGCCAGCTTCAGCGCCGCGATCAGGCTGTCGGGACGTGCGATGCCCTTGCCGGCGATGTCGAAGGCTGTGCCGTGATCGGGCGAGGTGCGGATGAACGGCAGGCCGAGTGTGACGTTGACCGCCTCGTCGAAGGCCAGCGCCTTGGCCGGGATCAACGCCTGGTCGTGATACATGCAGATCGCCACGTCATAGCCGGCGCGGGCGCGCGCATGAAACATCGTATCGGCCGGCAGCGGCCCGAAGGCATCGATGCCTTGCGCCCGCAACATGTCGACCGCAGGACGAATGATGCGCTCGTCCTCTGTTCCCATGGCGCCGCTTTCGCCGGCATGCGGATTGAGGCCGGCAAGCGCGAGCCTCGGCCTGGCGATGCCGAAACGGCGTGCAAGATCGCCGGCGGTGATGCGCGCGATGGCAACGATCAGCTCCGTCGTCAGCGTCTTCGGCACCTCGGCCAGCGCGATGTGGATGGTGACCGGAACGGTGCGCAATTCGGGGCCGGCGAGCAGCATCACCGGCGTCACCGTGCCGCCGGTGTGGAGCGAGGCCAGATGCGCCAGATATTCGGTGTGACCGGGAAAGCCGAAGCCGGCATCGTAAAGCGGCTTCTTCGCGATCGGACAGGTGACGACCGCGGCCGCGTGACCGGCAAGGCAGTCGGCGACGGCGCGATCGATGGCCTCGATGATACCGGCGGCATTGGCCGGGTCGGGCCGGCCGGGATCGTCGGCGAAGTGGGCCGCCAGCGGCACCACGGGCAAGGCGTGTTGAAAGACACCAGCCGCTTGGGCCGGCACCGTCTCGGCGATTGCCACCGCCGCGCCGAGCCGGCGCGCCCGCGCGGCAATCAGCGCCGGATCGGCGAGAAGATAGAAGGGCGCGGCACCGGAACCGCGGGCGCTCTGCCACGCGGCAATGGCGATTTCCGGACCGACGCCGGATGGATCGCCGACGCTCAGCGCCAGCGGAAGCTCTGTCTCACGCACGGCTGGGCCGGTTCAGCGCGTAACGATCTTGGCTTTCGCCTTCAGCTCTTCGACATATTTGGCCGAGAGCTCGTCGGCGTTCTTGTCGCCGCTGCCTTCGCTCTGGAACACCATCTGGGCCGCCTTGTCGTCGGAAACCTCGCGCGACGAGCAGATGCCGATGAACTCGATGCCGCGATCGGTCTCGCGCACGGCCGTGGCGCCGCCCAGCTTGGTGGCCTTGATCTGCTCGGCCCAGTCCGGCGGCAGTTGTGGCGCCAGCAATCGGGGGAGGTCGCGAACGGTGACGTCGATCAGGCCCTTGGCGAATTCACGCGTGGTGTTGCAGCCATTGAAGCGGGCGCGCATGGCTTCGGCCTCGCGCTTGCGTTTGGCGAGTGTGGCACTGCGCTCGGCCTTCGGCACCACGAAGATCACCTGCTGCAGCATGTACTCGGTGGCGCTTGGCTTGGCGCCGCCTTTTTCGAGCATGCGCTTGACCAGATCCTGTTCGCTCACCTCCCCGCCGCCGCCGCCGTAGCGTGCGCTCAGCGCCTGGTTCCACGCCATCTGGGAGCGGATGAATTCCTTGAAATGCTCCTTGGTCACGCCGGACTGCGCCATGACACCGTCGAGCTGCTTGAGCTGCATCTTGTTGCTCGAGGCAAAGCGCTGATAGGCAGCCTCTACCTGGGCGTCGGAGATGCGGATGCCGAGACGCCTGGCCTCCGCCATACGCAGCGTCTGGTCGATCATTTCCTGACCCGCGTCACCCTTCTTGCGCTGCAGTTTCAGGAAGGCAGCCCGGTGCGCGATGTCGCCGGTGGTGATCGGCATGTTGTTGACGACATACTTGATTTCACTGGCGAAGGCCGGCGGTACCATCGTGGTGACAGAGACCGAGGTCGCCGCGAACAGGAGCGCGAATCCTGCCGAAAACAGGTATTTCCTCATCGAAAGCATCCAATTCTAGCCCGGTTTTGGCCGATTCCAGCCCGATATTGGCGAAATCCGTGCCCGCTTTATGCGGCAAAACGATGTCGTCAGCCGGCTCTACTGGATGGAGTCGATCGAGCTTTGGGACGAGCCGAAATCGCCGAGCGTGCGGAACGACAGGTTGAAGCCGACATTCTGCGACACTTCCTTGGTGTTGATGTCGCGTGATTCCGAGTACGTCATCAGGTAGGTGAAGCAGGAATCATTGTAGGCAAAGCCGACGCCGTCCTTGACCAGCACGCTTTGTTGCAGGTCGTAGGTGCCGGTGCCGAAGACGCGCCAGTTTTCGGCAAGGTGCGTCGAGGCGCCGAGCGTGACTTCGTGGCGGTCGGTGGTGAAACCATAGAGCGGCTGCGCCTGGATGAAGGCGTATTTGGCGCTCAGCGAAACCGGCAGCCCGGAATAGGCGGCCTTCACCTCGGCACGGCGAACTTCGAAGGTCTGCTCGTCGAAGCGGCCGCTGAGCGAACCGGAGAAGCCGCTCGGGCTGCTGAAGCCGACAAGGCCGACATAGTCGGAGGTCGAAGTCTCCAAGCCGGAATCGGCGCCCGCATTGACCAGATCCGGTGAATCGAACGAGTTGCGCCCGCCCAACTGGTAGGATTGGCCGAAGATCGCGTTGGTGCCCCAGCCATTGTCGTAGGCGCCGGAATAGCGGAACCCGACATTGGCGCGGCTGCCGCCTTCGACGCGGTCGTAGCCGGAGAACTTGTCGCGCTCGAACAGCGTCGTGGCGTCGAAGACGAAGCTCTGTGCATCCTCGTTGGGAACGGCGAGCCCGCCGACATACTGCTCATTCGGGCGCATGAAGACCTGCGCCATCGGCTCGACGATATGGCTGGAGCCGGTCATCGAGAACAGCACCGGCCAGCGCATTTCAAGTCCGGCGGTCGCCATGTACCGGGCGAAGGAAGACCGCATGTCGTCGGCGGCACCGACATTCGTTGCCATCTGGTTTACCGCAGTCAGCGAAGCCGAAGAAGCGTTGAGATAGTCGACGTCGCCCTGCAGAGCCAGAAGGGGCGTCAACTGCAATCCGCCGTCCGTGGTGAAGGTACGCTTCCATTCGGCCTCGGCGGTGAGGCGACCGGATTCGCCCTCGATGCCGCGCACGCGCTGGACGCCTGAGCCCGGCACATAGGGGGTAAAATAGGCCTGATCGAGATCGTCGCGGCGGATGATGCGCGCATTGACGTTGAACGACAGCTGGCCGCCGGCCACCGACATGTCGGGGATGTAGGCATAGTCGAGCGACGGCAACACCCAGGGCTGCTTGTCGCTGCGCGATGCGACGTTGCCGTCCGGTGTGTTCTCCTGAACCTGGAAGCGCATGGCGCGCACATCGAAATAATTGCGGTCGTTTAGGCCGGTCAGGTAGACCGACGATTGATGCACGGCGTCGTTGTAGCCTTCGATCGTATAGGTACGCGAAAAATTCTTGTCGGTCTGAAGCAGGATATCCCAGCCGAAGTCCCAGCGCGGATTGATGGCGAACTGGCCCTTGGTGCCCATCATGCCGCGGAACTTGTTCGGATCGCCTGCTGGCCCCGAATTGACATTGTAGCCGCCGGGGAAAGCCGCGAAATCACGGAAAGCGCCAGGGTCCTGCTGGTTGATTCCGGCAAGCTTCAGCGTGTACTGGCCATTGTTGAAGCGCTGGCGCCACTCGGCCTCGCCGAGGAAACCCTGCTTGGTGTAGCCGCTGCCGGTAACGGTGAGGTCGTAGGTCGGCGACAGGGCAAAATAGTAGGGGACTTTGACGCCGACGCCGAGACGGTTGTTGTAGCCGATGCTGGGGATCAGGAAACCGCTTTTGCGCTTGACCGTAGGGTCGGCGATCTCGAACGCCGGCAGGTAAGCCAGCGGGAAACCGAAGAATTCGAAATTCGCATTCTCGAAGCGAACCGTCTTCTTTTCGCCGTTCCAGATGATCTTCCTGGCTTTGATCCGCCAGGTCGGCGCCTTGTCCGGCTTGTCTTCGCAAGGCTCGCAGGCCGTATAGACGCCGTTGTGGAACGTCGTCAGCACGCCGCCCATGCGCTCGGCGCTTTCGGCGGCGAAATAGGCTTTTTCGGGCGTTTCGACGCGCAGCGCATTGACGAAACCGTCAGCGAAATCGTCGGTAATATCGATATGCTGCGAGTTGATCTTGGTGCCGTCGCTGTTGACGATCTCGACATTGCCGCTGGCAACCAGCCGCTTGGTGTTTCGATCATAGACGACGCGCTGGGCGACGAGCTTGTTGCCGCCATAGTCGATCTGGACGCCGCCGATGGCGGTGACCGTCTGGTTGTCATTGTTATAGACGAGCGTGTCTGCCGCCAGCAGCATCTGGGAGCCGGACGGAACCTTCGTTGCCACGTCGGTAACGTCCTGCGCCAGCGCAGGGGCCGTCAGCACGCCGCAGGCGAGCAGGCATGCCAAGGCGCTCGCCGAATAGAGGCGCGCCAAACCGGCCTGCCTATGGCTGCGCAAAGCCGCCTCCCTCACTAGCCGTCTTCCTTGTATAGCAGGAATGTCACCCCAAAGAACATAGCCACGACAACCGGAACCCATGCAGCCACGGCTGTGGGCACGAATCCCGCAACGCCGAATGCCTTGACCAATACCGAAACGACATAAAGCAGAAAGCCGGCGAGGACGCCACCCAGAATCATCGTTGCCGACTGCCCCATCCTCGCAAATCGCATTGAAACTGTTGCCGCAATCAGCGTCATGGCCACAAGCAGGAACGGTAACGCCACCAGCGAATCGAACTGCATGGCGAAGGCATTTGCCTTGAGGCCGAAGGAGCGGGCAACCTCAATCTTGCCGGGAAGGTCGTAAAACGGGATGGTTTCGGGGCGCGCCAGCCGTTCCTGCACGAATTCCGGCTTGAGGTTGGTCGGCAACTGGTCGGTCGTTTCGGAACGGATGTTGCCGTCCTTGAACACCTTGACGTCCTGCAATTCCCAGTAGCCGTCGCGCAGAAAGGCCCGCGCCGCGTCCTTGCGCTCGACGATATTGCCCTGCGGATCGAGGACGAAGAACACGGTGTCGGCCATTTCCAGGCCCTGGTTCAGGATGGCGCGGGCGCCGATGATGGTGTCGCCGGAGTTGGTTTTCTGGCGGATCCACGGCGTGGCATCGGCCGCCACCACGTTCGAATTGCCGGATCGCAGCTGGTTTTCCATCTGCTCCGACCATGAGAAGCCATGCGCGGCGATCGGATTGAGCACGCCGACCGACAATATGCCGAATAACAGCGCACCGATGCAGCAGGGCAACAGAAACTGCCAGGCCGACACTCCGGCCGAGCGCGCAATCACCAGCTCGTATTTTCGGTTGAGCGAGACCAGCGTCGCCATCGCCGAGAACAGGCCGACGAACGGCACCGTCTGCAGCATGATCATCGGCATCCTCAGCGCCGAGATCGCGACCGCCGTGCCGTAGGTGAAGCCCGGCAGGCCGGTGATGCGGCCGGACAGCTCGGTGAAGTCGATCAGGAACACCAGCGCCAGAAGGCCGATGAAGAACCAGATCGTGATCGACACGTAGCGAAAGAAGAAGTAGCGGCCCAGGGTCCAGCCCATCGTCAGGCTCCCTGGCCGGATGTGTAGCGCCGATTGAGGCGCAGCTTGAGCGCCGTCCAGCCATCGCTGACGCGGCCGGCGAAATTCGTCATCCAGTCGGCCCAGCTGCCGGGCAGTTCCATGCTTCGCGAGGTGACGATGAACCAGATGGCGACCGCCGAGGCGATGACCGGCACGCCATAGACCATATAGGCGTATTGCGGGATCTTGTCGGCCTTGCCGGCGGCAAAGAAGCCCAGCCAGCGCACGAACAGCGCAATGGCGATGGCTGTGATCAGCGGGTGGATGCGCGCCTCGCGGTGTGAGCGCGCATCGCCTGCCACGGCCAGCGCGATCAGCGCGAACACCAGCGAATAGGACCATTCGGAAAAGCGTTGGTCGAGCTCGGCCTTGTAGGCGCCGGGCCTGCGCTGGAAGATCTTGTCGTTCGGATCCGGGTTGAGCAGGTATTGCGTCGTTCGGTCCTTGGGCAGGAGCATGATATCGTTCGCCGCCGACATGAAGGCGGAAAGGTCGAAGGCGTAGGACGTGAAGCGGATGACCGACAGGTCGCCGGTCAGCGTCTTGCGATGAATGACGCCGTCATTCATCATCAGCACCTTCTCGTCACCCTTTTCGACGACGCTGCCGCTCTTGGCATAATAGATCAGATTGGCGCCTTCCTCGCGCGAATCGGCCACGAAGATGCCGCCGAGCCGGTTGTCCGGCAGCCGCTCGCCTATCTGCAGGAACAGCCCGTCGTCGATCTTGCGGAACGTGCCTTCCTGGATGATCAGCGACAAGAGATCGGCGCGCGAGGATGCGATCAGCTGGCGGTTCTTCTGCCTGGCATAGGGTTCGACGCCATTGTCGACCGCGAAGGAAAAGACGCTGGCCGCCAGCGCGATCAGCAGGACCGGCCGCACAATCGTCCAGCGCGAGGCGCCGGCGGCGTTGATGACGGCCAATTCCGAATCGGAGTTCATGACGCTGAGCGTCTGGGCAACCGCCACCACCAGGGCGAACGGGACCACGATCGGGATGATGGTGGGGATGATGAGGCCCGCGACCTCGAAAAAAGTCAGCGCCGATTGGCCACTGTCGGTGACCAGGTCGATGCGGGCAAGCACCTGCGTCGTCCAGACAATGGCCAGCGTCCAGATCAGCGCAGCGAGAAGCACCGCCAGTGCGCGACGCATGATGTAGCGTTCAACGACCTTCATGTAAGGCTTTTCTCAATTTGCCGAACGGCATCATGCCCGCGGACAAGGTAGTCGTCCGGCTGCGGCTGTACAACTGGGTGCGTTTGGCCATTTCTTTCAGGCGGTTCGATCCGATTCTCCGTCCCACATCGCCCGTCCCGCAGGCCGGAGTGTCGGCGGCAATGGATAAGAAAGGGAGAACATCGATGGTTAACAACAGGTTGCGGCAGGAAAGCGGGGCCGTGCCGCGACGAATCGTTATCGATTCCGCTGCGCATATGAGCCCTGATTCCGGCAAAGTCTTGCCAAATCAAGGAAAACGACCAAATGTCGCGCATCTTCCCTGAGAATGCATTTTTCCTGAAAATCTGAGCCGTTTCCCGAAAGCAGGACCTGATGACTTTGAGACCATTGATCGCCTTCGCCAAATTTGCCGCACCCAAAAAGGGCAGCATCTTCGTGCTGGCGGCCGACGATGGTGGTCTTGGCGAACCGGCAAAGGCCTGCGACCCGGCAGGAACGCTGGCGCGGGCGTTTCCGGTGGCGGAGTTTTCCGGCAAATTCGCCGGTGTCGTCGAAGTACTGGCGCCGCAGGGAACATCGCTCGACCGACTGGTGGCGGTCGGCGCCGGCAAGGTCGCCGGCCTCGATGGCTTTGCCTGGCTGAAGCTTGGCGGCACCATCGCCGCGTCCCTGCGCAAGGCAGCGGAGGTGGCCGTCATCCTCGATGTGCCGGGCGCAAAGATTGGCGGCAGGCAAGCGGCGAACCTTGCCGCCGGCATCATTCTTCGCAGCTACTCCTTCGACAAATACAAGACCAGGAAAGACAAGGACGATGCCGAGCCGAAGAAACCGGTCAAGGTGACCATCCACACCGCCGATCCTGCCGCGGCGAAAAAGGCCTTCGCCGACGAGGTTGCGGTCATCGACGGCGTGCTTCTGGCGCGCGACCTTGTCAACGAACCGGCCAATACGCTCGGCCCGATCGAATTCGCCGCCCGCGCCAAGGAACTGGAAGCGCTCGGCGTCGAGGTCGAAATCCTCACCGAGAAGGAAATGAAGAAGCTCGGCATGGGCTCGCTCCTCGGTGTCGCGCAAGGCTCGCCACGCGGCGCCCGGATGGCTGTCATGCAATGGAAGGGCGGCAAGGCCAAGGACGCACCGGTCGCCTTCGTCGGCAAGGGCGTCACCTTCGACACCGGCGGCAATTCGATGAAACCGGCTTCCGGCATGGAGGACATGAAGGGCGACATGGGCGGCGCCGCGGCCGTCATCGGGCTCATTCAGGCGCTAGCCGCGCGCAAGGCCAAGGCCAATGTCGTCGGCATCGTCGGGCTGGTGGAAAATGCCGTCGACGGCCATGCCCAGCGCCCCGGCGACATCGTCACCTCGATGTCGGGTCAGACCATCGAGGTGCTCAACACCGACGCCGAAGGACGCCTCGTTCTGGCCGACGCGCTGTGGTATTGCAACAACCGCTTCCAGCCGAAATTCATGGTCAATCTGGCGACGCTGACCGGCGCCATCATGGTCGCGCTCGGCCAGCACTATGCCGGCCTGTTCTCCAACAATGACGAACTGTCGGACAGGTTGACGGCGGCCGGCCAGGCGACGCAGGAGCGGCTGTGGCGCATGCCGCTTGGGCCCGAATACGACAAGCTGATCGATTCCAAGAACGCCGACATGAAGAACATCGGCGGCCGCTATGGTGGCGCCATCATCGCGGCGCAGTTCCTGCAGCGCTTCGTCAAGGAAACGCCGTGGGCGCATCTCGACATCGCCGGCACCGCGATGGGCTCTCCGCCGAGCGAGATCAACCAATCCTGGGGTTCGGGCTTTGGCGTCAGGCTGCTCGACCGGCTGGTGCGCGACAATTACGAGGGATAAGGCAGGGCATGGCCGATGTCCTGTTCTACCACCTGACCGAATCGACGCTGGAGGATGCGCTGCCCGGCCTGCTCGAGCGCAGCATCGATCGCGGCTGGCGCGCCGTGGTGCAGACCGGGACCGAGGAGCGGCGCGACGCCCTCGACCAGCATTTGTGGACGTTCAGGGACGATTCGTTCCTCGCGCACGCGACCGACCGTGAAGCCCATCCGGCCGAACAGCCAATCCTGCTCACCACAAGCGACGGCAACCCCAACCAGGCGCAGATACGCTTCCTCGTCGATGGCGCCGCTCCCGCCGCTCTCGCCGGCTACGAACGCGCCGTGTTCCTGTTCGACGGCCACGATGCGGCCCAGGTCGAAGGCGCGCGGATGCATTGGAAGACGTTGAAAGAGGCCGGCCACGCGGTCACCTACTGGCAGCAGACGCCCGACCGGCGCTGGGAACGCAAGGCGTAAGCGCTTTTGCCGGCGCGTCTTGAAAACGACGCTGTTATCGCCGAACGATCCGACTTAGGAATTGCGAAAAGCGCAACTCAAGCGGCGGGCTGAGAATGCGGATCAGGATCATCGGAACGGGGCGGGCCGTGCCGGCTCGATGCGTGACGTCGCGCGCCCTCGATGCGCGGCTGGGGTTTGGCGATGGACATTTCGAGGCCGCGACCGGCGTCATCGAACGCTATGTCTGCGAGGCCGAATCGCAGGTCGACCTTGCTTGTGCCGCAGCCCGTCTGGCGCTTGCCGATGCCGAACTTGAGGCAGGCAGTGTCGATCTGGTCATCGGCGGTTGCGGCGTGCCTTACCAGCCGTTGCCGTCGACGGCGCCGCTGGTCATGCAGCGCCTCGGCCTTGCCGATGGGTCGGCGGCCGCTTTCGACGTCAACAGCACCTGCCTCGGCTTCCTCACAGCCTTCGAGACCGCGTCGCGCCTGATCGAGGCCGGGCAATGCCGGACGGCGCTGGTGTTCTCGTCTGAAATCGCCTCGCGCGCCCTGCCGTGGCAGGACCAGCCGGAAATTGCGGCCCTCTTCGGCGATGGCGCGGCGGCCGCCGTGCTGCAACAGGCCCCAAGCGAGGGTCGGGTCGCGGCCAACCTGATGCGCACCTACCCTTCCGCCTATGAGGCCTGCAGCATCGGCTCCGGTGGCACCCGGTTCGACTTTCATCGTGAGCCCGAGGAATTCGCCCGCCACAGCCTGTTCCACATGGAGGGTAAGGAACTGTTTCGCGTCACGTCACGCCATTTCAACGGCTTTGTAGCGGAGTTGCTCGATCGCGCCGGCTGGCGGCACGACGATGTCGACCTCGTCGTGCCGCATCAGGCAAGCCCTTTCGCGCTCGCCCACATGGCGCGCCAGACCGGCTTCGCCAGGGAAAAGCTCGTCGACATCGCGGCGCGCTACGGCAATCAGATCGCCGCTTCCATCCCCTTTGCGCTCGACGTCGCGCGCCGCGAACAACGCATTGTGCCCGGCGCCAAAGTGCTGTTCCTCGGCACCTCGGCCGGCGTGTCGTTCGGCGGCATGGCGCTGGAAGCATGACCGTGGGACGCGTCCTCGTCACCGGCGCCAGCGGCTTCCTCGGCGCGCATGTCATGGCGCGGCTGGCTGCACTGGGTACACCGGCGCTGGGTCTTGGCAGGGACGCCAAACGCTGCGCGGCGCTCGAAGCCGCTGGTCATCGGGTCGTTCGGCTCGATTTGTCTCAACCGTTCGATGCAGCTGCCGCGCGCGCTCTCTACGGAGTCGATGCGATCATCCACTGCGCGGCACTTTCCGCGCCCTTCGGCAGGTTGGCGGATTTCCAGACGGCAAATGTCACAGCTACCCGCAACCTCAGCGATTTCGCGCGCGGGCAAGGCGTGCGCCGCTTCGTCCATATCTCCAGCCCGACGGTCTGTTTCGCCTATCGCGACCAGCTCGGAGTTTCCGAGAATGCGGCCTTGCCCCCTCCGGTCAATCACTATGCCCGCACCAAGCGGCAGGCCGAGGAGATCGTGCTGGCGGCGCCTGAGATCAGCCCGGTGGTGCTGCGGCCGCGCGGCCTCTACGGTCCCGGCGATCGCACGCTGCTGCCGCGTCTGCTGCAGGTGGCACGGCAGCGCCCGCTGCCGCTGTTTCGCGACGGCAAGGCGCGCATCGATCTCACTTATATAGAGGATGTCGTCGATGCGGTGCTTGCCGCGCTGTCCGCCGGGAGCGCTGCCGAGGGACAGATATTCAACATCTCCGGCGGCGAAGTGGTGCCGGTCCGCCGCATTGCCGAGGCGGCCTGCGCCCGCGCCGGCGTGCAGCCGCGCTGGCGCAGAATGCCGCTCTGGCCCGCCATGCTGACGGCCGGGATAGCGGAGGCGGTAGCGAATATATTGCCCGGCCGCCCGGAACCGCCGGTGACGCGCTACGGTCTTGGCCTGTTCGCCTATGCGCAGAGCCTCGATCTTTCCAAGGCAGGCCGCATCCTCGGCTGGGCGCCGAAAGTGTCGTTCGAGGAAGGGCTCGATCGCACATTCGGCAAGGCGATGGAAAGCAGGAGGGCAGCGTGAAGATCGTCTTCGCCAACAGCGCCTCTGTCAGCGCAGCCGAGCGCCTGATCCTGCGCGGCGGCAGCTGGGCGAAGGTCAGGCTACGTGTCCGCTACGGCCTGATCATGCATCCGCGAGCCGGCCCCGTCCTGATCGATACCGGCTACACGCCGCATGTGACACAAGGCAGTGGGCGCAGCACGGCGCTGCGTCTTTACAGTGCGATCCTCCGGCCCCAGCTCAACGAAGCCGAGCAGCCGCTCGCGGTACTGGCGCGCTTCGGCCTCTCGCCGCAGGACGTGCGCACCGTCATTGTCACGCATTTCCATGCCGACCACATGTCGGGCCTGTCGCTGTTTCCCAACGCTCGGCTTATCGCCAATGACACCGCCTGGGCGCGGGCGAAGGCCAAGACTTCCCGGCAGAATCTGCGCCATGGCGTCTTCAAGGAACTGTTCCCGTCTGACTTCGAGGCCCGACTCGACGGGCTGTCGTCGAAGCGGCGGATCGAACCTCGCGGCGGCGTGCCAGGCGGCGCCGATCTGTTCGGCGACGGCAGCGTCGTCGCAGTCGATCTGCCCGGCCATGCCGATGGCCAGTTCGGCCTTTTGTTCCCCAATCTGGAGCGGCCGCTGCTCTACGCCGTCGATGCGCAATGGCTGATCAGAGCATTGGTGGAAAACCGAACTCCCGGTCTGCCTGCAACCCTGCTGGCCGAGGATGCCGCCGCGATCGAGCCGACCAGCGTAATGTTGCGTCGGTTTCTGGCGACCGGCGGCGAGGTTGTTCTTTGTCATGATCCGGCGGTGACGGCCTACGATGTGGCCGGAGAGAGCGCGTGAACGGGCCGGCCGAAGCGATCCGCTCGTTTGCGCTGACGCAATGGGTTTCGCGCAAAAGCCGCGAGAGTTTCGAGCGCTGGCAGGCGCAAGCCTTGCGCCGCTTTCTCGACCGCGACCTGCCGCGCGCGCCGTTCTACGGCAAGGCGCCGCGTCTTCTCGGCGACCTGCCGGTGACCGACAAGGCGACGGTGATGGGCAATTTCGAGCGCTTCAACATTCATGGCGTCTCGGCCGCCGAGGCCTGGAAGGCGCAGGCCGGCGATAGCCGCATTGGCGAGCTGACTGTCGGCTCCAGCACCGGCACGTCGGGCAATCGTGGCCTGTTCGTCATTTCCGAGGCGGAAAAATACCGCTGGCTGGGCACCATCCTGGCCAAAGCCGTGCCCGATCTGCTCTGGCGCCGGCAGCGCGTTGCGGTGATCCTGCCGCAAAACACCGGGCTCTACGATAGCGCGCGCAAATCGCGGCGTATCGACCTGCGCTTCTTCGATCTGACGCGCGGTCCGGAGAGCTGGCGCGGCGCTCTCGAAGATTTCGCGCCGACGGTGATCATCGCGCCGCCGAAGATGCTGCGGCACTTCGCGGCCGAGGGCTTTAGGCTCAAGCCGCAGCGTGTCTTCAGCGCCGCCGAAACGCTCGACCCGGTTGACCGGCCGGTCATCCAGGCATTCTTTGGTCGTCAGCTCGACCAGATCTACATGGCGACGGAAGGGCTGTTCGCCGTCACCTGCCGCCAGGGCGGGCTGCATCTGGCCGAGGATTCGGTGTTCTTCGAGTTCGAACCGGCCGGCGACGGCCTGGTCATGCCGCTGATCACCGCCTTTCGCCGCCGGACCCAGATCATGGCGCGCTACCGGATGAACGACTTGCTGCGGCTGTCCGAAAAGCCATGCCGCTGCGGCTCGCCGCTGCGCACGCTGGACGAGATCGTCGGCCGCATGGACGACGCTTTCCGGCTCGCCTCGCCGCACGGGCAGCTCCTCGTCACGCCCGACATACTACGCAATGCGGTGCTCAAGGCCGACCGGCGCATCGACGATTTCCGCCTGGTCCAGACCGCTGAAGATGCAATCGAACTCAGCCTGGCCCCCGGGCTTGCCGACGAAGCCGCCACCGCCGCCCATCAGTCCGTGCGCAATTTGCTGGCGGCGCGCCAGGCGACAGCTTCGGTCAGCCTTGTTCGCAGGGACCTGCCGTTGGAGACCGGCCGCAAACTGCGTCGGGTCGAATGCCACCTGGGAGCGGCATCATGAACCGGCTCGCTATGTTGCCACTCGATCAGACGAACCGGGTAGAAAACAACCCGCGTGAGGTCGAAGCCTTCGTTCAGCTTTTCAACGAGGTGCCGGTGCGCGACCTCGTGCGCAATCTGACAGTGGCTGTCGAAACCTTCGAGATCGCCGGCCGCTCCTTTCCGCTGACGCTGAACGACAGAGGCGAAGCGCCGAACTGCTACATCTGCTGCCCGTCCAGCGCCTATATCGACTATGCCATCGACGAGACCCGCAATTTCGTCTCCTCGCCCTTGCTGCAAAAAACGATGCGGATGCTGATCGGCCTGTGCGCGCCGCTGGTCAGGATGAGCGGCCTTGACCATCAGGTTCAGGTCAACAACTGGCTCTATTCGACCAATCCGGTGCCGCTGCTCGATCGCAACGCGGTCGCGGCGATGCGCGACGATCTCACCGCGCGTTTTCCCGATCGCGCTGTTCTCATCCGCTCCCTGAACGAGATCGCCGATCCCTCGACAATCGCAGTGCTGAAGGCGGAGGGTTTTCGAATGCTGGCGGCGCGGCAGATCTACATCTTCGCAGGCGACGGTTCGGCCATGACCAACGACATGAAGCGCGACCGCAAGCGGCTGCCCACGACGCCTTTCGAGCAGGTCGGCAATGGCGACTTCACCGAGGCCGACTATGCGCGCGCCGAAGCGCTCTACCGGATGCTCTATCTCGACAAATACACGCCGCTCAACCCGCACTACACGGCCCGCTATATCGGCGAGACGCACCGTCGCGGCATCCTGCAACTGGCAGGCCTGCGTCGTCCCGGCGGTGAACTGGTCGCCGTCGCCGCTTTGTCTCAGAACGGCAGGACACTGACGCAGCCCATCGTCGGCTACGACACCGGCCTCCCGGTGAGCGAAGGCCTTTACCGCATGATGATGGCGCTGGCGCAGGATCATGCGATGGCGCACAGCCTGTTCTTCAACATGAGCGCCGGTGCCGCCGCCTTCAAACGCTTGCGCGGCGCCGTGGCGACGGTGGAATACAACGCCGTCTATGCTGCCCATCTGCCGCGCCGCCAACGCATGGCGGTGCGGATCATGGAATTTGTGCTCGCGAAGATCGGCATTCCCCTGCTCAGGAGATTTGAACTTTGAGCGACACCCGGCAGCAGAAAGACAAAGACTATTGGCAGGCGGTGATGCGGTCTGCCGACATCAAAGCCAAGCCGAAGCGCATCCTGTTCGACGGCGCGCCACTGGTGCTGTTCCGCTCGGCGAAAGGCATTGCCGCCCTCTTCGACCGCTGCGCTCACCGCCTGGTCGAACTCTCGACCGGCAAGGTCGTCGGTGGCGAGATCGAATGTCCCTATCATGGCTGGCGCTACAATGGGGAAGGGCGCTGCACCGCCATTCCCGGCCATGTCGTCGACGTCCCGCATTACCGTGTCCGCCGCTACAGCGCGATCGAGCGCGACGGCGTCGTCTTCGTCTCGGCAGGCACGCCTGAGGGCGAGCCCTATCTCCATTGCATGCAAGGCAAGGATGTCGTCGTGAAGCGGGTGCGAAGCTCGGCGCGATCGACGGTGCTCGACGCCGCCGAGAACATTCTCGACGCCACTCACACCCACTTCACCCACAAGGGTGTGCTGCGCGGCCTGACCACAAAGCGCCATCTCGTGCGCGTCGAGGTGACCGGCGGCAAGGGCTGGGTCGAAAGCTGCTACACCGGCGAGGACCGCCAACAGGGGCTGGTCAGCCGGCTGCTGGAAGGCGAGCGCGCCAGGACCATCGGCCGCTACCGCCATCCCGGCATCGTCGAACTCGAATATTGGGGCAAGGGCGGCTTGGCGCTGGCGACCACTTTCCATTTGCGTCAGGCGGACGAACGGACCGTCGAAGGCGTCGGCTGGCTGATCGGCCCGCGACAGGGCCTGTTCGGCGAACTCAAGGCGCTTGCTTTCCGGCCGCTCTTTGCCTTTGCCCTGCAGCAGGATCGCCGTGTGCTGAAATCGGCCAGCGACAACGCCGGTATATCGCCGCAGGTTCAGCCGGCGATCGGCCCGCTGGATTTCCTGCGCCGCGACATAGCGGCGATCATCGACGGCAAGATGCCACCGGCGGCGGCAGAGCCGCGGGTGCACCAAATCGAGTTGTAATCTAAAGTTCACGGCACTTGATTCCAGTTCTGCTGTAAATTATAGTTCACGGATGATCGAAGTTCGATCCACTGACGAATTCCGAAAATGGCTCAGAGGGCTCACGGACATTCGCGCCGTAAAGAAGATCACCCAACGGATTGTCCGCGTTCAGGCTGGGCTGTTGGGAGACGCCAAGTTCTTCGATGGCATAGGAGAATTGCGCGTAGATTACGGTCCGGGATACCGCGTGTACTTCGTCCGGCGCGGCAACACGGTCATTATCCTGCTCTGCGGCGGTGACAAAGGCTCGCAGGACAGGGACATCGGAAAAGCAAGGAAAATGGCAAAGGAAGTTTGATATGACCCTCAGAACCACACCATTCGACGCCGCCGAATATCTTGATGATGCTGAGTCTCAAGCCGAACTGCTCGCTGATGCGTTCGAGACCGGGGACGCGACTTATATTGCGCACGCCCTCGGCATTGTCGCGCGCGCCCGCGGCATGACAAGCATAGCGAAGGACGCCGGCGTGACCCGAGAGGCACTCTACAAGGCGCTGAGCGAAAAGGGCGATCCGCGCCTCAGTACATTGCTGGGCGTAACCAAGGCGCTTGGCCTGCAATTGTCCGCAAAGCCAGTTAATCCCGTTTAGGCAACCTTAGCAGGACTTACGCACTCAGCTGAAAACGGGAAGTTCCGCTTCAACTCGACTGGTCCTGCTCCGGCCCATTCCACTCGATATCGCGCGTCGACGCAGCCTGAAGGCTGATGCGCTGGCGCAGTGCTGTGCCGGCGATCTCGGCCAGCGTGCGCCACTGCGCCCGCTTCGGCGCGGGGTCGCCCGGCCAGTCGAGCAGCTCATCGGCATCGTGCATAGCCTGGCGAAAGCTGCCGAGACCACCGGAGCGCAGTGCCGCCGGCATCCCGTAGATCCACATCGCAAGCCTCACCGTCTGCGGCGCAGTCACGTCGGGCTTCACCTCGGCGCCATCCTCCAGGACCGCGTCGGCGAAGCGCCGCGGATCGCGAAAGAAGTGCAGGCCGCTCACGGCGCGCGGATTGCACTCCAGTGGCAGCACCCTGCCGTTGTTCTCGCGCATCAGGTCGAAGGATATCTGGCCGGTCCAGCCGGCGCCGGCGACGAAGGTTTCGACGAAGCGCCGCGCCGCGATATCCTCGACCGGCTCGAAACAGATGCCGGCGCCCTTGCCGGCGCGATAGAGCGAACGGTAGAGCGCCAGCGCTTTGAGTTCACCCTCGATCGCCACCGCATAGGCGCTGATCTCTTCACCGGCGATGTAGCGCTGCGCCACCCAAGGAGCGGCGGGCGAGGGGCGGACGGCGTCGAGTTCGTCCGGCGATGGCCGCAGCAGTACGTCACGGGCAAAACGTGACCACACAGGTTTGAACACCAATTCGCGCGATTGGCCACGAACGCCGTCGAGATCGGCCTCGCTTTGCAGCAGTATCGTTTCCGGCACGTCGAGCCCAAGGCTCTGCGCCAGCCGGATGAAGGCATGCTTGTCGTGAACGCGGGCGAGCATCGCCATCTCGGGTGCGAAGAGGCGGGCCGGCATGGCGCGGTGCTGCCAGAGACGACCGAGATAAAAGACTTCCTCGCAGGTCGGGATAACGAGTTCGATGCCTTCCGCGCGGACAAGCGCTTCCACCGCCTTGGCATAGGCGTCGGCGGCAAAGCGCGGCGGCGGCAGGCGATGGTAGGCGGCGCAGGCCGTGCTCGCTGCGGCGATCGGCCGGGCCGGGCTGTCGGCCAGGATCACCCGGCGACCGGCGCCATGCAGCAGCCGCGCCAGGTGCAGCGCCACCGGCGCGCGGGCGCCGGTGATCAGCACGGTGCTATTGGGCATGAGCCACCGGCATCGGTTGGAAAAGACGAGTCGATGCTTCTGCGGAAGGCTTCATTCGCCATAAGTGCCACATGGCTTGCGTGCCGCCAACGCACTCCACAAAGGTGGCTCCGCTGCGTCAGCCATCGCTTTTTGGCCTTCGGGGCGTTATTGGCAATCTGTCGAACACCCGGATCTCCTCAATGCGCTTTCTGTTTGTCCTGATACTGCTTGCCGGCGCCGCCATTGGCTTCGTCTATCCCTGGGCCATGAGCAATTTCTCCGGCCACGAGATCGGCACCTGGCGCGTCTACGACCAGGGACGGTTTAGGCCTGTGACGGTGACGCTGAAAGCTGGCGACGCGCCGGTCAGAGTGCTGGTCGACCTGACGGCAAAGGCCGAGCGCATTGTCTCGCAGCAGCGCACTGTGCTGACGCTCACTGCCGCCACAGCCGGCCGCACGGTGCTTGCCTCGACGCTGCAATTCAACCACGCCGACAATCCGCGCCAGGTCAGCCCACAACTGCCCGACAAGATCTTTCGCGACGAGGCCGGCGTGATCGAAACCGTCAGTCCCGGCGCCTATCTCTTCACCGCCGGCCCGGGCGACGCCGACGATATCCCGATACGCGCGGTGGATCTGATACTGCGCTCCGGCGCCGGTGAGATCGATCAACGCGCACGGCCGGTCGGCTATGGGCTGATGGCAGTCGGCCTGATCGGCTTCCTGCTTACTCTGGCTTTCGGCGGTCGCCGGCCGGAGAACTCGAACTCGAAGCCGCCACCGCCGCGTTGGGGCAGAGGCTCCTCGACATGAGCGCGGCATGAACTACCGTCACGCCTATCACGCCGGCAATTTCGCCGACGTCGTCAAGCATGTCGTGCTCAGCCTTCTGCTCGACTATCTGAAGCAGAAGGACAAGGCGTTCCGTGTCGTCGACACTCATGCCGGCATTGGCCGCTACGATCTTTCGTCGGCGGAAGCGCAAAAGACCGGCGAATGGCAAGGCGGCATCGGCCGCCTCATCGACGCCCCGATCGAAAAATCGGCGGCTGCGCTGCTTGCCCCCTATCTTGAAGCGGTGCGTTCGCTCAATCCCGATGGCGGGGTGAAGAAATATCCGGGCTCGCCATTGATCGCCAGGCACCTCATGCGAAAGCAGGACCGGTTGTCGGCGATCGAACTGCACGGCGCAGATGTCGCCAGGCTGAAGACGCTGTTTGCCGGCGATTTCCAGACAAGGGTGATCGAACTCGACGGCTGGCTGGCGCTTGGCGCGCATCTGCCGCCAAAGGAAAAGCGCGGCCTGGTGCTGATCGATCCGCCGTTCGAGGAAGCCGGCGAATTCGACCGCCTGGTCGACGGCATGCAGAAAGCGCACAGGCGCTGGCCGGGTGGCATCTACGCGCTGTGGTATCCGATCAAGGATCGCAAAGCGATCATCGCCTTCCGCAAGGCGCTCAAGCAATCCGGCGTCCCAAAATTGCTCGACATCGAGTTCGAGATCCGGCCGGCATCGCGTGAACCAAGCCTCGACGGCAGCGGCATGGTGGTGGTCAACCCGCCCTTCACGCTGGAGCGCGAACTGCGCATCGTGCTGCCGGTCCTGCACAGATTGCTGGCGGTCGAAAAGCCGGCGCACTGGTCGCTGGAATGGCTGGCCGGGGAGTAGCGACGCTTCGCAGCGGGCGACGCCCGCGGCAAAGACACAAAGTCGCTAGAGGTTTTGACGGTGGCGCCATCCGCGAATGCTCAGCTGTGTTCAACGAACCGAAACCATGGAGATGCACATCTAATCGGCTCGGCGTTGACGCTAATCCCAGAATCAGATAGATAGATATCTAATTATTAGACTTCGAATCGAATGCCAAGATCGACAGAAGAGGAACTGGTCAACGCGATAGGCTTCGCGATGTCGCGCTGGCAGGATGCCGTCGAAACGTTCGATGGGACCGTCGTCGAAATCTATGTGCTGAGCGCTGCCGAGCGCCGCTGTCTCGGTGCGATCAATCACGGCCGGCGGGGCCGGCAAACCTCGTAGCGAGGGAGACAAATCTCACGCCGGCGGCGGTCACGACGTTGATCGACCGGCTGGAAAAGCGCGGCTTCGTCAGCCGTCAGCCGGATCCCGATGACAGGCGCAAGGTCATGGTCGCGGCGGGCAAGAAGACCGAGGAACTCGTCCGGCGCTGCTACCATCCGATCCTCGAGGCGTGCGCCGCATTGCTGGAGAATATTCGGCGGCCGAGATGCAGTTTTTGCTCGGCTTATCAAGAGGTCGAAGCGATGCAGAAGGCGCAGACCGAGAGGGTGCGCGGCAAAGCAAAACCGGTGCGTTGAGAGAAGGCATCGGAGGATGGTCCGGCGAAACGCCGGTCCGGTTTCAAGTGTGTACTGTCAAGGAGACCCTATGCCCCGCATGATCTTCGTCAACCTGCCCGTCGCCGATCTCGCTGCGTCGATGGCATTCTACAAAGCCCTCGGTTTCGACAACAACCCGCACTTCACCGACGACACCGCAGCCTGCATGGTGCTGAGCGAAACGATCAACGTCATGCTGCTCACCCATGCCAAATGGCGTCAGTTCACCGATCGCCCCATCCCGCCGGCCACCTCGAGCGAGGTCATGCTTGCCGTGTCCTGCGACAGCCGCGCGGCGGTCGATGCGATGAACGAGGCGGCGGCGAAAAATGGCGGCGCCGCCGACATCAACGCCCAACAGGATTATGGCTTCATGTACAATCGCAGCCTGGCCGATCCTGACGGCCACGTCTGGGAAGCGATGTGGATGGACCCGGCCGCCATACCGCAGGGCGACGCCAAGCAAGGCTGAACCGGGTTTCGGCGGCCCGCCGGCCATGGGCAGGCCGCTTTTCCTAATGGGCAAGGCGAGCTTTTTCAAAGGTCAGGACGTGGTTTCGCAGCTTCGCACCGGAGAAACCGGTTGCGGAGCGGGAAACCATCGGCAGCGCGACCGCTTGACCGCGCGCCGCCGAATCCGCAAAGTGGGCGCAGTCGACCTTTGAGAGGCTGCCATGACTCGCTTTGCCAAATCCGCTCTTGCTGCCCTGATTTCGCTTTGCACGCCGCTGGCCGCACCCCTCGGCCAGCCAGCACAGGCCGCCGACCTTTCCGTCTATTCCGACGAGGACAGCGGCGTTTGCGGCGAGGCCTGGGTGCTAAGCAAGATCTCCAGCCGCTTCTCCTACCAGGTGCATCACGTGCCGCATCTGCCGGATGTTTCGATCACAGATTTCCAGCGCATCCACCAGCATCGCTATCTCCCGGCCAGCGAAGAATGGCCGATCGGCCGCCGCTATTGCGGCGCCACCGTCAGCCTTTCCGATGGCCGCGCCCGCACCATCTGGTACTTGATCGAGGAAGGCCAGGGTTTTGCCTCGATCGGCGACAATGTCGAATTCTGCGTCTCGGGCTTCGACCGCTGGATGGTCTACAACGGCCGCTGCCGCGTCCTGCGCTAAGGTCGGATAAGAACCGCCGTTGCACCTGCCATCTCCTGCAAGGGGGAGATCTGATGTCGCTCCGGTTTCGCCAATCTCCGAACTGCTGCCGCTGCCTCACATCGCCTTCCCACCAGATACGTAAGCGCAGATCAGCTCGACCAACTGCTTCTGCAGTTCCGGCGCGTCGAGCATGTCTCGCCGCGCGGCATTGTGGATGACGCCCTCGACCGCTGAGGACAGCACCCGGGCCACGGTCTCATTGTCCTTTCTGCGCCTGCGATATTGCGCCACCGCCGCCGTGTAGTGATCGAGATAGCGCGATTGGAACGAGGCATGGGCGGCGCGTGAGCCGCGATCGCCCGGCGCCTCGTCGAGCAGCACCTGATGCAGCGTCGGATGGATGCTGTGCGCATCGATCATGCCGCGCACCAGCTCCTGCGCGAATCGCTTGAGCGGCTTGTCGCCTTCTGCTGATTCGGCGATCACCGACAGCACCTGATCGAAATGTCGCCGGCGAATTGCTTCGACCAGCGACAGCTTGTCGGGAAAATATTGATAGAGCGAGCCGATGCTGACGCCGGCCGCATCGGCCACCTTGTTGGTGGTGAAGCCGGCCCAGCCGAGCGCGCTCAGAACATGAGCACCGGCTTCGATGAGCGCCTCGACCGTCGCTCTCGAACGCGCCTGGCGCGGCTGCTTGCGCATGCGTGAGCGCGGCTTTGCAATGCGAGTAGACATGTCTGCTCCAGCAGCCAAGAATATAGATAACATACTCACATTTTTTGCAAAGGATATAGACCATGGACGCGCTGGATTTGCTCCGCAGCCTCTTCGTTTATCAAGCCTGGACGAACGGTGAATTGCTGGAGAAGCTTGCGGGCCTCGACCAGCAGGAGCATATCGATCAGCGCCACACGGCGACCCGTCTCATCAACCACAACCTTGTCGTATCGAAGATATTCGCCGCGCATCTTTCCGGCACGCGTCATGGCTATGCGTCCAACAAACCGAGGACACACCGGCACTCGATGAATTGAGCGCTGATGTCGCTGCGATGGATCGTTGGTATCTCGACTATATCGAAGCCGTCTCGCCAAAGCTCATGTCAGAGCCTGTGGCTTTCACCTTCACCGACGGCGACAGGGCGATGATGTCACGCCAGGAAATGCTGACACATGTCGCCACGCATGGCGGCTATCACCGCGGCGAGATCGGGCGGATCCTGATGCAGATCGGCATTGCGCCGCCGTGGGATACGTTTGCCGTCCACCTCCACCACGCCGAGCCCTCGCGCCGGCTGCAGGTGCGCGAGCGGGTTGGCGCTTAGGGGCCTGCACCCCTTGGCTTCCAAGGGATCGCGGCTTCCCGGGAGGAGGATTCCCCGATCTTTCGTTTCCCATTTCCGTTGGGCATCTCTTGCGCCGAAGCTGGCGATCTCCCTTCTCGTCTGGGAAACGTCCAACACAACAGGCTGTCCCTTCAAGTACTGTCTTTCCTGGCTTCCATCCAACCACTTTCGATATACGAGTAAAAAGCTCGCGTTTAGTTTAGTGCTGTTCCTGCAACCGTGGGGATGAAGCAAGATCAGCCTCTGCTGTGCGATGATTGTTGCCATCCGATAGGCCGCCGATGACCGCGTGAGATCGACGGCGTTGCAAGACAATGTGAGCTTGACGAGAAGATCGTGTGAGTCGCGATATCAGAGATTTCTCTCGCAAATAGTTCGCTGCGAAGCGGGAAGATTCTTTGCCGATTTCTGTGCCGATCATTGCGATCTTGCTCTCAGCGTAACCGAAACTTAATCTGCAAAATTCTATGTAATGCTTCGCTGGCTAGATACGCACGAGTCAGATATGCATTAGCTCGCCGGGTCACTCACGGCCATCGGCACAAACGCAAGGGGCATCGCATGGCAAAGACCACGACGAAGGCGCCGGCGGCGAAAGCGCCGGCAAAGAAAGCGGCACCGAAAGCTGCCGCGAAACCTGCAGCAGTAAAGAAGGCAGCACCGAAGGCAGCGGCAAAGCCGGCTGCCAAGGCAGCGGCAAAGCCGGCAGCTAAGGCAGTAGCAAAACCCGCCGCCAAGGCAGCAGCGAAACCCGCCGCCAAGAAGCCGGCCGCCAAGGCTGTGGCGAAGCCTGCTGCGAAGGCAGCAGCCAAGCCCGCCGCCAAGAAGCCGGCAGCCAAGGCAGCGGCAAAACCCGCCGCCAAGGCTCCGATGAAGGCCGCCGCCGCCAAGTCGACGGCCGCTGTGAAGAAGGCTGCACCGGCCAAAAAGCCAGCCGCCAAGAAGAAGTAACAGCGGTCCATCTCAAAGCTCCCGGGAACTTTGCCGACTGGCAGATTCCCGGGAGCTTTTTTGTTGTGATTTAGGTCTTGTTTTGATGCATGTCGTTCTCTCGAAATTGACGCCACTTCTGTAAGACATGCATGGCGATTTCATTGTCGGCGGATTGGCCGCCTGGTTTTGCCCTTCTGGCAGTTGCTCCCTCAGGGAAGATCGGCCAACACTAAGGCGGTCGCATTCGATGGGGTTCAGGCGACACGCTCTAGACCTTTGTTTTACGCGCGTCGTTCTCAAGACCGGAATCGCATTTTTGAGCGACATGCACTGGCCGTCCGAAAACAGGGAACCGATCATGCCGAAGCTGCTCTACGCGTCCTCATCCCCCTACAGTTCCAAGGTGCGCATGGCAGCACTCCATGCCGGCATTGCCGTCGAGCTCGTGCCGGTCAAGACCGAGGACAAGCCTGCTGAACTGATGTCAGCCAATCCTCTCGGCAAGATTCCGGTGCTGGTGCTCGACGACGGCCGCTCGATCCATGACAGCCGCGCGATCACTCAGCATCTCAACCGCGCTTCGAAGAGCCTGTTGTTGCCGCGCAATGCCGACAAGCGCCTCGAGGCCGAAGTGCTGGAGGCGCTGGCCGACGGCATATGCGACTGCGCGCTGTCGATGGTCTATGAGCGGCGCACGCGTCCGGAGGAGATGGTCTATCAACCCTGGCTCGATCGCCAGTGGACCAAGATCACCGCCGCACTCGATTTCCTCAACGCCAATCCGCCGAAGCTGCCGAAGAAGATCACGCTTGGCCAGCTGGCGTTGCGTGCCTGCCTCGGCTACCTCTCTCTGCGCTTCGCCGGCAAATGGGAAAAGGGCCGCGGCCGCCTGACCCGCTGGGCAGCGCGTTTCGATGAGAAGTTTCCGGGGCTGAAGGTGGCTGTGCCGGCCTGACGGGCGAAACAAAAAAAGCCGGGCGCGAGGCCCGGCTTTCTTGTGTCGTGGCTTGAACGACAGTTAGAACTTCATACCGACGCCGAAGGTGACGCGGTTGTCGCTCTCTTTGACCTTGGTGCCGACACTGTCGAAGCTCTTGGAACCGAAGTCGGTGTAGCGGTACTCGACACGGCCGAACACATTGTCGGTGATCTTGATGTCGGTGCCGACGCCGGCCGTCCAGCCGAGCATGGTGTTGCTGTCGCTGTCGCCGGGGACCGAGACCTTCTGGTTCTTCAGGGCGCCGCCGCCGGTGCCGTAGAGCAGGATTTCCGGGGTCACGGCGTAACCCAGACGGGCGCGCAGCGAGCCTTCGAAGCCGCCCTTGGAATTGACGCCGCCGCTGTCACCCTTGACGCCATTGTAGCCGAGATCGGCTTCAGCACCGTACACGAAGTTTTCCTGCTGCCACTGGTAGCCGCCGAAAACGCCGCCGACAAAGCCCTTGGTCTTGATGTCGGGGCCGCCGTCCTGGACTTTGGCATGACCGCTGAAGCCGTAGCCGGCGCTGAGACCGGCATACGGGCCGGCCCAGGAAGCGACGGGGAGCTCGGCGATCGGGGCCGGCGCCGGGGGCTCTTCCGAGACGACATCGGCAGCAAAAGCGGTACCGCTGAGGGCGAAGAGCCCGAGCGCAACCGCGAGCGGCGCGAATTTGAGATTGGTTTGCATTGTTGTTTACTCCTTAAGCCACAAGACACGTAGGCTTGTTTGTCCTGAGCGCCATCAACCCGTCCGGGGGGTGAAACGGATCTGGCACTCAACGGTTCCGAATGTCGTGTCAAAATGCGGCGGCAGCGAACCTGAAAATGGGTCATTCCCCGGCACGAATGAGGCCGAAGCTTGACGTTGCATCTTCGCAACAGCGAAATGTCAGTACGCAGGCGATGCTGCACTGCACTCGGCTTGGTGCAACGGGTTCAGCGTCCTATATTGCGGTCCTGCCGACCCGAATCCGGGGCGGTGCCGGCGGCGAAAAAGCCGTTTCGCCACATTCCTGCCCCAGGTGGAAACGGCATTTAACCCCTGGACGCGTCACAATGTGCCGCTAGCCGAATTGAGGCGCAGATTGAGGATTGACAGATGATCGAAGCCGCCGGAACGGCGCTGGTGACGGGCGGGGGGAAGCGGATCGGCAAGGCGATCGTCGAGGATCTGGCCGCGCACGGTTTTGCCGTCGCCATCCACGCCAATCGCTCGACCGCCGAGGCCGACGCGCTGGCTGCGAGCATCAGGGACGGAGGCGGCCGCGCCGGCGTGGTAGCCGCCGATCTGACCGACATGGATGCGGTTGGCGATCTCGTCGGCCGCGCCGCGGCAGCGCTCGGCCCGGTCACGCTTCTTGTCAACAATGCGTCGCTGTTCGTCGACGATAGCGTCGAGGACTTCGACTGGGCGGCATGGGACCTTCACTTCGCCATCCATGTGAAGACGCCGGCGCTGTTGGCGCAAAACTTCGCCCGCGCCTTGCCGCAAGGGCAGGAGGGGCTGATCGTCAACATCATCGACCAGCGCGTCTGGCGGCCGACGCCGCGCTATTTCTCCTATGCGCTGTCGAAGTCGGCCCTGTGGACGCAGACCGAAATGCTGGCACAGGCGCTCGGTCCGCGCATCCGCGTCAACGCCATCGGTCCCGGTCCGGCGCTGAAGAATGCCCGCCAGGACGATGATGATTTCCAAAAGCAGGTCGATGGCCTGATTCTGAAGCGCGGCCCGCAATTGGCCGAATTCGGCGCCACCATCCGCTATCTCTGGGAGGCGCGCTCGGTGACCGGCCAGATGATCGCGCTCGACGGCGGCCAGCATCTTGCATGGCAGACGCCGGATGTGACAGGCATGGTGGAATGAGTCCCGCAGACCAGAAACACAAGACGCGCGCCGGCGCCGCCGACGATATGCCGCCCGACATCGAGCTTGAGGATGAAGCGGTCGAGGAGATCGTCGAGCCCGAGGCCACCGGGCCCGATGTCGCCTTCACAGCGATAGACTGGGCGCCGCATGCCGGCGACGCCGACGGCATGGTCGGCGCGGAGGTCATCCAGACATTGGTCAAGCGGCTGCCCAATGCGCCCGGCGTCTACCGCATGATGAACGCTGCCGGCGACGTGCTTTATGTCGGCAAGGCGCGCAGCCTGAAGAAGCGGGTGACCAACTACGCGCAAGGCCGGTTCCACACCGCCCGCATCGGCCGCATGGTGCGCGAGACATCGACGATGGAGTTCGTCGTCACCCGCACCGAAATCGAAGCGCTGCTGCTCGAGGCCAATCTCATCAAGCGCTTGCGGCCGCGTTTCAATGTGCTGATGCGGGACGACAAGTCGTTCCCTTACATCCTGTTGACCGGCGATCACGTCTCGCCCGGCATCTACAAGCATCGCGGTGCGCGCTCGCGCAAGGGCGACTATTTCGGACCTTTTGCGTCGGCCGGCGCGGTCGGGCGCACCATCAATTCGCTGCAGCGCGCCTTCCTGCTCAGGAGCTGCACCAACTCCTTCTACGAAAACCGCACCCGGCCGTGCCTGCTCTACCAGATCAAGCGCTGTGCCGGTCCCTGCACCGGCGAAATTTCGCATGGCGACTATGCCGAGCTGGTCAGCGAGGCGAAGGATTTTCTGTCGGGCCGCAGCCAGAAGGTGAAGACCGAAATCTCTGCCGCCATGCAGCAGGCCTCGCAGGAGCTCGATTTCGAGCGCGCCGCCATTTATCGCGACCGGTTGGCTGCACTGTCCCATGTGCAGAGCCATCAGGGCATCAACCCGGCCACGGTCGACGAGGCCGATGTCTTTGCCATCCATCAGGAGGGCGGCCAGGTCTGTATCCAGGTGTTTTTCTTCCGCACCGGCCAGAACTGGGGCAACCGCGCCTATTTCCCCAAGGCCGATCCGGCACTGGAGGGGGCGGAAGTGCTGGGCTCGTTCCTGGCGCAGTTCTATGACGACAAGCCGACGCCACGGAACATCCTTCTGTCGCGAGGCGTCCAGGATCAGGAACTGTTGGCCGAAGCGCTGTCCACCCGCGCCGGCCGTAAAGTGTCGATCTCGGTGCCGCAGCGCGGCGAGAAGAAGGATTTGACCGACAACGCGCTGCAGAATGCCCGCGAGGCGCTCGGCCGCCGCCTGGCCGAAACCTCCACGCAAGGCCGGCTGCTCGCCGGCTTTGCCGAGACCTTCGGCCTGCCGAAGCCGCCGGTGCGCATCGAGGTCTACGACAATTCGCACATTATGGGCACCAACGCCGTTGGCGCCATGGTCGTCGCCGGGCCGGAAGGGTTTGTGAAGAACCAGTACCGCAAATTCAACATCCGCTCGACCGAGATCACGCCCGGTGACGATTTCGGCATGATGCGCGAGGTGATGGAACGGCGCTTTTCGCGGCTGCTGAAGGAACATGGCGATGTCGTTCCCGATGACGCGGCAGCCGGTGGAGCAGGCGACGACATCGAGGAAGACATCTCCGGCAGCGTCCCGGCCTGGCCGGACGTCATCCTGATCGATGGCGGCCAGGGCCAGATGAGCGCGGTGCGCAAGATCCTCGCCGACCTCGGCATCGAGGATCGCGTGGCGGCCATCGGCATCGCCAAGGGCCAGGACCGCGATGCCGGCCGCGAGCGTTTCTTCGTCAGAGGCAGGGACTCGTTTTCGCTCCCCGTCCGAGACCCCGTGCTCTATTTCGTTCAGCGGCTGCGCGACGAGGTCCATCGTTTCGCCATCGGTTCGCACCGCGCGCGGCGCAAGAAGGAATTGGTCAAGAGCCCGCTCGACGAGATCGCCGGCATCGGTCCCGGTCGCAAGCGCGCGCTGCTGCTGGCCTTCGGCACTGCCAAGGCGGTCAGCCGCGCGGCAGTCGAGGATCTGGTCAAGGTCGACGGTATTTCAGAGCAGGTCGCCAAGCTCGTCTACAATCATTTCCATGAGAGCTGAGCGCCGGTGACGCCGCTGTCCCGATCAAATGGCAGCAGCCGTTCTTTTCTCGCAGGCCACTCGAATCCCGGCAATCGCGCGCTATTTTCGTCTGGCCAATCGAATCTCGCCTGTTGACCCCCTACATCCGGTTCTGATTTGAGTACGCAGGCAGAAAGAGTCCCTGAGATATGGCCAAGCGCGCGTTCAACCTGCCTAACATGCTTACCTATGCCCGCATCGTCGCGGTGCCGCTGGTGGTGCTGTGCTTTTTTCTCGAGGGGCATCTGAAATCGAGCGACTTCGCCCGCTGGTCGGCGTTGATCATCTTCCTGCTGGCTTCGATCACCGACTATCTCGACGGCTATCTGGCGCGCGCCTGGCAGCAGACGTCCAACATCGGCAAGATGCTGGATCCGATCGCCGATAAACTGCTGGTCGCCACCTGCCTGCTGCTGCTCGCCGCCGACACCGACCGCCATGCCGGCATCGCAGGCTGGTCGTTGTGGGCGGCAATCATCATCCTGTGCCGCGAAATCCTGGTTTCGGGGCTGCGCGAATATTTGGCGGCATTGAAAGTCTCGGTGCCGGTGACGCAGCTCGCCAAATGGAAGACCGCCATCCAGATGGTCGCCATCGCCTTCCTGCTGGCTGGGCCTGCCGGCGACAAGATCTTCCCGCTGACCACGCAGACCGGACTGGTGCTGCTGTGGATCGCAGCCCTCGTCACGCTCTACACCGGCTACGACTATTTCCGCGCCGGCCTCAAGCACATCATGGACGAGTGAGATGATCACCCGGCTCATTTATTTCGCCTGGGTGCGCGAACGGATCGGCAAGCCGGAAGAGGATGTCGAACTGCCCGCCGGTATCGAGACGGTGGCCGACCTCCTGCGCTGGCTGAAATCGCGTGGCGAGGAATATGAGCACGCGCTGCAATATCCTGATGTGATCCGCGTCGCCATCAACCAGGAACATGTCGAGCATCGCGAGAAGATAGCCGGCGCGCGCGAGATCGCGCTGTTTCCGCCGATGACCGGGGGCTGACACCATGTCCGGCGCGCCGACGGTGCGCATCCAGCGCGACGATTTCGACGTTGCCGCCGAGATCGCGAAACTGACCGGGGGTCGCGCCGACATCGGCGCCGTGGTGTCCTTCTCAGGACTTTGCCGCGACGAGCAGGGCCAGCTGTCGGCGCTGGAACTCGAGCACTATCCAGGCATGGCCGAGGCCGAAATCAGCCGGATCGCCGGCGAGGCGCTTCAGCGCTGGCCGTTGCAAGGCCTGACCGTCATCCATCGCCACGGCAAGATCGCACCGGGCGAAAACATCGTGCTGGTGGTGGCGGCGTCCTCGCACCGGCAGGCGGCGTTCGAAGCGGCCAATTTCCTGATGGATTTCCTGAAATCGCGTGCACCCTTCTGGAAGAAGGAGCACCGCGTGGACGGCACCGATGGCGGCTGGGTCGAGGCCAAGGACGCCGACGACCAGGCTGCGGCGCGCTGGAAGGCGCGGCCCGAATAAATCTCGGCGCAGCCATGTATTGACCGCATTCCCTTGGCCAAATCGCATCGGCAAAAAGGGAGCAAGGGCATGCTGGACAGGATCGCCGAATTCTTCGTCTTCGGTTTTGTGCCGCTGGTTATCGGCGTTCTGGCCGTTCCCGAGCCTTCCGTCGCCGCCGAGAAAACCCTGAAGGGCGAGGTGATGTATCGCGAGCGCATCGCGCTGCCGCCCAACGCCGTGCTGTCGGTTCAACTTGCCGATGTATCGCTGGCCGATGCGCCGGCCGCCATTGTCGGCGAGCGCAAGGTAGCGCCGGCCGGCCAGGTGCCGATCAAGTTCGAGATCAGCTTCGATCCAACGGTGATCCGGCCCAACATGACCTATGCGCTGCAGGCGCGCATCATCGCCGACGACAAGCTGCTGTTCGTCACGGACTCGCGCTATCAGGTCGATCCGCTCAGCGAGGCGCCGCAGGCCATTGTGCTGAAAATGGTGGCGCCGAGCGACAAGCCGACCTCGGCCTCGCTGTTCGGCCAGAGCTGGCTAGTCGAATATATCGACGGTATCGGCGTGATTTCGGAGCCGCAGGCGACGTTCCGGGTCAGCGAAGCCGGCAAGGCGGGCGGCAGCGGCCCGTGCAACGCCTATTTCGCCACCGCCAAGGTCGATGGCGAGACCATCGTCATCAGCGACATCGGCTCGACCTACAAGGCCTACGCGCCGGAGATCATGGCCGAGGAAAAGGCGCTGTTCGAGGCGCTCGCCAAGGCGGCGTCATACCGTGTCGATGGCGGCAAGCTGATCATCGCCGACAAGGACGGCCACGATATCTTGCGCTTCAACGCAGCGAGCTAAGAATCAAGACTGCGGCGGCGGGGGCGCCGGCGTCAGGCCGAACCGGCGCATCAGGTCCATCAGCCTGGTGCGGTCTGGCGGGCCGCCAGTGCTGAAGATGGCGAAGGCCTCGCGAAAATATTCCGGGCCGATCGCCGCCGGTGTCACCACGCACAGCACCTTGGCGGTCGCGGCGGTGTCGTTGTCGAAGCGATGGACCGCGCCGCGCGGAATGCACAGCGCCTGCCTAGGCCCGATATCGTGCCGGTGTCCGTCGACGGTCAGCGTCAGCACGCCTTCGATCCCGTACATCGTCTCTTCATAGTGATCGTGGCTGTGCGCCGGGGCGGGCAGGCGCTGCGAGCCGGCGACCGTCAGTTCGAAGGCGGCGATGCTGCCGTTCGACTGGTCGCCGGTAAGCAGGAAGCGCACGGCAAGGCCGCCATGGCTGATTGTCTCGTCGGCCGGATTGACGCTGATCTGGCTAGCTCTGTCTAGCATTTCATCCTCCCACGTGGTAAATTGAATTTACCGAAATGAGTAAACTCAATTTACCAGAGTGTCAATGCCATTATCCGCGGAAGAACCGCCAAAGAAGCCACCGCTGATCGGTGCACTGCTGCGCGTTCCGGCCATGGCCATTCACCGCAAGCTGATCAGGGATCTCAGGGCGTCGGGTTTCGAGGACCTCAGCCCGCCGCATATGGCGGTGATCCAATATCCCGGCCCGGATGGCCTTCGGCCGAGCGCGCTCGCCGAGCGCGCCGCGATGAGCAAGCAGGCCATGAATCAACTGCTGAAGACGCTGGAAGCGATGGGTTATATCACTCGCTCGGCGGCACCCGATGAGAGCGGCGGGACCGTCGTCCACTTCACCGACCGCGGGCGCGCCGCATACCAGAAGATGGCCGACATCCTGCTCGACGTCGAACGGGAATGGGCCGAGGAACTGGGCGAGAAGCGTTTCACGGAGCTGAAAACGCTGCTCGGCGACCTCTGGGATACGCCGCTGATCCGTTGAAAGCGGCATGAAGCCGAAGCCGGGACCTGACCAAAGAAAAAGGCCGGCGAAGTGCCGGCCTCTTGCATACATTGGTTCGCGTCGGCTCAGCCGACGATCTCGGTGTCGGAGAACCAGTACTTGATCTCCTGCGCGGCGGTTTCCGGCGCGTCGGAGCCGTGCACGGAATTCTCGCCGATTGACAGCGCGTGCACCTTGCGGATGGTGCCTTCGGCGGCGTTGGCGGGGTTGGTCGCGCCCATCACTTCGCGGTTCCTGGCAATGGCGTTTTCGCCTTCCAGAACTTGCACGATGGTCGGCGCCGACGACATGAATTCCACCAGTTCGCCGAAGAACGGACGATCCTTGTGGACGGCGTAAAAGCCTTCGGCCTCGCGGCGGCTCATCCACACGCGACGCGAGGCAATGACGCGCAGGCCGGCCTCTTCCAGCATCCTGGTGATGGCGCCGGTAAGATTGCGCCGGGTCGCGTCCGGCTTGATCATGGAAAAGGTGCGTTCGAGCGCCATGGGGTCGTCCTTGTCTTGAGATGGAAAGTCTTGAGATCGGAATGTGGAGTGGCGGGCTCTATACAAGCCGCCCGGCCCATTGCCAAGGGGACGCGCCCCGGCAGCGTTATTCGGCCGCGACCGCCCGCATGGCTGTTCGCAACGCTCTGGTCAAAGGCAAGGCTTGCGGGAAAATGGTGATTGCGCAGGCACGCACGGTTTCGAACGGAAATCAGCGGAACGGAAAGACATCGGACCATGTTTGACGGGACGCGCTGGCCTACCACCAGCCTATGATTATCGGCATTTTTGCTGCCGTGGGCCTTGTTCTGCTGCTCTTTCTGGGTCGCCGCACAGATACGAACTTCGGCTTCGGCCCCGAATGGCAATGCACGCCGATGCCGAAGGGCGACCCGATCTGCGTCAAGCTCATCGCCAAGGAAGAGACGAAGTGATGGGCAGCCTTACCGCCTGATCACCACCGGCTGCCGCCGCTGCTCCCAGCCCTCGCGTTCCAGCGTCGGCAGATCATGCTCCTCGCTGGCATAGCCGAGGCAGAAATAGCCGATCAGCGTCCACTCAGGCGGGGTGTCGAGGATTGCGGCCATCTCGGCGGCGTCGAGGATCGACACCCAGCCCATGCCGATGCCTTCCGCCCGCTCCGCCAGCCACAGTGTGTGCACCGCCATGACGGCCGAATAGTCGATGGTCGCCGGCATGGTCATGCGGCCGAGCCCGTGGCCCTGTTGCGTCGTGCGGTCGGCGAAAACCGCGAACTGGCAGGGCGCTTCATTGAGACCGGCGAGCTTCAGCTGGGCATAGAGCGCGGCGCGCTCGCCCGAAAAGCATGCCAGCGCCTCGGCATTGCAGCGCTCGAAACAGTCTCTCACCGCGCCCCGCCGCTCGGCGCTGTCGACCACCACGAAGCGCCACGGCTGGCTGAGACCGACGGACGGCGCGATGCTGGCAAGCTCCAGCAGCCGCTCCAGCGTACCCTCGGGCAAAGCCGTCCGCTCGAAGCGCCGCACATCCCGGCGCCAGCGCAGCAGCGTGACCAGCCCGGCGCGAAAATCATCGGTGAAATCGGGGGGTGGTGGCATGGCGATCAGGAGACTTGTGTGGGGAATAGGCAGTAGGCAGTAGGCAGTAGGCAGTACAGCGCTCGGACCCTATTGCCTACTGCCTACTCCCTAAGCTGCTGCCGCCGCCTCCCTTCCAGCAATGCGGGCTGAACGGACGGGTCGCGTCGTGTCCGACGAGTTCATTGAACAGAATGGTCATTGGCGGCTGCGCCCTCGCGGTCTAATTAGTCGCCTGCGGCTGAAGCGGAACTCGTCGGCGGGAAAAAGATGAAACAGCATTTCATGATGTTCGCGGCCTACAATCAATGGGCCAATGGCCGCATCTACGATGCCGTCGCCGCACTTGAGGAAGAAGAGTTCAACCGCGATGTCGGCGCATTTTTCGGCTCGATGATGGGCACGCTCAACCATCTGCTGGCCACCGACCGCATCTGGATGAAACGCTTCACCGGCGAGGGCGACGCGCCGGCAAAACTCGACGCCATCCTGCACCGCGCGTTGCCTGGCTTGAAGCTGGCGCGTGAGGCCGAGGACAGGCGGATCGTCGACTGGGTCGGCGGTTTGACCGAAAAGGCTTTGTCCGGCCGCTTCTCCTACATGACCGTTTCCGACATGCGCACCGTCTCGCAGCGGCTGGCGCCGGCGCTGGGACACGTCTTCAACCACCAGACCCATCACCGCGGCCAGGCGCACGCCATCCTGACCATTCTCGGCCGGCCTTCGGTGCAGCTCGACCTAGCCTTTTTCCAACGCACCGACGAAGGCCGCGCCTACGCCTGATCTCCTGACCGCGCTTCCCGTTTAAACGCACGGGAGCGTTACCGGTACATTTGCGCCGACCATCCATCCCCGACGCCAGCTCTGAATTCCAGCCGGGTTGTGAGGACCCTGTCGGCACAACGCTGCCCGGTGACGGGGCCAGGTGGCTGGGCTGTCGGTGGCCCGCCTTTTGTGGGCCTTCGGCTCCAGGCCGCCGCAGCCACAACCCGCTCCAACTCCGGTGGAATTTCTGTTTAGAGAATTAAACAAAGTTTAAATGTTGAAGCAAAAACATATTTTTTTTTAGCAGACCAGTGCACGCCTTGAGAACTACAATCCTTATTCTTGAAAAAAATAAAGAAACTATAAGGAAGACTCGTGCGTAGCTTTGAGTGCATAAGCATATGTCTGCTTTGATTTGCTGGCATGTTGCAGTGCACAAAGCAGAACGGCAACAAGGAGAGTGTCATGGTTAATATCACTCGGAAAATCGCTAGAACACTGGCGGCGGGTGCAATTATCGTTATTTTTGCCGCTCCCGCGAATGCAGGCGGCGGAATTGGCGTCGGTGTCGGCGCATCTATCGGTGGTTCTGGCGGTATCAATGCTGGTGTTGGCGCTTCGATCGGCGGCAGCGGCGGGGTCAAGGCCGGTGCCGGCGCCTCGGTTGGCGGCAGCGGCGGTATCAAGGCGGGTGCTGGCGCAACGGTCGGCGGCAATAGCGGCGTTACTGCGGGCCTCGGCGCCTCAGTCGGCGGTAGCAGCGGCATCAAGGCCGGCGCTGGCGCGACGGTCGGCGGAGCCGGTGGCATCAAGGCCGGTGTTGGGGCCACGGTCGGCGGCAGCGGAGGTATCAATGCCGGTGTCGGCGTCAACGTCGGCAGCGGCATCAACGTCGGTGTCGGCGTCGGCATTGGCGGAACGCCGGGCACGCCCGGTACGCCCGGTACCCCCGGCACTCCAGGAACTCCTGGAACACCAGGCACCCCTGGGATACCCGGTGTCGTCGCCAGCATGTCGAACAGCCAGCTGACACGTATGAAGAAGCGCTGCGTCGATGTGCTCGCCAGCGAGGGCACCTACGACAGCGATCTGCGGCAGCTATGCCTTATGATCTCGCGTCGCTGAGACAGGTTTCGCCGGGAGTGTCGAGCCAGCCGTGAGGCTTTACGGCACTCTCCTACCGCATGGCCCAGACTTCCCGAGGGACATGCGCTGACGAGAAGCCTCCGGCCAGTCGGAAAGCCCGCCGCGCAAGTGGCGGGCTTTTTGTCGCCACTCACAAGGCAACCGATCGCGCCTTTCGATTGCCGGAGCTTTTTATCGTTTAACGGAAACGGTGAAACGCGCTATCCCTTTGTCTTGGTAATTCTCAGGGAAAGCGCCCACGCGCTTCTCCCGGGAAAGCTGCTCACACTTTCCTGGAATTGTTCTGGTTAACCACATTCGAATTGCAGGTAAGATTTTAGGGTTTCATTTGTGTTCCCGCTGCAAAATGGCGAACACAGTGGGAGAAATGGCATGCGGGTCGATCTTTCGCCCACGAGCTTGGGCAGGGTCATAGCAGTCACGGTTGTCGGCACGGCGATCTGTATCGCGGCGGCCTTCCTTGTCGATTCCTACAATTTTCCGTCGCTGTCGCCCGAAGCGTTGCGCTGGGCGCAGCTCACCGACCTGTTGCTGCCGCTCGTGCTGGGTGGATCGTTCTTCTCTTTCCTGATGTACAAGATGCGCCAGCTGGCGATCGCCCAGAAGGATCTGAGCATCGTCGCGGCGACCGACAGCCTGACCGCGGTGTTCAACCGCGGCGCGTTTTCGATGCTGGTCGAGGCCTATCTCGAACAGGCGCGCAGCCAGGCCGTCGTCGATGCCGGCGCCCTGCTGATCGTCGACGCCGATCATTTCAAGACCATCAACGATCGATTGGGCCACGATTGCGGCGATCAGGCGCTCAAGCTGATTGCGCAGACGATCAAGGCCCAGCTGCGCGGCGCCGACATCGTCGGGCGCATCGGCGGCGAGGAGTTCGCCATCTTCCTGCCTGGCGCCGACCCGTCGCAGTCCTGGCTGGTTGCCGAGGGGATCCGGCGGCGCATCCGCGAGGTCGAGTTTGCCCCGGATGGACGGCCCTGTCCGCTCTCGGTGAGCATCGGTGGCGTCGCCTTCAGCGGACCCACCACCTATGCCGACATGTTCCTGACGGCCGACCGGCACCTCTACAAGGCCAAGTCCAACGGCCGCGACCAGGTCAGTTTCGAAACGACCGGGCCGCGCAGCCTGCTCGCCGGCGACCCGACGTTGCATTGAAATGCGGGGGCCAGGCGAGGCTCCGGTCGGGCGCAGGCGCTTTCCAAACGGATCGCGGCAATGCGACCTGGAATACGCAACGGCGCCGTCAGCTTCCATGGTGTCGACTGCAGCAGGCCTCGTTCCTTAACGCAAGTGTCTCGGTCTGCTGGTTGGCGCTGCGATCCGTTGGCCTACCGCATCGATATGATGCCTTCAGATGTACCTAGTCCTCGCTTGCTGCGTCCGCCGCTGCTTGCGGGTTGGCCGTCCATTTCTGCTTCGAGGTGTGATCAACGCGATGGCGAAACGGTGGCTGCAGCGTCGCTCGCTATCGCGCGTGGTACCCGCCTCGGCGGCTTGTACCGTTATCCAGTGCTCATAGATCGGATGAGTCAGGAATCCAGAAGTCGGCCTAAACTTGTTTAACGGGCATTTACTTAGAGAAGAAATAATTCGTAGAGTGGCGTCGGATTGTTCCATCAATTCAAGTGATGATATATTCAATTTCCCGATCAACCATAATGGATTTGTGTCTGACGTCTCAAGCGTCAGTTGATATTTCAGATGGGAAAAAAATATGCAATAAAACTCAAAGGATTTAACACGGCATCTAGGCCGGGGGGGCTTTTTTACTCCTCCAGTTCGCCTCAGGGTATGGATGCGTGACGCGGCACCTTGTAAAGGATGAAGACATCGATCTCGTCAGTTCCGATCATCCACAAGCGATTTCTTTCCTGGCGAACGAATTTAAGGTTAAAGCCATTCAGTCGCGATCGATACCGGAGGAGGCAGTTTTTGGCCGGCTCTATGATGCAGTCTTTGCGCTTTCATTCTTTTCCACATGCCGATAACAACTGGTCGCGATGGCTGGTTCGTCTGTTCAGCTTTGTGCGGCCTGGTGGCATTCCGATTTTCACAACTCACGGCTCGCGATCCATGCCTTTTCTTCAATGGAGACGCCACCGAGTGAATTTGGCTTTCGGTTTGCATTGAACAGTGAACAGGCCGACATCGCGGTTGAGGAATACGGCATGGTGGCCATGGATCTTGGGTTCGTGATCAAACTATCTCAAGACGCTTCCAATGCCGAGTTACTCCAAGATGAAGTGGACGCTTGGTGGGATCACCAAGACGTGTTTGTCGTTCGACGTCTGCCGGCAAGTCCGAGTGATCTTTTTTGCTGGGCAGGCCTGGTCCCGGCCGTCTCAGACGGCGTAGCCGCCATAACCGTGTGCGACCGGCTTGACCGAGACGGTCGGCTGGACCGCGGGCCAGAGGATGCCTGCCGTGACCGCAAAGGTGATCAGGGCATCGCGTGCGGCCTCGGTCGAGATTTCGCCGGCGCGCGCCGCCTCGCAGGCCCTCACCGCCGCGCCATAGCTCAGGCGCCGGCGTGACGGCGGAAATTCGGTCAGGAAATCATGCATCTCGAACAGCGAGGCGAGCATGCGTTTGTGGCCGGCGCCAACGCTAACGGCAACCGGGGTGAAGAACATCGCGTCGTGCATTCTGGCCTCTCTGGATGGGCGGAAAGGCGGCGGTCGCCGCTCTCCGATCGCGGGTTGGACGCCAGAAAACGCGGCTGGCGGCCCGAGGTTCCCTGAGAGATGCCGTGACAGGCCGATTTGCTCTTGAGGTCGCTCCCTGCCGGCATTCGCGGTTGCGGCTATTTCCACATGCCGCGCATGCGGGCGCCGAGGTCGATGCGGACTTCAGGTCTGTGGCGCGGATCGTCCTTGGCGTGGACGCTCGCCCACGACGTCTGCTCGAAGGCGCCGAGGATCGAGGCCGGGATGAAACGGGTTCGCGAGGCATAGACGTGGCGGTCGCCGCGCGCTGCCTGGCCGTGGGTGAAGAAGCGCTGCGGCGTCACCAGATGCAGGCCGTCCTTGGCCCGCGTCATCGCGACGTAAAGCAGCCGGCGCTCCTCCTCGATGTCTTCCTTGGTGCCGACGCCGAGATCGGCCGGGATGCAGCCATCGACGGTGTTGAGCACGAAGACGTTCTTCCATTCCTGGCCCTTGGCCGAATGAATGGTCGACAGGATCAGATAGTCCTCGTCGCGGTGCGGCGGCCCGGCCTGGTCGCTGGTCGCATCCGGTGGATCCAGCGTCAGCTCGGTCAGGAAGCGCTCGCGCGAAGCATAGCCGGAACCGATCTGCTCGAGCTGCATGAGGTCGGCCCGCCGCGTCGTCGCATCCTCGTGCATGCGCTCAAGATGCGGCTCGTACCACAGCCTGACCTGTTCGAGATCGGCCGGCCATTTCCCCGACCGGGCGCGCAGGCCGGAATAGAGCGCAACGAAGGCCGGCCAGTCCTCAGCCGCGCGTTGCGGCGGCCGGTAGCGGGCCAGCCCCATTTCCTCGTCGAGCGATGTCGCCATGGTCTCGACGATGGTGCTCGCCGCCGAAGGGCCGATGCCGGGCAGCAGCTGCAGCACGCGGAATCCGGCGACGCGGTCGCGCGGGTTCTCGGCAAAACGCAGCACCGAAAGCACATCCTTGACATGGGCGGCGTCGAGGAATTTCAGCCCGCCGAACTTGACGAAGGGGATGTTGCGGCGCGTCAATTCGATCTCCAGCGGGCCGCTGTGGTGCGAGGCGCGAAACAGCACCGCCTGCGATTTCAGCACCGTGCCGGCCTCGCGCTCGGCAAGGATGGCCTGGCAGACATAGTTCGCCTGCTCCGCCTCGTCGCGCACGCTGACCAGTTTCGGTTTTTGCGAGGATTTGCGCTCCGACCAGAGGTTCTTGGTGAAACGCTCCGATGCCTCCGAGATGACCGCATTGGCTGCCGCCAAAATGGTCTCGGTCGAGCGGTAGTTGCGCTCCAGCATGATGACATCGGCGGCTCGCGCGAATTGTTGCGGGAAATCGAGGATGTTGCGCACTTCCGCGGCGCGAAACGAATAGATCGACTGCGCGTCGTCGCCCACCACTGTCAGTCCGGCGCCGTCCGGCTTCAGCGCCGAAAGGATCGAGGCCTGCAGCCGGTTGGTGTCCTGGTATTCGTCGACCAGCACATGGTCGAAACGCGAGCCCAGATGCGCCGCGATCTCCGGCTCGGCGGCCATTTGCGCCCAGTAGAGCAGGAGGTCGTCGTAATCGAGCACGTTCTGCGCCTGCTTGGCCTCGACATATCGGGCGAACAGAGCCTTCAGTTGTTCGGCCCAGCCGGCACACCACGGAAAGGCCGAACCCAGCACCTCGCCAAGCGGCGCCTGCGCGTTGACAGCGCGCGAATAGATCGCCAGGCAGGTGCCCTTGGTCGGAAACCGGCTTTCGGTCTTCGAGAATCCAAGTTCATGCCGGGCAAGATTCATCAGGTCGGCGGAATCCTCGCGGTCGTGAATGGTAAAGGCCGGGTCGAGGCCGATCGTCAGCGCATAGTCGCGCAGCAGCCTGGCGCCGATGCCGTGAAACGTACCGGCCCAGGCCAGCGCGTCGGCGATGACGGACGCGTCTCGGCCCAGGACCTCGCCGGCGATGCGTTCGACCCGCCTGGCCATTTCGGTGGCGGCGCGGCGCGAGAATGTCATAAGCAGAATGCGTCTGGGATCAGCCCCCTTGACGATCAGATGCGCAACCCGGTGGGCGAGCGTGTTGGTCTTGCCGGAGCCGGCGCCGGCGATCACCAGCAGCGGCCCGGCGACCTGGCCGTCGCCATGTTCGACGGCGAGCCGCTGCTCGGCGTTGAGCTTCGCCAGATAGGCGGGCTGCAAGGACGAATCAATGATGGCGATGGTCATCGCCTATCAAGCATCGTTTCCGCTTTGTTCGCAACGGGCCGAAGTCGCCCTTATCGCCGTGGCGCGACACCCGTCGCCGCCGACGGGCGCCGCAAGGTGGCGCGTTCGTCGCCAGGCACCGGCAACGGATCGAAATTGTCGGGCACGTCCTTGATGATCTCCTTGGCGATGCGATAGGTCGCGTAAGCGAAAAGGCCGGTAATGAACAGACGGATCATGGCGCGATCTCCTTTGGGCAACCAACCTCAGAGCCGCCGTTTGGTTCCAGCCGACGCGGCGTCGTTTGCGAGCGTGCAACCAAAGCCGAACCACCTCGTTGCCTTACGAAGGAGAGGGCAGACCTAGGAGGTCGCCATGAAGAGGCTTCTGATTCTGTTGGCCGCCAGCTTGGCGCTCGCCGCCTGCGACGGCGACATCCAGCCAACCAAAGCCCCTGTGCTCGATCAAACCCCGCAGACGGATTCGGCGCCAAAGCCGGCGGCCGGCGGCGATCAGCCCGCGCAATGATCGTTTTAGCGGGACGACAAGGCTGAAGGTGGCCTTCGGGAGAAGAAGGCCGGCGCCGCTTGGGAGGTGAGCTGATAGCGCCGGCCAGGCGGATATCAGGTCCGCCGCAACAACCGAAGATAGCTGAGTCTCTCGCCTGCGTCATGAGGTGGCAGTTTTCGTGCCGGTTCTGCTCGTGCAGTCTGCGCAAAACCAGCAGAAAAGGCCACAAATCCCGCAAGGCCGCGGAAAGAATCCGACCTCAGGCAATGGCCTTGCGCAGCACCGGGCCGCCGGCAATCCCGGCGTCCAGTTGGCACTGCGTCAGCGCCGCCTCGGCCATGATCCACTGCTTGAACAATTCCACCTTGCGCGTGTAGGGCGCGGTGACCGGGCAGACGAAATACCAGCCGGCGGTGTTGGGGTGATGCACGGCAAACGGCGCCACCAGCCGCTCTGCGCGGATCTCGCTCGCCATATAGGCGCGGTTGGCGACTGCAAAGCCCATGCCGGCATTGGCCGCCTCATAGGACATCATGCAGGAATCGAAATAGATGCTCTTGGTCTCGCCGAGCACGGAACTCGCGCCGGCAAAACCCAGCCACGACTGCCAGTTCTGCGTGCAGGTGTCGGAATGCAGCAGCGTGAAATGCCTGAGGTCGTCGGGCGTCACCTTTGACGGCGGCCTATCGCCGAGAACCTCGTGGAACAGCTTCCTGCTGCACACCGGCGTCAAATCCTCCTTGAACAGCAGGTCCGCCTTGAGGTCGGGAAAGCTGCCGTCGCCATAGCGGATCTCGAGGTCGAACTCGGAGGTGGCGAACTCATTGGTGGCGTAGGAGGTCGAGACCCGCATTTCGATTTCGGGATATTGCCGCTGGAACAGCGGCAGGCGGGCAAACAGCCAGCGCGCCGCGAACGTCGGCAGCACCGAAATCTTCAGCACATGCGCCTGCGACTGTCCGGTCGCCTCCATGCTGGCCGCCACGATGCGCTCCAGCGCCTCGCGAACGCGCGACACATAGGTCTCGCCTTCGGGTGTCAGCGACACCGCATTGCCGCCGCGCTGGAAGATCTTGAAGCGCAGCTGTTCCTCGAGGCTTTTGACGCGCTGGCTGACGGCGGAAGCAGTAATAAACTGCTCTTCGCCCGCGCGCGTGAAGTTACGGTGCCGGGCGGCACTTTCGACAATCTTCAGCGAATTTAGGTTGACCTGACTGAGCAGACGCACGCGTTTCGACCTTAAGCTGGGCTTACACTAGCACCAGCATTCCTAATTTTACAGGGGTGGGGAAATTAATCGACAGTTTACCAAGTGATGCCCCCATCCTGGAGAAGTAGAATGAACGCCCATACCATACCTGAACTGCGCTACGCGATGAGCCGAGAAGCCATTATCGGCCATGAGACGGCCTGGAAAGTGTCGGGTTTCGGCGTTGCGCAGTATCTGCATGGCTACGACCCGACGCTGCTGGCGGCGATCGAAGAGGCGGCGTTGAAGCTCAAGGCCAGCCACGCCGTGCACAAGCACCTCGACCTTACCTTCATCACCGGCGCCGACCGTTTTATCCCGGAGATCAAGGAACTGCTGCATGACAAGCTGCGCCTGGAACGTCTGTCCGACATGATGGGCACCAAGCTCGAGCCCTATCCGCTGTCGATCGTCGGCTCGACCGTCACTTTCATGAATCCCAAGGACGGCGCCGTCGATTGGCATTGCGACGGTGTCCCGGTCACCGAACTCATTCCGCTGTCGATCAGCAATCCGCTGGTCGGCGGCCATCTCGAAATCTACTGCGACGATTCCGAGACCGGCCGCGCCATCCTTGAATCCGGCCGCGAGATTCCGCGCAACCAGGTCATGCGCATCGACCACAAGATGAACTACGCCACGCTCGGCCAGTTTCTCGGCGTCCTGCACCGCACCGCGCCGATCCAGCTCGGCTCGCGCGTCACGCTGGTCCTCAACCAGCGCTCGGTGGCCAAGCCTTATGTCGACGACAATCGCATGTTCTATCTCGCAGCCGACAATGATCACGATCGCGAGTGGGTCAACGAGCTCGCCGAAGACGTCTGGACGAACCAGCTGCCGGCCTATCGGCGCTTCGAGGAAGAACGTCCCGTTGCGGCGGCGGCCGATGCGCCGGTCCCGGGCGGGTCAAGGGAATCCTGGTAGCCAGAGCATAGAAGTGGACGCCGGTTTGGCCGTCGGTAACATCATGGTCGGCGATAAGGACAAGGCACCGTCTCGGCGATTCCGGGATGGATCGGGCTCGCCATCGGCCCTGGTCTTCGCCGCCGGCGCGGTCGCCCTGTGGTCGACCAACGCGCTGGTCGGCAAATCGCTGCTGGCCAGCCATCCGGTGTCGCTGGTGCAGTTGCTGCAATTTTGTGGAGCGGCTCTGGTGTTCGCCGTCATCCATCTGGCGAGCCGGAAGGGGGACACGCAAGACGCAGCCTTTTCCAAGGGTGCTGACGGCACCCTGGCGCCGGTCGCGGTCGGCTTTATTGGCCTGGTCGGCACCATGGTGCTGCAATACATCGCCTTTGCCTCCATGCCGGTGATCGAGGCCAATCTCGTCGCCTACACCTGGCCGCTGATGGTCGCGGCGGCGGTCATCGTGCTGGGCAAGCGGCAACGCCCCGTGCTGCTGGGGTTGACTGCCGTGCTCGGCTTTGTCGGCGTGGCGCTGGTGATCTCGGGTGGTCGCGGCCAGCCTTTTCTCCAAGGCAGCATCGTCGGCTATCTCGCTGCCTTCGGCTCGGCGCTGTGCATGGCCTTCTATTCGATTGCGGTCGCCCGCCTGGCCACACCGTCGGAGCGTTTGCTTTTGCCTTCGGCGTTGGTCGGCGTCGGCCTGACCTTGCTGTGGTGTATTCACGACGGCGCTGCCTGGCCATCCAGTGAGCACCTCCTGCTTGGCCTCTATCTCGGTGCCGGCCCGATGGGGCTGGGATATTATTTCTGGTCGCGCGCCTTGAAGCTTGAAGGCGGCGGCAAGGTTGCGGTCATCGCCTATCTGACGCCGATCGCATCGACGCTGCTGCTGACACTTTCGGGCGAAAGGCTGACGCTGACCGCGATAGCCGGTGCGGTCCTCGTCATCGGCAGCTGTATTGCGGTGGGCATAGAACGCTCGGAGGCTGAACATGCTTGACGACGATGAACGCCTCGCCAGACAGGAAGCATTCTGGCTGCTCAAGGAGTTCGGCGCCGAGGCGCCGCTCTACGCCGCCATGAAGGCCGAAAAGGCGATAGAGCAAAAAGATTTCGGCCGGTGCGCCCGCTGGAAGCGCATTCTGGACATACTGGCCGACTCTAAACCTGCGGCGTCCGTGCAGTTGAAATCTGCTGGCGCGAAGTCGGCCGTTTCCAAGTATTAGATTTTCTAATTTGCAACGTTGCAACCTGTTGTGGAAACATCCTCCTGTTCCGATTCTTGATCGTTTATTGAGACTTTAGCGACCCGTTGGGGGGTGCAGCTAGGTCGATACATCAAGAGAAGTCTTAAAAAAAGCCGGCAACTTCATGACCGGCGGGAGAAACAGAATTGCACACCATCGACAGCAAGACCGCTATTGAACTGACTGCTGACATCGTCTCGGCCTATGTCGGCAACAATCCTCTCCCTGCGTCTGGCCTGCCGGATCTGATCGCCAGCGTCAGCGCATCGGTGCGCAAGCTGGGCAGCATTGCCGCCGTGGAAAGCCCCGCGCTGAACCCCGCTGTCAATCCGAAGCGGTCGGTGTTTCCCGATCACATCGTCTGTCTTGAGGACGGCAAGAAATTCAAGTCGCTGAAGCGCCACCTGATGACCGACCATGGTCTGAGCCCGGAGGAATATCGTGGCAAATGGGGCTTGCCGTCGGACTATCCGATGGTGGCGCCGAACTACTCCGCGACCCGTTCGGCACTGGCCAAGTCCTCGGGCCTCGGCCGCAAGCCGGCCGTTCCGGCCGCCGCGGCCAAGGTGACGAAGCGCAAACCCAAAGCCTGAACCAGGCAGCCTCTTAAAGTCGGTCTGCAGTTAGCAGTGATGGACGGCGCGCTTTGGGCGCGCCGTCTTCATGCCTTATGCCCCCGCCAGCGCCCAGGCCCTTGCGAAGCGCCGCCCTCCCGTGCAAAAGCCCCGGCATGCTTATCATCAACGATCTTTCGCTCCGCATGGCCGGACGCTTGCTTCTCGATCATGCCTCGCTGACCTTGCCGGCCGGCACCAAGGCCGGCCTCGTCGGCCGCAACGGCACCGGCAAGACGACGCTGTTCAAGGCCATCACCGGCGACTTTCCCTCCGAGACCGGCTCGATAAGCCTGCCCAAGAACACCCGCATCGGCCAGGTGGCGCAGGAAGCGCCCGGCACCGAGGAGCCGCTGATCGAGATCGTGCTCAAGGCCGACCTCGAGCGCACCGCATTGCTCGAGGAGGAAAAGACCGCCACCGACGCGCACCGCATTGCCGACATCCATATGCGGCTGGCGGATATCGATGCGCATTCGGCGGAATCTCGCGCGGCCACCATCCTCGCTGGCCTTGGCTTCGACGACGCCGCGCAGCGCCGCCCGGCCTCGTCCTTCTCCGGCGGCTGGCGCATGCGTGTGGCGCTCGCCGCGGTGCTGTTTGCCGAGCCCGACCTTCTGCTGCTCGACGAGCCGACCAACTATCTCGATCTCGAAGGCACGCTTTGGTTGGAAAACTACGTGTCGAAATATCCGCACACGGTGCTTCTGATCTCGCACGATCGCGACCTGCTCAACCGCGCCGTCAATTCCATCGTTCATCTCGACCAGAAGAAGCTGACCTTCTGGCGCGGCGGCTACGACCAGTTCGAGCGCCAGTACACCGAGCAGAAGGAGTTGCAGGAGAAGGGCCGCGTCAAGCAGGAAGCCGCGCGCAAACACATGGAGTCCTTCGTCGAACGCTTCCGCGCCAAGGCTTCGAAGGCGAGACAGGCGCAGTCGCGCATCAAGGCGCTGGAGAAGATGAAGCCGATTGCCGCGATCGTGAACGACACGGTGAGGCCGTTCTCTTTCCCCGAACCGGTGAAAACGGTGGCGTCGCCGATCATTGCCTTGAACAACGTCAATGTCGGCTACACCGAGGGCCAGCCGATCCTGAAGAAGATGACGTTGCGCATCGATGCCGACGATCGCATCGCGCTGCTCGGCGCCAACGGCAACGGCAAGTCGACCTTCGCCAAGCTTCTCTCGGGCCGGCTGAAGCAGGAAACCGGCACCATGACGGTGGCGCCGGGCCTGAAGGTGGCGATCTTCGCGCAGCATCAGCTCGACGATCTCAGGCCTGATGAAAACGCCTACGAGCATGTCCGCCGGCTGATGCCGGAGGCGCCGGAATCCAAGGTACGTGGCCGCGTCGCCCAGTTCGGTCTCACCACCGAGAAGATGAACACCGCCGCCAAGGACCTGTCCGGCGGCGAGAAGGCGCGCCTGCTGATGGCCTGTCGGCCTTTGAGGGGCCAAACTTGTTCATCCTCGACGAACCGACCAACCATTTGGACATCGACAGCCGCGAGTCCCTGATCCATGCGCTGAACGAGTTTCCCGGCGCCGTCATCCTCATCTCGCATGACCGCCATCTGCTGGAAGCGACCGCCGACCGGCTGTGGCTGGTCAAGGACGGGGCGGTCAACCCGTATGACGGCGACCTTGAGGACTACAAGACGCTGGTCACCGGCGTGTCCGGCGACCGACGCGGCAAGCGCGAGGCCGAGAAGGCATCCAAGGCCGATCGCCGCCGCGATGCAGCCGCGCGCCGCGCCGCCTTTGAGCCGCTGGCCAAGGAAATACGCGCCACCGAAGCGCTGATGGACCGCATCCGCAAGCGCATCGACCTGATCGAGGACGAACTCGCCAATCCGGCGGTGTACGAAAAGGATCCGTCGACCGCGACCCGGCTCGCCAAGGAGCGCTCGCAGCTGGCACAGCAGCTTGCCGGTCACGAGGAGAAGTGGCTAACCATGTCGGCCGAGTATGAGGAAGGCACGGTGGAGTGATTACCCTCCCCCGTTGTGGGGAGGGTCGATCCGCGAAGCGGAGCGGGGTGGGGGTCCGCGCCGCACCCCACCCCGTCGCTGCGCGCCGACCCTCCCCATCAAGGGGAGGGTAAGATCTGGCCCTACACGCCGCCCGCGAAACCCGCTAAAAACGCCGCATGAACCAGCACGCCAAGCTCAGAATCGGCCACTCCGCCTGTCCGCATGATTGCCCTTCGACCTGCGCGCTCGAGGTCGAACTGCTCGATGGCAACCGCATCGGCCGTGTCCATGGCGCCAAGTCCAATACGTATACGGCTGGTGTGGTCTGCGCCAAGGTCGCGCGCTATGCCGATCGTGTCCATCATCCGGACCGACTGCTGAAGCCGCTGATGCGCGCCGGCGCCAAGGGCGACGGCGTCTGGAAGGAATCCAGCTGGGAAGCGGCACTCGACGTCGTCGCCGAGAACTTCATCGCGGCCGAGGAAAAATACGGCTCCGAGACCGTCTGGCCTTATTTCTATGCCGGCACGATGGGGCTGGTGCAGCGCGACGGCATCGACCGGCTGCGCCATGCGAAAAAATACTCCGGCTTCTTCGGCTCGATCTGCACCAATCTGGCCTGGACCGGCTGGATGATGGGAGCGGGCGCCTTGCGCGGTCCCGATCCGCGCGAGATGGCGAAGTCCGACTGCGTGGTGATCTGGGGCACCAATGCCGTGGTCACGCAGGTCAATGTCATGACCCACGCCATCAAGGCGCGGAAGGAGCGTGGCGCCAGGATCGTCGTCATCGATGTCTACGAGAACGCGACGATGAAGCAGGCCGATATAGGCCTTGTGCTGAAGCCCGGCACCGATGGCGCGCTGGCCTGCGCGGTCATGCATGTGCTGTTCAGGGAAGGCATGGCCGACCGCGCCTATCTCGAAAGATGCACCGACGATCCGAAGGGGCTGGAAGCGCATCTGGAGACGCGCACGCCGGAATGGGCTTCCGCCATCACCGGTCTTGCCGTCACCGAGATCGAGGCTTTCGCACGCCTCGTCGGCACGACGAGGAAAACCTATTTCCGCCTCGGCTATGGCTTTGCCCGCCAGCGCAACGGCGCGTTCAACATGCACGCGGCATCCTGCATCGCCGCCGTCACGGGCGCCTGGCAATATGAGGGTGGCGGTGCCTTCCATTCCAATTCCGGCATCTTCAAGCTCAACCAGGATGTGCTGGAAGGCGCCGCGATGCGCGATCCCAATATTCGCCATCTCGACCAGTCGCGCATCGGCCCGGTGCTGACCGGTGCAGCGGACGCGCTCTATGGCGGCCCGCCGGTGACGGCGATGCTGATCCAGAACACCAACCCGGTGAATGTCGCGCCCGAGCAGCGGCTGGTGAAGCAGGGTTTCCTGCGTGACGACTTGTTCACCTGCGTGCACGAGCAGTTCATGACCGACACGGCAAAGCTCGCCGATGTCGTTTTGCCGGCAACGATGTTTCTCGAGCATGACGACGTCTACAAGGGCGGCGGCAACCAGCACATCACGCTTGGTCCCAAGCTGATCGACCCGCCGGAAGGGCCGCGCACCAACCATTTCGTCATCGAGCAATTGGCGCAGCGTCTCGGCGTCTCCGACCGGCCGGGCTTTGGCCTGACCGAGCAGCAGCATATCGACATCATCCTGGGCAAGCGCGGGCTGGGCTCCTTCGCCAGCCTCAAGGAAGACAAATGGGTCGACCTGCAGCCGGATTTCGAGGCGGCGCATTTCATCGATGGTTTCGGCCATGCCGACAAGAAATTCCATTTCCGCGCCAATTGGAGCGGGCAGGCGGCGCCCAACCGGCCGCCGAAAAGCATGGGCCTGTTCGGGCCGGTGGCGGAGCTCCCGGAATTCCCCGACCATGTCGACCTGATCGAGGTCGCGGATGCCGAGCATCCGTTCCGGCTCGCCACATCGCCGGCGCGCAATTTTCTCAATTCGACATTCGCCGAGACACCGGTGTCGAGAGCCAAGGAAGGCCGGCCGGAACTCCTGGTGCATCCGGACGACGCTGCCGCGCTTGGCTTGGGCGACGGCGACCGTATCGAGGTCGGCAACCGGCGCGGCGAGGTGGTGCTGCACGCAAAGCTGTTCGAAGGCCTCAAGCGCGGCGTGGTGATCGCCGAGGGCATCTGGCCAAACAGCGCCCATGAGCGTGGCGAAGGCATCAATGTGCTCACCGGCGCCGACGCACCAGCGCCCTATGGCGGTGCGGCCTTCCACGACAACAAGGTCTGGCTGCGGCCGGCGGGCTAAAGCAATTCCAGGAAAAGTGTGAGCGGTTTTCCGTCCGGAATTGCGTAAAAGAGACTGGCTATCCCGGCAGAGGCACCGTCAGCCCCACCTTGACACGGTCCATGGCAACGAAGGTGCGGAATTTTCGGACATTCTTGCTGTCGAAGAACAGTCTGCGCGTCAGGGCCTCATAGGCCCCCATGTCGGCCGCGGTGATGACTAGGATGAAGTCGGCCTCGCCGGTGACGTAGTAGCATTGCTGCACTTCGGGCTCTGCCGAGAATTGCCGCTTGGCCGCGTCGATCAGGTCCGAGCGTTCGCTCTCCAGTTCGACCTCGACGAAAATGGTGATGGGATGGCCGACCGCCGCCGGGTCGACCACGGCGACATTGCCCGCAATGACGCCGGACTGTTCCATGCGCTTGATGCGCCGCTGCACCGCCGGCGCCGACAGGTTGACGGCTTCGCCGATCAGCCGCTGCGGCATCGTGTTGTCCCGCTGCAGGATGGCAAGGATGGCGAGGTCGAAACTGTCGAGTGAAGGCGATCGAGGCAAAGCGCTATCCTGGCGAAACAAACTTGCATTTCGAAGCGCCAATAACAGCGCTATTTGCGCCTCGGCTGCAATATGATTTCGTCACACCCAAAGGAGGCCACCCGTGTTCCTGCTCAACAGCAATGCCTTGCACCGTCGGCCGCTCGATCCGGTCGATGCCGAAACGCTGGGGAATGCCGGTGCCGATACGGTCGAGCGCTTTCTTGCCCATCGCGACAATCACCTGGCAACTCCGTTGCATGCATTGCCGACGCTGGCCGGCGAACTCGGCCTCGGCTCCGTCCACATCAAGGATGAAGGCTTTCGCCTCGGTCTCGGCAGTTTCAAGGCGCTCGGCGGCGCCTATGCCGTTTTTCGACTGGTGCTGGAGGAGGCGAGCCGATCGCTTCATCGGCCCGTTGACGTGGCCGATCTCAACCGGTTCGACGTCCGGGCGGTCGCTGCCGGCATGACGGTTGCCTGCGCCACCGACGGCAATCATGGCCGCTCGGTCGCGCAAGGTGCACAGTTGGTAGGCGCGAAAGCGGCAATCTTCGTTCACGCCGGCGTCAGCGAGGCGCGCATTGCAGCAATAGCCCGCTATGGCGCCGAGATGATCCGCGTCGACGGCAATTATGACGACTCGGTCAGGCAGGCCGCCGAGGTTTCAGCGGAGCAAGGCTGGACCGTGGTGTCCGACACCTCCTGGCCGGGCTACGAGCGCATCCCCGGTCTGGTCATGCAGGGCTATACGGCGATCGTGCGCGAAGCGTTGGGCCAGTTGCCGCAGCCGCCGACCCATGTCTTCGTGCAGGCCGGTGTCGGCGGCATTGCCGCCGCCCTGGCCGGCCATCTCGCCATCGTGCTCGGTGACGCCAGGCCGACCTTCATCGTCGTCGAGCCGGCCCGCGCCGCCTGCGTTGTCGCAGCCGCCCGGGCGGGCCACGTGGTCAAGGTCGCACACGACCAGCCGACGGTGATGGCGATGCTCGAATGCTACGAGGCCTCGCAAGTTGCCTGGCGCGTTCTGGCGCGGGTTGCCGATGCCTTCATGACGGTGGATGAGGAGGAGGCGGTCGCGGTGATGCGGCGGCTGGCACGGCCGGCTGGCAATGATCCAGTGATCGTCGCCGGCGAAAGCGGCGGCGTCGGTCTGGCCGGGCTGATCCGGGCGGTGGCCGACCACAAGGCCGCTCTCGGGTTCGACGACAAATCCCGCGTGCTTGTAATCAACACCGAAGGCGCCACAGACCCGCACCGCTATACCGAGCTGGTCGGGCAGAGCCCCGCCGATGTGCTGGCCGGCAAGCTGAAGGCCGAGGCATAGCCATGATCGGGATCGATGCACAGCGTCTGCTTGGCCGCATCCGGGAACTCGCCGCCGTTGGCCGCGACAGTGAGGATAGGCTGATCCGGCTCGCCGCCTCCGACACAGACAAACAGGGCCGTGACCTCTTTGTCGGCTGGCTCAGGCAGGCCAGGCTGGAAGTCGCCATCGACCGGGTCGGTAATATCTTCGGCATCTGGCAAAGCCCCGACAATGCCGGGCAGGCGCCGCTGCTCATCGGTTCGCATATCGACACCGTTATCGATGCCGGCATCTATGATGGCTGCTACGGCGTGCTGGCCGGGCTGGAGGTGATCGAGACGCTGCAGGCTTCGGGCTTTTCGCCGTCGCGCCCGGTTGCGGTCGCCTCTTTCACCAATGAGGAAGGTGTGCGCTACACGCCTGACATGATGGGCTCGCTATGCCATGCCGGTGGCGTCAGTGCCGAGGCCGTGCTGGCCGCCATCGGCACGGATGGCAGCGTGCTCGGCCAGGAGCTCGCCCGCATCGGCTATGCCGGCGACCGCGAACCCGGCTTCCTCAAGCCGCATGCCTATCTCGAACTTCATATCGAGCAGGGGCCGGTGCTGGAGCGTGAAGGCGTGCCGATCGGCGCGGTCGAGAATTTGCAAGGCATTTCCTGGCAGCGCATCACCATCGACGGCGCCGCCAACCATGCCGGCACCACGCCGATGTCGATGCGCAGCGACGCCGGCCACGCCGCCGCCCGCATCATCACCTTCCTGCACGATCGGGCCAGGGCTTCAAATGGGCCAACCGTGGCCACGGTCGGCACGATGCGCTTCGAACCCAACGCCATCAACGTCATTCCCGCGCGCGCCGTCTTCACCATCGACCTGCGCGATCCCGACGAACAGCGCCTGCAGGCGCATGAGGCGGCCCTTGCTGCCTATCTCGAGGAGCTTGAGGTTTCGGAGAACGTATCGATCTCGGTCGAGCGGCTCGCCCGCTTCGAACCGGTGCTGTTCGACATCGGCATCGTCGAACTGATCGAGGCGGCCGCGAAGAACCGCGGTCTCGGCGTCAGGCGCATGACATCGGGCGCCGGCCATGACGCGCAGATGATGGCCCGCCTCGCGCCGGCGGCAATGATCTTCGTGCCGAGCGCCGGTGGCATCAGCCACAATTCGCGCGAACACACTGAAGATGCCGAGCTTGTCGCCGGCGCCAACATCCTGCTTGATGTCGCCAGTGAGCTTGCAAAAGAGGTCGGGGAGAAAAATGGCTGAACTCGATCGTGATGCGCTGAAGCGGGAGATGACGGGCTGGCGGCGCGATTTGCACGCGCACCCCGAGTTCGGTTTCGAGGAAAAGCGCACCGCTGGCTTTGTCGCCGCGAAGCTGCGCGAATTCGGGCTGGACGACGTTGCAGAGGGGGTCGGCGGCACCGGCATCGTCGGCACGTTGAAGCGCGGCAGCGGCAACCGGGCGATTGCGCTCAGGGCCGACATGGATGCGCTGCGGATCACCGAGCAGTCCGCGACAGCCTATGGCTCGCAGAACCCCGGCATCATGCATGCCTGCGGCCATGACGGCCACACCACCATGCTGCTCGGCGCGGCAAAGCTGCTCGCCGCCGAGGGCGGTTTCGACGGCACCGTGCGTTTCGTTTTCCAGCCGGCCGAGGAGTGGGGCAAGGGCGCGCTGGCAATGCTCGATGACGGGCTGCTGCAGCGCTTCCCCTTCGACGAGATCTTTGGCCTGCACAACATGCCGGGCCTGCCCATTGGACATTTCGAGACCCGTGCCGGCCCGTTCATGTCGGCGGAGGACAATTTCGAGATCGTGCTCAAGGGGATCGGCGGCCATGCGGCGCGGCCACATTCGGGCAATGAAACACTGGTCGCCGCCTGCGCGCTGGTCACCAATCTGCAAACCATCGTCTCGCGCCGGCTGAGTCCCGCCGACATTTCGGTGGTTTCGGTGACCGAGCTGATCACCGACGGCACCCGCAACGCATTGCCCGGCCTCGCCCGCATCCTCGGTGACGCCCGCAGTTTTCGTCCCGAGGTCAGCGCCGAGATCGAGCGCCAGATGCGGGTCATCGCGGCGGGCACCGCCGCTGCCTACAATGTCACCGCCGACGTGACCTATAGCAGGGAATTCGTGCCGCTGCAGAACGATGCCGACCTGGTGGACGCGGCCTTTGTCGCCGCAAGGCGCGTGCTGGCCGATGGAGCCGCCAGCATCGCGGCGGAGCCGATGACCGCCTCGGAGGATTTCGCCCGCTTCCTCGATCACGTACCGGGCTGCTTCGTCTTTCTCGGCAATGGCGAGACCTCGCCGCCGCTGCACAATTCCAGCTACGACTTCAACGATGACGGGCTGTTGCATGGCACGGATTTCCATATCGCGATCGTCAGGCAAAGACTGGGCGGCGCGATCGGGAAATGACGCCTGATCGCCTTCGCAACTGGCCCAAGCGGCACTGCTATCGCCAGCCAGCTCCCGGGTTTAGGGAGATGGCCTGTTGCCGGAGATCGCACGCCGATGGCCAGGGTTTCGCTTCTGGGAATACCGCATGACGAGAACTCGTCCTATCTCAAGGGCGCGGCCGCAGCGCCGTCCCTGATCCGGCGGGAACTCAAAAACGACGCGCACAGCTCGTGGAGCGAAACCGGCTTCGATGTGGCGGACCGTTTCGTCGACCACGGCGACATCGACTTTTCAGGCGACGGCGATCCGTGGGAGCGAATCGAGGCCGAGGTCGGCCGCGCGCTGGATGCCGGCCACCCGTTGATCAGCCTCGGTGGCGATCATGCCATCGCCTGGCCGGTGCTGCGTGCCGTGCGCCGCCGCCATGCCAGGCTAACGATCGTCCAGATCGACGCTCATCCCGACATCTACGATGCCTATCAGGACAACAGGCGATCGCACACCTCGTCCTTCGCGCGCATCCTGGAGGAGGGGCTGGCTGACCGGCTGATCCAGATCGGCCTGCGCACCCTCAATGATGAGCTTCGTGACCAGCTCAAGCGCTTCGGCGTCGAAATGATCGAGGCGCGGCATTTCAGCGAGGATCTGCAGCTCGATCTCAAGACGCCGGTCTATCTCTCGGTCGATCTCGACGGCCTCGACCCGGCTTGTGCGCCCGGCGTGTCGCACCGCGAACCCGGTGGTCTTACAACCCGGCAAGTGATCAACCTGATCCAGCGGATCGACCAGCCCATCGTCGGCGCCGATGTCGTCGAATACAATGCAAGCCAGGATGTCTCCAATCTCACCGCGCTGGTTGCCGCCAAGCTGGTCAAGGAGATCGCCGGCATGATGCTCAAGACGCATGGCGCCGGCTGAATCAATCTGGCAGGGCGGCATGGTAGATCATTTTTGTGACTCGCATTTCCAGTGAAAGCCGCCATGCCGCATCTGTTGAAGATAGCCATAGCCGGTGCGCTCGGCCGCATGGGCAGGGAGATGGCGCTGGCCGTCGAGACCGATCCCAGGCTGGCGCTCGTCGCCCGCTTTCACAGGCCGGGCAGCATCGGTGAGGGGCTGGTCGAGCGCGACGAAGCACTGGCGCTTGCGGATGTCGTCATCGATTTCACCACGCCTTCGGCCTCCGTCGATCTTGCACAAGCTTGCGCGGCCCGCGGCGGCCCGGCGCTGGTCATCGGCTCGACCGGCTTCGAGCCGGCCGATCTCGCCGCCATCGCTGCTGCTTCGAAGTCCGTCGCCATCGTCCGCTCCGGCAGCTACTCGCTCGGGCTCAACATGCTGGCCGGGCTGGTCGAGCAGGCGGCGCGAGCACTTGGTCCCGACACCGACATCGAAATCCTGGAAGCGCATCACCGCATGAAGGTCGACGCACCGTCGGGCACGGCGCTGATGCTGGGCGAGGCGGCCGCTCGCGGACATGGCGTCAGGCTGGACGATGTGGCGAAACGCATCCGCGACGGCGTTACAGGTCCACGCCCTGCCGGCGAGATCGGCTTTGCCGTGCTGCGCGGCGGCAGCATCGTCGGCGAGCACAGCGTGAGCTTGCTGGCCGAGGGCGAGACGCTCACGCTTTCCCATTCGGCCGGCGACCGCTCGATGTTCGCGCGCGGCGCCATTGCGGCAGCACGTTGGGTCGCCGTCCGGCCGCCCGCGAATAGGACATGCGCGACGTACTAGGTTTCACGACCTTCGAGATGCAAAGGGTAACGCAACGAGGGGCGTTGCGAGGTCGGAGCCGCCTGGAGAATAGAATATAGCAACAACTACGCCATTCGGCGCCTTCCAAGACCGAACCGAACGGTTCGGTTCGCACATTTTTGTGATTGGCAATGGCAGCAACGCACACCCATTTCGGGGTGGTCCGAGCGACGCGAATTCCTCCCAAGGCACGCCACTTGACGGACAGAACTGAAAAATCTGGATTACCTGAAATGACCAAGATCGCACTTACCGCTGCTGCCATCCTCCTTGCCACCGGCACCGCTTTCGCAGGCAGCGACCACTACGGCTCCGACGGCGTCAACCAGCCTGCTGTGACAGCGCCCGCCGGCAACATCGATCACAGTTATACCGCCTCAATCCGCAAGCCGGCCAGCCTCGGCGATTTCACGATCAAGGGCGACTCGAACCAGCCGCAATCCGGCCAGGGCATCTGGGGTCGTTGATTTTCTGAGAAATCGACGACCACAAAGAGCGGTGGGCCTGGCCCACCGCTCTTGGTTTTATGTAATTGACTCTGGGCCGCAAAGATCTTGAATCAATCCGCCAGCAGTTGGTCTTATGTCCTTGATTGCGTGGTCTTTTCAAAACACGGTTTGCGGCTGTCACCTGCGGCTAGCCCGTTAGGCAGCTTGGTCTAGCTTTATATCCTTCGGCTTGATGCAATGCGTCAACCGGGCCGCGCCGAAGCCGAGATCCGCCCAATCGCCGTCGATGACAAAGCGGGCAAGGGCGCCGGTCGGGAGTTTCTCTTCAAGTTTCCTTAGAGCAGCCACACCCGATCGCGGACCGGCGAGCCGGCGGGCAAAGTCCTCCAGGCCGGGATTATGGCCGAGCACCAGGAGACAGCTAGCCGATGCGACTGCCTGCTGCACCTCGGCCAGAATGTCGCCAGCCGTGGCTTCGAAAAGCGCCTCGGCGAACTCCACCGTTACGCTCGCCGAAAGTTCCGCCGAGACCAGCCGCCATGTCTCGCGCGTGCGCAGCGCCGGCGACACCAGCGCCAGGTCAGGCAGCCAACTGCGCCGGGCCAGTTCGCGCCCCATCAGCGGCGCCGTCTTCAGCCCGCGCGGCCCGAGCGGCCGGTCGAAATCAGCAAGCGCCGGGTCGTCCCAGCTCGACTTGGCGTGGCGCAGCAGGAGCAATTGTCTCGGTGTCGCCAATGTCGGCCTACGGCGTGATCCGCGCCAGATGTTCGAGATCGCGTTCTTCGCGCAGCGGGTCGGGCGCCATCACCACGGAAGTTCCGTTTTCGGCATCGTCGGCGAAATGGGCCAGCACGGTGCGACCGCCTTCCATGTGCGCCTTGCCGTCAGCGACCAGCCCGAGCGCCAGTGCATAAAGCCGGTGCTCGGCCTTCAGCACTCTGGCGGCCAGCGTGTCTTCGTTGTCGCCGACCATCACCGGCACCGCTGCCTGCGCGATGATCGGGCCGTCATCCATCTCTGATGTGACGAAATGCACCGTGCAGCCATGAATGCGAATGCCGGCGCGCAGGGCGCGCGCATGCGTATCGAGCCCTTTGAAGGCCGGCAGCAGGGCAGGGTGGATGTTGAGCATGCGCCCTTGCCACTTCTCGACCAGGCCGCGGGAGAGAATGCGCAGATAGCCGGCCAGCGCCACGATCTCGGCATTGAACGCAATCAGCGCGGCGTCGATCGCCGCATCATGGGCTTCCTTGCTGGCATGGTCGGCGCGCACGATGACCTTGGTCGGGATACCGCGCGCGGCCGCGATGCCGAGGCCGGCGGCGTTGGCCCGGTCGGAAATGACGCCAACGATCTCGGCGGGATAGGCCGGGTCGCTCGCCGCCGCGATCAGCGCCGTCATGTTCGAGCCGCGTCCCGAGATCAGAACAACCGTGCGTTTCCTGCTCATAGGCCGATCGAGCCCCGATAGATGACGCCGGCGTCGCGGCGCGGAACGATGCGGCCGATCGGCGTCACAGTCTCGCCGGCCTCCTGCAGCACGGCTGCGACCTGTGCCGCCTGGCCGGAGGCGACGACGAGGATCATGCCGATGCCGCAGTTGAAGGTGCGCATCATCTCCTCCGGCGCCACGCCGCCAGTCTTCGCCAGCCAGGAAAACACCGGCGGCACATCGATGGCATTGAGATCGAGTTCTGCGGAAAAGTCCTTCGGCAGGACGCGCGGAATGTTTTCGGGAAAGCCGCCGCCGGTGATATGGGCCAGCGCCTTGATGCCATGCGTGTTGCGGATCGCCTTCAAGATCGACTTCACATAGATGCGGGTCGGCTCGAGCAGCGCTTCGGCAAGCGTCGCCTCATCGTTGAACGGCGCCGGATCGCTCCAGGCAAGCCCGCTGACGCCAACGATGCGGCGCACCAGCGAAAAGCCATTGGAATGCAGGCCCGAGGAAGCCAGGCCAAGCAGCACGTCGCCTTCGACGATATCGTCGGTCGGCAGCAACTGGCCGCGTTCGGCAGCACCGACGGCGAAACCGGCAAGGTCGTAATCCTTGTCGTTATACATGCCGGGCATTTCGGCGGTCTCGCCGCCGATCAGCGCGCAGCCGGCCTGTCGGCAGCCGATTGCTATGCCGCCGACGATTGCCGTCCCCTGGTCGGGGTCGAGCTTGCCGGTGGCGAAATAGTCGAGGAAGAACAGTGGCTCGGCGCCCTGCACGACGATGTCGTTGACGCACATGGCGACGAGGTCGATGCCGATCGTGTCGTGCTTGCCGGCATCGATGGCGATCTTCAGCTTGGTGCCGACGCCGTCATTGGCGGCAACCAGCACCGGATCCGTGAAACCCGCCGCCTTGAGGTCGAACAGGCCGCCAAAACCGCCGATCTCGCCATCGGCGCCCGGCCGGCGCGTCGCGCGCACCAGCGGCTTGATCTTCTCGACCATGAGGTTGCCGGCATCGATGTCGACGCCCGCCTCGGCATAGGTGAGCCCGTTCTTGCGCTTGGCCCGGTCGCCCTTGCTCATCGTCGGCGCATCCCTGTTTCGCTCGGCGGCTCTTCGCATGAATGGTTTCGGGGGGCAAGGATGACGACAGGATACCGGGCTTTTGCCCAAGATAAATACGTGGACAGTCGCCCCTTCACCGCTGGTCCTTGCAGCCACAATCCATCTCCATCATCTATCTGCAGAACAAGCATGGCGGGACATGCCTTTGACCATTCCCAACCTCATCACCATCCTGCGCTTCGTGCTGGTGCTGGCGATGCTGAACATGCGCTGGGACTGGGCCTTTGCCGGATTTCTCGTTGCCGGAATTTCCGATGGCGTCGACGGCTTCATCGCCCGCCGCTTCAACCAGCATTCGAAACTCGGCGCCTATCTCGATCCGATGGCCGACAAGGTGCTTCTGGTCTCGGTGTTCGTGGTCATGGGCTTCATCGGGCAATTGCCGCTGTGGCTGGTGGTGACCATGGTGTCACGCGATGCGCTGATCATCTGCGCCGTGCTTTTGTCCACGGTCATGGCGCATCCGGTCGAGATGAAGCCGCTCTATGTGTCGGAGGCCAACACCGCCGCCCAGATCGTGCTGGCGCCGTGGTGCTGGGCGAACTTGCCCTTGGCCTCCACCTCGACCCGCTCAGGCCTGCGCTCATATTGCTGTCCGGGGTCTTGACCGTGGCTTCGGCCGCGGCCTATCTCGTGGCTTGGCTGAGGCATATGAGCGGCTATGGCGAAGGCTCCACCCAGGGTAGTTTACAAGAATGCCGCGACTGCCGCGTTAGCAGACGCGGCTGCGTCCCTGGCGTTTCGCCGCCAGATTTTCTTCTGGCTGGGTACGGCAATCTTCCTGGCGCTGTTCCTCTACATTTTTTCCAGCATCCTGTTGCCGTTCGTTGCCGGCATGGTGCTGGCCTATTTTCTCGACCCGGTCGCCGACCGGCTGCAACGCCTCGGCCTCTCCCGGCTGATGGCGACGGTGGTCATCCTGATTGCCTTCATCGTCCTTTTGGTGCTGGCCTTCGTCATCCTGGTTCCGGTACTGGCCACGCAGATGGCCGATTTCGCCAGCAAGCTGCCGGAATATCTGACCCGGCTGCAGTCGCTGATCACCAGCTTCGATCCGAAATGGCTGGAGCAGAAATTCGGCGTCAATGCCAATGGCCTGCGCGACGGGCTGAATTCGCTGCTCACTTCCGGTTTCGGCCTGCTGAGCACCGTCTTCACCTCGATCTGGAGTTCCGGCGTTGCTCTGGTGTCGGTGGTCAGCCTGTTCGTGGTCACTCCGGTTGTCGCTTTCTACATGCTGCTCGACTGGGATCGCATGGTGGCGGTCGTCGACAGCTGGGTGCCGCGCGATTATGTCGGGACGGTCAGGGCGATCTCCAGGGACATCAACACCGCGACCGCCGGCTTCGTGCGCGGCCAGGGCACGCTGTGCCTGGTGCTCGGCGGCATGTATGCCACCGGCCTGACGCTGACCGGGCTGAATTTCGCCATCCTCATCGGCGTCTTCGCCGGGCTGATCTCGTTCATCCCTTATGTCGGCTCGCTGACCGGACTGGTCCTGGCCGTCGGCGTCGCCTTCGTCCAGTTCTGGCCGGACTGGACCATGATCGTTGCTGTCGCCGTGGTGTTCTTCATCGGCCAGTTCATCGAAGGCAACATCCTGCAGCCCAGATTGGTCGGAAAAAGCGTCGGCCTGCACCCGGTCTGGCTGATGTTTGCGCTGTTCGCTTTCGGCGCCCTGTTCGGCTTCGTCGGCCTTTTGATCGCCGTTCCTGCTTCGGCGGCGGTTGCCGTGCTGGTGCGGTTTGCCATTGCCCGCTATCTCGAATCGCCGCTCTACAAGGGACACTCCACCGAGCCCGTCCCGCCGCTGCCCGCCGCTCGCGGCGGCGGCCACCGGTCGCCGCGCGGCTGAACGTGACGGATCATAAGACCGAACCGCCGCGCCAACTGCCGCTCGACCTTGGCCACGGCACCGGCTACTCGCGCGACGAACTGGTGGTGTCGGCCACCAACCGCGAGGCGGCAGCCCTTGTCGATCGCTGGCCGGACTGGCCGTCGCCGGTGATCGTGCTCGCTGGCCCGGCCGGTTCCGGCAAGACACATCTGGGCTCGATCTGGCAGGCGCGGGCCAACGCTGTGGCGGTCGATGCCCAGCGCATCGGCAATGCCATCACCGGGCTTGGCGGCAGGCCCGCGCTGATCGACGATGTCGACAAGACAGCCATCGACGAGGCGGGCCTGTTCCATCTCATCAATGAAGTGCGCGGCGCCGGGGCCACCTTGCTGTTGACGGCGCGGCGCTTCCCCGCCGCCTGGAGGGTGACGTTGCCCGATCTTGCCTCGCGGCTGAAGGCGGCGGCAACCGTCGAGATCCATGAGCCGGACGATTTGCTTCTGGCCGGTGTCATCACCAAACTCTTCGCCGACCGCCAGGTCGAGGTCGAGCCGCATGTCGTGCAATATCTGGTGCGCCGCATCGAGCGCTCGCTGGCCACCGCCATGCGCGTGGTCGAGCGCCTCGACCGCACCGCGCTCGAGCGCAAGACGCCGATCACCAGGGCGCTCGCCGCCGAAACCGTCAGCGCAATGGACGAAGGGCAGGGCGAGTTCGAGGTGTAGGCAGTGGAAGGAGAAGACTCCGCTCCTGTCCCATTTCGAGAAGAAACCTCTGGCACCCATCTTGCAACACTGCGTTTGCCGGCTGACCCCGGTCCTGATCGCGTTCCTGATCGGGTTGTAGGCTCGCCGGGAGTGATGATTGGGGTTCTCGCCCGGCGAGCTTACCTTCAGATAGAATCGCCGCAAGGCCTACGATTGCGCGCCAGCTGTCATTCAGACTTCACCAAACCGCAAGATCTTATCGTCCTGCATTGAAATGGACCATTAGATGGTCTACTTCTTGAATATGGACCAGAGCATGGTCCATAAAGGAGTGGTCAATGCAGGTATCCGTTACAGACGCCAAGGGGCAGCTCACCGAACTGGTCCGTCGTGCCGAGGCGGGTGATGAAGTTATCCTGACCCGTCATGGTCATGCAGCCGTGCGCCTTGTTCCCATGAAGGCTGTCCCTGACAGGAAAAGCCGCCGGGCATTACTGGAGGCAATGCGAGCATCCGGCGCTGCCAAGGCAAAGACCGGGTCGGATGCCGCGCGGAGCCAGGACTTCCTCTATGGCGACGATGGCCTGCCCGAATGATCGTGGTCGATACCTCGGCCCTGATGGCGATCGTTCTTGCCGAACCTCAATCCAGTGCCTGCATAGCGGCGCTGGAAGCCGAAGACGATATTTTGATCTCGGCTGGCACAGTGGCCGAGGCGCTGATCGTGGCGGACAGGCGCAATGTCGGTGAGGAAATGGCCGGCCTGATCGGCGGGCTCGGCTTCGAGGTCACGGCGGTGACACCAGCCTCTGGCCGGCGCATAGCCGAGGCGTATGGGAAATGGGGCAAGGGTATTCATCCGGCCGGGCTCAATTTCGGCGATTGCTTTGCCTATGAAGTGGCAAAGGATCGAGCCTGCCGCTTGCTCTATGTTGGCGACGATTTTTCGAAGACCGATATCGAGAGCGCTCTATAGAGCTACGTTTATGCCCACAACGCCGCCAGATACCGGACCAGCAGATAGACCACCGTATGCGCTGCCACGTAGCACGCGGCAACGACGACAAAGAACAGCACGCTGGCGGGCCACGAGCGGGGAGGGCCTTGCCTCTTGCTCGGCCGGTTGTTCCAGATCCACAGGGCCGCACAGATAATGGCCCAGACGACGACGAACGGAACCGTGATGCCGATGTAAGCGAAGTACGCAGGGCCAATCAGCGAAAGCCATGCCTCGAGACCAAGCATCCAGAATCTCCCCTTTGGAAGCGAGGGGATTATCCCTGCGTCGGATTTTCAGCCAAACCCGCCGAAGGGTGCTGTTCGATGATACGGGCGCCTGATGCATGTCGCTCAAGTGGCCCCGGTTTTGAGAGAACCACATGCATCAAACAAGACCTCAAGCGCGTCGCGTGAGTCCGTTCAAATGAGACGCGCTTTAGGTCAGATTGGTGCTCCGGCCGCCAACTCGGCCGTAGCAGGTCTAAAGCGATCGGATCAGCCGCAGACCCTGACCTCTTCGACGACCCTGTGGTGATGGCGCCAGTGCCTGACCAGTTCGATATGGCAGCGGTGATGGCGGTGGTGGCGCCTCCATTGGCCATCCTGGTTGTCGCTGTAGTCGTCGCCATAGTCGTCGCTATAGTCTTTGTGGCGCTGGTGATGGCGAAGAACCTGTATATCGCCATCGTCGGACGAATATTGATCGCCGTCATCGGACTGGATAGTCAGACTGGCGGCTTGCGCCGGTGCGATCAAAGCCGCCGTTCCGGCGAACGCGATCATGGAGGCGACGAGAAGGGTTTTCATTGTTGGCTCCTTGGGTTGAACATACACAACTCTCGGAGCGAACTGGTGTTCCAATGTAGGGTCCGATCGGCGAGCGGCTGCTGCTTGGGCAATGCGTGCCGCCATGCGCTACCGGCGAGGCAGCCATTGGCGACCTTGGGAGTGACCTTGGGCAAGGACTGGCTTTGTGGGAAAAAATGGTCGGAGTGGAGAGATTCGAACTCCCGACCCTCTGGTCCCAAACCAGATGCGCTACCAGGCTGCGCTACACTCCGAGGCCCTGCGGCGTATACGGTTCCGGACCCTGTCGCGCAACCCCTAAATCGTCAAACGGGGCTTGGCGGTCTGCGCTCCCGTGCAATCCTGGCTGCGATCGCCTTGGCCTGGATGCGGGCATTGGCGAAGCAGCCGCGGATGCTTGGCCGCATGCCGGTGAACCACAGGCCCGGCAGTTTCGGATCGCTGTCCGCGCCGTTGAACAGCGGCACGCCCTTTTCGTCGAGCACGCCGAGCTTGCCCAACATGGCCTCGAGCCCGGTGCGGTAGCCGGTCGCGGCGATGACGATATCCGGCTGGATCGTCGCGCCATCGTCGAAAACGACCGTGTCGCGGGTAAATTCCCGCACGGTTGGCAAGACGATGATCCTGCCGTCCTTGATGGCATCGACGGCGCCGTCATCGGTGGCGATGGCGGTATAATCCGACGCCAGCCGGCTTGCGCCGCCCGAAGGCGTCGGCGGCACGCCGTAGGCCGTGAGGTCGCCGAAGGCCCATCGCTGCGTCGCCGCCATCACCGCATCGGCGAGCTTGAACGGCAGCCGCGCCAGGATCGGCGAAAACCGATGGACGGCGATCTGGCCGAGGCGCTTGGGCAGCAGTGCCGGACCGTTGCGCGCCGACAGCCAGATCTGTCCGGTGCCGGCTGCCGCCAGGTGATTGAGCACGTCGAAGCCGGAATTGCCGGCGCCGACGACCAGCACTTTCTTGCCCGCATAGGCCTTGGCGTCGCCGAATGCGGCCGAATGGATGATGCGTCCGGCAAAGGCCTTCATGCCTTTCCAGGCCGGAATGAAGGGCTGCCGGTCGCGCCCGGTGGCGATGACGACATGGCGCGCCAGCCGCGGCCCGGCACTGGTCCGCACAAGCCAGTGGTCGCCCTCGAAGCCTATCTCCTCGACCGCGATGCCGAACTCGACCGGCAGCCGGTGCATGGCGCGGAATTCGTTCAGATGGCCGATGATGGTGTTTCGGTGCGGAAAGGCAGGGGTGCCGGCGGGAAAGGAAACGCCCGGCAGCGCCGAAAGGTCGCGGTGCGTGTTGAGATGCAGTCGCTCGTGCCGCCCGTGCCATGGCTCGGCCAGCCGGGCTTCCTTTTCCAACACCATCACAGGCACGCCGGTCTTGAGCAGCGCATGGGCTGCGGTCAAGCCGGCTGCCCCGGCGCCGATCACGATCGCGCCGTCGAAAATCGCTTGGCTGTCGGCCTCGGCGTGCAAAATCCCTGCGTCCATGCCTCTTTGTGTCACCATCATGACCATGACTTTTGATGCTACGCCAGTGTATCGGGCCGATGCCGCTGCCGAAGCGGCCTGGTTGCAGGCCGCTTCGGCCTTGCCGTCGGCAGTGTTGCACAGTATTGACTGAAATAAGGCGGCGCTACCGCCAACGCAGCTACGAGGTGCCCATGTCCGCGCGAATTTTCAGCCCAGCCAAAACCGCGATGCAGTCCGGCAAGGCCAAGACCGGCCATTGGGTGCTGGAATTCGATCCCGCCCAACGCAAGAAGATCGACCCGCTGATGGGCTACACCACATCGGGCGACATGCTGAGCCAGATCAGGCTGACCTTCGACACCAGGGAAGAGGCGGTGGCCTATGCCGAAAAGCAGGGCCTGGCCTTCCGTGTCGAGGAGCCGAAAGAGACCAAGCGCCGGCAGATTTCCTATGCGGAAAATTTCCGCTATGACCGCAGGATACCCTGGACGCATTAACCGGCGGTCAGCGCCTGGCACATAGACACCAGCCGGCCAAGATATCAAATGCCGGCCAGCGGTCCCGTAGCTCAGCTGGATAGAGCACCGGCCTTCTAAGCCGATGGTCACAGGTTCGAATCCTGTCGGGATCGCCAATTTTGCCGGGTCCATTCCGGACACATAGGTTACGGTTTGTACCTGGCATATGGGTAGCACTCTGAAGGTGTACGAACGAAACAGAACGACCGAGCGCTGCCCTTCCCATCCTGGCGCGTTGCTCGACGACATCGTTCCCGCCGCCGGCAAGACCAAGGTGGAAATCGCCAATCTGCTCGGAATCTCGCGCCCAGCAGCTCTACGATATCATCCGTGAGAAGAAGCCGGTATCGCCTGCCGTGGCCGCCCTTCTTGGCAAGATGTTCGGCGATGGTGCCGCGATCTGGCTCAGGATGCAGGCCGCGTATGATGCCTGGCATGCGGAGCGCGAAGTTGACGTTAGCGCCATCCCGACCCTGCATGCTGCCTGAAGGTAGAGCGCGTTCGCTGACGGCAGCGGTCCCGTAGCTCCGCCGGATAGAGCACCGGCCTTCTAAGCCGATGGTCACAGCTTCGAATCCTGCCAATAATTTCAATACCTTAGGTGAGGCGTCGCGGCGCCGGAGACTGAAGGTCGTCCTTGTTAGCCATCTACCGGTAAAGTTTCGGGTATTTGGCCCTCTCGCTTTGGCAACTTGCCGATCTCTGGGCCGCCATTGCGAAAGCCCTCTCATAGGTATGGATGGCCATGTTGAACTTTCGGGGGTCTGGGGTCAGGTGTTTGTCCCGCCCATCATACAAAAGGACCGGGACGGCGAAAATTGCTTTTCCGTCTTCCGTTGGCCTCAACGCCGGACATCTTTGCCTTACGCCAACGAGGTCACCGGCCATTCTGGCGGCCGAATTTAACCTTGCATCGGACATCCGAGCCAGGAAGTTGATGTTTTGCTGTTCCCCTTGTCCGGCCGAGGCAGCCGACAATGCGAGAAAATTCCTGCGGTGAATACAGCGAAAGCTAGACGTAGTTTCATTGTGCCCTCCCAAGTTGAGCACAAGAGAGCACGTTTGGACTTGACAGGATAGCCGCGTGTCCAGTGCAAGTTACTGTACGGAACCTTTGCCATACGTCGACTATCAGCCAGTTGTGCGGCCAGTCAGGATAGTCGGAACGCGGCGCGCCTTCGGGTGTTATAGGAGATGGCACCGAAAACCCCGACCATTGCGCGCATCTGGCGCGGCAGGACCTCGCCCGGCAGGGCCGACGCCTATGAGCGCTACAATTACGAGGCTGGTATCAAGCCGCTGATCGAGAAAGCGCTTGGCGTGCAGACTTTTCGCGAGGACACGCCGACGCATTCGGAATTCATCACCATCTCCTATTGGGAGAGCGTCGAGGCGATGGCCGCCTTTACCGGCGGCGATCCGCAAAGCATCCACCATCTCGACCGCGACAAGGAGTTCCTGATCGAATTGCCGAAGGGTGTCCAGGTGCTGCGAATCCGTTCCAGCCACGGACTGGTTGGCGGCAGCTGATGTTTGCGGGCTTTGACGCCAGGACCGTTCAAATGGAGGAGACATCGATCTTCGTCAGGGCCGGTGGCTCAGGGCCGCCGTTGCTGCTCCTGCATGGCTTTCCCGAAACGCATGTGATGTGGCGGGACATCGCCGTGGCCCTGGCGCCGCATTTCAGCGTGGTCGCCGCCGATCTGAGAGGCTACGGACAAAGCGGCTGTCCGGCTTCCGGAGCCAATCATGCCGCCTATTCCAAACGAGCGATGGCGCGCGACATGGTGCAGGTTATGGACGTTCTCGGTTTCGACCGTTTCATGGTTGCCGGCCACGACCGTGGCGGTCGCGTCGCCTACCGGCTGGCGCTCGACCATCCCGAAACCGTGTCGAAAGTCGCCGTTCTCGACATCGTCCCCACGGCCTCCGCCTGGGATCGGGCCGATGCCAGGTTGGCGCTGGCCTTCTGGCCGTGGAGCCTGCTCGCCCAGCCGGAACCGCTGCCTGAGCGCCTGTTGTCCGCAGCACCCGACGCAGTTGTCGACAATGCGATCGCCGGCTGGGGCTCGGCTCCAGATGCTTTTCCCGCTGAGGTCAGGGCCGCCTATATCGAGGCGCTGCGTGATCCCGCCCATGCCCACGCCATCTGCGAGGAATATCGCGCCGCCGCAGGCATCGACCGCGAGCACGACGCGCAGGACCAGGCTGATGGCTGTCGCATCAGATGCCCGCTGCTTGCGCTCTGGAGCGGCGAGGGCGGGTTGGAGAACTGGTATGCGGAGGAGGGCGGCCCGTTGGCGATCTGGCGGCAATGGGCTGATAACGTCGGAGGCGGCTCGGTCAAGGGTGGGCATTTCTTCCCGGAAGAGCACCCCGAAGACACGGCTGCAAGGCTGTCGAGATTCTTCGCAAGCTGACTACGGGCCGATTGCTAAATCCGGCCCTGTGTAGTCCTGTGTCGACTATCTCAGATGCCCGAGGGATTGCAGGATCAAAGTGCTCGAAAGACCAAGCAGGGCGATACCGTACAACCGGTCGATCCACACGGCGTTTGGCCCAGCCAGAAGCCTTGCAGCCCGCGCGCCAAGGGCTGCGTAAAACGTCAGCACAAACACATCGGCAAGCGCGGCGATAATGGCCAGGATGCCATACTGGATCGCGATCGGCTCATCCACGCGGACAAAATGCGGCAGGATCGCGGGGAAAAGCAGCCAGGCCGCCGGATTTGTGACCGCCACCAGGAAGCAGCGCCCAATGAGTGCCTTGGCTGAATGCCGTGTTTCGGGAACGTTAGGGTTGAACGAAGGTCGGGACGCGGTGCGCAGGGTACCGATGGCGACGAAAAGCAGATAGCCCGCGCCGAACATCCTGAGAGCCGAGAGATAGAATTCCGAAGCCAGCAGAAGAGCGCCGAAGCCCAGCGCGACGATGCTGATAAGAACGAAATCAGACAGTACGACGCCGGCCATGCCGAGAAACGCGCGTCGAAAACCGTAGCGGGAGCCGTTGGTGATGGCGAGCACGACGTCCGGTCCCGGAACCGCCATTCCGAGCACCGACACGAAGGCAAATGTCACCAGCGGCAGGTTTCCCATGACGCCGCGTAATGCACCCGGCGCTCACCGTCCGTAACGCCCTTCACACAGCGGCTTGGCTATCGCCGATTGTTGTTGGCCACCTTGGCTCAGTGCCCGCCGCGCATCTTCACCACCACAGTCCTCACCGCCAGGACCAGCACGGTGATGATGATCAGGATCACCGAAAGGGCTGCGATCGCCGGGTCGATGTTGTCGCGCAGGCCCATCCACATCAGCCGCGGCAGCGTGATGGCGTTGACCGAGGTGATGAACAGGGTCACGCCGATCTCTTCCCAAGACAGCACGAAGGAGAGAAGTGCAGCGGTGACGATGCCGAACTTGATGTTGGGCATGATGATGCGCGTCGCGCGTTCCCACACGCCGGCGCCAAGGCCGCGCGCGGCAAGGTCGATGCGGCGGTCGAGCTGGCTGAGCGAGACCAGGATCAGCACCGTGGCGAAAGGCACCGTCATCACCGAATGCGCCATGGCGACGCCGAGCCATGTGTCATAGCCAAAGAACGAGCTCATGCCCGAGATCGACGTCAGCAGGAAGTAGAGCGTGATCGCCGAGACCACCGGCGGCACCACCATCGGCAACAGCACGAAGCCGACAAGGGTGGCCGTGAAGCGCGGCTGGAACATCCAGACGCCAAGGCTGAAGCACAGCGCCAGCACGGTGGAGATGACGCTGCTGACGATGCCGATGCGGATCGACAGCAGGATGGCGTCGAGCCAGCGCGGATCCTCGATCAGCGCGCGGTAGTGGCGCAGCGACAGTTCGCCCGTCGGCATAGCCAGCATGCGGCTTGGCGTCAGCGACACCGGGATGACCGCCAGCAGCGGCAGCAGCAGGAACAGTGCCACCAGCACGGCGAGGATCAGCGAGACGGGACCGGGGCGATAGGTCGGCATCAGATCAGTTGCTTCGGTCTGACATAGCGGAACAGCAGCGCCATGAGCGCGCCGACGAACAGCACCAGCACGACGCTGATCGCCGCGCCCAGTCCCCAATCGGGACTCTGGAAGATGCGCAGATAGATCAGCTCGGCGATCATCACGCTGCGGCCGCCGCCGAGGATCGCCGGCGTGACGAAGAAGCCGAGCGAGAAGACGAACACGATCATCGCCGAACCGATGATGCCGGAGCGCGTCATCGGCACGAACACGGTCCAGAAGGTGCGCATACGGCTGGAGCCGAGCCCGCGCGCCGCGAGCAGCACGCGCTCGTCGAGGCTGCGCATGGCGGAGGCCAGCGGGAACACCGCGAAGGGAATGAGGAAATGCGTCATGCCGACGATGACGCCGAACTCGTTGCGCACCAGCGCCAGCGGCTCGGAGATGAAGTCGATCGATTGCAGCCAGGTGTTGATCAGGCCGCGGTTGGATAAAAGCGCCACCCAGCCGAAGGCGCGGGTCAGCACCGAGATCCAGAAGGGGACGAGAATGCAGAATTCAGCGATTATGCGCTGTGCCGGGCTGCCGCGCACCCACACCATGGTGATGGCGTATGCCGCCGCCACGGAAACCACGGTGACGATCAGCGCGATGCGCAGCGTGCGGATGAACACAGACTGCACCAGGGCATCGGTGGCGAGCGCGCCATACTGGCCGAGCCCCGGTGTCGGCAAGGTGACGCTCCACTTGACGACGCCGAGGAACGGCCAGGCGTAGGCCAGCACAAGGAACAGGAGCAGCGGCGCCATCAGCACCGCCGCGCCCATCCTGTCGGAGAGGGTGCCTCTCATCGAAGCTCGTGCCCGGCCTGGTCAGGCCGAGATGATCTTGGTGTATTCGTCGAGTGCTGCCCCGTAATTCTTGGCGTACCAGTCCATGTCGAGCGCGATCTGCTTCTTCATGTTTTCGGGATCGACCGGGTTGATGCGCTTCTTGTCGGCGGGGATCAGCGCATCGGCGGCCGGATTGGCCGGACCCTGTCCGAGCTTGTCGAACATCACCAGCTGCTTTTGCGGATCCTGGGCGCTGGCGATGAACTTCATCGCTGCGTCCTTGCCGCCGGGGTTGCCCTTGAGCACGGCCAGCGCGCCGGGCGAAATCAGGCCCTGATCCCAGATGAACTTGATCTTGCCGCCCGAGTCCTGCTCGATCAGCGAGGCGCGGGTCGACCACACGATCGCCATCGAGGCTTCGCCGTTGAGCAGCACGCTCTGGCTCTCGGCGCCGCCGCCCCAGTAAGCCACGACGTTTTCCTTGAAAGCGGCGATCTTGTCATGCGCTCGCTTCAGGTCGAGCGGGTAGAGCGAGGCCGGCGCGATGCCGTCTGCAAGCAGCGCTGCTTCCCAACTCGACACGCCCCATTTGTAGAGCGAGCGCTTGCCCGGAAACTTCTTCACGTCGAAGAAGTCGGCCATGCCGGTCGGCGCGTCCTTGCCGTATTTCTCGGAATCATAGGCGATGACATAGGAGAAGAAATAGGTCGACGCCGCGTATTCCCAGCCGAACCCCTCGCGCATCTTCTTCTTGTCGACGATGGCGTAGTCGATCGGCTCGAGCGCACCCTGCGCGCCGAGCGTGATGGCCGAGAACGGGTCGACGTCGACAAGGTCCCAGGTCGGCGCGCCGCTCTTGAACTGTGCGGCAATCGCGCCTTCGGTCGGGCCCGAACCGTCCATCTTGACGGCGATGCCGGTTTCCTTGGTGAAGGCCTGGCCGTAGGCGGCGTCATAAGCGGTAAGGGCATCGCCACCCCAGTTGACCAGCACCAGCTCCTTGGCCTGCGCAAAGGCACCGGTCGAGCGCAGCAGCATCGGTGTGCCGGCCAGCACGAGGGCTGCAAGCTGGGTGAATTGCCGGCGCGAAATCTCGCCGCGCACAGCCCGGGCGGTCAGCCCGTCCATGGCTTGTTTTTTGCTTTGGTTTGTCATTTTAGTTCCCCTTTTTCGTTTTGGTTCCGGTGGTTATGGCGCGCTCCAGATTCTTTGCTGGAAGACTTCGCCGTTCTCGTCGTCATCCTCCGTCCGGAAGGAGGAAACCCTTTTCCGCCGGCCATGTCAGCCAGACGGAATTGCCTTTGCTGAGTGCAGCCGCCGCGACCTCGTTCGGCACCGAGACGGTCACCTTGGCGCCCTGGCGTGTCGTCAGATCGAGTTTGGTCGCCGCACCCAGATAGGTCGAGCCGATGGCGGTGGCGGCAATGCCGTTCTCGCCGGCGGCGGCTTCGCGCGCGATCGACATATGTTCGGGCCGGATCGCCAATATGGCATCGCCACGGACTTTCTCGGCCTTGCAGAGCATGTTGACCGCGCGGTCCTCGCAGAGGCCCGTCGAGCCATTGTCGGCGGGCTTGACCCCCTTCAACGGCAGCATGTTGATCTCGCCAAGGAACTCGGCGACGAAGCGGTTGTCCGGCCGGTCGTAGACCTCGTCCGGCGCTCCGACCTGCAGCAATTTTCCGTGGTTGAAGATGGCGACGCGCGACGACAGCGCCAGCGCCTCGCTCTGGTCGTGGGTGACGAAGACGAAGGTGGTGCCGGTCTCCTGATGCAGCCGCTTCATCTCGGCCTGCATCTGGCCGCGCAGGCTCTTGTCGAGCGCCGAGAACGGCTCGTCGAGGAGCAGCACGCCGGGTTCGAACACCAAAGCGCGGGCCAACGCCACGCGCTGCTGCTGGCCGCCGGAAAGCTGCGCCGGCAGTTTCGTCTCATGGCCCTTGAGGCCGACGCGCTCGATCATCTCGGCAACGCGGCGCTTGATCTCGGAAGCCGATTTCTTGCGTACCTTGAGCGGGAAGGCGATGTTGGCCTCGACCGACATGTGCGGGAACAGCGCATAGCCCTGGAAGACCATGCCGGCGGCACGCTGTTCGGCCGGCCGCTCGGTGATGTCGATGCCGTCGCTGAAAAGCTTGCCGGCGGTCGGTTGCACGAAGCCGGCGAGGATCATCAGGAATGTGGTCTTGCCCGAGCCGGAGGGACCGAGCAGCGTCAAAAACTCGCCGCGGCCGATATTGAGCGTCAGGTCGTCCAGCGCCCGGAACGAGCCGAAGCTCTTGCCGATCCCGATTGCCTTGATCTCTGCGGCCCGGCCGGGTTGCTGCATCCTGCCTCTTCCTTGGTCGTGGCTTGAGCGTAGGGCAGGGCCCCGGCTCACCGCAACCGAATAGTTTTCGCCTGATCGGCAAATTTGATTCACGGATGGGAGGCTAGTACGGGCTGATCCGGTTCTCCGACAGCTTCGACCTCAACCACCCATTGAATGCTTCCAGCACCGGGTGGCTGGCCTTGGCATGTTCCGACACCAGGAAATACGAGCGCGGCGAGGGGATCGCGATATCGAAGGGGCGCACCAGACGGCCTTCGCTCAGCGCCCGGCGGCTGGTCAACTCGTCGCCCATGGCGATGCCCTGGCCGGCGATCGCCGCGGAAAAAACGAGGTTCATGTCCGAGAAGAAGATGCCGCCTTCGGTGTCGGGGTTTTCCACCTTGGACAGCGCCAGCCAGCGCGCCCAGTCCTCGGTGTCGCCGAGATGCAGGAGATTGGCGCGCAGCACGTCGGCCGGTTTTGAAAAGCCGCCGACCTTGTTGAGCAGTGTCGGGCTGCAAAGTGGCGTGAACGAGATTTCGCACAGCAACTCCACCGAGCGGTTCGGCCAGTTGCCGACGCCGAAGGCAATGAAGGCATCGGCGTCCGGATTGCTGACATCGTCCAGCCGTCTGGGCGTCAGGATCGACAGCGCCACGTCCGGATACATCTGCCGGAACTCGCCGATGTGCGTGCACAGGAACAGAGAGGCGAAGCCCGGCGTGCAGGAAACGGCGAACGAACCGCCGACGCCCGTGCCGGCCTGGCGCGTCACCGCATCGCCGAGCACCGTCAGCGCCTTTCTCACATCGGCGGCATAGCGCTGGCCGCGCGGTGTCAGCGCCACGCCCTTGCCGATGCGCTCCAGCAGGTCGAAGCCGAGGTCGCGTTCGAGCAGCCGCAACTGATGGCTGACGGCGCTGCGGGTCAAATGCAGTTCATCGGCTGCGCGCCAGACACTGCCGTGACGGGCAAAACTGTCGAGGGCGCGCAGCGCCTGTGTGGAAGGTATTCGCAAGAGGCCTCAGGTGAACCGAATTTGCATGAACCGGAAAAACATATCACTTTTTGCAATGCCGCTTCACTGCTTTCTTGGGCCGCATGGAGAAACCGGTGACGACCTCGGCGCAAGCCACCGCGCTTGCCTGTCTCGATAGCATCCAGCCGTCGCTGTCGGCGTGGACGCGCACCATTTTCGATTTCGGCGAAACAGCCTGGCGCGAATACCAGTCGGCGGCCTGGTATGTCGCGCGGCTGAAGCATGAGGGCTTTTCGGTCGAGGAAGGGTCGGCCGGCATGCCGACCGCCTTTTGCGCCCACTGGACGAATGGCCCGGGGCCGACCATCGGCATGTACGGCGAATACGACGCCGTGCCTGGCAACTGCCAGGACGCGGCAACGGTGAAGCGATCGCGGCCGGGCCTCGGCAGCGAGGCCGGCGGCCACACCGATCCGCATTCCGGGCTTGGCATTGCCGGCCTCGGCGGACTTCTCGCCACCAAGGCTGCAATGCAACGCCACGGCATCGAGGGGACGTTGCGCTTCACCGGCGAGCCGGCCGAGAAGGTCAGGGGCTCGAAGCCGATCCATGCGGCCAAGGGCTACTATGACGGCCTTGCCGGCATGATCTCCTTCCACCCCTTCTATATGCTGCCGCTCTGCAACACGGCGCGCTGGGACACGCATTGCGGCGCCGCCTATGCGATGATCTACCGTTTTGTCTGCGACGAACCCGAAAACTGGGTTCGCGCAAGCGATGGCGCGCCGATCCCGCAGGCGCATTCGGCGGTGCGGGCGCCCGGCGCCAACGACGCACTGATGACGATGTACATGACCTCCAAGGCGCTGCGCGATTCCATGCTGCCTCACCAGGGCGGCTGGTCGATCAGCGAGGCGATCCTCACCGCCGGGCAGGCGACCGCCGACAATCTGCCGGCGGGGCTGGCCGAGATCCAGTACATGATCCGCGTGCCGACCATTGCCATGGCAGAGCAGGTCACCGCGGTGCTCGACCGTAATGCGGCCGCGGCCGCGGCGATCAGCGGTTGTCGCTATGAGCGCCATTGGGTGTCGAAGTCGAGGCCGGGCCTCGCCAATCACGCCATGGCGGGGATTGCCTATGAGGCGCTGTCCACCGTTGGCGCTCCGAGCTGGGACGAGGCGGCGAAAGCGATCGGTCGCGAGGTCCAGGTCAATGCCGGCGGCACCGCGACCGACAACCCTTTCATCGACGAGATGGAGCGGCTGGTTGCGCCGCAAGAGGCCGAGGCAATCCTGCGCCGCGATTTGCCTCCGTCGCAGATCAACTCGACCTCCGACGACTACACCGACATGTCGTGGCACACGCCGACCGCACGCTTCTATGTCGCTCGCCCGGCGCTGCGCTCGGCGAATGGCCATGCCTATCCATCCTGGGCGATGAACGCGCTGGGCGGTATCTCGGCCACCATTGACCCGATGGTCATTTGCGCCGCCAAGACGGTTGCGCTTGCAGCCCTCCGCCTGCTCGAGGACAAGTCCGCGCGTGATGCAGCCATGGACGAATTCGTCACCCGCACCGGCGGCGGCATTGGTGGCTCCAACTGGATCGCGCCGCTTTGCGACTATGACCCGCCGATCAATTTCCGCTGGCCGGAATATGTCACCACCGCGCGCGGACGCGATTGGTGGATTCCGAGCAGCCAATCCAATCAAGCTGCATAGTCAAATCGAGGAGAACCTTATGACCGTCCATGATCGCATCATCGCCGAACCGTTCTCGCTGCAGCGCCGCAATCCCGCCGGCGGCACCAAGCCGCTGACATCATGGGGCTTTGCCAACGAGACCGACGTGCTGACAGACGTGTTGCTCGGCTCGCCAAACTTCCTGCGCCACCTCTCGACCAGCTCGCTCTCGCGCAAGCATTTGCGCGAAGCGCCCTGCAACGTTCAGATCGCCCAGGCGCAGCACAAGGACCTCGTCGCCGCCTATGAGCATTTCGGCGTCAACATCCACTGGCACGAGCCGACGCCGGAACTGCCGATGCAGGTCTATTCCAGAGACTCCAGCGTCATGACGCCCTACGGCGCCTTCATCACCGCCATGGCCAATTGGTGGCGGCGCGGCGAGAACTATGCCGCCATCCGCACCTATGAAAAGCTCGGCATACCCATCTACGACATGGTCACGGCTGGCACCTTCGAAGGCGGCGACTTCAACGTCATCGAGGAGGGCGTGGTGCTGATCGGCTGCGGCGGCGCCCGCACGCAGGAAGAGGGCGCCCGCCAGGTGCAGGACTGGTTCGAAAAGGAAGGCTGGGAAACGCGCCTCGCCTTCATCGACGAATATTACGTCCATATCGACCTGATGGTGGTGCCGGTCGCCGAGAAGCTCACCGCGGTGTGCCTCGCCTGCACCGAGCCCGGCATCGTCGACTGGCTGAAGGGCAAGGGCCACGAGATCATCGACGTGCCCTTCCAGGACACGATGGCGCTCGGCTGCAACTTCATGTCGCTCGGCAAGGACAGGGTGATCGCGCCGACGTCGAGCCAGTCGCTGATCGGCCAACTCAAAGCGCGCGGCTTCGAGGTTGCTGCCGTCGACATGAGCGAGATTTCCAAGACCGGCGGCGGCATTCACTGCATGGCGCAGGCGCTGAAGCGCGAGCCGGCGTAACGGCACGAATTGCCGCCGGGACCTGTGACGGACTGCTGCCAGATTTGACAAAACAGGCCTGGCAGAGGAAATTGATGCCATTAGAGGAGGGATTCTGTGAAGAAAACTTACGAAAAGCCGAGTCTGGCCAAAGCCGGCAAACTCGGATCGCTGGTCGCTTCAAACCCGTCGAAGCCCGCCCCCTGAGCGCAACCAGCCGCTGAAGGCCGAAATTCGGTCGTCCTGGTTATCGGCGACCGGATCGCGCTGTATGATTGAAGGGAGCCCGCCGGCTTTGAACGGCGGGCTTTTTGCTTTGCGCCAGAGCGCTGCCGCGTCTGCCGGCCAGTCCAATCTGCCCGAACCTGAATTGAACTTGCTCCGGGCGTTTTCCAGATGCGCCCGCATCGCTTGGCCGGCCGCTTCCGGGTCGCGGCGCTCGATCGCCTCGAACACCGCCTGGTGGCCGGCAAAACTCGTGCGGTTTCGATCTCCGTGTTGGCCACGTGGATGCGCTGATTGATCAGCCATTCGACCTAGCCGTTGATTTTGAAACCAAGCCAGCTTCCCCAAAAGATCATGCCCAAACAAAGCCATAGCGCGAAGACCACATGCGCGCCGTTCCCGCCCGCCCGGCGATCAGGGAGTGGCTGGCGTGAGATGGCCGCGCTGACGACGGAACGAGATCGCCTCGTCTGGCCGGCCGGACTCGCGACGGCGTGGTCCGGCCGGAGTTCCATCTGCTATGCGGGTATCAATACGGCGATGCGATGCACGCCGACCTCCTTGCTTGTATTCGTCGCTTCATCGGTCTTGCCCTTGGAGCAGGTGTACATATCACCCGTCTTGAGCTTGAATTCCTTGTCCGCTTTCTTGATCGTGAATGCACCTGAGGTAATGGTGCACACCATGTCGTTGTCCATCACGGTTTGAGGAGCATGTGCTCCGGGCTGAAACACAACGTCGATAATTGCGATGCTCTTGTAGGCGGGAATGTCTGCATTGCCGGTGCCGACCTCCACCACCCTGACACCGGGCGCAATCTCCTTGCCCTCTTTCGGGCCGTATTTCTTGATTTTTGCCGATGCCGCCAAGGTGAACAAAGGCGCTACCGCGGCGGTCGTCAGACCGAGGGCAATTGCAGACCTGCGATTCATGGTTTTCATTGCATCCTCCCGATGCTCGTCATGCATGGATATGCATGACTTCGATATATTAGCACGAGCGAATTTACTTGTATGCAAGCGGCTGGGGCGCAGGCCAGCAAAGGGTATCGCTCCGGCGGGTAAGTCTATTTCACTGTAGCTTCCGCCGGAACTTCGAATGACAGCTCGAGCAATCCTGCAGGATCAGGTGCAGGAGATGCTCCGCCGGCACTTTGGTAGGATCGACTTCCACGGTGCTCGGCCGCTTGCCGAGCAGGCTGCCGCCGCCCATTGCCGTGCCGGTGCCCATGCGCATGTCATCAGTGATGACGGCCGGCGCGCTTTGGGCCTTGGCGGCCAGCGCGCGCGCCAGCGCCCCGATATGATTTGCCAGCGCCTCGAATTCCGCCCGTGACTGATCGATCTCCAGCCTGGCCTGCGAAGGCGGTCCAAGCGAGCCGCTCGGAAATTCGGCAATCAGGGCAGGGCCGGTGCGAGCGCGCAGCGTGTCCGCTGCCGCCTTGAAGGCTGCGGCGTCATAGGCTTGCCTGCGGTCGAACATGCCGGCAATGGTTTTCGCAGCCGCCGCCATCTCCTTCATCGACGCCTGGCGGGCCGCGACCATCGGTCCGCCGCCGACGGAGGCGGCCATCGTAAGGGCACAGACCAGCCACAGCAGCGCCGCTTTCACAGTCCATCTCACGGCGCCATGTCCTTGCCCCATCCATCTGTGATCAGCCAGCCGCAGCAGGGGTTCGACCTGCAGTCGGATTCTTCGGTCGTGATGCCGGTTCTCATCGGTAAATTTCCGTCGCCGGAAGTCTCCGTCTCTGAGCGGATAGACCTTCCAGCCACCGGAAGGTCAACTGATTGAGAAGGCCGATCAGCGGGCAATCAGCACAGGCTTGCAGCAAGCTGACGCAGCGTTTCCTTGACTTGGATCGCAAAAACGGGCAGCAAGGCGGGGGTGAGGGAGAGCATTATACCGTGGCGCAGACCATGGAGTGCTCTTTTTTTCGTATCAGGCGCCGCATAATCGGTGGCTGATGGAGGGATTGGTTAACCAACTTTGTCCATCTTTTGATTCAATCGGCAACAGACGCGAAAGGTGCAGGGGGCACCAGCGAACTGTGGATGTCACGGATGCGAGGGTCGCAAGCCTGCATGCCGATTGAGAGTGGTTGTATGGCGTTTTTGCGTTTGAAAGACCGGGGCGACACTCCTGAACGGGGTTTGACTTCGAAGAGATCCGGCCAGCGCTGGGTGGTAGTGCCGGTTGTCGGCGCGGCCTTGGCGCTGTGGTCGGTGGCAACCATGGCCGGCCTCTATTCGCTCGGTACCTCGCTCACCGCAGCCTCCAACAGCCTTCCGCACAGTCTGCTTCTGCCGAACGCAGCACTTGCCGATTCGCGCCGCAGCCTCGCCAATTCGTGGGCGCCGCGGCTTTCGGCGCAAAAATCACAGGCCTCGCTGCTCAGCCAATGCGACGCCGGCTGCGCGCATGCCGCCGCGAACTTCGCGCATGACGGCAAGATGGCGCGGCTGAAGCCGGCCGCGCACGCTGTGGCCCCGAGCAGTGTCGCCTCAAACATTGCGCCAAACACCAGCGTCGCTCTCGCCACTTCGCGCGGCATGCGCTTCGACGGCGTGGTGGCCAAGGCAGAGCTGTCGCCGCAAAAGCTGGCTGCCGCCTTCGCCAAGGCCTCGAATGCGCCCTTCATGCTTGCTAGCCTTCCGGTCGCTGCCCGTTTCGCCGAAGTCCGGCTGCCCGATCAGCATGGCCCCGCCTCGGAACGCTTTGGGCCGGAAGTGGCTGAGATCGAACGCTCGTCGCGCCTGGCGCTGGCGCTGGCCAACAGCTTGCCGGAAGACGCTGACATGCTGGCCCCGCCGCCGGCCGTTGAAGCAATCGCCGGAGGGCAGGATACTGAGCAGGCCGAGGTTCAGGTCGCTTCGCTGCCGCCGCAGGACGATCTGCCCGACAACATTGCGTTGCCGGGTTGGCGTCCACGCGCCGAAACCGCTCAGCCTGCCGAGGCTCGGCAAGCCAGCAAACCCAGGGCAGTCAAGCCACAGACCGACAGGACGGCCGAGAGCCCCGCACCCCAGTCGCCGGGCAATTCGTCGCCGCGCTCGCCACGCAGTACTTCGGAGGTCGCCGCACTGCCTGGCGTGCCAGACAGCCAGAGCATCCAATCAAGCCGGATCAAGCCTGGCAAACGGTCGAAGACACAGGCCGGCGAGATGCTGGCCTATGCCAAGCCGGACGTCCCGGCGGGCGGTGTCGGTCGCGCCTTCAAGGATCTGTTCGCCACGCCCGGAATGGGCGGCGGCGTCGCCGTGTACGATATCTCGGCCAAGACCGTCTATATGCCGGACGGCTCGCGGCTGGAGGCCCATTCGGGGCTGGGTTCGATGGTCGACCAGCCGCGCTTCGTGCACAAGAAGAATGTCGGCCCGACGCCGCCCAACACCTATGATCTGCGACTGCGCGAATCCCGCTTCCATGGCGTCGAGGCGCTCCGTCTCACTCCCGTCAGCGGCGGCAACAAATACGGCCGCGACGGCCTGCTCGCCCACACCTACATGCTGCGCGGCGGCCGTGCGGAATCCAATGGCTGCGTCGTCTTCAAGGACTACGCCCGCTTCCTTGCCGCCTACAAGAAGGGCAAGATCAAGCGCCTCGTCGTCGTGCCGCGCCTGACCAAGCCGCTGACGCGGGTCGCTCAGGAAGGCCGGGGAGCGTAAGGCAGTAGGCAGTAGGCAGTAGGCAGTAGGCAGTAGGCAGTAGGGCCCAGGAGCGTCCATCGCCTGTTGATTGTTTTTCTGCCCCTATTGCCTATTCCCCACTGCCTATTCCCTTTTCACCCCCAGGCAGACTATGAGTGACCCCTGCGGGTCGGCTTCACCACGAGGACATCCATGACAATACGCGCTGTCGTTTGGGGCGAGAACATCCATGAGCGGACCAATGAGGTGGTCGCAGCCCTCTATCCCGAGGGCATGCACACGACCATCGCCAAGGCGCTGAATGCCGACAAGGCGATCTCCGCCTCGACCGCCACGCTCGAGCAGCCGGAGCACGGCCTGCCGGCCGACCGTCTGGCCGAGACCGACGTGCTGGTCTGGTGGGGCCACAAGGATCATGGCGCGGTGGCCGACGAGATCGTCGAGCGCGTCGCCCGCCGCGTTTGGGAGGGGATGGGGCTGATCGTTCTCCATTCCGGCCATTTCTCGAAAATCTTCAAGCGGCTGATGGGCACGCCCTGCACGCTGAAATGGCGCGAGGCGGGCGAGCGCGAGCGGCTTTGGGTGACCAGTCCCAGCCATCCGATCGCCGAGGGCGTCGGCGAATATTTCGAGCTCGAGAATGAAGAAATGTATGGCGAGCAGTTCGCCGTGCCCGAACCTCTGGAGACCGTCTTCATCTCCTGGTTCCAGGGCGGCGAGGTGTTCCGTTCTGGGCTGACCTATCGCCGCGGCGCCGGCAATGTCTTCTACTTCCGCCCGGGCCACGAGACCTATCCGACCTATCACGACGCCAATGTGCACAAGGTGCTGCGCAATGCGGTGAAGTGGGCGCACAATCCGCAGGGCACCAAGTCGGCGATCCTCGAGGCGCCGAACGTGCCGGTCGAGAAGGCGCTGGAGCCGATCGTCGAGCGCGGCGGCAAGCTGCACGCTTCGGGCGAGGCCGGCTTCCGCTAAAGCAAAATCCAGGAAAAAAGGCGTAGCGGTTTTCCGCATGGGTTTCCTAGACCGTATCTGCGCCATATGATTGAATCGAACCAATTCGCTCGGAGTGCAGAGAATGCGGCTTTTGATACTGGGTACCGGCTGGATGGCGCAGGAGCATGCCCGCCGCTTCGGCGGTATCGACGGCGTCGAGATCGTCGGTGCTGTCGACGTCGATGAAAAGCGCGTTGGCGAATTTGCCGACGGGTTCAAGATACCGAAGCGATTCACATCGCTGGAAGACGCGCTGGCGTGGGGCGAGTTCGATGCGGTCGCCAACGTCACGCCCGACCGCATTCACCACCCGACCACCATGGCGCTGATCGCGGCCGGCAAGCCGGTGCTGTGCGAAAAGCCGCTGGCCGAAGACTTCGGCAAGGCAAGCGAGATGGCCAAAGCGGCTGAGGCCGCCGGCATCGTCAACATGGTCAATCTCACCTATCGCAATGTCGCTGCCTTGCAGAAGGCGCGGCAGATGGTGCTGGCCGGCGAGATCGGCACCGTCCGCCACGTCGAGTCCTCCTATCTACAGAGCTGGCTGGTCTCGAAATTCTGGGGCGACTGGCGCACCGACCCGAAATGGCTGTGGCGGCTGTCGCGCGACCACGGCTCCAACGGCGTGCTCGGCGATGTCGGCATCCACATCCTCGATTTCGCCAGCTATGGCGCCGCACTCGATGTCGACCACGTGTTTTGCCGGCTGCGCACCTTCGACAAGGCGCCAGGCAACCGTATCGGCGAATACGACCTCGACGCCAATGACAGCTTCGCCATGACGCTGGATTTCTCCAACGGCGCCTTTGGCGTCGTTCACGCCAGCCGCTGGGCGACCGGCCACATCAACGAATTGCGCCTGCGCATCTATGGCGACAAGGGCGGCATCGAAGTCGTGCACAATCTCGAGGGTTCGGAACTGAAGGCGTGTGTCGGCGGGGGTATCGAGAACGCCAAATGGCAGGTGCTCGACGCCGGCACGGTGCCGACCAATTACCAGCGCTTCGTCGATGCGGTTCGCAGCGGCGTGCAGGCCGAGCCTTCATTCCACCATGCCGCCGAACTGCAGAAGGTGCTGGATCTGGCCATGGTTTCGGAACAGAAGCGGACGGAACTGAGGGCCAGCGCCGATACGCAGTGATGTGAAGGGGAGGAAGAAACAATGGTCACGCGCCGCGCGCAATGTCTCTGCGGCCAGCTTTCAGCCGTCTGTTCGGGCGAGCCGGTGCGCATCTCGGTCTGCCATTGCCTCGACTGCAAGCGCCGCACCGGCAGCGCCTTCAGCTACAATGTCCGGTTTGCGCAAGCTGATGTATCGATCGAGGGACGGGCGAAGCAGTTCACGCGCACCGGCGACGAGGGCGGCCGCGTCATCTACAATTTCTGCCCGGAGTGCGGCGCCGCCGTCCACTATCGCATCGACACGCAGCCCGGTGTGATCGCAATTCCCGTCGGCGCCTTCGCCGACCCGTCGTTCCCGCCGCCCTTCCAGTCTTTTTACCACGAAAGCCGTCGCTGTGAGTGGGTCGAGATCAACGCCGAGCCGCTGGCGACGTTCGACTGAAGGCCGCTTTTTGGATACCCGGAACCGTCCGCACGCTCCGCGCCTTTGAGAGGGCATCGCCCCTGATTGCCATTGCCGAGCCGTTAGCCACCGCGCTCGGCTGCCCCATGAATAGGCATAAGTCAAGACGAATCCGGCTTGCGGCCCGATTGCTGACATGCTTACCTGACGGCATGTGTTCAATGGGGGTATATGGATGGCTAAGGAATCTTCGAATTCCGCTTCTTCAGAAAAGAAGGCGGACGTAAATCTGATAGGTAACACAGAAGGAAACGGGCTGAACTTCATGGGAGTTCAGGCCCGCGAAAACGGAACCGCCGGCGACGCCGTCGGTGTCGACAAGATCCGTGACCTGCTCTTCGGCAACCAGATGCAGGACTATGACCGCCGTTTTTCCAAGCTTGAAGAACGGGTGTTGCAGCGCTTCAAGGATGTCGAGTCCGAGGCCAAGCGCAATCTCGAAATGTACGAGTCGAATGCAAAGAAGCAGATCGATTCGCTTGCAGGGCAATTGCGGAGCGAAAAAGATTCACGAGCCGATGCCGACAAGGAGATCGACCGGAATCTTCGCGAGCAAAACCAGGCTCTTGAAAAGCAGGTGCGCACGTTGTCGGATCAGTTGAGCGCGCTCGAGCGCGACGTTTCGGACCGGATAAATCGAAACGATCATTTGCTGCGTGAGGAAATCAAGCAGAAGAATGAAGGCGTTCAGATGCTGATCGAGAAGATGTTTGCCGACCTCAGCAACGTCAAGACCGACCGAAATCTTTTGGCTGGCCTGTTTGTCGAGGTTGCAAAATGTCTCAATCAGGATCCCGTCGGGAGCAAGAGCAACTCGGACCGCAGCTGGAAAGTGAGTTGATGGGACCTTGACGTCCACCGTCGACCCATTCAACCTTCCGCAAAGAACAGCCTCGAACGATACAGAGATTGATCGCGAGGCTCTGGCTCGTCTTTTGATCGAAATTGCCCGGAACGTTGATCCGGACTACCGTGCGCAGTTCGAGGCGGTTCCAACCGCCGATCCGCGCATGGAAACGCTGCGGCAGTTGCTGGTCAGCCGCGAAATCTCGGAGCTTTCACGCGTTACGCATCTGCTCGACGAACCCGAGCAGCTTGCGGCGGCCGTGGGCGACGTTCTTCCCAGTGCTGCCGGACGAGCGCCTTACGCGCAACTCGGCGAGGCGCTTGCGCCAGCTGTCGAACGGGCTGTGCAACGGTCGATCCAGAAGAGCCCGCGCACGCTGACGGACATATTGTACCCCGTGTTTCTGCCGGCAATTCGGAAGTCGATCGGCGAAAAGATCGACCAGACCTTTCAGTCGCTGAATGAAACTCTAAGGCACATATTCACCTGGCACGGGCTCAAGTGGAGACTTGAAGCCTGGAGAACAGGGGCAAGCTTCTCGGCAGTTGTTCTGAAGCATTCCCTTGTCTACCGTGTGGAACATGCGTTTCTCATTCATCGGAATTCCGGCCTTTTGATAGCGCATGTAACGGCCGACAATGCAACGAGCGAAGATCCTCAGCTCATTTCTTCGATGCTCAGTGCGATTCAGGATTTTGTAAAAGACTCATTCAACGAGAAAGAGCAGAGCGGCCTGGACACAATCCGTTTCGGCGAGCTTCGTCTCTGGTCGGAAGTTGGACCGTTTGCGACCCTGGTTTCGGTGATCCGGGGAAATCCGCCGGAGGAATTGCATGAAATCGTTCGCGATGTGTTGCTTCGCATCCATGAGGAAAGCTCACAGGCCTTAGAGCAGTTTGACGGCGACGGTTCGCAGCTGGCCAGCGTAGAGGCGCAGTTGCAGACCTGCGTCGAGCTGAAGCAGGAGGAATCAAACGACGGATTTCCGTGGCTGGTGGCGGCCGTTGCCCTGTTGCTCTTGAGTCTGGCAGGCGGTTGGTACTTTCTTTCCTGGCAATCAGCGCAGCGCTGGCAGGCTTACGTGTCGCGCTGGCAGGCTTACGTGTCGCGAGTGGAGGCCCAGCCGGGCATCATCGTTGCCGAACAGCAGGTACGCGATGGCCAGTTCTATATTGCCGGCCTGAGGGACCCGCTTGCCGTCGACCCGCAGTCGCTGTTGTCAGGCACGGGAGTCGATCCGGCCGGGGTTCATCCGCAATGGCAATTTTATCAGAGCCTTGAGCCGGAGTTCGTGCTGAAGCGGCTGACGGCGTCGCTGGCTCCGCCGGATTCAGTGCGACTTTCGATTGTCGATGGCCGCATCGTCGCCGAGGGTGAGGCTCCCGACACCTGGATCAGCCGGGCGCGCGCGGCGGCCCAGCAGCTTTCGGCAGGCGGGCCGGTCTTCGATATCTCGGGGGTTCGTGACGTAAGCCCCCAAGTGCGCGAGGCGGAGCGCTGGCACGCCTATGTGTCGCGACTGGAGACCCAGCCGGGCATCATCGTTGCAGACCAAAAGATAAGCGACGGCCAATTCTATATTGCCGGCCTGCGAGACCCGCTTGGCGCCGATCCGCAGTCGCTGTTGTCGGGAACAGAGGTCGATCCTGCCCGGGTTCATGCGCAGTGGCAGTTCTATCAGAGCCTTGAGCCGGAGTTCGTGCTGAAGCGGCTGACGGCGTCACTGTATCCGCCGGATACAGTACGACTTTCGATCGTCGATGATCGCATCGTTGCCGAGGGTGAGGCTCCCGACACCTGGATCGATCGCGCGCGCGCGGCGGCCCGGCAGCTTTCGGCAGGCGGACCCGAATTCGACATCTCCAAGGTTCGTGACGTGAGCCCCGAAGCACGCGCGGCGGAGCACTGGCAGTATTATGTGTCGCGACTTGAGGCCCAATCGGGAATCATCGTCGCCCAACAAAGCGCGAGGGGCGGACATTTCTACATTTCCGGCTTGAGAGACCCGCTTGCCGCCGACCCGCAAGCCCTGCTGTCTGGAACGGACGTTGATCCTGCCCGCGTTCATGCACAGTGGCAATTCTATCAGAGCCTTGATCCGAAGTTTGTGGTGAAGCGGCTGACGGCGGCGCTGTCCCCGCCGAAAACCGTTCAGCTCTCGATCATCCAGGGTCGCATCGTGGCCGTGGGTGAGGCTCCTGCCGTCTGGATCAACCGCGCGCGGGCCGCCGCTGAACAACTTTCGGCGGACGGAGTGGTTCTGGATGTCTCGCAGCTGCGTGAGCTGAACCTCGCAGAACTTAATCATTTGAGGCAGGCGATCCAGACGACCGATATTTTCTTCTCTTCCGGCAAGGTTGTGCCGGGACCGGAGCAGACGCCGGTTCTCGACAGGTTGGCGGATCAAATAAAGGAATTCGCCCAGAGTGCCCGCAATTCCGGCGTAACGGCGAGGTTCATGTTGACCGGGCATTCGGACACCACGGGCCGTGAGACGGCCAACGCGTCGATCAGCGCCGCCCGCGCCGAGACAGTTCGTGCGCTTCTCAACAAGCGCGGCGTTGCTCCCGAACTGCTGCTGGTTCGGGGCGCGGGCACTTTTGAGCCGGCTGTACCTGAAAACAGTCTAACCGGTAGCTCCACCAATCGCCGGGTTTCGATTACGGTAAACCTGGACTAGCGGAGCCCAACATGTTGCAAAAAAAGATCTGCATGCTGGGCGGCTTCGCCGTCGGAAAGACGAGTCTGGTCCGCAGGTTTGTGCAGAGCATCTTCTCAGAAACCTACTTGACCACCGTCGGAGTGAAAATCGACAAGAAAAGCGTCGCGCTCCCGGACAAAACCGTGGATCTGATTTTGTGGGATTTGGCCGGCGAGGACGATATCGGCTCATTCCGCGTCAGCTATGTTCGAGGTGCAACCGGGCTCGTGCTAGTCGTCGATGGAACCCGCGCTGCTACTCTTGCCGTGGCACTCACGCTGCGCGAACGGGTCGAGGCCGAATTCGGCGCCATGCCGTTCGTATTGCTGTTCAACAAGTCCGATCTGGCCGATCGGTGGGCGATATCGGATGGTGAGATCAACGAGTTGAGGCAACGTGGATGGCAAATCTATCTAACAAGTGCGCTTTCGGGCGAGCAGGTCGATGACGCCTTTCGTCAACTTGCCTTGATGGTCACCAAATAGACCATGCATGAATTGCCAAAAGAAGTCAGAAATTGGTTTTTCAATTTCTTCTTCGACGGGCACGCTGTCGCTTATCTGAAAATCGACGCTGAGCTTTGCATAGCTGCCAAGGGCGGTAATGTTGAACATTACGGGCTGTCATCGCTTCGCATCGGCAAGCCTGTTGCGGGGCAGCTTGAATTCATGGAAGGTTTGCTGCCTTGCCCGGAGCTTCCGTTTCGCATGGACATGATCGAACTGCCCGGCGGGCGTGTCGCCGACCTTCATTTTTTTGCTGACAATGCGTGCGTGTGGCTGCTTTTTCTGGACGCCACTGCCGAACGAGACAACAGGCAGCGGCTTCAACAGAAGGCCTATGAAATGACGCTCCTGCAAGAGAGGGAGCGTCAACTCAACGAAAAATTGCAATCGACGAACGAGGCACTGAGAAAGAGCCAGGAGGGATTGGCGCGTGAATACCAGCGCGCCGAAACCCTGCTCCTCAACATTCTTCCGGCATCCATCGCGGAGCGGTTGAAAGCGCAAAAGAAAATTGCCGACAACCACGCGGAGGTGAGTGTGCTTTTTGCCGACATCGTCGGCTTTACCGAAAGAGCGCGAAGCGTCGGAGCCGTGACGACGCTCGCTATCTTGAATTACTTCTTCAGGGCGGCGGACCGGCTCTCGGAACGATACGGCTGCGAAAAAATCAAGACAATCGGCGATTGTGTGATGGTGGTCTCTGGCTTGCCCACCGCGCGATCCGATCATGCAAAAGCCCTCGCGCGCTATGCAGTTGAGCTGCGCAAGGCGGTAAGGCGGGAACGCTTCGCAGGAGAACCGATAAGGCTGAGAATTGGAATTCACTCAGGACCGATCGTCGCCGGTGTCATAGGCAAGAGGCGGTTCGCCTATGACCTGTGGGGTGAGACCGTTAATCTCGCCTCACGTATTCAAACGTCCGCGGAGCCCGATGAAATCCGTATTTCCGATGCAACTTACCAACTGCTTGGACCGAAATTTGCTTGCGACCCACTCGATGAAACGGAATTGCGCGGTGCGGGTCGCGTGCGAATGTGGCGGCTCCCGAGCTGATCCGTCGCCTGCGGTGCGACCGTGGAGAGCCGATAGCGGCGCCCGAAAGCCATTGGCGTGACGTGATCTTGCGATCGCAAAGCACCCTTTGCGCTTGCCCGGAAGGCCTCTATTCTGGAGCACAGTGGCCGCTGGTGGGATAGAATGTCGGTACTGCCTTTTCTGAGAATCTACGCACCGCTAAATGCGGTGCTCGCTGCGCCTGGGCTTCTGGCGGTGGCTGCGCTCACGATGCCGAACATGTCCGGACGAAGCAGACTGGCTCTGGCTGCTGTGCTCGCTGTCATTTGGGCCGCCTATCTTCTGCAGATGGCCGAGACCCTGCTCAAGCGCTGGGCGGGAGACCTCAGGGACAGGACGCCGGCAATCGCGATCGATGTGCTCGCGGTTTTGGTTCCAGTCGCCGCATTTCTGCTCGACGGCACGCCCGACCGGAGCCTCTACTGTGCTGTCTGGCTGCTGAAGCCGCTGCGCGACTCGACCTTCTTCCCGCTGCTTGGCAGGGTTCTGGCCAACGAAGCGCGCAACCTGGTCGGCGTCACCACGGTCTTCGGCCTGGTTCTGTTCGGTGTCGCACTCGCGGCCTATGTCATCGAGCGCGACGTCCAACCGGAAAAGTTCGGCAGCATCCCCGAGACAATGTGGTGGGCGGTGGTCACGCTGTCCACTACCGGCTATGGCGACGACATTCCGCAAAGCTTCGCCGGCCGCGTCCTTGCCGGGGCTGTCATGATGTGTGGCATCGGCATCTTCGGGCTCTGGGCCGGCATTCTTGCCTCCGGCTTTTATCAAGAAGTCCGTCGCGAGGATTTCGTCCGCAATTGGCAATTGATTGCCGGCGTTCCGTTGTTTCAGAAGCTTGGCCCGGCCACGCTGGTCGAGATCGTGCGCGCGTTAAGGCCTCGCACGGTGCCGGCGGGCGCCGTGATCTGCCGCAGCGGCGAGACCGGCGATCGGATGTTCTTCGTCGTGGAGGGCCGCGTCAGCGTCGCGACGCCGAACCCGGTGGAGCTTGGCCCTGGCGCCTTCTTCGGCGAGATGGCGCTGATCAGCGGCGAACCGCGTATGGCGACCGTCACTGCCGCAACTTCTGTCTCACTCCTGTCGCTGCACGCGGCGGATTTCCAGATGCTGTGCAGCAGCAGCCCGGAAATCGCGGAAATCATCCGCAGGACCGCGCTCGAGCGGCGCGGCGCGGCGCCGGTGGCTTGACCGTACAGCCGATGGTGGCCCGGCTGGAACTGGATGGTGCGGCTCTATCGACCACGCGCGGAGGTTATGGACGGCACGTGGAAGTTCCCAGAGGCGTAGCCGGAGACCTAAACGTAGCCGATCCACTCTACCGGCGGCTCGTTGTTTGGCGCTGTGCGTCGACAGTTCCTGCCCCGCGGCCTTTCGGACGACCGGCTTTGGCTAAACTCTAATGCCTTAGAATCTTGCTTAGAAAAGCCCGGCTGCGGTCGGTCTTCGGGTCGGAGAAAAACGCCTCCGGCGTGCCGCTTTCGACGATGGCGCCGGCGTCCATGAACACCACGCGCTGCGCCACCTTGCGGGCAAAGCCCATTTCGTGCGTCACCACCATCATGGTCATGCCTTCCTCGGCCACCGCGACCATGACGTCGAGCACTTCGGAGATCATCTCGGGATCGAGCGCGGAGGTCGGCTCGTCGAACAGCATGATCTTGGGCCGCATGCCGAGGCAGCGCGCGATGGCCACACGCTGCTGCTGGCCGCCGGACAACTGTGACGGGTATGCATTGACCTTGTCAGCGAGGCCGACCTTGGCCAGCAAGTCGCGCCCGGCCTGCTCGGCCTCGGCGCGGGGGATCTTGCGCACATGGATCGGCGCCAGCGTGACGTTTTCCAGCGCCGTCTTGTGCGGGTAGAGGTTGAACGACTGGAAGACGAAGCCGATCTCGGTGCGCAACTGCGTCATGTTGGTGGCGGGGTCGCCGAGGCGCTGGCCGTCGACGACGAGGTCGCCATCCTTGATCGCTTCCAGGCCGTTGATGCAGCGGATCAGCGTCGACTTGCCCGAACCACTTGGGCCGCAGACGACGACCACTTCGCGCGGCTCGACGCTGAGCGTGATGTCCTTCAGCACATTGAGCGAGCCGAACCATTTGTTGACGCCGCGAAAGTCGATCATGCCCGTTTTGGTCAGGTTTGGTTTGGTCGGGCTCGGATTGGTCATGGCGGTCAGCCCTTTGGGGTTCGATGTCACAGCTGCACCTCGCCATGCGCCGCGCCCATGCGTCGCTCCAACCGGCGGGCGAGCATGATCAGCGGATAGCAGACGACGAAATAGCCGACGCCGACCAGGAAGAAGACCAGCAGGCCGTTGGGCACACGCTGCACCACAAGCCAGCCGACGCGGGTGAGGTCGGTCAGCCCGATCGCCGAGACGACGGAGGAATCCTTGATCAAGAGTACATATTGCCCGACCAGCGGCGGCAGCACGATGCGCATCGCCTGCGGCAGCACCACCTGGCGCATGCGTTGCCAGCGCGACAGGCCAGACGCCAGAGCTGCCTCAACCTGGCCGGTCGGCACCGAGCGGATGCCGGCGGCGACGATCTCGCAGATGAAGCACGCGGCGAGGTTGGTGAGCGCGATGATGCCGGCGGTGAAGGCATCGAGCTCGATGCCGAATTCCGGCAGGATGAAGAAGATCAGGAAGATCTGCACCAGGAACGGCGTGCCGCGGATCAGGTCGACCCAGGCCCCGATCACGCTCGAGATCAGCCGGTTGGCGCCGGTGCGCAATATGCCGAGGCCGAAGCCAAGCAGCGTGCCCAGCACCAGGCTGATCGCCGACAGCATCACGGTCATGCCAAGGCCGCGCAAGGCGAGGGGGTAGCTGCCGGCCAGGCTTTGCAGCTGTTGCCAGATCATGTGCTGCTCCTTGCCGGCTGCAGACCGAGCCACCGACTGGACAGCCCCGCCAGTCCTTTGAGGCAGTAATAGAGCAGCAGATAGAAAGCGGCGATGGTGAGAAAGCCTTCCGCCGGCATGAAGCGGTCGGACGCCAGCAACTGGCCGGCGCGCGTCAGTTCGGAAACCGAGATCAGCGACAAAAGCGCGGAATCCTTGACCAGCACGATCGCCTGGCCGAGCAGCGGCGGGATCGTCACCTTGAAGGCTTGCGGCAGGATGACCAGGCGCATGCGCTGGACATAGGTCATTCCCGAGGCAACCCCGGCCTCGACCTGGCCGCGCGGGATCGACAGGATGCCGGCGCGGATGATTTCCGCGACATAGGCGCCGCTGTTCAGCGACAAAGCGATGATGCCGACGACGAGCTCGGGCAGGACGAAGCCGAGACGCGGCAGGCCGAAATAGAGGAAGTAGAGCTGCGCCAGCAACGGCGTGGCGCGCACGGCATCGATATAGCCCTTGGCCAGCACGCGAAACAGCTGGCCGCGCTGCAGGTTCATGGCGGCGAGCACGATGCCGACGGCCAGCGCGCCCGCAAAAGACAGCGCCGACAGCCACACGGTCGTGATCAGACCCTGCCCGAACAGCGGCAGATATTCGACGATGGTGCGGAAGCTGAAATTTTCGAGCATGGCGGTGAATTGTGAATGGTGAATGGGCAGTAGTGAGTAGTGAGTGGTGAGCAGTGAAGGGCGTCCGGAATGGCCATTCACCATTCACCATTCACTACTTCCTACTCACTACTCCCTGCTTACCTCTGCTTAGTGATCCTTCTTCCAGGCGTCGGAATTGACCCAGTAGTCGAGGTTCTTCTGCAAGCGGCCGTCGATGCTGACCTGGTTGAGGAACAGGTTCATCCAGATCAACAGGTCCGGCTCGTCGTAGCGGGTGGCGAAGGCGAGCGGCTCCTTCGACAACAGGTCCGGCATGATGGTGAAGGTGCCGGCGGGATAGGCTGTCGACTGACCCTTGACCGCCGAGACGTCGTTGACGCCGCAATCGGCTTGGCCGTTGTTGACCGCGTCGAGCAGCAGCGGGCCGCCGCCCTTGTAGCTCTTGATGTCGGCATCCGGGAAGGCGTTCTTGGCTTCCTTTTCGCCGGTGGCGCCCAACAGCACGGCGATCTTGGTGCCCTTGGCCTTGCAGTCCTCGGTTGTCTTGAACTTGCTGTCGGCCTTGGTGAAGACGGTGCTGCCCGTATACATGTAAGGTGTGGTGAAGGCGACCTTCATGCCGCGCGCCAGCGTCGGCGTCATGTCGGCGACGAGCAGGTCGGCCTTGCCCGAAAGCAGCGCCGGGATCAGCCCGTCCCAGTCATAGTCGAGGAAGGTGATCTTGACGCCCATTTCCTTGGCCATCAACTCGGCGAGTTCGACCGAACTGCCGGTGCGCTCGCCGGCCGCGCCGACCAGCGAGAAGGGAGGTCCTTGCGTCTGTACCGCGACGCGCAGTTCGCCGCGCTTGGTGATCTCGTCGAGCGTTCCGGCACTGGCCGCCGTGGCGAGCCCCGCAAGCGCAAGTCCGGCGATAAAAAGTCTGGCAATCTTCATTTTGGCATTCCTCCTGTTATCGTTGTTGTTCCACTTTGTTATTCCACCCTTTTGGGTGTTTTTTGAGCGGCGGCACCGTTTGCCGGCGGCAGCCACCGTTCGAAAATCGTCAGTCCCAGGCCACCGTTTCGGTCACCTCGATGCCACGCCTCGCCAGCTCGTCAACGAAGGGTTCGTCCGGCACATGCAGCAGCGGGTTGAGCAGGCCAGGTGTGGCGATCTCGCGCCGCGCCAGCATCTGCGCCACGATGCTGGCGGGATAGCCGACGCCGAGGCTCATGCCGAACAGGCCGGATGCCAGGTCGCGTTCGATGATCAGGTCCGATGTCACCGTTTTGGCGCGACCGCCCTCGAGACCGGAAAAGACATTGCGCATCACGCAAAGGTCCTTCTCGTCAGCGCCATACTGCAATTGCGGGCCGAGCAGCCGGCCGAGAAATTCGCGGGGGCTGGCGCCGGTGCCGGGCACCTTGTCTTCGGAGAGGAAGCCGAGTTCCTTCAGCGGCGCCCAGAACGCCGACCATCCCGGCCAGCGCAGTGTATAGCGGCCCGAGCGTTGCAATCCCTTGGCGGCCGCCAGCATCTCGACATAGTGCAGCGCGTCGCCATTGGGGAAAGCTTCCAGCCGGCCGAGGCCCGCGACCTCGATCTCGTGGATGAAGGCATTGTCGTGCTGCCGCCCGGCCGGCACTTCGACGCGCTTGCCATGCTCGATCATCACGCTGTCGCGGTTCTGGCTGACCAGAACCATGTCGAAATTCCAGCTCACCTTGTAGCAGAGCGGCTTCGCCATCGCCTTCGGTTCGGGGATGCCGCCGCAATAGGAATCGATCGAGGAGATCCTAGAGAACTGCTTTGCGGCGCGCGCGTAGAGCACGAGGTCGATGCCGGGATCGAGCCCGCATTCGGTCATGATCGAAACGCCGGCCTGTTCAGCCTCCGCCGCCAGATCGGCAATCGCGTTGCCGTAATTGGTGGTGACCAGCGGCGTGCGCGTTGCGATCGCGGCCTGCACCGCCTCGCGCATCAATGGCTGTGGCAACAGATCGATGGCGGCGTCGACATCCGCCAGCACGGTGGCAAGTGCCGGGCCGATGGGGCCCTCGGGCACGACGAAACGCACGCGGGAAAGGTCGGTCAGCCCGGCAAGCCGGGCAGGGCCGTCGGCCGACGTATCGACGCAGACGACTTCCTCGACACCGGCGCTGGCGACGAGATCGGCGATGGCCGCCCGTCCCTGCAGGCCGAGGCCGCCGAGAACAGCTATTCTCATGCCGGCTCCTTGCGCGACGGTGTTTCTTCCGACCAGCAGCCTTCGGGAAGGCTGACCCATTTGTTGCATGAAGCCATGACGACGAAGGTTTCGCTGCGCACGACTTCGCCGGGAATGCCGGCGCCGGGGATCAGCTCGCTGGTGATGCGGTAGAGGTCGGCGACATCGCCGGCGACGGTCACGTCGACGATGATGTCGAAGCGCCCGGTAACCACCGAGGCCGAGTTGACGAAAGGCAGTTCGGCAATGCGCTGCGCCAATTCCCGGGCGCGGCCACGTCCCTGCGCATTGATGCCGACAATGGCCGAGATCAGCTCGGGGCGTTCGGTCAGATTGAGCAGCCCGACGATCTTCAAGAGGTTGCGGTCGAGCAGATTGCGCAACCTTGAGCGCACCGTCGGCACCGAGATCGCCATCGTCTCGGCGAGCCGGTTGATGCCGGGCTGGGCATCCTGCGACAACAGCTTTACCAGCCGTCGATCGGTTTGATCGAGATGCTCACGCAAAAGGCAAGGCTTTCATAAAGGGAAAGAAACGATCGGATTTTCTTTCGGATATGAAAAATACCTTATGGGGAATTTTTAACAGCAGCAAGAGCTATGTCATCCCTCTGTGTCCCTTCCGTGTGCGTTCGGGCAAGACAGGATGCATGTCGTCCCAAAACCGCTGCGCATTTTGGGGCAGTCGAGGATGTGCGCGACAGCACTAGGCGACGGAGTGCGAAGACGATCTTGCCGCCGCCGTGGTCGCTTGAACGCGACGCGAGGTCGTAGTGAGCAACGCACCCGCATAACAGGCCGACCAAGTTGCGGCGTAGCCGCAACTCACGCCTTCACCTGATAAGCGGAGAGGCTCATTCGCGACATGGCCAAAAGCGGCCTTTCAATAAAACTATAACTCGCCAGGGACACGGCGATGCAGGCGGTGACAATAGCTATGCCTGCAAGCCATGGTGACACATTGGCGGTTGCAACGACAGGAGCGATCGCGAGCAGCACGATAGGATGGGTCAGATAGAGAGAGTAGGAAGCATCTCCCAGCCTTGCCAGCACGCGAGGAGCAAAAAGTCGGAAGTAGCTCTCCAGGCTGATGCAACCCGCGACAAGGATCAGCGCCGGGATACCTTGAGCAAGGGTTCGCGGCAAGTTGAAGCCAAGTACCATCACCAGTGTGGACACAATAGCGAACCCGACAGCCGAGGTACCCAGGAAAGCGGGCAAACGCAGCAGTCTGCCGACCAGACGGCCGACAGCCATGCCGGCAAGGAACTCAAACAGGATTGGCGTGGTATAGAAAAACAGCACAGTGTCGGCGGCGGGTTTGAAGATAATGCGTGCGGCTACGGCGATTGCAAAGACAACGCCAATCGTGGCCATTTGCGTCAGCGCACCAAAACCCATAGTCGCCGCGAACAGAATGTAAAACAGGATTTCCAGATTGAGCGTCCAACCCACGCCAAGCACTGGCTGGACATAGCCTGTGGCCGTATCGAGATAGGGCACGAAAAACAGGCTATTGGTAATCTGCTCAAAGGACACTCCACGACCGGCAAACAGCCAAAGTGCGGCGACCATGAGGAAGGTCATGACCCAATAGAACGGAACGACGCGCGTGAACCGCTGCATCAAAAAAGCACGGTGGTCGCGATGTCTGTTCTCCGTCGAGAGAACCATGACAAAACCGCTGATGACGAAAAACAGGTCGACGCCGCTGTTTAGAATGGGAATAGGCAAATCGAGCACGCCTAGTGCGGCCGGAAGATGATAGATAACAACCATAAGGGCTGCTAGCCCCCGCAGGGTCTGTATCGATGTATATTGTTGGATCCGACGCGGCGCAGCGTGATCATTATCCGGAATGACGTTCATTAAAAAGTCCCCGATGCGGGAGAATATTAACATAGATGAGACCGTTGATGCGACTATTAACTGCCGGTTTAATTAATACATAAAATTTGAATAGCTTCCACCGACTTTCGCGGCCCGGGCCTTGCGATCGCCATCGTCTCGGCGATGCCTTGGCGCGCTGCTTGTATGCGCTATCGCCCGGCCTGGAAGATCGCCACCGCTGCCGCCGTCAGCGCGGCATTGCCGGCCGCAACCGTGCCATCCGGCAGATGCTTCCCATCCTCCAGCCCGACGCGCGTCGACCAGTTGCGATCCGCCGCACGGCGCACGAACGGCCACACCGTCGCGTTCTCGCCATGCAGCAGGATGGCACGGCGAATGCCGGCGCGCTCCAGGACCTGTTCGATGCCGTCGGCGACCGCAAAAGCCTCGTCTAGCGTCTGCTCGGAAATCTCGATCAGGACGCGCAGCACGCGCCCGCCATGGTCGAGGCTGACGAGGCGCTCGGCGTCGGCGACCGAGGCCAGACCCGCCTCGATGCCGATGCCGCGCTGGCGCAGGCTCTCCATGACGATGGGTGCCTCCGCCTCGCTGAGATTGACAGAGGCATAGTCCGGCAATTCGCGCCAGCCGGCGATGGCGACCAGCGTGCTTGTATCGTCATTCTCGATCCAGGCGCCGGTAGAAACGCCGATCAGCGTGCCGGGGCAGGCGCGGCGCAGCGCTGCGATCGTCGGGTCCATCGCTTCCGGCGCAAGGCTCTCGCGGCGGTCCGCGCCGCGGGCATGGACGTGCAGCTCAGCTGCGCCGGTGGCAACAGAGGCCGCGCCATCGCGCGCCATGGCTTCGGCGTCGAGCGGCAGCGTGGGGTGAAAATCGGCGGCGCGCGCGCCGTTGATGCAGGTCTGGACGATCATGGCTCTCGCGATCCTGTTGCCGATGGGCGAGCCTAGCAAAGGGCAGGGTGGAGAGGAAACGGGCGCGGTAAAGACTGCTGACAGTGTGTCGCGCCAAACCTGGGCAATGCCGAGTTCCTTCGCACCCCCCTCTGGCCTGCCGGCCATCTCCCCCTCAAGGGGAGAGATCAGCTGCGCCTACGGCGCGCAACGTTGGAGACTGGCGAAGGCAGAGGTGAGGTCCAATCTCCCCCCTTGAGGGGGAGATGCCCGGTAGGGCAGAGGGGGGTGTCTCGCGGAAACCTCAGGTGGTGTTCGGCGTCGCCGCCCATCATCGCTACGATCAGCACCGAAGCACCCCGGCCTCCCTTTCAATCGCCGTCCTCGCTCCAGATCAGCTGCAGCAGCCGCAGCAGTGTTGCCCGATCTTTTTTCGTCAGCCGTTGCAGGAACCGGTCCTCGTGGTTGCGCACTTTGAGCCGCCATGCCGGCATGGCGGCTTTGGCTGCCTTGGTCAGAGCGAGCACCTGCACGCGCCTGTCCTGCGCATGGTCATTACGCTCGACCAGCCCGCGCTCCTCGAGTTCGGCCAGCAGCGGCGCCATGTTGGCGCTTTTCATGCCGAGCCGGCGGCAAAGCTCGGCGGCGCTGATGCCGGGCCGTTCGTCGATCAGCGCCAGCATGCCGTAGGTGACCGGGCGCAGTGAGGCATCGGCCATCTCGGCGGTGAAATCATTGAGCGCCAGGGTCGAAGCTCGCCGCAGATTGTAGCCGATCTGTGCGTCGAGCCTGTCTTCAGGCGCCACCCTAGCCACCTTGCCGCTGCGGTCCGATGTCTCGTCCATGCTGCAACCGATCGCTGCGACCAAGGTTCTTGTCAAGCAAAAAAGACTATGCAACATAGCAATTCTAAAAGCTATGTCACATAGCGATTGATGCAGGGGAAGAGCACAACTCTTCTCCCCGCCACACAGGAACGCAAGCCGGAGGAGAGTTGCCATGACCGAAGAGACCGTTGCCTTCGACATCGAGGATGGCATCGCCTGGGTGCGCTTCAACCGGCCTGAAAAACGAAATTGCATGAACCCGGCGCTCAACCGGCGCATGATGGAGGTGCTCGACCAGCTGGAATACCGCGATGATGTCGGCGTGCTGGTGCTGTCGGGCGAGGGCAGTGCGTGGTCGGCGGGCATGGACCTCAAGGAGTATTTTCGCGAGACCGAGGCCAAGGGGCTGGGCGCCGTCCGCAAGGCGCAAGGCGAGGCCTATGGCTGGTGGCGGCGACTGCGCTGGTATCGCAAGCCGACCATTGCCATGGTCAATGGCTGGTGCTTTGGCGGCGGCTACGGCCCGCTGTTTGCCTGCGACCTCGCTTTCGCCGCCGACGAGGCGCAATTCGCTCTGTCGGAGATCAACTGGGGTATCCTGCCCGGCGGCGGCGCCACCAAGGTGGTGGTCGATCTCCTGTCGATGCGCGACGCCATGTATCACGCGCTGACTGGCGAGCTGATCGACGGCAGGAAGGCGGCGGCCTGGAAGCTGGTCAATGAAAGCCTGCCGCTGGCGGAGCTGAAGCCACGAGTTACCGAGGTGGCGAACATCCTGCTGAAGAAAAACCCGGTGGCGCTGAAGGCGACAAAGGACGCCATCCGCCGCGTCGGCGAGATGACCTATGACAATGCCGAGGACTATCTGGTGCGCGCGCAGGAAGCGGCCAATTCTTACGACAATGACGGCCGCAAGGAAGGCATCCGCCAGTTCATCGACGAAAAGAGCTACAAGCCCGGGCTCGGCGCCTATGACAAAGCGAGGTGATCAGCCAATATCCAATCGGGGAGGAGAAGCGAGATGCCGGCCTGGACGACGCCCGATCCCGTGGCCTTGCATGCCGCGACGCAGCCCGAGCGCCTCGCTTGCGTCGACCTGGCTTCCGGGCGGCGCTGGACTTGTGCCGGGCTCGACAAGGCCATCCAGTGTGCCGTCGGCGTGCTCGAGAACGGCTACGGCATCCAACCGGGGCAGCGCATCGCCACCGTCGCCCGCAACAGCGCCGATCTACTCATCGCGCAGCAGGCCGCCATGCGGCTCGGCGCCATCTTCGTGCCGGTCAACTGGCGCCTTTCCGCCGTCGAGCAGCAGACGGTCCTGGCCGATTGCGAGCCGGTGCTGCTGCTGCACGACGCGGCGCTGATTACGGCGCTGCCAAAAGGCTGTGTACCTGTGGAGGTCAGGGCCTTTGCCGCGGCGGCCGAAGCGCAAGCGCCCGCGCTACGACGCGCTTTGCCGGCGGGCGATGTACCGTCGATCATCCTCTACACCTCCGGCACATCGGGCCGGCCCAAGGGTGTCATCCTGACCGAGGCCAATGCGTTCGCCACCGCGGTCAATTTCGGCGTGCTCGGCCGCGTCGGCAATTCCAGCATCTTCCTCTGCGACGCGCCGATGTTCCATGTCATCGGCCTTATCACCAGCCTGCGTCCGCCCTTGCTGCAGGGCGGCACGGTGCTGATCTCGTCCGGCTTCGAGGCCGGTCTCACCAACCGCCGTCTGGCAGACCCGGACCTCGGCGTCACCCACTATTTCTGCGTCCCGCAAATGGCACGGATGCTGCGCGACGGCACCGCGTTCGCGCCGGCGAACTGGGCCACGCTGACGGCCATCTTTACCGGTGGCGCGCCCAATCCCGCCGCCGACATCCTTTGGTGGCTGGAGCAGGGCGTGCGCATGGTCGACGGCTTCGGCATGACCGAAGCCGGCACCGTGCTCGGCATGCCGGTCGAGGCACACCAGATCGCCCGCAAGGCCGGCTCCGCCGGCCTGCCGGCGCCGTCTTTGTCGCTGCGCATCGTGGACGAAGATGGCCACGACGCCGCAGCCGGCGAGCCGGGTGAGATATGGCTGTCAGGCCCCAATGTCACGCCGGGCTACTGGAACCGGCCCGATGAGACGGCGCAGGCCTTTACATCGGATGGCTGGTTCCGCACCGGCGACATTGCGCGCCGCGACGAAGATGGTTTCGTCACCCTCGTCGACCGCCGCAAGGACATGTTCATTTCGGGCGGGGAGAACGTCTATCCAACCGAGGTCGAGATGGCGCTGCTCGATCATCCCGACATTTCGGACGTCGCCGTCATCGGCATCGCCGACGGGCGCTGGGGCGAGGTCGGCCGCGCCTTCGTCGTGCTGAAGGCTGGCTGCGTCCTCGATCCGACGGCGCTCGCGGCGCACTGTGCGGCTCGCATCGCCCGCTACAAGGTGCCGAAGGAATTCCTGCTCACCGACGCGTTGCCCCGCACCGCCTCCGGCAAGATTCAGAAACACATCTTGCGCGGGCGGTGAGATCGAACTTCACCGCCGTTCTTCACTGCGCCCGCGCCTTGGCGACGTCGGCCGGCGTGATGGCGGATTGCTTGCCGCCGAAATGCGCCAGCACATAGTTGCCGAGCGCCGCGATCTCGACATTCGAATAGGCATTGGCGAAAGCCGGCATCGCCTGCTTGCCGAGCGGCGTCGTCATATGCGCGCCCTTCAGGATGACCTGGATGAGGTTCGTGCCATCGGGGTCATTGACCGTGCGGCTGCCGCGCAGCGCCGCATAAGGTGTCTGCAGCCCTTCGCCGTTCCATCCGTGACAGCTGGCACAGGCGCCCTGGAACAGCTTCAGGCCGAGGCCGCCTTGCGCCACTGAATCGGCAGACGGAGCGTAGGCGATGGACGTCGTCAGTGTTGCCGGCGGCTCCGCTTCGACGATCGCCTTGTCGCTGCTGACTTGCGGCGGCACGGTTTTTACGTAAGTGACGATCGCCTTGATGTCTTCCGGCGTCAAATGGCGCAGGCTGTAGTCGACGGCTTCGCCCATGCTGCCGGTGGCCGCACCACGCCCTTCCGCATGACCCTTGGACAGATAGTTGGACAACTGCTCATCGCTCCAGCTGCCGATGCCGGTCGTCTTGTCCGAACTGATGTTGTAGGCCTCCCAGCCCTGCAATTCGGCGCCAGCGAATTTCTTGCTGTTGTCGAGCCCATAGAGCAGGTTGCGGGGCGTGTGGCATTCGCCGCAATGCGCCATCGCTTCGGTGAGATAGGCGCCGCGGTTCCATTCCGCCGTCTGCTTTTCGTCCTGCTGCAATGGACCGTCGGGGACGAACAACAGGTTCCAGAACCGCAGGACATAACGTTGGTTGAACGGGAAGCTCAGATCGTTCTTGGGCGCCTCGGCGTGCACCGGCGGCAGGCTGAACAGATAGGCCTTGATCGCCAGCGCATCTTCCGTGGCCATCCTGGCATAGGAGGCATAGGAAAAGGCCGGATAGAGATTGCGGCCTTGCTTGTCGATGCCCTGATGCAAGGCACGCACGAACTCCGCGTCGCTCCAGTCGCCGATGCCGGTTTCCTTGTCGGCGGTGATGTTTGGGGAATAGACGGTGCCGAACGGCAGCTTGAAGGCAACGCCGCCGGCATAGGGCTGGCCGCCTCCGGTTGTGTGGCAGGCGACGCAATCGGCGGCGCGCGTCAGATATTCGCCGCGATCGATCAGCGCCTGGCCGGCCGGCAGCTTTGCCTCCGCCGCGGAGACGTCCGGCAGCGGCGCCGGCTTGAACAGGAAGATCGCAACGCCGACAGCGATGACGACCACGACAGCGAGGAGGATGCGGACCAATCTTTTCATGGCTCGGCCCTCACTACACTTCGACTTCGGTTTCGATGCCGGGCTCAGAGCGCTCCTCGCTGTTCGCCAGCACCGCCAGCAAGGGCGCTGCCAACGGCGGCACTATCGACACGCTGGTCTTGTCGGCGCCGTCGCTCTTCAGCTGGTTGCGGTCTATGGGCAGGCTGCGCAGGCGTTTTCCCGTCGCGGCAAAGATCGCGTTGGCAAGGGCAGGCCCGGCCGAAACCGTTGCCGTCTCGCCGATGCCGCCGGGCGATTCCAGGCTCTTGACGTGATAGACCTCGATCTTCGGCGCCTCATTGTTGCGCAGGATGCGGTAGTCGTGAAAATTACTCTGGTCGACGCGGCCATTGCTGAAAGTGATGCCGCTGTAGAGCGCCGCCGACAGGCCGAAGATCAACCCGCCTTCGATCTGGGCTTCGACCGTGTTTGGGTTGATGGCGATGCCGCAATCGACGGCCACCACCGCGCGCCGCAGCGTAATCTCGCCGGCCGCTGAAAACGAGATCTCCAGCACCGCGGCCATGAAGCTGCCGAAGGCATCGTGCAGGGAAATGCCGCGGCCGCTGCCGGCCGGAAGCGGCGAGCCCCATCCCGACTTTTCGGCCGCCAGCTCGAGCACGCCTGCGGCCCGCGGCTGGTTCTTGGTCAGCGCCCGGCGATACTCCACCGGATCCCTGCCCACCGCATAGGCGAGTTCGTCCATAAAACTTTCGACCACGAAGACATTGTGCGTCGGCCCGACACCGCGCCACCAGGTGATCGGCACCGGCGGATCCTCGCGCACCCAGTCTACCTGGATGACCGGCAAATCATAGGGCGGTTTGGCGGCGCCCTCGACCGCGTCGTCATCAAGCTTGTCCTGCGGCCAGCCGCCGGGGATGTAATTGCCCAACACCGAGCCGCCGGCGACATGGTCGATCCACACCGTTGGCAGGCCGTCGGCGCCGAGACCGGCTGATATCCGGTCGTAGTAGGTCGGCCGGTAGAGATCGTGCTGGATGTCTTCTTCACGCGTCCAGATAACTTTGACCGGGTAGCTCACCTGTTTGGCGATCGCCACCGCCTGGCCGACATATTCGGCGACCAGCCGGCGGCCGAAGCCGCCGCCGATCAGGTGATTGTGCACGATGATCTTGTCGAGCGGAAAGCCCGTGACCTGTGCCGCCCAGCCTTGCGCCTGGGTGGGCACCTGGGTCCCGAGCCAGATCTCGCATTCATCGGCGCGCACATGCACGACGCAGTTGACCGGCTCCATCGGCGCATGGGCCAGGAACGGCAGCTCATAGCTCGCCTCGACCGTCTTGACGGCGGCTTTCAGCGCGCCGGCGACGTCGCCTTCCTGGCGCGCCATGATCGGTGTCTTGTTTTTGGACGCAGCCTTCAAGGTGTTCATCATATCGTCGCTTGAAAGCCTGGCGTTGGCGCCTTCGTCCCAGGTGATGGTGAGGGCCTCGAGGCCTTTCTTGGCCGCCCAGAAATGATCGCCGATCACGGCGACCGCATTGTCCAGCCTGACGATATCGCGCACGCCTGGAACGGCGCGTGCCGCCGTCTCGTCCACATCGCCGAGCTTGCCGCCGATCACCGGACAGGCGGCGACCGTCGCCACCTTCATGCCGGGCACGCGCACATCGATGCCGTAGACCACTGCGCCATTGACCTTGCCCGCCGTGTCGACCCGGCGCAGCGACTTGCCGATTAGCTGGAAATCCTTGGGGTCCTTGAGCTTGACGTCGCTCGGCACCGGTTGCTTGCCGGCCGCGTCGGCGAGCGCGCCATAGGCCAGCTGCCGGCCTGTCGGCAGATGCGTGACCACGCCAAGCTTGGCGCTGCATTCCGAAATCGGAACCGCCCATTGCGCGGCTGCTGCCGCAACCAGCATCGTGCGGGCGACGGCGCCTGCCTTGCGCAGCGATTCCCAGGTTGCCCGCATCGAGGTCGAGCCGCCCGTTGCCTGGCCGCCAAGCGCAGCGGTGGCGTACAGCTTGTCGTTGGGCGGCGCGTCGACGACCTTCACCTGGTCCAGGCCGACTTCCAGTTCCTCGGCAATCAGCGTCGCTTCGCCGGTGTGCGTGCCTTGGCCCATCTCGATGTTGGGCAGGATGAAAGTGATCTTGCCGTCGCTGTCGACGCGGATAAAAGCATCGGGTGAAAAGGCGGCGGTGACGTCGCCCTCGACGGGTTCGGCGGCGGCAAAACCGGGCCTGGTGCCGGCGCCCAGCATGGTGAAGCCGAGCAGAAGGCCGCTGCCCTGCAGGAAGGCACGGCGCGAGGTGAGTTTTTGGGTGGGGGAGGAGGACGGCTTGCTCATGGCTGGCTATCTCCCTCAGGCCTTCGCGGCCTGTTTTATGGCCGCTCTTATTCGCGTGTAGGTGCCGCACCTGCAGATATTGCCGGACATGGCGGCATCGATATCGCTGTCGCTCGGGTCGGGGTTGCGCTCCAGCAGCGCCGAGGCCGACATGATCTGGCCGGACTGGCAATAGCCGCACTGGATGACTTCAAGGTCGAGCCATGCCTGTTGCACTTTCTTGCCCGATGGCGTCGCATCGATCGCCTCGACGGTGGTGACATGGCGCGACCCAACCGACGCGACCGGCAACACGCAGGATCGCACCGGTTGCCCGTCAAGCTGCACCGTGCAGGCGCCGCACTGGGCGATGCCGCAACCGAACTTCGTGCCGGTCAGGCCGATGACATCGCGCAGCACCCACAGCAATGGCATATCGTCCGGCACGTCGACACTGCGATCCTCGCCGTTTACATTGAGCGCAATCATGGGCCTCTCCTCGGTTATCCGCATCCCCGTGGACAATGCAGTAGGCACCTGTTTGCCGGTAGTGTCTAATCACATGCATGTTGTTCGGCACCGCAACGCGTGTGCAAATCGCACTCGTGTGCGCGCCACAGTGCCCCTGATCTTTGCCGGGCTGCCAGCTGAAAGGTTTTTGCGATGGCTGAGTTGAAGGTCAGGACCCGCGTCACCGGCGCGACGGCGACGCTGCAGCCCGGCGGCTTGCTTTCCATCACCACTCCGACCGGCGGTGCAGTCGATGTCGTCACCGGCGTCAGCGCGCCGGGCTTCAATCCGCTCGACCTGCTCTACGCCTCGCTCGCCGCCTGCATGGTGCTGAGCGCGCGCATCGCCGCCTCCCGCCTCGGGGTTGCCGCCGCGCTTGGCGAGGTGCGCGCCGAGGTCAGCGGCGAGAAGGCCAAGGACGAGCCGTCGCGCGTCGAAAGGCTCAACATCAGGCTCGACATCTCAGGCGATCTCGACGCTGCGACCAAGCAGCGGATCGTCGAGGACGCCGAAGCGATCTGCACGGTGTCCAACACGCTGCGCGCCGCGCCGCAATTGCATACGACGCTTGGGTGAGGGCTTCGCAGAATGCCTCGCTGCCACCAACCAAGGACCGTCCCATGGCCATGATCCCGCCGATCGACTACGCCTCGGCATCGCATGACATCCGCGCCGAGCACGACAGGGAGCTTGGCCTGCGCGGACGCATGACCAACATGAAGCGCATCCTGCTGCATTCACCGGCGGCCCACCGCATCTATGCCGAATGGTTCACCCTGCGCGATCTGCTCAAGCCCGCACTCGACGACCGCGCTGTCTGGCTGTTGTCGCTGGCGATCTCCGAGAGATGCCGCGCCGAGATACCGCTTACCTTCTTCCGCCGCGCGCTGATCGATGGTGGCCTTGATCCCGAGGCAATCCAGCCAACCTCCGACGAGGCGTTGCTGATCGAATTTGGCAAGGCAGTCGCCGCCGATGCCAATGTCATTCCGAACGACATCTGGGCAGCGCTGAAGGCTCGCTATGACGACACGCTGCTGGTCAACCTCGTCGCCTTCGCCGGCATCATGGTGGCGACCTGCCTGTTCACAAACGCGGTGAGGGTCGATCTGGACCCTGAGTTGGAGGCGTATCGCCGCAAGGGTGCCGATCCGGTCTGATGCGATCGATACGCAGTCGATCTGCAGTGGATATCGCCCGGAAGGATCAGCCGTAGTAGCCGGCTCCAAACAGCAAAAGTGTTTCCACCTGGGAGTCCGCTTCTTTTCCTATGGCTGTCCAGATGCTGATGCCGAGAGCATTCGAAATCGCGCTATCGATCTCGACCTTCACATGGGGGTCGGTTTGTCTCAAGAACCTCAGCGCAACCTCCATGGAAATCGGAAACAGCGACGCGCCACCCAGTTCCAAGATCGCAGGCGAGGTGAATTCTAGCGCTTCGAGTGCGCCATCGGCCTTGTAATAGGCGAATACTCCAAGGTCCGGCCAATGGTCGGCCGGAACGCTGGTTGGGCTCCGCCGGAAGACCTTGAGCTCTCCTGAAAAGAAGGATCTGACAGTCGCCTTAGACGATCCGAGAGGAAGCCCTTTGACGCCATTTAGCGGTTCGATCGAAAGATGCATGTACACAGTTAATCGCTGCCGGCAGCAGATGACAATGTTCATCGCAGGAATCGGGTGGCCCAGGCGCCTCGTTCGCCCCACTTTGACCGCAAGCAAAGGAGGCATCCATGACCATCCATTCGATAAGCACCAAACGCGCAGCCCATTCGGCCGAAGCGCGCATCGCAGCGCAGGACTGGAGTGCTCTGATCGGCGAACTGAACAGCCACGGCAGCACCGTCATGCCGGCGCTGCTTTCACCCGAGGAGTGCACCGAGATCGCCGGTCTCTATCCGCATGAGGACCATTTCCGCAGCCATGTGGTGATGGCCCGCCATGGCTTCGGCAAGGGCGAGTACCGCTATTTCCGCTATCCGCTGCCGGATCTGGTCGGTGGCCTGCGCACCGCGCTCTATCCGAGGCTGGCCGGCGTCGCCAACGACTGGAACGAACGCATGGGCGTGGCACGGCGCTATCCCGATGACCATGCCGCCTTCCTCCAGCTTTGCCACGAAAGCGGCCAAACGCGGCCGACGCCGCTTCTCCTCCAGTATGGCCCCGGCGACTTTAACTGCCTCCATCAGGACCTCTATGGCGACCTCGCTTTTCCGCTGCAGGTCGCAATCCTGTTGTCGCAGCCGGGCGAGGATTTCGCCGGCGGCGAATTCGTGCTGACCGAGCAGCGCCCGCGCATGCAAAGCCGTGCCGAAGTGGTGCCGCTGACCCGGGGCGATGCGGTGATCTTTGCTGTCCACAACCGCCCGGTGCAAGGCACGAAAGGCCATTACCGGGTCAACCTCAGGCACGGCGTCAGCCGCCTGCGCTCGGGACGGCGGCATACGGTGGGAATCATTTTCCACGACGCGAAGTGACAATTCGTCGGACACTGCCAAAGCACTTCACTACCGGCTGCTTATTGACATGGCGAGTTCGGCGGAACAGTCTCCGCTTGTGTAAGAGAGGGGAATTTATGAAACGATCCTATGAGAAGCCGACACTCGTCAGACGGGGCAAGCTCGCCTCGCTCGCCGCCCAGCAGGTGCCGTCAATAGAAGCGGAAGTGCCCGCACCGAACTGAGTACAGAAGCTGGTTCAAAAACAGCCCGTTGCGCAAATCGCGCGGCGGGCTGTTTTGCATTCTGGAGGTGCGGACCGCAGCGGCTTTTGCGCGCGGCGTCAAATGGGCGCTTCCTCTGGCGCGGCCGATCGCGTAAGGGCCGGGGAAAATCCTCCAAGGTTCTTCCAGTCGCATGATCCGTCTTGAAAGCATCATCAAACAGAACGGCCGCCAGCTTGTCTTCATCGAGGCCTCGGCCTCGCTACAGAAGGGCGAGAAGATCGGCCTTGTCGGTCCGAACGGCGCCGGCAAGACGACTTTGTTTCGCATGATTACCGGCCAGGAGCAGCCCGACGAGGGCCAGGTGCAGGTCGATCGCGGCGTCACCATCGGCTATTTCAGCCAGGATGTCGGCGACATGGCCGGCCACAGTGCTGTGGCCGAAGTGATGAACGGCGCCGGGCCGGTCAGCGACGTGGCGGCCGAAATGGCCGAACTCGAGGCGGCCATGGCCGATCCCGAGCAGGCCGACCGGATGGATGAGATCATCGAGAAATATGGCGAGGCGCAGCACCGTTTCGAGGAACTCGACGGCTATGCGCTCGATGGCCGCGCCCGCGAAGTGCTGGACGGCCTGGGCTTCAGCCAGGAAATGATGGACGGCGATGTCGGCAAACTGTCCGGCGGCTGGAAGATGCGCGTGGCGCTGGCCCGCATCCTGTTGATGCGGCCCGATGTCATGCTGCTCGACGAACCGTCCAACCATCTCGATCTCGAAAGCCTGATCTGGCTGGAGCAGTTCCTGAAAGGTTATGAGGGCGCGCTGCTGATGACCTCGCATGACCGCGAGTTCATGAACCGCATCGTCAACAAGGTGGTCGAGATCGACGCCGGTTCGCTCACCGCCTATTCCGGCAATTACGAATTCTACCAGCAGCAGCGGGCGATCGCCGACAAGCAGCAGCAGGCGCAGTTCGAGCGCCAGCAGGCCATGCTGGCCAAGGAGATCGCTTTCATCGAGCGCTTCAAGGCGCGGGCGTCACACGCCGCCCAGGTGCAGAGCCGGGTGAAGAAGCTCGACAAGATCGATCGTGTCGAGCCGCCCAAGCGCCGTCAGATCGTGAATTTCGATTTTCAGCCGGCGCCGCGCTGCGGCGAGGATGTCGTGACGCTGAAGAACGTCCACAAGGGCTATGGCAGCCGCTCGATCTATGAGGGGCTGGACTTCCAGGTCCGCCGCCGCGAGCGCTGGTGCATCATGGGCGTCAACGGCGCCGGCAAGTCGACACTGCTGAAGCTGGTGGCCGGCGCGTCTGACCCGGATGCCGGCACAGTTGCTCGGGGGCCGAGTGTGAAAATGGGCTATTTCGCCCAGCACGCCATGGAGGTGTTGGAGGGCGAACGCACCGTGTTCCAGACGCTGGAGGACGCGTTTCCGCAAGCCGGCCAGGCGCCGCTCAGGGCACTCGCCGGCTGCTTCGGCTTTTCCGGCGACGAGATCGAGAAGAAATGCCGGGTGCTGTCGGGCGGCGAAAAGGCGCGCCTGGTAATGGCGCTGATGCTGTTCGACCCGCCCAACCTGCTGGTGCTGGACGAGCCGACCAACCATTTGGACATCGCCACAAAGGAGATGCTGATCACGGCGCTGTCGCAATACGAAGGCACCATGCTGTTCGTCTCGCACGACCGCCATTTCCTGGCCGCACTCTCCAACCGCGTGCTGGAACTGACGCCAGAAGGCATCCACACCTATGGCGGCGGCTATACCGAATATGTGGAGAGGACCGGGCACGAGGCGCCGGGGCTGCGGACCTGACGCAGGTCCTGCGTCCGCATTTGCGTCCGGCAAAGCCAGGATTTGTCAGCTCGCCGCCAGCCATTTGCGCGACTGCGCGAAGGCCTTGAAGGCTTTGGCATCCATCGGGTAGCCGAACAGGAAGCCTTGCAGGATGTCGCAGCCAAGCTCTTTCAGGATGCGCGCGTGCTCCATCGTCTCGACGCCCTCGGCGATCACTTCGATCCCGAGCGACTTGCCGATGTCGATGATGGACGACACAAGCTGCCGCTGTGCGGTTGAGCTGGTGATGGGGGTGACCAGCTGGCGGTCGATCTTGAGGCGACGGGGCCGCAACTTCAACAGCGAGACGATCGAGGCATGCCCGGTGCCGAAATCGTCGATCTCGACGTCGATGCCGAGCCCCTTGATGTGTTCGATGTTCCAGCTGACCAGCTCGTCGTTTTCGTCGAGGAAAATCGACTCCACCAGTTCGAACGACACGGTCCCTTCCTTGATCGGAAGCTTGCGCAAACCCTTGATCAGGTCCCTGTCTTCCAGGCGCCGTGCGGAAACGTTGACCGAGACGCGCGGGATGTTGAGGTGGCTGCGCGACCAACGCTCGAAATTATCGAGCGCCTGCTCCAGGACGGTGCGGTCGATAAGCGCCACGACATTGAGTTCTTCAGCCAACTTGATGTAGGCGTCGGGGGTCAGCATGCCGCGTTGCGGGTGATCCCAACGCGAGAGCGCCTCGACGCCGACGATCTCCAGCGTCTTGGCGTCGAACTGCGGCTGATAGTAGACGACGAATTCGTTCCGCTCGAGCCCGCCCAGAATCTCGTCGGCGGTCTGCTTGGTCCGCACGATCTCGCTCTGCAGCTCTTCGTTGAAAAACTCGTAGCGGTTGCGGCCGCGGCCTTTCGCCCGGTACAGCGCCAGATCGGCATTGACAAGCAACTGCCTTGCATCGACGCCGCTATTGGCCGCAATGCCGATGCTGACGCCGAACCGGCACTGGTGACCCAGATAGTCGACCGGCTGGCGCATCGCATCGATAATGTGGTCGGCCAGCGCGGCGAGTTCCTTGTCGTCGCGTCCATGGCTCAGCACGACAAACTCGTCGCCGCCGATGCGCGCAACGAAATCGGCACTGCCGACGCTGGCCTTGATGACTTTCGAAGCATGCACCAGCAAAGCATCGCCCGCTGCATGGCCGAGCGTGTCGTTGATCTGCTTGAACCGGTCAAGGTCGAGATGCAGCAACGCCGCACGGCCGTCGGCTTCGCGGTTTTCGGCAAGCATCTCGTCCAGATACCGACGGTTGGGCAGACCGGTCAGCGAATCATGCATCGCGACATGCTCGATGCGGGCTTTGGCCAGGTTCAGTTCGGCATTTTTCGATTCTGAAAGGCGACGTTCACGCATGAGATTCTCGTTGAGCAGCACGTCGCCTGTCACATCCCATTCGGCGCCGATCATTTTTGGCGTGCCGTCGATGTCCCGGAAGAAACTGGCGCGGGTGCGCACATGGCGAATGGTGCCGTCCGGCCGCAGGAGCCGATACTGCGAAGAGTAGGGGCCTTGTGTTGCAACAGCCGAATCGAAATCTGCTTTAGCCCGTTCGAAGTCTTCGGGATGGATCGCCAAGGCCCAGTCGTCATAGCTACGGGTCTTGCCGCCGGCGGGTTTGCCATAGATTTCGTTGATGCGGTCGTCCCATACGAGTTCGTTGCTGACGGTATCGTGCTCCCACACGCCTATAGCAGAGGCTTCCAACGCCAGCTCCAGCCGCCGGGACAGGCGCCTCAACTCGGCGTCATTTTTCTGCCGCTCACCGAAAAGACGTCCTGCCACGAGGATCGGCAGCACCACCAGCGCGCCGGCAAGCGCCATGAGCAGACGCAACAGCCACTCATTTTTCGGAGCGGTCGGCCAACCGCCCTTCGGTATGGCTGAAATTTGCCAGGAGCCTGAAGGCAATTGCACCTCTGCCATCACCGGATTGCCGGACACGACATTATCGCCGCCGAAGAACAGTTCCCCGCCGCCGCCGAGCGCATCCTTGCCGATAAGCGCCACATCGATATCCAGATCAGGGTCGGTCAGTCCGCTGGCAGCGTAGAGCCGATCGACATCGATCACGGCCGAGACGATACCCCAGAAACGGTCGCCGCCACCCGCCGTCGGCACGAAGACCGGGATACGGCCGATGAAGCCACGTCCGCCTTGCGCCAGTTTGACCGGCCCGGCGAGCACCAGCGCGCGCTGGTCACGGGCGCGAAGCGCGGCCGTGCGTTGCGTATCGCTCTTGCGGTAGTCCAGCCCGATGGCTTTTTCATTGCCTTCCAGCGGATATATCAGCGCGATGACGAGGTCGGGGGCGCCGGCAATATCGCGCAACTGCGATTTTTGCTCGAACAAATTACGGGCGAGTGCCCCAAATCTTTGCTGGCCCATATAGGGCTCGGTAACGATTGTCGAAACGAGACCCTGAACCAGCTGGAGATTGCCGCCTATGTTGCCTTCGAGCTTGGCGCGTATGATGTTGACCTTGGCGAGGACGTCGGCGCGCGCCAGCTGATCGGAGACCTCTCTGTTCCTCTGGTCGGCAACCAGGGCGCAGACGAGAAGCACGACAAAGGCAATCGCCGCCGGCAAGTTGGCGGAAGAAAAAACGGCCCGTTTCAACCGGCCGGAATTGAGCATTGCACCTGCCAACTCGATCCGAAGACCTTTCCAGGACAGTAGTCCTTCGGTCGACCATAGTAGCTAAAGCTTAAGTTTGAGCTTCGAGACGAATCCGAGAACAAACGGTAAGCTTTTGGCTGCCAGGGTCCAGCCGAAATCTGAATGAGTGTCCGAAAGTAGGACGCCAGGTTGCAGAGTTCTGCAACCCAGCGGCGAAGTCATATTCGCCTCAGATTGCAACAAGCCGCCTTATCTTGCCGCGCGGGCCCTTGCGGGAGGCTTACTTCCCAGCCATTTGATCGGCCAGCGCCTGCGCCTGGGCGAGCAGCGCCGGGAAAGCCGGGTCAGCCGGCAGGCGCTCCGCCATGCAGGCCCGGTAGTCGCTGTCGCCCTTGTCCCAGGCGGCGTTGGAGGAATCGAACGCTTTTTCGTCCTTCAGGTCCGATGCCTGGTAGGCCTCCTGGAATTTCTGCGCGGCGGCGTCCGCAGCAGCCCACACGGCGTCGCAAGCGGCGATCTTCGGAACGGCAGGGGCTGCCGGCGCTGCGACAATTCTCACGCTGTTGCCTTTGACGAGCGTAACGATGACTTCCTGCTCATAGATCGGCCCGACGTCCTGCGTCCAGCCGCCGAGCCGTGCGAAGGCGATGTCGGCGCCTTCGGGTTTCTTCAATGGAAAGTCGAGCGTTCCCTCGAAGGCGGCGTCGCTGTTGATCGCCTGGGTATAGAAGGCATCCAGCTTAAGCGCCTCATCGATGCCGGCGGGCAGTTTGAAACTTTCGTCGGTCTCGGCGGTTCTGGACTGGAGCCAGCGCTCCAGCAGCCCTCGCGTCGTTGCCACCAGGCTGGGCCCGTCGTCGCCCTTGGTGTATCGCAGCCCATCGAGCATGCCATAGCCGATATCGGAGTCGCTGAGGCTTTCGATATTGATTGTGCCGGTTGGCGGAAAGTCCTTGACCGCCAGCGGCCCGATAATGCCGGCAAGACGCTGCTGGAGGTCGGCCAGCGCCTTCTCGTTCTCAGCGTCGATGGTCTCGATTGCCGCGTTCGCGCTGTTCAGCGCCGCGATATCAGCCATCGCCTTGTCACGCGCGGCGACATAGTCGTCCTCCGGCGAGGCCGCGAAAGCCACGCTGCTCACCAGCGCAAACAGAAACGTCCAGACCCACCGCATGATATAAACCCTGCTCTACGTTCGATTCCAAGGATACATGACAACATCGGGCTGAAAAAAGACGGCGTTGGAGCTGCCCCCTTGAGGGAGGAGATGGCCGGCAGGCCAGAGGGGGTCGCCGCGCGTGAAGCGCTGACTCCTTTTGCAGCGCGAGACGACGTTAGCGCTTCACGCGCAACGACCCCCTCTGTCGCCTTCGGCGACATCTCCCCCTCGAGGGGGAGATTGGCGCCTAATCACGCCTTGCGCTTCTCCACCTCCGCCTTCCTCAGCAGGAAGCGCTGGATCTTGCCGCTTGGGGTCTTCGGCAGTTCGGTGATGAACTCGACCTCGCGCGGGTAGGCGTGCGCGGAGAGCCGTTTCTTCACATGCTGGGCAAGCTCTTCGGCGAGGTCGGGGTTGCCCTTGTAAGCCGGCGCCAGAACGACGAAGGCCTTGACGATCTCGGTGCGCTGCGGATCGGGCACGCCGACGACAGCCGCCTCGTTGACCGCCGGATGCTCGATCAACGCGCTTTCGACGTCGAACGGGCCGATGCGATAACCGGCCGAGGTGATGACATCGTCGGCGCGGCCGATGAAGGAAACCGAACCGTCCGGCTCGTACTCCACCGTGTCGCCGGTGCGGTAGTAGCCGCCCGTGGTCGCCGGCGTCTCGGCTTGGTGATAGCCGTCGAACCAGCGCAGCGGCGACTTCGCGATGTCGACGGCGAGGATGCCGGGCTGGTTGGGGCCGAGCTCGTTGCCGGCCTCGTCCAGTACCACCATGCGATATCCGGGCATGGCGAAGCCGGCCGAGCCCGCGCGAACGACATGCGAGAGCCCATGATGGTTGTTGACCATCATGCCGTTCTCGGTCTGGCCGTAGTGGTCGTGAATGGGCGCGGCGAGATTTGCGTCGAACCAGCGGATGACTTCCGGGTTGAGCGGCTCGCCGGCGCTGCTCACCACGCGCAGTCTGCCTTTGACTCGGGCCGCAGCTTCCGCGCCTTCCGCCATCAGCAGGCGATAGGCGGTCGGCGAGCCGGCAAGGCTGGTGACGCCGAGCCGCTCGATGATGTCGTAAGTGCTCTTGGCGTTGAAGGCGCCTTCATGGAAGGTCGTGGCGATGCCGAGCTGCAACGGGCCGGTGATGGCGTAATAGAGGCCGTAGGCCCAGCCGGGGTCCGCGATGTTCCAGAAGATGTCGTCGGGCAGCAAGCCGATCGCGTCGCGCATATAGGCGCCGAAGGCGAGCAGGGCGCGAAGCGGCACCGGGACGCCCTTGGGCAGGCCGGTCGTTCCCGACGTCGACATCATCATGAACAAATCGTCGCCCTTGCGCATCACCGGCTGGCAGTCGGGCGACGCGGTGCCAAGCGCGGCGCGGAAATCGATGTCGCCTGCAGGCAGCACATCGCCATTGCCAAGGATGGTGGCGATTTGCGCTGATGTCTCGACCTCGTCGAGCTTGCCGCGATTGGCCGGGTTGGTCACCACGATCTTGGCGCCGCTATAGCCGAGGCGGTGCTCGATGGCTTTCGGACCGAAGGCGGTGAACAGCGGCTGGTAGACCGCGCCGATGCGCCACGTCCCGAGGATCAGCGCCACCAGTTCGGGGACGCGCGGCAGCATGCCGGCGACGACATCGCCGGCACCGACGCCGGCGGCCTTGAGCACATTGGCGGCGCGCCCCGACATGTCGGCGAGATCGTCGAAGCTGAATTCGCGAAGCTCGCCGCCGGCCGAGATCGCGCGCAGCGCCAGCCGGTCTTCTCCGGTGTAGCGGCCGCAGCATTCGACATAGGTATTGATGCCGGTTCCAGGGTTGCCATACAACCGCGCGATCTCATCTTCGATGCGAAAGCGCTGAACGGCATCCTCATAGCGCGGCATTTTGCTCATGGCGATCCTCCCTAGGCGGCGCCCATCTCCCCTTGGAGCGCCTTATCGGTGAGATTGCCTGAAATTGCTGCGCTGGTCGATTACGGCGATAGTCGGGGGATGCGAAGGACCGCAGCGCAGCGACAATCCGCGCTGAGCCACTGGAGTTGACCGAACCGTCCATCCGGCCGATAGCACCGCCAGAATTGCCCCGAGGCCCCAATGACCCCAGACTCAACTTTCGATGACGCGGCCATCGCCGACGAAGGACGCGATGCCGACACCGCCTGGCAAAACGACATCCGCGCGGGCGTGCGCCACGTCCGCGATCTCGCCTCCCTGCCGCTGTCACCCGCCGAGCGCGCGGCGGCGCAGGAGGCGGCCGTACGCCACAAGGTGCGTGCCCCCAAAACCTATCTCGACCTGATCGACTGGAACGATCCCGCCGATCCGATCCGCGCCCAGGTCATTCCATCGCCGGATGAGCTGACGGAAACGGAAGGCGAGCTCGACGATCCGATCGCCGACCATGCCTTCAGTCCGGTGCCGCGACTGACGCACCGCCACGCCGACCGGGTGCTGTTGTTTGCGACCTACCAATGCGCGGTCTATTGCCGTTTCTGCTTCCGCAAGGAATCCCTGACCTCGATCGGCCGCGGCTATACGCGAGAAGCGCTCGAAGAGGCTTTTGCCTATATCGAAGGCCATACCGAAATCCGCGAAGTGATCCTGACCGGCGGCGATCCGCTTTCGCTGCCGGACAAGGCGCTGGCCGAAATCCGCGCCCGTATCGAGACGATCGCGCATGTGAGGCTGCTGCGTATCCACACACGCGTGCCTGTCGTGCTGCCCGCGCGCATCACGCCGGGGCTGGTTGGCGCCTTGCAGGGCCGGCTGATGGTCACCGTCGTCACCCATTTCAACCATGCGCGGGAGATCACGCCGGCCACCGAATTGGCCTGCCGCGTCATGCGCCAGGCAGGCTTCGTGCTGCTCAACCAGAGTGTCCTGCTCAAGGGCGTCAACGACACGGTCGAGGTGCTGGAGGAACTCTGCCGCGAACTGATGTACCGGCTCGGCGTCAAACCCTATTACCTGCACCATGGCGACCTCGCGCGCGGCATGGCGCACAGGCGCACCACGATTGCGCAGGGACAGGCGCTGGCCGGTGCGTTGCGCGCCCGCCTGTCGGGCATCTGCAATCCCGTCTATGTGCTGGACCTGCCGGAAGGCGGCGGCAAGGTGCCGCTCGGGCCATGCCATGTCGAGGGGCGGGAAGAGCAGGACTGGCGCATCCGCGGCCAGGATGGCGAGGTGAGGCTGTATCGGGACGTCGTGGTGTAGGCAGGGCGCAGCGGCGACGATGACCGCCGCCGTCACATTGTCGATCGGGATGACCATCGCACCAAACTCTCGCCACGACGCGTTCGCCTGCATTCCGTATGTTGACATAAAGATATCCTTATGTGATGGTTGTCGCCTCAAGGATAAAAAATGTCGCAGAATTCTGCATCGCTGGACGCATTGTTCGGCCCCGTCGCGGCAAAGCCCGATGGGTCCGAAGTGCTTGCGGCGCTGACGGCAGCGGCACGCGAGCGCATCCTCATCCTCGACGGCGCCATGGGCACGCAGATCCAGGGTCTCGGTTTCGACGAGGAGCATTTCCGTGGCGAGGCTTTTGCCGGCTGCACCTGCCACCAGCAGGGCAACAACGACCTCTTGATCCTGACGCAGCCGAAGGCGATCGAGGAAATCCATTATCAATACGCCATCGCTGGCGCCGATATCCTCGAGACCAACACCTTCTCCTCGACCTCCATCGCCCAGGCGGACTACGGCATGGAGGATGCCGTCTACGCGCTGAACCGGGACGGCGCGCGACTGGTGCGTCGGGCAGCGGCGAGGGCACAGCAGGAAGACGGCAAGCGGCGCTTCGTCGCCGGCGCGCTCGGGCCGACCAACCGCACCGCCTCGATGTCCCCCGACGTCAACAATCCCGGCTACCGCGCGGTGACCTTCGATGAATTGCGCCTGGCTTATGGCGAGCAGTTGCGCGGCCTGGTCGACGGTGGCGCCGACATCATTCTCATCGAGACCATCTTCGATACGCTGAACGCCAAGGCGGCGATCTTTGCCTGCAACGAGATTTTCCTCGAAAAGGGCGTGCGCCTGCCGGTGATGATTTCGGGCACCATCACCGATCTCTCCGGCCGCACGCTGTCGGGCCAGACGCCGACCGCCTTCTGGCATTCGGTGCGCCATGCGAGCCCCTTCACCATCGGCCTCAACTGCGCGCTCGGCGCCAATGCGATGCGCGCGCATCTGGCCGAAATTTCAGGCGCCGCCGACACCTTCGTCTGCGCGTATCCGAATGCCGGCCTGCCCAATGAATTCGGCCGCTATGACGAGAGCCCGGACTTCATGGCCGCGCAGATCGAGGATTTTGCGCGGGAAGGGCTCGTCAACGTCGTCGGCGGCTGCTGTGGCTCGACGCCGGACCACATCCGCGCCATCGCCGAGGCTGTCAAGAAATATCCGCCACGCGCCATCCCCGAGATCGAGCGCAAGATGCGCCTGTCCGGGCTGGAGCCGTTCACGCTGACTGATGAGATTCCCTTCGTCAATGTCGGCGAACGCACCAACGTCACCGGCTCGGCCAAGTTCCGAAAGCTGATCACGGCGGGCGACTATGTCCCGGCGCTCGACGTGGCGCGCGACCAGGTCGCCAATGGCGCACAGATCATCGACATCAACATGGATGAAGGCCTGATCGATTCGAAAAAGGCGATGGTCGAGTACCTCAATTTGATCGCCGCCGAACCCGACATCGCCCGTGTTCCGGTGATGGTCGACTCCTCGAAATGGGAGATCATCGAGGCCGGGCTGAAATGCGTGCAGGGCAAGCCACTGGTCAACTCCATCTCGATTAAGGAAGGCGAGGAAGCCTTCCTCCATCACGCGAAACTGGTGCGCGCCTATGGCGCCGCGGTGGTCGTCATGGCCTTCGACGAGGCCGGCCAGGCCGACACCAGGGCGCGCAAGGTCGAGATCTGCACCCGCGCCTACAAGCTGCTCACCGAACAGGCCGGCTTCCCGCCCGAAGACATCGTCTTCGACCCCAATGTCTTCGCGGTCGCCACCGGCATAGAGGAGCACGACAATTACGGCGTCGACTTCATCGAGGCCACCGGCGAGATCACCGCCACGCTGCCGCATGTGCATATCTCGGGCGGCGTCTCGAACCTGTCCTTCTCCTTCCGCGGCAACGAGCCGGTGCGCGAGGCGATGCACGCGGTGTTCCTCTACCATGCCATCCAGCGCGGCATGGATATGGGCATCGTCAATGCCGGTCAGCTGGCCGTCTACGACACGATCGAGCCGGAGCTGCGCGAAGCGTGCGAGGACGTCGTGCTCAACCGCGCGCCCAGGGCTGGCGGCACCGCCACCGAACGCATGCTGGAGATCGCCGAGCGTTTCAAGGGCACGGCCGGCAAGGAAGCCAGGGAGCGCGATCTCGCCTGGCGCGACTGGACAGTCGAGCAGCGGATTTCGCATGCGCTGGTCAACGGCATCACCGAATTCATCGACGCCGACACCGAAGAGGCGCGGCTTGCGGCCGAGCGGCCTCTGCATGTCATCGAAGGCCCGCTGATGGCCGGCATGAATGTCGTCGGCGATCTGTTCGGCGCTGGAAAGATGTTTCTGCCGCAAGTGGTGAAGTCGGCGCGCGTGATGAAGCAGGCGGTGGCCGGATTGCTGCCGCACATGGAGGCCGAAAAACTGGCCAACGCCGCCAATGGCATCGACAATGGCGAGCGCCAAACAGCCGGCAAAATCCTGATGGCGACTGTAAAGGGCGATGTCCACGACATCGGCAAGAACATCGTCGGCGTCGTTCTGGCCTGCAACAATTACGAGATCATCGATCTCGGCGTCATGGTGCCGGCGGCGAAGATCCTGCAGACGGCTCGCGAGCAAAATGTCGACATCATCGGCCTGTCCGGCCTGATCACCCCGTCGCTGGACGAGATGGTGCACATGGCCGCCGAGATGGAGCGTGAAGGGTTTGACATTCCGCTGCTGATCGGCGGCGCCACGACCAGCCGCGTGCACACGGCGGTGAAGATCCACCCGCGCTATTCCAAGGGACAGACGGTCTATGTCAATGACGCCAGCCGCGCCGTCGGCGTCGTGTCATCCTTGCTGTCGAACGAGACCAAGGGCGGCTACGTCGACACAGTGCGGGCCGAGTACAAAAAGGTCGCCGACGCGCATGCCCGCTCCGAGGCCGACAAGCAGCGGCTGCCGCTGGCCAAGGCCAGGGCCAATGCGCACAAGGTGGACTGGTCGACCTATGAGCCGCCGAAGCCGTCCTTCACCGGCGTCAAAGTTTTCGGCAACTGGGACCTGACGGAGCTCGCGCGCTACATCGACTGGACGCCGTTCTTCCAGACCTGGGAGTTGAAAGGGCGTTACCCCAAGATCCTCGACGACGAGAAGCAGGGACCGGCGGCACGCCAGCTTTTCGAGGATGCGCAGGCGATGCTGACAAAAATCATCGCGGAAAAATGGTTCGCGCCGCGCGGCGTCATCGGCTTCTGGCCGTCCAATGCCGTCGGCGACGACATCAGGCTGTTCACGGATGAGGCGCGCTCGCAGGAGCTTGCCACTTTCTTCACGCTGCGCCAGCAGCTGATCAAGCGCGACAGCAAGGCCAATGTCGCGCTGTCGGATTTCGTCGCACCGGCCGACAGCGGCAAGCCGGACTATATCGGCGGCTTCATCGTCACCGCGGGGATCGAGGAGGTGGCGATATCAGAGCGCTTCGAGCGCGCCAATGACGATTATTCCTCGATCATGGTCAAGGCGCTGGCCGACCGTTTCGCCGAAGCGTTCGCCGAGCGCATGCACGATAAGGTGCGCAAGGAATTCTGGGGTTACGCCGCCGACGAGACGCTGGCGCCGGACGAACTGGTCGGCGAGCCTTATCGCGGCATCCGCCCGGCGCCCGGCTATCCCGCGCAGCCCGATCATACCGAGAAGGCGACCTTGTTCCGGCTGCTCGACGGCGAGCGCAATGCCGGCGTCAGCCTGACCGAGAGCTATGCGATGTGGCCGGGCTCCTCGGTCTCCGGCATCTATCTCGCCCATCCCGAAAGCTATTATTTCGGCGTCGCCAAAGTCGAGCGCGACCAGGTCGAGGACTATGCCCGCCGCAAAGCCATGCCGCTGGCCGATGTCGAGCGCTGGCTCGGCCCGATCCTCAACTATGTCCCTCAGCACTATGCCGAGGCGGCGGAATAGCGGCTGCGACGTGGCCCAATGGCTGCTCGACCGCTCCCTTGATTTTTCACCGTCGAAAAAAATCGCGCCGCACCCGGTTCTCGGCGAGCTGCCGGTTGTCGGTCGGTCAGACTTAGGTCCCTCGCGCCTGCTTTTCTGGAACAAGCCGTGATGTCCCGCATTTTATTGGCAGGGACACAAGGAGTGTCGAGTGAAAGCGATTTTGGGACTGGTCGGCGGCTTCGTGCTGACCCTTGCGGTGTTCGGCAGCGGGCTGGTTTTCGCAGCCTGGCTGCTTGCCGCCAAGCCTGTGCGGGAGGCAAGGCCCACCGTCAGCGTGGCGGAACTGTGGACCCGGAAAGCGCGGCCGGTGGACAAGACGGCGCAGGACTTCGAACGTGTGCCGCCCGAGCAGTCCGCGCCTGCCGACATCGCCGCCAAGGAGCCAGCTCAGGACCCGGCCAGGCAGCAGCCCGATCCCACAGTCACCGGCGCCATCGCGCGGACCGAACTGCCGCCGCCGCATCTCGCCTGGTGCGCCAGCCGATACCGCTCCTACGATCCCGACGACAACAGCTACATGTCCTATAGCGGACAGCAGCGCACCTGCGTATCGCCCTATCTCGCCGCCGACCGCGTCGCGCCGCGAGAGGCAAGCTACGTCGAGGGCGCGGGCGCCTACGCGGCTGCCGGCGGCGAACCGGACCATGTCGCCTCCTGCTTCAGCCGCTATCGCTCCTACCGTCCGGAAGACAACAGCTACCAGCCATATTCCGGCGGGCCGAGACGGCAATGCGAATAGCCAGCGCGAAGGGCGCCGCGAACGATTGCGACCGCGCGATTTCTGGGGGTCGTTCGGATCGTCCTCAAAGCCCAGGGAGAACCACCATGGAAGACGACCGGCATCACAAGATACAGCAGCGCGCCTACCAGATCTGGGAGCGCGAAGGCACTGGCGACCCCGAGCACCACTGGCACCGGGCCGAGGCCGAAATCGACCGCGAGGCGGCGCTGCCGCTAACCGCCGACGACGCCCTGCCGCGCGAGATCGCCAGCACTGACATCCTGACCGTCGAGGAACTCGCCGTGCGCACCGGTATATCGGGCGACGAGGCGCAGGAGCTGATCGACAGGCTGGGCACGGACAGGGCAGCGGTGGAGCAGGCCGCAACGGGGGTGACAGGGGAGCAAAGGGCGAAGTCTTGAGCAGGAACATTCGGTCGGGGCCTTGATTTACGATCTAGGTGTTTAGTCCCAAGGTTTGATGGGTTGGATCGAGCCTGAATCGTTCGGGCTCTTTTGTCCAGATTTTGCAGATGTATTCAAAGGGCGTGAGGCCCTTGAGGGTCTTCAGTCGACGGCCGAAATTATAGGCTAAGACGAAATCGGCGAGATGCTGGCGCAGTTGGTCATGGCTCTCGTAGTAGAAGCGTTTGACGGTCGCATCCTTGATCGTGCGGTTCATGCGTTCGACCTGGCCGTTGGTCCATGGGTGCCTTGGCTTTGTCGTTCGGTGGTCGATATCGGCCTTGGCGCAAGTATGTTCGAAGGCGTGCGCCCATATGATTTCTCCCGCCGCCATGGCTTCCTTGATCAGCGGAACGGCCGAGCCGCCGGCACCTGGGGTCGTGAACTGAATGCCGTTGTCGGTAAGCACTGTGTGGATCTTGTAAAGGGACAGCATCAAGAAGATGGCGCAGGAAATCGGCGGAGACCGCTGTCGTTGCCTTCTCGTGCAGCTCGACGAAAGCGAACTTCGAGGTCCGATCTATGGCCACGAACATATGCAGCTTGCCCTGCTCGGTTCGGACCTCGGCGACGTCGATATGGAAGTAGCCGATTGGATAGGCCTTGAACTTCTTCCTTGCCGGCTTGTCGCCCTCGACATCCGGCAACCTGCCTATCCCGTGACGCTGCAGGCAGCGATGCAAGGATGACCGCGACAGATGCGGGATCGTCGGTTGGAGAGCATAGAGGCAATCGTCCAGTGGCAGCAGCGTATAACGCCGAAAGGCGACGATGACCGCCTCTTCCTCAGTCGATAGCACTGTCGACTTCGGATCTCTGGGGCCAGTCGGAAGATCGGCGGCCGACGTCCGGTTCCTCCACTTCCTAACCGTCTTCTGATTGATGCCGTAGCGCTTCGCCAGCGCCCTCAGGCTCTCTTGACTATGCTGTATCGCTCGACGGATCGCCTCTGTCGTCGTGGCGCTCCCATGAGAACCTGGCCCATAGCGCATCCTTTGATTCGGACGAAAAGTATGCGCCATCAAAGCCTGGGATCAAACATCTAGGGAGGATGACTTGGCCGTGAAAGTCACCAACGGGAAGAAGAGCACACCTCAAGCGACGAGTGGTCTCACTATTTCGCACGTGATTCGTGTCCTTGGCTCAATACCAGAGGACGCCCGTGATCCTCCGTGGATTTTTGTGGTCTTCCGGCATCTTTGGGAGCTATCTTGTCTCCGTTTGGGGGGGGGTGTCCACATGCAACATTTGCGACCAATTTGCCTTGCGGCTTTGATATGTATTCCCTTAGCAGCAAGTGCTAGCGCTGAAGATGGTTTCTCATGGTCTTATCCTGCCGATTCCCTGACAGTGCTAAAAGAAGCAAAGACCCCTTTTGTGGCGAATGCGGCTGGAAAAATATCTGAAAATTGGACCTTTATTTCGAGTAGTTTTGAGAAGGTCGGTGTTCCAACGGAGTCATTCCAAAGAAGCATGAATCACAATAGGCTGCTTCTAAAGGCGGCTGCGGCGGAGCCGGATAGTGATTTTTCATCGATTTTAATGGAAGACGTCGAGGACGATTTATCTATAAAAGCAAATTATATAAACAATGCTGTATTGTTTAATCCATCATCGTATAGTGAAGTTGCAATTGAAGTCAGAACGGTAAAGAAAGGCAAAGAGGTAAACGGATATTTTGTTGGGTTCAGCCCCAGGCATTTGGCAGGTGACGATCCTATGTTCCGATTTAACAACCCTACCAGTCCAAGTAGTGGATCGCTTCCTCCAGGTCGTTACGAGATGACCGCAATGTGGAATGGCAAGATCGTTCAACGGCAAGAGGTCAGCGTTGGCATATTCGGTCAAGGTAGCAACACCGTGACTTTCTTGGTTCCTTAAATGGGTATCAAAGATGTAACTGAAAAATTCAAATCCGGATGGAATGCTGTTACCGCCGTTGCGGCTGTCGTGATCAGCGTCATCGCGAAAATGGTTGCGGATCCTCCTACACTCTGGCGCGATGCTGGACAGCAGCCTGTTTTCATTTTTTTCGTAGCAACGGTGATTGTTGCGGTGGGCGTGTCAAGCGCGACGGCAGGAAAAGAGCCCGAGCATCGGACGCGTTTGGGTTGGATGGTGGGGCTCGTGGTCGCTGTCGCCGTCGCGTATTTCATCATGTCTGCTCAACTAAGTTGTCCATTTGCCGGCGAACGCATGGCTGCGGGTTGGGCCTATTTGCCCGCTGCAACGGAATACGTCGCCAAGAATCCTCAGCTGAATTGTAGTCTTTTGATTGCCGATTTCACTGGCAATACGGACAGTATCTGGCCAAGAAACCAGATATTAGGTACATGGCTTCTTCTGTTCACAACTTATATTCTAGCTGTTACGCTCGCGGCCGCCGCGGTAGTGCGGATCATGCAGAATCTAACAGGTCGATAACCAACGTGCAGCTTTGCTGGCCAATCCGCCGCCAAATCCCAAAAATTAGCGAGCCATAAAGCAGGGAAGATTTGCGCGTTCAACGGGTCAAGATCGGACATTGGCGTCATTTCGAAGGGGTAGAGTTCAGTCTTCCCGACGACGCGCCGGTTGTCTGCGTAGTTGGCGGCAACGGAACCGGTAAGAGCCTATTGCTCGAACTGATCTCGGCGTGCGTTCAAAACATCGGGCTCTCGCCTGGAGCGGAGAGCGCGCGCGGCAACCCCTTCAACGAAGATGCTACTTTTGAGGTAACTTTTTTTATTGCACTTAAGACAATTGCTGACCTCGATACGGCAGGGGCTTTTCCGAACGAAATGCAGCAGGATTATCGGACCTGGGATCGCACTCTGGTTGTCGGCCGCGACGCAGAGCAAGGCTACAAGCTGATAGCTGGAGGCGTGACTTGTGAACGATCCGGCAGTTTTGCCGGTCTTGTCGTTCACCTAATTAAGCAGAGCGCGTCAGTTCACTATCTTTCTCTCGACGCCGATCGCGCATATCCTAAATTCCAAGTCGAGGCGCACCAACTGGCTGAAGTATTCGGTAGAGATTGGGGAGAATCTACGAATAAGCAGAGTTCCTTTCGGATAACGCGAAACCTCTATGAAGAGTGGTTTAGATTTCTAGTTGGCAGAGAGAATCAGGGGAATAATAGGCACGTACAAGAGATCCGTGCTGCGCGACAAGCTGGAGTGAACGATCCGATATTCGTAGATCAATTTGCTAGCTATAGGAATGCAGTCCAAAAAGTTTTACCTCACCTGATGTTTATCGGAATTGATCCTCTGACAAGAAGCATCAAATTCGACTCAACGGGGATACCACTGAATTTCGATCAATTGAGTGGCGGCGAACGCGAGATCGCCTTTCTTGTTGGTCAGGTAGAACGTTTCGGCCTTAAGAAAGGCCTGTTGTTAGTCGATGAGCCAGAGCTTCACCTAAACAATGATTTACTAAGGGCTTGGATCGGCTTTCTAAAAGATAGCGTTGAGGAAGGGCAGATTTGGTTTGCCACGCATTCGTTGGAGGTTGTGGAGGTAACAGGGCAGGATGCTACGGTTATCCTGCAGCGGGACGAGCAATCCCGACAGGTGACCGAAGCTGCGCCGCTTAACCAACATCCGGTCGTCGCAACGCTTTCGCGGGCAATCGGCTCACCAGCATTTTCCATCTCCAATCTGGCCTTCATTCTTATTGAGGGAGAGGAGGAAATCGGAGAGAGGGAGAGGTTTAGACTTCTCTGCGAAATACCTCCTCATGTCCGCTTCATGGAGGCCGGATCTTGCAACGACGTGGTTCGGCGAATTGAGGAGTTGAGAGATCTTGCTATCGCATCAGGGCAAATGATCCGAATTGGGGGCGTAGTCGATCAGGATTGGCGGCCAAAACAGGAGCAGGATGAACTTTCAGAACGAGGACTCTTCGTCTTGGGCGTGCATGAGATCGAAAACTTCTTTGTTCACCCGCCCACGTTGAAAGACTTCTTGTCAATGAATGGTGGTGACCCGAGAACGGTTGAACCGACCTTGGTTGCTGCGGCGGACCGGCGTGCAGGTTCATGGATTTTCGATGCGGCTAGGACTGATCGGAAAATTTCGCGGGTTTCCGGTGCCGTCCAAGGATGTTCGAGAGCTCGTTCATCGTCTGACATGGGAAGACTTTGGTGATTTAGAAGTTCGATCCGAAGAGATTGCACGGGTTCACGGCGGCCTCGGAGAAGAAGAGATATTGGCCCTCAATACGCATATCGTTGCTCGCGCCAAAATCTATGGGCGTAAACGGATGGACGGAGACATTTGGAGGGTTTGCGAAGGCAAAGAGGTATTTCGCTTGGTTCTTCCCGAGTTTGGTATCGCCGATGAGGATGCAGGGGAGCGAGCAGTGACTGCTGTCTGGAAGCGACGGCCGGACTTGTTACCGGAGGAACTGGTTGCCCTTCGCAACTACATACGAAGCGTATAGTCGCGGGGTATCACTGTCTGATCAAAAGCTGCCCTTTGCAATGCGCCCTCGTTAACCTTTCATTAACCATACCACCGGTAGCGTTTACCTCTCAGTAAGGAATCGCCCGCCGTGACCTTTGCCGCTCCCCTCGAGGCCAAATCCATTCGCTTTCGCGCCCGCTCCTTCGTCGCCTTCACGCTGACGCCGGAGGCGCCTTTGGATGTTTGGCTGGAGAGCCTCGATCGCTGGGTCGGCAACTCGCCGGGCTATTTTGCCGGGCGCCCGGTGGTGCTCGACCTGAACGTGCTCAAGCCCGATGTCGTGGCCATCGAAGCGCTGGTCGATCTTCTCGGCCAGCGCGGCATCCGCATCTATGCCATCGAGCTTGACGGCGGCACTGAGCTTGGCGCGCATCTGCCGCCGGTGCTGGTCGGCGCCAAGGAGGCGACCACCGACGGTCTGCTGCAGCCGAGCCGCAAGGCGGGCAGGGAGGACGCCACTGCCGTAAGCGACATGAAGGCGACCGGTGGCATCAAGGCAGAGGCCGGCGATTTGAAGGCGGGCGACTTGAAACCGGCGAGCGATGCCAAGGCGCAGCCGAAAGACGCCAAAATTGCCGCACTCGACGCCGGCACGTTGATGATCCGCTCGCCGATCCGTTCGGGCCAGCTGATCTTCCATCCGCATGGCGATGTCATCGTGCTGGGCTCCGTCGCCTCCGGCTCCGAGATCGTCGCCACCGGCTCGATCCACGTCTATGGCACGCTGCGCGGCCGCGCTTCGGCAGGCGCTCAAGGCAACACGGCGGCGCGTGTCTTCTGCCGCAGGAACGAAGCCGAACTTCTCTCGGTGGATGGCTGGTATTGCACGGCCGAGGAGATGGACCCGTCAGTCCGGGGCAAGCCTGTGCAGGCATTTCTCGACAACGGCATGCTGCGCATCGCCCCTTTCAGCTAATGCGTCTCGCCCGACAACGACATAACGAACAACAACGGAGGCTTTATTGATGGGCAAGGTAGTGGTGGTCACCTCGGGCAAGGGGGGCGTCGGCAAGACAACCTCTACCGCGGCTCTGGGGGCGGCGGTTGCCAAGACCGGCAAGAAGGTGGCGCTGGTCGATTTCGATGTCGGCCTGCGCAACCTCGATTTGATCATGGGCGCCGAACGGCGCGTGGTGTTCGACCTCGTCAACGTCATCCAGGGCTCGGCAAAGCTGTCGCAGGCGCTGATCCGCGACAAGCGGGTCGAGACTTTGTTCCTGCTGCCGGCCTCGCAGACGCGCGACAAGGATGCGCTGACCGAGGAGGGCGTGGCCGAGGTCATCGGCAAGCTGCGCTCGGTGTTCGACTATGTCTTCTGCGACAGCCCGGCTGGCATCGAGCGCGGCGCGCAACTCGCCATGCGCTTTGCCGACGAGGCGGTCATCGTCACCAATCCGGAAGTGTCGTCGGTGCGCGATTCCGATCGCATCATCGGCCTGCTTGATTCCCGCACCTTGCGGGCCGAGGAGGGCGAGCAGATCGCCAAGCATGTGCTGGTCACGCGCTACGATGCGGGACGCGCCGCGCGGGGGGAAATGCTGTCGATCGACGATGTGCTGGAGATACTGTCGGTGCCGCTGCTGGGCATCATTCCGGAAAGCCAGGATGTGCTGCGCGCCTCCAACCTCGGTTCGCCGGTGACGCTGTCGGAGCCGCTGAACGCCGCCGCCAAGGCTTACATCGACGCGGCCAAGCGCCTCGAGGGCGAACAGCTGCCGGTCATCGTGCCCTTCGAGCGCAAGGGCTTCCTCGATCGTCTTTTGGGAAGGAGGGCGGCATGAACCTGCTCGACATCTTCAAGCGGCGCACCAGCGCGCCGGTGGCGCGCGAACGGCTGCAAGTGCTTCTCGCCTATGAGCGCCGCAACCGCAGCCAGCCCGATCTCGTCTCCATCCTGCGCGAGGAGATCATGGCGGTGATCGCCAAGCATGTGCAGATCGACCAGGACTATCTGCAAGTCTCGATGGACCGCGGCGAGACCATGTCGACGCTGGAGATCGACATCCAGATCCCCAACAAGAGCGCAGTGCCGCTGGCCATGGCTGGGTGAGGTTACCCTCCCCCTTGTGGGGAGGGTCGATCCGCAAAGCGGATCGGGGTGGGGGTCTGCGCGGACTTCCGCCATCTTGGGTTCCTCTCCCAGACTTTCGTGAGGGAAGAGGAAATCCACATCCCCCACGGTCAGCGCTAGTACCCCCGCCCGGACCTACGGTCCGACCTCCCCACAAGGGCATAGGCGCTAAGATAGGTATTGCCCTGCGGAATCGGGTGTGATTCTACACTGCGATGACACACGAATCGCTTGTTGATGACGGCTGGGCCGAGACGATTGAGCTTCTGGGCGGCGAAGAGTTGATCGCAGCAAGTGCCCGCGAGACGAAGGCGTTCCTGCGCCCGCGCGGCGTCAGGTCGGCGAGCGACCTGTTGCGCCTGACACTGGCTTACTGCCTTGGCAAGGTTGGCATGCGGGGCGTCGTGGCTTGGGCGGCGGCGAGCGGGATAGCCGACATTTCGGACGTGGCGTTGCTTGGCCGGCTGCGCAATGCAGGACCATGGCTGCAGCAGTTGATTGGGCACCTTTTGAAGCGCGAGGATGCAGGTTTGGCCAAAGGCCGACTGGTTCGCATCCTCGATGCGACAGCGGTTGCCAAGGCCGGTGCGTATGAGAAGAAGAACAATGGTCTTTGGCGCATGCACTGCGCCTTCGAGCTTGAGCGCGAGCAGTTCGACTTCATCGAGATCACCGACCAGAGCGAGGCCGAGTTGATCGACCGCGTGCCGGTGGTGCCGGGCGAGATCCGCATCGGTGACCGCGCCTATCTGCAGGCCGAGCGGATCGCCAAGGTGATGGCGCAAGGCGGCGATGTTGTTGTGCGCGCGTCGTGGAAAAACGCGCGATGGCTCGACGCCAACGGCAGGGCGTTCGATCTCATCGGCTACCTGGAGAACTGCCGGGAGGAAGTCTGCGAAACGCCTGCCCGGCTGGCACTCAAGAAGGGCGAGCCTGTGAAGATGCGCCTGATCGCCTTGCGCAAATCCGAGGCCGCGGCACAAGAAGCGCGGCGCAAAATCAACAAGGAAGCCAGGGCCAAGGGCAACAAGGTTCAACCGCAGACGCTGATTGCGGCCGGCTTCGTCCTGCTTGTGACCTCGCTTGACCGGGAGGAGTTTCCCGCCGATACGGTCCTCAAGCTCTACCGCATGCGCTGGCGCATCGAACTCGCCTTCAAGCGCCTGAAGAGCCTGATCGGGCTGCGCTCTCCTCCCGCCAAAGACCCAAGGATCGCAAGGCCTTGGATCCTTGCCCACTTCCTCATCGCGCTCGTGACCGAACCCCTCTCGCAGGAGTTGGGTGTCTCTCCCCCTTGAGCGACGGGCGCCCGCTACTGTGGCGCGCAACCCGCCAGATCGTCGCCTCTCTGATCGCGACCATCTTTACTCAACCTTCCTTGGCGGCCCTGCGCCACAATCTCCATGCCTTGCGATATCGCTGGCGCGAACCACCACGAAAGCGCAAATTTCAGTCCATGCCAAAGCTATCTTAGCGCCTATGCCCACAAGGGGGAGGTAGGGGGCCAGCGCCTCTCCCCAAAAAACATTCAACCAACTAGTTGACTATCTAAAATCTCGCCTCTATATTCAACTACATGGTTGAATTAGAGACGCCCCAGATGGACCAGGTTTTTCACGCCCTCGGCGACGCCACGCGCCGGAACATGCTTAACCACCTCGCCGGCGGCGAGCGTACGGTGAGCGAGTTGGCGCAGCCCTTCGCCATGTCGCTGGCCGCCGCCTCCAAGCACATCAAGGCGCTGGAGCATGCCGGGCTGATCCGGCGCGAAGTGCGCGGGCGCACCCATGTCTGCCGCCTCGAGGCCCGCCCGCTGGCGACCGCCTATCAGTGGCTCGGCCAATACGCGCGTTTCTGGAACAGCCGCCTCGATGTCCTCGAACAGCTTATGCGCGAGGAGGCGGGGCGCAAAACGTCGACGACGCCGTCAACGCCGGCACCGGCAAATCCAGAACCATCCAAGCCGGAATCACCCAAGCCAGACACATCCAGGCCAACATCATCCGAGGGAGACGACCGATGAACCAGATGAACAGCTTCGACGGCTACGCCCAGCTGATCCAGCCGGCCACTTTGAGGATCGAACGGCTTTTGCCCGGAACCAGGGAGCGCGTCTGGGAATATCTGACGCAGAGCGACCTGCGCCGCCAATGGCTGGCGGCCGGCGACATGGAGATGGAGGAAGGCTCTTCCTTCGAGCTGGTCTGGCGCAACGACGAACTGACCGACCCGCCCGGCGACAGGCCGGCCAGTTTCAGTGGCGGCGAGCAGCGGATGCACAACCAGATCGTCGAGTGCGACCCGCCGCGCAAGCTCACCATCACCTGGAACGGCAGCGGCAATGTCACCTTCGAATTGGCGCAGCGCGGCGACGACGTCCTGCTCACCCTGGTCCACCGCCGCCTGCCGGACCGCTCGAGCCTGATGATGCATGCCGCCGGCTGGCACGTGCATCTCGACCTCTTGGTTGCCCGCGTGGCGGCCGAGAAGCCCGAACCGTTCTGGGACAGCTTTAGCCGTATCGTGGCGGAATACGACCGGCGCCTGCCGGCCTGACCTGACCTAACGCATCGCCCGGTCCAACCGGGCACCATCGATCCCTTGCGCCGGATGCCGGCGCAAGGGCCGGCGAAACACGCGCCTTCGCCAGACACCGCGGCGCGTCAGCGGAAGTGAAACCAGGCAACGTGCTTGCATCCCGCAAGCCCGAAGGAGGAAGTCATGCGTAAATTGATCACCGGAATGAAGATCTCCATCGACGGCAAGATCGAAGGCCCCGAAGGCTTCGCCGACTGGGTCGACAACTGGTCGGAGGAATACGGCCTGATGCCTGAGATCGACGCCTGCCTGCTCGGCGGCGTCATGTATGCCGGTTATGAGCGCTACTGGAGCGCGATCCAACAGAACGAGCCGGACCAGCCATTGCCGATGACCGGCAGACTGGTCGACCCGGCCGAACTCGAATGGGCGCGCTTTGCCGCGAAAACCCCGCACTATGTGTTGTCGAACACCATGACGACGGCAGCCTGGGCCTCCACGCGCTTGCTGCGCAGCCTCGACGACATCGCGGCGCTGAAGCGCGAGCCCGGCAAGGACATCTACCTCATGGGCGGCGCCCGCCTCACCGCCAGCCTGATCGAGGCGGGGCTAGTGGATGAAATGCGGCTCATTGTCTATCCGCTGCTCGCCGGCGACGGCAAGGCGCTGTTCGGCACGGTGCACGCCCGGCACGGACTGGAACTGCGCAAGGCCGAGGCGCTTTCGGATGGACGTGTGAGCCTGGTGTATCGGCTGGCGAGCTAGCCTCTTTTCCTCTCCCTCCGGAGGGGAGAGGTGGCGCCGCGAAGCGGCGACGGAGTGGGGGAAGGCGCTCATGAAACCCACGGTCGCCGCCTCCGGCAAGCAGGCAATCGGGCGGATGTGATGGACGGTCGACCCCCACTCCGTCGAGCTTCGCTCGACACCTCTCCCCCGATCGACGGGGGAGAGGAAATGCGTCGGCGTTCGCCTTCCACGTCTTGCCCCATCAACAGTCTGCCCGTGCCACACGACAGCCAGGCCTATTATCCATATCTCGGGCCAACGCTGCGGCGCACCGCGGAGGGACTGGAATTGACGTCGACGCAGATTGCCGCAGCTGAAGCGAAGGGCTTGCCGATCGGCGCGTTGCTTGGCGCCATGGTGTCGATCCAGATCGGCGCCACCTTCGCCAAGGGCCTGTTTCCACTGATCGGCGCCAATGGCACCACGGCGCTGCGGCTGGTCGTGGGGGCGCTGATGCTGGCGGCGGTGCTGAGGCCGTGGCGGGTGCGGCCGTCGCGCGCCGTGCTGCCCTGGCTCATCGCCTACGGCGTCAACCTCGCGGCGCTGAACCTGCTGTTTTATGCAGCGCTCGCCAGAATTCCGCTCGGCGTCGCGGTGGCGCTCGAATTCTGCGGCCCGCTGCTCGTGGCGACGCTGTCGTCGCGGCGCGCCACCGACTTCGTCTGGGTGGTGCTGGCCGTTGCCGGCATATTGCTGTTGTCGCCCTTCATCCACTCCGGCAGTGCACTCGACCCGATCGGCGTGATGCTGGCGCTGGCCGCCGGCGGCTGCTGGGCGCTCTACATCGTCTTTGCGCAAAAGGCGGGCGCCGAGCTTGGCAGCCAGACCACGGCTTACGGGCTGGTCATTGCCGCTGCTCTCGCCCTGCCGTTCGGCCTAGCCGAGGCGGGTACCGGCCTGATCGCACCCGCGATCCTGGTCAGCGCGCTGCTGGTCGGGCTGTTCTCCAGCGCCTTGCCGTTCTGGCTGGAGATGGTGGCGCTGACCCGGATGCCGGCCAGGCTCTACGGCACGCTGACTTGTCTGGAGCCGGCGCTGGGCGCGCTGGCCGGCTTCCTGTTCCTGCACGAGACCCTGAGCCCGCTGCAGTGCGCGGGCGTCGCCGCCGTGGTCGTCGCCGCCTTCGGCGCCGCGCTGACCACCAAGCCGCCGGTGCCGTCGCCGGAATAGTTGCCCGAGATGGGTATATGAGGCCGACGCCATGTCCGCCGGTCCCGTGTCCGGTTGCTCAAGCGCCTGCAGCATCGATATATGGATCGATGTATGTGCAGGAGATCCAGATGAGCAGGGCCGACAGCATTGCTTGAGCCGTCCGTGATCAAGGCAATACTCCTTGTCGGGTTCGCCGCTGTCGTTGCGGCTCTCGCCTGGCGGCTGGCGCGGTCTCGTCTCAGAGCCCGGCTTCGTGAAGATCCGGCCAACGACTACGCCGTGCGCCGGGACTGGTCGGGCAACCACGGCAAGCTCAATCATTCGTCCTTTGTCTATTTCGATGCCGATCGCGACGGCCGCTACGGGCTCGGCGACCGCCCGATGGCCGGCATCATGGTCAGACTGCATGATGGCGACGGCCGCTTCGTCGCCGCGGCGCGGAGCAACCGCGGCGGCTTTGCCAATTTCCTGGCGTCGGCGAAACGTCGGGCCGCGCCCATCCATGTGCCGGGCAGCTACCGCTTCACCGTGTCGGTTCCGCCCGGCTGGCGCTCCAGCAGCGCCAACGAGGTCCAGTCGCAGCACCTCCGGCCGCTGCCGGGCTCGCCCACCGGGCTGGCCTCGGAAGCAATGCTGCAGCCGGTCGGCCTGTTTGCGATACGCCGGCTCAGCGGCCGCGTAGCGGACGGTGCTTCGGCGAGCATCTCGGTGATGGCGAAAGGGCAAGAGGTGGCGGTGCATCCGCTAAGTGCTGGGGCTGGCTTCCGTCTCGATCTGCCCGATGACGCCGACGCGATCGAAGTCACCGGCGATGGCATGGAACGACGACTGGCCTTGTCCGCCTACCCGACCGAGCTCGGCCTGCTGTCGCCCGAGAACGCGGCTGTCGACAGCGCCGCGTCCTTGCAGGCCATCGGTTTCGACGATGTCACGACGCGCGGCCTGCGCAAGGTGCCGTCCGGTTATGCCGGGTTGACCTGGTTCAACCTGAACGCACTGGCGCGCGATCATACCGAAGGCAGCGAAGGCTACGTCAACGGCAATATCTCGGGAGACCATGTCTGCTATACGAGCAGCGGACACCCGGCCGAATTCTCGAGCGACAAACCGTTCGGGTTCCATTCCGTGATGCTGACAGCGGCATGGTTGAAGTCCGAAGGCGAAACCGCACTGGTCGAGAGCTGGCTTGGCGACCGGCTGATCGCCAGCGACACGATCGTCCTGTCGGCACTGGCGCCCGTCCACTATGCGCCGATGCTGGCGGCGGTGACGCGCGTACGCCTCTCCACGAGCCACTATTGGCAGCTAGTGCTCGACGATCTGGTGGTTGTGCGCTGAACGGTCCCGCCGCCTGCGGGAGATCATGCTCCGGAAACGATCAAGCCGCCCGACTCTGCCAGGAGGATCTCGATCTACCGGGGAACGAGTTTAGCCCGGAATAGGAGCAGAAGCGCCGTTCGCGGTGATCTGCGAGAGCTTGCCCTTTTTTACCAGCACTGGCTTGGAATAGGTCTTCCTCATTTTCCACTCTCCACGTCGGGCACCCAAAGCCCCGTTCCCGGCCAGACGGCACGAGGCGTCGGATAATCGGCTGCTAGACGGCGACCGGCCCGGAGCCGTTACCATTGTCGGCTGTAACCTGCGAGAGCTTGCCCTTCTTGACCAGCACCGGCTTCGAATAGGTCTTCTTCATGCCGCATCTCCAGTGTCAGGCGAGGCCGCCAGATCAGGCGACAGTCCGACTCAACGACTTCACTCGATCGGGCCGGAACCCGCTCCATTGGCGAGCGCCGTAACCTGCGAAAGCTTGCCTTTTTTGACCAGAACAGGCTTCGAATAGGTTTTCTTCATAGTGAATCCTCCAAGCTTACGCGATAATGCCAGACGGATCGGCACTGTCAACCTTCGCGGCGCCGTCGTCCCGCCCCGGGTTTTCTCGGTCCCGATGCACTAGATCATGATGAGATTTGGTTGCAATCTCATCATGATCTAACCCTTTGTTGGAGCATGATCTTTTCCAACAACCGGACCCGCTTTTTGGAATCATGCTCTAACCCGCAAATCCACCTTCATCGAGAAAGCGTTGTTCTTGGGCGTGCATGGCGCGACCGAGGATCGGGTTGCGGTGCGGAAAACGTCCGAAACGGCGGATGATGTCGCGGTGATGTTCGGCCCGCTTCAGGTCGGACGGGCCGATGTCGCGCGACAGCGCCACCGAGCGGTCCTGGTCGGCAATCGCTTCGGAATGCGCGAAGGGCAGCCCGAAGAACAGCCGCAGCGAGGGATCGACCATCCGCTGGAACCCGGCATCGATCGCCTCAGTAGCGATCGCGCGGGCCTTCGCGTCGCTGGCATACATGCGCGGCGTGTCGCGAAAGGCGTTGCGCGGGAACTGGTCGAGCAGCAGGATCAGCGCCAGAGCCCCGTAGGGCGTCGCCATCCAGCCATCGCAGTCGCCGCGCGCTGCGGCCTCATGCAGCCGCAGGAAGCGATCGCGAAACTCGCGGTCGAAGGCCGCATCCTTGGCGAACCACGCGGCAGGTCCTGCCTGCCACCAGAAGCCGACCACGGCGGCAGCGGCATCCGGCACATTCTTCCGGGCGGCGAGGCCGCCCGGTTCGACGGTTGCGATGGCGTCCATTGTCAGGCCGCCTTCGCATCGCCGGCCAGTGCCGCCCAGTCCAGCGCTCTTGCCCATTCGGCGAATGAGGTCGGCTTCACCGGCAGCAGACGGGTCGTCTGGCCGAGATCGACGGCAAGCACGGTCTGCTTCTGGCTGCGGATCCAGGCATAGCTGGCGGCAGTCTGTTCGGCGGCGTCCTTGCCGAGCATGGTTTCGAGCGCGGCGGCGAAGTCCGCCAGCGGCACCGGATAATAGCTGACTTCGCGGCCGACAATGCCTGACAGGATGACGGCCATCTCCGGTCCGGTCAGCGCCTGCGGCCCGCCAATGTCGAAGCTGGCACCGGCAAGCTCCGGATGCCGCAGCGCTTCGACCACGTAGGCCGCCATATCCTGCCAGGAGATCCAGGAGGTCTGGAAGTTGGCCGGCAGCGGATAGGCGAGGACGCCCTGATGCATGATCGCCGGCGCGCTCCAGGGCGCCGCGATATTGCTCATGGCCAGCGTCGGCTTGAGGACGATGGATGGCGGGCCGAACGTCTTGATGTAGTCGATGAGTTCGGCCTTGGCGTCCATCACCGTGCCGGAATGGCCCGACACATGGCCGCTGGTGTTGAACACCAGAAGCTTGACGCCGCCTTGCTGCGCCGCATCCGCAATGTTGCGGCCGTAGCGCAGAATCTCTTCAGGGCTTGCATCGACGGGCAGGGTCAGCGCCACCGCATCGACGCCGAGGCAGGCGAGGGCCAGTCGGCCGGGGTCGGCGAGATCACCGCGCACGATGTTGACCCCATCGCCGAACGGATCGGGCGAGCCCTTGCGTAACAGGACACGCACCGTGGCGCCGGCGGCGCGGCAAGCGCTGACAATGGCCGACCCTTGGGCGCCGGAGGCGCCGGTGACCAGAACCGAATTGGGAAAGTTTGGCATGGATTTGCTCCTCTCTGAATGAGTGCCGACGAAACCGGCACCACCGTCTTCGCGTCGAAGAAGGCATTCGCAACTTTACTCTGCTGAATCCAGTGATATGATTTCAGGAATATGCTGAACAAAATTGACCTGGCGCGCGCCGATCTCAATTTGCTGGTCTTGTTCCAGGCCATCATGGAGGAGCGGCATGTCGGTCGCTCGGCGGAGCGGCTAAACCTGTCGGCCTCGGCGGTCAGCCATGGCCTTGGCCGGCTGCGCAAGCTGCTTGGCGATCCGTTGTTCCTGAAGACGCCGCGCGGCGTCGTGCCCACCGACCGGGCAACGGAGCTTGCCGAACCGGTGGCCGAGATCCTGGCGCGGGTGCGCCGGGTGATCGCCAGCGCCGAGCCGTTCGATCCGGCCCGCTCGACGCGCCGCTTCACCATCGGTGCGCCGGATGCGGTGTCGTCCGTGCTCCTGCCGCCGCTGCTCGACCAGATCCGCTTTTTGGCCCCCGGCATCGACATCGGCATCCGGCAACTGCTGCCGCGCCAAGGTGAACCGTCGCCCACTACTGCCTGGAGCGACTGTGTCGCCGAACTCGAAGCGCGCGCCATGGATGTCGCGGTGATTCCGTTCGACGGCCTGCCGGCACGCTTCACCGTCGACAAGCTCTATGAGGAGGATTTCGTCGTCGCCATGCGCGCCGGCCACCGCTTCGCCGGCGATCCGTGCCTCGACGCCTATTGCAGCGTGCAGCATATGGTCGTCTCGAACAATGGCGATCCGAACGGGTTTGTCGACAGGGTGCTGGCTGAACGCGGCCTGTCGCGTCGCGTCGCGCTGACTGTCCCCAACTTTATGTTCGGACTGGCCGTGCTTGCTCAGACTGATCTGATATCGGCCTATCCGCGCCGGTTCCTCGCCATGTATGGCGGCCGTTTCGGTGTCGTCGGCGTTGATGCGCCCATCCGGCTCGGCCACTTCAACATCAACAGCATCGTGCCGAAGGTTGCGCTGATGGATGCGGGCTTGGCCTGGCTGGTCGGCCTGCTCAGGCAGACCGGAAATGCAGCACTATCTTCGGGTGCGGCGTAAGCATTGGCCTGGCCGTCGCGGCGGTGCTCAAAGCTCCTTTTCCGCCAGTTCGCGGAAGGCATCGGGAACCGAGCGCCGGGCTTCCAGCGCCACGGCGCCATAGCCGACAGCCTCTCTGCCAAAGCGCTGGCGGATCTTGTCGATGGCGCGGTCGGCGCCAAAGCGCGCCAGGCCTTGCCTGCTGCCGGGCCGCTGCTTTTCATCGGCAAGCCCGAGCGGCAGCTCCAGCTGCAGCTCGGCACTTTCTTCCAGCTGCGACACCGAGATCGCCAGCAGCGAGATGGTCTTCTCCCGAGGGTTGGCGGCCAGCACGCCGCGCACCAGCTCCCCGGCGATTTCGGCCAGCATCGCGGTTGCCGAAATCGGCTGCTCGAGCGTCAGCGAGCGTGTGACAGCGTGCAGATCGGCGAAACGCACGCGCACCGTCACCGTGCGCCCGGGCCGTGATTTCGCCCTGAGCCGGCTGGCGACCCGGTCTGCCAGATGCAGCAGGACGGGTCCGAAGATACGCGCCTCGGCCGGCCGTCTGCCAAGCGCCGACTGCGCGCCGGCGGAATGCGACCGCCTGTGGGTTTCGAGCTTTCGCGGGTCGCGGTTCCATGCCAGCGACGACAGCTTTTCGCCGGCGGCGGGCCCGAGCAATCTTCGCAGCGCCCCACCATGCGTCTTTGCCAACTGGCCGATGGTCTCGATGCCGATCTCGGCCAGCCGCGCTCTGGTCGCCGGGCCGACGCCCCACATCAGCCCGACCGGCAGATCATGCAGGAAGGCAAGTTCGGTGTCCGGATCGACCACCACCAGCCCGTCGGGCTTGGCCACCTGCGAGGCGATCTTGGCCAGATGCTTGGTGCGCGCCACGCCGATCGAGATCGGCAGGCCGAGCTCTGCCCGGACGCGCCGACGCACCGTGGCGGCGATCTCGGCCGGCGGCCCGAACAGATGCGTGCAGCCGACGACATCGGCAAAGGCTTCATCGATGGAAATCCGCTCGACCAGCGGCGTGAAATCGTCGAGCACCTTGATGGCGGCGTCGCCCAGCCGCTGATAGTCGGCGAAATGGCCGCCGACGAAGATCAGTCCGGGGCAAAGCTCGCGCGCGCGTCGTCCGGGCATGCCGCCGCGCACGCCGAAAACCCTGGCTTCGTAGGAGGCGGCAAGCACGACGCCGCCGCCGACGGCGATCGGCTTGCCCCTGAGCGCCGGGTCGAGCAACTGCTCGACCGAGGCGTAGAAGGCGTCGAGATCCGCATGCAGGATGGTGGGCTCCATCCCGACCGTTCCCTTTGCGGCGTTGCAGCATTAGCCGCGTCTGTTGTGATAGGCGTTTATGCCGAACAAATAGAGAACAAACAGGGCCTATTGTCAAGCGAAGCGGTTGCCGCCGGCCGGTCCGTTCCAAGGTCGGGCTGTCGAGTGCTCCGCCTGGGCATCGGTACCTGCGGAACATTGTCTCTAGCCTCAGCGTTCATATCCGCGACGGGACGCTGTTTTTGTGGAGGCCGGTATGGGCCAGTTCGAGATGATCGACCTCGTCAGCGTCGTTGACGCCTGCACGAGCGATCGCGTTGCCGGGCACTGCGTGTCAATGGCCAGGGCGGTAGAGGAGTTGCGAGTGCTGACCGGTGATTTCGTATCGCCGGACGAGACGGTGGCCAACGCGCTGTCGGCAGTGGCGCTGGGGCGCGGCTGCGCGGTGGTGTTCGACGAGCGAGCGGGCGCCGACATCTTGCTGACGCCGTAGCGCGGCGGCGCCGGGTTGTGGCAGCCAGAAAAGTCGAACAGCGTGCAAAAAGCTGTGCAGGCATGGCCCCATAACCGGGGCGTGGAAAAGTTCTGCGCGTGGGTGTATTCTCCAGGTCGCGGTCGCAGACCGCATAGGGGGAGAAATGACATGCCGAGGGTTTCAGAACTCTTTTTCAAAACTGCCATCTTGTTCCTGATGTTGGGGATTGCGGCCGGCCTGCAGATGGCGATCTCGGGTGACCACGCCGCTTTTCCGGCGCACGCGCATATCAATCTGCTCGGTTGGGTGACGAGCGCCATCTTCGGCGGCTACTACGCGCTCAATCCGCAAAAGGCGGCGCGTCGCATCGCCATGATCCACTACGGGCTCTACACACTCGGCCTGGTGATCATGCTGCCGGCGCTGTATGTGATGCTGCAGGGAAACCCGGCGCTTGAACCGATCGTCGCCGGCGGCTCGCTCATCGTCGCCGCTGCCGTTCTGGTTTTTGCTTTCGTGGTGTTTTCGCCCGAAACGGCGCGCTCGGTGTCCGGCGTGGTGCCGGCTTCTCGCTGACTGTTCGCGCAGCGATCAAGTCCGACCCGCGTTCGCGACCCGCGACACGGGTTGGCCAGCCCGATGGACAGCCGCTGGTTTGCGGTGTCTACCGCCGCGTGGGCGCTTAACATACCCGAGTCCCACCACGTATTATTTCGTGACTATTTGGCGCCGGAACCTTCCCAGATATCGCGCGTTGCGGCGACTGTATTCGCGCTGCCTTATATATAGGCAGACTTGAGTACGTCCACAGCATGGGTTGGGGGAGGAGCAGGCCACCATGTCGAAAAGAGAAATCGGAACGTCGGCCTCACTGGGCCGACGCATCGCCGATCTGAAAGCCAGGATGCGAGACGCCAGCGTTACTGAACACGAGATGCAGACCTTCCAGAAGGTCGCAGCCATCATGGGAGGTGTCGAAGGCTCCCTACGCCTCGACGCCGACGACCTGATCGCGGCGTCCTTCGTCACCGAGGCGCTCGGCGATCCCGGGTCGAATTGAAGGTCAGAGCCCGTCGGCACTCAAGTGCCGGCGGTCGATGGCCCGGTTCGCAGCGCCGCGATGCCGGAGCGTGTCTGCACCGCCCGCGGCGGGGATTTCTTGCGCACTTTGAAGATTTCAGGCGAGCGGCCTCGACGGCGCTTGAAATATTGGGCTTCGCGTTCGTGCTTCTCGGCTGCTTCTCGGCTGTCGAAGGTGCCGAGATTGTCGCCGTCCAGCCCTTGACCACAAGGGCTAAGCCAAACCGCCAAGGCGCCTTAAACGAAGGATCCGGCCAGCCGGATCCTTCGAAATATCGCGATGCTCCGGCATCGCCTTCAGCTCATACTTGGTCCAACTGGTGACGGCGTGGACGTCCCGGGAAACCTCTCGAAAGTCCGCGGTCGCTGCCTTACACGTCGTCGAACGGGCCGCCGCGCCTCGCCAGGTCGTGACCAATGGCGGCTTCCTCGGCGTCGTCGGGCAAGGCATCGTCACTGTCTTGGTAGGGGTTGTCGTCATCCTCCTCGGGCAGTTCGCCTTCCTTCTCGACACCGGTGGTGTCCGGCAGGCTTTCCTCATCTGCTCCGTCGGGCAGGACCGTTGCGCCACGCAGCGCATCCCAATCCTGCCGACCCGGCGTCGGCGCTTCCACTTCATCATTGGCGATCCTGTCGCGGGCATCGTTTTTGCTCGGTGGCGCCTCGACCTCGTCATTGGGTTTTCTGTTTCGTTCCATGATTGCCTCCTCTGGGCGGCTTAGCGTCGAGAAGGTGGAACTCACTTCCGGCTGCCAGGTTCCAGCAACCACTCCAGCTTCAGTGGAACCAATTGCCGCCAGTCTGCTTTGCCAAGGACTAGTCTGCTTTGCCAAGGTGATGAATCCAGAGGAGCTGGACCATGAAGACTTTCCCCCTCATCCCATGCGTGCTGCTCTTGGCGCTGGTCGACCCGGCGGCCGCGCAGGACAATAGCGACCAGCACGGCCCTGCCGCGCCTTGCCAGGCGCAGCCTCAGGACGATGGTCAGAAGCCGCCGGCCGCCAATGGCGGTGGCGAATCGTCCAGCACGCTCGGTCCCTGCGGCGGCGTGCTGCAGCCGCCGCCCAGTGGTGACCAGGGTATGACGCAGCCGCCGCCGGATCAGGGCAAGACGCCGGTGATCAAGCCTGGCGAGGTGCCTGCGCAGCCGCCGAAGCAATGACCTTTGCTTGAAACTTCACGGCGTGGCACGAAGGCGGTCGGTTCCGGTCTTGGCCGGGCACGACGCGGTCACCGGATCAATGCCGGCGCCGGCCGCGATCGCCACCGGAATTGGAGCCGTGCATCGTCCATGTCGAAGGTCTCCTGAGGGATTGTGCTTCAATGCGAATCTTGCGGGTGCGGGTTCTGCTGGCATGACCGGAAGCCGATCAATTTAGTCTCCGCTTGCGGAACAAGACCGTACCGGCTGCGTTTGCCTCCAGGAGCCCGCCACCTCGATCTGCGCTGTTTTCGCCTCATGCGGGAACACGGCGGAGCTCGCCAACAACGACAGGAGACGAAGATGAAAACCATCCTTATTCCCGCCGTCGCCGGGCTCGCCATGATCGCTGGTATCGGCATTGCCGCCGCCGACGAGGTCATCGTCACGCAGCCGGCACAGCAGCAGGTGATCATCACCCCGGAACAGCGCACGGTCGTGCACCAATACGTAAAGAAACATCCGCTTGCCTCGGTCAATTTGCTCGGCGTCGAATTGAATGTCGGCACTGCCTTGCCTGACACTGTCGAGCTGCAGGAGGTTCCCGACGTTCAGTACAGATACGCCGTCGTCGACAACCATACCGTGTTGGTCGACCCCAGCACGCGCAGGATTGTCGAGGTGGTCGAGTAACGCTCGACAACCTAACCATTCATCGGTGATACGGCCCTGTCGTTCTTCCCAAAAGGGCGGCAGGGCCGAATGACGAACATGATGAAAGGAGAATTGCCATGTTGCCGCATGTCGAGACCCCGAACTCCGCCAATGTTGCGGCGTGTTGCGACAAGTTGCTGGCCGAGCGCAACACGGCGCTGTTATCGATGAAGGAAGCGATCGCGCTCCTGCGGGAGCGCACCGGCACCGATCGTTCGGATGCCGACCTCGCCGGGCTGATCGTCAAGAAAGCGGCGCTGCTCGGCGTTGCGGTGATTTCCGACCCGCGCTGAGATGTCTCGTCACTCAAGACGCCGGTCGAATTTTCGGCTAATGTTTTCGTGGAATCTGGACCAACCGACCGGACCCAACCACGGAGGCTTAAGTGACGGACGACAAACAGGACCGCATTCGCCAGCGCGCGCACGAGATCTGGGAAAAGGCCGGCCGGCCTGAAGGCGCGCATCAGGAACACTGGGAGCAGGCCACGGCTGAAGTCGATGGCGCGGTCGCCAAGCCCAAAAAGGCGGCGAAGAAAGCTGACGCCAAGCCCGCCAAGGCAGCCGCCAAGCCAAGGGCGGCGAAGCCTGCCGCCGCAAAGTCCGGCAAAGCCAAATCGAAATAAGGCCAGAAATAAGGCCAGTCGAAATAAAGCAAGGCCGGAATTCGCTGGCCGGGGCCATCCTTGGCGCCCGCCGTTCAGGCGCGCCCGAGCCTCTCAACCTGACGAATTGCGCCTGCGACGGGCAGCGCAATTCCTTGTGTTTGGCGACAGGCGCCCTCATGCCTCCCAGGCATAACTCGACAGCGCAAAGCGAATGCCGGCAGCTGTCATGGCCAGTTCGCATTCGGTGATCTGGCGCAGGTGGCGCAGATAGCGCGTTACAGTCTGTGGCAGCCAGCCGGCGCAGGCCTCGACATAGGCGCGGCTGTGAACAAGGGTGCCGGTCGACAGCCTCTCGTCCTTCTCGGCAACGACTTTCAGATATTGGCGGATGAAGCGGATGTCGTCGGCGATGTCTTGGCTGGCCATTCGCCAAGCCCCGGCGAGGCGTTCGCACTGATCGAATGACAAGGGCAACAAAGGGGGCGGCAATAAAGGCGGCGGCAACAAAGGCGGCGGCAACGACGGGGGTGACAGCAAAGGCCGAGAGAGATCGGCGAAGGCAACATGGTTCGCTGTGCTCAAGGACATTCCTCTCTGCGAAAAGAGATATCGTACTTTATGTACGAATAAGCGTCAAGCCAATTTCGTACGGTTGGGACGATGGAAATGAATATAGCAGCGGTCGCTTCAGCTAATCCCGCATCGTGAATCCTTCAGGAGTCGCACCAATTTCGCGGAGGGATTTCCCCAGGATGGTGTGACTGTTTTCCCTCGTGGCGGCGTCGAACAGGTTCAAGCCGCCCCGGATCGTCTCGCGCCAGTTTTCGCCCTTGTCCCACGCTTCCATGAAGGCGAAGGCAAGGTCGTCCTGGCGACGCGTGGCTTCGAGCGCTTGGGTCAGCAGGCGCGCTTGATGGAGATCCTTCTCCCGCTTGGCGCCAGCGCTCGGCCCGCGTCGCGAGGCGACGATCAGCTTGTGGATGGCGTAGCGCTGGGGCGAGGGGACCAGCACAGGCAAGCCCGAGCGATGCAGGAGCACAGTCCGGATGGGGTCGCGGATAAGGAAATCCAGAAACCGTAAGGGCTGCGCGGAGTCTCTGCCGTTTTTATAATTACGTTTATCAGCTTGAATTTCAACGCAGTTATAAGAAGTTCGTGGAAACGTTATAACGCAACGAACTGACGAGTCGTCTGTTAACGCCCGGGCGCCCGGCACGTCTGGCCCAAAACACTTTCCCGCAGTGCCTCAACAAACGGCTTCCCCAATGCCGCGAACGGTGCTTTAACCCGCCCATCCACAGGGGTGCTCCGTATCGTCGGGGCTGAGATGAGGGCGGCAAGCCTTCGGACCCTAAAGCTGATCTGGATAATACCAGCGGAGCGAGGCGGGCGATGTTTTCAGGCGCACAGATTTCCCTTTATCCCATGACCGACGATTTCGTCGGCGTCATCCTCGGCGCGCTCGGCGCGCTCGATCCCTGGCGCGACCGGCTGCGGATCGAAACCGATGACATCTCGACCCTTATGGTCGGGCCGCCCGAGGTGCTGTTTCCCGCCATGCGCGACCTGTTCGTCGCGGCGGCCAAAAGCGGCAAGCACTGCGTGCTTTCGGCGGCGGTCTCGCGCGGCTGTCCGGGCGAGCCCGACGATCCGATCTGCCGCTCCGACGAGACCGGCGGCCCCGCCATTCCGCTGGACGAGCGCAAGATCGCCGCGATCCGCGCTGTCCAGGCCACGCCGTCGACCGGCCAGCCGGTGGCGGCGCAGTTCTCGCTCTACGTTATGGGCACGGGCGACCATATGGACGAGATCTACGGCTGCATCGATTTCCTGAAACAGTCCGGCGTCTTTGAGCGCTCAAAGAACTTCTGCACCAAATTGCGTGGCGATGCCGGTGCGGTGTTTGCCACGCTCAACGAGGCCTTCTGCCGCTTCGGCCCCGGCGCCGGCCACGTCACCCTCGACATCACGATCTCGGCGAACAGCCCGAGCGCCGTCTGAGCCGCGGCTCAAGCGTCGTTCCTTGAGGATATTGCCGTGGCTGGTTTATCTGACCCATTGCGTGGAGGAGATGCCTCTGACCCCTCAGCACAGAGAGGAGGGGAGCCATTGGCGATTGGCGAAGACCGCGATGCCCACGAATCTCCCCCCTCGAGCAGGAGATGGCCGGCAGGCCAGAGGGGGTCCCAGCGCGTGGAGCGCCGACGTCCTTTTCGCATCGGCAAGGCGTGGGCGCTCTATGCGAGACGACCCCCTCTGTCGCCTTCGGCGACATCTCCCCCTCGAGGGGGGAGATTAGCCGCAGCCATCGCCAAGACCATCCCCGCCGCCTGCGCCTCCGCCCTGCTCCTCGCGGCGTGGGAGCTCTACGCCCGCTATGGTGGCGCTGCGCCCACCATGCTGCCGGCGCCGTCGCGCGTGCTGCAGCAGGCCTGGGAGCATCGCGCTGCCCTTGCCGACAACACGCTGCCCACCATCCGCGCCACATCAGCAGGCTTCGCCTGCTCGTTGGTCGCTGCCTTCGTGCTTTCGGCGCTGGTCGATTTCTTGGCCCCGCTGCGCCGCGCGCTGTTTCCGCTGCTGATTGTCAGCCAGACCTTGCCGCTGGTCGCGATTGCGCCGCTCATCGTACTGTGGTTCGGCTTCGGGCTGATGCCAAAAATCTTGCTTGTGGCGCTCGTTACCTTCTTCCCGATGATGGTGGCGCTGGTCGAGGGTTTTGCCGCGACCAGCAAGGCGATTTCGCAGATGCTCGCCACCATGGGGGCAGGGCGCTGGCGCATCTTCTGGCTGGCGCGCCTGCCTTCGGCGCTGCCCTATTTCTTCGCCGGGCTGCGCATCTCCATCACCTACGCCGTCGTCGGCGCGATCTTCGCCGAATATGCGGGGGCGGCGAAGGGGCTGGGCATCTACATGCTCAATGCCAAGAACAACTTTCGGCCCGATCTGGTGCTCGCCGCGGTCGCCGTCAGCGCCGCGCTCACGCTTGTCTTGTTCGCCATTGCGGTGCTCGTCCAGCGCTTCGCCATGCCTTGGGAGAATGCAGGGAGCGAAAGCCGCGACGGCAAGGTTGAAGCTGCAGAAGAGAACCGTCAATGACGCGGCTCGAACTCCGGGACATCAGGAAGAACTTCGGCGCGCTTGAGGTGCTCGCCGGCATTTCGCTTCATGTCGCGGCCGGCGAGTTCGTCTCCATCCTCGGCCCTTCCGGCGCCGGCAAGTCGACGCTGTTCCAGTTGCTGACCGGCGCGCTGAAAGGCGAGGGCGACATGCGCTTCGACGGCGCGCCATTGCAGGGCAGCCCCTTCGCCTTCATGCCGCAGCGCGACGCGCTGATGCCGTGGCGGCGCGTCATCGACAATGTGACGCTGGGGCTGGAAGTGCAGGGTCTTGGCCGCAAGGCGGCGCGCGAACGCGTCGCGCCGTTGTTCGCTGAGTTCGGCCTTGCCGGTTTCGAGCGCGCCTGGCCGGCCGAGCTTTCCGGCGGCATGCGCCAGCGCGCCGCCCTTTTGCGCACGGTGGTGCAGCAGCGCGACATGCTGCTGCTCGACGAGCCCTTTGGCGCGCTGGATGCACTGACCCGCGCGGGTATGCAGCGCTGGCTGGAAGGCATGTGGCAGCGCCAACGCTGGACGGCGCTGCTGATCACCCATGACGTGCGCGAAGCCGTCTACCTCTCCGATCGCATCTATCTGATGTCGGCGCGGCCGGCCCGCATCATCGGCGAGATTGCCGTGCCGCTGCCGCGCCCGCGCACCACCGGCAGCGATGCCGCGCGCCAGGCCGCCGCGCTCGAAGCCGACATCCTCGACACGCTGCTCAATCCCGGGACTGACCGGCCCTCGTTCCCGCAGACCGCTCAAAGGAGTTTTTCATGACCGAATTCACACGCCGGCAGGCTTTGCTGCTGACGCTGGCTGCCGGACTGCCGCTTGCCTCTCGCGCTCATGCGGCTACGCAAAAAATCACCGTCGCGCTCGACTGGACGGTCAACACCAACCATGTCGGCCTGTTCGTTGCCCGCGACAAAGGGTTCTACCACGAGGTCGGGCTCGATGTTGAGATCCTGCCCTATGGCGATACTGGCGGCGGCACGCTGGTCGCCAACCGCATCGCCGATTTCGGCATTGCCGGCGTCGGCCTGTTCACCCAGCGGGCTGCCGGCGCCGATCTCAAGGCGGTCTACGCCGTGGTCCAGCAGGAGACCGGCCGGTTGGTCTTCAACGCGGATCGCGGCGAGATCAAGAGTCCCAGGAATCTCGACGGTCTGACCTATGGCGGCTTCGGCAGCGCCTGGGAAAACACGCTGATCTCGACCATCATCCGCCACGATGGCGGCAAGGGCGTTTTCGAGACGGTGACATTAGGCACCTCGGCCTATGAGGCGCTGGCCAACGGCTCGGTCGACTTCACGCTGGAGGTCTCGACCTGGGAAGGCGTCGCTGCCGAGCTGAAAGGCGTCAGGCAGCGCGGCTTCCGCTACGCCGACTACGGCGTGCCCGACGAGCACACTACCTTGATCGCCTCCAGCAATGCCTATCTCCAGGCAAACCCGAAGGCCGCATCGGCCTTCGTCGAGGCAACGCGGCGCGGCTACCAATTTGCCTGCGATCACCCGCAGGAAGCCGGCGATCTGCTGATGGCTTCCAACAAGGATGCGCTGACCGACCCGGCGCTGATCCACGCTTCGCTGAAGATGCTCGTCGACGGGCATTTCTTGCGCAGCCAGGACGGCGTCATCGGCACCATCGACAGGGCCAAGATCGAGGCGATCGGTACCTACCTCTTCAGGGCCGGCATATTGCTCGATGGCGATGGCAAGGCTCTGAAGGAGAAGCCGGATTTCGGGGGTATTTTACGAACGAGTTTTTGGGAGCGTAATCTCCCCCCTCGAGGGGGAGATGTCGCCGAAGGCGACAGAGGGGGTCGGTACGTCCTGACGCGACTTCCTATCGCGGACAGAGGACGTCAGCGCCTTACGCGCGGCGACCCCCTCTGGCCTGCCGGCCATCTCCCCCTCGAGGGGGAGATTGCGCCTCACCGCCTTCTCCCTCACATATCGATCATCGAGCGCTTCACCCGGCCGATGATGGTGATGGCGCCTTCGAGCGCCGGCGGCGGGATGTCCATGTAGGAGGCCGGCTGGAAGGGCGGGTTCTCGTTGGGGCGATAGCGCTTGTAGGTGGCCTGGCCGCTTTCGTCCGAAATGACATAGCAGCCATTGGTCACCAGCCGCTTGTCCCTGAGGTTGACGAAGATGATCGAATCCGGTGGCGAGATCTTGTTCATCGACGGGCCGTCGACGCGCAGCGCAATCCATTGGCCCTGCTCCAGATCGGTGGTGGGGATGGTCGGATAGTCGCTGAGATTGACCACCATGTCCTGGCTGCCGAGTTCGCCGGCGCTGATCCATGAGACGATGGGCACGTCGACGGTGGCCAGCGACGGCATCGGGATCTGCCGGCCCGACTCGTCAAAGCCGAAATGGCCCCCCGAAAGGCTGCCGCCGTCGCCGTTGAACAAGAGCCAGCCGGGATCGACGCCGAACAGGCGGCCGTATTTCTCCGCCGCCTTGCGCGACAGCGGCCGGTTGCCGTTCTCGTGACTGATCAGGGTGTTCTTGTTGATGTCGCGCAATGCCCGCGCGGCGTCGCTCGGCGAGGCATAGCCCGCCTCCGCCCGCGCCTGCTGCAATCTGTGCCTCGGTTCCTGCATCGTACAAATTGCCTGAAATTTATCGTCCAATGTGTACGATTTCGCTTGCGTACGTTTCGTACATATCGTACGCTTAGCGCATGATCGAACAAATCGCAAGCGTTTCCGCAGACATCCTCAGCTTTCTCCCATCGTCCGGGCTGTCCTCCTCCCCGGTCCGGACGCAAACCGGGGCTTCTGCCCCGGATCCGGTCGAACCGTCGTCCCCCCGATCGACCGGAACGGCCGGAGCCGCTCCTCTCCCGGCTCCGGCCACCTCTTCAGCCCATGGCGCCGCCGGCGCGCCAAGGGCTGTCTCCGGCGGGCAGGGTATTTCCTGCATCCGCACGGAAGATGGCACCGTCATCCTGTTCGACCGGCTGACGGGCAGGGCGGTTTCCGCCCTCACCAAAGCGGCCGCCGAAGCCGCCTTGCGGCATCTCGCCGGCTCGCTGCCGGCCGCCAGTATCGGCTGACCGCACCGACCATCCGCTCTGATTTTTCCCGTGGGCCCTCGGGGCCGGCGCTCGGCCTTGCGCGCGCAATCAATGGATACCGACATGACTGCCTATACCGACACCGAATTGCAGGAGATCGCCGTCTGGCTGAGGGATGGCCTGTCGGCCACAGGGATCGCCGTCCGCTTCACGGCGCTGCGCGGCAGTCCGGTCTCGCGCAATGCCATCATCGGCATCGTCCACCGCAACAGCGCGTTGAAGACCATCGGCTTCGCCAACCCCAGAGGCGGCAGGTCCGGCGGCCGACCGAGGAAGAATGCGACGGGGAAGACTGCGGCAAACGAGAATACCGCCAAGAGGAATCCGCCGGCGCAGCCAAGCAAGCTCGTAAGGGAAGTAGGAGTTTCGAAGCAGGCCGCGCCGGTCAAACCGGCCGCCAAACCGAGCCGTCAGCCATCGGCCAGGCCTCTGTTGCCAGCCCGTCCGGCGCCCTCGATCCCGGGCGAAGGACGGCTGGTGGTGGACGGCGAAATCTACCGCTTCAATGTGTCGGCGCCGCGCCCTGCTTCGCTCGGGCGTCAGCCGCATGTCGCCGCCATGCGCTTCATCGACTGCCTGTTCGACCGCTGCCGCGCGCCGCTCGACCTGACGCTGGAGGAAGACCCCGACAAAGACCCTCCCGGCAGCCGGCCGGGATTGGAGATGCTGTGCTGCGGCCTGCGCACAAGGGCGCTGAAAAGCTACTGCGAATATCATCAGACGCGTTTCCACCGACCTGTGGCGGAGGTGGTGTGAGCGGCTGGGCTCCGTTCCTCGCCTCCGGACGACCCCACCAATGACCGAAAGCCGGCGGGACAGCGCCCCCCTCTGTCCTGCCGGACGTTCGTCGCTCGGGAAGCCAAGCAATTGGCTTTCCGTCCGCTTCGCGGACCACTCCTCAACCCCCACGCGGGGGGAGATTGGCAGCTCGCCCGCACTGCCTTCCAACGGCGGTGGTGATTGGCGAAAGCCGACGCGACATCCGATCTCCCCCCAAGTGGGGGAGATGCCCGGCAGGGCAGAGGGGGCGCGAAGGAACGCCAACCTTCCGGCTCAACAACCCAATCCCACAAGGATCCCCCGATGAGCAAAAAAACCGCGCAGAAAGCCAAACCGCCGAAATTGCCTGCGGGCGAAGCCGAGCAGGTGCGCATCCGCCGCGAGATCGGCCATGATTTCGCGCTGAAGGACGATCGCTTCGGCCGCAAGCGGTTGAGCGTCGGCACCGAAGAGGCGCGGCGCGTCTACGAGGTCTCCAATGACGGCTACACCGCGACCGGCGGCATCGTGCGGGTGCGCAATGTCGATCCGCTGGTCGGCATCACCTCGCTGACCCGCCAGCAGCGTGAGGCCGGCCAGCGGTTTCGCGACGATTTCGAGCGCGCCTCGCGTGACGGGCTGCGGCCGATGCCGTGGGAAGAGCGCATTGACGGCGGCCGCATCAATGGCGGCATCCCCGACCGCGTGCTCAACGCCGGCCGCGCTCATGCTCACGCCGTCGCCGCCCTGGCCCACTGGGAAGTGGCGGAGGTGGTTCGCAAAATCTGCCTCGAAGGCCAGTCGGTGAAGGCGCTCGCCGAGCGCACCGGCGAGGGACGAGATGTGGTGGTGAAGATGTTGAAGGTCGGGCTCGACCTTTTGGCCGTGGATTACGGGATGATGCTGATGCGGAAGCCGCGATAAGGCCGGCAGCCGCGTGGTGAAGCGGCCGGCCGGCAGATGCCGGCCGAACCGGTTTCACCCTATCGGATCACCGTTCGCAAACGCGAATTTCCTCGACGATCCTGTGATGATGGCGCCAATGCTTGACCAACTCTATGCGGCAATGGCGATGGTGCCTGTGATACCTGTGGTACCTGAAGCCGTTATCGTAGGCATTATACTGGTAGTAGGGGCGAGGAGCGTAGCGATCGTAATAGTCGCCATAGCTGTCATTGTAGTCATCGTCATAGTAGCCGTTGCCGATGCCGATCACGACGCGCCCGCCGGCATTCGCCGGAGCGATCATCGCCGCCGCCGCAGTGATAGCGATAGCCGAAGCAAGCAGGAGCTTTCTCATAGCTGCCTCCTATTCAAGGTTGCGCTAATATAACTCGCTGGGCACGACCTCGTTCCATAATTTTGCAAGATGCGAACGACCCCTGCGCCGTGCATTGCGAGGAAAGCCGGCGTCACCTCCTGTCAGCATCGTCCCCCGATTTTTGAACCCTTCGCCGCCCCAGCCATTAATCCGGCATGAATCAGCAAGGGAAGGACGAGACCATGCATGTCATTCTTGGAGGTACCGGCCATGTCGGCTCGGCGGCGGCAATGGCGCTGTTGCGGCAGGGCGAGGATGTCACGGTGGTGACGCGCGACGAGTCGAAGGCCGCATGGTTGGTTGAACAGGGCGCGGAGGCCGCGGTTGCCGATGTGCTCGATGTCGAGGCGCTGCGTGAAGTCTTGCGGCGCGGCAAGCGGGCGTTTCTGCTCAACCCGCCGGCCGATCCATCGACCGACACCGACGCCGAGGAGCGCAAGACGGTTGGCGCCATTGCGGCGGCGCTGGAGGGCTCCGGCCTCGAAAAGCTGGTGGCGGAATCGACCTACGGCGCGCAGGCCGGCGAGGGTGTCGGCGATCTCACCGTCCTTTACGGCCTCGAGCAGAAGCTGAAGGCCCAGGCCATTCCGGCAAGCATCAACCGCGCCGCCTATTACATGAGCAACTGGGATCAGGCCCTGGAGACGGCGCGGCGCGACGGCGTCATCACCTCCTTCTTCCCGGCGGATTTCGAGCTGCCGATGGTGGCGCCGCAGGATCTCGGCGAGGCCGCGGCGAGACGTCTGCTGGAGCCGACGGACAAGACCGGCACGCACTATATCGAGGGCCCTCGGCGCTACTCAGCCGCCGATGTCGCCGCAGCCTTCAGTGCGGCGTTGCGCAAAAACGTGCGCGTGGTCACGGTGCCGCGCGAGCGCTGGACAGAAACCTACGAAAAACTCGGCTTCTCCAAAGCGGCGGCCGAGTCCTACACCCGCATGACCGGGGCCACGCTGGACAAGCCGGCGGAGCCGGAAAACCCGGAGCGCGGCACGACCAGCCTGGAAAGCTATATTGCTGCGCTCGTCGAGGGCCGGCCGGAAGACCTGTTGAAGGGTGCCGCGTAAAGTGAAGGGTTGCTGTTGAGAAACAGGCGCTTCGACGACCTACGTGGCCCGCTATTCCTATTGCCTGACCGTTCGGCAGTTGCCCGCCGGCGGCGTGGTCTTGCAGATATCGATGGAGGTGCGCGTGTCGCCGTGACCGGCTTCGGTTATCAGATTCAGGTCCAAAAGTTCGTATGTCACGAGGTATCGTATGCTGTCGTCGGGTATTTTTTGCATGGCCGATACGATCCACGAACCTGCTTCCATCTCGGTGAAATAGCTGTCGACTTTGCGTTCATACCATTTGGGTATCGGAACGAGGACGATGGTCTTCTTGCCGTGGATTTTCTTGGCGGTCGGCAGCATGATCCGGTGAATGCCGACAAAGGCGCGGCTGTCTGCCAGGCGCCGTACGCCGCCCGCAAGAACCATCGTACAAGCTGACGAACAGACTGCGCCGACGGGGTTGGCGACGCCGAAGCGGAGGTCGCCCGGCCCGCAGGCTTTTGTGTCTGGCGCGCATTCGGAGAACTCCGTCTTGCCAACCATCGTGTCGAGCCCGCTGGCGCGGATCATATGGCCAAGCGCCATCGCCGCATCGGTCTCGCCGCCCGGGGAATTCAACGCCAAAGGCAATTTGCGGGGGCCGAGTTTTTTCAGCAAAGCCTTCAGCAAAGCTGGCGTGCCGGCCACGATGTGACCTTCCGCCGAAATCCATTCCGGGCATGTCGGCTCGCATCCTGGCGTGCTGTTGCGTACAACGACGAAGTGCATCGGCGGTGTATATGCCAGTATGGCAGGCTCAGGCGTCGTTTGGGCGATCGCGCCGCCAATCGCCAGCAGCACGAAAACCAATGTCCATGCGAATGTCTTCATGCCGAGCCTCGCCTGGCAGAGCATCACTTGAGAAATGGGTCTTTGCAAGCATTATCAAAACAAGCCGAGCACGTGTTTCTATGGGCCGCGCACTATCTCTGCATGATGGACAGGCGCTACTGGCGGCCCCTGTCTGAACCGTCGTCGCTTTCCGCCGCCCCCTCCCACCCGAACACACTGCGCCCTCCAAGCAGGTGCGACTGGTCGAACTCGCCGGCGACGATCTCCTTAAGGCTCGGCCCGGTGACGTAGCGCTCCAGCCGCCGCGCTTCGCCATCCAGCCGCTGCAGCGCGCCGAGCTCTTCCTCGCGGCCGAGCTTGGCCTTGCCGACGGCCGATTTCAGCACCGCAATCGTCTCGTCATAGACTTTCAGCGGCACCGGGAAGGGGTGGCGGTCCTTGCCGCCATGGGCAAGCGAAAAGCGCGCCGGATCGGAGAAGCGGCAGGGCGCGCCATGCACCACTTCCGCCACCATGGCCAGCGCCCGCACCGTGCGCGCGCCGACGCCGGGCACCAGCAGCAGCTCGGGAAAATCGGCCGGCCCGCTTTCTATTGCCGCGGAAATGTTGCCATGCAGCCGGTGCATGACGATGTCGCTCTCGCGCACGTCGTGATGCGCCGGCATCACCAGATTGGGCAGCATCGGCTGCGCCGCCGGTTTCGCAGGCGCTGCTTTCGGCGGCGGCTCCAGCACGGCAAGCTCGTCGAGGATCCGTTCCGGGCTCATGGTCTTCAACAGGTCGATCTGGCCGCTACGTGACGGCGCGGCGCGATGGTCGGTCAGGTTGACGATCTCGCCCTGCCGCTCGCCCTCGATCGCCGCATGCGGCTGGTCGACGAAGCTTGTCAGCCCTTCCGACAGCCAGTGATAGCGCCGCGCCTGGCGGCTGTCGCCGTTCATGCCTTGCTGCACCACCACCCAGCGGCTGTCGTCGGTGACGATGAAGCCGTGCAGATAGAGGTCGAAGCCGTCCTGCACGGCCGCACTGTCCACTTTGGCGACCAGGCGGCTGGCGGTGGCGAGTGCCGCGCCATCGATGCCGACGCGTTCGCCGATCGCGGTCAGCTCCTGCGGCGTCTTGCGCGAATGCGCGCCGCGCCCGCCGCAGACATGGATGCCGAGCTCGCGCGACATCGGGTTCAGCCCGCGCTTCAGCGCGCCGACGACCGAGGTGGTGATGCCCGAGGAGTGCCAGTCCATGCCCATGACGGCGCCGAAAGACTGGAACCAGAACGGATGCGCCAGCCGCCGCAACAGCTCGTCGCGGCCATAGTGATGGATGATCGCCTCGCACAACACCGCGCCCAGCCGCGTCATGCGATCGCCCAGCCATTTCGGAACCCGCCCGCCATGCAGCGGCAAATCCGCACTGCCGCTTCGCTGCGTCAAGTGAAAGCTCCGTGGCTAAGGCGCACCGGCGGTGCGCCTGTGATCTAGATGGCATTTGGGGGGCGATTTGCAAGTGGGGTGGGGGCGGCGACTATCGTCGCCCTACGCTCTTCTTGGCGTCTCGCCGAAAGATGCAGTTACGCCGCCTGTCGCACCTGGCAATAAGGTCGGCTCCATGCTTGTAGGCGAGACAGGTCTCGAATAGAGCTTACCCAGCCGACGGCAACTATTAAAATCAAAAACGATGTCGCAATTCTGGTGGGTAAATCACAGTCAGACCGCCTGCCAAGAGATCGACGGGCAATATCTCTGGTCGCCCAAAACTCAGAAGAATGGGGCACGCAGCGAGTTCTACAAAAATATGCGTCGGGCGACACCTGGTGACCTCGTGTTGTCTTTTTTCGGTCAAGCCGTGCGCTATATTGGTCGGGTAGCGGAGTTTGCATTCACAGCACCGAAACCACCGGAGTTCAAGAACACTGGAGCCAATTGGAACGAGGAAGGTTGGCTTCTCCCGGTGTATTGGGCGCCGCTCCTGCCGACGGTGCGCCCGTCGGACATAATTGGCGAATTGGGTCCGCTTCTGCCTCCCCGATACTCGCCCATCGACCCAAACTCCGGATCAGGCCGTCAAAACGCCTATCTCGCGAGCGTATCGCAAGAGGTGTTTCACACCATTGTCGCGGGTACAGCTTTCGACCGCGAAGCTCTGAGGCGTGGTGGCGCAAACAGTCTCACTTTCGAAGTCGTCAATGAAATTTTAGAGGACGTCGTTGAGCGCCGTATCCGAGACGACCTCCAACTCGAGGACACTGTAAAGACGAGCGTCATTCAAGCTCGTCGCGGCCAAGGTAAATTTCGTTCCAATGTCGAAGCCATGGAGCGCTCGTGCCGACTCACAGGGGTCACCAATCCCTCGTTGCTGATTGCAAGCCACATCAAGCCTTGGCGCCTATGCGCTTCCGCGCAGGAGCGCTTGGACGGCATGAACGGGCTGCTCCTCACGCCTGATGCCGACCACCTCTTTGACCGTGGCTTCATCAGTTTTGAAGATAGCGGGCAGGTCCTCATATCCCAGCGCGTCGACAAGACTGATTTGCGGCGGCTCGGTTTCGAGCAATTGGTGATGCAGAGTTTCGGCTTTGCCGAAGCCCCCGCCGTCTGGCGCACTAGCACCTTCACCCCGCCGCAGCAGGCTTACCTCGCTCACCATCGAGAGGATGTGTTTGTGGCATAGCTCGCATCAACTGAGCGGTCAGCCGTCAGGTCCCCCTACCTCGCCGCCCCCTAAAACACCGCCTTCTCCAAGACCGGCTCCAGTGATTCAGCAAATGGCGTCGCCAGGTGGTGCCGGTCGCGGAAGGCGAGTTGGCCGTTGATGAACACGTGGCAGGTTTGGGCGTCGCAGAACTGGCTGGTCAGGTCGACATAGGTGGCGCCGGGCACGCTGCGCACGACGTCGCGCTCGGCCGCGGCGATGTCGTCGTTCGCCGCCGCGTCCCTCGGCGTGTCGCAGACTTCAGGCACCTGCCTGCGCCACAGCGCCCGCGCCACGCATTTGTCGGCATAACTTCCATTGTAGGGAACGTCCCGGACTACCGCGACCTTGATCCCGGCCCGGCTGAATGCCGCCAGCGTCCAGCGCAGGCCGGCCTTCCACTCCTCGTTCCAATCGGCGTGCTTCAGTTCCTCGGGCGATTCCTTCATCACATTGCCGATCGAGAATTCCGAGATCACCACCATGTGCGGGTGCAACGCGATAATGTCCTTGACCGATTGCTCCCGCCACTGGTCGCATTCGGTGTAGTCGCGCTTCAGCCGCCAGTTCCAGGTCGTCACCCGCGAGGCACGGCAGGACGATTTGAGATAGGTGACGAGGCGATAATTGTTCTTGGCCGCCGCCTCGATCAGCGGCGTCGACCAGTGGTCGGCATGCGAATCGCCGAACAGCGCAATCGAGCGCCCGGCGTCCTTGTTGCCGAACACGCAGGCCTTCGGCGTCACCGTCTCAAAGGAGAGAATACAGCCGGCCGCGCGCGCCGTGGACGGCTGCGCGGCGCTGGCGGCAATGCTGCGCTGCTCAGGGTCCAGATCGTGGACGGCAAGCCTGGCATTGGCGTAGGCGGCTGCGACGCCGGTGCCGGTCAGGAGGACGGCCGGCACCAGCGCCCGCGCCGCACTGGCCATCAGCCAGCCATTGCGGCGGATCGGGTTCTCGATGACATGGTAGGTGAAGACCGACAGCGCCAGCGTCAGCGCCAGGCAGGCCAGCCGTCCAAGCGGCGACAGCTCGGGCGTCAGCATCGTGGCATAGACGATCACCGGCCAGTGCCAGAGATAGAGCGAGTAGGAGTGTTTGCCGGCCCATTGCAGCGGCGCCAGCGCCAGTGCCTCGATCGGGCTTTTCTTAGCGCTCTCCTGCTGCGCGTGCGCCGCTCCTGCCAGCAGCAACAGCACGGTGCCGGCCACCGGCACCAGGGCGAGGAAACCCGGGAAGGGCGTTTCGTCGCTGAAGGAAAGATAGGCGCCGGCAATCAGCGCTAGGCCGAGCCACGCCAGCGGCGTGGCGAGCCGCGGGCGGTTTTGCCAGACTTGCTGCGGCACCATGCTGGCCAGCCCGCCGGCGGCGAACTCCCAGGCGCGTAGCGGCGAGAAATAGAAGGCCCAGGGCTGCGAGACCGTGGTGAGCCACGCGCAGACGGCGAACGAGACGAGGCCGGCAATGCCGATCACCAGGATCGCGCCGCGCTTGCCGGGGCGCAGCCATGCCGCCAGCACAAGCAGCGCCGGCCAGGCGACATAGAACTGCTCCTCCACCGACAGCGACCAGAAATGGACAAACGGGTTGCTGGCCGCATCGGCGGCGAAATAATCGAACGACCAGCGGATCAGCCACAGATTGATCATGTAGGCCGAGGCGAACATGGCGCCTTTGGAATAGAGCGATTGTTCCTCCGGCGACAGGATGAAGGCGCCGGCCACCAGTGTGGCGAGGATGACGAACAGCGACGCCGGCAACAGCCGCCGAGCGCGCCTGGCATAGAAGCGCCACAGGTTGAGCCGCCCGGTCTCGGTGATTTCGGCAAGCAGGTGTTTTGTGATCAGATAGCCCGAGATGACGAAGAAGATGTCGACGCCGGTGAAGCCGCCGGGCAGGCCGGTGAAGCCGAAATGAAAGGCGATCACGCCTGCCACCGCCAAGGCACGCAGTCCTTCGATATCGGGCCGGAACGATGCTGACACGACTTGCCACCTCGTGCTGGTGCATGACCCCGCCTCGGCGAGTAACGATCGCGCCGGGATCATACGTGCGGCAGCTTTGCGCCCAACGGGACACGGCGCTGCAACCGTTGACAGTCGGACCAAGACTCCGCCCTATGGGTCGATATCGCAATGCAACAAATCTAACGCAGTGCAACATTGGAGGAGGCGACGCCGCTGATCTCCCCCCTTGAGGGGGAGATGGCCGCGAAGCGGCCAGAGGGGGTCGTCTCGCGTGAAGCGCCAACTTCCGTCTGGTGCAGGGCGCCGCGTCCAGTCGAACCGACCCCCTCTGTCGCCTTCGGCGACATCTCCCCCTCGAGGGGGGAGATTAGCGCGCGCCGTTCGCCAAATCTCCGACATCCGGGGTCGGCCCTTGCGTTGCCCCCGTCACACGCATCGGCTATCCAACCGGCAGCCATGCAATTCAAACGGAGCCTCCCATGACCAACACCACCATTTTCAAATTCGGCGCTGTCGAGCATGCCGAGGGCGGCGACTTGCCGGGCTGGATCGTTGTCGCGGGCCGGCCGACCATGCAGACCGCCGTGCAGCACACCACCGCCGACGGCAAGGTGCTGTCGGGCACCTGGCGGGCCTCGCCCGGCACTTATCACGCCACCTACACCGACTATGAGTTCGTGCACATGATCGCCGGCCGCATCATCATCACGCCCGATGCCGGCACGCCGGTCGAGGTCGGTCCGGGCGATGCGTTCGTGGTCGAAGCCGATTTCAAGGGCACCTGGCAGATCATCGAGCCGGTAACCAAGCACTTCGTCGTCAAGCTTACTTGATCGACGTCGTCAAGCTTGCTTGATCGCGTCGTCAGGAGTGCCTGATCGGTGCCGATACACCTCGGCCGGCGCGGTTCATCGCCAGCGTCCCCCTCGCCCAGCAGGGGAGGGGGACGTAGCGAAGCGAATATCGGTTAAGAGGGCGTCACCTCGTTCGCTTCGAACCGATGCGGATCGAAAAGCTGAGACGATGGCGTTCTGCGGAGCCTGGTCGAGAGAACGCAGGCCAGGACTGCTGCCGGGTCGCCGGCGCGTCAGCCAAGAGCGAGCGGCGCACTTCGAGAGTGCATGCCGCCCGTCCGGCGCCGGGCCGTCAATGCTGTTGTTACGAAACCCCCCAGCCCCGTCTCAACCGCCACGGCCATGGCGTGACCCATGGCTTGCTATACGGCATGCAGCACCGCGGTCTGTCAACGCCGCCCGCAATGGCCGCGGGAGGTCCCTTTTGCGCCTCCCGACCAGCTTTCCAGCCGGCCTCGCGCAAGCCATTCGCCGCTACAAAATGCGCTTGAAATGGCGGTTTTCCGGGTGTTCCGGCCGCTCCGGAGCGGACCTTTGGCGCGACAGAGGTCGCGATCTAGGCGATTGGAGTGAATTTGTCTTTCGCGGCTGAAACGTTTCAGGAGCCGGATTGTAGACCTGACTTTTTTTGGGTGTATTTCCCTCACGTCAGTTTTGCACCCCAGCCGGCCCGATCGACCTGCCGGAGGGCAAGCCTCAGGGGCCGGCGTCGGCGCTCTGAGTCTCTCGGACCGACGGGCGCCGGACCATGCCGCTGACGACATAGGCCGCCGCGCCCAGCGCCGTGATCCAGAAGCTCGTCGGCCAGTCGGTCAGGAAGGCTAGCGTCAGGCTGATCCAGGCGATGATCACGGCAAGCGCGATGGACGTCAGCACGCCGGCTCCGACGCCGCTGGTAAGCCTGAGCGCGGTGGCTGCAGGCGCCACCATCAGCGCGAAGACGAGCAGCACGCCGACGATCTGCACCGCCTCGGACGTGGCGACGGCGACCAGCACCATGAACAGGGTCGAGACAAGAGTGAGCGGCACGCCGCGCGCTTCGGCGAGTTCCGGCTGCAGGCTGGCGAACAGCAGCGGCCGCGCGATCAGCAAAAGCGCGACAAGGATCGCCACCGCCAGCACCGCAAGCACGATAACGGTGCGCAGGCTGATGCCCAGCACATTGCCGAACAGCACGTTGGTCGCCTGCGAGGCGAAGGCGGTGTAGAAATGCAGAAACAGCAAGCCCAGGCCGAGCGACAGCGTCAAAACGATGCCGATGGCGACGTCGCGATGCGCGCGTTCGCCGAGCAGGCCGATGCCGATGCCGGCGGCGACGGTGAACACGGTGAGGCCGAGAAACGGCGACAGCCCGATCAGGCCGGCGCCGGTGGCCCCGGGAAAGCCGACATGGGAGAGCGCATGGCCGGCGAAGGTCTGGCCCCGGAGCACGAGGAAATAGCCGACCGCGCCCGAAACGATGCCGACGATGGTGCAGGCATAGAAGGCGTTGCGCATGAATTCATAGTCAAAGATCGTGGACATGCGCCCCGCTCTCCAGTTCGACATCATCGGCCATGACGAAGATGCGGCCGGCAACCCGCACCACATTGATATGCGTGCCGTAGAGTTTCGACAGCACCGGACCGCTGATGACCTCGTCGACGGAGCCGATCGCCGCCTTGCCGTTGCCGAGATAGAGCACGCGGTCGACGGCGCGCAGCAGCGGGTTGATCTCGTGCGAGCAGAACAGCACGGCAATGCCGAGCCGCTCGCCGATGTCGTGCACCAGGTCGATGATCGCGCGCTGATGGCCCGCATCGAGGCTGATCAGCGGCTCGTCGAGCAGCAGCAGTTGCGGATTGCCGATCAAGGATTGCGCGATCAGGATGCGCTGGCGCTCGCCACCGGAAAGCTCGCCCAGCGGCCGCCGCGCAAGGTCGCCGGCGCCCACCTCTTCAAGAGCCTTCCACGCCGCCTCCTTCTCGGCAGCCGATGCGACGGGCCAGCCCCAGCGATGCCCGCCGGCGGCACTCAGCACGAAGTCGAGGCCGCTGACGCCGACATCGCCAAGCGCGCGCCGCGCCTGCGGCATATAGCCGATGTCGGCGTTGCCGCGCGTCGGCGATTTGCCAAGCACCGAAATGGCGCCGCCGGCCGGTTTGATCAGGCCGAGAATGGCGCGCAGCATCGTCGTCTTGCCGGCGCCATTGGCGCCGAGCAGGCCGACAAAGGCGCCTTGCGGTAGAGAAAAGGAGACGTCGGATAAAACCCGGCGTCCCCCATAGGTCAGCGTGACCTTGTCAAATTCGATTGCGTTCATTTAGTCACATTCATTCGCAGTCACGTTCATTGCGTGCGGACGGCGAGCGCCTTCTGGACCGCGTCGATCTGGCCGCCGAACCAGGTCTGGATCGTCTGGCCCGCCGGTTCCGTCTCGGTGACGCCGATGACCGTGACCTTGTTCTGCTTGGCGATGTCGAGCAGCCTTGTCGTTGCCTCGTCGGTCACCTGCGAATTGTAGAACAGGATCTTGGCCGAGCCGTCCTTCAGGCTGTTTTCGAACGCCGCCACCTGCGTGGCGCTCGGCTCCGCATCGTTCATCAAGGCCACCTGGAAATCGTAGTTCAGCATCTTGAGACCGAGCGCTTCCGCCATGTAGCCGAAGACCGGCTCGGTAGCCGTCACCTCGGTGCCGGCATAGGTGTTCTTGACGTCGGCGATTTCCTTGTCAATGGCCTCGAGCGAGGTCTGGAATGCCTTCAGGTTCGCCTCGTAGTGCACCGCATTGGCCGGATCGCGCTTGGCAAGGTCAGCGCTCAGCGCCTTGGCGATGGCCGGCAGCGTCGCCGGGTCGTACCACAGATGCGGGTTGTCGCCCGACTTCTTGCCGATCAGGTCGGCGGCGACGATGGTCGTGCGATCCTTGGCTGTCGAGGCCGACAGCAGCTTGTCCATCCACGGATCGTAGTCGGCGCCGTTGTAGATGACGATCTTGGCGTCGGCGATGGTGCGCGCCGTCGACGGGCTGGTCTCGAACAGATGCGGATCGTCATCGGGATTGGCCAGGATGCTGGTGACGGTGACGTTGCTGCCGCCGATCTGGCGGGCAAGGTCGCCATAGAAATTCTCGGCCGCCACGATGGTCAGCTTGTCTTCGGCGCAGGCAGCCGTGCCGGTCAAAAACGGCACCGCGACGAGCAGCGCGGCGAGAAAGGGAATGCGACGCATCCGTGGTCTCCTTGCAGTCTGAAATGTATGTCGCCGGAGAGGCGGGCTGTGTAACTGTATAACAGTAACAATATAACGTTTGCGTCGAAAATACGGCTGATGTCAATGGCTTTTCGAGCCGCGCAGTTTTTCACGCGCACAAAAGCGTGAGCGGCCTGCGCCGATCAGGCGGAGCCACTCATGCCTGTGGCTATATGCGAAAGGGCAGGCGATCGCCGGAACCGCCAGGCCGCCGCGAACACACCGGTCGTGGCGGTATCCTGATGAATTCGCGGCGGGTAAGTTCCTTGCTTGTTGCCGTCAGTTTTGCGGGCGCCTTCCCTCCCACGCGTCCTGCAACAGGGCGCGGATTGCGGCGCGGTCGAAAGGCCGCGGATTCCAGTATGGGTTCCTGGTCGCAATCTCAGCGGCGCGGTCGAGATCGGCCTGCTTGAGGCCGAGTTCTTTCAATGTAAGGGGCGCGCCGACCGCCTTGGCGAAATCCTGGAGACCGCTACCGGCGCTGCCGCCAAACAAGTCGGCGACCGGCTTCAACAAGTCGGGCACCGCGGCGGCGTTGAAGCCGATCGTGTGCGGCAACATCACCGCATGCGTCTCGGCATGCGGCATGTCGAAAGAGCCGCCGAGCGTGTGACAGATCTTGTGATGCAGCGCCATGCCGACGGCGCCGAGCACCGTACCGCACAGCCAGGCGCCGTAAAGCGCATCGCCGCGTGCATCGATGTTTCCAGGCTCCTTGGTCAACACCGGCAGCGCAGTCTTCATGGCGCGCAATCCTTCTTTCGCCATCAGGGTGGAAATCGGATTGCGATCCTGCGCGTAAAGCGCTTCGGCCGAGTGCGCCATGGCGTTGAGTCCTGACGCGACGCTCATCGCTATCGGCAGGCCGACGGTCAGCTCTGGATCGTAGATCACCACTTCCGGCAGGATCCTTGCGTCACGCATTGTGGTTTTTTCGCCGTTCTCGGTTTGACCGAGGATCGGCGTCACCTCCGAGCCGGCATAGGTGGTCGGGATGACGATCTGCGGCAGGTCGGTGCGCCAGGCGATCGCCTTGCCGAGACCGGTGGTAGAGCCGCCGCCAAGCGCGACAACGCAGTCAGCGTTGACCTCGGTCGCCTTGGCCATTGCCGTTTGGGTTACCTCGACCGGCGTGTGCATGGCGGCGCCCGAAAAGGTGCCGGCCGCCAACGCGCCGAGGGACTTAGCAAGCGCCTCGCCGTCGGCAGCCCGATGCGGCGTCGACAGCACCAGCGCGCGATTGCAGCCGAGTTTTTCGATCCAGGTGCCCACCTCGGACGACGCGCCATTGCCGAAGACAATATGCGCAGGGCTGCCGGAGTAGGTGAACGTCCTTGTCATGCCGATCCGCTCCCTTTGCATATTATCACTGTGACGGAGCCGAAATCGAGCGACCAGCTCTCGCCGCCGGCGACATCGTTTGCGTCGTCACCGTCTCGCAAGCGGGGCCTGATCTCTCCCGCGTACTCGCAAACGTATCGCCTTGACCACAAAAACGTCAAAAAAGTATCAGTGAGGTGGACACACCGTGGTGGCGGCTGCATGAATTGCCGCCTAAGCTTCGATCACTGCAGAGAGCGGCAAACGCGGCCTGCGGGAGATGGCACTGCAACTGGTCGCATGACCGGACCGGCGCCGGGAGGAACTGACATGAATCCGGACTTGGAAGTCGTCCAGATCAGACGCGGCGAGTCGTTCAAGGCCTGGGCCCACGGCTACCCCTTCCACACGGTGCGCTGGCACTTCCACCCCGAATACGAAATCCATCACGTCGTCGCCACCACGGGCCATTATTTCGTCGGTGACTTCATCGGCGAGTTCGAGCCCGGCAATCTCGTGCTGACTGGCCCGAACCTGCCGCACAACTGGGTCAGCGACGTGCCGGCAGGCGCCAGCGTGCCGCTGCGCGGCCGCGTCGTGCAGTTCTCGCAAGAGTTCATTGCCGACGCCACCGCCGCGCTGCCGGAACTTGCCGGTTGTGAAAACATACTCGAGCTCAGCCGCCGCGGCGCGCTGTTCTCCACCGCTACCGCCAAGCTCGCCGCACCTGTGCTGGCCGAACTGGTCGAGGCGCAAGGCGTTCGCCGCATCGCGCTGTTCATGGAGCTGATCGATATTCTGAGCCGCGCCGCCGATGTGCGGACGCTGACCAGCGCCAGCTATCTGCCAGATCCCTCAGGCTTCATGTCGGCCGGCGTCAACAAGGCGCTTGCCTATATCAACGCCAACCTGACCGAGCCGTTCAGCGAAAGCGATCTGGCGGCGATCGCCGGCCGCAGCCCGAGCGCGTTTTCGCGCAGCTTCCGCCGCCATACCGGCATGGCGCTGGTGCAGTATGTCAACCGGTTGCGCATCAACCTCGCCTGCCAACTGCTGATGAGCGAGGCCGACATGCCGATCACCGAGATCTGCTATGCCGCCGGCTACAACAACATCTCGAATTTCAACCGCCAGTTCCTGACCCAGAAAGGCATGTCGCCTTCGCGCTTCAGGGCCCTGCTGGCGGAAAACGTCAGCGCGGAGATTGCCGCCTAACAGGGAGGACCGGGAGGAGCCTAGACATTTACTGAGGTAAGAACGCGGGGTGCGTTGGAGGCGCTCCGTGCTGGAGATCGCTTGTCCCGAAATCCAGAGATATCTAGAGGATGCGCAGCACGGATCAAGTGCTCCGTTGTTCCTCGCAACAGCCCGACTGCAGTCAAGGCCCGGTGCCATATGGTGTCCAGGGCTTCATGAAACCATTCCTTGAAACGGAGCTATCGAAATGACCAGATTTGCCTGGAAATCGACGGGAGCCATCGCGCTCACTCTTTCTCTTCTTGGCGGCACCGCTGCCTTTGCTGCCCCGGTTACCGACGCCACGGTCGCCTTCTTGATGCCCGACCAGGCCTCGACGCGCTACGAGCAGCACGACTATCCCGGCTTCGTCGCCGAGATGAAAAAACTCTGCCCCGGCTGCAAGGTGATCTACCAGAACGCCGATGCCGACGCCTCGCGCCAGCAGCAGCAGTTCAACTCGGTGATCTCGCAAGGCGCCAAGGCGATCGTGCTCGACCCTGTCGACTCGACCGCCGCCGCCTCGCTGGTCAAGCTGGCGCAGAGCCAGGGCGTCAAGGTCATCGCCTATGATCGCCCGATCCCGACCGCACCTGCCGACTTCTACGTCTCGTTCAACAATGAAGGCATCGGCAAGGCCATTGCCGACTCGCTCGTCGAACACCTCAAGGCGCTAAAGGTCGACCCCGCCAGCGGCGGCCTGCTGCAGATCAACGGCTCGCCGACCGACGCGGCCGCCGGGCTGATCAAGAAGGGCATCCATTCCAGCCTCGACAACAGCGGCTACAAGATCCTTGCCGAATACGACACGCCGGAATGGGCGCCGCCGAAGGCGCAGCAATGGGCAAGCGGCCAGATCACCCGCTTCTCCACGCAGATCGTCGGCGTCGTTGCGGCCAATGACGGCACCGGTGGTGGCGCCATCGCCGCCTTCAAGGCCGCCGGTGTCGATCCGGTGCCGCCGGTGACCGGCAATGACGCGACCATCGCCGCCCTGCAGCTGATCATCGCCGGCGATCAGTACAACACCATCTCCAAGCCGAGCGAGATCGTTGCGGCGGCTGCCGCCAACGTCGCCGTCCAGCTTCTGTCGGGCGAGACGCCGAAGGCCGAAATGACCCTCTACGACACCCCATCGCAGCTGTTCACGCCGGCGGTGGTGACGCAGGAAAACCTCAAGGCCGAGATCATCGACAAGAAGATCAACACCGCCGAAGAGCTCTGCGTCGACCGCTATGCCGAAGGCTGCAAGAAGCTCGGCATTACAAAGTGACAATGCAGGTCGCCCAAAAGTGCGCAGCGGTTTTGGGATAAGACATGCATAAAAGGATGACCTAGAATCCTGATCCTGCTTTCCGGCCGCCCTTGCGGCGGCCGGAAGTTCGCAGTCACTCTTGACCGCCCATCCGGAAAGGTTTGCCACCATGTCTGACATCTCTGACGGACCGGTTTCGGCAGGCGAGCTGGTGCTCAGCCTGCGCGGCATCTCGAAGAATTTCGGCGCCGTTTCGGCGCTCACCGATATCGATCTCGACGTCCATGCCGGCGAGGTGGTGGCGCTGGTCGGCGACAATGGCGCCGGCAAGTCGACGCTGGTCAAGATTCTGGCCGGCGTCCACCAGCCGAGCTCGGGCACCATCAATTTCCGCGGCAGGCAAGTGACGATGCCCGACCCGAGCGCCGCGCTGACGCTCGGCATCGCCACCGTCTTCCAGGATCTCGCACTGTGCGAAAACCTCGACGTCGTCGCCAACATCTTTCTCGGCAAGGAGATCAACCCGCTGCGGCTGGACGAGGTGGCGATGGAAATTCGCGCCTGGACGCTGCTCAACGAATTGTCGGCGCGTATTCCAAGCGTCCGCGAGGCGGTCGCCTCGCTGTCCGGCGGCCAGCGCCAGACGGTGGCGATCGCCCGCTCGCTGCTGCTCGACCCCAAGGTCATCCTCCTCGACGAGCCGACCGCCGCGCTTGGCGTCGCCCAGACGGCGGAAGTGCTGAACCTCATCGACCGGGTGCGCGAGCGTGGGCTCGGCGTGCTGATGATCAGTCACAATATGGAGGACGTGCGCGCCGTCGCCGATCGCATCGTGGTGCTCAGGCTCGGCCGCAACAACGGCGTCTTCGAACCCGACGCCTCGAACCAGGAACTGGTCAGCGCCATCACCGGCGCCGCCAACAATGCAGTGTCGCGCCGCGCCGAACGGCGCAAGGCCGCCGAACAAGCGAACAATCAGGAGCAGCGGCCATGAGCGCGGAGCCCAAGCAGGACACCTCCTCGTCGACGGCGCTCGACCGCAGCGACGTGCGCGTCAAGCACCAGGCCGGCGTTGGTGGCGCCATCAGCGCCTTCTTCGACCGCGTCCGCTCCGGCGACCTCGGCTCGTTGCCGGTCATCGTCGGCCTGGTCATCATCTGGAGCGTGTTCACCGCCCTCAATCCGGTCTTCGTCTCGTCGAGCAACCTCGTTAATCTCCTGTTCGACTGCTCGACCGTCGGCGTCATCGCGCTCGGCATCGTCTGTGTGCTGATGGTCGGCGAGATCGACCTGTCGGTCGGCTCGATCAGCGGCTTTGCTTCGGCCATGGTGGGCACGCTGTGGGTCAACCAGGGCTGGCCGGTGGCGCTCGCCATCCTCGCCGCGATCGCCGTCGGCGGCTTCATCGGCGCGCTCTATGCCTTGCTGTTCAACCGGCTCGGCATGCCAAGCTTCGTCTCGACGCTCGCCGGCCTGCTCGCCGTGCTCGGCCTGCAACTGTATATTCTGGGCTCCACCGGCTCGATCAATCTGCCCTATGGCTCGAACCTGGTGAATTTCGGCCAGTTGCTGGTCATGCCGGACTGGCTGTCCTATGCACTGGCGGCATTGCCCGGCATCGTCATGCTGATCAGCGGCCTGCGCACCGTCAGCCGCCGCCGGGCCGTCAATTTGTCGGCGCCGTCTGTCGGCGGCCTCATCGTGCGCGTCGCCGCCCTGACCATCCTGCTCGAACTGATCGTCGGTTATCTCAACCAGGCGCGCGGCATACCGTGGATGTTCGGCCTGTTCGTCGGCCTGGTGGTGGCGATGAACTATGCGCTGACCCGCACCCAATGGGGCCGCTCGATGACCGCCGTCGGCGGCAACCGCGAAGCGGCGCGCCGCGCCGGCATCAAGGTGCGCTCGATCTACCTCAGCGCCTTCGTCATGTGCTCGATGTTTGCCGCGCTCGGCGGCGTGCTGTCGGCGGCGCGACTGGCCTCGGCCAGCCAGCAGGCCGGCACCGGCGACGTCAACCTCAACGCCATTGCGGCGGCGGTCATAGGCGGCACCAGCCTGTTTGGCGGCCGTGGCAGCGCCTATTCCGCGCTGCTCGGCATCATCGTCATCCAGTCGATCGCCAGCGGGCTGACCTTGCTCGATCTGTCATCGTCGCTTCGCTACATGATCACCGGCGCCGTTCTGGCAATTGCGGTCATCGTCGACTCCCTGGCACGCCGCTCGCGGGTTTCCCACGGCCGCGCCTGAACGCAACCGCAATCGATACGAGGATAGAATGGCTCAGGATTTGAGTGGAAAGGTCGCGGCGATCACCGGCGCCGCGTCGGGCATAGGCCTGGAATGCGCGAGAGCGCTGATTGCCGCCGGCGTTCGCGTTGTGCTCGTCGACCGCGCCGAAGACGCGCTGAAAAGCGTCTGCACCGAACTCGGTCCCGACGCGATCCCGCTGGTGATCGATCTGATGAAGCCGGCCAGCGTCGCGACGATGATGCCGCAAATCCTGGACAAGGCCGGCCCGCTCGATATCTTCCACGCCAATGCCGGCGCCTATGTCGGCGGCCCGGTGCTCGAAGGCGACCCCGATGTGTGGGACCGCATGCTGAACCTCAACATCAATGCGGTCTTTCGTTCCATCCACGCCGTGCTGCCGCATATGGTCGAACGCAAGACCGGCGACATCATCGTCACGTCTTCGATCGCCGGACTGGTGCCCGTGGTCTGGGAGCCGATCTACACAGCGTCGAAACACGCCGTGCAGGCCTTCGTCCATACGGTGCGCCGCCAGGTCGCCCCGCATGGCCTGCGCGTCGGCGCGGTGCAGCCGGGGCCGGTGGTGACAGCGCTGATCAGCGATTGGCCGAAGGACAAGCTTGAGGATGAACTGGCCAAGGGCGGCCTGATACAACCGGTCGAGGTCGCCGAAGCCGTGCTGTTCATGCTGACGCGGCCAAGGAACGTCACCATCAGGGATCTGGTGATCCTGCCGCAGAGCAATGACTTGTGAGGCAGTAGGCATTAGGCAGCAGGGAATGGGGAGAGGCTCTTGCAACTGGCCGTTCACTGCTGACCATCTCGCCTACTGCCTACTGCCTACTGCCTACTGCCTAACTTCTGAGGTTCCCCATGTCCCACTTCCTCGGCATCGATGTCGGCACTGGCAGCGCCAGGGCAGGGGTGTTCGACAATAAGGGCACCATGCTTGCCTCGGCGAAGCGCGACATTGCTTTGTTCATCGAGCCCGGCGAAATCGCCGAACAGTCGAGCGAGGACATCTGGCGTGCGGTTTGCGCCAGCGTGCGCGAGGCGGTGACGAAGTCGGGGCTCGCTGGGCGCGACATTGCCGGCATCGGCTTCGACGCCACCTGTTCGCTGGTCGTGGTCGGCAAGGACGGCGCGCCGTTGCCGGTCGGCAGTTCCGGCGACAGCCAGCGCAACATCATCGTCTGGATGGATCACCGCGCGCTCGACCAGGCGCAGCGCATCAATGCCGGCAAGCACGCCGTGCTCGACTATGTCGGCGGCACCATCTCGCCGGAGATGGAGACGCCGAAGCTGCTGTGGCTGCGGGAAAACCTGCCCGAAAGTTTTGCCGCGGCCGAGCATTTCTTCGACCTGACCGACTATCTGACCTGGCGCTCGACCGGCAGCCTGGCCCGCTCGATCTGCACGCTGACCTGCAAATGGACCTATCTCGGCCATGAGCGGCGCTGGGACGACGCCTATTTCCGTGCCGTCGGCCTCGGCGCGCTCGCCGATGAAGGCTTTGCCCGCATCGGCACCGAAATCGTCGAAGGCGGCACGGCACTTGCCCAAGGCCTGACTGAGGCCGCCGCGGCCGATCTCGGCCTGCTGCCGGGAACGCCGGTTGCGGCCGGCCTGATCGATGCCCATGCCGGCGGCGTCGGCACGGTTGGCGGGCAGGGCTCGGTCGGCACCTTGCAGTCGCGCATGGCCTATGTGTTCGGCACTTCGGCCTGCACCATGGCCAGCACCAGCGAGCCGGCCTTCGTGCCCGGCGTCTGGGGCCCGTATTTTTCCTCGATGGTGCCGGGGCTTTGGCTCAATGAAGGCGGGCAATCGGCGGCGGGTGCTGCAATCGACCACCTCGTCGCTTTCCATCCGGCCACGGCTGAGGCATCCGCAAAAGCCAAGGCGGAAGGTCTCGGCCTGACCGCTTGGCTTGGTCAGCAGGCGGCGAAGCAGTCCGCCGACCTGTCCGCCGTAGCGCACCTGGCCGATGGACTGCATGTCGTGCCGGAATTCCTCGGCAACCGCTCGCCCTTCGCCGATCCCGAGTCCAAGGCCTTGATCGCCGGGCTTGGCATGGACACGTCCCTCGACAGTCTGGTCGCGCTCTATGTCGCCGGCCTGCTGGGCATCGGCTACGGCGTGCGCCAGATCCTTGCGGCGATGGCCAACAAAGGCATTGCCATCGACACCATCGTCGTCAGCGGCGGTGCCGCGCAAAGCGCGCTGGTACGTCAGCTTTTGGCCGACACCACAGGCCTGACCGTCGCCGGTTCGACCTCGCCCGAACCGGTGCTGCTCGGCTCGTCCATATTGGCGGCGGTGGCGGCGCAAAAATATCCCGATGTGATCGCGGCGATGACCGGCATGTCGCGCATCGGCGACATCTATCGCCCGGCCGGCGGCGATCTGGTGCCTTGGCACGACAAGCGCTTCGCCGCCTTCGAACTGTTGCAGCAGGCGGGCCGCGCGATCCGCGATTGAGCGGCTTCGCTCACGTCCAGAAATAGCGGACGATGTGGAAGAACACCGGCGCGGCGAAGACCAAGCTGTCGGCGCGGTCCATCATGCCGCCATGGCCTTCGATGAGGTGGCCCCAGTCCTTGACCCCCTGGTCGCGCTTGATCGCCGACGCCACCAGCCCGCCGAGGAACCCCATCAGGCAGGCAATGAAGGCGACGCCTGCCGCAGCCAGCGGCGAGAACGGCGTCAGGAACGACAAGAGCGCACCGAGCAGGCTCGATGCCACCAGCCCGCCGACCAGCCCCTCCCAGGTCTTTGACGGCGAGACGGAAGGCGACAGAAGGTGCCGGCCGAACAGCTTGCCGAAGATGTATTGCAGCACATCGCTGCCTTGCACGGTGATGATCAGGAAGGCGATCAGCAGGAGGTTGCGGCCCTCGAAACCGGGCACGTTGAGCGTCAGCAGCGCCGGCACATGGCTGACGCAGTAGACCGAGATCATGACCGCCCATTGCTGCGCCGACACCCGCTCGAGGAAGCGTTCGGTGTCGCCGTTGAGCGCTGTGATCGCCGGCATCAAGAGGAAGCAGTAGACCGGGATGAAGATGGTGAAGAGCCCGTACCAGGCGGTCCACACCAGCCAGTACTGGAAGGGAATGATGATGCCGAACATGCCGAGCAGCACCCAGTGGTCGCTGCGCCGGCTGTGCGTCAGCGTCACGAACTCGCGCAGCGCGGCAAACGAGATCAGCGCAAACAGGATGGTCATGCCGGTGCGGCCGAAGAAGAAGGCGACGGTGATCGCCAGCACCATCACCCACCAGGCGTTGATGCGCTGGTTCAAGTTGACGAGCGTCGAGGGCAACGGCTTTGGCGCCCGCCACGACAGGATGCCGGCAATGACGCTCGCCGTGGTCAGCACGCAGACAAGGCCGACCAGCAGGATGACGGTTTCATGCATCGGTGGAAGCGTGAGTGGCATCAGTCGTCTCGATCCGGACGCGGGTTGAGCGACAGCAGCGTCTGGCGCGCGCGCTCGAGGAAGGTGCGGCGTTCTTCGCCGGGCGCGATCGCCACCGGCGGACCAAAGACGACGCGGCACAGAAGCGGCACCGGCAGGAACTGGCCCTTGGGCAGCACGCGCGACATGTTCTCGATCCAGCACGGGATGAGTTCGACATCGGGCCGCGCCATCGACAGATTGTAGAGGCCGGAGCGGAACGGCAGCAGATCCGCCTCCGTCGTGTTGCGAGTGCCTTCGGGAAACAGGATCAGCGAGTGGCCGTCGTCGAGCACCGACAGCATGATCGAGATCGGGTGTTGCGTTTCGTCGGTCCACTGCCGGTGGATGAGCACGGACGACAGCATGTCCTGCGCGATGAAGCGGCGCAGCCGCGACTTGCCCCAATATTCGGCCGCCGCGATCGCATGGGTGCGGGCGCGCACCTTCTCGCTCAGACAGGCCGACAGCAGGATGAAATCGCCATGGCTGGCATGATTGGCGAAGTAGATGCGCTGCCGCTCCGACGGCTGGCTGCCGTTCCAGATTGGCCTGACGCCGGTTACCACCCAGGCCGCCGCCGACAGGCCGACCGAGGTCACCGTCTGCAGCAAGGTGAAGGTGTTGGCGCGCAGGTGAAGTTTTGTCATGGCTCAAACAAATGCTGCGAAAAGGGATGCCGCAGCAAACATGGCGAGCGCCATGCGCTGCCTTGTCAGCAGGCGGCGCGTGCCTGCCATGCGACGGTCGAGCGAGCGGCCGCCGGCAGCGGTGGGCTTCAGGCGCATGCGCGTCAGCACGTCGTCGACCGCAGCACCGCCGGCGGCCTCGCTGGCGTGGCTTGCCATCAGCCGGAACAGCAGCGCATCGAACAAAAGCAAGGCCGAAAGAGCCAGCGTGGCCACGGCGCTCGCCGCCGCGACCAGCCAGGCCGCCGCGGACAGCGCTGTCGTCTGCGGTCCGGCCACCAGGCCGATGACCGGCGCTGCCATCACAGCCGCGACCACCAGCAGGATCGGCCACACCGCCTGCACCATCAGCCCGGCGGCGAATATTTCGGCCTTCTCGGGAAAATTCTCGCCACTCATGCCGGCCAACTCATGTCGGTTCTTCCAGCCCCGGTTCTTCCAGCCCGATCTGAAGATGCACGGGCCGGCCCAATGCGGCGAGTTTCCTGCGCGCCTGCGCGGCAGTGTGCGAGCGTCCGGTCACAACCAGCCAGTCGGCGACGACGGCTGCACTGCGCTGGAAGCCGAGCGCGCAGCAGACCAGCACGGTGCCGCGCCGGCGCGCCAGCTCGATCGCCGCCACCGCTCGCTCCAGCCTGTCGTGAGGCGGCGCCACGAGGTCGAGCATCGCGTAGCTGATCCAGCGGCAGGTCACGCCGCGCGGCCGTTCCATCTCGCCGGCAAGGTCGATCACTGTGCCGAAGCGGTTGGCCTCGTCGGCACTCGGAAACCGGCCGAGGAAAACACCGTCGGTGATCTCCGCTTGCGGCGCCAGTTGGCGGGTCCATACCCACACATTGATCCGGGCGCCAAGCCGGTAGGGCAGGAGCAGGATACGGTTGGCCAGTGAGACGCTACCATCGGCTGCCTTCTGGAACACTTTGGCCCCGGCCCCAGCATAGGCGAAGGCGACGATGGCCAGCGCCAATGCCGGCCACAACAGGATGAGAAAATCGGCGGAGACCAACGCGCCCTCGGCAGCGCCGGCCAGGGCAAGGGCCGCCCCCAGCCCGTAATAACCCGCCAGCCGCCGCGCCCTTGGGTCGGCGGTCAACCGAAAACCCCAGAATGGCAGCTCGCCCTTGGACGGAAACAGCCACAGCGCAAACAGGCCGAGCAGGGCGCCGGTCGGAATGTCGATGAAATGATGCTGCCAGGTCGTCAGCACCGAGGCGCCGATGAGAAAACACCAGACGTGCCAGAGGGGGCGGAGAATGCCGCCGAGACGGTGACGTGCCAGAACGTGACGCCAATGGTCCCAAATGATCACCAGCAGCGCGATGTGCAGGGACGGCGCTTGGTTGAACGGCTTGTCGAAACCACCGAGCACCGCAAACAGGAAACCCGGCAGGCCGGTGGTTGCCGGCCGCACGAAGGTCGCCGTCAGCGGGAACGCGATGAAGCAGGCGACGGCAATGATCTGCGCCGAGAGATAGCGGCCGGCGAGCCGGTCGACGCCGCGCCTGGTCGTGTTGAGCAGCAACGATAGGCCGTAGAACAGATTGATCGACCAATAGGGCACGATCGTCCAGGCGACGAACGGGACGGCGTGCTCCCAAGCGTAGACGATGCTGCCGACATGGTCGCGCCGCGATGCCAGCCAGTTGGCAAAGCCATAGGTCGAATAGAAGAATGGCGCCAGCAGCGCCAACCAAAGGGCGGCCCTCAGCACGATACCCAAATTGTGTTCCCGAGCCGGGGCCATGGTCTCAGACGCGCCGAGCGACCGAAACAGTGAAGATGCCCCATTGGTCGATGCGCTGGTCGATCTTCTCGAAACCGGCAGCCGTCACCAACTGGTCCATCTCGCCCTGCGTGCGCCGCCGCATCACCCAGGCCTGTCCGCCGCGATGCGAGGTCAGGCTGCGCGCGATCATCTCCAGCTGCGGATGCCATGGCTGATTGGTGTAGACGAGCAGGCTGCCGGACTGCATGGCGCTCGCCAGCCCGCCGAGCGAGCGGGAAATCATCGTATTGTCGGCGAACAATTCGTAAAGTCCGGAGACGATGGCGAGGTCCGGCGCCGGCTTTTGCCCGGCCAGCATGTCGGCATCGAAGGCGTCGGCCTGATGAAAGGTGACGCTGGTCGGCAGCTGCCGCTCGGCTATCAGCTTCGAACCCAGTCCGACATTGAGCTCGGAATAATCCTGCAGCCGCACGCTTGCTGGTGGTTCAGTGCATTTGGCGACGGCATCGAGCACATAGCGGCCGTGGCCGGCGGCGATGTCGAGCATGTTGACGGGACGGCCAGCTGCCTTCAGGCTGGCGGCGGCGTTGCCGATCAGCTCTTCCAGATGCAGCTTGCGCTGGCGGATGCCGCGCCAGCCGATGGCGTCGAGGAAGGTGCGGTCGATCATGCGGCCGATGAAGCCGGTGCCGCGCGCATCGTTCTCGTAGACATAGTCGAGCGTCGAGCCGGAATCGAAGCCGGTGGCCATGCCGATCTTCATGCCCGAAGACAGCCAGGCGCCCATGCGGATCGAGGCGCGACTCATCGCCCAGAAAATACCCTTGGGCGACAGCAGCGTCAGCGGCGAGGCGAGCCTCTCGGCCTCGTCGCGGGTGTAGCCGGCGCGGTCGGCCTGAAGCAAGTCGATGGTTTTCTCCGGCGTGGCAAATTGCTTTTCGAGGAATGGCCGGATCAGGTCCAGCGCCTGCTTGCGATCGCGCTCGCCCAGCGTGTCGTGGAAGAAGCCGGGCAGCATATGCCGCTCCTTGGCGCTGCTGCCGAGATTGACGAAGAATTCGTGCTGCGGTCCATGCCGCACCACCCAATCGCTGCCGGAGATCAAGAGCTGCGTCGGCACGGTGATGGCGCGCGCGTCCGAGACGATGCGGGCAGCGTGGTCGTAAAGCTCGACCAGGATGTTGGAGGCGATCGGTCGCGTGATCAGCGGATCGCCGTCGAAGGAAGCGATGCGCTCGGCATCATGCGTCAGGAACTTCGCCTTGACGTAGGAATTGACGAAGAAGCGGCCCTTGAGATTCTGCCACAGCGCAATGCCCTCCTTGGCGAAGGGCACGTAGAGCTTGACCGAAAAGGCCGGTGAAGCCACCACCAGCGCGCGGATGTCGGGCGCATAGTCATGCACCCAGGCAGCAGCCAGCACGGCGCCGAAGGACTGCGCGATCAGCGCGATGTCGCGCTGGCCAAAACCATCCCGGCCGATCTCGCGCACCAGGCAGTCGATATCACGCACCAGGGCGGCAAAGGACGGCGCATAGCCGCGCTCGCCGGCCGATCGGCCATTGCCGCGGGCGTCCCAGGCGTAGAAGGCATGGTCGGGCATGGCGAGCTCGTCGACCAGATGCGCCATGCGGCCGCCATGCTCGTGGCCGCGATGGAACAGCAGGATCGCACCCTTTGGCGCCGACCCGGCGGCCGGCCAGTAGCGGTAGAAGATCTCGGTGCCGTCATGGCTCTTGAACGTGCGCTCCTGCGCGATGCGCTCGAGGCTTGCCGGTGCTAGGGCGGCGATGGTCTGGTGGATCATGGTTTCCCTCTGGCGGTGGGGTGCCTGACGCTTTGGCATCAGGTGCCGCCCGCTCTAAGGCCGCTGCGTATCCGGTTGATGGCGGTTATCCCCGACAGTGTAGCCATGATCGGAAACACAAATGGCGCGATCCCCGCCACCCACAGGCCGCAAGCGAGGAGAAAGCCGATGACGCCGAGCACCAGGGCTCGGTCGCTCTTGCCGAACGGCCCGGCATAGTTGCGCCCGCTGCCTGCGGCAACGCCAAGCACGCCGGCGAACTCGACAAGCATGGCGGTAATAGCGAAGGCGACGACACCCCAGGCCGGGAACAAGGTGGCAAAGGCCAGGATCAGCGCCAGGTCCGAGACGACGTCGCAGAGTTCGTTGAGAAACATGCCGAGTTTTGATGCTTGCCCATGTTCCCTGGCCAGCATCCCGTCAATGGCGTTGAGCGCCATGCGCACGAACAGCACCACCGGCATCAACAGGAAAACCAGGGGATGGTAGGCAAAGGCCGCGACCACCAGGCCGGTGGCGATGGAGAGCGCCGCGGCGAGAAGCGTGATCTGGTTGGCGGTGACGCCGGCATCGGCCAGCCGGTCGGCCAGCGGCCGCAGCCTGGCCTGAAAGGCCGGTTTCAGTTGATAAAGCGTTGGCATGTGCGATCCCCCAACCGCGGCTCATGACAGTGTCGGCGAGATTGGTCAATCGGCAGGCAGGGCGCAAGGGCTTGCACCAGCATCCGCACCGTTGCGGGACTCGAAACTCCCGGCATGGATGCAGAGGCGCAGCCGAAGATCTCGGCCAAGCAGGATGTTGCGCGCTACAAACCGCCTCGCAAATGAGAACTTTACAAATATTCGTATTTATATGAAGTAAATCACTGAAAGGTCCATCATGACAAACAGTCGCTTCGCCACCCGCCTGAATTCCTTCGCCTCGCGGCCGCAAGCCGAATGGCCTGATCTTACCGGCAAGCCGTCCATGCTGCAGATGGCAGCCCGCGCGGCCAAGGTCGACGGGCTGACCGACCTTGATCTTAATTTCCCCGACCATGTCAGTGAAAAGCCGGCTGAAATCGCCCGAAAGCTCGGTGATTTCGGGCTTTCCATCAATGGCTTTGCCATGCGTTACTACTCCAATCCGGCCTTCAAGCTCGGCGCCTTCACCAATCCGGACCCGGCGGTGCGCCGCGAAGCCATCGACTTGACCAAGGCCGGTATCGATGCGGTGCGCGCGGCCGGCGCCAGTCTGATGACGCTGTGGCTGGGCCAGGATGGCTTCGACTATGCATTTCAAACTGACTATGCGACGCTCTGGCAGCACGAAATCGAGGGGATTCGTGAAGTTGCCGCGCATGATCCCGGCTGCCAGATCAGCCTGGAGTACAAGCCTAACGAACCGCGCTCCTACTCGCTGATGCCGGATGCGGCGACCACCTTGCTGGCGATCCGCGAGGTCGGCCTACCCACTCTCGGCGTCACGCTCGATTTCGCCCATGTGCTCTATGCCGACGAACAGCCGGCCTTCGCCGCGGCGCTGATCGCTCGCCACAGCAAGCTGCTCGGCGTCCATCTTAACGATGGCTATGCCAAGCGCGACGACGGCCTGATGGTCGGCGCGGTGCACACGCTGCAGACCATCGAACTGCTGCGCCAGATCCGCCGCGACGGCTACGCCGGCGCCATCTACTTCGACACCTTCCCCGACATGACCGGGCTCGATCCGGTGCGCGAATGCGAAGTCAACATCGCCACCGTCAAGCGCCTGCTGCGCGTTGTCGACCGGCTGGAGAAGGATAACCGCCTGTCCGCCGCCATGGACAGCCAGGACGCCGTGACGTCGCAGGCTATCGTCCAGGAAGCCATGCTCGGGTCGTGACGAGGGGACGTGGATGACGTTGAGCAATCTCGATCTGAAAGCCGTGGGGCCGCGCATCCGCATGATGATGCCGCATCTCACCCCGCTTGAGGCCAAGGTGGTGGAAACCGTCTTCGGCCGGCGCGGTTTCGACGAGACCATTCCGCTCAAGCAGATCGCCGAGGAGGCCGGCGTGTCGGAGGCGATGGTGGTCAAGATCGCCAAGAAACTCGGCTTCTCCGGCTACCGCGACTTCCGCACCGCCGTCTATGAATACAGCCGCCTCCCGACCGCCGAGATGCACCAGGAACTGTCGGTCGACGACAGCTTGGCCGAGATCGTGCAGAAAGTGTTCCGCACCTCGATCCAGGCGCTGGAGGAGACGCTCGCGATCCTCGACATGGACGATTTCGACCGTGCCGCCGATCTGCTCTACCGCGCCAGGAACCGCGATTTCTATGGTGTCGGCGGCTCCGCCCAGATCGCCCGCGACGTCTCGCACAAATTCCTGCGCATCGGCATCCGCGCGTCTGTCTATGACGACTCGCACATGATGCTGATGTCGGCCTCGCTGCTCGGCGCCGACGACATCGCCGTCGGCTTTTCGCATTCCGGCAACACGTCGGCCGTCATCGACGCCATCCATCTTGCCCGCAAGAGCGGCGCCCGCACGCTGGCCATCACCAACTACGACAACTCGCCGCTGGCCCGGATTGCCGACATCGTGCTGTGCTCGACCGCGCAAGGCTCGCCGCTGATGGGCGAAAACGCAGCGGCGCGCATCGCGCAACTCAACATCCTCGACGCTTTGTTCGTGGCGGTGGCGCAGCGCGACTACCAGGCGGCGGAGCGCAATCTCGGCCGCACCATGTCGGCGGTCACCTCGAAACGAAAAGACCGGGGCACATGACGGTTCCGCTGGTCACCGTCTTCGGCAGCCTGCACTACGACATCATGGTCGACGCGCCCGACCGTCCGCGCAAGGGCGAGACTGTGACCGGCCATGCCTGGCAGCCGAAATGCGGCGGCAAGGGCGGCAACCAGGCGGTCTCGGCGGCACGCGCCGGCGTGCGTGCGGCGATGATCGGCGCCGTCGGCGACGACGATTTCGGCACGGCGCTGCTGGCCAATCTCGATCGCGCCGGCGTTGATCGCCGCTTCGTGCGCGTGGCGGCAGGCGCAGGCTCCGGCATCAGCGTGGCGATCTTCGACAGCGATGGCGACTATGGTGCGGTGATCGTCTCCGGCAGCAATCTCACCCTGGGCAGTGATGACATCGCGGCTGCGGGCGAGGTGGTGGTACAGACGGCAGTGCTGTTGCTGCAGAACGAAGTGCCCGATGCCGCCAACATCGCTGCCGCGCGCGCGGTGAGGGCATCCGGAGGCCGCGTCGTGCTCAACGCCGCACCGGCGCGAACACTGTCGGCCGAATTGACCGCGCTGATAGACATCGTCATCGTCAACGCCATCGAAGCGGAATTTTTGGCCGGCGTTCCGGTCGTCGATACGCTCGCCGGCGCAACCGAAGCCGCGCGGCGGCTGATCGATGCCTACCCCTCGGCGATCGTCACCGCCGGCGGCGAAGGTGTCGCCTATTGCGACCGGACCGGCGCGGCCTTCGCACTGGCGGCCGTCCCGGTCAAGGTCGTCAGCACCCATGGCGCCGGCGACGAATTCGTCGGCGCCTTCGCGGCAGGCCTCGCCCGTGGCCATCCGATGGAAGCGGCGATCGCCACGGCCAATGCCGCCGCCGCCTCGCTGGTGGCGACACCGGAGGGAAAGCGCAGCTCGCGTTGAAAACTCAGGCCGCATATTGCCGCCTCCAAACCCGTGCCCCCGTCGATGAGCGAAACGGCAAACCGGGCGCGGCGAGAACCTGCTTGGCTTTGCCCTGATGGAGGCGCGGGACCAAGCTGCGTGGTCGAAAGTAGGGAGCTTCAGTCCGCTTCGCCGGCCGAACTTTTGCCGCACTGCGCCAGCACCTTACCGATCGCAGCGCTCGAGCCCGTCAGCGGAAAGCTGTTCTCGCCATATTTGTCGGCCGTAACCGTGACGTCGCCCTTGCCGCGCAACAGGCCGAGCAGTGGATCGTCTTTGCTCAGCTCAGCCGTGAAGTAATTATACATGGCCTCGAGGTCGAGCTTTTTGGTCACGCTCTTGTCACCGCCCTTGAAGGTGAAGGAAGCGCTGATGCCGGGTTCCAGCTGCTGGCCGGCCGCACCCAGATCGTAGCTCAGCACCGGCTTGTCGAAACAGACGAGCATCAGATGCGCATCGGCCTTCGGTCCGCCGCACACCGAAGCCGTCAGCACGCTGCCGCCTTCGTCTTCTTCCATCTTGGCGCTCCAGTTGCAGGATGCGGCAAAAGCCGGCTGCGCGGCTTGCAGCGCGGCCAGAACGGAACCTGCCATCATGAACTTCGCCAATGCACTTTGCATGATCCCCTCCCAAGCTACATTCAACGAGATCATACAGGACAAAAGGCCTGGTGACAGCGGCATATGCCGTCTTAGCCCCCGGCGCGCCCCATTGATCAAGCCTTTGAGACCGGCCTCGACGTCCAGGGCGGCTCCGGCGCGAAGCGCTTGCCGATCCACTCGGCGAAGGCGCGTGTCTTGGCGGCTTGTCCCTTGGCCGAGGGCATGACGACATAGACCGCGCCTTCGTCGGCCAGCGTCCAGTCCGCCAGCACCGGCACCAGCCGTCCGTCGGCGAGTTCGCGTCCGACAAGCCAGTCGGTGCTCATCATCAGGCCGAGGCCTTGCACCGCGGCTTCGACCAGCACCTCGGCATCGTCGCACACCATCGGCCCCGAGACGTCGACGTTGACGCGGCGTCCCGAACTGTCGGTCATCTCCCAGGTTGGAAAGGTCTGGAAGCCGGAGAAGCCGAGGCAGGCGTGTTCTGTGAGCGCTTCCGGCGCTTCCGGCGTGCCCCGGCGGGCGAGGTAGGAGGGAGCAGCGCACAGCAACCGCCGCCGTGTCGCGATCTTGCGCGCCACCAGGCGCGAGTCCTCCAGCGCGCCGAGACGGACGGCGACATCGAAGTTCTCTGCAACGAGATCGACGAACCGGTTGGAGAACTCGGCCTCGATGCGGACATCCGGGAACGTCGCTAGAAATTGCGGCAGCAGCGGCCCGATCCACATACGGCCAAAGGTTCCCGGCATCGCCAGCCGCAGCAAGCCCCGCGGAGCCCCGCTGGCATGCGCGGAAGCAGCAGCCTCAGCTTCGTCTACCGAGGCCAGGATGGCGCGGACACGCACCAGGAACTCCGCTCCGGCCTCCGTCAACGACACGCTTCGGGTGGTCCGGTGCAGCAGCCGCACGCCGAGCCGCTCCTCCAGCGATTGCAGGCGGCGTGACAGAACCGTCGAGTCGCGCCCGACGCGCAACGCTGCCTTGGTGAAGGAGCGCGCTTCCGTGATGGCCGCAAAGGCGGCCATTTCGGCAAGGCTGGCGGGGTCGTGTGATTGCTGCATAAAGCACAGGATTCAAATGTAAAAATTCCAGATTATCTGCTTGTAGCGCAGCAGATAGCTTCACTCAATCCTGACGATTGACCCCTTAAACAGGAATGCGTGAGCCATGAAAGCCATCGAACTGACCGCCGCCAAGCTGGACGCCTTTCGCGCCACCACCATTGCCACGCCTGAACCGCAGCGCGGCGAAGTGCTGATCCGCCAGCGCGCCGCGAGCCTGAATTTCGTCGATGTGGCGGTGGCCAGCGGCAATTATCGCGTGCCCGGCTTTCCGCTCATTCCCGTCGCCGACGGCGCCGGCGAGATCGTCGCGCTGGGGGAGGGCGTTACGGATTTCGCCGTCGGCGATCGCGTCGTTGCCCATGCCAAGCCGCGCTGGATCGGCGGTCCGCCCCGGCCTAACGAGATGACGCAGATGCGCGGAATTTCGCTGCCGGGGTCGCTCGCCGAATATGTCGCGCTGCCGGCCAACTCGCTCGTGCCGGTACCGGCCCGTCTCTCTTTCGAGGCGGCGTCGACCCTGCCGATCGCCGCGACCACCGCCTGGAACGCCGTCCGCGCCGCCGATGTCGGGCCGGGCTCGGTCGTCGTGCTGCTCGGCACCGGCGGCGTCTCCATCTTCACCCTTCAGCTGGCGAAAGCCGCCGGCGCAACCGTCATCATCACTTCTTCGTCGGACGAGAAGCTGGAGCGGGCGAAGGCACTCGGCGCCGATCATCTCATCAACTACCGCGCAACGCCCGACTGGGACGGCAAGGTGCTGGAACTGACCGGCGGCCTCGGCGCCGACCTCGTCGTCGAGACCGCCGGCACCGCCACCTTCGCCCGCGCCGTCAACGCCACCGCGCCTGGCGGCACGCTGTTCACCATCGGTTTCGTCACCGGCGCCGAGGCCACGGTCGACCTGCTGCCGATCATCATCAAGGCGCTGAAGGTGGTCGGCAACAACACCGGGTCGGTATCTGACCTTCGCGCCGCCGTCCGCGCCATCGCCGCCGCCCGCATCGAACCGGTCGTCGACAAGGTGTTCAGCCAGGAGCAGGCGGCCGAAGCCTACGCGCACATGTCGGCAGGCGGGCAGCATTTCGGCAAACTTGCGTTCAAGCTCGACTGGTAGCCGAGGCGCGCGAGCTGCCAATCTCCCCCCTTGAGGGGGAGATGCCCGGCAGGGCCGAGGGGGTGGTCCGACCGGGCTCGACCTACTGCGGCGGAAGGAGGTTGGCGATCTACGAGAGGGGACCCCCTCTGTCGCCTTCGGCGACATCTCCCCTCGAGGGGGGAGATTACGCACGCCGCTTCCTAGATCAACTTCTCCAGCGTGATCGGGAGGTCGCGTATCCTTTTTCCAGTTGCGTGGAACACCGCGTTGGCGATCGCCGGCGCTACGCCGACGATGGCCAGTTCGCCGACACCCTTGCCGCCGAGCACAGAGGAGTGCAGGTCGGGAATGCCGACCGAGATGACCTCGATATCGGGGATGTCGGCATTGGTCGGCACCAGATAGTCGCCGAGATTGTTGTTGACGATGCGGCCATGCCTGCGGTCGACAATGCCTTCTTCAAGCAGCGCCTGGCCGATGCCCATGATGATGCCGCCCTTCCACTGGCTTTCGGCCAGCTTGGGGTTGTAGAGCCGGCCGGAATCCAGTGCCGATACCACGCGCGACACGCGCACCGTGCCGAAATCCTCGTCGACGCGCACCTCGATGAAATGCGCGCACCAGGAGTGGCGCGAATAGTCGCCCTCGGTGTGCGGCAGCGCCGCCGCGATGGTGGTGTAGTTCTTGTAGCGATCCTCGGCCGTCGAGTTCGCCGGCATGGTGTCGCCTGTGGCCTCGATGCGGTCGCGGCCGACGCTGGCCAGCAGGTCGGCGATCGAGACATCGGGACCATCGCCGCGCGGCGACCTGATGCGGCCATTGGCGACGACCAGCGTGTTGGCCTGCAGCGCGTGGAAGGGCGAGCGCGGATCGCTGATCGCCAGCCCGACAAGCTGGTCGAGCGCCGATGTCGCCGCCTTGTAGACCGCGCCCGTCATCACGCCGGCCAGCCGCGACCCGCCGGCTACGCCGGCGCGGGGATACCGGGAATCACCGAGCTTCACCACGACATGGTCGGCCGCCACGCCGACCGTTTCGGCCGCCGTCTGCGCCAGGATCGTGTAGGTGCCCTGGCCCATGTCGATCGAGGAGCTTTCGACCTCGACCGAGCCGTTGGCAAGGATACGCACGATGGCCTCGCCGTAAGCGCGCCGCACGGGATAGGTGCCGGCGGCGACGCCCCAGCCGATCAGCTGGTTGCCGTTGCGCATCGAACGCGGTTTGGGCGTGCGCTGGGCCCAGCCGAAGTGTTCGGCGCCAGCCGCGAAAGCCTCGCGCAACTGCCGCGTCGACCAAGCCTTTTTTGCGTGCGGATCCTGCTCGGCGTAATTCCTCAGCCGGATCTCCAGCGGATCGATGCCGACCTCATAGGCGAGCTCGTCAATGGCGCTTTCGATGCCGAAGGCGCTAGGGTTTTCGCCCGGCGCGCGCATGGCGCCAGGCACCACCGAATTCACCCGCACGACATTCTGCTTCGAGGAGAAGTTGGGCGTCGCATACATGATCGAGGTGACCACGCCCAAAGGCTCGACCCACATGCCGTCGATCGACGTTTCATTGACGCCGCGATGCACGATCGACTGGATCTTTCCGTCACGGTCGGCGCCGATCGTCACCGTCTGGCGGGTCGCGGCGCGGCCGCCATAGCCGGTAAAAGTCTGCGGCCGCGTCATCACGACCCGCACCGGACGTCCCAGCATCTTGGCTGCGGCAGCAGCCACCGCGCCATGGCCGAGCGCCAGCGCCTTGGAGCCGAAGCCGCCGCCAATATAGGGCGAGACCAGGCGCACATTCTCGAACGGCACGCCGAACCATTCGGCATAGGTGCGGGCCATGCCGTCGAGCCACTGGCTCGGTTCCCACACGGTGAGCTTGTCGCCCTCCCAGCGGGCGATGAGGCCATGCGGCTCCATCGGCGCCTGGTATTCGCGCGGCGTGTTATAGGCGCCGCAGACGCGCACCGGGGCAGCGGCGAAAGCGGCCTGCGCATCGCCCCATTCCTTGGTCATGGCGGCGATCGGAATGCCGTCGCCCGCCTTGGCGTCGCTGAGGTCGACGATGGCCGGCGTCTCGTCATAGCTGACCTTGACCAGGGCTGCGGCCGCAACGGCCTGCTCGAAGGTCTCCGCGATGACCGCGGCGACATGCTGGCCCGAAAAGGTGATATCGCGCGCCAGCGGGCAGTAGGGCTTGTCCGGCGGCGGTGTGCCGAACCAGTCCGATGCAGTCTTCAGCGGCATGATGGTGTCCGGCGTCAGCACCTTGAGCACACCAGGTGCCGCCTCGGCGGCTGACGTGTCGATCGAGCGCACCTTGCCTGATGCGATCGTGCTTTCGACCAGGACGCCGTAGGTTAGCCCGTCGAGCTGCTGCTCGACGGCATATTTTGCCGCACCGGTAATCTTGGCCGGGCCGTCGACGCGCGACAGCCGCCCGCCAACCTGATCGGCAGTGCCGTCCGAAGCGTCGCCGTGCCGTGTCCTCGGGTCGTGAATGGTCATGACATGGCTCCCGTCTTGAGGATGGCGCGGGCAACGACGCGCGGCGCCAGTTCGATCTTGTAGTGGTTGGCGCCGTGGTCGATCGCCCCTTCCATGGCGAGCAAGCTGGCTGCCCGCACCCTGTCTTCGCTGAGCGCCTTGCCCTTCAACGCCGCTTCCACGGCGTGCGCCCGCCACGGCTTCGTCGCGACGCCGCCCAGCGCGACGCGCAGGTCGCGAATGGTGCGGCCATCGGCTTCGAAGTCGATGCCGACTGCGGCACTTGCAGCCGCGAACTCATAGGACTGCCGGTCGCGGATCTTGAGATAGGTCGAACGCCGGGCAGTGCCGGAAGCCGGTATGCTGATGGCGGTGATCATCTCGCCCGGTTGGATGGCATGTTCCCTGTCGGGCGTGGCGCCGGGCAGGAGAAAGAAGTCGTCGACGGCAACCTGGCGTTCGCCAAGATGAACCACGGCGTCGAAGGCGACCAGCGCGGTGGCGAGGTCACCGGGATACATGGCGATGCAGGCGTCGCTGGTGCCGAGCACGGCATGGCCGCGGGTGACGCCGCCGATCGCCGAGCAGCCGCTGCCGGGCGAGCGCTTGTTGCAGGCGGAAAAATTCGCGGGATCGCGGAAATAGGGGCAGCGCGTGCGCTGCATCAGATTGCCGCCGATGGTCGCCATGTTGCGCAGTTGCGCGGAAGCCGCCTGCCACAGCGCTTCGGAGACCGCGGGAAAGCGGCTCTTGATCTCGGCATGGTCGGCGACGTGGCTCATCTTGGCCAGCGCGCCGATCATGGCACTGTCAGCGTCGACCTTGATGGCGTCGAGCCCTTTGAGATGGGTGATGTCGACCAGGCTGTCGGGTTCGGCCACGCCGCATTTGGCGAGATCGACCAGCGTCGTGCCACCGGCAAGCAGCATGGCCCCAGGCAGGGCGGCTGCCTGTCGTGCCGCATCGATGCTATCGGCGCGAACGTAGGAAAAATCCCTCATGACGCGACCTCCAGTGCCGCCTGGCGCACGGCGGCAACGATGTGCGGATAGGCGCCGCAGCGGCACAGATTGCCGGCCATGTATTCGCGGATCTCGTCATCCGAGCCGGCATGGCCCTCGCGGATGCAGGCGACCGCCGACATGATCTGTCCCGGCGTGCAGTAGCCGCACTGGAAAGCATCCTGGTCGAGGAAAGCAGTCTGAACCGCGTTGAGCGTGCCGTCATCGCCGGCCAATCCTTCGATGGTGGTGATCTCGCGGCCTTCGACCTGTGCTGCAAGCGTCAGGCAGGACAGCACGCGCTGTCCCTCGACATGCACCGTGCAGGCGCCGCACTGGCCCTGGTCGCAACCCTTCTTGGTGCCGGTCAGGTCGAGGCGATCACGCAAGGCGTCAAGCAGCGTGACGCGCGGCTCGACCTGCAGTTCGTGACTGTGTCCGTTGATGGTGAGACGGATTGGGATAGTGGTGGATTTGGTTTGGTCGGTCATGAGGCGTCTGGCTCCAGTTGCTTGACGCTAGGGGATTGAAATGGGCTCGAGTGGGAGAGGACAAGGGAAGAGGCGACGGTGCGCCTAATCTCCCCCCTTGTGGGGGAGATGTCCGGCAGGGCAGAGGGGGGCGCGAAGGAATGCGACGTTCCCGATTTACATGCGTCGAAATAGACCTTTCCAAGCGGGTGTTGGTCAGGCCTTGATAGGCTGGCGGGACAGCGCTCCCTCTGTCCTGCCGGACATCTCCCCCACGAGTGGGGAGATTGGCAGCTCTGCCGCCCCAACTCTCCAGCGGGCAGGGATGCTTCAGTCTTCACAATCTCAACACGTGACATACCGGCTCCCCTGATTATATGATAAGACTGCTCCACTAAAACGGAGGCGCCTCCGTTTATCTAGTTGGGGACTTACCCCTTTGGGTTCAAGCCCCCATATATCGACAGTGGAGAAAAAATTGACCGAGCAGTCGCAAGCAATTGCCGACGAGAAGCGCGAAGCCGCAGCGCCAAGGCCGCTGCGCGCCGATGCGCAGCGCAACCGCGACCGGCTGGTCGAGGTTGCGGCAGCGGCCTTTGCCGAGCACGGTGTCGATGCCTCGCTGGAGGAGATCGCGCGCCAGGCCGGCGTCGGCATCGGCACGCTCTACCGGCATTTCCCAACCCGCGAGCATCTGGTCGAAGTGGTCTACCGGCGTGAAGTCGAGGCGCTCTGTGCGGCGGCCGATGACCTCGCCAGCCACCATTCGGCCGACATGGCGCTGGAACAGTGGATGCAGCGCTTCGTCGACTACATCGCCACCAAGCGCGGCCTGGCGGCCAGCCTGCGCATCCTGTTCAACACCAATTCCGCCGTGTTCTCCGACATGTCGGGCCGGGTGTCGCTGGCCTTGCGGCAACTGGTCGAGGCGGCGGTGGCCGAAGGCTCGATCCGCAGCGACGTCGACGCCTCCGATGTGCTGCACGCACTCGGCGGCATCTACTCGGCCCCCGACACCAAGGACTGGCGCGACCGCTCGCGCCGGCTGGTCAAGCTGCTGATGGACGGGCTGCGGTTCGGGGCAGGGAAGAGGTGACCTAGCGGCTCAAGCCGAACCATCGACCGCATAGAACCGAAACGCGCCGGGCAGCCCGCTTGCCGCCATTTCGCCACGCTCCTCGAACCGCAGGCCGGAGCCGACCACGAGATCGCGCACCGTCCTTGATGCGATGATTTCGCCCGGCCGCGCATGGTCAAGCAGACGCGATGACAGTTCGATCGCCGCGCCTGAAAATTGATGGCCCCGCTGCTCGCACTCGCCGATATGCACCGCCGAGCGGACCTCGACACCGGATTGCCGCAAGCGATCGCGGATGGCGATCGCGCACTGGATCGACCGCGTTGGCCGCTGGAACACCGCGAGCACCTTGCCGTCCGATCGGCTGATCTCTCTGCCTTCGGCCGCGAGGAGTTCGCCACGGAGCGCTTCGGCGTGCCGCTCGGCCGGGTCGATGCCGAAAGGCGAGCCCGTCATATCGAGGGACAGCACCGACACAAGCAGCCGTTCGCCTGGGGCCGCCGGCAAGGCGCCGGTGACGAAAGCCTGGATCTCGTCGACGATCCGATCGGAATTCTCGCCCCAGATGACGTGGTCGCGGCCGGCGAACTCAATGTATCGGGCGCCCTCGATGTGCGTCGCCAGGTAACGTCCTTCTTCCCGCTTCACCCAGCCGTCGCCAGTCGTCTGCATGATCAGTGTCGGAACATGGACAGCAGGCAGAATGTCGCGAACATCGATTTCGGCTCCCCAGCGCCACAGGGCGATCGCGTCGGCGGGCGAGGCAGAATTCCTGAGATAGGCGGCGAACCATTCTGTCTCGAACGTGTCGCTCATCAGACTGGGCGCCGCGTTGCTCATATCCGCCGCCGCTCCCCATTCTTTCTCGACGATCGCCAGATCCTCTTCCACCTGCTCGCTTGTCTTCGCCCACGGATAGTCTTGTGACCACCTGCCGCGGGCGTAGGCCCCATTGAGCACGAGTGCCGCTGTGCGCTCGGGATAGGTCGCCGCGAACAGCATGCACATCGGGCCGCCCTCGGAGCTGCCGAAAAGCACCGTGCGCTTCGAGCCAACCGCATCCAGCACTGCCCGCACATCTTCCATCCGCTCTTCCAGGGTCGGCAGACCGACATTGCGGTCCGAGAGCCCGGTGCCGCGCTTGTCCATGCGGATTAGGCGCGAGAAAGTGCCGAGCCGCCGGTGCACATGCGAAAGCCGCGGCGAGCCCCAGGCGTGGTCGAGGTTGGAGACCCATCCCGGCACATGGATCAGGTCGACCGGACCGTCGCCGGTCACCTGATACGCGATGTTGATCCCGGCCGATTTGACATAGTGGGTCGGGGGGGCTGCGAGTTCGTGGCTGAAGCCGGTAGCGTCATCCGCATCAGTCGTGGGTGGCCGTGCCGGCGCCATTGTGCGGCGTGTGCGCAGCGTCTCGAACAATTGCCGCGTCTCCGGCTCCGGCTGCAGCTTGAGATCGCGTAGAAGCGCGGTGCGGCAGTGCTCATATTGCTTCAGCGCGAGATTGGTCCTGCCTTGCGCCGCATAGGCGCGCATCAGGGCACGGTGGACATCCTCCCTCAACGGGTCCATGGCCAGCAGGCGCGCCGCCGCGCGCACGCATGCGGCAGGATCGTTCGTCGCTGCATAATGCGCGACGAGCCTGTCGAGCGCCGCGACGGCCAGTGCCCGCAGCCGCTCGCGTTCGATCCTCAGCCAGTCCTCGAATGGCTCCTCCTTCAGGCCGAAGCCGTCGAGCAGGTCGCCGCGGTAGACATTGAGCGCCAGTTCGAGGTCTTCGGGTGCCGGGCTGGCGACCAGCGCCTCGAACCGCGCGACGTCGAAATCAAGGCCGTCGAGATGCAGAGCGACGCTGTTGCCATCGGTGAGGAAGCGGCCGCCGCCGCACGTCTGCATGGCCTTCCTGACAGACGATACCGCTTGCCGCAGGCTCATTCGCGCCTGCGCCTCGCTGTTGATGCCCCAGAGCAGGGTCGCCAGCTTCTCGCGCGACTGCGAATGCGCCGACTGCAGCGCGAGATAGGCGACCATCGCACGCGCCTTGCGGCTGATGGCTGGAACCGTGGCCCCGACGCCGGCAAAGTCGAAACCACCCAGCAGGTGAAGATAAGGTCCGGTCATCGGATCCGCCACGGTCACAGCGCGACGACGATCCGCTCAAGCTCGGTCCATTTCAACACTTATTCCGCCGCCGAGGCGCTTTTCACGATTCCATCACGCAGGTTCCCACGCGTTGCTCACGGCGCTTGAGGAGATTGTTCGCACTGGATCTCTTTTCGCAGGAGGATACCGTGCATCACCCTGGCCCGACCGAGTGGCCCATCTGGCATGACGACCCCGGGCGCGACCGGCAGGAGCTTGGCGCACCATCGCGTCACGATATTGCGCTGGCCCGCTATCTCGAAACACAACAGGCCCATCGGGCATTGGCGGCTCGCAGACTCGATCCGGCGGCGGTCGTGGCCTCTGCACTGGCAGCGTTCGTCCGCTGCCTTTTCCGTGCAGCGCTGCGCCGAATTGTCCGCTGGCCAACCGATGCCGCGACAGGGATGGACGATTTCGGCTTGACGTTGTCCAAGGCTCATGCGGAATTTAGCAAGACCCTTTGGGGCCGCTGAGTGCAGCGCCCTTGGTCGACGATCTCATCCCCAACCGCCGCCGCCGCCGCCAGCCCCACCGCCGCCTCCGCTGCCGCCGAGAGAAGGAATCACGGGCGGCTTTTGCGGGATCTCCTCGGCCGGCTTGATCACTTTGCCGGTGGCCGCCTTCTTGTATCTGACCACCTTTGGCTGAGGTGCTACGCGAACCACTTTGCGATGGTTCACCGGCGGCGCCGGCTCAAACATCGGCGACACCGAGGTGCAGCCCATGAGCCCGGCCAGAACGCCGGATAGAATTATCCCGATGAATGCCTGCCCGAATGTCTGCTTGAATGCCTTGCCCACCATGGCCTCCTTATTGTTCAGAACAAATCCCGACGCGGATTGGCTTCTTCCCAGACCCCCCGGGCCGCATTGACCAGTTGCGTGTCCAGCGAACCGGACGCGGGAATCTTCGACTTGAGCTCTCGACGCAGGGCGTCCAAAGCTGCCGTTTTCGGCTTGGTGCCGAACTGCGCCAGGCCCTTTTTGGCGTCCGGCAGCTCCTTGCGCAGATCGAGCGCGACGGCGAATGCCAGGAAGCGCACCGCGACAGCCTGATCGGCCTTGTCGCCTTTCGCCATTTCAAGCGCCGCGCGATCATAGGCGCTCGACGGATCGCCGCGCGTGGTCGCCAGTTCGAACAGCCTTTGCGCTTCCGCCGGGTCCTGGCGCACACCGGCGCCATCCCTGTACATGCGGGCGAGGCTGCCGGGCGCGTAGGGCTGGCCAAGATCGGTGGCCTGCTGGAACAGGGCCTGCGCCGTCTTCGGATCCTTGTCGATGCCCTGGCCGGCGAGGTAATCGCGGCCGAGCAGGTTCATCGAATACATGTCTTGGCGCTGCACCCCCGCTTGCAGGAAGGCGACGGCGCGGGCCGGATCGGCAGGCACGCCATTGCGGCCCTCGGTGAAGATGGCGGCAAGATCGTTCATGGCATAGGTGTGCCCCATGGCCGCCGCCTTGAGCAGCAGGTCGAGGCCCTTGGCCGTATCGCGGTTGACGCCATAGCCATTGAACAGCGCGCGTCCCCACGAGGTCATACCGTAAGGATCACCCTTGTCGGCGGCAGCCTTGTAGAGAGCGTTGGCCTGGGTGCGGTCTATGGTCGTTCCGGTTCCGGTTGCGTTGAGATAGCCGAGTTCGAAGACGGCGCGCACATGGCCTTTCTTGGCGGCGTCCTCGATGGCTGACCTGGCCTCGCCGACCCTGCCTGCCGCAAGCAGGGCGCGGCCGAGCTCGTAGTGGAAGCGGGCGACGTCTGGATAGGTTTTCACGGCCGCCTCGCAGGCTGCCACCGCACCGGCGCCGATCTCGTTCGGCAGCAGGCCGGGCACCACCCCTTGCAGGTCGAGAGGCTCGCCGGCGGCGGTATCGCAGGCATCGACCGTCGGCGACAGCTTCATTGTCGCGGGCTTAGCCGAGCTGCTGTCGGCCCGGATTTCGAAGCCGACCTCGACCGGCGCGCCGGCGCCGATCTGCGGCTCGTAACGGAGATGGTCGACTTCACCGGCCAGAAGGCTGGATTGCGGCGACAAGGTTCGATCAGGCAACGACAGCGTTCCCGTTGCCGGATACCCCGTGACCTTCAGGCTGACCGCCGGATCGTCGGTGGGGAAATCCAGATTGAGCGCGACCGGTCCGACACCGACGGGAACATCAAGTTTGCGGTTCTCGATTGCTTCGGCAGCGCCGGTGATGTGGATGCCGCGCTCCAGCACCTGCTGCTTCTGCTCGGCCTCGAGCGAAGCCATGATCCGCTGACCCGCCGCACCTTCGCCGCTCTTGACGCGGAACACCAATATGCCCTGGCTTCCGCCGCCCCAGTTGTCATGCGTGGCATAGGCAAGCATATCCACCTCGTCCTGCGTGGCGGCTCCTTTGGGGATCTCCATCTGCAGGCGTGGCAGGTCCTTGCCCGCGATCGGTTCGCCCACCGCGACATCTCTGCCGTCCAGCATCAAACGGCCCATTGCGGGTGGCCTCTCGATGCTGACGGTGATGGCGCCGCCATCGACATCGACCGGCTCCGGCAGGCCGAGGGCGACGGGGCCGACCCCCGACAGCACCACCTTCTCCAGCACTGGCGGCAGCGAAGGCCGGTTGCTGCGGCGCACCAGCACCACGTCGTCGATCAGCGAGGAATTTTCCCAGGGCACCTGCATGCCGTTGGTGGCCTGCACGACATCGCGGCGCACCGCCGACATGACCGTGCGGATCTCCTGGTTCGGCGCCAGCGCGCGCCGCGAAAAGGCCGATGAGAACGGGCTGAGGTCGCCGCTGCCGTCATAGGCGACGGCGCCCGGTTCGGTGGCGAAGGCAATCAGCGTGTTGAGCGAGCTGCGCACCTGCGCCAGCCCGGTGTTGCCGGCGGTGACAAGCTGGTCGCGCAGCCAGTAATTGTTGCGCGGGAAGGGGTTGTTGCGGCAGGCATCGAGGATGATCACCTGGATCTTCGACTTCGAGCGCAGCTGCTCCAGCACGTCGTTGAGCTTGATGGCCTGGACCTCGATATCGGCCGCCTTCTTCAACGAGGCGTCGACCGGTATCAGGAAATTCTCGCCGCCGATCTGAAAGCCGTGCCCGGAATAGTAGACGACGGCGAGATCGGCGCCGTCGGCGGCGGCCAGATAGTCCCGGAACTGGCCTTCGAACTGCTGCTTGGTGAGATTCTCGGCGACGAAAACCTCGAAGCCCGCCAGCCGGAACGTGGCCGATACGTCCTGGGCATCCTTGGCCGGGTTCTTCAGCGCCGGGATGTCGCGATAATCGGAATTGCCGATGACGAGCGCGACCCTTCGATCGGCGCAGGCCTCGAAGCTTGTGAGGCCGGCAAGGATGAAGGCCGCGATGAATCCGCAAAGTCGGAGCATGACAAAACTCCTGGTCGCGGCCTGACGCCGACGAGAACACCGCTTGCGGCATCAAGGTCCGTTGAGAGTATGCAACCTGCCACAGCATAAAGTGAAAGGCCCGTCACCGCCAGACCATGGCAGGCGATTTCTTTCGGCGTCGACCGACCGCAGGGTGCAAGTAGCACGCGCTTCACGAGCAGGTATGTGACAAGTCTCACAGTTCGCTGTTTTGGGGGAATGCCTGGTGCCGGCGGCTGCGCGCCTATTCCTTGAAGAGCAATTCCTTGTCGTTCGAATATTTCACCAGCAGCGGAATGCTGGCGCCGCCGATGACGGGGCCGAGATGGCCAAACGTCCCCTCGATGACGGAGAACGGCTCGGGGCGATCGACAAGGATCCGTGCCAGCTTTCTGCGCATGGCCTTGGCGATCTCCTTGCGCACGCCATTCGGTATGGCGCCATCGATCACCACATTGTCGATGTCGAGCAAGGCAACGGCACTGCGGGCGGCATAGGCAAGCCCGTCCGAAACCTCATCGATCCACGCGGTGAGCGGCTCTCCAAGGTCGCCCCAGTCGTCGGGCGACGACCAGATGCGGCCGGCGCCCTCGTCCCCATTGTCCTGGTCGTTGAGCTTGCCGGCCAGCGAATGCAGCGAAGCGACGCGCAGCAACGGGGTCATCCGGTCGCCCTTGCGCCCCGGCGCGGGCACCGGCATGTCGCCCAGCGCTCCGGCCAGCTTGTTGCGGCCGGGGAACAAGTGATGATCGAGCACCAGGCCGCCGCCGATGAAGTGCCCGACATAGGCATAGAGAAAGTCGGCGCGCGATCCGCCGGCGCCAAACATCAGTTCGGCCGCGGCCGACACCGTGGCGTCGTTGTAGAGGAACACCGGCCAGTCGAACGCCCGGTCCAGTTCGGCGCGAATGTCGATTTCCTTCCAGGCATCCAGCCTGCTCGCCGGCACCGCGCCCTCTTCGCTCAGGTTCCACTGATGGAATGGCGAGGCGATGCCAAGACCGGCGATGCGGTCTTTTTCTATCGATTTGTGCTTGCGGCACATGCGCGCGATGGCGCCCTTGGCGAATTTCATCACCTCGACGGGCGTCGGATAGTCGAACAGCGTGCGTTCGAACGCGATCACGTCGCCGACGAAATTGACCAGGGCGACATCGGCGCTGCGATGGTCGACCTTGAGGCCGAAGGCATAGGCGGCTTTCGGGTTCAACGCATAGGGAACCGAGGGTTGCCCCAGCCGTCCGCGCAGAGGCTCCAGGCGCAGCAGCAGCTTGTTGTCGGCGGCGCGGTTGACGATGGTGGTAATGGTTTGCGCGGCCAGCCCCGTCAGCCGCGTCAAATCGGTCTTGGCCAGCTGCCCGTGCCGGCGGATGAGCGAGACGATCAGGCGTTCGTTGTAGATGCGGCTCTCGGCCTGCGTGGTTCCGCCGCTGCGGCCCTCGGCGATCTTTTCGAGACTGAAGAAGCTGGTTCCGGTCACGCTTTCCCCTGCGCAAGGAGTTTGGCCGCAAGGCGAGCCGATCAAAGCGCTGACGTAGCAATGCGGGCATGGCAAGGCAACACTTAAATCCACCCGATGGAAAAATGTAGTTGACGCCGGCCGGCCTGCTGTCGTTCAAAGTATGCAGGCCTGGAGGAACAATGCCGTGACGCAGACCCGGACCATCATGTGCTTTGGCGATTCCAATACCTATGGCGCCATTCCCACCCTGGCCCGGGTCGGACGGCACCGCTTCACGCCCGACCGGCGCTGGCCGGGCATCATGCGCCGCCAGCTCGGCAGCGGATGGGATGTGATCGAAGAAGGGCAGGGCGGGCGCACCACCGTGCACGACGATCCGATCGAAGGTCTCCACAAGAACGGGCTCAAATCGCTCCCGGTGTGCCTGGAAACGCATATGCCGCTCGACCTCGTTGTCCTTATGCTCGGCACCAACGATCTCAAGCACAGGTTCTCGGTAACGCCGAATGATGTCGCTGATTCTATTGAGATCTTGGCCAGAATTGTGCTGCGCAGCGAAGCTGGCCCCGCAGGCGTGGCGCCCGCGGTCCTGATTGTTGCGCCGCCGCCGATGCTGGAGGTCGACTGGTTCGGCCAGATGTTCCTGGGCGGCGCTTCAAAGTCGATGCACTTTGCCGGCCTGTTCCGCGATGCGGCCCGGCGCGCCGGCGCCGCCTTCTTCAACGCCGGCGACGTCGTCGAATCGAGCGCGGTAGACGGCATTCACCTCGACAGCGACGCGCATCGCGTGCTCGGCACGGAATTGGCCAAAGCCGTCCAGTCGCTGATCGCCAAGGCGTGATCGCGTGGGCGAGTCACCCGACTATCTCTGATTAATTAATTCCACTGGAAAAACTTTTGACTTGCAAGCGGGAAGGTGGGTATCTGGGGAGACTGGGAAGAGTAGCGACCGCGAGGCTTGCGAAGCGCGGCAACAAACAACGACAGGGAGGAAGTAAAATGCGATCTGACAGGAATATGATGCTGGCGACGCTGCTCGGCGTTGCCGGTGTGCTCGCGGGCGGTACCATTCTGGCAAGCGCGCAGGACGGCCCGGCCGGGCTCACCAAGCCGGCGGTATTTGCGCCGTTCGATCCGAAGGCGCCGGCCTGCAGCCCACCGCCCGGCCTGAACAAGGTGCTGGCCTTCGCGCAGGATAACGAGCGTGAATTCATGCAGGGCGTCGACCGCGGCCTGGCCGCCGCCGCCAAGGATCGCGGCCTGGAATACCGGCGCGCGCTTGCCAACAATGACGCCGCCAAGGGCGTCGAGCAGGTGCAATTGTTTCTCGCCTCCAAGATCGGCGGTCTGGTGGCGGCGCCCGTGGACCCGGCCTCCATGAGCCGCAGCCTGCAGGAGCTTATCTGGTCGGGCGCCTATGTCGGCACCATCGTGCCGCCGCCGGCGACGTCGCTGCTCAACGCGCCGCAATATGAGACCGGCAAGGTGCTGGCCGAAGCGGCCGCGGCCTACATAAAGGACAAGCTCGGTGGCAAGGCCAATGTCGTCATCCTGTCGCATGACAGCATGGAATTCCTGGCGCCGCGCTTTGCCGCCATGCGCGACATCTTCAAGGCTATGCCAGGCGTCACCATCGTCGCCGACATCTCACCCAATCCCGTCAACAAGGAAGGCGGCTTTGCCACGATGAGCACCATTCTCCAGGCCCATCCCGACGTCGATGTCGTGCTCGGCGCCGACACGGTCGTGCTCGGCGCGCTGGCTGCCCTGGAAGCGGCGGGCAAGGCGCGGCCGGACCAGTTCCTTGGCGGCATCGACGGCGAACCGGAGGCAGTCGCCGCGATCAAGAAAGGCGGCGGTCCCTACAAGGCAAGCATCAGCCTGGCGTCGCCGGTCTTCGCTTATGCCATGGGCCAGCACGCCGCCGACTGGCTGGAGGGCAAGAGCATCCCGCAGGCGATGGATATCCTCCCGGTGGCGCTGACCAGCGACTACATGGCCCAGTACGAGGCCGACGTGGCCGATCCGGCCGCGGTCTACAAGGACCCGAAGCGCCGCGACATCTATCTCAGGATGTACGGCAACATCTGCTACGATACGCGCGACCAGTATGTGAATTTCCCCTGGTCGTCCGAGGCAAAGTAGCGCCCGTTTTTCCCGCGATACGGGCGGGTTCAGCCTGACCTGAAACCGCCCGCTTCAGCAGAGGCAAGCATGAGCACAGACAGCCTTCGAACGGGGACGACACCGCTGCAAACGGGCCGGTTTTCATCCTTGCTGCCGGGCGTCAAGGCACCGGGCGAAGCGTCTGGCCGCATCGGGCTGGCGCTGGTCGCGCTGGGCTTGATCGTCGCCTTCTCGCTGTTGAACAAATCGTTCTTCAGCCTCGACAATTTCGTCGTCATCGGCGTCAACTCGACCTCGATCCTGATCGCCGTGCTCGGCACCTCCGCGCTGCTGATCGCCGGCTATGTCGACCTCTCCATCGGCAGCATGGTCGCCTTGATCGGCATCATCACCGCCAAGGTTGCAGTGGCGACGCAGAGCGCGCTGTTGGCGATCTGCGTCGGCCTGGGTCTCGGCCTCTTGCTCGGTCTGCTCAACGGTCTGCTGGTGCGCAGGCTGAGCATCTCGCCGTTGATCGTCACGCTGGCGATGCTGGCGCTCTATGGCGGCCTTGCCTTCGTCGTCTCCAGCACCGCGGTCTATGGTTTTCCCGAGGCTCTGCTCGAATTGGGGCGGGGCAAGATCTTCGGCATCCAGTACACCGTGATCATCGCCGCATCTGTCTTTGTCATCGGAGCCTTTGTCTTGACCAGCACGGTCACCGGCTTGAGGCTCTACGCCATAGGCGGCGACCCGCGCGCGGCCGAACTCTGCGGCATTCCGGTGGGGCGCACGGTGGTCGGCCTCTACGCCGCCAATGGCTTGCTGATCGGTCTGGTATCGGTGCTGATCGCCGGCCGCCTCGGCAGCATCACGCCGACCATCGGCGTTCGCTTCGAGCTCGACGTGCTCACCGCCGCGATCCTTGGCGGCGTCGCTTTTTCCGGCGGCTCCGGCCGGCCGCTCGGCATCGCCATCGGCGTTGCCACCATCGGCATCCTCAATGCAGGACTGATCTTCGTCGGCCTGCAATCATGGTGGCAATCCATTTCGGTGGGAAGCATGCTGTTGCTGGCGTTGGTGGCCGACCAGGCTGCGATCGGTTTTCGCGGCCGGCGCGCTCGGGCGGCCGCGACCAACTTCACGGTGGCGGACAATGGTGCCGTCGCCTCGGCCGGCCCTGCCGTGACGGCGGGCAATGCAGAAGCCCCGCAAGGTCCGGCATTCTCGATTGCCGGCGCCCGCAAATCCTACGGCGCGCTGACGGCCGTGGAAGAGGCGAGCTTCACGGTCGGCAAAGGCGAGATCGTCTGTCTGCTCGGCGACAATGGCGCCGGCAAGTCGACGCTGGTGAAGATTATTTCGGGCGCCATCCAGCCCGATGCCGGCGCGATGACCCTCGAGGACCAGCCGATTTCCTTCAGGAGCCCGCAGGATGCACGCGGCGCCGGCCTGGAGACGGTCTACCAGGATTTGGCGCTCTGCCCAAACCTCAGCGTCGCCCACAACATGATCCTCGGGCGTGAGGAAACGCGGCGTTGGCTCGGTGTCTTCCCGGTTCGCGACGACCGAAAGGCCGCCGAGCAGTGTCGTGCCCGGCTTGCCGCGCTGGGCGTCACGCTTCGCGACGAAAACGTTCTGGTGCGCTCGCTGTCGGGCGGCCAGCGGCAGTCCATCGCCATTGCCCGCGCGCTTGCCGATCACGTCAAGCTGATTTGCCTCGACGAGCCCACCGCCGCGCTTGGCGTCAAGCAGACCGCGCAGGTCGTCAAACTGATCCGTTCGATCGCCGTCAGCGGCACCGGCGTCATCCTGGTCACGCACGACCTGTCGACGGTCAGGGCGCTGGCCGACAGGATCGTGGTGCTCAGCCTCGGCCGGGTGGCCTACGACGGCTCGGCCAGACAGCTGACGGCCGATCAGCTGTGGGGCCTGATGGCAAGCGGCACGCTCGCGCCGGCCGCTGGGTAGGAATGCCGATCGCAGGGTCTAAAGCTCGAGGCAGATCTTGCCGAAATGCCTTTGCGCTTCGTAATGCCTGAAGGCGGCGGCGATGTCCTGCAGTGGAAAGCTGCTGTCGATGACGGGCTTCAGGCGGTTGACCTCTATGGCACGGATCATGTCCTGCTGGTCGGCTTTGCTGCCGATGGAAATCCCGCTGATGCGGATCTGGTTTGAAAACAGCGCCGGGACTGACACTTCTGCTGCAAAGCCGGTCAGGACGCCGATGAGTGCGATATGCCCACCTGTCCGGCAGGCCGCTATCGACTGCGCCAGCGTCGCCGGTCCACCGACCTCGATCACATGGTCGACGCCGCGTCCGTCCGTCAGTTCCCTGGCCTTGCCGCCCCACTCCGGCACCGCCTTGTAGTTGATGACGCTGTCGGCCCCGAGCCGTCTGAGCTTCTCCAGCTTCTCTTCATCGGACGACGTGGCGATGACCCTTGCGCCGGCGGCCTTGGCAAATTGCAGCGCAAACAATGACACGCTGCCGGTGCCAAGGATCAGCACGGTGTCGCCGGGCTTTACCTTGCCGCATGTTACCAGGCCGCGCCAGGCCGTGACGCCCGTGCAGGTCAGCGTTGCCGCCTCGAGATGCGTATAGCCCGCCGGCGCCCTGGTGAAGGCCTGCGCCGGCATGCACACATACTCGCTGGCGAAGCCGTCGAAACTGTCTCCGGGAATGTCGCGGCTTGTATCGGATCTCATGTCGCCGGCCAGCCACCAGGGGTAGAAAACACTGACGACGCTGTCGCCTGGCTTGAACGTGTCGACGCCATCGCCGATGGCGATCACCTCGCCGGCACCATCCGACAGCGGCACGCGGCCGTCAGCGAGCGGCACCTTGCCTTGTACGGCGAAATCGTCGCGCATGTTCAGCGCGCAGGCGCGAATCCTGACCAGCATTTCGCCCGGCCCAGGCCGGGGCTGATCCTCCTCGACCAGGTCGAGCTTGTCCAACCCGCCCGGCGCTCTCAGCCTGACCAGCTTCATTGTCTCTCTCCGACGTAAAGAGCGGTAGAATGGCGGCGGCGGTCCAGCCTATCGCCGGACCGGCCGGCCGGAAATCACGCGCAGCCAGGGCGCCAGATGGACGGCGCTCATCAAGAGATACATCACCGGCATGCCGGTGAGCGGGGAGGCATCGGCCCCCAGGCACGACATGACGCCGTCGCCAGCGTGAATGCAGGTGAGCAGCGCCATCACGGCGAAAACAGGGGCCGCGGCGAGGCACAGCCACTCGGCGGTGCGGAGAGAAACTGCATCGGAGCGTTGAGTGACCTCACTGCCGGTGCCTGTGCCGATATCGCTCATGGTCGTAATCCCTTGATGATCAATGCCCGGGTTTCCTGTCCCGTGAGGGACAGGAAACCAAGCTGGATGGGCGCCGCTCCAGGTCCTTACTTGCCGTCCTTGTTGCGGAACGCGGCTTCGCCGGCCGCCGACACTTCCTCCCACGTCTTGTCGGGTGCGGCGTCGTAATTGTCGTGCCAGTTCCACCAGCTGTAGAGCTCGGTCTGCGGATAGCCTTCGGGCGAATCCTCCCAGATTTCCTGGCGGCCGAGCGGCGTTGCGTCGAGGTAGCTCCAGACCGTGCCCATCTGCTCGTCGCCGCGGTTGTTGATGAAGTAGGTGCGATACACTTTCTTGCCGTCCTGGATGAACACGTTGTGGCCGTGCCATTCGTCGACGCCGAAATCCTTGTCGAAACTGTCGGTGATTGTGTACCAGGGGATCTCCCAACCCATCCGCTGCTTCAAGCTGGCAATGTCGGCCTGCGGCGCGCGGGAGGCATAGGCAAGCGTGGTGTTGCGGGCGTTCAGATGGGCGAGATGGCCGACCTGGTCGGCGCCGAGCGAACAGCCGCGGCAGGCATGTTCGGGCCAGCCGTGGACGCCGGGTTCGTAGAAGGCGCGGTAGACGATCAACTGCCGCCGGCCCTCGAACAAATTGAGCAGGCTCGCTTTGCCGTTGGGACCCTCAAACACATAGGCCTTGTCTACTTCCATCCATGGCATGCGCCGGCGCTCGGCCGACAGCGCGTCCCTGGCGCGCATCGTTGCCTTTTCCTTCACCAGCATCTTTTCGCGCTCGGCTTCCCATTCCTGCCTTGAAACGACCGGTGGGGTCTTCATTGCCACGTGCTTGGTCATTGCTTGTTTCCTTTGCCAATTGTTGAGCCGTTGTGGCTTGTCGTTGCCTGTTGATCGTGAGGCAGGCTAGGGCCGCGAGGCGGCGAGGGCGGAGTTACAAATGTGACGGCATTTGCAGGCGGGCCACCGCAGCAGGGGTGGCGAGGCCGCACGGTGGGCTCGAGGTCCTCGGAAGCAGGCATGGTCGGTTTTTCCTTATTGAGAAGCTTAACGCGACTGTCTGAGATGCTCAGGCTAGCGAATGCGAATATTGCCGTCAACGCAGGCCTGGGCGTCTTCAACCAGTCCAGATGGCTAGGTCGCCGTCCGCGGCTTGCTGCTTGGCGGTGGTGACTTAAGTTAGGGCCGGTAAGGGGAGCGGTGGGAGTTACAAATGTGACGGGATTTGCATGGACTCGCTGATCACCGCGGCAGGGCTGGCGCTGGCGGCGGGCAACCCGCTGGCGGCACTCGACCGCGTCGCCTTGCGCGAGGATGCCCCGGCGCTGGCGTTGCGCGGCATTGCCATGGCGCAGCTCGGCGATCTCGACCGCGCCAAAGTACTGTTGCGTAGGGCCGGCCGTGCCTTCGGTCCAAAGGAGGCGGTGGCGCGCGCCAGATGCGTTGTCGCCGAAGCCGAGATCGCGCTTGTTTCGCGTGATCTCGGCTGGCCATCCAAGGCGCTCGACGCGGCGCGGTCGACATTGGAAAAGCATGGCGACCGGCTGAACGCGGCGCATGCCGGGCATCTCAAGGTGCGCCGCCTGCTTCTGATCGGCCGCCTCGACGAGGCTGAAGACGTGCTGGTTGGGCTCGATCCGTCGCCGCTTCCGCCGGCCTCACGCGCTGCGCATGAACTCGCGGTTGCCGGCATCGCCATGCGGCGCCTGAAGACGAAGGCCGCGCGCGCAGCCCTTGAGTGGGCGCGCTATGCCGCCCGCCGGGCCGGCATTCCGGGTCTTATGGCGGAGGTCGACAGCGCCTTCCTGGCACTGGAGACGCCGGCGGCGCGGCTGATCGCAGGCGGCGAGGAGCGCCCGCTGCTGCTCAAGGAGGTCGAGGCACTGCAGGCGTCGCCGGCCTTGGTCGTCGATACGTTCCGCTATATCGTGCACAAGCAGGAAACAACGATATCCCTGGCAACGCGCCCGGTGCTGTTTGCGCTGGCGCGCGCGCTTGCCGAAGCCTGGCCGGCGGATGTGCCGAGGGCGACGCTGATTGCCCGCGCCTTTGGCGGCCGGCATGCCGATGAATCGCATCGCGCCAGGCTGCGGGTCGAGATCGGCCGCCTGCGCGCCGAATTGCGCCCGCTGGCCGGCATCGGCGCGACCAGCCAGGGCTTTGCGCTGGCGCCGCGCGAAGCAGGCTCCGTGGCGGTGCTGGCGCGGCCGATCGAGGAGCGGCACGCCGCGCTGCTGGCCTTCCTGGCCGATGGTGAATCCTGGGCCAGCTCGGCGTTGGCGCTGGCGCTGGGCGCCGGACAGCGCAGCGTACAGCGGGCGCTCGAGCAGTTGGCCGAGACCGGCAAAGTGCAGTCCTTCGGCCACGGCCGGGCGCGGCGCTGGATGACGCCGCCGGTCGCTGGTTTCACGACCACCTTGTTACTCCCGTCGCCGCTGCCGAACGGCTAGGAAAGGTGACCATGATCGAGGACCAGGACATGAAACATTCAGCAGCGGAAATCCTGCGCGAATACGGGCCCTTTCCTGATGTCGACACCGTGCACGGCGTGAGCTTCGACGGACAGAATGTCTGGTTTGCGACGGGCGAGCGGCTGACCGCCTTCGATCCGGCAAGCGGTGAGACGCTGCGCTCGATCGATGTCGCCGCCCATGCCGGCACCGCCTATGACGGCCGACATCTGTTTCAGCTCGCCGGGGACCGCATCCAGAAGATCGACCCGGATACCGGCAAGGTGCTCTCCACCATCCCGGCGCCCGGCGGCGGCCGCGATTCCGGCATGACCTGGGCCGAGGGCACGCTCTGGGTGGGGCAAAACCGGGAGCGCAAGATCCACCAGATCGATCCCGAGACCGGGAAAATCCTGCGCACCATCGACTCAAACCGCTTCGTCACCGGAGTGACCTGGGTCGATGGCGAGCTCTGGCACGGCACCTGGGAAGGCGACCAGAGCGATGTCCGGCGCGTCGATCCGCAAACTGGCAAGGTGCTGGAACGGCTCGACATGCCGGCGGGGGTGGGCGTTTCCGGGCTCGAATCCGACGGCGGCGACCGCTTCTTTTGCGGCAGCGGCCCCGGCGGCATGGTGCGATCGGTGCGTCGGCCGAAGTAAGGCCGTCAAGTATTGGGCCGGCAGCGTATTTCCTACGGTCATCCCGCCGAGATCATATCCCGGAGCCGTCGAGCAGCGGGACGTCTTCGCCTTGCCACGGACTTGGCATTGAAGCCCGGCTCAGATTGGCCGTCGGCAGCGGCATCCAGCATTTCAACTCCGGTTCGGGGTATTCGATCACCCGTCCTGGCGACGAATCGGAAGAGCGCCAGCCCTCCGTGCCGAACTGGTCGGCGCGCGACCAGTAAGCGAGGTCGACCTCGGCCGGCCCCTGTTCCGATGGCCTGACCGTGACCAGGATGCGGCTGCCGTCCTTGGGGGCGCTCGCCATGTGCCGCCAGCGATCGGGTTCGTCCATTCTCATGTCCTCCTGCACGTTGCAGGGATAGTCGCCGCGCGCTTGGCAGCGGTCAACCCGAACTTTGCCCAAGCACGAGATCTGTTTAGTACTCCCGCGCCGTCGGCCGAAACAAGATCTGGTTCATGTCGACCTCGTCGGGCTGGCTCACGGCGAACGCCCCCATGGCGAAAGAGTCCGGATGCCGGGCCGCAACAGGAAAATCGAAACCGGCATGTGAACGGGCTCACATGCCGCCACTGCAAGGAACGCTATGGGACGTCCGGCCATGACAGGGGTTTCGGATGACACTTGCTGATCTGTCTTTTTATCTTTTCACTATTTTCAATGGCTTGCGGGTGGTGTCCTACCTGCCGCAGATCGTGCGGGTGGCCCGGGACAGGCACGGGGCGTCGGCGATTTCCTACGCGACCTGGCTGTTGTGGACAGGCGCCAACGCCACGACGGGACTCTACGCCCACATCAATCTGAACGATCCCGCTCTGGCGGCGATCAACTGGCTGAACGCCGTATGCTGCGTGCTGGTCATCGCGCTCACCGCCTACAAGCGCCATCGCGCACGGCTTCCGGTTGAGGAAGCCGCAAGCCGGTCGGAAGCGACCGCTCTGATGGTCGACAATGTCTGCTGAAGATCACCGCGGCAGATTGCGCTTTTCGAGGCCGCTCTCAGACATGCACGGTGCCATGCGAAAGCTCGCCCTCGTCGCGTGAGATGAGGAAAGCGGCTGCGAGTAGGCCGACATAGAACAGCCCGACCATGCACACGACATAGATGCCTGGAACCGGGCCGAGCTGCGCCACGCGCGCGGCGTCGAGAAATGACGCGCCCAAGCCTATCGGCGACCCTTCGCGCTGCAGACTGGGCGTCGTGATCTTCAGCACCCACGCCAGCATCAGGATCGTGTACATGAAAATGTAGTTGCGGCGCAGCCGGCGCACCAACGCCGCGCGTTGCGAGATCAGGAAGCGCGGCGAACGCAGGCCTTCGCCGACGATGGCCAGCCAGTTGGAGGCGTAGTCGGGCTGCGGCGAGAAGATCTGCGCGAAATAATAGCGCTCGAACTGGCGCACCCTGGCCCGGTAGACGTCGAAGAAACGATAGCGCCGCGCCTCGATCCATAGCAGCAGGGTGGTCAGCAGCATGGCAAAGAGCAGCACCCCGTGATGGGCGCTGGGCGTCGAGAGTGAGACTGAGAGCATGGCGGCGACGACAGTAATCGCCCAGTTGCTGGTACGGTCCAGCCGGTCGCGCCAGCCGGCCATGCGGGCTATTTCGGCGCGGTGGAAATGCGACATGGTGGCCACGAATTCCGATGAGGTGAGCTTCAGCGCGAACGCATCAGAGGCCCGCGGCGCTGCAGCCGCTTCGTCGGTTTTCACGGTCTTGACCTGGGACATCCCTTGCCACGCGCCTCCCAACGCCATGGCCGGCCGAAACGACGCCGGTCATCCCCATCCGCGCAACGCGCAATCGGTTGAAAATGTTCCGTCGCCGGCCCGGGTCTCGGCGGTTTATCCGCAGTCAGATAGGCCCGTTATGCGATTCAGGTAAGGAGGAACCTGCGGCGCGCCAAGGGAGCGTGGCGTGCAACCGATCTCGCCCTCAAAACGTTATACCGGGCACGATGAGGGGGTGCATGTCCTTCGTGGTCAACCGGCGCCGGTCGGTCGCGCTTGCCGCGGCAGCTTTCGCATTCATGCCGGCCGCATCGTTGGCAGCCGAAAAGACCGGCATGTCCAGCGAGGGCATTTTCGTTCTCGAAATCCTCCTTCTGCTTCTCGTCGGCCGCGGCATCGGCGAGTTGCTGGAGCGGCTCGGCCAGCCGGCGGTGATGGGTCAGCTCATCGGCGGCATCCTGCTCGGGCCATCGCTGCTCGGCTGGCTATTGCCGGAAGCAGAACGCGTGATCTTTTCAGGCGACGCCACCCAAAAGAGCATGATCAGCGCCATCGCCCAGCTCGGCGTGTTGATGCTTCTGTTGCTCACCGGGATGGAGACGGATCTGCGGCTGGTGCGCAGGGTCGGCCGTGCGTGCTTTTCCATCTCCGCCGCGGGCGTCGCCGTGCCTTTCGCGCTCGGCTTCACCGCCGCGCAGTTCATGCCGGCCTCGCTGCTGGCCGACGGAACCGAGCGCATTGTCGCCGGTCTCTTCCTCGGCACGGCGCTGTCGATCTCCTCGGTCAAGATCGTCGCCATGGTGGTGCGCGAGATGAACTTCATGCGCCGCGATCTCGGTCAGATCATCGTCTCGTCGGCCATCATCGAGGACACGATCGGCTGGGTGATCATCGCCATCACCATCGGCATCGCCACCAAGGGGCGCATCGAGCTCGGCAGCCTTGCCTTCACCATTGTCGGCGTCGCCGCCTTCATGGGGTTTTCCTTCACGATTGGCCGCCGCATCGTCTTCGACGCCATCCGCTGGACCAACGATACGTTCCGCAGCGAATACGCCGTCGTCACCGTCATTCTCGCCATCATGGGCGCAATGGCGCTGATCACCGATCTGATCGGCGTCCACACCGTGCTCGGCGCCTTCGTCGCCGGCATACTGGTTGGGGAATCGCCGATCCTGTCGCGTCATATCGAAGGGCAATTGCGCGGCGTCATCATGGCGCTGTTCATGCCGGTTTTCTTCGGCGTCGCCGGCCTTTCGGCGGATCTCACCGTGCTTGTCGACCACGAGCTTGCGCTACTCACGGCCGCTTTGGTGCTGATCGCCAGCTTCGGCAAATTCGCCGGCGCCTTCATCGGCGCCGAGCTTGCCGGCATGAGCCGCAAGGAAGGCATCGCCGTCGGTTGCGGCATGAACGCGCGCGGCTCGACCGAAGTCATCGTCGCCTCTATTGGCCTGTCGATCGGCGTTCTGTCGCACAATCTTTTCACCATGATCGTGACCATGGCCGTCATCACCACGCTCGCCATGCCGCCGACCTTGCGTTGGGCACTCGGCCGCTTGCCGATGGGCGAGAACGAGAAGAAGCGTCTGGAGTGCGAGGAGATCGACCAACGCGGCTTCATCGCCAATCTGGAACGACTGCTGGTGGTGACCGATGAGGGCGTTGTCGGCCGCTTTGCCGCTTACCTCGCAGGAGTCGTGGGCGCCGGCAGGCCGACGACGGTGCTGCATGCCCGAGGCGAGGGGGAGGAGGCCGAGCCCGGCACGGATGCGAAGCTCGAGCCGATCGAAAAGGGTGCCGAGGACAGCCGCGAGGCCGCCAGGAGTTCGGACGAGAAGCTGGCCCGCGCGGCGCCTGTCACGCGGCGCCACGAGGCCGAGCTTTCGGCCGAAACGGTTGCCAAGGAGGCGCGCAAAGGCTATGGGCTGCTGCTGATCGGGCTCGGCCGCGCGGTCACCTCGAAAGGTGGGTTTACCCGCCGCATCAACGAGATCGCCGGCGCCTTCGAGGGTCCGCTATGCCTGGTGCTGAAGGCGACCGGCGCCGGCCGCCAAATGCCAAGGCTAGGACCTGAAGGCGGGAAGATTCTGGTTCCGGTCAACGGCACCGCGATCGCCCGCCGGGGTGCCGAAATGGCACTGGCGATTGCAGCGGTCACGGGTGCGCGGGTCAAGATACTTTATGTCGCGCGCGTAGGCCGCGACGAACCGCGCGACACTGTCTCGCATCGCCACAGGGAGGCGGTGCTGAAGGATACCGTCGCGCTAGCCGACCGCTATGGCGTCGAGATCGAGACGGCCATCCGCAGCCGGGCCGCCGCCGCCGATGCCATTGCCCGCCAGGCCGGCAGGACGGCGGCGCTGATCGTCATGGGCGTGGCGCGGCGCCCTGGCGAGGAACTCTTCTTTGGCGAGACGACCACCGGCGTGCTGCAGCGCTGCCAATGCCCGGTGGTGCTGATCTCGGACGCCAGGCTCAGCCGCGACGACGAGGGCAGGGAAGAGCTGCGCTCGGGAACGGCGACAGGGTGATGAGTATTTCCCCTCGAGGGGAAATTTCGCTCACGCCGCCTGCAGCCTCTCTCGGCCGGGCTGCGGCGGGAAGGCGATGGCGATGCCGGCAGCACCGAGGCCGATCAGCGCCGAGCCGATGAACAGCCAGGAATAGCTGGCATAGGCGTCGAAGATCATGCCGCCGGCGAGCGGGCCGAACGACATGCCGAGGCTGGACAACAGGGTCGCGGCGCCAAGTATCGTGCCGATGATGCGTGGCCCGAAATAGTCGCGCGCCAGAACCGCATAGAGCGGCATGACGCCGCCATAGGTGGCGCCGAAGATGATCGCCAGGAGATAGAACTGCTCGAGATTGCCGACGGCGAGATAGGCGGCGATCACCACCGCCTGGATGGCGAGGCCCACGATCAGCACCGGCTTGGCGCCCAACCTGTCGCCGAGCACGCCGTAGAGCACGCGCCCGCCAAGGCCGGCAAGGCCCTCGACGCTGTAGATCGACACGGCTGCCATCGGCGCCACGCCGCACGACATGGCATAGCTCACCATGTGGAAGATCGGCCCCGAATGCGCCGCGCAACAGGCGAAGAAGGTCATGCCCAGCACCAGGAATTGCGGCGAGCGCAGCGCCTGGCCGACTGACATGCCGGGGGCCGCGGCAGGCGCGGGCGCGCTGCCATCCGCTGCCGCGACCGCCGCCGACGGCTGGCGCACCAGGAAGACGGCCGGCAGCAACAGCACCCAGGCCATGATGCCGATGTCGAACATGGCGGTACGCCAGTCATAGGCCGTGATCAGCCAGCGTGCGAAGGGCGAAATGGTCATCGGCGCCACGCCCATGCCGGCCGAGACCAGCGACACGGCCAGGCTGCGATGGGTCTCGAACCAGGCGGTGGTCAGCGCGATCATCGGCGCGAAGAAGGCGCTGGCCGCCAGCCCGACGATGACGCCATAGCTCAGCTGGAAGACCAGCAGCGATTGGGCTCGGCTCGCCACCACCAGCGACAGGCCGAGCAGCACCGCGCCGGCAAAAACCACCGGGCGGGCGCCGACACGGTCATAGATGGCGCCCCAGGCGAAACCGCCTGCACCCATCACCAAGAAATTCAGCGTCATGGCGCTGGAAATGCCGGTTCGCGACCAGTTGGTGTCGAGCGCCATCGGCTCGAGAAAGATCGCCAGCGAAAACATCGCGCCGAGCGCCACACAGGTCATCAGCGCGCCGCACGCGACGATCACCCAACGGTAGGAATTGTTCATGCTCTTCTCCCGAGATCGGTTTCGATGCGGCGCCACTCGCTCCAGCTCCGTTGCGCCGCTTGCGTCCGAAGGACGTTGGCGGGATTTCGAATCCGACAATCCGGTTGCATTTTTTATCCGGTCTGCGTGGAAGTCCATCCGGATATGACAAAAGCAGGGTGTAAGGCTGCCAAGCGCGCCGACAAGATAGACTGCCGAATTGACGAGCCGCTCCGCGGCACTAGCTTTGTGGTCTCGCGACGGGAGAGATCGCTCATGGAACTGCATCGCGGCCGCCTCATCGACCACGTCCAACTGGTGGTCAGGGACCTCGAGGCGAGCCGGCGCTTCTATGAAGCCGTCTTCAAGGTGCTCGGCATTCCGATCGGCGGCGAGGCCGAGGACTATTTCTGGGCCGACGAACTGTTCATCTCAAGCCTCGACAGCCGGGCGGCGAGAGGACAACTGACCGGGCGCCATCATCTGGCCTTCCAGGCCAGCGACAACGCCATGGTCGATGCCTTCTACAGGGCCGGCCTCAATGCCGGCGGGGCCGACAATGGCGCGCCGGGTGAGCGGCCCTACCACTCCGGCTACTACGCCGCCTTCCTGCTCGACCCCGACGGCAACAACATCGAGGCGGTGTTTCACGGGCCGGCAAAGCGAAGTGCCGCTTCGGTCGAGATCAATTTCTAGCGCAGGTTCACGAGGAGCGGGTTGCGGTGATCCGTCCGGAGTTCTCGCAAAAACAAAGAGTTGAAGCGGTCCACGGATTCAATCGCTGAACTGCTTCACATTGCCGGCGCGTAGCGGTTCACCACCATTCCGCAGGCATAAGCTTTAGAGCCGAGCAGGCGCAATTTCCGGAAGCCACCACGGTCGAAAATCCGCTCGCCGTCGCCCAGCGCGGCCGGATTGATGAACAGCTGGAACTCATCGACCAGTCCCGCTGCAATCAGCGCCGAGGCAAAGCCGGCGCCGCCGAATACCGCCATGTCGCCTTCACCTTCAGCTTTCAGCGCCTTGACCTCGCGCGGCAGGTTGCCGCTGGCAACCGTCGTGCGCTCCCACCGCGATGCCGCGAGCTTGTCGCTCAGCACCACCTTGCGCGCCTCGACGATGCGCTGCGCAAAGGCGTAGAAGGGATCGCGCGGATAGTTTTTTGCCGCATTGCCCCAATGGGTTAGATAGCCTTCTTCGGCCATCTTGCGGCTGAGCAGAATGGTGTCGATGCCGGCGAACACCGCGTTGAAATCCTGCTTCAAGTCGTCGTCCCACGGGCAGTTGGCGCCCCATTCCCAGAGCTGCCAGTGCTCATCGCCGGCCGCGCCGACAAAACCGTCGACCGATATCTGTATCTGCAGGATCAGTTTTCTCATCGTCGTTCTCCTGAGCTCTGGTGTCACCAGCGCCAGGTCAGGCGGCGTTGGTTATTGCTTTACTTTCGGAACCATTGACATGAGTGAAAAATGATGTCAATAGTAAAGTGATTTAAAAATGGAAGCATTTAAATGTCGACCAGGGAAAGATCCGGCTGTCCCATCAGCCTATCGCTCGAATTGCTCGGTGACCGCTGGACGCTGCTGATCATCCGCGACATGATTTTCGCCGGAAAAAGGCACTTCCGGGAGTTTCTGCTATCAGGCGAAGGCATCTCGTCGCGCACCCTGGCCGAGCGGCTGCAGACCTTGCAGGATGAGGGCATCGTCACCAGAAGCGACGACCCCACGCACAAGCTCAAGGCGATCTACAAACTGACGGAGGCGGGCATCGACCTGTTGCCGGTGCTGGCGACGCTCGGCGCCTGGGGCAGCAAATACCGCAACGCCGATGACAAGCTGGCAAGGATCGCCGATGAACTGGCGAGGGGCGGCGAGGCAGCGCTCGAGCAGATAAAGAAGAAGCTGCGCGCCGAGCATGTCGGCTAGGGAGGAACGCCTCCCTTCGCGCTGGTGGCGGGCTAGATCGACACGACGTCGCGCAGCCTCACCCTTCCCATCCCGCAAATCGCTGTGGCCGGAGCCATGTCTGCTTCGGATTGCCATCGCCCGAACCACGGCCTCTTCCAGCCAGCGCGCGGTGGCCGGGGCGGCATGCATGCCGATTGGGCCATGCCGCCATGCACGTAGAGCTCTTCGGTCGCGGTGCGGCCGGCGACAGGCAGCCCGTCCGACAGCATGGGGCGATTGCCGGGATAGACATTCGTCACCGGGGGTGAGCCGAGACCGGACAGGATGCGCAGCGTGCGCGCCGCGATGCGAAGGCGTCTCGGCGCTAGCGCGCCGATCCACCTTCTCCAACAAGGGGAGAAGGTGAGGCGCGCCTTGTCCCGCCTGCGCTTCTACGCGTAGCCTAAGGAGCTAGCGGGAGGAGAATCGCTTGGACACCACTGTCGTTATTGTCGGCGCCGGGCCCGCCGGCCTTGCGGTCGGTGCCTGCCTGAAGCGGGCAGGAGTGGATTTCATCCTGCTCGAAAAATCGCAGGAGATCGCGCCCGCCTGGCGGCGGCACTATCGGCGGCTGCATCTGCATACGGTCAAGTCGTTCTCGTCGCTGCCGTTCCTGCCCTTTCCCAAAAACTATCCGCGCTACGTGCCGCGCGAACTGGTGGTCCGCTATCTCGACGACTACGCGGAAAAATTCGATCTGCGCCCGCGCTTCGGCGTGACGGTGAAAGCCATTCGCCTCGGGGACGGCGGTTTTCTGGTCGAGACAGGATCGGACAACCTCAAGGCGCGCCATGTCGTTATCGCCAGCGGTAACAATGCCGAGCCGATCGTCCCCCGGCTCCCTGCCATCGAGGCTTTCAAGGGCGAGGTGCTGCACAGCGCCGACTATACGCAAGCGGCGCCCTTTGCCGGCCGCTCGGTGCTGATCGTCGGCATGGGCAACACCGGCGCCGAGATCGCGCTCGACTTGGCGGAAAGTGGCGCGCGTCCGACCATTTCGGTGCGCAAGGGCGTCCACATCGTGCCGCGCCAGCTGTTTGGCGTGCCGATCCAGATGGTCGGCATCGCCAGCCGGCCAATGCCGCAGGCGCTGAACGACTGGATGTTTCCGATCATCCTCGATTTCGCGCTGGGCAAGCTCGAGAAATACGGCATCGTCAGGCCGAAACAGGGCATCCTGCAACAGATCGACGAAGTCGGCCGCATCCCGGTCATCGACGTCGGCACGGTCGACGCCATCACCAAAGGCGCCATCAAGATCGCGCCCGACATAGCGGGCTTCACCGAGCGCGGCGCTGCGTTCACCGACGGCAGGCAGGAAAATTTCGACGCCGTCATCCTCGCCACCGGCTATCGCCCGGGCTACGAAAAGTTTCTGCCCGTGGAATTGCAGCCGGAGCGCAGTGGCGTCAACGCCCGCGCCTCGCAACTCGGCCTCTACCTCGTCGGCTTCTACAATCCGGTCACCGGTCTGCTCAGGGAAATTGGACGCGAGGCGAAGGCAGTGGCGGCCGACATTGCTCGGCGAGGCTGAAAGGGGCGGCGTCGGCCAAGCTGCGGATCTCCCGCCTTGCGGGGAGATCGGCTATCCATCACAGCCCCGCCGCGTCGCCCTCATCGAGCAGCCATTGCCGCACGGCTTGCGTCGGTTCTGGGTGCCGTTGCTTGCGCGGCATCACGACATAGAAATCGTGCGTCCCACGCATCTCTGCGTTGATCGGCTGCACCAGCCGGCCGGCGGCAATGTCGGCAGCGACGAGAAACCGGCTGGCCAGCGCGATGCCCTGGCCGGCAATGGCGGCGTCGATCGCGAGGCCTGTCTGGTTGAAGCGCATGCGTTTGGCCTCGGTGGCCATCTTCAGCCCGAGCGCTCTCTCCATGAATTCCGGCCACAGATTGTGCGCGTCGTGCAACAGGACATGATGCTGGATATCGGCCGTCGCGATCTCGTTCGCCTCGGTTGGCAGCAGGGCAGGGCTGCAGATGGCGACGATCTGCTGTGGGAACAACAGGTCGACCATCAGGCCGGCGCCGAAGGGCGGGCGGCCTTGCCTGACCGCAATGTCGACGCCGTCGGCCTGAAAACTCGACAGGCTTTGGCTGGCCAGGATGCGCAAATCGACGAGCGGGTTGTGGGCGACGAACTCCGGCAGTTTGGGGATCAGCCATTTGGTGGCAAAGCTCGGCGTGACGCTGATCGTCAGCCGCGCCGGCTCGGGCCGCAACAGCAGCGTTGCCTCGGAGATCAGCTCGAAGGCGCGGCGAATGTTCGGCGCATAGGCACGTCCCTCATCGGTCAGCGCCAGGCCGCGCGGCAGCCGGTCGAACAGCTTTGCGCCGAGATCCGCCTCCAGCCCGCGTATATGCTGCGCCACCGCCCCTTGCGTCACGTTCAGCTCCTGCGCGGCGATGCGGAAGTTGAGATGACGCGCGGCGGCTTCGAAGGCACGCAGCGCATTCAACGGCGGCAGGCTCAGGAAGGCTTCGGGCATGCAGGAGTTTTTCTACAGCTTGATTTCAGGCTTTCTGGTTCGAACCAGATGGCAAGACCGGCTATATCATCCTTTGAAGTCGCGAGACACACGCCGCAAAACCCCAAGGAGAGAAAAATGAGTGTAGAAAAAGTGGCAGTCGTCGTCGCGGGTGGCAGCGGTATGGGCGCGGCGGCGGCCAAGCGGCTGGCGGCGGACGGGTTCAAGGTCGCGATCCTGTCGTCCTCCGGTAAGGGCGAGGCTCTGGCCAAGGAGATTGGCGGCCTCGGCGTCACCGGCTCCAACCAGTCGAATGACGATCTGCAGCGGCTCGCCGACCTGACGCTCGAGCGCTTCGGCCGCATCGACGTGCTGGTCAACAGCGGCGGCCACGGGCCACGCGCGCCGATCCTCGAAATCACCGACGAGCAGTGGCACACCGGTCTCGACGTCTATCTGATGAACGTCATCCGGCCGGTGCGCATCGTGGCGCCGCAGATGGTCAAGCAGAAGGCCGGCGCCATCATCAACATCTCGACCGCCTGGGTGGTCGAGCCGAGCCCGATGTTCCCGACATCCGCCGTGTTCCGCGCCGGTCTTGCCGCCTACACCAAGATCTTCGCCAACACCTACGCCGCCGACAATGTGCGCATGAACAATGTGCTGCCCGGCTGGATCGACAGCCTGCCGGCCACCGAGGAGCGCCGCGACAGCGTGCCGATGCAGCGCTACGGCACCTCGGAGGAAATTGCCGCGACCATCGCCTTCCTCGCTTCCGAAGGTGCGGGCTACATTACCGGCCAGAACATCCGCGTCGACGGCGGCATCATCGGCGCGATCTGACCGCGCCGGTCGCCTCGCGTGAGCCGGCGCGTCACTCCTTCACCGCGCCGGTCATCGACGAGACATAGTGCTCGACGAAGAACGAATAGAGCACCACCACCGGCAGCGAGCCGATCAGCGCTCCCGCCATCAGCGCCCCCATTCGTAGACGTCGGAGCGCACCAACTCGGTCAGCACACCCACCGGCACGGTCTTGTTTTCCGAGGACTGGATGAATGTCAGCGCATAGATGAACTCGTTCCATGACAGGGTGAAGGCGAATATGCCGGCGGAGATCAGGCCGGGCACCGACAGCGGCAGCACGATCTTGGTGAGGATCTGCCACCGGCTCGCTCCGTCTATCAGCGCGCATTCTTCCAGTTCGAACGGGATGGAGCGGAAGTAACCCATCAACAGCCACGTGCAGAACGGCACCAGGAAGGTCGGATAGGTAAGGATGAGCGCGAAGGGCGTGTCGTAGAGCCCGAGGTTGAACACCATCACCGACAGCGGAATGAACAGGATCGAGGGCGGCACCAGATAGGCGAGGAAGATGCCGAGGCCGACCTGCCGCGCCCCGGAGAAGCGCAACCGCTCGATCGCATAGGCGGCGAACACCGACGCCAGCAGCGACAGGAACGTGGCGGCGGTCGAGATGATGATCGTGTTGAGCAGCCAGCCCGGATAGGAGGTCTCGAACAGGAGATAGCGGATGTGCTCCAATGTCGGATGCACCACCCAGAACGGATTGAACTGCGCATAGTCGGTCATCTCGAGATTGGGCTTAACCGCCGTGATCGTCATCCAGTAAAACGGAAACAAAAGCACGAAGACGAACACCAGCAGCGGCAGATAGACCGTCACCACGCGGCGCGGCAGGCTCTGCAGGTAGCCCATGCCGCCTTCGTCGATATCCCCACGTTTCGCCTTCCTTGTCGCGGCCGTCTTGACCATGTCAGTCTCCGCCGCCTTGTTGCCATTTGCGGCGTTGCAGGCCGAAATAGCTGAACAGGATCGCCGCCAGCAGGAACGGGATCATGGCCACCGCGATGGCCGCGCCCTCGCCAAGCTGGCCGCCGGAAATGCCGCGCTGGAAAGACAATGTCGCCATCAGATGCGTGGCATTCACCGGTCCGCCCCGGGTCAGCACGTAGATCAGCTGGAAATCGGTGAAAGTGAACAGCACCGAGAAGGTCATGGTGATGGCGATGATCGGCGTCAGCAGCGGCAGAGTCACATAACGAAACAACTGCCAGCGACTGGCGCCGTCGAGCGTGGCCGCCTCGTAGAGCGACTGCGGAATGGTCTGCAGGCCGGCGAGCAGCGTGATGGCGACGAAAGGAATGCCGCGCCAGACGTTGGCGGCGATAACCGAAGCGCGCGCATTCTCCGGATCGCCGAGGAAATTGATGCGGTGGTCGATCAGGCCCATTTGCTGCAGCGCCCAGGACAGGATGGAGAACTGCGAATCGTAGATCCACCAGAAGGCGATGGCTGACAGTACGGTGGGCACCACCCAAGGCAGCAGGACTATCGCGCGGAAGAACGATTTGAACGGCAGGTTTTCATTGAGAATGAGCGCCAGCCACAGGCCGAGCACGAACTTCAGGATCGAGGCGCTGACCGTGTAGAGCAAGGTGTTGAAGACGGACAGCCAGAAGACGGCGTCACTCCACAGATACTGATAGTTCTCGGTGCCAATGAAGATGCCGGGGCGGCCGATACGGGCATCGGTGAAGCCGAGCCAGACGCCCAGCCCGAGCGGATAGGTCAGGAAGACCAGCAGCAGCGCCGCCGCCGGCAGCATGAAGCCGAAGCCCAGCGCGTTGCGGCTTTCGGAGATCCGCGAAAGCATCGACGGACGCGGCTGGGCGGCAACGGACGGCACGGCCATGAAGGGCTCCTCATCGGGGAATCAGGTCACGGCGTCAACGGCCGCCATGGGATTGTGCGACGGGCCGGGCAGCGCACTAGACGCTGCCCGGCGGTGCCGTGATCAAACGCGGTAGTAGCGGTTGGCGCGCTTCTCCGCCTCCTCCATCGCCTCCTGCGGCGTCGCCTGGCCGGTCACCGCCTTGGCGAACATGTCGACCAGGACATAGTCGGCCATGGTCGCCGCCGAGGCATAGCCGAGCGGCCCGGCATAGCCGTTGGGGCGCAGCGTCGCCGAGGCCTTGGCATAGGCGGCATTGTTCGGGTCGGCCGTCCACACTGGATTGTTGTCGAAGGCCTTCAGCGTCTGGCAGCAATAGCCCGCCGAGGAGGTGATCCAGTCGGTCATCTGCGGATCCTCGAACATGAACTGCAGATAGGCCTTGGCCGCATTGGGGTAGGGCGTGTAGTTGAAGATGACGGCGGTGGTCACCTGGAACAGTTCGACCGATTTCCCGACGGGACCGATCGGCAGGTTGGTGGTGCGGATGTCCTTGGCGATCTCAGCCAGCTTCGGATCGTTGTCCTTGTTGATCTTGGCCGTATTGTAGGCGGAAATGCCGTTGGCGATGACGCCGAGTTCGCCGGCCAGGAAGGCGCGGTTGTTATTGACGTCGAGCCAGCTTTCGGTCCCGGGAATGAAGGTCTTGTAGAGTTCCTGCGCGTATCCGATCGCCTTTAGCGTCTCGGGGCTGTTGATCGCCACCTTGCCGCTCTCGTCGACCATCTGGCCGCCATGGCTCCACAGCAGCCAGTGCGCGTAATTGTTGCCGTCGCCGACGCCGTGGCCGTGCGTGAAGCCAGCCGGATGTCCCTTCGCCTGCAACGCCTTGCAAAGCTCGAGGAAGCCTGCCGTGTCCTTCGGAAATTCGGAGAAGCCGGCCTCCTTCACCCAGCTTTCGCGATAGACGATGGCATTGCCGATCGTGGCCAGCGGCAGGCCGACGAACTTGCCGTCCCGCGTCGCATATTGCTTTGGTCCGTCGTGCCAGCCGCCATATTTCGAGCCCAGATACTCGCCGAGCTCGGTCACGTCGTGCAGCTTGTCTGGATATTGATGCGGGTCGTCGAACCAGACGAACATGAGGTCCGGGCCGGAACCGACATTGGCGGCGACCGCTGCCTTGGGGCGAATGTCCTCCCAGCTTTCCTTGTCGACACGAACCTCGACACCTGTCGCCTCGGTGAAGCGCTTGGTGTTGGCCAGCCATTGATCCTCATCGCCCTTGACGAAGGGCGACCAGCGCAGCAGCCGCAGCTTTGCGCCTTCCTCGGGCTTGTATTTCAAGCCCTCCTGGGCAAAAGCCGGCGAGCCGACGAACCGGCTTCCCAGAGCTCCCGCCGCGGCACCTGCGGTCGTGCGGATTACATCGCGTCTCGTGAATTTCATGGTCGTCTCCTCCGGTTTATCTTCCTTGCTATGCGGTCCTTACCATCCGTTACGCGTTTCAAATCGTGTTCCAGTCTTGCCGTCAAAGAGATGAATCAGGCCAGGCGCGGCAGAGAGCCGTATGGATTCGCCCGGTGTGAAGGCATGGCGTTCGCGGAAATTGGCGACGATCTCGTCGCCGCCGGCGGTGCGGCCGATGATCTGCACTTCCGACCCGGTCGGCTCGACCACCGCGACGGTGACTGGAATGCCTTGGTCTGACGATAGCCGCAAATGCTCGGGCCGTATTCCCAGCACCACCGGATGACCGTTGCAAACGGCCGGCGCGCCGGCCAGCGGCACGGAAATTCCCCCGGCGCCGCGAAAGGACGGAGACCCGTCGGTGACGATCTCGCCCTTGATCAGGTTCATGGCGGGCGAGCCGATGAAACTGGCGACGAAGAGATTGTTGGGCCTGTCGTAGAGCTCCAGCGGCGGTCCGATCTGTTCGACGATGCCGTCATGCATGACGACGATCTTGTCGGCCATGGTCATGGCCTCGATCTGGTCGTGGGTGACATAGACTGTCGTCGTCTTGAGCCGCTGGTGCAGTTCCTTGATCTCGGCGCGCATCTGCACCCTGAGCTTGGCGTCGAGATTGGAGAGCGGTTCGTCGAACAGGAAAACCTGTGGATCGCGCACGATCGCCCGGCCCATGGCGACGCGCTGGCGCTGGCCGCCGGAAAGTTGGCGCGGATATCGCGTCAGCAATGGCACCAGCCCGAGGATTTCGGCGGCGCGCTGAATGCTGGTAGCGCAATCGGCCTTCGAAACACCTTTGAGCATGAGCGAGAACGCCATGTTCTCGGCGACCGTCATGTGCGGGTAGAGCGCGTAGTTCTGGAACACCATGGCAACGTCGCGCTCTTTCGGGGCAACGTTGTTGACGACCCGATCCCCGATGGCGATCTCGCCCCGAGAAATCTTTTCCAGGCCGGCGATCATCCTGAGAAGGGTCGATTTTCCGCAACCCGACGGGCCGACCAGCGTGACGAATTCGCCGTCATCGATATCCACACTGACGCCATGCAGGACCTCGACGGTCCCGAACGATTTGTAAACGTCGCCGATCGCGACAGACGCCATCGATCTCCTCCCGAATGCTTCTTGCGACGCCCCGAAGGAAACCGCTCCTCTCCCGCCTCGCGACCGTCTCCCATTCCCCGAACAGGTCGCGCGACAATCAGACGGTAGCGCTACCAAGCCTGCCTGTAAAGCGGCCATGCGGCCGGTACTCTTGTCGTTCGGAACACTCGGCGCTATGACCGGCACACCGGCAAACTACCTCCCATTCACAAAAGCCAGCACCAGCTTCTGCAGGTTTCCGCCGGGGCCGAATTCGACTCGGTCGAAGTCGCGGCTCGCCTGCCGCTGTGCCAGCGAGATCTGGGCGAGTTGCCTCGTCAGCTCGGTTCTGATCTTGCTGCAGCCGGGGTCATCAGTAACGGTCAGGCCGACGCTCACCGCCTCGATCTTGCGCACCATCTCGGCGATGGCTGCGCCATGCACTCTCTCGTGGGCGGCGAGCCCGGCGATGAACACCGTCCAGTTCTTCTGGACGGAAGCCGGCAACGGTTCGGCCGGCTTCGGCAAGGTGTAGGTGATGATCAGTTTCGGCCGCGCCGACACCAGCTCGCAGGCGTCGCCTTTCGGCCTGTAGTCCCTGGTCCAGGTCAGCTTGAAATTGGTGTGCGCGATGACCCGGCCCTTGCCGAGCAAGGGGCCGGCTTCACCGATCGCGGCATAGAGTTCCGGGCCGGTCCGCCCTGCGATGGCGTAGGTCTCGACCTTTTCGACCGGCTTCCAGTCGGCGCGTGCCGGCGACGCCAGCAGAGAGGCCGCGAACAGGAGAAAGAACATGGCTGGTTTCATGGAAACGTCAGAGACACTGGGCTGAGGCAAAGATCAACCCGGCGCAAATGCACTCAGGTCCCACGGCATGCCGCGTCATAGTCGGCCAGCACCTGATCGACAGCTTCGAGAAGGATAGCCTCGGGATTGCCCGCCGACCCGAGTTCGGCCGGCAGCGCCGGCAGGAATTGCCGCATCAGCGTTTCGGGAATGGCGACCCCGTCCAGCGCCTTGCGCAGGCGCTCGACGGCCGCGACAGCGGTGGGGTTGCTCCAATAATAGCGGATGCGGTCGCTGTAGCTGTAATGCCGCTGCACATAGAGCTCTGCTTCGTTGCCGTGATAGTGGCTGTGCCAATGGCCGGGTGCTGCCAGCATCGCGCCTTCCATGGTCCGGGCGAGCGACCGGTCGCCATAATCCGTGATCATTTCGGATGCTATCAGGTCGAGCCCGTAAAGCGCCTCGCGCAAGGCGAAGGTCAGGCCGGGGCCGACCTTGAGGATGGGAAAGCCGTTTGCGACCAGCGCGGTCAAAGCCGCACGGCTCTGGTAGTCGGTCGAATGCGCCTCGTAGACGAGCGACGGCTGCTCATCGAGCAAGCCGGTCAGGCCCTTGGATTTCTCGGGCGCGTAGGCGACGACGTTCTGGCTGCCGAATTCCACGCCCGGCTGCACCACCACGGCCATGACGCGGCCGAACGCCTCGGTCAGGCCTTCGCGGGCAAAGATCTCCCGGTGAACCTCGATCGTGCGCCTCGCCGCCGCCGCCTCGGTCGGCTTCAACTCGCTGATCGCATGGTCGACGCCGCCGGGGGCGGGAACTTCGGTGCCGATGATGTAGACCGGCAAGGTGCTGCCTGCGGCGTGCGCGCCCGTTTCGGCCGCCTTTGCCAGCCGCGCCGCCCGGGTGGCGATGGTCTCGTCGTCAAGCGCCGCCGGCTCGCCGGCGCAGCCCATCGATGCGTCGAGATGGATCTTGGTGAAGCCGGCCGCGATATAGGCGCCGACCATGGCCTCGGCCTTGTCCATCGCCTGCGCCGCCGGCTCTGCGCGCCACGGGTTCGGTCCCAGATGATCGCCGCCGAAGATGATGCGCGAGGCTTCCAGCCCCTCGCGGCAGGCGATCTCCAGCACGAAGGCGACGAACAGCGCCGGGGTCATTCCGGTATAGCCGCCGAACTGGTTGACCTGATTGCAGGTTGCCTCAATCAGCAGGTTTTTCTCCCTGTCGGCAACGGCGCGCCTGATCGCCGTCTGGATCACCAGCGGATGCGCGGAGCAGATCGAGGTGATGCCGTAGGGCGAGCCGTTTTTGCGCGCGCTGGCGAGGCCTGCAAGCGGGTTGGCGCTCATGTCCGTCTCGCTGTTCCCTTGATGAATTGGTCAAGCGCATCGAAGCCGGCGGTGCCTTCCATCGGGCCGCGCCGGGTGACGTTGCGGGCGCCGGCGGCATTGGCATAAAGCAGCGCCTTGCCGGGCTCCATCCCCTGGCGGCGGCAGGTCAGGTAGGTGGCGCCGAAACAATCGCCGGCGCCCGTCGGGTCGACTTCCTCGACCTGAAAACCGGCGCAGTCGGTCCTGGCGCCCTCGGCGCCGAACCAGGAAGAGCCGTCAGCACCGCGCTTCAGCACGATCTCGCCGACGCCCCTGGCAAACAGCGCCGCCACCGCCTGATGCTCGTCATCGACGCCCGCCGTAGCGAGCAATTCGTCGCCGGACGGCAGCAGCAGGTCGGCATCATCGATGAGTGCGGAAAACAGTGCGCCGTCGGAGCCGTCGATCAGCTCCTTGCGCACATTCGGGTCGAATGAGGTCGAGCCGCCGCGGGCACGAACCGCCTGCACTGCGTAGCTGACGATCTCCTTCAGCCCTGCCACCGACAGCGTCGATCCCATGATATGCAGATGGCCGGCCCTGTCCGCCAGCAGGCGCGCAGCAGTGGTCAGGTGGATCTGCCCGGCGGCGGATTCGGCGATGTTGTAGACGAAGTCCCTGATACCATCGGGCCGGTAGCGCACGAAGGCGCATCCCGTCGGGAAGCGGTCGCTGATATCGACGGCTGAGACGTCGACGCCGTCGAGCTCCAGCCTGTCCAGGTTGAGCGTGCCGAAATCGTCGCGGCCGACGCAGCCGATAATGCCGGCGCCGCCCCCCAGCCGCGCAACCTGGTCGATGAAGATCGCCGGCGCACCGCTGGGGAATGGCCCGACGAGCGTTTGCGGCTCGAGGAAGCCGAAACCCAGTTCCGTCGCCATGATCTCGACCAGGATCTCGCCGGCGGCAATAGTTGGCCCCGCAGCCTCGGCGGCGATTTCGCTGCGGCGCGAAAGGCTCATGCTTGCGATTCCTCCTTGTCACAGACTGATTGCTTGCTCGCGCAGTTGTTCGGCACAAATGTTTATCGGGTAGATCGCACATACAGCGAAGTCAATAAAACTCTACATGCGTATAGTTTATCTGTTTCCGCGCGTACACATTGCAGGATTCGGGTGGCTGGTATCGTGGCACCTTGCAAATCAGGCGTCGACCGCAGCGAAAGGACAGCCATGCTCACGCTTCATGATTATTTGCCGTCGCAAAACGGTTGGAAGGCGAGGGTCGTGCTCGGCCTGCTTAACATTCCCTATGAAAGCCGCCTGGTGTCGATTTTCGAGGGCGAGAGCCACACCGACGCCTTCCTGAAGCTCAACCCGGCCGGCGCCGTTCCTGTGCTCGAACTCGAGGATGGCCGTGCGATCGCCGAATCGAATGCGATCCTCATTTATCTCGCCGAAGGCACGCCCTTGCTGCCGGCGGATCGCTATGTCAGCGCGAAAGTTATGCAATTGCTGTTCTTCGAACAGTACCATGTCGAGCCGGTCATCGGCTCCCTGCGCTTCTGGACGCTGGCCGGAAGGCTGGAGCGCAACCAGGCGACGCTTCCGGCCAAGCGCGAAGCCGGCGCCCGCACGCTGGCAGCGCTGGAGCGCAGCCTGAACGACACGCCGTTCCTTGTCGGCGACATGCTCACCATCGCCGACATTGCTGTCTATGCCTACGGCCACCGTGCCGAAGATTGCGGCTTTGCGCTGGCGGCTTATCCGGCGGTTCGTGCCTGGACGGGCCGGGTACGCGACGCCATCGGTCCCGGCTATCCCGTGCATCTCTACAGCATCGATCGGCATTCGGCTGCTTGAAGGCAAAAGGCGCGTTCACCTTGCTTAGTCGAAAAGAAGACCCAGATTCTGCTTTGTCGGCGGCTTTCGCTCGCAATCCGTTGACTGGATGGCCGGATCCCGGCGTCAACTCGACGACCTGCCGGCACTTAGCATGGAGGTGACCATGACACGCGACGATATCATTTCGGTGTTGGGGCCGGTAGACGAGGCGGTCATAGCCGACATCGCGCTGACCGGCGCCACCCTTCAAGAACTGCGCGAGGCGTTCGCCTGGCTCGGTGCCGACGAGGCGCTGGTCAACGAGGGCCGCCCCTTGCCGGGAACGAAGGTGGCGCGGCTGATCGAAATTCTCGATATGCCGGACGACGAGGACGGCCGGCAAGCGGCGGCGCAGTAGGCTGTAGGCGTAGGGTATCGGTCTGCGCCACCTTATTCCCTATTCCCTACGGCCTATTCCCTCCCCTTACGCCCTCGACAGCAGCCGGCGCATGATCAGCGAGGCGTGGCCGCCAACGCCGTGCGCGGCCGTGCGGCGCTCGACCACTTCGAAACCGTGCTTGCGATAGAAGGCGATCGCCCGGTCGTTGCCCTCGATCACTTCCAGCGCAATGCTGGGGATGCCGGCATGCGCGACAAGCACCGCGTGCAGCAGGTCGGTGGCGAGCCCGCTGCCGAACTCTGTCTTGTCGATGTGCAGCCGGTCGAGCAGGACATCGCCACGATCGTCCATCGCCGCCATCGCGTAGCCGGCGATCGAACCGTCCGGCCGTTCGGCCACGAACGACATCTTGTTGTCGTCCGCAAGTTCCTCGGCCAGCCGCTCGGGCGCATGCTTGTCGTCCGAGAGCCGCGCAGTGGTCTCTGGCCCCATAATCGCCGAATAGGTGCGCCGCCAGGATTCCCCCAACAGCCGCGACACCGCCGCTATATCTTTCTCGGTCATCGCCCTGATCTGAACCATGGCCTAAATCCTCACCGCCTCACCCGCGACTTCAGCCAACGATCGAAGGCCACGGCGAGGATCAGGATCAGGCCGATGACGATGCTTTGTGTGTAGGACGAGACATTGTTGAACTGCAGCCCGTTCTGCAGCACGCCGATCAGTGCTGCGCCCACCACCGTGCCGCCGACTGAGCCGATGCCGCCGAATAGCGAGGTGCCGCCGATGACCACGGCCGAAATCACCGTAAGCTCGTAGCCGATGCCGGCCACGGCTTCGGAGGAGTTGAGCCGTGCTGACAAAACGAAGGCGGCCAGCCCGGCGAAGAAGCCGACGATGACATAGACCGAGATCAGAATGCGGTCGACGCGCAGGCCCGAAAGGCGCGCGGCCTCGGCATTGCCGCCGACGGCATAGACGGCGCGGCCATAGCGCGTATAGCGCAGCACGATGTGGCACAGGATGGCCGCCACCGCGAAGATGATCGCCGGCACCGGCACCGGTCCGATGAGCCCGGTGCCGAACCAGCGCATCGAGGCGTCGAAACCGGAGATCGGTCCACCATTGGAGATGGTCAGCGTCAGGCCGCGAAACACGGTGAGACCACCCAGCGTGACGACGAAGGGCGGCACTTTCAGCCTGGTGATGGCAAAGCCCTGGACGCCGCCGGCCAGCGCCCCGACGATGACGGCGGCAAGCAAGGCGGCGAACCAGCCATAGCCTTGCGTGCCCGTGGTCGACAGCGACAGCGTGTTGGCGGTGCCGCCCTTGGCCACCACCGCCGCCACCATGCCGCAGAAGGCGAGCAGTGAGCCGACCGACAGGTCGATGCCGGCAGTGAGGATGACGAAAGTCATGCCGAGCGCGATCAGCCCGGTGATCGAGATCTGCCTCAAAATGTTGAACAGGTTGATTGGATCGATGAAGCTCGGCTTCAGCACGGTGAAGATGACGATCAACACCGCCAGGAACATCAGCGGCCCAAAACTCATCAGAAGCCGCGCGATGTTGATGCCGCTGCGCTGGGTCTGTTCGGTGGTGCTGGTCATTGCGTTGCGTCCTGCTTGCGGTCGAGCGCCATCAGTTCCATCAGTTTTTCCTCGGTCGCTTCGATGCCCGGCATTTCGCCAGTGATACGGCCGCGCCGCATCGTAACGATGCGATCCGACACTGCCAGCACCTCCGGCAGCTCCGACGAGATCATCATGATGGCGATGCCGCGTGCGGCAAGCTGCACCAGGATCTGGTGCACTTCGGCCTTGGCGCCGACATCGACGCCGCGCGTCGGCTCGTCGACGATCAGTACTTTCGGGTCGCGCGCCAGCCAGCGGGCCAGGATCACCTTTTGCTGGTTGCCGCCGGACAGCCCCTCGATCGCCTGCTCGGGCGAAGCCATGCGGATCGACAGTGCCTTGCGATAGCCGGCCAGCGCCTCGCGCTCGCGCCGTTCGGCCATGAAGCCGGCGCCATTGCTGTAGCGGCCGAGCGAGGCGATGGAGAAATTGTTGAGAATACCAAGTGCTGCAAAAATCGCCTGGTGCTTGCGGTCTTCCGGCACCAGCCCGATGCCGAGTTTGATGGCGTCGGCGGGGGAGGCCGGGGCGATCGGCTTGCCGTCGAGTGAAATCGTGCCGGCGGCGATCCGGTCGGCGCCGAAAATGGCGCGGGCAAGCTCGGTGCGGCCGGAGCCGACGAGGCCGGCGACGCCGAGGATTTCGCCGGCCTTCAGATCGAGGTTGACACCTTCGAGCACGATGGCGTGCGGCGCCAGCGGATCGCGCACCGTTCGCAAGCCTCGCACCGAGAGCCGGACCTCGCCGGCGACGTCGCGCTGCGTCGGCCGCGCGTAGAGTTCGGAGGCGGCGCGGCCGACCATCTTCTCGATGATCTTCGGAATCTGGATCGGCCGGCCGTCGCGGTCGAGATGACCGGCCAGCCTGCCGTCCCGCAGCACGGTCATGCGGTCGCAAATGGCGGACGCTTCTTCCAGCCGGTGGGTGACGAACATGATGGCGACACCGTCCTTGCGTAGCCTGTCCATGATCGACATCAGTTTCTGCACTTCGGTCTCGGTCAGCGCCGAGGTAGGCTCGTCCATGATGATCAGGCGGCTTTCCAGCGACAGAGCGCGGGCGATTTCGACCAGCTGCTGTTCGGCCACCGACAGCGAGGACACCGGCGTTGCCGGATCGATGTCGAGACCGACGCGGGCGATGATCGCGCGCGAGGCGTCCTCCATCCTGCGCCAGCTGACCAGCCCGAGCGGACCGAGCGGCGCGCGGCCGATGAAAATGTTTTCCGCAACCGTCAGCGTCGGGATCAGGCTCAGTTCCTGATAGATGGTGACGATCCCATGCCGCTTGGCATCCTGCGGACTGGACGGCGCGTAGTCGGCGCCGTCGAAGACGATGCGGCCGCTCGACGGCGGCATCACGCCGGACAGGATTTTCAACAGCGTCGACTTGCCGGCGCCGTTCTCGCCGAGCAGGCCAAGGATCTCACTGGGCCGCACCTCGAGCGAAACGTCGCTGAGCGCGGTGACGCCGGAAAAATGCTTGGTCACGCCTTCGACGGAAAGGAGCGGGGGCGATGATGCGGTGGGTTCAACGGCGGACAAGCATTGCTCCCGGATTGCGATAGGCAGCGGGACAGCGCCCCCCTCTGTCCTGCCGGACATCTCCCCCGCACGGGGGGAGATCAGCAGTTTTGCCGGCAGCACTTTTTCTACAACGTTGGCGATTGGCGAAAGCAGACGTGACGGCCAATCTCCCCCCAAGTGGGGGAGATGTCCGGCAGGACCGAGGGGGGCGCGACAGAGCGCGACCTCCACCCGTCATGGGCCTTACTCTCACTTCGTCTCGTTCAACCTCTCCGCCTTGTCGAGATTGTCCTTGCCGATGACGATCGGCGTCAACAGCACCAGCTTCTCCTTCGGCTCGGTCTTGTCCCTGGCGAAGGCGACCGCGATCTGCACCGCCGTGCGCGACTGTTCGCCGGGGAACTGTTCGACCGTGCCGGCGAGCTTGCCGTCGCGCACGGCGACCAGCGCTTCCGGCAGTGCGTCGAAGCCGTAGATCTTGACGTCGGTGAAGTTGCGGGCGGCACAGGCTTCGAGCGCGCCGAGCGCCATGTCGTCATTGGCGCAGATGATGGCGTCCGGCTTGCCGTTGGCGGCAAGCCCGGCCTCGGTCACCGACAGCGCTTCGGCGCGGGCGAAATTAGCGGTCTGCTCGAAGATGATCTGGTATTTGTCCTTGAGCGGATCGAGCACATTGTGGACGCCTTTGTTGCGGTCGATCGCGGGTCCGGCACCCGGCTGGCCCTGCAAATGGAACAGCTTGGCGCCGTTGGGGAACGCCGCCACCATGGCCTGCGCCTCGGCCTCGCCGCCCTTGACATTGTCGGCGCCGACATGGGCCAGAATGCCCTCGACGCCGTCGACGCGGCGGTCGATGGTGACCACGGGAACCCCGGCCTTGACCGCTTCCTCGATCGCCGGCGCCAGCGCGTTGACGTCAAGCGGCGAAATCACGATGGCGTTGACCTTCTGCACGAGTGCGGCCTCGATGTCGGCGGTCTGCTTCGGCGCCGAGTTCTGGCCGTCGCTCTCGGCCAGGTTGACGCCTTGCGCCTGCGCCTCCGCCTTGATCTCGTTCAGCATGTGCACAAAGAACGGGAAGCCGAGATTGGGCACCGAGCCCAATATGGTCAGTTTGTCGGCGGCAAAGGCCATGGGCGCGGCCAGCGCCATGGCGCCGGTCGCCACGGTCGACAACAGGAATTCGCGTCTGTTCATCAGATATCCTCCACATGAACGCAGGAGCCCGAAACCGGGAGCGGCTCGGGACGGTCCTTGCGTCAATTCAAAAATGGAGTGTCCTGTGAACGCCCCGAGGGGACGCGAGGCGCTCCAGCCGGTCCGCCGCAACGTTCTCCTCCGCACGGCGCCGACCCGAGGATGCTAGCCAAGGAAAATCGATTACGCAAGGTGAGGCGAGGGGCTGAAACTGCTAATCTCCCCCCTTGTGGGGGAGATGTCCGGCAGGACAGAGGGGGGCGCTGTCCCGCCGACATTGGCCAATTTCACTTACATCTTTGAGCTAACCTCTACGCAGAATACTTGATGCGGGCGATCCTTCGCGCCCCCCTCTGCCTTGCCAGGCATCTCCCCCACGAGGGGGGAGATTGGCAGCTTAGACGCCTCTACCTGTCGATGGTCGTCATCACCCGCTCATTGTAGAGCGGCCCTGAGACCGCCCGGCGCAAGGGCTGCGTCGAGCGCAGCAGTCTCGGCCGGGTCGAGCTGGATCGCGGCCGCAGCAACATTTTCTTCGAGATACTTGCGCCGCTTTGTCCCCGGGATCGGCACGATGTCAATGCCGAAACCGTCGCCCTTGCCGAGCACCCAGGCCAGCGCGATCTGTGCGGGCTTTGCCCCTTTGGCCGCGGCCACCTCCTGCACCGCAGCCGCAGCCGCGACATTGGCGTCGTAGTTGGCGCCCTGGTAGCGGGGGTCGCCGCGGCGGAAATCGCCTTCCGGATAATCCTCGGCGCGCTTGACGTCGCCGGCGAGGAAACCGCGGCCGAGCGGCGCGAACGGCACCATGCCGATGCCGAGCTTTTTGAGCAGCGGGATGATCTCCGGCTCCAGATTGCGCTCCCAAAGCGAATACTCGCTCTGCAGGGCCGACACAGGGTGCACGGCATGAGCACGGCCGATATTCGCCGCGCCCGCTTCCGAGAGGCCGAAGAAGCGCACCTTGCCCTCGGCAACCAGCCGGCCGACCGTGCCGGCGACATCTTCCATCGGCACCGCCGGATCGACGCGATGCTGGTAATAAAGGTCGACATGGTCGGTGCCGATCCGCTTCAGCGAGCCCTCCAGCGCCTCGCGGATATGGTCGGGCCGGCTGTCACGCTCCGTGCCGACCTGTCTGCCGTTTTCGATGCGGAAGCCGAATTTGGTGGCAAGGGTCACCTCATCGCGCCGGCCCTTCAGCGCCCGCCCGAGCAGTTCTTCATTGGCATAGGCGCCGTAGACTTCCGCCGTGTCGAGGAAGGTACAGCCGAGTTCGATGGCTCGGTGCAGGGTAGCGATCGATTCCGCCTCGTCGGCAGGGCCGTAGGACTGGCTCATACCCATGCAGCCGAGGCCGATCACCGAGACCTGCAGCCCCTGGCTGCCGAGTTTGCGGGTGCTGAGGGTCATTGCCGTTCTCCTTGGGGCTGAGGAAAACTATAGCGGCCGCTCCTCCAGTTTCCATAGCTGTTCGGCGGAAGAACAGCGCTTCCCTTGACAAAACCCAGCCGCAAGCGCCTTTGCCGGCGGCCATTGGGGGCCATGGGATACCAATGAAGAAGATCTACGAGAAGCCGACGCTGAACCGGCGTCAGCAGCTCTCGCGTCACCGCGCTCATAATTCCTTCGGACCACTAACCGAATATTGTCGTCGCCATTGCAAAGTCCGCTGCCGAGGCGCAGCGGTTTTTTGCTGCCGTCGGATCGTAGCGCTGCCAGAAGCAGGCGGTCAAAATTGACAGAGCGGCCGATCTCCAGCATCCTTATGCCGCCGCCATGTCTTGCGGTCTTGTGTATGAGTGAGCCATGGCCAGTTCCGTCACCAGCCAGAATTCCAAGCGCGCCGCGGTGCGCAAGGCGCTCGACCGCCACAAGGTCTACGTCACCGCGCAAAGCTTTTCCGGCGGCGTCTACTCGGCCCGCGTGCTGGTCGACGGCGAGGCCTACTGGGTCGACGAGTTCCGGCTGAGCCAGCTCCAACAAGGGCTGTCCCCGGCCGAGCTAGACCTGACGCCCGCCTCAGACGATTGAGCGTGATCTCCACATTCTTCGCACCACGCTGGGAAATCTGAAATGTTGGCGGGACAGCACTGTGCAGGAACGCGGCGCAGGGAAGGTTCGTCCGCCGCCGCCGCTCCCGCCTGACCCATGCCAACCCCGCCAAAACTCAAGGCCTACCGCGCCAAGCGCGAATTTACGAAGACGCCGGAACCGGCGGGCGGGCTCATTTCAGGCGACGGCAACCGCTTCGTCGTCCACAAGCATCACGCCACCGCCGACCATTACGATTTGCGCCTGCAGGTCGGCGGCGTGCTGAAAAGCTGGGCGGTGCCGCGCGGGCCCTCGCTCAACCCGGCCGACAAGCGGCTTGCAGTCGAGACCGAGGACCATCCGCTCGAATATATCGACTTCGAGGGCGTCATTCCCGAAGGCGAATATGGCGGCGGGCCGATGATCGTCTGGGACACCGGCACCTGGGCACCGATGGACGATGTCGACAAGAGCCTGCGCACCGGCGCCTTCAAGTTCCGGCTGGCCGGCGACAAGTTGAATGGCGGCTGGATGCTGACCCGTCTGAAGCCCAAGCCCGGCGAAGACAGCGAGAAGAAAAACTGGCTGCTGTTCAAGGAGCGCGATCTCGCCGCCGATACCGGCCTCGACATCCTGGAAGCGCGGCCGGAAAGCGTGAAGTCCGGCAAGCGGATCGAGGAGCTGGTGGCGCCGCCGAGGAAGCCGGCCCGCCTGCCGCCCAAGCCCGGCGCGCTGAAACCCGGCGCGTTGTCCGGTGCGGTCAGGGGCGATCCGCCGTCGCGCATCGAGCCGCAGCTCGCCACGCAGGTGCCGAAACCGCCGGGCGGGCCGGTGGAAGACACAGGTGAACTCTGGCTGCATGAAATAAAATTCGACGGCTATCGTACCATGGCGCATGTCGGAGATGGCGAGGTCAGGTTGATCACCCGCGGCGGCATCGACTGGACGAAGCGTTACGGCGACCTGCCGCAAGCCTTTTCCCGGCTACCGCTCAGCCAGGCGATCATCGACGGCGAGATCATGGTGCTGGACGAGAAGGGCATCTCGCGTTTCGCGCTGCTGCAGGATGCGCTGTCGGCGGGTGCGGGCAGCAAGCTCCATTTCTATGCCTTCGACCTGCTGCATCTCGACGGCTGGGACCTCCGCAAGGCGCCGCTCGCAAGACGCAAGGCCTTGCTCGCCGAACTGCTAGCCGGGCAGGGCGCCAACTCCGCCATCCAGCTGAGCGACCATGTCGAAGGCGACGGGCAGGGGCTTTACGATCAGGCCTCGATCCTTGGGCTGGAAGGCGTCGTCTCCAAGCGCGCCAACGCCATCTACCAGAGCGGCCGCACCAAGACCTGGACCAAGGTCAAGGCGCTGGAGACCGGCGATTTCATCATCGCCGGCTACACCGTTTCCGACGCGGCCGAAGGACTGGCGGCAATCGGCATGGCTGAATTCGCGGATGGTGAACTGCACTATCGCGGCAAGGTTGGCACCGGCTTCGATGCCGCGACGGCGGGCGACTTGCTGGCCCGGCTGCAGCCGCTGCGCGACGGCGCGACAGCACCCGAGGGTGTGCCGCGCGAGATCATGCGCGAGATGAAATGGGTGCGGCCGATGCTGTCGGCCCGCATCCACTACGCCAACCGCACGGCGGACAATTCGCTGCGCCACGGTGTGTTTCGGGGCTTGCGCGATGTCGGCCTGTCGACGCCGGTGTCGCCGAAGCGCAAGCGGCTGATCGCCGAAGCCGATCTCGCAACCATCTGGGTGACCAATCCGGAGCGGCGGCTGTTCGGCAAGACCGGACCGACCAAACTCGACATCGCCGTCTATTACGCGCTGGTCGGCGATTTCATGCTGCCGCACATTATGGGCCGCCCGGTGTCGCTGGTGCGCTGCCCGACGGGCCTGCCGAAGGACTGTTTCTTCCAGCGCCACGCCTTCACCGGCATGCCGCCGTCGGTGGTCACTTTTGACGCCACCAACTCCGAAGGTGAAACCAAATCCTGTCTGTCGGTCGAGGGAGCAAAAGGCTATCTGGCGCTGGCGCAGTTCGGCGTCGTCGAGTTCCACACCTGGGGCACGCATCGCTTGAGCCTCGACAAGCCCGACCAGATCGTTTTCGATCTCGATCCGGGTGAGGGCATCGCCTGGCGCGAGGTGGTCGAGGCCGCCGTCCACATCAAGGGCGAATTGGAGCGGTTCGGCCTGGTGCCGTTCGCCAAGACATCCGGCGGCAGCGGCATCCACATAACCGTGCCGGTGACGCAAAAGCAGAACTGGAAGAAGCTGCACCAGGCGACCAGCGCCATCTCCACGCACCTGGCGGCCACCGCGCCCGACACTTTCACCACCACAATGGGCAAGGAAAACCGCAAGCGCCGCATCTTCATCGACTATCACCGCAACGCGCGCGGCCACACCTCCGCGGCGCCTTATTCGCTGCGCGCCCGCACCAACCTGCCGGCGTCGACGCCGGTGAGCTGGAGCGACCTTGAGACGATCGATGCGCCGCAGGATCTGAACTATTCCTCGCTGCCGGGGTTGTTGGCGACCTCGGGCGACCCCTGGGCGGACATGGAGGATTTCGCGAGGGATTTGCCGGCCTTCAAATAAGGTTTTTCTCCCCATTTCATGGGGGCGAGGAACCCAAGTCCATCGACGCTTCGGACAATTTGAATTATTCTCGGCCTTGGACCTTCAGGGCGACTGGAAGATTTCGCTAGGGATTTGCCTGTATCGTGCCCGGTCGGTGTAGGATTTCCGCAGCACCATTCGTCCTTTGGACGAAGCGCTGCAGTAAGCATGATCCCGAAAAGTGGGAACCGGTTTTCGGTTAAGATCATGCTCAGTCTGAAATGTCAGTGCATGGCCGCGTAGGAGAGTATCATGGCGCCCAGGGCAAGTTGGAAAGGTTACCTCAAGCTCAGCCTCGTCAGCTGTCCGGTCCGGCTCTATCCGGCAACGACGACCAGCGAGCGCATATCGTTCAACCAATTGCACAAGAAGACCCACAACCGCATCAACATGAAGCCGGTCGACCCTGAACTCGGCCTCGTCGAGCGCGCGGACCTGGTCAAGGGTTACGAATACGAGGACAAGCAGTACATCATCATCGATGAGGCCGACCTCGAAGCAGTGCGCATCGAATCCAATCACACGATGAACATCGAGGCCTTCGTCGACGAAGACGAGGTCGACGTCATTTATCAGGATGCGCCGTACTACATGGCGCCGGATGGCGCCATGGCGGAGGAAACCTTCGCCGTGCTGCGCGAGGCAATGCGCAAATCCGGCAAGCTGGCCATTGCCCGCCTTGTCCTGTCCAGCCGCGAGCGCGTGGTGACGATCGGCGCGCGCGAGAACGGCATGTTCGTGTGTACGTTGAGGAACCCGAACGAAGTGCGCGGCACGGCTGAATATTTCGGCAACATCCCGGCTGGCAAGCCGGATCCCGAAATGCTGCAATTGGCCGAAGCGCTGATCAAGCAGAAGGAAACCACCTTCGATCCGAAGAACTATGAGGACCGCTACGAGATCGCGCTGATGACGATGATCCGCGAGAAACTGAAGGGCCATAAGCCGATCATTGCGGCGGCGCCCGAGCGTGGCAATGTCATCAACCTCATGGACGCGTTGAAGGCGAGCCTGTCGCAATCAGCCAAGCCGCCGGCCAAGTCGAAGAGCAAGGCCGACGACGCTGAAAAACCTGCCGCCAAGGCTAAGGCGGGTGCGGCCAAGGAAAACCCGTTGAAGGCCAATCTGCTCAAGGCCGTCGGCAAGAGCAAGGGGTGACGGCGCCGACCGGTATAATCCCGGGCGCCGTCTTCGGCGCCATCGGCGCGCTGGCGGCATTTCCGCTGCGGCTCGCGGCCCGTGAGGTGGAGCGTCAGCACGGCCAGTTGCGGCGCGGCGTCACCAGGCGCACCAGCCATGTTGTGTTCGGCCGAACGCTGATCGCCAAGGCCGGCACGGCGAAGGGCGGCGATGCCGAGATTGAACGCCGTGTTGCCGCCGAGCGTGCCGCCGGCCGAACGCTCCTTAGCGAAAATGGCTTCCTGCGCCTGCTTGGTCTGATGAAGGCGCCGGAGGCGTCTTCGCTGTCCAGGCAGTCTCTCGTCGACCAGTCCAGACTGTCCGGTGCCGACCTCGACCTGCTCAGCCTGTTCGACGCCTTCGAGCACGATTGTGAACCCTACTCGTTCCGCGATCTGATCCTTGCCCGCAAATATGCCGGGCTGGTTGCCGGCGGTGCATCCTGGGGCGCGATCGCGCGCTCCGTGCATCGCTCCGGTCCGGTCGCTTCGCTCACCGCCAAATCGCTCAATGTCGGCTCGCAGCATGGCCGGCCCGATCAGATCTATCTCGAGGATGGCCAGAGCGAACTCGACGGCCAGCTGCTGTTCGATCTCGGCAGCGCAAGCGCAGCCGGCGACGACACGCTGGAAGAATTGTTCGCCGAGGCTGAAAGCGCGGAAGAGGAGGGCCGGCACGACGATGCCGCGGCGCTCTACCAACGCTGCCTCAGCATCGATCCGAGCGACGCCATCGCCGCGTTCAACCGCGCCAATTGCTTGCGTGGCGCCGGTCGCGTGGCCGACGCGGCGCATGACTATGCAAGAGCGATCAAGCTCGATCCGGCGTTCGTCGAGGCCTGGTTCAACCTCGCCGGGCTGATGAGCGACGAAGGCAAGATCGCCTCGGCGCGCCGGCATCTGGTCAAGGCAATCGCGCTCGACAAGAGCTACGCCGATCCGGTGTTCAACCTTGCCCGGCTGGAGTTCGACGCCGGCAATCTGACCGAAGCCCGCCGCCACTGGGTGCGCTATCTCGAACACGATGCTGACAGCGAATGGGCTCGCATGGCGGCCCGGGGGATACAGTTCGTCGATTTGCAGATGACGCGGACGGCGGGGTAGGGCGCAATGGCAGCGCTTGAGCACCCCCCTCTGGCCTGCCGGCCATCTCCCCCTCAAGGGGGGAGATTGGATGTCGCCATCGCTTTCGCCAATCACTATCGTCGCGAGGTCCGTGAGGCGCTGAAACTGCCAATCTCCCCCCTTGAGGGGGAGATGTCCGGCAGGACAGAGGGGGGCGCGAAGGAACTCGGCCTTTACCGGCAGCGCACCCCATGACCACCTTCCTCTTCGACGGCAATTACACCGCTCCCGTCACCATCCTGCTGGCGCACGGCGCCGGCGCATCGATGGATTCGCCTTCGATGACCGCCACCGCCAAGGCGCTCGCCACCGCCGGCTTCCAGGTCGCGCGCTTTGAATTCCACTATATGGCGGCCCGCCGCTATGGCCAGCGCAAGCCGCCGCCGCGCGCCGAGACGGTCAACCCGGAATACATAAAGGCCATCGCCGATCTGAGAGCCATGGGCGTCGCTGGTCCGCTCATCATCGGCGGCAAGTCGATGGGCGGGCGCGTCGCCTCGATGGTTGCCGACGAGATGTTCGCCAAGGGCGAGATTTCGGGCCTCGTCTGCCTCGGCTATCCCTTTCATCCGCCGGCCAAGCCAGAGCAGCTCAGGACAAAACATCTCGCCGACCTCAAGACGCCGACGCTGATCTTCCAGGGCACCCGCGACGAGTTCGGCACGAAAGAAGAGGTCGCGACCTACGGCCTTTCCAAAGCCATCGAGGTGATCTGGCTGGAGGATGGCGACCACGACCTCAAGCCGCGCAAGAGCGTGTCGGGTTTTTCGACCGCCGATCATTTGAAGACGCTGGCCGGGACGGTGAAGGCGTGGACAGGGCGGATCGTTTCCTGATCGCCAAATGCAAATCGCCACCTTCAATATCAACAACATCAACAGCCGGCTGCAAAACCTGCTGGCGTGGCTGGCGGCAGCCAAGCCCGATGTCGTCTGCCTGCAGGAGCTGAAGGCCCGCGACACGCAGTTTCCGCGCACGGCGCTTGCGGCGGCCGGCTACGGCGCGGTGTGGAAGGGCGAACCGACCTGGAATGGCGTCGCCATACTCGCGCGCGGGTCCAAGCCGGTGCTGACCCGTGACGTCCTGCCCGGCGATACCGCCGACAAGCAGAGCCGCTACATCGAGGCGGCCGTGAACGGCATCGTCATCGCTTGTCTCTACGCGCCCAACGGCAACCCGCAGCCGGGGCCGAAATTCCAGTACAAGCTGGCGTGGCACGCGCGGCTGGAGGCGCATGCCGCAGAACTGTTCGACACCGGCCTGCCGGTGGCGCTGGTCGGCGACTACAACATCGTGCCCGAGCCGCGCGACATCTACGCCACCCGCTCCTATGACGACAACGCGCTGGTGCAGCCGGAAAGCCGGGCGTCGTTCCAGCGTCTGCTCGAGCAGGGCTGGACCGATGCGCTCCGCAAGAAGCATCCGAAGGAAACGCTCTACACATTCTGGGATTATCGCCGCAACCGCTGGCCGCGCGATGCCGGGCTGCGGCTCGACCACATCTTGCTGTCGAAGAAACTGGCGCGCCGCCTCACCGCTGCCGGCATCGACCGCGATGTCAGAGGTGAGGACGGCGCCAGCGACCACGCGCCGGTATGGGTCGAATTGAAGTGAATTTGGCTGCGTGATCGCGCCCACTTTCGTGGGCGCAGTTTTGCGCTATTTGTTTCGCTGCGGCGGCCGCATGATGAGCAAGGTGCGGCACCGGAGGGGGAGTCCGATGGACAGGTTGGCCGAAAGGCTGTTTGCGCTTCCGCTGCTGGCGGCCGCTTTGGCTTGTCTGGTGCGGGCGTATCTGCTGCTCGGCGACAGAGATTTCAGCTGGAGCGGGATCGATCACATGCTGCACGGCCCAGCCACGCTGCGACCGGTGGTGTTCCTGACCGTCGGCGGGCTTTGCCTGCTTGGCGCCCTGTTGTTCTGGGCCGGACTGCTGCCGGGTCGGCGAAGCCAGCCTGCTGGAACGCCGCTTTTTGGCCGCGACGCCGAGATCGACCCAAAGGGCCGCCCCGGTCTGCGGCGCGCCTTCCTCATGTTGCCGGTGCTCGCCGTGTTGGCGCTGCTGGCCGACCACTTCCCTTGGGCGCGTGACGCCGGCCCGGGCGCTGAGGTGGCCGCCCCGAACGAACCCAAAGCCGAGCCGAAGGACCAGGGCATCGACGGTGTCCCGCCGGACCTGGCGACGCCGGCGGCCCCGCCGAGTTCGCCGCAGGTCACCATGCCGCCCGAGCCAACTCCGCCGGTGCAGGCAGCCAAACCGCCCGAGCCGGCGCAGCCTACGCCTCCGGCTGCTCCCCCTCAGCCGCCACAAGTCGCACTCGCTCCGGCGACACCGCCACCGCAAACCGTCGCGCCGTTGCCGCCGCCTCCGCCGGCGCTGCCGACCGAGCCCGACGGCCATCGCGACGCCGTCGTCTGGCTCGCCGTCTCGGCCGATGGCCGCGACATCATGAGCGCCAGCACCGACCATATGATCAAGCTCTGGGACATCGCCGGCAAGCGGTTGATCCGCAACCTTGGTGAACACAAGGACATGGCGCGCACGGCGCTGTTCATGCCCGACGGCGCCACCGCGCTGACCGCCGGCGACGATGGCGAGATCGTGCTGCGAAAGCTTGCCGACGGCGCGGTGCTGCATGTCTTCTCGTCGGGCGCGAATGGCGGCGTGCGTAAGCTGGCGATCAGCCCGGACGGCAAGCGCGCCGTCAGTGGCCACGACACCGGCAACGTCATCGTCTGGGATCTCGTCAACAAATCGGTGCTGCATGTGATGACCGGACATGACTGGCCGATCAGCACGGTCGCAATCTCGCCCGACGGCACGCGCGCGCTGAGCGGCTCCATCGACGGCACGCTGAAATTCTGGGACGTCGAAAGCGGCAAGCAATTGCGAAGCTGGCACGGCCACGAGCAGGGCACCTACGGCGCCGTCTTCACCGCCGACGGCCATCATGTCGTCACCGGCAGCGGCGACTACACGATCAAGCTCTGGGACCTCGACACGTTTAGGGAATTGCGCCGCTTCGAGGGCCACGAAGGCACCGTCTATACGCTGGCGCTGTCGGCCGACGGCAAGCGCCTGGCCTCCGGCTCGCTCGACGGCACGGCGCGGCTGTGGGATCTCGGCACTGGAGACCAGATCGCCATGTTCGACAGCCGCACCGGCCCGATCTACGCCGTTGCCTTCGCCACCGACGGCACACTGGTCACCGGCGGCGACGATCGGACCATCAGGGATTGGCCGGCGGCTGGCGGCGATGGCGAAATCCTGTTCGCCGGCGCACCGCAGTAGCGACATCAAATGCTTTGGATATTCCAGAACAGCCTGGCTTGCGCTATGGATTACTGGTGGCTGCAAATGGATTGGGGACGGTGAGCAACAACGACTGGGCGCCCAAAGTGGATACACCTGTCTACAGCCCGCCCACGTCGCGTCGCCGAGGGGTCCTTACCGTCGTTCTGGTGTTGCTGGCGGCTTTTGTGCTGCTCGGTCCTGGCCGAAATTACTATGTGCAGTGGTCAGCGGCACAAAAGGGTGCAGCGGCTCTCCAGGCAAAGGATTATGCCGAGGTATTCCGTCAAATGAAGATCATGGCGGACGCTGGCAATGTTGACGCAAAAGGCCAGCTTGGTGCGCTGTACTGGCGCGGGGAGGGCGTGGCTCAGAACGACAGCCAGGCGGTGTATTGGTGGAAGAAATCCGCCGATGGCGGCAATGCGGAAGCCATAGCAGCACTGGGTCAGGCCTACCTTATGGGCAGGGGCGTTGAAAAGGACAGTCGGCTTGCCGAGAGTTTCTCACGAAAGGCCGCCGATAAAGACAACATGAATGGGCAGTACCAGCTCGGCGTGTTGTACTGGCAGGGCCAAGGGGTCGCGCAAAGTTATGAGCAGGCGCTCTATTGGTGGCGCAAGGCGGCCGATCAGGGGAGCGGGGAGGCTGAATATTCTCTCGGCCAAGTCTATTTAAATGGCCAAGGGGTCGAAAGAAACGATCAACTGGCGTTGAAGTTTTCCAGGCAGTCAGCCGACAAGGGCAATGCGAACGCTCAGTACGCCCTCGGCGTCCTGTATGCGCAGGGTCGGGGTGTTGCGCAAAGCTTCGACCAGGCTGCCTCATGGTGGCGCAAGGCGGCTGACCAAGGAAGCCTGGAGGCCGCTTTCTGTCTCGGACGCGCCTACTATCTTAACCAAGGCGTCAAGAAGGATGATCAGGCCGCCATAGTGTGGGTGAAAAAGGCAGCCGATCTGGGTGAGCCGAATGCCCAGGCTTTGCTGGGCACTTTGTACTCGCGGGGCCACGGCGTTGAGCAGGATGACCGCCTTGCGTTCGGGTGGTGGATGAAGGCCGCAACCACCGGTCTGACAGAAGCGCAATACGCGGTGGCGGCCGCTTATGGCCAGGGAAAAGGTACCCCTAGGGACGACGGCCAGGCGTTTGCGTGGATGAGCAAAGCCGCCAATCAGGGCTTTGTGTTCGCCCAGTCGAATCTGGGCGGATATTATTCGATGGGCCAAGGCGTCGAGAAGAGCGCCGGGCAGGCGGTCTATTGGTGGCGCAAGGCCGCGGAAGCGGGGAATGCCGAAGCCGGTGCCAATCTGGCCCGGGCGTATTCGCTGGGCGAAGGCGTGGGACGGGACGATGCGTTGGCCGCGACTTGGGCGCAAAAGGCGTCCGACGGGCGAAACGCCGACGCTCAATATATGCTTGGTATCCTCTACAGCCAGGGCCGCGGCGTTGCGCAAGACAATGATCTGGCCTTCCGATGGTGGATGAAGGCTGCTGTCCAAGGCCATGTGGTAGCGCAGTATAATGTCGGGGTCGTGTATCGGGAGGGCGTCGGGAAGGATGAAAGGCAGGCATTCGAGTGGCTGAGCAAGGCTGCCGACAAGGACAATGACCTTGCGCAGTTCGCTCTCGGTGGACTGTATTGGGATGGTCTAGGAGTAACGAAGGACCCCGTTCAGGCGGCAAGGCTCTGGCGCAAAGCCGCCGACCAGAGCAATGCATTCGCGCAGAAAGCGCTCGGCACAGCCTATTCCGAGGGTGTTGGCGTTGCGCAAAGCAGTGCGGATGCGGCGGGCTGGTGGCTCAAGGCGGCGCGGCAGGGAAATGTCGATGCCCAGCTAGCCTTAGCGTATGCCTCGGCCAACGGCGTGGGCATTGCCAGAGACGACAAGGCTGCCGAGTCCTGGTGGCTGGAAGCCGCAAAGGCCGGCAGCGTCGATGCCGAGTTCAGTCTGGGCTCGCTCTACTACCGCGGCGTCGATGGGAAACCAAACTACAAGGAAGCCGCCAAATGGTTCTTCAAGGCGGCAGGCCACGGCAGTTCCGGCGCCAAGACCTATCTCGACCTGATGAAGGAAAACGGCCAGCTCGACAGCAAGATGCTGTGAGCCGAGTGCATAAGCGTCGCCGTCACGCCTTCCGTTTGAGGCGTGACACTCGTATCGCACGATGCGAAGACTCATTTGCCGCTGCATCTCGAGAATCCCATGCCCCTCCACATCGTCGAAGCCTCGATTGCCGATCTGCGGCGCGCGTTGGAAGACGGTACCGTCACCAGCGTCGAGCTGGCCGGCGCGTATTTCAGGCGCATCGCGCACTACGACCGCCATGGCATTGCGCTCAATGCCGTGCCGGTGCTTAACCCGGCAATGTTCGAGGAGGCGGCGGCGTCCGACCTGCGCCGCCGCAATGGTGCTGCGCTCGGGCCGCTCGACGGCATCCCCTACACCGCCAAGGACAGCTATAAGGTGAAGGGCCTGACGGTGGCCGCCGGCTCGCCCGCCTTCGAGCATCTCGTCGCCAACGAGGACGCTTTCACCATTGCCAGGCTGAGGGCCGGTGGTGCTGTGCTGATCGGGCTGACCAACATGCCGCCAATGGCCAATGGCGGCATGCAGCGTGGCGTCTATGGCCGCGCCGAGAGCCCCTACAATGCCGACTATTTGACCGCCGCCTTCGCTTCCGGCTCGTCCAACGGCTCGGGCACGGCCACCGCCGCCAGCTTTGCCGCTTTCGGGCTGGGCGAGGAGACATGGTCTTCCGGCCGCGCGCCGGCGTCCAACAATGCACTTGTCGCCTACACGCCGTCGCGCGGCGTCATTTCGGTCAGGGGCAACTGGCCGCTGGTGCCGACCATGGATGTGGTGGTGCCGCACACGCGCGGCATTGCCGACATGCTGGAGCTGCTCGACGTGATCGTCGCCGACGATACCGAGACGCGCGGCGATTTCTGGCGCGCGCAGCCCTGGGTGTCGATCGCGAAAAGCGCTGCTCTCAGGCCGCCAAGCTACACTACACTCGCCTTGGAGGGCTCGTTGAAAGGCAAACGCCTCGGCGTGCCGAAAATGTATATCGGCCGCGACGGCGGCGCGCCCAAACCCATCGAGACCCGCGCCTCGGTGCTCGACCTCTGGCGGCAGGCAGCGCGTGACCTGGAAAAGCTCGGCGCGGAGGTGGTCGAGGTCGATTTCCCCGTCGTCTCGAACTATGAGCGCGACCGTCCGGGCACAAAAACCATGGTCGAACGCGGGCTGGTGCCGGAAGCCTTCGCCGAGCGCGAAATCTGGGATCTCTGCATGTGGGGCTGGGACGATTTCCTGCGCGCCAATGCCGATCCGGCGATCCCCGATCTGGCTGCGGTCGACGGCCCAAAGATTTTCCCGCAGCCGCCGGGCGCGCTGCCGGACCGCTATGGCGACGACGGTTTCGATCTGGCCGACTACGTCACGAGCGCCAAGCAGGGCGTGATGCCATTGCTGGACATTCCAGCGCTGGCGGAAGGTCTGAGGGGATTGGAGGCGACGCGGCGCATCGACTTCGAGGACTGGCTGGACGAGCACAGGCTCGACGCCGTCGTGCTGCCGGCGGTCGCCGATGTCGGCCCGGCCGATGCCGACGTCAACGAGACCTCTGCAGCAATCGCCTGGCGCAACGGCACCTGGGTTGCCAATGGCAATCTGGTGTGGCGTCATCTTGGCATCCCGACCGTCACCGTGCCGATGGGAACGATGGCCGATATCGGCATGCCGGTCGGGCTGACCTTTGCGGGCAAGGCCTATGATGATGCGGAGTTGCTGCGCCTCGCCGGCGACTACGAGCGCGCCACCCAGCGCCGCACCAGCCCGCCGCGCACGCCGGAATTGCCGGACGATGTCTTTGCGGAACGCGGTGATTTGCGGGTCGGCGATGCGCTGCCGCCGGCACTCAGGCTTGCCGCTGAAACGATGCGGCGAGGAGACCAGGCCGAGATCGCCGTGACGGTTGAACTCGATGCGGAGACCGCTGACCTCAAGGTTCACGTCAATGGCGAACCGGTCGCTCTGCGGCGCAGCGGCACAAGCTTTCACGGTCGCATCCTGGTGCCGGCCGGCGAGCATGAAAGAATGCACAGTGTGCGGCGAGGCGCTTACGGCTCGATCGTTACGGCCGTCATGCGGCTGGAGGATGGACGCACGGCTGGTGCTTACGTGGTCGCGGGTGGAATCGGGTGAGGGTACAGGTAATCTCCCCAAGGGGGAGATCAGCAGCTTCGCCGTCTTGACCCTCCCATCGCCCGCGTTATCTTCGCGCCATGTCAAAACTCGCTCCCCTCATCGTTTGACCATGGCTTGCCATTGCACCGGCTGCCAGCGCATGTCGGCCAGCGCCTATTCACTGAGCGCCGCCATTCCCTCGGACGGCTTCGAAATCATGCAAGGCGAGCCGGTGATCGGCGGGCTGCACGGCGCCTCGCGTCATTACTTCTGCCCGCATTGCATGAGCTGGATGTTCACCCAGCCCGAAGAGCTCGACTGGTTCGTCAATCTGCGCCCCACCATGCTCGACGAGCCCGGCTGGTTCACGCCGTTCATCGAGACATGGACCAGCGAGAAACTCCCCTGGGCAACGACGCCTGCGGTGCACAGTTACGAGGCGCTGCCGGCCTTTGAGGAATATGAGGGGCTGGTGGCGGAGTTTGCTGAAACCGCGAATCTCCACACTTGAGGGGGAGATGGCCGGCAGGCCAGAGGGGGTCGGTGCGACTGGGCTCGACGTCCTTGCTGCAGATGGAAGGTTGGCGCTTCACGCGCGGCGACCCCCTCTGTCGCCTTCGGCGACATCTCCCCCTCGAGGGGGCAGATAAGCCCCGCTAAAAATTTGCATCGAATCGATTGCGCAAACGTTTCGATGGCCCTAAGCTCCCTTGAAGTCCGCCGTCAGAGCGGACGGAAAACGCATAAGGGAGGAGCGCTTGCAGGCGCTGATATGTCTTGCCGACAATGGCTGAAGTGGCGCGGCGCGCCGGCGTGTCGGTGTCGACCGTCTCGCATGTCGTCAACAACACGCGCTTCGTTTCGCTGGAAAAGACGAGGCTGATCAACGACGCCATTGCCGCCATGGGCTACCAGCCCAACGAGCTGGCGCGCTCGCTGAAGGCCTCGACCACCAACAGCGTCGGCCTGGCGATCTCGGCGATCTCCAACCCTTATTTCACCGACATCATCTGCGCGGTCGAGGCCGAATGCGCGCGGCTCGGGCTGATGGTCTTCCTGTCGGACACCCAGGAAGATCCCGACCGCGAGCTGCAGGTGGTGCGCGCTTTCCATCAGCGCCGCGTCGACGGCGTCATCCTGGCCCCGTCGGGCTCGCCGCAGCGCGCCATCGATTACCTCGCCGACAAGAAGATGCCATGCGTTCTGATCGACCGTTTCGCCGACGAGCGCTTCGATCAGATCGGCGTCGAGAACGAAACGTCGATGCGCGCGCTGATCGACCATGTCGCCTCCTTCGGCCACAAGCGCATCGGCTATATCGCCGGACAGCCCGGCCTGACGACGACGCGCGAGCGCATCGAGGCGTTCCAGGCTTCGCTCGCCGCCAATGGACTTGAAAGCGTGCCGCACTATCTCTCGGCCGAGAATGTCGACACGGCGGCGGCGACCGCATCCACCCACGCCATCCTGTCGCTGCCGTCGCCACCAACCGCACTGGTCACCGGCAACAACATGACGACGATCGGAGCCGTCCGCGCCATCCGCGAAAAAGGCATCACCATTCCGGGCGATCTGTCGCTGGCCGGCTTCGACGATTTCGAATGGGCCGATTGTTTCGAGCCGCGCCTGACGCTGGTCGCGCAGCCCTGCACCGAGATAGGCAGGCAGGCGGCGGCGCTGCTCAGCGCCCGTATAGCCGCGACCGGTTCCGCGCCGCGTTCGGTGCGGCTGCACGCGACGCTGCAGGCGCGCGCCTCCTGCGGGAGGCCGAAATGAAGGCGCCGCTGCTGGTAATGACCGGCGCCGTCAAACGCTTCGGCGGCGTGCAGGCGCTGCGCGGTGTCGACTTCGATCTCAAGGCCGGCGAAATCCATGCGCTGCTCGGCGAGAACGGCGCCGGCAAGTCGACGCTGATGAACCTGTTGTCGGGCGTCTACACGCCGGACGAAGGCACGATCGAGATCGACGGCAAACCCGTGCGTTTCAACAACCCGCGTGAGGCGCAAGCGGCCGGCATCGCCACCATCTTCCAGGAGCTCGACCTGGTGCCGTCGCTGGATGTCGCCGCCAATCTGTTCCTCGGCCGCGAACTGATGCGTCCGGGCGGCTTCCTCGACGTGCCGGCAATGCGCCGCGAGGCCAAGAAGCGGCTGGAAGCCATCGAGATCGCCATCGATCCGGCCGCCATGGTGGCGGATCTGTCGATCGGCCAGCGCCAGGTGGTGGCGATCGTCAAGGCGCTGTCTTACGCCTCCCGCGTGCTGATCATGGACGAGCCGACGGCCGCACTCACCGTCGGCGAAGTCGAGCGGCTGTTCGATATCATGCGCAAGCTCGCCGCCACCGGCGTCGGCATCGTCTATATCTCGCATCGGCTGGAGGAAGTGCCCGGCATTGCCGACCGGGTGACGGTAATGCGCGACGGCCGTGTCGCCGGCATCACCGAGCCGCACGCGCCGCAGGCCGAGCTGGTCAGGCTGCTGGTCGGACGTCCGCTGGACGAACTCTATCCGCAACGCGCCAAGGCCGCGGGCAAGCCGCTGCTCAGCCTGAGGAACGCCAGCTTCAAACTCGCCCGCGACAGCGCCGGCTGGCAGGCGCCGCGAGGCGTTTCGCTCGATGTCCATGAAGGCGAGATCGTCGGCCTGGCCGGCATTATGGGGGCCGGGCGCACCGAACTGTTGTCCGCGCTCTACGGCACCGGCCTGTCCGGCCGCTGGGAGGGCGAGGTTGCTGTCGGCGGCAAGCCGGTGAAACTGGATTCAATCAGTGCTGCCCGCCACGCCGGCATCGCCTTCGTGACCGACGACCGCCGGGGCTCGGGCCTGATGCTGCGCATGGCGGTCGGCCTCAATCTGGTGATGTCGGTCATATCCCGAATCTCGCCGAACTGGCTGGTCTCGCCGCGCCGCCAGGCCGAGGCGGTGAAGGAATCCTTCAGCCAGTTCGATATCCGCCCGAAGAACCCTGACATCGCGGTCGGCGCGCTCTCGGGCGGCAACCAGCAGAAGGTGGTGCTGGCGAAAGAAATCCTCGGCAACCCGAAACTGTTGCTGCTCGACGAGCCGACACGCGGCGTCGATGTCGGTGCCAAGGGCGAGATTTACGCGAGGTTGCGGGCGCTCGCCGCACAGGGCCTCGGCATACTGGTGGCGTCCAGCGAGATGCCGGAGCTGATCGGTCTGTGCGACCGCATCGTGGTGCTGCGCCAGGGGCGCAATGTGGCGGAATTTTTGGGCGGCGTCGACGAGCACACGGTGCTGGCCGCGGCTAACGGCAGGGAGGCCTGATGTCTGACGAGAAGATTTCCGTGGCAGCAAGCCCAGTCACAGCAGCAGCGCAAAAGCATCGCGACCCGCTGGCGCTCATCGTGCGCTTCCAGAGCCTGATCGGCCTGGTGCTGGTGGCGATCGGCGGCATCATCTTCTCGCCGCGCCGCCACGGCGAGATCCTGTTCCTCAACCCAGACAACATCGCCAACATCGTGCGCGCCGTGTCGGAGACCGGCATCATCGCCATCGGCATGACCTTCGTCATCATCACTGCCGGCATCGACCTGTCGGTCGGCGCGGTGCTTGGCCTGTCCAGCGTCGTCACCGCCTCGATGATGATCTCCGGCGGCTTCGGCCTGATCCCCACCATCCTCGCCGTGCTCGCTTTGGGCATCGTCTTCGGCGCCATCCAGGGCACCATCTCGACGCGTTTCAGGCTGGAACCGTTCATCGTCACGCTGGCTGGCCTGCAGGCCGCGCGCGGCTTGGCGCTGGTCGTCTCCGGCAACCAGTACATCAACATTTCCTATGGCGAAGGGCCGGGCCTGGCGCCGCCGGTGTTCGCCGTGCTGGGCGAGCGGCTGTTCAACAACACCGTGCCGGTGGCGACGCTTGTGTTCGTCGTCTTTGCCGCGATCGCCACCATCGTCCTCAACACCACGCGCTTCGGCCGCTATGTCTTTGCCGTCGGCGGCAATGAGCGCGCCGCGCGCATATCCGGCGTGCCGGTCTCGATGGTGAAAATCTCCGTCTACGCCATCACCGGCTTTGCCGCCGCCCTTGCCGGCATCGTGCATGCCGGCCAGTTCAATTTCGGCAGCGCCAATGACGGCATGGGCTATGAGCTGACGGCCATAGCCGCCGTGGTCATCGGCGGCACCAGCCTGTTTGGCGGCGCCGGCTCGATGGTCGGCACCGTTGCGGGCACCATCATGCTGGGCGCGCTCGCCAACATCCTGCAGCTCAACAACATCACGCCCGCCATGCAGCTGCTCGCGACCGCCGCGATCATCGTCCTGGCGGCAGTGCTTCAGTCCCTCGTTCGCCGCCGCGAGGGGTTGGGTCGTTAGTGCATGTCGCGCAAAAGGTTTTGCGATGACGACATGCACAAACAAACAAGGAGGAGACGGCAACACGTGAACGTCAAACCAAGGTCTGGCCCCCCGGCCGGACGAGGAGGAGAGTGAGTTATGAAAACGACACTAAGAGGATCGACCCTCAAGGCCGTGCTGCTGGCAGGCGCCGGCCTGTGCATTGCAGGCTCCGCTTACGCCGCCGAGCCGCTGGTGAAAGCCTGCGCCAAGGACGGCCAGTTCGTCATCGGCTTTTCGCAGGCCAACAATGCCGAGCCCTACCGCCAGCACGTCAATGACGAGCTGGAGGCGGCGGCCAAGGAAGTGCCTGGCTTCACGCTGCAGATCGCCGACGGCGCCGGCAACGTCAACACGCAGACCTCGCAGGTCGACAATTTCATCACCCAGAAGGTCGACATCCTGCTGATCTCGCCCTTCGAGGCGGCGCCGCTGACGCCGGCGGTGAAGCGCGCCATGGATGCCGGCATCCCGGTCATCGAGCTCGACCGCAAGACGGTCGGCGACCCCGGCAAGGACTACACCGCCTTCATCGGCGGCGACAATTTCAAGATCGCCGAGGAAGCCGGCAAATACACCGCCAAGACCCTGCTCCCCGATGGCGGCGAGGCGGCGGTGCTGCAAGGCCTGCCGAGCTCGACGCCGGCCGTCGAGCGCCTCAACGGCTTCAAGGAAGGCGTGAAAGGCAACCCGAAGGTCCAGATCGTCGCCGAGCAGGCCGCCGACTGGGTGCCGGACAAAGCGCAGGTCGCCTTCGCCGCCATGCTGCAGGCGCACCCCGACATAAAGGTGCTCTACGCCTCCAACGACATGATGGCCGCCGGCGCGCTGCTCGCCGCCAAGGGTGCAGGCAAGGACGTCAAGATCATCGGCACCGACGGCCTGCCGGGCCCGGCCGGCGGCATCGAGGCGGTCGCCAAGGGCGACTGGGTCGCAACCTTCACCTACCCGACCGGCGCCAAGGAAGCGATCGAAATGTCGAAAAAGATCCTGCTCGATTGCGCGACCGAGGTGGACAAGACGGTGACGGTGGAGACCACCGCGATCACGGCCGAGAATGCCAAGCAGCTGATGGGGAAGTAGGGGGCGGAGGCCGCTACTGAGGTTGGTAAGGCAAGGCCCCGGGAGGGGCCTTGTTCGTTTCGACCGGGCGTTGTGCTCGGACGGTCTCATCGGTATCGGCGGATCGGCGAATCTGTGCTAAGCCGCCGCCAAAGCAACCAAAGGATGACACCAGTGAGCGAACCGACGGTGGCCCAGGCGACCGAGAGCATCTATGCCTCGCCAAGGCCGACAATGCCGAGATCGACGCCCATATCGCCACGCTGAAAGCGGCGCTGGCACGCGAAGGGACAAAACAGGCGGTGTTCGATCCGACCAAACTGGCCCACAGCAACCGCGAGGGCCGCAAGCTGATGCAGGCCTATTTTAGGCAGCGCGGCGTGACGGTGAGCTTTTCGGGGTAGGAGTAGATGATAGGCGAAGTAGGGCGACTACAGCCCGCCACTGAGGTTGATGCGCAAGGCCTTGAGGCTTGTTTGTTTTGGGTGGGCTGGTCCTGTCAAAGAATGGCAGCTTCGCGCTCATATCGGTCGTTTGCACGGCCACCCAATGACCCAAAAGCTGCAGGCTCCATAGTTTAATACTTGCCATCACCTCGGGTACCCTTGCCATGTTGGACGACGGCTTGGACGTCATCAAATCGAGGGTCACCGCAGGCTGAAGCTGTCACTCGAAGTTAAGGAGTAGAAACCTATTCTGTTTTGAATGATGTCAAGTTATAGTCTTGGGATGATGGGGGCATGTCGTTGGCGATTTTACCACGACTATCGGGCAGTGGCGTATATTGACTGATTCGAAACTCAAAGTGGCCGACCTGTTCGCCGGCGCTGGCGGATTTTCACTTGCTGCTGTGGCAGCGGGGTGCGAGATCGTTTTTGCCGTGGAGTTCGACAAGAACGCTGCCACGACCTACAAGCACAATATTGGAGCCAAGACCCGGAGCGAGAAGGTCGTTGTCTATAACGACGACGTTACTTTGTTGGATGCCGTCGATCTTGCGGAAAAGCATTTTCCCGATGGCGATTGCGATCTGCTCCTAGGCGGCCCGCCATGCCAAGGATTCTCTACGCATCGGATCAACGATGCAGGCGTGGATGACCCGCGGAATGCCCTGATCCATGAGTACTTCGCGTCGTGCGCAGCCTCAAGCCCAAGGCGTTCCTCATGGAGAATGTCCCGGGCATGCTGTGGCCCCGCCACAAGAGCTACCTCGACGAGTTCTATCGTCAAGCTCTCGACAGCGGCTATACCCTCTTTCAGCCGCACAAGCTGGACGCCAGGGACTACGGCATCCCGCAGCGGCGCCACCGAGTGTTCATCCTCGGCATTCGCGACGACATTTCGGCAGAAGGCTTCGAGTGGCCGCCGAAGCCCACGCATTCGGCCCCCGAATTGGCGGAAACGACCGGGCTGAAGCCATGGGTGTCGTGCGAGACCGCGTTCGCCGATTCGCCTCCCGACGACGTGAATGGCGTGCACATGAACCATGGCCCAGAGCTTGTTGCTGCGTTCGCCTGTACGCCAGCGAACGGCGGCAGCCGGAAGGACTCCGGGCGATTGCTCAATTGCCATGTCGATCACGACGGACACAACGACGTCTATGGTCGTGTTGATCCGAGCAAGCCCGCGCCAACAATGACCACGGCCTGCATCAATCCGTCCAAGGGCCGGTTCGTCCACCCGGTGCTTAACCATGGCATAACGGCTCGCCAGGCGGCTCGCATCCAAACGTTCCCCGACGACTATGTTTTCTTCGGCGGTCTGATGGCAGCTGGCAAGCAGATCGGGAATGCTGTTCCTGTTGTATTCGGCCAGAGCCTTATCCTGCACATAAAGTTGCTGCTTGTTCGCGATGCCAAGCCTGAAGCTGTCGTAGCGATACCTCGCCCCCCGGCAGCCCGAGTCGCTGAGTTGGCCGACGCATGAGGAAAGTCAGTTTCAAGACCCGGGCACGCACAGTGGATCACCTCGGGCGCGAACAGATTGCCGACGTGCCGACTGCGATCTCGGAACTTTGGAAGAACTCGTATGATGCGTATGCGAGGTCGGTGTCGCTGACGATCTTCGACCAGGCGCCTCTGGTTGTAACCATAGCGGACGACGGGCATGGCATGAGCTACGACGAGCTCATCGATCGGTGGCTGGTCGTCGGAACAGAATCGAAGCTATTCGCCGACAGTCGCTCGGACGAGGATCAGGATGGTCTGGACCTGAGGACCCGCCAAGGGCAAAAAGGCATTGGCAGGCTTTCGTCAGCTCACCTTGGCCCACTGATGCTCCTAGTTACCAAGCGCAGGCACGAAGACATGGCCAGCGTCTTGATCGATTGGCGACTGTTCGAGAATCCCTTCCTGATTCTCACCGACATCGAGATTCCCGTTGTCACTTTCGGCGAGCTGTCCGAAATCGCTCAATATGTGCCGCTAATGACCGAAGCGCTACTCGAGAATGTCCTAGGGACGGGCAAGCCCGACGAGCGCTCGGACAGGATAATGAGCGCGTGGGCCAGCTACGACCAAGCCGCGAAAGACGATGCGAACAATGGCGACAGACCCCCGCCATCGCAGTCGATCGTGGCAGCCTGCAGATCGTTCGAGCTGCAGGACCAGTATATGGAACCGTGGGGCGTCTGGTCCGGCACGAGTGAAAAGGGCACCGTGATGGTTGTGTCCGGGGCGACGGACGAGTTCAGCGCACTGCTGCCGGTCAATCGAGACCTTGCGACCGCCAAGGACGACAAGACGAGGTTCGAAACCACCTTGGGGGGATTCGTCGACCCGCTATACGATCCTGCACGGCCAGACATAAACGCGGCAAAGACCGATTTTGAATACGGGGTCTTCGTTGCGTCCGATGGGGAGAACGGAAAAATCATCGGTTCGGAACGAGAGTTCAACCGCTCGCTGACCGATCGGATGGAGCACATCGTCGATGGTCGAATCGACGAAAAGGGTGTCTTCACTGGCCAGATCAAGTCCTTCGGCAAGTGGCGGAAGATCGGCGACGAGTACGAGATCCGTCCACCCAAGGATTTTGTGTTGCCAACAGGCGCTGGCTCATCACTCGGGCCAGTCGACGTGTATTTTGCGACCTACGAGCAGGACCAGAAGAACTCTACCCATACTCCGTTGGACTTCGAGTACCTGCGCCAGCACTCTTCCGCCCACGCTGGCCTGATGATTTACCGGAATGGCCTCAGAGTGCTGCCCTATGGTCGAGAGGACAACGACTTCTTCGAGATCGAGAAGCGGCGAAGCATCAATGCCGGGCGAGAGTACTGGAACGCCCGAAGGATATTCGGCCGCATTGCGATCAGCCGCGAGCACAATCCCAATCTGAAGGACAAGGCCGGACGCGAAGGCTTCATCGTGAACAAGGCCGCTAAGTCTCTCAAGATATTGATCATTAATATTCTGCGGTCGGCGGCCTACGATTATTTCGGGTCGAATTCCGACGATCGTGGCGTGGAGATCGCTGAGACGCAACGCAACTTTGCCGAACAAAAGGCTAAAGAGGCACAGGCGAAGCTGCGCCAGAAGCACCGCAAGGATTTTCGGAAAAATCTTAGCGCGCGCATTGCAAGCATTCCGTCGATATCGGAACGCCTGAGTTCAAAAATTGCTGCTACACGGATTGAGGTCCCTGAGGACATACCTGTTGCGCAGGAAAGCCTTGAAGCGGCACAGGCCAGCATTGCCGAATTGCGCCTTCCTGGCGCACCGTCGCCGCTCGGTACCCTAGAGGAGGACTATCGATCTTACAGAAGGTCGATGACCGAACTGAATCAGTTAATCTCCGAGTTCTCTACCAGCATCGCACAGGCGATTGAGAGGATCCATCCGCCTGCGCCGGAGGAAATCGTCCTTCGGCAGATCCAGCGAAATGAGGGTCAGCTCACTTCGCGGGTGACGCGGTGGGCGAAGGAAATTCGAGTTCTGCAGGATGCCGAACGCGTTCGCATCGGTGATCTCGTCACCGAACGTAACAAGCTCCTGCGCGAAGAGACGGCGCCTTTGATAGAGCAGACGGCGGCTCTCAGGGTCTCCCTCACGGCAGCCTCGAAAGTCATAGTGGAGGCAAAGGGCCGGATAGACGCCGAGAACGAACTCCTGTTCCAGAACTATATTCTGGCGCTGGAGAATCTGCGGGAGAGCATCGACATCCAGGCAATCGCAATCCTGGGAGGCGATGAAAACAGCGAGCTCCGCACGCAGGTTGACCGTCTCAATGGCCTTGCCCAACTGGGGATCACAGTCGAATTCCTGGATCATGAGCTTCACTCGCATGATGCCGTCATCGATGAGGGTATCCAAAAGCTCAGGGCAAGGCTGGGCACCGACCGGGTCCTCGATCAGCTTGCGACCGGGTATGCTGGCCTTAAGCAGATCCTGGATTTCCTCGGCCCGCTGCGAATGGCTGGTCGCCCGCAACCACGAAATCTTGGTGGCGAATACATCCATCGGTATGTGGCGGATTTCTTCGCCCGGACCATTGTGTCGAACGGAATCGATTTCGTAGCAACCGACGGTTTCAAGCGGTTCAGCGTGTTCGAACAACCGTCGCGTTTGCTCCCGGTGTTTGTAAATCTAGTCAACAATAGCCTGTACTGGCTGATCAATTCCCGTACCGAGAGCCCGCAGATCGTCTTCGACGCTCGAGATGGCGAAGTGATTGTGGCTGATAACGGTCCAGGAGTGGACGAGATAGACTTGAAGCGCCTATTCTCACTGTTCTTCACTAGGAAAGTCGAGGGTGGGCGAGGAGTTGGGTTGTATCTCTCTCAGGCCAATCTTGCAGCTGGGGGGCACAGCATTGGTTACGTGCAAGACGAAGATAAGAAGGTACTGCCGGGGGCGAACTTTTCGATGAAATTCCGGGGGGAACTTCAATGAATGATATGGCAGCGCTGGAGCCGAAAAAGGCGACTTTTTCGGATCTAGTCAAAGAGGCTTTCATCGATCCGATCAGATCGGTGCTGATCATCGACGATCAATATCCGACTTGGGAACAGATTTTTAGCGACGAAGGATACGATTCCACTGACAAGAAACGGTGGACCACCAAGTCCGATATTCTGAAAGTGGTTCAGCAATTTCGAAAGGTGTCGCCGGCTCTGACGGTGGATATCCACGATGGGAAGCACAACGAAGAGATCGGCAATTATCTGCATCAGTCGGATCTGCTGGTGCTTGACTACCAGCTGGAGAAGAGCGAGCCGCATGGCGTCCGCGCTACGGAGATCATTGCCGATCTGCTGAAGAACAATCATTTCAACCTCGTGATGGTCCACACCGCCGTCGGCGACCTGATCGATCCTTTCAACATGATCCTGATGTCGCTCTTCACCCCTATAGGCATTTCGGCGAACAAAGCTGCGGCCGGTTTTAAGCTGATCGGGGATCTCGAAGAATCCGAGAACAATGGTATCGCCGACGCCCTGGAAGTCCTTAGCATCGCGCTCAACGCAACCGCCTATGTGGCATTCCGCGCCCATCTAAACGACAACGGAAAGCCGTTCGATTTCATGAACGATGCGCCGGAAATGGAGGCATTTAGAATCATCGCCGAGAAGGCCGGTTGGGACACCCAGGCCCGTCTCAAAGTTTTGGACTGGGGAATGGCCACGCACGACCAACGCGTGGCGGCATACAAGGCACTCCCCAGGGATCTGCGCTGGAGCGCTCCCGGGTACGGCAAACAGCCTTGGATACGGACGAACGGAGGCTTCATCGCGTTCGCCGATAAAAAGAATACCGAGCTGCTGGACATTCTGCAAGCGGCGATCGAGGACTGGCGCCCGTCGCCATCGAGATTGATGTCGTCGCGCATTCGAGCGGAGATCAGCCTGCAGGGAGCCGGGGCAGAGGATTCAGCTCTCAGCGACAAGAACGCGTACTGGCAGTACTACCAGGAGCTTCGGGGCGCCCCCTTGGATGCCTCACCGCAGGCAGCGAAGAACCACCGGAAGACTCTGTTGGAGGGCCATGCCGCTCGGCACACGGAGCGACTTCTCGACCTGATCGGTATGAAGGCCGTCGCCTTTGGATTGAAGGTACTCGAGGCCGATCCGACAGAGGCGGACGCAAAGGTTCCGGGGTTCGCCGAGCATTATGCCATCAAGTCGACCACCAAGAAGGAGCGCGAGAACGCACTGGCGCACTATAACGCTCACATTTCCACGAAACCCGTTTCTGGTTGGCACCTTCATCCCGGCCATATCTTCAAGATCGACCAGGAAACGTGGGTATGCCTCTCGCCGTCCTGCGATTTGGTTCCGATGCAAAAGGCTACGGCAGCGGTTCGTGACTCGGTCGCGGCAGCAGTTAAGCCATTCGTCGCCGTTAGGCTGACGCCGAAGACGGAGTTTTCCCGAGCGGAGGTGAACTCGAACACGCTTATCTTCTTAAAGGAAGGGAAAGTCATCAAGACGTACAGCGTCTATCCGCTTGGCGGCGAGTTCGGCTCACCGGTTTGGCGGCTCTTCATGGCGTCGGATTATGGCAAGTTCGAAATAAGGGAAGATCGGACGGCAGATCTCAATCTCAGTTATTTATTCGGCAAGGGACAGACGATGCAGGTCGAACCGGCAAAAGGACGGATAGTCGGTCAACTGAGATACGAATACGCCCTTAACCTGATCCAGAAGTTGGGGGTTGAATTCACCAGGGTTGGTCTAGATTTCTCCGCTCCCGCTGAGTAACGCCGGCCCGTTTCCAATCAACTGAGGATGCTTGAATGCCGCTTCGTCGAGCTGGGGTTGAGGTTCGTTGGGATGGAGGGATGCGCCACCTGCGCGAAATGGAGGAGGATCAGGCCTCCTCTGAAGATGGGATCGACCTGAACCTGGAGTACGCCGACTACCGACGTGTGCCTATAGAAGAGGCCATCGAGGGCGTGGAGGAGGAAGCCCAATTGCTCATCGATATTGCCGAGGCTGGCTGGGACACGGACGAAGCCGAAGCGGTAGTCGAAGGGAATATGGAGGCCATGGGACTCACCGCGCCGCTGGACCCAGGTGTTGCCGGCTTGGTGCTCGCCATCTCTGCGCTCGGGGGAACACCGATCAGTTCATGTAACGGGGGCCTTATCGGGGCTTCCAGCCACAGAAGCGAAGTCCCACACATCCTTTTCACCGCGCCCCCCGATGTCATGGACAGGATCATTCCGGCGGCCATCGCCAGCGAAGTTGGACTGATCTTCAACGAGGGTTATGCGGAGGCATTCGCCGACCATCTGCCCAACTTCCACAGGCTGGCGCGGTCTCTTCTGGACTTGCCTTAATTTACGCCCTGACGAATGGTTAAACTAGCTACCCAATCGAGGCCTGCTCAACGGCGGCGTGAAGGCGTTGATGCGGCATGGTGACGGTGTCGCCGCGAACCGGATGTAAATGCCAAGCACACAGTACAGAGGCAGATAGTGCACGAGTCGGAGGTGTCTCCTCAGCGCTCTGCAATAATGCGCGCGGTTAAGCACAGGGACACCAAGCCCGAAATGGCGGTTAGACGCGCACTGCATCGCCTAGGCTTGCGGTTCAGGCTACAGCGACGGGACCTGCCCGGCCGCCCTGACATCGTGCTTCCGGGGCGCCGCCTAGCCATTTTCGTTCATGGATGCTTCTGGCACCGGCACCCTGACTGTCGTAGGGCAACGACCCCTAAGACGCGCATCGATTTCTGGAGCGCGAAGCTCGAGGCCAACGCGGCGAGGGACGAACGGGTCGAAAGAGAACTCGTCGCCGCGGGTTGGAAAGTCCTGATTGTTTGGGAGTGCCAGACCAAAAAGCCCGAAGACCTTACCGGCGCTCTGCTCGCAGGCTTGGCCGCTCTCGGTATCAGTAGTCCCAGATCACCCCGGTCGCAAGGTACTCAGACCACACGGATCGAACCGTGATGCCGCCATGCTGTTTCACCGAATATCGATTCGCCCTGCACCACCCACCATCCCCATTACCCCGGAAAGATCGTAACCCCCCCATCGACGCGGATGGCCTGCTCGTTGATGAAGCGCGCTCGGGCCGGCGAGGAAGGCCACCGCCTCGGCGATCTCTTCTGGCTCCGCATACCGGTTTAGCCGGCCTCACGGCGTGGTCGTGAATCCGCACTGCTTCTGTTCCATCTCGATCTGCCTGGTGATGCGGATGGCGTTCTGGGCTTCCGTCACCGAGCCGCTGTTGACGGTCTTGTCCTTCAGCGGGCTGACGGCTGCGCAGAGGTGGAAGACATGCTCGGTGTCGGACTTCGCGGCGCCGTTTTCCGGCGCGATCCGGTAGACGACATCCTGACCATTTCGGATTTATTGCGCAGGAGCGGGCGCTGGCGCGGGTGCCACGGGCGCTGCCGCCGCTGCCGCCGTAAACCCGCACTGCTTCTGTTCCATCTCGATCTGCTTGGTGATGCGGATGGCGTTCTGGGCGTAGGCTTCGGTCACCGAGCCGCTGTTGACGGTCTTGTCCTTCAGCGGGCTGACGGCTGCGCAGAGGTGGAAGACATGCTCGGTGTCGGACTTGGCGGCGCCGTTTTCCGGCGCGATCCAGTAGACGATATCCTGGCCATTGGGGTGTGCCGCGTCCTTCGTCGCCGCGGCCACCGTGGTGGAGTCGGTGGCGATCGCCTGCGCCTGGGCGGCGACCTCGGGCGAACAGGCCGTGGTCGGCTGCCCCGCCTTGATCTGTTCCGCGCAGGTGTTCATGTCCTGCGTGTACTGCTCGACCGATGGCGACTGGTAGCTGACCCCGATCAGCGTCGCCAGCACGGCCAGCACGGCGCCGATGCCGCCGGCCACCTTCTTGCTCTTCGGGTCCATGTTCTTGTCGTTGAGAATCAAGAGAACCAGCGGCAGGAAGGCAATCAGGGTGATGATCGCGCCGAGCTGGTTCTGGACAAAGAACCGGAACGTGTCGGATTCGCGGGCCGGGTCCTTCCTGTTGGCCGCCTTCCAGAGCAGGCTTCCGACGATGGCGAAAATCGCGATCCCGACCAGGATGCCGATCAGCAGCGGCAGGTTGCCCTGGTCGAACTTGTGCTTGTAGAGCAGTACGATCCCGGCGATCTCGCCGCCAATGGCGATGACCCACGACACCACGGCGAACAGGCGCAGCCGCGTGGCCCCGGACTTCTGGCCCTGCGTTGCCTGCCAGTCCTTGGTAACGTCTACGGTCGGCTTGTTGTCGGTCATGACCAGATCCCCCGGTATCGACACTTTGCGGGGCGTCAAAGGCGCCCGGCGCAGCGTCATTGATCGAACGTCGCCTGCCTCGGCGCGAAAGCGCCACGGCAGACCCCATCCTTATTGCGCATGATGGGATTCGTCCATAGCCGAGGCGGGCGGACGCCGATGCCGGCGATGGCGCGGAGGAGGGCAGGGCAATCGCATAAGGCGGCGCCAGCGAATACCCCCACCCTTAATCCCTCCCCACAAGGGGGAGGGAGACTTGGTAGGCGCCGATCGCCGCAAATCGCCTAGGTTCCACGCCAGAATGGGTGGCTTGCGGCAGCGTTCCCTCCCCCTTGTGGGGAGGGTTAGGGTGGGGGTCCTCTTCGTAAGAATTCATATGTGATCGCCTTGCGCCGACGAAGGGTAGGTGGGTCGCCGAACCCGAGGGAGCGCCATATGCGATCGCCCTGCCATAGGTCGGATCACGCCACCGCGGGAGTGCAACTAATTTGTATACAAATGTTTCTGGCCGGCATCGGTTTGTGAAGCGCTTCACCGTTGCCGCGCAATCGATCGGTTACAGAGGCCGTGCAAGAGCGGGCCTAAGGCAGCGCTCTGCTGCTGCATGGAGGTAACCGATGTTTGAAAGTCTCAGCAGAATTCGCGCTGCCCTGGCGCGCGCCAGCAAGCACAGGAAGACCGTGCGCGCACTGAATGCGCTGCCGACGGAGATCCAGAAGGACATTGGCTGGACGGAGTCGAGGTCGATCGATGAGATAAGGCTGCCGTTCTAGGGCCGCATCCAGCGTCGCTAATATATCGCTCGCCATCGATTGTTCGGAAGCGTACAGTATAGCATCGTCGGCCACATCAATGGGCGCTGACGCTTGGGAGCGACCATCGCACTCCTGCCCCGACAGGAGGCATTGGAGCCATGGCGGAGCAACCGAGACAGTCCGGTCTGAGCGCCGAGGCGCTCGCGGCCTTGGCGCGGGAAACCGGGGCCTCCGAGCAGCAGATACAAGAGATCGCATCGCTGATCGGCAACGATCGCTCGTCCATCGTGCGCGAAGCGCGCATGGTTGCGGCTGACCGCCCGAAGCGCTGATCCAGGAAAAAGCTGCTGGATTGATCCATGGGGCGTCGCCCCTAATTTGTCGGTTTTGTACGAAGTACAATGGCTGAATCCGAGTCAGCTATCGTCCAATGACCGTTTGCATTTGGGCAGGGCGCCGACGGCTGGGAGATGACATGTGCTCTTGCCCTTGACGGGAGAGAGCGATGGACCAGTCGGTCAGCAAGGAGAAAAGCGGCCTTTTGCGCCGCATGAACCCGGCCGACTTCGCACTGCTTGCGCCGCATTTGCATCATCGTGTGCTCGATCTCAAAGCCCCGCTCGAAATGGCGGGCGAGCCGGTCGCCTCGGTATGCTTCCTGGAAAGCGGCCTGGCCTCGGTGGTGGCGAGGAACCGGCCGGGCCTGGACACCGAGGTCGGCATCATCGGCCACGAAGGCATGTCGGGCTCCGCTCTGGTGATGGGCGCCGACTGGGCGCCCCATGATTGCTACATGCAGATGCCAGGCGAGGCGGTGTGCATCGATTCCGAGCCGTTCAAGGCAGCGCTGCAGAAAAGCCCGACGCTTCGCGCCTTCCTGCTCCGCTATGCCCATTATCTGCACGGCCAGACCAAATCCACGGCACTGAGCAATGCCCGCGCCAAGCTCGAGGATCGGCTGGCCCGATGGCTCCTGATGTGTGACGACAGGGTGGTCGGCCACCAGATCCAGATCACGCATGAGTTCCTGTCCGTCATGCTCGGCGTCAGGCGTCCCGGCGTCACCATCGGCCTGCAGATCCTGGAAGGGCGCGGCCTGATCCGGTCGAGGCGCGGCGAGATCGTCATTCGCGACCGGGATGGCCTGATCGCCGTCGCCGACGGTTTCTACGGCCAGGCCGAGGCCGAATACGAACGCCTGCTGGGCTGAGCCTGGCACGGGCTGGAAATGGCCGACGCGAATGCCGGTGAAAGCATGTTGCCAGAGCCGCGCCGGCCATTTGCGGCCATCTGGGGAGAGGCCGCCCGGCAAATCTAGCATCGGCGCAAAAGCGGGCAACGAACCGCAATCGCTTGGTAAAAACCGTACAATCGAATTGTGTTGAACCTTGGTTCGGCAAGAGTATGAATCTGCTGTCGTCGACCATGTATATGGGGCGCTGGCGCCTGAGGCTTCGACAGGCCCGCCCGCCGATGTGAACGGAGAAAACCGAAATGGCAGAACTGCTTTTCGATGTATCCGCCTTCGATTGCGCCATCCTGCGCGCCGCCTTCATCAAATCGGTGATGGAAGACAATGTCCCGGAAAAGCGCTGGCGCGCGCTCGCCGCCTCCCTGGTTCGCGACCTGACCGACCACGAAGACGTCGAGCCGGATCTGCTCGGCTGGATCACGCGCAAGTAGCAATATTCTGACGGTCCGGCGGCTACCCCAGCCACCACCACAGCGCCGCGATCGCCGCAAGCACCGCCGCCACCGACAGCCCCAGCATGATGTAGCTGCCCTTGATGATGTCGCGGATGATCTTCTTCACGCTTTCGCGGTCGTTGAGGTTGGGGAAGGGCTCGTTGGGCAGCGCCACGCCGAGGAAGCCGCAGAGCGGCGCCCAGCCATCGCTGACCTTGAACACCAGAAGCTTCTCCGGCGGCACGGCCGCTATCACCTCCTCGGTATAGGCGTTGTAGCGCGCCACCGCCTTGGCGCGGTCGTCCATCACGCCGGCAAGCGTGCGGCCCCAGATCAGTCTGTGCGACATGTCGCCGAATTTGCGGCCGAACGGCGTCAGCCATTCCAGCACCTTGAACTGCCACAATGTCTCGGTGAAGTGGATTGTGTCGATGGTGCTGTCGTACCAGGCCTCGGCGCCGCGCGGATGCAGGGTGAGCAGCACCTTGGCGTCGGGATAGGCGGCCATCAATTCGCGCCACACGCAGCATCCCGGATTGTCGACCGTCGCCTTGTAATTGGCAAAGACTCTGGTCCAGTCGTGCTGGCTGCCGGGCGGGCTGTTGGCCACCTTGCGCCAGAAGTCGAGATGGCCCTTGTTGGCCTTGTTGAGGATGACTTCCTGCATGTGATAGCTGGGAAGGCCCAGCCTGTTCAGCGCGGCAAAGGTCGACCATGTGCCGGTGCGGCCGAATCCGGCCCCGATGAGCTCAAGCGTCATTTTAACCCCCCTTGTTGAGACCGCTTTTCTTTTTATGCCGGTCCGCTCGGAATGAGGTTGCATCCGCGCCCCTCGGCGCGCAACAATTTTCCCTGTGCAGGGGCAAAAATGTGTTTGCTTTTTCGTCTGGGCCACGCGGAATGACGGTCTGGCTATTCCCGCGGGTGAGGGAGCCTGATAATAGGTCAGCCAGATTGACCTAATTCGCATGGCCGGAACGGTCATGCTGGACCAGATGCCGTATCCCGGGAGGTGGGCTCGTGAGTTTGATGGACCTGTTGGCGTCGCGCGCCTCGCGCATGAAGGCGTCAGAAATCCGCGAGCTGCTCAAACTGCTCGACCAGCCCGACATCATCTCCTTTGCCGGCGGCATCCCCGATCCGGCCTTGTTTCCGGCCCAGGCGATCGCCGATGCCTATGCCTCGGTGCTGGGCGGTGCGGAGGCGAGCGCAGCACTTCAGTATCAGGTCTCCGAAGGCTATCTGCCGCTCAGAAAATGGCTGGCCGGCCAGATGGGCAAGCTTGGCATCGCCTGCGACGAGCACAACATCTTCATCACCTCCGGCTCGCAGCAGGCGCTGGACTATCTCGGCAAGCTTTTCCTGTCGCCGGGCGACACAGCACTGGTAACATGGCCGACCTATCTCGGCGCGCTGCAGGCCTTCAACGCCTACGAACCGCGCTACGACCGGCTGACGCCGGACGGCGGCAACATGACGCCTGCCGCCTACCAGGCCGCTGCTGCCGCTGCAGGCGGCAAGGTGAAATTCGCTTATCTCGTTCCGGATTTCGCCAACCCGACCGGCGAGACGCTGAATCGCCAGCAGCGCGAGGCGGTGCTCGACCTCGCCGGCGAGCTCGACATTGCCATCATCGAGGACGCCGCCTATCGCGCGCTGCGCTATGACGGCGAGGGCCAGCCGCCGATGCTGGCGCTCGACTGCGAACGCTCAGGCGGCATCGACAATGCCCGCACGCTCTATTGCGGCTCGTTCTCAAAGATTCTGTCGCCGGGCATGCGCGTCGGCTGGGTCTGCGCGCCGCGCCGCGTCGTCGAGCGGCTGGTGCTGATGAAGCAGGCGTCGGACCTGCACAGCCCGTCGATCAACCAGCTGGTCATGCACCGCGTCTCCGAGGCCGTGTACGACAGCCAGGTGGAAAAGCTGATCGGCGCCTATCGCCAGCGCCGCGACGGCTTGCTTGCAGCACTCGAAGCGGAAATGCCGGATGGCGTCAGCTGGAGCCGACCGGAAGGCGGCATGTTCGTTTGGCTGACGCTGCCCGAAGGTGCGGACGCCACGGCACTGCTCGCCCGCTCGGTCAAGGAAGCCCGCGTCGCCTTCGTGCCGGGCAACGCATTCTACGCCGACGGTTCGGGCCGCAACACGATGCGGATGAGCTTTACGCTGGCTGATGAACGCGCCGTGGGTGAAGGCGTGCCGAGGCTGGCGAAATTGATGGGCTAATCTCCCCCCTCGAGGGGGAGATGTCGCCGAAGGCGACAGAGGGGGTCGCCGCGCGTGGAGCGCTAACCTTCATCAGTCGCAGGAGGTCGCGCCCAGTCGAGCCGACCCCCTCTGGCCTGCCGGCCATCTCCCCCTCAAGGGGGGAGATTAGCTCACTCCGCCACAACCAATTTATCCTGCGTCTTCGTCTCGAAATCGCTGGCGTCGTGGCGCTCGTGCAGTTGCATGGCCGGGTCGCCGAAGGCGCGGTTGACCATGCGGCCGCGTTGCACGGTCGGGCGGGCGTCGATCGCCCTGGCCCAGCGTTGTACGTGCTCGTAGTCCTGCACCGACAGGAACTCGGCGGAATCATTGTACATGCGGCCGAGCGCAAGGCCGCCATACCAGGGCCATACCGCCATGTCGGCGATCGAATAGAAGGCGCCGCCGAGATATTCGGTCTCTGCCAGCCGCCGGTCGAGCACGTCGAGCTGGCGCTTGGTCTCCATGGCGAAGCGGTCGATGGCGTATTCGAACTTTTCCGGCGCATAGGCGTAGAAATGGCCGAAGCCGCCGCCGAGATAGGGCGCCGAGCCCATCTGCCAGAACAGCCAGGACAAGGTTTCCGCGCGCGCCGGCTGTTCGGTCGGCAGGAACTCGCCGAACTTTTCCGCGAGATAAAGCAGGATCGAGCCGGACTCGAAGACGCGGACAGGCGTCTTGCCGCTGCGGTCGAGCAGCGCCGGGATCTTGGAGTTGGGGTTGACCTCGACAAAGCCCGAGCCGAACTGGTCGCCATCGTTGATGCGGATCAGCCAGGCGTCGTATTCGGCGCCCTTGTGGCCGAGCGCCAGAAGCTCCTCCAGCATGACAGTCACTTTGACCCCATTCGGCGTCGCCAGCGAATAGAGCTGCAGCGGATGCTTGCCGACCGGCAGCACCTTGTCATGCGTCGGACCGGCAATAGGCCGGTTGATGCTGGCGAACGTACCGCCATTGGCTTTCTTCCAGCTCCAGACTTTCGGCGGGGTGTATTCGGTCATGCGGGAAATTCCTTGGGTTTGGCGGGGCGAAAACGACTTGCGCGAGGGCGCGAGACTGATGGCGGAAAAGTTGGCGGAACCTAGATACGGGAACACATAGGTGCAATTCAGAAAGGTTCAACTTGTGTTGAACTATTATCGATGTCGGCGCCGCCCCTCATCGCCCTGCCGGGCACTTCTCCCCGTATAGTGACGGCGAGAAGGACGCTGTCGCCTACTGATTTCGCCAATTGCCAGCGTTGCCAAGAGCGCCGATGTTGCGGCCATCTCCCTTCTCCCCGTCGCTATACGGGGGAGAAGGTGCCGGCAGGCGGACGAGGAGCAGCGCCAGCCTCTGAAATGATTGCCTTGTTGCCTAAGCCCTTGCGCCCTGTGCAGCGCGGCATACCTATAGAGGATACTGCCCACGCATATCTGCCAGGATGAAAGCATGCCGATCGATCCCGTTTCCCCGCTCTTGCGCTCCGTCGTTGGCGTGCGCGCCATGGTTCCCGACGATGCCTTCACGGCCAATGCCCTGGGCACGCGCCGGGAAGGCAGCGGCGTCGTCATCCGCGGCGACGGGCTGGTGCTCACCATCGGCTATGTCATCACCGAGGCCGAGGAGGTCTGGCTGACCGACCAGGACGGCCGCGTCGTGCCGGCGCATGCGCTGGCCTATGACCAGGAGACAGGCTTCGGCCTGGTGCAGGCGCTGGCGCCGCTCGGCCTGCCGGCGGTGGCGCTGGGTGACGCCTCGAAGGCGAAGATCGGCGACCCCGTGGTGTTTGCCGACGGCACCGGCCGCTCGGTCAAGGCACACATCGTCACCAAGCAGGAATTCGCCGGCTATTGGGAATATCTGCTCGACGAGGCGATCTTCATTGCCCCGGCGCATCCGTCCTGGGGCGGCGCGGCGCTCATCGGCCAGGATGGCAGCCTGCTCGGCATCGGTTCGCTGCTTTTGCAGATGAGCCGCAACGGCGAGGTCGCCGACATCAACATGGTCGTGCCGATCAACCTTCTGACCCCGATCCTCGACGATCTCCTGACGCGCGGCCAGGTGGCGAAGCCGCCGCGCCCATGGCTCGGCGCCTTCTCGGCCGAGTCGAACGGTGCGGTCGTGGTGATGAGCGTCGCCGAAGGCGGCCCCGCCGCCAAGGCCGGCCTGCGCCAGGGCGACATCATCTCCGACGTGCGCGATGGCGAGGTCGACGGTCTCGCCGATTTCTACCGCAAGCTATGGCAGAATCCGGCGGGTTCGGAGATTCCTCTCAGGGTCGTGCGTGACGGTCGTGAGACTTGGCTGCGAGTGAAATCCGCCGACCGAAACAGCTTTTTGAAGAAACCGCATCTGCAGTGAAGCCAATCTCCCCCCAAGTGGGGGAGATGCCCGGCAGGGCAGAGGGGGGCGCGAAGGATCGCGACCTCTCGATCTATTTTCTGACAAGAATCGCGGGATAAACGTGGCTGACACTAGCCGGTGCGTTGGCGGGACAGCGGCCCCCCTGCCGGCCATCTCCCCCACAAGGGGGGAGATTGGCTGCCCCCTCAATCCCCGCACACCCTAAAAGGCGTCCCCGTGTCCCACTCCGCGAAGGGCACGACCTGGCCTTCGACAGACACGATACTGTTCACCTTGCTATCATCATCCTGCGTCTGCATACTTTTGCCCTTGCCGGTCAGCACGTCGTAGTCGCAGCTGCTGTAGACGACAACGGACTGGTATTTGTAATGGTCATAGGCAACGCCGGCGACGACGAAGGCCTCGTTGCGCCAGGCGATGGTCAGCGTCATGTCGGTCCGCTCGCCGGGGCCGATCAGCCCCGGCAGATAGATCTTGATCGAGCCGTTGGGCAGCAAGGTCAACTCCGGTTCGATGCCGGAGCCCTCATAATGCGGCTGGTCGTAGTCGTTCCATTCGCCGTAGACCTGCTCATGCACGACGCCGGCGGGTTTCAGAAAATTGTACTTTTTGTCCCTCAGGAAGAAATGCATGTCCATGGTATCGTCTTCGGGCTCGGTCTCGACGATCATCGCCAGATCGGCGGCGCCGTCGCCATTGAAGTCGCCGGTCAGCGCGGTGATGATTTTCTGGGTTTCGATCGGTTCGGCCAGTGCCGAGGTCGGCAGCAGAAGGATGAGGCCGAGTAACATCGCTCGCATGGCATTTCCCCCGAATTGCAGTCTGCCTTGCCCGGCTGACCAGCAGGAAACTGCCACGGGCGTCGGCTGCGGCGCAAGCCGGCTCGCAATAGGCTAGGGGGTATCGACGCCGCTGACGGAAACTGGCATCGACAGCCGATACAGCCGGCCCGGCAACAACGAGGTGATGATGGCGCCGTTCAAGGTCGATCCCGACAAGGTTCATGAATTCCCCGATCCCGACAGTTTTTACGCCTGGCTGCGCGAAAATCATGCCGGCGAGAGCGAGGTCTGGATCAAGGTCCACAAGGTCGGCTCGGGCCTCGCCTCGATCACGCCGAAGCAGGCCATCGACGTGGCGCTGTGCTTCGGCTGGATCGACGCCATACGCAAGCCGCTCGACGACAAGAGCTTTCTGCAGCGCTACACGCCGCGCGGCAAGAAGAGCATCTGGAGCAAGATCAACATCGACAATGTCGCCCGCCTGGTCGAGGAGGGCCGCATGACCGAACACGGGCTGAAACAGGTCGAGGCGGCCAAGGCCGACGGCCGCTGGGACCGCGCCTATGCCTCAGGCAAGGACATGAAGATCCCTGACGATCTGCAGGCCGCCATCGACGCCGAGCCGAAGGCGAAGGAGATGCTGGCAAAGCTTTCCGCCCAGAACCGGTTCGCGCTGGCGTTTCGAACGCACAACATGAAGACGGAGGCGGGGCGCAGGAAGAAGATCGAGGCTTTTGTCGAGATGCTGAAGCGCGGCGAGACGATCTATCCGCAGAAGCGGTGAGGCGACGGCAAGCGGCTGCCATGGTGCGCGCAGCTAAAAACCCGCGTGTGAGGTTCTGGCCTCCCTTTCTCGGACATAACCTATTGTTTTTACGGTATTTTCCACTCGGCGTGTGGGTGATAGCTGCGATAGTGGAAAAAGCATAGCAACGTATTGTTAATTAAGAGTTTTCCACTATGTTAACTTGATCCTGGCTTAAGAGTGGAAAACGATGCTGAGAGAGTTGACCGGCGAGCAGCGGCGCCAACTCATAGATACGCAACAGGTCTACGAGGCCTGGCAGCGTGCTGATGACCAGCGCCAAAGGCGCTTTGCAGGCAGCATGCGCTGGGTTGAGCGCAGCGGTGCTGAATACCTGCTGCGGAAGGTCCGGCAGGTCGAGAATTCACTCGGGCCGAAAAGCAGCCAGACGGAGAAGGCGTTCGCTGCGTTTTCCGAGGGCAGGGTGCAGAACAAGGATCTGCTGGCAGGTCTGGCCGATCGCCTGAACGGCCTGGCGAAAGTCAATGTGGCAATGGGGTTGGGCAGGGTACCGGCCATCGCCGCACGGATATTGCGGCGGTGCGCCGAAACAGACCTGCTGGGCAAGCAGTTGCTGGTCGTCGGCACGAATGCGCTGTTCGCTTACGAGGCTCTGGCGGGCGTCCAGATCACCAGCGGTCTCACGGCAACCGGCGACATCGACCTGCTCTTCGATTCCCGACGCCGCATCAGCTTCGTGACCGGCGAGAGGGTAAGCCAGTCCGGCCTGATAGGCGTGTTGCGTAAAGTGGACAGGTCCTTCAAGCCGCTCCAGCCCCGGGCCTTCAGGGCAGCGAACCGTGATGGCTATCTGGTCGACCTGATCCGTCCGCAGGCAAGACATGTCCTCAAGGACAACGCCACTACCTCGATTACACAGCATGCCGACGATCTCGACAGCGCACCCATGGAGGGGCTGCAATGGCTCATCAACGCCCCGAAGGTGGAGGCTGTGGCGATCGATGAGCGTGGCTATCCCGTAAGCATGCCGACGGTCGACCCTCGAATGTTCGCTCTGCACAAGGCTTGGCTGGCCACGCTGCCTGATCGGTCTGCGGTCAAGGCAATGAGAGATCGTGAACAGGCGGAAGCGGCTGCACGCATTGCCACCGCCTATCTTGCCCTTCCGCTGGACAGCGAGCATCTCAAAGGGCTTCCGGGGGCACTGCTGGACGCTGCGGCCGCAACGCTCTCTCTGCCTGGCCCGAGCGGCTTTTCCGAAGACTCTCCAATTGAGCCCGACTGGTAGCGGCCGCGCTAGCACGCCATGCTACGAAAATAGCATTCTCCCCTTGCGAAATCTGATGCTACGTTTCCCGGCGCACCCAGGGCGGAAGGGTTGCCAAGAGGAGAAGTGGCGGGCGCTGGCCCGGATTTCAGCGAGAACCGGACGGAACTGTTGAACCATCGTGAGGCCTCCGCGTTTCCCGGCGTCGGCCACAAGGGAGGAACCACCTGTGAAAGCATCCTATCTCGTCTCAGCCGCGCTGCTTGCGGCGACTGCGATGCCGGCGGCGGCCGGCGAAATTTCCGACGGCAAGGTCAAGATCGGCATCCTCAACGACCAGTCGGGCGTCTATGCCGATTTCGGCGGCAAATGGTCGGTCGAGGCCGCCAGGATGGCGGTCGAGGATTTTGGCGGCAAGGTGCAGGGCGCGCCGATCGAGATCGTCAACGCCGATCACCAGAACAAGCCCGACATTGCCTCCAACATTGCGCGCCAGTGGTACGACACCGAACAGGTCGACGCGATCATGGAACTGACGACATCCTCGGTGGCGCTCGCCGTCCAGGGGTTGTCCAAGGAAAAGAAGAAGATCGACATCGTCACCGGAGCGGCATCGGCCGACCTGACCGGCAAGCAATGCTCGCCCTACGGTTTCCACTGGGCTTACGATACCCACTCGCAGGCGGTCGGCACCGGCGGCGCGCTGGTGCAGCAGGGCGGCGACAGCTGGTATTTCATCACCGTCGACTATGCCTTCGGCTATTCGCTGAAGGAGCAGACCTCAAAGGTTGTTGAGGCAAGCGGCGGCAAAGTGCTGGGCGAGGTGCGTTACCCCTTGGGATCGACGGATTATTCCTCCTTCCTGCTGCAGGCGCAGTCCTCCGGCGCCAAGGTTATCGGCCTTGCCAATGCCGGCCTCGACACCTCCAATACCATCAAGCAGGCGGCCGAGTTCGGCATCGTCGCCGGCGGCCAGCGGCTGGCAGCACTTCTGTTCACGCTTGCCGAGGTGCACGGCCTCGGCCTGCAGGCGGCGCAGGGCGTGGTGCTCACCGAAGGGTTTTACTGGGACCGCGACGACAAGAGCCGCGACTTCGCCGGGCGCTTCTTCAAGCGCACCAACCGCATGCCCAACATGATCCAGGCCGGCACCTATTCGGCGGTGCTGCAATATCTCAAGGCCATCGACAAGGCCGGCACCGACGAAACCGAGGCGGTCGCCAAGCAACTCCATGAAATGCCCGTCGACGACATCATCAACGCCAACGGCAAGGTACAGGCCGACGGCTCGATGGTGCACGACATGTATCTCTATCAGGTCAAAAAGCCCGAGGAGTCGAAGAAGGACTGGGACTACTACACCTACCTTGCGACCATTCCGGGCGACAAGGCCTTCATCAAGGCTGAAGACAGCGGCTGCCCGCTCGTCACCAAGTGACGCTGGCGCAAGCCGTGGCCGTCCAGCCGGACGGTGCCGAAATCAAGCCGCGGGTGGTGCTCTCCGCCCGCGGCCTGCGGCGCGATTTTGCCGGTTTCGTCGCCGTCAACAATGTCGACCTCGACGTCCATCACGGCCAGATCCATGCACTGATCGGGCCGAACGGCGCCGGCAAGACGACGATCTTCAACCTCTTGACCAAGTTCCTGCAGCCGAGCAGCGGCAGGATCGAACTGTTGGGCAACGACATCACCCGCACCGCGCCGGCCAGGGTGGCGCGCATGGGTCTCGTCCGCTCGTTCCAGATATCGGCGATCTTTCCGCATCTGAGCGTGCTCGACAATGTCCGCGTCGCCTTGCAGCGGCCGAGCGGGCTCGGCTTCCAGTTCTGGCGCTCGCTGGCCGCGCTTGACCAACTGACTCCACGGGCGCGCGAATTGCTTGCCGTCGTCGGTCTCGACGATGTCGCGCATCGTCCGGCCGGCGATCTCTCCTATGGCCGAAAGCGCGTGCTCGAGATCGCCACCACGCTGGCGCTCGACCCGAAAGTGCTGCTGCTCGACGAGCCGATGGCCGGCATGGGGCACGAGGATGTCGGCGTCATTTCCGGCATCATCCGCTCGCTGGCAACGGACCGCGCCGTGCTGATGGTCGAGCACAATCTCACCGTCGTCGCCGACCTCTGCGACTGGATCACCGTCATGCAGCGCGGCCAGGTGCTCGCCGCCGGCGACTACGCGACGGTGAGCAAGGACGAGCGCGTCAGGATCGCTTACATGGGGACCGAGCAGGGGGACCGAGCATGAGTGAGCCGCTGCTTGCCGTGCGCGATCTCCATGCCTGGTATGGCGAGGGCCATGCGCTGCATGGCGTCAACCTCGACGTTTTTCGCGGTGAGACCGTGACGCTGCTCGGCCGCAACGGCGTCGGCAAGACCACAACGCTGCGCGCCATCATGGGGCTGGTCCGCAAGCGCAGCGGCAGCGTCGCCTTCGACGGCAGCGACCTGATGCGCCTGCCGCTGCATCGTGTTGCCCATCGCGGCATCGGCTTCGTGCCGGAGGAACGCGGCATCTTCGCCACGCTCACCGTCGACGAGAACCTGATCCTGCCGCCGGTGGTGGCCAAGGGCGGCATGAGCGTCGACGAGATCTTCGATCTCTTTCCCAACCTCAAGGAGCGCCGCAACAGCCCCGGCACCAAACTCTCCGGCGGCGAACAGCAGATGCTGGCCATCGCCCGCATCCTGCGGACGGGCGTGCAGATGCTGCTGCTCGACGAGCCGACCGAGGGCCTGGCGCCGGTCATCGTCCAGCGCATCGGCGAACTGCTGGCGACCTTGAAAAAGCGCGGCATGACCATCCTGCTCGTCGAGCAGAATTTCCGCTTCGCCGCCCGCATCGCCGACCGCTTCTACCTGATGGAGCACGGCAAGGTGGTGGAGGGTTTTGCCGTAAGCGAGCTTGCCGCTCACACGCAACAGCTGCACGAGGTGTTGGGGGTATGATGACGACAGCCCACGGCAGTACCCCCACCCCGCTGCTGCGCAGCGACCCTCCCCATAAGGGGGAGGGTGGAGGGCCACCGCCCTACCTCCCCTTGTGGGGAGGTCGGACCGAAGGTCCGGGTGGGGGTACGTGCGCACAGACGCATCCCCCTTGCAACACCATCGGTGACGCCATGACCATGATCTTCGGCATCCCCGTCCAGGCCTTGCTCGGCCAGATGCTGGTCGGGCTGATCAACGGCTCCTTCTACGCCATGCTGAGCCTCGGCCTGGCCGTCATCTTCGGCCTGCTGCGGATCATCAATTTCGCCCATGGCGCACTCTATATGCTCGGCGCCTTCATCGGTTACCTGCTGCTCGTCCATCTCGGCATCGGCTACTGGCCGGCGCTGCTCCTGGTTCCGCTCATCGTCGGCGTCTTCGGCATGGCGGTCGAGCGCGTGGCGCTGTCGCGGCTCTACCGCCTGGATCCGCTCTACGGGCTGCTGTTCACCTTCGGACTGGCGCTGGTCATCGAAGGCGTGTTCCGTTTCTACTACGGCGTGTCGGGCAACCCTTATGCCGTTCCGGCGCAGCTTGCCGGCGGCACCAATCTCGGCTTCATGTTCCTGCCCAACTATCGCGGCTGGGTGGTGGTGGCCTCGCTCATTATCTGCATCGGCACCTGGCTCCTGATCGAAAAGACCAGGCTCGGCTCCTATCTGCGCGCCGCGACCGAAAATCCCGAGCTGGTGCAGGCCTTCGGCGTCAACGTGCCGCTGCTGCTGACGCTCACCTATGGGCTCGGCGCGGCGCTCGCCGGCCTTGCCGGTATTCTCGCCGCGCCCGTCTACCAGGTCAGTCCGCTGATGGGCTCCGATATCATCATCGTCGTCTTTGCCGTCGTCGTGGTCGGCGGCATGGGTTCGATCCTCGGGGCCATCGTCACCGGCTACATGCTCGGCCTCGCCGAGGGCCTGACCAAGGTGTTCTATCCCGAGGCGTCGAACCTCGTCGTCTTCGTCATCATGGCGGTCGTGCTGCTCCTGCGCCCCGCCGGCCTGTTCGGAAGGGACGCCTGAGATGAGCGAGGCAACCCTTCACCAACAGCGCACCGCCGCCTCCGTGCGGCTGGAGCGGGTATTGCTGGCATTGGCCATACTGGCGCTGATAGCCGCGCCCTTCTTCGTCTATCCGATCTTCCTGATGAAGATGCTGTGCTTCGCGCTGTTTGCCTGCGCCTTCAACCTGCTGCTCGGCTACACCGGGCTGTTGTCGTTCGGCCACGCCACCTTCTACGGCGCCGCCGCCTATTTCTGCGCCTACGCCGTCAAGGCATGGGGCTGGCCGCCCGAGGCCGGCATCCTGCTCGGCACCGCCGGAGCGGCCGTGCTCGGCCTGGTCATGGGCTTCCTCGCCATCCGCCGGCAAGGCATCTATTTCTCGATGATCACGCTGGCGCTGGCGCAGATGTTTTATTTCTTCTGCGTCCAGGCGCCGTTCACCGAAGGCGAGGACGGCATACAGGGCGTGCCGCGCGGGCATCTGTTCGGCATCGTCGATCTCAACGTCACGCTCAACATGTATTTCGTCGTGCTTGCCGTCTTCCTCATCGGCGTCTTCGCCGTCTGGCGCATCGTCAACTCGCCCTTCGGCATGATCCTGCGTTCGATCCGCGAGAACGAGAACCGCGCCATCTCGCTGGGCTATTCGGTCGGCCGCTACAAGCTCGCCGCCTTCGTCATGTCGGCAGCCCTTGCTGGGCTTGCCGGCGCCACCAAGGCGATCGTCTTCCAGTTCGCGACGCTGACCGACGTCACCTGGCAGATGTCGGGCGAGGTGATCCTGATGACACTGCTCGGCGGCATCGGCACCATGGTCGGTCCTGTAGTCGGCGCCGGCCTGGTAGTCGGGCTGGAAAACACCCTCGCCACCTCCGGCTTCCCGGTGACCATCGCCACCGGCCTGATCTTCATGATCTGCGTGCTGGTCTTTCGCCGCGGCATCGTCGGCGAGATTTACGCGCGCTGGCTGGCGCCGGCCAACGGCGAGGAGGGCCGCGATCAATAGGTGATGGTCACCACCACCGTGTCGGTGTAGACGCCGGCCGAGGGCGTCGTCTGCGGCGGCACGCGGCCATAGACGGTGAGCGCCTGGGCCGTACCGGTTCCGGTGCCGGCCACCGTGCTTCCCGGCGTTCCGGCATCACCCCAGGGCTGCGCGCGCGCAATGTCCTTGTAGAGGCCGTAGGTGACCCGCTCGCCGCCCTTCGACATTTTGCGATTGGTCGGCGTGCCGCCTGTCGTGCCGCCATTCAGGGAGACCGTATAGGCGGTCGACGGCGTGCAGGTGACCGAGACCTGGCCGGTGGCATCGGCATTGGCGTCGAGCACGCCCTTGGAGCCGAAATCGATGTTCTGGGTGGCGACCAGGCAGTTTGCCGCGACCGTGGCGTTGATGGTGAAGGTCGGACTGGTGCCCAAGTTGCCCGCGCCAGTGTTGCAGCTGCTGCTCAACAGGGTTGTCCGGGAGCGGAACTCGAGTTGCCCGCCCGAAAATGTCGACAGATAAGTGCCCGGCGGAACGGTCGCCTGGCCGCCGGGAACCCGGCCATAGAGCGTCAGGGTGTCGATTGAGTTGCCGAAGAGATTGGGGCTCAGCAGCAGCGGTGGCGGGCGCGAGGCATAGGCCCAGTTATAGGTGCCCCAGACAACGCTCATTGCGGGGTCCGAATAGAGTTGATAGTTGAGGCTGTTGACGCCGCTCGCCATCTGCCGGGCCGCCGCCGAGGTTGCACCGCCGGTGCCGGCGGCAATATGCGGACAGACCAGGACGGGCAGCAGCAATGGCAAACTGCCGCTGCAAGTCGCGGTGAAGGTGGCTGTCGATGTCGCCGCGGTGCCCGACAGCGTGTCGATGAGGCCGAAATTCAAACTGGTGACGGTGTAACTGCAGCTCTGCGCCCGGGCGAGCGACGGGAGCAGCACCAGCAGCAGGGCGATGATTACGGCGCGCAGCATTTTTCCTCCAGCTCTCATTGGCACACCACGTTCCCGATCACCACTTGCCGGCCGCGCGCCGCCTCGAAGGGAAACTCTGCCCGGCATGAACCGCCGTCAGCGCGCTCGACCTGCACTGAATTCTGCTTGCCGAGGCCCTTGATGTAGGCCTGCCCGTCATAGCCGACGACAAAGTCTTCAGTGCCGCCATCGACGCGTCCCGACAGTCCGGCTTCGAGCGGCGTTCCGCTCGAGTCGACCAGCGTCACCAGCGCGGCCTGCGCCGCCTCGGACACGCCGAACTTCAGCACGACGCCGTTGCGGTCGGCTGGGACGACGGTCTCCTTGGTAGCCGGGACATCCGCGTCGACTGGTAGATTCTTCGGGTCGATGGAGACCGTGTTCAGCTCATAGGAGTTGAGCCCGGTGACCAGGATGCGGCCTTTGCTGTCGGTCCTGCCTACCGGCCGGTTCTGATGCAAGACCTCGACATCAGGCGTGCCGACATCGACAACGGCAAAGGCATCGTCGATGCGGTTGGTGGCGAACACCCCGCCGCCTGCGACCGCAATGGCGCCGTCCATCTGGCCGGTCACGCGAAAGTCCTTGTCGAATTGCTGGGCGCCGGCCTCGAAACGCGCAAACGGCGCGCGGTAGCTGACCGCTGCCGAACGATTGGGGACCTCGCCCTCCGAGGTGCGCAGCCGCCAGCCGATGCTGCCGTCCTCGGCCCGCTCCGATTTGGCGAGGTCGGCAGTGACATTGAGGCCCTCAGGGCCTTGCTCGACGCCTGTCGACGCCGAGATCTCGTCGTTGAACGGGATCGAAATCCCGGCGAACACGCCATAGCTGCTGTCGTCGTCGAGATCGGCGAAGGCGGTGGCATAGAGCGTGCTGCGCTTGAAGATCGCCTGGCTGTAGGACAGGCCGACGATCTGGCTGTTTTCGCCCTCGGCGCTCTTCAAATGCGTATAGGACAGGTTAAGGCTGGAGAAATCGATCGGCATCGGCACGCTGAGCGTCACCTGGTCGACCGAGCGCGGCACGCCAGCGCTGAAACGGGTGAAGTCGTCGGGGTCGAGAACCGGCTCCGCCGTCACCGAGGCGATGTCTTCATAGCCGCCAAAGGCCCGCTGCATGTGGGCGTTGATCGCCCAGCCGTCATAGCCGAATTCGACACTGGCATCGACCAGCGAGCCGGTGCGCCGGTCATGATGGCTGCCGGCGACCGCCAGCGAAGCCGCGCCATATGCCCCGAGCGGGAAGGCAGCACCTATGCCGCCATTGATCAGATCGGCGCCGCCCTCGGCATGGGCTTCCAATGTCAGCCGGTCGGTCACGCCGTAACGCGCGCTGGCGACCCCCATGACGCGGCCGTCATAATCGTCGGAGGAGATGCCGAAATTGCGCCGCGCCATCCCTGCCTCGACGGAAAAGTCGAGCAGTCCCTGGCGCAGCAGCATGCTGGAGGCATAGAACGGCAAGGTGGCCGTGGTCTCGCGGCCCAGGCTGTCGCGCAGCACCACCTGCGCCTGTCCTGCGCCCGTGAACACCGGCAGATTGGTGACCTGGAACGGCCCGGGCTGGATGTCGCCGGAATAGGTGCGCACGTTCTGCGTATAGACCTCGAGCGTCGACGGCACAGCCGCCGTGCCGCCGAAGGAGGGCAGGGGCAGCGTCACCAGGTCCGATCGCAGGTGGAAGTTGCGTTGCGCCTGGATGCCGCCGAGATAGACCGGACGCGTCCACGACAATCCACCGGAGATGAAGTCGCCGGCGCGGTAGGTCATCAGCCGGTCGGGGTCGGAATAGCTCCATGTCGTGTTGAGCCGCGTGAAGCCGCCCAGCCTGCCGTCGGAATAGCCGGCGATGAAGGATTGGCTGAGCGTTCCATAGGGGCTGAACACGCGCGCATCGAAGCCGCCGGAAACGCCTTGGAACAGCTCGACGTCCTTGTCGAACAATGTGTTGGAGCTGGCAAACAGCGAATAGTTGAGAACCGCGCCCAAGCCCGATTGCGGCGCCGGCCGGTCCTGCAAGCGCAAGCCGAGATCCACCATGCGCGCCTCGCGGCTGTCATTGGCGGCGGTGACGTAGAGGCGCTGGGCTACCTCATCGATCCGAAACGAAACGTCGGCCAACTGGTCGAGCCTGACCAGGCCGCCGGCGTCGGCTATGTCCTCCGGCGGTTTCAGGCCGACCTCCTTCAGCTCTTGGGGCGCCGCCGCCAGCCCACCATCCGGCATCTCGATAAAATTGCCGACCAGCTTGGTCGAAACGTCGTTGATGAACACCTCGAGATAGAGGCTGCGGCCCGCTGGCAAAACGGAAGCCGGCTGTTCGAGGTTCGTCACGGCCGGAAATTCCTGCGAACGCACCGCCAAGCAAGGTGTGAAAGTCGCAACCGCGACGATGACAGCGACGCTACTTGCCCTTGACGGCAACGTTGGCATCGAAGGGTCCAAGATCGCTCTGTGCCTTCAAAAGCACGGAGCCCGCGGACAGTGATTTGCCGCTGCCGATCGGCCACTGCATGGTCGCGCCGCCCAGCACATAACCGACGAGCCCGTTTCGGTTGCCGAGCTTTTTGCCGTTCTGGGTCAGGGATAGGTTGGACAAGCGGAGACGACTTTCACCGGTATTGCTCGCTGTCAGCACAAGACTGCCGCCCTTGCGCGAAACACTCCAGGCGACTGCCGGCGCGGCGGCATCGGCGTCGCGGAAAAACACCGGGACCGAATAGCGCAGCGCGAGCGCGACCGTACCGGCCTTCTTGCGCGACGGGTCGGGTAACTCGTCGACGATGACGCGGTAGCTTTCCTCGGCCCGCACCGGCGCCTTGCTGACGCGCACGACGCGAACCACGTATTGGGCATTGGGTCCGAGTTTGGTCGATGGCGGGCTGGCGACGACGTCCGTAGTCGGCGTCAGCTGCTCGATCCCGCCAGCCTGGCTCCAGGCGAAGACGCGTATCTGCACATTGATCGGCCGCTTGGGGTCATCGTTGCTGAGGTTGAGAACCGCCGAGGCGTCGGGCGAGATCAGCTCGAGACCTGTCGGCGCCACCCTGAGCGAAGCGGCTTGTGAGAGACCGGCGCACAGCAACAGAACAGCCGTGGCTCCGATGCATGAAAGCATGGATCGCATGATCGTCCTCGTGTTGGTATCGATTGTCAGTACGTTATGGTGATCGCAACGGTGTCGGTGTAGAGGCCCGCCGCCGGTGTCGTCTGCGGTGGAACACGCCCGTAGACCGTCAGCGGCTGAATGGCGCCGTTGCCGGTTCCGCCGACCGTGTCGGTGGGGATCGTGGTGCCCCAAAGCTGCGTCCGGGTGCTTTCCCTGTAGATGGTGTAGTCGATCGTCGCCGACGCCGGCCCGGTCATCTTGCGAACAGCAACAGTTGCGCCCGCGCCCGCTCCGGCGCTCAGACCAACATTGTAGGACTTGCCGGTCGTGCATTGCACGTTGATGGTGCTGGTCTGGTCGACATTCGCATCAATGACACCGTGCGAGCCGAAATCGAGATCGCTCGCCGTCTGCACCTTGCATTCGTCGGTAATCGTGATGCGGACATTCATGCTGCCCGTCGCGGTCGCGGCGATCGCGGGCAGGATGGGAAGCAGCGACGCTCCCGCCAGCAGCGCATATTTCAGCAATCTCATGCGTGTTTCCTCCGTCGGGCAGACCGTTCCTCGCAACACAGTCTTGACCCGGATTTCACTCCTACAGCTCCTCCGTTGCATGCTTCGCAAGACATCAACGATACAGTAATGTCAGAAGCGAACTGTGCAATGATTATTACAACTTAGATTCGGATTACGACAGCGAATAACTTCGGTATGTATCGGATAATTTTGGTTAATATTTGGTTAACAGAGATGAAATGGACATTTTTCCGAAATGAAAGTTCGTCTGTCGAAAATTTATTTTGCTTCTCGTGCCGAAAAGGCGAAAATATCTGGCAAATCATCTTGATTTTGTAGAGTCTCACCTGTCGTCCTTTATTATCGATATTTCGCGGCGTGCACCGGCGCCAAGCGGCCATCGCCATAGCCGCGCCGGTAGCTGTTCGCGCCTGTCCAAGCCTTGCGGTCGTGCTGACAGGGCCGCATTCGCCAAAACCGTGTTCCGCCCGGCCCAAGCATGGCCGTCCCGGCTGAGATAAATCCACCGCCGTCGGATCGCGGCGAAACACATGCGAATCGTTCTTGCCACGCTGGCCCGGATTTCCTTCGGCGGCGCATCGGCCGGACGGGAGATGCGCCTGTTGTCCCTTGGAGCCATGATCCACGGCCGGCAGCCGCGCGGACCGGCTGCCAGACGTCAGAAAAGGAAGAACGATGAAGAAGACCTATGAAAAGCCACAGCTCGAAAAGCGCCAGAAGCTGTCGCGTGTGACCGCTGTCGCCGGCCCATCAGTGGCCAGTGAGAGCTGACGCCGTCGACCGGCATCGAGCCACCAGCGGACAAGGAGAGCAGTCATGGATCAGCATGCGAACCCGTCACCCGGCTTCAGGCGCAATCCGGGCAAGGTGATCACCGTCGAGCCCTTCAACGGGCGTGTCGTCGTGTTTGCAAACGGCACCATCATCGCTTCCTCGGCAAAAGCCAAAATGGTGACCGAGCCGCCCCATCCCTTCTCCTTCTACATCCCGTTCGAGGACATCGACTTCCGCAAGCTCAGGAAGACGGAGCGGTCGACGCTGTGCCCCTACAAGGGCGACTCCAGCTACTGGAACGTGCTGCCGGCGGGCGAAACCGGTAACGACGCGATGTGGGCCTATGAGCAGCCCTTCGACGAGATGGCCGAGATTCGCGCCCACGGCGCCTTCTATCCCGACCGGGTCGCCATCGACGCCACGCCGCGCTAGCGCGTCATGCCTGTCGCCCAAAAGTGCCCAGCGTTTTTGGAGCCGACGACAGGCATGAACAGAGGAATTTTTCAGATCAGCCAAAGCTGTCCTCACCCGGGGGCGCAGCGGTTTTGCGGCAACGGCATGCCGAAACAAAGACAAAATGTCATGGACGAAAAGCAGAGAGCCATTCTCGACGAAATCCCGCGCCTGCGCCGCTATGCGCGCTCGCTGCTGCGCGACCGCGATTCCGCCGACGATCTCGTCCAGGACTGCCTGGTGCGGGCGCTGCTGCGGCTGGACAACTGGCAGACGGGAGAGAGCCCGCGAAAATGGCTGTTCACGATCATGCATCATCTGTTCATCGACCAGATGCGCAAGGTGAACCGGCGAGGCGAGGCCTCGATGCTGCCGCTGGAGGCCGGCGAGGCGCAAGCCTCTCCCGCCGACCAGCTGGAGAACGTCGCCGCGCGCGAGATCATCGACGCGCTGCAGGCGATCAGCCCGGACCGCCGTGCCGCGCTGACCATGGTCGCCATCGAGGGCTTCTCCTATGCCGAGGCCGCCGAGATGCTCGGCGTTCCGGCCGGCACGCTGATGTCGCGCATCGCGCGCGGCCGTGAGGAACTGCGCGGCCTGCTCGAGGACAATGCGCGCCGCCGCGCGATAAGGATCGTCGAGCCAGGCCCGGCCAGGGCGGTTCCAATCAGGGCGCCAATGGCATGACGAGCCCCAATCGCATGATGACGCCTTACGGCATGGTCCACGATTGCAGGCCTTGTCCGCACTGTGGGCGCGGCGCACCCGGTAACGGTTTCTTCTCTGCTTGCGTGCATAGTGGCGGCGACGGAGTGAGCGAAACCAGGGCATGGCTGAAGAGAAAATACGCAACGGTGAGTTCTGGGCGCTTGCGCTCGAACGCGCTCATCTCGGCGTATGGGACTGGGATATTTTGAGCGGCGACTGCTTCTATTCGCCGACCTGGTCGCACATGCTGGGTTATGAGGATGGCGAGCTTGCCAACAGCGATGACCTCTGGCTGAAGCTGACGCATCCCGACGACCGCCAGCGGGCGCTGGCCAGCGGCGAGCGGCACATTTCCGGCCTGACCGCCTCGATCGAGACCGAGCTGCGCCTCAAGCACAAGGACGGCCACTGGATCTGGGTGCTGGACCGCGGCGGCATTGTCGAGCGTGACGAGACGGGCAAGCCGGTCAGGCTGATGGGCGTGCAGACCGACATCAGCCGGCAGAAAGAGGCGGAAGCCGAACTCGAGCGGGTCAATGTGCGCTTTCGCCTGGCGCTGGCGGCCAGCGGCACCGGCATCTGGCATCACGACATCGACGCCAACAAGAGCTATTGGGACGCCCGCACCAGGGAGATATTCGGCCTGGTCGCCGACACCGACGAGGTGGCTGCCGACCTTTGGCATTCCTATCTGCATCCCGACGACAAGGATGCCGCAGAGCGCGCCCATCTGGCGCCGCTTTCGACCGACGGCGTCGTCGCCGCGCAATACCGCATCGTCAGGCGCGACGGCGAAATCCGCCATGTCGAATCGCTGGTGCGCTTCATCGCGGCGCCCGAGACGGCGGGCCAGATTCTCGGCACCGTGCGCGACATCACCGAGGACAAGAAACGCGAGCGGGAACTCGCCTACGCCGCTCACCACGATGCGCTGACCGGCCTGTTGAACCGTGCCGCCTTCGACCGGCTGCTGGCCGTGCATATCGCCACCGAGCGGGCTTTGCCGCTGGCGGTGTTTTACGTCGATCTCGACTACTTCAAGGCGCTCAACGACTTTGCCGGTCACGCCGCCGGCGACCTGGCGCTGAAGGGCGTGGCCGCCGGTATTCTGGGCTGCCTGCCGGCATCGGCACGTGCCGCGCGCCTCGGCGGCGACGAGTTCGCGCTGCTGGTGCCCAATTGCCAATCGGCCAAGGCCGAGGCGCTGGCCGGCGCCATCCTTGCGGCGGTCCGTGACGCCGACCTCGGACTGCCGGCGACCTCGCGAAAGCTCGCGGCCAGCATCGGCATCGCCTTCGTCGAGGACACCACCACCACGGTTGCCGATGCGTTGGCCTGCGCCGACGACGCCTGCTATGCGGCCAAGGCGGCCGGGCGCAATCGCTTCGCGGTGTTTTCGGCCGATGCGGCGTCGGGCTCCGGCGGCCTCAACGCGGCGCGTGTCGCCGCCGACACTGTCGACGCCATGGATGACGGGCGGCTGAAACTGTTCGGCCAGGAAATCCATCTGCTCGGCCAGCCCTGGCAGGAGAGCCGCCATGTCGAGGTGCTGGCGCGGCTTGCCGGGCGCAATGGCAAGCTGATCCCGCCCAACGAATTCATTCCGGTCGCCGAGCGCTTCGGCATTGCCTCGCGGCTGGACCGCTGGATCATCAGGACAGCGCTTTCGCAGCATGGCGCGGCGATGCGGTCAGGCGCCATCATGCTCGGCTTCAATCTGTCGGCGCAGACGCTGAGCGATCCGCTGCTGTGGGATTTCGTCGACGCCGTCATCGCCGAGACCGGGGCGCCGCATTCCGGCATCGGTTTCGAGATCACCGAGACCGCGGCCGTCACCAATTTCGACGCCGCCGAGCAGTTCGTGCGCAAGGCGCGCGAGCGGCAATGCCGCGTCAGCCTCGACGATTTCGGCGCCGGCATGAGCTCGTTCGAATATTTGCGGCGCTTTCCGGTCGATCAGATCAAGATCGACGGCTCGTTCATCGAGAATATCGCGGAAAGCCGTTTCGACCGCGAGATCGTCTCGGCCATAGCGGGCATCGCCAAAAGTCTCGGCTGCGCGGTGGTGGCCGAAAAGATCGAACAGCAGGAAGCGCTCGACATTCTGCGCGGCATGGGCGTGGCCTATGGCCAGGGTTTTCTGCTTCACCGGCCGGAGCCGCTCGAGGCGATCGTCGCGCGGGCCGGCGAACAGTCACCGGCCAGCGGACAGTCGCCGGAAAAGCGCTTCGGCTGACGGCTTCTCATCGCCTCGGGCTCGCGCGACTTGTCCGGCTAACCGGCGTCGGCCTTTTCCTGCTTTCGCTGCGCCGCCTCCTTCTTGCGGCGCAACACCTCATCTGTACCGACAAGGTCCTTCGAGGCGCCGGAAATGGCGGTCGAGACGACGGCGGGCGGATCGCTGGCCGGAAAACTATCTTCGAGCCCTGATTGCAACTGCTCCTCGAGCGTCTGCGGGTTCTCGGAGCGGCCTTCGGCGCGGCGCTCGCCAACGGCTTCGACATCGCTCTTGGTGTCGGGGTGAGCGCGGGCTTCCGATATCGTCGACACCACCAGCTCGATGGCGAACTCTTTCATCGCCTCGGCTTGCGGCCCATCGACATCAGAGTCTTCGATCAGGCGGATGAGCGACTTTTCCAGGGCGCCCAGTTCCTTGACGCCCTGACACCGCGCCAGACGCTTGGTGAGCGAACCGATCAGCGCCGGGGCAAAGGTCGAATAGGCAAGCCTGCGTGTGTCGTCGACCTGCTCGGGATGAAGCTTTTGCAAGGACATAGATGCCTCCAGTCAATCAGCCGTGCAGCTTCTGCCGCTGGCCCCTCCTTAGGAAACAGAGGGGAGGGCAAGAGGTTCCATACAGTCCTCGACAGGGTCGACGAGTTCAACTCCACAGCGACGCCATGGTCAGCGACGCTTCGAATATCTGCTCCCTGTTCTCGTTCAGCATCTTGACGGTGATCCGCCGGTGGTCGCCCTCCGGTATCTCGTCGCGCGCCACATCGTGCAATATGCGCAGCGCTTCGGCTCCCGCACGCTCCCGGCTGGGAAAAAGCTGCCCCTCTTCATCAATCTGGGTCTCGGCGTTGTACAAGTCGAAGTAGAACCGTTCCATGTGTGCAAGGATCCCTGCGTGAGAACGCTAAGGCGCATCGCGGTTGAAGGACGCAGGCGACGCGCTTCAGGTCTGTGTTTTTATGCATGTCGTTGTCTCAAAATCGGGGCCATTTTTGAGCGACATGGATTAAATCCCAACCCGCACCCATGGTTCCATGCGACTGTGCCCTGAGCAGATTTCCTGCCAGGAGCCGTCGCCGTGCCGGCCGATTGCAACCGCACCCGATCTCCGGCGTTTGGCTAGGCCACGAATGTCCACGAAATCTCGAACTGGATCCTCTATGCTAGAACCGCTTTATCTCAACCTTGGCCAGCATGACGCTTTGTCCGAGCAGGAAAAGGGGCTGCTGGCCGCCGCCATGACCATCGAGATGGATTTTGCCACCGGTCAGGACATCGTTTCAGAGGGATCGAGGCCAGGCTACAGCACGCTCATCATCGAGGGTCTGGCGGCGCGCTACAAGGTGCTGGAGGATGGCGGCCGCCAGTTCACCTCGTTGCAGGTGCCAGGCGATTTTGTCGATTTGCACGCCTTCCTGCTCAAGACAATGGACCATGGCATTATAGCTTTGTCGCCATGCCGGGTGATCGCCGCCGACCACAGTCGGCTAAGGACGATCACCGAACAGGCGCCTCATCTCAGCCGCTTGCTTTGGCTGGACACGCTCGTCGATGGCGCCATCCATCGGGAATGGATCGTGGCCATGGGCCGGCGGTCCAAGACTTCGCATCTGGCGCATCTTGTGTGCGAGCTGTTCGTGCGGCTCCAGGTCGTCAAGCAGACCAACGGCATGAGTTTCCGGCTTCCCCTGTCGCAGGCGGAACTGGCCGATGTGCTTGGGCTTTCGGTCGTCCACATGAACCGGGTCATCGGCGCGCTGCGCAAGATCGGTGTGATCGGCTGGGCAAATTACATGGTGACCATTCTGGACTGGCAGCAGCTGGTGGAAATCGCCGAGTTCGACCCGACTTATCTCAGCATGAACCGCGAGCCGAGATAGGCTATCCGGCGTTCGCCATGACATCGCAGGCAATCCGTCAGCCGGTCTTTCAACGATGCCCATCCAGCGACGCCAATTCGTCGAGCATGGCAAGGGCGGCACTTGGCTTCGCCGGCTTCAGCAAGCCCTGTTGGGCGGCGGCATTCTGGAAAGCGGCAAAGGCGATGTCCGGGCGGCAAATGCCGTTCAACGCGTCATCCACCAGCCTGTCGGCCGCCTTGTAGGCCGCCGTCTGCTTGTTCTTCCATGTTCCGCCTAGCGCCCTCCTGGCGTCGGCGATCGACGACACCGTCATCGCGCTGCCGTCCACGAATCTGATCGTCAGGGGCAGAAAACGGCTCATGCGCTCACCATCCAAACCATTCGCGCCTCGCCCGGATCGATCTCATCACTTGCCTCCTTGAAAACGGGATCGCCATAAACGAGGAAATCACAAACTGGTTGCAGCCCGGCGAGCTACATGTTGCTTGCCGGCCAGATCGGCCGATGCGGTCGATAAGGCGGCCGCGGCGCCGGCTTCAACGGGATGTCGGCGAGCGAGTTGCGGATCGGCCTGAACAGTATCGGCGAAGACGCGGCGCGGCGGTGCAATACCGCGGCCGACAGTTTGGCAATCAGATTTCGAACGTCCATGGGACACCTCGAGCGCGTTGAGAGTCCCCCCATCGCGATCACCTACCACCTCACGCCCAGCATCCGCATTTAACTTTGATATAGGCCGGACGAATACGCGCCGCGCGCAATGTCTGCCGCCGAGATTCTGCCGATCCTCGGCGGCGGCTATTGAGGGCGGTGCCAGGCTGGCGGTCACGCATCCCAGCAGCGACGTCGCGGACGCTGCTGCAACCGGATGAATTTTCGTGCATTCTTGTGCATGGCCACAATGCTTCGAACCGACACGCCGGCAAAATGCTGCTCCTATTGCGGTTCGCGAGAGCATGACTACGAGGATTGTCCGAAGCGTAAAGCAGAGGCGGAGCGGCAGTGGGAAGGCCAGGCAAAGCCCGGCGCCGAATCCGAGGCGACGGCCGAAGTCTAGCTGGGCTCGAACAGCTCGATCACGTTGCCGGACGGGTCTTCACAAAGAATCTGTCGCCCGCCCGGACCTTCGACGATCTGGTTGCGGAACCGCACGCCGGCCTCGACCATCTCAGTCACGATTGACGGCAATTGCTCGACCTCGAGCACGAAGCGGTTCCATCCGCCCGGCTCGGGTGTCCGGCCGTCCGGCATCGGCCTGGCTGCCGACGCCAAGGGACCGGCGAGCCAGAGCGAGAGGTCGCCGCGCGTCAGGATGGCCATCGCCGGACCGAATTGCTGCTTCAGCGCGAAGCCCAGATAGCTCGTATAAAACGCGATGGACAGATCGACATCGCGGACCAGATATCGGACGGACACCATTCGCAGGCTCCCTCACAAACGCCCCTCCCGAGAGATAGCTGGCGGGACAAGTCGGGGCAAGCCCGCGCGCACGCTTCGGGCGCCTACGGTGCGATTGCGTGGTCGGCCTGTCTGTCTCTCACGAAGGCCGTCAGCAGCTCCATTCCCGCCGGCCAGTCGCCCAGCCCGCTATTGCTGTTGATGTGACCAAGCGGCCCGGCGATGTGCAGTTCGCTGCCCCATTGTGTGGCTTTCTCACCGGCATAGCCGTTCGGATCATAGGGATCGTCGGTGCTGGCCACGATCAGCGAGGGGAAGCGAAGCGGCCCGCGCGGCGTATCGGCGAAGGGAATTCCGTAAGCGGGATAGACCGGCGAGGCCGGGTCGGGAACCGCAACCAGAAACGCCCCGCCGATCCGACGGCTCGACACCGCCTGCCAATGCGCGACCAGCAGGCAGCTGAGACTGTGGGCGACGAGCACCGGCGGGGTCTGTGCCTGTGACACCGCGACGTCCAGCGCCGCCACCCAGTCGTCGAAATCCGGCAGCTCCCAGCTTGCCGGGCTGAAGCGGCGCATCGCCGGGTCGGCCTGTTGCCAGCGTGTCTGCCAGTGGGCCTCGCCCGATCCGCCGCTGCCCGGCAGAATGATGAAGTCGGTCATGGAAAATCCTGTTTCTTCGCCGCAGATGATGTCCCAATCCTAGGGCTTCTCCTTGTTCGCGGAATGAGAGATCATCGGAAAGCGATGAAGAATTCCGATGGATTGAAGGTGTTCATGGCAAACGGCGATTACCGGCCACGGCTCGACCCCACCGACATGGCAATCATCGAGATCATGCAGGAGGATGGCCGCATCGGCATTTCCGAACTCGGCCGCCGCGTCGGCCTGTCCCAGCCCGCGACGTCGGAGCGGGTGAAGCGGCTGGAGGAGCGCGGCATCATCGCCGGCTACCGGGCCGCGATCGATCCCACCGCCCTCGGTCTCGGCACCATGGCCATGATCCGCCTGCGCACCACGCATGAGCACATCCAGACCTGCCTGAAGAAATTCGCGGCCATGCCGGAAGTGGTCGAGGTGCTGCGGGTGACCGGCGAGGATTGTTTTCTGGTCAAGGTGGTCGTGCCGTCGCCGCCCGACCTCGAAAGCATCGTCGATGCCATCGGCCGCTACGGCGCGGTGACGACCAATGTGGTGCTGCGCGCCGAGCCGCCGAAACGGTTGGGGCGGGAGCTGATGGCGAAGCTCTGAGCGGCCACGCGCGGCAAGAGGATTGCAAGCGCCTCCTTTTGCGAGGTCCGGCTTTGCCGCGAAAGAATTTCGCGGGCTGGTGTAGGATCGGCGGCGTGGCGCCCGTCCTTGGGGCGAAACCCGTTGCAAACCTTTGGAGCACATCATGGAAGCCGTTCAATCGCCGTGGCAGACCGCGGCCATTCTCATCGCCCGCCTGACCTTGGCCGCCATGTTCGCGATGGGAGCAGCCTTCAAGTTCATGGATATGAACATGACCGCCGGCTACATCGCCGCCGCCGGCTTCCCGTTCCCGCTGTTTCTGGCCTGGTGCGCCGCGATCCTCGAAACGCTGCTGGTGATCGCCTTGCTGACCGGAGCGTTCTTCACGCCGGCCGCCCTGGTCGCCGCCGTCTACGTGGTCTTCCTCGGCTTTGCCTTCCACGGTCCGTCGCACTGGACCGGCAACCAGGCCGAGTTCGGCGCCTTCATGTCCCATTTCCCGTTCGCCGCCGGCCTGCTGTTCGCCGCCGTGCATGGACCGGGCAGCGTGCTGGCCTCGAAGATTGGCCGAGGGTGAGGCCCCGCGTCGGCAGACCGCCTCACATCTGGTCGTTGTAGGGTTCCTTCATCTGACCGACCATGCGGGCCAGTTTCGAGAAGGACGGCATGTCCGCCTCCGGCTGGCATTGATTGGCCAGTTCCAGCAGTCGGATCGGAAAGTTGACGGCGTCGCGGTTGGACTCCGACATGCCGTCGGACCGCTCCTCGCCGGTTTCGATGGCCTCGGCCTTGCGCAGCGCAATGTCGATATCCTCCACCGTGAGCAGGCCCTTGCGCACCAGCACCTGATTGATCGAGGCGACGGCCATCAGCAGGCCTTCGAGTTGCAGATTGGCGACGTTCATGGCTGTTGCTCCCATTTGGCTCACGCTCAACGCATGAGCCGCTGTTACGATCCGGACGGGGATGCAAGCGATAGGCGTCGGCCGATGGCCTGCGCTACTCTTCCATCCAGCGGCGGCCATATTCGGCCCACAGCGCCTTGACCTCCCGGCTGCCGAGGCGCGGGGCCGAGCCGTCGCCATAGGCGATCGAAACGCAGCTGATGTCGTAATGGGGATGGGCGTCGATGACGAAGCGGATCGCCTCGCCGAGCGGCCTTCTGCCGATGACCGGATCGGCCTGGCCTTGGCCGACGCTGCGAACGCCCGAAACAGTGGCTGGCGCTTGCCGCATCCTGAACACGGATGCCATGGCTGGTTTGTCCATCCCGCTCTCCCCCGAGTTGGAGTGGAATGATTCCATAAGAGCCAGCTAATGACCAGTCGCTAGACGGCCTGTCGAAGGCTGCGTCTTGTATCCTGCAGCCCGTTGAAGGACTGTTCAGGCCAGCGGATCCGCCGCCGGCGGCCTGGCGGGAAGGCCGAGCCTTGTCCGCTCGCCGTCGGCAAACTCCTCGGCCGCTTCCTGGGCCATGAACAGATGCTGGGTCACCGTGCCATTCTCGGCAACCAGCACCGCCCATTGGCGGCGGTCCACACGTTCCACGCGAACGTCATTGGGCTCTCCGGCCACCACGATCGTCCTCCAGCAGGCGTACGGCACGGAGGGGGCGTGCCTTTACGCCTTGGTCTTGCTCTTGGCCGGCGCCTTGGCGGCCGGGGCCTCGGGTGTCCTGATGCCGAGCCCGAACTCCTTTGCCAGCTCCGAGCGCTTGGCGGCGTAGCTGGGCGCCGTCATCGGATAGTCGCCGGGCAGGTCCCATTTGGCGCGATAGGCTTCCGGCGTCATGCCATGGGCGGAGCCGAGATGACGCCGCAGCGACCTGAACTTCTTGCCATCCTCGAGGCAGTAAATGAAATTCGGCGTTACCGAGCGCTTGCGGTTGACCGCGGGCTCAGGCGCAGGTTGCGGCGGAGCAACGGGATTGTCCACGGCCGCGAGCGCTGCATTGACGCTCTCGATCAACGCCGGCAGGCTATCCGGAGGCACTGAATTGTTGCGCACGAATGCCGCGACGATGTCGGCGGTCAGATTTATATTTCGGATTTTGTCCTCAGACATGGCTTCTTTTGCCCCCTTGATGCCAAAGGACAAATTATCAGACAACATCCGCCGACGGCATGGCACTTTAGAACATATGCATATGACTTGACGCCGGATGTGGTAGCGCTAGCATCGCCGAGTCTCCGATCGATGTCGATGTAGGAATTCTTTCCTGACATATCTTGACCGGTGAGGGCAGCTATGCTATGATTTGTCGATGTTGCTGATTTGCGCCACCAACCCGCCGCCGAGGCGGGTTTTTTGTTTCAGGCCGGCTTGGAAGCGATGATGGCCAGTGACGCGAGTTTTCCCTCGCTCAGGCTGCTTATGTAGTTTTTTCGCCGATGCACGAACTCGGCGCCGAGCACGATCTCATTGGCCTGCTGCTGGGCGGGCGACGGAACCATGCTGGAATTTGCCCGTTTCAACGCCAGCTCGACGTGATCGCCGGTTTCGTCGATGACGTCGTCGACCTGGAATCCGGCTGAAGCAAACAGAGCCTTCAGGGTTTCGCGGTCGACGAGATGGCTGGCCACAGCCGACACCGCCCAAGGCAAGGGATAGTGAGGCTCGCCGTCCGCCAGCACCGCCTCGGTCCAGACAAGCCTGGCCTTCGGCTTCAGTACGCGCCACGCTTGCCCGATGACCGCCGCCTTGTCGGCGATATTCATGCCGACATAGAAGCAGATCGCCGCGTCGAATGTGTCGTCCGCAAAAGGCAGCCTTGTCGCATCGGCCTCATGGAAACGCACTTTGTCGCCGAGGCCGCAGAGCTCGGTCAATCGGCGGGATGCCTCGACGAACGCCTGCGTCAGGTCGACGCCGTCGACGCTGCACCCATAGGTCTCGGCAAGGAACCGGGCCGGGCCGCCAATGCCGCTGCCGATGTCCAGAACCCGATCGCCGGCGGAGGGCGCAAGACGCGCAGCATGGTCCTGCGTGGCGATCAGCTCGCGGCCATGAAGCTGATCGAACGGATAGAGTTGTTTGGCTGCGAGGCTGCCGGCCTTTGCGTCCGGCACAGCCGACAGGATGCGCTCGACAATGCCGCCGCTGCCATAGTGACTGGTCACATCGCTCATTTCGCTCTCCGACGAGACCCAGCATCCCATCGATGCGGCCCTCGCGCAATGCGCGCCGCCGCCAAGGACGAGGCTTTGACCGGAGTAGGAATTATTTCTTATCTGCATTGACGGGTGAGGGCAGCTTTGCTATGATTTGTCCATGGTGCTGATTTGCGCCACCGACCCGCCCACGAGGCGGGTTTTGTTTTCCTGATGCCCACAACGCGCGGATATCGGATGTCGGCGGGACAGCCCCCCTCTGGCCTGCCGGACGTTCGTCGTTCGGAAAGCCAAGCAATTGGCTTTCCGTCCGCTGCGCGGACCACTCCTCAACCCCCACACGGGGGGGAGATCGGACTGCCGCCTTGCTTTCGCCAATCGTCAGCGCTGCAAATTGGTCGCGACCCTGGAGCTGCCAATCTCCCCCCTTGAGGGGGAGATGTCCGGCAGGACAGAGGGGGGCGTGAAGGAACGCTATCCTCGGTTCATTCTGCCTTATCCGCGAGGCCTCCCTTGTCCAACCGCTATGCCACCATCATCACCGACGATGACGGCCGCGAGGTCGTCAGCGCCATTGGCGTGTTCGAGGGCGCTGCCCCGCAGGCGCGCATCGGCCGTATCGAGCCGGTCGTGCCGGGCGTGCTGATCGGCATGGTTCGCGGTGGTCCTGTCGATGCCATCGGCGGCTTCGGCTTTCCGCGCGGCGCGCACGACGCAAGGGCGATCGCCAGGGCAAGCCTGAAAGCCGCGTCTGCCGGAAAGCGCCACGCGCCGGCCGCTGATGCAGCCCGCAAGGCCGCCCCAACACGGTCAGGGCCAAAATCGGCACGGCGCAAGTCCGGCAAGATCAAGTCCGGCAAGATCAAGCGGCCAGCGAAACAGGCACCTACCGCCGAGCCCGCCGGGATCTCGGATCATGGCTGACCGGACGGCGCCGCGTGCGCGCCCTGGCCGCAAGGCGACTGCCGCCGCTGCCAAGCCGAAGCGGACGAAGAAGACGCTTGGCGATGATTTCCTCGACGCGGTTCGCGCCGATTTCAGCGCCCATGGCGCCGGCGTCATTGCCGCGGTCCGGGCCGACAAGCCCGACCAGTATCTGAAGATCGTGCAATCGGTGCTACCCAAGGATCTGGCCAAGGATTTGCATGTTTCATCTGACAATCTGGAAGCCCTGAGCGATGACGAGATCCGCCGCCGCATCCGTGGCCTCGAAGCCGTCCTTGGGCCGTTTGGCGACCAGCCTGAAGACGCGCCGCCACTATCTGGCGCTGCTGCAGGAGCTGGACCGCAGGCGCAGGACTAACCAGCTTGCCGCCTACCGGCCTTATCCCAGGCAGGCGCAGTTTCACGCCGCCGGCGCGCAGAACCGGGAACGTCTGTTCATGGCCGGCAACCAGTTGGGCAAGACCAGGGCCGGCGGCGCCGAATGGGCCATGCATCTCACCGGCCGCTATCCCGCGTGGTGGCAGGGCAAGACCTTCGACGCCGCCGTCAGGCTATGGGCTGCCGGCGTGACCGGCGAGGGCACGCGAGACAACCCGCAGCGCGTGCTGGTCGGCCCGCCGCAGCAGCAGGCGGCATGGGGCACCGGCATGATCCCCGCCGATGCCATCCGCCAGACCACGATGGGCCGCGGCGCGCCGGGCGCGCTCGACAGCATCGTGGTGCGCTGGGGCGGCGGCGGCGACGTGCAGGCCGATGAATCGGTGCTGTCGTTCAAGAGCTATGAGAAGGGCCGCGAAAAGTGGCAGGGCGAAACCCTGCACGGCGTCTGGTTCGACGAGGAGCCGCCGCTCGATATCTATTCCGAAGGCCTGACCCGCACCAACGCGACGGGCGGCATCACCATGGTGACGTTTACGCCGCTGCTTGGCATGAGCGACGTGGTGCTGCGGTTCTTGACGGCGCAGGAGGTTCTCCCTTCCCCCCTTGTGGGGTGAGCAGCTGGTTCGCGAAGCGAATTCGTCGTGCCAGTGGCACGACGAAAGGCCGGCGAACGCCGGGACGCTGCGGAGCAGCGGGGACCCGGCAGGTTGGATCGGCCACCACCCGGCCCTTCGCAGGCTCAGGGCGTTCGAAGCTCGAAAAGCCAAGCAATTGGCTTTTCGTCCGCCACGCGGACCGCTTCTCACCCCACAAAGGGAGAAGGTAAGAACCGCCACGCCCGGCGCAAATATCGTGCGCGGACAACATCATACGACATTACTTTGAATCAGTTCGGCAGGCTCTACGCCCTGTCACGTCGCTATCTTGACCCCGAGATCAGCGGTGCCTCAGGCGATTGCCGGCAACGATGATTGCCATACGGCGTGGTGCGATATCTGGTTGTGCTCGATGCAATCGGTTGCCAGTTTGCTGATTTCAGGATCGGCGGACGCCTGCGCCCATTCGACGAACGCGTCAACAACGACCAACCTCGCCCGGCTGGCCAGCCCCAAGCCGTAACGGCGCACTACCGGCTCTGAATGGTCGAGCATAGCACGGATCATGCCTGATGCATCACCTCGCCATTGCCCGGAGATATCGGCGATCGCCGAAAACGGCGTTTGCGGCCTGAGCAACGCGGCGTGCTGACGCGCAAGCTTTAACTGCCAGTCTTTTGCAAAGCGCACAAATTTGACGGCTCCCATGCGTACACCATCGTGATAATCATCAAGGGCAAACAACGCCTGCGCGAGATGCTGACCATCGTTCCGCGTACTGCATCGCAAGATAGACTCCACGGCATCGAAGCGCGTGCGCGGGTTGCTGTCCCCAAGCAGCGCGGCCAGCTCACCCACCATCGAACTTATGTTCTGGTTTTGAAAGGTGGCAATAAACGCACCCGCCGCTCGCGTCTCAGCATTGGCAGATGTCAGCAGGAGACGAAGGCTTTCCAACGGCACCGTCTTGCCGAGCTCGCCGAGAAGGTCGTTGGCAAGCGCGCCATCGTCATCATGCGGGGACGACAGCAGCCGCTCCAGCATCTCCTGACCTGTCATGGCATTTGTCGATTTGCCGAGTGGCAGCAGGATCTTACCGCCTTCGCTGAAAAAAAGATGAGCAACCTCGCTGTCCTCGGCGGACAGGCGCATCGCCTCGAATAGATCTGTCATGGCAAAGAGTGGCTGTCCCACCCGCGTAGAGTACAGGCCGCGCAGAATGCACCAGCCCAGACGCATCGATGTCGCCGATGCACGGCAAGACCTACCGCATAAAGCGATAAAGGAAAAGATGAGAGCGAAGCTTTCCCGTTTCGGCGCGTTGCGGAATTGCGAACCGCGACCAGACTGGTGGCCAGGTTGTCGAGGAACCAAGTCCATGAACAGGCGGCAGGTATTGACAGGCGGTTTGTCTTCGCTTGTCGTGTCGCCGGCGGGTGGTGCTGAGGTATCAAAGCCCCAGGTGCCCAAATGGCGACCCTCGTTTTCACAACCCATCGATCGCATCGAGGAACGGTTCGGCTATTACTTCGACAGAGGCCGTGACTTTGCCATCCTTGAAACGGCACCTGCGTGCTGACGGAAGCCGGCCTGTCCGATGAGGCGGCAGCCATGGCCGCCATCCAGACGCTTGCCATGATTTACAACTATCACCCGGACATGAAGCCGTCCGACATGGATGATGGCAACGTGCTGGTCAGCTACAATCATCCAGCCTTCAATGTCGTGCTTTCCGACGTTGCGAATGCGCATTGGCAAGAGATCGAGGCCCGCCACCAGGATGGGCTGGCTACGGGCGAGGTGCTGATCACGCCGCTGGGGCAGAATGTGTTCGATGAGCTCGGCAAAAAGGCGCTGCTTGGCAGGTGCTACATGTTCATGGATGCGCAGGCGCCAAAGGTGATCCGCATCAAACCCAGTTGATAAGTCGAATCAGGGGTATTTGGTGCCGGCAAGTTGCCTGGCACGACCTTCGGCGGTTGACGATTTGCGCGTTAATGGGCCGCACAATATTTTCTCTCGACCGGTATACTGATATATATAGAGCATACAGGATTGATTGGGAGTGTCGGGGACGCAGACCTCGCGTTTGAACCCTGTTCCTGGATCGGTACGGGTTCTGCAGATTTTTTTACTAGTATCGTAAGGAACATTCGCCTGGCTGGTGCATGCCGATGCACTGGCGGCAATGCCGACAACGATTGCAATCCGAATCATGTGTTCCCCCAAGTCTTGGGTCAGCTTCGCATTGATGAGCGCTGGTATCAATGGCCACACTCTATTGGAGCATGCTTGCATGACCCGTCACGTCACCTTCATGACCATAGACGACGTCGAACACTATTCGCCGGACGAGCGTGCCGCGATCATCGCCGCCTATCCCGAACATGAGCGCGAAGCGAGGGCCAAGGGCATTCCGGTGCTGGGCTCCGGCCGCATCTTTCCGATTGCCGAGGAGCTGATTGCCTGCGAGCCGTTCCGGCTGCCGCGCTACTGGCCGCGGATCGGCGCCCTCGATTTCGGCTGGGACCATCCGTCGGCCGCGGTCGAGCTGGCCTGGGATACGGAGGCCGATGTCGTCTATATCTCCAAGGCGGCGCGGGCCTCGCAGCAGACGCCGGCCATGCAGGTACTGGCCCTGAAGCCGTGGGGCGAGTGGCTGCCCTGGGCCTGGCCGCGCGACGGCCGCCGCGAGACGCTGGAAGGCGCGGGCACCGCGCTTGCCAGACAATACGCCGCGCACGGGCTGAACATGCTGTCGGGCCACGCCCGCTTCGCCGACGGCTCGGTCTCGGTCGAGGCGGGGCTGATGGAAATGCTCGACCGCATGCAATCCGGCCGCTTCAAGGTGTTTTCGACGCTGCTGCCCTGGTTCGAGGAATTCAGGCTTTTTCACCGAAAGGACGGCAAGGTGGTGAAACTGCGCGACGATTTGATGGCCGCGACGCGCTACCGCAAACTGACGCTCGCCTATGTCAGCGGCGCCGGCACTTTGCCGACGGTGGCCAACGGCATCTGGCTGATGTTCGACCGTGCCGGCGACAGAGGCGCCGACGGGACGGGAGTAGGAGATTTTTTGGGGCCTGCGTCTTCGGCAACCGACAATATTGTCACTTTCGCGGGCACCACGGGCAAGGTGGGGAAGGATAGTGGGATCGCGGTGTCCAGCCTGGCGCCGAAGGCCAGCCCGACATTCACCGGGACGCCAACGGGGCCGACCGCAGCGCCTGGAACGAATACCACGCAATTGGCTACAACGGGGTTCGTCAAGGCTGGGTTTGATCTGAAACTTGATAGCCGACCCAACCTTGGTGTCGTCGCGCAGACGATCACCGATTGGAACAACGCCCTGGACAATGGCTGGCATATGGCCTCGGCGGCGGCTAATGCGCCAGACGGCGTAAATTGGTTCCTGGGGTTTGTGGAAGCGCACGGAAGCACTGGCTACCGGACGCAGACGGTGCATGATTTCGTCAACGACACTACGGCGGCAGACCAAAAGCTATGGCGGCGCAGGCAGGCTGGCGGTGCCTGGGGAGGATGGATCAAGCTGCAATGGTCGCAGGCCGAACAGGATGCACGCTATGTCCAGTCGTCCACGGCGTTGCTTCAGAAGTTTTATGAAAGCCCGCAACAGACCATCACATCCGGCGGGTCGCTGACGTTGGCTCATGGGCTGGGGATGAAGCCGAAGCTCTATGCGGCCTTCATTCAATGTACTACGGCTAATTCGGGGTATTCGGTTGGTGACGAGATACCCATTAACCCATCTCTCAATACAACTGATGCGACCGCTCAGGCTATTAGCATCGTGCCAGATGCCACCAATTTGAATGTACGGATTGGTAATGCTGCTGGCGCACTTAAAGTCCTCAACAAGGCTGGAACAGGTTTTAACGACATAACAAACGCTAGCTGGAAACTCGTTTTGAGAGCGTGGGCCTAGCTTGCGAAATGTGAGCAACGGTCTAAACGTTGGAACATGCATATTACTATTGCAGTGCAAGGCAAAATTCCCTGTCGAGGCTACGGCGGCACCCAGCGGCAAATCGATTGGCTCGCCAGCGCACTCGCATCTCTCGGACATAAAATCACACTGATTGCCGGAGTGGGCTCCACCCATCCGCGTTGCGAGGTCCGGCAGGCCGCGTCAGTAGTGGAATGTCTGGGGGCGATCCCTATCAATACTGACATCGTGCATTTCAACGGCTGGTATGATGTAGAAAGCCCGTATCGTGCGCTTTACACTCTGCACGGCTATGTTCCAAACGCCCCGAGAAAGGGGCAAAATTACAGCTTCGTCAGCGCCAGTCACGCGCATCATCATGATCGAGAAACGTTTGTTTACAACGGTTTCCCTGTGGATGCCTACCGGCTGGCAGATCGGAAAGGTGAGCGGCTGTTGTTTTTGGGCGGTATCGCGAGGGCCGGGAAGGGCCTCAACCGGGCCGTCGATCTGGCGAAGAAATTTAACTTCGAGCTCGATATCGCGGGTGGCTCGAGGTGGAAGTTGCTCGGGCGCAGCCAAACCCGGAAAGAGTCTCTGTTCTTCAAGAGCTTATCGCCGCGCTACCGCTTCCACGGCACTGTCGATGGCGAGGAAAAGCTCCGATTGCTCGGCGAGGCGTACGCCTTCCTTAACCCGATCTCCTGGGCAGAGCCGTTCGGCATGGCGGCGGTCGAAGCAATGCTGTGCGGAACGCCTGTGCTGACCACTCCGTGCGGTGCGCTTGCCGAAACGGTCGATGCAGACAGCGGGCGTTTCTTCGAAACCGATGACGAGTTTGCTCACGGTCTCAATGAGATCAACAGCATTTCCGCGCGAACATGCCGTGAATCGGCAGCCGAAAGATTTCCGATCCAGAAAGCCGCAAAGGCCTATCTGGAACTCTATAAACGCATCCTTGACGGCGAAGTGCTTCCGTGAGCCCGCTTTAGCCGCTCCATCCAAAATTCCTCTCCCGTGAGGAAGCGTTATAGCTGGCCAACCGACATGCCGTCGGCACAGTCAGGTTCAACAGGACACTCGTCTCCTGTGCGTGATCTGTGACTGGCTAAAGTCTCCGAGCTAAATTCCACAATCTCCTGAGGTTACCCATGGACCGCAACTTCGCGCGGGCGCTTGCGCTCGTCCTCAAATCGGAAGGCGGCTGGTCCGACAATCCGGCTGATCCCGGCGGCGCAACCATGAAGGGCGTGACGCTGGCCAATTTCCGCCGCTACGTGAAGGCGGATGCGACGAAGGACGACCTTCGCCATATCACGGATGCTCAGGTGGCGACGGTCTATCGCCGCTTCTATTGGGATGCCGCTGCGGGCGCCGAGCTTCCCGGCGGTGTCGACTATGCCGTCTTCGACTTCGCCGTGAACAGTGGGCCGGGCAGGGCGGCTAAATATCTGCAGGCGGCAGTTGGCACCGCACAGGACGGCAGGATCGGCCCGGCCACGCTCAAAGCTGTCGGCGCCAGGCCACCGGGCGCAGTCATCGACGATCTTTGCGATGCCCGCCTGGCATTCCTGCGGCGGCTGCCGACCTGGCCGGTTTTCGGCAAGGGTTGGAGCGATCGCATCCGGTCGGTCCGTTCCCAGGCGCTGTTGATGTCGGCACTACAGCCCGCTCCGGCACCTTTGCCGGGCACCCCGCCCCAGCCATCAGCGCTCTCGCCGAAGCCCGGCAGTGCGATGCCGCCGGTGTCTACCGGCGGGCGCGTCAGCCCCGTCGAACGCCTGCCGTTCTGGCGTGCGCTGCTTCAAATCCTGAAATCGATTTTCGGAAGGAGTTCGACATGATCGCCGTCTTCATCCGCATCGGCTTGCGTTACGGCGCCGGTGTTCTGGTCGCGCGTGGCCTGCTCGGCGCCGACGACGCGGCGGCATTTTCTTCCGACCCCGACATTCAAGCTGGTCTGGAGATCGCCGCCGGTCTCGCCATCGCCTCGGTCACGGAGACCTGGCACTGGCTGGCCCGCAAATCCGGCTGGGAGCACTGACATGGAAGGGTTTCAACAACTGCTCATCGCCTATCTCGAAGCCGCGAAACCCTATGCTATCGGCTTTGCCGCCGGGCTTGTCGCCGGGTGGCTGCTGTGAGCGCGCTCCTCGCCGTCCTGCTTGGCAACAAAGCGCTGCTGGGCTTCCTGGCATCGGTCATCGCCGCCCTTTGCTGGGGCGCTCACCAGCGGCTGGCCGGCGCCAGGGCCGAGCGCGGCAAACTGGCGGCCGCTGAGGCCGCGGCGCGCGCGGTCGCTGAGCAGGTGCAGAACGACGTCGGCGCATTGCCGGCGGACGCTGTTCGAAAGGAGCTGAAATCATGGGCAAGGGACTGATGCTTGCGCTGCTTGTGGCGCTTGCCGGGTGCACGACTGCTTCGGGCGGCTTCTGCGCGATTTCGAGCCCGCTGCGCCTGTCGGCCGAAGCCGTCGACGTCCTGTCGGACGCCGAGGCGAGAGCGCTCTTGGCGCACAACCGCAAGGGACAAAAGCTCTGCGGATGGAGGCCTTAGCCGATGCACGACCTCTATGCTCGGCATCAAGGGGCCGGTCGTCGCCGCCGGGCTAGCCGGCGGCGTGCTGCGAGCACTGTCGCGCCATCGCTACAAGCTGCGCGAGATGATTGCCTCGCCGATCTGCGGGGCGCTGGCGGCTGCGTATCTGACGCTGCCTGCCGTCGCCTGGTTCAGGGCAACCGGCATGCCTATCCCCGATCCGGCCGACGACACCACGACGCTCGCCGCCGCCTTTTTGATCGGCGTCTCGGCCATGTGGATTTCCGACATCGTCTTCGAGGTCATCGTGCGGCGGTTCGGCTCGGCCGGCAACGAGTGATGCACTTGAGATGCTGGAAGAAGCCAGCGACAATGCCTACCTAAGGAGCGATCCATGGAGGTATGATATGGCGACGTCCACCGAACGTGCAGTCCTTGCCGGCGGCTGTTTCTGGGGCATGCAGGATTTGATCCGGCGCTATCCCGGCGTGATCTCTACCCGCGTCGGCTATAGCGGTGGCGATGTGCCCAACGCCACGTATCGCAACCACGGCAGCCATGCCGAAGCCATCGAGATCGTCTTCGATCCGGCCAGGATCAGCTTTCGCACATTGCTCGAATCCTTTTTCCAGATCCACGATCCGACCACCAGGAACCGCCAGGGCAACGATGTCGGAATGAGCTATCGCTCGGCGATCTTCTACACCAGCGACGAGCAGAAGCGCGTCGCCGAAGACACCATCGCCGATGTCGATGCCTCTGGACTGTGGCCGGGCAAGGTCGTCACCGAGCTTGCGCCGGTGGGCGATTTCTGGGAGGCGGAGCCAGAGCATCAGGACTATCTCGAGAAATACCCCAACGGCTATACCTGCCACTTTGTCAGGCCGGGCTGGAAGCTTCCGGTCCGCGAAAAGGCTGTTTCGTAACGCAGCCGCTATCGTCTGCTTATCTGGCGGTCGAACTATTCTTCCGCGCGATTGGTATGCCGGCCGCCTTGTTGAGGTGGCCGTGCTCGGGCTGCCCATAGATGAACGCGCCGTGGACGGGTTTGCCGTCGACCTCAGAGCCTGAGAACGCGACGGCCTCGATCTTCTTTGTTCCGGTCAGGCTCTGGTTTCGAAGATGGGCGAAGGTTCGCACCGCTTCTCCGACAATTCGATCGAGAAATGGTTTTGGCCGCCTCCCGGGCCGTCGCACGAGGCTTGGAAAGCGCTCTCGTCCCGAGACAAAATGGTGCTGTGCGCAAAGCGCCGGCATGATCTGATAGATTCGGTTGAGCGAGCAGGTCATGAATCCTGGGTGAAAAAGAACGAAGTCGACCTCTCCTCTCAGATGCATGGTCCTGCGCAGCAATCTTTGCGCTGCCGATCTGGAGATGACATAGCCTGCGGCGCCCGCGTGCAGGCCATAAAGTCTGGCAAGCGAAACCCCATCATCGAGAGCGACTTCCTTGCGTCCGACCCTCACTTTGGCAAAATGCGTTTCCAGCTTGATCACATCGGCATCGCGCGGCACCCATCGATCGGAAGCAAGCAGCGAGCCGGCGCCCGCGCCGAAAACGACGTCGTCCTCGAAAACCGCGCCATATTGATCCGCGCCGTTCGCAACGATCTCCCAACACGAGCGGTGGCTCAGGAAACAGCAAACCTCAGCAGCGCTCAGCGGGCTTTTGGCGACAGAGCAGCAATCGGGGCAATCAATGGCGGAGACACGCTCAAATGGTACTCCGATCCTGCCGAACTCGGACGCGACATGCGCCAGCCGATCGCGAGAACGATCAAGATTGATCATCAGACACCTCATCAGCGCCCCCTTTGTCCAGTGATCAGTGAATATCACGTTCCCGTGATTGCACAAAATTTGCTTACGTGCGAGGCAGTGGGTAGCGGCGTACGGTGCGCCGGTTGAGTTTGGAGGTTGGGTGGACATTGACGGCATCCCCCGCGTGGCGCGAGCCTTTACCGTGCGCGCCTAGACGAGTCGCCCTAGAAGCCGAAGAATTGCCGACCGATCACGTATCCGAGCGCGACGACCACAATGGGAAACAGGGCGGGCGTCAGCCGACCAAGAGCGGAGGTCTTTGGCTGTTGTCTGGAGATGGTCCTGGGTGCATTGCCGAGATTCTTGGTCATCCGGTATAGTAGCAAGCGCTGATTAACGATTCCGTAACCCGATCGAGGCCGCCGCGGCTTTTCGCGTTTCTGGCGCGACCTTGACAATGCCCAGCCCGTGACGCAACTGGGCCGTCTTTGAGAGCATTGTGAGGCAAGGTCAATGCGGCTGATTCAACGTCATGTCGATTTGGTTTGCATCGGCGCTGGTTCGGTTGCCGGTACCGGTCGCCCACAGGACGAAGTGCTGCACGCTTCGGTCGGTCCCGAAATGCCTCGGGTCCATTTTCGCGCGACCCCTACACACCGCATCCTTGACGGCGAAGCGCTTCCTTGACGACCGGCGATCCAATCCTCTTCGTCGGCTTCCCCGCGGTCGGCGACTTCGTCCGTTGCCATTCCGCCATCCAGATCATTGCCGCGCGATTTCCTGATCGCCCCATAGATGTCGTCACCTCGCCCGTTGCAGCGCCGCTGGCGCGCCTGATGCCGCATGTCAGGAAGGGCTGGGCGCTTGCCAAGCGTCATCAGCGCCCCGGTTTTGGCGAGCGCAGCCGCCTGGTTGGCGAGTTGCGCAAGGAAAATTACCGTACGGCCTATCTGATGACCAGCAGCACCAAGGCGGCGCTGATGGCGTTCATGGCCGGAATAGAGGAGCGCATCGGCTATCCGCAGGAGTTGCAATTCGGCCTCCTCAATCGCTTCCCCGCCGGCTGGTTGGCCCATCTATGGGCCTTCGGACCCCGCAAGACGCGGCTGTTCGAGGAGGTCTGCTCGATTGCCTCGCTTGGCGAAAAGCCGGCTGCGGGCGCAGAGTGGCCGGCGCCCCGGCTTGTGGTCGATCCGGCCGAACTGGACGAATGGCGCCAGCACAAGAAGATCGATGCCGACCGACCGGCACTGGCGCTCTATACTGCCGACATTGAGAATTTCCGCTCATGGCCCGTCGAGCGCTTCATTTCGATCGCCAGAGACCATCATGATCGCGGCTGGGCAATCTGGATTGTAGGCGGACCGCGCGAGCACGCCGGTGCCGCAAAAATCCGCGCCGCCATTCCTGAGGCAATCGACTTCACCTCGACCCCGTCGATTGCTGACGCGATGTGCCAAATCGCTGCGTCGACCATGTTCCTCGGGGTTGATGGCGGGATTTCCCACGCCGCCGCTGCCCTGAACGTCCCATGCGCGCTCATCTACGGGCTGAATCGCCCCTATGTGCATGGGCCCGTAAACAACCATGTTCGCTTTATCGAACCGCCGCTTTCGACGCCCAGCTGGGTCAAGGACACGCGGGGCATCAGCGAAACTCGGGTGAGGGAGGCTCTGGCTGACATCTCAGCCGGTATCGCCAACTGACCAATGGTCTCCCCGGCCCCAGGCGTCTGGTTAAAAACGCCCCGTGGGGGCAACCATCGCCGCGTTTCGGTTACCCCATGGCCCTGCGGCTTTCGGGCTCGTGATTGCCGACCCAATGTGCACGGATGCGGTCGCTGGCTTCAAGGTAGGCCATGTCGATGAGATAAGTCAGAAGCTTCTCGCCGTCGGCTTCGGCTTTCTGCCTAAGCTCCCGCAGTATCCCTTGCGCGAACTGCAGGTTCTCCATTTTGCTCGGCTGGTCCATCGGTGCCCCCCAACGTCTGCGTATGAACTTTGCGCTGGCTATGCTTGCATGAAGATTGCCGTGAAGTGGATATTGCACGTGCGGACCGCAATCCTGCGAAGGCGCTGGCTGCATGAAAGCCGCCCCATCCGGCTTCAAGATTCGCTACACTATGTGACGGAAACAAAATAAACAAAGCGTTCTTTTGTACAAGTCAGGAAGGTTCCTCCAGTTCACACCACGAGATACTTGGGCAGCGTAGTTGACGTAACGATATTGCGTGGTCTTAAGCTCTCGTTTCCAAACAAAACGTACCATGGTTGCAACCACAAGACGAATTCCAGCTGACCGGGCCGCTCCGTAGTCAATCGCCGCTTACAAACGGCACCGGGTCTCAGCCCAGGGCTTTGGCCAACCCATCGTTCCACGGCAGCGCAGGCCGGATGATCTACCGCCCGCCTTGGCTGACGCCAAGGCGGGCTTTTTGCGTTTGGCTTCTACCGGGTGAAATGTTGTCGGACCCGGCCCTGTCGGCATCGGGCGGTTTCGAGAACGATTTCCTGCCTGCCGGCTGTCTGCGCCGCTCGCGCTAGGCCGACTTGCGTTGCGGCAAGCTAGACGGCGTCTCGACACCGTCAGAAATCGGTTCGGCTGTCCGGTTTGTCGGCTCGTCATCGACCCGGTCGTGCTCGATTTGCCGGGCGGCAGGCAAGGGTTGCAACCAGTGCTCACGGCGATTGACCCAGAGTTCATAGCTGGGCTCCAGCCCTTCGGTGGGCACCTCATCGAGGCTGCCAATCGTCACTTCCACCTCATTCTCACGAACCAAAGGGACCCGGCCGCCGCAGGTGGGACAAAAACTTCTGTCGCCGTAGCTGTTGACGATACCCGTCGTTTCGAACGCCTCGAGCGGCCACACTGCAAACGCCGAAAAAGCCGACCCGCTAGCCTTGCGGCAGTCCTTGCAATGGCAAAGGCCAATCCGAAAGGGATCTCCCGTCACCGAAAACTGGATGCCGCCGCACAGGCAGCTGCCGCTCCGCCTTGTATCATTGGGCATGACCGCTCCTCCATCTGGTTGGGCATCACACCGCTACATCTTGCAGCGCCATGCGCACAATCAATTCACGCGCGGCGCAAGGGTTCCATGTCGCCTCGCGCAATGCATCGTCTGAACCCGGGAGCGCCATGGCAACGACCGCCGCAAGGCTGCTGGATATGTCAGTTCGGGAAATCGAACACCGGTTCCCGGCACCAATAGACACGGCACTGGCCATCACGTGTCGGAACGGAGGCAGCGACCGGCACCTCCGGCCAGTCGCACTCGTTGCCGTATTGGCGGACATAGCGATCGTAAGTATTCCGGCCGGTCGTCAACACCGCCGAGTGATGGCTCTGGATCAGGTGCTGCGTCTCCTCGCAGCTCATCGAACGCGTGTCGGGTCGGGCGTAGGCCGTGCTTGTTGCTGCAAACAACGCCGTTCCAATGATCCATGCGATTGTTTGGGATGTCATGGCGATCCTTATCCTAAAATACGGCCAGGTACTTCAACAGCGAAATGATGCCGATAATGATGACAACGATCTGCGCGATCTGCCTCGTGCGGCCATCGAGCGGCAGACGCTGGATGAGATAGAGCACCAGGATGATCACCAGGAAAGTGATCAGAATGCCGATAAGTACCGATGAAGCCATGTCCCTCACTCCGTCTGGCTACGTCTGAGAAGAGTACGCAGCGGCAAACGCTCTGGCCCTTGATTGGTTCCTGTCGATGCGAAGCCATCGGCGCAGCGTAAAGGCTGCGAAACAACGTTCCGCGGCCTTTGAAGCTGGATGCCGATCAGGGCCTGTTTGCCGCAATGTTGTCGTTTGCCATCGGCGACACAGTTCCAGGCAACTTGTTGCTGGCGTCAGGCGGGGCTAACGGGAGAACCGCCTCGGGTTGACGAGCTTCCGACAAAGACGGCCTGAGTTGCGCTTCGTTGTCGACATTTGCGCGAGCCCTGAGATCCGGCGCCGCCCGGCGGGTGATCGCCTTTTCTGAGGAGAACAATTGCCGTCCCAAGGGGACGACGGGAACCGAAACCTCGCACGTGCATCTCAGCTACCGCGGAACGGGCAAATCGAGCAGGTGGGGAATTTGGGGTAGGGGAATACGTCATCCAACATGCGGGGATTGGAATCCCAGGTGTCGGGCCCGCCAGTTTGTTGGAAGCGTTGCCCGTTGCAGCCTACACCATCGACACACAGGGCCGCATCACCTTCTACAACGAGGCCGCCGAACCTGAGTGGGACGACGCGCCGCGGTTTTGGCTCCGTCGTGCTCAAGCGGGTTGCACCACAAGCGCTTAGCGGCACCGGACAACTGGAATTTGGGGAACAAGGCGTCGTCTGGACGCTCCAGGCGCCGCTGCGCTCGGTCCAAATCTCTCTCGCGGATTTTGTCGATTGAAAGAGCGGGTCGCGCCTTAGGACAATCCCAGCAGGGGAGCGGTTTGGCCGCCTGTGGTGTCGGAATTGCCGATGCCAGACAGTTCGTGCTTATCGTCGGCAAGCGAAGTCAATCTCCCCGCCTCGACGGAGGTCAGTCCGTCCAATTCCATCACCGCGCCGTAGAGTTGGGCCGTCTGCATCACAAGCCGCTCGACATCTTCAAGGGCGACGTTCTCGTCCAGGTTACGCAATCGTATGTCCTCGGCAACCACCGCAATATTGACCATTCCGCGCGAGCGCAGCGCGCCCAGGACCCGTGAATTGAGATCCTCCCGTAGCCGAGCCGAATATCCGTAGCGCATGGAAACCTTCCTTTCAGGAGCCGGTTGTCCCGTCGTGGTCAAGATGCGCCAACGACCTTCCGATGGCAAGAAGAATATAAAATATTCTCAGGTAAATCAAGTAGTTAGCAGACTGCGCGGGTTGTGCTATCGGCGTGTCTTCCTCATCGTTGGTCTTGTATGTGAGTCACCCATCAGCCTCTCTTGACGCGCTGCACGGGGACCCCTAGCTATACTGCAATTGAGACACATACTAACTCACCATATTTTTGGTCTTGACGGTTGGAGGCGCGAATGGCCGAGCTGGAACGACCCGAGCGACTGCAGATCATGCTGACAGCCGAGGAATTGGCTGCCTTGGAAAACTGGCGCTTCGAAAAGCGCATGCCAAGCCGGTCCGCGGCGGTGCGGGAACTGCTGCGGCGCGGCCTGGATGCGGATGGATTCCTGACTGCGGGACAAGGAACTAAGTCTCAGGACTTTGGAATTCTGGGCAGCAGTGTGACTGGCGACGGCCAGTCGGGCGAGTAATCCGACGGCGGTTAGCCAACAATCGCTTTTTCTGGAAGTGCCGCTACCAATTTATTGCAGTGGCGGAAACGCAAAGCGGGTCGGCTCTCGGCAGGGTACTGGTCTCAGCAGGGTACTCTTGGCGTATGGTTGCAAAGCTCGCTCCGGTTCGCCGGAGCGGGCTTTTTGCGTTTTCCGAACAGGAAATGGTCGCGATCGCTTTCAGATACGCTCAAGGTTCTCTTCGCACTCCATGCACGTGACGCTGTGACCGGGGCACCTGAGCCGGTGTGTTCCTCCAGGGCAGCAATGGCCGTTCGAGCTCGCCCACCGGGCACAGACAAACACCTTGCGGGTTCCGTGGCATTGTGGACATTCTATCGGACGCGCCAGCAGAGCCTCGTTTTCCGAGACACGGCATTCCCTCTCAAGAACCTGGACCATCTGAAACCCCAAGGCCGAAATACGGCTAAGCTATCCATACCCGGAAAGCCTAAATTAGAATTTAATCACATAGATCACGAGCCTTCCGAGGGGGAAGTTTCGCGGATGGCGATCTCAGTCCGCCGCAGTCCGCCGCGCGTGTCTCATTCCCAATTTCGGCCGTCTCAAGATCAAGCTCCGGTTGCTCCCGGCATCGGTCGACCCGCGATTTTGCCCACCGATTTTCGCATTCGGATCGTTATAGGCTTTCGCTTTGCTGGAGCGGCGTTAAAGCTGCCCGGCAAATGCCTGAGCGGGAACAGTCCGTTCCTGCGTCGGTTCGTTTGGACAAGGATGTCTGCCAATGACATTGATGGGCGCAGCGGCACTTTTGATCCTTGTCCTGACTTATGCCGGCGTCGCAGTCGGGCGTATTCCAGGCCTCCGTCTCGACCGGGCAGGGATCGCCTTGCTGGGGGGGGCGGCGATGATCGCCATCGGCGCACTCAGTATGGAAGATGCCTATCGCGCCATCAATTTCGACACCATTACGCTGCTGCTCGGCATGATGATCGTGGTGGCGCATCTGAAGGTGTCCGGCGCCTTCCGGGCGCTTGGCGCCTACGCTATCGAGCATGCGCACGCGCCTTTCGTGCTGCTGGTGATGGTGACGCTGTTGACCGGCGTGTTGTCGGCGTTCCTGGTCAACGACGCCATCTGCCTGGTCATGGCGCCGATCGTCGTCCACGTCACCCGTGTCATCAATCGCAATCCCATTCCCTATCTGATCGCCACCGCCACCGCGTCCAACTGCGGCAGCGTCGCCACCATCACCGGCAACCCGCAGAACATGGTCATCGGCGCGCTGTCGGGAATTTCCTACCCAGCCTTTTCGGCCGCCCTGGCGCCGGTTGCCCTCTTCGGCCTCGTCGCGGTCGTCGTCATCGTGCGCATCGTCTACCGCGCCGAATTCGCCCGCCCCGCCGATCTCAACCCGGAAGTCTATCGCGGCCGCATGCTGCCGGGACAGGTGCTGAAGGCGGTGGTTGTCTGCATTGGCCTGGCCATCGCCTTCTTCGCCGGCGTTCCGATTGCCAAGGCAGCGCTCATCGGCGGGGCCATCCTGCTGCTCACCCGCGCCATCAAGCCGGCCCGCATCTACCGCGAGATCGACGGCCCGCTGCTGTTCATGTTCGCCGGCCTGTTCATCGTTGTCGCCGGCGCCGAAAAGACGCTGCTGACGCCCGACATCATCGCCTCGGCCAAGAACCTCGGGCTGGACGACGTCTGGCGTCTATCGGGCTTCACCGCGGTGCTCTCCAACATCATGAGCAATGTTCCGGCCGTGCTGGCGCTGCGGCCATTCATACCCGGCCTTGAAAACCCCGGGCGTGCCTGGCTGGTGGTGGCGATGAGCTCGACGCTGGCGGGCAACTTCACCTTGCTCGGCTCAGTCGCCAACCTGATCGTCGCCGAACAGGCGCGGGCGGCCGGCACGCAGCTGTCCTTCTCAGCCTTCTTCAAGGTCGGCCTGCCACTGACGCTGCTGACCCTTGCCGTCGGGACGGCATGGCTGGCGGCTGGATTCTAGAGCAATTCCAGGAAAAAGTGTGAAGCGGTTTTTCGGTCCGGAATTGCGTCAAAACAAAGAGATAGCGTGTTTCGCCGTCTTCATTAAACGATGAACGCTCTAGCGGATAGTCGCCGATCCTGACCTTGCCCGAACCAGCGTTGCAGCGGCATGTCCGGCCGCCTCGACATAGTCGGGGTTGCGGTGGATCAGCATGATCGAGAACGCGCCGTCCATCAAAAGCACGATTTCGCGCGCCAGGGTCTGCGGCTCGTCGACGCCGTGGCCTGAGAGTTCGCCGGCCAGCCAGGTCTCGAAATTCTGCTTATGCCGCGCGCCCGCTTTAACGGCCGGGTGTCCGGGCATGGAAGCGAGTTCGGCTGCCGTGCGCAGAAAGCCGCAGCCTCTCCATTTCGGGTGCTTCGCCACGCGCGCCAGATTGGTGAAGATCGCCTCGACCTTGCGCTCGACATCGCCTTCGGCCGTCTCGAACCAGCCGGCCATCTGCTTGAGGTTCGGCTGGTCGCGACCGTCGAGATAGGCCGCGATCAAATCGTCCTTGCTCTTGAAATGATAGTAGAGCGTGCGCTTGGTCAGCCCGGCTTTTTCCGCCACTGCATCGACGCTGACGCGGCCGATCCCCTCGGCATAGAACAGCTTCGTTGCGGCATCGACAATGCGTTTGCGGGTAGGGCTTGGTGCTTGGCTCATACGCAAGTATACCGACTAGTGAATATACATACAACCGAAAGCCTGATCCTCTCCGTCGACAAACACAGGGAAGGAAAAGACATGACCGAGCTTGTGCTCACCGAGGCCCGCAACGGGATCGCCATCCTCACACTTAATCGGCCGGAAAAGCTCAACGCCTTGAACTATGCGCTGATTGATCGCCTGCTTGCGCTCCTCGATGCCGTCGAGACCGACGATGCCATCCGCGCCGTCATCCTCACTGGAGCAGGAGAGCGCGCCTTCTCCGCCGGCGGCGACATCCATGAATTCTCAGGCAGCGTGGACATCGGCGTCGACGTTGCCCTGCGCGACTTCGTCATGCGCGGACAGCGCCTGACCGCAAGGCTGGAGGCGTTCCGCAAGCCCGTCATCGCCGCCGTCAACGGCATCGCCTTCGGCGGCGGCTGCGAGATCACCGAAGCCGTGCCGCTCGCTATCGCCAGCGACCGCGCCTTGTTCGCCAAGCCTGAGATCAACCTTGCAATGCCGCCTGCTTTCGGCGGCACGCAGCGGCTTCCGAGGCTGGCAGGGCGCAAGCGGGCGCTCGAGCTGCTGTTGACCGGCGATTGGTTCCCGCCGCCGCGCGCCCTCGAACTCGGCCTCGTCAATCAGGTGGTGCCGCATGAGGAGCTGATGCCCGCCGCAATTGATCTCGCCCGGCGCATGACCAGGCATTCTCCTGCAGCAATTGCCTCGATCCTCACAGCAGTGGCGCGCGGCCTGAACCAGAGCATCGCGGATGGCTTGGCTGTCGAGGCCGAGCAGTTCGCCCGCATGGCTCCGACCGCTGATCTGCGCGAAGGGCTGGATGCCTGGATCGCACGCCGCCAGCCGGGCTGTCACGGCTCGTGGACGCACATCACCCGGCCGGATGAAGCCAGGCGAGCCTCAACGCAGCAGGACGGGCTTGCGGACCGGGATCAAGGCGCCGTCACGGCCACATGACCTTTCATGTTGGGGTGGAAGCGGCAGAAATATTCGACCGCTTCCGCCTTCCGCAGGGTCAGGCTCGCTGTTGCCTTCGGCGGGATCATCACTTCCCAGCCACCCTTGACGGTAGCCGTATGTGCGAACACGTCCTTGTTCACCCACTTGATCGTGTCGCCGACCTTCGCCTCGACGGTGGCCGGCGAAAAGACAAGCTTGTCGATGGTGACCTGGATGGTTTCGGCCTGCACGGGTGAGGTCCCGAAGACCAGCGCCAGTGCAATCCATAGCAGCCGTTTCGACATGGCCTGGTCCTTACTTCAGCATACCTGCAACATGCTCGGCGTGCTGTTCATGGCCCTGGAAAATCTTCAGGCCGGTCTGCAGCAGGCTCTTCAACTCGGCATTGCTGGCCGATGGGATCAAAAGGGTTTCAAGCGCGCCGTCGACCTGTTTGTGGTAGGCGATCTCGTTGTCGACATAGGCTTTGTCAAAGGCTGCGCCGTCGAGTTTGGCGAGCTTCGCCCGCTCCTCGGCCGCAGCCTTGGTCAGCGCCTGGCTGGTTGCGTTGTCTTCCGGCGTCACCTTCAGCTTCTTTACCAGTTCCAGTGCCTGCGCGTTGACCGCTTCGTGGTCGCGCACCATGTCGTTGGCGAAATCCACGACCTCCTTGGTCTTCGATTTCTTGATCGCCTGCTTGGCGGCTTCCACATCGATGACGCCTGCCGTGTAGGCGATGTGGGCGATCTGCGGGTCCGTCGGCTTGTCGGCGGCTTGCGCGAGCGGGGCAGCGCCAAGCAGCAGCAAGGCAGCGAGGGCGGCGGTGTGTCGGGTAAGCATGGCGTCTCCTTCGCCCGGACGCGGGATCGCGCCGGGCCATGTTTTTGAGTTGACGGTCATTGGATGCGCAGCGGCGGCAAACGTTCCCGGGGAAATCGGCCAAATCAGCCGATGATCAGCTCTCCAGGCCGAGCCGCTGCATGACGGCGCTGGTCAGCCTGTCGCAGCGCCGGCCGGCAAACGGGAAGGCGTCGAGCAGCACCGGCCCGATCTGGTCGTCGAGTGCCTTGCGTACCAGGGCGCGGGCGCGGTGTAGCCTTGTCTTGACGGTTTCCGGCCGCACGCCAAGCAGCTCGGCGGTCTCCTCGATACTGAGCCCCTCGATAACCCGCGCCACGAACACCGTCCGATAAACATCGGGTAGGCTGTCGGTCGCCCGTTCCACCAACTCGAGGATCTGCCGCTGCGCCATCGTCCGCTCCGGATCGTCGCTGGGATTGAGGGGGAACTGGATGATTTCGGCTTGCGGGTTTTTCGCCACCGTCCGCCGCCTTTTGCGCAGACGGCCGAGCGCCTCGTTGATGACGATGCGCGACAGCCAGGTGGCCAATGAGGACTCCCCGCGAAAGGCATCGAGATGGGCAAAGGCTCTGACATAGGCCTCCTGGACGATGTCCTCGGCTTCGGCATCGTTGCGCACCACCCCGCGAGCGATGCGATAGAGCCGCTGATTATGGGTCTTCATGATGATGCGGAAGGCGTTGCCTTCGCGTGCCAGCGCGCGGCGCACGAGAAGCATCTCGCTTGAAGCAGCCGTGGGCATTGGTACAGACATAGCAGGCATGGCCAGTTCCTCGATCCAATCCCCGTCCGAAACCTCGATAGACATTGGATGACATCGCCGGCAAAAGGTTCCCGGCCATTTTCGCCCGGCTCCGACGGCGCCTAGAATACTGCTTCCGCCAGCGGCTTGTCAGCAGCCTGCACTCGCGCCGTGGCCGCAAGCAGGTCGGTCTGCGTGATCAGGCCAAGGATGCGGCTGTCCCCGTCCAAGATGATGACTGCATGGGTGCGGCCGTCGGTGAGCACCGGTAGCAGCGCCATGGCGGGCGTACCGGCGGCGGCGGTCGACGCTGTCGAGGTAACGCTTCCGACGGCTTCGTCGGCTCGCGCCAATTCCCTTAATCCAACGGTGCCGACCAGCCTGGCGTCCTTGTCGACAACCGGCAGCGTGCGGATATTGTGGTCGAGCAGCAGATGACGCGCCCGATCAGCGGACGCGTGTTCATCGACCGAAATCACGTCGCGGGACATGATGTCCTCGCACAACATGGTTCGGTGTGCGCGCATCGCCGCTTGCAGTTCGACCTGTCGCAGCAGCTGTTCGAGATCGTTGCGGTCGATGTCGAAGGTCTCGTCGAGCGCAGCCAGCGCGGCATCGATGTCCTCGGCCCGGAAGCCGATGCGCTCCTGAGCCGGCGGATCGATGGTTCCGTGCGTGCTTTTCGGGGCAGGGGCCGGCACATGCGGGTAGCTGCGTCGCGACAGCCTGTGGAAAGCATAGCCGAGCGCGACCAGCATCATGGAGTTCAGCGCCACCGGCACGAACGGAAACAGGAAGCCCGCACCGATCACGGCCGGCCCGCCGAGCACGGCGGTCAGTGCGGCGGCTCCGCCCGGCGGATGCAGGCAGCGCGAGAACGACATGGCGGCGATCGCCATCGCCACGGCAATGCCCGTGGCGAGAACGGGCTGATGGACGAAATGGGCCACGATCACGCCGACCAGCGCCGATATTGTATTGCCGCCGATGATCGACCATGGCTGCGCCAGCGGGCTTGCAGGCACCGCAAACAGCAGCACCGCCGACGCCCCCATCGGCGCCACCAGCAGCGGCACATGCGGGCCATTGCCAAGCACCAGCGCGCCGATCGCGCCGGTCAGCGCAATGCCGATCATCGCCCCGATGCAGGCGATGAGGCGCTCGCGCAGCGTCGCGCCGGCGAGAATGGGGACAAAGAGACGAAAGGCCATGGCAAGCTCAGTCAGGCTGGAATTGTGCGCGCAGCGCCTGCAATGGCGTTGGACCGACGATTTTGAAAGTCAAACCGATCCGAAAAAGCGCGCATTGGGGAAATAACATTGCGCTTGGTCGACCCATGAGCGGCTTTGCGACGTCGATCGCCTGCGAAAGTCGCTCGCCAACCCTTTCAACGGGTTGGGCGACCAGCGGAATCAGCTTCGCAAGTTTGCTGGTGTCATGCCGCAGCGGCCGCTTCCAGCCCGCGCAGGATATCGGCCTTGAGGTCCTCGACATCCTCGAGCCCGATCTGCAGCCGGATCAGCGGGCCGTCATAGGGGCCCTTGGCGACGGTACGGTCGCCGAGGAAGACCGGCACGGCAAGGCTCTCATAGCCGCCCCAGGAATAGCCGAGACCGAAGATTTTCAACGCATCGAGGAAGGCATGCTGCTGTCTCTGGCCGCCGCCTTTGAGCACGATGGAAAAGATGCCGCTCGAGCCGGAAAAATCACGCTTCCACACCGCGTGGTCGGGGTGGCTGGGAAGCGCCGGGTGCAGCACGCGGGCCACGCCGGGCTGGCCTTCAAGCCAGGTGGCAATCGAAAGCGCGCTCTTTTGATGGTGATCCAGCCGAACGCCCATCGTGCGCAGGCCGCGCAGGACTTGGTAGACGTCGTCGGGGCCGGCGCAGCAGCCCATCGTGTAGAACGTCTCGCAAAGCTGCTTCCAGCAGTTGGCATTGGCAGACACTGTGCCCAGCAGCACGTCCGAATGCCCGGCCGGATATTTCGTCGCCGCATGGATCGAGATATCGACGCCGTGGTCGAGCGGACGGAAATAGAGCGGCGTTGCCCAGGTGTTGTCCATCATGACGATGGCGCCCGTTTCATGCGCCGCCTTGGCGATCGCCGGAACGTCCTGCACCTCGAAGGTGTTGGAGGCCGGTGATTCCGTAAACACGACTTTGGTGTTCGGCTTGATCAAGCTGGCGATGCCGGCGCCGGCATGCGGATCGTAATACTCGACCTCGACACCCAGCCGCTTCAGCATCGTGTCGGCGAAATTGCGGGTCGGATGGTAGACGGAATCGACAATCAGGATGTGATCGCCTGCCGAGAGAAACGCCAGCAACGGGACGGTCACCGCCGCCAGGCCCGACGGCACGATTATTGTGCCGGCGGAGCCTTCCAGCGCGTCGATCGCATGCGCCAACGCATCGGTGGTCGGCGTGCCGCGTGTGCCATAGGTGTATTTCTGGCTGCGCGCCGCCATCACCGACGCATTGGGATAGAGCACGGTCGAGGCATGCACGATCGGCGGATTGACGAAGCCGAAATAGTCGTGCGGATTGTTGCCCGAATGGGCAAGCCGCGTGTTGATACCCATTTCGTTGCCGTCAGTCGCCATTTCTCTTCGCCTTGTGGTGAAAGCGCTAGCCATAGAGCGGCGGCATTGGCCGTGCAACAGCGGGCGCCCGCCAGGCGGTGCCCTTTGCATAGGCCAATTCCCCCATGAATAGTCTGGAAAGCGTGGCGATCCAGAGCCGCGGATTTCATGAGTGGATGTGGATTAGCGTCGACGGACTTTGCCGGTTTTATTTGCGGGGCTTGCTGCTTTCCTGATGCTGTTGTCTGCAATTCAGGCATTTGCGGCAATTGGTTTTCAAAGCTGTCGTGAAACGGTCATTTCCCTTGACCTCACAGAGATAATCGCCTTCGATGCAGTTCGTGAATGGGAGGGGCCGGGCGTCGGTTACGACGCGAGGTTCCGGAATGAGCCGGATGGGAGCCGGGTTCACGCGGGAAAAGATCAGGATTTGCCTGAGGATCAGGGTTTACCTGAAAACAGAAAAGGGTCTGTGGGTTATGAAACATATTGCAATTGGCATTCTCGGTGCCGCTGCGCTTGGATGGATGGCTTCGGCCGCGTCGGCGACAACGCTCGATACCGTCAAGGCGAAGGGCTTCATCCAGTGCGGTGTCTCGACGGGCCTGGCCGGCTTCTCGGCGCCTGACGACAAAGGCGATTGGAAAGGCATCGACGCGGATTTCTGCCGCGCTGTCGCTGGTGCAGTCTTCGGCGATGCCTCCAAGGTCAAGTTCACGCCGCTCAGCGCCAAGGAGCGCTTCACCGCGTTGCAGTCGGGCGAGATCGATCTCCTGTCGCGCAACACCACATGGACCATCAATCGCGATACCGCGCTTGGCCTGAACTTCATCGGCGTCACCTATTATGACGGCCAGGGTTTCATGATCAACGCCAAGAAACTGCCTGGCGTCAATTCGGCGCTGCAGCTTTCAGGTGCGGCAGTCTGCGTGCAGAGCGGCACCACGACCGAGCTCAACCTCGCCGATTACTTCAAGGCGAACAAGATGGAGTACAACCCGGTCGTCTTCGAAAAGCTGGAAGAGGTCAACGCTGCCTATGACGCCGGCCGCTGCGACGTCTACACCACCGACCAATCCGGCCTCTATGGCATCCGCCTGACGCTGAGTGCGCCGGCCGACCATGTCGTGCTGCCCGAGATCATCTCCAAAGAGCCGCTCGGCCCCGCCGTACGCCAGGGGGACGACCAGTGGTACCACATCGTCAAGTGGACCTACTTCGCCCTGTTGCAGGCAGAGGAACTGGGCATCACCCAGGCCAATGTCGAAGAGATGAAGACCTCCGATAATCCGGAGATCAAGCGCGTGCTCGGTCAGGAAGCCGAAACCAAGATCGGAACCGACCTTGGCGTGAGCAATGACTGGGTCGTCAACATCGTCAAGGCAGTCGGCAATTACGGTGAGATGTTCGAGCGCAATGTCGGCACCGGCAGCCCGCTGAAGATCGCGCGCGGCATCAATGCGCTGTGGACCAAGGGCGGCCTGCAATACGCACCGCCGATCCGCTGATCGAAATGTGATCCGGAAGGCAGATCATCTGCCTTCCGGTTTCTCTTTCCAGGGGATGAGCAATGGCATCGCAGGAAGTTCTTCGCGAGGAGCCGAGCCGCGGTTCCTTCATCAACGATCCGAAAGTCCGCGGGTTTTTCTTCCAGGCGGTGGTTGTCATCTTGCTGGTGGCGGGCGTCTGGTGGATCGTCCACAACGTCATCGTCAACCTGCAGCGCCTGCATATTACTTCCGGTTTTGGCTTCCTGAACAACCGAGCAGGCTTTGACATTCCAGTCAGGCCCATCGCTTATGATTCTGATTCGACCTATGGCCAGGCCATTGTCGTCGGGCTTATCAACACCATTATCGTCGCCGTTGCCGGCATTATCACCGCGACCATCATTGGCTTCATTGTCGGCGTCGGCCGGTTATCGCGCAACTGGCTGGTTCGCAAGATTTGCACGGTCTATGTCGAGGTGTTCCGCAACATCCCGCCGCTGCTGGTGATCTTCTTCTGGTATTCAGGCGTGCTCGCGGTACTGCCGGCGCCTCGCGACAGTTTCAATTTGCCGTTCGGCTCTTTCCTCAACCAACGCGGTTTCTATTTTCCGCGCGCTATCTGGGGCGACGGCTCCTGGCTGATGTTTGTCGCCTTGCTTGTCGGCATCGCCATGGCTTTTTTTGTCGCGCGCACGGCACGCCAGCGGCAAATGGCAACCGGCCAGCAGTTTCCCGTATTCTGGACTTCGGCGGCGCTGATCGTCGGCCTTCCGCTCCTGGCCTATTCGCTGAGCGGCTTTCCCTTGAGCTTCGACTTTCCAAAGCAATCGACCTTCAACCTGACCGGAGGCTTTCAGATCGGGCCGGAGTTCCTGTCTCTCTATTTGGCGCTGTCCTGTTACACGGCCTCCTTCATCGCCGAGATCGTGCGCGCCGGCATTCTCGGCGTCAGCAAGGGTCAGACCGAAGCGGCTGGCGCCCTGGGGCTGCGGCCGGGATCTATCCTGCGGCTTGTCGTCGTTCCCCAAGCCATGCGGATCGTCATCCCGCCGCTGACCAGCCAGTATCTCAACCTGACAAAGAACTCGTCGCTGGCCATTGCCATCGGTTACCCCGACCTGACGGCGATCGCCGGCACAGTGCTGAATCAGACCGGTCAAGCGGTCGAGGGTGTGCTGATCATGATGGTCGTCTATCTCATCATCAGCCTGGTGACGTCGGCGGTGATGAATGTGGTCAACGCCAGGATGGCGCTGGTGGAGAGGTAAGACCATGCAGGAACATGATACCTCCTGGGTGCGGACCGAAATGGCACTCGCTCAACAAGCCCCGGCCGGCGTGCGGGGGCCTTTGGCCTGGGTTCGCAAGAACCTGATCGGTTCGGTGGGCGACGTCATCCTGACTGTAGTGGCTATTGCGCTGGTGGTGATGATCGTGCCGCCCGTCGTCAACTGGGCCTTCATCAACGCCCAGTGGACGGGGCCGGACCGGACTGTATGCGCCACGGTGGCGCAAGGCGGCATCCAGCCGGACGGCTGGTCAGGCGCCTGCTGGGCCTTCGTCAACGCGAAGTTCGGCCAGTTGATGCTTGGCCGCTATCCCCTGGAAGAGCGCTGGCGGCCGATCCTGGTCGCCGTCCTGTTCGTGGCGCTGCTGGTGCCGTTGCTGATGCCACGCGTGCCGCGCAAGGGGTTGAACGCCATTCTTCTATTCCTGGCATTGCCGATCATCGCGTTCGTGCTCCTGGTCGGCGGCATCTTCGGCCTGCCGCATGTGGAGACCCAGCTATGGGGCGGGCTGCTGGTGACGCTGAGCCTGTCCTTTGTCGGCATTGCCGTGTCGCTGCCGATGGGCATCGTGCTGGCGCTTGGCCGGCGCTCCAAGATGCCGATCGTCAAGACACTGTGCGTGGTCTTTATCGAGTTCGTTCGCGGCATCCCGCTGATCACCGTTTTGTTCTTTGCCAGCGTCATGCTGCCGCTGTTTCTGCCCGCCGGGGTTTCGTTCGACAAATATCTCAGGGCGCTGATCGGCGTCTCGCTGTTTGCCGCCGCCTATATGGCCGAAGTGGTGCGCGGCGGCCTGCAGGCGATCCCCAAGGGCCAGTATGAGGGTGCGGATTCGCTTGGCCTGGGCTACTGGCAGAAGATGGTGCTGATCGTGCTGCCGCAGGCACTGAAGCTGGTCATCCCCGGCATCGTCAATACCTTCATCGGTATGTTCAAGGACACAAGCCTCGTCATCATCATCTCGATGTTTGACCTGCTTGGCGTCGTCAAGCAGAACTTCTCGGACGCCAATTGGGCGACCCCACAGACCGCGAGATCCGGTCTCATCTTTGCAGCCTTCGTCTTCTGGCTGTTCTGCTTCGGCATGTCGCGGTATTCGATGTACACGGAACGCCGGCTCGACACCGGCCACAAACGTTGATGCATGTCGCCCAAAAGTGTTTAGCGGTTTTGGGACAACGACATGCATCATAGCTAAAAGACAGAACAAAAAGGGGAACCTGCCATGGTCATAGAAAACGCCGTCAGCGCCGAAGAGATCAAGGTCGATGCCAAGAAGATGCACATCTCGACCACCGATGTCGCAATCGACATCATCGGCATGCACAAATGGTATGGCGAGTTCCATGTGCTGAAGGACATCAACCTCAAGGTGATGCGCGGCGAGCGCATCGTCATCTGCGGTCCTTCGGGCTCGGGCAAATCGACCATGATCCGCTGCATCAACCGGCTGGAAGAGCACCAGAAGGGCAAGATCATCGTCGACGGCAAGGAACTCACCAACGATCTCAAGAAGATCGACGAGGTGCGCCGCGAGGTCGGCATGGTGTTCCAGCACTTCAACCTGTTCCCGCATCTGACCATCCTGGAGAACTGCACATTGGCACCGATCTGGGTGCGCAAGACGCCGAAGAAGCAGGCCGAGGAAATCGCCATGCACTTCCTCAAGCGCGTCAAGATCCCCGAACAGGCCAACAAATATCCGGGCCAGCTGTCGGGCGGCCAGCAGCAGCGCGTGGCGATCGCGCGTTCGCTGTGCATGAACCCGCGCATCATGCTGTTCGATGAGCCGACCTCGGCGCTCGATCCAGAAATGATCAAGGAAGTGCTGGAGACGATGGTGGGCCTGGCCGAGGAAGGCATGACCATGCTGTGCGTCACCCACGAAATGGGCTTTGCCCGCAAGGTCGCCAACCGGGTGATCTTCATGGATCAGGGCCAGATCGTCGAACAGAACACGCCGGCCGAGTTCTTCGACCATCCGCGCCACGAGCGCACCAAGCTGTTTCTGTCGCAGATCCTGCACTGAGCATTTTCATGCGAACCAAAAGAGCCCGGCCGTAATGCGGCCGGGCTCTTTTGCTATCTGGGGTCGGGGTTGATCTTCTCCATTGAAACACAAAGCCGGCGCCGCATGAGAAAAGCCCTGCGTTTCGTGGCCATGCTGATTATCGTGGTCGCGCTCGCTGCCACGCTCGGCACGCTGGTGCCGCGTCCGCTGTGACCGGCGTCAGCGGCGGGTGAGGGCACGCGCCAAATTCTGGTGCTGGAGAATCCGATCCACACCGACATCGCCATTCCCGTCGATGACGAGGTGCGCCGGCGCTTCCATTTCCTGGTCGCTGCCGGCATCCCTGTCGACGCCCCGGAAGTGCGCTACATCGTCTTTGGCTGGGGCGGCCGGGCCTTCTATCTGGAGACGCCGAGCTGGTCGCAGCTGAAAGCAGTGCCCGTCCTCAAGGCGCTGACACTGGACGCCTCGGTCATGCATGTCGATATCGCCGGGACCATCGCCGAGCCGCACCCTGCTGTCACCGGTTTCGACATCGATGAGGAACGTTTTGCAGCGCTGCTCGACTATATCGACGCGAGTTTCCAGCATGGGCCGCATGGTCCGGTCGTCATCGAGAACGCCGCCTATTCCAGCTTCGACCGCTTCTTCGAGGCGAACGGCCAATTCAACGCGCTTGTCGGCTGTAACACCTGGACAGCCGCCGGCCTGCGCACCGCCGGCCTGCGCACCGGCTGGTGGAACCCGCTGCCGGCCTCGCTGCGATTTTCAATGCGGCTGTATAATTAGCAGCTCCTACGCCGCACCCCGACAGTGTTGGATCTTTTGAAGTCAGCGGGACGGCCCCCCCTCTGGCCAGCCGGCCATCTCCCCCGCAAGGGGGGAGATCAGCCGTTTTGCCCGCGGCGCTCCTGCTGCAACGCCGGCGATTTTGGCGAAGGCGACGGCGACATCCAATCTCCCCCCTTGCGGGGGAGATGTCCGGCAGGACAGAGGGGGGTGGGAAGGATCGCTACGTCGACGATCTGGACTGCCGAGTGTCCGCTCGCCATCCATAGAGCCAGTCGAGGTCGGCGGCGAGCTTGTCGGGCGAGCGCATGGCCAGGAACAGATTGCGGGCGATCGCCACCGGGCCGGCAGCATGCCAGGCGAGGCGGTTTACGGCCCCACGACGCGCGGCCTTGGCGACACGCGGCCGCCGAAGATTTTCCCAGATTTGAAAACTTCTGGGCAGATCGCCAGGGAAATCGGCGATAGCGTCGGCAAGCGTGATGGCATCCTCGATCGCCATTGCCGCGCCCTGCGCGGCAAACGGCGTCATCGCGTGCGCGGCGTCGCCGATCAGCGCGATGCCCTGCGGGCTCGTCCACCGCTTCTGTTCGACGGTGTGGATCGGAAAGGCCGTCCATGGGCCGGCCAGTGCCACAAGCTTCGTCAGGCCCGGCGCGGTGCCGCGCAGGGCAGCCGTGAGTATCGCGGGATCGGCATGGCCCGACCAACCTTCGGCCATGCGCTCACCCTTGGTGAAGGCGGCGAGATTGAAGGCCCGGCCTTTGCTGACGGGGTAGGCGACCATGTGGAAGCCAGGATGCAGGAACGTGGTGACGCAGTCGGCGGCGCCGATCGCGACAAAGGCTTCTCCGGCCGCACCGTCGGCCGCGATCGTGACTCGCCAGGCGAGTTCGCCCGAAAAACGGCTTTTGACGAAGTCCTCGCCTGCGAGTTGCGCCCTGACCGCCGACCAGACGCCGTCGGCGCCGACCAGCAGTTTGCCGCGTGCCTCGATCTCGCGGCCGTCCACTTCGGCGGTCACGGCGACATATTGCGCGTCTTTGACGATGCCGGTCACGCGGGCGCCGGTGATGAGCTCAATCTCCGGCCGTTCAGCCATTTGCGGCAACAGCGCTGCCTGCAGATCTGCGCGGTGAGCAACGAGATAAGGCGACTGCCAGCGCGCATCGGCGGCGCGCCCGAGCGGTACCCGCGCCAGCTCACGCAGCGTCGCTGCATCCTTCAGCACCACCGCTTCGGGCCGCGAGGCTGCCGGCAGCAGCCGGTCGAGAACGCCGAGCTTTCCAAGGATGCACGTCGCATTGGGCGAAAGCTGGATGCCTGCGCCGGCCGCGTCGAGGTGCTGTGCCTGTTCGATCAGCTTTACCGGATAACCCCGTCCGGCGAAGGCAAGGGCAGCGGTCAGCCCGGCGATGCCGGCCCCGGCGATTATGACCTGCCGGGACCTGATGTCTTCCATCGGGCTTGTCGCGGAAGGATCAGGCGGCCTGGTCGATATAAAGGCAACCAGCCGGCAGCGTTTCCGTCGCCCTCAGCTTCGCCGAATAGCGGTAGAGCGTCGAGCAGTAGGGACAGACCTTTTCATTGTCGTCGCCCATGTCGAGGAACACATGTGGGTGGTCGAAGGGCGGGTTGGCGCCGGTGCACATGAATTCCTTGACGCCGATGTCGATTGCCGGATGGCCCGCATCGTTCTGGAAATGGGGAATGGAACCGCCTGCCATCGTCGTCTCCTTGATCTCGTCGAAAAGCATCTGGAACATAACAGGCCTGTTTGCAAGATCGATGAAATGAAACTGTCGCAAAAGCCTGTCAGAGGATACGTTGAGCCGGTTAAGTGCATGTCCCTGAAATCGGAACGGTTTTCGCCGAAGGGGTCATGCGTCACAAAAGCGTGTTAGAGGCATGGCACGTCCAACGGCGCTCCAAGGGACGGTTGGCGGGGAAGAGCAGGAACCATGAACGAACTGAAGCCGGTGCAGAGCGAATTCATCAATGTCGAGGTGGCGAGCCCCGAGGGCGGCAACCCCGATCGGTTCGTCAACCGTGAGTTCTCCTGGCTGCAGTTCAACCGGCGTGTGCTCGAGGAATCACAGAACGAGCACCATCCGCTGCTCGAACGCGTCCGTTTCCTGTCGATTTCGGCCGCCAATCTCGATGAATTCTTCATGGTCCGCGTCGCCGGCCTTGCGGGCCAGGTGCGCGAAGGCATTGCGCTAAAGAGCCCCGACGGCCGCACGCCGGAGCAGCAGCTGGAACAATTGCTGCGCGAGGTCGAGCGGCTGCAGGAGGACCAGCAGAACAGCCTTTCGGCGCTGATGTTGCTGCTCAACAAGGAAGGCATTGAGAGCATCACCCGCGATGCACTGACCAAGGATGAAAAAGTCTGGCTGGAAGACCATTTCCAGGACCAGGTTTTCCCGGTGCTGACTCCACTGTCGATCGACCCGGCGCATCCGTTTCCGTTCATTCCCAATCTCGGCTTCTCGATGGCGCTGCAATTGCGCCATCGCAAGAATGGCGAGGAGATGAGCGCGCTTCTGCGCCTGCCGGTGGCGCTGAAGCGCTTCATCCGTCTGCCCGACCGCAAGCAGCACGTTCGCTTCATTCCGTTGGAGGAGGCTGTCGGCCTCTATATCGGCAAGCTGTTCCCCGGCTATGAGGTCAAGGGTTCCGGCACCTTCCGCATCATCCGGGACAGCGATATCGAGGTCGAGGAAGAGTCGGAAGATCTCGTGCGCCTGTTCGAGACGGCGCTGAAGCGGCGCCGCCGCGGTTCGGTCATCCGCATCGAATTCGACAAGTCGATGCCCGGCGAATTGCGCGAGTTCGTCGCCGGCGAGCTTGGCGTCTCTTCGAGCCGCATCAGCGTTCTGACCGGCCCGCTGGCGCTCAGCCAGATTTCCGAGATCGTCGCCGTGCCACGCGACGACCTGAAGTTCACCCCCTACAATCCACGCTTTCCCGAGCGCATCCGCGAGCATGGCGGCGACTGTTTCGCGGCCATCCGCGAGAAGGACATCGTCGTCCACCACCCCTATGAATCCTTCGACGTGGTGGTCCAATTCCTGCGCCAGGCGATGGCCGACCCCGAGGTGGTGGCGATCAAGCAGACGCTCTACCGCACCTCCAACGACAGCCCGATCGTGCGCGCCTTGGTCGACGCGGCCGAGGCCGGCAAGTCGGTAACCGCCCTGGTCGAGCTCAAGGCGCGCTTCGACGAGGAAGCCAACATCCGCTGGGCGCGCGACCTCGAACGCGCCGGCGTCCAGGTCGTGTTCGGCTTCCTCGAACTCAAAACCCATGCGAAAATGTCGCTAGTAGTGCGGCGCGAGGACGGCAAGCTGCGCAACTATGTCCATCTCGGCACCGGCAACTACCATCCGGTGACCGCGCGCATCTACACCGACCTGTCCTTCTTCACCACCGATCCGACGATCGCGCGCGATGTGGCCCAGCTGTTCAACTTCATCACCGGCTATGCCGAGCCGACCGATGAGATGCGGATCGCCATCTCGCCGTTTACGCTGCGCAGCCGTATCCTCAAGCACATTGCCGACGAGGTCGCCTACGCGCTGGCTGGCCGTCCGGCGCGCATCTGGATGAAGATGAACGCGCTCGTCGATCCCAACATCATCGACGCGCTCTATGACGCCAGCCGTGCCGGCGTCGAGATCGATCTCGTCGTGCGCGGCATCTGCTGCCTGCGGCCGCAGGTGCCCGGCCTGTCGGAAAACATCAGGGTCAAGTCGATCGTCGGCCGCTTCCTCGAACACAGCCGCATCTATTGCTTCGGCAACGGCCATGGCCTGCCGTCGGACGAGGCGATCGTCTACATCGCCTCGGCCGACTTGATGCCACGCAATCTCGACCGCCGCGTCGAGACCATGGTGCCGATCACCAATCCGACGGTGCATGAACAGATCCTTGGCCAGATCATGCTGGGCAACATCATGGACAACCAGCAAAGTTTCGACGTATTGGCTGACGGAACCTCCCGGCGCGTCGTGCTGGAGGAGGGTGAGGAACCGTTCAACGCGCAGGAATATTTCATGACCAATCCGAGCCTGTCGGGACGGGGTGACGCGCTGAAGTCGCATGCGCCCAAGCGCATCGCGCAGTTTAAGCGTCGCAAGAAGAACACCGGCTGATGATTTCAACGTCCCAAGGCCGGCTGCAGGATCGCCGGCCGCTGTCCATCATCGACATCGGCTCGAACTCGATCCGCCTTGTCGTCTATGAAGGGTTGGCGCGCTCGCCGACCTTGCTGTTCAACGAAAAGATGCTGGCCGGCCTCGGCCGCGGCATCGTTTCGACCGGCAAGCTCGATCCCGAGGCGGTGACGCGCTCGATGGAGGAGTTCCGCCGTTTCCGCGCGCTCTCCGATCAGGCGGGTGCGGAGCACATGTTTGTGCTGGCAACAGCCGCGGCCCGCGAAGCGATCAACGGCCCCGATTTCATCCACCGCGCCCAGGATGTGCTCAAGACCGAGATCCGCGTGCTCACTGGCCGGCAGGAGGCGCATTATTCGGCGCTTGGCGTCATTTCGGGCTTCCACCCCGCCAATGGCATTGCCGGTGATCTTGGCGGCGGCAGCCTGGAGCTTATCGACATCAATGGCGAGGCGATCGGCGACGGCATCACGCTGCCGCTGGGTGGCCTGCGGCTGCAGGACATGGCCAGGAATTCGCTCGCCCAGGCGGCAAAGATCACCCGCGACGAACTGGCGCGCGCCAAATTGTTGAAGGGCGGGCTGGGACGGCCCTTTTACGCCGTTGGCGGCACCTGGCGAAACCTTGCCCGGCTGCACATGGAAATGACCAACTACCCGCTTGGCGTCATGCACCACTATGAGATCGGTGTCGAAAGCGCCGCCAATTTCCTGAAGCAGGTGGCGAAAGGCGAGATCGAGAAGGTCAAGGGCATCGAAGGTGTGTCGAAGAACCGCCGTTCGTTGCTGCCCTATGGCGCGGTCGTGCTGCAGGAGATCATGGCGGCGATGCAGCCGTCGAAGATCATCGTCTCGGCATTGGGCGTGCGCGAAGGGTTTCTCTATTCGCTGCTCGACCCTGCCGAGCAGAAGGCCGATCCGCTGGTCTCCGCTTCGGAGGAACTGGCGCGGCTGCGGTCGCGCTCGGTCACCCATGCGCATGAGCTTGTCGAATGGACGGACAAGACCTTTGCCGCCTTCGGCATCGACGAGACGGAGGATGAGGCGCGCTATCGCCACGCTGCCTGTCTGCTGGCCGATATAGGCTGGCGCGCGCACCCGGAATATCGCGGCAAGCAGTCGCTCAACATCATTGCCCACGCCTCCTTCATTGGCGTCGATCACCCCGGCCGTGCCTTCCTGGCGCTGGTCGGCCTGTTCCGCCACGAAGGCGTGTTCAACGATGCGGCGCCGGAAATCCGCGGCCTGGCGACGCCGCGCTATCTCGAGCGCGCCCGCATCCTGGCGGCGGTGCTGCGCGTCGTCTATCTGCTGACTGCGGCCATGCCCGGCGTCATGCCGCGGCTGAAATGGGAAAACCGCGGCAATGGCACGTTGGCGCTGGTGCTGCCGGCCTCACTTTCCGATCTTTACGGCGAACGCCCGGCAGGACGGCTGGCGCAACTGGCGCGGATCACCAACCGCCGGCTGGTGCTGGCGGTCGAGGGTGGGCAGAGCGTGTCGGTGAAGTAGGCGCGGCCTGACAGCAAAACCATGTCGTCGTCGGCCTCGCGTTCGAGGACCGGCTTCCTCAATCCGTCGCTGCTTCGCACCGCCACCTTCCCCCTCCGGAGGGAAAGGAAGGGAGCCTCGTTGGAAAGCGTTGGCGGCAATAGGCTCGCGCACTTCCTCTACCCCGTCGATCGGGGGAGAGGTGGCTCGACGAAGCCGAGACGGAGTGGGGGTCGACCTGGCACGGATGGTTCAACCGGGACGATATTTGACGATATCAGACCGCGGCGCGGCGCCCGTCGATCGACCAGGCCCCGGCGCCGGCCATGGCTAGCGCCAGGAATCCACCGGCGATGGCAATATCCTTCATCAGCATCTGCTGGTGCAGGAAGGTGAGCATCGGGTCATCGCCGCCCTGGCCGTAGTGGCCGATGGAGCCTGCAACGATGCAGAAAGCGGCAAGAAGTATCGCAACGACCGGCGTCTGAAAGCCGACCAGTATCAAGAGACCGGCAATCAACTCGAACAGCCCGGTGCCCCAGGCGGCAAGCGTCGGCAATGGCATGCCGAGGCCGGCGAAATAGCCGGTCGTCCCGGCAATGTCGGCGAGCGCGTGGTAGCCGGAGGGAACGAGCAGGACGGCGAGCAGCAGCCGGGAAATCAGAAGCAATGCATCGCGGGGCATGGTCATCTCCGATGTCTGTCCGCCGGCTGTTTCGAGACCGATCCTAGCAGGGATGGGTCGAGCGTGCGCTTGGGCAGACAACGAAAAAGCGGCGTGGAAAATTCCACGCCGCTTTTTTCAGGCCTGGGAAGGGAAAGCTCAGCCGCGCTTGGCGTCGATCGAGTAGGTGCCAGGGCCTGAGGAAGCCAGCAGCAGGAAGCCGCCGGTGATGGCGACGTTCTTCAGGAAATGGATCATCTGGTTCTGGTCGGCCCAGCCGGTATGGGCGACAAAGGCCGAGGCGATGGTGAAGACCGCGAGCACCCAGGCGGCGATGCGGGTCTGAAAGCCAACGAGCACGGCAAGGCCGCCGAGCAATTCGATCAGGCCGACGACAATGGCCGTTATGGTCGGCACCGGCAGGCCCATGGCGCCGAAATAGCCGGCGGTGCCGGAAATGGCGGTGAGCTTGCCGAAGCCGGAAAGCAGGAAGATGGCGGCGAGCAGGATGCGGCCGAGCAGGATGGTGGTGGAGCTGTTGGACGCGATGCCGGCGCCGGCAGCGGAAGTGTTGATGGACATGGTGGCTCTCCGAAAAGGGTTGATGTCCCGTCAGATAGACCAAGCCGACTGTTCACCAAAGCCGCCAGTCCGGCGACACATTGTTCACAGGACGTACATTTCGGGATCGTTCGACCGACGCAAAATTCTTGTCGCGGCCAGCAGCGGCGGGAGCAAATTGTCCCGCCACACAATTCGGATTTCTAGTTGACGCAATTCCAAAGAGGAAGGGCTGCGCGCTTCGAGGAAGGCACTTCCCCTGGAATCGCTTAACCCGGATGCGTCATGTCCTCCGGCCGCACCAGCCGGTCGTAGTCTGCCTCGCTGACCAGCCCGGTGGCCAGTGCTTCCTCGCGCAAGGTGGTGCCCTTCTTGTGCGCGGTCTTGGCGATCTTGGCGGCATTGTCGTACCCGATCGTCGGCGCCAGCGCCGTCACCAGCATCAGCGAGCGGTCGAGCGCGGCCTTGATGTTGTCTTCGCGCGCCTCGATGCCGACGACGCAATTGTCGGTGAAGGAGATCGAAGCGTCGGCCAACAGCTGCACCGACTGCAGGAAGTTGTAGGCCATCAGCGGGTTGTAGACGTTGAGCTCGAAATGGCCCTGGCTGCCGGCGAAGGTCAGCGAGGCGTTGTTGCCGAACACCTGCACGCAGACCTGCGTCAGAGCCTCGCATTGGGTCGGGTTGACCTTGCCCGGCATGATCGAGGAACCCGGCTCGTTTTCCGGCAGCGACAGTTCGCCGAGGCCCGAGCGCGGGCCGGAGCCGAGGAAGCGGATGTCGTTGGCGATCTTGAAGAGGGCGGCGGCCGCCGCGTTGATGGCGCCATGCGAGAACACCATGGAATCGTGCGCGGCGAGCGCCTCGAACTTGTTCGGCGCGGTGACGAAGGCGATGCCGGTGATTTCGGCGATGCGCGCCGCCACCGTTTCGGCAAAGCCCACCGGCGCGTTGAGGCCGGTGCCGACGGCGGTGCCGCCCTGCGCCAGTTCCTGCAGGCCGGGCAGCGTCATCTCGATGCGCTTGATCGAAGAGGCCACCTGCGCGGCGTAGCCGGAAAATTCCTGGCCCAGCGTGAGGGGTGTCGCGTCCTGCGTATGGGTGCGGCCGATCTTGATGATGTGGGCGAAGGCCTTTGTCTTGACCTCGAGCGCGGCGTGCAGATGCCTAAGCGCCGGCAGCAGATCGTGCACGATGCGCTCGGCGCAAGCGATGTGCATGGCTGTCGGGTAGGTGTCGTTCGACGACTGGCTCATATTGACGTGGTCGTTGGGGTGCACCGGCTTCTTCGAGCCCATGACGCCGCCCAGAAGTTCGATCGCCCGGTTAGAGATCACCTCGTTGGCGTTCATGTTGGACTGCGTGCCCGAGCCGGTCTGCCACACGACCAGCGGGAAATGGTCGTTGAGCTTGCCGTCGATCACCTCTTGCGCCGCCTCGATGATCGCCTTCCCGACTTCCGGATCGAGCCGCTTCAGCTCCATATTGGCTTCCGCCGCCGCTCGCTTGACGATGCCGAGCGCACGCACGATCGAGGCCGGCTGCTTTTCCCAGCCTATCCTGAAATTGCCGAGGGAACGCTGCGCCTGCGCGCCCCAGTAACGGTCGGCGGCAACCTCGATGGGGCCGAACGTGTCGGTTTCGGTTCTGGTCCTGGCAGCGGTCACTTGTCTCTCCGACGATCGAATTCGGCAACGGCGTATCGCGTTGCACAATGGCCTTCAAGCAGAGATTGCGGCCGGCAGGCAGTAAATCGGTTGAAGCAGTAGCGCCGCCCTTCGGGATCCTGCACCCTCCACTTTCGTGTGAAGGAAATTGCTCCTCAGTGCGGCTTGATCCCATGAAGTGGACGGAAACTTGCGGATTTAGCTCGATAAGATCATGTCGAGCTGGCGGATTGCTCTACGCAAACTTCCCCGAGGATCAGCGATGCGCAATTCATGTCTACCTACTCTACCTACGAGCGACGCTGCCACACAAACTACCATCCGTGCCGGCGTCTCACTGGCAACAGCAGCGATGAGGTAGCTTATGCACTTGTCCTTCTGTTCAGTTTCCCGACCAAAATCCGGCATCGCATCTGGATCGAGCTTCGGATCGCGAAACCGAGAATTTCAAGTCCACCCTGGGAGCGCCTCCACATAGCCTCGGAGATTTCCAAGATGCATGGCGGCAAGGTCGAAGCCGTCTCGACGTCGCAAGAGACGCTCTTTGTCCTCCGTATTTTGCTGAAAGCGCGCCTGATCGCGGACCGTCAGCTCGGAACCTTTTTCCTCCAACGGCGCAGCTTTGTCCTGAGATAGGATCTATAGCCGAACGGAAGTGTTCGCCGTCCGGAAGGCGTGCTTGTCCGCGCCTCCAGACGCTGGCGCACGACGCTCATCAGTCTGCAGAACGCGGGTGTTTCCAATGATTGCACCCGTTTGACGAGGTTGTCGGGCAATGGCTTTGAGCGCCAGTCGAAATAAGCCTCGTAGTCTTGCGGCGTTGCGATCAGGTGCTGGAGATAGGCTGCAAGATCGCTGGCGCTGGCGAAGGCACTGGCGTCAATAAAGGAGTGCTCCGGAACGAACTCGTCCACATTGGGAGCGCCAAGGTAGATCGGCACCGTGCCGGCCATGAACGCGTCATAGATTTTCTCGGTGACATAGTCGGCCTCGATCGAGTTCTCCATGGCCAGGCAGAATTTGTGCCGCGCAATGGTTTCGATCTTGGTCTTCGAGCCCAGATCGGGGCCAGAGACCGATCGGTTGTTGCGATATCGGCCATAGGAATCGATCTTGATGTGGCGCGCCAGTTCGTTCGCCAAATCGACACGGCCGCTATAATTCAGGCCGGCCGACTGGAAGAGTGCGACCGGCGCTTCTTCCGTTTTCGGCACGATTGGTCTGGCCAGCGCATCTTTCCACCACACCGCACGCGGAAGGTAGGGTACCCAGACATCGGACCGGGATTCATGCGTCATGATGATATCGAAGTGCCGCATGATTTTGGGGTCGGCAAGTCGCTTGTAGTTTTGGCCGCATTCCATCGACCAGGCGACCCAATATTGACCAGGGTATTTGTAGGCATCGCCCACTTCGCGAAAGTTCGGAATATGGAAGACGACTGCCGCGGCCTCGGAAATCCGTCGTTTGTCCAGTGTCCACCGCCCGGGCATTTCGCACTGTATCGACGCGATATCGACGGGTTTGCTGAAGAACGTTGTGTAGAAGAGGATCAGTGGATCGATAGACGGCATGGCACCACGAATGTCTGAAGCATTGCTCAATCTGCAGACAGACGCGGTATCGGAAGTTTGGTCAAGTGCTCCGCTTGTTCGAGGCCGAGGGCCGTCCAAACGGTCACCCCGCCGTATACCCGCCATCGATCGCGAAAATGCCGCCGCTGGTCCACGCCGCCTCGTCGCTGGCCAGATAGACGGCGATGCCGGCAAGATCGCTGGTTTGGCCGATGCGGCCGAGCGGGTAGCTGCGCTCGACATAGGTTTTCAGCTCGGCCTGCGCTGCCGCCGGCAGGTTGTCGATCGACTTGCGCCGCATGGCGGTGTCGACCGTGCCGGGCGCAATCGCATTGACCCTGATGCCGCGCGGACCAAGCTCGAAGGCCAGCGACTTGGTCAGCGAATTCAGCGCGCCCTTGGACAAGGAATACAGGCTCGACGGCCGCTTCGGGATCATCTTGTCGGCGAAGTAGGACGAGATGTTGATGACGGAGGCGTTGGCGCCGAGATGCGGCAGCAGCCGCTGGGTAAGGAAGAACGCCGCCGTCACATTGAGCGCGAAGGATTGCTGGAATTGGTGCTCGGTGACGGACTCGAACGGCACCAGATAAGCGACCCCAGCATTGTTGACGAGGATGTCGAGTGGGCCGGTTGCTTTCGCGCGATCGACCACGGCATCGATGCCGGAAGAGGTCGAGAGATCGGCCGACTGGGTGCCGACGTTGCCCGCCGCCGCAAGTGTCTCGTGGGCGGTCTCGAGCTTGCTGGTGTCGCGGCCGACGATCAGCACGTCGGCGCCCTCGCGCAAGAAAGCTTCCGATATCGCCAGGCCGATGCCGTCTGAGCCGCCGGTCACCAGTGCTCGTTTGCCAGAAAGTCTCATTGAAGGCCAAGTCGCATCGAATGCTCTCGCTGTATTGCCCGCGTCACGAAGGCAATGCCGATCGGCGAGGGCGGTCAAGCCGCCGGCCTATCGCTCAGTATGAACTTCGGTTGGCCGCGTGCCGATCCGGTTACCGCAGCAGCGACTGCGACGTCGGCGTCAGGCGCAAGGTTTCGGTCCGCCAGGTCACATCGGCCGCTTGCCATTGGGGCGAAGCGGCAACTGCGGCTTCGTAACTGGCATGCGCCTCGGGACTGTCGAAACCCGTCACCGCGATAAAGACGTTTTCGCTCAAGCGCACCGGCAGGCGGGGAAAGCTGTTTTCAGCGTGCTCGGTGATGAAGGCGCCAAGCAACCGTCCGCTGGCGCCGATAAGGACCGGAACGGCGTCCGTTTCGAAATTGCCGGCGAAATCGGCTTCGGCGCCAGACCGCAGATGATGAATCTGGATGACAACAACACCGGTCAAGCGATTGTCTGCGCTCAACTTTCCTCCGCCGGCATGGCGCCTCGCTGCGCGCCTGACAGATCGAAGCCGGCGCCTGGCCATGCCGGCTTCAAGAGCAGCACATCGTCGGAATCGATCATCGTCGCATTGGCGGCGTCGCGGTGCGCCGTCCACACCGGCCCGTCATAGAAGGCGGTGAGCGCCTGCTTCCGCGCTTCCATGCCATCGAAGCCGCGCAGCCAGACGAACATGTCGGGGCGGTCGAGGTCGCGGAACTGTCCGATGATGGTCATGCCGGCGTGTTCCTGGCCTTCGATGAACCGACTGTCGAAGATGTCGATCAGCGTCTCGCGCCGGCCCGGCTTCAGCGTGTACTGCCGCAACTCGAGGACAGGCGAAGCGAGCAGGCTTGCCGTCGCAGGCGCATTCAGGGGTACGGTCATTGTGTCGTCTCCAAAAAACAGGATGATCATCCGGTTTATAAAACAGACCGGTTGTCCTGTTTTGTCAATCTGCTATCGTTGGCAAATGTCAGCAGAGATTGCTCGGGCTCCGAAAGGGCCGCCGCGAAAACGCACCAACGATCCCGAAGGGCTGCGCAACAAGGTGCTCGATATCGCCGAAGCGTCGTTCCAGGCGCGTGGCTATCATACATCCGCTCTTGGCGAGTTGATGACGACCGCAGGCGTCAGCGGCGGCGCGCTGCATCATCATTTCCCGACCAAGAAGGCGCTCGCTCTGGCGGTGATCGAGGAGCGCGTGGCAGCGGCCCTCGATGAAACCTGGATCAACCCTGTACGGGCGGCAGGCTCGGCGCGCGAAGGCGTGCGCGCGGTGTTCGAGGCGGTGGCGACCGAGCTTGAGCAGCAAGGCTTCGTGCGCGGCTGTCCGCTCAACAATCTGGCGCATGAACTGTCGCTCGCTGACCCGGATTTCCGCGCCGCTCTGGACGATATCTTTGCCGGATGGCGTCAGGCGGTTGCCGACAAGGTGCGAGCCGACCAGCAGTCGGGGAGGGAGCAGGGCACCGACCCCGAGCGCTTTGCGGCACTCGCCATCGCCGCCTATTCCGGCGCCATGTCGATGGCCAAGGCGGCACAGGATGCCAGCGTGCTGCGCGATTGCCTGGCCGAACTTCAGGGTAGCTCAACGCCGCCATTCCCGAGCAGAGCGAAGCGGCGTAGCAGGATCCTGCTGCGGCCGGGAAAACCTTGAGGCCGGAACTGCGCTGTTCTAGTTGGAAAGCGGCTTGATCGTCTCGTAACCGTTCACCGATTCCGCGCTGGTCCCTTCGTCGTAGCGCCGGGCGAGGGACGCTTGCAGATCGGGCGCATAAAGCGCGGTAAATGTGTCCAGCGTTTCGCCGGCGCCGTTCTTGAAGGTCTCCGTGACCGCCAGCACGTTGTATTTGCAGCTGCCGACGCTGAACGTCTCCTTGCCCTTGACGACCAGGCTCAGTGTCTTGGTGCTCTTCGGCTGCTTGTTCGGCGACAACTCGACGAATTCGATCGTGCTCTTGGCTCCCGTCTTCAGCGGAAACAGTTTTCGCAGATCGGAAAACGGGATCGTCGCCACCCGTCCGGTATCGCTGTCGCGAAACACTTCGACCAGGCCGGCAAACAGGAACTGTGTCTGCGGCGATTGCGATTCGTAGTTGTTGGCGACGGACACCATGCCGCCGGCCACCGGCCGAAACTCGCTGCGGACGCCAGGCATTTCCAGAACGAAGCCGGCCTTGGCCGATTTTGCGTCGACACAATCGGCGGCATGCACCGCAGCCGCCGGTAGCAACCCAGCCAGCACCACGCCTATCGAAACGGCTCTCATGAAATCCTCCCCCTCTGCTTGTATTTGCTGCGCGCCAGCATGACCCAAGAAATGCCAGAGCCACAGTGCCGTGTCGACCTGCCATTCCTGGCAACTGGACGGTGGGGCGCCGGCTGTGCTGAATTTCAGGTCATGAATCGCAAGCTCGTCCTCTCCCGTCGCAATTTCCTCGCACAGGCAGCCGGCCTTGCCATGGCTGGTATGCTGCCGCGCGCCGCGCTTGGCCAGACCGGCAAGCGCATCCAGCCCATCGACGCCACCTTTCTGTTCATCGCCGATGTCCATGCCTGCCGCATGTCGAGCGGCCTCAGCCCCAACTGCCTGGAGGAAGGCAAGACCGATGCCGCGCTGTTGCGCAATGTCGCTGTTCTCAATGGCTTGGCCGGCCGGCAATGGCCAGTCGAGATCGATGGCGTTGCAACCCGCCTGCGTTCGGCCGGCAGCCGCATCGATGCGCCGCTCGGCCTCGTTGTCGGCGGCGACATCACCGACGATGGCGGCGGCCAGATCACCGAGCCCAGCGAAGGCACGCAACTGTTGCAGTTCAGCCAGCGCTATCAACAAGGCGTCGGCCCGGACCGCGTGCACATGCCGGTCTATGTCGGCCTCGGCAACCACGATCTCGACCAGAATGGCTCGCCGCCCCATGTCGACTGGTATCGGCGTGAATTGCGCGACTATGTCGAGGTCAACCACCGCCCCGGCGTGTTCTTCAAGCCGCCGGTGCCGGCCACCGAATACGATGTCGACACCGACTGCTATTCCTGGGACTGGGGCGGCCTGCATCTCGTCCAGACCCACCGCTTTGCCGGCGACACCGGCCATGGCGCGGTGAGCAGCCTGCCGTGGCTGAAGCAGGATCTGGCGACCTACGCGGCGGATGGCCGTCCCGTCATCCTGTTCCAGCACTATGGCTGGGACACTTTCTCGGTCGAGCGCTGGGACCCGGCCAAGCGCACCTATGACGATGACGGCGCAGGCGCGCCGCACTGGTGGAGCGAGGCCGACCGCCAGGCGATGCTGGCGGCGCTGAAGGGCTACAATGTCATCGCCATCTTCCATGGCCATCAGCACGAAGTGCCTATGATCTACAAAAGCGATGGCCTCGACCTGTTCAAGCCGAAGGCTGCCTATATGGGTGGCTTCGCGCTGGTGAGGGTAACCGGGGACGGCATGGACGTGGTGCTGGGCGAGGCGGCGGGCGACCGGGGCGGGGTCAAGTTCACCAGCGCCTTCAGCAAGAGCCTCAGCCTCTGACAAGAAAAAGGCGGCCTTGAGCCGCCTTCCTCATTGCCTGCAAGATCGAATCAGAGCGCCTTTTTGATCTTGTCCTTCACGTCGCCATAGACCTTCTGCACCTTGCCGGCGGTCTTGTCGGCCGTGCCTTCGGCCTGGGTCTGCCTGTTGCCGGTCGCCTTGCCGCCGACCTCCTTGACCGAGCCCTTGACCTGCTTGGCCACGCCGGCAACCTGATCCTTGTTCACCATCTTTGCATCTCCTGGGATTCCGGGGATTCATTCGCAGGAGGCAAACGGGCCGGCTTGGCTTAGGTTCCCTGGGCGGCGATCATCGTCGCATCTGGTCGCTTATATGGTCGCCGAAACGCTTTGCCGCGTCGTATCGTGTGACTAGTGTGACGAAATTTTGGGGAGACCGCCTTGGCTGAATTTACGCTCATCATCGCCAACAAGTGCTTTTCGTCCTGGTCGCTGAGGCCATGGGTGGCGATGAAGCATCTGGAGATCCCGTTCGAGGAAGGTTTCGTGCGCCTGCGCACGCCCGAGACTTTTGCCGCTCTGGCGAAAGTCTCGCCCACCGGCCTTGTGCCAGTGTTGAATCACAATGGCAGGATTGTCTGGGAAACCCTTGCCATCCTTGAATATCTGGCCGACCTGTTTCCGGAGAAAAAACTTTGGCCGCAGGATATCGGCGCCCGCGCCTTGGCTCGCTCGGTGGCGACCGAGATGCATTCCGGCTTTCGCGAGGTGCGCTATGGCTGGCCGATGAATTTGCGCCGGCCGAAGGGCCACAAGCCGCTCGACGCCGAAGGCGAAATGCAGCGCGCGCGCATCGAAACGATCTGGCGCCAGTGCCGGGAACAATACGGCAAAGGCGGCCCCTTCCTGTTCGGTCATTTCACCGCGGCCGATGCCATGTATGCACCTGTCGTCACCCGCTTCGACACCTATGGCGGCAAGCTCGCGCCCGACACGCGCGCCTACGTCGACGCCGTGTTGGCAACGCCGGCGATGCGGCACTGGTATGCGGAAGCAGCGAAGGAGACTTGGCCGGAACCCGGCCCGGACGAATAGGACCACTAATGACATCACGGTGAGTGACCGATGGCCAGCAATGATGGACCGCGTGAGACTACCGCGCCAACAATCTTCCACTGCCGGCTGATCCCGCCTCGGCCGGACTTCGCCTTCACCCTGACGGAGGAGGAGAGGGAGTTGATGGGCCGGCATGCCGACTATCTGCGCGGCAAGCTTGCCGAGGGCACCATGATCCTCGCCGGGCCGGTCGCCGACCCGGCCGGCCCTTGGGGTCTGCTGATCCTGCGTGTCGGCAGCGAAGCCGAGGCAAGAGCGGTCACCGACGGCGATCCGGTGTCGAGCTCCGGCCGCGGTTTCCGCTACGAGATCCTGCCGCTGATCAGCGCGATCCTGTAGGCGAGCGTAAGTTTAAGGAAAAGTGTGAAACGGTTTTCCCTTGGGAATTGTGTCAGACAACGGCACATACAAGAACGCCTCTCGCACCGTTCAATGTGCGGGAGGCGTCCTTTTGCCAGCATTACCGAGATTGCTCTCTGAATTGCTGACACCATGGAAACGCGCCGGCTTGCGATTGGTTCCGGGGCGTGGAATATTTTTTGGGAACGCGTTGCGCTCCGCCACCTCGTCAGTTGAGGCTTATGCCTCAGGCATCCTCAGGTTGAATTTGGGCTGTGGCCAAACCAGAAATTGACTCGGCGCTAAGAGAAGTCTATAAGAAATATGTCGATATTTGTTTGACCGACTTTTGTTATCCGCGCATGATGCGCGCCTTTGACGAACTTCCCCATCAAAAATCGAGACAAAACGCTGTTGTGCAGTCGCACGATGGTGAACGAATATTTGCCAGGGAAAGGGTTCTTCATGGCCACCGGCACAGTGAAATGGTTCAACGCCACCAAAGGTTTTGGTTTTATTCAGCCTGACGACGGCTCCGCCGACGTTTTCGTCCACATCTCGGCCGTAGAGCGCGCCGGCATGCGTGACATCGTCGAGGGTCAGAAGCTCGGCTACGAGATGACCCGCGACAACAAGTCGGGCAAGATGTCCGCCGACCAGTTGAAGGCGGCCTGATAAGGAATTCGGCCTTCCGGTGACCACGGATGTACTGGCACCGATGAAAGGCTGAAAGGAGCGCCTTGCGCATCCAACTGGATGCGCGGCGCTTTCATGGAAGGTCAGGCGGTGCCTGGCCTTTTTCATTTTGTGCGTCGTGCCGCTAAAAGTGCGCCGCACGCCGGCCGGAACGTGCTAAGGGACGCTCCAGCAATCTGAACCGCCCATACTGCCCCGCTGCCGTATTGCTTTGGTCGTAATCGAAGACCGCTCTCGCTTTATCGGCACCAGGCTCCCGACAGGAGAAAGTTTTGACCACTCAATCCAAGACCGCCGACCAGGCCGGCTCGCTGTTCAGCAAGACGCAAACCCAGTCGATGTCACTCAACCGCATCCTGTCCGAGCGTGATGCCGTCAGCGAGGCGCGCGAAGCCAAGACCGCGCGCTTGCGCGAACTGCGCAAGGAAAAGGAAGCCGACGACATGGCAGCGGCCGCAGCCCTTGCGGCGCTGCCGAAGCGGGCAGGCAAACGCTGATGGCCACCAAGCGCGTACCGCCGACGCCGATCGATGCCGATGCGACCATAGCGTCCATGGTCCCGGGCCTGGACAAGCCGGTCGAATATGTCCGCCGTGTGCTGGAAAAGCTCGAGCGCTGCAAGCGCGCGCATGGCGATGCCCAGGTGCGCGTCGGCGTGCGCGGCCGTGCCGAAGCCCCGAACTATCTGGTCGAATATGTCCGCGAGGACAAAAAGACCCAGGAGCGCGTGACCTACCAGGATGCCGCCTATAGCGGCAGCACGCATCGCGAACTGGCGGCGCACCACATTGCCGAGGCGAGGAACTGGTCGCCCGAGGAAATGAACATCACAGCGGTCTCGGCGCTGATCGGCCGCTTGCGCAATCCGCGCGCACCATCATCCCGCTTTTCCGACGAGGACTGACATGGCCATAAAGTTTTCCACCAAGGACCAGCCGGCAGCGCCGGCTGCTGCCACTGCAAAGCAGGCCAAGCCCGCTGCCGCGCCGAAGGCCGCCGAACCGTCGGCGACCGATCTGTTCGAGGCGCCAGCCGCCACGCCCAAGGGCAAGGCAGGCAAGAAGAAATAGCGCCTTGCCGCACCAAGCCGATCGCAATCTCGCAGCGCCTGGGCTGGTCGCGTTGGCCGCCAGGGATATCCGGTCGTCAAAACAGGACGACCAGCCGGTTTTCGATTGCCAGAGCTGCGGCGCCTGCTGCTCCTACTCGGCCGAATGGCCGCGCTTTTCGACCGAGGACGATGCGCAACTTGACCGGATTCCGGAAAAGTTCGTGTCCGCCGACCTGTCCGGGATGCGCTGCGAGGGCGTGCGCTGTTCGGCGCTTACGGGCGAGATCGGCAAGCACACGGCCTGCGGCATCTACGAGATCCGCCCCGACGTCTGCCACGCCTGCATGCCTGGCGGCGACGATTGCCTGATGGCGCGCAAGGCGCACGAGATGCCAACGATCTAGCCGACGCCCACCTTGCCTCATCCCACATCCCCCGATAGCTTCGACCACGGGCAGGGCGTCGGAGGAACCATGAGCATCGAATTCCTGTTGACGTCGCTGATCGTTGTGGCTTCGCCCGGCACCGGCGTTCTCTACACGCTGAGCGCCGGGCTTTCGCGAGGCGCGCGCGCCTCGATCACTGCTGCATTCGGCTGCACGCTTGGCATCATCCCGCATATGGCCGCCGCCATCACCGGCCTGGCGGCGCTGCTGCACACAAGTGCTGTCGCCTTCGAGACGCTGAAATATCTCGGCGTCGCCTATCTCCTCTACATGGCCTGGAACACGCTGAAGGAGAAGGGCGGCCTGAGCGTCGATGAAAACGCGGCACCCCGCTCGGCAGCCAAGGTCATCACCTCCGGTATCCTGATCAACATCCTGAACCCGAAGCTGTCGATCTTCTTCTTTGCCTTCCTGCCGCAATTCGTCAGCACCACCGAACCGAACGCATTTGCCAAGATGCTGGAGCTATCGAGCGTTTTCATGCTGCTGACCTTCGTCGTCTTCGTCGCTTACGGCATCTTTGCCGCCTCGATCCGCAGCCATGTCGTGTCGCGGCCGATGGTGCTGACCTGGATGCGCCGCACCTTCGCCGGCGCCTTTGTCATGCTCGGCGCCAAGCTGGCGCTGGCTGATCGATAGAACAGGATCTAGCAGGCATCGGCCTACTCTTCGTCGGTTCCGGATCCGGTCCGGATGCCTAGACGCCAGGCCGAGGGAGGAAGGCCGATCATCTTCTTGAAGGCGCGGCTGAACGCTGCCTCGGATTCGTAGCCGATTTCAGCGGCGATGCTGGCCATGTTGCTGGAGCCGGCGCTGAGCAGCTCCGAGGCGATCTGCATGCGCCATTTGGCGAGATAATGCATTGGCGGCATGCCGACCAGCCTGGTGAAGCGTTCGGCGAGCACGCTGCGCGACAGCGCGGAGTCCTTCGCCAGCGCCTCCACCGTCCAGTTATGCGCCGGCCGGTCGTGGATCAGCGCCAGTGCCCTCGCCAGGTTTGGATCGCGCAGGCCAGCCAGCCATCCCGTGGTTTGTGGCGGCAGCGATTCCAAGTAACGGCGCAACACGTCGACAAACATCAGTTCGCTCAGTTTGGTGAGCACCGTTTCACTGCCTGCGCGCTTTTGCGCCACCTCCGTGACAGCCAGGTTGATGAACTGGCTGAGCCAGCCGCCATCGCCTTTGGCATCTCCGGCCTTGATCACCGGCGGCAAAGCCTCGAGCAGGGGATTGAATGGCTGTGCATCACAGGCGAGATAGCCGCAAACCAGCCTGGCCGAGGTCGCGCCGTCGCCGGCGCAGTTGATGTAAAACGGCATCCGGCCGGATGTTGCGATGTCGAGAACGTCGGCTGTCGGCGGATCGGCGCGCAGCGCCGGATTGCTGGACATAATATGCGGGTCGCTCCTGGTGAAGACGACGACTTCGCCTGCCTCCAGCGCGATCGCTTCCTGGCCGACGATGCGCGCGAAGCAGCGACCGGCCGTTACCACATGGTAGGAGATCAGATGGTCCGCACCGGGCAGGATCTTCGGCAGGATGGACGATGGCGCCGGCGAGCAGACGGCCCACGGCTCGTGGCCCTCAATGTCAAAAAACGTCGCGCCGGTAAGGCGTACCGTCCTCAACAGGTCAGACAGAGCATCCCCGGCCATTCCGTTTCGTCCCGCACCCGGCTAGCCGGTCAGCCATCCCTTTCGAGTTCCGGACGCGCTGTCAAGCGAGGCGGACGCCGTATCATTCAGTTCGCGGCCAGAACTCCTAAACCTGCACCGGTGCTCAAGCGCTGCCGAGAGTGGGCGCTGAGTGCTGTCGAAACCAACCAGGGACAAATATCATGACGGTACATAAGGGCGGGTGTTTTTGCGGCGCTGTGGAAATCGAAGTGCACGGAGCCGCCGAGGCAATGGGCTATTGCCATTGCGGTTCGTGTCGATCGTGGTCGGCGTCTCCCGTGAACGCATTCACGCTGTGGAAGCCTCAGAACGTCAAGGTCACCGGGGGCGCGGAGTTCCTGTCCGGGTTCGAGAACACCGAAATGAGCGATCGCCAGTTCTGCACGAAATGCGGTGGTCATCTGATGACCGTTCATCCGCCGCTCGGCCTGGTCGATGTCTATGCGGCAACGATACCAGGCGTGAAATTCACGCCTGGAGTTCACGTCAACTACGCTGAGACCGTGCTGCCGATGAAGGACGGGCTGCCCAAGCTCAGGGACTTTCCGGCTGAGCTCGGCGGCTCCGGCATCGCGGTGCCGGAATAAGGCCCGGCCACTGCTCGCCATTTTTGACAACGACAATTCAAGACAGGAGATTGTTCATGGAAATCGCAACATTTCGCGCCACGCAGGAGCCGATCAAGGATCTCTATCGCAGGGATGCGAAGGCCGCGTTCCTCACCTTGAAGGCCAAAGGCGTCGCCGACGCGTCCACCGTGACCTGCAAGGTCGAGACCGGACGCGGGCTGGCGCTTGCCGGCATCCATCCGATGGCCGGGGGCAGCGGCCAGGAACTGTGCTCCGGCGACATGCTGCTGGAGGCGCTGATCGCATGCGCCGGTGTCTCGATGCGCGCGGCGGCGGCCGTGCTCGAAATTCCGATCAGGTCCGCCGAAGTTTCCGCGGAAGGTGACGTCGATCTTCGCGGCACGCTCGGCGTGACTGCGGGTGTTCCAGTCGGCTTCAAGGAAATCCGCTTGCGGTTCGACATCGACACCGACGCTCCCCAAAGCCAGCTCGACCAACTGCTCGAACTCACGGATCGCTATTGCGTGATCTTCCAGACCATCCAGAACAGTCCCAGCACCACGGTGAAGCTGCACCGCGTCATCCAGTGACCAGAAAACCGGCCCGGAAACTCGACTTGAGCGAGATTCCGGGCTGGGAACGGTAGTGCCGTATCGGGCAACGCTTCTATCCCTTGACGTAACCCATCGCCTCGACGATCAGCCCGTCCGCGACACGCATCAGGTTGACGCCGCGGATGGAGTTGCCGTCGGCCATGAAGTAGCGCCAGCGGATCGTCGCCCGTTCGCCGGCGACGAAGGTTTCCTCGAGGTCGAAGCGCGTGCCGGGCTGGGTAGCGATCGCCGACCATAGGTCAATGCACGCCTCTTTGCCGGCATGGCGGGCGCCGTCCGGCGCCGGCACGGTGTTTTCGATAACGCAATCCTGCGCCACCAACTCGGCAAGCGCGGACGGATCGTGCAGCTGGAACACATCGTTGAAGCGATGCATGATCTCGGCCGTCTGCCGGGACAAATCATTCCCGGCTGCGTCCATGATAAGCTCCTGTTTCATCATATTCTCCCGGTTTCATTGATCTTTGACGGCTTTGACCAGCACGGCCTTTAGGGTGATCTGAGGCACGCCGGCCAAGGCGCGCGAGACGAGGCAAGTCGCCTTGGCCGACTGCGCCAGGCGTTCGAACTCGTCTTCGGCGAGATCCGTGACCTCCGCCTCCGTTTCGAGCTCGATGCGGGTGATCGTCGGCCCGGCGGCGGTCGCGCCGAGATGCACCTTGGCGACGGTGCGGATGGTGCGGGCGACGTGGCCTTCCTGGCCGAGGATGAAGGTCAGCGCCATCGAGAAGCAGCCGGCATGTGCTGCCCCGATCAGCTCTTCGGGATTGGTGCCCGGACCGTTCTCGAACCGCGACGGAAAGGAATAGGCGCCTTCGAAGACGCCGCTGCCAAGCCGCAGACGACCGCCGCCTTCCTTCAGCGTGCCTTGCCATTCTGCGGAAGCTTCACGGATGGTCATGGTCGTTCTCCTGGTTCGGGGTTGAAAAGCGGGCAATTGGGTCAGGCGCAGTCGATGACAACCTTCCCGAACACGTCGCCCTGCTGGAAGTGGCGGTACGCTTCGGGGGCTTCGGCAAAGGGGAAGACCCTGTCGACAACGGGCTTGAGGCGATGCTGCGACACGGCGCGCAGCATGGCCTCGAGATTGCTGCGGCTGCCGACGAACAGGCGGCTGATGGTGGCGAGGCTGCGCTGATAAAGCGCTGCCGGCATCTCGATCGATCTGCCACTGGCGTCCTGCAGCGTCAGCAGCACGATGTGTCCATAAAGCGTGCTGGCAATCAGCGACTGCGCGAAGGTGGCCGGGCCGCCGGTTTCGACGACGAGGTCGATGCCGCCTGTCTGCTCGCGCGCCCAGCCGCCCCATTCCGGTATGTCGGTGCTGGAGACAACGAGGTCGGCGCCCAGCGCCCGCAGCCTGTCGGCCTTCTCCGCGCGCGATGTGATGGCGACAACCCGGCAGCCGAGCAACTTGGCGAACTGCAGAGCAAACAGCGAAACGCCACCCGAACCGATGGTGAGAACCCATTGACCAGGCTTCGGAATCCGGGTCCCGGTCACCGCGTTCCAGGCCGTCACGCCGGCGCAGGTCAGCGTCGCCGCTTCGTGCCAGCTCAGATGATCGGGCAGTCGCGCCGCCCATTGTTCGTCGAGCACGGCAAACTCAGTCAGCATTCCGTCCAGCGTACAGCCGAGCTGGTCGATCAGACCGGCATTGATGCGGCCATCGATCCAGCGGGCGAAGTAGCTGCCGGTGACGCGGTCGCCGACGGCAAAACGGGTGACGGCATCGCCGATTGCGACGACGTCACCGGCTCCGTCGCTCAGCGGCACGATGCCTTGCCGCGCCGGCAAGGGATAGGTGCCGCCAAGGATCATCGTGTCGCGCCGATTGAGCGAGGCGGCGCGGACTCGCACCACGATCTCATGCGGTTTCGGTTCCGTCCGCGCCTCGTCGCGCATCGCCAGGGATTCGGTTCCACCAAACCCTTCGAGACGGTAGCTGCGCATGTCACTCTCCTTAATAGTATATAGACTGATCCACATATTATATAGACCGATTGTCATATTCTTGGCAAGGCCTATAATGCGTCACTGCTGACAGAGGTTGACATGGCCAACGACACCCGCACCCGCATACTCGAGACCACAGGCCTGTTGCTCAGGCAGCGCGGCTATCACGGCACCTCGCTCAACGACATTCTGGGCGCCAGCGGGGCGCCGCGCGGCTCGCTCTATTTTCATTTCCCAGGCGGCAAGGACCAACTGGTCATCGAGGTGACGCGCAACAGCGTTGCCGACGTCACGAAAAGGCTGGGCGAAGCACTGGCAGCCGAGAGCGATCCTGCAGTGGCCGTCCATCACATCTACCAGTCGGTCGGGCGCATGCTGGAGGACAATGATTTTTCGCTGGGTTGCCCCATCGCGCCGGTGGTGCTGGATTCACCCACCGATGTGCCGGAACTGGCGGAACTCTGCCGATCGGCTTTCGAGCAATGGATCGGCTTGCTGCGACAGGCCTTTGTCAGGGCAGGAGTGCCCGAACGCCGGGCGCATGCCCTGGCACTGCTGGTCGAATCCTCGCTGGAAGGGCTGATGGTGATTGCGAGGGCCACCCGCGATCGTGGCCCGGTGCTGGTGGTGGCCGACGAGGTGGCGGCGCTTGTCGAGCAGGCGGTGCTTGCAGGCAAGGTTGCGCGGCAGGCGGACAGCGCCGCCTAATCATCCGCTTTCCAAAATAAAAAGGGCGCCTCTCGGCGCCCTTTCCGTATGCATAAGCCGGATAGCTTGGATTAGAAATCCATGCCGCCCATGCCGCCCATGCCGCCGCCGCCCATGCCGCCAGGCATGCCGCCGCCAGCCGACTCCTTCTTGGGAGCCTCCGCGATCATGGCTTCGGTGGTGACGAGCAGGCCGGCGACCGAGGCCGCGTCCTGGAGAGCGGTGCGAACGACCTTGACCGGGTCGACGATGCCCATGGCGATCATGTCGCCATACTCGCCGGTCTGGGCGTTGTAGCCGTAGGTCGCGCCCTTGTTGTCGAGGATCTTGCCGGCAACGATCGAAGCTTCAGCACCTGCGTTCGAAGCGATCTGACGGGCCGGAGCCTGCAGTGCACGGCGAACGATGTTGATTCCGGCAGCCTGGTCGGCATTGACGCCGGTGACCTTGATGTTGGCTGAAGCGCGCAGGAGAGCGACGCCGCCGCCTGCAACGATGCCTTCTTCCACGGCCGCGCGGGTCGCGTTGAGGGCGTCATCGACGCGGTCCTTCTTTTCCTTGACTTCGACTTCCGTCGCGCCGCCGACACGGATCACCGCAACGCCGCCGGCGAGCTTCGCCAGACGTTCCTGCAGCTTCTCCTTGTCGTAGTCCGACGTGGTCTCTTCGATCTGCTGCTTGATCTGGGCAACGCGGCCCTGGATCTCGGCCTTCTTGCCGGCGCCGTCGACGATGGTGGTGTTCTCCTTGGAGATCGACACCTTCTTGGCGCGGCCGAGCATGTTGAGGCCGACATTCTCGAGCTTGATGCCGAGGTCTTCCGAGATGACCTGGCCACCGGTTAGGATGGCGATGTCTTCCAGCATGGCCTTGCGGCGATCACCGAAGCCCGGCGCCTTGACGGCGGCGATCTTCAGGCCGCCACGCAGTTTGTTGACGACCAGCGTGGCCAGAGCCTCGCCTTCGACGTCTTCCGAGATGATGAGCAGCGGCTTGGAGGTCTGCACGACAGCTTCGAGAACCGGCAGCATGGCCTGGAGGTTGGACAGCTTCTTCTCGTGCAGGAGGATGTAGACGTCCTCGAGCTCGGCAACCATCTTGTCGGCGTTGGTGACGAAGTAGGGCGAGAGATAGCCGCGGTCGAACTGCATGCCTTCGACGACTTCCAGCTCGGTCTCGGCGGTCTTGGCTTCTTCAACCGTGATGACGCCTTCATTGCCGACCTTCTGCATCGCTTCGGCGATCATGGCGCCGACCGACTCGTCGCCATTGGCCGAGATCGTGCCGACCTGGGCAACTTCCTCGGAGGTCTTGATCTTCTTGGCAGCCTTGCCGAGAGCCGCGACGACTTCGGTCACGGCCAGGTCGATGCCGCGCTTCAGATCCATCGGGTTCATGCCGGCGGCAACGGCCTTGTGGCCTTCCTGGACGATCGACTGCGCCAGAACGGTCGCGGTCGTGGTGCCGTCGCCGGCGATGTCGTTGGTCTTCGAAGCAACTTCGCGGACCATCTGCGCGCCCATGTTTTCGAACTTGTCTTCAAGCTCGATTTCCTTGGCGACGGTGACGCCGTCCTTGGTGATGCGCGGTGCGCCGAACGACTTGTCGATGACGACGTTGCGGCCCTTGGGGCCGAGCGTGACCTTCACTGCGTCGGCGAGGATGTTGACGCCGCGCAGCATGCGCTCGCGGGCGTCGCGGGAGAATTTTACGTCTTTAGCAGCCATTTTTTAGCTCCTGGCAGGGGGCTTGCGATCAAGCCCGAAATTAGTTGACGGTGAGGCCGATGATCAGCCGATGATGCCCATAATGTCGGATTCCTTCATGATCAGAAGGTCTTCGCCATTGAGCTTGACTTCGGTGCCCGACCACTTGCCGAACAGGATGCGGTCGCCGGCCTTGACGTCCAGCGGGACCAGCTTGCCGGCTTCGTCGCGAGCGCCGGAGCCGACGGCGATGATCTCGCCTTCCTGCGGCTTTTCCTTTGCCGTATCCGGGATGATGATCCCGCCGGCGGTCTTGGATTCGGATTCGACCCGGCGTACGACCACGCGGTCATGAAGCGGGCGGAACTTCGACTTTGCCATTTTTTCTTCCTCGAATGAGAACGGTGAGAGCTGTTCCTCGATCCGGCGGTGCCGGATGTGCGTTAGCACTCACCTGGGGAGAGTGCTAACGTGCGCTGAAATAAGCGCGTGGCTTTCGAGAGTCAAGGCGAACGGTGAGCACAATTGTGCCAATTGGAGCCGTGCCGCGATCCGACGGCAGACCCTACCGGCGCCGCGGCGATTTAAGCACCAGAAGCGGACAGCGTTCAGCCAGCCCATAGGTCCCTGTCGGCGCGAGGCGGACACTGTCAAAAAACCGGCTCGCCTCTTCGACCAGCGTCGCCGCCGGGGCGAAACTGTAGACAGTCTGCGAATTCGCATAGACATCGATGGTGCCGATGACCGGCATCTCCCATCCGGTCGTCGCGGCAAGGGCCTCCCGGTCGGCAAACAGCGCATCGAAGGCGTCGAGGATCGCCCGCACCGGAATGGCGCGGTCGGGATCGCCGCCGGCACAAGCCATGGCAATGCGCCATTTGAGTTCGTGGAAGGTCGCGACACCACCGGACAGCGTCAGCGCCCGGACCTCCTGCAGATCCTCCGGCACCTGAGGGCTTGCATAGGCGCGCAATGCAGCCCGCCCATCGGACTTCAGCACACGCGCGATCTCGGCAAGCAGCGCCTGCCGTGCAACCGAGGAGTCCAGCGCCGACAGGCAGCCGTCGCCGATCACCGCCCCGGCGCTTTCGTCGCCCAGCGGCAACTCCAGCCAGTTGCCGATCACCGCCTTGCGTGAGGCGGTATCGCCCGGCCAGATGCCCGATATCATGGCAGTGGACTCGTCGATCGCGAGCATGGTCCTTCCGAGGGCGGCAAGCTCCGGCGTGACCCCGAGCAGCACCACATCGACTGATTGCAGGCTAAGTTCGCGCTCATAGGCGGCGACAGCTTCCGGGGGCGGACACAGCGGCGACCCGAGAAGCCGCCAATGACGGCGAATTGCGTCCCAATGCTCAGTCATGCGGAAAGGTTTGGGGAAAGGCTGGACATATTTCCTTCCAGGCTGTTGGTTGCCTTGCGAGTTACCTCATGCAGGAAAGGCCATGGCCCGCATTGCCGTCATAACGCATGAATTTGACCGCTTCCAGAGCCGGCGGGGCCTCCTGCTGCGCCAGGACAGCCCCTACATGCTGTTCGACGTCCTGGCGGAGCTGAAACGGCGCGGTCACTCCGTGCAGATCATGCGTGGACCCTCGGCAAGTCATAACGCCGATATTGCCGTCCTGCATGTCGACGCGACAGTGACGCCATCGGACTATGTCGACTACGCGCGCGGATTTCCGATTTGTCTCAATCTTGGTGCAACCGACATTTCCAAGCGCCGCATCAGCGGTGCAATCCTCGAGGAGGGTGCCAACTGGAGCGGCCAGGTCATCGTCAAGAGCAACCTCAATCATTGGGGGACGCCCGAGGAGCAGCTCAACCGAAAATCCGTTCGCGCCGGCAAGGCAGTGCCTTTCCCGGGCGCGCAGACCTTCGACCGCTATCAGGTGCATGCCTCGCTGGCCGATGTGGCGCCGGAGATTTTCAGGCGTGCCGACCTGATCGTGGAAAAATTCATTCCCGAAATCGAGCCCGACGGGTTTGCGGCGCGGTTCTGGATTTTCTGCGGCGATCGGGAGCGCTGCACCCGCTATGTCTCGCCGCAGCGCCTGGTCAAGGGCGACGACACCATCCGCCGGCAGCCGGTTGCGGTTCCCGACGAATTGCGCGCCTTGCGTCGGAAGCTGGGCTTCGACTATGGCAAGTTCGACTTTGTCGTGCATGAGGGCAGGGCCGTGCTGCTCGATGCCAACAAGACCCCAGGTCGCGCCAGGAACCTGTCGAAGATTGTTGCCGCCGGCACAGCCAACCTGGCCGACGGCTTCGAAAACCTCATCCACCAGACCGGACGGGGTCGAATCGGGCGCTAGAGAAACAGTCCCAACTGCGTATGGATGATCGACCGGTAGTCCTCGATGGTGTGGCGGCTTTCCTCCTGGTTCTGGGTCAGCGCCATGCGCACGACGCTGCCGGCCAGCTGGAAGATCAGGAAAACCATACGGCCGAACTCATTGCGTCGCTCCGGCGCGAGAAAGGGGCCGACATGGTCGCAGAACATCGTCGCCTGGCGCCGGGTTTCGGCGATGTCGAGATTCTTCAGCGCCTTGTCAGCCTGGATGGCGTTTTGCAGGTCCTGAATGGCGGGGTCGCCGGCGACGCGCTCATAGTAGTCGTCGAGCAGCCGGTCGGCCGCAGCGATAACGTCGCTCAGCCCGCCGACCTCGGCAACGATCGCGGCAAGCCGGGCGCGGCTCACTTCGGAGAATCGCTCGTAGAGCATCGCCAGGATCGCCGACTTGTTGGGGAAGTAATGATAGACGGTGGCGATCGGCCCGCCGGCCTGTGCGCCGACTTCCTTCATGGTGACGGCGTCGATGCCTTTCTCGCCGATCAGCCGCATGGTCGTCGACAGGATGGCGTCGATGCGCTCGCGGCTGCGCTCCTGTTTGGGCCTGCGCCTCGGTTCGGTCGTCATCTGCACTGCTTCGTTCATGCCGCCATCCTCTCGATCGCCCAGACCATTCGATCGCCAAGACCATCCCCAGCCTTGTTGGTGCCAAGTCCCGCTACTGATTGACAAACGAATATGATCGAGTATCAGTTTCTAAATGCTGACAGACTGTCAGTTTTTTTGCCGTCAGGCAAGGACGTTGGGAGGCGACCGTGACTTCTGCTGGTAACGCGGATGCCGGGAACGGCGACTGGCTGGTCGGCAACCCCACTGGGGCGCAACTCGCCTCGGCATTGTGGATCGGCTCGGTCGGGCTGCTCATTCTCGGGCTGCAGCCGGTGCTTCTCGGCGCGCTCTACACCGAAGGGCATGTCAGCGGTGACGAACTCGCGCTGGTCGCCACGGCGGAGATGATCGCGATCGGCATCGGATCGGCGGCCATCGCCATGATGCTGTCCGCCCACAATATGCGCTTGAAAAGTGCCGTCCTTCTGCTCTTGCTGGCGCTGGCGAACGGGGCGACCGCCTATGCGCTGACCTCGACCTCGCTGATTGCCGCCCGCGCGGTGGCAGGCCTCGCCGAGGGTGGGCTGGTGGCGGTCGCCACGGAACTGATCGCCCGTTCACGCCGGGCCGAGCGCATCGGCGGCTTCTTCGTCACCCTTCAGACCCTGGCGCAATGCGCCCTTGCCCTGCTGCTGGCGCTTTACGTCATCCCGGCCGCCGGATCGGCGGGCGGCTTCATCGTTCTTGCCGTCGTCTGCATCGCCTCGGTGGCCGTCGCCTTCATCGTCCCGGATAGCTATGCCGACCTGCCCAAGGAGGAACAGTTCAGCAATGTGCTGACCGTTCCTTCGCTTGCCGCTTTGCTGAGCGTCTTCTGCTACTTCATGTTCTTCGGCTCGGTCTGGGCGTTTCTCGAGCCACTTGGCGCACAATACGGCATCGATGGCCGCACCGTCGGCCTGATCGTCTCGGCCAACCTCGCATTGCAGGTGCTGGGCGCAATGACGGCTACCGTCTTCGAGGCGCGCATCGATTACCGCTTCGCCATCGTGGCGATCGGCGTGGTCGCCGTCGCCAGTTCCGTGATGCTCGCCGGCAGCCCCGGCCTGACGGTTTTCTGGGTCGCGGCCTTGATCATGGGCTTCATCCTTCTGTTCATCGTGCCCTATCAGATCCGGCTGGCGATCACCGCCGACGAGACGCGCACGGCCGTGCTTCTGGTGCCGGCGGCCCAGCTTTTCGGTCTGGCGATCGGCCCGGTCGCGGCATCGCTGCTGATCGACGGCAAGGATTTTCGGCCGGTGCCGGAATTTGCCGCCGCCAGTGCTGCGGCCAGCGTTGTGCTGCTCGGCCTGTTCGTCCTGATCGCACGGCGCCGCCGCGCCATCGCCTGAGACACGACCGGGGGAGCATCTCCTCGATACTTGACTAAGTCAAATAAATGACCGATCGTTGATGGGCAGGAGGCTTCCCATGACGATCCATCATCAACCCGGCAAGGAACGCATCGACGCGGTGCGGGCTTTCAACCGCTTCTACACCCGCCAGATAGGTCTGCTCGACGAAGGCCTGCTGAAAAGCGCCTTCTCGCTGACCGAGGCGCGGGTGCTCTACGAACTGGCGCATCGCGATGGCCTGACCGCCAGCGATCTCATCCGCGATCTCGGCCTCGACGCCGGTTACGTCAGCCGGCTCCTGAAGAAGTTCGAGCACCTGCAGCTGATTGCGCGCGCGCCGCTGGCGTCGGATGCGCGGCAGTCGTCGATCACGCTGACGCCGGTGGGGCGGCAGGCCTTCGCGCCGCTGAACCGGGCTTCGCACGACCAGGTCGCGGCCTTGCTGGAGCGGCTTCCTGCTGCCGAACAGGACCGGCTGGTCAAGGCCATGCAGACGGTGCAGCAACTCCTGGGCGACAGCCCGGAGTCCAAAGTGCCGTATATGCTGCGCCCCTTGCAGGTCGGCGACATCGGCTGGGTGGTGCGCCGCCAAGGACAGATCTACGCACAGGACTATGGCTGGGACGAAACCTACGAGGCGCTGGTCGCCGAAATCCTCGGCGCCTTCGTAAAATCCTTCGATCCAGAATGGGAACGCAGCTGGATTGCCGAACGGCAAGGGGAGGTGGTCGGCTCGGTCTTCGTCGTGCGCAAATCCGACGCGGTGGCGAAGCTGCGCCTGCTCCATGTCGAACCATCGGCGCGCGGCCTCGGCATCGGCAAGCGGCTGGTTCAGGAGTGCATCGGCTTTGCTCGTGCTAAGGGCTACAAGACGCTGACCCTATGGACCAACGACATCCTGACCGCCGCCCGCCACATCTACGAGAGTGCCGGCTTCAGGCTGGTGGACGAAGAGCGCCATCACGCCTTCGGCAAGGATCTGGTCGGCCAGAACTGGAACCTGGAGTTGTAGCGGCGTTCAGGCCACCGGGACCCATATCTCCAGCCCGCCATTGCCGCTGCGCGGATCGAACTCCGGGCCGTAGCGCTCGAATTCGGGGCCGTCGGCTATATCGTGCCCCGAGGCCGGCAGCCATTTGTTCCAGATCGTGTTGACGGTGCGGCGGATGGTGGAGATGTGCTCGGCATGGGTGAACACGGCGTATTTCTGCGCCGGCACCCGCACCCGCGAAAGCTCCTTCGGCAGGTCCGAGAAATCCGAAACTTCGACCCCGGCGATATAGTCGAAATTGCCGGCATCGTCGCCATTGACGCAGACGCCATAGGCGACGTCGCCGGTCTCGCCCGGGATGTTGCCGATAAAGGGACCGAAGCGCTGCCACTGCATCGGAATGGCCGCGCTGGTCTCCAGCTGTAGCGCTCGCCGAGGCCGGCAATGAGGAAGGGACGGCCGGTCTCGAAGCGCGGCGGCGGCAGTGAGGCGAGGAAGGACTGGTCCATCAGGATCGGCTCCACCAGGTCGAGATTGCTGAGGCTGCCCTGCGCGCGCACCAGTTCCGGCGTCGTGCCGAACTGATCGCGGAAGGCGCGGGTGAAGGCTTCGTGCGAGGCGTAGCCGGCATCGAGCGCGACAGCGAGGATGTCGGGCGCGCAGGAAGCCAGCTTGCGCGCCGCTTCGGTCAGCCGGCGCGCGCGCATATAGCCCATCACCGAACGGCCGGTGGCGGCGCCAAAGGCGCGCGTCACATGAAAGCGCGAGACGCCGCTGCTTTGCGCGACATCCTCAAGCGAGATCGCTTCCGGCAAATGGCTCTCGACAAACCACAGCGCTTTCTCGGTCGGGTTCATGAGTCTCCTCTCATTTGGCCACTCCATGCTGCCGGCTTTTTGCGAGGCCAGTTTGATCGAAATTGCGCCTGTCGTAAAATCGAAGGGCGCTGGTCGACTGTGGCAGGTCACCATCGTGGAAAGCCGCTGCTGGGCGGCCTCGGCCTGGCTCGCTGGGACAATATCTGGGCGCGCTGGGTGCGGGCACCATCCTTGCCTATGCCCTGTGGAACCACCGCCGGCTCGATGCCTTCCCCGCCGGCGAAAATGCCGCCGAAAGCCTAGGTGTGCCAGTGGCGGGGACGCGCATGACGACCTTTCTCCTCGCGGCGTTCTCGACGGCAATTCACGTCACGGTCGGGAGGTCATCCGCAACCGTTATTGACTGTGCCATGACCGCATCTGCATGGCTGCCATCCCTCTTTTTCGGCTCTGGTGCAATGCGGCGCCTTGAATGGTAAGCACGCTTATAATATATACCGCTCATGGTTTCCGACGGCATAGATAGATTGGGCTTTTTGATCCACGACGTGCAGCGCCTCATGCGCAAGCGCTTCGAGGCGCGCGCCAGCGGTCTTGGCCTTTCCTCGGCACAATGGCGGCTTCTGGTTCGCGTCGCCAAGGAGGCCGGCGTCGCCCAGGCTCGCCTCGCCGAACTTCTCGAAATCGAGCCGATCAGCGTTTCACGCCTCGTCGACCGGATGGAGGAGGGCGGCTGGATCGAACGGCGCTCCGATGCAACTGACCGGCGCGTGCGCATGATCTTCCCGACAGCCAAGGCGAACGCGGCCTATGCCGAGGTCAAAAGCCTTGCCGGCGAAGTTTATGAGGAATCGCTGGTCGGCGTTTCGCCGGACGACCGCCGCGTCCTGATCCGGGCGCTGGACACCATCGTGCAAAACCTGGCGGACGGCGAGACGTCGTCCTTGAAGAGTACGGAAGGGGCAGCAGCATGAACGCGGCAGCCAAGCTAGACGAGAATGTAACCAAGATCGAGACGCCGGCACAGCCTGCTGCCGAAGCGCCTGCACAGCCGGCCGCAGCACCTGTCGCGGTGGCTCCCCCGGTTCAACCCGCTCCGGCTCCGGTCAAGAAGCGCCGCATCGGCCGCTTGCTGCTGATGGTCGCCCTGCCGGCGGCACTGGCCATTGGCGGGGGCTACGTCTGGGTGACCGGCGGCCGCTATCAGGAGACCGAAAACGCCAATTTGCAGCAGGCCAAGGTGTCGATCGCCTCGGACACGGCCGGCCGCATCGTTCAGGTCGGCATCTCGGACAATCAGCAGGTCAAGCAGGGCGATGTGCTGTTTGCCGTCGACCCCGAGCCCTACCGGATCGCGTTGGCGCAGGCCGACGCGGCTGTCGCAGTCGCACGCGTCGGTATCGAACAGCTGCGCGCCGCCTACAGCCAGGCGCTGGCGCAGGAAAAGTCCGATGCCAGCCAGGTCGACTACGCGCAGTCGCAGTATGACCGCGCCGCCGACCTTGCCCAGAAGGGCATCAACGCCAAATCGTCGCTGGACGAGGCCAAGAACGATCTCGACAAGGCCAGGCAGCAACTGGCCGTTGCCGAGCAAGGCATCATCAGCGCCAAGGCGGCTCTCGCCGGCAATCCCGATATCGAGACCGACAAGCATCCGACGGTGATGGCCGCACTCGCCGCGCGCGACAAGGCCGCCTACGATCTGGCGCAGACCACGGTCAAGGCGCCGGCCGACGGCGTCATCAGCCAGGCCTCCTCGTTCAAGGTCGGCCAGTATGTCGGTTCCGGCACGCCGCTGTTTGCGTTGGTCGAGACCGGCGACACCTGGATCGATGCCAATTTCAAGGAAACCCAGCTTACCCACATGAAGCCTGGCCAGAAGGCCGAGATCGTCGTCGACACCTATCCGGGCAGAACTTTCGAGGCCACCGTCAAGGCGATCGGCGCCGGCACCGGCGCGGAGTTTTCGCTGCTGCCAGCTCAAAACGCCACCGGCAACTGGGTCAAGGTCACGCAGCGCATTCCGGTGCGCCTGGAGCTGACCGATGCCGACGCCAAAATGGCGCTGCGCACCGGTATGAGCGCCTCGGTTACGGTGGATACCGGCGTTGCCCGCGGGTTCCCCGCTATCTTCGGCCACGCCACCGCAGGCGAAGCACAATAGACTGTGAATGGACCGTGATCTCGAAAAGCAGGATCACGGCCCGGCAGAACGCCCGCCGCAGGCGAGGTGAAGTTGAGATGACAGGATCGGTCCGACGGCAGGTTGAACGAGGGGTGGATTGGACCGGGCCGCATCGCGGCCTGCCCACAACCTGGACCATCTCGGCGCCCATCCTTCGGACCTTGGATTTCCGGGCGGCAAGCGCCTGATGTGTCGAGACCATCGATCGATGTAACCCCCACATCGATAGATCGCGTCCCACCGCGATGAGGGTCTCTTCACCAGAGAAGGCCTCGCCGCCCGGAAACCTAATGTACACGTTTTTGTTACCTGTCGGAAGTTCCGCATCATGACCACACCAGAACCTTTCAAGGAAGTGCCGCATCGCGGCCTGATCACCGTGGCGCTGATGCTGGCGACGGTGATGCAGGCGCTCGACACCACGATCGCCAATGTCGCGCTGCCGACCATGACCGGCGACCTCGGCGCGTCGCCCGACAACATCAACTGGGTGTTGACCTCCTACATCGTTGCCGCCGCGATCATGACGCCGGTGACCGGCTGGCTGGCCGACCGCTTCGGCCGCAAGGAACTGTTCCTGGCGGCGGTTGTCGGCTTCACCGTGTTCTCGATGCTGTGCGGCATTGCCTGGAGCCTGGAGAGCATTGTGTTCTTCCGGCTGATGCAGGGCGTGTTCGGCGCAGCCATCGTGCCGCTGTCGCAGACCTTCCTGCTCGACATCAACCCCAGGGAACGCCACGGCCAGGCGATGGCCATCTGGGGCGCCGGCATCATGCTGGGGCCGATCCTGGGTCCGACGCTGGGCGGTTGGCTGACCGAGAATTTCAACTGGCGCTGGGTGTTCTTCATCAATTTGCCGGTCGGCATCATCGCCTTCCTCGGCATGGCAGCCTATTTGCCGGTCATTGCCCGGCGGATACGCAGCTTCGATTTCTTCGGTTTCGCCATGATTTCGCTCGGCGTCGGCGCACTGCAGCTGCTGCTCGACCGCGGCGGCGAGGTCGACTGGTTTTCCTCGGTCGAAATCTGGATCGAGCTTGCTCTTTCGATCACCGGCTTCTGGGTGTTCATCATCCACACACTGACGGCGGAACGTCCTTTCATCGACCCCAAGATCTTCCTCGACCGCAATTTCGTCACCGGTCTGGCCTTCATCTTCGTCATGGGCGTGCTGATCCTGGCCTCGATGTCGCTGCTGCCGCCGATGCTGTCGACCATCTTCGGCTATCCGACCGTGACCATCGGCGTCGTCCTGGGGCCGCGCGGTGTCGGCACGATGATTTCGATGCTTGTCGTTGGGCGGCTCATGAGCAGGATCGACGCCCGGATCCTCGTCGTCATCGGCTTTCTGCTCACCGCGCAGTCGCTCTACACCATGTCCTCCTTCACGCCGCAGATGGACAATTGGCTGATCCTTAGCTCCGGCGTCATCCAGGGCCTCGGCATGGGCATGGTGTTCGTGCCGCTGTCGACGGTGGCCTTCGCCACGCTCGACGTGCGCTTCCGCACCGACGCCACGGCCCTGTTCAGCCTAGTTCGAAATCTCGGTTCGTCGATCGGCGTGTCGGTGGTGACGGTGCTCATGGTGCGCAACACGCAGGTCAATCACACCGAACTGTCGGCTTTCATCAACCCGTTCAACCCCAATTTGTGGGCGGCCTCGCCGGCGGCAGCAGGCGGCGATCCGACGGCACTTTCGCAGGTGGACCGCATGGTCAACATCCAGGCGATGATGATCTCCTACGTCAACGACTTCAAACTGCTGATGGTGATGACGCTGGTTGCCATTCCGTTTGTCTTCCTGCTGCGCAAGCCGAAGACCGCTCCGGCCGGCGCGGCCGCTCCTGCCGCGCATATGGATTGAGGCGGGCGCCGGTAGCGCTGGCAGCAAGCTGGTTGCCCCTGATGATTGTTGCTCGGATGATCGTCAAAACCCGCGTGTGCAAAAGAATATCGATAATGAGCCGTTGGAAGTTGATTTGAAATGACATTTGCACCTTTGGTATCTGGTTGCTGACGCCTCCAATTCCGTTACAGTTCATCTTGAATTAGCACATCTGTAACATTGTCAGTCGACTTTCGTCTGGCACGACAGAGGCCCTTTCTTGTTTCAGGTGCCAAACCGGAGGAGGTCTGTTTGGTCACGAAGTCATCCAGAAGATCCGTCGGGGCGCGCGGGCCGGTGGGCGTAGCCGCATTGGCAAGACTGGCTGACGTTTCCTACGATACGCTCGAGGGAGAACTTCGCACGACCATTGCGGGTCTCGAAGGGCAGACCCTGCGCTTCGAGACTGCGATCGAGAATATTTCGCAAGGCATCTGCTTTTTCGATGCCGATGAACGCCTGATCCTGAGCAACCGGCGCTATGCGGAAATCTACCGCATTGCGCCCGAGGAATTGCGGCCTGGCGTGACACTGAGCGAAATAGTCGAACGCCGCGTTGCCGCCGGCACGGCGGCGACGGCCGCCGACACCTATCTCGCAACGGCTCGCTCGATCAATTCGGGCAAGGCTTCGCGGCTCTGGACCGCCAAACTTGTCGATGGTCGCACAATCCAGATCCGTAACCAGCCCATGCCCGATGGCAGTTGGATCGCCACGCATGAGGACATCACTGAACTCCTCGCCAATCGGCAGATCGTCGACGAGCGCATTTCGCTGCAGGCGCTGATCGACTGGGTGCCCGATTATCTCTGGGTCAAGGATACGCAAAGCCGTTTCGTCGTGGTCAACAGCGCCCTTGCGACCGATAGCGGCCGCAACAAGACCAGCGACATGATCGGTTTGACCGATTTTGATCTCCACCCCCCGGAAGTTGCGCGGAAATTTCGCCTGGTCGAGCAGCGCCTGCTCAAGAGCGGACAACCAATGATCGACGCGGAAGAGTTTGTCGTCGATGCGTCGGGGAACGGCAAATGGCTTTCGTCGACGAAGGTGCCGTTGCGCAATCGCCAAAATGAAATCTTCGGCCTGGTTGGCATCGCCCACGACATCACCGCCCGCAAGCAGGCGGATGTCCTTCGCAGCGGGCAGGCGCAGATCCTCGAAATGATTGCCACGAGCGCGCCGCTGGAGGACGTGCTCGACCGCCTCATGCGCTTCGTCGAGGCTCAGTTGAAGGGGATATTCGGTTCCGTCCTGCTGCTCGACAAGGACGGCATTCATTTGCGTCACGGTGCGGCGCCGGGCCTGGCGAAAGCCTATACGAGCGCCATCGATCGGGCGGCCATCGGTCCCAAGGTGGGATCCTGCGGAACCGCCATCTACCGGCGGGAAGCGGTCATTGTTACCGATATTCTGCAGGATCCGCTTTGGGACGATTACCGCGAACTGGCGGCACCCCATGGCTATCGTTCGTGCTGGTCAACCCCGATCCTGTCGCATCGGGGCGTCGTGTTGGGCGCCTTTGCCATGTATTCGATGACCGTGCGCGAACCCACCCATGCCGAGACCCGCCTGATCGAGTTCACCACACACATTGCCGGCATCGCGATCGAGCGCAAACTGGCGGAAGACCAGATCCACTTCATGGCCAACCATGATGCGCTGACCGGCCTGCCCAATCGCGCTTTGCTGGAGGATCGGCTTTCCCAGGCGGTCCTCTACGCGCAGCGATACAATCGCTGGATGACGGTAGTGTTCATCGATCTCGACAATTTCAAACTGGTGAACGATACGTTTGGCCACAATGCCGGCGACGAACTCCTCAAGACCGTCGCCAGCCGTTTGGTTGGATGCTTGAAGGCCACCGACACCGTCGTGCGGCTTGGCGGCGACGAATTTGTCATCGTCCTGTTCGACCAAACCACCAATGTCGATGTGGTCTCGGAAACCCTGCAGACGATCAGGGATGCGATCGCGGAACCGGTTCTTGTCGGAGAGCATCGGCTGAGAACGACGGCCAGCATCGGCATCGCAAATTACCCGAAGGACGGGACCAGCCCGGATACGCTGTTGGCCAATGCCGACGCCGCCATGTATCGCGCCAAGGAATTCGGCCGCGACAATTTCCAGTTCTATGCCCCGGAGTTCAACTCAACGGCACATGAAAAATTCCTGCTTCAGGAGGAATTGCGAAACGCGCTCGCCCGGTCGGAATTCGCTCTGCATTATCAGCCACAGGTGGATCTGCGATCGGGGCAGGTTTTCGCCGTCGAAGCGCTGGTGCGCTGGAACCACCCGACGCGAGGCCTGGTTTCGCCGGCGATGTTCATCCCGACCGCCGAGGAGACCGGGCTGATCGTGCCGCTCGGCGACTGGATCCTGCACGAAGCCTGCCGGCAGAACAAAGCCTGGCAGCGCGCCGGTCTGTCGCCCGTAACCGTCTGCGTCAACGTGTCGGCGCGGCAGTTCCGGGAGAAGAACCTGATCGACCGCGTCGTCAACGCATTGAAGGAAAGCGGCCTGGAGGCGAGGTATCTCGAGCTCGAAGTGACGGAAAGCCTGATCATGCAGGATTTCGAGCTGGCGGTCGCAACGATGAACGGACTGCAAAAGCTCGGCGTGCAGATATCGATCGACGATTTCGGAACAGGCTATTCCAGTCTCAGCGCCCTCAAGACGTTTCCGGTGGCGCGGCTGAAGATCGACAAGTCCTTCATCAACGATCTCGCGACCGACGAGAACGATCAGGCGGTCACTGGCGCCGTGATTTCCCTGGGGCAGAAGTTGAACCTTCGGGTGCTGGCCGAAGGTGTCGAAACGGAAGACCAGGTCGCCTTCCTGCGCAAGAACAATTGTGACGAGGTGCAGGGCAATTATTTCAGCGAACCCCTGTCGGCCGGGGATATCGGCGAGCTGATCGCGAAAGGCTGACGGCTGGCTCGCGCCGTAACCGCTGGCTGCTATTTTCCGAGCACCAGGCTCCAGTAGCGGATGGCGCTGTCGCGTCCGTCGCGTACATAGGCGAGGCCGAAGCGGCTGAAATCCGGATCGAGCATGTTGCGGCGGTGGCCAGCCGAATGCATCCATATGTCGAACAGTTTCTGCTGGTCGAAGCGGCCCTCGGCGATGTTCTCGGCGGCGGCGCCCCGCACGCCATTGTCCTTCATCCGCGACGCGAAATCCTTTCCCCAGCCCGTCGTGTGGCTCATGCGTTCGCGTGAGGCCATATAGCCGGCCTGCTGCCGAGCGGCCTGCTCGAGCTGGGCGTCCGGCACCAGCGCCGGCAGTCCGGCCGAAGCTCGGATGCCGGCCAGCGTCGCGGTGGCCGAGGACGACACACCGGCGCCTTCGCCGGTCGGCACCGAGACCGTGCTGCAAGCAGCGAGGCCGGCCATGGCTGCAAGGCCGATCAGCAGTAGGCGCCTGTTTGGTTTTGGACTTGCTGCGCCAGAGCGGGTTTGCGCGAGCGGGTGATTGGTGGTGCAGATCATTGTCATGCCTGCCTGACTTAGCGGCGATCATGGCTTTTGCCGGGCAGGGCTGCGAAAATCTCAATCGCTGGCCTCCGTGCAGGTTCGGCCGGCCGATTCGAATGGGAAGGTCGGCGGCCGATGTAGTCTCGGCGCGCTGCGTCCGATCAGCGTTGCGCGTCGGTCGCCATTTTAAGCGCCAGCGCGGCGAGCACCGTGCCCATCATCCAGCGCTGGATGATCATCCATAGCGGCCGTCCGGCAAGAAAGGTGGCGATCGAACCGGCCGTTACCGCGATGATGGCATTGACGGTCAGGCTGATCGAGATCTGCGTGGCGCCGAGCACCAGAAGCTGCGACAGCACATGGCCCTTGCCCAGCGAGATGAACTGCGGCAGCAGCGACAGATAAAGCACCGCCACCTTGGGGTTGAGCAGATTGGTCATTAGACCCATGGCGAACAGCTTGCGCGGCCTGTCCTTCGGCAGTTCGCGCACCTGGAATGGTGAGCGCCCGCCGGGCCGCACCGCTTGCCAGGCGAGCCATAGCAGATAGAGCGCGCCGGCAATGCGCAGTGCGTCATAGGCAAACGGCACGGCAAGCAGCAGCGCGGTGATGCCCAGCGCAGCCGATACGACATAGAACAGAAAGCCGACGGCCACGCCGCCGAGCGAGAACAGCCCGGCCTTGGGGCCTTGCGACAGCGAGCGCGAGATCAGGTAGATCATGTTCGGCCCGGGCGTCAGCACCATGCCCAGGCAGACCAGCGCGAAGGCGAGATGGTTGGCGGTTTCGGGCACGGGCGATCTCCGGGAAGAGGTGACGATACCGAGCACGCGTTTTGACTCACCGCAAGAGCATGATGGCGGGAGCCTTTGCGCCAGCGTCGAAAATTGGCGAAAGCGGCGAAGCCGCCAATTTCCCCCGCAAGGGGGAAGATCAGCAGTTCAACCCTCAGCTCACCACGCGCAGGTTCGAGAGCTCGTTGGCGATTTCCTTGAAATTGTCGGACAGCGTGGCGCCGGTCGCGTTCCAGAACAGTTTTGCAGGCTTGCTCGGGTCGGTCGGATCCTTGCGGAAGCGCGAGTCCGACGAGCACGTCTTCAGTGCCTCCATCGCGCTCTTGTCGCCGGCGTCGGTCGTCGACATATCGAGCGCCACCGTCATCACCATGATGTTGGCCGCCTTGGCGTTGTTGCACAGCGTCGCCATCTGCTCGTTGAGCGCGGCGGTGTAGTTGCTCGACGAATAGTTGAGCTGGCCGATGGCGCTCGACGTGCCGCCGAACAGGCGGGTGACCGCAGTGCCGTTGTAGCCGACGCCGGTATAGCCATAGCCGGCATAGGTCGACTTGTTGCCGGCGGGGTCGGAACTCACCGTCGAATAGGTGTTCTCGCCGTCGGTGAGCACGATGACCACCTTGTCATTGCCTCGTTCCGTCTCAGGACGTCCTCCTGTGAAAGGCTCCGTGCTGGAGACGGTGCGCCAGCCCCAGGCCATGCCTTCCGGCACATTGGTGTTGCCGTTGGGCGCCATAAGGTCGATCGCAGCCTTGATCTTTGTCAGCCCGGCGGCGTTGGCGACGTCGGTCAGGGGTGTGATCGGCGTGGTGGTGCAGCTGTAATTCGGACCGGCACCCGTCCCCAGCACCGGCGCGTTCATCGGCCGTGGCTGGAAATATTTGGCCATGTTGGATTGCCTGGTCTTGCCGGTGGTGCTCGCCGGATCGTCGTTCCACCAGCTGTTGGCCGCGCCATAGGTCTTGGGGGCCACCTCGTCGGGGTCCTGCGTTATGTACCAATGATTGCCCGGCTCATCCGGCGCAAACATCGGCACGAACATGGTCGCGGGATCGCCGACGCCGGTGCCGGTGTTGTTCGGTCCGCCGGAGGCCGGCGCGTCGTTGACATTATAGGGATAGGGCCGCACTTCGACGCAGCCCTGCCAGCTGGCGAACGGTCCGTATGTGTCGTTGTAGTCGTATTCGTTGTGGCTGTCCGAGCATGTATGATTGGCGCGATATTTGTCGCAGACCACGCGTTTGCTGCCGACGATGCGCTCGTGGCTGGTGACCACCTTCATGTCGCGGTAGAGCGAGAAGCGGGTCAGCATCTGCCCCTCCTGCTCACCCCAGCCAGTGCCTTTCTTGTACCAGATGCCGCCGATCTTCTGGGCATATTTGTCGGCTGCGTTAAGCGTGGACCAGGCGAAATTCTCATTGTGGATGGGCGACAGCCCGTAGGCGTCGATCCACGACGCGTTGTCGTTGCTGGCGCCGACATTGACCGAGGCGGCGAACGGCACAAGGCTGAACTGGACCGGCTTGTCGATCTGCTTGATCATCGCGGCCTGCAAGGCAAGCGTGTCGACGAGCTGCTTGGCGGCTTGCTTGAGAAGGTCGATGCGCTTTTGTCCGGCACCCGTGCCCGTGTTCGACATCGACCCCGAATTGTCGAGCACCATGGCCACTTCCAGCGTGTTCTTCAGCCGGACTTGCGAACACACGGAGTAGGTGACGTTTTCCGACGTCCTGCCGATCAGCATCGCCGCTGCCGGCAGGAAATAGGGCTTGTAGACCAGGCTGGCGCACAGCTTGACGATGCCGCCGCCGGTCGTGCTGCTGGGCAGCGTAACGCTGAGCGTCGTGTCGGCGGGATCGACGTCGTTGAGGTTTGCCTTGAAGAAGTCGAGCGCATAGGCCCGCAACTGGTCGTCGGTGGCGCCTTCCACCAGCCGGCGCGCGGTGGCGAAGTTGGCGGCGTCGAGCGCGTTGACCACCCTCTGCTTCTCGCTGACCACGCCGGTGTAGTCGACGGCCATGGCCACGCCGCCCATCAGTGGCACCATCGCCACAACGGTCATCAGAGCGTAATTGCCGCGGCGGTCACGCCAGAAGTCACGCCGGAATGTGCGCCAGAGTTCACGCATGTGATGTAAGCGGCCCCGCCTGCGGATTCTTCAATGCCGCCACAGTTTCACAAAACGTTGAAGGACGGGTTTGGGAAACTGCTCGATTGCGCGGATAGCGCTTCACCAGGCGCTAACCAAATGCGCCAGCTGCCGAACGCAAAACGCCCCGCCGAGGCGGAGCGCCTTGTTCGAAAGATCGCGCCGATCAGCTGACGATGCGCAGGTTCGACAGTTCGTCGGCGATTTCCTTGAAACTTTGCGACAAGGTGGCGCCGGTCGCGTTCCAGTACAGCTTCGCCGGTTTGCTCGGGTCGGTCGGATCCTTGCGGAAGCGCGAATCCGAGGAGCATTTCTTGAGCGCATCTATGGCAGTCTTTTCCGCCGGCTTGGAACTAACAAGGTCGAGCGAGACGGTCATCAAGAGAATGTTCGAATTCTTCGCATTGGCGCAAAGGGTTTGCATCTGCTCGTCAAGCGCGGCCGTGTAGTTGGTCGCCGTATAGGTTGTCTTGGCGACGGTCGTGTTGACGAACAGGCGGGTCGCAGGCTCCACTGGCTTCGGAAAATTAGGGCCGGTGTAGCCATAGGCGGCGTAGGTCGATCCATTCTTGGCGTAGTTGCTGGTCATGTCGTTGCTTGGGCCGATGCTATAGGTGTTTGCGCCGTCGGTCAGGACGATGACCACTTTGTCGTTGCCTCTTTCGGTGTTCGGCCGGCCTTGCGTAAAAGGCTCGTTGCTCGACACCGTCCGCCAGCCCCAGGCCAGCCCTTCCGGCACGTTGGTGTTGCCCGTCGGGGCCATGGCATTGATGGCATCCGTCAGGATTTTCTTGCCATCGGTGGTGGTTATGTCCTGCAACGGCGTGATCGCGGCGGTCGTGCATGCCGAATTGGGTCCATCATCGGCCGCAGCGGCTGCTGCGTCCCAGGGCTTTGTCAGAAAATACTTGCGCATATCCGCCTGGCGTTTGGGGACAGTCAGCGTGTCGGAATAATCGATCCACCAATTGTTGGCGTAACCCCACGTCGATGTGCTGGTGCGAGTTGTGTCGGTCCAGAAATTGCCAGCTTCGTCCGGCGCGAACATCGGCACGAACATGGTGGCGGGCGTCCCAGTGGTCGGCGACGTGTCGTCGTCATTATAGGGATACGGCCTCGCCTCCACGCAGCCCTTCCAGGCTTCGTATTTGGCGACGACGGAGGTCTTGCAAGTGCCGTTCGAGTTTTTCTTCGTACAGGTCGTTGCCATCATGTCCTGATAGAGGGTGAAACGCGTCATCTCCTTGTCTTTGTCTGTGCCCCAGCCCGTGCCGCGCTGGTAGTAAACGCTGCCTACTTTTTCGATCCATTTGGTGGCATTTGCCGCCGCTGTCATCGTCGACCAATCGAAGTTCTGATGATGGATCGGGGAAATGCCGGTCGTGTCCAGCCACGTCGGCAATGGAGCCGGGGGGATCGGAGCGCCGACATTGACCGACGCAGAAAACGGGACCAGCGAGAACTGCACCGGCTTGGTCACCTGCTTCATTTGTGCGGCCTGGAGCGCCATTGTATTGACAAGCTCGGTCGCGGCCTTCTTGAGCAAATCTATTCGCGGCTGGCCGGTGCCGGAGCCGTTGATGCTCATAGAGCCGGAATTGTCGAGCACGAGAGACACTTCCAGCGTGTTTTTGAGGCGGATCTCCGAGCATGCCGATGTTGTGACGTCGGCGGCGGTTCTTCCGATCATCATGGCCGCTGCCGGCAGGAAATAGGGGTGGTACGTCAATTCGGCGCACAGCTTCAGCGTGCCACCACCTGCGTTGTTGTTGGGAAGCGTCACCGTCAGGGCCGTATTGGCTGCTTTGACGCGGCCGAGATTGGCTTCGAAGAAATCCTTCGCATAGGCCTTGACTGCCGTGTCGGTCGCCCCGGTGACGATCTGCTGTGCCGTGGCAATCCCGGCGGCATCCAGCGCGTTCAGCATGTTCTGCTTTTGGCGCAAGAGATCGGTGTAGTCGATGGCAAGCGCCAGCGCGCCCATCAAGGGCACCATGGTGATCACTGTCATCAAGGCATAGTTGCCGCGTCTGTCGTTCAGAAATCTGCGGATCATGCCTTCAGCACCCCTGCCAGGACCCCAATATCGGTCCGAAGATGCCCACAAAATCGTTAAATTTCAGGTTGCTGAAATGCGTTCAACATAGGCCCATCTTTTCAAGGCTCGTTAACCACTCGGCCCTGGTGATCAGCGGTGCGACATTGTTTCGATAGACCGAAGCTCGGAGAAGGGTGGTTCCTGCCTGTGCAACCTTCGATCAGCCCGTTGCGCAACAGCCTGGCAAGTGCCGAAAAGCTGGTGACAGGATGAAACGCTTCGGTTAATGCGGGGCCGGTTGCGGCGGACCGTCGGCTGCAGCTCTCGCAATGATCGTCACAGCAGGTAAACGGCATGGCGGATTCGCCTGATATCATCGGCTCGCTCGCGGATTTGTCGGGCGCCTACTCGGCCATCCTGTGCGATGTCTGGGGCGTGATCCACAATGGCGAATGGCATTTTCCGGCGGCTGCCGAAGCGCTTGCCGCCGCGCGTGCGGCGAAGGTCCCGGTCGTCCTGATCACCAACTCGCCGCGCCGCAATGCCGATGTGGTGGCGCAGATGAATGCGATCGGCGTTCCCGCCGTCGCCTACGACCGCGTCGTGACCTCAGGCGATGTGACCCGCGACCTTATCGCCGAAGGCCCACGAAAAATCTTCCATATCGGCGCCGACCGCGATTTCACCCTCTATGACGGTCTGGACGTCGAGCTCGTCGAGGAGTTCGAGGCCTCCGGCGCGGTCTGCACCGGGCTGTTCGACGACGAGGTGGAAACGCCTGAGGATTACGCCGATCTGCTGCGCCGGCTGCGCGCCAGGAACCTGCCTTTCATCTGCGCCAATCCCGACATCGTGGTCGAACGCGGCGAGCGCATGATCTGGTGCGCCGGCGCCTTGGCGCGCGACTATGCCCAGCTTGGCGGCCGCACGCTGATCGCCGGAAAACCTTATGCGCCGGTCTATGACGTAGCGCTGCGGGAGGTCGCCGTGCTTCTCGGCCGAGACGTCGCGCGCACCGAGGTGCTGGCCATCGGCGACGGCATGATGACCGACGTCAAGGGCGCCGCCGACAACGGCATCGACGTGCTTTACGTCTCGGGCGGCATTCACGCGCGCGACTATGGCGATCCCATGCAGCCGGACCCCGCCAGGCTTGCAGCCTTTCTGCAAAAGCACGGCTACCGGCCGGTCGCCGTCATTCCGAGACTGCGGTAGGGTTGCTGCATGAGCGCAGCTTTCGAACACATTTCAGCAACCGCGCCGCTGCCGCCGCATTTGCGCGGCGGCGTGGTGGCGATCGGCAATTTCGACGGCGTCCATCGCGGCCACCAGGCGGTGCTCGATCGCGCGCTTGCCGAAGCCGGGCGGCGCGGCGTGCCGGCGCTAGTGCTGACCTTCGACCCGCATCCGCGCAAGGTGTTCAGGCCCGATATGCCGCTGTTCGTATTGACGCCGCCGCCGATGAAGGCGCGGCTGCTGTCGCATCTGGGCTTTGCCGCACTCGTCGAACAGCCGTTCACGCGCGCCTTTGCCGGCCTGTCGGCCGAGGCTTTCGTGACCGATGTGCTGGAGACGAACCTCGGCATCACCCATGCCGTCACCGGCTTCGATTTTCACTTCGGCAAGGACCGGCAGGGCGGTCCTGCGTTTCTGATGGCGGCAGGCGAGCGCCATGGTTTCGGCGTCACCCTGGTCGACGCCTTTCGCGACGAGGGCGCCGAGGTGGTGTCGTCGAGCCGTATCCGCGAGCTGCTCTGCGAGGGAGAGGTCGCCGAGGCCGCAGGCCTGCTCGGCTACCGCTTCACCGTCGAAAGCGAAGTGATCGGCGGCCAGCAGCTCGGCCGCACGCTCGGCTTCCCGACAGCCAACATGAGGCTTTCGCCGGAAACGACTCTGAAGGAAGGGATTTATGCCGTCCGCTTTCGCCGCGCCGACGGCACGCTCTATGATGGTGTCGCCAGCTTCGGGCGTCGCCCGACTGTCGACGACAATGGCGCGCCGCTGCTCGAAACCTTCGTCTTCGACTTTGCCGGCGATCTCTATGGCGAGATCTGCGACGTATCGCTCTTCGGCTTTTTGCGTCCCGAGGTGAAGTTCGATGGGCTCGATGGGCTGGTGGCACAAATGAAGCGCGACGAGGCGGAGGCGCGCGCGCTGCTGGCCGGCGTCAGGCCGCTTTCGGATCTGGACGGCGCCATCGCTTTTTGAGCCTTCCGGCCGCTTACCTCTTCAAGCCCCTACTTCTTCAACGCCAGTCCGAGAGCGATGAAGCTCCAGCCCTGGAAGATCAGGTCGATGGCCAGGAACAGGCCGAGCACCCACAGGCTGTTGACCGGCCAGCCCATGGCGATGGTCAGCCCCGCCAGCACGCTGATCAGGCCCGCCGCGACGACCCAGCCCCAGCCCTTTTCCGGTCGGTGGCTATAGCCGACCCAGGCCCTGAGCGCGCCTGAAGCGACCAGCGCCACCGCCAGCAGCAAGGTCAGCACCGTCGAGGCCAGCAGCGGATTGTCGAAGGCAAAGAAACCGGCAACGGCATAAAGTAGGCCGCTGAGCAGCCAATAGAAGAAGCGACTCCAGGTCTTCACGCCGAAGGCATGCACGATCTCGATGATGCCGGCCATCAGCATCAGCCAGCCCACGACATAGACCGAGGCGACGGTGGCGATGAACAGATTGCCGAAGGCAATGCCGCCGAAGATGAGCAGCAGCACGCCGAGCGCGACGAACCACCCCCATTTGTCCCGTGTCCGGCCGATCGCATCTTTGAGGGTATCACCGTGCAGGGTCATGGCTGCATCTCCTCGAAATCGCCTGGCACCTTGCCGGGAGGTTAGCCCCGGCTGTAGCGGACGTCCAGCCGATGGCGACGGCTAGCAAACAAACAAAGCGTCGGTGGCTTGAGGTTCGCGCGTACGTGTCAATTTATGGCAGCCCACCCAGTCACAAGGACGAGGACAAGCGTGACGATCGCTCCAGAGACGTAGACGATCGTTCTGACACTGCCACCCTTGGCGGCATTGCCGCCGCGTAGGTAAACCCCCAGGTGAAGCAGGCGTATCGCCACATGAACCCAGACAATGGTCGCCAACGTGGCCGACCCAACGCCAACCATCATGGCCAGCACCGCCGGGACGACAAAAGGCGCCAGCGCCTCGACCGAGTTCATATGCACGCGGTCGATCCTGTAGAGGAGATTGGCGTCGTCGGCCGGGATCACCGGACCGGAAAGCGCTCCGGCAAATCCCTTGGACGAACCCGAGTAAACCGCCAGCGCGACTGACAAAAGACAGAGGATCAGTACACCGAGGATGCTTAGCCAATAGGGTTCCATAATTGTGCTCCTTCAGGTCACCTTGCTGGCAAAAAGATCTTGGAATCGCCTGAGATACAGCGGCCAGCCTCGATCACCGTCAATCCCAAAGCGCACGCCTTCCCAGCCTTCGCCATGACGTTCGAGATTGCGATGCTCGATCTCGACGCGGGTCCGGCTATTCGTCTCCGCCGTAAACCGGACTTCCCACTCGCTGGTCCTGTCCGGATTGGTCTCGATCTGCCATTGAGGGCTGATATCCCAACTCAGAAGCAGTCGGTTCGGCGGCTCGTAGGCCAGCACCCGTGCCCAGCGGCACTCGCTGCCATCCACACCGCGGTCGTAGACGTGACCGCCAACGCGGGGTTCGAAGATCGTCTCCGCGACCGGCACCGCAAGCAGGTTATGCTCTTTGGGTTTGAAACTGCCGAAGTGCTCGGTGAAAACCTTGAAGGCATGCGCGATCGGAGCCTCGACAAGGATGGAGTGCCTCACGGGCGGTTGATGCGTGCTCATTCCTGCTCCTTCAAGGGCTGTTCGACGACCACTTTGTAGGCCGCCAAGGTCTTGCTCCAGAACCGGTCGAGTTCGGCGCGCAGGCTGGCCAAGCCTTCCGGTTCGACCCGGTAGATGCGTTGCTTGCCTAGCCGTGTGTTGGCCACCAGGCCGGCGTCCTTGAGCACCTTCAGGTGCTGCGAGACCGCCGGCCGGGTGACAGGAAGCGCACGAGCCAATTCCCCGACCGAACAGGGTTGTTCGACCAGCAGTTCGAAGATCGTCCGCCTGGTCGGGTCGCCAAGCGCTGTCCATCTGTTCATGTTAGTCTGCACTAACGCGAATTTAGGCAACCTCGCTATTTCTGTCAACTCGCCACAGGCCCGGCGGCGCCCTGTTCAAACGGGCCACAGCATAAAAAACAGGGTCGCAGTTGCCGCAACTGCTGTAGATTTTAAGTCAAATTTTACCGAACCGGCGCCATGGCTTTGGCTGCCGGGTGTTCTCTCCGTTTTGTTTCGCGTATGGGGTGGTGATGCGTATTGTCTGGACGATTCCGCTGTTTCTCGCCTCGGCGCTGCTCACTGTGTCCACCGCCAATGCGGGCGAGGGTGCCTTCGGCTGGATGTCCGGCGACTGGTACCTGACGCTTGGCGCCACCGGCATGGTCGTGCCGAAATTCGAGGGCTCCAACAGCTATCTGCTCAGCGCATCGCCGATCATCTCGCTGGGCAAGGCCGGCCCGGCCGCGCGCTTTACCTCGCGCAACGACAACATCTCGCTGGCGCTGGTCGACGATGGCGGCGTCCGCGCCGGCCTGACCGGAAAATTCCTGTTTTCCCGCGACAGCAAGGATGAGCTCAAGGGCCTCGACCCGGTGCGCTGGGGCGGTGAGGTCGGCGGCTTCTTCGAAATCTATCCGACGGACTGGCTGCGCGCCCGCGCCGAACTGCGCCATGGCATTCGTGCCCATGATGGCTATGTCGCCGACATCGCCGCCGATGCTTTCTACGACGTGACGCCGACTGTCAGAATTTCGGGCGGACCACGCGTGTCCTTTGCCTCGTCGGGCTATTTCGACTCTTATTATGGTGTCAACGCCAAGGAGGCTGCGGCCTCGGGCCTGAGCGAATACCATCCTGGCGGCGGCCTGAAATCGACCGGCCTTGGTGGCGCCATCACCTGGAAGGTGACCGATCCGATGACCGCCAGCCTGTTCGGCGAATATGCGCGCCTGATGGGCCCGGCTGCCGATTCCAGCCTGGTCAAGGAGCGCGGCGACCGTAACCAGTTCACGGTCGGCGTCTCGACCACCTATCGCTTCGACTTCGCGATGTAAGTGAATCGAACAAGAGACGCTTTATTCCTGCGGCTTTCTCGGCTAAAAGCCCGGCAATGACGAGCTTTTCACGCCTTCGCGCGCTGACGATACGAATTACAGGCCCGGTGTTCCGGGCGGCCTGAGCGCCGCCGGAGCCGCCGGGAGTTTTGCGCGCCCCCTCGCGCTTTTCCAAATCATGATAGTTCACGCCCGAGCTTTTACGCCCGCCGGGCAATGCACATGGCAGACCAATGACCGACACTGTTGAAACGATCGACTATTCCAAGACGCTTTACCTGCCGCAGACGGATTTCCCGATGCGCGCCGGCTTGCCGGAAAAGGAACCGCTGCTGGTCAAGCGCTGGCAGGATATGGACCTTTACGCCAAGCTGCGCGAGGCGGCCGCCGGCCGCGAAAAATACGTGCTGCATGACGGCCCGCCCTACGCCAACGGCAACATCCATATCGGCCACGCGCTGAACAAGATCCTCAAGGACGTCATCACCCGCTCGTTCCAGATGCGCGGCTATGACTCCAATTACGTGCCCGGCTGGGACTGCCACGGCCTGCCGATCGAATGGAAGATCGAGGAACAGTACCGCGCCAAGGGCAAGAACAAGGACGAGGTGCCGGTCAACGAATTTCGCAAGGAATGCCGCGACTTCGCCGCGAACTGGATCACGGTGCAGGGTGGCGAGTTCCAGCGGCTCGGCGTCGTCGGCGACTTCAAGAACCCCTATACGACGATGGCTTTCCACTCGGAGTCGCGCATCGCCGGGGAGTTGTTGAAGTTCGCCATGTCGGGCCAGCTCTATCGCGGCTCCAAGCCGGTAATGTGGAGCGTCGTCGAGCGCACCGCACTGGCCGAGGCCGAGATCGAATACCATGATTATGAGAGCGACACGATCTGGGTGAAGTTCCCGATCGTCGGCGCTGGATCAGGAAGAACTGTCACGACACCCGAGTTGGGTGGCGCTTGGGAAGCTATCAAGGAACTGAGGGATGCCCACGTCGTCATCTGGACGACAACCCCGTGGACGATCCCCGGCAACCGTGCCGTCAACTATTCGTCACGGATCGGCTACGGCCTTTATGAAGTTACCGCAGCCGAAAATTCGTTCGGTCCACAGCCCGGTGAAAAGCTGATCTTTGCAGATGCGCTTGCCGAAGACTCTTCGGCCAAGGCCAAGGTCACCTTGAATCGCCTTCGCAGCGTTTCGGTCGAAGAGCTTGGAAGCCTTACACTTTCACATCCCTTCGAAGGTCTCGGCGGCGGCTACGAATTCGCCGTGCCGATGCTGGCCGGCGATCATGTCACCGACGACGCCGGCACCGGCTTCGTCCACACCGCGCCCGGCCATGGCCGCGAGGACTTTGATGCCTGGATGGATGCGGCATCGGATTTGCGCGCACGCGGCATCGACCCTGCCATCCCCTTCACTGTAGATGATGCCGGCTTCTTCACCAGGGACGCGCCGGGTTTTGGCCCGGATCGCGAAGGCGGGGCGGCGCGCGTCATCGACGACAACGGCAAGAAGGGCAATGCCAACCAGGCGGTCATCGACGAACTGATCAAGCGCAACGCGCTGTTCGCGCGCGGCCGGCTGAAGCACAGCTATCCGCACTCGTGGCGGTCGAAGAAGCCGATCATCTTCCGCAACACGCCGCAATGGTTCGTCTATATGGACAAGGACCTCGGCGACGGCACGACGCTGCGCAGCCGTGCGCTGAAGGCGATCGATGACACACGCTTCGTGCCGGCGGCCGGCCAGAACCGTATCCGCGCCATGATCGAGGAACGCCCGGATTGGGTCTTGTCGCGCCAGCGCGCCTGGGGCGTGCCGATCGCCGTCTTTGCCGACGAGGACGGCAATGTGCTGAAGGACGATGCCGTCAACCAGCGCGTCATGGACGCATTCGAGAGGGAAGGCGCCGACGCCTGGTTCGCTGCCGGCGCCAAGGAGCGTTTCCTCGGCAATCACGATGCCTCCAAATGGAAGCAGGTGATGGACATCCTCGACGTCTGGTTCGATTCGGGCTCGACGCATGTCTTCACGCTGGAAGACCGTCCGGACCTGAAATGGCCGGCCGACGTCTATCTCGAAGGTTCCGACCAGCACCGCGGCTGGTTCCACTCCTCGCTGCTCGAAAGCTGCGGCACCAGGGGCAGGGCACCTTACGACACCGTCGTCACCCATGGCTTCACCATGGATGAGGAGGGGCGAAAGATGTCGAAATCGCTCGGCAACACCGTCGTGCCGCAAGACGTCATCAAGCAGTCCGGCGCCGACATTCTGCGGCTATGGGTGGTGACGACGGATTATTGGGAAGACCAGCGTCTCGGCAAGAACGTGCTGCAGACCAACATCGACGCCTACCGCAAGCTTCGCAACACCATCCGCTGGATGCTGGGCACGCTCGCCCATGATGATGGCGAGGAGGTGCCGCTGGACAAGATGCCGGAACTGGAGCGGCTGATGCTGCATCGGCTGGCCGAACTCGATGAGGTCGTGCGCTCGGGCTACGACGCGTTCGAGTTCAAACGCATCACCCGCACTTTGCTCGACTTCATGGTGGTCGAGCTGTCGGCCTTCTATTTCGACATCAGGAAGGACGCGCTCTATTGCGAGGGACCCGCCAGCGTGAAGCGCAAGGCCTCGGTACAAGTGGTGCGCCACCTCTTCGACTGCCTGGTGAAATGGCTGGCGCCGATGCTGCCCTTCACCACGGAAGAAGCCTGGCTCGACCGTCATCCGGATGCTGTCTCGCTGCATCTCGACCAGTTCCCCGAGATTCCGGCCGACTGGAAGAACGAGGCACTGGCTGAGAAATGGCGCAAGGTGCGGCAGGTTCGCCGTGTCGTCACCGGCGCGCTCGAGATCGCACGCGCTCAGAAGGTCATCGGTGCCTCTCTGGAAGCCGTGCCGGTCGTGACCCTCGACGATGCCGCGCTTGAAGCCGCGATCGCCGATGTCGACATGGCCGAGATGGCGATCACCAGCGATCTCGTCATCGCCCATGGCAAGGCGCCGGAAGGCGCCTTTGCGCTCGACGATGTCAAAGGTGTCTCGGTGGTGGTCGAAAAGGCCGAGGACCGCGGCTTGGTCAAATGCGCGCGTTCGTGGCGCTATACCGCCGATGTCGGGCAGGACGTGGAATTCCCCGACGTGTCTGCCCGCGATGCCGCCGTGCTGCATGAACTCAAGGCTCTGGGACGTTTGTGAGTGCTCAAAGCCGGTGCACAAATGCCACGGCGGGCGGGTGAAAAGCGCCCGCGCGTTGCCCTTAACGAGTGGTTGAGATAAACACGCGAAACTCCGGAAGACAAATTGTCGCCGGAATTCCGTCGCAAGAGCGTGGACGATGGGGACCGGGCCTTCGGCCGGTGACGATCGAGAGGCTGTCTAGAGTGGGACTTTTTGGCATGACCAAGAGAACTTATGCGCGCGTTGCGCTGCTGGCGCCGTTTGTCGCGTCCGGCCTCGCTCTGTCCGGCTGCATGGGTTCGCCGACCTACGGCACCGACAAGACGGCTGGCGAGCAGCTTGCCGGAGACCTTTCCGGCGCCTTCGCGATCACGCCCAAGCACAAGGAACAGATCGACTACAGGCCGCGTCCGGAGCTGGTAAAGCCGGCGCCGGGGCAGAAGGAAGTGCTGCCGCCGCCTCAGGAAAGCATCGAGACGGCGAGCACCGATTGGCCCGAATCGCCCGAGCAGCGCCGCGCCCGTCTGCGTGCCGACGCCACTGCCCACCAGGACGACCCGTCCTATCAATCGGGGATCGTCGATGACGTGCAGACCGATCCGGCTTCCGTGAAGAAGGCGCTGGCGGATTCGGGCTCCAGCCACCCGCCGGCCTGGTCGCCGAAGGATTCAGACAAGGGCCGCGCCGCGGAGATCCAGCGCCGCACCGCAGAGCAAAAGCAGGGCGATCCCAACACTCGCAGATATCTGAGCGAGCCGCCTCTGGCCTACCGAGCTGCCTCCGACACGGCGCCGCAGGGCGAACTCGGCGAGGATGAATACAAGAAGGAACGCCGCCTCAAGAAGGAAGCGGCCGCCAAAGGCAAGAGCGGCGGGCTCTTCGACTGGCTGCCCTCCTGGTAGGAACGCCGCCTTCGGTAGCTGAAGGCTCTACGTTTCGCGTCTTTCCCGAAAGAATTCCCTGAGCAGCAGCGCCGCATCGGCCTCGGCCATGCCCGGATAGATGTCGGGCGTATGGTGGCAGGTCGGCGAAGCGAAGAAGCGCACGCCGTTGACCACCGCGCCGCCCTTCTCGTCGGCCGCGCCGAAATAGAGCCGGCGCAGCCTGGCGAAGGAAATGGCGCCGGCGCACATGGCGCAGGGTTCCAGCGTCACATAGAGGTCGTGGCCGGTCAGCCGCTCGCTGGAGAGCGTTTGGCAGGCCGCGCGGATGGCCAGCATTTCGGCATGCGCCGTCGGATCGGCAAGTTCGCGGGTGCGGTTACCGGCGGATGCCACCACCGTGTCGCCGCTGGCGATGACGGCGCCAACCGGAACTTCTCCGCGCAAGGCGGCGGCTTGCGCCTCTTTCAGCGCCAGCGCCATGAAATCCGGCCGCTTCACGCGGTTTCCATTCCGATTATCTCCTCGCCACTTGGCGGTGATCCTGTTATGGAGCGCGTCAACCCGAATATCGGAACAGATTTTCGGAAATGATCATGCGCCAAATCAAAGTGCTATAGCGTCCTTTGCGCGTCCGAAAGGATGCGCCACGCTGTAGCAGCGCAACAAGGCAAAGGCCACATGGACGACAACGACAAGAAATCTCCGCGCCACAAAGGCCCGGGCAAAAGCGGCCCTGGAGCCGCGGGGCCGCGCCGCGATGGCGCCGCCGGCAAAAGCGGCAAACCCTCCTTCGGGGCCAAGAAACCCTATTCACCGCGAGGCGCCCGGCCCGCAGCGGCTGAGGGCGAGCGGCCCAAGCGCGATTTCAAAAGTGGCGACCGGCCATTCAGCAAAGGTCCGCGTTCCGAAGGCAAGCCCTTCGAAAAGCGCGAGGGACCGCGCAAGCCATATGCACCACGCGGTGACCGGCCGATGGCAGCCGAAGGCGAGCGCAAGCCGTATGAAAAGCGCGAAGGGCCGCGCAAACCCTATGCGCCGCGTGGGGATCGCCCTATGCCGGCCGAGGGTGAACGCAAGCCGTATGAAAAGCGCGAGGGGCCGCGCAAGCCTTATGCACCGCGCGGCGATCGGCCGGTTGCGGCCGATGGCGAGCGGCCAAAGCGCGATTTCAAGGGCGGCGATCGGCCATTCAGCAAGGGGCCGCGTCCCGAAGGCAAGCCTTTCGAAAAGCGTGAAGGGCCGCGCAAGCCCTACGCACCGCGTGGCGATCGGCCTGCTTCCGCCGAGGGCGAAAAGCGTTTTGACCGGCCAAAGCGCGATTTTGGCGATCGCCCGCAGAGCGACGCCGGAGATCGTCCCAAGCGTGACTTCAGCGATCGCCCCAAGCGCGATTTCGGTGGTGACCGGCCGCAAGCATCTGGCGGCGCCTTCAAGCCGCGCCCGCGTCCGGCAGATGCGGAAGAAGCCGGCGAGCGTATCGCCAAGCGGCTGGCCCGCGCCGGCCTGGCGTCGCGCCGCGACGCCGAAGACCTGATCGCGGCGGGCCGTGTCAAGGTCAACAACCGGGCTTTGACCTCGCCGGCCTTCAACGTCATGCCGGGCGACATCATCCATCTCGACGGCATGGAGATCCCGCCGATCGAGCGCACCCGCCTGTTCCTGTTTCACAAGCCGGCCGGCGTCGTTACCACCAACCGCGACCCGAGGGCCGCAAGACCGTGTTCGACGTGCTGCCGGCCGAATTGCCGCGGCTGATGACCATCGGCCGCCTCGACATCAACACCGAAGGCCTGCTGCTGCTCACCAATGATGGCGGTCTGTCGCGCGTGCTCGAACTGCCTGCCACTGGCTGGCTGCGCCGTTACCGCGTGCGCGTCCATGGCAAGGTCGAGGAAAGCATGCTCGCAGGCCTGCGTGAAGGCATTGCCGTCGACGGCGTCTTCTACGGCGCCATCGAAGCGACGCTCGACCGTGAGCAAGGCACCAACGCCTGGCTGACGATCGGCCTGCGCGAAGGCAAGAACCGCGAAGTGAAGAACATCCTTGGATCGCTCGGCCTCGACGTGACGCGGCTGATCCGTATCTCCTACGGACCGTTCCAGCTCGACGATCTCGCCGAAGGCCATGTGCTGGAGATCAAGGGCCGCGTCTTGCGCGACCAGCTCGGCGAGCGACTGGTCGAGGAATCCGGCGCCAATTTCGACGCCGAGATCATCAAGCCGTTTTCCAACCAGCCGGTGCGGCGAGAGCGTGACGCGGAGCCGGAACGGCCGAAAGTCACCCGCGAGGGTGACCATCGGCCGATCGGCGAGGGCGGTCTGATCAAGAACCGCAAGCGCCGCGAAGGCAGCCGCGACGAAGCGCTCGGCAAGCTGTCGACCAGTCCCGAAAGGGGCGCGAGGCCGGAAAAGAGCTTTGGCGAACGCGGCCCGAGACCCGAGCGCAGCGAGTTTTCGGACAAGCCGCGCAGCGAGTTTCGCGAAAAGCCGCGCGGCGATTTTGGCGACAAGCCCCGTGGAGGCTTCGGCGACAAGCCGCGCGGCGCCTTTGGTGACAAACCGCGCGGCGGCAAGAAGCCCGAGCGCGAGCAGCGGCCGATCGATCCGCCGGGCCAGCGCAAGGCTAATGTCTGGATGGCGCCGGGCGCGCGTCCGATCGGCAAGGGCAGGGCGGAAGCCGATGCCGCCAAGGCGGCCGAGGCCAAGGCGCGCAAGGCGTCATTCAAGCCGTCCTATGGCAAGCCGGCCTATGGCAAGCCGGGCGGAGCCAAGCCGTTCGGCAAGCCGGGTGGCGAGCGTCCGGATGGCGGTCGGGGCGGCGAGCGGCCACGCAACGGTCCCAAGGGCCCGAGGACCAGATGATGCCGGGACTTAAATGAGATCCGGCCTTAAATTGAGACCCGGGCATAAATGAGAATCGTCGGCGGCCAATTTCGCGGGCGTCCGCTGGCGACGCCGCGCGACCATGCCATCCGCCCGACGACCGACCGCGCCCGCGAGGCCGTCTTCAACGTGCTGGCGCACCGCTTTGCCGACAAGCTCGACGGCGCGCGTGTGCTCGACCTTTTCGCCGGCACCGGCGCTCTCGGCCTCGAAGCGCTGTCGCGCGGCGCTTCCTATGGCGTCTTTATCGAAGAATCGGCCGAAGGACGCGGCCTGATCCGCACCAATGTCGAAGCTTTTGGCCTTACCGGCCGCACCAAGATCTTCCGCCGCGACGCGACCGCCCTGGGTGAGGCCGGTACGCTTGCGGCATTCGGCCTGGTCTTCGCCGATCCGCCCTATGGCAAGGGCCTTGGCGAGCGCGCCCTGCGCTCGGCCAGGGATGGCGGCTGGTTGCTGCCCGGCGCGCTCTGCGTGGTCGAGGAAGCCGCCTCGGCGCCCTTCGAGATTGGGCCGGAATTCTCGGTGGTTGATGAACGAAACTACGGCGAGACGGTGGTCCGGTTCATCGAGCTTGCGTAAGGGTGGAGCGACCGGCGCCTTCAAAATGACGCACAATTCACTTTGCCTCCGCGGCTAACCTTGCCTATCGTCGCGCGATAACAACCGGAGCCATCAATGACATTTCATACTGAATGGCTGCGGAGAGCCTTGCTCGCCACCGCGCTGACCATGGCCGGCCCGGCCCTGGCCGCGGACGATGGCAAGGTGGCCAACTTCCTGCTCGACAATGGAATGGAGGTGGTGGTCGTTCCCGATCATCGCGCCCCCATCGTCACCCATATGGTGTGGTACAAGATCGGCAGCGCCGACGAGCCGCCAGGCAAGTCCGGCATAGCGCACTTCTTCGAACACCTGATGTTCAAGGCCACGACCAACCACGCCGCGGGCGAGTTCGACCGCGCCATATCGGCCATCGGCGGCTCCAACAACGCCTTCACCTCCTATGACTACACTGCCTTCCACGAGACGGTGGCGCCCCCGGCACTCGGTGAGATGATGAGCTTCGAGGCCGATCGCATGCGCAACCTCATCTTGACCGACGAGGTCATCAAGACCGAGCGCGACGTGATCCTGGAAGAGCGCCGCGCGCGCATCGACAGCAATCCGCAGGCGGTGCTCGACGAAGAGGTCGACGCGACGCTCTGGCAGAACCAGCCCTACCGCATTCCGGTGATCGGCTGGATGCAGGAGATGGAGCAGTTGAACCGCACCGATGCGGTTGCCTTCTATGACAAATACTACCGGCCCAACAATGCGGTGCTGATCGTGGCCGGCGATGTCGAGCCGGAGGTCGTGAAGGCGCTGGCCGAAAAAACCTATGGCAAGGTCGCGCGCGGTCCCGACCTGCCCCCGCGCATCCGCCCGGTCGAGCCGGAGCAGAACACCAAGCGGACGGTGACGCTCACCGATGGGCGCGTTTCGGTGCCGAGCTTTTCGACGCAATGGGTGGTTCCGTCCTACCACACGGCAAAACCGGGCGAGGCCGAGGCGCTCGACCTGCTGGGAGAGATCCTTGGCGGCGGCAGCCGCAGCCGGCTCTACCAGCAGCTCGTGGTCAAGCAAGGCATCGCATCGGCGACCGGCGCCTTCTTCCAGGGTACGATGCTCGACGCCACCAATTTCACCGTCTATGGCGCGCCGCGCGGCGACGCCAAGCTGAGCGACGTCGAGGCGGCCGTCGAGGCCGAGATCGCCCGCATCGTCAAGGACGGCGTCACCGCGGACGAGCTGGAGAAGGCCAAGGCCCGCTATATCAGGGCCATGATCTTCGCCCGCGACAAGCAGGACGAGATGGCCAATCTCTACGGCGCCGAGCTCGCCACCGGCGGCAACGTCAGGGATATCGAGGAATGGCCGGACCGCATTCGCAAGGTCACCGCCGATGAGATCAAGGCGGTCGCCGCACGCTATCTGCTGCTCGACCGTACGACGACCGGCTATCTCTTGCCGCAGCAACAGGCGGGGAATTGATGATGACGAGATTGAGCGTTAGCGCTGCCCCTCACCTGCCTGCCGGCATCCTCTCCCCCTATAGTGACGGGGAGAGGGGCGCTGTCATCGTCGATTTCGCCAACCATCAGCGTCGTAAGAAGAGCGCCAGCGTCGCGGCGAGACCCCTTCTCCCCGTCACTATACGGGGAGAAGTGCCCGGCAGCGCGATGAGGGCGGAGCTGACCTTGGCGATCAATGGCCTTATGCGATTACTCATAGGCGCATCGCGGTTCTCCACGCCCTCGCCACACTGTTCCTCGGCATCTTCTTCCTCATCCTGCCGGCGCTTGCCGCGCACGCGATGGACATCCAACCGGTGACCTCGTCAAAGGGCGTCAATGCCTGGCTGGTCGAGGACCACTCCATTCCGATCATCGCCATCCGCTTCGTCTTCGATGGCGGCTCGACGCAGGATCCGGCGGGGCGGGAAGGGTTGGTCAATCTGATGACCGGCCTGTTCGACGAGGGCGCCGGCGACCTCGACAGCGAGGCCTTCCAGATCAAGCTTGACGATGCCGGCGCAGAGATGGGCTTCGAAGCGGCGCGCGACGGCACCTACGGCGCGATGCGGATGCTGGCCGAGCAGAAGGATGCGGCCTTCGACCTGCTCAGGCTGGCGGTCACCAGCCCGCGCTTCGACCAGGCGCCGATCGACCGCATCCGCGCCCAGATCCTGTCCGGCATCATCGCCAATGAGCGTGACCCCAACACCGTCGCGCAAACCAAATGGCTGCGCGCCATCTATGGCGAACATCCGTATTCCAGGCCCGACCAGGGCACCAAGGACAGCATCGCCACCATCACGGCAGCGGATCTGGCTGCCTTCCACAAGGCCAATTTCGCCCGCAGCGGCCTGCATGTTGCGGTGGTCGGCGACATAGATGCCGCGACGCTGAAACGGAAGCTCGATGAGGTCTTCGGCGATCTGCCGGAAAAGCAGGTGCTGCAACCGGTTGCCGATACCGAGCTGAAGCTCGGCCAGCAGCTCGAGGTCGACTACGACCTGCCGCAGACCTCGCTGCAGTTTGCCTATCCCGGTGTGAAGCGCGATGCGCCGGATTTCTTCCCTGCGGTGCTGATGAACCAGATTCTCGGCGGCGGCACCTTCACCTCGCGCCTCTATGACGAGGTGCGGGAAAAGCGCGGCCTGGCCTATTCCGTCGATTCCAACCTGGTCGATCACCAGCATTCCAACGCGCTGATCATCACCACGGCGACGCGTTCCGACCGCGCCGCCGAGACGCTCGGCATCGTCAAGGACGTGGTCAAGAAGATGGCCGAGGAGGGGCCGACCGAGGCCGAGCTGGACGCGACCAAGAAATACATGGTCGGCTCCTATGCGATCAGCAATCTGGATTCTTCCAGCGCCATTGCCGCGACCCTGGTGGAATTGCAGCTCGACAATCTCGGCATCGACTACGTGCAGCGCCGCGCGGCGCTCATCAACGGTGTGACGCTCGATCAGGTCAAGGCAGCGGCGAAGAAGCTGCTGACGCCGGCGCCCGCGATCATGAGCATCGGGCCGAAGCTGGAGGCCAGATGACGAGCTCCACCTCAGGCCTCACCTTCGGTATCGCCTTTGGCGGCGGCGGCGCGCGCGGCCTCGCCCATATCCACATCGTCGAGGCGCTGGACGAGCTCGGCATCAAGCCGGTGGCCATCGCCGGCTCCTCGATCGGCGCCATCATGGGCGCCGGCATGGCCTCGGGCATGAGCGGCAAGGACATCGAGGACTACGCCCGCTCGATCCTCGGCCGCCGCGCCGAGGTGGCGGCGCGCATGTGGCGCTCGCGTCCTGGCACCATCGCCGAGGCGATGCAGGGCGGCATCCGCGTGAGCCAGTTCAACATAGAGCGCATCTTGAAGGCGTTCCTGCCGGAAGCCATCCCGGAAACCTTCGCCGAGCTGATGATCCCGCTCAAGGTGACGGCGACGGACTATTTCGGTCACAAGCTGGCCGTCTTCGACGAGGGCGACCTGCATTCGGCGCTCGCCGCCTCGGCTGCCATTCCCGCCGTGTTCCGCCCGGTGACGCGCGACGACCGCGTGCTGATCGACGGCGGCATCTACAATCCGGTGCCGTTCGACCTCATCGAAAACGCCGCCGACATCATCATCGCCATCGACGTTGTCGGCGCGCCGAGCGAGGCCGAGCGCAAGCACCCGACCACGGTCGACCTGATGTATGGCGCCACGCAATTGATGATGCAGTCGATCATCGCCCACAAGCTGAACCAGCGCCCCCCCGACATACTGATCCGCCCGCCAGTGTCGAAATACCGCGTGCTCGATTTCATGAAGATCGACACGCTGCTTGCCGAGACGCAGGAGGTCAAGGACGAACTGAAGCGCGAGGTGGAAAGAGTGGTCGAGGCGCGTGCCAAGGGCAAGCGGGGGAAGAAAGCAGGGTGAGCTGCCGATCTCCCCCCTCGAGGGGGAGATGGCCGGCGGGCCAGAGGGGGTCGTCTCGCGTGAAGCTCGACCTCCTGCGGTCGGTAGGAGGTTGCGTCAGGACGGACCGACCCCCTCTGTCGCCTTCGGCGACATCTCCCCCTCAAGGGGGAGATTACCCCGACCAGCGTCTCACACCTTCCCAGCCGCATATTCCAGCGCCACCACGCCATTGCTGAACTGTACGGTCGAGACAGGCTCCTTGCGACCGCTCTGCGAACAAAATGCGCTTTGTTGAGCAGCTGTCGGGCGCTGGCCCATTCGCGCTTAAAGGGGGGCGCTTCGGACACCATCGACAAACGCCAGAACGACCACGCACGGAGCAAGGCAGTAAACCAGTCTCGCTCTGCGGCCCGTCTTCGTCACAGCGTCGCCTGCGTCGAGATCGACGGTGATGTCGTCATAGCCCAGCACTTCGCGATCAAGCGGGTAGGCGGCCTTGTAGACAGCTTCCTTGGCGGCAAAAAGGATGCGACCGGCAAGATACGGGTCGGTTGCGTCGATCCGGTCAGCGGGGACTGCAACCAGCGCGAAGATGTCGTCGGGCAGGGGCAAAGCGGGCTCGATATCGATGCCGAGCGAGGCGACGTGGGAGAGCGGCGCGACGGCCGCCACGGCTATCTCGTCGTCGTGAGCCAGCGACCCCGTTACACCATGAGGCCATACCGGTGCGCCGGAGGAGCCGCGGAGGATAGCGACGTCGTTCAAGCCCATATCCGCCAGCAGCTCGTGCGCGATCCACCGCGCCGCGCCACTCGCCCGCCGCATCAGCGGCAGGCGTGACGGGATGGAGCGTGCTTCCTGCGGCAGCAAATGGTTCTCATCGCCTTCGCGGATCGTGCGGCATCCGATCTGAACGCCGGCCGGTGCCATGGCGGCCATCGCCGCCAGCAACTGCGCCGACAGGCTGCCACCGGCATCGAGCGGGCGCGTCATGGCTGGCCGCCCCGCAGAGCGAGGTCGGCGATCATTTCCCCGTCCTCGTCGGGCCCTTCTTCGACGAAACCGGCAGCGCGATAGAGGCGGCGTGCCGCTTCATTCCCAGGTTCGTAGCAGATCGAAACGTGGCTGATGTGGCCGAGCCGCATGATTTCATCCAGCACTTCGCGCAAAGCGGCCTTGCCGTAGCCTTGGCCCTGATGGACGCGATCGATCATGAAGCGGTAGATCCGCGCCTCGTCGTCGCCCTGCGGCGCCTCGTACATCAGGAAACCGACGACGCGATCCCCTGCCATGACGACGCGCGGCCGAGCGTCCCTGTCGGTTTCGGCTTCGTCCAGCGACTCCGCATTGCTGGCGACGAAATCCATCTGATCCGCAGCCAGTTCCAGAGCCGCGACCAGGGCCCGGTTGGCCCCGGTCACCGAAACGAGGCGGATGTCTGCGCTCATCAAGCCGTTGCCTTGACGCTATCCTCCGGCACCGGCGTGACGAAGCGATGCAGCTTGGCCGGGTTGCCCCGCCAGATCGAGTTGGGCTCCAGCTCTTCGCCCTTCATCACGAAGGAGTCCGCATCGACCATCGACCCTTCACCCATCACCACGCCGTAGTGGACAAAGGCGGACGGTCCGAGCGTGCAGCCCTTGCCGATACGGATGAAATCGGACTTGAACGCACCTTCTTCCAGCGAATGCGCCTGGATGACGCAGCCTTCGTTTAGCGTGACGTCGTTGCCGATCTCGACCAGCGAACGCTCGGTCAGGTTGCTGCCGCCGTCATAGACCCGGCTGCCGACCTTGACGCCGAGCATACGCAGGATCATCGGCCGGAACGGCGTGCCGGCAAACAGGCGTACGATCGGCGAATCCGCCAGCTTCCAGTGGCGCTCGTGACGCCAGAAGTCGACGTCGTAGATGGTCGTCATCTGCGGCTTCAAGCCGCGGAAACCAAGACTTGCCCGCTCGACAAGGACGTAGAACGGAATAGTGATCGCCGAGGTCAAAAGCACGGCGGCGAACAGGGCGACCTCCGCCCATTCCGTATAGTAGTTCAGCGCCCGGTCCCAGATCGCCAGCGTGACGAACAGCATGACCCATTGCGTTGCCAGGAACAGAAGAATGGTCACCAGGTTGTGGCGGTTCTTGTGCGGGATGCGCCGGCGCCGGTCGGCCTCGTCGACGCCGGCGATAAGCTCCTTGTCGCGGTTCACCATGCGCGGGATTTCAAACGCAGGCGAACCGAGAAGGCCGACATTCTCGCGCACCGGCCCGTCGATGGGGATCATCACCTTGGTGCCGAGCAGCACGTTGTCGCCGGTGCGGCCGTCCGGCGGATAGTAGATGTTGTTGCCGAGATAGTTGCGTTCGCCGATGCGCGTCGGCTCGAGCCTGAAGGCCGAGGCGGACTTGTGCATGTTGATCATGAACAGCCCGTCCGAGACCATGGTCTCGGTGCCGATCTCGCACAGAAGCGGGTTTTCGTGCTGCTGGTTGGAGCCGAAATTGGAGCCGGTCTGCACCACCTTGTTGAGCTTCCAGCCGATGGCGCGCATGTAGTGCACGATTGCCGAGCTGTCGCCGGCCAGGAGCCCGAGCACGCGGGAATTGCTGGCGAATTCGGCGACGGTCTGCAGCCAGTAGCGGAAACCGTAAAGCGTGTAGGTGCGGCCCGGCTTCAAGATCAGGCTCGTCAGGCGCGGCACCAGCGTCGCTGCCAGGAAAGCCGCCGCGATATAGCCGAAAAGCGTGACCGTGGTGCCGATTGCGACAAGGCCGATCGTCTCCTGATAGTCGTCGCCGACATATTCCCAGTAGCTGTGGAACAGGAGCGGCAGCGGGGTGACGAGGCCAAACAGGCCGACCAGCTGCAGCGCTTCATAGAGGAAGCGCCGGACCTGGTAAGGATTGACATTGCGCACCTTGCAATAGTCCGCCGTGGTCGGCACCGCCGGCGATCCATGCCAGTGCTCGCCGTCCGGGATGCTTTGCCCGCGATGCAGCGAGGACGAATGGCCGAGCTGGGCGCCGTTGCCGATCCTGGTGTCGATGTCGAGCGTGGAGCCGACGCCGACGAAAGCATCGCGGCCGATGGTCAGCGGCCCGGTGTGGATATAACCGGACTGGGCCCTGAAGCCGAGGATCATCGATTCCTTGCGCAGGATGGTGTTGGCACCGATGGAAATAAGATCTGTGCAGACGGGCACGGATTTCGATTCGATGACGGCGTTTTTCCCGAGCTTGGTGCCGAGCAGCTGCAGATAGAGGCTGTAGAGCGGGCTGCCGCGGAACAGCACGACGGGCGCGGTGCGGATCAATGTCTTGACCACCCAGAAGCGGAAGTAGCGCACGCCCCAGATCGGAAACGCCTCGGCCTTCCACCGGCCGATGAGCACCCATTTCGCCAGGACGGCAAAGCCCGACATGCCGAAGAACACGGCGGCCGAGAGCGCCACGCACCGGATATAGAGCTGCAGCGGATCGTCGAGCGCGTCATACATCCAGTTGAGGCCGTCATTGATCGCCCAGAGCGCCACGTAGCTGTAGAGACCGTAGAACGAAAGCTGCGCCGCGCCGCAGGTCCAGTAGGCGAAGTTCGAGGCCCGGCGGGTGAGGACCGGCTCGTTGGTTGCCGTCGTCATCTCCTCCGCTACCCCCAGATGCAGCGCCAGGCGCGCCACCGTGGGATAGAGGTAGATGTCGCGCATCGACGTCGTCGCCCATTCCTTCCTGGTGCGCACGCGCGCGCAGAAATGCGCCATCAGCAAGGAGTTGGCGCCGAGATCGTCGAAGAAGTGATCCTCGACCGACACCGCGTCGAATTTCAGCACCGTGGCCAGCGCTTCCGCCAGGAATCGCTCGTCCTCATTGCCGGGCGGCACCATCGTGCGATCGGCCGAAAGCCGGACGCTCGTCGGCTTCGGCAGTTGGCGCAGGTCTACCTTGTTGGAGACGGTCATCGGGATGGCGGGCAGCTCCTCCAGATAGGCGGGCACCATGTAGTCGGGCAGCCGCCGCTTCATCGTCTGGGCGAGATCCGCACGGGAAACCGCCGCTACGCCGGTTTTAAGCGCGTAATAGGCAACCAGTTCGACGCGGCCGGGCTCAATCTCCCAGGTGGTGACGGCGGCCTGCGCGATCTCGGGCTGGTCGAGCAGCACCGCTTCGATCTCGCCTAGCTCGATGCGATATCCGCGAATCTTTACCTGCGTGTCGATGCGCCCGGCATACTCGATCTCGCCGCTATCGTTGATCCGGCCAAGATCGCCGGTGCGGTAGATGCGCTGCGACGGGTTGTTCGGCAGGCCGACGAAATCGGCGATGAATTTCTGGTCGGTCAGGTCCGGCCGGTTCAGATAACCGACGGCGAGCCCGATGCCGGCAATGCCGATCTCGCCCAGTTCACCGGGCTCGGCAAGTTGCGGCAGCGAAGCGTCGAGAATGACGATGGAGTAAGTCGGCAACGGCGCGCCGATCGTGACGGGACTGTCCGGCGTCAGCGCCCCCATCGTTGCGGTGACGGTCGCCTCGGTCGGCCCGTAGGTGTTGAGGATCTGCCGGCCCGGCTTCGACCAGCGCACCACCAGATTGTGCGGGCAGGCCTCGCCGCCCACCAGAAGCGTGCGCAGGCTGGGAACGTCCGATGTCATCGATGACAACAATGTCGGGCTGCAGGCCATGCAGGTGATGTCATGGAGGCGCAGGAAATCCGCCAGTTCCTCGCCCACCAGCGGCATCTGGCCAGGTGCCGGCACCACCGTCGCGCCGGCGACGAACGGCACCCAGATCTCTTCGGAGGAAAAGTCGAAGGCAATGGTCATGCCCTGATACACCCGGTCGCCCGGCCGGTAGCCGTAGGAGGCGGCCGCGACGTGTATGAAATTGACGAAGCTCTGGTGCGTGATGACCACGCCCTTGGGCTTGCCGGTGGTGCCCGAGGTATAGAGGATGTAGCAAATGTCGTCGGCCGCCTGCGGCTTCAGCGGCGCGGGCGACTGCGCGGAAATCTCGGCGGCGGCGCTGTCGATCAGCACATGCGGAACGGGCAGTTGACCGGCGCGCGACGCATAGGCGGCGATGGTGACGATCATGCTGACGGCGGCGTCTTCGATGATCAGCGCCATCCGCTCCTGCGGAAACGCGGTGGCCAGCGGCACGAAGGCAGCCCCCGCCTTCATCACCGCCAGCAACGCGACATAGGTCTCCGCCGACCGGTCGAGAATGAGCCCAACCCGGTGGCCCGGCCGCACGCCATGCTTGATCAGCATGCGGGCGAACCGGTTGGCGCGGCTGTTCAGCTCCTGATAGGTCCACACGCGCCCGTCGGAGATCACCGCCGGCAGTGCGGCAAACGTTACGGCGAGCTGCTCGAACACCGTATCGAGCCGCTCACCCGGCTGCCGGGCAAAGTCGGCGCCCGTCAGGACCTGGCCGTCCCTTGCCCGGCCGCGAGCGATCCGTGCCAGCGCATCGATGCTTGCCAGGCTGCCGATCGGCATTGCCGCGTCGCTGTCCAGTCCGGCGATATCGTAGTCCATGTCCATACTCTCTCGTCCTGGCCGGGCATCGCCCGGCTGTTCATGCCGCCGCTGGAACAGGCTTGTGCCGCCGCTGCGATTTTGTTGGTGGAGGGCTTCCAAAAAGGAAGTGCCCGGAATCCCGACCGGGAAGCTTATGCCACCCGATCTTTTCGCCGGTTTTTCCGAACTGTTGAATTTTGTTTCTGGAGTGTGTCTGGGCGGGGAGCTTGGCCGGCCGCTCGCTGCACCTTGCGGGGGAGGGGTTCAGCCTCCGTGGCAACCCGGAAAGAGACTATGAGCGAACCTCATGCAGACGACGCCGGCGAGCTGTCTACAATGGAGCGTTACGGCGACCCAGCAGCAGAGCGATGCCCAACGCCGGAAGCGTCGCCGCCGCGACGGCCAAGAAGACGAATTGCAGCCCGGTCGACGCAGCGACCAAGCCGAGCGCCGGACTGCCGAAGCCGAGCGCCACGTCGAGGAAGACGGTGTAGAGTCCCATGGCCAGGCCGCGGCTGCGCGACGGAAGACGGCTTACGGCCTCGGCGCCGAGGCCGGGATAGACCAGCGAGTAGCCGAGGCCAGTCAGACCCGCTCCGATTGCGGCGACAACAGGCCCGGTCGCAAGCCAGATCAGCATCAGCCCTGCCGCCTCGACCGCGACGAAGATCACGGCGACGCGTGCGCCTCCAAGCCTGTCGGGCAGGTGGCCGAAGCACAGCCTTGCCACAATCAGAGACGCAGCATAGGCCGTGAAAGGAAGCCATACCGGCTGCCAGCCCCGCTCGGCGAAGAGCAGGGCGCCGAAGCCCAGAATAGCACCATAGCCGAGGCTGCTGAAAGCAGCTCCGACGCCAGGAAGCCAGACCGCTTTCGCCACGCTCCTCCATGACTGCGGCAGGCTGCCCGCGGCGGCGCCGGTGCCGCGCATCGGCAGGATGGCAAGCAGCGTCGCCAGCGGCAGGAGGATCGTCGCGAGCGCGATCGCGGTGAAACCGCTCGCTGCATAAAGCGCAGATCCGGCCGGCGCTCCTAGCGCGAGCGCCGCAAACATCGCCGTGCCCACCCAGGCTATGACTTTTCCGGAGTTCTGTCCGCCCGCAACGGAGAGGCCCCAGGCGACGCCGCCGGTGATGATGAAGCTCTCGGACGCGCCCAGTACCGCCCGTCCGGCGAACAGCGCGGATGCGGTCGCTACCGGCCGGTCGAGCAATGCCAGCGAGCCGAGGTAAAATAGCCCGGCAAGGGCAGCGGCAATGAGGCCGATGACGACGGCCCGCTTGCCGCCGCGTCCATCGGCATAGTTTCCAGCCCCGATGCGCGACAGCATCGAGGCGACGAACTGGCTGCCCGTCACCAGTCCCACTGCGAAGGGGCCGAAGCCGAGCTGCTGGTGAAGATGCAGCGGCAGGACGGGTAGCGCCAGGCCGATCAGCAGGAAGCCGGCGAAGACGGCCGCCATGATCGGCACCAGTTCCGCGATGACGCCATCTCGGTCTGACATCCGCGCCATTTTGGCCATCGGTAACCCAACTGTTCGGATCAGTAGCGTTCGTAGGTTACGCGCCAGCCTTCGGCCGGGTTGTCCGGCGTGAGGACCAGTTTGTTGTCCGAGACCTCGAATTTGCGTTTCATGCTCTTGCCGACAAGGTTACGGACCAGGGAGGACTCGATGGTGATGACGAAGGTCTTGTCCTGGTCGTTGATGGCGACCGGCCCGTAATAGGCTTCGTAGCCATTCGCCGTGTAAGGCGTGTCCGGCGCCTTGGGGTCGGGGTTCTGCGCCTGCACAGAGAGGGTGCCGGCCCCGGTGAAGATGACCTGGCCGGAATAGGACACGGGCTTCAGGTTTCCCTCGGCCCCGGCCTCGAGCGAAATCATGCGCCATGCGCCGATGATCGCGGATTCTTGCGAGAAAACCGGCGTGGCGACCGAAAGCGCAAGCGCAAGGGCGGCAATCTTCAATCTCATTGTCATATGTTGTTCCTTTTCTGAGTTTTGGGTGCGCACAGGCCGTCCGCCCGATTGCTGCTCACACCGAAAGCATGACCTTGATGGCGCGACGCTCGTCCATGGCGCGATAGCCTTCAGCGACCTCGGCCAACGGCAGCTTGAGGTCGAAGACCTTGCCGGGCTTGATCCGACCTTGCAGCACACGGTCCATCAGGTCGGGCAGGAAGCGGCGCACCGGCGCCGGGCCGCCCAGCATGCGTTTCTGGCCGAAGAATAGTTTTTGGCCGTCGAAGTTCACGCCATGCGGCACGCCGACATAGCCGATGGTGCCGCCGGGGCGGGAGCAGGCCAGCGCCTGGTCGAAGGATTCTCCCGTGCCGACGCATTCCAGCACGGAGTCCGCGCCGACGCCCTTGGTGAGTTCCTTGATGCGGGCCACGCCTTCCTCGCCGCGCTCAGCGACGATTTCGGTGGCGCCGAACTCGCGGGCGAGCTTTTGGCGGCTGGCGTGCCGGCTCATGGCGATGATGCGCTCGGCGCCCATCTCCTTGGCCGCAAGCACGCCCATCAGGCCGACCGCACCATCGCCGACCACCACCACCGTCGATCCTTCGCGGACCTCGGCTGCGTCGGCCGCATACCAGCCGGTGCCGAGCACATCGGACACAGCCAGCAGGTCAGGGATGAGTTCGGCCGGCGGCACTTCGGCGGTGGCGACCAGTGTGCCATCCGCCAACGGTACACGGGCGTAAGGCGCCTGCGCGCCCGACATGAACTCGCGCTGCACACAAGACGACTGGAAGCCGAAGCGGCAATGCGGGCAGGTGTTGTCGGAGAGGCAGAACGAGCCGACGACGAACTGGCCGGGACGGACCGTGCGCACCTCTGTGCCGACCTCGACGACGATGCCGCAATATTCGTGGCCCATATGCATAGGCCCGGCGACCGGCTGCAGCCCACGATAGGGCCACAGGTCCGAGCCGCAGATGCAGCTTGCCGACAGCTTGATGATGGCGTCCGTCGGCCGCATGATTTTCGGATCGGCGATTTCCTCGCAGCGTATGTCGCCCGGTTTGTGAAGAACGGTTGCAAGCATGTTGGTTCCTTCCGAGGGGAGAAGATCAGCCGCCGTAGTCGGCTTCGCTGACATGTTCCAGCCAGTCCACGACCTTGCCGTCCTTGACCTCCTGGAGGGCAATGTGGGTCATGGCGGTCCGAGGCGACGCGCCGTGCCAGTGCTTTTCGCCGGGCGCGAACCAGACGACGTCGCCTGGACGGATTTCCTCGACCGGGCCACCTTCGCGCTGAACTCGGCCGAGGCCCGAGACGACGATCAGCGTCTGGCCGAGCGGATGCGTGTGCCAGGCGGTGCGGGCGCCGGGCTCGAAGGTCACCTGTGCGCCTTGAACCCGCTCGGCGTCGAAGGGATTGAAGAGCGGATCGATCCGCACCGTTCCGGTGAACCAGTCAGGCGGTCCCTTGCCGGAAGGCCTGGTGCCGGCGCGAAGAATGTCCATGGTGATCTCCTTTGCGTCCTCAAATGCGTTCGATGCGAAGCGGGAATTTGCCGCGAATGTGCAGGGCCTGCTCGCCCTCGTCGAAGCGGCCAAGCCTGATCAGCCCGGGATGGCGGTAGTCGGCGTAGAACATGGCCAGGTTGCCCCAGGGCATGAAATAGCACAGGTCATAGGGCTGCTCGTCGGCGAACGGACCGCTTCCCTCCTGCGTCAGCTTGCGTGGCAGATAGGCGATCTTCTCGTTATGGGCGTAGTCCTCGATCTCGAGGTCGAGCGGCAGCATGGAGAAGAAGTCGCGCGCCGAGGGATTGTCGTAGAGCGTGGCGGTCATGGTGCGGCCGTTGAAAACCATCCTGATCTTCATGTCGGTGGGCTCCTGGCTGACGGGAGATTGGCCTTCCTGGCCGGCGGCTGTGCGAGGCAGGGCCGCCACCGCGAGCGCGATGCCGAGCAATGTCCGGCGGCTGAGCGGCGCACGTTCGATCGTCATGGCAAAGACCTCCGGGCCATATGCGCTGCGGCAAGGGCGGCGAGCGCCGATCCGCAGAGCAGCACCGCGCCCAGAGTGAACGGTCCCCACCAGCCGACCGTATCGAACAGCGTGCCGCCGATCGCGGCGCCGCCGGTGATGGCGAGCTGGATGACGGCTACCTGCAACCCGCCGCCGGCCTCCGCGTCGTTCGGCAACGTTCGGCTGAGCCACGTGCCCCAACCGACCGGCGCGGCCATGCCGAAGAAGCCCCAGGCAACGAGCAGCAGCGCTGTGGGACCCGGGAGTGCACCGAGGGCGATGAGCGCGGCGGCCAGCGCAGCCATGACCAGCGGGATGACGGTGAGGATGCTGAACAGACGCGTGCGCAAAAGCCGGCCGACGCACCATGTGCCGAGCACCCCGGCCAGCCCCATCGCCAGCAGGACCGCCGAGAGGGCGGCGATGTCGAGCCGCGTGACGTTCTCGAGGAAGGGCCGCAGATAGGTGAAGAGCGCGAACTGGCCCATGAACAGCATCATGATCGACGCCATGCCGGTGGCGACGGGAAGACGGCCGAGCAGCGCCAGCGGATTGCCGGCACGTTTCCTCCGGCGCGGCGGCAGCGCCGGCAGGCTTGTCCACTGCCAGGCCGGCGCCAGGAGACCAAACGGCACGACGAGGAAGAAAGCGCCGCGCCAGCCGACATAGGCGCCAAGAAAACTGCCCAGCGGCGCGGCGATGGTGGCCGCAATGGCATTGCCGGCGTTCAGCATGGCGAGACCCTTCGGAACCATGTCTTGCGGCACGAGGCGCATGACGATCGCGGTCGACATCGACCAGAACCCGCCGATCGCGATGCCGAGCAGCGCCCGGCCGACCATGAGCAACGCGTAGTTCGGCGCGAAGGTGACAGCCAGACCGGACACGATGAGGAGGAGGGTGAAGCCGGTCACGACCAGTCGGCGGTCGATCTGGCGCGTGAGGCCGGCGACCAGCAGGCTGGTCACGACGGCGAAAGCGCCCGAAATCGAGATCGCCTGTCCCGCGCGGCCCTCGGTGATGCCGAGATCGGCCGCTAGCGGCGACAGCAGGCTGACCGGCATGAATTCCGACGCGATGAGCACGAAAACACACAGCGCCATCGACAACACCGCGCCCCATGCGGCGCGGTTTTCAACAAGCCTTGTGTCGTATGTGGTTTCCATGATTGGCATCCTGGCAAAGCGACGGGACGGATCAGCCGCCGTCGCTGCCAGAAGATATTGCAGGGGAACCCATTTAAGTAGACTAAGCAATCCGCATGGACTTATCTGCTCATGATATGAATGTCCGATGGGAGGTGCCCTATGCAGCGCGATGGCATGAAGGATCTGCTATGGTTCGTGGCGGTCGCCCGCGAGCGCAGTTTCACCAGGGCGGCGGCAAAGCTCGGAACCTCGCAGTCGACCTTGAGTTCGACAATCAAGGAGCTTGAAGCTCGCCTTGGCGTCCGCCTGCTGACGCGTACGACGCGGAGCGTCTCTCCGACCGAGGCCGGCGAGCGACTATTCCAATCTCTCGTTCCCCGCTTCGAGGAAATCGAATCCGACCTCGCAAGCCTGGTGGCGTTTCGCGACAAGCCCTCCGGAACGGTCCGCATCACCCTGTCCGACCATGCGCTCCAGACGACCGTCTGGCCGAAGCTCCAGCCCTTGCTCAACGACAATCCCGACGTTCGCGTCGAGCTCTACAGCGACAACGGCATGAAGAACATTGTGGAGGAGCGCTTCGACGCAGGCGTGCGGCTCGGCGAGAGCATCGACAGGGATATGATCGCAGTGCGCATCGGGCCGGATTGGAGGCTCGTGGCCGTGGCTTCGCCGGACTACTTTTCCCGCCATCCGGTTCCGACCGCGCCCCAGGACCTGGTCGATCACGATTGCATCAATATGCGGCAGGCGACGTTCGGCGGATTGTATGCCTGGGAATTCGCCAGGGATGGCCGCGACCTTCGTGTGCGGGTGGAAGGCCAACTCACCTTCAATTCGTCCATTCCCATGATCGAGGCTGCGACAAGCGGTTTCGGGATCGCCTACGTCCCGGAAAACCTCGTCAGCCACCACATCGCCGAGGGACGCCTCAGGCTCGTGCTTGACGACTGGAGCCCGCCTTTTGCCGGCTATCACCTCTATTATCCGAGCAGGCGACAGCTCTCCCCTGCGATGGCGGTGATCATCGACGCGCTCCGCCATCGCATCTGACGCCAAGACTGTTTGGATCATAAAGTTGGCCTTGGTAAATGGCAGGTCGACCCGGGCGTCGACCGGCTGTTCATGCCGCCGCTGGAGCAGGCCCTGCGCCGCCGCTGCGATTTTGTTGGTGGTCCAAAAAGGAAGAACCCGGAATCCCGACCGGGAAGCTTATGCCACCCGATCTTTTCGCCGGTTTTTCCGAACGGTTGAATTTTGTTTCTGGAGTGTGTCTGGGCGGGGATCTCCCCTGGAGCGGGTGGCCGCGTGAGTTTGAACAGCCGCCTACGACCCAAAGCAAACTTTCAGGGGTGAAGCGGCGTGGCAGCATGGCATTTGCCAAGCAGGCGCATTGTGATACCGCACGGTATATACTTGTGCGGCCACTGAAAGCACGACACACATGTTGATCCAAGTAAGGTGATGCGATTCTCTTCGGATTGATCGGGCTGATAACAAAGACGACGCCAGGAGGAGCGATTTCAGATGAGACAATTCGGGGTTCGGCATTGGACTAACCCTTCCGTACGGAGTTTTGCTCCGGAGGGAGACCCTGTCGAGGCGATGGTGAGGAGGGTGCGTGCGGTGGTCCTCGAAGCGCGCGACGCGGGGTGGTCGGGGCCTCCCTTTAATCCGATCACGCTTGCCCGGCAGATCGGTCTGCGGGTGGAGGCGAGTGCCGCCGTTCCGGACGCCCGAACGATCGTCGACGACCGTGGGCCTCGCATCGAGTACAATCCACAGCAGAAACGCGCGAGGGCACGGTTCTCAATCGCCCATGAGATCGCCCACACGTTCTTTCCAGATGTTGGTGATGCCATACGGAACCGCGGCGGTGATGCGGCCATCCGCGACGATTGGCAACTCGAGCTTCTCTGCAATCTCGGCGCTTCCGAAATCGTCATGCCGGTCGGTAGCTTGCCGAAGCTCGACCACGTCCCGCCGCTTGAACGGTTGATCCAGGACCGCCTACAGTTCGACGTGTCGACGGAGGCCTACCTTATCCGCGTGGTGAGCGTTACTGACGCTCCCATCACAATGTTCATCGCTTCACCGCATCCGGACGGCGAACAAGTCGGTTACCGCATCGATTATGCTATCGCGTCATCATCAGCGCCAAGGCTCGCGCTTGGGGAGAGGCGCATACCTGACGGCAGCATCGTGAGGCAAGCCAACGCGATCGGTGCGACAGCGCACAGCATCGAGCACTGGCCGGATGGTGATCCGGCTTCCGTCGAGTGCGTCGGCATTCCCGGTTATCCAGGCAGCCTTCTGCCACGCGTTGCAGGACTGATCCGACACGGCAGACGCGATCTCGGCGACTTCCTGCACTTCATCCACGGCGACATCCTTGCGCCCCGCACTATACCGCCGGTCATCGTCTGCCAACTCGTCAACGACCGCGCGTTGCGCTGGGGCGGGGGTGTCGCGCGGCAGATGGCGAAGCGCTTCCCTAAGGCCGAGGCCGAGTTCGGGGAATGGATGAAGTCGAAGCCGAAGGCCGAGCGCTTGGGCGAGGTTCATTATGCTACTACCCCCAGCTTCACCTTGGCCAGCTTGGTCGCGCAGGAAGGATTCGGCCCAAGCGGGGGTACTCGGATACGCTATCAAGCCTTGGCCAAAGCCATGGCCACACTCGCTGATGTTACACGCCACCGGGGAGCGTCCTTACACATGCCCCGGTTAGGGACGGGCGGGGCGGGAGGAGACTGGGAGGTCGTCGAAGCCTTGATCCGCCAAAATTTCGACGGGCTGGATAAGGGGGTATGGGTTTATGATCTTCCGCCCCGCCAGACCCAACACAGCCTGGAATTCTGAGCTTGAACACGCGCCGGAAACTGCAGATTGTCCTGCTTTCCGGTCGCATCGGTGCCGGCAAGACACGGCTTGCGGCCCGGCTCGTCGATCGGCACGCCGCGACGCTCGTTAAGACCCGCGAACTCATCCTGCGTACACTTCCGCGCACCTCTGACAAGCGCCAGGAGTTGCAGCGCGCCGGCGAGCGACTTGACCGCCAGACTGATGGTCGCTGGCTGGCTGAAGCGCTCGCCGCGTTGATCGACGAACGTCGTTCAAATGATGAACTCCCGGCGGGGTTGTTTGTCCTAGATGCCGTGCGGATCAACGGCCAGATCGGAGCGATCCGGCGCGCCTTCGGCGACTCTGTGGTCCATCACGTCCATCTAACGGCGTCTCCAGAAACACTTGAGAAGCGTTTCAGCCAGCGCAAGGTGAGGTCCGACGACGGCGTTACCTGGAGCCAGGCCGCAGCCAATGCCACGGAGCGCAAGGTCGAAGGACTGGCGTCGTTCGCCGATACCGTAATCAACACCGACTACTGCACGCCCGAAGACGTGTCCGTTCGTGCGACGGCCCTTCTCGGGTTGATACCCCGGTCTGTCGACCGGTTAGTCGACGTCTTGGTGGGAGGGCAGTTCGGGAGCGAGGGAAAGGGCAACATCGTAGGTCACATCGCGCCGGAGTATGACCTGTTCGTGCGGGTGGGAGGACCAAATGCCGGACACCAGGTTTATGCTGTCCCCATGCCCGAGAAATACTTCCACCTCCCGTCCGGTTCGGAACGGGCGCCTAACGCGCAATTGCTGCTCGGGCCGGGCGCGGTGATCCATCCCGCGAAGCTCTTGGCCGAGATCAGCACTCACAAGATCAGCGCAGACCGGCTAGTGATCGACGAGCAGGCGATGATTATCGAAGACATCGATAAGGAGGTGGAAAAGGCTAAGCTTGCGAGCATGGGGTCGACCACGCAAGGCGTTGGCGCCGCTTCAGCTCGGAAGATCATGGGACGGGGTGGCGCGGAAGACCCCCCGGTCAGGCTCGCCAAGGACGTGTCCGAGCTGAAGTCGTACATTGGCCAAGCCCAACGCGTGCTTGACGAAGCCTACTGCCGGGGCCAGCGCGTCCTGCTTGAGGGCACGCAGGGGACCAGCCTGAGCCTCCACCATGGTCCTTACCCCCATGTGACGTCGCGTGACACGACGGTTTCCGGTTGCCTGGCGGATGCTGGCATTGCGCCGGGCCGCGTGAGGCGGACCATTGCGGTTTTCCGCACCTACCCAATACGCGTGGGCGGGCCGTCGGGCGATTTCGGCGGGGCTGAGATCACCCATGAGGACATTGCGTTACGGTCTGGTATTCCCGTAGAGGAATTGAAGTCACGCGAAGTGACGACCACTACCGGCAGATCCCGTCGCTTCGGCGAGTTTGACTGGGTCCAGCTCCACCGGTCATGCGTCCTGAACGGTCCAACCGATATCGCGCTAACGTTCGTGGACTATTTGTCGGTGCGTAACAGGAATGCCTATCGCTTCGAGCAGCTCACCGAGGAAACCTTGCGCTTTATCGAGGAGGTTGAGCGTGTGTCCGGCCAACCGGTGACGCTCATATCGACCAAGTTCGACTGGCGTAACGTGATTGACAGGAGGTCGTGGTGACGGAAGAGGAACTAAAAACCCTGATTGCTGACTGTCCGCATCTTTATCACATGGCGATGCGGCAGAGTTGGCCGTCGATCAAGAAGCACGGGCTCCTTCCCACGGACACGTTGCTCAACCTCTGGGAGGTCAGTGGCCAGCTCCGGACCGAACTCACCACAAGACGGCGGCCCAAGTCAGTCCCGATATCCCATGTCATGCACGGTGAGGCGGTGATCCGCGATCAGATTCCGATGCATGACCATCACCTGTCGAAATGCCTTCGCGACGGGTTGACGCCGGCCGACTGGCATAAGCGCCTCAACGAGAGGGTGTTTTTTTGGCTGACGGAACAAAGGTTGGAGCGGCTCCTATGTGCCGGAGCCTACAGGCGGGACGAGCATGTCGTCTTGAAGGTTGATACGCGGTCCCTCATTACAGCACATAGGGACAGAATTGAGCTGTCACCAATGAACAGCGGCTGCACTATGCCTTTTCCGCATCCGCGCGGTGCAGACACGTTTCTGCCGATCGACGCTTACCCTTACGCCGCGTGGCGTGCGAAGCGACGGGCGAGCGATGTCGTCGTTGAACTCACGGTGATCGGCGGCGTTCCAGATATCAAGGCATATGTGACCGAAGTATCGATCCGCACGTGCGGAAAAACTCTTGAGAGGTTGCTTTGACAAATAGAAACGTAAACTGAAATTGCGCGAAGACATGCTATTTCGGCGAAAGGTAACATGTCCGACGACGTCGTGATATTTGCGTGACTGGTGCGCCTCGTCGACAGCAAGCTACGCGCCTGCGATCTCGTCAAGATCAAAATCGACCAGCTTGTTGTAGGACCGGAAATCAGGCCTCTCGCGATGGTCATCCAACAGAAGACCGGCCGACCTGTTCAGTTCGAGTTGATGAGCGATGCACGCTCCAGCCTATTCGCATGATTGGAGCGACGCTACGGGACAGTGGGTGATTAGGCATTTCCGAACAGGATCGATCCAAGGGCTCACATGAGCACAAGGCAGTATGCCCGTCTCGTCGACGAATGGGTCGAGGCGATCGGCCTTCGGCCCCAGGAATACGGAGCTCCGGCTATTTTTCGGCAGAACCCTCGTAACGTCATCCTGAAAAATACTGAACAACAAGCAACCCTGGTGAAAACCTACTCGGCAGGATTTATAGTGAAACCTGGTGTAGTGATGGCGTGCGAGACTGAGCGTTTGGGGATGTCTAACAGAAGCCTCTCCGTCTGTTCAAGCTCTCTTTCGATCTCGTCAGGCAATCTCGCTATTGACTCGAGAATTACCGGAGCGCGCGCCATGATCTTAGCGAACGGTTCAAAAGCGCGCAGGGCAGCTGACGACATCATAAAGTGAGTCCCTCGCGAATTGATCTCACTAATATGCGTTTGTATCAGGCGATTGCCGTGTGCCTTCAGAATTCCCGCGGCAACGGTCATTGTTGGGTCGACCTGTCGCGCATGAGCGATGTCAAAGCAAAGACCAGCCTCCGGCAACACGTCGAAATACTCTGCCAACTCATCCGCTGTGCGGCCAATGGCTTTGCGAGAATCCATGTTCTCTACGCAGAGTTTCGCCCCAAGTTTCATCCACAGCGCTGGCGTATGAATCGTATCAGGATGAACTATTATAGGCAGGCCCATTTCCGCAACTGCAACCAACTGGTCTACTGTGGCTGCTTCGTCAGTAAAGTTGGTCGGTGCGTGAAAGCTGATATAGCTGTAGCGCTGGCGTGCCTGCTTTAGTATTTTGGGCAGAGCGCTCAACAATCCAGCCAGCTCAACTGAGCGGAGAGCCGATAACTCGACAGCAGTCGCTCGGGTAGGTTCAAGTAGGTCCAGCGCGGTTGCAAAATCGTCGAACGCGATAGCCCCGGTTGAGAATCCTATGACCGCCATCAAAAGACTCCATACTTTTGGACGAGGCGAGTAATATCCTTGTTCGTATCGAACAGCAGGGTTGTTAGGGCTGCGTCAAAGCTCGTTGCAGTTTCTCGCGCCTTTAGGAAGATTGGATCCTTGTAAGCTTCCTCCGGCAAGAGTTTCTCCAGATGTTTGCGGATGTCATCATTATTTAGAAGCGCTAAGAATTCATCGTAGCTGTCGAAAATCTCTGACTTCAAGGATGGCCTATATTGCTGAACAATACGGGCCAACGATTCCAACGGCGAGCGTTGGGTCCAAGACATTAGATGGGCTATGAGATTCTGACGGAGCTGCTCAACGTCATTTCCCCGGTTCTCCAATGCCCAGGAAATGCACATAAAAAAGCCGGAGACGAACAAGAGTTTGCGTGACATTCGAAGTTTAATATTGCGCAACGCCCATTTGTCACCCGCTCGAGCACGATACTTGTTGGCATAGTCAACTGCCATTGTTCGCCAGAAGCGAACTACGTCGTTGAGCAAAAAGCGCGGGATCTTATCGTGACGCGTGTTGCTGGTGATGAAGTTGGCGTCTTCTTCGACATACCTACCAAGGATGCCGCGGATGAGGCGTTCATGTGCAGCCTTTTGCGTAGGAGTGCCGATAGCCGTTGACTCTAGGAGCAGCAACAGCCGCCGCGTCATGTTCTTGTTCGTGTCTTCATCCCCGCCAATGGCGTGGACGAGTTCATGACTGAATATCATCCCGCCAAACATTTCGGTCGGACCGGGAACCTTGTAATTAGCGGTTTCGAGAGCAGCCCTTATGGAGTGTACGATTTCAAGATGCCCGGAATCGGCTTGCCCATCGATCAGCAGTGTCCAGTCAAGGTCGCTGCCGAGGGTGAACTCCTCGCGGGCCAATGATCCGAACACCACAAAACTGACCTCGTCAGTCGTCAGTTCTTGAGCTACCAAGCTGGCTAACTCTAACCACTTCTGCTTACTTAACGACTGTGCGGCTGCGATATTTCTCCAGTGGCCGGTGTCAGACCCACGCAAGGCATCAAGAGTCGATTTTGACATGAACGCAGGACCATCTTTCGAGACTCGCCCTTGATATAGCCCCTTGCTGCGCGATTGTCTTGGCTCACGTTCCCCTTTTCCGAGACCGACAGTGCGTCGCATATTGCAATCTCAGGCCGCGCCGCAGCCAAAAGTACGAGGTGCCGGCATAGCAAGGCGGTCTTCACGTCCGCTTTTGAGAGCCGTCCTGACGACAACGGGGGTCGCTTACTCAATGGCAGCTATCCTCTAAGCGCGACTTGAAAACTGACGGTCTGCAATCGGCCCGAAGGCGACATCTGCTCTCGTCAGTGACCGTCACTGACGAACAACCACGCAACACCCCTTGCCATACCCAAATCCTCATCTTAATCTCCCTCTGGGAAAACCTTTTCCCAAATTCCGCAGCGTCGGCCATCCACCCGCATCGAAACGCTACAGGCCAGCAAGAGAAAACCTTTTCCCAACTAAGGGATTTCGCCTCGCACCATGGCAGCCGACACCTCGCCCGCACCCGCCAAACAACCCGTCACGCTGCGTGAAGTGGCGGCGATGGCTGGCGTCAGTGTGGCCACGGCCTCGAAGGCGCTGAACGGGCAGGGGCGGATGACGGCCGAGACGCGGCAGCGCATTCGCGAGACGGCGCAGCGGCTCGGCTTTCGCCCCAACAGCCTGGCGCAGAGCCTGCTGCGGCGGCGCTCCTTCACCGTCGGCCTGTTGACCAACGATACCTATGGCCGCTTTTCGCTGCCGGTCATGTCGGGCATTTCCGATGCGCTGGTCGATGCCGGCGTTTCGGTGTTCATGTGCAATGTCGAGGATGACCCGCGGCTGGCGCAACTGCATGTCGAGGCGATGCTGGACAAGCGCATCGACGGCATCATCGCCAGCGGCAAGCGCATCGACCGCCATCTGCCGGTCGACCTCGCCAATCTCGGCGTGCCCGTGATCTACGCTTTCAGCCAGCCCGATCCCGATGCCATCGCCTTCGTCTCCGACGATGCCGGCGGCGCGCGGCTGGCGGTCGAGCATTTTTGCCGCCTCGGGCGGCGGCGCATCGCCCATGTCAGCGGTCCCGCCAGTTTTGCCGTGGTGAATGAGCGGGCACAGGCTTTTCGCGATGTGCTGGCGGCGCACGGCCTGCCGGTGACCGAGCCCTTGCTCGGCTCGTGGTCGGAAGCCTGGGGGCATGAAGCCGTCGGAAAGCTGTTCGACGGCCCAACGCTCTTCAACAAGAAGGGAGAGAAACCCGATGCGGTGTTCTGCGGCAACGACCAGATCGCGCGCGGCGTCATCGATGCGCTGCGCGAGCGCGGCTTTGGCGTGCCTGGCGATGTCGGCGTCATCGGTTTCGACAATTGGGAGATCGTGGCCGAGGCAACCCGCCCGCCGCTGACCTCGGTCGACATGAACCTGGCGGCGCTCGGCCGCGAGGCCGGCCTCACTCTGCTTTCGCTCGTCGGCGGCCAACCCGCCGCGCCGGGCATTCGAAAACTGCCGTGCCGGCTGGTGGTGCGTCAGTCATGCGGCCGTCCACCGGGCGGTTGAGAATCAAAAAGCCGCGCGGGGAGCGCGGTTACAGGGAGGAGAACTGAACCATGAGGAGGAGAACCATGAAGACCATGATCGCCGGGCTCGCCTTTGCGAGCATTCTGGGCACGCTGGCAACAGCTTCTGCCGCCGATACCGCCAACATCTGGGTTCGCGCCGACGGCTCGAACTTCATGCCGCGCATCGTCGATGCCTTCAACAAGGGCCATGAGAACCAGGTCAAGCTGGACATCATTCCCAATGCCGAGATCATCCCGAAATATGGCGCCGCCGCCGCCGGCGGCACGGCGCCCGACGCGCTGTCGCTCGACCTGATCTACACGCCGTCCTTTGCCGCCGCCGGTCAGCTCGAAGACATCACCGACTGGGCGAAGTCGCTGCCCTATTTCGCCAGCCTGTCGCCGGCGCACGTCAAGACCGGCACCTACAAGGATCATATTTACGGGCTGCCGTTCTCGGCCGACGCCTCGGTGCTGATCTGGAACAAGAAGCTGTTTAAGCAGGCGGGGCTCGATCCCGAGAAGGGCCCGACCAACTGGGCCGAGATCGCGGCCGATGCCGAAAAGGTCAACGCGCTTGGTGGCGACATCAAGGGCTTTTATTTCTCCGGCAATTGCGGCGGCTGCAACATCTTCACCTTCACGCCGCTGATCTGGGCCTCGGGCGGCGACATCCTCTCAGAGGACGGCTCGAAGGCGACGCTGGACAGCCCGCAATTGCGCGGCGCCATCGACCTCTACCGCTCGATGGTCAAGAAGGACCTGGTGCCGGCAGGCGCGCAGACCGACACCGGCTCCAACTTCTTTGCCGCCTTCGCCACCGGCAACATCGGCATCACGCCGTCCGGCGCCTTCGCCATCGGCGCGCTCAACACGCAATATCCTGATATCGACTATGGCGTCACCTTCCTGCCGGGCAAGGACAGCGGCTGGTCGTCCTTTGCCGGCGGCGACAATTTCGTCGTCACCAAGGGCACCAAGAAGCTCGCCGTGGTAAAGGAGTTCCTCGATTTCGCCTATTCGCTCGAAGGCCAGACCATTCTGGCCAAATATGGCAGCCTGCCGGTGCGCGGCGACATCGCCAAGGAAGCGCTGAAAGATCTCGATCCGCGCTACCAGATCGCCGCCGAAGCCATGGCCAAGGGCCGCACGCCCTACTCCGTGGTGTTCAATGACCTGATCAACTCGGCCAACGGTCCGTGGACGCAGATGATCAACGAGGTCGTCTTCGGCGACGACGTCGATGGCGCCATCGCCAACGCCCAAGAGACCATGGAGTCGATCATCGACCAGGCGCAGAAATAAGGACTGGCCGGCGGCGAGGGCGCATGACGCCCCTGCCGTCGCAGGTCCTGATCCGGCCGCCCGATCGTCTCCCTGGACGGGCGGCCGGCGCTCCTTACCCTCCCACTTGTGGGGAGGGTCGCTGCGCAGCAGCGGGGTGGGGGAGGTGTGTCCCACCGCCCTACGAGATCCAACGGAAGAGCAGCATGACCCCTGGCATTCTCAATCATCGCACCGACGCCCTACCTCTCCCTTGCGGGGAGGTCGGACCGCAGGTTCGGGTGGGGGGCCGGCGCCGCACCCCCACCCCGCTGCTGCGCAGCGACCCTCCCCACAAGGGGAGGGTAAATGACCGCCATCACCACCACCCCGCCACGCGCCAGAAATCTGGTCGGCGCCGGCCGCCGGCAGTGGATCGGCCTGCTCTATGTCGCGCCGGCAGTGGCGCTGGTCGTCGTGTTCTTCATCATTCCCCTCGGCATGACCGCCTGGATGTCGCTGCACAACTGGCCGCTGATGGGCGAGCATTTTTACATCGGCTTCGACAATTACCGGGCGATCCTGCGCGACAACCGCTTCTGGAACGCGCTGAGCTTCACCGCCTACTACACCGTGATCGTCACCATCGTGATCTTCGCCGTCGCCTTTCCGCTGGCGCTGTTCATCGAAAAGCCCAGGCGGCTGACCGGCTTTTACCGGACATCCTTCTTCATGCCGGCGGTCGTCGGTTTCGCTTCTGCCAGCCTGCTGTGGTCGTGGCTGCTCAATGTCGATTCCGGCCTGTTCAGCCCGGCCGCCTACGACCTCGGCCTGACGGCGAAAAAGTTCAACCTCCTGGCGACGTTCCAGCCGGCCTTCTGGTCGATCATCGCCATGGTCGTCTGGAAGGTGGCGGGCTTCACCATGATCATCCTGATGACCGGCCTGCAGTCGATCCCGACCGATCTGCAGGAAGCGGCGATGATCGACGGGGCAGGGCCGTTCGCGCGCTTTCGCGCCATCACCCTGCCGCTGATGCGCCGCACGCTGGCGCTGGCGCTGATCCTGTCGATCGCCGGCTCGATCCTCGCCTTCGACCAGTTCTACATCATCCTGCGCGGCGGCCCGCGCAACCAGACGCTGACCGCCGTCTACTGGATTTTCAACCAATCCTTCGTCTCGTTCAAGCTCGGCTATGGCGCAGCGCTGTCGATGATCCTGCTGGCCATACTGGTGGCGCTCAGCCTGGTTCAGCTGTGGCTGCTGCGCAAGCCGGAGGGCATCGACTGATGGCGCAGGCAAGAAGCCGCAGCAGCCGCCTCTGGCTCAGGATCGCCGAGCATTCGACCGGCATGATCGCGTCCGCGCTGTTCATAGCGCCGATCGTCTGGGCCGTGCTGTCGACCTTCAAGCCGGCGCAGGAGGCGCGCCAGCCGCCGCTGCCGCCGTGGCCGACGACCGGCTTCTCGATCGAGAACTACCGCACGCTCGACACCTTTGGCGACGGCCTCTGGCTGCCGGCGCAAAACAGCCTCTATGTCGCGTCGATGACGGTGGTGCTGTCGGTGATCGTCAGCGTGTTCGCCGGCTACGGCTTTTCGCGCTTCCGCTTTCCGATGAAAGACCTGCTCTTCATCGTCATCCTGTCGACGATCATGATCCCGTTCCAGTCGATCCTGACGCCGATCTTCCTGGTGCTGACCAAGATCGGCCTGCACAACACGCTGACCGGGCTGGTCCTGGTCTACACCACGCTGCAATTGCCGTTCTCGATCTTCATGATGCGCAACGCCTTCGACGCGGTGCCGCGCGAGATCGAGGAGGCCGCGCGCATGGATGGCGCCAACAACGTCACCATGCTGCTGAAGGTGATGCTGCCTTTGGTCTGGCCGGGCATCGTCACCATCGCGTTGTTCGCCTTCCTCGGCGCCTGGAACGAATTCCTGGCCGCACTCGTGCTGATGACCGACCAGTCCAAATTCACGCTGCCGATCATGATGACGGCGCTGCAGTCCGGCCGCTTCGGCGCCATCGACTGGGGCGCGGTGCAGGCGGGCGTCACCGTGATGATGGTGCCGTGCCTGGTGCTCTTCCTGCTGCTGCAGCGCTTCTACATCCGCGGCCTGATGGCCGGCGCGGTGAAATGACCCGCCGTGAAATGACCAATATCCAACGGAGTGACACGATGACCGTTCAACCAACCGCCAAGCCCGGCAAACTCGCCTTCCGCCCGCTGCCGGTGCCGCAGGTCGATGTCCGCGGCTTCTGGGGCGACCGTGTCGATGCCGTGGCGTCGCGCACCGCCGACATCCTCTACGAGCGCTGCGTCGAGGCGCGCATGCTGGAGCAGATCGACCCGGACCGGCCCTCGCCGGGCGTCGTCATTCCGTTTCATTCGCCGTCGCCCGACGAGGCTGCCAGCCCCGGCTTCACCGGCTCGACGGTGACGACGCAGATGTTCTGGGACTCCGATTGGGGCAAGACCATCGAGACCGCGGCCTATTCGCTTTACCGGCGCAAGAATGCGGCACTCGAGACGAAGATCGATGCCGTCATCGACCTCTACGGCAGACTGCAGCAGGAAGACGGTTATCTCTCCAGCTGGTACCAGCGCATCCAGCCCGGCAAGCGCTGGACCAATCTGCGCGATTGCCACGAGCTCTATTGCGCCGGCCATCTGATCGAAGGCGCGGTCGCCTACTACCAGGCCACCGGCAAGCGCAAGCTGCTGGATATCATGTGCCGCTATGTCGACCATATCGCCGACACCTTCGGCCCGGAGCCGGGCAAGAAGAAGGGCTATTGCGGCCATGAGGAGATCGAGCTGGCGCTGGTCAAGCTGGCGCGGGCTACCGGCGAGCAGAAATACATGGACCTGGCCAGGTATTTCATCGACCAGCGCGGGCAACAGCCGCATTATTTCGACGAGGAGGCGCGTGCGCGCGGCGCCGACCCGAAGGCCTATCATTTCAAGACCTATGAGTACAACCAGTCGCACAAGCCGGTGCGCGAGCAGGACAAGGTCGTCGGCCATGCGGTCAGGGCGATGTACCTCTATTCCGGCATGGCCGACATCGCCACCGAATATGGCGACGACACGCTCAGGGTAGCGCTCGACCGTCTGTGGAACGATCTCACCACCAAAAACCTCTATATCACCGGCGGACTCGGGCCATCGGCGCACAATGAGGGCTTTACCAGCGACTACGACCTGCCCAACGAAACCGCCTATGCCGAGACCTGTGCCTCGGTCGGCCTCGTGTTCTGGGCCAGTCGCATGCTCGGCATGGGTCCCAACGCCCGCTACGCCGACATGATGGAGCGGGCACTCTACAACGGCTCGATCTCCGGCCTGTCGCTCGACGGCTCGCTGTTCTTCTACGAGAACCCGTTGGAGAGCCGGGGCAGGCACAATCGCTGGAAATGGCATCGCTGCCCCTGTTGCCCGCCCAATATCGGCCGCATGGTCGCCTCCATCGGCAGCTATTTCTACTCCCTCTCGGATGATGCGCTGGCCGTTCATCTCTACGGCGACAGCACCGCGCGATTCGACATATCGAACCGGGCGGTCAGTCTGATTCAGACCAGCAATTATCCCTGGGATGGCGCGGTCTCCATTCGGATCGAAGCCGACGCGCCGGTCGAGTTCACCTTGCACCTGCGCGTCCCCTCCTGGTGCGGCAAGGCGGCGCTCAAGGTCAACGGCGCCGCGGTCGATCTGGATGACATCACCAGCGACGGCTATGCCGCGATCCGGCGCGAGTGGCGCCAGGGCGACCGGGTCGAACTCGATCTCGAAATGTCGATCGCCCGTCTGTTCGCCAATCCGGAGGTGCGTCAGGACATCGGCCGCGTCGCACTTGCGCGCGGTCCGCTGATCTATTGCGTCGAGGAGACCGACAATGCCGGCCAGTTGCATCGGATCGCTCTGCCGCGAACGGCAACAATCGAGGCGCATGCCGAGCCGAACCTGCTCGGCGGCATCGTCACGCTTTCGGCACTTGCCAGCAAGGAAGCCCAGGAAAACTGGGAAACCGGGCTCTATCGCACCGATCCGCCGGCGGTGAGCGAAACGAAAATCACCGCCGTCCCGTACTTTGCCTGGGACAACCGTGAACCCGGTGAGATGCTGGTCTGGCTGCGGGACGGATGAGTTACAGGCTGACGAACGCCGTCAGCGGCAAATGATCCGACGCAACCCGCGACAGCGGCGTGTCATGGGCTTCCACCGACGAGACCATGCCGTGCCGGTTGGCCATGATCCGGTCGAGCGCCAGCACCGGCAGGCCTGAGGGGAAAGTCGGCACCGCCGCCGGCGTGAAACCAAAGGTGGCGTGCAGCGTCTTGAGCGCCGAGCGGTTGCCCAGCCGCCATTCGTTGAGGTCGCCGAGCAGCAAGGTCGGCCTTTCATCCTGGTTGCTCATGATGTCGAGCACGACGCGGGCCTGCTCCGAACGCGAGCGGCGCAACAGGCCGAGATGCGCGGCGATGACGCGCAGAGTGCGCGTTTCGTCGAGGTCGATCTCGGCAACCAGCGCGCCGCGGGGCTCCAGTCCCGGAAGCTTGATCTGATGGACGTCGCGCACCGTGCCGCGCTTGAACAAAAGCACGTTGCCGCGCCAGCCATGGCCCTTGCCGCTTCCGGAAACCGGCACCGGCACAAGCCCTGTTTCGTGTTCGATCCGGGCAAGGTCGAGCAGCCCGGCGCGATCGCCGAAGCGGTTGTCGGCCTCCTGCAGCGCGATGACGTCGGGGCCGATCTCGCGGATGACGCGAGCGGTCCGTTCGGGGTCGAACCTGCGGTCGGTGCCGATGCATTTGTGGACGTTGTAGGAGGCGACCACCATCTGGGCGCCTTCAATGTGCTTGCGCGGCGTCGCGTTCGCCTTGCGCGCTTTCCTGCCGCGGATCGACAGGAGCACTGTTTCAGGAAGGCTGCGTCCGTTTATGTCCATAGGCCTGCGTTCAATCTGTCCTGATTCTAAAGATAGGGCGATCCCAGCCATAACAACCGGTCAAAAACCCGGATGACAAATGGCCGCGCTCTTAGGGTTGCGAGTGTGACGGGTTTGGCGGAAGCGATTGCCGCTCCGATGCGCCCCTCGATCTCGGCGGCAAAGCCGGTATCCAGCACCTCCAGGTCGATTTCGAAATTCAGCCGCAGCGACCGGGCGTCGAGGTTGGAGGAGCCTACATAGGCCCACACGCCATCGACCGACAACAGCTTCGAATGGTCGAACGACCCTTCATGGCGCCAGACGCGGCAATAGTGCTTCAGCACCTGGTCGTACTGCGCCGTCATGGCGCGGCCGACCAGGAAGAGATTGTTGACCGCGGGCACGACGATGTCGATCTCGACGCCGCGCCGGGCAGCCGTGACCAGCGCGCTGACAAATTCCCGGTCCGGCAGGAAATAGGGCGACATGATGCGGATCGATTTGCGGGCGACGGAAAATGCCCCCGTCAGCAATTTGTGGTTGGTTTCGATGCTGGCGTCCGGCCCCGACGCCACGGCCCGCACCAGGATCGGCTGACCGGGTGGCGGCGAGGGCTTTTCTACGTGCCAAACCTCGTCCTTGAGCGCCTCGTTGCCGGCAAAACGCCAGTCTTCGGCGGCAACCGCGAACAGGTCGGCCACGACCGGCCCCGTCACCTGGAAATGCGTATCCGCCGAACTGGCGCTGCCGGCGAATTCGGCCGAAAATCCCTTGCGGATGTTCATGCCTCCCGTGAACGCCACCACACCGTCGACGATCAGGATTTTTCTGTGCGTCCTCAAATTCGCATAGGGAAGTCTCAGGCCCATGACGATGTTGCCGTTGAACAGATCGACGGTGACGCCGGCTTCCCGGAGTGTCCCAAGGATGCTGGGCACGGAATAGCGCACGCCGACCGCATCGATCAGCACGCGAACCGTCACACCGCGCCGGACCGCGCCGGCCAGCGATCCGACAAAACGTCGTCCGATCTCGTCATTGTCGAAGATGTAGGTCTCGAGCAGAATGCTGCGCTGTGCGCTGTCTATCGCCCGGCACATTGCTGCGTAAGCTTCGTCGCCGGTCCTGAGGATCGTGATCGCGTTTGCCGACGTCAGTGCGCGCCGCGCCACCCTGTCGCCTAGCGTCTTCAGGCCGGCAAAGCGCTGGCCGAATTCGGCTGAGATGAGTGTTTCGAGCGCAATGTCGTGGTCGTGTTTGGCTGTCTCGGCTTCACCGGCGACGGGCCGCATGGCGCTGATCGTGGCGCGGCGGATGCGGTTGATGCCGGCAATGGCATAGATGATCGCGCCAAGGAATGGCGACAAGATCATCACGCCGACCCAGCCGGTGGCGGCGCGCACGTCTTCCTTGGTCATGATTGCGTGGACGATGCCGATGGCGGCCATCAGCATCGGAATGATCACAAGGATCAGAGGCCAGTAGGTCACAAAGGTCTGCCACATCGGCAGGACTATCGAGCCAGCGGCCGCAGAAGGCAATGCAACGGATCAACCAGGACGGAGGCGCTCGCGCCTCAGTCCTTCGCCCGCTCCACATAAGCGCCATCGGCCGTCATCACCACCACGCGGGTACCCGGCGCGATGTGCGGCGGCACCAGCGTGCGCACGCCGTTGGAAAGCACGGCCGGCTTGTATGACGAGGACGCCGTCTGGCCTTTGGTCGTCGGCTCCGTCTCGACCACTTCGAAAGTAGCGCGCTGCGGCAGCACCAGGGCTATGGCGATGCCGTTGAACTGCGAAATCTGCACCGCCATGCCTTCGAGCAGGTAGGGCGCCATGTCGCCGACCACGCTTTCCGGCACCGCGACCTGGTCGTAGCTTTCCGGGTTCATGAAGTGATACCCCTCGGCGTCGGCGTAGAGGAAGGTGTGCTCGCGCTCCTCGACATAGGCGCGCTCGACCTGCTCGGTGGTGCGGTAGCGCTCCGAAACCTTCACCCCGTCGGAGATGCGGCGCATGTCGAGCTGGGTGACCGGCGTACCCTTGCCAGGGTGGATGTTTTCGGCAAAGAGGATCACGTAAAGCTTGCCGTCCTTGTCGACGACATTGCCTTTACGGAGCGAACTGGCGATGACCTTCACCACGGTTTTCAATCCTAGACTTCGTTGGCCTGAAACGATCGTTCGGCGCAAATCGGCTGCGAGAGCCGTCGCCGTAGCGCATCTTGGCCCGAACCGCCAGCCCTGTCAGCAATTCCGTTGCCCGGCAAACCCATGACTGGCGCTTCGCCCTGGTGGACGCCGGATGTTCACGCCGACCGCCGGCCGCGGCTGATGGCCCGCAACGCCATAGCTGCCGCCATGCGCGGCTGGTTTGGCGAGCGCGACTTCATCGAGGTCGAGACGGCGGCATTGCAGATTTCGCCCGGCAACGAGGCGCATCTCTCAGCCTTCGCCACCGAGGCGATCGGCGCCGACGGCGCGCGCCGGCCGCTTTATCTCCACACCTCGCCGGAGTTCGCCTGCAAGAAGCTGCTGGCCGCCGGTGAGCGGCGCATCTTCAGCCTGGGCGCCGTCTGGCGCAACCGCGAGCGCGGCCCCTTGCACCATCCCGAATTCACCATGCTGGAATGGTATCGGGTCGGCGAAACCTATGACAGCCTGATGGCCGATTGCGCCGAACTGCTGAAGCTGGCAGCCGAGCGGGCCGGCGCCAAAACCTTCCGCTTTCGCGGCCGCGAGGCCGATCCGTTCGCCGAACCGGAACGCGTGAGCGTGGCGGAAGCTTTTGCGCGTTACGCCGGCATCGATCTTCTTGCCACCGTTTCTGCCGATGGCGGCACAGACCGCGCCGCACTCCATGATGCTCTGGTCAAGGCCGGCCTGCGCACGGCCGACGATGACAACTGGGCCGATTTGTTCAGCCGCGTGATGGTGGAAAAGGTCGAACCGATGCTGGGGCAGGGGCGGGCCACAATCCTCTATGGCTATCCGATCTCCGAGGCCGCCTTGGCCCGGCCGAGCGCGGAGGACCAGCGCGTGGCCGAGCGCTTCGAGCTCTATTGCTGCGGCGTCGAGCTCGCCAATGCTTTCGGCGAACTGACCGATCCGGCCGAGCAGCGCCGGCGCTTTGCCGCCGAGATGGACGAGAAGGAGCGCGTCTATGGCGAGCGCTATCCGCTGGATGAGGATTTTCTCGCCGCCCTCGCCATCATGCCGCAAGCCAGCGGCTCGGCGCTTGGCTTCGATCGGCTGGTGATGCTGGCAACGGGCGCGACGAGGATCGATGACGTGATCTGGACGCCGGTCGCCACTCCTTGACGGAAATCGGCCTCGGTTAAACTCACAAACCGGTCAAGCCGCGCGTCTGTGGCGGCCGCCGCGGATGGGCTTTGCGGGCCGCTTGGGCGCTATGCCGCAGCGGGACAATTGCCCGTGCGCCATTGCACAAGCCGCATTGGGACAATAGATGGTGCAACAGCCGCTACCGCCCGGCGCGGCTTCAGCCAGGACCATGCGCATGACCGATACACCAGAGGCAGCGAAATTGACCGACCGCGTCGCGGCACTGGTCGAGGCTGCCAAGCGGGCCGGCGCCGACGCCGCCGACGCGGTTGCCGTGCGCGGCCGCTCGATCGGCGTGTCGGTGCGGCTGGGCAAGGTCGAGAACACTGAGGCGTCCGAGGGCGACGATGTCTCGCTGCGCGTCTTCGTCGGCAACCGGGTGGCGAGCGTCTCGGCGACGGCGGCATCGGACCCCAAGGCATTGGCCGAGCGCGCCGTGGCCATGGCCAAAGTCTCGCCCGAGGACCCCTATCAGGGTCTCGCCGATCCGGCTTTGCTGGTCGGCAAGGTGCGCGACCTCGATCTGTTCGACGCCACCGAGGTTTCGGCCGATCAGTTGAAGGAAGCGGCCCTGGCCGCCGAGGAAGCGGCCCTTGCAGTCAAGGGCGTCACCAATTCGGCCGGCAGCGGCGCCAGCGCAGGCCTCGGCGGGCTGGTGCTTGCCACGTCGAACGGCTTCGTCGGCCACTATGTCGCGTCGCGCTTTTCGCGTTCGGCCAGCGTGATTGCGGGCGAAGGCACCGGCATGGAGCGCGACTACGAATACTCTTCGAACCAGCATTTTTCCGATCTGGACGCACCGGAATTGATCGGCCGCAAGGCCGGCGAGCGCGCCGTGCGCCGCCTCGGCGCCCGCAAGGCGGCGACCGGTCCGGTCAACGTGGTGTTCGATCCGCGCGTCGCGCGCGGCATTGCCGGTCATCTCGCCGGCGCCATCAACGGCGCTTCGGTGGCGCGCAAGACGAGTTTTTTGCGCGAGATGATGGGCAAGCAGGTTGCGTCGGCTGCCATCACCGTCACCGACGAGCCGCTACGGCGTCGCGGCCAGGCCTCGCGCCCGTTCGACGGCGAAGGCGTCGAGGGCGAAAAGCTGTTGATGGTCGAGAACGGCGTGCTGAAGCACTGGTTCCTGTCGACGTCCGCCGCGCGGGAATTGGGGCTGACCACCAACGGACGCGGCGCGCGCAGCGGCTCGTCGGTATCGCCGTCTTCGACCAATCTCGCCATCGAGCCGGGCGACAGGACGCCGGAAGACCTGATCAGGTCGCTGAAATCCGGCTTTTATGTCACTGAAGTGTTCGGCCAGGGCGTCGACATGGTGACCGGCGAATACAGCCGTGGCGCATCCGGCTTCTGGATCGACAATGGTGAGCTTGCCTATCCGGTGGCCGAGGTGACCATCGCCTCCAATTTGAAGACGATGTTCCTCAATATGGTTCCGGCGAGCGATCTTGACCGCGATTTCGGCACTGCCGCACCGACGCTGCTGATCGAAGGAATGACCCTTGCCGGAGCGTGACCCGGTCATATCGGCCGGGGCCTCGGAAGACCTCGATCTGCTGCGCGACGCCGCCCGCGAGGCGGGCGCGATCGCCATGCGCTATTTCGGCAAGAACCCGCAAGTGTGGATGAAAGGCGGCACCTCGCCGGTCAGCGAAGCCGACCACGCGGCGGACGCCTATCTTCGCGAGACCCTGCTGGCGGCGCGGCCGGACTATGGCTGGCTGTCGGAGGAAACGACTGACGATCCGGCACGGCTTCTGGCGCGGCGCACCTTTGTCGTCGACCCCATAGACGGCACCCGCGGCTTCCTCGAAGGTCTGCGCTCGTGGTGCGTCAGCGTCGCGGTGGTCGAGAATGGCCGCACGCTCACCGGTGTGCTCGAATGTCCGGCCAAGGGCGAAACCTATTGGGCGCTGCCTGGCCATGGAGCTTTCCGCAACGGCAAGCCGATTGCCGTGCGCGGCCTGGGTAAGACGGTCGAGATCGGCGGGCTGAAGCAGTTGATCGACCTGATGCCGGCGCAATGGCAAAGCCGGGTGCGGCGCGCGGCGCACATTCCCTCTCTCGCCTACCGGCTGGCGATGGTCGCCAACGGCACGCTCGACGCAACCTTCGTCAAGCCCAACGCGCATGACTGGGATATCGCCGCCGCCGATCTCATCTTGCGCGAGGCTGGCGGCGCCGTGCTCGACGGCCATGGCCGCGCGCCGCTTTATGCCGGGGAGATCATCCGTCACGGCGCGCTGGTCGCCGGCAGCGGGCAGCTGCTGACCGTGCTTGCCGGCGTCATTGCCGATACGGAAGCGTGATCGAAGGTTCCAAAGTCGGCAGCTTTGGGCTAGACCTGTCGCAAACTCACAATATGTGAAGGACCGAAATGGCCGCGGAAGACGGAAAGAAACAGCTTTTGCACCTGGTGTTCGGCGGCGAGCTGAAGCAACTGGGAGGCACCGAGTTCCGCGATCTCGACGCGCTCGACATCGTTGGCGTCTATCCGGACTATCAAACCGCGCACACCGCGTGGAAGGCCAAGGCGCAAGCCAGCGTGGACAATGCCCATATGCGCTATTTCGTCGTCCATCTGCACCGGCTGCTCGACCCTGAAAGCAAGGCCGCCGGTTGACAGTGATGGAGCATGAAGCGGTGAAAGGGCAGCCCACCGGCGCCGCGGTCCGAAGAAGACGCGGCGGCAGTTCGAAGACGTTCTGGCGCAAGATCCGCGAGCCGTTGGCGCAGTCGCGAATCGTCAAGAGCATCATCGTCAGCCTGCTCGCCCAGTTCGTCCGCCTGGTGCGCCTGACCAACCGCGTGGTCGAAGGCTCGGCTAAATTTTCAGGCGGCGACTACGCCGAATTCGAACCCGGCATCATCGCGCTCTGGCATGGCCAGCATCTGCTGACCCCAGCCTATTATCCCAAGGGACGGCCGCTGGTCGCCATGGTCTCGCGCAGCGCCGACGCCGAACTCAACGCGCTGATGATCGAAAAATTCGGCATCGAGGCGGTGCGCGGCTCCGGCGGGCGTGAAAGCACGAAGCATCTCGACAAGGGCGGCGCCAAGGCGCTCATCGCCCTGAAAAAGTCACTCGTCGCCGGCAAGAACGTCGCCATGATCGCCGACATTCCCCACGGCACGCCGCGCGACGCGGGGCTTGGTATCGTTCTGCTGGCACGCCTTTCCGGCCGGCCGATCATGCCTGCCGCCATCGCCACCAGCCGCCGCAAGGTGCTGGAAAGAAGCTGGGACAAGACCACCATCAACCTGCCGTTCGGCCGCTCCTCGATCGTCATCGGAACGCCGGTTTTCGTGCCGGCCAATGCCGACGAGGCCGAAATGGAGCGCAAGCGCCAGGAAGTCACGGCCGCGCTCAATGCCGCGACCGCCGAGGCCTATCGGCTCGTGGACGGCAGGCCATGAGCGTCGGCTGGGCGCGCGCCTTCCTGGCGGCGTACCGCCTTGCCGGTGCCGCCGCCTATCCGCTGATGGGTCCCTATGTCGCCTGGCGCACATCGCAGGGCAAGGAAGACCGCAGCCGCAGCCGTGAGCGCTACGGCGTTGCCGGGCGGCCGCGCCCTGAAGGGCCGGTGATCTGGATCCATGCGGCAAGCGTCGGCGAGACCCTTGCGGTCGTGCCGCTGGTGCAAAGCATCCTCGACTACGGTGTCAACATCGTGCTGACGACGGGCACCGTCACTTCGGCGCAGGTTGCCGACGAACGGCTGGGCGACCGCATCATCCACCAATATGTTCCGCTCGACCTGAAGCCGGCCGTCAGCCGCTTTCTCGATCACTGGCGGCCGGACCTGGCGATCATCGCCGAATCCGAGATATGGCCGATGACCATCCTCGAGCTCGGCGCCCGACACGTGCCGCAGGTGCTGGTCAACGGCCGGCTGTCCGACCGTTCGTTCAAATCCTGGAAGAAGCGCGCCAACATCGCCGAGGCGCTGTTCGAGAACCTCGCACATGTCGTTGCCCAGTCGGATGTCGACGGCGAACGGTTTCGCGCGCTTGGCGCCCGGCCGGTCACCGTGTCCGGCAACCTCAAGGTCGACACCTTGCCGCCGCCCGTCGACGAACGGGCGCTGGCGACGCTGAAGCGCCAGATCGCCGGCCGCCCGACCTGGGCGGCAATTTCGACCCATGACGGCGAGGAGGTGGTCGCGGCGGAAGTCCACGCCACGCTCTACAAGCGCCACCATGGCCTGCTGACAATCATCGTCCCGCGCCATCCCGACCGCGCCGAAGCGCTGGCAGCACAGATTTCCGGCATGGGCCTGAAGCTGGCGCGGCGCAGCAAGGGGGACCGGATCACCGCCGACACCGATATCCTCCTTGGCGATACGATCGGCGAGATGGGGCTTTATCTCCGGCTGACGGAAATCGCCTTTGTCGGCCGCTCGCTGACCTCGGAAGGCGGCCAGAATCCGCTGGAGCCGGCCATGCTCGACACCGCTGTGCTGGCCGGCCGCAACGTCCAGAATTTTCGCGAGGCCTATCAGCGCCTGCTCGACAGTGGCGGCGCCAAGCTGGTGCGCGACCGCGACATGCTGGCCGGCGCCGTCAATTTCCTGCTGAGCAATGAAGTTGCGCGCCATGAGATGATGGCGGCCGGTGCCGCCACAGTCGACCAGATGCGCGGTGCGCTGGCGCACACGCTGAAGTCGCTCGAGCCTTATATCCAGCCATTGATCGTCAAGTCGCGCCTGAAGGGCGCCGACGGGCGATAGGTGGCGTCGGAAGCACCACCTTTCTGGTGGGAAGCGCCGGACTGGCGGGTCTTTGCGCTGTCGCCGCTATCAGCGGTCTATGGCATGGTCGCCGGCCGCCATATGCATCGGGCGATACGTCAAAAGATCGACGCGCCAGTGCTTTGCGTCGGCAACTTCACCGTCGGCGGCAGCGGCAAGACGCCGGTCGCCATCGCGCTGGCCAAGCAGGCCAGGCGCATGCAGCTCAATCCCGGATTCCTGTCGCGCGGCCATGGCGGCTCGTTTGCGCAGCCGCATGTCGTCGATGCCAGTCACGACGCCGCCAAGCATGTCGGCGACGAGCCGCTGCTTCTGGCCGAGCACGCGCCGGTTGCGGTAAGCCCGAACCGCGCCGCCGGCGCCAAGCTGCTCATGGAAGCCCATGGCTGCGATTTCCTGATCATGGATGACGGTTTTCAGAGCGCGCGCATCCATATCGACTATGCGCTGGTCGTCGTCGACGCCCGCTACGGCATCGGCAATGGCCGCGTCATTCCGGGTGGGCCGCTGCGCGCCAACGTCGTCGACCAACTGGTGTTCACCGATGGGCTGTTGAAGATGGGCGAGGGCACCGCCGCCGACCAGGTCGTGCGCCAGGCGGCGCGCGCCGGCCGGCCGATCTTCGAGGCGCATGCTGAACCGGGCGGCAAGGAGCGGTTCGCCGGCCGGCGGTTCCTCGCCTTTGCCGGCATCGGCCATCCCGAAAAATTCTTCGAGACGCTGCGCGGCACGGGCGCGGAAGTGGCGCTGAGCCGGTCGTTTCCGGACCATCATTTTTATGCCCCCGACGAACTCGCCGAACTGGCGGCAACCGCGCGCCGTGAGGGACTGGGCCTCGTGACCACCGCCAAGGACGCAGCCCGGCTGCGCCATGGCGCAGCCTCGGCTGAATTCCTTGGTCAACTCGACGTGCTGGAGATAGACGCCACGTTCGAACTCGACAATGTGCCGGAGCGGATCATCGATGAGACGCTGGATGCCTGGAGACAGCGCCGGCTGCGAGGGTAGGGCGCTCCCGCGTTGACACAGGATATTTCTCGCCGCTTATCACAATTATAAGTCAGACCGGCTTCAGCGCGGGGGGTGGAATGGTTAGGTTGCGGGCACTCTTTGTGGGCTTTGTTCTTGTGGCGATGGCGAACCCATCTTCGGCGCAGGCACCCACCGCGACCGACAGCGAATTTCTGGTCTCGGTCACCGAAGCGGACGGTGCTACCCACGTTCGGCCCTCAAACATTGTACCGCTTATCCCCGATAGCGCCTGCTTTGAATGGCGCGTACGTCTGGCGCAAGGCGACAGACTGGTATCGGTCACCGAGGTGTTCGCGCTTCCCGCGGAGCCCAGGCAGTGGGGTGGTATCGACGGAAACGAATACAGCTTGAGCAAGCTATCGGGCGATCGAAGGGTCTCCGAGACCACCATGTTCTACAAACCGCAGGACGGATGGATCTCGCATGGGTGGTGCATGGCCGAGGGTGATCCGATCGGGCCGTATTCCATCAAAGTGCTTGTCGGAGATCGGCTTGTTCATAAATTCGACTTTTCGGTCGAAAACGCGCCGGCATCCTCAAAGCCATAGTCCTGCAGGCGTTCCAGGAAAATCAGATCGACGGTGAGCCTTGCTTTCCGGTGTGCCGATCTAGCCCCGGCTGCGCAGGTCCGGATGCGTTTCGATCTCGCGGCGCAGCGAGGCGGCGGCGCTGACATAGGGCTCCTGCCTGGCGACGCTCCAATATTTGAGCTCGTCCAGCGGAATGCTCTCACCGGTCACAGCGCAGCGCACGAATGCGCCGGGCTGGTGACCTGGAAGTCGCCGTCGAGATAGCGGATCCGGGCTTCCTTGCCGCCAGGGCCTTCGAAGCGGTTCATCATGGGTGGTGCCAGAGTTCATGCTGATTTCATCGCCATAAATTGCCGGCAAGGTCAAGCTTGACGCAATGCTGAGGCGCTATTGTCGGCTCCAAACCATTCTTATGGGACCGGCATGGACATTTCATCCGCCCGCCTGACTGCGCTGCTGCGCGAGGCCATGATATTGGCAGCGGTGCCGTCGGCGAAGGCCGATCCGGCGAAAGCAGCACTTATAAAGGCGCTGGTGCAGCCGCCGACGCCATCCGGTGCGCCTTTGCAGCCGGCAGCGGCGCCGGCGCTGCAGGCGCTGTTGTCCGCAGCCGTCGCAAAGGGGCAGCAGACGGGTTCAGCCGAGATCCTGCAGGCCTATCTGGCGCTTGCCGAACCGGGTGACGCGGCGCCCGACGATTTCGGGCCGACAACGGCTGCGACAGGCAAGGCGACGCCAGCCAACGACGATGCACAGCGCGGTCTGCCGGTGCCGCCGGCCAGGGCCGATGATGGCGCTGCCGCAAAGCCGGCAGGACTGCCCTGGTTTGCGCTTCTCGCACCGGGGGTTTCGCCGCCGCGCCGCGCCTCCGCCACCGACGCGGCGGCGAAGCGGGGGCAGGCGATGTCTGGGTCGAATGACACGGTCCAGCCCGAAGGCCGGCAGCAGATGCGTGTCGGCCTGATGGCGCTGGCAGCCGGGTTTCTGGCCGTCGCCATTGTCGGGCTCGCCTTGCTGGTGCTTGGCTGAGCACCGAACGATCGCCGCTATCGCTCGGCTTCGAGGAAAGCTTCCATCTTGTCCATCGCCAGCCCCGCCTCGACAGCGATACGGCGTGAAAGTTCGGCGGCAGCCGTACGCGGCCGCCCCAGCGGCCGGTCCAGCCAGTACGACACCGGGTTCAGCGCCGTGCGCTCGTCGACGGCGACGATGCGGCCTGCCTCCAACTGGTGTCCGGTCAGCGGCGGCCGCGCCAGCGCGATGCCGAGCCCGTAAGCTGCGGCGTCGAGCACCAGATTGTAGTCCTCGAAGCGGCGATCCTGCGGGCGCGGGCGGTAGTCCATCCCTTGCGCGGCAAACCAGGCACGCCAACCCGAAGCGTCGGAATCGTTGATCAGTGGAAACCTCAGCAGCCGGGCCGGGTCGCCGCGGCCGATCTCGCGGGCAAGGCCGGGCGCGGCGACGGGAAAGACATGTTCCTCGAACAGCTTCACCGAGATGCGGCCCGGAATGCCCCCGCGGCCGCAGCGGACCGACAGGTCGATGCCTTCATCGGCAAGGTCGCCCTGGCGGATGTCGACGTCGAGCACGATGCGCAGCTTGGTTGGATTGTTCTCCAGCGCCGCCATGCGTGGCATCAGCCACAGCCCGCTGACGGAGGGTATCGAGGTCAGCCGCACCACGGCGGTGCCGCGCGGCTCGACCCAGCGGTCGGAATGGCTGGAGATCAGCGCAAAGGCTTCCGCCGTGCGCAGATGCAGGCGGTTGCCCTCGATGGTCAGCGAGACGCCGCGCGCGCCGCGGTCGAACACTTTCAAGCCCAGCCAGTCCTCCAGCTTGGCGATCTGCCGGCTGACGGCGCCGTGGGTGATGTTGAGCTTCTCGGCCGCGGCCGAAAAGCTCCCCGTTCGCGCCGCCGCATCGAAGGCGCGCAGGGTCTCGAGCGGCACCATTGTGTCTGAGCTGTGATCCACAGTCACAGGTGATCCTCGATTTGATCGTTTGTCAACGGCGCCGAAAAGGCGCTTTCTGCCTTTCAACACTCTGGGAACCCGAGGACAGGCAGATGAGCGCAACGACCAGCACGTCGAATCCGACACAGCGGATGGACACCACGGCGGCCATCGCCGTGGCCTTGACGGTGGTCGGCTGGGCCTCGGCCTTTCCCGCGATCCGTGCCGGCCTCGCCGCTTTCGGGCCGCTGGAACTCGGTGCGTTGCGCTTTGCCATTGCCGCGGTGCCGGCGGCGATCTTTCTTGCCGTCAAGCGCCCGGCGCTGCCGAGGCTCGACGAAGTGTGGCGCCTGGTCTTTGGCGGCGCCATCTTCGTCGCGCTCTACACTGTCATGCTCAATTTCGGCGAATTGACGGTTTCGGCGGGTGCCGCCGGTTTCATCATCAATGTCAGCCCGATCTTCACCGCCATCATGGCAATGGCATTGCTCGGCGAGCGCTTCTCAAGCTGGGCCTGGTTCGGCACGGCGATTTCTTTCGCCGGCATCGGCATCATCGCTGTGGCTGACGGCAATGGCTTGAGTTTCGACACCGGCGCGCTGCTGGTTCTTGGCTCCGCGCTGTGCTCGGCCGTCAACACGATCGTCCAGAAGCCGCTCTTTGCCCGCCATCACCCGCTGACCATTTCGGCCTCGAACATGATTCTTGGCGCTCTTTGCCTGGCACCCTTTCTGCCGAGCGGCTTTGCGCAGGCCGCGGTCGCCAACACGGCCGGTATCGGCGCCGTGATCTTTCTTGGCATCGTGCCCAGCCTGATCGCCTATGCCGCCTGGGCAACCGCACTGTCGCGTCTTCCGGCAGCGCGCGCGTCGAACTTCCTCTATCTGGTCTCGCCCATGTCAGCCCTGATCGGCTTCTTCTGGCTGGGCGAAGTGCCGACGCTACTTGGTATCCTCGGCGGCGCACTGGCGCTGGGCGGCGTGATCGTGGTGAATTTAAAGCGTTAAAACAAATGATTTGAGCTGTTTTCGGACTCAAACCGGGAACCGCATTCCATCAGAATGCAGACACCCAGAGGAAGGACAGCTGTGGTATGCTGCCTTCACTGGGGGACGGAATGGGAAGACTGTTCATATCGGCAATTTTTTGCGTTTTGCTGCTGACCGGGAAAGCCGCTGCGGGCTGGTATCAGGTCGAAAACTACGAAGGCTCCATCGGACCTAACCCCGTCCACCTATCGCTGCAGAGATATGACAGTTTCGGCAGCGGGATTACGGTCGAGGGGAGCTATTTCTACGACGCGAAGCAAAGCCCGATAGCGGTGTACGGCAAGATCAGTGGCACCAGCCTCTTCCTTTGCGAGATTGCGGACGACAGGGAGTTCGACAGGTTGCTGGTCATGGGATCGAAAACGCCCGTTGGCACCGCCGGATGTCCGTTTTCTCTTGACCTTGGCGAAAGCGGCGCAACAGGGACTTGGAGCAAGGGCTCGGACAAGTTCCCGATCACGCTGAAGAAGGTCGCAAGCCTCGACGATACCGGTGAGGCGAAGGTTGACGGCGCCGTCGAGATTCCCTTCTGGGCGCAGACAGCAACCCACAGATTTGCCGGGGTCTACGAGAAAGCGGGCTTTCTCGTCTGCATGAATAAGCTGCGGGTCATCGATAAGAAGAAAAAGAAGGTCGTTCAGGAGATCGCTTTCGATGACGACGATTGCGATGCCGGCATGCTGATGACTCCCATCTACATGAATGTTCAAAAACAGGTTGGGAGAAGCTTCGAGATAATCTCCGTGAATTTTCGCGGCGGTAGCGCCGGTTACTCAAGGGATTACGTTTTCTCTCATAGGTTCAAGGATTATCGCCTGTTGGTGAATTGAGCGTGTGCCCTGACCTGGCTTGTGCTCACCGCCGCCCAAACAGCCGCTCTATATCGGCGAGCTTGAGTTCGATATAGGTCGGGCGGCCGTGGTTGCAGGTGCCGGAGCCCGGCGTTGCTTCCATCTGGCGCAGCAGCGCGTTCATCTCCTCAGGCTTGAGCAGGCGGCCGGAGCGGACCGAGCCGTGGCAGGCCATAGTCGCGGCGATCTTGTCCAGTCGTTCCTTCAGCGTCTCGATCGTGTCGTTGTCGGCGATCTCGTCGGCAAGATCACGCACCAATTGCTGGACATTGGTTTCGCCGAGCATCGACGGCGTCTCGCGCACCGCCACCGCGCCGGGACCGAAACGCTCAATGCCGAGGCCGAACCGGGCCAGCGTTTCGGAATGCATGGCCAGCCGCTCGGCGTCCTCCTCCGGCAGGTCGACGATCTCCGGCAGAAGCAGCATCTGCGAGGGCACCGCGCGCGAGTGCAGGGCATTCTTCAGCGCCTCGTAGACCAGCCGCTCATGCGCCGCGTGCTGGTCGACGATGACAAGCGAATCCCTGGTCTGGGCGACGATGTAGTTCTCGTGGACCTGCGCGCGGGCGGCGCCCAGCGCGGTGCCGAGCAGCGTCTCGGCCGGCTCGGCTAAGCCGGCACGCGCATCGGCGCTGGCGAGCGGACCGGCGTCGAATGCAGCCTGGTCGTTTTCGCGGAAGCCGGCGCCGTCAAATCCCATATCCAGCGGCCGCTGTGGCGAGCGGTCAAAGCCCGAAAAGCCCGAGGCCCGGTAGGCCGCGTCATAACTGCGATGACCGTTGGCAGGACCCGCATGGGCGTAGGAGGCGGCTCCCGGCCGGAACGCCGCCACCATCCCGGCGGCCCCGCTGGTGGCGGCGCGGATGCCGGCATTGGCCAGCACCTCGCGGATGGCGCCGACGATCAGCCCGCGCACCAGGCCGGGATCGCGGAAGCGAACATCGGCCTTGGCTGGGTGGACATTGACGTCGACGGTCGCCGGATCAAGCGTCAGGAACAGCACCGTGACAGCATGCCGGTCGCGCGGCAGCACGTCGGCGAAGGCGCCGCGAATGGCGCCGGCGATCAGCTTGTCGCGCACCGGACGGCCGTTGACATAGGCATATTGCTGCAGCGCGTTGGCGCGGGTGAAGGACGGGATCGAGACGTGGCCGGTCAAGTGCACGCCGTCCCGGCTGGCGTCGATAGCGATGGAATTGTCGGGAAACTCGGCGCCCATGACTTGCGCGACGCGGCGCAGGCTGCCTTCCGCCGTGTCGTCGGTTGCCGGCAATTCCAGCGTCGAGCGGTCGGAGCCGGCGAGCGTAAAGCGCACGGCAGGGAAGGCGATGGCGATGCGCTTGACCACGTCGCTGGTGGCGGAGCTTTCGGCGCGCTCGCCCTTCATGAATTTGAGCCGCGCCGGCGTGGCGAAGAACAGGTCGCGCACCTCGACCGTGGTGCCGCGGTTGGCCGCCGCCGGTTTGACCGCCGAAACGCGGCCGCCTTCGATGGCGATCTCGGCTGCAGCGTCGCCTGCGGCCGTGCGCGAGCGAACCGACAGTCGCGACACCGAACCAATTGACGGCAATGCCTCGCCACGGAACCCGAGCGAGCGGATATCATGAATGTTGTCGGCAAGTTTCGAGGTGCAGTGGCGCGCAATGGCCAGCGCCAGTTCCTGTTCGGGGATACCGGAGCCGTCATCGGTGACGCGGATCAGGTTCAGCCCGCCGCCGGCAGTGACGACCTCGACGCGGGAGGCGCCGGCGTCGAGCGCGTTTTCGACCAGTTCCTTCACCACGCTCGCCGGACGCTCGATGACTTCGCCGGCGGCGATCTGGTTGATCATCGTTTCGGAAAGCTGGCGAATGGGCATGGGGGTATTATAGGCGGATTCGAAGGGTGTGCGGAAGGCTTCAATGAATGCCGGACATTGGAGACGCCAGCGGGACAGCACCCCCTCTGGCCTGCCGGCCATCTCCCCCGCAAGGAGGGAGATCAGATGTCACGACGGCTTTCGCCAATCTCCAATGCTTGAAGGGTGACGCGACATATGAACTGCCAATCTCCCCCCTTGCGGGGGAGATGTCCGGCAGGACAGAGGGGGGTGTGAAGGAACTCCGCGATAGTGACTACGCTGCAACCGATTTCAAGCCTGCGCTGCCAGCCAGTCCCTGACTTTCCGCGCATTCTCGCTCAGCTCACGGTTCTTAGGCCAAACCACATAGAACGCCTTGCCGGTCTTCAGCACATGATCGGTCACCGGCACCAGCAGCCCCGACGCCAGGAGCCGTTCGGCCAGATGCCGCCAGCCAAGCGCGATGCCCTGGCCTTCCATGACGCCCTGGATCACGAGGCCGTAATCGTTGATGCGCAGGCCGCGCGCGGTGTTGTCGAGGCTGCCGCCCGCCGACTGGAACCATTCGTCCCAGCTAGCCGCCTCGCGGTAGGGCTCCTCGAGGTGGATCAGGCGATGCGTCGCCAGCTCCGCGACGCTCCTCGGCATGCCGAATTTCGCCAGATAGCTGGCGCCAACCACCGGAAAAATCTCCTCGTCGGCCAGCGGCAGCGAATGATAATCGGCCCAGTCGCGCGGCTCGCCGCCGCGCACGGCGAGCGGGATGCCCTCGGCGATGATGTCGAGATCGCGGTCGGCGGTCTGGATGCGCAAGTCGATGCCCGGCAGTTCGTCGCGGAACTGCTGCAGGCGCGGCATCATCCAGAACGAGCCGAAGGCGGTCGACGCCGCCAGCGTGACATGGCCGCCGGTCGCCTGCAGGCGCAGATCCTCCGCCGATTTGCGGATATGCGACAGGCCGAGCGAGACGTCGGCATGGAAGCGTTCGCCCGCTTCTGTCAGGACGACCTGGCGGTGGCGGCGCTGGAACAGCTGCGCGCCAAGCTGTTCCTCCAACCCGCGCACCGCATAGGAGACGGCGGCCTGTGTCATGCCGAGCTCGCGCCCGGCAGCGGTGAAGCTCGACAGCCGGCCCGCCGCTTCGAAGACGATCAGGCTGCCGGCCGAGGGCAGGAGGTGGCGCAGGCTTCGCATAAGCTGAGCTTATACAAGAGATCAGGATTTTCCAGCATCACATCCATATTTCCTCTCGCTAACTTGGTTGGACGGAATGAGGAGGCTCCATGAACGCACCGGCCGCTGAACTGACCGAGCAAACCCACCGCCGCGGCGGCGGTCGCCTCGGACGCAAGGCGCTGAGGAGCGCCCCCGTCACCTCGTTCCCGACGCTGGTCCGCGAGATTCCCACCTACCAGATGGTCCCGGACGAGGCGGTGGAACTGATCCACCAGGAGTCGCTCGCCATCCTCGAAGAGGTCGGTTGCGAGTTCCGCGACGACGAGGCGATCGCCATGTGGAAGGCGGCGGGCGCCGACGTGTCCGAGACACGCGTCCGCATCGACCGCGGCCTGCTGATGGAACTGGTCGCGAAGGTTCCGTCCGAATTCACCCTCAATGCGCGTAATCCCGAGCGCACCGTGCGCGTCGGCGGCAAGAACTCCATCTTCGCGCCGATGTATGGCGCGCCTTACGTGCGCGACCTCGACAACAACCGGCGTTATGGCACGCTTGAAGACCTCAACAATTTCCACAAGCTGGCCTACATGGCCCCGGCGCTGCATTCGTCGAGTTCGATCATCTGCGAGCCGATGGAGATCGCGGTGCCGAAACGGCATCTCCACATCATCCATTCGGCGCTGAAGCATTCCGACAAGCCGTTCATGGGCATCGTTACTTCCAAAGACCGCGCCGAAGACACGATGGCGATGGCGGGCATCGTCTTTGGCGAAGATTTCGTTCGCGATAACCCGGTGCTGGTGTCGATTACCAACTGCAACTCGCCGCTGGTGTGGGACGCCACCATGCTGGACGCGATGAAGGTCTATGCGCGCAGCAATCAGCCGCTGATCCTGGCTCCCTTTGCGCTGTGCGGCGCATCGACTTCGGCCTCGGCCGTCGGCGCGGTGGCGCAGGTCAATGCCGAAGCACTGGCCGGCGTCGCTTTCACCCAACTGCTGCGCCCGGGTTCGCCGCAAATCTACGGCCAGTTCATGGTGACGGTCGACATGAAGACCGGCGCGCCGATGGGCGGCACGCCGGAAGCCGCCCAGATGATGTATCTGATGGGCGCGCTGGCGCGGAAATACGAACTGCCCTGGCGAACCTCCGGCTTCCATGTCGGCTCCAAACTCAACGACGCCCAGGCCGGCTATGAATCCAACATGCTGATGCATGCCGCCATCCTCGCCGGCGCCAATTATATCTGGCACTCCGCCGGCTGGTTGGAGGCCGGGCTGACATGCGGCTATTCGAAATTCGCCACCGACTGCGAGCAGCTTGTCGGCTGGTATAAATATGCCGGCGGCCTGCCGTTCGACGATTTCAAGGAGGCCATGGCGGCGATCCGCGAAGTCGGGCCGCAGGGCCATTTCCTCGGCACCCAGCACACGCTCGATCATTACGAGTCGGCATTCTTCATGCCCACCATCATGGATTTCAACTCCTACGAACAATGGAAGGCCGGAGGGGCGAAGGACCACGACACGCGCGGCCGCGAGAAAGCCCGCAACATGCTGGCCGACTATGAAGAGCCGAAACTCGATGAGGGCATTGCCGAGGGCCTCAGGGACTTTATCGCGCAGCGCGAAGAGAGGCTGCCCGACAGCGTTAGCTAAGAGAACGACGAATGAGTTGATAACGGGCGAAGACCCGATGGGAACCGCAAGGGAGAAAGACATGACACTTTTCAAAAGCAATGGCGATCGCGTGCCGACGGCCATCGAGGCGATGGCGCAAGAGACGCGTGCTGGCCGTATGGACCGGCGCGAGTTTCTTGCATTGGCAAGTGCGTTCGGCGCATCGACGGCGCTGGCCTACGGCATGATCGGCCTTGCCGCGCCGGGACAGGCTTTTGCCGAGGAGCCGAAGAAGGGCGGCACGCTGCACATATCGATGTCGGTCAAGGCACAAAAAGATCCGCGCACCTATGACTGGGTGGAACTGGCCAACATCTCGCGCTGCTGGCTGGAGCCGCTGGTCCGCTACACCAGGGAATTCACCTTCGAGCCAGTGCTGCTCGAAAGCTGGGACATCAATGACGACGCCACGGAATACACGTTGCATGTGCGCAAGGGCATCACCTGGAACAATGGCGATGCCTTCAACGCCGATGACGTGGTCTTCAATGTTACCCGCTGGTGCGAGAAGAAGGTCGCCGGCAACTCCATGGCCGCTCGCGTCGGCGGGCTGATCGACGAAAAGTCGGGCAAGGCCAGGGAAGGCGCGATCGCCAAGGTCGACGACAATACGGTCAAGCTGACGCTCAGCGCGCCCGACATTTCGCTGATCCCGAACCTCACCGATTATCCCGCGCTCGTCGTCCACCGCAATTTCGACGCCGAAGGCGCCGACCCGGTCAAGAAGCCGATCGGCACGGGCCCGTTCGAACTGGTCTCCTACGATGTTGGCCAGAAGGCGGTGGTCAAGCGTCGTGAAAACGGCAAGTGGTGGGGTGGTGAAGCGCCGCTCGACAGCGTCGAGTTCATCGACTACGGCACCGACTTCAACGCTTCGATCAACGCCTTCGAATCCGGCGAGATAGACCTCAATTTCGAGACGCCGGCCGACTTCATCGACATCCTGGATAAGATGGGGCTGGAGAAGTCCGAGGTTGCGACGGCAACCACGCTGGTTGCCCGCACGAACGTTACCCACAAGCCCTATGACGACCAGCGGGTGCGCAGCGCGCTGCAGATGGCGGTCGACAACAATGCGGTGCTGGAACTCGGCTATGCCGGGCGAGGGACGGTCGGTGAAAACCACCATGTCAGCCCTATCCATCCTGAATATTTCGCGCTGCCCAAGAAGACGCGCGACGCGGCCGGCGCCAAGAAGCTGATGGCGGACGCAGGGCAGGCCGATTTCGAGCACGAGCTGATCACCGTCGAGGACGATTGGCAGAAGAACACCGGCGACGCGATTGCGGGCCAGCTGCGCGACGCCGGCATCAAGGTGAAGCGCACGGTGCTGCCGGGCTCGACCTTCTGGAACGACTGGACGAAGTATCCCTATTCGATGACCATCTGGTACATGCGCCCGCTTGGCGTCCAGGTGCTGGCGCTTGGTTATCGCACCGGCGAAGCCTGGAATGAATCGGCCTATTCCAACCCGGACTTCGACGCCAAGCTGAAGCAGGCGCTGTCGCTGATCGACGTGGAGAAACGGCGTGAGGTGATGAAGGATGTCGAGCAGATCCTGCAGGATTCCGGCGTCATCATTCAACCCTTCTGGCAGAAGCTCTACAGCCACATGAACAAGAAGGTGAAAAACTACGGCGTCCACCAGACCTTCGAGATGGACCTGCAGAACGTCTGGCTGGATGGCTGAGACGATACAAGCCGGGGCTTCATGAGCCGCAAAAAAAGCCGATATGCAGGATGTCTGGTATTGCCGCCTTGCCGCCGAACCGTCCGGAGATCCTGCATGAAACCGATAGTGCTTGCCGCAGTCTTTTCGATTGCCTTGCCTGCGACGGTGCTGGCCGGGCCGGCTTCCAACGCCGTGAAGTTCTTTTATCTGCCCGAGGTGAAATTCGAGGGAGATGCAAAGTACCGCGACCGCTTCACCGAGCCGGTGACCAAGCTGTTCGATCTCAACGACCAGGCCACGAAGAACAAGCCCGACGAAGTCGCCTGCCTCGACTTCGATCCTGGCCTTGACGCGCAGGATTTCGACCAGACTTCGATTGCCAAGACATTGAAGCTGGCCGAGACCGTCAATGGCGATACGGCCGAAGTCACCGCCACATTCAGCCTTTTTGCGGAAGGCGATGATTCCAAACGCGAAATGCTGTGGTCGCTGAAGAAAATCGACGGCAAATGGAAGGTCGCCGACATTACCTCCAAGACCAGCAACTGGACGCTGAGCGCGCTGGAATGCATGCCCGACAAAGCGCCGGAGTGATCCCGTGCTCCGCCGTCTTGCCCTGGCGCTGTCGACCATGTGCCTGCTGACGGTGGGTATGAGCGCCGGCGCCGCTCAAGGGCTGCTCGGCGCGCCGCCCGCAAATGATCCAGCCGAGACAGCGCCGGGTGGCGGCACGCCGCCCGCAAATCCACCCGGGACAGCGGTGGAACCGGCGACACCGCCGGTTGGGTGGCCGCCGGCCGACGCCCCACCGGCCGCACCCATTCTGCCGGGATCCCCGACGGCGGTGGTGCGGCCATTTTACGATCAGGTGGGACTGGAGCTCGATCCGACCCAGCGCAAGAACTTCGTCGACCCGGCCAAGACCGTACTCGACAAGAGCGACGCGTTGCGCAAATCCGGGCAGGGCGAATGCCTCGACCCCAACATGGCGCTCGACAATGCCGCCTATGACAAGGCCGAGATCGATAAGAGCCTGAAGACACTCGAAGCGATCAATGGCGACCAGGCCAAGGTCATTGTCGCGTTCGTCGTCGCCGGCAACCCGCATCGCCTTGAATGGAAATTCAGGAAAGTCGACGGCGACTGGAAGATATCCGATCTGCTTTCGGTGACCGGTGAATGGGCGCTCAGCCAGTATCAGTGCGAATAATGTTGATTGAGGGTCAGCGCCTGCGATCCTGCGCGCCCCCCCTCTGTCCTGTCGGACATCTCCCCACGGGTGGGGAGATCAGCAGTTCCAGCGTCTCGCCCGCTCCGCATCATTTGAGATTAGCGAAAGCCTATGTGGCGGCCAATCTCCCCCCGTGTGCGGGAGATGTCCGGCAGGACAGAGGGGGGCGCTGTCCCGCTAAAGGTGCAAAATAGCTTCAGCCACGGCCGCGATAGGGGGCAACGCCGGTGTCGGGCAACCAGGCGCCTTCGGGCGGAGCGCCGGTCTGCCAGAAGACATCGATCGGAATGCCGCCGCGCGGATACCAATAGCCGCCTATGCGCAACCACAGCGGCTTCGTTGCCGCCACAATGCGGCGGCCGATCATCACCGTGCAGTCTTCATGGAAAGCGCCATGGTTGCGAAACGAGGTCATGAACAGTTTGAGCGACTTCGATTCCACGAGCGTGGCATCGGGTGCGTAGTCGACGACGATATGAGCGAAATCCGGCTGTCCGGTTACCGGGCAGAGCGAGGTGAATTCCGGGCAGGTGAAGCGCACGATCGCCGGCGGTCCGTCGCCGCGCTGGAACGGCACGGTCTCCAGGAACGCGGTATCCGGGCTCTGTGGCGTCTCGACGTGGGCGCCGAGCTGGGTGAGGGTTTTGGTATCGATCATCGCGGTTTTCCTGGGGATTTTCCGCGCTCATTAGCATCGGATCGAAAAGTGTGCAGCGATTTTCGGATAAATTCGATGCTTAAGACAAGAACTGGAGCAGCGCGCGCTGCTCCGACACAAACTGGAATGGCAGGAAGATGATGACCAGCAACGACCCGCTTCTCCAGCCTTACCAGCTCAAACACCTGACGCTGAAGAACAGGGTGATGTCGACCAGCCACGAGCCGGCCTATTCCGAGGACGGCATGCCGAAACAGCGCTACCGGCTCTACCACGCCGAAAAGGCCAAGGGCGGCATGGCGCTGACCATGACGGCGGGCTCGGCGATCGTCTCGCGCGACAGCCCGGCCGCCTTTGGCAATCTGCATGTCTATGACGACCGCATCGTGCCGTGGCTGGCCGAACTGGCGGACGCCTGCCACGAGCATGACTGCAAGGTGATGATCCAGATCACCCATCTTGGTCGCCGCACCGGCTGGAACAAGGCCGACTGGCTGCCGGTGCTGTCGGCTTCGCCGGTGCGTGAGCCGGCGCACCGCGCGTTCCCCAAAACCATCGAGGACTGGGACATCGAGCGCATCGTCGCCGACTATGCGTCGGCTGCGCAGCGCTGCCAGGCCGCCGGCCTCGACGGCATCGAGTTCGAATCCTACGGCCATCTGATGGACGGTTTCTGGTCGCCGGCCACAAACCATCGCGACGACGAGTTCGGCGGTTCGCTCGACAACCGGCTGCGCTTCACCGACATGGTGCTGGATGCCGTGCGGGCGGCGGTCGGCGAAAAATTCGTCGTTGGCATCCGCATGGTCGCCGATGAGGATTTTGACAAAGGCCTGTCAAAGGCGGAGGGCGTCGAGATCGCGAGACGGCTCGCCAATTCCGGCAAGGTCGATTTCCTGAACATCATCCGCGGCTCGATCGAAAGCGACGCGGCGCTCACCAAGGTTATCCCGGTGACCGGCATGCGCTCTTCGCCGCATCTCGATTTCGCCGGCGAGGTGAGGGCGGCAACAAAATTCCCGACCTTCCATGCGGCGCGGATTTCCGATGTCGCCACGGCGCGCCACGCCATCGCGACCGGCAAGCTCGATATGGTCGGCATGACCCGCGCCCATATCGCCGACCCGCACATCATCAAGAAGGTCATGGAAGGTCGCGAGCACGAGATCCGGCCTTGCGTCGGCGCCACCTATTGCCTCGATCGTATCTATGAAGGCGGCGAAGCGCTCTGTGTCCACAATGCCGCGACCGGCCGCGAGGCCGAGATTCCGCATATCATCGTCATGACCGAAGGGCCCAGGCGGAACGTCGTCGTCGTTGGCGCTGGCGCTGGCGGGCTCGAGGCAGCTCGCGTCATGGCCGAACGTGGCCATCATGTCACGGTGCTTGAAGCCTCCGGTCAGGCCGGCGGCCAGGTCCGGCTCGCGACGCAGAACCCGCGCCGCAAGGAACTGATCGGCATCATCGACTGGCGGCTGGCCGAACTCGACCGGCTCGGCGTCGGGATCCGCTACGATACATGGGCCGAGCAGGACGATGTGCTGGCGCTGTCGCCCGATGTGGTGGTGATCGCCACCGGCGGCCTGCCGCAGAACCCGCCGCTGACATCGGGCGACAATCTCGTCACGTCGAGCTGGGACATCATGGCCGGCAGCGTCAAGCCGGCGGAGAACGTGCTGCTCTTCGACGACAATGGCGGCCATCAGGGCATGGGCGCGGCGGAGCTGATCGCCAATGCCGGTTCGAAGCTGGACCTGGTTTCGCCGGAGCGCTTCTTCGCCCCCGAAATGGGCGGCATGAACCACGTGCCCTATATGCGCGCCTTCCAGGAGAAGGGCGTCACCATCACCATCAACACCAGGCTGCGCTCGGTACGGCGCGAGGGCAACCAGCTGGTCGCCGAACTCGCCTCCGACTTTGCCGACGGCTGGCGCGGCGAGAGGCGGGTCGACCAGGTGGTGGTCGAGCACGGCACGGCGCCGCTCGACGATCTCTATCTCCAGCTGAAACCGCTGTCGAAGAATGGTGGCGCGGTCGACTATGAGCGGCTGGTCGGCGGCGGCGATATTTTTCCTTCACGCAATCCCGAAGGCGGCTTCGTGCTGTTGCGCATCGGCGATGCGGTCGCCTCGCGCAACATCCATGCCGCCATCTATGACGGCATCAGGTTCGGCTTGCGGGTTTGAGCCTACAAGCCGGCCTACGGCTTGTTCCAAAGCTCGATCTCACCCTTCCGGCGGGCGCATCTCGATCGATCAAAGTGATGGGTGGCGCGCAGCCAAACCTCTGTGCGGAGAGCCACCTTGCACATCCGTCCGAACTGCGCGCCGCGTACGCCACCAGCCGAGAGCCAGGCGACGCACGATGCGGAATGGTCTTCAACCGGGAGGCGACGCGCGGCAGGGCTCAAATCATCCTGGCGGTCGCCATGCAAAGCACGGTGAGCACCAGCAGCCAGGCGGCGATGCGCTCGCCGCGGGCCATTTTGGTGCGCAGCGCCGCTTCCGTTGCGACGTCCGCGCCGGCAAGCTGCCGGCTGGTCTTGCGGACGACGACGCTGAGAACGCCGGCAGCGGCGAAGGCGGCCAGGATGCCTAGCGCCAGCACCATTTCCATCGAGCCGAAATAGGCGCCGTGGAAGAAATACCAGAGCAGGGCGCCGGTCACGAACACCATGCCGGCCGAGCCCATTTGCGGTCCGATAAAGCGCTCCGCCCTGATCTCGGGGTCGCGGGCAAGCGTGATGGTGGTGCCGGCCCAGAACACACCGGCCATGACGTGAAGGCCGATAACGACGATGTAGACATATTGCATGACCGCTTCCTCCTTGCCCGCCGCCCGTCCTCGGATCCCTGTCGAATGCAGGATGATACGAACTCGGTAGATCGACACCCATGATAGTTAGGTATCAAATGGTTCGATGTCAATGTATAATGCCGCGTTCCATCGCTCGGCGCCTTGTTCTACTGTCGGCGCATGACTCCCTTTGACCGTCCGCCAATCGGCATGAATCTCGCGCGCACCTCCAAGCTGGTGGCGCAGGCATTTGACGCCGCTTTGGTCGAGGCCGGGGGCACGCTGCCGGTGTGGCTGACCTTGCTTTCGGTCAAGTCGAGCGAGCTTGCCAACCAACGCGAACTTGCCGGCATGATCGGCATCCAGGGCGCCACGCTCACCCACCATCTCAACGCCATGGAGGCGCAAGGCTTGCTGACGCGCCGCCGCGATCCGGACAACCGCCGGGTTCATCTGGTCGAGCTGACGCAGGCGGGCGAAACGATGTTCCTGAAGCTGCGGGCGGCGGCTCTCATCTTCGACAAGCGGCTGCGCGCGGGATTGCCGGACGACAGGCTGGCGGAGTTCGCCGAGGTGCTGGCGGCATTGCGGGCGAATGTCGCGCCGGCCAAATGACCGGCACCGGTGGGCAATAGTCTAGGCTAAATTGCCCTGAAGCACCTTCAGCTTGGCTTTCTTCGGGCTGCGCGCCAGCAGCCATTCGCGCGCTTTGTCCTGCGGCATCGGGAAGGCGATGGAATAGCCCTGCACCTGATCGCAGCCGATTGCCATCAGCGAATCGAGCTCGGCTTCGGTTTCCGCGCCCTCGGCGACGATCGAAATGCCGAGACCGCGCGCCAGCTCGGTGATGGCGCGCACGATCTTGGTGTTGTCGCCATTCTCGTTGATGTTCTGGACGAAGCGGCGGTCGATCTTCAGCCGGTCGATCTCGTTGGGATTGACGTGGCTGAGCGAGGCATAGCCGGTGCCGAAATCGTCGAGCTCAAGATGGACGCCGGCAGCGCGGATGTGGCGCAGCTTCGCCGCGATGCCCGTCTTCTCGTCGTCGAGAATGACGGATTCGACGATTTCCAGCGACAGTTTCTGCGGAGCAAGGCCGGCCTTTTCCAGCGTCGCGAACAGGAAGCGGTCGAAGTCGGGTTCGCGCAGCTCGGTGCCGGACACGTTGACGGCAAGCCGGCCGAAAGCGATGCCGGCGCGATCCCATTCGGCTGCTTGCTCGATCGCCTTGGTAAAGACGATGCGGCCGATCTCGGGCATGAAGCCGCATTTTTCGGCGACCGGAATGAACTCGCCCGGCGCAATCATGCCGCGCTCGGCATGCTTCCAGCGCACCAGCGCCTCGATGCCGCTGATGGCGCCGTTGCTCAGCGACACCTGCGGCTGGAAATAGACTTGGAAGGCGTTCTCCGAAATCGCGACCTTGATGTCGTGCTCGAGCTGCTTGCGGTAGTCTAGCTCGCGCCTGAGTTCCTCGGAGAAGAACGAGAAGCTGCCGCCGCCGAGCTTTTTGGCGGAATAGAGCGCGAGGTCGGCGTGGACGAGCAGATCCTCGGCATTGTCGGCGTCGATGGGATAGACGGCAATGCCGGCGCTGGCCCCTGGAAGGATGGTCGTGCCCTGGAAGGTAATCGGCTCGTTGATCTCCTCCAGGATGCGCCGGGCCAGCATGTTGATGTCCTCGGGGCCGCCGGCGCCATTGAGGATCATCACGAATTCGTCGCCGCCAAGGCGCGCGCAGAGATCCGACGCACGGCAGGAATCGCGCATGCGCTGCGCGGTGACGACCAGCACATAGTCGCCGGCGGCGTGGCCGAGTGTGTCGTTGATCTGCTTGAACCGGTCGAGGTCGAGCTGGATGACCGCCAGCCTCTCGCGCCGGCGATGCGCGCCCTTGATCAGCGTTTCGAAGTGGTCGGTCAGGAAGGTGCGGTTGTGCAGGCCGGTCAGCCCGTCATGTACGGCGATGAAGGCCATCGAGTTGCGGGCATCGACAAGCTCGTGCGTCTTGCGCAGGATCGCCTTCGACATCGGCCGGAAGATGAAAAGCGCCACCAGGACGATGACGCCGATGGTGGCGTAGAACAAGGTGCGATGGAGATCGAGGAGCTTTTCCGACCGCTCGTCTGCGAATGCGGCGATGCGTTGGCCGAGCGCGGCATAACCCGACAGCGTCGCATTGGCGACGGAAGCATCGAGATTGACGCGCTCGCCGCCGCCCTTGTAGGCGGCATTGCCGGAGAGCTGGGATTCGAAGGACGAGATCAGCCTTTCGCCATTGGCGACCAGCCCGACCGAGAAATAGTCGAGGTGGAACGGCTTGCCGTAAAGCACGCTCTCGATCGACTTTGGATCGGACAATGCCGGTGACAGTGGGTCGGCTCCCGTCTGTTTGAGCAGCAGGTCGTAGTTCGTCTCGAACTCGGCGGTCGCCTGTTTCAGCGCGGCAACCAGGGCCGGCTGCTTGTCACGCGCGGCGGAGCCGGTTGCGCTGGTCAAAAAGACAATACGCTGCGACAGCGCCTTCTGGGTGCTGACGATGTCGAGCAGAGTATGGTTGTGCTGTTGCGCCGCCATCATCTGCTGCAGCAGGATGAAGGAGGCCATCACCATGGCGGCGATGATCAGCAGCGCCAGCCAGTAGCCGCTCTTGATCAGCAGGATGAGTTTGCCCGAGACGGTTTGCGCCGGCTGCTGCGACATATTCTAGGTGACCCCTCGGTCGACGGATTTCTGCCACCGATTCGTGGCGAGAAGACCATTGGCTTGAAAGGGTTAACAGGTCTGGAAGCCGGCGGAACTGTTGCTTCGGCAGTAAACGAAAGCTGCCGAGATGGTTATCATGTTCTTTCGCGGCATAGCCGTATTCGCGTGCCTGCTACTCCAGCATGCGGGCCATGCGATCGGGTCGCGCCAGGGTTGAGCCCGCCGTGCCACCGAAACGGTCGCTTTTGCGATGGATTTTTAGTGCGCGTAGCGCGACAGTCGCGCCAATCTCAACAGGACCTGATCCATGAGCGCGGCATTCCTCTCCCATATCGACAACGAACTGCAAGGGCTGAAATCCGCCGGGCTCTACAAATCCGAGCGGGTGATCACCTCGACCCAGTCGGCTGAGATCGAAGTCGGCGGCGACAAGGTGCTGAATTTCTGCGCCAACAACTATCTCGGCCTCGCCGACAGCTCAGAATTGCGCGATGCAGCCAAAGGCGCGCTCGACCGCTACGGCTACGGCATGGCCTCGGTGCGCTTCATCTGCGGCACGCAGGAAGAGCACAAGCAGCTTGAATCAACGATTTCATCATTCCTCGGCATGGACGACACCATCCTCTACGGCTCCTGCTTCGACGCCAATGGCGGCCTGTTCGAGACACTGCTCGGCGAGGATGATGCGATCATTTCCGATGCGCTGAACCATGCCTCGATCATCGACGGTGTGCGGCTGTCGAAGGCCAAGCGTTTCCGCTACGCCAACAACGACATGGCCGATCTCGAAGCCCGGCTGAAGGAGGCGAAAGACTGCCGCTTCCGCCTGATCGCCACCGACGGTGTGTTCTCCATGGATGGCATCATCGCCAATCTTAAAGGCGTCTGCGACCTCGCGGAAAAATACGACGCCATGGTCATGGTCGACGACAGCCATGCCGTCGGCTTCGTCGGCAAGAACGGCCGCGGCTCGGCCGAGCATTGCGGTGTCGAGGGCAGGGTGGATATCATCACCGGCACGCTCGGCAAGGCGCTCGGCGGCGCCTCCGGCGGCTACACCTCCGGCAAAAGCCAGGTCGTCGACTGGCTGCGCCAGCGCTCGCGGCCCTATCTCTTCTCCAACACGCTGATGCCGGCGATCGCCGGCGCCTCGATCAAGGTGTTCGAGCTGATCCGAAATGGCGACGCCCTGCGCCAGCGCCTATATGCCAATGCGGCGCGCTTCCGGTCCGAGATGGGCAAGCTCGGCTTCACGTTGGCCGGCGCCGATCACCCGATCATCCCGGTGATGCTGGGCGATGCCAGCCTAGCGCAGGAAATGGCGGCGCGCATGCTGAAGCGCGGCATTTATGTCATCGGCTTTTCGTTCCCGGTGGTGCCGAAAGGCCAGGCGCGCATCCGCACCCAGATGTCGGCGGCGCACTCCAGCGCCGACATCGATCGCGCCGTGGCGGCATTCGCGGCGGTCGGCAAGGAATTGGGCGTGATTGGCTGAGAGTTTTACCCTCCCCCATGTCGGGAGGCGGGGTGGGGGTCTGCAGGGTCACGACCTCCGCCAGTTTTTTGACCCCCATCCGGCCCTTCGGGCCACCCTCCCCGCAAAGGGGGAGGGTAAGGAGTTGTAGCATGTCGAACATGATGAAGGCGCTGGTGAAGGCCAAGGCCGAACCGGGCATCTGGATGGAAGAGGTGCCGGTGCCGGAGATCGGCCCTAACGACGTGCTGATCAAGGTCAAGAAGACGGCGATCTGCGGCACCGACGTCCACATCTACAATTGGGACCAGTGGGCGCAGAAGACCGTGCCGGTGCCGATGGTGACCGGCCATGAATTCGTCGGCACGGTGGCCGATTTCGGCGCTGCGGTCACCGAATACAAGGTCGGCCAGCGTGTCTCCGGCGAAGGTCACATCGTCTGCGGCCATTGCCGCAATTGCCGCGCCGGCAGGGGGCATCTCTGCCGTAACACGCTCGGCGTCGGCGTCAACCGCCCCGGCGCCTTCGGCGAATATCTGGCGATCCCGCAGCACAATGTCGTGCCGATCCCCGACGATGTGCCCGACGAGATCGCCGCGATCTTCGATCCCCTGGGCAATGCCGTCCACACCGCTCTGTCCTTCGACCTGGTCGGTGAAGACGTTCTGGTCACCGGCGCCGGGCCGATCGGCATCATGGGCGCGCTCGTTGCCCAATGTGTGGGGGCGCGAAAAGTCGTCATCACCGACATCAACCCGGTGCGGCTGGCGCTGGCCAAAAAGCTCGGCGTCCAGCATGTCGTCGATGCCTCGAAGGAAAAACTGCGCGACGTTATGCCGGCGCTGGGCATGACCGAGGGTTTTGACGTCGGCCTCGAAATGTCGGGCGCCGCGCCCGCCTTTCGCGACATGATCGACACCATGAACAATGGCGGCAAGATCGCCATTCTGGGCATCGCGCCGACCGGCTTCGAAATCGACTGGAACAAGGTCATCTTCAAGATGCTGCACTTGAAGGGCATCTACGGCCGCGAAATGTTCGAGACTTGGTACAAGATGATCGCCCTGGTGCAGGGGCCGCTGGATGTGTCGGGTCTGATTACGCACCGCATTGGGATCGACGATTTCCAGACGGGGTTTGACGCGATGCGGAGCGGCAGTTCGGGCAAGGTGGTGATGGATTGGTGAGGCACGTGTGGGTGCAAGATGGCGGACAATGAGCACGGTCGTATCATTGCCTCGCAGGCAAAGCTCGTACTGAAGCCGGCCGGATTTCGACGCAAAGGGCAGTCCCGAATCTGGATCGCCGATCGCGGCTTCTGGCTAAGTGTAGTCGAGTTCCAGCCCAGTTCCTGGTCCAAGGGCACTTACCTTAACGTAGCAGTCCACTGGCTCTGGGGTTCGCTTCCGGAAACGATTACCTTCGATCGCGTTGAGCGCATTGGACAGTTCGTTCCGTTCGAGAGCCCGCCTCAGTTTCTTCTCGCGGTTGATCAAATGGCCAAGAAGGTCGTCGAAATCGATCAGGTTCACCGATCGATGTTCCCTTCCGTCCAGGCGACAGCGAAAATCCTCGTGAGTGAATTGCAGCCGGGCGCCTACGGCGAGTGGGCGGCCTTCCACGCCGGGGTGGCGGCTGGTTTGGCCGGTGATTTTGAAACGGCAAGGCGACTGTTTGAAAGCGCTCAAAGACACGCGGCTTCGCAAGCGCAGGCGCTTCTAGCCTACATTGATGATCCGGCGGCATTTCGAAGCCGTGTCAGAGGCTTCATTGAAGCCGAACGCGCCTATTACGGTCTAGGGGCGTTGCCTGCCGCATTCGCGATCTGATTTCAGCGACGGTCGAACTTATGGGAAGATCTCAACCCAAGGTGAGTTTTGCCTCCAGCGCCGCCACCCCATTCACAATCGCCGCCCGCTCTTCCGTACCAAGCCTCTCCAGCAACTCCCGTTCAAACGCCTTCGCCAGCGGCACCATTTCGCCATAGGCCGCCAGCCCCGCCTTCGTCAGCGCCAGATGCTCTACACGTCGATCATTCTCGTCGGTTGTGCGTACCAGCCAGCGTCGCCGCTCGAGCTCGGCCACGGCGCGCGACACCTTGGTCTTGTGCATGGCCGACTGTTCGCCAAGCGCTGTCGCCGTCATGGTGCCGCGCTGTCCGAGCCCTGACAGCGTGCGCCATTCCGGCCGCGTCAGGCCGTGGCGGTCGCGGTAGATTTTTGAAAATTCGCGGCTGACGGCGTCGGCCAGCCGGTAGAGCCGATAGGGCAGGAAGCTTTCGAGTTCGAGGATTTCCATCTGCACCATGGATGCGGCATTCGCCCGTTGATAGTTACATTTTCGATGGTTACAAATGAAACCAGTTTGGTCAACATCGCCGGCAAGCAGCGCTTTGCGGGGCCGGGTTCAGGGAGGATCGGATGACCTTTTCCTACATGCCGGGCTTCGGCAACGACTTCGAAACCGAGACGCTGCCCGGCTCGCTGCCGCAGGGGCGGAACTCGCCGCAACGGCCGGCTTACGGGCTCTATGCCGAACAGCTATCGGGCTCGCCCTTCACCGCGCCGCGCGGCACCAATGAGCGTTCCTGGCTCTACCGCATCCGGCCGAGCGTAAAACACACCGGCCGCTTCAAGGCAGCGAGCTATCCCCTGTGGAAGACAGCACCCAATGTCGGCGACCACGAACTGGCGCTCGGGCAGTATCGCTGGAGCCCGGTGCCGATGCCGAGTGAGCCGACCGACTTCATCGCCGGCATGCGCACCATCACCACTGCCGGAGATGTGCTGGGCCAAAGCGGCATGGCCGCGCATGTCTATGTCGCCAACCGATCGATGGTCGACGATCATTTCTTCAATGCCGATGGCGAGTTGCTGATCGTCCCCCAGGTCGGCGCCTTGCGCTTCGTCACCGAGATGGGTGTCATCGAGCTGCGGCCCGGCGAGATCGCCGTGCTGCCGCGCGGGCTGGTGTTCAAGGTCGAGCTCATCGACAAGGAAGTGCGCGGCTATATCTGCGAAAACTACGGCGCCAAGCTGACGCTGCCGGACCGCGGCCCGATCGGCGCCAACTGCCTGGCCAATCCTCGCGATTTCAAGACGCCTTGCGCCTGGTTCGAGGAGAAGGAAACGCCGTGCCGGCTGACGGTGAAATGGTGCGGCAATTTCCATGTCACCGAGATCGGCCATTCGCCGCTCGATGTCGTCGCCTGGCACGGCAACTACGCCCCCTACAAATATGATCTGGCGACGTTTTCTCCGGTTGGCGCCATCCTGTTCGACCATCCCGATCCGTCGATCTTCACCGTGCTGACGGCGCCGAGCGGCGAGGAGGGCACCGCCAACATCGACTTCGTCATCTTCCCGCCGCGCTGGCTGGTGGCGGAGGATACGTTCCGCCCGCCCTGGTACCACCGAAACATCATGAGCGAGTTCATGGGCCTGATCCACGGCCAGTATGACGCCAAGGAGGAAGGTTTTCTCCCGGGCGGCATCAGCCTGCACAATCTGATGCTGGCCCACGGCCCAGACGCGCCTGGCTTCGAAAAGGCCTCGCGCTCGGAGCTGAAACCGGTCAAGCTCGACAACACCATGGCCTTCATGTTCGAGACCCGATTCCCGCAAATGCTCACCCGCTACGGCGCCGAGCTTGAAACGAGGCAGGACAATTACATCGATTGCTGGACCGATCTGAAGAAGCGTTTCAACGGCACGCCGGAGGGCGACTGGTCTTGAGATCAGCCCAGTGAACGACCGGCTGGTGCTTCTCGGCTCCAAGGGCGGCCCGGCGCTGCGGCCGGGCGGGCCGTGGCCGAGTTCGTCGCTGCTGGAGCTTGGCGGGCGAACCATCGTCGTCGATTGCGGGCTCGGCGTCACGCGCGGTCTGGTCGATTCCGCCGTCAGCCTGAAGGCGCTCGACCTGATCTTCGTCACCCACCTGCATTCCGACCATGTACTGGAACTGGGTCCGTTGCTCCACACCGCCTGGACCGCCGGCCTCGCCAGCCCGGTGACGCTGTTCGGACCACCCGGCACCGGCCAATACTGGCGCCGCTTCTGCCAGGCGATGGAGTTCGACATTGAAATTCGCATCGTCGATGAGGGCAGGCCGGACATTCGCGAAATGGCTTCGATCGTGGAATTCGGCGAGGGCGAGATTTTTGCGCAGCGCGGCCTGAAGGTCTCGGCACTGCGCGTCGACCATCCGCCGGTCACGGACTGTTTCGCGCTGCGTTTCGACCACGCCGGCAAAAGCATCGTCTTCTCGGCCGACACAGCCTTCTTTCCGCCGCTCGCAGGCTTTGCCCGAAATGCCGACATTCTCGTCCATGAGGCCATGCTGGAAGAAGGCATCGAGCGGCTGGTCGCCAGGACCGGCAATGGCGCGCGGCTGAAGGAGCATCTGCTTGCCAGCCACTCATTTGCCGAGCAGGCAGGCCGCATTGCCAGCGATGCCGGGGTGAAGAGGCTGGTGCTCAACCACCTCATTCCGGCCGATGATCCCGAGATCGGCGAGGCCGACTGGGAGGCTGCTGTCAGGAAATCGTGGGTGGGTGACTTGACGATTGCCCACGACGGCCTTGTTGTAAACTTAGACGGCGCCAAAGCCGCATTAGGAGAGGAAACCGCATGAAGCTTGCCACATTGAGGGACGGGACGCGCGACGGAAAGCTTGTCGTCGTCTCGCGCGACCTGACGCGCTTCACCGACGCCTCGTTCCTGGCGCGCACGCTGCAGGCGGCACTCGACGACTGGCAGCGGATTTCGCCGCACCTGGCGACGATCGCCGAATCGCTGGAGAACAATGCGGTGCCGTCGGCACGCTTCCATGAACATGACGCCCATTCGCCGCTGCCGCGCGCCTATCAATGGGCCGATGGCTCTGCCTATGTGAACCATGTCGAGCTGGTGCGCAAAGCCCGCGGCGCAGAGATGCCGGCAAGCTTCTGGACCGATCCGCTGATCTACCAGGGTGGCTCGGATTCCTTTATCGCGCCGCGCGAGCCGATCCGCGCGGCGGACGAAGCCTTCGGCATCGACATGGAGGCGGAGGTCGCCGTCGTCGTCGACGATGTGCCAATGGGCGCCAGCCTCGACCAGGCGCGCGCTGCGATCCGGCTGGTCATGCTGGTCAATGATGTGACGCTGCGCGCGCTCACCGGACCCGAACTCGCCAAGGGGTTTGGCTTCTTCCAGTCGAAGCCGTCCTCGGCTTTTTCGCCGGTGGCGGTGACGCCGGACGAACTCGGCGACGCCTGGGATGGCGGCAAGGTCAACCTGCCTCTGCTCGCCGACGTCAACGGCAAGCCGTTCGGCCGTGCCAATGCCGGCGTCGACATGACCTTCGACTTCCCGGCGCTGATTGCCCATGCCGCAAAGACACGGCCGCTGGTTGCCGGCACCATCATCGGTTCCGGCACCGTCTCCAACAAGCTGGATGGCGGGCCGGGCAAACCGGTGGCGGCCGGCGGCGCCGGCTATTCCTGCATCGCTGAACTGCGCATGATCGAGACCATTGAGTCTGGCGAGCCCAAGACGCCGTTCCTGCGCTTTGGCGATACGGTGCGTATCGAGATGAAGAATAAAAGCGGAAACTCGATCTTCGGCGCCATCGAGCAGAAGGTCGAGAAGTCCCAGGCATAAGAGGGGGCAATAGTGACGGGAGAGGCGTTCTACCTGCTGGCCGGCGTCTGGGCGCTGGCCATTCTGGTGGTCTTCATCCAGGCGATCCGGCTGAGCTACCGCATCGAGGCGCGCTCGCCCGATCTGACCAACCGCAGTGGCTACCCGCGCAAGGCGATGATGTTCCACACCATCACCAACACCAATGTGGCGCGGGACGAGGAGACGCAGGCGATGCGGCGGCGCATGAACCGGCTGCTGCTGATCGTTGTCGCCGGCTTCGCGGTGATGGCGGCTGGCATTGGCCTGATCAGACGAATGAACGCGTGACCCTGCTCGAGCATTTCAGCCGCATGGCCGGCAACAATCTCTGGTCGAACGACCGGCTCTATCGCGCCGTGCTGCAGCTAAAGCCCGGCGAATTCGAAGCCGAGCGCACAAGCTTCTTCCCGTCGATCAAGGCGACGCTCAACCACATCCTCGCGGTCGATCATCTCTATCTCGATTTTCTCGAAGAAGGCGGCGTCGGTGCGGCCGCTTATGACGACTACGTGCCGTTCGATGTGCCGCAGGCGCTGTTTGCCGCCCAGGTCGCAGCAGATCGACGCCTAATCGCCTTTTGCGAGAAGCTGTCGGAGGCGGATCTCGACCGTCAGGTCATCACGGACCGGCGCGAGGACGGCATGATCCCCGAAAAGATCGGCGACATTCTCGCCCATGTCTTCCTGCACGACATCCACCATCGCGGCCAGGTTCACGCGATGCTCTCGGGCAGCTCGGTCGCGCCGCCGCAGCTGGACGAGTTTTTGCTCGATTATGATTTGAAGGTGAGGAAGGAGGAGGTCGAGCGGCTGGGCCTCTGACCTTTATCTGGTGTACTCGTTCCATTCAGGGCCGAGTTTGTCGAAATCGTCAGAAATCCAAATCTTGCCCTTCAGGGCACCTATGCGCGACAACAAGTCTTCTCGAACTGGTGCCACGAGCCGCGCCGCGATCTTGCCGTGACGAGTGATGACTATCTCCTCGCCGGCTTCCGCGCGGCCGACGAGTTCCGATAGTTTGGCCTTTGCTTCGGTTATGGAGACGTTCACGGCTCGACCTCTTGGATCGGAACTTAGATCAAAGCCGATCGAGCCGCAAACGAGCTTACGGTTTCACGCCGCCTTGCCATCGACCTTGATCACGCCGCGCTTGATCTGGTCCTGCTCGATCGACTCGAACAGCGCGCGGAAATTGCCTTCGCCAAAACCTTCGTCGCCCTTCCTCTGGATAAATTCGAAGAAGATCGGGCCGATCACGGTTTTGGAGAATATCTGCAGCAGGATCTTGGTCATGCCGCCGTCGACCACGCCTTCGCCGTCGATCAGGATGCCGTGCTTCTTCATCCGCTCGATCGGCTCGTCATGCCCGTTCACCCTGTTGTACGACATGTCGTAGTAGGTCTCCGGCGGACCGGGCATGAACTTCAGCCCGTTGTCGGCAAGCTTGTCGGTGGCGGCGTAGATGTCGTCGGTCCCGACGGCGATATGCTGTATGCCTTCGCCATTGTACTTCTTCAGGTATTCGGCGATCTGGCTGGTGTCGTCCTTGGATTCATTTAGCGGAATGCGGATCTTGCCGCAGGGCGAGGTGATGGCGCGGCTGACGAGGCCGGTGATCTTGCCGTCGATGTCGAAGAAATGGATCTGCTTGAAGCCGAACAGTTCGCGATAAAAGTCCCACCATTTGTCCATCTGGCCGCGATAGACATTGTGGGTGAGGTGGTCGAGGAAATAGAAGCCGACGCCTTGCGGCCGCGGGTCGCGTTCGCCCAGCCACTCGAACTCGGCATCATAGGCCGAGCCCTTCTTGCCATAGGCTTCGATGAAATAGAGCAGCGAGCCGCCAATGCCGACAATGGCCGGCACGTCGAGCGCCTTGTCGTTGCCGTTGTAGGGCGTGGCGCCTTTCGATACCGCATGCTCGAACGCATGCTTTGCATCGACCACGCGCCAGGCCATCGAGGCGGCGCAGGGGCCGTGCTTGTCGACGAATTTCATCGCATGCGAGCCTGGCTCGGCATTGACGACATAGTTGATGTCGCCCTGGCGCCAGACGGTGATGTCTTTCGTGCGGTGCTTGGCGACCGCGACATAGCCCATGCGGGTGAACAGCTCGGCGAGCTTCTGCGGCTCCGCATGCGCGAACTCGACGAACTCGAAACCGTCGGTGCCGGCGGGGTTTTCCTTGCTGATCTTGGCGGGCGGGGCGTCGTGCGGGAAGGGACCCATGGCATTCCTCCAAACGGATGGTGGCCGCATCGGACCACGAGATGACGCATGATAGTACGAAGCGACCGCACGGTGCTTGTATTCAAACGCTTGAAATGATCATCTGGTGCGTAATTCATGCATGATTGGAGGTGAATCGATGAATGACGCGCGCATCGATCAATTTGACCGCAAGATAATGGCTCTCTTGCAGGGCGACGCGCGGCTCACCAATAACGATCTCTCGGAGCGCGTGAACCTGTCGGCATCGCAATGCTCGCGCCGCCGCCAACGGCTGGAGGAAGACGGCTTCATCAAGGGCTATCGCGCCGTGCTCGACCGCGACAAGCTTGGATTCTCGCTGGTCAATGTCATCTCGGTGACGCTCGCCACCCATAACCGCGACAATGCCAGGCGCTTCGGCGAGCTGCTGGCGCGGCTGCCGGAGGTGCAGGAGGCGCACGCGCTGACCGGCGAGATGGATTATATCTTGAAGGTGGTGACGCCCGATCTGAAATCATTGTCGGAATTCGTCAACGGTGTGCTCCTGCCGCACGAATCCGTGCAGCATGTGAAGACGGCGATCGTGTTGGAGACGCTGAAGGAGACCGGCGCGCTGCCGATCTAGTTTGAGAGAGTTTCAGTTGATACGTCGGCGGGACAGCACCCCCCTCTGGCCTGCCGGCCATCTCCCCCGCAAGGAGGGAGATCAGCAGCTTTGTCGACAGCGCTCCTGCAACGTCGGCGATTGGCGAAAAGCGAAGGCGACATCCGATCTCCCCCCTTGCGGGGGAGATGTCCGGCAGGACAGAGGGGGGTGTGAGGGATCGCCGGCGCCTCAGGATGCTCACCCCTTGGACTGCTGAATCAGCCCGTAGAGATTGGTGCAGCGCGCGCCGGAGCGGCAATAGGCAAACACCGGGCCTTCGAGCGCTTCGAGCGCTTCGGCCTGATCTTCGACATTCTCGGCTGTGATCTGGCCGCTGATCACCGGGATGTAACGGAAGGCCAGCCCCGCGGCTTCGACCGCCGCCTTGACGCTGTCGGCCGAAGGCTGGTCGGGCTGCTCGTCATCCGGTCGGTTGCAGATCACGCTCTTGAAACCGGCTTCCTTGATGGCGACGGCATCTTCGGGCTGGATCTGGCCCGAGACCGAATAGTCCCCGCTGATTTCGCGATATTCCATGGCTCTCATCCTCGCAATCTGGTTTGGCGCAAAGTCTTGCCACTCTCACACGAGGTCGGCAATCCGCGCCGGAAAGAAATCCCTCGGCGCAGATAGACATTTGCGGTCTAAGATCCAACCCAGGCTCAAGAGGTTTCGCGCTGTTGGCCTTGCCCGAAGCCGGCAGCGACTCTAAACAGGCGCCACCGACAAACAGGAAGGAAACTCCCATGAGCATTCGTCGCATCGATGTTGGCCCGCGCATGAGCCAGATCGTCATCCACGGCAACACCGTCTATCTCGCCGGCCAGGTCGGCACGCCCGGCGCCAGCGTTGGCGAACAGACCAGGTCGGTCCTCGCATCTATCGACGAACTGCTGGCCAAGGCCGGCACCGACAAGACCAAGATCCTGCAGGCGATCATCTGGCTGGCCGATATGGGCACCTTCGCCGAGATGAACAAGGAATGGGACAAGTGGGTCCCGCAAGGCAACACGCCCGCCCGCGCCACGGGCGAGGCCAAGCTTGCAGGGCCGGAATACACCGTCGAGATTATCGTTACGGCTGCGATTTAAAGTGCAGCCTTCTACCTCGCCTTGTGGGGAGGTCGGACCGAAGGTCCGGGTGGGGGGCTGGCGCCGACCCCACCCCGCTGCTTCGCAGCGACCCTCTCCACAAGGGGGAGGGTAAAGGAGCTACCCCTGCGAAGGCCTGAACCGCGCCACCAGCGTATGGCTCTCCGCGGCATAAGTGAACCTCACCTGCGTCACCGGGTGCTCCGCGCTCCAGGTCCGGCGCTCGACCACCAGGCAGGGCGCGCCGGTTGCGATGTCGAGCGCTTCGGCAATGTGCCTGTCGGCCGCGACCGCGCGGATACGGTGCTCTGCCTCGCTCCATGGCACGCGGCCGATCAGCCAAGGGCCGGGGGCGATGTCGAGAAATTCTTCATTGCCGGCTTCCGCGACGGCGGCCAGATTGATCAGCCGCTGTTCATGCGCGAACGGCCGCTTGCCGGCGAAATGCCGGCATTCCAGCGCCAGCACCTGTCCAGCCGCTCCCAATTCCAGCAAGGCGCGATCCTCGGCGCTGCTGCGCCTTTTCTGCCGCGCCACGCGCTCGTAGCGATAGGCCAGCCCAAGCGCCTCGACCTCGATCCTGATGTCGTGGATTTCCAGCACCGCGGCCTGCGATTGCGGCTGGCGCACGAAACTGCCCGAACGGCGGCGGCGCTCGATCAGCCCGGCCTTGGCCAGTTGCGACAGCGCCTTGTTCACCGTCATGCGCGAGCAATGATACTGCGCCGTCAGCTCGTGCTCGAACGGGATGCGGTGGCCCGGCGCCCAGGCGCCGGACATTATTTTCTCGCTGATGTCGGACAGGATGCGCTGGTGCAGCGAGCCGCCGCCTTCCGACGCCGCTGTCTCAATCATGCTCATGCCGAAAGCGCCGTCATCACCTGGCGAAAGCGCTCTGCAATCGGCTCGCGCCTGGAATGCCGGCCGCCGCTGACCTGCTTTTTTCCGTGCACCCAGACGCAATCGACCTTGCCGCCATTGGCAAAGATCCAGGCGTCGAGGATCGCATCGCCACTTTTTCCGGCCAGCGAAGGATGGTTTTCGTCGAGGGAGACGAAATCAGCCGCGGCGCCGGCGGCGATCCGCGACGGGCCGGCGCCGAGGGCAGTGCTGCCGCCATCGAGGGCGGCGTCGAACAGGGCCCGCCCGGTCGAACCGCCGGCCACCGCCAGCACATTGCGGGCGCGATGTGCGAGGCGCTGCGAATATTCGAGCTGACGCAATTCATCCGGCAGGCCGATCAGCACATTGGAATCGGAGCCGACGCCGAAGCGGCCGCCGTGCTCTGTGAACAGAGGTGCTGAAAAGGTGCCGTCGCCGAGATTGGCCTCGGTGATCGGGCAAAGCCCGGCAATGGCGCCGCTTCTGGCCATGCCGGTTGTCTCAGCCTCGGTCATGTGGGTGGCGTGGATCAGGCACCAACGCTTGTCGATCCCGGCATTGGCGAGCAGCCATTCGACCGGTCGCGCACCCGACCACGCCAGGCAATCCTCGACCTCCTTCACCTGCTCGGCGACGTGGATGTGGATCGGTCCGTCCGGCGCAATGGCGGCAACAGCGCTGAGTTCCTCCGGCGTCGCGGCGCGCAGGCTGTGCGGGGCGACGCCAACAACAGCCTGATTCAACGCACGAACCGATTTGCGGCTTTTCTCAAGCAAGCGTTCGAACCGATTCACATCGTTGATGAATCGCCGCTGGCCTTCGTTGGGCGCAGCGCCGCTGAAGGAGGAATGGGCATAAAACACCGGCAGCAGCGTCAGGCCGATCCCGGTTTCGCCGGCGGCCGCGGCAATACGTTCGGCCATCTCGGCGAGGTTGGCATAGGGTTTTCCGTCGCGATCGTGGTGGAGATAATGAAATTCGCCGACGCGCGAGAATCCGGCCTCCAGCATTTCGACATAAAGCTGGGCGGCGACCGCCTCGACCTGGTCCGGCGTCATCGACAGCGCAAAGCGGTACATCACCTCGCGCCAGCTCCAGAAGCTGTCGGCGGAGGGACCGCGCAGTTCGGCAAGCCCGGCCATGCCGCGCTGGAAGGCGTGGCTGTGCAGGTTCGGCATGCCCGGCACCAGAATGGCGTGGCGTTCGTCGTCAGCCTGTATCGACGTGCCGGCTTCGACTGCCGTGATGCGACCGTCGTTCAACAAAATCCGCACCTTGTCGTGCCAGCCATTGGGCAGCAGCGCCTGTTCCGCAAAGATCGCCGTCACGTTTTTCTCCGCATTCCCTGAACAATTGCACTTGCAGTGCTTTTCAATATGTATATACATAATCGCCATCCAATCAAACGGAAAAAGATGATGGCGGCACAGAACAAAAGCCGGGCAGGGGGCCTTCACCTTTGGCGCAATGCGCGCTTGGCAACCATGGCCGAAGGCGACGCCGGACTGGGCATTGTCGACAAGGGCGCGATCGTCGCCCGTGACGGCGTCATCGTCTATGCCGGTCCGGAAGCCGACATGCCGTCAGCGTTGGCTCAGGGCGGCGAGACTACCGATTGCGAAGGCCGCTGGATCACGCCCGGCCTGATCGACTGCCACACCCATCTCATCCATGCCGGCAACCGTGCCAACGAGTTCGAGATGCGGCTGGCCGGCGCCACCTATGAAGAAGTCGCCCGTGCCGGCGGCGGCATCGTCTCCTCGGTCAAATCCCTGCGTGCCGCGAGCGAAGACGCACTGGTTGCGCAGACGCTGCCACGCCTCGATGCGCTGATGGCCGAGGGTGTCACCACGGTAGAGGTAAAGTCGGGTTACGGGCTCGATCTCGAAAATGAACAGAAGTCGCTTCGCGCCGCGCGGCAGCTGGACAAGCAACGCCCGGTCACGGTCCGCACCACCTTCCTCGGCGCGCATGCGCTGCCGCCGGAAGCAAAAGGCGACAAGGACGCTTTTGTCGATCTCGTCGCCAACACGATCCTGCCCGCAATCGCCGCCGAGGGCCTGGCTGACGCCGTAGACGGCTTTTGCGAGGGCATTGCCTTTTCGCCGGAACAGATTGCCCGCGTCTTCGACAAGGCCAAGGCGCTTGGCCTGCCGGTAAAGCTCCATGCCGACCAGCTGTCGAACCTGCGTGGCGCCGAACTTGCCGCCCGCTATGGCGCGCTGTCGGCCGACCATCTCGAATACACCGACGAGGCCGGCGCCGCAGCGATGGCCAAGGCCGGCACCGTGGCGACCATCCTGCCCGGCGCCTACTATTTCATCCGCGAAACCAGGAAGCCGCCGATCGGCCTGTTTCGCCAGCACGGCGTCAAGATGGCGGTCGCCACCGACAACAATCCCGGGACGTCGCCGCTGACCTCGCTGTTGCTGACCATGAACATGGCCGCGACGCTTTTCGGCCTGACCGTCGAGGAATGCCTGGCCGGCACCACTCGCGAGGCTGCCCGCGCGCTGGGATTGCTCGGCCAGACCGGCACGCTGGAGGCAGGAAAATCCGCCGACCTGGCGATCTGGGACGTCGAGCGTCCGGCCGAACTCGTCTACCGCATGGGCTTCAACCCGCTCCATGCCCGCATCTGGAGAGGACAATGACCGAACTTAACCTGAAGCCCGGCAATGCGACGCTGGCCGACTGGCGCGCTATCTATCGTGGCGCCATGCCGAAGCTCGACGCCTCCTGCCGGCCAAAAATCAAGGCCAGCGCCGAGGCAGTCGCCCGCATCGTCGCCAAGGGTGAGCCGGTCTACGGCATCAACACCGGCTTCGGCAAACTGGCCAGCGTCCGCATTCCGGCCGAGGATCTAGAGACCCTGCAACGCAACATCGTTTTGTCGCATGCCGCCGGTGTCGGCGAGCCGATGCCGGTTTCGGTGGTTCGGCTGATGATGGCGCTGAAGCTCGCCAGCCTTGCGCAGGGCGCGTCGGGCGTACGGCCGCAAACCATCGAGTTGCTGGAAGCGATGCTGGCCAACGACGTCATCCCCATGGTGCCGGCGCAGGGCTCGGTCGGCGCCTCCGGCGATCTCGCGCCGCTGTCGCACATGACGGCGGTGATGATCGGCGTCGGCGAATGCTTTACACCGCATGGCCGCTTCCCGGCCAAGGTCGCTTTCGTCTCGCACGGCCTGGAGCCCGTGACGCTCGGCGCCAAGGAAGGTCTGGCGCTGCTCAACGGCACGCAGTTTTCCACCGCCTACGCGCTGGCCGCTCTGTTCGAGGCCGAAGTGCTGTATCAGTCGGCGCTGGTCGCCGGGGCGCTGTCGACCGACGCTGCCAAGGGCTCGGACGCGCCCTTCGATCGGCGCATCCATCTCCTGCGCAAACATCCCGGCCAGATCGAGACGGCGGAAGCGCTGCGCAACCTGATGGCCGGCAGCGCCATTCGTGAATCGCACCGCGTCGGCGATGAGCGCGTGCAGGATCCGTACTGCCTGCGCTGCCAGCCGCAGGTGATGGGTGCGGCGCTCAACGTGCTGCGCCAGGCCGCCGATACGCTCGGCACCGAGGCCAATGGCGTCACCGACAATCCGCTGATCTTCGCCGAGGACGATACTGCGCTGTCCGGCGGCAATTTCCACGCCGAGCCGGTGGCTTTCGCTGCCGACATGATCGCGCTTGCCGTCTGCGAGATCGGCTCGCTGTCGGAGCGCCGCATCGCCATGCTGGTAGACCCCGCGCTGTCCGGCATGCCGGCCTTCCTGACGCCGAAGCCCGGCCTGAACTCCGGCTTCATGATCCCGCAGGTGACGGCGGCGGCGCTCGTCTCTGAGAACAAGCAGAAGGCCTATCCGGCAAGTGTCGATTCCATCCCGACCTCGGCCAACCAGGAAGACCATGTATCGATGGCCGCACACGGCGCTCGCCGGCTGATCGGCATGATCGAAAACGCCACGGCCGTCATCGGCATCGAACTCTTGGCCGCCGCGCAAGGCTGCGATTTCCATGCGCCGCTGGCGTCGAGTGCAGCTCTGGAAGCGGTTCGCAAGCTGGTCCGCGCAGAAGTGCCGCATCTCGACAATGACCGGCATTTCCACCCTGACATGGAAAAAGCCATCGCCATGGTGCGCAGCGGCGCAGCCATCAAGGCTGCGAGCGCGGTGACATTGCCTTCGATCTCGGGAGTCTGACATGACCGACTGGCTGACAGTGACCGAAGGCACGGCACCCCTGTTGGTGTCGATCCCGCACACGGGTATCGATCTCGTCGGCATCGACAATCGGCTGGTCTCGCCCTGGCTCGGCCGCCGCGATTGCGACTGGTGGATCGACAATCTCTACGATTTCGCCGCCGGCCTTGGCGCGACGATTGTGCATACGTCGATCTCGCGCACCGTTATCGACGTCAACCGCAATCCTTCCGGCGCCTCGCTCTATCCCGGGCAGACGACAACGACGCTATGCCCGACCGAGACCTTCGACGGCGATCCGCTGTATCTGCCCGGCGCGGAACCGACGCCGTCGGAGATAGACCAGCGCCGCATAGCGTATTTCGTGCCTTACCATGAAATGCTGGCGGCCCAGGCCGTCAGGCTGCGCGGCCTGCATGAGAAGGTCGTCATTTACGATTGCCACTCGATCCGGTCGGTGCTGCCGCGCCTGTTCTACGGCACGCTGCCGGTGTTCAATCTCGGCACCAATGACGGTCAGACCGCGGATCCTACGCTGCAGGCGCTGGTTGGCCAGATCATGGCCGAGAGCGGTGAAAGCAATGTCATCAACGGCCGTTTCAAGGGTGGCTGGATCACCCGCTATTTCGGCAATCCGCAAGGCGGCTACCATGCGCTGCAGATGGAACTTGCCGATCGCGGCTATTTGCGCGAGCCCGAGGGCAAGGGCGAACCGGACAATTGGCCGGTGCCTTATGATGCCGAGTTCGCCGCGCCGATGCGCGCCACACTGACGAAAATCCTCCAATCCGCCATTGACTGGGCCGGGCGTTGAGACGCCGCCTTACTCCAAAGGGACAATGATGAACAATCCTCGCCACAACATCCGCGAAGTGCGCGCGCCCCGCGGCGACAAGCTCAACGCCAAATACTGGACGACCGAAGCGCCGCTGCGCATGCTGATGAACAACCTCGATCCCGATGTCGCCGAAAACCCCAATGAGCTCGTCGTCTATGGCGGCATCGGCCGGGCCGCGCGCACCTGGAACGATTTCGACAGCATCGTCGCCTCGTTGAAGACCCTCAATGAAGACGAGACGCTGCTGGTCCAGTCCGGCAAGCCGGTCGGCGTCTTCCGGACGCACACCGATGCGCCGCGCGTGCTGATCGCCAACTCCAACATCGTGCCGCATTGGGCGACCTGGGATAAATTCAACGAGCTCGATAAAAAAGGCCTGATGATGTACGGCCAGATGACGGCCGGCTCCTGGATCTATATCGGCACGCAAGGCATCGTGCAGGGCACCTACGAGACCTTCGTCGAGGCCGGCCGCCAGCACTACAATGGCAACCTTACGGGCAAATGGATCCTGACCGGCGGCCTCGGCGGCATGGGCGGCGCCCAGCCGCTTGCCGCCGTCATGGCCGGCGCCTGCTGCCTCGCCATCGAATGCAATCCGGACTCGATCGATTTCCGGCTGCGCACCCGCTATGTCGACGAGAAGGCCGAGACGCTCGACGAAGCGATGGAAATGATCGAGCGCTGGACCAAGGCCGGCGAGGCGAAGTCGGTCGGCCTGCTCGGCAATGCGGCCGACATCGTGCCGGAAATGTTCAAGCGGGGCATCCGCCCCGACATGGTCACCGACCAGACCTCGGCGCATGACCCGATCAACGGCTATCTGCCCAAGGGCTGGACGATGGCTGAGTGGCGCGAGAAGCGCGTCTCCGATCCCAAGGCTGTCGAGAAGGCCGCCCGCGCCTCAATGCGCGAGCATGTCGAGGCGATGGTCGCGTTCTGGAATGCCGGCGTGCCGACGCTCGACTATGGCAACAACATCCGCCAGGTCGCCAAGGACGAAGGCTTCGAGAACGCCTTTGCTTTCCCGGGTTTCGTGCCGGCCTATATAAGGCCGCTGTTCTGCCGTGGCATCGGCCCGTTCCGCTGGGCTGCTCTTTCGGGCGATCCCGAGGATATCTACAAGACGGACGCCAAGGTGCGCGAACTCACCCCCGGCAACACCCATCTGCACAACTGGCTGGACATGGCACGTGAGCGCATCGCCTTCCAGGGCCTGCCGGCGCGCATCTGCTGGGTCGGCCTCGGCGACCGCCACAGGCTGGGCCTCGCCTTCAACGAAATGGTGGCCAGGGGCGAACTGAAGGCGCCCGTCGTCATCGGCCGCGATCACCTCGATTCCGGCTCGGTCGCTTCGCCGAACCGCGAGACGGAAGCGATGAAGGACGGCTCCGACGCCGTCTCCGACTGGCCGCTGCTCAATGCGTTGCTCAACACCGCGTCGGGCGCAACCTGGGTGTCGCTGCATCATGGCGGTGGCGTCGGCATGGGCTTCTCGCAGCATGCGGGCATGGTCATCGTCGCCGACGGCACGCCGGACGCCGCAAGGCGCCTGGAGCGCGTGTTGTGGAACGACCCGGCGACCGGCGTCATGCGGCATGCCGATGCCGGCTACGACATCGCCATCGAGTGTGCGAAGGAGCACCAGCTCAACCTGCCCGGCATTCTCGGCTGATTGGCTGAAACGATGCGTATCCGTCGTGCCGCCGACTACCGCGTCATGCCGTGGAAGAATGGCGGCGGCACGACCACCGAGATCGCCGTCTCGCCGGACGGCGCCGGGCTGGACGATTTCGACTGGCGCGTTTCGATGGCGCGAGTCGAGGGCAGCGGCCCGTTCTCGGGCTTTGCCGGCGTCGACCGCACGCTTGCCGTGCTGGAAGGCGAGGGTATCGTGCTTGACATTGCCGGCCGGCGGCCGGCCGAAGTGACGGCGGCTTCCGCCCCGCTGTCCTTCCCGGCCGACGTGCCGACCTCGGCGGCGCTGATCTCCGGTCCGATCACCGATCTCAACGTCATGACCCGCCGCGCGCGGGCCACGCACTCGGTCCAGCGTCTGATGGTTTCGGTTCCGACCGATATCCGGCCGACCAGCGCTATGACCCTGATCCTGCCGTTCGACGGCGAGGTCGGCGTGACCGGCGCGACATCGTCGCGCCTTGGACCTCGCGACACGCTGTTGCTCGGACCGCAGGCCGCGAAACTGCGGCTTGAACCGGTGCGGCCGACGATCGTGTTCGTCGTCCGGATAGCCAGCCTGGGCCACCCGCGCCGCCAGAACAACGATTAACGCCTGTTGCCAAACATGATCGCACGCCGGAGAAATCTGGCGTAAGCTGTTGTCTGGATCACGAAAAAGCCCGAATCCTTCCGTCGTTCCAAGGCGGACGGGAGGGCAGGGGTGCTCGTCCTTGAGTTGTCTGAAACCCCACTTAAAATGTCGAAGGGATAACGCCTCTGGCGTGGTGCGAAGCAAAACTTTCGGCCAGTGTAATCATGCAACCAATTGCATTTGAATCGGTTTTAGGGACATTGCCGTGGCGGTGGCGCCGCATCGCGTCCCCCATGCGGAATTTTCAATGAATATCCAGACAAATCCTGCCCATATCGAAAAGTCCAGCGCCGGCTTCCCGGTCATCACCGAAGAGCCGATACGCTCCAATTTCCTGCCCGAAGAGCGGCTGCGCGCGCTGGGCGAAAGCCTCGCCAACGGCGACATCAAGGACCTGTTCGGCCTGACGCCGTTCGATTTCCAGGCCCGCATCCGCGACAGCGCCAAGAAAATCCTCGAAGTCTACCGCTCGACCAATGCCGCCCAGGCCAAGGGCGAAACCATCACGCCTGCCGCGCAATGGCTGCTCGACAACAATTATCTCGTCGAGGAGACCATTTTTCAGGTGAAGCGCGACCTGCCGCGCCGTTTCTACCGGCAGTTGCCGACCCTGGAAGTGGCCAACCGCGCCGCGGTGCCGCGCGCGCTGGCCCTGGCCTGGAGCTATGTCGCCCATTCCGACAGTTCGGTTTCGGCGACCATGTTCAAATCCATCGTCGAGGGTTTTCAGTCGGTCGAGCCGCTCAAGATCGGCGAATTGTGGGCGCTGCCGTCGCTGCTGCGCTTCGTTTTGATCGAGAATCTGCGCCGCATCGCCGTGCGCGTCGACCGCACCAGGCAGATGCGCCATATCGCCAACGAGGTCGCCGACCGCGTGCTGGCGACCGACGACAATGCAGACCGCCGGAAGATCCTGTCGGGCTACGGCGCGCATGCGCAGGACACCACCTTCGCCACCCAGTTGCTCTACCGCCTGCGCGACGGCTCGCAGAATGCCGGCAGGGCGCTGGAATGGCTGGAGGTCGAGCTCGAGAAAACCGGCTCCGACGCCGAGGAAATCATCATTTCCGAGCATCGCACGCTGTCCAGCGGCAATGTCACCACCGGCAACATCATCCGCGGCCTGCGCCTCATCAACGACGTCGACTGGACGGTGTGGTTCGAGGGCGTCAGCCGCATCGACACGCTGTTGCGCGAGCGCACCGATTTCGCCGCGCTCGATTTCTTTTCGCGCGACCAGTACCGCACGTCGATCGAGCAACTGGCGCGGCGCTCCGACCTGTCCGAATTCCGTGTCGCCGAAAAGGCCATCGAGCTGGCCAGCCATGTTCCCGGGGTCACCGATGCCTCCGGCGTGCCGGATGCATCAGCCGATCCGGCCATGCATACCGATGTCGGCTTCTTCCTGGTCGGCCCGCGCCGGCCGGATCTGGAAAAGGCGATCGGCTATCGGCCGCCCTTCCATGTGACCTTCAAGCGCGCCTTCACCGCCACGGGCTGGCTCGGCATCGTTGTGCCGGTCTTCCTGCTGACGGTGCTACTGCTGGTTGTCTCCGGCAATGCGCTTGCCCATCTCGGCCTGTCGGTGGAATCCATCACGCTGATGCTGGCGCTGTTTGCGGTGCCTGCCAGCGAAGGCGCGCTCGCCTTCTTCAACACCGTTGTTTCACTGTTCCTGAAGCCGACGCGGCTCGTCGGCTATGACTACAAGCACGGCATTCCGGCGGCATCACGCACCTTGGTCGTGGTGCCGTCGCTGATCGGCTCGCGCGATGATGTCGAGGAAAACATCCGCAACATCGAGGTGCATCACCTCGCCAACACGGCCGAAGAAATCCATTTCGCGCTGCTGTCCGACTGGCCGGATTCCAAGACCGAGATCGACGCCGCCGACATCGAGATCCTGCAATATGCGCGCGACGAGATCGCCAGGCTCAATGCCCGTTATCCCTCGGAAGGCGCGCCGCGTTTCTATATCCTGCATCGCCGCCGGCTCTACAACCAGGCGCAGGGCGCCTGGATGGGCTGGGAGCGCAAGCGCGGCAAGCTGCATGAGCTGAACCTTCTCTTGCGCGGCGACAGCGACACCACCTTCCTGCCGCTCGACGTGCCGCTGCCGGAAAAGGTCGTCTATGTCATGACGCTCGACGCCGACACGCGCACCACGCGCGACGCCGTGTCGTCACTGGTCGGCAAGCTCGCCCATCCGCTCAACCGCCCGCATTTCGACGCGACAAAGCGCGTCGTTACCGCCGGCTACACCATTCTGCAGCCGCGCATCACAGCCTCGCTCACCAGCGGCGACGACGCTTCTTTCTTCCAGCGCGTCTTCTCGTCCAACAGCGGTCTCGATCCTTACGTCTTTGCCGTCTCGGATCTCTACCAGGACGTCTTCAGCGACGGCTCCTTCACCGGCAAGGGCCTTTATCACGTCGACGCTTTCGAGGCGGCGCTGCAGGGCCGCATCGAGGAAAACACCGTCCTCAGCCACGATCTGCTCGAAGGTGCGCTGGCGCGCGCAGCACTTGTCACCGACGTCGAACTGGTCGAGGACTATCCTACCCGCTACTCGGTCGACGCCTCGCGCCACCACCGCTGGGCGCGCGGCGACTGGCAGCTGCTGCGCTTCATCTTCTCGCCGCGTTCCGGCGTGCCGGCGCTGTCGCGCTGGAAGATGGTCGACAATCTGCGCCGCTCGCTGACCCCGATCTTCTGGGTGATGGCGGCGATCGCCGGCTGGACGCTGCTGCCCTTCACGCAGGCCGCGCAGTGGCAGGCGCTGCTGATCCTGTCGCTGTTCATGGCGCCGACCTTCGATGTCGTCAACGCCATCCTGCCCAAGAGCGGCGACCAGACGCCGCGCGGCCATTTCTCCGCACTGGCGCACGACACCGTCTTCGGCACGGCCCTTGTGGCGCTGAAAGTGCTGTTGATGGCGCACAATGCCTGGATGATGGGCGACGCCATCGTGCGCACGCTCTACCGCCTGTTCGTCAGCCGCCAGAACCTGCTGGAATGGCGCACCGCGTCGCAGGCGCACAAGGGCGGCGACAACGATATCGGCTCCTATTACAGCATGATGTATGGCGCCGTGATCATCGGCGTCGTCGGTCTCGCTATCCCCGTGCTGGCCGATTCCACCGGTGCCTTCGTCGCCTTCTTCTTCGCTCTGTTCTGGATCGGTTCGCCGGCGGTTGCCTGCTGGATCAGCCGCTCGGCCGAGACCGAGGACCGCCTGCGCATATCGCAAGCCGACATCCACGCGCTGCGCACCGTGGCGCGCCGCACCTGGCATTATTTCGAAACCTTCGTCACGGCCGAGCACCACAATCTGCCGCCCGACAATTTCCAGGAAAGCCCGGCGCCGGTTGTGGCGCCGCGGACGTCGCCGACCAATATCGGCGTCTACCTGCTGTCGGTGGTGTCGGCACGCGATTTCGGCTGGATTGCGCTCTCCGACGCCATCACTCGCATCGACGCCACGATGACGACCATCGAGAGCATGCCGCGCAACCGCGGCCACCTCTTCAACTGGTACGACACCACGACGCTCAAGCCGCTCTATCCGCTCTACATCTCGGCCGTCGACAGCGGCAATCTGGCCGGACATCTGGTCGCGGTGGCGGCGGCCTGTGCCGAGTGGGCGGAAGCCCCGTCCGTTCACCTGCAGGGCGATTTCGAAGGCGTCCTCGACACGGTGAGTATCCTCGACGAGAGCCTCGAGGAATTGCCTGACGACCGCCGGCAACTGCGGCCGTTGCGCCAGCGTCTGGCCGATCGCCTCGATGGCATGCGGCGCGCCGTCATGACCATCAAGGCGCAGCCGGAGATGGCCTCGATCCGCACCATTAACCTGGCCGTGCTTGCCGGCGAGATCCGCAAGCTCGCCACCGCCATCCACACCGAGGCCGGATCGCAGCGCAGCGACATTATCGCCGACTGGGCGGCACGGCTGGAAGCGACCTGCGAGGCGCATGTGCATGACTCGCACAGCGACGAAAACGCCGTCGAAGCCTTGCGCGCCAAGCTGCTGGCGCTGCGCGAACGCTGCCGCCGCTATGCCTTCGAGATGGATTTCTCTTTCCTGATGCGTCAGGAGCGCAAACTGCTCTCGATCGGCTACCGGGTCGAGGAGCACCAGCTCGATGAGAGCTGCTACGATCTGCTCGCCTCCGAGGCGCGGCTGACCAGCCTGTTCGCCATCGCCAAGGGTGACCTGCCGACGGAGCATTGGTTCCGGCTTGGAAGGCCGATCGTCGAGATCGGCTTCCAGGGTGCGCTGATGTCCTGGTCGGGCTCGATGTTCGAGTATCTGATGCCGCCACTGGTGATGAAGGAACCGCAGGGCTCGATCCTCAACCAGACCAGCAAGCTGATCATCAAGCGTCAGATCCAGTACGCGCGTTCGAAGAACGTGCCCTGGGGCATTTCGGAAGCGGCCTACAATGCCCGCGACCGCGAACTGACCTACCAGTATACCAATTTCGGCGTGCCCGGACTTGGCCTCAAGCGCGGCCTTGGCCAGAACACGGTGATCGCCCCTTACGCCACGATCCTCGCGGCGCAGTTCACACCGCGCGAATCCGTCCAGAATCTGGCTAGGCTGCGCTCCATCGGCGCTCTCGGCCGGCATGGCTTTTACGACGCCGTCGACTTCACGCCGCAGCGCGTGCCGGAAGGCACCGACCACGCTGTTGTCCTGAACTACATGGCGCATCACTCCGGCATGTCGATCGCCGCCGTTGCCGACGCCATCTTCGAGGGCCGGCTGCGCGACCGCTTCCACAGCGATCCGGTGATCGAGTCTGCCGAACTCCTGCTGCAGGAGAGGGCGCCGCGCGACATCCCGACCGCCACGGTCAGGACCGAAGCCGACGAGCGCTCGAAGGACGAGACCGAGGTCGAGAGCCCGGATTCGCGCATCGTCCTCGACCCGCTGAGGGCGTTGCGCGCCACCAGCGTCATGTCCAATGGCCGCTACTCCGTCATGGTCTCGGCCACCGGTTCCGGTTACAGCCGCTGGGGCGAACTCGCCGTCACCCGTTGGCAGCCCGACCCGACCGAAGACCGGCTCGGCTCCTACATCTTCCTGCGCGACGCCGGCAGCGGCGACTGGTGGTCGGCCACCGCGGAGCCGAAGCAGGCGACCGGCGAGAGAGTGCAGACGCTGTTTTCCGACGACAAGGCGAGCTTCGTCAAAACAGTGGGCTCGCTTCGTTCGGAGGTCGAATGCATCGTCATCTCGGAAGGCAATGGCGAGGGACGGCGCGTCACGCTCTACAACGACGGCGCCACTGACCGGCATATCGAGGTGACCTCCTTTGCCGAGCTGGTGCTGGGCAACGAAGCCTCCGACAATGCCCATCCTGCGTTCTCGAAAATGTTTATCGAGACCGAGATCGCTGCCAATAACGGCGCCATCTTTGCCACCAGGCGCAAGCGCGAGAAGAACGAGCCTGACGTCACCATGGTGCATTTCGTCACCGATCCGTCCGGGTCGGCGCGCGATGCCGAGGCCGAAACCGACCGCCGTGCCTTCATCGGCCGTGGCCGTACCATCGCGGAAGCGGCGGCCTTCGATCCCGGCGCCAAGCTTGGCGGTCACCACGGCTTCACCCTCGATCCGGTAGCGGCCCTGCGCCGCCAGGTGCGGGTGCCGGCCAACAAGAAGATATCGCTGACCTTCTGGACCGCCGTCGGCGCCAACCGCGCCGAACTGGACGAGGCCATCGCCAGGCTCGACCATCCCGAAAGTTTTGCTCGCCAGGCGATGCTTGCCTGGACGCGTTCGCAGGTGCAGACCCGCCATCTTGGTCTCAGCCTGACCGACGCCGCCAACGTGCAGAAGCTGGCGCGCTTCCTGATCTATCCCGATCCGTTCCTGCGCCTGCCCGGCGAATCCATCGCTTCGGGGCTGGGCAAGCAGTCCAGCCTGTGGCCGACCAGCATTTCGGGCGATTTCCCGATCTTCCTGGTCCGCATCGGCGACGTGGCCGACCTCGAAATTGTCGCCCAGGCGCTGCGCTTCCAGGAGTATATGCGCGCCCGCGGCATGATGATCGACTTCGTGGTCGTCAACGAGCAGGCATCGTCCTATGTCCAGGACCTGCAGCGCGCGGTCGAAACGCTGTGCGAAAACAGCCGCCTGCGCGGCAAGGAACTCGGGCCGCGCCAGCACATCTTCGCCGTGCGCCGCGACCTGATGGACGAGGCGACGTACAAGACGCTGCTGGCGGTTGCCCGCGTGGTTCTGCACACGCGCAACGGCACCATCTTCGACCAGATCGAACGCGCCGAGGCGGCAGCCTTGCAAGCACGCGATGGCCTGCAGCCGGCGGCCCCCGCGTCACTGCGCGAGCCGTCTCTGCCGGTGCCGGCGGCGCCTGCATACCATGCCGCGTCCGACAGCAGCGCCGACGGCAGCGGCCTCAGCCAGTGGAACGGCTTCGGCGGTTTCGAAGGCGATGGCCGTCACTATGTCACGCGTCTCACCGGCCGGCGCACGACTCCGCAGCCCTGGATCAACGTCGTCTCGAACGCCTCGTTCGGATTCCATGTCTCGGCCGAAGGCGCTGCCTTCACCTGGAGCCGCAACAGCCGCGATTACCAACTGACGCCATGGTCGAACGATCCGGTCACCAACCGGCCGGGCGAGGGCATCTACATCTACGATCAGGCCAGCGGCAAGGCATTCTCGCCGCTGGCTGCCGTGGTCCGCGATCCCTCGATGACCTATGAGACATGGCACGGCCAGGGCTTCTCGACCTTCCGATCCAAACGCGGCCCGCTGTCAATGGATCTGACGCACGTCGTCGATCCCGTCGATCCAGTGAAGATCACGCGGCTGCGCATCCAGAACTCGGGCTCGGCGCCGGCGCGGCTGCGCATCTATGCCTATGCCGAATGGGTTCTCGGCAGCCATCGCTCGAGCACGGCTGCGACCATCATCCCGTCCAGGGATCCAGCGACCGGCGCGCTTCTGGCGCAAAACCCCTACGGTCTCGATTTCGGCGACCGGGTGGCCTTCCTGGCCGCCACCGGTCCGGTGCATTCGGTGACAGCCGATCGTGGCGAGTTCATCGGCAGGCAGGGCACCAGCGCCTTCCCGCACACTGTCGTCAGCGGCGCCGGCCTATCGGGCCGCGTCGAGGCCGGCGACGATCCGTGCGCAGCTGTCGCCAGCGACATCGACATCCCTGCCGGCGGCGACGTCACGCTGGTCTGGCTGCTTGGCGACGCCGCTACATCAGCCGAAGCGAGCGCGTTGGTGCAGACCCATTCGGGCAAGGATTTCGACCAGCGGCTGGCCGATAATGAACGCGTCTGGCGCGGCTTCCTCGACACCATCCAGGTCGAGACGCCCGACAAGGCGCTCGACGCCATGGTCAATCACTGGCTGCCCTATCAGAGCCTGGCCTGCCGCATCCGCGCCCGCTCGGCCTTTTATCAGGCAAGCGGCGCCTTCGGCTTCCGCGACCAGCTACAGGACACGCTGGCCCTGCTTGCGCATGATCCGAAACTGGCGCGCAACCAGATCCTCAATGCGGCGCGCCGGCAGTTCCCCGAAGGCGACGTCCAGCATTGGTGGTTGCCGCGCACCGACGCCGGCGTGCGCACCATGATCTCCGACGATGTGGTCTGGCTGGCGCATGCCACCAATCGCTACATCGAGGTGACCGGCGATACAGGGATCCTGAAGGAGCAGCTGCCTTTCATCGACGGGCAGGTGTTGGGCGAGGGCGAGCACGACGCCTTCTTCACGCCGGAAATCTCCAAGACGAGCGCTTCGCTTTACGACCATTGCGCGCGCGCGCTCGACCTTGCGGTCAAGCGCAGCAGCCCGGCCGGGCTGCCGCTGATCCTCGGCGGCGACTGGAACGACGGCATGAACCGCGTCGGCGAAGCCGGCAAGGGGGAGAGTGTCTGGCTCGGCTGGTTCCTTTTGAAGACGCTGGGCGACTTTACCACCGTGGCCAAGGGGCAGGGCGACACCAAGCGGGCGCAGGCCTGGACAAAACACGCCGATGTGCTGAAGCGGGCGCTGGAAAGCACCGCCTGGGACGGCCAGTGGTATCGCCGCGGCAGCTACGACGACGGCACGCCGCTTGGCTCGCACAATTCGGACGAGTGCAAGATCGACTCCATCGCGCAGTCGTGGAGCGTGCTCTCCGGCGAGGGCGACCCCGCGCGCTCGACCACGGCGATGCAGCAGGCGACGAACCTGCTGGTCGACGACAAGCTCAAGATCGTCAAACTGTTTACCCCGGCCTTCCAGAACACGAGAAAGGACCCTGGTTACATCAAGAGTTATCCGCCGGGCGTGCGCGAGAACGGCGGCCAGTACACCCATGCGGCGACCTGGTTCGTGATCGCGCTCGCCGAAATGGGCCGCACCGACGATGCCTATCGCTGCTTCTCGATGCTGAACCCGGTCAACCATGCGCTCGACGATGCATCGGCCGAGCATTATCGCGTCGAGCCGTACGTCGTCGCCGCCGACATCTATTCCGGTGAGGACAAGGGCGGTCGCGGCGGCTGGACCTGGTATACGGGCTCAGCGGGATGGCTCTACCGTGCTGCGGTCGAAGGCATTCTGGGCATTGAGCGGCGGGGCAAGCAGATCACGTTCCGGCCGAAACTGCCCAGCCATTGGGACGGCTATTCTGCCACGCTGAAGATGCTGGGGTCGGAGATCAAGGTTCGCGTCATCCGCGACAAAAAGGCCAAATCCATCTCGCTCGAAGTCAATGGAACCAAGACAAAATCTTCCGGTTTTCAGCCGAAAGCCGGCGACAAGACCGAGGTGGTCGTCAAGATACCCTCGTAAAATCAAAGGCTTCAGGTTATTGACGCGCGCCTTTCGAGGCGCGCGTTTTCTACTTCGGCATGCTCCTGGCGCAGAACGGCGTGCCTTCCCGATAACGGCGGTCCAAGCGTGCAGTGACTAAAAATGTGGCAGGGCCAGCTGCTGCCATGATTTAGCCGCAAGACTGACATTTCACCTTTTATCTCAAACCGTTAGGTGATCACGGCAGATTTCGCAACGTCGTCATCTTTTGTTCGCAGAATGGGAACGGAAGAGGTAGACGGGCATTGTTTTGCGACCCGTTAACCGGTACGTGTCAAGAAATGGTGCGGTGCACAATAATGTTTTGGGCGGAGTAGCTGAAGTGTCACTTCTGCAAATCTACTGGAGAGCGCTGGGTTATCTCGCAGCCGACAGGAAGCGCGTTGCGTTTATCTGCGGTGCGAATGTCGCGCTCGCCATTATCGCCATCCTCGAGCCGATCATGTTCGGCCGGGTAATCGACGCCATCTCCGATAAGGGTTCGGTGTTTTCGACGCTGGCGCTGTGGGCCGGTCTCGGCGCCTTTAACATCGTCGCCTTCGTGCTGGTGGCGCGCGGCGCCGACCGTTTTGCCCACAAGCGGCGCAGCGAGGTGCTGTGCCAGTCGTTCGAGCGCGTGATCACCATGCCGCTCGCCTGGCACCACCAGCGCGGCACCTCCAACGCGCTGCACACGCTGCTGCGCGCCGTCGAGACGCTGTTCAGCCTGTGGCTTGAATTCATGCGCCAGCATCTGTCGACGGCTGTTGCGCTGGCTCTGCTGATTCCGACCGCTATAAGCATGGATCTTCGCATGTCGCTGGTGCTGATGGCGCTGGGCGTTCTCTATGTCGGCATCGGCCGGCTTGTGATGAAGCGCACCAAGGCGGGCCAGGCCGCGGTCGAGCGCCACTACCATCAGGTGTTCGCGCATGTGACCGACTCGGTCAGCAATGTCGCCGTGCTGCAGAGCTACAACCGTCTCGGTCACGAGGCCGATACGCTGCGCCGCTATGTCAAGAACCTGCTCGACGCGCAGAACCCGGTGCTCGACTGGTGGGCGATGGCCAATGCGTTGCACCGCCTGTCGTCGACCATTTCGATGATGGTTGTGCTTTTGATCGGCGCCTATCTGGTCACCCATGGCCAGCTCAAGATCGGCGACGTCATCGCCTTCACCGGCTTTGCCACGCTGCTGATTGCCCGCCTCGACCAGATGTCGGCTTTCGCCAACCAGATTTCGGAAGCCCGCGCCAAGCTCGAGGACTTCTATCACCTCGAGGATTCGGCCGCCGACTCCGCCGAGCCGGACGGCTTGCGCGACCTCACCAACGTCACCGGCCACGTCCGCTTCGAGAATGTCGGCTTCGAGTTTGCCAATTCGAGGCAGGGCGTCGACGACGTCTCCTTCGAAGTCCAGGCCGGGCAGACGGTTGCCATCGTCGGCCCGACCGGCGCCGGCAAAACGACGCTGATCAACCTCTTGCAGCGCGTCTTCTCGCCGTCTCATGGCCGTATCCTGATCGACGGCATCGACACCCGCACGGTGACCCGCAAGTCGCTGCGTCATTCGATCGCCACCGTCTTCCAGGATGCCGGCCTGCTCAACCGCTCGATCGAGGACAACATCCGCGTCGGTCGTGCCGAGGCGACTTATGACGAGGTTCACGCCGCCGCCAATGCGGCTGCCGCGCAGGATTTCATCCTTGCCAAGAGCGCCGGTTACGACACCGTCGTTGGCGAGCGCGGCGGCCAGCTTTCGGGCGGCGAGCGTCAGCGCATCGCCATTGCCCGCGCCGTGCTCAAGGACGCACCGATCCTGGTGCTCGACGAGGCAACGAGCGCGCTCGATGTCGAGACCGAGGACCGCGTCAAGGAAGCCATCGACGAACTGAGGCGCAACCGCACCACCTTCATCATCGCCCACCGCCTGACCACCGTCCGCGACGCCGACCTGGTCGTGTTCATGGACAAGGGCAAGGTGGTCGAGATGGGCGGCTTCGCCGAACTGTCGCTGCGCAATGGCCGTTTCGCCAGCCTGCTGCGCGCCGGCGGCCTGCTCAACGACGAGGAAGTCCGCCGTCTCAGCCGCACGGTGAATATCGAAGCTGCGTAAGCTTTTTTACCTCCCCCTTGTGGGGAGGTCGGACCCGTAGGGTCCCGGTGGGGGTGGTGCCCCACCACCCCCACCCCGCTGCTTTGCAGCGACCTCCCCACAAGGGGGAGGGTAAATAAGACTGCGACAACCGCTCGATTGCCCCGAACGCGCCGCCGGTCTATCTAGACCTTATGAGCGACACCTCCTCACGCCTCGCCGGCTGGACCGACCTCGCCAACCCGACGCGCTTTGTCGGGCTGGCCGATAGGCTGGTGCCGTGGCTGGCGTCGATCGCCGCGATCCTGCTAGCCATCGGTCTCTATATGAGCTTTGCCGCGCCTGAGGATTTCCAGCAAGGCATCACGGTGCGCATCATGTATATCCACGTGCCTTTCGCCTGGCTCGCCATGATGTGCTACACGGTGATGGCGGTCGCCGCGCTCGGCACGCTGGTCTGGCGCCATCCGCTGGCCGACGTCGCGCTAAAATCTGCAGCCCCGATCGGCGCCACCTTCACCGCGCTTGCTCTGGTGACCGGCTCGATCTGGGGCAAGCCGATGTGGGGCACCTGGTGGGTGTGGGACGCGCGCCTGACGTCGGTCTTCGTCCTGTTCCTGATGTATCTCGGCATCATCGCGCTGACGCGTGCGCTGGATGACGCCAGCCGCGCCGCCTGGGCCGCCGCCATCATCACGCTCGTCGGCTTCATCAACATCCCGATCATCAAATTCTCGGTCGACTGGTGGAACACGCTGCACCAGCCGGCCTCGGTGTTCCGGCTCGGCGGACCGACGATCGATCCCAGCCTGCTATGGCCGCTGCTGGTGATGGCGCTCGGCTTCACCGTGCTGTTCTTCGCGCTGCATTTGACGGCGATGCGCACCGAAATCCGCCGCCGGCGGGTGATCGCCATGCGCAGGGTGGCAGCACGGCAGGCCGACTAGCGCGATTTTCAAAACCGAAGCCATACGCCTGCCGCCAAACATTAGCATGTGCTGCTATGTTGCGGTGCAGCAACAAGAATTCTCAAAAGATTGTTCCGACTTCGCTTGGCTCCTTGATCTCGTTTGCTTTCTTGACAGCTCGGCCGCGAAGCAAGAGTGATACCAGTCACTAGTTGTAGCGAGGGAATCGGCGATGAAACTGCGCTTGTTGGCTGGCGTCTCGACATTTGCATTGGCGCTTGGTTGGAGTTCGGCCTTCGCCGCCGACGCGATTGTCGACGTTCCGAGGGCGGAGGATCTCTGGTACGTCACGCTCTTCGGCGGCGCCAGTTTCCCGAACCATGTGAAAACGGACTACAATGGTACTGGCTATTCAGTCGATCTTGATACCGGGTTCGTAATCGGCGGCGCTGTCGGTCGGCGCATCAACGATGTGTTTCGTGTCGAAGGCGAACTGTCCTACGCGCGCTACAAGGCAAGCGAATACAGCTACACGGGCGTCGGCAACTATCCGGCTTCCGGCAATCTGTCGGCCACCTATCTTCTCGCCAACGTCTGGGCCGATGTTGCGCATTTTGGTGATGCCAAACTCTATGTCGGCGGCGGTGTCGGCGCGGCCTATGTTACCGCCGATACTCACTTTGATGGCCACGCCTTTGGATACGGGCCTGGCGGCTGGGGTTTCGCCGGCCAAGTGGGCGCCGGTGTTACCTACGCGGTAACGCAGAATGTCGACCTCGATTTCGGTTACCGCTTTAAGGCCGTGACAAGCGTGGATCTAGACGACAATGATGGCGGCGGCACATACGAGAACGCCAAATTGTACTCCCACAATCTCCAGCTTGGCGTAACCCTGAAGTTCTGATTGGTTCGTCGCAGGCCGCGACCGGGATTTGACGGATGCCGCTCTTGCCACGCCGGCAACCCCTGGGCCTGCCGGCAATGATCCCAGCCTCGCTGCCGACCGCCGGTGAGTCGGGGGAAAAGACATTGCAGCGCGGCATCGACCTGCAACGGCGCAAGCGTTTTCGCGAGGCCGAGTTCTGCTACCAGACGGTGCTTCGCACGCAGCCCAAAAATGCCATGGCGCTGAACCTGATGGGCACGCTGGCCATCGAGGCCGAACATCATGACGCCGCCATTGCCTATATGGAAAGGGCGGTCAAGCTCGAACCGGACAACGCCATCTTCCGCAACAATCTCGGCAACGCCTACAATGTCACCGGCAACGTCGACAAGGCGCGCAGACATCTGAGAAAGGCGATCCAGCTCGATGGAGGGCTCATCGAAGCGCTGTGCAATCTCGGCCGCTCCTACCGCAGCCAGCTCGAGGGCGACATTGCCGAAGGGTTCTATCGCCAGGCGCTGGCTATCGACGGCCAGTCGGTGATGGCACTTGCCGGTATGGGCGATTTGCTCACCGACATTGGCCGGCCGGCCGAGGCGGTCGAATGCTTCAGCAAGGCCCTTGCCATCGACCCGGGCCATGTCGAGGCGCTGGCTGGAATGGCGCTTGCGCGCCGGGCGGTCAAGGACGATCCGACGTTGCCTTTGGTGCTGAAACGCCTGGAATTGCCGACAACCACCGATCGCGAGCGGGTAGTGCTGCACCACGCCGCCGGCAAGATGCTCAATGATCAGCGCGAGTATAGCCCGGCCATCCGCCATTTCGCGAGGGCCAAGGCGATTTCCGGCAATGATTTCGACATCGACCGGCACACCCAGCTTTACGACAGCTTCATCGACACCTTCGACGCTGGCTTCTTCAAGACGCGAGCCAGTTTGGGAAATCCATCCAGGCGCCCGGTCTTCATCGTCGGCATGCCCCGGTCGGGAACGACGCTGACCGAGCAGATATGCGCCAGCCATCGCGATATCCATGGCGCCGGCGAGTTGTCGACCATTCGTTCACTTGCCGGCGAACTTGGGTTCGACAAGCTCGACCCAGCCATTTTCACCAAGGGCATGGCGGCGCTCACTGCGGCCAAGGCCAAGGAGCTTGGATCGAAATATCTCGACGATCTCAACAGACGCAACACCAAGGCGCGGCTTGTCGTCGACAAGATGCCGCACAATTTCGAGCTGCTGGCCTTCATCAGCCTGATCTTGCCGAATGCCCGCATCATCCATTGCCGGCGTGACCCGATGGACAATTGCGCGTCCTGTTTCATGCATAATTTTTCCGAGGCGCACGGCTATAATGCCGATCTGACCAAGCTTGGGCAGTATTACCGGCAGTATGACCGCCTGATGCGCCATTGGACCAAGGTCATCCCGCTGAATATCCACGACATGCCCTACGAAGAAACGGTCGCCGATTTCGAAAATCGCGCCCGTGGATTGATCGGATTCCTCGGCGTTGAGTGGGACGATGCCTGCCTGCGTTTCAACGAGACCGAGCGCACCGTGCGGACGCCGAGCCGCTGGCAGGTGCGCCAGCCGATCTATTCATCCTCGGTCGAGCGCTGGAAGCTGTATGGCGACGCGCTGGATCCGCTGAAGGCGGCGCTGGGTCCGGTTTATCAGTCCTGATTTCAGTTGGCCCGAACAACCTCGCGCTCGACGCGCGCTGGCGTAGATTAGACCTGAGTTGCATCGTGCTTTGGGGCCAAATGAAAGCCGAATGCTTTCATGACCGCCAGTGTGGTTTCCAGCGTAGGATTACCGTTTTCGCTGAGCGAGGTATAAAGATGCTCGCGAGCCAAGCCGGTCTTTCTGGCAATGTTGCTCATCCCCTTGGCGCGGGCAACGACACCGAGGGCGGACGCGACGAATTTGGCGTCTCCGGTTTCCATTGCCTCTGCCAGAAACGCCTCGATTGCCGTATCGGAATCGAGCATTTCGGCGGGATCGAAATCATAGATTTTTTCAACCATTGTCGTCACTCCATTCTACGGCCAGGCGCTTTGCTGTCCGTATGTCGGTTTCTTGTGAACTTTTATCCCCGCCGCACAGGAGCAGGATGACCGTTTCACCGCGCTTGTGAAATAAACGCGATAGCCGGGCCCATAGTGAATGCGCAATTCACTGATGCCTTCACCCACTGGGGCCACGTCGCCGGGATTTCCTACAATCAAACGTTGCAGCCGAACGGCAATTGCAGCCTTGGCTCTTCCGTCTTTCAGCTTTTGGTGCCACCTCCGAAAGGTGGCTGTCTGCTTCAGGATTGCCATGGGGACTAGTAAGTTATAAATTACAATTCGTCAATGCCGAAATAGGGCGAGCCTCCAAAACGAAAGCCTCACCCCATCCGTCCACGCGCTTCCACCTTCAGCGTTTCCAACACCTTGTCGCCCTCGATCAGATGCACCTGGTCGAACAGGTTGGTCACCACGCAGCAATGATCCGGAACCAAGCGCACGCGTTCGCCGATGCGAAGCTTCGCGCCATTTTCAAGCGTGACCGTGCCATGTTCCTCGCTCAAGCTGGTGACGCGGGCTCCGGGCATGCCGAGCAGCTCGCCAAAATCGGCGAGCCCCAGCGTGTCGCTGGACAGCGCCTTGCTGCCGCTGTCGAGGATGGCGCGGGCCGGCGTCGGATGGCTGACCACGGTGGCGAGCACCGTCAGCGCACAATCGTCGAGCGTGCCGACGCCTTTGGCGACCTGGTAGCGGTCGAGGTAGATGTAGGTGCCGGGGCGGTATTCGGTCACCACGCTGTCCTCGCCCGAGCGCCACATGTCAGGCGTGCCGCCGCTGGAGATGCGTTCACAGGCGAGACCCGAGGCCGCGAGCGTTTGTTTGGCGCCGGCCAGCCACGATTCAGCCTCGGCGGCGCGGCCGGCCGCGGGGTAGGTCATCAGCCCGCCGAAGGTGAGCCCCTTGGCTTGGTCGATCAACTTCGCCAGTGCCAGCGCCTCGGCGGCGCTCTGCACGCCGCAACGGCCCATGCCGGTGTCGCATTCGACCAGGACGGGCAGGGGGTGCCCTGCATCGGTGAAGGTGGCGGCGAGCCCCTCCAGCGTTTCGAGGCTGTCGGCCGTCACTGACAGTGTCACACGGCCATGCAGGGCCTTGAGCCGCTCCAGCTTGGCGCGGCCAAGGATGTTGTAGGGCAGGAAAATATCGGTCAGCCCGGCATCGGCCATCACCTCGGCTTCGCCGATCTTCTGGCAGGTGATGCCGACCGCGCCGGCCGCCACCTGCTTCTTCGCCCAATAAGGCAGCTTGTGCGTCTTGATGTGCGGCCTGAGTTTCAGCCCGTGGCGGTCGGCATGCGCCTGCGCTCGTGTGATGTTGGCTTCGGCGCGGGCTGCGTCGATGAGGATCGCCGGCGTGTCGAGGTCGTCTATGCCTTGCATGAAATATCACCCTGGGAAATCTGGCTGACTTATGGCCCCGATCCGCACGGATGTCATGGGCCAGCACGCAGTTTGCGTCGACACCGCAGCGCTGTTCGGCTATGCGCTTCAGATAACTCCAGGGAACGCGACGCGAAGGGATCACGATCATGAAACGCTCCACCGTCAACGACATCATCCGCGATGCAGACGCCTTCATCCGCTCGTTCGGCTACATCATGCCGCCCTTCGCCTACTGGAGCCCGGAAGAGATGAAGGCGCGCAAGGCCGACTCCGCCGCCATTTTCACCTCGCGGCTCGGTTGGGACATCACCGATTACGGCCAGGAAAAATTCGACGAACTCGGCCTGTTCCTGTTCACCGTTCGCAACGGCGTCTATGCCGACATGAAGAAGGGCATGGGCATGCTTTATGCCGAGAAGATCATGATCTCGCGCAAGGATCAGCTGTCGCCGATGCACCGCCACAACATCAAGGCCGAGGACATCATCAACCGCGGCGGCGGTAAGCTCGTGCTGGAACTGTTCATGCACGATCGCGACGGCGGCATCGATCCGAAGGCCGAAGTGACGGTGCCGGTCGACGGCACCATCCACAGGCTGCCGGCAGGCGGGCTCCTGAAGCTCGACCCGGGCCAGAGCGTGACGCTGCTGCCCGGCGTCTGGCACGCCTTCTGGGCCGAGGGCAAGGATGTGCTGATCGGTGAGGTCTCGACCGTCAATGACGATCTCACCGACAACGTCTTCCGCGAGCCGATCGGCCGCTTCTCCAACATCGACGAGGATGTCGCGCCGGTGCACCTTTTGGTGTCCGACTATGAGAAGTGGGTGGGGTAGGCGATGCCTAATCGCCCCAATTCACCTGCTGAAAGAACGTCCAGATGCTGATCGTGCTGTCATCCCGATCGCTCGTGCTGTGCAGCGTCAGGACAATATCCACGGTGGGCGGCGCCTTGATCAAGACTGTGATCAGGCGCGCGCTGCCGTCAGGCACGATACCTATGCCTGAGGTCATTTCCCAATTTCCGTCGGCTTGCTGAAGTCGGGAAGAAGTATCTCCGAATTGCTCCCTCATCGATGCATCGTTTGGAAACGGTTCGTCGGTGAGTTCTGCAAATTCCTTCCAGGATCCGGAGACTGCCGCCTGAATGGCGCGTTCTATTCTGGCTTTTTCCGCTTCGCTAACTTGAGCCGGCATCCCGAACTCCGATCTACCGCTGGTACTTATCCGCCTTGCGTGTTCCCAGCAAAAGCTTGCGTTCGAGCTGTGCCCGCAGCTCGCCATAATAGGCGGTGAGGAAGGCCCTGGAATCGACCGGCTCGATCGTCATGCCGATTTTGCGCCCGATCGTCTCGGCCACGGCTTTCAGGGCGAAATAGTCGTCGCGGCGCAGCACCTCTTCCAGCTTGTGCAGTTCGGCGATGCCATAGGCATCTAGCTGCGCCTGGGTGAATCGGAAGGCGCGTGCGTTGGTATTTCGCCTTTGCGACAGGTCCTCGACCAGCGCCAGTTTCGGCGCCTCGACCACCCAGGTTCCGGCCAGCAGGTCGCCGATGCGCATGCGGTCGCGGTTGAACAGCGGGAACAGTGCAAACAGCAGCGTCCACACCAGCCCGAAGATCGTCGACAGCGTGTCGGCGAGCCCCATCTGGCTGCGGCCAAGGATGATCGACAGCGGCAGGAATATCTCGATCTCGCGCATCAGATTGCGGGCAATGACCTGATCGATCGACAGGCCGGCGCCGCTGCGCGACGCCACCCGGATGCCGAGCATCCGTTTGCCGGGCGTGGCGGCGCGGCGGCCGGCTTCGAAGACGATGAAATAGGCGTTGCGCAGGAAGAAGATCAGGATGATCCAGACGATGAACAGCGGCTGCGCGCCTTCGCCTTTGAGGCCGGCCAGCCCGAACAGCGCGACGATCGAGATCACGATCGCCGTGACGACGATGATGACAAAGTCGAGCAGGAAGGCGGCGGCGCGGGTGCCGGCATCGGCGAGCTTGATCCGGAGATCGACGCCTTCCGGCGTGACCAGCGGCCGTATCGTCGAGACGGCAGCACGCCTAGCGGTTGCCATGCCGCACCACCCTGAACACATAGAAATAGCAAAGCCACAGCGTCAGCATGACGCCGCCAATGGCATAGCGTGTCACGTCGCTGGTGATCACCTGCCTGCCGATGCCTTCGAGCAGGCCGGCGAACAAAAGCATGATCGTCACCCCGACCATGGTGGTTGCCGCCACGCGCCCGGCATCGGCTGCGGCCGTCATCCGCGTCAGTTCACCGGGGAAGGCGATACGCGTGCCGATACGCATGCCAGCGGCGCCCGCCAAGGCGATCGCGAACATCTCGGTGGTGCCGTGGATGGACAGCCATCCGCCCAGCTCGATGCCAAGCCCCTTGGCGACATAGATTTGGAACATCGCGCCGAGCAGGCAGCCATTCATCAGGATCAGGAGCACGCTCGGCACCGCGAAGGCAAAGCCGAGCGCGAAGGCCAGGATCGCCACCTGGACATTGTGCGTGAACAGATAGGCGGCGAAGCCCGACAGGAAATTGCTGTCGGCGCCGTCATAAAGCACCTGCCGCAGCACTTCCGCCGATGCATCCGGGTTGCGCCCGCCGGCCAGGCTCGGCGGAATGATGGCGTCGAACCAGCCCTTGTCCTTCGCCACCAGCCAGTAGCCGGCGCCGAGACCGACAAACGTCAGGACGACCGACAGCAAGGTCTCGCGCCACAAATCGCGAATGGCATGCGGCCAGTCATGCAGGAAGAAATCGCCGATGCGCTGCCGCAACCCTCGGCGTGCGCCATAGAGGTAGAAATAGCCGCGCAGGCACAGCGCCTCGAGATAGCCGACCAGCGCATTGTCGAGCGACGTCGCCCGCGCCACCGAAAGCGAGGACAGCGCCGAGCGGTAGAGCAGCGGCAGCGACAGCAACTCGTCTTCCGACAGCGTGCGCGGCGCGCGTTTCTCGACCCGGGCAAGCAGCGCCTCGAACGCCTTCCAGTCGGCCTCGCGCTCCGAACGGAAGCTCGCCAGCGACTGGCGCACCGCATCCTTGCCGACCAGCGCGTTCACAACAGATCCTCCCGCTTGAGTTCGAGATAGCGCTCGACCAGTGCCGGCCCGAGCCTCTGATGGTCGGCTTCGATGACATGCGCGCCGAGCAGCCTGAGCCTGCCGATGACGACCTGCCTTTCGCGCAGCAGCCCGCCGGCGACAACCGAGCGCGCCACATCCTCCGGTGCGTCCGGCGGCATGTCGGCCAGTGTCTCCAATTCGACATCCTTCATCATCATGAACAGCACCAGATGGCGTTCGGTGAGCCGGCCTACTGTGCGCAGCATCAGTTCGGCGCTGATCGGATCGACGAAGTCGGTGAAGATGATCACCAGCGAGCGTCGGTCGAGCTTTGCTGCAAGGGTCGTCAGGGCAAGGGTGAAATTGGTCTCTTCGGTGGAATAGTCGATTTCCGCCGCCCGCTTTTGGATCATGGCGAAGCTGGCGGAGCCGCGCACGGCGCCGCTGGAAACGCGCGGCCGCGCGTCGAAGCCGAACAGGGAGACCATGTCGCCGCCCTTCAGCGCAATGAACGCCGACAGCAAGGCTGCGGTGACGGCGCGGTCGACCTTCGGCACGCCGTCGACGGGCTCGCACATCAGCCGGCCGCTATCGATGGCCAGGACGATGTTGTTGTTCTCCTCGATGCGGAATTCGCGCGCCAGAAGCCTGCCGTGGCGGGCGCTGCGCTTCCAGTCGATCATGCGCCGGCCCATGCCGGGCTGGTAGTCCTTGAGCGCCTCGAATTCGCGGCCCTGGCCGGCGCGGCGCTGCGCATGGCCGTCGGGCAGCGCCTGGCGCTGCAGAAGGGTGATCGCCTCGTCGCGGGCGCTGCTGACATCGGGCAGCACCGCCACTTGGCTCGCCATCGGCAGTACGACCTGGTTCCAGACCAAGCCGAACGGCCCGGGCCAGCGCACCCACAAGCGGTCGAACCTGGCAATGCCGCGCCGCAGCGCCTGAAATTTGAGATCGAGCGATGCGCTGCCGGCCTCAGCGGTCAATGCGCCGCCGGTGCCGCCCAGCGGTTCCAGCCGCTCATCATGGCCGAGACGCGCCTGCACGGCGCGCGGCCGTCCGCTGAGCCCGGCGGTGACATGGACGGTGAACTGGCCGCCGACGCTGACCTGCGGCGGGGCATGGATGCTGGCATCCAGCGAAGCCCGTCCGCGTCCGGCGGCGGCGTCCACGGCCAGGAAAGCAAGCAGCACGCAGATCCACAACAGGCCGAGATACCACAGCGACGGCAGCGCGAGCGCGATCAGGAAGGCCGGTATTGCACCTGCCGCACCTGCCCAGACTGCCCGGCCGCTCGGATAGATCAACGCGGCGCTTCCGTCTGGTCTACAAGGTCGGTCACGATCTGTTCGACCAGGCGGCCGTCGATCTGCGCCGCCGGCGACAGGATAACGCGATGGCGTAGCGCCGGCACGGCAAGCGCCTTGACGTCGTCGGGGATGACATACGCACGCCCGTCGAGCGCTGCCCGGGCCCGTGCCGCCCTGGCCAGCATGGCGCCCGCACGCGGGCTGGCGCCAACCTCCAGATCGGGACTTTCGCGCGTGGCCCGCACCAGCCTGGCGATATAGTCGACGACATCGTCGACAAGCGTTACCTCGCCGACGGTCGCCAACGCCTTTTCCAGCGTCTTGCGGTCGGCCTGGGCGGTGATGCCGTACTGCTTGATGTCGTGCGAGGCGGTGCCGCCGCCGTGATGGATGATGATCGCCTTCTCTTCTTCGGGGCCGGGGTAGCTCACCCGGTGCTTGAACAGGAAACGGTCGAGCTGGGCTTCGGGCAGGGGATAGACGCCCTGATGTTCGATCGGGTTCTGCGTCGCCACCACCATGAAGTTCGGGCCGAGCGCATGGGTGGTGCCGTCGAAGGTGACGGCATGCTCCTGCATCGCCTCCAAAAGGGCGGCCTGGGTCTTGGGCGGCGTGCGATTGATTTCGTCGGCGAGCAAAAGGTCGCAGAAGATCGGGCCGCGCGTCAGCGTGAATTGCCCGGTCTGGAAATTGTAGATGTTGGAACCGAGGATATCGCCGGGCATCAGGTCGGGCGTGAACTGGATGCGGCCATAGGCGACGCCCAGCGCCTGGGCAAAGCAGCGCGCCGTCATCGTCTTGGCCGTGCCCGGCGGTCCCTCGAGCAATATATGCCCGCCGGCGAACAATGCCGTCAGCATCAGATCGACCGTATCGTGTTGCCCGGTGATGGCCTTGGCCACCTCTTCCCTGATCTGTGTCGCCAGGGCCTTCACATCATCGACGTTCACCGAGCCTCCTTGCCGTCCAGTCGTGCAGCTTTTCGGCTGCATCATGCATTTGTGTCAGGGTCTTTGCCGCGTTCGCAGCTTGCAGGCGGGTCGTGAAACCGCCGGCTTCGTCCTTGTCGCGGGAATCGAGCCAGCGGTCGAGCGCTTCGCCCTGCAAACCGTGCGGCGCGCCGAGCAGCGCGCCGGCGCGTACGCGTGCCAGTGCTCCATAGCGGTCGCCTAGTTCTTCCAGCCGGCCGGCGCGGCGCAACAGCATCGCCGTGGTGTCGACCAGCGCGCGTTTGCCGAAGGCGATGGCGCGGTGATTGGCCCGTGGCGGCCCGAACCGGCCAAGGCCATGCAGGAAGGCAAGTGCCGCCGCCGCCAGGATGGTCAGCGTCAGCGCCAGGAAAGGCGGTTCGACCAGAAGCTTGGCGAGATCGTATTTTCGCCCGACGCCATGCAGCGTCAGGTCGAACATGACGGCACCCTCTTCGGGCTGGAGGAACTCGATCAGCTTGAGCGCCGCCGCCGCCTTGTCGGGATCTTTCAAGCCAGCGTTGTTGATGAGATCGGGGTCCGTCAGAATGTAGAACCGCTCGTCTTCGACCTCGGTCAGCACGGCCTTGCCGTTGCCGGCGGCAATCAGCGGGTGTTCGTCGGCCACCCATTGCAACTGGTCGGGAACGCTGACCATTTGCCCTGAGACGTCGAGTTGCTTGGCCGTGCTTTCGCCTTCGCCGAGCTTGGCCTTGGCGATGCGGCCGAGCCAGTCGTTGACCACCACATCCGGCAGTCGCTGGATCTTCATCTCCCAGCCTTCGTGCAAGGCCAGCGGCAAGGTCGCCCATTTGGGCAGAACGAACAGCGTATCCAGGCCCTTGCGAAGCTTGATGATGTTGGCGAGCGCATCTGGGTCGCTGTCGGGCGAAATGGTGACGATCAGCAGCATCTCGGTCTCGAGATCGCTGTCGGACCGCGCCATATCGGGCGCCTTGCCGGTCAGCTTCAGCCATTGCGCCAGGCCGGCATAGCCGATGCCGCTCTTCGACAGCGGCGTTGCGCCACCGGCGCTCGGCTGGCGAAAGTCGGGCGCATAGGTGGACAACAGGAAGAAGCCCGCGGCCGCGAGTAGGCTGGCGAAAATGCCCCAGAACAGCGTCCTGCGGCTGAACGGTTCCTGCTGGGCGATGTCGGCTGTCGCGTCACTCACGTCCAGGCATCCCTGAAGACGAATCGCTCATAGGCGCTGCGCGCCTCCTGCCAGCCTTCCGGCCCGACCGGCCGGCGCGCGAACAACGCTGCCTCGACGATGCGCGCGATCTGGGTAAAGGCGCTGCGCGCCCGCGTTGGCAGCGACGCCGCTCCCGCGATATCGCGCGCGGTCAGCGACGGGCGCAGGAAGTCGGGCAGGCGGCCGGCAATGTCGGCAACGCTGCGGCGAAGCAGGAGATGCACCGCCTCGTCATACTCGCCGCGGGCGGCCAGGGCATCGGCTTCCGACAGCAGGATCTGTGCCGCGCCAACGTCGGGGTGCCATGTCGCTTCCGCCTCGGTCACGCTCTTTTTGCGCCACCAGGGCAGGCGCCAGGCGACGCCTTTCACCTCAAGCAAAATCAGCAGCAGAATGATCGCGGCACCTGTGATCACCGCGCCCCAGAACAGGTAGATCATGTACGGGCCGAGCGATTTCAGGAACTCGCCCAGCGGTCTCAGCCACTCGGGTGTCTCGGGTGGTCTGTAGGCCGGCAGGTCGAACTGGATCGAATCGTCCGACAGCAACTGCTTGTGCAGTTTGGCCAGCCATTCGGCTTGCGCAGCGTCCGGCTGTGCACCAGTCACGTCTTCGCCCCCATGCAACCTGCGGTTCGCGGGCCGACACTGACAATACGCCAAGGCAATTGCAAGCGGCGCCAACCGCAAGTATCAATATCGGTGATTTATACTTTCTGATTTCGGATATCCATTAGTCGGGGGGAATGTAACATGACGTCAATCGCGAGCGAGCGGCCGGAACGGTTCAGCATCGGCAGGGCTTTCAGCAATACGTTTTCGGTAATCGGACGCAGCTTCGTCCCACTTGCCGCCATCGTCGGCCTTTTTTCGACACTGCCTGCGCTGCTGTACAACATCTGGAGCTTTAGACAGATTGCTAAGATAGCAGTACCCGGGGCGAGCTTCGAGCAATCGGCGATGGCAGGCTATGGTGCCGTTTCGATGATTGCCGGCCTGGTGCTCCTGATCTTGGCCTTTCTGGCGCAGGCGGCGCTGGTGCGAGCGACAATCGAAGATTTGAACGGCAAGCGCCCGTCGATTGGCGATTGCATTCAAATAGCCCTGCGCAGCTTCCTCCCCACGCTCGGAATTGGTCTTGTGATCATCGTGGCAATATTTCTGGTGGCGATGATATTAACGATCATCACCATGGCCATCCCCATCGTCGGCGGCGTGATTGCACTTCTGTCGCTTATCCCCATAGCCATGTGGTTGATCAGCATATCGGTGGCCGTGCCCGTCGCGGTTCAGGAAAGGCCTGGCGTCTTCGCCTCGATTTCGCGAAGCAGGGCGCTGACGAAGGGAAGCCGCTGGCGGATATTCGCGCTGTTTCTCGTCCTCGGCATTGTTGCGATAGGGCTACAAGCGGTTTTCACCTTGCTGTTTCAGGCTGCAATTGTGAGCGGCGGTATCAGCACGACCGGACTCATTGCCGCCGCCATCGGAAGCAGCCTGCTGTCGACAATCGTTTCGGCGGTAATTTCGGTGGCGATCGCCGTCACCTACATCGAGCTGCGCCAGGTCAAGGAAGGCACCAGCGTCGACGAGCTGGCGGAGATTTTCTCCTGACGGCCATGCAGCGGTCGAGCCGCACGGATTCAGTGGCAGTAGCTATGCTCCGATTGCACGCTCGTCCGGCACAGGCATGACGACGTGATCGCCACATCAGCCTTGGCCAGTGCTACGTCGAGCTTCTCCTGCACCCCCGGCAGTTCCACGCTCTCGCCGCGCCGCTTCAGACATTCCACCAACCCGTGCAGCGACCAGACATTGTCGGGGTGCTGGGCGCAGCGCTGGACCTTGCCGCTCAGGCCGAGGTCGTCGCGATAGACCTGCTCGGCCTCGTCAGTGTGGCCCTGGTCGAGGACCAGTGCCGCCAGCGCATGGCGCGGCGGTGCATCCAGGCCCAGGGCTCGGTGTAGGACAGATTGTCGTCGAGTTCGACGGATTGGCGCAGATGGGCGTAAGAGTCGTCATGCTGCCCCTGGTGGTAGGCCAACTCGCCATCGAGCAAGGCGGCGCCGACGGCTAGCGAGGCCCGTGCCGGGTTGCTGAGGAAGCGCCGCTCGGGCGCAATGCTCTCGACATGCCTGCGGAAATTTTCGCGCTCACGCTCGGCTGCCGCGAATTGCTTGAGCGTCGCATGGGCGACGCCCTTGGCGTAGTGCTGCATGGCGGCGGCCAGCACATAAAGTGCCGGCTCGTCCACCATCGGCTCATCGATGATCTCCTGCCAGCGGCCGAAGCGCACCTGCACATGCGATTTTATCGCATGATAGCCCTCCACTGTTTGCGTCAGCTTTGGCCGGTCCTGGATGGCGACCACGTCGCGCGTGACCAGGCTGCGCACCTTGTCAGCCGCCCACAGTGCCGGCTGGTACTGGCCAAGGAACATGCAGGTGAACATCATCAGATGCAAATCGTGGCAGCAGCCGAGCAGATAGTAGGTCGTCTCACCGGCATAGGCGAGGTAGAGGTCGTTGGCGCGCACCGCCTTTTCGCTGGCCAGCTTTGCCTTCTCGTACTCGCCGCACAGCACATGGATATGGCCCGGCATATGGTTCATGTGGCCGGCATCGGGGCACATGGTGCCGAGCCGGTCCGCCGAGCGCATGCCGCGTTCCGGCTGCGTCGACATCTCGAGCAGATGGATATGCAGGTGCAGGATCGCCGGATGCGGCGCAGTGCCGGCTTCGTCCGACAGCCGGATCGATCGCTCGCAGACCTCCAGCGCCTCCAGCACATCTAGTTCGGCGCCGGCTTGCCGGTTTTCAAATCCCACAGCCGCCGCACGGTGCGCATCATCAGCGCCTCGACGGTGAGAGCCATCACGTCATGGTCGTCGGGAAAGTCACAATAGACCTACCGCATCGCGGCGGCAGCGTAAGCATTGTCCCATTGTTCGAATTCCGCCGGCGTCACGCCATGCGGCTGCTGGAAGCGTGCGGCCAGCGCCTCGATCAGCCGCTGCTCGACGGGGCTTGCGCCCGCAGAACCAGCCCGCGCAAGCTGGACATGATCAAAGCAGCGTCGCGCGGCGCGGTTAGCCTCGTCCTTGCCGTGCTCCTTCCAGGTGAGGTTGTAAAAAGGCTCGGCGGCATAGGCGATGCCCCAATACACGAAGGCGCAATCAGGATCGGTCTCCAGCGCCTTTTCGAAGCACTTTATGCCTTCCTCATGGTTGAAGCCGTAGCACCAGTTCAGCCCGATATCGAACCAGCGCTGTGTTTCAGCCGAAGAGGTGGAGATGGGGCGGCGGTAGGTGCCGAGGTCGAAATGATCCATGCGTACATTTCTCACACATTGAAGTGCCATGGGACTAGCTGATGCTGGATATCACCGACGAGTCGCCGATAGGTGCAACACGTCGAAGTGTGTATAACCTCAGGCGGAATGCCGAGCCGCCAACGACAGCGCTGCAGAATCGTGCTAGAAACCTTGCTTAATGTTCTCTATATGTTCTCATTCGTTCTGACCTTGGGGCATCTAAGCGAATGATCACTTTTCTTGAAAGCAGCGTATTTGAATCTCCCGCGCAGACGCTGGTGAACACCGTCAACACGGTGGGTGTCATGGGTAAGGGAATCGCCAGGGAGTTCAAAAGCAGGTACCCGCGAATGTTTCGGGAGTATCGCGATCTTTGCGAGGCGCGCGCCCTTCGGATTGGCAATCTCCATCTGTGGCGATCCGACACGCGGTGGGTGTTGAATTTTCCAACTAAAACCACTTGGAAACTGCCATCGAAGATAGAGTACATCGAGCACGGTCTGCAGAAGTTCGTCGCGGCTTATAAGGACTTAGGGATCACCTCGGTTTCTTTTCCGCCTCTGGGATGCGGCAACGGCAACTTGAATTGGGAAGACGTTCGTCCTTTGATGGAACGCTATCTGGCTCGAGTAAGTATCCCCGTTTACATCCACGACATACAGGTTCCTTCGGATTTTGTAGCAGAGCACAAAGAGCGAGTAAGAATCCCGGAAGATTTTGCGGAGTTCTCTGAGGATCTAAGGAAGCTTGCCAAAGGTCACGTGTTCGCAACTTCCAAAGAGTCTCAATTCACGGTGCAGATGCAAACAGACAACTCTCTTGTTGTGGAGCATCAGTCGGGGAAGAAAGAGCGAATTGATGGGGAGTTGCTCCAAGCCTCATGGGTCAGGCTGCGAGAGAGGATACTCTCAATAGATAGTTTCTCAGACGCAAAATCACAGCGCCTAAAGAGTTACCTTTTTCCGATCCTGTCCGAGCTTCCTTATATCTGTTCGGTGAAGTCTCGAACAGGTGCTTCAACCGCATCTCGGGCAGAAGCGCTTTTCTTAGATCGCGATCAATACACTCCCTACACTGTGGCGAAACCGACGCAAGGATGGCTATTTCAATAGCGAGGGCCGATCAGCATATCGCGACCTTGGGACCTCGCCTTGATCGTTTTGCATCAAGGACGGGTTGGGGTCGGTCTCTCTATCACGCATGCCAAATCGAAGTTGCCGCAGAAATCTTGCGGGGTGGCGAGATTATATGCCGCAATGGAGTGCCCGCTTTGCTATGTGACGTCGCCAATCAGGGTGCTTTGAACAACAATCCAGCCGCTCATAACTATGTACGGTTATATTTCAGGCCCAAGAACAGATTCCATTTAAAGACCGAAGGTATAAAGGCTCGGAGTGACCCCAATAGGGCGGATCCTCATATGTGCATTCCTGTGATGTTAGTGTTTGACCTAAAATCGGTGCTCACCCTAGCGTCTAGCCGTTTTGTTGCCGGAAACTTTGCTAATTCTAATCAGATACCGAGAGACGGAGACAATCAATTTGACCAACTCAAATTTGAACATATATATCATGACTCAGCAGTCTCTCAGGACGAAATGCAACACATTCACAATATGAGAATGTCTGAGGTTGTCGTCCCCCAAAGACTGAGTCTCGCAACCCTGAATTACGTTGTGTGCAGGACGATCCATGAAGAGCGCTATCTGAAGCGGCTGCTTGGACCGGGAGCATGGAATTACAATTTCGCGGTAGAGAAAGGCGGATCAGTCTTTTTTCGTCGTGGTATGTTTATCAGTGAATTGTATACCGAAAACGGGGAATTGCATTTCGAGTTCAGATCACCTGTTTCTGCATCGAAACCCCAGTATGAGGTCAAGGTGACCTGCGGCGATCAGCATTTCCGATATGAGATAGCTCCAAGCAGATGGCGCATTCCGGCCATCGTAAATCCGAACCCCAATGCCATCTGGAAGATCGAGATAGAAGGGTGCACAGCATACGAAGGAGTAGTTCCAGCTGCTGGGCCAGTCGTCGCCTAGCTCTAATTCTGTCTTATCTACCCCGACCGGGCGACACCAATTGAATCAGCCCTCCAGCCACACCTTCTCGAAGTGCTGCTCCAGCGACTGGTGCTGTTCGCAGCCTTGCACGCCCTTGCGATAGGTGCGGTAGACCGAGCGCCAGTAGGGCTGGATGATGATGCCGGCATCGCGCAGATTCTGTTCGATCTTGGCCATGATCTCCTTGCGCTGGGCGGCGTCCGGCGTTGCCAGCGCCTTGTCGAGAAGCGTGTCGAATTCCTTGTCGGCATAGGCGCTTTCGTTCCAGGCGGCGCCCGATTTGTACGCGAGCGCCAGCACCTGGACGCCGAGCGGGCGGCCCAGCCATTCGGTTGTGGAGAAGGGGTATTTGCTCCAGTCGTTCCAGAAGGTCGCCGCCGGCAACACGGTGCGTTTGATCTTCAGGCCAGCCTCGCGCATCTGCGCGGCGATCGCGTCGCCGGTGCTCTTTTGCCATTCGATGTCGACCGAGATCAGCTCGAATTCGTGGTCGGCCTTGCCGGCTTCAGTGAGCAGTTTCTTGGCCTGATCCATGTCGCGCTTGGCCGGGCCGATATCGGCAAATTCCGGATGCATCGGGCCGACATGGTGGTTGTCGGCCGGCTTGCCGCGCCCGCCGAGGCCGAGCGCTAGAACGGCGGAATTGTCGACGGCAAGCTGGGCGGCGCGGCGCACCTTGACGTCGTCATAGGGTGCGTTGCCGACATTGAAGCGGGCAACGATGGTCGAGCCGGTGGCGATCTCGGAATTTTGCAGGCCCATCTGCTCGGTCTGCGACACGGCGTCGGAGGCGGTCTCGTGGTCGGTGTCGATCTCGCCGGATTCAAACGCCGACAGCATGGCGTTGGGGTCGGAGCCGTAATCGACCCATTTGATGCCGTCGAGGTAGAAGTCGCCCTTCCACCAGGGCTTGTCCTTGCGCTTGACCTCAGCACTTGTCTCGGCATTCCAGCTGACCAGCTCGCAGGGTCCGGTGGTGATCGCCAGTGCCTTCATCGGATCGTCGCCGCCTTCATAGGAGCGGTGCATGATCAGCGCGGGGTAGTCGGCCATGCCGGCGATCAGCGAAATGTCGGGCTTCGGCAGATTGAGCTTTACGGTGAAGTCGTCGACCTTCTCGATGCCGCCGTCGACCGGCTTCTTGGTGTCGGCATTGACCAGCGCGCCCATGCGCGCGGCGACCGAATTGCCGGCAATGGAAGCATCGCACCAGCGGTTGAGATTGTGGATGACATCGTCGGCGTTGAAGGCGTCGCCATTCGACCAGGCGATGCCCTTGCGCACATGCAGCGTCAGCGTCCTGGCGTCGTCGCTGGTTTCCCAGCTTTCGAGCAGCCACGGCTCGAAGGTGAAGTCGCGGTTCCAGCGCACCAGATATTCGTTGCAGTGGCGCGCCACATTGGACATCTCGACACCGTCGAAGGTGCGCGGATCCTTGAAACCCTTGACGTTCATGGCGACGCGCAAGGTGCCGCCGCGCTTCGGCTCCTCTGCCCGGGCGGGCGACGCGCTGAGGCCGCCCAATGCCAGTGCTCCGGCCGCGCTGACGCCGAAGCCGGCCATGATGGCGAGATATTCGCGCCGGTTGACGCCGCCCTTTGTGAAATCTTGGGCGACGGGTTTGGCCTGCGGGTGCAAATTGCGGTCGGTCAGCATGAATTTCATCGTCGTTCCCTCTTTTGTTGGGCGCCCCGACGGTCCGCCTCCGCTGGGGCGGATGCGATCATCGGGCGCCGTTGCCTGAGCAGGTGATGATAAAGCGGGCCGACCCCGGGAAATGTTCTCTTTTCCGCAATTCTTGTGCGCCACTCCGCAGAGGTAGACGGCCAATCTCCCCCCTTGTGGGGGAGATGTCCGGCAGGACAGAGGGGGGCGCTGTCCCGCCATCCCGTCTGCCGACTGGAGTATCTTCACAGATAATCGTTGCGTTGATTTAGGATACTGAAGGGCCGCGATCCTTCGCGCCCCCCTCTGGCCTGCCGGCCATCTCCCCCACGAGGGGGGAGATCAGCGCTTCATCGTTCTTGCCGAGCACTGCGACGGCGGCGATGGCTGCAAGCGTGCACACGAACGCCTCGCCGGCGCGCGGAACATTTTTGCGGGCACGCAGAAAACTGTGCACGAGGCGGGGCTCCTCATACCACCAGGCGCGGCCGCCTGCGGCAACGATGCGGTCGCGATAGGTCTCGCCGTCCGATGACAGCGGATCGCATTGAGCGGTGATGATGACAGTCGGCGGCAAGCCGGAGAAGTCATTGTCGCTCAGCGGCGAAAAAGTCGGGTCGTCGGGCGACTGTGCCGGTGCGGAGCGAATGGTGCGGTAGAACGCGATGTCGCGCAGCGTCAGCAGCGGTGCCTCGGCATGTTCGACATAGGAGCCGGCGCTCTCGTCGCCGCCGAGGCCGGGATAGATCAGCACCTGGCCAACCGCGCGGCGCGGGTGGCGGCGCGACGCATGGGCGACCGCGGCGGCAAGGTTGCCGCCGGCGCTTTCGCCGACGAGCACGATCGGCAGGTCCGTTGTCACCGCCGCCCATTCGAACACGGTCAGCGCGTCGTCGAAGGCGGCCGGGTGGGGATGTTCCGGCGCCAACCGGTAGCCAACCGAGACAACGTCGAAGCCGGTGCCGGCGCAGATTTCGGCGCAGATGTCGTCATGGCTGTCGAGCCCGCCAAGCACAAAGCCGCCGCCATGATAGTAAAGGATGACGGCGCGCACGGGCTTGCCCGCCATCCGATAGTAGCGGATCGGGATGGCGTGCCCTGCATCGGCGGCGATGATGCCGTCGCTGGCCGAAACCCCCTTGGGATAACCCTGATGGAAGGCGCGGCACATCGCATCATAGACCGACCTTTGCTCGGCGATCGGCAGTTCGGCGATTTCGGGTGGGAACCAGTCATTGACCAGGTCGATATAACCCCACAGTGCCGGATCGAGCAGGGTGGCGTATTTCCCCCGCCTGGCCATCTTGAGCTTGTGGACTGTGCCCATCTCTCAGAGCTCGCCGTAGAGCCGTTCGGCGTTTTCAAAGGTGAAGCGCAGCGGCACCGAGCCCTCGACCCGCCATGCATCGACGGTGTCGCCCGCCATCAGCCGGCACGCGTCTATCGTGTTGGTGACGGCGCCGCCATAGAGCCGGTTGGCAAGGTTGAGGATGGCGGTCTGGTGCATGGCGGCACTGCCGCTGCCGCATGCATCCTTGACCAGAAGCACACGAAAGCCGGATGCCACCGCGTCCTTCACGGTGGCGTCGATGCAGGCCTCGGTCCAGACGCCGGCGACGATCAGCCATTCGATGCCGCGCGCCTTGAGTTCGGTTGCGGCAGGCCCGGCGCCGAAGGCGCTGGCCTGCGTCTTGACCAGCATCGTCTCGCCGGCCGCGGGCGCCACTTCCGGGCAGATTTCCGTCAGAGGATCGCTCTTGTCAGAAAAGGCGGACTTGCCGTCGGCGTCGAGCGGATGGAACCGACGCGCCTTGGCGGTATCGACGACATAGGCCCAGTGATAGAGCGGCACGAAGTTGCGCCGCGCCGCCGCCTGCAGGCGCTGGACATTGGCAAGCACCTCGCCAAAACCTTCGACCAGATAGCGCTTGTCCTGCCGATGCTCTTCCTGGAGGTCGATGAACGCCGCGGCGACCGTGCCGCGTTTGATCGAGATGCGGCTTTTCATGCGGATAGGCCTTGGTTCGCGACCAACGCCGCCGCTCTTCTCGCAAGGGCAGCGCAAGCGATGGAGATTGGTCGTCGTCCTCCGAACTTCGTCATCCCAGGGCGAAGCAGCCGCGCAGCGGCGTCGCGGAGACCCTGGGATCCATTCCGTGACGTCGACCGTGCAGTGCAACTGTGCAGGATCTGCACCGTTGCGGCGCTCTGGAGTCCATGCCGTGACATTGGCCAAGGAATGCAGCGGAGCAGAACTTGCACCGTTGCGGCGCGGATGAGTCCCGGCATGGATCCTAGGGTCTGCGCCGCGTCGCTGCGCTCCTTGCTTCGCCCTAGGATGACGACGGGATTGGCGTTCGCGCTGGTTGCCAAGGGATGCGAAACGACCATCAAACCTGCTTCTCCAGAAACTCATCCTCGTAGGGAAAGCGCGACAGAAGTTCGGTGCCGGTGTCGGTGATCAGGATCTCGTCCTCCAGCTTGACGCCCTCGCGGCCGCCTTTCTCGCCGATATAGCTTTCCACGCTCACCACCATGCCGGGCACGACAACACCGTCGCGGCCGTAGGTTTCATAGTCCATGGCGTGCGCTATGAACGGCGTCTCGCCATGCATGCCGACGCCGTGCATCACCGAGGTATAGCGCTGGTCGACGAAACGGTCCGGGATTTTCCACGCCTTTTCGGCGATTTCGCGAAACGCCATGCCCGGCCTGACGATCGAAATGTTGTGCTGAACCTGGTCGTGCGCCATGCGGTAAAGCGATTTCTGATAGTCGGTCGGCTTGCCCGGCCCGCAGCGGAAGGTGCGCGAAAAATCGGAATAATAGCCATAGCAGCCGATCGTGTCGGTATCGAGCGCCAGAAGCTCGCCCGGCCGGATTTTGCGGCCGCTGGCCTCGTTGAACCACGGATTGGTGCGCTGGCCCGAGGTGAGCAACCGCGTCTCGATGAACTCGCCGCCCTGGCGGATCACCTCGCCATACATGATGGCGAACAGCTCGTTTTCGGAGACGCCGGGCTTGATCGCCTCGCGCACGGCATAAACAGCGGCTTCCGCGCCAGCCATCGATACCTGCAGGCATTTGACTTCCTCGGGTGTTTTCACCGCGCGCACCGCCAGGATTTCGCCCTGACAATCCCTGACGTCGCAGCCGCGCTTTTCCAGCGCCAGCGCCTGCAAATGGCTGCAGCGGTCGAGCCCGAGCTTCATCGAGCCGCCGCCATGTTTCTTCAAAAGCTCGGCGATCTCGTCGGCGAAGGGGCCGGCGGTTTCGTCGTCGCGGCCCGACACCGAAGACCATACCAGCTTGGACGGGCGCGCCTCGTCGATCGTGTCGAGCACCATCGAGACATGGTAGCTCTGCGGGTATTCGAACAGCACGATCGGCCCGTCGGTCGGGATGAAGAAATACCGCGTCGAGTTGCGCAGGAAATAGCCGAACATGTTGCGCGAGCCGGTGGCATAGCGCTGGTTGTAGGGGTCGAACAAAACGACGCCCCCATAGCCCGCCTCGCGCATCCAGCCGCGCAGTTTCGCCAGCCGACCCTTGCGCAGCGCGTCGGCATCGATGAAGGACGGCTCGGTGTCCGACAGCCACATGCCACCGCCCGAGTCAGCCGCGACCGGGTGGCGCATGCGGTCCTTGAAATCCACATCCTCGGTGCTGTCCGGGTCGAAAACGACGATGCTCATGGGTGCGCCTCCTGAAGGGCTAGACCATAGCCATGCGCCGAAAAATGTCTGTGCGAGAATCCGCAGATGTCGTGCGAAATGCCGCAAGAAGGGCATGGATACAAAGGGCAATGTTGCGATCCTTCGCGCCCCCTCTGTCCTGCCGGACATCTCCCCCACAAGGAGGGAGATTAGCAGCTTTCGCGTCCCGCTCGCCCTGCAACGTTGGTGATTGGCGAAAGCCGAGGCGACATCTGATCTCCCCCCGTGTGGGGGAGATGTCCGGCAGGACAGAGGGGGGCGCTGTCCCGCCAGCATCTCACCGCGTTAGCGCGCAGCGCCCTCTAATGCCGCCGCATCGCCTTCGGCGCGTGCCCATGCTCCTCGCGAAACGCTCGGGCAAAACTTGACATGGACGCGAAGCCGCAGGCCAGCGCCACGTCTCGCACCATCAGCGTCGAATGGGCCAACAGGTCGGCGGCGCGCCGTAGCCTGAGGCGCCGGTAATAGCCGTTGGGCGAAATGCTGAGCTCGGTGCGGAAATTGCGCTCCAGCTTGTCGGAGGAGACACCGAGCCTTGCCGCCAGCTCCGTCATGCCAAGCCGCTCTTCCACCGCATCCTCCATGATGGCGATGGCCGACAGCACCAGTTCGTTCTGGACGCCGGTGCGCAGCCTGAGCGGCATCAGCTTGCGGTCGACGCTCGAACGCAAGGGGCTGTGCACGAACCATTCGGCAACGCCCGCCGCGAGCTCGCCGCCATAATCGTTGGTGATGATCTCCAGCATCATGTCGAGGCTGCCGACGCCACCGGCCGAGGTGAAGCGTTTGCGGTCGATGACATAGAGATCGCGCCGAAGCTCGATATCCGGGAAGGCCTCCGTGAAGGCCGCCTGGCTGGTCCAGTGCAAGGTGCAAGCATGGCCGTCGAGCAAGCCGGCCCTGGCGAGGAAGAAGGCGGCGTCGGCCACCGCGCCGATATGGGCGCCGGCGCGCAGGCTCCTGCGGATCCAGGCAACCGCATCGTCCGCGACAAGCAAGTCCGCATTGCCGCCGGAGCAGACGACGATGCGGTCGACCTTCGGTGCGCTCGAGGCTGAGAATCCCGGTTGTATGACAACCCCATTGGACGCCTCGACCGTGCCCTGGTCGGCGCCGACGATCACCCAGCGGTAACAATCGCGCTTGGCCAGCACATTGGCGGCGCGCAGCGGCTCGATCACCGAACTGAACGCCATCATCGGAAAGCCGGGAAAGACCAGCACAGCGAAGGTGAGGGGACCTTCGCTCGCTGCGGGTTGCGCCCGGTCGTGTGTTTGGCTGGCACGGTCGGTATTCACAATTGTGTATTTCCTGGGAGCGTCATTGGTGGCAGACAGGAAATGTAACGGGCTTTTTGGCCCGCCGGCAATGGAGACGACGCCATGTTTGCGGCCCAGACCATCGACAGCACCGACAAGCCGGCCTTCTACCGCGAACTGGCCACCCAGTTGAAGGCGCTGCTGGAAGGCGAGAGCGACTCCGTCGCCAACGCCGCCAACACATCGGCGCTGATCTTTCAGATGGTGCCCGATCTCAACTGGGCCGGCTTCTATTTCCTGGCCTCCGACGAGGAGCTGGTGCTCGGACCGTTCCAGGGCAAGCCGGCCTGCGTGCGCATCGCCGTCGGCAAGGGCGTGTGCGGCACCGCCATCGATCTCGAAATGTCGATGCTGGTCAAGGATGTGCATGAATTTGCCGGCCACATCGCTTGCGACGCCGACTCGCGCTCGGAACTCGTCGTGCTGCTGAGGGACAATGACGGCGTCTTCGGCCTGATCGACCTCGACAGCCCGGCGCCCGGCCGCTTCGACAAGGACGACCAGGCGGGCATCGAGGCGCTTGCCGCGATCTATGTCGCGGCGAGTTCGTTCGAGGATTAAGCGAACTTCACCAGCATCAGGCTGAAGCAGCCGATGAACAGGAAGGCGCAGGAGGCGAGCGCCAGCGGGCGAAGGCCGCGCGAGCGCAGCTGCGAAATGTTGGCCTGCAGACCCATGGCGGCGAGCCCCATGGTCAGCATGATGGTGGTGGCGAACGCCATGGCCGACTTCACTTCGGCCGGCACGGCAACCAGGCTGTTCAGCGCCACGACGGCGATGAAAGCGGCGACGAACCACGGCATCGGCGGCCGCGCACCGGATTGGTCGCTTGGGCGATCGCCATTGCTCTTGCGGCGCGCCATCAGGCCGAGCGCGATGACCATCGGCGCCAGCAGGGCGACGCGGGTCAGCTTGGCGACGGTGGCGATCTCGCCGGACTGGGCGCCGTTCTGGAAGCCGGCGCCGATGACCTGTGCCACCTCGTGGATCGAGGCGCCGGCCCACAGGCCGAATGCGTGCTGGTCGAGGCCGAGCACCGGCGCCAGCAGCGGAAAGCCGAGCATGGCGACGGTGCCGAACAGCGTGATCGAGGCGACGGCATAAGTGACGTCCTCGTCGCGCGCATCGGTGACGATGTTGGTGGCAACGATCGCCGAAGCGCCGCAGATCGAGGTGCCGGCGGCAATCAGCTGCGCCAGCTTGGCGTCGACGCCGATCAGCCGGCCAAGCGTAATGGTGAAGACGAAGGTCGCTCCAAGGGTCAGCGCCACGATGCCGACGCCGCCGGCGCCGATGGAGACAACCTGGCCGAGCGTCAGCTGAAAGCCGAGCAGCACGATGGCAAAGCGCAGCAGGCGCTTCTGCGAGAATGCAATGCCGGCCTTGGCGTGGGCGGGCGTGCCGAGCACGTTGGAATAGATCATGCCGGCGACGACGGCGAGGATCATCGGGCTGAACAGCGCGAAGCCGGAGACATTATGGGCCGAGAAGGCCACCCCCGTGATCATCGCCACCAGCACGATCCCGGGGATGACGCCATTCCACACGGAACCGAGCCGCTTCCGGCCCACGGCCAGATCGGCGGAAATCATGCTGATCGGAATATCGTTCGCTAGCTGGGCGGCGGAAGACAATGCAATTCTCCACGCAAGTACCTCAGGAGAATGTCATTCCAGAATCGATCTTTCCAACGAATTGTTTTTGTTGAAATGATCGATTTTTGTGAACGTTTAGGGCGGCCGAGGTCAGAATGAGAAAGAGCGGCCGGGCGAAACCTGGAGCCGCCCTAGATCATGATGAATTCCCTCACGATCTAACCCCACTTTTTGGGATCATGCCCTAGTATTTCATCCCAATTCGCGCGGCGATCGTATGGTCCTGGCTGTCGCCGTTGCTGCCGACCGCGGTGCTGTAGTTCAGCCCGAAGGCAATACCGCCGATTTGCGCATCGACGCCGAGCCCGATTGACAAATAGTCGTTGGAAAAGGCATCTGCGTCCAGCGCGTAGGGCGTGGTGCCGATATCGGCATAGCCGAGGCTGACGCGGCTGGAGCCGGCAAAGTCGTGCGTATACTCAAAGCGCGCGCGCGGTGTGAGCAGACCCCAGCTGGTAGGAATGTTGTTCTCGATGCGCAGGCCAAGGGTGCCCGACAGCGTGTCGACGGTCTGCTTGCCGAAGGTCAGATTATAGATGTCGCCACCCGTCTCGGTGAAGCCGTCAAGCGTGGAGTGGGACCCCGACAGACGTCCATAGGGTGATATCAGAGAGTCCGGCCGGCGAAATTCGTAGCCCGCCGTCAGCGACCCGAAGACCTGGCTTCCGTCGCGCGTTCCAGACGCGAAATCGCCGGTATCGGTCACATAGCGCTCACTGTCGAAATTGAGGGCGCCATAGCCGGCAAGGCCATCGACAAAAAAACTTGGCGCCGGGCGGTAGCTGCTATAGGCGGCGACCGAGATGGCATGGGCGCGGCTTTCGGTGCCGTTGCTCCCGACGTCGGTGACGTCATGGCCATAGCCAAACCCGAGACCGGCGGTGAAGGTCGGGGAAAAGCGGTAGTCGGCACCGACGCTCACGCCGACCAGCGTATGGTCGAGCTTGATGGCTCCATCGTCATCGGTGCCGAAATTGACGTAGCCGCCGCTCCAGAAGGCCAGTTCGCCAAATGGGTTCTCGGCCGGCAGTGACGACGTCTGGGTGTCCACGTCCGTGCCAGTTGAAGACTGTCCGGTCTTGATCGGCGACGCGCCGGTCGAAGTCCTGTCCTGCTTTGCGTTGGCGTTGGGCTGAATGCGCTCCGGATTGGGCGCTCCGTAAGTGGACTGCGACGATGCCGTGGCGATTGCGGCGAGCGCCGGATCGTTCGCCGCATTCTGCTGCTGAGCGTATGCGTCGGGATTGTCCGACGATTGCTGGACGGCAACGCTGAGGCCTATCGAACTGTGGCGCTGGTCGCCCTCATTGTGGAGCTGTTCCAGCCTCTGTCCAAATCCCTGGATCTGAATGTCGGCGAAGTGCTTTGCCGCCTCCACCTGTGCCCGAATCAGGCCGATCACTTCCGGATCGCGGGAGGGGTCGGGCCGTGCCGTGACGTTGATGGTCACGGTTGCCGGAGGTGACGTTCCGTCGGCATTCGAGAGCGTGTAGGTCAGGCTGGTTGTGCCGACAAAGGTGGCTGCCGCGGCAAACTGCAGGATATAAGCGCCGCCATCGGGCACAATGGAAGCCGTGCCCGCTTCGCTCGGCGGCGGCGAGGCAATCGTGGCGCTGGTAAACGGCCCATTCGTAGCCCCTTGCGTCAGGTCGAGGGACCCGGTCGTTCCGGCCATCACGTCCAGCGTGTGGTCCTGTGCCGACGGCAAGTGGATCTCGACGACCACAGTGTAGTCACGTTGGCCGGTAAAGCCGTTGCTGTCCGTGGCCCGCACCGTAAAATCGTAATTGGCCGCGACAGTGGGTGTGCCAGCCAGCGTACCTCCAGGCGAGAGCGCGAGGCCGGGAGGCACTGAGCCGGAAATCACGGTGAAGGTATAGGGTGCGGCGCCGCCATTGGGGCTGCTTGCCGTGATGGTCTGGCTGTACGGCGTGCCAATATGCGCATTCGGCAATGTTGCCGGCGACAGCTCCACCGTGACCGTGGTGCAGGACAGGACAAGATTGGTCACGTCGGCTCCCGCCACCGTGCCCGAGGCCGTCGTGACCGTGCATGTCTGGTCGGCCGGCTTGGCAGTAACCTCAACGCTCCAGTTGGAGCCGGTCAGCAGGCCATCCGCAAAGGCAAAGGTGATATCGCCGACATTCACGTCCCTGGTTTGCGTCCCTGCCGGCGAGCTTGATGTCAATTTCAAACTCACCGTCCCGGTCTGACCGCTCGCTGTGCCACTGATCACATAGAGCGGCTCATCAAAACAGATCAATGCGGACCCATCGCCGGAATTGACGCCATCCGCCACCGCAGCCGATTGCAGCGAGCCGGCATCCGATGATCCGCCGCCGCCGCCGCCGCCGGCGCCGTTCCAGTTCTGCTGGCACGAGGTCGTGCCGACGCCTGCGCCGCCACCACCGCCGCCGACAGTAGCCCCGCCACCGCCGCCACCAGCATATCCGGCGCCCAGGAAAGACCCTGAGAAATTTCGTGCAGTTCCGCCTTGGCCATTTGTCTGACCGGCCGTGCCAGGAAAACTATCGCACCCAGCGCCGATCGCGCCACCGGCACCTACAGTGCCACCTTCACCGCCAAAGGGGCCAAGGCCGCCCGAAACATCGGTTCCTGCCGAGCCGGATCCCCCGCTCTTGCCACCGGCGCCACCAGCTATCGAATTTGTAGTGTGCCAGCCCCCGTTGCCACCGCCGCCACCGCCGCCAGCAATTGCCAGGCGGGTTCCGCCCAGCCGCAGGTCGGTCGCCCCGCCACCATTGCCGCCGTCGGGAGTACCGCTCGCGCCACCGGGATTGACCGCGAGCGAGCCACGGCCGCCAACGCCGACAGAAAGGATGTCACCCGGCGCGACAGTCAAGGAACCGCTCACCTGGCCGCCGAGCCCGCCGGCGCCGCCTGGGCTCAATGGGCTGCCCCCGATGGTGCCGGCGCCGCTCTTGCCAACCCCGCCTTGCGCTCCCTTGAGGTATACTGTGGCGGAATGGGTGTTGCCAGGAACCGAGATGGACTGGTCGCCGCCAGTAAAGCTAAAAGCATGAGCTGTCTGTGTGGGACTACAAGACTGCCCGAGCGCTGACGTCGTGCCCGCGAGCGCGTAGACGACCGTCATCGCGCCTAACAAACGTGAGATTGTACGCTTTGCCAGCCCTCGATGCATGGCGCCCCCCCCGTCAGCCCGTCCAGTGCTTCTCCGCTTATATTATGATGCCAAGATTAGATCAAATAGAAATTTGAACCAATGGTAGGTTGAATGTCCAACAATATTAGCTGTTGCTGTTTTTTTGTACGCGTACGAGAGCCCTACTCGACGGCGCAGCAGTTTAGGCGAGCAACCACCGCGCAAGGTGAAGACTGGCGTTGCCTGGCAGTACACTTATGGCCTTGCCGGCGCCGCCCGCTCTAGCCGCGCGGGTCAACTCGGAGGCTGGGCCAACGCCAAAATCTTGACAGCGCCGCGCTTCCTGCTCCAGCGTGGCGTCATGTTCGTTTTCTCGTTCGCCATCGCCAAGCGACGCCGTTCCTGCACCACGCAGCGCGGCAAGCTGTTTGCGCGACGAAAAGGACCGGCCCAATAAAATTCCGGTTCGTTCGTTCCAGCCCCGCCCGCGACGTCTGCCGGCGGGGTTTTCATGTCTGGAGCCTTTGCCATGTCCAATTCTTCCATCCTGTTTCGGCCGGCCCAACCGGCGGACGCTGCTGCCATCAAGGACATTGTGCGTGCCGCCTATGCCAAATGGGTGCCTCTGATCGGCCGCGAGCCGCTGCCGATGCGCGCCGACTATGACAAGGCGGTCGCCGAACATCCGTTCGATCTCGCCATCGAAAATGGCCGCATCGTCGGCATGATCGAGACCATGCCGGCCGACGATCATCTCTGGATCGAGAATGTCTGCGTCGCACCAGAGGCGCAGGGCAGGGGAATCGGCCGGCTGCTGCTGGAACGGGCGGAGCAGAAGGCGCTGGAGGCCGGTTGCTTCGAGCTGCGCCTGCTGACCAATGGCGCCTTCATGGCCAATGTGTTGTTGTACAAACGGCATGGCTATACGATCGACCGGGAGGAGCCGTTCATGAACGGCATCACGGTCTATATGAGCAAGAAACTGGGGTAATGGCCGATAACAGGGAGGATCGATTGGCAGTCAGGGTCCGGTTGAAGCCGCTCTCGGGGCGGTATGCCGTTTCGCGCCTCGAAGCAAAAGACAGCATTCCCGGCTGGGCGGACGGGCCGGGCTTCGTCAGCATTACCAGGACCGACGACGAGCTTTCGGTTGTCTGCCTGCAGGATCGGGTGCCGGACGGGGTGAAGCATGACAGGGACTGGGTCGCCCTGAAACTCCAAGGTCCCTTTGCCTTCGACGAAACAGGCATCGTCCTGTCGGTGATAAAACCATTGTCGGAAAACGAACTCGGCATTTTTCTGGTATCCACCTTCGATGGTGACCATCTGCTCGTCAAAGCCAAGGATGAAGCCGCGGCAAGGGGGCTTCTGGTCGCGGCGGGGCACACGCTTCTGTAGCCGTAGGCTCAATCGCCCGCCCTTGCGTTTGACATCGCTCTTGCCCCATCGCTATTCCTGAACCGATACGACGATCCGGCGATCGCCCCCCATCAATTCAGAAATCCCCCGAGGAGAAGCCCGTGTCACACGATCTGCAGTTCTATATCGACGGCGTGTGGGTCGATCCTGTCGTGCCCAGCACACTCGACGTCATCGACCCGTCAAACGAAGATGCTTTCGCGCAGATTTCGCTCGGCTCAAAGGCCGATGTCGACAAGGCGGTTGCGGCCGCCAAGCGCGCCTTCGAGACATTCGGCTTCACTTCGGTCGAGGAGCGCCTGGATATCCTCAACCGCATAATCGAGGTCTACAAGAAGCGCAGCGCCGATCTGGCGCTGGCCGTATCGCGCGAGATGGGCGCGCCGCGCCAGATGGCACTCGACAGCCAGGTCGGCATCGGCCTGGCACATCTGCGGAAGATGGCCGAGGTGCTGAAGTCGTTCGAATTTCGCCAAGTCAAGGGCTCGTCGCTGATCGTCAAGGAGCCGATCGGGGTCGTCGGCCTGATCACGCCGTGGAACTGGCCGCTGAACCAGATCACCTGCAAGGTCGGTCCTGCGCTCGCCGCCGGCTGCACCATGGTGCTGAAGCCCTCGGAAATCGCGCCGCTCGACGCCATCATCTTTGCCGAAATCATCGACGAGGCCGGCGTTCCCAAGGGCGCCTTCAACCTCGTCAATGGCGACGGCCCGGGCGTCGGCCAGGCGCTGTCCAGCCATCCCGATGTCGACATGATGTCGTTCACCGGTTCGACCCGCGCCGGCATCCTGGTTGCCAAGGCGGCCGCCGAGACGGTCAAGCGCGTGCATCAGGAACTCGGCGGCAAGTCGGCCAACATCCTGTTTCCCGATGTCGATCTTGAAAAGGCGGTGAGCAAGGGCGTCGCCGGCTGCTTCAGCAACTCAGGCCAGTCCTGCAACGCGCCAACCCGCATGTTCGTGCCGCGCGACCGCCATGATGAGGCGACCGGCTACGCCAAGACGGCGGCCGAAAAATTGACCGTCGGCCCGGCCGATGCGGCCGGTACCAAGCTCGGCCCGGTGGTCAGCCAGATCCAGTTCGACAAGATCCAGGACCTGATCCAGGCCGGCATAGATGAAGGCGCGACGCTCGTTGCCGGTGGCCCCGGCCGTCCGGCCGAACTCAACCGCGGCTACTATGTCCGCCCGACCGTGTTCGGCGATGTCACGCCCGACATGCGCATCGCACGCGAGGAAATCTTCGGACCGGTGCTGGCGATCATGCCTTACGACACAGTGGAAGAGGCGATCGGCACCGCCAACGACACCGTCTATGGCCTGGCCTCCTACATTCAGGCCAAGGACATTCAGAAGGCCCGCGAAGTCGCCGCCCGCATGCGCACCGGCAACGTCTACATCAACTATCCCCAATGGGACGCCGGCCTGCCCTTCGGCGGCTACAAGCAATCCGGCAACGGTCGCGAATACGCCGAATACGGCCTCGAGGATTTCCTCGAGATCAAGGGCATCGCCGGCTACGAGGCGGCGGAGTAGGGGCTACCCCTTGGGGACCGGCAACCAGCCGGTCCCCAAGGCTTCAGCTCTCAAACGTGCGGCTTCACTCTTCCCGGAAAGCTTTCTGGATCTGATCCGACAGCGGCTTCACCAGATAGGAAAGCATCGTCCGGTCGCCCGTCGGGAAGAACACCTCGGCCGGCATGCCCGGCGCCAGCGCCAGCCCGCGCAGCTTGGCGACCTCCGTTTTCGGCAGCGTCACCCGCGCCACATAGAAGGCTGCTCCGGTGCGCTCTTCGACGGTGAGATCGGCCGAGATCCGCGACAGCGTCCCGGTCAGCTCCGGCGTGGTTTGCCGATTGAACGCCGACAGGCGCAAAATCGCATTCTGGCCCATCGTCACCTGGTCGATATCCTGCGGTGCGATATGCGCTTCAACGGTCAGGTCGTCCGTCACCGGTACGATCTGCATCACCTGTTCGCCGGGGGTGATGACCCCGCCGATCGTATGCACCGCCAACTGCAGCACCACGCCATCCTGCGGGCTGCGCAGATCGATGCGCTTCAACTGGTCCTCGGCCGCTACCTTGCGTTCGACGAACTCGGAGATCTTTCCCTGGGTATCGCGTAAATCGGTCGCGACCTCGCTGCGAAGATCCTGGTCGATCTGGATGATCTGCAGTTCGATCTCGGACGCCTTGCCTTTCACCTGGGCAATTCCCGCGGTCAACTGGCCATGCTCGCCTTCGAGCCGCACCGCGTCCCGTTCCAGCGACGTCATGCGGTCGATTCCTATCAGCTTGCGATGCCAGAGCGACCGCACACCTTCCAGCTCGATCTGGATCAGCTCGATCTCGCGGCGTTTCGCCTGCAGCTGCTCGGTCAGGCCGGCACTCTCCTGCTTCAACTGCGCGATCCGTTCGCGCAATTGCGATCGCTGGCCAGACCGCGCCTGGTGCCGGAAATCGAACAGCGATTGTTCTCCGGCCATCGATGCGGCGACACCGGCTTCGTCGCGCCGCGATGTCAAAACGTCCGGAAAGCTGATCGTGTCCTTGCCGTCACGCTCCGCCTCCAGGCGCGCCAACCGTGCATAAAACTCATCCAGACCTTTTGAGACGATCGCCAGATTGGCGCGTGTTGTCGTTTCATCCAGCCGCACCAGAATATCGCCCGCCTTGACCCGGTCGCCTTCACGCACCCTGATCTCGCCGACCACGCCGCCCGTCGGATGCTGAACCTTCTTTACATTGGAATCGACCACCAGCCGGCCAGCTGCGATCACCGCACCCGACATCTTGGTCACCGCCGCCAGGCCGCCAACACCTCCGACAAGCAGCAGACAGGTAGCAACGCCAGCCACGAGATAGCGGCGGACCTGCCGATGATGCAAAGCGCTTCTGTCCTCGCTCATGCAGGAACGCCTCTCTCCGTGGCGGCAACGACCTTGAGCGGTGCCGCCGATCGGAAGACCTTGTTCAGCACCTCATCCTTCGGACCGACGGCCTGCACATGGCCATTGGCCATCACCAGCACGGTGTCGACATTGGCCAGCACACTTGACCGGTGCGCGACGACGATAACGATGCCGCCGCGGTCCCTGATGCCCTGGATGGCGGCGGACAAGGCCACTTCACCCTCTGAGTCGAGATTGGAATTCGGCTCGTCCAGGATGACCAGGAACGGATCGCCATAAAGAGAGCGGGCAAGGGCGACACGCTGGCGTTGCCCCGCCGAGAGCGAGGCGCCGGCTTCGCCAACCTTTGTGTCGTAACCGTCGGCCAGATGCACGACGAGATCATGCACGCCGGCGGCCTTGGCTGCCGCAAGCACCATGTCGGACGACGCATCCGGGTCGAAGCGGGCGATGTTCTGCGCAATCGTGCCGTCGAACAACTGCACATCCTGCGGCAGATAGCCGATATGTTTACCCAGCTCGTCGGCCGGCCACTGGTCAAGCGTCGCGCCGTCCAGCCGCACGGCGCCGCGCGCCGGAAGCCAGACACCTGCAAGCGTACGCACCAGCGATGATTTGCCGGAAGCACTCGGGCCGATGACCACCAGGCCTGCTCCCCTGGCCAGTGAAAAACTTGCATCCCACACCACCGGCGTGCGTTCGCCCGGCGGCGCGACACTGACATTCTCGACCGCCAGCGCGCTGACAGGCGCGGGCAGGGTCACGCCGGTTGCGCCTTCCGGCAGCGCGGACAGAAGCTGCTTCAGGCGTGCCCAGCTTTGCCGCGCCGAAATGAAACCCTTCCAATGCGCTATCGCCAGTTCGATCGGAGCCAGCGCCCTGCCCATCATGATCGAGCTTGCGATCATGATGCCGCCGGTCGCCTCTTGCTTGATGACCAGATAAGCGCCGATCGCCAGCATTGCCGATTGCAGCATCAATCGCAGGATCTTGGAAATCGTGCCAAGCGTTCCCGCGACATCGCTGGCCGCCGCATGGGCGTTCAGGTACTCGGCATTGACGGCAGACCACCGCTCGGCGATACGCCCGCCAAAACCCATGGCCTGCATGGCTTCGGCATTGCGCCTTGTCGCCTCGGCCAACGTGCTGCGGACGGCTGCGTGCTGTCCGGCGATCCTTGTCGGGCCGCGGGTCCGGAATTCGGCCAGAAGCGTCAATGCAAACAGGACAACGGCGCCGGCAAGCGCGGTAACGCCGATCCAGAAATGAAAAATGAAACAGATGCCGATATAGAGCGGCATCCATGGCAGGTCGAACAAAGCGGTCGGTCCGGCACTGCCGATAAAGGAGCGGACCTGATCGAGATCCCGTAGGGGTTGCAGCCCGTCGCCGGAAGGCTTGGCGCGCAGCGGCAGGCGCATCAACGCCGAATAGACCGACGGGCTCAGCTTTGCGTCCAGCCCCTGTCCCAGCCGCACCATGAGGCGAGAGCGGATCAGCTCCAGCACTCCCTGAAACACGAACAATGTTCCCGCAAGCACCGCCAGGCCGACCAGCGTCGGCACGCTGCGACCCGGAACGACGCGGTCATAGACTTGCAACATGAAGAACGAACCGGTCAGGGTCAGCACGTTGACGACCCCGCTCATCAGGACGATGCCCGAAAACGCACGTCGAAAGGACGCCAGGATTCCGACCAGCGTAAGCGGCGTCGATGGCGTCAGCTGCATGCAGGCTCGCAATCAGGATATGGCATCTCGTCCTTCAATAGATAACTGCCTTGAGTGTGACATGGACGGGCAGGCCGGCCTGGAACTGCGCGCTGCCCCGCGCCACCAGCCAGCCGTCCGCACGCTCCAGGCGCGCAACGACCTGCAGCGTTGGTGAAGCGGTCGAGCTTGCGGGCAGGGGCAAGGAAAATTCTATCGTCTTTGAGCCGCCCTCGCTCTTGAGGCTGGTTTTGGCGGCGCGGCGTCGCCCACTGTCCTGAATGGCGGGATCCTCAAGATAGATCTCGAGATGACCTTCCGGGATAGCCTTGCCGCCCACAAAGGTGACGGCGCCGCGAATATCTGTTGCGCGAATATCTGGCGCGCGAATATCTGGCGATTGCGCTGCCGCTGCCCCGGTGGCCGCGGCGACTGCCGCAACTCCGGCGGCCATTAACACCGTGCGGCGGTCAGTCATCGCGTCCTCTCCCTTTTCACTGCGCTGGGGTATGCGGGAGGGCAGCCTGACGGCACCCCCTCCCGGCAACGCGTTAGATGACAATGAAGTCTGCAGCCGAAAGATCCAGATTTGTGTTCAGGTGTGCAAACTGAACGGCTGCTCCCTGTCCGGAACCATCGGCGTCGTAAGACAATATTCCACTGTCGGTGTCGTAGATGATGCGGTCGTCGGCATCATGAGCAGCGCCGGCTGCGCTCTTGTAGAATGAGCCCAAAGCAAGGGCGCCGTCGCCGCCAACGCTGGCAAAGATGAGGTTGTCCAGCAGGATCGTATCGTCGGCGACCTTGAAGTCCTTGATCCAGTCGATATTGCCGTTCCCGAGTTCTGTCGAGAAGCGGAAATAGTCGTCGCCGGCGCCGCCGGTCAGCGTATCGGCAGCCAGCCCGCCATCCAAAAGGTCGCTGCCGCCGCCGCCGTTGAGCGTATCGGCGCCCGCAACGCCCGGCTGAGCTGGTGCCGGCGGGAATTCGACCGACACGTTCAGCTTGTAAGTCGAGCCCTCCGGCACGGATTCGACCCAGCCATCGCCAGGAGCCGAGTCCGACCATTCGCCCTCCACAATATAGTAGGTTCCGGTTTCCTGAACGATGAAGCTGGTGCTCGAATCGCGGCCGTTGTTGGAGCCGGGGTCGTTGCCGCCATCGTCGTTCTGGGCGACGATATTGCCATCGCTGTCCAGCACCCTGACGATGCTGTCATGGACATTGGGGTCGGCAATGCCATCGATGTCGATGGTGATGATCGTGCCGGCCGCCAGGCTGATGCTGTAATATCCGCCCAAGCCGTTTCCGGTGGCATTGACGGTGGTGTGAAGGGTGGTCGTCGAATCGAAGATGTCGGGGTCGGCGGTCAGCGAGAAGTTGTTCGAGATGTCGAAGGCGGTCGAGACCGAATTGTTGGTCGCGTCCGGTCCGAGCGTGGCGTAGCCGGTGCCCATGCCCGGGCGTGGCGGAGCATCGCCCTGATAGGCGAAATCGCCGAGCAGGGTGTCATCGCCGCCGCCGCCGTCGATCTTGTCGGCGCCGCCCTGGCCGGTCATCACATTGGCCGCGCCATCGCCGGTCAGGTGATCGTTGAAGCCCGAGCCAGCCAGATTTTCGATCGAGATATAGGTGTCGCCGCCGGATTTGCCGCCACCCAGTTTGAGGTTTTGCCCGCTGGCCGCGTCGGCGTAGTCCGCCGTGTCGCTGCCGGCGCCGCCATTCAATATATCGGCGCCGCCACCGCCGGTCAGCGTGTCGTTGCCGGCGCCGCCGGAAAGTTTGTTGGCCTGGGCGTTGCCGATGAGATGGTCGTCGAAGAACGACCCGACGGCGTTTTCGAAGCCGACCAGGATGTCGTGCCGGATAACGGTGCCGCGCCCGACGATCTGCACCGGGCCATCGCCGTCGCCGCCATTGGCCGTGCCATTGGCGAGGTCGATCGTCACGCCGGCGGAACTGCCTTCGTAGACGACCGTATCAATGCCGGCGCCGCCATCCAGATAGTCCTGGCCGGCGCCGCCGATGATCGTGTCGTTGCCGGCTTCACCGTAAAGGATGTCGCCGTCATTGCCGCCATCCAGTATGTCGTTGCCGCCGCCGCCGTTGAAATAGTCGCCGCCGCCCCGGCCCCAGAAATGATTTGCCGCCGACGTACCGATGAAACGGTCGATGCGGTCATCGGACCCGATCAGGTTTTCGATGCTGTAGAAGGTGTCGCCGGTGGCGGTGCCGCCATTGGCAACGTTCGTCTCGAGGTTGACGAGCAGTTGGAAGGGGCTCTCCTTGCTGAAGTCTACCGTGTCGACGCCGGCGCCGCCCCTGAATATATCGACGCCATCCTGGCCGCTCAGCGTATCGTCGCCGTCGCCGCCGTCGAGGATGTCGTTGCCCTGGCCGCCGAGGATCGTATCGTTGCCGCGGCCGCCATAGAGCGTGTCATTGCCGTCGTCGCTCTCGGTCTGGTCTGGAAGGTCGGCGACATCGATGGTGTTGTTGATGTCGCGGCTGGCGAGCGAGTCGCGGCCGCCGATGATGAGATCATCGCCGCCCTGACCGAAGATCGTGTCGTCGCCGGCGCCGCCGTCGAGCGTATTGTTGCCATTGTCGCCGAAGATGACGCTGGTCATCGTGTTGTCGCCGATGGTCGGTGCGGTTTCGGTGCCGCCGTCTCCAGGCTGGAGTGTCGACCCGTCGGCGTAGATGATGTGTTCGACGTTGGCGATTTTCCGGATATTCAAGTTCCGGTTCAGCAGAACGACCGTGTCATTCCCGCCATTCGCTTCCTCGCGCACGATGTCGTCGAGAGAATCGACGAAGTAGGTGTCGTCGCCGCCATTGCCGGCCATGCGGTCGCCGCCGCCGCGGCCATCCAGCACGTTGGCTCCGTCATTGCCGATCAGGACGTCGTCATAGCTGCTGCCGATGCCGTTCTCGATGTAATAGTCCGTGCCGTCGGCGTTGTGCCCGGCAAAGATCGACACATTGTTGCTATGGCCGTTGACGCTGGAAAACTGTCCGGCGCGCAGATCGAGGATCGTGCCGGCCGTCGAGCCGGAGAAGTCGATCGTGTCGGTTCCTCCGGTGTCATGGATGACAAAACCGATATCGTGCTGCATGCCCGAGGAGGTCAGCCGGTAGCCGTCCACGGCACTGCCGAAGCCGTAGACGTTGTCGCCCGTGTTGAGGTCGATATGCTGATAGGTGCGCACGCCGTTCTCGTCGACGGTGGAGAAAAAGCGGCGGATGACTGCCTCGATGTCGGCCATCATCGGCGTTGACGCCGACCAGCGGCTGGTTTCACCGACATCGATCCCGTCGAAATAGGACATGACGCTGTATTGCTGACGGTCGTAGGTCCAGGTCGCATTGTTCAGATAATTGATCTGTACGCCGCCGGGGCCGCTGTAATTGTAGAGCCCGGGGTGGTTCAGGCCGAACTCATGACCGAATTCATGGATGAAGGAATCGAAGACATAGCCGCCAATATCCGTCTTGTTGACCTCGGTGTCGTGGAAACGCTGGCCGATGCTGACATAGCGGTCGTTGGAATAGGCGCTGCCGTCGTCCTCTTCGCCCAGTTCGGGGCTGACAACCTGCATCCAGTCCGTTGCGCTGTTGTATGGTGCATTGTCGACGATTTCGAACTTCAACGGGGTGACACTGGCCCACATCTGCAAGGCGCCGATCGCGGCGGCCTTGTATTCGGGATGGTCATTGAGCTCGGAGACATTGATCCTCAGCGTTCCCGCCGCGATCGCCGGCGTTATCGACCGGTCCAGCGCTCCAAGGTAGGTGAGGAAGGCCCCGTAATCTTCGCTTTTGCCGTACGGGTTGTCCGGCGTCTGGTCGTTGACCCACCATTGATCGCTGGTTTGGCTTGGGTTCGGCATCCTTGGGACTCCTTGGTCTCGCAGCCGTGGCAATTACGGCTGTATGGTTTAGCAGTTGCCAACCACCGACAAGCATCGTTTGCGATTGCCGGTCGAGCCCCGTCCCAGTGCCAACAATGCTATTGGAATCTTCGCTTGTCTAGCCTCTGTTCGCGCTCAGTACATGTGAAGGTTCTTGGGCGCGCTTGTACCGGCGGGTTTGAGATACTCGTTTGGTGTCGACCGTGGTGGCGCTAGGCTATGTCCATACTTCGCCAACAGGCGCACCGGGTTAAGGACTTTCGAGACCAAGTGCATCGCAGGCTACGAGGCGGCTGATTAGGCGTGTATCGGGCAGACTTTCAAGATCGGCCGAAGGCACGCTGTCGCCGATCATGGCGTGCCGACGCGGCTAATCCTTTCGGCAGCCACCAGATCGCGGAGTTGGAACAGGGGATTGGCTAGAGCTGGTTTCTTTGCCGCGATGACTTGCGAAGCACAGAGATTTGTTCGATGAATTGGATGGAGGCCCGCAACTCTTCAAATTGTGCTGGCACAATGTTTCATAGGCGGCAAGTCGAGCGGTCGGTTGGGGAGGGTTCCGGTCTGTTTTGGCTGGCCGGTCTGGTCGTTTTGCTTGGGCTGTGTGTTCCCGCCTTGGCCTCGGGCAACGACTACCAAACCTGTACCGATCACGATGCGGAAGCCGCACGGCGGATCGCGGCTTGCACGCATGTCATGGCGGACGATACCGAATCCTATCGCAGCCATGTCATTGCTTATTCCATGCGCGCAAATGCACTGGCCGACATCGGCGACTACGACCGCGCCATAGCCGACTACGATCAAGCCATCGTCTTTGGACCGGAAGATTCCATCGTCTACAACAATCGAGGCTGGGCCTGGAGCCAGAAGAAGGACTACGGCCGTGCCATCGCCGACTACAGCCGGTCGATTAGCCTCAGTCCGAAGGCCCGCACCTACACCAATCGCGGCATAGCCTGGGGATACAAGGGCGATTTCGATCAAGCCATTGCGGACTACAATCAGGCGATAGAAATCGACGCCAATCTCGCCGATATCCACTTCAACCGGCAGGATGCTTACCTCCACAGAGGCAATGCGTGGCTCGATAAGGACAATTATGACCACGCCATTGCCGACTACAACGAGGTCATCAAGCTCGATCCGAAGCAGGCCCTGGCCTATGCCGGCCGGGGTCTGGCCAGGGTGGGTAAGGGCGAGTACGACCAAGCGATCGCCGACGGCGACAAAGCCATCTCGCTGGATCCCAAGAGCGACCTCAGCTACGCCAGCCGGGGCTTGGGCTGGCTTTACAAAAAAGACTATGACCAAGCCATCGCCGACTTCGACCAAGCCATCGGCCTTAATCCGGATTTTTCGCTCGCTTACAGCAACCGGGGATATGCCTGGTGGCGCAAGGGCGATGACGACCGCGCCATCGCCGACCTCGATCATGCTATTCTGCTCGACCCGACTGATGCCGACGCGTTAAACAACCGTGGGCTGGCTTGGCGCAACAAGGCGGCTGACGGCAGGACTATCGCCGACATCAGCCAGGCCATCCTGCTCGACCCGACGCAGGCTCGACGCTTTCAGGACCGGGGACTCCTGCGCTACTATTCCGGCCCGATAGCCGATGCGCGAGCCGACATGGAACAGGCCGCCAGGCTGGCGCCGGACAACGCCTATCTAGCTATCTGGGCGGATCTCGCCCAACGGCGCAACGGGCTTCCCGGCAGTCTACAGGGGGCGCAAAGCAAGCTCGACATGACAAAATGGCCGGCGCCGGTGGTGCGCATGCTGCTTGGCGAGTTGACGCCCGAGGCCGTCCTTGCCGCCGCCGATGACCCGGATGCGGCCAGGAAGACCGGGCAAGCCTGCGAGGCGAACTTCTTCACGGCGGAACTTGACCGACTGCAGAAGCACGACGATGAAGCGTTGCGCCTGTATCGCGTGGCGCAACGCGATTGCCCCAAAAACTTCGTCGAATACCACGCGGCGGCCGCAGCGCTACGTGCCTTGTCGCCATAAGGCGGCTCCCGACGGCAGCGCTGGCCTGCCTCAGCGGCTACAAGCAATCCGGCAACGAACGGCCGGGAATACGCCCTTCGCCGTTTCGTTCAGACGCCGGTATGCGCGCTGTTGCCTTTCGCCGGCGGGGCAGGCGGCGGGACCACCGCCTTCGTGCTTTCGCCGGGGGCGTCGACAGGAACGAGGGTTATCAGCGCCGGGTTGGGAAAATGATCGAGCGTTGCGCCGGTCATCGCATCGACGCCGACGCCGATCAGGCCGCCGACCAGAATGTTTCCGGCAAGCCCGGCCGCACCTTTCCCGCCCATCTTGGTGCCTATGTAAAGGCTGCCTGGCTTGTAGCCTTCCTTCTCGGCAAAGGCGGTAAAGCCTTCTTTACGGCTTGCTTCGACAGTGCATGGCGATGCAGGACAGGAATGCCCGAGGGATGTTCGTATTGCCGCGTCCGCCGGCTCTGAATTGATGGACACTTTGTCTGTAGTTCCGCGCACCACTGATGCGCAGCCGGAAACAGCAAGCGCTGCCGCCAAGGCGGCAAGAATACTTGATTTCATTTGAGATTCCCCCCAGGCCAGTCATGACGCGACTTGCATGCGGGCGCAAGGGCACGAGGGGCTGAATGCACAGGCGTGCTTCAGGATCCCGTCCGGCGCGCGAAATGTTCATATGTCACGCGCCAGGGGTCGCTCTCCGCTCGTCTCTCCTCGCCGATCCAGTGAAAGCTCGCGGCGGTGATCTCGGTGAACCGCCACCGCGCCTGCAGGCCGCGCGAGTCGGCGCCCATCTGGACGATGTCCTTGCCTTCGGCCCGCCCGATCTGGCGCGAATAGTCCTGGTTGAGCGGATCGCTCCAGATAACGTGCCAGCCACCGATCCCGGGATCGAAGACGCGCAAGGTCGTGCCATACATGGTGGACGGGGCAGGGCGCCTGGGCCTGATCCAGATGTCCTGAATGGCGCGGCCTTCGAGCACCCAGCCAAAATGACACTCGCCATCCGATTTCTGATTTGTGCCGTCGTTGCGGTGGTGGACCGTCTCCATGTCCCAACTGCCGATCAACCATCCATACAGGTCCATGTCTTTCGCCCGGTCGGCTGGCGGACCTTCGGATGCGAGAGCGGTAAGAAACGTCGTCATGACTGTCTCCAGGCAAGCCGCGCTGAAACGCTGGCGCCACAACCCTTGCAGCGTTGCGGGCCCAGGTCTTGGGAAAAATTGCTGTAGTCCCGTGGCTGCAGGCACTTCCGCGTTCGCGCCATATCATATCTATGCGTGAATGCTAATGTAGCGTCGGCGGGTACCCCAATGCCCGCCTGGCCGGCGCCTCCTCAGGCAATCTCTTGGATGAGCGGCGCCGGCCGCTGGCTTGGGCGGCGACCAAACTCCTGCCGGAAGAATATCAGCCTGGCAGGTGGTTATTGCTGGGCAGTTTTGGCAGGCATTTCGATATCGGTCTGTATCCCCAGAACGTCCGCTGCCCAATCGCGCATTTCCGGTGAAGCATCGCCGGATTTCATGATCGACACGGCCAAAGCGGCCATGTCAACGGCGGTTTTTTGCTGGCGATCGCAAAGGCGAAATAGCCGGCCATGATGGCGCATCCCACGGAAATGACCGGCGGGACGATCTGGAGTGTCGCCAAAGCCATTGCGCGCCAGCGGCCGGATCGGCTGGGTGCCGGAAGCTCATCCTCATCCACAAGGTCGGTCATTCCACTCCACCCACCAACCGGGAGAACGCTGGCCTGTAAGAATTATCTACATTAGTTAAAATGCGGATAAATCCATATTGAGATGCCGAGGAACTTCGTCAGAGCGCGCCGAGAAATGCCCATTGCGCTAGGCGGAATAGATCAACAGGGCGAGGAGCCCAAAGACAACGATAAGGCCAACTGGCCAATACCGTACGATCTGATCAGGATATTTCTCGCTCAGGCTAAGCAACCGGTCCCCGTAAGGGAGACGACTAAAGCCTGCCGGGCCGTTCTGTTGCTTGATGTCCCGGAGGATGCGGCGCGATTCCCTGATATCTCTGTCCTCTGGTTCGGCCATTGCAAAAGTCCTCCCTGCCGGGACCGATCTTAGCCTGTTTACGTGAAGTGCCCAACAGCGTCGACCGGATCGCACGCCAGCGGCGCATGACATCATTGGAACCCAATCAATTCTCAGGCGGCGCTTCATCTTCCCAGCCGGCCAGCTCCGGCAGGTCGTCAAGCCAGCTTTTCTCTGTGATCGAGGTTTCGCCGGCCTGCGGCACTTCCTCAGTCGCGTTTTGAATGAGCCAGTCCATCCACTTGCGATAGGCAGCCGGCGCCAATTCGGGCGGCAGCACCTTGGCCTTGGTCAGCATGCGTTTGCGGAAACTGAGTTGCCGGCGCAGTTTGGTCGTCGTGAATTTTATCGCCTTGCCCTGGTATTCCACCGTCCAGCGCCCATCGCCGTGGCTGGTCAGCCTGTCGATGGCAAAACCGGCATCGACCGGCCTGTCCCGCCAGGGAAGCTCGATGGCATTCCGCCTCAGATCGAGAGCCCATCGCCGGTAGTCGGCCCCGGTACGCTGCGGCGGCAGCACGCCAGCCTGTTCGAGGATTTTCTTGCGAAAGGTCGGCTGCTTCTTGATCTGGCCGGTCGTCAGTTCGATGCGGTGCCTACGCAATTCGACATGCCAGCGGATCCTGCCGTTGCCGACATATTTGACCAGCCTGTCGATGACGAACTCGTCGTCGGACAACTCCACGCATCCTTGGCGGATGCGTTCGAGGATGTACTGGCTGTCAGTGGGCATGACGTGCCTTGGCTGGGGTTCCTGGAAGCTTTTCGAACTTTCTGGGTCACGCCTCAGCCCGAATTGCTGGCACTTGTGAAGGACGTCGGGGCGCATGTATTTGCTCTGGGGCAGGCTTGATCGACGTATGTCGGATTTCGTCCCGGGGATGAACTGGCCCCGCTTCATCGCCCCTTCGAGACTCTTTGGGAGAGCCGTAAGGGTGAAACTTCCGAGCTGCGAGACTTGGACGCCGGCATGTTAGCCAAGCGTCGCCGCTCTAAGCCTGGGCAACGTCTGCCCCCGCGGCGCCTTGGCATCCCGCGCCAGAGTCTTCGTCGCTACAGCCACTCGATCTTCAGGATCTGGTGCAGTTCAAGCCGTTCAGCGATGAGGTGCCGGTGGCGCCATGGATGCGGTCGAAGAACCCCACGCCGGTTATGCGCGCGGCTGTCGGCTTCGCCTTCGCCCCAAAGGTCGGCATCTCCAAGGCTTGGTCCAGAGGCGTGGGGAACGAGACTAGCAGCCTCTCCATGTCCGCGCCGCTGCATCCCCGTACACGTTGGCCGGCCGCCGGTTGGCCATGTCGCGCGACGTTACCGACTTGGGCGGCAATGAAGATTGTTCCGGCGATGCCTGTTGGGCGCAGCGCCGATTTTCCGTCGCTAAAGCGGTTCAATGGGCAGGTTGACATTCTCGTATCGGGCTCCTTCCGGATAGACAATCTCGGCTGATCTCAGCCACTTATCCATTCTAGTGATGTAGTGGGTGATGCTCTCGCTCCATTTCAACGGCTGAATAACGGCAAGAAGCTCAAGATATACCATGTTAAGTTGAATTTTTCCTTTCCTTGGTTTTCAATTGTGATCGACATGTGAGATCACGCTCTGTCGATTGCTTTCTCGCTCAAGTGTTTCCGATGATCCGAAACATGCGCGGCCTTCTTATCCGCGACGTATTTAATGACCTCCCTCCGCCGCACCGGTGTTCCATGTACCGCGATCGCGAGACCTTTCAGATATTCCGAGAGGGAGACGTCGGCGTCGTCCCGAAATCGCCAAGGGGTCCCAGTCAAAGGAGGTTGCCCCTTTAGCGAGAACACAGCAGCGATATTCGGGAGCCGATCCCCGGCCCAAGGGTAGTTACCGCACGTCAAAAGCACGGCGGGGTGAATAGGGTCGAAATCCAGCATCCGCGCGAGAACTCTCAGGCCCGAACTCGGGATCAAGAGGCGTCCCGCGTTGAACAAGTCTCTCTCCGATAGCAAACGCCGCAGAATGGTACTGCGACCGCGGATTTCAGCGGGCAGTTCCGCCACATTTGTGGTCATCTCCCTGGTCACGAACCGAAAATCCTCCACAGTTATCCGGGCAAGATCAAACTCCGCTTCAGAGAGAAGGCGATCCGGCGATTTTAACCGAAAGTGCGGCTTGACCAAATATGAGAACAGTGGCGCTTTGGCTGGCTTGTCCATTAGCAATCCTCAAGGACCAAGCATGCAGCATACACGTCTCTGGTCGGGCTTATGGGTCGAAAAGTTCGGCGAAATCGCCATTTTCTAGCGACGGTTGTCGAGGTTCGGCCATGTGGGTGCCACCCGGCCCTCCGGCGGGTGGCCAGGGGCAATCGCTAAGGCCGACACTGTGCACTGATCGGGGCGAGCGGCTTACCGCGCCTTCAAGGGTAACTGCTTGGAAGGCGGATCGACAAGCTGCTCGCCCGGCGTGAGTCGCCTACATCCAAGCCTGCAGCCATTTGAGGCCGAACGCACCGGGCGCGAGTATCCCTGTCGCCCAGAGGATCGCCGAGGAGACGTTGGCGATCTGGAATGTCAGGACGCGCATTTCGCAGATACCTGCAACCAGCGGAACGGATGCCCGCAACGGACCGGAGAAGCGGCCGATAAACACCCCAAGCCCACCCCAGCGTTCGAAGAATCTATGGCCACGCGGAAGCAGATCTGGGTAACGCTTCAGCGGCCAATAGTGCGAAACCCGGTCTCCCAGCCGCGTGCCAACCCAGAAAGACAGCCAATCGCCAAGTGCCGCGCCGACGATAGCGGCGAGCCACAACGGCCAGAACGCGATCCCACTTTCGCCGATCAGAAAACCGATGCCAACGAGGATCACGGTCGCGGGAAGTAAGAGCGAGATGAAGGCCAGCGATTCGCCGAAGGCCAGCATGGTCACGAGCGGAATGCCCCATGCCTCATGCGCCCGCATAAAAGCGATGGTCGCTTGCGTGATCTCGGCGAGCCTCATTCGTTGGTTTCCTGCTTCACCCCTACCAAGGCGACAAATCCCGATATTTAGAACCAACCCCGCCACTTGAACCAACCAACGGAATGATAGCGCTGAAAGCGATCATGGCCAGTCCATAGGGGTAGCCGAAGGCCCAGTCGTATTCGGGCATGGTCTTGAAGTTCATGCCGTAGATGCCCGCGATTAGGGTCGGCGGAATGCCAACGATCGAGACGATGGTGAGGATTTTGAAAATGTCGTTCTGGGAGATGCCGATCAGCCCGACCATGGCATCGAGCAGGAACTGCACCTTATCGGAGAGATGGACCTCATAATCGTCCAGCGAAGCCACGCCTTGCTTCAGGCCGTTCATTCGCGACGCTACCTTCTCGTCGCCCCAGTCCCCGGTCATCGCGGACGCGAAATCGATGGCGCGCCCCAGGGCAAGCAAGGCATCGCGCTTTTCCGAGAGATAGTCACCCAGCCGGCCGACATGGCGCAACTGGGCGCGAATAACCTTGTTTGAGCGGATCGCCTTACGGCCCTGGCTGTCCGGCACATGGAAGGCGGCGGCAGAAAGGGCGCGCAGGTCCGTCGACTTCGTCGCCCGGCGAGGCGCGCGGCACCGTCGAGACCTGCAGCGGCTCCAGCGTCTCGCTGCCTTGGCGCCTGATCTCGAATTCGAGGCTGGCGTCCTCCGACGGAAGCGGTCACGAGCTGTGAAAGCCCAGCAGCACTAGGAAAACGTGGCGCCGGCTGGTCTCTCGCATCCTTGACCGCGCCGGCAGCGGAGTGGCAGCAGTCACAAAGAGCCTGATTGTCACCCTGAAACAGCTGAATGAGTAACTTATCTCGGCTTGTCGCAACCATAGTGTGGTTGACCCGGCACGCGCTCCGGATTTATTTTGGGAATTATCCGATCGTGACGTCGATTTCCATGCTGGAGGCCGCTATGCGGATAGGCACTTCTTTCTTGGTGCTGGCGACTGTGCTGGCGTCTTCAAATTCGTTTGCCGACCCTGTCCAAACGTCAGAAGACATCGTCAAGTTTTTCGGCAATGCGACTGATCTGGGCCCGTCGCGTGGAATATGCATCGGCACTGAAGACGAATGCAAGAGCAAAGCGGACGCGTCAGTGCCAACCGGCCTCGACATGTTGATCAATTTCAGCCTCGATTCTGCTGAGTTGCAGCCGGAGGCGCGAACAAAACTCGGCGAATTTGCCAAGGCGCTGAAAGACAACCGTCTAAGGGCGCATAACTTCATCGTCGAAGGCCACACCGACGCCTCGGGCTCGGCTATCTACAATCAAGGACTTTCGGAACGACGGGCGCAATCAGTGACGGCATTCCTCCTATCGAACGGAATCGAACCGTCACGCATCAGGGCAATTGGCGAGGGCAAAAGCCATCCGAGAGTCGCCGATCCCTACGACCCGGTCAACCGGCGGGTCGAGATGCGGATAAACTTGCCATAGTCATATTGGACTGCCGGGGGGGTTCGTCGCGTTGACATTCTCGCGTGACGTTCTGAGTTCAATGGTGCTCGAATGGCACTTAGGCCAACTCTAGAAAATGCCGCCTTCCGAATTTCGCCACCAATGTCGGGCTCTGCTCCGTCTGCGCGGCGCCTGACCTGCGGGTGATGGTCTGCCAACGCGCTTAACCGCGCGGCGGCCAGCGTTGATTGCTCACCCTTGACCGTCAAGAAGGGCTCGCAATTCATCGAGTTTGGTGTTTACGAACCAGCCGTAGTAATTCTCCACCGGCAGCTTTCGTCCGGATCCCTTTGCCGCAGCTTCGCGAAGTTCGGCTGCGCGACGTTGCGGCTGGCCGACATTGTAGAGCGTTGCTGTAATGCCCGGATTCCCGGAAATATCGAACCCCTCCTCGGCATACGCGTCGATCGCCTCCCGCAGGATGGCGGTCGTGTAGATCACGCTGCGCTTCGGATCCATGATGTCGCGGTAGATTGCCTGCGGCCGATCGGGTGAGAGCTTTTCAAAGCCGCTCACCCGATTGACCAGGTCGGTCACTTCCAGCGCCGCCAGAGGGCTGATCTGGCCAAGCCCGAACGTCTGGCCGGCGAAGAACGGTTGAAAGAACGCCCTTTGAAAGGTCACGTTCTCATAGGCGACATTGCCGACAGTTTTTCCGAGGAACTGTGTGTTCCAGACGTCGGTTCGGCAGCTCCACAGTGCCGAACTCCCTTTGGCAGGGGTGCAGCCGGAAAATTCCGGGCGATTGACAAACGACTGCAGCGAAATGCCTTTGTAGCGGAATTCGAAATCCGCGTTGGCGTATGCCAGGGCCTTGACGTAGTAGGTTTGCGCCGCATCAACGCTGCTGACATTGTAGGTATGTTCGCCGACAAGCGCGCCGACAACGTGGATCGGATCGATACCATAGGCAGCGGCCGTATCCTTGATCTGTTGCACGAGCTTTTTATCGTTACTCAGCAACGCCAGAATCTTGTGGTACTTGGCGTCGTAAGTTGTCTTGAAGGCGCGCGTCCTATTCGCTGACGCTGCGGGAATCGGCGGCTGCTGCTCGAACCGGTTTCCGGGAGGAACGACGGTGAGGCCCTTCGCGAGGGCTTCGAGGCCCAATCCGTTGGCAAACACCAGGACAAGGGCGGTCAGCGCCATGAGCGCGTGCCTAGTATTTTTCATGTGTCGCCCCCGATGAGCAGGGGATACACCCACGCTCGCCGCCCGTTCCCGTATGAACCAATCAAGCTCGATCAGCGTGGCACGCCGGTTGTCAACGCATGACCGCGATCGCCGGGCATGATCGCGCCCTGGGTGTGACGTATCGGTCACTATGCTGGTGCTGACGCCAGCAAATCGTTCGCGGGACCGGCATCTCGGCCAACCTGTTGCCTTGCGAATCTTCGAACACGAGTCTCGCGTTGATCGAGCGTACCGCCCTTGGAAGGTTGCTTTTCACCCTAAACGTTATGATCGGTCCCGTCCGTCCAGGCTTAGCGCACCAAGTTCAGTAGTACGAGCTTGTCCGACCTTCCGCTCAAGCAGTCGCATTGGTGTATCTGCCGTCGGTCCTTGCTACGGATCGCTGCAACATAGTGGTCGAATGCACCTTTTCGTTCCCGCTTCGCAGATGCTAAACGTTCGCTATGCTTTACATTGAACTCGCGACCGTCGTCGTCCTGATCTGCATCAACGGCCTGCTTGCAATGTCGGAACTAGCCGTTGTCTCGGCGCGACCGGCTAGGCTCAAAGGTATGGCCGAACGAGGCCTGAAGGGTGCCAATCGTGCGCTGGCGCTTGGTGCCGATCCCGGAAAATTCCTATCGTCTGTCCAAATAGGGATTACATTGGTGGGCGTGCTTTCCGGGGCCTTCTCAGGCGCTACGCTGGGCGAGCGCCTGTCATTTGTCTTGGCCGCTAGCGGCGTGCCCGGCAACATTGCAGACGCCTTGGGTGTCGGTATCGTAGTGGCAGTCATCACCTATGCCTCTCTGATCGTGGGAGAACTTGTTCCCAAGCAGATTGCACTTCGCAATCCGGAGGGCATAGCAATGCGTGTAGCTCCGGCGATGACCATCGTTGCGAAAATTGGCGCACCGCTGGTGTTCTTACTGGATTTCTCCGGTCGTGGTTTGCTGTGGCTCTTAGGCCAGAAAGGCGAGTCCAAGGAAAAAGTCACCGATGAGGAAATCAAAATGTTGGTTGCCGAAGCCGAGCATCACGGCACCATCGAGGCAGACGAACGCCGGATGATCGCGGGCGTCATGCGTCTGGGAGACCGGGCGGTGCGCGCCGTTATGACACCACGGACCGATGTGGACTGGATCGACATTACCTGGGAAGAAACGAGAGTGCGCAAGGCGATCATCGAGACGGAGCATTCTCTGCTGCCGATTGCCGAAGGTACGGTCGATGCAATGATCGGCGTCGTGCAGACCCGCAAGGTACTGGCGGGCATGCTCAATGGGCAGAAGGTCGATCTCAGGCCTGACCTGCAGAATGCGCCGATCGTGCACGACCAGGCGGATGCGCTTGATGTGCTGACAACACTGAAAGGAGCACAGGTGCCTTTGGCCCTGGTCCATGACGAGTACGGTCATTTCGAGGGCATTGTGACGCCGGCCGACATCCTCGAGGCGATCACAGGCGTGTTCCGTTCCGATCTGGAAGCCGAGGAAGAAACGGCCGCCGTGCAGCGCGAGGATGGGTCATGGCTGCTTGCGGGGTATATGCCCGTTGACGAGATGTGTGATCACCTTGCCATCGAGCTCCCAGAAAATCGCGATTATGAAACAGTTGCCGGTTTCATCCTGTCGCACATGCACCATTTGCCGGCGACAGGCGAAACGGTCGAAGCGGACGGCTGGCGGTTTGAAGTCGTCGATCTTGACGGCAGACGCATCGACAAGGTCATGGCCAGCAAATTACCCAGCGGACGCCGGCTCGCTCGGTATTAAATCAATGATCGCGCAGGATGGCAGCCGCATGTCTCTTACTGCCGTTCGCGACGATTGATTCACGCCTTGTCGGGCAGAACGAGCGTTCCGAAGGCGCACATGCCAATTCGACCACGGACCGTGTCGCATGGATCAAAGTATGAACGACAACCATCAAGCTGCAAACCGGGAAGAAATGTAGGCGGCTAGCCTCACACACGTATTGGGTGCGTGTTCGCTTGCGCATCACCGGGTATCAAAGCTAATGGAAACCCGGAGAGGACTTGGCTGCTTCAGCAGGTGAAAAGTGCTGCCTTTCTCACGGTTCTATGTCGCGTCGTGCCTGCTCGCAATTATAGCGCTGGTCGCCGTTCTCGAGCTCGGCCTACTACCGGCACTGCTTTCGGGCCTTCTCGTGTTCAACCTCGTTCATTTCGCCGCACCGATGCTCCATCGAATCGGCGTCTCCAACAGCCTGACGAAAAGCCTTGCGTTGACCTTGGTGGCATTGATTTTCACGCTCCTGATAGCCGCCGCTATCTTTAGCGGCGTGTCGCAATTGACTGGCGGTTCGGAGAACGTCGTGACGCTCCTCAAGAAGATGGCCGAGATCATCGATACCGCGCGTGTCCATCTCCCGACCTGGGCGATGGCCTATTTTCCGTCGAATATCGAGGAACTGGAAGTCTTCGCGGCCCGGTGGCTCCGCGAACATGCCGGCCAGCTTCAACTCGTCGGGCGAGATGTCGGCGTCCTGGTGGTCCACATTATCGTCGGCATGGTGATCGGCGGCTTGATCGCGGTGAACTCGGCGGCGCCATCGGGCGAGCCCGGCCCACTGGCGATCGCGCTGGCGGATCGTGTCAAAATTCTGAGCAAGGCTTTTCGCAACATCGTGTTCTCGCAAATTCGGATTTCGGCGTTGAATACATTTCTAACGGCGATCTATCTCGTCGCTGTTTTGCCGTCCTTCGGAATCGATCTGCCATTCATCAGGACGATGATAGCGCTGACTTTCGTCGCCGGCCTTCTGCCGGTCATCGGCAATCTGATCTCCAACACCGTGATCGTCGTTGTCAGCCTCAGCATCTCCTTCCTTGCAGCGCTCGGCTCGCTTACCTTTCTCATCGTCATTCACAAGCTCGAATACTTCATGAACGCCAAGATTATTGGAACGCGGATCAACGCGCGTGCCTGGGAGCTTCTTCTGGCGATGGTTTTCATGGAGGCCTGGTTCGGTATGCCGGGTCTTGTCGCCGCGCCGATCTATTATGCCTATCTGAAGGCTGAACTCACGATGCGCGGGCTAATCTAGGATTGGAGCAATGCCCGATCGAACGAAATCGGGTCGCGTCGATGGTTAACAGGCCAGCTAGCATCAGGCTCATTGATTAAGACGGAAGGCCACGGCGGCTGCGATGCAGATTGCCGAGAAGACGGTGTGTGCGTAGCGGTCAAATTGGGCGCGATGCGCCGCTAGTCCTTCAGCTTGGCGAACATGTTCTCGATGTTGTGACGTTGGCGGCATAGGGTGTTGTCGTCGTCGATCGGCTTGTTTCCGCTTTTGACCGGTGGGGTGCATTTTGAGTATCCATCCGGCGTGTCGCGCCTTGTTCGGGTGATGAACGAGTGGTCTTAAGCGTGCTCTTATGAGCGCACTTAGGAGCAGTTGATGGGTCAGATCACGTTGCTCACAGGCCCCGAACGTCGGCGGCGGTGGAACGAGGCGGAACGGCGCCAGATTTTGGAGGAGGCGTTTTCGCCGAGACCTGTGTGACGCAGGTGGCGCAGCGGCATGACGTTTCGACGCCGCTGATCTACACGTGGCGCGCAAGCTGTGCGAGCACGTCCCGGACCCGTGCCTTACAGAGGCGGTGGTTGTCGATGACGACGTCGGCCATCCACTGGAGCACCGGCCGGCTATTGTCGTGGAGGTGGTAAAGGGCGGCCGGGTGAGCATCTTCGCGGGAGCGACGCCCACGCTGGTTACGGCAGTGGTAAAGGCACTGCGGTGATCCCGCCGGGCGCGCGGGTGTGGCTGTCGATGGGTCACACCGATATGAGGAAGGGCATGCAGGGCCTGGCTTTGCTGGTGCAGCAGCACCTGAAGCGCGATCCCCACGGTGGTGATCTCTACGTTTTCCGCGGACGCGCCGGATCGCTGGTAAAGACATCTGGCATGACGGGATCGGTATGTCGCTTTATGCCAAGCGGCTCGAGAAGGGCCGCTTCATTTGGCCCCAGGTGAAGGACGGTGCAGTGTCGCTGACGAGCGCTCAGCTGGCGTGTTTGCTCGACGGGATTGACTGGCGCAACCCGCAGTACAGCTGGCGTCCGGTGAGCGCGGGATAGGACACGGATTTCCTCAGCCAAAGCGGCATTTTTCGGTTGCACCGAGAGACAGTGTGCTGATTCATTTCGGTCATGGAAGCCGCCATTTAGCCCCTGCCGGACGATGTCGAAGCGCTTAAGGCCCTGGTTGTGTCGATGGGCGCCGAACTTGCCGCCGCGTGGGCTAAGGCGTCGGCCAGGGAAGCTCTGATCGGGCACCTCAAGCTGCAGATCGCCAAGCTCAGGCGCGAGCAGTATGGCCCCAGCGCCGAGCGCAGCCGCCGGCTCCTGGACCAACTTGAATTGCAACTCGAGGAACTCGAGGCCACAGCCAGCGAAGTTGACCTTGCCGCCGAAGCGGCGGCGACCAGGACGACCAGTGTCACCGTCTTCGAGCTTCGAGCGCAAACGGCCAGTGAAGAAGCCGTTTCCCGAGCATCTGACACGTGAGCGCATCGTCATCCCCCGCGCCATGTTCGTGTCCGACTTGCGGCGGGACGCGGCTTTCGAAGCTCGGCGAGGTCGTGACCGAGACACTGGAGGTGATCCCGCGTCAGTGGAAGGTCATCCAGACGGTGCGCGAGAAGTTCTCGTGCCGGAACTGTGACGATCACCCAGCCGCGGGCGCCGTTCCATGTCGTGCCGCGTGGCTGGGCAGGTCCTGGCTTGCTCGCCATGCTGCTGTTCGACAAGTACGGCCAGCATCAACGCTTAACCCGCCAGGCTGAACGTTTCGCTCGCGAGGGCGTGCCACTGAGCCTGTCGACGCTCGCCGACCAAGTTGGCGCGGCCACTTTCGCGCTCATGCCCCTCTATCGCCGGATCGAGGCTCATGTTCTCGCCGCCGACCGATTGCACGGCGACGACACAACGTGCCGGTCCTCGCCAAGGGCAAGACCGATATCGGCAGGCTGTGGGTCTATGCCCGCGACGACCGGCCCTTCGGCGGCGCCGATACGCCCGCCGCGCTGTTCCACTATTCGCGCGACCGCCGTGGCGAACATCTTGCGCTGTTCGCGTTCGCATGGTTTCGGAGCGACCCCAAGAAAGCTTAAAGCGCCAGATAGAGCAAGGCTGCGGCTCCAGCGCCGATGCAATAGTACGCGAATGGCTTGAGCGTGTCCGTTTCAAAGTATTTGAGCAGAAAGCGAATTGAAAGAAATGCGGTTCCGCCAGCACACAAGGCGCCAACAACCGCCTGACCCAATCCTGCGCCGCCATTTGTGAAAAGATCGGGGACCTTGAGCACGGCAGCCGCCAGGATGATTGGGGTGGCCAGCAGGAATGAATAGCGGACGGCGTTCTCGTGAGAAAGCCCACAGGCGAGCCCACCGCTCATGGTCAGTCCGGTGCGAGAAAATCCCGGTATCAATGCGAAACATTGCGTGATGCCGATGATGACGGCTTGGATCCATGAAAGGGCAGCAAGCTTCCCGTCATCGTGGGCACCTTCAGTCGCGCCGCGCGAACGCAACACTTCGACGACATAGAGCATTGGGCCATTCAGTACGAGCACAGCCGCGACGAGTGTCGCGGCTGCAAAGAGCTGCTTCAGTCGCTCTTCGAACAGAAGCCCAAGGAGTCCGGCCGGAATGGTGCTGACGATGAGAAGCCATCCCAGCTTGGCATAGGTGTCATCGGCGCGGATCTCGTGTTGTTTGAGGGAGCGGAGAACACCACCGATGATGCCTAGCCAATCGCGCCAGAAAAAGCCCAGCAACACGAGAGCCGTCGCCAGGTGCGTCAGCACCAAAAAGGCGACAAATGCAACGCTCGATCGGTCGACGGGCCAGCCAAGCAGGGCAGGGATCAGAACGGTCTGTCCCAAGCTCGAAATGGAAAGAGTTCGGCGAAACCCTGCAAAAGCCCCAAAACGATCGCCTGGAAATAAGTGATCATAGGTCCGTAATCCCGGAATCTTGGTTCCCCAAAATAACGTCGATACCAGCTTTCAAGGGGTGACGGTATCAGGTGCGGCCATTGGCCTTTCCAAATACCTCGTGGCGCTCATCGCGAAGTGCAGTCGTGATCTAAAAGGCGCTCGGCGGCGGAGTGCTCCCAGTTGGCCAGAATGTAAAACCCTGGCCTGGCATGGGCCAGTTCGGCCCCAACAACGACGATATTTACCCGATGCATGGCGCGCCGAGCCTGCGGCAACCCGGCAGCAACAATGCCGGCCACGTTGGTGGCTGCCAAATCCGGCCGATCGACCGCCTTGATCCAGTAGCGTTTTCCCATCAGCGCCAGGGGGAACAGCTGCCATGGGCCTTCGGTCTTCGGCCCGGTCGAGGCGAGTTTCTTTTCTACCGATGCTGCAAGGCAATCGACGTGGATGTGGAACTGATCCTGGGACCGCGCAGTTCTGGAATTCACCGCCAGGGCAACCGCCGTTCGTGGCAGATATCGTCCAAGGCTCGCCGAAACCCTGTTTCGAACTTCCCATGCCCGATGCCAGAGTTGGGCACTGTCCTCCTCACGGACCGGCGGGCTTTCAATACCGGCAACAGCCGCAAGTGGCATCAACAGAAACTCGGTCCGAAATCGGGGCGACTTGATGAGAGCCGACCCAGGTGGGCCCTGTTTGGGCAGGACCACTTCCTCGCAAGGGAAGGCGCTGCCAAGATGCGCCGCGGCAAAAGCGCAAGTCTGCACAACCTGCCAGAGCGCGTTGCGATGCGCGGGAGCGGAGCCGACGCTACTGGCCGACACCGTTACAAACAATGTCAGCAGTGCCCGGAGGACCCTGTCCCGAGCCAAAAGGCCCCACAAATGGCGTTGGATGGTCATGGGTAGCGGAAACCGGCAGCGCAAGATTGCCAACAATATCAAAGCTTCTGGACGACAATGATGGAGGAACTGCGACCTGCAACCGGGTATGTAGCAGCCGAAATGTCGTTCACGAGGCTTGGAGACTGAGGCTGCGTTCGGCGGAACCGGGATGGTATCGGTGGAGCCGCTGTTTGACTCCTTGAGATGGTTTCGTTCAAGCGGGCTGTCGCCCTTTTGGTGTCAGATCACCGGTTGGATGCGGTGGACGCCAACTTTGAGTCAGCGCTCTGTTCAGCAGCCGGATTGCGATCGTTATCCTTCCCTTCGATGGCCTTATCAGCGCTTTGCGATACACTTTCCATTGAATTCTTTAGCACCGAGCGGGTTTCCTGCAGGTCGAGTTCCTTCTCGGCTTGTCGTACGGCGTCGTCAAACTGCTTTCGAAAATCACCAGCGATCCGATTGAATGTCTTCATCATTGCCCCCGCCGATCGCATTACTTTTGGAAGCTCCTCTGGTCCGAAAACAACGAGCGCCACCACAAAGATGACCACCAGGTGGGTCATGCCAAGTCCGAACATCGGTAAGTCCTCTCGCGCACATCGCCGGCAGTGACAATCTCTCCGCGGTTTTGCGTCGACCTATCGGGTAGCGGTTCGATCGACACCGCCGAGCCTGCCATCAGACCGCCTCGCGTGAGCCATTCCAGTATGCGCCGCGCGATTGTCGTCCATACTTCGCGCCATGTGGCACCACCCGTCAACCCGAATATCAAGCCATGCTCACAGCAAGCGGACACCACGCCGGAGCGGATGGCACACGGCCCAGAATCTTTGAAGCGGGCGCCTACTCCTTTTCTGACGAACTCGGCGGATTACGGGTCATTTCAGTCTCGGGAGCAGGAACGAGGGGCGCCCCCATCGTGGTCACCGGGGAACTTGAATCGGTTGATCCCGTAGCCCTGACCATACGGACCATCCGGCCGGTTCAACCCTTCGGGCACTTTGGCAACTACGCCGCGGGTTTCATTCCCCTCAAGATCGTCGCCCTCAACAATAGTCGTCACGCCTGGGTCGAATTCGAGCTGGAGTTGCATTAGATTCTCAACAGCAGAGCGATTTCGGCGACGGGCTTTGGTTCGACAAGGCACGCCGCGGGACGGGTCCAATTTTGTCAAGCAGTTTAGCCGGACCTCACGACCGCCTCCTGTTCCGCAAAGGCAAGGTCGATCCGTGTAGCGATGGTGCGGACTTGGTCAGGCCTGCGAGCACAACCAGTTTCCCGGATGAAGGCCATTACTCGTCAAGACACCCACCCAGGAGGCGTGCTGAAAATTCGGTTCTGGGCGAATTTCACCGTTCACAAAACTGGGTCGGTGGCAGCGAGTTACTGCGCAATAACGTTGCTAATCTCGATCATGTTTGAGCGCACGCGCAACATGTAGAAGCCAATTGTCGTTAGGTGGTTCGGCAGCAGCCAGCCGTCCTCGCGGCCGTTGGCGATGATTAAGGGCAGGATGCGCAGCGCCGAGACGAACTGCGCATCCATGGTGTCCCACAGGTTCTGCAGGTGCTTTTCCTTGATCACGTCCTCGAAATCGGCCTGGGCGCCCTTCATCAGCCCGTAATAGGCATAGAGCTGACCATAGGAGAACCAGAAGCGGTCGTCGGCGCGGAAGTCGAACCAGCCATTGTTGTGGTTCTCGGCGCGTTCCTTGAGGATCGCCGAGGTTGAGCCGATGTCGGAGGAGATGCGGTCGATATACTGTTTCAGATTGTCGGCTCGGGCATCGAACGTCGCCTGGCAGGTGGCCAGCCGAGCATTGAAGGAGCGCAATTTGCGAACCGCGTCGCGATAATAGCTCGGCGTCGGCGTCTTGGGTCCGAACGGGTTGAGGCCGAAATACCAGGTTTCCTCATCGAACTGCAGATTGCCGCGCGCATCCTGTAGGTCGGTGTCGATCTGCGATGTGGTGCGCACGCGGCCGAGATTGTCGGCAAGCTCGGTGGAGGTGCGCCGCACCGCCTGGTTGATGCCCCGCTGGAACGAGGCCTTGTTGTCCATGAACGGCGTGTGGTCCCAGTCGATGCCGAACAGGCCGAGTTTGTAGAGGATCATCGACGAGATCCAGGCATTCTGGTTGACGTTGAAATCGGTGAGGTCGGCCGCGACCTGGGCGATACCTGAATTGCCGCAGGTCTTGGCGGTTTCGGTGCCAGCGCCGGCCGCGACCTGTTCGCCGGCGGAAATGTTGCGGTTCTCGAAGGTGTATTTGTCGACGTAGTTGGGATCGAACTTGTTCCACCACTGGGTGGCGTAGAAGAAATTGGCGTAGAGACCGATCAGAACCAGCAGCGCGAGGCCGACCGCCGCCTTCAGGATCCAGCCGCGCTGTGTGTACCAGCGCCCGGCCCACAGGAACGGCCAAAGGATCACGCCGAAGGCGAGGCCGATGCCGCGGCCGATCCACTGGAAGATGCGGGTGAAGAAATTCACGATCGGATCAAGCATGGCTCTCGTTCACCCCTTCAGCATGATGCCAAAAAGTTGCAGACTTTTTGGATGACATCATGCGCCAAAACAATAAGTTAGAACGAAATGACGGCTCATTTCGTTCTAGTCAGTCAAGCCGTAAAGGCGCGTGCGAAACGCCACCTTGTCCTTCAAATATGTGGTTTGCAGAACGACGCGCTGCATAGACCATCCGTCCCGGTTTTCAAACCGCATGGTTATCGGCACACACCATACCTCGCCTAGCCATTCGCACACGACAGGCAATTTCGGCGCTTTTTATGAGCGCGCCTTCGTGCCAGTTTACTTCGTTCTGATATCGATAGACGTTCGCCAAATGCAAGCAGTGTGCCTCTGCGAGATGCCCGTCTTGACGTTTGAGACTGCCAACATCATCTAGTGTTCGCTCAGCCCCAGACTTCTGGCTCTGTGCGAGTTCGGCCTCAAGTGGTTGCAGGCGCGGACGTGATGGGCACCAAAGGCGGACCGTCATTGTCGGCCTCTGGCAGGGGCAGGAATCAATCGTAGGTGCCGCGAACGGCTATGCTCCCGGTTCAGGTCGAGTTCGATATCGAAGGCAAAACAATCGGCAACTCACGAGCAATCCGGCAGTTTCGTCTTGGGCTAGTTTAGAACCTGATACAGTGCGCCGCTGGCACAATCGTAGTAGCCAACCCGCCGCCGACAACTCTCGGGCAGATTTCTAGTGCGACAAAAGGACAGGCAGGCGCAGATCGCCAAGAACGCTTTTGGTTGCTCCACCCACGACAAAATCTCTCATCCGGGAATGGCCGTATGCACCCATAACAAGCAGATCGGCGCCCATGCTGACAGCGCGCGCCTGAAGCGTAACGCCAATGGGGCGATCTTCGAGGTCGATTGAGATCCCCTCAGCGGGAAAGCCACGCTTTCTCAGGCTCAGGGCGAGGCGTTCGCCAATATCGCGCAGCGACTTTTCGTCTGTCACTGTCAGTACCGTTATCTTTGAGGCACATTGCAGAAACGCGTGCGCATCGGCAACGGCCCGGGCCGCAACGCGGCTACCATCCCAAGCGATGATGACATGATCGATCGCACCAACGTTTGCGTCTTCCGGCAGAATTATGGTTGGGCGACCCGAACCAAACAGGACCGCATTAACGGTCATGCGCGCAGTCTGGTTATTTGGCTCCAACCCAATCAAAGCAAAATCGAAATAGCGTGACTGAGTTGCCGCAACATCGCCGATAGATGCTGGCTGAACAGCAATCTGCTCGGTTGTGAGGAGCGATCCGACGCGTGCCGCTTCAGCTTTCAATGCCTCCAGCAAATCGAGCCCATGCTTGCGGCTGGTCGCTTCTGTCTCCCGGATCATTTCGGGAAGATCGATCAAGTATCGCGAAACCGGATTGGAAATACCCGGAATATCGACATTGATCGTCAATGCATGAAGTGCGGCACCAACGTGCTTGACCACCGCGATTGCGTTTGATGCGATTTTGGTGGAATTCGCTTCCGGATACGTCGCCAGAGGAAGTAAGGCAATTTTGCTCATCAGACCTCAACCCCGTTATTTCGATCGCCGTCGACCATTGGCCCAATGCGTGTCACACTCAAGCCAGCCATTTCAGCCTACAAAAACTCAGACGACCGAGGGTTGTTACTGCCTATCCAAGGCGATCTTGCGCCGCGCCGATTCCGTCCTGAACGACTGTGGCTATAATGGCAGGCATCCAGGAACAGAGATGGCAAATGACGATTGGCCTGCTTGTTGCCATGAGCGCAGTGCCGCTCGCAAGCATTGTTTGAACAGTAGCGGTAGGCGATGATGTGGCCGCAACCCAGCGGTTCACGATCCGCGCCGGGGAAACCACGCTCCGCGACCATCCTGCTAAATCAGGATACCAGCCAACTTGGATGCTGGGGAGGCTGCGACACAACTTGGAGCACCCGACGCGCCAGTATTGTGTCCCCCACATCATGTCCGACAGGACGCGACATTTGAAGATGCAGTAGGTCCTCTTTTTCCACGATCGTGTAGGATTTTCAGTTACCGACAGGATAATATGCTGAATGATGAAATGGCACTTTGCTTTTCGCGAGCGAGGTACTCCAAAGCTGAGCACGTGGGGACGTGATCAGGACCCGACTTCGCAACTGAGCTTTGGCGTTCAAAGGAACCAAACGCGTGAACCATCAGGCGGTGGAGCAAGCTGACACAAGAGCGGGAGGGGTTGAAGCTGTCGATCGCGCGCTTTCGATCCTCGGGTGCTTCACAGAGCATGACGAGGGTTTAAGCCTGGCTGAGATATCTTCTAGAACGGGCCTATACAAAAGCACGATCCTTCGGTTAACGGAATCCCTTGTCCGCAGTGGCTACATTGTTCGCATGGCGGACAAGCGCTTTGCTGTCGGCCATACGCCGATGATATTGGCCTCATTCTACCGTCGTCGTTTTAAGATAGAGGCATTCGTTCGGCCTCTCCTTTTGAGCCTTGTCGAACAGGCGGGTGAAAGCGCATCGTTTTTTCGAAAGGAGGGAAATGACGGAATTTGCCTATTTCGCGCAGACTGTCGTCATTTGATCCGTGATCAAATCCGAGAGGGTGATGTGCTTTCGCTTGACGGTCACGCAGCTGGCCAAGTGCTTGCACGGTTCAGTACGGCTAAGCCTAGGACGCGAACAGCTCTTATGGCGAAGATTCCGTTTATATCGCTCGGGAAGGGAGATTCCGAAACAGCTGCGATGGCCGTACCGGTTTTTTCAGGCAGCGAGGGCTTGATCGGAGCGCTGGCTGTTTCTGGGCCGCTGACCAGATTTACGCCGGAAAAGTTGGTCAGCATCAGACCGCTTTTGCTGGGTTTTGGCGAACGTCTATCGATATCCCTTGCGAGCAAACAATATGCACAAGCGCGCTCATAGAATGGTCGTGACCAGCACGTGTCTGCTTAAGGGAAGGGGAGTAGCAGTTGGGGCGGATTGGTGGCAAGCGAGGCTCCAAGTCGGTTACTCTCTGCTCTGTGGCAAGTGGTCCCGCCAAACATGACTGGAATCGACATCGGCCCCTTGCGGACATGACTGCCAGTGAGCGTCCAAGCATAATGCGCACCAATCAAAACGATAGTGACGATCTGATCCGCCGCGCTTTGGCCGCGTTCAATTCCGGCAATCATCGCCAAGCGATCGATGTGTGCGAATTGGGCCTGAAGCAGCACCCAGGCGACCCGGCGCTTTGCCATCTTCTGGCGGCTGTATTGTTCGCCAAGGCAGATCTGCCGGAGGCTCGTGCGCGCATCGAAGCAAGCCTTGCCACTCGACCCGACTATGCGCCCGCCTTGATACTGGCATGCCGGATTGCCCGGGCCGAAGGCAGGTTTGAAGCGGCGTTTCAGTTCCTGGACCGCGCGGCAAGACTGTCATCTCAGGCGGAAATGCTCGTCGAACGGGCACGCACCTTCGATCAAGCAGGCGATGCCCCTGCGGCGAGCGCGTCCTGGACACTTGTCTTGCAACGGGATCCGAAATCCGGGGAGGCAGCGGCGCGCCTCGGGCGCCTTGCATGGCAGCGCCGAGCGGCTGTCGAGGCGGAAGGTCTGCTCGAACGCGCAGTCGCTGGCCGCGGGCATCTGTCGGCCTGGTTCGACCTCGGGCTGGTACGTCAGGACATGCGCAAGTTCGGCAGCGCTGCACAGGCCTATCGACGCGTGCTTGAGATGAGCCCGGCGCCCCGGAAGCGGCTGTCAATCTGGGTGTCGTCCTGCAGGAAACCGGCGACCTCGACGAGGCCATGGCAGCGTATTCATTAGCCTATGGTCTCAGCTCATCCACCTTCAGCGTCATCGCCATGGCGCTGACGTCGGCGCCAAGGGGCCGGCTGTGGCTTGATGAGAAAGCGCTGCGTCGCTCACTCGCTGGCGGAGCGTCCCCGCCTGGCGCGAAACCGCTTGCGGTAGACGCCGGGCGTTGACAGGACATCGGCGACCGTCTGCGCATAGGATGCCTGTCGCTTTTCGTCGAACACTTCGTATTCGAGCTGCGGCGCGGCCCGCGGAACCGCAAAGCACTGCGCGACTGGAGTTCCTTTCCTGAGCACGCCAGAGAATCCGGGCTCCGTCCAGATCGCCGGGAAATTGATGCCCCCATCGCTGAACCGGTCGGAATCCACCAGGCCAGTCACCAGCCTGAAGGGAAGATCCTCGCGATTGACCGGATGCTTCGCGAAGAGCGACCAGCCGTCCTCGATCTGTATGGTCCAGAAGCTGTTGAATTTGATAGCGGCTTGACCGGGAGTGGCAAACGGGCTGCCGGCGAGCTGCCCCGGCGTGTGGAAGCTCAAAGGCGCTCGGGGGTGGTTCTCACTGACCGGGTCTGGAATGTGCCAGTCCCAGGAAAAGGTCCCTTTGTCGACGACGACGTCGCACGGCAGGAGGATCATGAAGCCATAGGTCATCGCATCGATAACGGGCGGGCACTGCTTGAGCGTGCGAATGTCGCGGCCGTGGATCGCCGAATAGGCAGTGGCGGGCATTGCGCGCAGCCAATCCGGTAGAGCACCGCGCGCGAGGATCGGGCGTGGCAAATGCTCGATCAACATCGGATCACATCGGAAAATGACACGCATCGTCGCCTCCCGGCGTTGCGGTACCACGATTGCCGATCACACTCCAAGCGGCGATAAGGTAGGGCAATGCTGCACTAACACCTTGGACAAATTGGCGAGTTTTTCTTCAATTCAGGCGAGACCCAGCCATTTGCTAGGCCAAGCTGTTCCAAAGGCTATCCGGAAGGGCGCAACGCAGTCAACAAACCGCCGCGTCACACATGACCAACGGCACAATCGCCACCAAGACTGCCGCGTTTGCGAGGATAAACGGAGGGCGCTGCCAAGCAACCAGGCAAAAGATGAAAATGACGACGCCAACGACAACAAGATGCAGGCGAAAAGTTCACCGTGTCTTTGCGAGAACGACAGTCGACATCGTAGCTTGCATTTTGTCGTCACGACAATCCGGGCATCCTGTCTCGCCTGATGCGCCCTCGTCGGCCGACAGTGTATACGCAGATCAAAATGAAGGCAGACGGCATGGCGCAGCCAGTCGTTCGGATGATTGGAAGCTGAACAGCTGATATCCGCAGATGCTGTCGAGCGCGACGCTTGATAGGCTACTGCTTCCGTGCAAATGCTCCGTCATGCGAATTCTCCTCGTCGAAGACACGCACGACGTTGGCGAGGCAATCAGCCGCCGCTTCGAAACGATCGGCCATGCGGTCGATTGGGAGACGGACGGTCGTGCTGCCGCAGAAATCCTCGGTTTCACCAGCTACGATCTCGTCATACTCGATGTCATGTTGCCCGGCCTCGACGGGTTCGAAATCGTTCGAAGGCTCCGGCAGGCAAGAAAGACGACCCCAGTTCTGATGTTGACGGCCCGTTCGGAGATAGAGGACCGCGTTGGCGCGCTCGATATCGGCGCCGACGACTATCTGGTCAAACCGTTCGATTTCCGCGAATTGGAAGCGCGCGCCCGTGTTCTGCTGCGGCGGAAAAGCGGCGAGGCGACCAACATCGTTCAGTGCGGCGATGTCGTGCTCGACCGCGCCAGCCGCTCGGTCCGGGTAGGCAGGCGCGAGGTGCAATTGAAACGACGCGAAATGACGTTGCTTGAGATACTGGCGTCGCGGCCAGGTCGCGTCTTCAGCAAGGATGAACTTATCGATCAGCTTTTTGGGTTTGACGAGCCGGTCAATCAGAACGCGATCGAACTTTATGTCGGCCGGCTGCGCAAGAAGCTGGAAGGCGCCAAGGCGCAGATCGTCACCGTGCGGGGCATGGGATATCAGCTGGCTTCCGATGATACCGGCTGAGCCTTCCCTTTTCACGCGCCTGGCGGTCCGCATCTCGCTGGTGCTGGGCCTGGGCGCGGCTCTTCTGGTGAGTGCGGCGTGGTACTACGCGCGAACCGCCGCCGATGACGCCTATGACCGGCTTCTGCTAGGTGCGGCGATCCAGATGGCGGACAGCCTTACGGTTGAATCCGGTTCACTCATCGTCAACTTGCCGGTATCGGCTTTTGAGCTCCTGGGCCTCGCCAGCCGCGACCGCATCTTCTATCGCGTGATCGATCCTTCCGGCGCGACGCTGACAGGTTATGCCGATCTGCAAACAGAAGTTGATTTGGCAGCAATACACGATGTCCCGGTATTGGAATCGGCGCGTTATCGCGGCGAACCGGTCCGCATAGCGGTGGTGGCTCGCGCTCTATCCGATCCCGCCGTATCCGGTTGGGCGCATGTCATCGTTGGGCAGACCACGGAAGCGCGCAGTGCGCTCGCGGGGGAGTTGACGCTCAGAGCGACCGTCCTCCTGGTAATCATGAGCATATTGGCATTGGCTGGGGCGATGGTGGCCATTCGCTATTCTCTGCAACCGGTCAAGCATCTGGGAGCGACGCTTCGCCGTCGTGATCCACAAGACCTTACGCCCGTGACAGTCGTCGTCCCGCGAGAATTGCGGCCTTTCGTTACTTCCATCAATTATTTCATGAGTCGGCTCGACGAGCGCGTGAAACTCCTGCAGCGCTTCATCGCCGACGCGGCGCACCAGATCAGAACGCCGCTGACGGCACTTACCGCGCAGCTCGATCTGTTGAGTCAAGCCAAGCTGGACAAGTCGAGCCGCCAGCATCTCGATCGCGTACAGCAGCGCGCCGGCGAACTTGCGCGCCTGACCAACCAGTTGCTCAGCCACGCCATGGTCATCCATCGTGCCGATTCCGTGCAGCTTCAGCCGCACCACCTTGCAGACGTCGCACGGCGCGCTTTCCGTGCGGCGGTTCCGATAACTATCGATTCGGACATCATCGTCTCCTTCGAGGCGCCTGACGATGAACCTGTCGTGCTTGCGGACGCCGTCAGCCTGCGTGAAGCGATCGTCAATATCATCGACAATGCCCTGCGCCACGGAGTGATGTCGCGCCTTGAGGTCAGGGTACGCAGCGACGGTACGCTTGCCCATGTCGAGGTCGAGGATGACGGACAGGGCATTCCGTCGAGCGAGTGGGAGCGAGTCACGCAGCGCTTCGAAACGTCCAAATCTCACGACGGCAGCGCAGGTCTGGGTTTCGCCATCGCGTCGGAGGTGGCGGCGGCTCACGGTGGCGCGCTGACCTTTCGCGAGAAAAGCGAGGATGGCGGGAAGCGCACGCAAGGGTTCACCGTCACCTTGACGTTGCCCATCGCCAGAGAGAAGGCAGGATGATAGCGAGAGCATTGCGGGCATTCACTTTACTGGCTGCAATCCTTTTGTGCGTCGATCAGGCGGCAAGAGCTGCTGAAGGAAGCAGCGCATTTTTCCCTTCGCCACAGCCGGAGAAGGATCGACTGTCGATCCACGCCGCGACCGATCTGGTGGCGATGGAACCCCTGATCCGGGACTTTCAGTCCGTTTTCCCCAACGTTGCAGTCGACTATGTTGAATATGTCACCAACGACTTGCAAAAGAGTGCCAGCGAAGCCTGTCGGACGGGCGCGGTGCTGGGCGACATCTTGTTGTCGCCGTCGGTCGACCAACTCGTGAAGCTCGCCAATGACGGCTGCGCGGCGCCGCACGTGTCGGCGGAAACCGCGCATGTCGCCGACTGGGCAAACTGGCGCGACGAAGTATTCGGCTTTACCTACGAACCGGCCGTCTTCGTCTACAACGCCCGCCTCGTGCCGTCCGGCGACGTACCGCGCACCCACATCGAACTCGCCGATCTTCTTAGGCGGCGGCTCGATTTTTATCGTGGGCGGGTCGGAACGTTCGACATCCGGCTTTCGGGCATCGGCTACCTATTGGCGTTCAGTGATGCGCGGCAGACGACCGCGGTCTACGGTCGGCTTCTGGAAAGCATGAGCCGAGCGGAAACCGTGGTTCGTTGTTGCACCGCGGAGACCCTTCAGGACGTTGCAAACGGGACCCTGTATATTGGCTACAATATGATCGGGTCATACGCCTATGCGGCGGCCAGGGACAATTCCGACTTAAGGGTCGTTGTCCCGCGGGACTATGCGCTGATACTCAGTCGTGGCGCGCTCATTCCGAAGACGGCACCGAGTATGGCCCTTGCCAAACGATTTCTCGACTACCTTCTGTCAGCCCGGGGACAGAAAGTCGCGAGGGAAAGTTCCTTTTTCTTCGCCGAGAATGGGCAATTGCCTGACGGAGCGGACGGCCCGGAAACACTTGGCGAGTCTGGTATCGCGCGCGCCATTCGCATCGGCCCTGCGTTACTTGCCGTACAGGACGAGGCGCTGCGCCGCCGCTTCATCGAAGATTGGAGCAAGTCGATGATCGGTGCCCAGGGCCAGCGACCGTGACCCCGCAGGATGCCGCTCCAAAATTTCCACAATCTCAGCGATATGTCGATGTGGCCGATCCGGCTGTCGTCGAGAAACTGAGCACGACCCATCGGGCCCAAGTCGGCTGAGCAAACCTCTACATTGCCGTGACAGGTTGGTGACAGGTCAGGATGATACTCGCCTTTTGTGCCTGGAGGAGGTACGATTTAGGCGAACTTGGAGGAGACCTCAATGAAAAATCGTCTTGCGACGATGACGGCCGTGCTTTCGCTGTCAGCCGCTTTCGCGACGCTTGCCCCCGCTGCCGAAATTCCCGCCGGGTATCCGGACAACTACAAGGATCTGGTGGCCGCCGCCACCGCGGAAGGACACCTCAGCATCTATTCGACGACCGATGCGGCGCTGGTCCAGCCCTTGCTCAAGGATTTCGAAGCAGCGTTCCCCGGGATTGCCGTAGAATATTCCGACCTCAATTCGACCGAACTCTACAATCGCGTCATTGCCGAAACCGCTTCGGGCCAAGGCACGGCGGATGTCGCCTGGTCTTCGGCTCCGGATCTGCAGATCAAACTTGCCGCAGACGGTTATGCGCAGGAGTACAAATCCGTCGAGGCGGCTCACGTTCCGGCCTGGGCGTCGTACAAGGGCATGATCTATGGTGCCACAGCCGACCCGGTGACTTTCGTCTACAACAAGCGTCTCGTGCCTGAAGGCGATGTTCCCGCAAGCCACGCCGATCTGCTCAAGCTGATGACCGGCAAGACCGCCGATTACGACGGCAAGATCGCGTCCTACGATCCGGAAAAGTCCGGGGTCGGCTTCTATTTCTACAACCAGGACGCCAAGACCTGGACCGATTCCTGGGCGCTCAACAAGGCTTTTGGCAAGGCCCATATCAAGCTCTATAGCTCCGCCGGCTCGATGATTGAGAAGGTCACGTCTGGCGAACATTCCATCGCCTACGGCATCTTCGGCTCGTATGGCCTCGCCAAACAGGCCAAGGACGAGAACCTTGGTGTGATAATCCCCAAGGATTATGTTTTAGTGACCACCCGCGCCACGGTCATTCCAGCGGAAGCCAAGGATCCCAATGCGGCGAAGTTGTTCGTCGACTATCTGCTGTCGGCGCGCGCGCAGAAGCTGATCGCCAACGACATCAAGCTCTATGCCGTTCGTGATGACGTTGAGGGGGCAACCACGCTGGCGTCCATAAAGGCCGCTGCCGGCGAAAATGTTCATCCGATCGCGCTCGACGACAAACTGCTCGAAGGCCTGGACGAGACGACACGGCTGGCGTTCCTCAACGAGTGGCAGAAAGCCATGAAGGGCGAGTAATCGCCTGATCGGGAGTGCCGCCACAATCGGCTCTTCCGCCTTTCTTGCTGTTAAGAACCATCGGAACGGCGCGCTTGCGCTCTTGCTAGCGGACGGCCCCCGGCTTTGTTCGAGGCGATCATGCCCTTCCGCGTCTTTCGTGTCAGCACCAATCTCCTCGCCATCCTGGTGGTGTTGGCGCCGGTAACGCTGATCATCTACCAGAGTTTTCTGTCCGGCCCGTTCTTCCAGAAGACCGCGCATCTGTCGCTGAAGGCTTATAGCTTCATCCTTGCAGATGCGGATTTCTGGCTGGCGCTGACGACTTCGCTCAAGCTCGCGGTGGGGATGACATTGATCGCCGTTCCGGTGGGAATCCTGCTGGCGTTCATCATCGTGCGTACCGACGTGCCGGGCAAGCGCTGGCTGGAGCCGATCATCCTCATCCCGGTGTTCATGTCGGCGGTAGTGCTGGCCTTCGGCTATGTGATGACGTTGGGACCAGTCGGCTTCGTCTCGCTGGCGGTCAAGTCGGTGATTGGCTACGTGCCTTGGAATGTCTATTCGGTGACATCGATCGCGATTATCGCCGGGCTCACCCATGTCCCGCATGTCTATCTCTATGCGTCGGCGGCGCTGCGCAATGTCGGCGCCGACCTGGAAGAGGCGGCACGCATCGTCGGCGCCGGCCCCTGGCGCGTCGCCGCCAGCGTGTCGCTGCCCATGGTGATGCCGGTGGTGCTTTATGCGGCGGTTCTAGTGTTCTTCCTTGGTTTCGAACTTTTCGGCCTGCCACTGGTGCTTGGCGATCCGGAAGGGGTGTTAGTTCTCGCCACCTATCTCTACAAGCTCACCAACAAGCTCGGGGTTCCTTCCTACCAGTTGATGGCCGTAGTGGTGGTGGCGATCATCATGATCGCGCTTCCGCTGGTGGTGCTGCAGCGCTACATGCTGCGCAATGCCAGCCGCTATGTGTCTGTCAAGGGCAAGGGCAGCCGGCACAACCCCATTCGGCTGGGCGCGCTTCGCTGGCCGGCCTTCGCGCTCGTAGTGGCATGGTTCGCGGCCACGGTGATCATACCGGTGGGCGGCGTCGCAATTCGCTCGCTGGTGACAAGCTGGGGCGTCGGGGTGAACATCTTCGAGGTGCTGACGTTAGATCACTATCGCGATCTCGCTGACTATCCGAATGTCGTCAGCGCCATTGTCAACACGGTCGGTGTTGCGGTCATCGGCGGTGCGGCTTCGATCGCGGCCTATACCGCCGTGGCACTCGCCGGTCACCGCTCGAACGCACCCCTGACCAAAGTCGTCGACTACGTGGCCATGATACCGCGGGCGATGCCGGGTATTGTGGCTGGCCTCGCCATGCTGTGGATCTTTCTGTTCTTCAAGCCGATCGCGCCCCTGCGTGCCACGATGATCTCGGTGTGGCTTGCCTATACCATTGTCTGGTTCGCCTATGGCATGCGACTGATTTCCGGAACGCTCCTGCAGATCGGCAAGGAACTCGAGGAAGCCGGCCGGTCAGTTGGCGCCAGCGAAGGCCGGGTCGCCAGGGACATCACGCTGCCGCTCATCCGTGGCGGGATGTTCTCGGCCTGGCTGCTGATCTTCCTGATCTTCGCGCGTGAATATTCGACCGGCGTTTATCTGCTCGGGCCGGGAACCGAAGTGATCGGCTCGCTCATGGTTTCCCTGTGGGGCACCGGCGCGATCGATCTGGTCTCCGCTCTCGCCGTCATCAACACCGTCATCATCGTGACCGGTCTCGCCGTAGCGATGCGCTTTGGAGTCCGCCTCAATGACTGACATCATCATAGACGGCCTGCGCCTCAGTTACGGCACCCTCGAGATCCTGAAAGGTGTGTCCTTCTCGGTCGAACCAGGCCAGATTGTCGCCTTGCTCGGCGCCTCCGGGTCCGGCAAGACGACGCTCTTGCGAGCGGTCGCTGGTCTGGAAACACCCAACCGCGGCAAGATACTGCTCGGTGACAGGCCGCTTTTCGACGCGGAGCAGAACATCAATCTGGCGCCGGAAACGCGCGGTCTCGGGCTGGTATTCCAGTCCTATGCGCTGTGGCCGCACCGGACGGTGTCGGAGAATGTGGGTTATCCGCTGAAGCTGCGCAAAGTGTCTCGGGCGGATCTTGCCAGCCGCGTCCAGAAGGCTTTGGACAGCATAGGCCTCGGCAAACTAGGTGAGCGCTATCCGCACCAGCTCTCCGGCGGGCAGCAACAGCGCGTCGCGTTGGCCCGCGCGCTGGTCTACGAGCCGAACGTGATCCTGCTCGACGAGCCGCTGTCCAATCTGGACGCCAAGCTGCGCGAGGAAGCGCGGATCTGGTTGCGTCGCCTCATCACCAATCTCGGCCTATCGGCACTGTGCGTCACCCATGACCAGGTCGAAGCGATGGCGCTCGCCGACCGCATCCTGCTGCTCAATGGCGGCCAGATCGAACAGGACGGAACGCCCAAACAAATCTACAACAGGCCGAAGAGTCTGTTTGCAGCAGAGTTTATGGGCGCCAGCAATCGCCTTGACGGCGTGGTCGCCGCCATCAAGCGCAACCGTGCGGAAATTGTCGCGAACGGCATCCATCTCGTGGGCAATGCTCAGGAGGAGCTGACCGTCGGCACCAAAGTCACCGCACTCGTCCGGCTTGAGCGGGTGACGTGGTCCGGGAAGGACGGTCCGGGGCGTATTGCCATGACCTGCGTCGAGAGCCTTTTCCTCGGCGACCGGCACGAGGTGATTTTCGAAGGCAATGACCTGACGGTCCGGACTTATTCCCGCGATGCCCTTCCGTCCGGCCAGTACTACGTTGAATTCCCCGTCGAGGACCTGATGGTTTTCGCGGCGGAACGCGGGAGCCGAACGCTGGGCACGACCAAGTAATTTGATGCCGGCATTGAAGTTCGACCACCCGCTACCGCGAACGGCGACCACAAAAATTCCGCCGGGAAGAAGAAGCCGTTCGCGGCAACGAGCCGGTCGTAAATCTCGTTCAGCTCGTCGGTCGTGACGCTTTTGACCGAGCGCTTTGTCTGGCCCTTGCCGACCCAGCAAGCGTCATAGACGCGCTGGGTGACGCCCTTCAATGTTGGGCCACCAAGATCATTCTTATTGTTTTGAATAGTCGCCTTCGTGCGCGAGCACCTTGGCAAGCGATTCCTTCTCACGGGAAACTGCCATTACAATTCCTCTTGGGTTGTGTTGATGCGTGTTTTCCGGCTATGCCATTCGGCAGAGGCGGATCGAAGAATGTCGGCTATTTCGAAGTGGATTCGGGACGCACGTGCGAAATTGCCCGAGCATGTTTCTGTCGGCCGCCACACCTATGGCGTCACTTGGCGGAAGGTGCTTTTCCCAACTGGTGAATCTCCCCTAGACGTGGGGAGCTTCTGCTCAGTTGCTGGCCAAGTCCTCTTCATGTGTACTGGTCAACACCAGACAAAGAGTGCCACTTCATTCCCGATTTATAGCCGCCTCCTGAAGCAGCCTGAGCCGATACCCAACGCCGGAAAGCCTGGAGGCATTACGATTGGCAACGATGTTTGGATTGGCCACGGCGCCATCATATTGCCAGGCGTGACCGTTGGCGATGGCGCCGTTGTGGGTGCCGGCTCCGTGGTCACCAAGTCTGTCGAGCCGTATTCAATAGTCGCCGGCAATCGTGCACGAGTCATCCGCAGTCGGTTCCCTACTGATGTCATTGCACAGTTGCTGGAAATAAAGTGGTGGCTATGGGAAGAAGATAAGATCAAGAGCGAGGCAGCTATTCTCACCGGTCCGATCGAGACTTTCATTGCTAAGCACGCGACCAGAACCAAGTCGGTGTCGAGCCGGAAGGTCTAGCGATCTGGGCCATCGGCGCGATGCGATGTCGTCACGCCTGAACCTTCCTGGGAACAAGGGATTGGTGTAGAAACGATCGATGAGAAATTTTACGCTGAAATTGCTCTACCAGTATGATGCCTATTTCGCGGGGCTGGCTGCAGCGGCGACCGGCCTATCTGCCTACAGATTGGGTGCCGGATACTGGCTCTCAGGCATTGCCGCGCTGGCTATTTTCCTGTTCGTCGCCATAGCGGTTGACCAATATTTTCTCTGGTCATTCGATAATTACCGCGACCGGCAAAACAGCAGGACCAGATAATCATCAGGCCCAAGCCCCTACAACAAATGGGTTGTGGAGCAAAATTAGGTATTGCTGGGCGGCCGAAAGGACTTGGTCGGGTACATCGCCTACGGCGACAAGGAATTATACCACCGCGGCGTAGGCGCGAAGATGATTGCAGGATGGAGCGCTCGGACCAGGCTGAGGGCATCCGCATCGTCACTGTAAACTTCCGAAATCACCAGCGATCCGATTGAATGTCTTCATCATCGCCCCTGGCGATCGCATGACTTTTGGAAGCTCCTCTGGCCCGAAAACAACCAGCGCCACCACAAAGATGACCACCAGGTGGGTGATGCCAAATCCGAACATCGGTTCGGACTCTCGCGCACATCGCCGGTAGCGACAATCTCTCCGCGGTTTTGCGACCGATCCGGTTGAACGCCTCGATCGACACCGCCAAGCCCGGTCATCAAACCGCTCGCATGGGCCATTCCACCATGAGGCCGCGCGATTGCCGTTCATATTTCGGGCCATGTGGACCGCCCGTCAACCCCTGCAAAACCTTGTGGTGAAGCCGGAGCTTGACGGCGAAAGTGCGGAAACCGGCTTCCATTTAGTCAGCATCTGGCGAAGGCCGCAGGGTCGAGCAGTTGCTTCGCGTAAAAACGCAAGCAGATCAAGATGACCGAACCGATCCGCTGTGTCATCGACACCGTGAACGATCCGCACGAAATCAGCCTCGATGAGAATATCACGCGCGAGGTAACCAGCTTCAGGTGTTGTTCGTTCATCCGACGATTTGAGCAGTGGACGGGGTGGTTGTGCAAGCCTGCCGCCTATATCGATTGTGCGTGTCGTCGCGGCAGCTATGACGGGAAATCGTTCAAATCCGCTGCTTTAGATTGGCGATTTCGTCAAAGACTGTGTGTTACGCCACTCACCTGCCGCTAAAGATGAAGAAACCGCGCGATGGCAGTCAGGCAAAGGGCATAAAAGGGGCTTTATCTCATGAACAGAGTTGTTCTCATGGCGGTAGCACTTGCTGCGATGCTGTTCGGCACGTCTGTCGAAGGCAACGCCGCGGGCCTGGTCGCCACCATTGATGTATCTTCGCAGACCATGACTGTCAGCCGCTATGGTCAAGTGCTTTACCGATGGAGCGTATCCACCGCCCGCAAGGGTTACATCACCCCGCGCGGCGCCTATCGGCCGCAACGGACAGCGCGGATGTGGTATTCGCGCAAATACGACATGTCGCCTATGCCTTATTCGGTATTCTTCCGTGGCGGCTATGCCATTCATGGCACCGGCGCGGTGAGATACCTTGGACGCCCGGCGTCGCATGGCTGTGTCCGCTTGCACACCGCCAATGCCGCGACCTTCTATTCAATGGTGCGGGAAGTTGGCTTCGGCAACACGCGGATCGTCGTCACCGACTGAGGCTCGGCGCCGACGAAAAGACACCCACGGCAAGCGGCCGTGCCCGCCTTTGGCTGGCTCTCGCCCGGCGAGATGGTCAACGACTTCACGGAGATCACGCCGGGGCCGTTGATGATGCGTGCTGCAGTTCGTCGGCCATATTGCGGCTTTCCGCGCACCAGGCGCGCTCAATCCGCACGACGGCTTACCCGCAGTCGGGGCACGAATGGGTTGGGTCAGGCGTCCGGACTAAGCCGACGGCGTTGGAATCCACCGGTTGTGGTGGGCCAAGATCAGCTAGTAGTCATCCGTTTTCGAACAATTGCCCGTGCGAAAAGTTCCCGAACTGCATGACAGCGAACCGGCCGCGTTGACCCGGATAAAGCGTGTGGCTCAAGGGCAGGTCGTTCCAGCCAATTGACACGGGCTTCAGGGGCAGAAATGGCCAGTACGATCGCTCCAGCAATCGCTCTCGACAATCTCCCGTGGGCTGTCATCGTCAGCCTGTCGGCGCGACTTGATCCCTTCCGGTCAGTTCATGTACTCGACCATGCGGTCGTGGAAGCACTCGCACTTGTTGAGGGTGTCTTCGTCCTTGTAGTTCGTCTTGAGATAACCATAGGCCATGCCGCAGGCGACCTTGGCTTCCGACGCCCAGATGAAGGCGGGGCGGGACGAATTGATCCATTCCGAGCTGTTGGCGACGGCCACCGACTCGTCCATGAGCTTCACCACCTCGGTCTTGAGATCGACGATGTTGTCGTTCAACACCAAATTCGACGTGCCGACGGTCCGGCAATAGTCGGCCACCGGCCCTTCGATAATGTCGGCGGCCTGAAGTCCTGTCGCGCATATCGACAGCAGCCCGGCTCCGAAAGCCACTCGCAAAACTCTGTTCATGCTCCTCACCCCGTCCCTTTCGCCCCTTAGACCACGTCCGTCTTGGTGCCGTGGCTGTCATCGTAGAGTATTTTGACCGCATCGGCGGCGCTGTGGAATGTGTAGTTCTCCAGCACGGCGACCGTATGATAGTTGTCGCCGCCGCCGTCGGTGTCGACCTTGACCTCGGCATTGGCCGAGGACTGCGCGATCTCCACGAAGCCGCCGCCTACGAGATCGGTGACGCCAGCCAAGCCTTTGAGCAACGAGGAAAGATCAAGCTGGTCGCCATCGTGGAAGTCTGCGATCAGGTCGGCTACCTCGAGCGAGCCGATGGTGAAGGTCCTTGTGCCATCGGAGGCAACGGACGTTTCCACGGGCGCAACAAGTGAGGTGTTGAGTTCGACCTCGATATAGTTGCCGGTCGTGCCGTCGGCCATCTGGAAGGTGCCGTTGCTTGCCACGGCCTGCCCATCGATTTCGCCGACAGCGGAGGTCGTTGTCGTGCTGATCGAAATAATACCGTTATCAGCAAGGTGTGACAATTCCCCAGAGTCACTGATGCCGTTGGCGTTGGCGTCCTTCCAGATCAGCAGGCTGCTGAAGGCATCGTCGTATTGATCGATGACGCCGTCATGATTGCTGTCGAGCGATGCAAGTGCCGCCGCGCCGCTGGCGAAATGGCCGCCGCCGAAACTCGGCGTAAACAGCTCGGTGCCATCATCGATCTTGCCGTTATGGTTGAGGTCGATCGCCAGCATGCCGTCGTTCGAGGTGTTCCAGGCAATTTGGTCTTTGGTTCCGTCACCATTGATGTCAAACTGGACGCCATGGCTGACGTCGGAGAAGGCGAAGCCATCATGGTTCAGATCCAGGATAATCGGATCGACCGATCCGCCGATCAGGGTGTTCAGGTTCGCTACCGTGACGTTCTGGAGATCGACCAGTGCTCCTACGCCGGCATTGGTGGTTGTCTGGGTATAGACGAACGTATGATTTACGCCCGAGATGGTTGCCGTGAATGCGAGCGTCGCCCCGGCGTTTCCGATGTCTGTGCCCATGAGATATTGGACAGCCGCCGCGAGAGCTGCGGTTGAGGTGATAGCCAACGGCGAGCCGCCGGCATCTGTTCCGAAGAAACTGGCGATGCCGTTGGTGACCGAATGAGATTCCACTGTATCTCCGCCGATCGTCAATACGGAGTCTCCTGCTCCGTCGACAAGGCCGGCGGTGGCGGCCACCAGAGTCCCTGGCAGGGCCAACTTGTCGGTCCCGGCGACGAAGTCAGTGATGATGTCATAGCCGGTGATCGTCCCGGCATTGCCGGTTCCGCCTATAACGGGTGTCGAATCCCCAGTCCCGATCAGGAAGGTGTCGGCGCCGGCGCCGCCCGTCAGGAAATCGTTGCCGCCCCGTCCGATAATGATGTCGTTTCCACCGCCACCGGACAGATGATCGACACCGGACGTACCATAGATCTGGTCGGCCAATGTGGCGTCGCCATTCACCGTGATGCCGGGATCGCCCGGATCATGCGAGAAGAAGGAGAAGCTGACCGAGCGCGCCTGGTAATTGCCACCACTATTGTCGAAGTAAGACAGCGTCCATGAGTCGCCGGCTGTAGGTGGGTGTGCGATCAAATAGCTGGCAAGCGTCGTGGAGGTGGCGTTGCCGCTGCCGTCCAGAAGGAAGATATGGTCGTAGTCGACAGTTGCCTTCATCAGGCCGGTGGCCGGATCGTAGAACCAGCTCTGTTCGAATGTTCCGGCGGTCAGATCGTCTTCGACAACTGCGAAATGGTTGGTGCCTATGACTATCTCGACCTGGACTTCCTGTTCGCGATGCGATCCCGCACTGCTGTCTCCGAACACGCCGGGATTTCGCTCCGCTACAGGTATCGGCGTTACGAAGGGCGACTCTTGAAAGTCGGTATAGACTACTAGAGTCGCGCTATGAGGATCGGCGATTATAGCATTTACCGTGGCTTGTGACAGGGCCAGGGTCGTGACCTGATCATTTCCCGAGGTAAGAGGGCTGCTGCCATTGCCCACCTGAGCAGTGTCGCTGGGCAGACTGGTCGGGGGCACTTCGTGGATGCCGACAGTCTGGACAGTCGTGGCGGTGCCATCGAAGACATTCAGCGTAAGGTTGGTGTTGACAGTATCGGTTACCGTGGCGGTTGGTGTGTAGACCAGGTTACCCAGCAGGTTGATGCCACCGGACGGATTGTAGAGCACGGTGCCGGTTGTCAGGGCGACATAGGTCACGCCGTTGTAGTAGAACACCCCAGTCGGGATCGTCCCTGTTGCGGTGACGATCAGGTTGTCGCCATCCGCATCCGTCGGGATCGAGACCAGCAGCGGATATCCATTGGGATAAGTCGGCGTGCCAAGGGTCTGCTGCCCCGGGTCGCTCGACATCCAGTTCTGGGTGCTGGCAACAACCGGTGCATCGTTGATGTCCGTCAGGTTGATGGTCAATGTCGTCGTCGAGAAGTCGCCGTCGCCGTCCTTGATTGTGTAGACGAACACGTCCGTGGTGTTCGCGTTAATGCTGTGAGCCGTCGACTGGTAGGTGTAGGAGCCGTCGAGGTTGAGGTGAAGCGTGCCGTGCAGGCCCACAATGTCGGTGTTGACGCCACCCGATACTGCTGTCGTGGTGTTGCCGCCCGCCGCCCGTACGCCATCGATCGTGGCCCCGTCGGCGCCGGCGACGTCATTGACGAGCACGCCTGCCGCCGCCAATACGGTGAGCAAAGCGCCCTCGTTGACATTGCCGGTATCGGCATGCGCCGTCGGCACGTCGTCGATGATGTTGATGACCAGGTTGCCGGCCGGTGCGCTGTCGCCGTCAGTGTCGGTGACGACGACTGCGAAGCTGGCGGTGGTGTTGTCGCCGGTGGTGTTGTCGACGAGCGTGTAGGAATAGCTGATCGTGCCGGCGCCGGTGGCCGGATTGTAGACATAGCTTGCCGTCAGCGAGCCGGTGGCGTCGGTGAAGGTCTGCGCGGCGCCGGTCAGCACATGGCCGCCGAGCGAGACTACCGACACGCCGTCCGGCGAAGTGAAGCCGATGGTGCCCGAGGTGGTCTCCGAGTTGGCGGCAGCGTTCGAGCCCGCGGACTCGCCGCCGCGTGCCGGAAGGCCGGCCTCATAGACGGTGGTCGAGGCAAGGCCCGGCGCCGGAATGCTGTCGGTCGGCGTCGAGTCGCCGATCGAGATGGTCAGCGTGGTGTGCGAGGTGTCGCCGTCGCCATCCTTGATGGTGTAGGTGAAGACGTCGTCGTGGCCGCCCTGCGAGCCGGCATCGCGTACATAGGAGTAGGAGCCGTCGGCGTTAAGCGTCAGCTTGCCGTAGGTGCCCTGGATCTGCACGCCGAGCGAGCCGGTGAAGTCGGCATTGGTGTCGCCGGCCTGGACGCCAACCACCGCTGCGCCGTCTGCACCCAGGACATCGATGCCGGTCACCGGCGAGGTGGTGCCCACCGCCGTCAGCACGTTGCCGGCCTCGGCCGTGAACTGGTTGGAGGCTACACTGTCGGTATCGGCATGCGCCGTCGGCACGTCGTCGATGATGTTGATGACCAGGTTGCCGGCCGGTGCGCTGTCGCCGTCAGTGTCGGTGACGACGACTGCGAAGCTGGCGGTGGTGTTGTCGCCGGTGGTGTTGTCGACGAGCGTGTAGGAATAGCTGATCGTGCCGGCGCCGGTGGCCGGATTGTAGACATAGCTTGCCGTCAGCGAGCCGGTGGCGTCGGTGAAGGTCTGCGCGGCGCCGGTCAGCACATGGCCGCCGAGCGAGACTACCGACACGCCGTCCGGCGAAGTGAAGCCGATGGTGCCCGAGGTGGTCTCCGAGTTGGCGGCAGCGTTCGAGCCCGCGGACTCGCCGCCGCGTGCCGGAAGGCCGGCCTCATAGACGGTGGTCGAGGCAAGGCCCGGCGCCGGAATGCTGTCGGTCGGCGTCGAGTCGCCGATCGAGATGGTCAGCGTGGTGTGCGAGGTGTCGCCGTCGCCATCCTTGATGGTGTAGGTGAAGACGTCGTCGTGGCCGCCCTGCGAGCCGGCATCGCGTACATAGGAGTAGGAGCCGTCGGCGTTAAGCGTCAGCTTGCCGTAGGTGCCCTGGATCTGCACGCCGAGCGAGCCGGTGAAGTCGGCATTGGTGTCGCCGGCCTGGACGCCAACCACCGCTGCGCCGTCTGCACCCAGGACATCGATGCCGGTCACCGGCGAGGTGGTGCCCACCGCCGTCAGCACGTTGCCGGCCTCGGCCGTGAACTGGTTGGAGGCTACACTGTCGGTATCGGCATGCGCCGTCGGCACGTCGTCGATGATGTTGATGACCAGGTTGCCGGCCGGTGCGCTGTCGCCGTCAGTGTCGGTGACGACGACTGCGAAGCTGGCGGTGGTGTTGTCGCCGGTGGTGTTGTCGACGAGCGTGTAGGAATAGCTGATCGTGCCGGCGCCGGTGGCCGGATTGTAGACATAGCTTGCCGTCAGCGAGCCGGTGGCGTCGGTGAAGGTCTGCGCGGCGCCGGTCAGCACATGGCCGCCGAGCGAGACTACCGACACGCCGTCCGGCGAAGTGAAGCCGATGGTGCCCGAGGTGGTCTCCGAGTTGGCGGCAGCGTTCGAGCCCGCGGACTCGCCGCCGCGTGCCGGAAGGCCGGCCTCATAGACGGTGGTCGAGGCAAGGCCCGGCGCCGGAATGCTGTCGGTCGGCGTCGAGTCGCCGATCGAGATGGTCAGCGTGGTGTGCGAGGTGTCGCCGTCGCCATCCTTGATGGTGTAGGTGAAGACGTCGTCGTGGCCGCCCTGCGAGCCGGCATCGCGTACATAGGAGTAGGAGCCGTCGGCGTTAAGCGTCAGCTTGCCGTAGGTGCCCTGGATCTGCACGCCGAGCGAGCCGGTGAAGTCGGCATTGGTGTCGCCGGCCTGGACGCCAACCACCGCTGCGCCGTCTGCACCCAGGACATCGATGCCGGTCACCGGCGAGGTGGTGCCCACCGCCGTCAGCACGTTGCCGGCCTCGGCCGTGAACTGGTTGGAGGCTACACTGTCGGTATCGGCATGCGCCGTCGGCACGTCGTCGATGATGTTGATGACCAGGTTGCCGGCCGGTGCGCTGTCGCCGTCAGTGTCGGTGACGACGACTGCGAAGCTGGCGGTGGTGTTGTCGCCGGTGGTGTTGTCGACGAGCGTGTAGGAATAGCTGATCGTGCCGGCGCCGGTGGCCGGATTGTAGACATAGCTTGCCGTCAGCGAGCCGGTGGCGTCGGTGAAGGTCTGCGCGGCGCCGGTCAGCACATGGCCGCCGAGCGAGACTACCGACACGCCGTCCGGCGAAGTGAAGCCGATGGTGCCCGAGGTGGTCTCCGAGTTGGCGGCAGCGTTCGAGCCCGCGGACTCGCCGCCGCGTGCCGGAAGGCCGGCCTCATAGACGGTGGTCGAGGCAAGGCCCGGCGCCGGAATGCTGTCGGTCGGCGTCGAGTCGCCGATCGAGATGATCAGCGTGGTGTGCGAGGTGTCGCCGTCGCCATCCTTGATGGTGTAGGTGAAGACGTCGTCGTGGCCGCCCTGCGAGCCGGCATCGCGTACATAGGAGTAGGAGCCGTCGGCGTTAAGCGTCAGCTTGCCGTAGGTGCCCTGGATCTGCACGCCGAGCGAGCCGGTGAAGTCGGCATTGGTGTCGCCGGCCTGGACGCCAACCACCGCTGCGCCGTCTGCACCCAGGACATCGATGCCGGTCACCGGCGAGGTGGTGCCCACCGCCGTCAGCACGTTGCCGGCCTCGGCCGTGAACTGGTTGGAGGCTACACTGTCGGTATCGGCATGCGCCGTCGGCACGTCGTCGATGATGTTGATGACCAGGTTGCCGGCCGGTGCGCTGTCGCCGTCAGTGTCGGTGACGACGACTGCGAAGCTGGCGGTGGTGTTGTCGCCGGTGGTGTTGTCGACGAGCGTGTAGGAATAGCTGATCGTGCCGGCGCCGGTGGCCGGATTGTAGACATAGCTTGCCGTCAGCGAGCCGGTGGCGTCGGTGAAGGTCTGCGCGGCGCCGGTCAGCACATGGCCGCCGAGCGAGACTACCGACACGCCGTCCGGCGAAGTGAAGCCGATGGTGCCCGAGGTGGTCTCCGAGTTGGCGGCAGCGTTCGAGCCCGCGGACTCGCCGCCGCGTGCCGGAAGGCCGGCCTCATAGACGGTGGTCGAGGCAAGGCCCGGCGCCGGAATGCTGTCGGTCGGCGTCGAGTCGCCGATCGAGATGGTCAGCGTGGTGTGCGAGGTGTCGCCGTCGCCATCCTTGATGGTGTAGGTGAAGACGTCGTCGTGGCCGCCCTGCGAGCCGGCATCGCGTACATAGGAGTAGGAGCCGTCGGCGTTAAGCGTCAGCTTGCCGTAGGTGCCCTGGATCTGCACGCCGAGCGAGCCGGTGAAGTCGGCATTGGTGTCGCCGGCCTGGACGCCAACCACCGCTGCGCCGTCTGCACCCAGGACATCGATGCCGGTCACCGGCGAGGTGGTGCCCACCGCCGTCAGCACGTTGCCGGCCTCGGCCGTGAACTGGTTGGAGGCTACACTGTCGGTATCGGCATGCGCCGTCGGCACGTCGTCGATGATGTTGATGACCAGGTTGCCGGCCGGTGCGCTGTCGCCGTCAGTGTCGGTGACGACGACTGCGAAGCTGGCGGTGGTGTTGTCGCCGGTGGTGTTGTCGACGAGCGTGTAGGAATAGCTGATCGTGCCGGCGCCGGTGGCCGGATTGTAGACATAGCTTGCCGTCAGCGAGCCGGTGGCGTCGGTGAAGGTCTGCGCGGCGCCGGTCAGCACATGGCCGCCGAGCGAGACTACCGACACGCCGTCCGGCGAAGTGAAGCCGATGGTGCCCGAGGTGGTCTCCGAGTTGGCGGCAGCGTTCGAGCCCGCGGACTCGCCGCCGCGTGCCGGAAGGCCGGCCTCATAGACGGTGGTCGAGGCAAGGCCCGGCGCCGGAATGCTGTCGGTCGGCGTCGAGTCGCCGATCGAGATGGTCAGCGTGGTGTGCGAGGTGTCGCCGTCGCCATCCTTGATGGTGTAGGTGAAGACGTCGTCGTGGCCGCCCTGCGAGCCGGCATCGCGTACATAGGAGTAGGAGCCGTCGGCGTTAAGCGTCAGCTTGCCGTAGGTGCCCTGGATCTGCACGCCGAGCGAGCCGGTGAAGTCGGCATTGGTGTCGCCGGCCTGGACGCCAACCACCGCTGCGCCGTCTGCACCCAGGACATCGATGCCGGTCACCGGCGAGGTGGTGCCCACCGCCGTCAGCACGTTGCCGGCCTCGGCCGTGAACTGGTTGGAGGCTACACTGTCGGTATCGGCATGCGCCGTCGGCACGTCGTCGATGATGTTGATGACCAGGTTGCCGGCCGGTGCGCTGTCGCCGTCAGTGTCGGTGACGACGACTGCGAAGCTGGCGGTGGTGTTGTCGCCGGTGGTGTTGTCGACGAGCGTGTAGGAATAGCTGATCGTGCCGGCGCCGGTGGCCGGATTGTAGACATAGCTTGCCGTCAGCGAGCCGGTGGCGTCGGTGAAGGTCTGCGCGGCGCCGGTCAGCACATGGCCGCCGAGCGAGACTACCGACACGCCGTCCGGCGAAGTGAAGCCGATGGTGCCCGAGGTGGTCTCCGAGTTGGCGGCAGCGTTCGAGCCCGCGGACTCGCCGCCGCGTGCCGGAAGGCCGGCCTCATAGACGGTGGTCGAGGCAAGGCCCGGCGCCGGAATGCTGTCGGTCGGCGTCGAGTCGCCGATCGAGATGGTCAGCGTGGTGTGCGAGGTGTCGCCGTCGCCATCCTTGATGGTGTAGGTGAAGACGTCGTCGTGGCCGCCCTGCGAGCCGGCATCGCGTACATAGGAGTAGGAGCCGTCGGCGTTAAGCGTCAGCTTGCCGTAGGTGCCCTGGATCTGCACGCCGAGCGAGCCGGTGAAGTCGGCATTGGTGTCGCCGGCCTGGACGCCAACCACCGCTGCGCCGTCTGCACCCAGGACATCGATGCCGGTCACCGGCGAGGTGGTGCCCACCGCCGTCAGCACGTTGCCGGCCTCGGCCGTGAACTGGTTGGAGGCTACACTGTCGGTATCGGCATGCGCCGTCGGCACGTCGTCGATGATGTTGATGACCAGGTTGCCGGCCGGTGCGCTGTCGCCGTCAGTGTCGGTGACGACGACTGCGAAGCTGGCGGTGGTGTTGTCGCCGGTGGTGTTGTCGACGAGCGTGTAGGAATAGCTGATCGTGCCGGCGCCGGTGGCCGGATTGTAGACATAGCTTGCCGTCAGCGAGCCGGTGGCGTCGGTGAAGGTCTGCGCGGCGCCGGTCAGCACATGGCCGCCGAGCGAGACTACCGACACGCCGTCCGGCGAAGTGAAGCCGATGGTGCCCGAGGTGGTCTCCGAGTTGGCGGCAGCGTTCGAGCCCGCGGACTCGCCGCCGCGTGCCGGAAGGCCGGCCTCATAGACGGTGGTCTCTCCTATGAGCCCAATCGATGGCGTGGAGTCCTTTCCCAAGACGCCGATGGTCAACTCGCGTGGCTCCAACTGCCCAAACTGCAGGTCCGTCGGGGGGAGCAAGGCCGAAAGGTCGAATCCGTCACCGATACCGCCTGGGGGAACCGTAAAGTCCCCACCAGCACTGCCCGGGGCACCTCCCGGACCAGCCGACATGGAACCGTCGGCGCCGAAGGCGACATCGACGTGGCTTGCTTCAAGGGCGGCCAGCAAGGCAACGCGCGGCACCTCGACGTCGCCGATGATGAAGGTCGGCACGTTCAGGGCGCCATCCTTGATCGCGATCACCGAGCCGTCGGCCTGTTCGAGCAAAAGGTTGTGGCCGTCGACCTTGATGTTGTCGATGGAAACGCTGGACGGAAGCCTGACCATGTTGCTAGCGTCGGCCACATATTCATGGGGCGCCGCCGCTGCGTTCGCCGCCGCGGGAGCCGCCGGTTGAACGGGCGCGCCGCTTCCGACGTCGACCGGCACCGGTTCGGAGGCTGGCGGCGCGGGCGGCTGCGTCGAAGTTGCTTGCGCAACCTGGATCTCTACCGGCGTTGCCTGGCTGCTGTGTTCATTCGGCCCGGAATGCTCGTCGGCCAAACCCGAAAAACTGTCCAAATCGATATTGGTGGTCATTGCTGAAATCCCTCCGGCATTTCCCGGCAAGAGACAGGCACCTCCAAAGAATTGCAACCACTTGTAAGGCTGATTGATATAATCAGGTATGACGCTGCAGTTGAATGTTTAGGCTTAGTTAACTTCCGAGATATACTATGTTATGCGCGACCTGCCGTGAACGGGCGGTCGTGTCCCATCAGGTGGTGTAGCTCGGCAGTAGCGAAGCCGCTCACGAGCGCGCCGTTAGTAGCGCTGTAGCGAGCGAGCGGCGTGTGGGTGGTCATCGGCGCTTTCCGGTAGGGTTTGGTTGTTGACGCCAACCCATTTCGGAAGGACCACCGATGACCGACGACATGATGAACCTGCGCACGCTCGTGGAGAAGACCCCGGATGCCGATCTGCTGCGGGAGATGATCGGCTTTGCCGCCGAGCGACTGATGGAAATGGAGGTGGGCGCGGCCACCGGCGCCAGCTATGGCGAGAAGAACCCGCTGCGGCTCGCCCAGCGCAATGGCTACCGCGACCGGGACTGGGAGACGCGGGCCGGCACGGTCGAGCTGCGCATCCCGAAGCTCAGGAAGGGAAGCTACTTCCCAGGTTTCCTCGAACCGCGCCGCATGGCCGAGAAGGCGCTAACCGCCGTCATCCAGTGAAGCTTATGTGCAAGGCATCTCGACCCGGTCGGTTGACGACCTGGTCAAGGCCATGGGTATGAGCGGCATATCCAAGAGCCAGGTCTCGCGGCTGTGCAAGGAGATCGACGGGAAGGTGAAGGCCTTCCTCGATCGGCCGATCGAGGGCGATTGGCCATACCTGTGGATCGACGCCACTTACCTGAAGGTCCGCCGCGGTGGGCGGATCGTCTCGGTCGCCGTTATCATCGCCGTCGGCGTTAACGCGGACGGCCGGCGCGAGGTACTGGGCATGGAGATTGGCACCTCGGAGGCCGAGCCGATCTGGACAGAGTTCCTGCGCAAGCTGACACGTCGCGGCCTGCGCGGCGTCAAGCTCGTCGTCTCCGATGCTCACGAAGGCCTCAAGGCGGCCGTCACCAAGGTGCTGTGCGCGACATGGCAGAGGTGCCGCGTCCACTTCATGAGGAACGTGCTGGCCCATGCCGGCAAGAGCGGCCGCAGGGTCGTCTCAGCCTTCATCGCCACCGCTTTCGCCCAGGAAACGCCCGAGGCCGCGTCCGTACAATGGCGCGCCGTCGCCGACCAGATCCAGCCGAAGGTGCCGAAGCTGGCGACAATCATGGACGACGCCGAGCCCGACGTGCTGGCCTACATGACCTTCCCCAAGGAACATCGCGCCAAGCTCCACTCGACGAATCCGATCGAACGTCTCAACGGCGAGATCAAGCGGCGCACCGAGGTCGTCGGAATCTTCCCGAACGACGATGCGGTCGTGCGCCTCGTCGGCGCAATCCTGCTCGAACAGAACGCTGAATGGGCAGTGCAGCGGGCCAGATATATGACTCTGGAAACGATCAGCCAGATGAGCGATGATCCCCTGATCAGCCTGCCAGCCGTGGCGCGCTGATCAGCCCGGCCCATGCCGGAGAGCACGGCGACTAATGCCGCCAGCTACACCACGCCGCGGGACACGATCTGACGGGCAAAATGGCCGGATTATGCCTTCTCAAAAACAGAAAGGGAAACCATGGCGCGAATAGCAGTTATATGATCTCTGCCAGGGACTTTCGTTCACCGGGGCAACGAGAAATGACGATCCGAGGCGTCCAATGCAGAATGGCTCGGGCGGCGCTGGGACTGAAAATAAGCGAGCTGGCCAGCCTTGCGGGGGTCGCCCCGACAACGATCACGCGATTGGAAGCTGGCACTCCAATAGGTCCACGAACACTCAGCTCGATTGAAAAAACTCTTGAGGAGGGAGGTATCAGGTTTGTCTTCGCTGAGAATGGAGACTGCGGCATAATGCTGAGTCCGTTTCAAATTACCTTTGTTGTGGAGTAGTATATATAAGTACAGCAGGGCAACTGCTAAGAAATCACCTGTCAAGCCACGCAGGAGGCGGCTGATGGAATATTTTTGCGGACTGGATGTTGCGTGGACGAAACTGCGGTGTCCGTCGTCGACGAACATGGTGAGGTGCATTTGACGGTCAAGGTGGAGACCGATCCGGATGCGTTGTTCGTGGTGTTGAAGCCGTTCGTGGCGCGGCTGCGGCGCGTCGGCCACGAGGCCGGATCGCTGTCGCCCTGGCTCAATCCCGAGCTTCTGAAACGCGGCCTTCCGGCGATCTGCCTGGAGACACAGCATGTGGGCGCCGCGATGTCGGCGCAGCGCAACAACACGGATGCCGCCGATGCGCTCGGCATCGCCCACATCATGCGCACCGGCTGGTTTCGTCAGGCCCATATCAAGACGCAGGATTGCTATCGGATGCGGCTTTTACTGACCCACCGGCGCAACCTGAAGCGCAAGTTCGTCAATTTTGAGAACGCCTCCGGCACTCGCTGAAGGCGTTCGGCATCAAGCTTGGCGGCACGTCGCGTGGCGCTTTCGACCAGGCGGTGCTCGCGGCCGATCCGCTGTCAGCCGAGTTGATGGACGCCATGTTGTCGGGGCGCGCCGTTCAGTGGCGGGAATATTGCCGGCTGCACGATCTGGTGGTGAGATCGTCGCGCGTAGCGAGCTGTGCCGACGCTTCATGGCCATCCCCGGCGTCGGCCCGGTGACGGCGCTCTCCTTCATGACGGCGATCGACGATCGCGCTTCCGCCGCTCGCGTGACGTCGCCGCCTACTTCGGGCTGACCTCGCAGCGATGGCAGTCGAGCACATCGATCGACGTCCAGGGACGCATCTCGAAGGCTGGCGACGCGGCCGTGCGGCGCGCGCTCTACGAGGCGGCGTCGGCGCTGATGACGCGCCTCCGCGGCATGGACAAGGGCAAAAGCTTGGGCCGGGAAATCGCCAAACGCTCCTGCCATCGCAAGGCGTGCGTGGCGGTGGCGCGCAAGCTGGCGGTGATCATGCACGCCATGTGGAGCGACGGAACGTTCTACGTCGGCGATCCGGCGGCAAGCCCAACCGACGCTGCCCAGCGCGCTCATCTCAAGGACCGCAAGCTGCTCGGAGCCCATCGATGAGCAGGGGATCGTCAGTTGAAACGCAGGGCGTCAGCAACGTGAACGACGCCAGCTGAACACGAAGATCCGCCTTGGCGGATGAGGACCGATGCAGACCAGGAACGACGGAACGCACGTTATCTTGCCTGCGGCCGCGCCGATCCACAGACGGCCGGACCGCGGTCGATTGCCTGTGACGATGCTCCGCCAGTCCGATGGAAAAGTGCGCCACGACGGTTCGAGCGCTGCCACAGTGCAGCCGAAACACCCGTCGCAGAGCGCGTAAGACTGCTCGGCGCATCGGAACTCGACGCCAAAACGTGGAAACGTAGCGTGGAGAATAAATTCGTATATTATCGTAGATGGAAGGAGAAACGACGATGCGTACAAATTCTCGCCTAGCACGACCGATTAAGACGGCTAGATAAAAGGCCGCGAGGTGCGGCGTCGATCGGTCGTTGTTTTTTAATGGAATTTCCGGCGATTTCGCGAGGTGCGGGTTTTCCCTGCACCTCTCAAATCGTCGATTTTCGTTCTTCGTCCGTAGCTTGGTGCGATGTGCGGCCGCCTGGCTGACCTTGAGTTGGGGCCGGGAAAGGAGGGCGGCGTGGTCAGAGACTGTTCTTGAGGTAGCCGCTAGTCGGTAGACAAGGAGCTATTGGATAGACCACGTTAGAAACCTCGCCGACCTAGCCTGAGGTGGCCCGCGATCGGCGAACGGCTCGCTGCAGCAGAGGGGCTTCACCTCGGCTCCTTCACCTCGGCCCGAAGAGTCGACGTCGCCAGCGCCGGCCGCAGGATGGCGGCCGAGCGCAGGCTTGTCGGTTGGCCACTCCCCAGCCGCACTGCGGCTGCAAGGCTTCACGGCCTCAATGGAAGCGCCTCGTCGCGACAAGCCCGCCCCAAAACGAGAATCCGTCGTAGGGCGGTCGGGCGCGGCATATGTCCGAGATGCAGGCGCCGCGCGTTGCCAACTGAACTGGCTGTCGGCTGCCAGGGGTCTCGCAATCTTGAAGCGGATCGCAACCGTCGTATTGCCGACTGATGGTTTTACGTCACTGACTGATCGCCATCACAGCATATGGGAGAGTTTGCCACGTCCAGGATGAACCGCCGCGCCTTGCTTTTCCACACTCCGGCAGCGCTGTCGTCGCCTCGACGGTTGGGGCAAAAGGCGCTCGGTACAGAGCCGCCGGGTTCGCCCTTTACGAAATAGGCGGTAGCAGCGACGACGCCGACAGAGTCAGCCGGGAGGAGGAGAGGTACTGCTCACCAGCAGCGAATATAATCGGTCAGGGAAGGGGATCGTCTGTCCAAGTCGATATCTTTTAGGGAGGGAGGCGCGTGAGACTTTTTCGCGAGTGGCCTAGGAAGCGGTCAGCAACTTTCAGATGTGCCCGTCGGAAACGACGTTGATTGATTGTTGGGAGTGTGGACCGGACTGGCCACTTAGGATCAGCGACGGGCCGCAACTGCCAAAACCGCGTCCATACATTGTCGCTTTCAGGGGGCAGGCCTTCAAGATTGGAGAGTTAGCGGCAGCCGTTTTCTGTCGGTGCGAGCCGGCGAAGCGATGCAGTCGATTCCACATTTTCAGCAGCCAGTCGAAACAACCGTCGAGGGCCAGAAATCACGTGTGCCCCATCTGCGCGGATATCTTGTTTGGCGATTCATGTATCTCCAGGTTGTCGTTTGGTGCGACCACTAACCGGAACTGGAGATTTGCACGGCCCCGACTGCCATGAAGCGGTTCGTTGGAAACCCAATCAAGGGTAGATAGGCGTTGCCTGAAAAGCCCAGCACGTTGGAGCGCAGGCCAAGCCACTCCGCTACGAAACTTAGGGTAGCGCAAACAACACCGGCATCACGCCAGGCCAAGCTTTCTCCATTCACATAGCCTGCATCAATTTTTGACAGGTCTGCTACCAACCGAAGGGTGCACCCTAGGGCGGTTCCCAGTACCCCATTCACCTGCTCTCTGTTGAGTTCGGCTGCCTGGGATGAGGCGCCGAGTAAAGCTGCAGCGTGTCTCGTGGGCAGATACGCGCGTGCCGCATGATCGCTGTTCGACATTTGATAAATGATCTGGACGGCGTGCAATCCACCTGCTGAGGGTGAAATCCGGTGTTCCAAAGGCACGCCGGCACGTCCGATCCCACAAGATTCGCGGGTCCTGCACGCGTACCAAAGCAACGCTTCAATGTCTCGCCAGCTTACGGGTCCTCCAGTGGCGGATCGGCGCGACTGCATTACGTCTATAAATGACCGATCGCGCTGCTCTTCCGGCTTTGGAAGTTCACGTATCACCGCGCCTGCCGGTAACCAGGCAGACCAGTCAAGAGGCTGCTCCCTCGGAGCAGGTTCTTCAGTGAGGCGTCCAGCCAAGAGCCGACCAAGTGTTGTAGTGCTTCACGCAACCCCTGCATTTGCCGCAGGCGTAGTTCCCAACGTGGCACGAGTGCGCCCAGCCGCGAGTCCGATTTTTTCAGGAGCCGGCTGACACATTCGCTTGAAGTGGCCCAGATCGCCCAGGGAATAGCCGAGTTCATCAACCACACATACAAGACTACTTTGCCTGAACCTATTGACGTTAGGTTGTGTTTCGCCGCTGGTCTGGTTCACGACATTGGCCATCCGCCATTCGGTCACAACGGTGAACGGGCGCTCGACAATGCGATGCTCGAATATGGCGGGTTTGAGGGCAATGCCCAAACCTTGCGAATCCTGACCAGGCTAGAGAAGAAGGTCAAATACGCCAAAGCTCTCGAGGGCGATGGCGATATAAGGGCCGGTCTAAACCTCTGCCATCGGACGCTGGCTTCTGTCCTGAAGTACGACAACATGATCAAAGCCGTGCGCCCTGAAGGCTCAAAGGTGGAGAAGGGCTACTACGCTACGGAAAAAACGATCGTCGAGAATATCAAAAGCTCAGTAATAGGCGACTTCAAACTGAAGCGCGGAAAAGAGTTCAAGTCGCTCGAATGCTCGATAATGGATCTGGCAGACGACATTGCATATTCCGTCTACGATCTTGAAGACTGCCTGAAGGTCGGGTTCCTCAGTCCTGCGAAGATCCTGGCGACCAAGGATGCGCTGTTGGAAAAGGTGGCAGCGACCGTATCGAAGCAGATCAAGGAGGACGTCAGCAAGGAAGATGTGCTCGACGTATTCTTCGATATTTTTGCCGGACTGTTCCAGGGCGAGCCCGTTAACGATGAAAGTGGCGCGGGGGTAGATGCGACTGGGAGTTCGGATGGCGCCGGAATGCGCAACCACAAGGATCGGGACAGTCTGCAGCCAGCCGAGGCGGCCAGAAGACAGAAGCTGGAGGCCGAGCGGGAAGGATTCAAGCGATTTACCGCTGTCTATAAGACGTCCAGGCTGATCAGTGATGACGGATACAACCGCACAGAGTTGTCGTCGCAACTGGTGCACGAATTCATCTCGTCAGTGGAGTTGGACTACAATGAGCAATGTCCGCCTCTGAGCCAGGTGAAGCTGACCAAAGGGCGATTGCGCAGGAAGGAAGTCTTGAAACAGTACACCTATGAGGCCGCTATCTATGCCCCGCGCGTGAAGCTCGGCGAATATCGAGGTTACGATGTCGTGACCGATCTTTTCGAAGCGCTGATGGCTGACAAGGGCGATATTCTGATGCCAGAGGACGTCAGAGAGCGTTTCAACAAAGCAGACAACATCACTGGCCGGGCCCGCGAAGTGTGCGATTTCGTGGCGGGGATGACGGATCGGTATTCCATCGAGTTCTGGGCGCGTTTGAAATCCGACTCAGCGGAAAGCATGTTCAAGCCGATCTGACAGAGACCGGCGAATTTCAGGATGAGCGGCTTTGAGTTGCACCGCCGAATAGGATTGACCGGCGTGCTTGGCGCTGGCCAACTTCATGGCGAACGTTCCGCTATCGAACTGGACCATCTCTCATAGGAACGACCTTTATACCGGACGGCCCCTGCCTCATTCCAGTTTGGCGTGAAGGTTCTTGCGCCGTCTAAAGCGCGTCGCGTTTGAACGGACTCCAACGGACTCAGGCGACCCGCTTTAGGTCTTTGTTTTTATGCATGTCGCTGTCTCAAAATCGGGGCCACTTTTGAGCGACATGCATTAGAGGTTCAATGGCTGGCGTTGCGTTGGTGGTTGGCTATCTTGTTAATGAGAAGCGCGGATGCATCTCCGCGCTCAGCGTTCTGCTTGTGTCATTTCCCGTCCCGGCGACGCGAAAGCCGGACGCCAAGCCCCCCTCCGTTTTCGGGAATGAATTCGATTCCTGCCGCTTCGAAGGTGGCACGAATCGCCTGAAGAGTGCTGGGCTTGAGTTGATCGCCTTGCTCTAGGCGAGTGATTGTCTGCGTTGCGACTTGGGCAATTTCGGCCAGTTCTCGCACCCCCCAGCCAAGAGCTGCTCGCGCCATCCTGGACTGGATAGGGCTAATTTCATCACCCTGTAATGATTTTTGTTGCCCGCTCACGCCTCGACCTGTAGTCTTTCACCGCACATAAGACGGTCGAACGACGTGCTCGCACACGCCGTTCGACCTGACCACAACCCAAGCTGTTTGGAGCTCGGATCATGGCTGATTCCGACAATACCATGAGTTTGCTTTTCGTCACCCGCAGGAAGGTGCTTGCGGGAACAGCAATCGCAATGGCGGCGACGCAGGCTACATCGTTTGCTCGCATCGACTTGGAGGGTGATGACGCCATTGATCCTGCGGTGGCGGTGTGGAAACGATGGCAGGCGGCTTGGGAGGAGGCTGAACGGCTTTGCACTCAGCAGCAGCGGCTGGAGAGTGTACTTATCGAGACCGTTGGCTTCCCTTGCACGACAGTTACCTTGTCCGACGGCGAGAGCGTGACAGTTCACTCCGTTGAAGCCCTCCAGGAATTGCTCGGTGTTCGTCCGGTTAACACAGTGGCCCGCACCCAAGCTGAAGCTGAAATCGTAGCCAATCAGGCGCGCTGGGATGCCGCCGCGAGGGAGATTGGTTATTCGACAGCCTTACTTGCTGAGCGCGAAGCTGGCGAGCGGGCGAAGAAATTGCTCGAAGCCTTATCCCAAGTTCCTGCAACGTCGCTCGCCGGTATAGCCGCCAAGCTAAATGCAGCGCTTAGGGAAGGGGAGTATTCGCTACATGACAGTGAGCCCCCGTGGCCACAGATCCGCTCGGCCTTAGACGATATAGCTCGGATTAGAGAGCAGAAAGTCTCAAGCTGAACTTCGGCAATAAGGTTCCGAAATCGCGATCATTCGGCGGTTTGGTAATTTTCGCGGGGCTTACCGAATCAAACTCTCTATCCATGGAGTGACTGATGCAGTCCCGAAAGGTATTTGCGGAGCCAGGACGCCCCCGCGTCATCCAGGCATGGCCAAAGACTGAAACCGAGTGTAGCCCGCATCCCGCAGATCAGCACGTCGGCAGGCAGATCGCCATCGTTCGTCTCCAGTCGGACGTATCGCAAGCCCAGCTTGCCCGATCCATAGGCATCAGTTTCCAGCAGCTTCAGAAATACGAGAACGCGAAAAACCGCGTTAGTGCCTCCATGCTCTACGATATCGCTAGTTCACTGGCCGTCCCAGTCAGCCGTTTCTTCGGAGGCCTGCCGGGCAATGAGACTGACCGTGACGTTGCCACGCTAGCGGTCGATGAGCGCATCGATTTTATTGCCAGCGCGGAAGGCCGACGCCTGATTGAAGGGCTGGTGCAACTTCATCCACGGGTGCGCGGCCGTGTGTCGGCCTTGATCGCTGCATTAGGGGAGGAACTGGCGGCCGTCGACCCAAAGCAGGAGAGCGGAACGTCCGCCGAACCCATGCCGGTCGAGGGAGGGTTGGCGTAGATGATTCCTTGTAGAAAGCTCGCGAGTGCTCCTTTCATCACGCTCCTCATTGATTGACAGGCGCCGGGAGTTCCAGAGCCCCGGAATGACTTCCGGAAGCAAAGCGGAAGTAGAAAAGGAAACGGGAGCGTACATAACGGTCATGCGCGATTACGCAGATTTCGACGATCCTTGCTCTGACCGCGCAATCGCGCGTTCGAAATCGGGCAAGTGCAATGAAGGCAACACGCAGAGATGCCAGTCGGCAGGTCGAGGGCGTCCCATATTCTCGGCGGCGCGCTGTCGACGACGCCTTGCTGGAACGAACGGTTCAACTCTTCGAGGCACGCACCGGTCGTTTGTTGTCGAAGGAAGAAGCGCGCCAGATCGTGGAAAACGTCAGCGGGTTCTTTCGCATCCTTGCCGAATGGCACAAGATGGATTGAGTAGCACCGACCGGCACGTGAAATCGCGCTATGGCTCTTCGCCGCCTCAGATGACATGAGGAAAAACGGTTCCGCCGACTGCAGGTTCGCATGTTGTGGCCAGGCCTGACCGCCAACATGCCAATCACATGCGCCGTTTCGTGACTGCGAAGGAGCGGAGATGAAGCCGATCGACAAGCGAGCAGCACCGAAGGCGAAGCCCGGCAGCTTGGTGAAAGCGCTGCTTTATGCGCGCGTGTCCTCGAAAGAGCAGGAGAAAGAAGGCTTTTCGATCCCGGCGCAATGTAAGCTGCTGAGAGAATATGCTCTTCAGCGGCAGTTTGGCATTGTTGAGGAATATGTTGATGTCGAGACCGCCAAGAACACCGGGCGGACCAACTTCGGCGAGATGGTCAAATATCTGCGCAAGCATCCTGGCGTACGCGTCATCCTGGTCGAGAAGACCGATCGGCTCTACCGCAACCTCAAGGATTGGGTGACGCTTGACGAACTCGATGTCGAGATCCACCTCGCCAAGGAAGGCGTGGTGCTGTCGCGAGACTCGCGATCCTCGGAAAAGTTCATGCATGGCATCAAGGTGCTGATGGCCAAAAACTACATCGACAATCTTTCTGAGGAAGCCCGGAAAGGGCAGATGGAAAAGGCGGAACAGGGGATCTGGCCGTCCAAGGCGCCGCTCGGCTATCTCAATGTCACGGCCAAGGACGGTAAGAAGGTCATCGAGCCGGACCCGGTGGTAGCGTCGGTTATCACCAAGCTATTCGAGCGCTACGCGACCGGCCAGTATTCACTCAAGGCGCTCACGAAGGCGGCGCATTGCGACGGCCTCATCCATCCAAAGAGCGGCAACCCAGTACCGGTCAGCACCGTGCACACGATTTTGCGCAATCGGCTCTATACGGGCCTGTTTCAATGGAATGGCAGGCTGCACCACGGCAAGCACGAGCCGTTGGTATCGATCGACCTCTGGGAACGAGTCCAGGGCGTCCTGGCAGGCCGGCACGCGACCCCTATCCATTCCTATGGTTATGAGTTCGCCTTCTCGGGCCTCATGACCTGCGCTGAGTGCGGCTGTGCGGTCGTGGCGGAGGTCAAGAAGGGCAAATACATCTACTACCACTGCACGGGACATGCCGACAAAGGCCGGGGCGGCTATGCCGACTGTCGTCGCAAATATGTTCGCGAGGAGGTGCTGGATAAGACTTTTGCCGGGCTCCTAGACCAACTTCATTTCGATGAGGAGGTTCTGGAATGGGTACGCGACGCGCTGAAGGCGAGCCATGCAGATGAGCGGCGGGAGCAGGAACAGGCGATTGAGCGGTGTCAGACTCAGTACAAGCGTCTCGAAGACCGCCTCAACGCCATGTACCTGGACAAGCTCGACGGCCGCATCGACAATGCCTTCTACGACCGCATGTCGGCGCAATGGCGCGTCGAACAAGCGCGTCTGCTGCGTGAGATAGAGCGCCATGGCGAGGCGCAGGAATCATACATGGACGATGGGATCCAACTGCTTGAGCTAGCCCGCAACGCCAGCCAAATGTTCACTCACCAGGCCCCAAATGAGAAAAAACGGCTTTTGAATCTGGTGCTGTCGAACTGCGAATGGAATCGCGGCGAGGTCCGCACGGTCCTCAGGCAACCGTTTGGTTTACTTGCGGAAACGGCAGCGTCTGCGGTAGCTGCACAAGCTCGCGGGGATGTGTCGCTGACGAGGCATCCAATTTGGCTGGGGAACCTGGATTCGAACCAGGACTAACGGAGTCAGAGTCCGTGGGTCTACCGTTAACCTATTCCCCAGCAGGCGCTGTCGCGCTGGCGGGCCGCCGAAGCAGCCGCGCGTGCCTTGTAGCCGCCGCCGGAAAATAGTCAAGCCTGCGTTGCATTTCAATCTCGGTGTTTCATCAGCCAATTGCGCCAGGCGGGCGCTGTCGCCCGGCGCGACCTCAACTGTCTGTCCGGCTGTATTGCGAGTGCTCGAAGAACAGCACCACGCCAAGCGCGATCAGCAGCGGGATGATCAGGTAGAACAGCCGGAACACCAGAAGTGCGGCCAGCACGCCGACCGGGTCCATATCAGACAGGCCGGCGAGAAACACGACCTCGAACACGCCAAGCCCGCCCGGCGCGTGCGAGATCTGCGCCACCGAGAACGACACCAGGAACACGCCGAGGATGACGAAATAGCCGGGATTGCCGGCCATGGGCAGGGCAAAAAAGATGATCGCCGCCGCCGCCAGAAGCTCGATCGGACCGATCAGCAATTGCCGCGCCACGATCGGCAGCGCCGGATAATGCAGCTGGAAACCGGCGATCTTGAGGGGCTTCAGATGCAGCCAGCTGCCGAAGATGTAGGCGCCGACCAGGATCAGCAAAGCGATGCCGGCGGCGATCGCCAGCCCGTGGTGCGGGGCGCCGGAAAAGCGGTCGATGATTGCAGGCTCGAACACCAGCACCAGTCCGCCAACCAGAATGCTGGAGAGCACGAAGGTGATCCAGCAGATCGCCACCAGAATGCCGACGTCCTGGCCGGTGAGCCCCCTGGTGCCGTAGGCGCGGTAGCGGATCACGGCGCCCGAAAACACCGAGCCGCCAATGTTGTGCGACAGCGCGTAGGTGGTGAAGGAGCAGAAGGTGACGAACAGCCACGACACTCGTCTGCCGATATGCAAGAGCGCGATGTGGTCGTAGCCGGCGAGCGAGGCATAGGCGACCACCGAGCTCAGTGCCGCAAGCATCCAGCCGCGCGTCGGGATGGCGGATATGCCGTCCCAGACATCGTCGATCGAGATGCCGCGCAACTCGTGCCACAGCAACAACAGCGACCCGATGACCGCCGCGACACCGATGACCGGCCACAGATAGCGCTTCCAATTCGTGGCCCCCCAATTCATGGAGTTGTCGTCATGTGTTGCTGCCCATCGCCCGGGCGGGCGTGAAAACGTCCGCGATTCACCAATATTCCCCCTCATTTCAGAAATGCCTCATCGAAGCCGGCTATTCAACCGGCAAGGGTGAGCAGCCGGTTCGCCAACGGCGAATTCATCGTGCCAGTGGCACGATGAAAGGCTAGCGAACGCCGGACGCTGCAAAGCAGCGGGGACCTGGCAGGACGCAGCCGGCAAAATTTGAGCTCTTGCTCTTGGTGATCCGGCCCGGCGCTGCTACTCTGGCGGTAACTTAAAAGATTGAAGCGCCTGCTGCGTCCGGTTTTACGGTTCGCGCGGCGCCGGAAGGAACTGAAGTGGAAGACCACGACACCGGCGCTGGCGCGCCGGAAGTGGGCGTGTCCAGGGCTTCGCCGCCGTCAGGCGGGCCAAGCCCATCCGCCGGGCGGCCCCGCCAGGCGGGGCCTCAGTCCGGTAACGGACAGGCCGGCGAAGCCCAGCATCAGCGAGGCAAGGCGAGAAAGCGGCGCAAGCGCCGGCGTGGGCGCAAGGTTTTTGCGCGCGACGACAGCCCTCTCGCAGCGGTTAGTGCGCCGGCCTCCGTCGGCCCGGCCGCTCCAGCGCCCGTGCCTTTGCCCTCGGCCCCACAACCCCGACCGGAACAGCCCATGCATCGGCCGCCGATGCAGGAACTGCCGGTGTTTGCCGCGCTCGATCTCGGCACCAACAATTGCCGGCTGCTGGTCGCGGTGCCGCAACGCCATGGCCAGTTCCGCGTCATCGACGCCTTCTCGCGCATCGTCAGGCTGGGCGAGGGGCTGACCGCCAATGGGCACCTGAGCCAGGCGGCGATGGACCGCGCCGTCGAGGCGCTGAAAATCTGCGGCGACAAATTGCGCAACCGCAAGATCAGGAAAGCCCGGCTGATCGCCACCGAGGCCTGCCGCACCGCCGATAATGGCGTCGAATTCCTGCAGCGCGTCGAACGAGAGGCGGGGTTGAAGTTGGAAATCATCGATCGCCAGACCGAGGCGCGGCTTGCTGTATCCGGCTGCGGCTCGCTGGTCGAGCGCGACACGCAAGGCGTGGTGCTGTTCGACATTGGCGGTGGCTCGTCCGAAATCGCGCTGATCGACCTCACCGGCCAGCGCTCGCCGCGGCTTGCCAACCACATCGTGTCGTGGACGTCGCTGCCGGTCGGCGTTGTCTCGCTGGCCGAGCGCTTTGGCGGCCGCACGGTGACGCGCGAGATCTTTGCCGCCATGGTCGACGATGTCGCGGTGCGGCTGAAAGCCTTCGACGGCCGCGACCGGCTGAGCCATGTGCTGGCCAGTCCGAAATTCCATCTGCTGGGCACATCCGGCACGGTGACGACGCTGGCCGGCGTCCATCTCGATCTCGAACGCTACGACCGCCGCCGCGTCGATGGGCTGTGGATGGACCGCGACAGCGTCGACCGCATGGTCGAAAAACTGGTCGGCTGGGACTTCCAGCAGCGCTGCGCCAACCCGTGCATCGGCGCCGACCGTGCCGATCTTGTGCTGGCCGGCTGTGCTATCCTGGAAGCCATCCGTGCGGTGTGGCCGTCGGAGCGGCTGCGCGTCGCCGACCGGGGCTTACGCGAAGGCATTTTGAGCGAGCTGATGGCCGATGACGGCGTCTGGCGCAACAGTGGGCGGGGCCGAGCATGATCCGCATTGCTTTGGTGAACGGTCGACCCCCACTCCGTCGAGCTTCGCTCGACACCTCTCCCCCGATCGACGGGGTAGAGGAAGGGCGCGAACTTATGCAGACCAGCGCCTTTCCTCTCCCTCCGGAGGGGGGAGAGGTGGCGCCGCGAAGCGGCGACGGAGTGGGGGAAGCCCTTCGCGAAACGCGAAGCCGCCGAAAAACGGCGGCAACTCGGCGAGTGCAAAAACTCAAACAAGAAAAAAGTCATGACCAAGAAGCCGGAAAAGCCGGGCTCCGCCAGCATTCGTGTCCTCAAAACGCGGATCAAGAAGAAGTCGGGCCTGAAAGAATCGTCGCGCCGCTGGCTGCAACGCCACATCAACGATCCCTACGTTCAGCGCTCCAAGGCCGATGGCTATCGCTCGCGCGCGGCTTACAAGCTGATCGAGATCGACGACAAGCATCATCTGCTGAAACCCGGCATGAAGGTCATCGACCTCGGTGCGGCCCCCGGCGGCTGGTGCCAGGTGGCGGCCGCGAGGACCAAGTCGACGGCAGAAAATCCGCATGTCATCGGCATCGACTATCTCGAAATGCCCGCCGTGCCCGGCGCGCCGGTGCTGCTGATGGACTTCCTTAACCCCGAGGCGCCGCAAAAGCTCGCCGAAGCGCTGGGCGGCGACCCCGATGTCGTGCTGTCCGACATGGCGGCGCCGACCACCGGCCACAAGCGAACCGACCACATCCGCACCATGCATCTGTGCGAAGTGGCCGCCGATTTCGCGCTGTCGGTGCTGAAGCCGGGCGGGCACTTTCTGGCCAAGACGTTTCAGGGCGGCGCGGAGAACGAGCTGCTGTCGATGCTCAAGAAGAACTTCCGCTCAGTGCATCACGTCAAGCCGCCGGCGTCGCGCGATGAGTCGGTGGAGTTGTATCTGCTGGCGAAGGATTTTAAGGGCAGAGACGGCACGGCGTGAAAGACGCTTCGTAGCGTTCCGTCCCTCTGTCCTGCCGGACATCTCCCCCGCAAGGGGGAGATTGGCAGTTGCGACCGCCCCCGCCTCGCCGTTCCTTCAAAGTTGCAAGATTGGCGAAAGCCGCGTGATATCCGATCTCCCCCCTTGCGGGGGAGATGGCCGGCAGGCCAGAGGGGGGGGTGTGAAGGATCGCCGACGTCGACGATTTTCGTCGCGCCGCCCCTTACTTCCCAGCCGTGCTCACCGGCTCCAGCGTCTTCGGCGTCGTCAGCCGGCCATGTCCCGACACGGCATTGCCGGCATCCGGCGCCAGCCGCATGAATGACACGGACGCTGCCGCCGACACCGCCGCCACGATGAAGAAGGCGATGTGGAAATCGCCGAGCGCCAGCGGTCCGCCATGGATCGAGGTCGAGACTTCCAGGATGCCGCCGGCCAGCGCCACGCCGAGCGCGATCGACAGTTGCTGGAACACCGCCGTGATCGGCGTTGCCTTGCTGGTGTCTTCAGCCGTCACCTCGGCATAGGAGAGCGCGTTGACGCCGGTGAAGAACATCGAGCGGATGAAGCCGCCGACCAGCAATATCGCCAGCATCAGCGCGTAAGGCGTCTCCGGCGTGAACAGGCCGTATATGGCGATCGATGCCGCGGCGATCAGCGAGCCCCAGATCAGCACCCGGCGGAACCCCGCAAGCCGGAAGATCAGCGCGGTAACGAATTTCATGCCGATGGCGCCGATAGCCGAGACGAAGGTGATCATGCCCGACTGGAACGGCGTCAGCCCGAAGCCGATCTGGAACATGAGGGGCAACAGGAACGGCACCGCCCCGATGCCGATGCGAAACAGCGAGCCGCCGAGCACCGAGGAGCGGAACACCGGGTTGCGGAACAGTTCCAGCGCCAGCAGCGGGTTCTTGGCGCGCCGCGCATGCAGGAGATAGAGCACGCCGGAAATCAGCCCGACCGCCACGGTGATGAGGCCGGTCGCCGGCGGCAGATAGGGCAGGCTGACCACCGACAGGCCGAAGATGACGCCGGAGGCCGCCAGCCCGCTCAGTACGAAACCGACGAAATCGAGCGGCGGCGTCTCCATCGAGTCGGTTTGCGGCAGGAAGCGCGTCGCCAGCCAGATGCCGATCAGGCCGATCGGCACGTTGATCAGAAAGATCCAATGCCAGGTGAAATAGGTGGTGATGAAGCCGCCGATCGGTGGTCCCACAAGCGGGCCGACCAGCGCCGGCACCGTCAGCCACGACATGGCCGCGACCAGCTCGCTCTTCGGCGTCGCGCGCACCAGGACCAGCCGGCCGACCGGCGTCATCATGGCGCCGCCTATGCCTTGCAGGAAGCGCGAGACGACAAAGGCCGGCAGTGAATTGGAGATGGCGCAGCAGACCGAGCCGACGATGAAGACGCCGATCGCGGCGCGAAAAATGGTCTTGGCGCCGAACCGGTCGGCCATCCAGCCGCTGATCGGAATGAAGATCGCCAGCGCCACCAGATAGGCGGTCAGCGCCAGCTTGAGCGCGATCGGGCTGGTGTGGATGTCGACGGCAATCGCCGGCAGCGATGTCGCGATGACGGTCGAATCCATGTTTTCCATGAACAAGGCGACCGCCAGAATGAGCGGAATGATGCGGTTCAACGAACGCGTCCGAACTGGTCTAAATGTGCCTGCCGGCCAATCCAAACAATGAAAAGGCGGGCAAGCCGATACAAACGGGCGGTTATCACGCCTCAGGCGCGATGTCGCATTAATTTGCTGTCACTTTTGTGCGACCGTGGGCGGACAAGAGGCGTCGCTGCGTTTCGCCACATTGAATGAACTTGCGAAAATTGACCGGGTTCACTATGCTGTAGTGAATATAACTACTATATGGACAATGCCATGGAAGAAGCCGTTTCCGCAGCCGACGCCAACCGCAAATTCTCGCTCCTCCTGCGCGGTGTCCGCGAAGGACAGAGCTACGTCGTGACCAGCCATGGGCGCCCCGTGGCGCGGATCGTGCCTGCAGGGCAGCCCGACCCTGCGGCGTCTCGTTCGCGCACAGCGCTGCTGTCGCGCCTCGAACGCCAGCCTGTTGTAGAAGCCGGGCGCTGGAGCCGCGACGAGCTTTACGAGGACGAGCGGTGAAGGTCGCGCTCGATACCAACATCCTTGTTTATGCCGAGGGGATCAACGGAGCCGAGAAGCGCGACATCGTTTTCGGCCTGCTGCACGACATTGCGCAAGAGGCAGCCGTCATTCCAGTCCAAGTGCTCGGCGAATTGTTCACCGTTCTCACACGCAAGGCCGGACGATCACGTGCACAAGCGCGCGACGCCCTGTTGAGCTGGCGCGACGCGTTTCCGGTTGTCGGCACGACGCCGGAGGTGATGACGGTCGCGGCTGATCTTGCGACCGATCACCATTTCGGCATCTGGGATGCGACCATCCTGTCTGTTGCCTCGCAAACCGGTTGCCGGCTGCTGCTGTCGGAAGATCTGCAGGACGGCTTCACCTGGGGCGGCGTAACGGTCGTCAATCCTTTCGCGTCACCGCGCCATGTCTTGCTCGATGCCCTGTTGGGCAAGTCCGCCGAATAGGCCACGACCGGCTTTTCAACCACGCCGCGACGTGTTACCAGCCAGCGCCAATCCTGAAAGGGAAGAAACGAGTCGGCGCTGTCCATTTCGGTCCAGCGCTTTTTTGTATTCTCCCGGCGCTTTTCGTATCCGAGGACTGGCCATGGCAAAAATCATCGAAACGTCCACCGGCGCGCTGGCGCTGACCTTTGACGACGTGCTGTTGCAGCCCGGTCATTCCGAGGTCATGCCCGGTGAGACCGACATCCGCACCCGCATCGCCACCGACATCGACCTCAACGTGCCGATCCTGTCGGCCGCCATGGACACCGTCACCGAGGCGAGGCTTGCCATCGCCATGGCGCAGGCCGGCGGCATCGGCGTCATCCACCGCAATTTCTCGCCGGCCGAACAGGCCGAGCAGGTGCGTCAGGTCAAGAAGTTCGAATCGGGCATGGTCATCAATCCGGTCACCATCGGCCCCGACGCCACCCTGGCCGACGCGCTGGCGCTGATGCGCACCTATTCCATCTCGGGCATTCCGGTGGTCGAGAATGGCGGCAGCGGCGGCCAGAAGATCGGCCGCCTGGTCGGCATCCTGACCAACCGCGACGTGCGCTTCGCCTCCGATCCGGGGCAGAAAGTCTACGAATTGATGACCCGTGAGAACCTGATCACGGTCAAGGAGAATGTCGACCAGGACGAGGCCAAGCGGCTGCTGCACCAGCACCGCATCGAAAAGCTCGTCGTCGTGGACAAGTCCGGCAATTGCGTCGGCCTGATCACCGTCAAGGACATCGAGAAGTCGCAGCTCAACCCGCACGCCACCAAGGATGCGCAGGGGCGCCTGCGGGCGGCGGCCGCCACCAGCGTCGGCGATGACGGCTTCGAGCGCGCCGAGCGGTTGATCGATGCCGGTGTCGACCTCCTGGTCATCGACACCGCGCATGGCCATTCGCAGCGCGTGCTCGATGCGGTGACGCGGGCCAAGAAGCTTTCCAATTCCGTGCGCATCCTGGCCGGCAACGTCGCCACCGCCGAAGGCACGCAGGCGCTGATCGACGCCGGCGCCGATGCCGTCAAGGTCGGCATCGGCCCGGGCTCGATCTGCACCACGCGCATCGTCGCCGGCGTCGGCGTGCCGCAGCTTTCGGCGATCATGTCGGCGGTCGAGACGGCGCATAGATCAGGCGTGTCGGTCATCGCCGACGGCGGCATCAAATATTCGGGTGACCTGGCCAAGGCGCTTGCCGCCGGCGCCAGTGCGGCCATGATCGGTTCGCTGCTGGCCGGCACCGACGAAAGCCCGGGCGAGGTCTATCTGCACCAAGGCCGCTCCTTCAAGGCCTATCGCGGCATGGGCTCGGTCGGCGCCATGGCGCGCGGCTCGGCCGATCGCTACTTCCAGGCCGAAGTGCGCGACACGCTGAAACTGGTTCCGGAAGGCATTGAAGGGCAGGTGCCCTACAAGGGACCTGTGTCTGGCGTGCTGCACCAGCTTGCGGGCGGGCTAAAAGCCGCTATGGGTTATGTCGGTGGCCGCGACCTTGCCGATTTTCGCGAACGCGCCACCTTTGTGCGCATATCCAACGCCGGACTTCGTGAAAGCCACGCCCATGACGTCACGATTACCCGCGAAAGCCCGAACTATCCTGGCGGAGCCTGACCGGCAGCCAGAGCGGTACATGCTCTGGCGCCATCAGGCGACGATCGTGCTGCGGCTGGCGCGCCATGCCGGCGCGCTGTGCTTTGCCGCCGCGGCGGTTTTCATCATCATGACGCTGCTGGAATTCTTCTATTTCCGCCGGCTGAGCGGTGGCCTGCCGTCGCTCGACGTGCGCCTTGGCGGGTTCACGCCCGACGAGGGGATGGCCTGGCTGACGGCACTCGGCCGACGCGGCAGCGAGATCATCCTGGTCTGGCACTATTTGACTTTCGACCTTCTCTTCCCGGCGCTGCTGTCGCTGACCATGGTCAGCCTGATCCTGGCAACCGGGCGGCGGCTGAAGAATTTTCGTGCCATGCCGGTGCAGCTTCAGGCGCTGTTCGCGCTGGTCATCGTGCTGCCCTACACATGCGCCGACTACGCCCAGAACATTGCGGTGGCGCGGCTTCTGTCCGATGCGCTGTCGGCCAACCCGGATTCTCTGTCTTTCGCCTCGTCGCTGATCGTCACCAAATTCGCGCTGCTGGCGATCCCCGTCATCGTCATCGCGTTTTTGATCCTTGCCGCCCAGCGGCGTCCACAGGCATGAACGACAGAGCAGGGGCAACGCCATGAGCCAGACCGCGATTTTCTGGCCGATGCTGGCGCAGGTGTTGCTCGTCTATATCGTCTATGTCGTGATGGGCCGGCGCCGCTACGGCGCGGTCAAATCGGGCGAGGCCAAGGTCGGTCAATACAAGGTGCGCACGACCGAGCCCGGGTCGAGCGTCACGGTTGCCAACAATCTCATCAACCAGTTCGAACTGCCGGTGCTGTTCTATGTGCTGTGCCTGGCGCTGCACGCGACCAATGGCGTCAATTATCTGACCCTGGCCTTGATGTGGATTTTCGTGATTTCCCGCTATGGCCACGCCTGGGTCCACCTCACCAGCAACAATCTGCGGTTTCGCAGCCGCGCCTTCTACGTCGGCGCGATCATTCTCTTGCTGGCATGGATCTGGTTCGCGCTGCACCTGCTCGGAGCGGTGTAGGGCAGTTGTTTACCCTCCCCCTTGTGGGGAGGGTCGCTCCGCGCAGCGGAGCGGGGTGGGGGTCTACAAATCGAACACCGCGATCTTGCGCTTGTCGAACTTGATGCCGATTTCGCCGCGCACCAGCTTCAGTGCGGCTTCGCCGAACACGGCGCGTCGCCAGCCCTGCAGGGCCGGCACGTCGGCATCCTCGCCCTCGGCGGCGATGCGGTCGATGTCGTCGCTGGACGCCAGCACTTTCGAGGCGACGCCTTCCTTCTCGGCGACGATCCGCAACAGAACCTTCAGCAGCTCGGAGGCGGCATTGGAGCCCTCGGGCGGCTGAAAGCTCTTGGGCAGCTTCGGCATCTCTTCGCGGGGCAAAGCGAGCGCCGTGTTGACCGCGCCAAGCAATGCGGTAGCCGTCGACGAACGCTCCCAGCCTTTCGGCGTCGTGCGCAGCTTGCCCAACGCTGCCGCATCGCGCGGCGCCTGCTGGGCGACCTCGTATATGGCGTCGTCCTTGAGCACCCGGCCGCGCGGCACGTCACGCTCGCGCGCCTCGCGTTCGCGCCATGCCGCCACCGTCTGCACGATCGCCAGCTCCTGCGGCTTGCGCAGCCGCATCTTCAGCCGCTTCCAAGCGTCTTCGGGGTGCGGATCGTAGGTCTCGCGCGAAGTCAGCACCTCCATTTCCTCGTTTAGCCAATGGGCGCGGTTTTCCCGCTCCAGTTCGGCGCTGAGATGCTTGTGGACGTCGATCAGATGGGTGACGTCGGCCAAGGCATAGTCGAGTTGCTTGTCCGACAGCGGCCGGTGGCGCCAGTCGGTGAAACGCGAGGATTTGTCGAGCCGTGCGCCGGTGATGCGCTGCACCAGCTGATCGTAGGAGACGCTGTCGCCGAAGCCGCAGACCATGGCCGCGACCTGGGTGTCGAACACCGGATGGGGCACCAGATCGCCGAGATGGACGATGATTTCAATGTCCTGGCGCGCGGCATGGAAAACCTTGACCACCGCCTCATTGGCCATCAGCCGGAAGAACGGGGCGAGGTTGATGTCGGGCGCCAGCGGGTCGATCAGCGCGGTGACGCCGGGCGCCGCCATCTGGATCAGGCACAGAATCGGCCAGAATGTCGTTTCGCGGATGAATTCGGTGTCGACGGTGACGAAATCCGACTTTTCAAAAGCGGCGAGAACGGACTCGAGCTCATTTTGGGTGGTGATGACGTGCATCAAATCGCTTTTTAGTAACGGGTAAGGTTCTCTTTCAATTTCAGCCATGGGCGCTTTCGTCAAGCCGCCCTTCGGTCAAGTATCGGCCGATCCGTCGGAATCGCCATTTCTGCGCGCCAGCCGCGCGAAGACGGTTGATGTGCGCAGCAGCGCCGTGAAGCGGCTGCGCTTGCCCGCCGGCACGCTGCCGCGCACCTGCATGCGGTAGAGAATGACGGCGATGAGGGTGGCGTAGACGACTGCGCTGAAGACAAACAGGGCGCCCGGTCCGAAATGTTGCATCACTGCGGACGCCGCGAAGGGGCCACCAATGGCGCCGAAGGAATAGAACAGCATCAAGGCGGCGTTGATCAGCACGAACTCGCCCTTGTCGGCGCGGTCGTTGGAATGCGCCGCCGATAGCGAATAGAGCGGCATGGCGAAGCTGCCGAAGATGAAGACGATGATCAAATTGAGGGTCGGATCGGCGCCGGCGACGAAGACCAGCGCCAGCGCCGCGAACATGGCGCCGCATGTCGTGGCCAAAAGCACCGCGCGCCGATCCCAGCGGTCGGAGAGGTAGCCCAGCGGATACTGGATGAGGGCGCCGCCGAAGATGCCGACGCTGACGAAGGTGACGACATCGGCCACCGACATGCCGATCTGCTCGGCATAGACCGGCGACAGCGTGCGGAACGCGCTGTTGGTGACGCCGACGCAGATGCAGCCGAAGCAGCCGAGCGGCGAAATCCGCCAGACGCGGGCGAGATCGAGCTTGACGTCTTCCGGCGGCGTCGGGTTGGAGCGGTCGCCGAGCGACACCGGAACCAGCGACAGCGTGATCATCATCGACATGATGGCGAAGATGGCAAAGCCGCCGGGGCCGAAGATCGGGATCAGGAACTGCGCGCCGGTCACCGAGCCGATATCGACCATGCGGTAGATGGCCAGCACGCGCGCACGATCCTTGTTTTCGACGCCGGAGTTCAGCCAGGCTTCCATGACGGTGAACAGGCCGGCAAAGCAGAAACCGCCGGTAAAGCGCACCGCGCACCACATCACCGGATCGATGATCAGCACCAGGAGCAGAGTACTGGCCGCGGCGATGGCGGCGAGCGCTGAAAACGTCCGGACATGGCCGACTGCCTTGAGGATGCGGGTGACTGCGAGGCAACCAAGCAGGAAGCCGGCGAAATAGAACGTGCCCATCAGGCCGATGTCGGAGGCCGAAAACCCTTCCTGCGCGCCGCGCAACGCGATCAGCGTGCCCTGCAGCCCGTTGCCGCCAAGCAGGATGCCGGCGGCGATGAGGAGCGGGATCAGCGGGCGGATGGAGGACATACGGAACCGTTGCTTAGGTGGCTCCACAGTTCTGAACCATCGGTGTGGCCAATGCCAGTGGCTTGTCCCGCCGCCAACAGGTGTGTGGCTTCAAGTGCGGCCGTTCAAGCTCCGTCGGCCCTCGCCAAAGCTTCGCTCGCCGGCGCAGGCTTGCCCCGGGACGCCCTTCGGCCAAGCGAGCCGGCAGTCAGCAGGCTGAGGATGATGAAGGGGATGCCGATACCGAAGGCCGAGCGAATGCCCCAATGGTCGGAGACGAAGCCGAGCAATGGCGGGCCGAGCAGGAAGGCGACGAAGGAGATCTGCGACAGCGCCGCGACATTGATTGCCGCGGAGCGGTCCGTGCGTTGGGCCGCCGCCGAGATCGCCAGCGGAAAGATCGCGCTGCTGCCGATGCCAAGTAGCGCAAAGCCCAGCATCGATACGAGCGGGGCAGGCGAGAAGAAGACGAGCAGCACGCCGACCGCCATCGTCGCCAGCAGCACCCGTGCCACGACGCTCGGCGAGTGGCGGTCGACAAAGGAGTCGGCAAAGAAGCGCGTGCTCGCTTGCGAGAATGCAAACAGCGCCACGGTGAAGCCGGCGACGAAAGGGCCCGCATCGAATACGGTGCGCATGTAGATTGCCGACCAGTCGACGCTGGCGCCTTCCATCAGCATCGCCGACAGTGTCACCGCGACGAGGACGAGGATCGGCAGCGTCGGCCGCGCCAGCGTTGGCGCCGTCTCATCATTGCCGGCGAAGCGGCTCGGCGCCGGTTCGTAACCGCCGAGAAACAGCGCGATTCCTGTCGCCACCATCGGTACGACAATCGCCAGGTGCAGTTGCGGCGAAATGCCGAGATGCGCAAGCGCGGCGCCGAACAGGCCGGCGCCGAAAAAGCCGATGCTCCAGAACGAATGCGCCCGGTTCATGATCCGGCGCTTGAGCAGGAATTCGGTTCTGTCGGCCTCGACATTGAGAATGATCTCGACGCTGCCGATCATCAGGCCGACCGGAAACAGCATCAGGAACAGCGCAAGCGGCCCAGGCGCATGCACGGCAATGGCAAAGACAACCGACAAGAGCGGCACCAGCCCGAGCAGCGCGCGGCGGAAGCCGACGCGCTCCAGGATCGGCGCCGTCAGCGTCAGCGCGGTCAAGGTGCCGATTGGCGTCCCGATCAGGCTTAGCCCGAGCGTGCCGTCCCCGATGCCCATGGCGTGCTTGATGTCGGGCAGCCGCGGGAAGATTTGGCCCATGGCGAACGAATAGATCGCAAAGCCGGCGTAGACCCGGTGTTGCGGAGCGAGGCGGAGGCCAAAGGTCATGACGATGCTTTCGGGGAAGAGAGTCGACGGTTGTCACTGATTGATATGCTTACATCTTGCACAAACATGCAAATCGTGCAAGAACGTGCATGAAAAACAGGATCATGCAATGCTGACCGATCAGCGGCATCAAATCATTCGCGATCGCCTCGCCGTCGAGGGAAGGGTGCTGGCCGGCGAGCTGGCAAGCCGCTTCGGCGTTTCGGAGGACACGGTTCGCCGCGACCTCAGGGAACTCGCCAAGGCCGGGCAATGCCGCCGCGTCTATGGCGGTGCGGTCGCGCCCGCACCCTTCGCATCGACACCAGTCGGCCTGCGCGCCGGCCATGCGGTCGAAGAAAAGACGCGGCTGGCCCGCGCGACCGTGGCATTGCTTTCGGGCGGACAGACCCTGTTCATCGACAGCGGCTCGACCAATGCCGCGATCGCCGGGGCCATTTCGCGCGACCTCGAACTGACCGTCGCCACCAATTCCCTCGAAATCGCCTCTGTCCTGTCAGACCACGCTTTGGTCGAACTGATTGTGCTGGGCGGCCGGTTCGACCGCCACCTCGGCGCCTGCGTCGGCGCCGACACGCTTGCCGCCGTCGCGCAACTTGGCGCGGATCTGTTTGTTCTCGGCTCCTGCGGCCTCGATGCGTCGCGCGGCGTCACGGCCTTCGATTCGGCTGAGGCCGAGGTAAAGCGGGCCATGGCCAAGAACAGCGCAGGCATCGTCATCGCTGTAACCAACGACAAGCTGGCCACAGCCGCACCCTACCGGGTCGCCAGGCCAGAGGCGATCCGCCATCTCGTGGTCGAAAAGACCGCGCCGGCCGCGATCCTCGCCGACTTCGAGCGCCAGGGCGCTGAAATCCACTTCGCTTGAAGTAGCGCCGTGCGCGGGCTGTTCACGCAAGAGGCTGACCGTCACAGGCCGAATCTTCTGGTGGCTCCCGATGCGATTGCTATTCCAGTCAGCACCGCCACGAGCCCGACAAGCAGGTTCGCGCCGACCTGTTCGCCCAGGACGACGACGGCGAAGATCGACGCCGTCACCGGATTGACCGCGACCGAGACGGCAACCAGTGTCGGCGCGGCGCGCCCGAGCGCGAACCCCCACAGGAAGAAAATGAAGGCACCGCAGACGATGGCGAGATATCCGCTCGCGATCCATTGCGGTGCATTGAGCGTCGCAAGCCGCGCCAGGCCGCCGTTCGAGGCGGCAATCACCGACAGGCAGATGGCCCCCACGCCCATGCCGAACGCCACGAACGGGATCGGCGTGGTGCGCGACAGGAATGGTCGTGACCAGACGCTGTAGAGCGCCATGCAGAACGCCGCCGCGACCATGATGAGGTCGCCGCGCCATGCGCCTGCGGGAGCAGTCGCCAGGCTGGTGCCGAGCGCGACGGCCACCCCCGCCGTGGCGATCAGGACGCCGACGATCTTGCGCATGGTAGGCGGCTCGATCCGCAGAACCGCGCCGGCAAGCATGGTGAGCAGCGGCAGTGTCGAAAGCGCCAGCGCACCGCGCGCCGCCGTGGTGTAGACAAGGGCGCCATTGAAGAGCACCGAAAACAGCCCGAAGAACAGCAGGCCCAGGGCGCCGGCGCCAAGCCAGTCGCTCTTCGCAGGCCATTTGTCCCGCCGCCAGAGCGCCACTGCGGCCAGAACCAGAAAGCCGCCGCTGAACCGCACCGCGCCGATGGTAATCGGATCGAGCGTACCGGCGAGATATCGGGTTGCGCCGACAGCGGTGCCGCCAAGAGCGCTGGAAAGAATCGCCGCCAGCACGCCCAGAATTTCCATTCTTGTCCCAACCTGGCCAGTTCGGCGCCAGCGATATCGGGCAGGCGGGTCGAAAGGAATCGAATAAGTGCAATGAGTTTGATAATGCTTGGCTATGAACACCCTGGATCCCGAACTGCTGCGCGCCTTCATCGTCGTTGCCGACCGGCTCTCGTTCACGCGCGCCGCCGAACAGCTCAATCGAACGCAGGCAGCCGTCAGCCTGCAGGTGAAGCGCCTTGAGGAACGCCTCGACACCGCGCTGTTTCGCCGCTCGACCGCTCGAGTTGAACTGACCGCGGCCGGGGAGGGGTTTTTGACCGATGCCCGCCGTATCCTTGCCCTCAACGAGCAGGCGATAGCACGCGTTTCCAATCAGCGTGTGGCCGGGCACGTTCGCATCGGGGTGATGGAAGACTATGGCACCAAAATCCTGCCAAGCCTGCTTGCCGATATTGCCCAGCGATTTCCGCTCGTGCAGGTCGACATGGAGATCGGTCTCACCGCCTTGCTGCTCAAACGCCTCGGCTCATCTTTCGACGCCGTCATCGCCATGCACCCGGAAGGTACCTCCGAGGGCGATCTGATATGCCGCGAGCGTGCGATCTGGGCGGCCGCCTCCACCCGTGCCGTCGAAGAGCTCGATCCGCTGCCCGTCGCGCTGTCCTATCCCGATTGCCTGTTTCGCGCCTGGGCCATCGAGGCGCTCGACAAAGCCGGCCGTCCCTGGCGGTTGGCCTATGTCAGCCCGAGCCTGGCTGCTACGGAAGCAATCGTCGGGCAGGGCCTCGCGATCACCGTGGTCAAAGGCAGCATGCTGGCGCCGGGCCTGCGCGGTATCAATCCCGGCCGTTATGTGCCGCCATTGCCGGGGGCGGAGATACGCCTTCATCGCGCCGCAACGTCCTCCGCCAGCGCTTCATTGGTCATCGATCATCTTGCACAACGCCTCCAGCAGTCGGCTTTGGGCTCCTAGGCGGGGAGCCAGCTTAAAAGCAATCGTTCAAACCGTGCTGGAATTCGGCGCTTTCCTCGACGCAGCGTGTACGATGAACGCTTCAATATCTTCCTTCGAATAGCCAAGAAGAGTGCCTTCAAGCCTCGCCAGATCATTCGATGTGAAGATGTTGAAGGCCTCTCCGCTGCGGCACATCCGGGAGATCAACAAGCTCAGTTTGCAGCGCCATTCCTCTGTCGGCAGGCAGTAGCGGCGATCTTCCACGGACGTTTCTGGATCAAAGTGGGTGAACTTCAGGATGCGGCCTTGGTCGACAAACGGTGCAAAGCCCGCATCGCCAATATCTTCGGCGTCCACACCCGGCTCCGTCCCGAACAGGGCCATTGGCTTGTCGCCCTGAAGCATCAGTTCCAACTCGCGGCCATTGTGTGGCCCGACGCCCGGTGGAACTGTACGTTTTGGCATAAAGCATCTCCAGATTGCTTGAGGACGGCACTGTTGCGGGGAACACTTCTGGCGGCAAGCGCCAAGCCTGGCAAAGACTTCATGCTGACTAGCGGATAGAGAGACGACCCAAACCCGACTCGCCTTGACAAATCAGGCCTCCCATGCGCTTTTCGCGCAAATTTTGGACCGGGCTTTGAGCTCGGCCCACAACCCAGCACCCCGGACTTTTGACATGACAATGCATCGTTACCGCAGCCACACCTGTGCCCAGTTGAGAAAGAGCGATGTCGGCTCTTCCGTCCGCCTGTCGGGCTGGGTGCATCGCGTGCGTGACCATGGCGGCCTGCTGTTCATCGATCTGCGTGACCATTACGGCTTGACCCAGATCGTCGCCGATCCGGATTCGCCCGCCTTCAAGGTCGCCGAGACGCTGCGTGGCGAATGGGTGATCCGCGTCGACGGCGAGGTCAAGGCGCGCCTGCCGGACACCACCAACGCCAACTTGCCGACCGGCGAGATCGAAATCTTTGCCCGCGAGGTCGAGGTGCTGTCGGCAGCCAAGGAATTGCCGCTGCCGGTGTTCGGCGAGCCGGACTATCCCGAAGACATCCGCCTGAAGTATCGCTTCCTCGACCTGCGCCGCGAGACGCTGCACAGGAACATCGTGGCGCGCACCAAGATCATCGCTGAGATGCGCAAGCGCATGACCGATGTCGGCTTCACCGAGTTCTCGACGCCGATCCTGACGGCTTCCTCGCCGGAAGGCGCACGCGACTTCCTGGTGCCGTCGCGCATCCATCCCGGCACCTTCTACGCGCTGCCGCAGGCGCCGCAGCAGTACAAGCAGCTGATCATGGTTTCGGGCTTCGACCGCTATTTCCAGATCGCGCCCTGCTTCCGCGACGAGGACCCGCGCGCCGACCGCCTGCCCGGCGAATTCTACCAGCTCGACCTCGAGATGAGCTTCGTCGAGCAGGACGACGTGCTGTCGACCATGGAACCGGTGATGCGGGGCGTCTTCGAGACTTTCGCCAACGGCAAGCCGGTGACGCAGACATTCCAGCGCATCCCGTACGATGTCGCGATGCGCAAATACGGCTCCGACAAGCCGGACCTGCGCAACCCGATCGAGATGCAGGCCGTCTCCGACCATTTCCACGATTCCGGCTTCAAGGTCTTCGCCAACATCCTGGCCAACGATCCGAAGGCCGAAGTGTGGGGCATTCCGGCCAAGACCGGCGGCAGCCGCGCCTTCTGCGACCGCATGAACTCGTGGGCGCAGGGCGAGGGCCAGCCGGGACTGGGTTACATCTTCTGGCGTAAGGAAGGCGACAAGCTTGAAGGCGCCGGTCCGCTGGCCAAGAACATCGGCGAGGAGCGCACCGAGGCGATCCGCCAGCAGCTCGGCCTTGCCGATGGCGACGCCGCCTTCTTCGTCGCCGGCGATCCGAAGAAGTTCGTTACCTTCGCCGGTGCCGCGCGTACGCGTGCCGGCGAAGAACTGAACCTTGTCGACCGCGAGCGCTTCGAATTGTGCTGGATCGTCGACTTCCCGTTCTTCGAATGGAGCGAGGAGGAGAAGAAGATCGACTTCGCCCACAACCCGTTCTCGATGCCGCAAGGCGGTATCGACGCGCTCAACGGCGACGACCTGCTCGGCATCAAGGCCTTCCAGTACGACATGGTCTGCAACGGCTTCGAGATCGCCTCTGGCGGTATCCGCAACCATTTGCCCGAGACCATGGTCAAGGCGTTTGAGACGGTCGGGCTGGACCGCGCCACGGTCGAGGAGCGCTTCGGCGGCCTCTATCGCGCCTTCCAGTATGGCGCGCCGCCGCATGGCGGCATGGCGGCCGGTGTCGACCGCGTGGTCATGCTGCTGGTCGGGGCCAAGAACCTGCGCGAGATCACCATGTTCCCGATGAACCAGCAGGCCTACGATTTGTTGATGAACGCGCCTTCGGAAGCCTCGCCGCAGCAGTTGCGTGATCTGTCGCTGCGTGTCGCGGCAGTGAAGAAGGACTGACGGCAGCGTTGCAGCTGCCCTTTCTCCCCGTCTCTATACGGGGAGAAATGTCCGGCAGGACAATGAGGGGCAGCACGCATGCAGGCGATTGGCGAACGGCCTTAGCAGTTGGCGCCTTCTGACAATCGGTTCAGCATCGAACTACAATTTGCACGCGTTGGCGCCGCCCCTCATCTGCCTGCCGGCACCTTCTCCCCGTACAGTGACGGGGAGAAGGGAGCTAACTTCGATCAGTCTTCGTTGGCCTTGACGTGGACGCCCAGCGTCTTGGTCAGGTCGGCCGGGTTGGACATGGCGCCGGCCATGATCAGCGCGAACGGCACCGCTGCGGGCGGCTCGGCCGAAATCTCGAGGCTCTTCGGATCGTCGAGGTACTTGCTCACCGCCGCCGTCACTTCGGCGGTCAGTTCGGGATTGTTGAGCTGTGCCATGCCGAACGGCACGATCGCCTTGGCCTGGTTGGCGATGTCCTTGCCCGACATGCCCTGCTGCTTGCCGACATATTCAAGCACCTTGCCGGTGAGCGAATCGTCATCGAAGCGGATCGATGCGCTGTTGAAGGAGAGCTGCTGCAACAGGCCGAGCAGGGCCATGCCTTGCGCCGAATTGTCGGCGCCTTCGGGCTGCGCCGCCATCTTCTTCTGCATCTCCTGCAGCGACTTGACGAAGTCGACCGTGTAGCCGCCGAGGCCGAAGGTCATGCCGAGCGTGCCGGCATTCTCGACCGAGATGTCGTATTTCGACAGGTCCATCTTGCCGTCGCTCGGCTGCCAGGTGCCGCCGATCTCGATATTGCCCGAGATGTTCTGGTAGCCGAGGGCCTCGATGGCTTCCTTGGACTTCGCATCGTCGACCAGGGTCAGGTCGGCGTTGAACTTTTCCGTGGTGGCGGAGAACTCCATCGCCTTGCCGTCGGCCGGCGGCGCGATCTGGACAGCAAGCCCATCCACCGAGAAGGCGGTCTTGTCGGCAACCTTGACCGTCAGGTTTTCGAGTTCGGCCGACTTGTAGATCATCATCGAACCGAGCGGGCCCGTAGCGCCCTCGGCCGGGATGTTGGCGTCATGAATGACGAAGGGGGTGAGGTTGAGCGTGACGCCGTCCTTGCTGTGCTCGAAGGCCGAAGTCGTGATGGTCGCGACATCGAAGCCGCCATTGGCTTCGGTCACGCCCTCGAGCTTGACGTCGCCGATCGGCAGCGATTCCTTTTCGGCCGCCGGTTTGACCGACACGCCCTGCAGCACCATGCTGGAATTGTCGCCGGTAACGCCGGTCCAGGTGATATCGACGCCCTGGACGGCAAGTGCGGCCTTCAGTCGGTCGGCAACCGCCGTGTCTTGCGCAAAGGCGGCATTCAGCGGCAGCGTCAGCAAAAAGGTCGAAAAAGCAAGTTTCTTGAGTGTCGAACGTTGGATTGTCATCGCGAGTTCCCTGAGAGAGTCCTGAAAAAGTGTTTTCTCAATTCTACGCCATCACCATTCCGTGACGAACTGGACGGGAAAAAGGCGCTTTCCCGCAGAGTTGTCGAAAATCACGGCGAAAGGCAAATCGGAGCGGGAGCCTTCGCCCGATGCGGTGAATATGTCATGAAGGTCGGGCTCCCCTGCGTACCGTCTCCTGCCTTAGAGAGGGCGTGTAACAGATTGATGTTGGTTGGCAACAGCACTGCTACCGTTGCTGTTGCACAGGGACGGCAAGGGGGAACATGAAGTCCGTCACATCCATTGTCGGACCTTGAGCCGCCCTCGTAAGCCCAAAGGCTGCAAAGTGCGGATTTCCGCAGCCCCGCCTTGCCGCGAATCACCCGCTCGGCTAGTCCAGCCGCATGGGAAAAAGGATTTTGCCGCCTGAAAATGGCGGCGGTGACCACATCGAACCGGTCGATCTGAAGAAGGCGCTGGAAGAGCGCTATCTTGCCTATGCGCTCTCGACCATCATGCACCGGGCGCTGCCTGACGTGCGCGACGGGCTGAAGCCTGTGCATCGCCGCATCATGCATGCGATGCGGCTGCTCAGGCTCAACCCCGACCAGGGCTTTGCCAAATGCGCCCGCATCGTCGGCGACGTGATGGGCAAGTTCCATCCGCATGGCGACCAGTCGATCTACGACGCGCTGGTGCGCCTGGCGCAGGATTTCTCCATGCGCTATCCCCTCGTCGACGGGCAGGGCAATTTCGGCAATATCGACGGCGATAACGCCGCCGCCATGCGCTATACCGAGGCGCGCATGACCGAGGTGGCGAGCGATTTGCTTGCCGGCATCACCGAGGACGCCGTCGATTTCCGGCCAACCTACAATGAGGAGGACGAGGAGCCCGTAGTGCTTCCCGGCGCCTTCCCGAATCTGCTCGCCAACGGTTCCTCCGGCATTGCGGTCGGCATGGCCACGTCCATCCCGCCGCACAATGCCGCCGAGCTTTGCAACGCGGCGCTGCAGTTGATCGAGCAGCCGGACGCGCCCGTGACAAAGCTGATGGAGTTCGTCCAAGGGCCGGATTTCCCGACCGGCGGCATCATCGTCGACAGCCGCGCATCCATCCTGGAGGCCTATGAGACCGGCCGCGGCGGTTTTCGCGTGCGCGCCAAATGGGGCCAGGAGGATCAGGGCAGGGGCACCTGGAGCATCGTCGTCACTGAAATCCCCTACGGCATCCAGAAGGCCAGGCTGATCGAGAAGATCGCCGAGCTGTTGATCGCGCGCAAATTGCCGCTGCTCGAGGATGTCAGAGACGAAAGCGCCGAGGACGTCCGCATTGTGCTCGTACCGAAGAGCCGTTCGGTCGATCCCGGCATTCTGATGGAATCGCTGTTCAAGCTGACCGAGCTCGAAAGCCGATTTCCCCTCAACATGAACGTTTTGTCGCGGGGCAAGGTGCCTAACGTCCTGTCGCTGAAGGGCGTGCTGAAGGAGTGGCTCGACCATCGGCGCGATGTGCTGATCCGCCGCTCGAAGCATCGGCTTGGCGAGATCGAGAAGCGGCTGGAAATCCTTGCCGGCTACCTGATCGCCTATCTCAACATCGACGAGGTCATCAGGATCATCCGCGAGGAGGATGAGCCCAAGCAGGTGATGATGGCCCGTTGGTCGCTCACCGACACCCAGGCCGAAGCCATCCTCAACATGCGGCTGCGGGCCTTGCGCAAGCTGGAAGAGTTCGAGATCCGCAAGGAGTTCGACGGTCTCACCACCGAGAAGAAGCAGATCGAGGCATTGCTCGCATCCGACGCCAAGCAATGGTCGACGATCAAATGGGAAGTCACGCAGGTTCGCGACAAGTTCGGCCCCGAGACCGAACTCGGCAAGCGGCGCACCCAGTTCGCCGACGCGCCGGAGCACGATCTGACCGACATCGCGCACGCCATGATCGAGCGCGAGCCGGTCACCGTGGTGGTCTCGGAAAAAGGCTGGCTGCGGGCGATGAAAGGCCATCTGGCCGACCATTCCACGCTCACCTTCAAGGAAGGCGACAGCCTCAAGCTCGCCTTCCATGCCCAGACCACCGACAAGATCCTGGTCTTCACCACCGGCGGCAAATTCTACACCATCGGCGCCGACCGGCTGCCAGGCGGCCGCGGCCATGGTGAACCGATCCGCATCATCGTCGACATGGACAACGACCAGGACATCGTCACCGCTTTCGTCCACGACCCGAAGCGCAAGCTGCTGCTCGTCTCCTACGATGCCAATGGTTTCGTCGTGCCGGAGGAGGAGGTCGTCGCCAACACCCGAAAGGGCAAGCAGGTGATGAACGTCAAGGCGCCCGACGAGGCCAAGGCCTGCGTCCCCGTGTCAGGCGATCATCTCGCCATTGTCGGCGAGAACCGCAAGATGCTGGTGTTTGCGCTCTCCGAAATTCCGGAGATGGGCCGCGGCAAGGGCGTTCGCCTGCAGAAATACAAGGATGGCGGTCTGCTCGACCTGAAACCCTTCACGCTGGCGAGCGGCCTGTCGTGGCAGGATTCCGCAGACCGCACCTTCGTCAGGTCGCGCGAGGAGCTGGCGGAATGGATCGGCGCGAGAGCGTCGGCCGGTCGCATGGTGCCGAAGGGATTCCCGCGGACCGGGAAATTTGGTTGAAGCTGCTGATCTCCCCCCAAGTGGGGGAGATGGCCGGCAGGCCAGAGGGGGCGCTGTCCCGCCAGCGCATCAAATGGTCATGGCTCGCCACTCGGTCGCAACTCTTGGGTCTTCAATGTCGGGTGCCAGGCTGGCGATCCTTCGCGACCCCCTCTGGCCTGCCGGACATCTCCCCCACAAGGGGGGAGATTGGCAGCTTCACCAACCATTTGGACTATCGTCACGATTGCGGCACTATAACAGTGCATAAACGCTGTTAGGCCGGGGAGAATTGACCGTTTGAAGGAAGCGAAGATCCAGAAGCCTGAGCGTCAGCAGCGCCTGTTCGGCCTGTCGACTCCGTTGCGATCAGCTGTCATTCCTCCGCTGTCGGCGGCGCGCTGGCTGTTGGTGCTGATCGTCGCCGCCGGCGTTTATTTCTTCCACGGGTTCCTGTTTCCCGTGCTGGCAGCCCTCGTCATTGCTTTTGCCAGCTGGCCGCTCTACCGCCGGCTGCTTGCCGGTGTCGGCGGTAACCGCACCGTCGCCGCGACGCTCGCCATCCTGTTCATCCTCGCCTTCCTGGTGGTGCCGATAGCGCTCGCCGGCACCTACGCCATCAACGAGGTCCGCGAATGGGTCGGCTGGGCGATCGAGACCAACAGGCACGGCGCGGTCACACCGCACTGGATCACCTCGCTGCCTGTCGTCGGCGAGTGGCTGAACGAACAGTGGATCGACAATTTCGGCCATCCCGGCGGCATCGGCGAGCTGATCCAGCTGGTCAGCGGCGCTAATATCGGCAGCATCTATCGCGGCGTGCTGGCTGCCGGCGGCAGCGCCTTCGGCCTGTTGCTGACGCTGCTGTTCATGATGATCGCGCTGTTCTTCGCCTACCGCGACGGCGAACACTTTGCCAGCCAGATCGACCGGCTCGGCGAACGCATCCTGCCGACGCGCTGGGAGCGGATTTCGCGCGTCGTGCCGGCGACCATTTCCTCGACCGTTACCGGCATGACCGTGATCGCCATCGGCGAGGGGCTGGTGCTCGGCATCGCCTACTGGCTGGCCGGGGTGCCGTCGCCGGTGACGCTGGGCGCATTGACCGGCGTGATGGCGCTGATCCCCGGTGGCGCGCCGCTGTCGTTTACGCTTGTGTCGATCTACCTCGCCGCCAGCGGCTCGCCGATGGCGGGTCTGGCGCTGTTCATCTGGGGCGCGGTGGAGCTGTTCATCGTCGACAAGACCTTGCGCCCGAAGCTGGTCGGCGGGCCGATCAAGCTGCCCTTCCTGCCGACCTTTTTCGGCCTGATCGGCGGCGTAAAGACAATGGGCTTTCTCGGCCTGTTCATCGGCCCGGTGCTGATGGCGCTGCTCGTCGCGATCTGGCGCGAATGGCTGCGCGAGGTGGAACTGGCCGAAGACACCGTTCCCGACGCGGCGGCCGAGCTCGAAGGCGGGCCGCCGCAGATCGAGATTGTCGCCGGCCCGGCGAAGAAAAGTCAGGCTGGGTAAGCGACGGCGAGCGCTGCCCGGCGCTTGCGCCCTTCATGCAACTGCCACAGGGAATGGGCAACCAGCGTGACGATCAGGATCACGCCGCCGATCAAGCTGTTGCGCGACGGCGTCTCGGCAAAGATCATCCATATCCAGACCGGCGCCAAAACCGTTTCCAGGAGATAGAACATCGCCACTTCCGGGCCTGAAATGTATTTCGGCCCGTTGGCTAGGCAGAAGAAGGCGAACGGCATGATGACGGCGCCGTTGAAAACGATCCACCATGGCGCTTCCACCTGGAAACCGGTCCTGGAGACCATGAGCGCCGCCAGCCCGAACGGCAGCAGGACGCCGGTCAGCGCGGTGAATCCCATATCCCTGCCGCTGGCGCGTGAAACGGTGATTGCGCAGGCAATCGCCAAGGCCGAACACAGCGCCATCACATCGCCGAACAGATTTCCCGTGCCGACGGAATCGCCGACGATGATCGCGATGCCGACGATCATCAGCGCCATTGCCGCAAGCGTCAGCGGCTGCGGTCGCTCCTTCAGGAACAGCCACGACAGCAGCGCCGAGAACATGGTGGAGAAGGCCAGGATGAAAACCAGATTGGCGGTCGAGGTGTTGTAGACGGCAGTGATGAAGGCGATTGCGCCGAGCCCGTAGAGGGTGGCGACGACGAGCCCCGACCAGCCGGGTATCAGCTGCGGAGCATTCTTGCTGAACGAGCGCCAGATGGCCCATACGATCAGCCCTGCCACGAAGGTGCAGCCGGTGCGGAGCAAAAGGATCGTCCAGGCTTCGCCATGGGCGAGCCGGATCAGGGGAATGTCGATGGTCAGCGCCAGCCCGCCAAGCGCGGTGAGCAGGAGTCCTTTGGTGTGGGCATTGTGAGAGGACATGCAACGGCTTTCGCAATGATTTGAGCAGATGCCAGTCGGCGCAATCGCCCCGCCAACGGGCGGAAAGACCAGCATCGTCTCGGCTGAAAATGTTTAGATCAGGATCTGGTAAGAAGAAAAATCAGCGCGTGACCGCTTCGTGGTCGTAGCGTTCCCAGCCCTTCGGGCCGAGATGCTCCTGCGGCATGAAGCGCATCTTATAGTTCATCTTGCGCGAGCCGTTGACCCAGTAGCCGAGATAGACGTGGGGCAAGCCCATGGCCCGGGCGCGGGCGATATGGTCGAGGATCATGAAGGTGCCGAGCGAACGGTCCTCGAACTCGGGATTGAAGTAGGAATAGACCATCGACAGGCCATCGGCCATCTTGTCGGTCAGCGCCACGGCGATCAGCTCGCCCTGGCCCTTGCCGGTGATGAATGTGTCGGGGCCGCGGCGCCGGTATTCGATCACCTTGGTGTCGACATGGGTATCTTCGACCATCATGGCGTAGTCGAGCACCGTCATGTCGGACATGCCGCCGCGGCGATGGCGAGCGTCGAGATAGCCGCGAAACAGGGAATACTGCTCCGTCGAGGGCTGCGCGTCGTGCATGGCGCCGATCAGATCGGAATTGCGCTGGATCACCCGCTTCATGTTGCGGCTGGCGGTGAACTCCTGCGCCAGGATGCGCACCGAGACGCAGGCGCGGCAGGTCTCGCAGGCGGGACGGTAAGCGATGTTCTGCGAGCGCCGGAAACCGCCTTGCGTCAACAGGTCGTTCATCTCCGGCGCCTTGTCGCCGACCAGATGCGTGAACACCTTGCGTTCGAACTGGCCCTGGAGATACGGGCACGGCGATGGCGCGGTCAGGAAGAACTGCGGCGACTGGGTCGGATGGTGCGTCATCGAACCTTGGGAACACTCCTGCGAATCGCTCTACCTTTGGCTTGGCTGGCGAAAAATTCAACAGGATTGTGAAGGCGGGGTTGAACGGACCCCTTCACATTTGCGCACAAATGCCTGTTGGCGTCGGTTGAACGCCGGTTCAACGGTCGCTGCGGCTGACGCACGTGCCAAGCAGCAGGTCGTGCAGTGTGCGCTTGCGATCGGAAAACAGCGTCACCAGGAGGACGAGCGGCGTCAGGATGACCGTGCTCGCCCAGAACAGCACCGAATGGACAACGGCGGTGAGGCCGTCGATACGGCTGCCGTCGAGACGATCGAGTCGAATGCCCATCATCTTCATGCCTGATGTGGCCTGGTTGCGGCCGCCCAGCGTGTTCCAGATGTAGAGAATGGCGACCGCCGGCACGAGGATGGAATACAGCGCCCAGCCAAGACCGAATGTCAAAAGGCCAAGCACGGCCACCAGGATCGCGAACGGAATGGTGAGCAGCGCCACGATGCAATAGTCGATGATGAAGGCCAGGATGCGCCGCGTGCGCACACCGTCATAGGCCCTGACGTCGTCGAGCCTGCTGGTGATGATTTCGCCGTCAACTACGCGCGCGTTCATCTCATGTCCTCGTAACAGGCGCCACGCTAGGGTGCGCCGCCACTGAAATGGTGAAGACCGCGGGCGGAATCAAGATCGGTTGGTCCATCGGTCCGGCTCGGCGGTGTGACGAGGTTGAGCCGATTGAATTTGGTGGACGGATGGCGTTAGCTTGCTGCGGCGCAACAAGACGCCGAGGGGACGGGGTTACATGGATTACGACATGCTGGTCATCGGCAGCGGCCCTTCCGGGCGCCGCGCCGCGGTGCAATCGGCCAAGCTCGGCAAATCGGTGCTGGTGGTCGACAGGGGCCGGCGCCTCGGCGGCGTCTCGGTGCACACCGGAACCATCCCGTCGAAGACGCTGCGCGAGACGGTGCTGAACCTGTCCGGCTGGCGCGAGCGGGGCTTTTACGGCCGCGGCTACCGGGTCAAGCAGGACATCTCCATCGCCGACCTGGTCGAGCGGCTGCACAAGACGCTCGACCACGAGGTCGAGGTGCTGCAGCACCAGTTTATGCGCAACGCCGTCAAAAGCGTGCGCGCCATGGCGAATTCGTCGGCCCAAACAAGGTCAGCCTGACGGCAGACAATGGCGACTACTCGGAGGTTGGTTTCACCAATGCGCTGATCGCGGTCGGCACCAGGCCGCACCGGCCGCGCGACGTGCCTTTCGACAAGATCCGCGTCTTCGACAGCGATGAGATGCTGGAACTCGACCATCTGCCGCGCACGCTGACGGTGATCGGCGCCGGCGTCATCGGCGTTGAATATGCGACGATCTTTTCGGCGCTCGACGTGCCGGTGACGCTGGTGGAGCCGCGCAACACCATCCTCGATTTCGTCGACCGCGAGATCGTCGACGACTTCATCCACCAGATGCGCGACCGCGGCATGACCATTCGCCTCGGCAGTACGGTCAAGGAAATCGTCTCAAAACCCGACTATGCCGAAGTGACGCTCGCCGATGGCCGCACCATCCGCTCCGAGATCGTGCTTTACGCCGCCGGCCGCAGCGGCAATCTCGGCAGCCTCGGCCTCGACGTGGTCGGCATCGAGGCCGATTCCCGGGGCCGCATCAAGGTCGATCCGCAGACCTTCCAGACCAGTGCGCCCAACATCTATGCCACCGGCGACGTCATCGGTTTCCCCAGCCTTGCCTCGACATCGATGGAGCAGGGCAGGGTGGCCGCCTGCCACGCCTTCGGCGTGCAACTGCCACCGCCGCCGGAAACCTTCCCCTATGGCATCTACGCCGTGCCGGAAATCTCCACCGTTGGTCAGTCGGAGGAGCAGGTGCGCGAGAGCGGCGCTGCTTATGAAGTCGGTCTGGCGCGGTTCCGCGAAACCTCGCGCGGCCACATCATGGGCGTCAACTCCGGCTTTCTGAAGCTGCTGTTCTCGGTCGAAACGCGCCGCCTGCTCGGCGCCCACATCGTCGGCGAAGGCGCCACCGAACTGATCCATATCGGCCAGGCGGTGATCAACCTCGGCGGCACGGTTGATTTCTTCGTCAACAACACCTTCAACTATCCGACGCTGGCCGAAGCCTACAAGATCGCCGGGCTCGATGCCTGGAACCGGATGGGACAGGGCTAGGCGACGAGCATCTGCTCAGCTGTTCCGCCGGGCGCCGATGCGGTCTACCAAGGTCTCCTAGCCTGCCTGGCGTGCGACCAATGCTGGTCCCGCCAGCCATTGCCGGACGATGGCGGCATCCGGGTCGCCGATTTCGTGACCTGAAGGCACGATGCGCGCATCGACCTCGGCGCCATGTTTGTTGAGCAGCCTCACCAGTGGCGGCGCAAACGGCCCGTAGGTCTCGTCCGCGGCACCAGCGACAATCAGGACGCGCCTTCCTGTCAGATCGGTTGCCGGCGCATCGTCAAGCACGGGCATTGCTCTCAGCAACGCCGCTTTTCGGACGAGGCCGGAGTTGAGCAGCATCAGGCTGGAAACCAGATTGGCGCCGTTGGAATAGCCGAGGAAAGTCGCCCGGGCGAGGTCGAGCCCGTGGCGCTTTGCGGCCTCGCTTGCGAAGGCGGCAAAGTACGATGTTTCGGCACGGATGCTCGCCTGTTCAAAACTGGTCGGCGTGATCCGCTCGAACCAGCGGAAGCCGTCTTCTTGGCGGATGCGGCCACGCACCGCGACCAGCGTGGCGTTGGGGGCGATCTGCCTCGCAATCGGCACCATCGTCGTTTCGTCGACACCCGATCCGTGCAGTAAAAACAGGCTCTCGCCGCCGGCATTCTCCGGCTTGAGGAGGCGGTAGGGAAACGCCAGATCCTGATGCAGAAAGGCGTTCTCGTCGCTATATCGATGCACGCTCATATCTCATTGATTTCACGGAGACATTGGTCCTTTGCCAGCTTCAAAACGGAATATTTTCACGCTCCGCGAAATGTGATTGCAACAGGCTCATTTCAGACCGTTTCTGCGCCGATATGCTCCCTGCGGGAGGAATCGAAGCGGTGTGCGCCGATGGTCGCATCCCGGCATGAACAACGCGAGCACCCTTGCTCTCCTTTGAGGCCTTTTGTCGATGACCCTGCCAGTTCCGCCCGATCGCGCCCCGCGTATCGCCGATCGCGCTCCGCGTATCGCCGATCGCGCTCCGCGTATCCCCGATCGCGACACGCGCATTGACGTGTTCCGTGCGCTCGCACTCCTGACCATCTATATCGACCACGTGCCGGGCACCGTCTTCGAAACGCTGACCTACAAGAATTTCGGATTCTCGGACGCGGCGGAAGCCTTCGTGCTGATTTCCGGCATGTCGGTCGCACTCGCATATGGCACCAAGTTCCAGCCGGGCGGCCGGCTGCTGGCGATGTTGAAGATGTGGCGCCGGGCCGGCGTGCTTTACAGCGCCCACATCGTCACCACCATGGTTGTGATGGCGTTGTTCTGCGCCGCGGCGGTGTTCGGCCGGCGGCCGGAACTGCTCAAGCTGATCAACATCGAGCCGCTGATGAAGAACACGCCGGAGGTCATGATCGGCATTGTCACGCTCGGCCACCAGCTTGGCTACAACAACATCCTGCCGGTCTATGCGGCGCTGCTGTTGATGGCGCCGCTCTTCCTGCTCTTCGTCAGCTACCGGCCGCTGCCGGCGCTGGTCTTTTCCGGCGCGCTGTGGCTCGTCGCCGGCCTCTGGCAGATCGCGCCGCCGAACTATCCCGAGCCCGGCTTCTGGTTCCTCAACCCGCTGTCCTGGCAATTCCTGTTCAACATCGGCCTTGCCGGCATGCTGCATGTCAGGCGCGGCGGCACAATTCCCGTCAATCGTTGGCTGGTGGGCGCCGCGGCGACCTATGTCGCGGCAGCGGCGGTCTGGGTGCACAGCCCGCTCTGGGGCGAGATAACGTGGTTTAACCTGCCCGTGGTGATCGGCGGCTTCGACAAGACGTTCCTGTCGCTGCCGCGGCTCCTGCACATATTGGCGGTGAGCTATCTGATCGTCGCCCTGCCGGCTTTCTCGAACCTGTTCCGTCTCAGCCCGGACCATCCGCTTGCCCTGCTCGGCAAGCGCTCCTTGCCGGTGTTCCTCGCCGGCACGCTGATCGCCATGGCGGCGCAGGTGATGAAGCTGATCAATCCGGGCGGCTTTGCCTATGACGTCTTGCTGATTTCGGCCGGCATCGCCATGCAATTCGCGCTCGCCTTCTATCTTGAGTGGCTGTCCGGCATCGGCTTGGGCAAAAAGCCGGTTCGCAAAGAAGCGCCAGCCGTTCACCAGACCTTCGGCATGCCCGCGATGCCAAGGCTAAGCCGATGATCCCACATCAGCCGCCTAGCTAGCAGGCGAGGGGCCGGACGACCCCCGCACCACAAGATCGACCGGCAGCAATTGCCGGTGCTGCGAGCCGTCATTTTCGAGGATCGCCTTGACGGCCAGCCGGCCCATCTCGGCGATCGGCTGGGCGACAGTGGTTAGTGGCGGCTCGGAGTCGGCGCCTTCCGGCACGCCGTCGAAGCCGACGATTGACACATCGCCCGGCACGGCAATGTTACGCTCGCGCAGCCAGTCGAGCGCATGCAGCGCGATCTTGTCCGACATGGCCAGGATTGCCGTCGGCGTCTGCGGCAGCGCGAAGATATGATCGAGGCCGGCCCGAACGCTCGCCTCGTCATTGAGGGTTTCGTAGATTGGCACTTGCGAGACGTCGATGCCGAAGCGGGAGAGCTCGCCGAAATAGCCACGCAGACGGTCGCGTGTGCCCGAGTAGAGGGATGTCGTCTCGACTTGCTCCTGCGTGACGGGACCAAAGCCAGCGTCGGCAGATTCCAGGGCGAGTACGGCAAAGCTGCGATGGCCGAACTCGGCCAGATGGCGCGCCGCCAGACCCGCGCCGGCGACGTTGTCGACGCCGATCGCAGCGACCGCCTCATTTTCCGAATCGAGATCAAGCGCCACGAAAGGCAGTTTGCGTTCGCGCGCCAGTTCGACCAGCCGCGACCCACCCTCGATGCAGAACACGATGAAGCCGTCGACCAGGGCGCTCTGGATGTTCCAGGCGAGCTGCTCGCTGTTGGCGGCCGAGACCAGCGAAATTCCGGCGCCGGTGGCGTCGCAGGCCTGCGAAATGCTGGCCATCATGACGCGGGCAAAGGGATCGTCGAAGAAATAGGACAATGGTTCTGCCGTTGCCACGCCGATGGCGTTGACCTTGCCGGCGCGCAGCAGCCGGCCCTTGGGATCCGGGCCGGCATAGCCCATCGCTTCCGCCGCCGCCTTGACCCGCTCGCGGACCTCTTCGCGCACGATTTCCGGGCGAGCGAACACGTTGGACGCGGTACCGTGCGAGACCCCGGCCGCCTTGGCGATGTCGGCAAGCCGCACTGGTCTCGTCTTGCCGGAGGTCAATGCCGTCATTTTCGTCTCCTGAACCGGAGCCTGTTTAGCACTTTCGTTGGATCGGTTCAAATTTTCCCTTGATCGGACGGCGGAGAGAGTCTATATTTGAATCGATCCAAGGGATTCACCAAGTACAACATGGATCGATTCAAGAGGAGGGTGCCATGCATCCCGTGAATTATCTGTTCGAAGACATCTATGGCAATGATTGGGGCATAGTCTCCGACGCCGCCACCCGCAAGCGCCGCGACAAGGTCGGGCCGTGGAGGCGTGACCTGCAATACCTTGTGAAACGCAAGCGCAACTGATCGGCCCCGGCATTTTCGTGCCAGCTGATTGGATCGATTCAAGTTCTTGAAGAGGAGAACGAACATGCATCCCGTGAAGCATCTGTTCGAAGACATTTATCGCAACTACTGGGGTATCTCGCCTGCCACGGAGCAGCCGGAAAGGCGGCGGCCGACCAAGTCTGCCAAGCGCAACCGCGACCTGCTGCCGCAAAACCGGCAGGATTAAGCCTCGTGTGATATCTGATGGGGCAGGGTTCTTGGCTCGTCAGGACCGTTGCCGCACGAGCGCCGAGGCCGCGATCACCAGCCAGCCCGCGATGAGCAAGGTGCCGCCGATCGGCGCCGACATCGGGAACAGCCGCGATCCCACGAAATCCCGTGCCAGCAGATCGCCGCAGAACAGAACAAGCCCGACGAGCAGCACCAGGCTGCCGATCCGCAAGATCCGGTTTGCGCCGGCGAGGCCGACGGCCAAAAACACCGGCGCATGCATGAGCAGGAAGGATGCGGCCGTGCCGACGAACGCGCCGCCGAGATGCGCTGAAGCCGCCGACAGCGCCACGCCCGCCGCGCCGGCAATGCCGCCGGCGAAAACGAGGATGCGCGCGCTGTTTGCTGGTGCTGACTCGGCGATGCTCATGTCTCGGGCTCCGTGATTGACGATAGGCGGCGCGACCTGTCTGTCAGGATTTTTCCGATATCGCCAGCATGTCGCGCGTGCGGCGCGCCTGGGCCAGCCAATTATACGCGGCACCGCCCGCCATCAGCACCGACGTGCCGAGAAACACCGCGCGCATGCCGAAATGGCCGCCGACGAAGCCGCCCAGCAGCGGCCCCGCGACCTGGCCGACATATTGCGCCGAGATTGCCAGGCCCAGCACATTGCCGCCGACCCCATCGGGAACATTGTGGCGGATGACGCTGGTGATGCAGGGCAACAGCCCGCCCAGCACCAGACCCATAAGGAACCGCAGCCCGACCAACTGCCAGCTCTCGGTGACGAAGGCCTGCGGTATCAACAGCAGCGCCGAGACGGCCAGCGATGCGACGATGACGTTCCAGTGGCCGATGCGGTCGGCGAGCTTACCCAGCCGTGACGCCGACAGGATGGCGCCCAGCGCCGCCGCCGACATGACGACACCGGAGACCAGCGTCACCCGGCTTGCGTCCGCGACCAGTTGCTGGACGTAGACGGTGATGATCGGCTCGATGGACATGTTGGCGAAGGTGAACAGCATGCCGGTTGCCAGCATCGCCACGACAGGGCGTTTGTCGGGGATCTGCGCCCAACCGCCCTTTGGTTTCTCCTTGGGTTGTGCCTGCATTGGCGGGCGAGGCATCTCCTTGATCAGGAACGTCGTCGCCAGCGCCGCCAGGAAAATGACGCCGCCCGCGATGAGGAAGGTGGCGCGAATACCGATCAATGGCGGCAGCGCGCCGCCAAGCAACGGGCCGACCAGGGAGCCTGCGGTGATGCCGGCCGACAGCACGCCGAGCGCCCAGCCGGAGCGCTTCTTCGGCGTCTGCATGGCGACAAGGATCGTCGAGCCTGAGGAATAACCGCCGGCAAAGCCGATCAGCAGGCGCAAAAGCACCAATTGCCAGACGGTCTGCACCATGCCGGTCAGCGACATGCAGATCGCCATGCCGAAACTGGCGCGCACCAGCATCACCTTGCGGCCGTAGCGGTCGCCGAGCCGCCCCCACAGCGGTGCGACAAGGGCGGCGGCAAGGAAGGTGGCGCCGAAGGCGATGCCGGACCATTGCACGATCGCCGCGTGGCCCACGGCGCCCAGCTGTTCGACATAGAGCGGCAGGAACGGCAGCAACAGCGTCATCGCCACAAGCGTGCTGAACGATCCGGCAAAGCACACGAGCAGGTTGCGCCGCCAATGAATGTTGTAGGTGGAAGGCGCTTCGGCGGCCTGCGCTGCACTGTCCTGCGGCATGTCCTATCCTGTCCGCTTGCTGCGGATACCATTTTGGGATACCAACTTGGTACCTCATGGACGCAAAGCCCGGCTGCTGTCAATCAGGCGCTCTCAATGTGATCGGCAAGACCAACGGGCAAGGCCGATCGCCAGCAATGGAAGCAACTATGTCGCAGATGCAGATCGTCGAAAAAGCGCTTCGCGAGATGATCCTTGGCCTTGAGGTCGGTCCTGGCGAGCGGCTGACGGAGCGCTGGATCGAGAGCCGCTTCGGCGCCTCGCGCACGCCGGTCAGGGCAGCCCTGCTGCGGCTGGAGACGGAAGGGCTGATCTGCCGCGACGGGCGCGGCTGGACCGTGTCGCCGATCAACCTTGCCGAACTGGAACAGATCGCGGTGTACCGCGAAGCGGTCGAGGTCGCGGCGGTCAGGCTGACTTCGGCGCTGGCCGACAGGAGCGCAGCCGATGTCATCGAGGCGATGCTGGACTCCTGCGACACTGCCACGCCGCAGGAGGAATGGCACCGCGTCGGCATGGATTTCCATATCGAACTGGCGCGGCTCTCCGGCAACGAGTTCCTGTTTCGGGCCGTGCGCGATGCCATGACGCGGCTGTCGCGGGCGCGCTGGCTGGAGGTGCGCGACGAGGCGGCCCTTGGCCGCGCCTGGAGCGAGCATCACGCCATTCTGGCAGCGGTGCGGGCCGGCGATGCCGATGCGGCGGCGGCGCGACTTTCCGCCCATATAGCCGGCAGCCGCGCCCGCCTGGTGACGTCGTTGCACAATGACCGGCGCGGCCTACGCGCCAGGGGTTTTGCCGTCGTCGCCGCTTGATACTGGTCACGAAAACGAAAGAACGCCGTCGCGATCCGCTTTCGGCCTCGCTTCGCGGACGCCGATGGCGTAAGAGGCGGCCATGGAAAACAACCGATTTGAAACACCCGTGACCGTTAAGTCGGGCACGGAGGGAAGCACTCAGCTCTTGCGTACGGTGCGCGAGGCTTCCGATTACCTGCTCAACAGCTGGCCCGGCAAGCGCAGCCCCAAGCACCGCGAAGCGCTGCAGGCCTGCCATGACGCGCTGGCCGGCGACAAGCCGGCGATGATTGCAAGACGCGCCTTCATCGCCGCCGCGCGCGAGGTCAACGTCTTCGTCAGCGACAAGGCCCCGGCCTGATCACATCGGCCTGATCAGACCGGCATTTTGCCAGGATCCGGCCCGTTTCGCGGGCCGGTGATCCTGTCTTGCCTATTTTTCTGTCTCGGTGTCGGTTTTCGAACTTGCCTCGTTCTCAGGCTCGGCGCGCTCCTTGGCCGCGACCTTGGCGGCGAGCTTCTCCGCCTTCTTGGCGGCCTTCTGCCGGTCGCGCTCTTTGCGTTCCTGACCGTAATTCGGTGGTCGAGCCATATCGTTTCCTTTCGCTGTGCCTGATCCTGCCTAGAAGCATTGGCCGGCAAACACAACAGCGCCGCGAGGGCAGATGCCAGCGGTTCTGGACTTGCGTGATGGCGAACACAATGGTTTAGAAAAGGCTGCGGGACAGTTGCTGGAGCCGCCGCCGACCGATTTCGAATCAAAACGACCGATGGCCACGCTTCAAAGAAACGCACAGAAGCTGATCTACTATGCGCGCAACGCCATGCGCGACATCGCGCCGCCGGTTCTTTTCCGGCGCCGGCTCGGCCGGCTGCTCGATCAGGCCAGGCTTTCCGACGCATCGGTCCGCCAGCGGCTCAATTACTACAACACGCTGCGGGAGCCTTTTAGCCCCAGCCCCGAGGCCGTGCCGGTCAGCCGGCTGCCGTCGGACCGCAGCATGTACTATTACGATCTGAAGGAGTTCACCCGTTATTTCGACCCAGATCTGCGCATCGACCTGGAATTCGGCGACGTCATCGAAGTGCCGAAGATGCCGTCGATCGTCAAGGACCGGCCGATAGCCGGCGACAACGGCAACGGCGTCCTGTTCAAGCTGAACAAGTTCCGTCATTTCTACATGCCGGCCGACGATGTCGCCTTCGCCGACAAGCATCCGCTCGTCGTTTGGCGCGGCGAACTCAACAATCCGATCCGCACCTTGTTGCTGGATGCAGCCCGCAATCTGCCGTTCTGCGATGTCGGCACGCCGAGGGCGACAGCACCTGCGGAATACCGCAAGCCCTATCTCAGCATCGATCAGCAGCGCCGCTACCGCTACATCATCTCGCTCGAAGGCAATGATGTCGCGACCAATCTGAAATGGATCATGAGCTCGAACTCGCTCTGCCTGATGCCGCCGCCGACTTACGAGACCTGGTTCGCCGAGGGGCAGCTCGAGCCCGATGTCCATTATGTGCCGCTGGCGCCCGACTTCAGCGATCTGGCCGAGCGGGTGCATCATCTCGAGCAGCATCCGGCCGAGGCCCAGCGCATCGTTGCGGCGGCCAACGCCTATTGCCGCAAATTCGCCGACGAGCGGGCCGAGCAGGCGATCTGCCTGCTCGTGCTCTACAAATATTTCGTGCTCAGCGGCCAGATCGAGCCCGATCCGCAGGTCTGGCGGTTTATCGCGGGCTAGCGGCTTCCGGCGCCCTTAAGTCAGATGACGCTGCGGTCCATAACCAGATCGGCCGGGCCGAAGCGGTCCTTCGCCGTAAACTGCTGGTGCCAGTAGGGATAGAGCACCGGCGGCCGGCTGACGGCATCGAGACGCTGGCGTTCATCAAAGGACAGCGTCAGGCTTGCCGCGGCGAGATTGTCTTTCAACTGGGCCTCGTTGCGTGCGCCAATCACCAGCGAACTGACGGCCGGCCGGCCAAGCAGCCAGGCCAGCGCCACCTGGGCCGCCGAGACGCCGCGAGTGGCGCCGATGTCGACCAGCACGTCGACGATCCGCCACAGCCGGCCCTCGTCGCGGATCGGCGGTTCCGACCAGCCGCCGATCTGGCGCGCCGTCGGACTGTCGCGGCGGTATTTGCCCGACAGCAGGCCGCCGGCGAGCGGGCTCCACACCAGCACGCCAAGGCCCTGGTCGACCGAGATCGGCAAGAGCTCATACTCGGCCTCGCGTGCTTCCAGCGTGTAGTGGATCTGCTGGGTGACGAAACGCGGCTGGTGCTGGCTGTCGCTGATGCCGAGCGCCTTCATGACCTGCCAGCCGGAATAGTTGGAGCAGCCGACATAGCGGATTTTGCCCTGGGCAACCAGCGTGTCGAGCGCGGAGATGGTTTCCTCGAGCGGCGTCGCGCCGTCCCATTCGTGCAGGAAATAGATGTCGATGACATCGGTCCTGAGGCGCTTCAGGCTCTTCTCGCATTCGCGGATCAGATGATGGCGCGACAGGCCTTCGTCATTGGGGCCCTTGCCGATCCGCATGCGCGCCTTGGAGGCGATCAGCACGTCGTTCTTGCGCTTGCCGCCGAGCGCCTCGCCGATGATCTCTTCCGACAGACCGTTGGAATAGACATTGGCGGTGTCGATGAGATTGATGCCGGCATCGATGCAAGTGTCGATGATGCGCGAGGCCTCCGCGAGATCGGAATTGCCGACGGCGGCGAACGGCCCGCTGCCGCCGAAGGTCATGGTTCCCAAGGTCAGCGCCGAAACTTTCAAGCCGGAACGGCCAAGCGTGCGGTATTCCATGTCAGATCCTCGTAGTTTTGGTGGGGAGGCGGTTTTAGCAGGAAAGGGCGGGGAAGCCCGAAGGGGTCCGCTATTTGTAGGACAATTTGAGCGGCTTGTCGCCATCCCAGGGCGATGGATCGGCAATGCTCGCTGGTTTGCAGTGATGACCGGCTGGCCGGCGGCTTGCAATAAAACCGTCATTGGCGGCCTATATCGAGTCGGCTCAGGGTTTCATGCCAGCCGGCAAGCGGAGCAGTGGAAATGACCGAGTTGAAGCAGAATTCTCCGGCCAGGGATTGGCTGGAAGCCGAACTCGCCGACATGCTCGACGAGGACTATGAGCTTGAAATGTCGGAGCCGGCGCTGTCGCTGGAGATCTCCAAGATCTACAAGAACGCGCATCCGCCGTCGATCGACCGCATGCAGTATTTCCGCGACCTGATCGGCTTGCAGTCGGAACTGATCAAGCTGCAGTCCTGGGTCGCCTACCACAAGAAGAAGCTGGTGGTGGTTTTCGAAGGACGCGATTCCGCCGGCAAGGGCGGCGTCATCAAGCGCATCACCCAGCGCCTCAACCCGCGCATCTGCCGCGCCGTGGCGCTGCCGGCGCCGACCGAGCGCGAAAAATCGCAGTGGTATTTCCAGCGCTACGTGCCGCATCTGCCGGCCGGCGGCGAGATCGTGCTGTTCGACCGCTCCTGGTACAACCGCTCCGGCGTCGAGCGGGTGATGGGCTTTGCCGAACCCGATCAGGTCGAAGAGTTCTTCCGCGACGTGCCGGAGTTCGAGCGCATGTTGGTCCGCTCCGGCGTCACGCTGGTCAAATACTGGTTCTCGATCACCGACGAGGAACAGCAGATGCGCTTCATGATGCGCATCCACGACCCGATGAAGCAGTGGAAGCTGTCGCCGATGGACCTGCAGTCGCGCGTGCGCTGGGAGCAGTACACCAAGGCCAAGGAAGAGACGTTTGCCCGCACCAACATCCCAGAGGCACCGTGGTACATCGTCGAAGGCAACGACAAGAAGCGGGCGCGGCTGAACTGCATCGACCATCTCCTCAAACAACTGCCCTATGAGGACGTGCCGCACGAAGAAATCACGCTGCCCGAGCGGGTGTTCAACCCGGAGTACGAGCGCCAGGTCCTGCCGCGCGAGCTTTACGTGCCGGAGAAGTATTGAGCACTTTTCCTTCTCCCCGTTTCACGGGGAGAAGGTGCCCGAAGGGCGGATGAGGGGCAGCGCCGGCATCGACGAATTCACAGCCGTCGGACGCTGCTAACCTCCAAAAGCAGCGCTGCCCCTCATTGCCTGCCGGGCATTTCTCCCCGTAGAACGGGGAGAAAGAAGCCTGCGCCTATCACTTCGCCACTACACCCGCTTGATCGTCACATGCGTGGCGAGCGCTGTCGCCACCTGCTCGGTGCACTGGTAACCCAGCTTCAGCATATCCAGCCCGGCAAACAGGCTCTCGCCCCTCCCGAGCAACACCGGCGACACCGCCAGATGCAACTCGTCGATGAGCTTCTCTTGCAGATATTGCCGGATGGTGGAAACGCCGCCGCCGACGCGGACATCCTTGCCGCCGGCCGCGGCCTTTGCTTGTTCGAGCGCGGCGTGGATGCCGCCAGCAACGAAGTGGAAAACGGTGCCGCCTTCCATCACAATGGGGTCGCGCTTGTGATGGGTCAGCACGAAGGTCGGCACGTGATAGGGCGGGTTGTCGCCCCACCAGCCTTTCCAGCTCTCATCCGGCCATTCGCCGCGGATCGGGCCGAACATGTTGCGGCCGAGGATCCAGGCGCCGACATTGTCGAAGCTGCGGATGGTGAACCGGTCGTCCACATCGGTGCTGCCGCCATCCTTGCCGACCATCTCGTGGAAGGTGCGGGTGCCGGTCATCCATTTGTGCAGATCTTCGCCACCAACGCCGAGCGGATTTTGCAGGTCCTGGTCAGGACCGGCGCCGAAACCGTCGAGCGACAAGGTGAAGGCATTGACGCGCAGTTTGGACATGGAAGACTCCCTTTGGTGACCAGTTGTGATTTGCAATCAGTATTCAAACTGATTGCATTTTGCAACTAGTATTTTTAGAGGCAAGCCGATCTGTGGAATGCGCAGGGACCTCAAGCCGCCACGCGCTTCGGCATCACCGCAAACGGGCTGAGCCCAAGCCAGATCTGCATCTTGCCGGCGACGTCGAGATCGCCGGTCAGGCTGATCTTGTCGCGTTCCTTGTGAACTGTCGTCAGCCCCATCCAGATCGAGGTCATGGTGCACAGATCGGTCGAGACGTAGAGATCGACGTCGAAGCCCGGATCGTACCAGCAAAGATCGACCTCGCCCTGCTTTTCGACGATCAGCCACCACGATCGTTTTGACGCCGGCAGGTCATGGTACAGGAATTGTATCACGGTGCGCCCGTCCGGCAGCGGACTGGGGTTCAGATTGCGCCGCATGTCCCACATCAGCAGCGACGGATCGAGGTTTTTGAGCGACAGCCTGGCCTCGACCCATTTCTGGCCCCAAAACCCCATCGCCTCGACAACCGGGCGCAAATCCCGGCCCGCCTCGGTCAGCCGGTATTCGAACACGCCCTTCTCGGTCGCGATCTCGGTCCGCTCGACGATGCCGCCGGCCTCGAGGTCCTTGAGCCGTTGCGACAGAAGGGTTGGCGACATTTTCGGCACGCCGCGGCGCAAATCGTTGAAGCGGGTCGATCCCGCCACCAGTTCGCGCAGCAGCACCATGGTCCAGCGTGTGCAGAGCAGCTCGGCGGCCATGGAGAGCGGGCAGAATTGCTTGTAACCGGCTTGTGTCATGTGGTGACCTCCAAAAGATGTTGCCGGACCTTATTCAGAAAACCTGAGTTCAGCCAGTACAGAAGCTGTACTGGCACCCCCGGTACAGTTCTGTGACTGGAGCGGTCCGGCGCCGCCATGCGAGGCAGCGGTCACGTCACCGGGCAGTCCGGTGCCGATCCATGAGGAGTTGGACAATGACCGCTTACGTGATCGCAGACATCAAGGTGAAGGACGACAAATGGGTGCCGGCCTATGCCGCTTCGGTGCATGACCTCGTCCACAAGCATGGCGGCAAGTATCTCGCCCGCAGCGGCAATGTGAAGACGCTGGAGGGCAAGCCGCTCGACACCAGCCTGATCGCCATCATGGCGTTTCCGTCGGCAAAGGCAGCCGAAGCCTTCACCAACGATCCGCAATACGCTCCGTTTGTGGCGGAGCGTCAGAAGGGCAGCGACAGCCGCTTCCAACTGATCGACGATACCGATCTCGCCGGAACGATTCCTTATTTGCCAAAGGCGTGAGGAAAAGCCGGAACCCGGAGCATCCAGGTTCCGGCTAACCCTTCAGCATCTGCGCCACTTCCGGCGCGAAGTAAGTCAGGATGCCGTCACAGCCGGCGCGCTTGAAGGCGAGCAGCGATTCCAGCATCGCCTTTTCGCCGTCGATCCAGCCATTGGCGGCCGCCGCCTTGATCATCGAATATTCGCCCGAAACCTGGTAGGCGAAGGTCGGCATTTGGAACTCATCCTTCAGCCGCCGGATAATGTCGAGATAGGGCAGGCCAGGCTTGACCATCAGCATGTCGGCGCCCTCGGCGAGGTCCTGCTCGGCCTCGCGCACCGCTTCGTCGGAATTGGCGTGGTCGAGATAGTAGGTCTTCTTGTCACCCTTGAGCAGGCCGGCGGTGCCGACCGCCTCGCGGTAGGGGCCGTAGAAGGCGGAGGCGAATTTCGTCGCATAGGACATGATCGCCACATCCTGAAAACCATTGGCGTCGAGCGCGTCGCGGATGGCGCCGATGCGGCCGTCCATCATGTCGGACGGCGCGATGATGTCGGCGCCGGCCGCCGCCTGGATGACGGCCGCGGCGGTCACCTGTTCCACCGTCTCGTCATTGACGATGATGCCGTCGCGCAAGATGCCGTCATGGCCGTGCGAGGTGAACGGGTCGAGCGCCGCATCGGTGATGATGCCGATCTCCGGCACCGCGTCCTTGATGGCGCGGGTGGCGCGGTTGATGATGTTTTCCGGGTCGAGGATGTGCGATCCCGTCTGGTCGCGCAGGCTGAGTTCAACATTGGGGAAGGTGGCGATCGCCGGAATGCCGAGCTTAGCGGCCCGCTCGGCCTCCTTGACGGCGAGGTCCAGCGACAGGCGGAAGACGCCGGGCATGGCGGCGATCGGCTCGCGCGTGTTCTTGCCGTCGATCACGAAGATCGGCCAGATCAGATCGTCCACGGTAAGCCGGTTTTCCTGCACCAGGCGGCGCGACCAGTCGGCCTTGCGCATGCGCCGCAAGCGGCGGCTGCCGGTGATCTCGTCGACGCTGCGCGCACCGGCGGGCTTTGCCGGTGCGAATTTGTTGCTCGTCGCGGGGGTGAATTTGTTCATCGCAAAAACTCCGGGTCGGGGCGGCTTTTACCACGAGGCCTTGCCTCTGACCAATGCGACACGATTGTGCCAGTCGATAACGCGCTGCTTACGGCTTCGGCGGCCACGCCAGCTCGGGGCCGGTTTTGAAGAACGACACATTGTTGGTGAAGATGCTCTCCGGGGCGAGCCGGATCAGGCGCCCGTCCGGATGGTCGATGTCGGCCACATTGTCGATGAACCAGCGGTTCCAGGTCGCCTCCGGGCCGAGATATTTGTGCAGCAGCCGTTTGAAGCGGTTCGGCGCCATCGCTTCGATGGTGGCGACGCCGCGCAGGCCGAGATGCAGCAGGATGCCGGCCTCATTGTCGAAATGGACGATCTCCACGGCGCAGCGGGTCACGTTCGAGGTGTTTGACAGCACTTGCCCCGGTCGAGCCGAGCAGCCAGATCGCAGCGTCCTCCCAGATGAACCACATCGGCGCGTTGCGCGGCGCGCCGTCAGGCGTCACGGTCGCCAGATTGGCCATCAGCGGGCGGCTGAGAACATCATCCGGGTCGAACTTTTTCGGCATCTCCCAGCCATGGCTCGGCTGCGGTTTCAAGCGTCATGCGTTTGTCCCTGCATCAGAAGAAAGGCTATTTTGCCCGGCAATTTTGCGCGCATTTCTGTCGGGGGCAAAACACGGTCGCGTTCCCTTGCGAAAATCCAAACCGCGCCCGCCGGTTGACGCACCCATGCGCCACCTTTAGCACTTCAGTCCCGCAGGCGCGGGGAGGGATTCTCTGACGATGGATTTTGGCGGCGGCGACGAGATCCGCTTCGAACGGTTGGGCAAGGCAGGCGTCGTCACGCTGACGCGGCCGCAGGCGCTCAATGCGCTGACACATCGCGTGATCAAGGCGCTGGACAAGGCGCTCGACGCTTTTGAACGCGATACCGGCGTCGATGTCGTCGTCGTCAAGGCCGAGGGCAGAGCGTTTTGCGCCGGCGGCGACATCATGCACGTCTACGAGGCCCGGGCCGGGAAGCCGCCGGTCGAGTTCTTCGCCGACGAATACCGGCTCAACGCCCGCATCAACAGTTACAAAAAGCCCTATGTCGCGCTGATCGACGGGATCGTGATGGGCGGGGGCGTCGGCATCTCTTTCCACGGCTCGCAGCGCGTGCTGACCGAGAACGCCCAGTTCGCCATGCCCGAAGTCGGCATCGGTTTCTTCCCCGACGTGGGCGGCAGCCATCTGCTGCCTGACCTCGGCGGCAGCTTCGGCATGTATCTGGCGCTGACCGGCAACCGCATCCGCTATGGCGATGCATTATGGTCGGGCCTGGCCACCCACACCATCAAGGCCGCCGACCAGGCTGCCTTTCTCGACCGGCTCTGCGCCAATGGCGATCCGGAATCGGTCCTGCGCGGCTTCTTCGTGCCGGCCCGGCGCGAAACCGCCCAGCCGGTGCTGGAAGCCATCGCCCGGCATTTTTCCCAACCCTCGCTCGCCGAAATCCTCGAGAGCCTGGAGCGGGCGGCAGGCGCCGACGAGTTTGCCGCCAAGACGCTGGCCACCATCCGCACCCGCTCGCCGACCAGCCTCAATGTCGCGTGGCGCCAGATCAGCGCCGGGCTGACGCTGTCGATGGAAGCCTGCATGAAGATGGAGTTCCGCATCCTCAACCGCATGCTGGCCGGGCACGACTTCTATGAAGGCATCCGCGCCGCCATCGTTGACAAGGGCTCGACGCCGCAATGGCGGCCGGCAAGCCTGGCCGAGGTTGACGCTGCTTCGGTGGACGCCTATTTCGCGCCGCTCGAACGGGAGCTCGAACTGTGAGCGAGGTCACGTCGCGGCGCATCGTGCTGCAGCCCTCGGGCGTCGAGATCATCTTCGCCTGGTTCCAGCGCGTCATAGCTGGCTATTGCCTGCTGTTCGGCATCCTGTACTGGATCCGGCTGATCGGTTTTTATCCCGGCCCGCTGTGGCGCTTCGACCTGATGCCGGTGCACTGGCAGGTCGTGGCGGTGATGCTGGCCGTGTTCTTCCCCTTCGCCGCCGCCGGCCTGTGGATGCTGGCGTCGTGGGGCCCGGTGATCTGGTTCATCTGTGCTGTCACCGAGACCATAATGTATGCCGGCTTCCCCGATCTCTACGGCCACCGGCCGCTGATCGTCTTCTCGCATGCCGCGGTGGCGCTGCTCTACATCGCCTTCCGCGTCGTCATCTGGATGCGCAAGCGCCCTGCGCGCGCCTGAAACGCCGCCCCGCAGCCATTGGCTAAATCTTTAGGTTAATTATCCTTGCTCGGGTGACCGTTCGTTAAGCGTCTTGCGAAACCTATTACCGGTAAGCTCTTGTTAGCCCTAGCGTTTAAGTCGAATTTTATGAGTATTCGATAGTGTCGCAATCAAGGTGAAAAACAAAAAATCACCAGGGCGACAAACGAGAGGCAAAGACAATGATCAATTCGCGTCCGGCGGCGAAGACCGCCAACGTATCCGACGATCGCCGCGAGGCTATCCGTTCGCTTTACATGGAATCGCTGCAGCTGGTCGAGCGTCTGCATCGCCGTCTGCTTGACGTGATCAAGGACGAGTTCGACCGCAATGGCCGTTCCGACATCAATGCCATCCAGGCGCTGCTTCTGTTCAACATCGGCAACTCCGAGCTGACCGCCGGCGAGTTGCGCTCGCGTGGCTACTATCTCGGCTCGAACGTCTCCTACAATCTGAAGAAGCTGGTCGATCTCGGCTTCATCAACCACCAGCGCTCGCGCATCGACCGCCGTTCGGTCCGCGTTTCGCTGACGCCGAAGGGCAATGAAGTGGCGGAAGTCGTCGCCGGTCTCTATGAGCGCCATGTCGGCTCGATCGAACAGGTCGGCGGCATCAACAGCGAAGAGTTCAAGCAGATGAACCGCGCGCTGCAGCGCCTCGACCGCTTCTGGAACGACACCATCGCCTACCGGATGTAATCAGCGGGCCATTGAATAGCAGCTGCGCCGGAAGAAGCGCGGCCGGAGGCAAGTCTCAGTCAACAGGCCGGTGCCGAAAAGCACCGGCCTTTTCTTTTTCGAGCCGCCTGCGCTTCCAATTCGGCGCAAAGCCACGTTGCCGCCATATTCGCGGTGGAAGCGAGGGCTGTGGGTATGCGGCGGCGAAAGCTGTTCGCGCGCCTGTAAGGTCGCATCGCCGTCCGCTTTTGACGGCCAGGTGACGCAGGTCATGGTTGGCTAATTGTTAACAGTGCCAACTTTAGAGTGCGGGCGATATCGCCCAACATCGAGCACGTAGCCGAACGCTGCAACAGCCAAACGCTACAAGCCAAACACGACAAGAATGTCTGGAACGTCCATGAGAACCAGCCGCCGCTTTTTCCTTTCCGGAGCTTCCGCGCTCGCCGTTGCCATGGTTGCCAATGCCGCCAGCGCGCAGGATGTGATCGACGATATCCTGAAGTCTTCGAACCGTGGCAATTGGGACGACCAGTTCGACGCCCGCGCCTCCGAAGGCGGCAAGGTCGCCTCGACGCTGCCGATCTTCAGCCTACAGACGGTTGCCTTCACCGAACAGGCTGTGGCGCAGTATCAGAACATCGTCGCCCAGGGCGGCTGGGGCGAGGTGCCGGCGACAAAGAAGCTGCAGCTTGGCGTCGACGATCCGGACGTGGTGCCGCTGCGCAAGCGGCTGATGGTTTCGGGCGATCTGGCGCAGAGCGCCGGCATTTCGACGTCGTTCGATTCCTACGTCGACGCCGCGGTCAAGCGCTTCCAGGCGCGCCATGGCCTGCCGGCCGACGGTGCCATGGGCAAGTACACTTATGCGGCGATGAACGTTTCGGCGCAGATCCGCCTCGGTCAGCTGCAGACCAACCTGGAGCGCCTGCGCGAAAAGGCCGGCACGCTGGGCAGCCGTTATGTGCTGGTCGATATCCCGGCGGCACAGATCGAGGCGGTCGAGAACGATCGCGTCGTGCTGCGCCACACCGCAATCGTCGGCAAGATCGACCGCCAGACCCCGGTGGTCAATTCCAAGATCAACGAGATCATCGTCAATCCTTACTGGAACGCGCCGGTCTCGATCGTGCGCAAGGACATCATTCCGCTGATGCGGAAGAACCCCGACTATCTCAAGGACAGCCACATCCGGCTGTTTGCGCCTGATGGCAGCGAAGTCGATCCGATGACTGTCGACTGGTCGACGGATGATGCCGCAAAATACCGCTTCCGCCAGGATCCGGGTTCCGGCAACGCCATGGCCTCGGTGAAGATCAACTTCCCCAGCCCCGACGGCGTCTACATGCACGATACGCCGCAGCAAAGCCTGTTCGGCAAGATGATGCGCTTCGATTCCTCGGGCTGCGTGCGTGTCCAGAACGTGCGCGACCTCGTCACATGGATCCTGCGCGACACACCCGGCTGGGATCGCCAGCATTTCGAGGCGACCATCAAGACCGGCGAGAACACGCCGGTGCAGGTCGTCAACCCGGTTCCGGTCCACTTCCTCTATGTGTCGGCCTGGTCGACGGGTCCGGGCGTCGTGCAGTTCCGCGACGACGTCTACGCGCTCGATGGCGCCAGCGAACTGCAGATCACCTCTTCGCTCTAGGTGCCTGAATTGTTTATGAAAAGGCCGCCGTGAGGCGGCCTTTTCCGTTCGACATCCCAACAGAAGAAGACTGGTGGCCGCCAGCCATGCAGGCCATGAACACTGCCGGACGTTGCGCCGCAGGCCCATCTGGACGGACTAACGGCAATTGCGCATGGTCCTCAAAACAGCCGGAATCGCGCCATGCAGGTCGCAATCTTCATCCTCGCCGTGCTGGTCTTCGTCGCTCTTTCCGGCGCACTGGTGCGGTTGGTTCGGGTGCCGCTGCCGGTGCTGCAGATTGCCATCGGCGCCGCGCTCGCCTGGCCGGTGAAAGGCATCCATGTCGAGATCGACCCCGAACTCTTCCTGCTGGTGTTCATCCCGCCGCTTTTGTTCGGCGATGCCTATGGAGCGCCCAAACGCGAGCTGATCGCGCTGCGCGGACCGATCCTCGATCTGGCCATCGGGCTGGTCTTCTTTACCATTGTCGGCTTCGGTTATGCCTTGCACTGGTTGGTGCCGAGCATCCCGCTGGTCGTCGCCTTCGCGCTCGCTGCCGTGCTGTCCCCGACCGACGCCGTGGCGGTGTCCTCGATCGTCGACAGAAGCCTGGTGCCGGCGCGGCTGATGCATATTCTGGAAGGCGAGGCGCTGCTCAACGACGCCTCGGGCCTGGTCATGTTCCGCTTCGCCGTCGCCGCCGCCGTGACCGGCAGCTTTTCCTTCGCCGATGCATCGCTGAGCTTCTTTTATGCCGTCGCCATCGGCATCCTGGCCGGCATCGCCGCGTTGTTCATCGCCGCCAGGCTCCTGCAGCTTCTGAATCGCATCGGCGGCGTTCCGGCCGAGGCGCAGGTTCTGGTCATGGTCCTGCTGCCCTTCATTGCCTATCTCGTCGCCGAACATCTGCATGCCTCAGGCATTCTGGCGGCGGTCACCGCCGGGCTTTTGACCGGCGGCTCCGGCGTCTTCCGCTTCCTCGGCGTCTCGGCGCGCATGCAGACGATCTCGCTGTGGACAACCTTGTCCTTCGTCTACAATGGCGCGCTGTTCATCGTGCTCGGCATGCAGCTTCCCGAAATCATTCGCCGCGTGCCGCCCGAACTGACTGGCCATTACCCGATCATCCAGCCGGTCGCGACGGTGATTGCGCTGACGCTGTGCCTGATCGCGCTGCGCTTCCTCTGGATCTGGGTCGGCGACATCGCGGCAGGCCTCAAGGCAAAATGGGGAAAGCGCAAGGCCGAGCCGTTCGGGATGCGTGTGCGGCTTGCCGGCTCGGTGGCGGGCGTGCGCGGCGCGATCACGCTGGCCGGCATCCTGTCGCTCCCGCTCGCCATGCCGGACGGCTCGCCTTTTCCCGCGCGCGACCTGGTGATCTTCCTCGCCGCCGGCGTCATCATCTGTTCGCTCGCCATCGCCAGCGTGGCGCTGCCGAAGATAGCGCGCGGGCTGGTCGAGCCGGGCGAGGATGGCAGCGCCATCGAGGAGCGTCTCGCCCGCATCGGCGCCGCCAAGGCGGCCATCGCCCGCGTCGAAAGCATGGCGGGCGCCAGCGACGACGACCAGGGCGAGGTGCCCGGCGCCAGGCTTGCCGCCGCCGAAAACATCGTCGCCGGCTACCGGCGCCGGATCGCCACTTCGGACGAGGCCGACGACGCCCGGGCAGAGGCCCGCGAAGCCGGGCGGCTGGAGCTCGAAATGCGGCTTGCCGGCATCGAGGCCGAGCGCATCGCCGTGCGCGACATGTTAAGCAGCGGCGCGATCAACGACCATACGGCGCGGGCGCTGTTTACCGAGATCACGCTCACCGAAGCCTTGCTGCAGGGGCGGCAGGAGCGAAAATAGCGGTTCAGGGCCGCTCTGGCGCAATCCGGCCAGCAAATTTCGCGCTGCAAACGTGGCGAGGCGAAAACAACTGTGTTAATGGCGCGGCAATGCATGTCGCCCGGAACCGTGCAGCGGTTTCGGGGCAGCGATATGCATAGATAGATGCCCCGAACCGAAGGATTTCAGGCCATGGCAACTGCAGCGGCAGCGTCGAACAAGTTCGAATCCTTCTTCGAAACCACGCTGGAAGATGCCGATCCGGAGATCTTCGGCTCGATCCGCAACGAGCTTGGCCGCCAGCGTCACGAGATCGAGCTGATCGCCTCGGAAAACATCGTTTCGCGCGCCGTGCTCGAGGCGCAGGGCTCGATCATGACCAACAAATACGCCGAGGGTTATCCGGGCAAGCGCTATTATGGCGGCTGCCAGTTCGTCGACGTCGCCGAGGAACTCGCTATCGAGCGCGCCAAAAAGCTGTTCGGCTGCAACTTCGCCAATGTCCAGCCGAATTCCGGCAGCCAGATGAACCAGGCGGTCTTCCTGGCGCTGCTGCAGCCCGGCGACACCTTCATGGGCCTCGACCTGAATTCCGGCGGCCACCTGACGCACGGTTCGCCCGTCAATATGAGCGGCAAATGGTTCAAAGTCGTTTCCTACGGCGTGCGCAAGGACGACCATCTGCTCGACATGGACGCGATCGAAAAGACCGCACATGAGACCAAGCCAAAGCTGATCCTGGCCGGCGGCACCGCCTATTCGCGCATCTGGGACTGGAAGCGCTTTCGCGAGATCGCCGATGCGGTCGGCGCCTATCTGATGGTCGACATGGCCCATATCGCCGGCCTGGTTGCCGGCGGCGTGCATCCGTCACCGCTGCCGCACGCCCATGTCGTGACCACGACCACGCACAAATCGCTGCGCGGCCCGCGCGGCGGCATGATCCTGTGCAATGACGAGGACATCGCCAAGAAGATGAACTCGGCGGTTTTCCCCGGCCTGCAGGGCGGCCCGCTGATGCATGTCATCGCCGCCAAGGCGGTCGCCTTCGGCGAGGCGCTGAAGCCGAGCTTCAAGCTCTATGCCGAGAGTGTCGCCGCCAACGCGAAGGCGCTGGCGTCGAGCCTCAAGGAAACCGGCCTCGACATCGTCTCCGGCGGCACCGACAACCATCTGATGCTGGTCGATCTCAGGCCCAAGAACGCCACCGGCAAGCGCGCCGAGGCAGCGCTCGGCCGCGCCAACATCACCTGCAACAAGAACGGCATCCCGTTCGATCCGGAAAAGCCTTTCGTCACCTCGGGCGTGCGTCTGGGCACGCCGGCCGGCACCACGCGCGGCTTCGGCCAGGCCGAGTTCCGCGAGATCGGCAAGTTGATCGCCGAGGTGCTGGACGGGCTGAAGGTCGCCAATTCCGACGAAGGCAATGCGGCTGTGGAAGCAGCCGTGAAGGCCAAGGTCGTGGCGCTGACCGATCGTTTCCCGCTCTATCCCTATCTCGGTTGACCGCCAGCGGCGCATCGTCTTTTATCCCGCGCTCTGCGCCGCTTGCTGTTCGGGCGGCGCGGCCTGTTGGAGATCTGACGATGCGCGTGTTCTGTCCTGCCGTTCTGGCCTTCATCGGCTCGCTTGCCGCTGTCGCCGTGTCGGGCGCGATCGCCCAGGAGCAGCCGCAGCCGGGCACGGATATCCCCGCCACAAACACCTTTGGCAGGTGGACCACCATCATCGATGCGCTCGACACCGGCCAGGATTCCCACAAGACCTGCGCTGCCTCCACGGCCTTTGTCGATGGCGGCGGCAATGCCGGCACGCTGACGCTTTCGATCTCGACTGGCGACGCCCTGCCGCCCGATGCCTATCCGGCGATCATGTTCACCGTCGCCAACAAGGAGCTGCCGACCGGCAAGAAGATCGCCGCGACCTTCGGTGACCCCGGCGTCAAGGTTTCCGCGACCGTCTATTCCAATGATGCCGGCCGCCCGAGCTGGACCGTCGACAACCAGGCCAAGACCAGTCTCGCTTTGTTGCGGGCCATGCGCCAGGTCATCTCGCTCGACGTGACGTTCGGCAAGCAAGCCGTCGCCAGCATCCCTATGGACGGCTTCACAAAGGCCTACCGCAACCTCGGAACGTCCTGCGGCTTCCCGACCAAGGACGTCGCCCCCTGACATATCTGGCGCGGCTGGCAATTTTCCTCCCGCCTCGCTATCTCTGAGGGCGCCAGCGGCCGTTGCCGAACCTTTGCCGTCCCGGCAAAAACCTCTAAGCCTATCGTTCCGCCAGAATCGCCAACCTGAAGGCTCTCCATGCGCTGTCCCTATTGCCAGTCCGAAGATACGCAGGTGAAGGATTCGCGCCCCGCCGAGGATGGCGCGGCGATCCGCCGGCGGCGCGTCTGTCCCGATTGCGGTGGCCGTTTCACCACTTTCGAGCGCGTCCAGTTGCGCGACCTCGTGGTGGTGAAGAAGTCCGGCAGAAAGGTGCCGTTCGACCGCGACAAGCTCTTGCGTTCGGTGGAGATCGCGGTGCGCAAGCGCAATGTCGATCCCGAGCGCATCGACCGCGCCGTCACCGGCATCGTGCGTCAGCTCGAAAGCTCCGGCGAGACTGAAATCGCCTCGGGCGAGGTCGGCCGGCTCGTCATGGAAGCGCTGAAGTCGCTCGACGACGTCGCCTATGTCCGCTTTGCCTCGGTCTATCGCAATTTCCGCGAGGCCAAGGACTTCCATGACGTGCTGGGTGAGCTCAAAGGCGACGAGCTCAAGGGCGACGAGCTGAAGAGCGAAGAGGACGCCGGCTGAGCATGGCAAGCCAAACGTCAGGGAAGGCCGATCAGCAGGCCCTCGATCGCCGCTTCATGGCCGCGGCGGTGAGGCTCTCGCGCAGGAATGCCGGCCGCACCTCGACCAACCCTTCCGTCGGCACCATAATCGTTCGCGACGATGGCGCCGGCCCGATGATCGTCGGCACAGGGGTCACCGCTGTTGGCGGCCGGCCGCATGCCGAGACCGAGGCGCTGGCTGAAGCCGGCGAGTTGGCGCGCGGCGCCACGGCCTATGTCACGCTGGAGCCCTGCGCCCACCATGGCCGCACCCCGCCTTGCGCCAACGCGCTGGTCAATGCCGGAGTGGCGCGGGTCGTCGGCGCCGCCAGCGATCCCGATCCGCGCGTCTCCGGCAAAGGCTATGCCATCCTGCGCGCCGCCGGCATCGAAGTGGTCGAAAAGGTGCTGGTCGAGGAAGCCGCCGAGCAGATGGCCGGCTATTTGATTCGATCCCTGAAAAAGCGCCCGGAAGTGACTCTGAAGCTTGCGCTTTCCAGCGACGGCAAGATCGGCAGGCATGGCGCCGGCCAGGTTGCGATCACCGGCGATGTCGCCCGCCGCGAAGTCTATCTGATGCGCGCCGAAGCCGATGGCATACTGGTCGGCATCGGCACGGCGCTGGAGGATGATCCCGCGCTCACCGTGCGGCTGCCGGGGCTGGAGAACCGCTCGCCGGCGCGCATCGTGCTCGACCGCCAGATCAGGCTGCCCGAAGCCTCGAAGCTGGTCTCCGGCATCGACCGCGTGCCGCTCTATATCGCCGCGAGCCTGGAGGCCGACCCGCTGCGGCGGTCGGTGCTGGAGCGTGCCGGTGTGCGCTTCATCGGCACCGAAACCCATGAAGGCGGCATTGCCTTGCCGGAACTGCTCGAGGATCTCGGCGCGCTCGGCATGGCCAGCGTTCTGGTCGAAGGCGGCGCCAAGGTGGCCAGCGCCTTCCTCGCCGAGGGATTGGTCGACCGCATCGTGCTGTTCCAGGGACCGGAAGCGATCGGCGAGGGCGGCATTGCATCGCCCATCGACGCCAACCATATCCCGGCAGGCTTCCGCAAATTGCGCGAGATGCGCTTCGGGGAAGACAGCTATGCCGAATGGGTGAGAGATATCTGAAATGTTCACTGGAATTGTCACCGATATCGGCACTGTCGCGGCCATCAAGCCGCTGAGCGAAGGCGTCGGCCTGCGCATCGACACTGCCTATGATCCCGCGACCATCGCTATTGGCGCCTCGATTTCCTGCGGCGGCGTCTGCCTGACGGTGACGGCGCTGCCAGATGGCGGCTCGAATGCCCGCTGGTTCGAGGTCGAAGCCTGGGAAGAGGCACTGAGGCTGACCACGGCGTCGGGCTGGAAATCAGGCACCAAGGTCAATCTCGAGCGGGCACTGAAGATCGGCGACGAACTCGGCGGCCACATCGTGTCGGGCCATGTCGATGGCATGGCCGAAATCGTCGAGCGCAAGGACGAGGGCGATGCCGTGCGCTTCACGCTGGAGGCGCCGCGCGAACTGGCGAAATTCATCGCGCCCAAGGGTTCCGTCGCACTCGACGGCACCTCGCTCACCGTCAACAAGGTCGAAGGCGCCCGTTTCGACGTGCTGTTGATCCACCATTCGCTGACCGTGACGACCTGGGGCGAGCGCAAGGTGGGCGACAAGGTCAACCTCGAGATCGACACCATGGCCCGCTACGCCGCGCGACTGGTCGAGGCAGTGAAAGAGGGGCTTTGAGCCCCCCTGGGAAATTAGACCGGGCCTGAGCGTCGGACAAAGCTTGCGAATGTGACCGCTTCAGCCTAAGTCACCGGTACCCCCGGAGACATTCATGGCAGGCACATCCCAACACGGCAAAGCGTTCATTCGCCCGAAGAAGAAGGCCCACCTTCTGATTATCGAGGCGCGCTTTCATGACGATCTTGCCGACGCGCTGCTCGACGGCGCGACGAGCGCGCTCGACGAAGCCGGCGCGACCTATGACGTCATCACCGTTCCCGGTTCGCTGGAAATTCCAGCAGTGATCACTTTTGCGCTCGACGGCATGGGCGAGGGCGGCAAGGACTATGATGGTTTTGTCGCGCTCGGCACCATCATTCGTGGCGACACTTATCATTTCGACATCGTCGCCAATGAATCGAGCCGCGCGCTGATGGATCTCTCGGTGCAGGAAGCGATTGCGATCGGCAACGGCATCCTGACCACCGAGAACGACGCGCAGGCCTGGACGCGCGCCAAGCGCTCGGAGGGCGACAAGGGCGGCTTTGCCGCGCGCGCGGCGCTGACCATGATCGCGCTCAAGGAGAAGCTGGGAGCGCAATCGTGAGCGAACCCGCTTCGCCCGGCCAGCCCGCGACACGCCATGCCAATAAGCGTGGCGCCGCCCGTCTGGCCGCCGTGCAGGCGCTTTACCAGATGGACGTGGCCGGCAGCGGCGTCTTCGAGATCACCGCCGAATACGAGGCGTTCCGGCTCGGCAAGGAAGTCGACGGCGCGCTTTATCGGGAGGCCGACGCGCAGTGGTTCCGCGCCATCCTGGCCGGCGTCGTCGAGAACCAGACGACCATCGATCCGATCATACGCCAGGCGCTGACGGAAGACTGGCCGCTGTCCAGACTCGATTCGACGTTGCGCGCCATCCTGCGCGCTGGCGTCTACGAACTGATGAAGCGCGACGACGTGCCGGTGGCCGTCATCGTTTCGGAATATGTCGACATCGCCAAGGCCTTCTACGAGGAAGACGAGCCGAAGCTGACCAACGCCGTGCTCGACCGTGTGTCGCGCCGGGTGCGGGGCGAGGGGCGCGGCAAGGACGCATTGTGACCGGCACCGTCGCCGGCGCAGCACGGGACGCGCGCCGCACGGCGATCATCCTGGCGACGTCGCAGGCGATTATCGGTTCGGCCGCGCCGATTGCCATTTCCATGGGCGGGCTGGCCGGGCAATATCTGCTTGGCCCCGATAAGTCGCTGGCAACGGCGCCAATCACCGGCTTCAACATCGGCGTGGCGCTCGGCGCGTTGCCGGCCGCGGCCATCATCCGTTGGCTCGGCCAGCGCGGCGGTTTCATGACCGGCACCATCGTCACCGCGCTTGGCGGCGTCATCTCCACGTTGGCTCTGTTCCACGCCAGCTTCTGGCTGTTCGCTTTCGCGCTGCTGGTGATCGGCGTCGGCGGCGCCTTCGTCCAGCAGTTCCGCTTCGCCGCCGCCGATAATGCTCCGCCCGAATTCAAGGCGCGCGCCATTTCCTTCGTGCTGGCCGGCGGCGTCATCACCGCGATTCTCGGGCCGCAGATCGTCATCTTCACCCGCGAATTGCTGGCGCCGGTGATGTTTGCCGGCTCGTTCGTGGCCATTCCGGTTCTGGCGGCGGCCGGCGCCATCATCCTGTCATTCCTGCGCATCCCGGCCAAGGCTCCCGGCCACGCGGAAGTCGCGTCAAGCGACGCCCGGCCGCTGTCCGAGATCGTCACCCGGCCGCGTTTCGTCGCGGCACTGTTTTGCGCCGTCGGCAGCTATGCGCTGATGAGTTTCGTCATGACCGGCGCGCCGCTGGCCATGGTCGGCTGCGGCCTGTCGACGGACGACGCCACGCTCGGCATTTCCTGGCATGTGATGGCGATGTTTGCGCCGAGCTTCTTCACCGGATCGCTGATCCATCGCTTCGGCGCCGAACGCATCGTCGCAACCGGCCTGGTCCTGCTCATCGGCTGCGCCGCGGTGGCATTGTCCGGCCTGCATTTGTGGCAGTTCTGGACGGCGCTGATCCTGCTTGGCCTCGGCTGGAATTTCGCCTTCATCGGCGCCACCTCCATGGTCGCCGACAGCTACCATCCGTCCGAAAAGAGCAAGGTGCAGGGCTTCCACGACTTCGTCCTGTTCGGCTCCGTCGCCTTCGCCTCGCTAATGTCGGGCGCCATCTACAATGCCTGGGGCTGGGAGATGCTGAACTGGCTGGTTTTCCCGGTCGTCGCCCTGTGTTTCGTCGCCCTTGGCGCGCTCAAACTGACCGGATCGCGCAAAGCCCGCGTCTGATCGGGTTCTATCTTTGGCTTGGCACGACCTGTCAGCATGGCGCCGACCGAATCGCGGCGACCGCACAAAATTATTGCGTCTGTACCCATTGTTATGAAACCGTGTGCCCCGACGGGGCGTTGAAGCCATGCTCATATGCGGCCACCGCATTTCGGTCCAAAGCAAGGGGTTTTCACAATGTTTTCAGTCAAGATTCTGGCCGGCGCGGCGTTGGCGCTCGGCATCACGGCCGCCTCCGCCAATGCCCAGGTGGTCGTCTCCTCGAAGATCGACACCGAGGGCGGCGTGCTCGGCAACATCATCCAGCTTGTGCTCAACGCCAACAACATCAAGACCACCGACCGCATCCAGCTCGGCGGCACGCCGGTGGTACGCAAGGCGATCACCGCCGGCGAGATCGACATCTATCCCGAGTACACCGGCAATGCCGCTTTCTTCTTCGAGAAGGCCGACGATCCGGTCTGGAAGGATGCCGCCAAGGCCTATGAGACCGCCAAGAAGCTCGACTATGACGCCAACAAGATCGTCTGGCTGTCGCCGTCACCGGCCAACAACACCTGGGCGATCGCGCTGCGCAAGGAGGTTGCCGAGACCAACAAGCTGGCGACCCTGACCGACTTCGGCAAATACGTCGCCGGCGGCGGCACGGTGGTTTTGGCGGCGTCGGCTGAGTTCGTCAATTCGGCGGCAGCCCTGCCGGCGTTCCAGACCACTTACGGCTTCACGCTGAAGCCGGAGCAGTTGATCACGCTTTCGGGCGGCGACACCGCCGCGACAATCGGTGCTGCCGCCAACCAGACCAACGGCGCCAACGCCGCCATGGTCTACGGCACCGACGGCGGCATCGCGCCGTCCGGCCTGGTCGTGCTCGCCGACGACAAGGGCGTGCAGCCGGTCTACCAGCCGGCGCCGATCATCCGCGAAGCGGTGCTGAAAGAGCATCCGGAGATCGAGACGCTGTTGAAGCCGGTGTTCGCCAAGCTCGACCTCGTCACGCTGCAGGAACTCAACGGCCGCGTCCAGGTCGGCGGCGAGCCGGTCAAGGGTGTCGCCGAGGACTTTTTGAAGAAGAACGGGTTTTTGAAGTAGTCAGCGCATAGCTGATCGTGACGCTGGTGCGAGACACCCCTCTCTGGAAGCTGCTGATCTCCCCCCTTGCGGGGGAGATGGCCGGCAGGACAGAGGGGGGTGCTGTCCCGCCGACCTCACAACCGGTAGCAGGTGCGTGCCTCGACAGGGTTGCTTCCGAACAGGCCGACGCTCGAGAGCTGACGATCCTTCACACCCCCCTCTGGCCTGCCGGCCATCTCCCCCGCAAGGGGGGAGATCGGACTTCGCGTCGGCTTGCACCGATCACCAGCGTAGTCTGCGCAACGTGGAAAATCGCTCCTCATGAGGGGCATCCATGACCCTGCGTTTCGACAAGCTCGGCATGGTTATCGCGGCGATCGTTGCCTATGCGGCGTTTCTGGCTCCGTTCGCCACCTTCCGCGCCAATCGTATCGTTCCCGGTCAGGCGCGCTCGATCCTGGAGGCGCTGCCGGCCACAGTCGGGCCGCTACTGCTGGCGATCGTCGTCGTGGCCGCAATTGTTGCCTTGCTGAAAACCCCGCTTGTCCTGCGCCTGGCCGCAAGCGTCGTGGCGCTCGCCGCCCTTGCCATCCTGATCGGTGTCGCCGGCACCTTCCTGACGCCGGCCGGCAACACCTTCGCCCGCATCTCGCCGGCTTCCGGGTTCTGGCTGTTGATCTTTGCCTTCACATTGTTGCTCGCCGACGTGCTGACCAGGCTCAACCTGTCGCCACCGGCCCGCGTCGGCGTGCTCGTCCTCGCGGCGCTGGCCATCGGCTTGTTGCTGATATCGGGGCAGTGGGACAGCCTGTCGATCCTCAAGGAATATGCAAACCGCGCCGATAGTTTCTGGGCCGAAGGCTCCAAGCACATCACGCTGGCGCTGGGGTCGCTGGCGGCGGCGGTGATCGTCGGCCTGCCGCTCGGCATCCTGTGCCACCGCGTCGAACGGTTGCGGGCCGGCGTGCTCAATGTGCTCAACATCGTCCAGACCATACCCTCGATCGCGCTGTTCGGCCTGCTGATCGCGCCGCTGGGCTGGGTCGCCGCGCATGTTCCGGGTGCCGCAGCGCTCGGTATCAGAGGCATCGGCACCGCGCCCGCCTTCGTGGCTTTGTTCCTCTATTCGCTGCTGCCGGTGGTGGCCAACACCGTGGTCGGGCTTGCCGGCGTACCCCGCGCGGCCAATGATGCAGCGCGCGGCATGGGCATGACCGATGGCCAGCGCCTGTTCGGCGTCGAGTTTCCGTTGGCCTTTCCGGTGATCCTCACCGGCATCCGCATCGTGCTGGTGCAGAACATCGGCCTGGCCACCATCGCCGCACTGATCGGCGGCGGCGGCTTTGGCGTCTTCGTCTTCCAGGGCGTCGGCCAGACCGCAATGGACCTGGTGCTGCTCGGCGCCGTGCCGACGGTGGCGCTGGCCTTCGCCGCGGCCATCATCCTCGACGCAGTGATCGAAATGACCGCCACCAGGCGCAGGGTTGAAACGGCATGATCGAGATCGAAGGCATTACCAAGCGCTATGACGCGACGACCGTGGTCGACGACGTGTCCATGGTCGTCGAGCCGCGTACGGTTTGCGTCATTGTCGGTACCTCCGGTTCCGGCAAGACGACGCTGCTGCGAATGATCAACCGGCTGGTCGAGCCGACCGCCGGCGTCATCAAGCTCGACGGCAACGACAACCGCACGCTGCCCGGCTACGAGCTGCGCCGCAGCATCGGCTACGCTATCCAGGGCCACGGCCTGTTCCCGCACCGCACCGTTGCGCAGAACATCGCCACCGTGCCGGTCCTGCTGGGCTGGGACAAGGACCGCATCAAGGCCCGCGTCGATGAGTTGATGACACTCTACCAGCTCGACCCCGAGGCCTATGGCCCGCGCTACCCGCACGAACTGTCCGGCGGGCAACAGCAGCGTGTCGGCGTCGCCCGCGCGCTCGCCGCCGAGCCCAATGTGCTTCTGATGGACGAACCGTTCGGCGCACTCGACCCGATCATCCGCACCAAGGCGCAGGAGGACCTGCTGGCAATCCAGAAGCGCTTCGGCACCACCATCATCCTCGTTACCCATGACATGGAGGAGGCCGTCCACATGGGCGACAAGATCGCCGTCATGGATGCCGGAAAGCTGGTGCAATACGCCAAGCCGGAAGAAATCCTGGCGCGGCCGGCGAACGCCTTCGTCGAAACCCTGGTCGGCGCCAGCGAAAAGCCGTTCCGGCTCTTGTCGCTCGGCCGCGTGCGCGACGCCGTGGAAAAGGGGACTGCCGAAGGCGAGGCGATCCCAGGCGACGCCAGCCAGCGCGACGCGCTGGCCGAGCTTCTGTGGTCGGGCCGGCCGGCGCTGCCGGTCAAGGGCGAAGACGGCAAGCTGCTCGGCCGCGTCACCGTCGACGGGCTGGTGAAGCGCGCGGCGAGGCCGGCATGAAAGGGGCCGGTCTAAAAGCCTGGCTGCCTTCGCTGCTCAGGCTTGCCCTGGTGGTGCTTCTCATAGCCTTCGTTACCAATCCCGGCTGGTTCGAGCCGCTGTTGAAGCCGCTGACCGAAAACAATGCGCCGGCGATCTACAATCAGGGCAGCCTGCTGACGCTGACCCTGCTGCATCTCAGGACCGTGCTGATCGCTACCGTCGCCGCAACCATCGTTGCCGTGGCGCTTGCCATCCTGGTGACCAGGCCGGCGGGCGCCGAATTCCTGCCGCTGTCGCGCAGTCTGGTCAATATCGGCCAGACCTTTCCGCCGGTGGCGGTGCTGGCGCTGGCGGTGCCCGCCGTCGGTTTCGGCGAGAAGCCGACGCTGATTGCGCTGTTTCTCTACGGCCTGCTGCCGATCTTCGAGAACGCGCTGACCGGCCTCACGACGCTGCAGGGCAACATCATGGAGGCCGCGCGCGGCGCCGGCATGACCGGCTGGCAAAGGCTGATCAAGGTTGAATTGCCGCTGAGTGCGCCGATCATTCTGGGCGGCATAAGGCTGTCGGTGGTGATCAGCCTGGCCACGGCGACGATCGGTTCGACGGTTGCCGCCAAGACGCTGGGCGAGGTGATCATCGCCGGCCTGCTGTCCAACAATCTCGCCTTCGTCCTGCAAGGCGGCCTGATCGTCGCGGCGCTGGCGGTGCTGATCTATGACGGACTGTCCGCCATCGAGCGCTATACGGCGCGCAAGATGGGGCAGGAGACTGGCGACTGACCTTCGCTGGACTGCGGGCAAAGCATTGACTGACGCGGCGTCATTTCAATCGATCTAATAGCAGGGCATCGGCAATGGGAATGTGTGGCCTAAACCTTTTGGCTGAAAGCGGGGCAAAAACCGAACAATATCTTGACGTTCCGAGCCCTGTTTCGCATACACCGCTGCGAAGGACGGATTCCGCCTAGGCTTATCCGCTCCCCGCACCAACCGGCCAGGGAGGGGTTCTTTTGGGCCATCAATCGAGGAAAATTCGGCAATGACCATCATTTCTGCCGTCATCGCCTGCGGCTTGCTTTCAATCCTTTACGCCATCTGGGCGACACGATCGGTTCTTGCAGCCGATCAGGGCAATGCACGCATGCAGGAAATCTCCGCCGCCATCCGCGAAGGCGCGCAGGCCTATCTGGCGCGCCAGTACACCACCATCGCCATTGTCGGCGTGGTCGTGCTCGTGCTCGCCTGGTGGCTGCTTTCGATCACCGCCGCGGTCGGCTTCCTGATCGGCGCCGTGCTTTCGGGCGCCGCCGGTTTCATCGGCATGCACGTCTCGGTGCGCGCCAATGTGCGCACCGCGCAGGCGGCGTCCAACAGCCTCGCCGCCGGTCTCGACATCGCCTTCAAGTCGGGCGCCATCACCGGTATGCTGGTGGCTGGCCTGGCGCTGCTCGGCGTGTCGATTTACTACTATATTCTGACCGGCCCGATGGGCCTGCAGCCCAATGACCGCATCGTCATCGATGCGCTGGTTTCGCTCGGCTTCGGCGCTTCGCTGATCTCGATCTTCGCCCGTCTGGGCGGCGGCATCTTCACCAAGGGCGCCGACGTCGGCGGCGATCTCGTGGGCAAGGTCGAAGCCGGTATTCCCGAAGACGATCCGCGCAACCCGGCCACCATCGCCGACAATGTCGGCGATAATGTCGGTGATTGCGCCGGCATGGCCGCCGACCTCTTCGAGACCTATGCGGTGACCGTCGTTGCCACCATGGTGCTGGCTGCCATCTTCTTCGGCGGAACCGCCGCTCTGGGTGCGGCGATGCTCTATCCGCTCGCCATCTGCGGCGCCTGTATCCTGACCTCGATCGTCGGCACCTTCTTCGTCAAGCTCGGTTCCAACGGCTCGATCATGGGCGCCCTCTACAAAGGCCTGATCGTCACCGGCCTGCTGTCGATCGTCGGTCTCGGTGTCGCTACCTCGGCAACCGTCGGCTGGGGCGAGGTCGGCACCGTCGCCGGCATGACCATCATCGGCAAGAACCTGTTCATCTGCGGCCTGATCGGTCTCGTTGTGACCGGTCTTATCGTGGTGATCACCGAATACTATACCGGCACCAACAAGCGCCCGGTGAACTCCATCGCCCAGGCCTCGGTGACCGGTCACGGCACCAACGTCATCCAGGGACTTGCGGTGTCGCTCGAATCGACCGCACTGCCGGCAATCGTCATCGTCGGCGGCATCATCTCGACCTACCAGCTCGCCGGCCTGTTCGGCACGGCGATCGCGGTCACCACCATGCTCGGCCTTGCCGGCATGATCGTCGCCCTCGACGCCTTCGGCCCGGTCACCGACAATGCCGGCGGCATTGCCGAAATGGCCGGCCTGCCCAAGGAAGTGCGCCACTCCACCGACGCGCTCGACGCGGTCGGCAACACCACCAAGGCGGTGACCAAGGGCTATGCCATCGGTTCGGCCGGCCTCGGCGCGCTGGTGCTGTTTGCGGCCTATTCGAACGATTTGAAGTTCTTTGCCGCCAATGGCGACAAATATCCGTACTTCCAGGGCATGGGCGATGTCTCCTTCGACCTCTCCAATCCCTACGTCGTAGCCGGCCTGATCTTCGGCGGTCTGATCCCGTATCTGTTCGGCGGCATCGCCATGACGGCCGTCGGCCGTGCGGCCGGCGCCATCGTCGAGGAAGTGCGCAAGCAGTTCCGCGAGGATCCGGGCATCATGGCCGGCACCTCCAAGCCGAACTATGCCCGGGCCGTCGACCTTCTGACCAAGGCGGCGATCCGGGAAATGATCATCCCCTCGCTGCTGCCGGTGCTGGCGCCGCTCGTCGTCTATTTCGGCGTGCAGCTGATCTCGGGCTCCAAGGCGTCCGCCTTTGCGGCACTCGGCGCCTCGTTGCTCGGCGTCATCGTCAACGGCCTGTTCGTCGCCATCTCGATGACTTCGGGCGGCGGCGCCTGGGACAATGCCAAGAAGTCGTTCGAGGACGGTTTTGTCGACAAGGACGGCGTCAAGCACCTCAAGGGCTCCGAAGCGCACAAGGCTTCGGTCACCGGCGACACGGTTGGCGATCCCTACAAGGACACCGCCGGCCCGGCGGTCAACCCGGCAATCAAGATCACCAACATCGTGGCGCTTCTGCTGCTGGCCGTGCTCGCGCACGGCTAAGGCAACGCCACTGCTTCAGGAACAAACCCGCGGGAGCGATCCCGCGGGTTTTTTGTTTGAGATTCACGCTGGGGTCTGTTCAAACTTCACCCGGCTCGCTGCCGGCATCGCCACGCTTGCTGTAGCGATCGAGCAATTCGCTCACGCCGGGCTCGCGCTCAGGCATCGGCGCCAGGCCACGCAGGCGCCGCAGCTTGGCAAGGAAGGCGCCTCGCTTATACTTGCGGCGGAAGGCGCGGGCGCGGGGATGGATGCCAAGAGCCGCCATCAGCCTGCGCCTGAGATAACTCGATGCCGCCAAGCGAATGGGTTCGCCCGCGCAGCCAAGGATTTTCACGCGCAAGGCGTCCGGCGTCTGCATGGCGTCCAGAAGATCCTTCTGTTCCTGCGCATTGTCGCCGAGATAGGAACCCTTGCGTATGCCGGAATGCAGCTTGATCACCGTGAGGTGTGGCATCGTCGCGATCACCGCGCCTTTTCGCCATGCCCGAAACAGCCAGTCCTGCGAGCTTTCGCAAAAGCACTGGCTGGCGGGTCGCCAAAGTCCGAGCAGGCTGAACGAAGCGCGGCGAAACATGTGTGCCGAGCCAAATCCTTCCGTCGTTACCGGATCGTAAAAACCGTCCTTGCCCGACCCGAAGATCGAATTGACGAGATCGCCTGCCGCCGATGGCGGCCCAATGACGGCGCCGCGCGCCAGCACCACGTCGGCGCCTGTGGCGTCGATCCAGCCGGTCGTCGCCGCCAAATGGTCGGGAAACCACAGATCGTCGTGGTTGAGCAAGGCGACGAAGCGGCCACGCGCCCTGGCAAAGCCGATATTGTTGGGACCGGACTGTTCGCCGAAATTGACGGGAAGATCGATGTAGACGATGCGGGCATCGTCAAATTCAGCGACAACGGCCGCCGTATCCGGCCTGCAATCGTCCCCGATGACCAAGGCTTCCCAGTCTTGCAACGTCTGGCGCATGACGCTGGTCAATGCCTGCCGCAGCGCTGCCGGCCGGTTGTGCGTCGCGATCACGATCGAGACCAGCGGTTCGCCGCCGGCCTGGTCGCGCTGCGCCGATGCTTCCACGCTACACCAGTCTGTAGGGAATGTGGTCGGTGTCTGGCGGCAGGCGCCAATGGTCGGGCTGATCGTAGGCATAGGCCTTGTCGACGAGATTGAGCAGCACCGCCGTCTCCGCTCCGAGCGAGACAACACCATGCCATATGCCGGGCGGAATGATGACGACCGCCGGGCGCAGCGGGCCGATAATCTTGTGCCAGACGGCGCCGAAGGTCGGCGAGGCCTTGCGTCCGTCAAACAGCGAAATGCGAACGCTGCCGACGCAGCAGAACAGCCGGTCGGTCGTCACCGCATGGGCATGCCAGCCCGTCACCGCGCCGGGATACAAGGTGCGTTGGAAGACCTGGCCGACCGGCTCCGAATCGAGCTCCCACTCCTCGCGAAAGATCTCGGTCAGATAGCCGGTGGAGGTTGCGACCGGCCTGATCTCCTTGACCCTCACGCCATCGATCGTCACCTGCTCGATGGGCATCCAGTCAGGCGTGACCACTTGGCTGTCAGCCGTTCCGGTCGCCATCCAGCCTGTCGGTTTTGTCCGGGTTTTTTCCGGCACGGATGCTCCTCCCAATTCAGCGTGATGCGCCATTGGCCAGCACGGTCTGATACGAATTTGACCGGTCGCTGGCAAGTACGCGTCAAGGTTTGCTGATGGGTTTCGATCTCACGGCACTTGATGTTTTGATGCAATCGGAGGGCCGCATTGCCCAAAACATCGTTCCGTTCTGCCCAAGCCCGGACCGTTCGCCTGCTTTAATACCCCGGCCATGGCCAGGACATTGCGATCGACGCGGTGTCTGCTCGCCCTCGCGGCGATTTCGGGCAGGGAAAGGCATTTCGGCAGGAAAAGACATGGACATGTTTTTGATGACGGCTTCGCTTGCGCTGGCTGGAATTATTGCCGGCATCTACGTCTCGGGCGTAATCCATGATTTTCGCATCGATGATCTTACCGCCGGCCAGTACATGGCCATGCATCAGATGCGCGACCGGACGTTTACTCGCGTGATGCCGTTCGTCAGGCTGACGACGCTGGTGCTGATCGCGGCGATGGCGATGTTTGCGGTCGATGCCGGCCTGCCGCGCATCCTGACCATCGTCGCCGCGGCGCTGGTGGTGCTCGACATTGGCTTCACCGTCAGCCGTCAGGTGCCGCTCAACAAACAGGTGCAGAGCTGGACGCCGGTGACCATCCCCGATGATTGGGCGCAGACGCGCGACAGCTGGGCGGCCAACCACAATTTGCGCCTTGTGCTTGGACTGGCCGAATACGCCTGCCTGTTTGCCGCGGTCATCCTGACGCTCAGCCGGTGATTCAGTTTTTACGGAACGCCGCGGCATGGGTCGGCACTTCTGCCGGCCGCCGCCGTTGAAAACAGGAGTATTGCCATGCTGCATCACGCTTCATTCAACGCCCGCGATCCGCAGGCCGTCGCCAGCGTCCTTGCCGAAATGCTTGTCGCCACCGCGGTTCGTGCGCCGTCGCCGCCATTTCCTGAGGGCGCATGGTTTGTCTGCCTCGGCGACGATTTCGGCTCGCTGATCGAAATCCTGCCGTGCGGCACGGTTCTGGACCAGCAAGCGCCGCTCGGCATCGGCTTCGACCCGAACATGCGCCTGCGCTCCGGCTCGCATGTGCTGCTCAGCACGCCCAATTCGACCGAAACCATCCAGGGCATTGCCGCCCGCATGGGCTGGCATAGCGAGCTGATCGATGCCCGCCTGTTCAAGGTGCTCAAGGTCTGGGTCGAGGACGAAACTGGTCGAATTCCTGACGCCCGAGATCGCACCGCTATACCGCGCGACATTCGCCTGGGGCGGCATGGCGACACTCGACGCCAAGCTGCGCGAGCTGGAGAGCCAGATGGCGGCAGCGCTTGCCGCCAAGGCGGCGAACCAGTCGGGCCGCAAGGATGAGCAACTGGCCGATACGATGAGTCCGTGAGCCCCGACGCCTTCCGATGAGAGCTCCTGGACGGCCGCCGAGGTCAACCGGCGCCGGTGTTGTCGCCGGCTTCCGCCTTCAGCCAGTTGATGAACGATCTGGCAGGCTCCCAGGCGGAGATGGACGGGTGGACGACGACGTAGTGGTTCCAGTTCGTCGGTATGTCCGTCGTCAGGAGGCGGACGAGCCTGCCGGTCCGCAAATCGCTCTCGACCAGCGACTTCCTCGCGATAGCGACGCCCAGACCGCTCGCCGCCGCTTCGACCGCCAACAAGGTGCCATTCAGATTCATGCCGTCGCCAACCGTATCCAGCGGCAGATTGTTTCTCTCGAACCAGTGGCGCCAATTGGCGCCGCTCTCGTCATTTTCGGCCGTCGTGTCGAGGATGCGGAACAGTCGCAGCACATCGTGCTGGTCTCTGACCGGGCCGTTGGCGGCGAGATAGTCGGGACTGACGACAGGAAAGATCGCATCTGCCATCAGCCATTCGGTCTCGACGGCCGGATAGTGTCCGCCGCCGAAACGCAATGCGATGTCGACTGTTCGCTGCGAAAGGTCGACGACTGCAAGATCCGCATTGATGTCGATCTCTGTTTCGGGATGCTTTTTGCGAAACCTGTGCAGGCGCGGGGCCAGCCAGCGTACGGCATGCGAAGGAATGGCAGTGACCCTCAGCCTCGTGCGCTCGTTGCGCGCGACACTCGCGACCGTGCTCTGGATTTCCAGCAATGCGCGTCGCACGCCCGCGGACAATCGTTCGCCTTCAAGCGTTAGTTCGACGCGGCGGACATGGCGGGTGAACAGAAGCACGCCGAGATCGGCTTCGAGATCGGCGATGCGGTGGCTGAGCGCGCTTGGCGTAACATTCAGCTCATCGCCGGCGCGCTTGAAGCTGCCCAGCCGGGCAATGACCTCGAAAGCACGAATGGATTCCAGTTGTGGAAGCCGTCTTGTCATTTGCCGTTACCCGATCCTGCCCATGGGTTCCTTAGCATGAATGAACAAAGCTCATCCATAGCTTCGTAAATAGTCTTTTGTCCAAGTGCGCAAATCATTGTAGCCATCCAGTGCCCCCCGATTGCCGCCGTCGGATGAGAGGCCGTTCATGGAACGAGCCTCGACTACGAACGACAGTGAAATGAAGACAATCGCTTGGGAGTACCCCATGACTATTCGACCCCCCGAGTTTGCGTATGCGCGCTTTTCGACCGCCATGTGGCCGCGAGCGGAATGGCGAAACGTCTATTGCGACCTGTTGCGCCGGATGGTGACCGACATGGATTTTAACGTCACGGAGGAAAAGCTCTCCGTCGACGCGACCATCCTGCGGCTGCCGGGCGTCGGCATTGCCGATTCGAGGACCACCGCCTTCCGCACCATCCGTTCCAGCGCCATGGCCAAGGGGACCGATGACTACATTTTCTTCATGTGTCTGGAGGGCGCTGCCACCTTCTCGCATCTCGGCCGCGAGGCCAGCATCGAGGCCGGCCAGGCAATCCTTCTGTCCTCCTCTGATCCGCATGTGATCGAGCGGGCGATGTCGCGTCATCTCTTCATCACCATCCCCAAGGCAGCGCTCGGGCCCATGGCTGCGAATGCGGATGCCGCCCTGATGACGCCGATGTCATGCGTGGGCGAAAAGTTCTTGCTGCTGACCAGCTATGTCCGTCTGCTGATGCAGGAGCCGAACCTGGCCGCGTCCGAATTGCGCTGGCTTGCCGCCAAGCACATACAGGACCTTGTCGCGGTCGTGATCGGGGCAACGCAGGACGCCACTGAGGTCGCCGCAGGCCGCGGCATACGCGCCGCGCGGCTGCGCGCCATCAAAGCCGATATCGAAAGCAATCTGGCTTCCGGCGATGTCGGGTCCGACGCGCTGGCCGGGCGCCACCGCGTCAGCGCGCGCTATATCAGAAAGCTGTTCGAGGGTGAGGGTACCTCGCTGTCGCAGTTCGTGCTTGGCCGGCGGCTGGCGCTGGTTTGCAGCAAGCTATCCGACCTGCGCCTGGCACACCGCACCATCGGCGCCATCGCCTTCGACGCCGGCTTCGGCGATCTCTCGACCTTCAACCACGCCTTCCGCCGGCATTTTGGCATGACGCCTTCGGAAGCGCGGCAGAGTGCGGCTGTGCACCGCGCCTCGCTGGAGCCCGGCGGCCGAACAGGCCACGCGCGGCAAAGCGCGACGGGTGTTGCGGCCGCATGACCTCAAAACAAAAGCCCGCAGGATCGCTCCCGCGGGCTTTTGGTCGCCTGAGATGGTGTCGCTTCGGGGGAAGCAAAAATCTGAGGAAGGCGGTCGCTTCTTAGGCGCCGCCGCCAGGAATGGGGGGCGCCAGCTTGCTGGCGCCTTTGATGATCTGGCTGAGGAAGTTCTGGTCCTTGCCGCCGGTCGGCGTGGTGCGCGAGATGAAGTCGAAAATCTTGCCGTCCTTCAGACCGTAATTGGCAATCTGGGTGACGCGCCCGTCCTCGCCAAAATAGACCGCGAGCACTTTCTGGTCAACCAGGCGCGGCTTGTCGAAAGCGACATAGCGCTTGCGCGTCTGCGAAATGTAATAGAACGCCTCATTGTCGAAGGTGGCTTTCGTCGATGGCGTGCCGAGCGCCAGAAGCACCTGTTCGCGGCTGGAGCCCACCGGCACCGAATCGACCGCCTGCTGGTCGATAACATAGCCCTGCGTCAGCGTCTCGCTAGGGTTAAGGTCGCCGAACATCTTGGACGAATTGCAGCCCGACAGCGCGGAAGCCACCAGCACCAGCGAAACCGCGGCGGTGGCCCCAGGCAGAAAAGTCGACTTGAATTTCAGCGCGCGCAACAACAACTCCATTAGCTGGCCGCAACTTGCGCTGGGCGGCAAAACCGGTAAACCAGCTTGCTTGCCGATGCAACAAGGCCCATTCAAACAATCGGTCCCCAGGAGACCACCCTCAATGTTCCAGCGCCTTTTTGGCCGCGAACGCAACGCCAACCGCGCTATCACCGAGGCGCTTTACGCACAAATCGTGGCGGCGGCGCGGCAGACCGTGTTTTATTCCCACTGGAATGTGCCGGATACGCCGCTCGGCCGTTTCGAGATGCTGTCGCTGCATATGTTCCTGTTTCAGCACCGGCTGCGCGGCGAAGAGGGCGTCGCGCATGAGGTCGCGCAGGTGCTGATCGACGAGTTCTTTCTCGATGTCGAGCATTCGCTGCGGGAACTGGGCGTTGGCGATGTCGGCGTGCCCAAGCGCATGAAGAGGCTGGCCAAAATGTTCTACGGCCGTACCGCCGCCTATGACGACGCGCTGGAACGCAGCGACCGCGACGCGCTTGCTGCCGCCCTGGCGCGCAATGTCAGACCCGATGCCGGCGCCTGGCCGCAAGCCCTGCCGCTGGCGTCCTATGTAATCGATGCCGCAAGGCAGCTTGAAGCACAGCCGTCCGAATCGGTCGTTTCCGGTGCCGTGGCGTTTCCCGTCGCGAAAGCGGAGTAAGGAGGGGAGACCAAGATGAAACATGTGGACACGCCTAGCCCGGTCTCATTCGCGGCCAATGTCGGCCGCCTGCCGCACAAAGGTTTGCAGGTGGTGATCGACGCCGACGCCGCGCAGCGCGTAATGCTTGCGCGCGAGCACGAGCTGCTTTCTGTCGAAAACTACCGTGCTGAGCTTTTGGTGGCGCCGTGGAAGCGCAATGGCGTCAAGGTCAGCGGCCGCGTCGAGGCTGATATCACCCAGGCCTGCATCGTCACCCTTGAGCCGGTCGCGGCCCATATCGACGAAGAGGTCGAGGCGCTGTTCCTGCCGGAGCAATCCAAGCTCGGACGGCAAGGGTTCGAAGGCGGCGGCGAGATCCTGCTCGACGCCGACGGGCCAGACGGCCCGGAAACATTCTCCGGCGACACGATCGACGTCGGCGCGCTCGCCGAACAGTTCTTCGGGCTGGCGATCGATCCTTATCCGCGCAAGGCAGGCGCCTCGCTCGATGCCGCCGGCCCGAACGAGCCCGTCGAGAATGAATTCCAGCAAAAGCTGCGATCCTTGCTTGGAAAATCCTAAAACACGAAGCGATCGGAGAAAAGCCGGTTGTGCGGGAGCCCAAAACCGCTATTTTCGCCGAACCTTCGCGAGCCCCCGAATTTCGCGAGTTTAGTATTTCTTTCGCGGGCCATGTGCCCTGGCCCAAGCTAGTGAGATAAAGACCGCGTGATCAGGATTTCCATCGATGCCATGGGTGGCGATCACGGGCCAAACGTGGTCATCCCGGCACTCATGACGGTCGCCGTCAGGCGTCCCGACATCCGCTTCGTCATATATGGGCGCGAGGAATTGGTGCGCCCCGAACTCGCCAAATTCCCCAAACTGGCCGAGGTCAGCGAGTTCCACCATTGCGAAGTCGCGGTCAGGATGGACGACAAGCCGAGCCAGGCGCTGCGCCACGGCCGCTGGAAGTCGTCGATGTGGAAGGCTGTCGAAGCAGTCAAGAGTGGCAGCGCGCAGGCCTGCATTTCGGCCGGCAATACCGGCGCGCTGATGGCGATGTCGAAATTCTGCCTGCGCACGATGGCGACCATCGACCGTCCGGCGATCGCGGCGATCTGGCCCACGATGCGCGGCGAGAGCGTGGTGCTGGATGTCGGCGCCACCATCGGCGCCGATGCGCACCAGCTGATCGACTTTGCCATTCTCGGCACCGGCATGGCGCGCTCGGTGTTCGGCATCGACCGGCCGAAAGTCGGCCTGCTCAATGTCGGCGTCGAGGAGATCAAGGGACAGGAAGAGGTCAAGGAAGCCGGGCGCATGCTGCGCGAGGCCAACATGGCCTCGATGAATTATCATGGCTTCGTCGAGGGTGACGACATCGGCAAGGGCACGGTCGACGTGGTCGTCACCGAAGGATTTGCCGGCAACATCGCGCTCAAGACGGCAGAAGGCACTGTGCGCCAGATCTCAGGCTATCTGCGCGCCGCGATGAACCGCACGCTGATGGCCAGGATCGGCTATGTCTTCGCCAAGGGCGCTTTTGACCGCCTGCGCGAAAAGCTCGATCCGGGCCGCTCCAATGGCGGCGTTTTCCTGGGTCTGAACGGCATCGTGGTAAAGAGCCATGGCGGCGCCGATTCGGACGGTTTCGCGGCGGCCATCGAGCTTGGCTACGATATGGTGCGCAACAATCTGATCGACCGCATCGAGGCCGATCTCGACCTGTTCCATGCGCGCAACCCGCATGCCCAGGCAAGCAGGAAATCCGACGCCACCGTCGACGAAAAGGAATAGGAAAGAGCTTTGATCAGATCAGTCGTGCGCGGCACCGGTGCTGCGCTGCCCCGCCGCATCATGAAGAATGCCGATTTCGAAGGCATGGTCGAGACCTCGGACGAGTGGATCGCCCAGCGCACCGGCATCCGCCAGCGCCATATCGCCGCCGATGACGAGACGACGGCATCCCTGGGCGAGGCGGCGGCGCGCGCAGCGCTCGACAATGCTGGTCTTACGCCTGCCGACATCGACCTGATCGTGCTGGCGACCTCGACGCCCAACAACACCTTTCCGGCGACCGCCGTCGAGATCCAGAACCGGCTCGGCATGCATCACGGCTTTGCCTTCGACCTGCAGGCGGTGTGCTCGGGCTTCGTCTATGCGGTGACCACCGCCGACCTCTACATCAGAGGCGGCCTCGCCAAGCGCGTGCTGGTGATCGGCGCGGAGACCTTTTCGCGCATCCTCGACTGGAGCGACCGCTCGACCTGCGTCTTGTTCGGCGACGGCGCCGGCGCGCTGGTGCTGGAAGCGGATGAGGGCACCGGCGGCATTGCCGACCGTGGCGTGCTGGCGATGAGCCTGCGCTCCGACGGCGCCCACAAGGACAAGCTTTTCGTCGATGGCGGTCCCTCGACCACCGGCACGGTCGGCCATCTCAGGATGGAAGGCCGCGAGGTGTTCAAGCACGCCGTCGGCATGATCACCGACGTTATCGAGGCGACGTTTTCGCAGGCCGGCATAACCGCCGACGACCTCGACTGGTTCGTGCCGCATCAGGCCAATAAACGCATTATTGACGCTTCGGCCAAGAAGCTCGGGATTGCTGAGCAAAAGGTGGTGGTCACCGTCGATTTGCACGGTAACACCTCGGCTGCTTCCGTGCCGCTGGCGCTTTCGGTGGCTGTCGCCGACGGTCGCATCAAGAAGGGTGATCTCGTGCTCCTGGAAGCGATGGGCGGCGGCTTCACCTGGGGCGCGGTTCTCGTTCGCTGGTAAGTGCCGAACGGTCCGGTTTCGGTCCTTGACCTTGCCGGATCAATTACTTAGGCTCTGCCTTTACCTGTATCGATTTATGGTTTTTGAACTGATGGGACGGTCGCATGGGGGGAAAGACACTTACGCGCGCCGACCTTGCCGAAGCTGTTTACCGTAAGGTCGGCTTGTCACGCACTGAATCGGCAGAACTCGTCGAAGCGGTGCTGGACGAAATCTGTGAAGCCATCGTACGCGGCGAGACGGTGAAGCTGTCGTCCTTCGCCACCTTCCACGTCCGTTCCAAGAACGAACGCATCGGCCGCAATCCCAAGACCGGCGAGGAAGTGCCGATCCTGCCGCGCCGGGTGATGACCTTCAAGTCGTCGAACGTGCTGAAAAGCCGTATCCTGCGCTCGCACCAGAACAGCAAGGCCAAGGGCGGCAAATAGGTTCTGCCGCAGGCTTCGGTTGAAAACGCCGGGCCGTTTTGACGCCGGGCTTGAATATTGTTTCATAAACCGCTGAAATGATACCCGATTCGGCAGACTGGGCCGGATCGCCGTCCAGCGTGAGGATTTCGCCCATGGACAAGAGCCCCGACGCTTTCCGCACCATCAGCGAGGTCGCGGAGGATCTCGATCTGCCGCAGCACGTGCTGCGCTTCTGGGAAACCCGTTTCAACCAGATCAAGCCGATGAAGCGCGGCGGCGGCCGCCGCTACTACCGGCCGCAGGATGTCGAACTGATCAAGGGCATCCGCCACATGCTCTACGACCAGGGTTACACGATCAAGGGCGTGCAGAAACTGCTGCGCGAGAACGGCAACCATTTCCTGGTCGCCATCGGCAATGGCGACATGGCTGCCGTCGAAGCGATCTCGCAGCGCAGGCAGGCCGATCAGGTGCCGCTGACGCCAGCCGCCCAGCCGCGCGGCATGGATGACGAGATGCTGGTCGGTCAGCCCAAGGTAAAACCCAGCCGCCGCTTTTTCGGCCTGGGCAAGACCGAGGAGGAAGGTCCGGTCCAGCCCGGCGCATCGAAACTGTCGCGCGACAACCGGGCCTTGCTGCAGGAGGCGCTGTTTGACCTCCTGGAGTGCAAGCGCCTGCTCGACCAGGTGCGCTAACCTTTCCGCTGTCTCGGGCAAGCAGACCGGAACCGGTTCTGCGGCCATGCGTTTGGCCTTCTCTCAAAAAGAAGGAAAACAATCATGGTATCGCTTTCGACCCTCTCCGATCTCGATCTCGAAAAGCAGGTCGCGACCCTTTCCAAAGAGCTCGCCGCGTTGCGCAAAGTCGTGGCCAAACGCGGCGGTGCTTACTACGAGGACGGGCGCGATGCCGCTTCGGACTATTATGGGCAGCTTGCCGACCTTGTCAGCGATGCGTTGCCGGCGATCAGGAAGCAGGGCAGGGCGATCGAAAAGACGGCGCGCGATCGTCCGGCAACAGCCGCTGCTGTTGGGTTGGTCGTGGTCGGCCTTCTCGCCAGCCTGTTGCTCAGCCGGCGCTAAAACAATTCACGAAAACAAAAAGAAAATGGCGGCCGTCCCGCGGACGACCGCCATTTCCCTGATCTGCGGCCGATTACTTGGCGAGCTTGATCTTGGCCTGCGGCGAAACCTGCGCGGTCTGGCTGCACTTGCCATAGACAGTGCCATTCTTGTCCGTGGCGTCGGTATAGGTGCCTTTGCACTCGATCGAGAGCACCAGGCAATGACCGGAGCCCTTGCAAACCGCGCCGCCGTCGCCCGTGGGATGCGTGCCGTTGGCGAAAGCCGAGGTCGGAACGGAAGCCGAACCGAAGGCCGAGACCATGAGGGCCGCGGCGAGCGTGATGCGCTTGAAGTTGGTCATTTGAGCATTTCCTTCTCTGGATCGAGGATCGCCACCATGGCGTCCTTCTGTGTTGGGATCGCCTTCTCGGCGTCCATGCCGGTTAGTGCGGCCTCCAAAGCAAAGGTTCATGCGTGGTTCGAATTTTCTTCGCCTTTTTTTGCGACGTCGATTTTTAGCCTTCGCCAACGGACGGCGCCTGGCGGGGCGGGCATCGATCATGCATTTCGCGTGAAGGGCGCTGACGTAGCAGCGCGGCATCCCATGCGAAGGTCACACGGTGGCGTGCCCAAATGGCCAGCCAAGACCGAGTCCGCCCCCGGCTCTTGTCAGGTGGCGGCAGCAGTCATTGCCGCCACTTGGCACCGCGCTTTCTGCCACTCCCGGCTGCGACTATAACGCCAGTCCAAAGGTACCGGCGGAGGAGACGGGCGTGGTCGCAAATTACATCGACGAGTTCATCATGTTCTGCGCTGGGTTGTGGATGACAGGCGTTGGTTTTGGGCTGCTCCAAAGTCCTTTTCAGGCCCAGCAAGGTCAGCAGCCATGGTGGCTGCAGGTCGCGAAGCATTTCAAATGGATGGGGCCGCTTTTGATTTTGATCGCAATAGTGCTCGCGTTCGCGGCGCCGTCCTAGCGGGTTCCGACGGCATTGAGAGACCCGGGGTGTCCTGCAGCTGGCTACCGCTGTGTTGTCGGCCTTGCGCCTGATACGTTCGTTGGGTGCGCTGTGGTTGCTCGCATTCTGGCGCATGGGCGCCATCGAATCCTGCCTTCAGCTTTTCCACGTGTCGCCTGGCAAAAACCAACGGGAAGGCGGCCTTGACGAGGACTCCAGGGCCAGCCTTCCCGTTGGGCAAGTCGGCCGTGTCAGGCCTTCTTGGCCTCCACCTTGTGGTGGTGGCGGTGGTGATGGTGATGGCGGTGATGCTTGTTGTGATGATGATGATGGTGGTGATGCTTCTTGTGCAGCGGTGCTGCGTCGGCGCTGCTGGCGCCGATGAGGGGCAGAGAGACAGCCAGGGCAAAAGCCAGCCCGAGAGCCGACAGGAGGGACTTCTTCATGACTTCGTTTCCTTTTCTGCGCGGGCTGAATTTGGCCGTCACCGAGCAAGATCGGTGCCGGTGAACCCCGCAGTCATGACTATCGCCTCCGAACTTTTCGACAGTTTTTCCGGACTGTAGAATTTTGTTTCTGGATTGTGTCTGGCGGCTTCGTCGGCAACTTACATCGGCGGAATGACGCCGTTGGTGCCGACAACGACCCGGCCCGCGGTCAGCTTGCCGTCGCTGCCGCGCTCGGCGTTGACGAACACCACAGCGCCAGGCTTGAGGTCGGCGGGCGTCGCCGGCGCGAAGGTCACCACCGGCGTCGTCTGCGGGATCGCGATCTGCTTTTTCTGGCCATTGTCGTAGGTCAGCGTCACCGTGCGACCTGCAATCTCGGTGACATCGGCGACCGTGCCGTTGGTCATCCGGCTGTTGGGCTCGAGATCCCACGGGCGGTCGCCTTCGCCGGCGCCCTTCAGCGCGGCCGGGAAGATCACCACCTCAAGCGCGCCGCTGCCGCCATCGGCCTTCGAAACAGAGGCAATGCCGAGGAAATCGCCTTGCTTGATATCCCCGGCATCCGCCTTGGCGACGCCGGAAATCTTCCACCCTTCAGCCAGCGCGATGGCGTCGGTAGCGCCTTCGCGGGTCTTCACCGTCAGCGTCGCTCCGGCAAAGGCGGTCACCGTGCCGCGAATGCGCACGGCCTCGGCGGCTTGCGACGCGACCATGCTCGCGCCGGCGAGGCCTGAAATCGTGGCGAGCACGATGGCTGATGTCTTGAATGTCATGGATCTGATCCTCTTGGGAAAAGCTGGCCCGATGCGGCTGCCAGCAACATCAGGCTAACGCGCGAGCGGCGCAAAACCCCTGAACACTTCGGCGTGCGGCCCTTCAAAAGAACTTGATTGGGAGATCGGGGCGGAGATCCTATATGTGCCCTGGCGCCTGCGGTTTTGACGCCGGTTCACGATGCTGTGACGGTCGGTTTGGGCCTTGGCAAATCGCCGTCAAGCGGGCATTGTCCCGGCTCTCAGGCAACACCCTATCATTTGATCCAAAACTCTTTAGCCCCATGGAGTTGCCAATGCCCCAAACTGCAAAACACGAACCCTTCTCCAGGCTGGCGGCCGATGTTGCGGCCGATGTAGCGCTTGAGCACCCCGGCCTCAAAGCCATCCGGGAGACAAAGGGATACAGTATTGAAGAGCTTTCCCTGACCTGCGGTCTGTCGACCAGCGAGATTGCCGACATAGAGAGCGGCAAGGACACCGATCCGACAAAACTTCGCCGGATCGCCGCAGCATTGCAATTGCCGGAAACGGCCCTGATCGATGCCCCGGCGCCCACGGCGCCTGTGGAAAACCGGTCCGTTTCATAAACAACGGCCAAGCGTCGTTCAACAAGCCCGCCATGGTTTGCCCTGGCGGGCTTGTTGCATTCGCCCAACGGCGAATGTCACTTCTTGCTCGGATCGTCCGCCGGGTTGACGTAGGTGATCGCGAACGGCCCCTCGCCATGAACCTGGACGATCGTAGCGCTTGTCGTCCAGGCGTAATGGTTCATTCCCTGTGGGGCTACGCCGAAGCCGCCGGCGGTCAGTTCGATGCCTTTGGTCTCGTCGAGCTTGTCGCCCATGCCGATATGAAAATTGCCGGAAATCACCGTCACATATTCCGAGGTGGGATGGTTGTGCGCGGCAATCCTGTAGCCGGCCGGCAGCTTCAACCGCAGCACGTAGATGCCATCCTTCGAGGGGTCCCCGGCGATGACAGCCATGTCCGCGCCGGCGGGCAGGACAGCAGGAGCAGGGCCCCATTCGATGGCGTCCGCGTTTATCGGCATGTCGTCGGCAAGCAGCGGCGCCGTCCCGACAAGCAGCAGCGCCAGAGCCGAGGCGAGCTTGAGCATGATGATCTCTCCGGTTGGTCGTGGGAGCACAGCATCAGCGCCGGCCCTGATCCATTGCGACCTACCAAGGCAGCAGCCCGAACACATCTCCCGCGCGGGGGATGCGCCTTCCATTGCCGACATGCGGCGCGACCCGCCCGGCCTGGTACCGCTGCAGCCGTCGAGGGGGCGGGGAGGTTGCCGCCGACCGAGCGTGAAGCTATCCAGTGTGAACGCTAACCGCATTTTCGAATGGGACAATGCCGAGATGAGCCTTGAATCCGTGCGCGCCTTCCTGGCTGCCCATGCGCCCGATGTCGAAGTGCTCGTCACCGAAGCGAGTTCGGCGACGGTGGCGCTGGCGGCTGAGGCGCATGGCGTGGAGCCGGCGCAGATCGCCAAGACCATCTGCCTGCGCGTTGGCGGTGAGACCATGCTGATCGTGGCCGGCGGCACGTCTAGGCTCGACAACCGCAAATTCAAGGACCGTTTCGGCGGCAAGCCGCGCATGCTTGACGCCGACGAGGTTGTCGCGATTACTAGCCATCCCGTCGGCGGCGTCTGCCCATTCGGCCTGCCGGCGCCGCTGCCGGTCTATTGCGACGTCTCGCTGCGCGCCTTCGATGAAGTCGTGCCCGCGGCCGGCGCCACCAACGCCGCGGTGCGGCTGAGCCCTGAGCGCATGGCACAGATTGTCGGCGCCGAATGGGTCGATGTGTGCCAAGGATGAATGTTGGTGATTTGAGAAGCAGGACCTTTGGGGGCAAGTCCTGTCTAAAAATGGTCGGAGTGGCCGGATTCGAACCGACGACCCCTTGACCCCCAGTCAAGTGCGCTACCGGGCTGCGCTACACTCCGGACCGCGCAAAGCCATATATTTTCAAGGGTTATGGTGCAAGCGCTAAAACGGCGCGCCGGACCTGAAAGTCGCCAGGCATTCGGCCTTGTCGCCGCAACGGCAAGGCGATATGGCTCGCCCAATATCGATACGAAGGATTGCGTGTGGCAAATTCCTGTTTTTTTCTGGCGGCCGACGCCAAGTATTTTCCGTATGCATGCTTGGCGGCGCGCAGAATTCTGGATGTTTCGGGAGACGCAACGCCAGGCTTCATCCTGCATTTCGGCGCACGTGATGCCGATATGCGTGTTGCTGAACGCCTGCTGAAGAATCGCCTCCGCATAATGGACGTATCGGCGCTTTTTGCGGACGCCGGCCATACTTTCCGGCCAAGCAATGTCGGCACCTTTGTTCGGCTCTTCGCCGACCAACTGCCTCAGTTCGCGGACTATGACCGCATCGCCCATGTCGATTGTGATGTCCTGTTCAATCGAGATATCGGCGACCTGGTGGGCCAGACACTTCATGCTCCGTTGCTGGCCGCTCACGATGATTACATGTATTTCCGCCCGGGCTATCGGGACAAACTGTCGATGCAGCCGGGGGCGCCTTATTTCAACGCCGGCATCATCGTCTTCAACATGCCGCCGGTGCGTCAACAGGGACTTTTGCACCGCGCCAGGGATGTCGCCGTTGCCGGGCAGATGAACGATCAGAACGCGCTGAACATCGTCTTCGAGGGTAAGTGGCAGACGATGCACCCGAACTGGAATTTGATGTCCAACGATACGAAGGAATTCCGCTTCGCCCAAGCCTATGCGCGGCATTTCGCCGGCGGCAAGCCATGGGGGAGCCAGGTCGACGTGGAGCCCGAGGCGCTTGCCGTCTGGCGCGATCTGGCAGGGGATACGCCGTGGCTTGAGCCCTTCCGGCAGCGTATTCCCTTCGAGCGGGGCGTCATGAGGCGGTTCGCCCGCAGGTTCGACGGCATGATGGGGATGTTGCCGAACAAGGATCGGTATCGGCGGCGAGCACGGTATGACGGCAGCAAGGTGCATAAGATATATGCCGAGCATGCTGACGCCGGGGCGATGGCTGTGCAGTTTCCGGAAGTACTCGGCGGATTCGACTGAGAGCCGAAACGAGCACTGACGGCTGAGGAATCAGGCAGCGGGTGGTGTGACATGTCGCAAAAATCGTGTTTCTTTTTCGCCGCAGACCAGAAATTCTTCCCCTTTGCCTGTCTGGCGGCACGCCGCGCGCTGGACGTCTCCGCCCCCGTCGACGGCTTTATTCTGCACACCGGTATTATTCCCGCCGAAGACCGGGCTATCGGCGAGCGCTTGCTCGGGGGGAGGATCGGCATCATCGACGTAACGAAGTTCATGGAGGCGACGAACTTCAATCGTGGAACGCATCCCACGCTTGCGACCTACATCAGGCTGTTCGCCGATCAATTGCCTCAATTCGAGCCATACGACCGCATCGCCTATTCCGACGCCGATGTGCTTTTCAACCGATCGATAGAAGACCTCTGCAACACCCCGCTCAACGCTCCGCTGCTGGCCGCACACGACGAGCAGACCTATTTCGACGCAAAGTATCGACAGCATTTGCCGATGCAGCCAGGGGCGCCGAAGTTCAATGCCGGCGTGCTGGTGTTCAACATGCCGCTGGTCAGGCAGGAGGGGCTTCTGGAGCGTACCCGGCAGTTGGCCTCCGAGCAGGTTTACGGGATGGATCAAGGTGCGTTGAACGTGGCTTTCGAGGGCAGGTGGCAGACGATGCACCCGTTCTGGAACGTGATGACCAACTACACCAGCCAGATCCCTTTCACCCGCTGCTACGCCCGCCACTTCGCCTGGGGCAAACCTTGGGACCGTCCACCCATCGGGGTCGAGGTCGAGGCCATGGCGATCTATCGCGATCTGGCGAAAGGCACGCCCTGGGCCGGCCGTTTCAGCAGCAACTGGCCGGTCAAGAGAGGCATATTGAAAAACCTCGGCCGCAAGTTCGACGCCATCAGCGGGATTTTGCTGAACGACGAGAAGCGCAAGCGACGGGCGCGGTTCGACGCCGAAAAGGTCAGCGCTATCTTCGCCGATCACGCCGACAAATCGATGCTGGCAGTGCAATACCCCGAGCGGGTTGCCGGCATCGCGAGATAGAGGAAATCCCGACAATCCGTCAGCAGGGCGGGGTCTTCCGAACTCGGCGGCGTTTCCGTCGGTTTAGCTTGCCGCCACCGCCCGCAACCCGCGCTGATGCCTGTATTCCAGCGCGATCGCGCCCCAGATCAGGCCGAGCAGCAGGTAGACATGGCGCCAGTGGTCGATGTCGATGAAGGTGCCGAGCCCGATATTGCCGATGAAAGCGACGTAGGCGCAGAGCAGATAGGGCTGCCATGGCCGGTCGCGCAAAAGGATGCGGAAGCCGGCCGCGATCGTCCACAGCGTCAGCGACAGGAACGAGACGAAGCCGAGCCAGCCATAATCCATCAGCGTCTTCAGCCAGATGTCGTGCGTGTCTTCGCCGAAAATGGTGCCGAATACCAGCGGGCCGATGCCGAGCGGATGTTCGAGCGCCATCTCGAAGCCGATCGTGTAGCGGGCAAAGCGGCCAAGGCGCGCCGTGTCGTAGCTCTGTTCGAGCTGGGCGCGGCTGGAAAACATCTCGCCGACGCCGGGCAGCTGCAGGATGACGATCATGGCGACCACCAGCAGGGTGACGGCGGCAATGCTCATGATGATGACGCGCAGCCGGAACTTGCCGCTGTTGCTTTGCAGGAACAGGGCGCCGGTGAGCAGGATGGCCGAGACGGCGAACATGCCCCAGGCGCCGCGCGAGAAGGAGAAGAAAATGCCGGCGGTGATGATCAGCAGCAGCACCGCCAGAAGCGGCATGCGCGTGATCGAGCCGGTCAACAGGAGATAGAGCAGATAGATGCCGGGCAGCACCAGGAATGGTCCGAACACGTTCGGATCCTGGAAGGCGCCCTGGGCGCGGTCGTATCTGGTGAAGATTTCAGCGCCGGGGAAAGCGTGGGAATAGCCGGCAATGCCGAGCAGCGAGGTCACCACCGCGGAGACGACATAGGCGATGAAGATCAGCCGGTAGAGGCCGGGCTGCACCGCCGTCACCGACGAGAAGAACACCGCGGTGAACGCAAGAAACAGCGAGACGGCGAGATAGAGCGGTGTGTTGGCGAGATCGGCCATCTGCGTCATGGCAATCATGCCGCCGATGTTCATCGTGATCAGCAGCACGAGCAGCGGCACGGCGGCGCGCGATATGCGCAGGCCAAACAGCACCCACACCCCGATCAGCCCGACCATGAAAAGATCGTAGGGCGCCGGCTCGTCGATGACGAAGCCTGACAGGAAGACGCCGAAAAACACCGCGCCCGACGATATCAGCGCGATCAGCTTGGCATTGACCGCAGCCTGCGGCAAATCATGGGAAATCGCGCTCAATAGGCGTTTTCCGTATTGAGCAGCCGCAGCGGCGTCATGAGCAGGATGCGCAGATCGAACAGCATCGACCAGTTCTCGATGTAATAGAGGTCGTATTCCGTGCGCATGCGGATCTTCTCATTGGTGTCCATCTCGCCGCGCCAGCCATTGATCTGTGCCCAGCCGGTGACGCCGGGCTTGACCTTGTGGCGCGCGAAATAGCCGTCGACCACCTCGTTATAGAGAAGGTTGTGCGACTGCGCGGCAATCGCATGCGGGCGCGGGCCAACCAGTGACAGCGTGCCGAACAGCGAGTTGAAGAACTGCGGCAGCTCGTCGATCGAGCTCTTGCGGATGAAGCGGCCGACGCGGGTGACGCGCGGATCGTTCTTGGTCACCGTCTGCTTGGCGGTCGGGTCCGAGCGGTCGGTGTACATGGAGCGGAATTTGTAGACTTCGACGATCTCGTTGTTGAAGCCGTGCCGCTTCTGCTTGAACAGCACCGGACCCTTGCTGTCGAGCTTGATGGCGATGGCAGTCGCCAGCATCACCGGTGAAAACAGGATGATGCCGATCAGCGAGAAGACGATGTCAAAGGCGCGCTTGGCGACCGAATCCCAGTCGTTGATCGGCCTGTCGAAGATGTCGAGCATCGGCACCGAGCCGATGTAGGAATAGGCGCGCGGGCGAAACTGCAAAGCGTTCGAATGCGCCGAGAGCCGGATGTCGACCGGCAGCACCCAGAGCTTCTTCAGCAGCTGCAGCACACGCGTTTCGGCAGTCAGCGGCAGCGACACGATCAGCATGTCGATGCGCGCGATGCGAGCGAATTCCATCAGCTCCGAAATGGTGCCGAGCTTGGGATAGCCGGCCACGATCGGCGGCGAGCGCTTGTCGCCGCGGTCATCGAAGATGCCGCAGATGCGGATGTCGTTGTCTGGCTGCTTCTCGACCGAGCGGATCAGCATCTCGGCCGCCTTGCCGCCGCCGACGATGACGGCGCGGCGTTCCATACGGCCGTTGCGCGCCCAGCGCCGGATCAGCTTCGACATCACCAGCCTGAGGCCGAACAGCAGAAGCAGGCCGACGACAAACCAGGTGCCGAACAGCAGACGCGAATAATCCTCCGACATTTTCATGATGAAGGCCGTCAGCGCCATCAGCGCGAAGGTGCCGGCCCAGACCATCAGCACGCGGCCGAGATTGGAGATCGGTCGCATCAAGGCGGAGATCTGGTAGCAATCGCTGACGTCGAGCAGCACCACGGCCACGAATGACGCCGCGGCAATGGTCAGCGGATATTGCCAGGCGAGATAGTTGAAGAAGCCGACAAAGTGGAAGTAGAGCGCGAGCCCCGACAGGAACAGCAAGCCGAATTCGACGATGCGCAATACGCCGCTGACCATGACCGGCGACATCGTATCGCGCCGGTATTGCGAGGCGACCTGGCGGGCAACACTGTTCATGCCGCCGGGCGTGGGGCTCTCGGCAGGATTGTCGAATTTGCGCACCGCATCGGCCGAAAAGCGGCGCGTGGGGTCGGTCTCGTTCATCGGGTTTTCCCACAAGCTTCCGCGATGACGATAGCAGAAAGAGAGCTAAAAAAGCCTTGAGACAACTTGTGGTTTTGGAGGGTCGTCTATCTGTTGAGCGCGGCGAAATAGGCCTTTTCGATTTCGGCGGCCATCACATCGGCGCCGAATCGCGCCCTGAGCCTGGCGGTGTCGGGCATGACGCGCCGGTATGCGTCGAGATCGCGCAGCGCTTCACCCACCTTGTCGCCGAGTTGGCGCGGATCGGGACGGATCAGGGCAGGGGATTCCTCACCGAAGATTTCGGGAATGCCGCCGACGGCCGTGGCGATCATCGGCCTGCCTGCGGCCAGCGTCTCCAGCACGATATAGGGCATGGCTTCCGCGCGCGACGGCACAACCACGAGGTCGGCCAGTGCAAAGGCCTCCCTGGCTGGCATAGGCGGCAAGAAGCGGACCTGTTTTCCGAGGCCCAGCCGTTTCACCTGCGCATGGTAGCGCGGCAGGTCGTCGCCATCGCCGACCATGACCGCGGTCAAGCGGCGCTCAAGGTGGGACCCGGCTAGCACCAGCGCGTCGATGAAAATGTCAGGCCCTTTGAGGTCGCGCATCATGCCGATGTAGAGCAGGTCGGCTGCGTCGGGCTGTGTGACCACCGGCTCGAATTCGGCGGCGCGCAGGCCGTTATAGACCAGCGTGTTCGGGACCGGCGGCTCGCCGACCTTCCTGCGATAGGTGCGCCGCTCATAGTCGGAGACGAACAGCAGGCAATCGGTGAAGCGCGCCATGAAGCGCTCCAGCGCGAAGAACAGCTTTCCGGTGGTCGTCGTTTCGTCATAGTGGAGGGAGCCGCCATGCGGCGAATAGAGGCGGGCTACGCGAGACCTAGATACCCGCAACAATGAGCCGAACAGACGGGCATAGGCGCCACCTTTGGCGCCATGTCCGTGCAACACGTCCGGCTGCAATTCCTTGATGATCCTGTAAGTGCGCCAGGCCGAGGCGAAGTCGCCCGGCCCGACATGGCGCTGCATCGGCGTGCGATGGATGCCGAGCGCCAGGCTGTCCTTCATCTGGTCGAACAGGCGTTCCTCGTATTCGCCGCCGGTGGTCGAATCGCAGACGATGCCGACAACATGTCCGGCGGCGAGCTGGGCCTCCGTCAGGTCGCGCACATGCCGGAAGATTCCGCCGACGGGTGAGCGAAAGCAGTGGACGATCCTGAGCTGGTCCGCCACGTTGATGTCAGAACAGGCGTTCGCGAACGTAGACCGTGTCGCCCGGCAGCAGCGGATCGGAGGTAACCACCCGGCCTGTCATCACCTTGCCGTTGATGTCGCGGGTGATGTCGACGCTTTCCTGGTTGGCGCGCGGCGAGAAACCGCCGGCAATCGCGATGGCCTTCTGCACGGTGAGGCCCGGCACGTAGGAATACTGGCCGGCGGCGCCCACTTCGCCCATGACGAAGATCGGCCGGTAGCGATCGATCTCGACCGACACGTCGGGGTCGCGCAGATAGCCTTGGCGCAGTTTGTCGGCGAGCGCTTTTTCCAGCTGCTGGGCCGTGTGGCCGCGCGCCGGCACCGCGCCGACCAGCGGGAAGGACATGTAGCCGGACTGATCGACACTGTAGGTGTTGGTCAGACCGTCCTGTTCGAACACGGTGACGCGGACACGGTCGCCGGCGCCGAGCCGATAGGGCTGGTCGAGTACCTCGTGGAAGGCCGCCGGCGTCGGCCGGTAGCTGGAGCAGCCGGCGAGGATCGACACGGCCAGCAGAGCGCGAAACAGACCAGCAGCGCTTTTCATGATCGGACACACACCTTCGTCGCTATGGCCGCCAGGACACGGCGGCAAACCTTAAGGATCTGGGTTCGTTATCATCCTGTTAGGGTTAATGGCCGGTAAAGGGACGCGGCCGATTTGGCGGCAATCGACAAAAAGCCGTATAGTTTTGCTGGCTTTGTTTACCGGATGTCAGCAAACCCTAACAGCTGCTTGCCGCGATCTTAACGGCTGAGTTACCATAGTTGTTTACGCTACCATCTAGCCTCATGTCCGGAGCAGGAATGCATGTCCGACCAGTCCGCGGCCGCAGATGTCGATGTCGACCTGAGACAGCTCTTTGCCAGCCTGGCGCGGAACTGGCTGCGCATTGTTGTGATCACGCTTCTCGTCACTGGTCTCGCCTTCGCGTTCGCGTGGCTTGCCACGCCGCATTATAAGGCCACGACGCAGCTGAAAATCCAGTTGAGCGAATCGGCCTATACGCGGCCTGCCGGCACCAATGAAGACGACAAACCTGTGCTCGATGCGGAAGGTGTAGCAACCGAGGTTCAGGTCATTTCCTCGTCCGACATTCTCAATAAGGTGGCTGGCAATCTGCACCTGGGCGACAAGCCCGAGTTCAACGATGCGCTCGGCATGTCGCCGGTAGCCCGACTTCTTGTCATTGCCGGACTGAAAAGTGATCCGGCAGAGATTCCGCTCGAAGAGCGCGTGCTGACTAAAATGCGCGACAAGCTAAACGTCTATGGCGTGGAGAAGACGCGTGCCATCGCCGTCGAATTTTCCTCGGAAGACCGCCAGCTTGCCGCCGATATTCCGAATGCCATCGCCAAGGCCTACATGGCCTATCAGGCAGATGCCAAGACCACGTCGAACGCGGCCGCGACCGCCTTCCTCGGGCCGGAGATCGAGGAGCTGCAGAAGCAGGTCAGGGATGCAGAGGCCAAGGTCGCGGCCTTCCGCTCCGCTCAGTCGGACCTGTTGATGGCTGGCAACAATTCGGTGCTGGCGACACAGCAATTGTCCGAACTATCGAGCGAGCTGTCGCGTGTGCGCGCCAGCCGCGCCTCGGCTGAGGCAACGGCCGAAAGGGTGCGCCAGGCCCTGCAGAATGGCGGTTCGCTGGACGCTGTACCCGAAGTGCTGTCTTCCGATCTGATCCAGCGGCTGCGCGAGCGTCAGATCGAGCTCAGAACCAACATCGCCGATCTTTCCACCACTTTGCTCGACAACCATCCGCGCCTGCGGGCGATGAGGTCGCAGCTAGCCGATCTCGACGGTCAGATCCGCAACGAGGCGCAAAAGATCATGCGCGGGTTGCTGACGCAGGCGCAGACCGCCCAGGCGCGCGAAAACCAGCTGATGTCGGACGTCAACAAGCTGAAAGCGGCGTCGTCGCGCGCCGGCGAGGAACAAGTCCAGCTGGATGCGCTGCAGCGTGAGGCGAACGTCCGGCGCCAGCAGCTTGAATCCTATATGGCGAGCTTCCGCGAAGTGTCCTCGCGCAAAAACTATCTGCCGGTCGATGCCAGCGTGTTTTCCGAGGCGCGCGTGCCGTCGGAACCCTATTTCCCCAAGCTCGTGCCGATCGTCGGCGCCGCCTTAGTCGGCTCGCTGCTGCTGATGTCGGTCATCACGCTGCTGCAGGAGCTGTTTTCCGGCCGCGCCATGCGTCCGGCCCCAGGGGCCCGCTTGGACCGCATCGAACAGGTTGCGATGCCGGCAATGTCGGCGCCGGTCGTCGACCCGGAACCGGCCGCAGTCGTGGCCGAGGAGGTGGTCGATCAGCGGACGGCCATGGAGTCTGAACTGGCGCCCGAGCCGGAGCAGGAGCCGGCTCCTTCAGTGCTGGAAGGAGCAGCGGCTGCCGATCCAGAACCGCAATCCGAACCCGAGCGGGTACGCTCCAGCCTTGGCGAGATCGATGTCGAGAAGGCGGCGGAAAAGCTGATCGCCAGCGGTGCTGCGCGCGCCATCTTCGTGTCGCCCGAAGGCGATGAGGCGGCTGCATCGGCAGTGCTGGTAGCGCGCGAAGTCTCCGACGCTGGCCTGCGTGTGCTGCTGCTCGATCTCACGGCGTCAGGTGCCGCCTCGCGGCCGATGCTGGACAGCGGACTTTTCCCCGGCATCACCAATCTGCTGGCTTCGGAAGCGCAGTTCAGCGACGTCATTCACGCTGACCTCTATTCCGACTGCCATGTCGTTCCCGTCGGCACCGCCGATCCGGTTCGCGCCATGCGCGCCGCCGACCGGCTGCCGATCATCATGCAGTCGCTGACCACTGCCTATGATCTGGTCATTGTCGAATGCGGACCGGCCGATGCGCAAGGCATCAGCCGACTGGTCGGCGACAGCACCGAGGTCTTCATGTCCATGCTGCAGGCGGACGATGAGGTGGCGCAGGCCGCCGTCGAGCTGATCGAAAGCGGCTATCCCGACCTCACTCTGGTGACGCCGATCGGCCACGAGACGCCGGGTAACCCCGTGCCGGGACGACGTAGCGCCGCCTGAGACATCAGACAATTCGACTTAGGCGGCGCTACTACGGATCGGCTCGTCCATCGCCCGCCGGCTCCCGAAAAACCAAGCCTGTCAGTCGGCGCCGGGATCTACCCCAACTCCAGGGTCGTCACGCCAAATATTCGGCGCGAGTCGACCTTCGGAGGCGGGCCCTTGTACATGCGCGTGGTGGTGAAGGTCGGCCTGAAACCAATTGCTGAAAGCGCCGTGGTGAAATCGAAATTTTCGGCAGGAACGTCGATATGCAGGTCGCCACCTTCGCATGCGGCAGCCAGACTGCCCATGAGCTGCATCGCCGTCTCGGTGTCGTCGGCAAACAGCGGGCCGATCTTGTAACCCGAACGGCAGGGACGAGCCACGGCGTAGCCTATGGTGCCGAGTGAACTGATCGCGGCGAACCCGCAATGCGGCGGCTGCGCCCAGCGGTGCAGGAAGGCTCGTCGAGGCGCGGGGAAACAGCGGGCGTCATAGGCGATGATGTCGGGCACGAGTTGCGTGGTTATCATGCGCACCCCTTCGCTTCGGACGGGCGGGGTCGCGATACGGCCGCTGAAGCGGATGGTTTCGTACGCCGAGCTGAATCCCGTGCGGCGATAATTCGCCAGCTGCGCGGCGACCCCGTCGAGGCCGACCGTTCGGCCGGCCAGCCTGGCCATGCCCGCATTCCAGACTGCTTTGCCATGGCCTTTGCCGCGCATGTCTGGTCGGCAGATGTAGAGACCGATGAAACCGAAGTTGCCGCCATAGGCGACAGCCGAGATGGCGGCGGTCATCTCGTTGTCGACAAAAGCGCCGATGAACCCTTCAGGATCGGTTGGCCGGAACGCGGCGGCATCATCAAGGCCAGGGTTCCAGCCTTCAGCCGCCGCCCAGTCGATGAGAACGGTCAGTTCCGGCGGAGACAATGCGCGGACGGTAGGCTTCATAGCGTTCACTCCGCGGCGACCACCCCCGGCGAGAAGGATTTCAGCACGCCGCGATAGGGCTTGGCCAGCGGACTGGCATAGGAGCCGCGCTTCGAGGTCGACAGGCCCAATGCGATCAGCGCCTCGGCCTGTTTGAGGGCGGCGCCGACGCCGTCGATGACGGGCAGGTCGAACTCTTGCTGCAACCGGTGTGCCAGGTCGGCCATGCCGGCGCAGCCGAGCACGATGGCCTCGGCGCGGTCTTCCGCTATGGCGCGGGCGATCTCGGCGCGCAGTTTCTCGACAGCGCCGGAAGCAGCGTCTTCAAGCGAGAGTACGGGAATGTCGGCGGCGCGCACGCGGGCACGCCCGGCCATGCCATAGCGCTGCACCAGCCCCTCGACAGGGACACGCGAGCGTTCGGTGGTCGTCACCACTGTGAATCGCTGGGCAATGTAGGAGGCGACACCGAGTGCGGCCTCGCAGATGCCGATGACCGGAATGGAGGCCATGGCGCGTGCCGCATCCAGGCCGGTATCGTCGAAGCAGGCGATGATGGCGGCCTGAGCCCCGGCACGTTCGCCGGCGGCGATCTCCATCAAAAGGCCGGGCACGGCCAATGCCTCGTCATAATAGCCCTCGATCGAGGCCGGGCCCATCGAGGAGGTGACCGCGATCACCTCGGTCCCGGCGCCGGCAACGCCGCGCGCCGCCGCCGCGATCGTCTCGGTCATGCTCGCCGTCGTGTTGGGGTTCACCACCAGTATCTGCACAATCAAACCCTGGCCCGCCTGCGGCCAACATAGAGGATGGCGCCCAGTGTGGCCAGGATCACCAGGAAGGAGAACACGGTGGTCACCGTGCCCAGCGCGTAGAGCACCGGCGTCGTGACATTGGTGGTCATGCCGTAGATCTCGAGCGGCAGCGTGTTGAAGGTGCCCGACGTCATCAGCGTGCGGGCGAACTCGTCATAGGACAGCGTGAAGCCGAACAGGCCGACGCCGATCAGGCTCGGCGCGATCATCGGCAGCACGACATGGGCGAAGGTCTGCCAGGAGTTGGCGCCCAGGTCACGCGCGGCTTCCTCATAGGCGGGCGAGAAGCGGTTGAAGACGGCGAACATGATGAGCACGCCGAAGGGCAAGGTCCAGGTCAGGTGCGCGCCGAAGGCCGATGTGTACCAGGCTGGGCGGAAGCCGACCTGCTGGAAGACGACGCCGATGCCGAGCGAAATGATGATCGAGGGTACTACGAGGCTGGCGACCGCCAGGTAGAACAAAGCGGTGGCGCCACGAAATTTTTGCCGGAAAGCGAGCCCCGCCAGCAGCGACACGACGACGGTGACGATCATCACCATAAGGCCGAGCACGAGCGAGCGCTTGAAGCTGCCGCCGAAATCGCCGACCGCCTGGCGCTCGAACAGATTGGCGAACCAGTGCAGCGACACGCCATTGAGCGGGAAGGTGAGGCCGCCGGTCTCGCCTTGGAAAGAAAGGATCAGGATCGCCGACAGCGGGCCGTAGAGGAACAGCACGAACAGAGTGAAGAAGACCGCAAGCACATAGAATTCGAGGGTGCGTTTTTCGTGGCTCACCTCAAAGCTCCTTGCGGATGTCGACGATGCGCAGGATGCCCGCGACCATCAACAGTACCAACACCAGCAACACCACGGCATTGGCGGCGGCTGCGGGATACTGCAGCAGCGACATCTGGTTCTTCATCATCAGTGCGACCGACGCGCTCTGGCCGCCCGACATCACCTGCACAGTGGAGAAATCGGCCATCACCAGCGTGACGACGAAGATGGTGCCGATCGCCATGCCGGGCTTGGCCAGCGGGATGACGACGTTCCACAAGACCTGCCAGCCGGACGCGCCGGCATCGCGCGCGGCCTCGACCAGCGAGCGGTCGATGCGCATCAACGTGTTGAAGATCGGCGTTACCATGAACAGCGTGTAGAGATGCACCATGGCCAGCACCACGGCGAATTCCGAATAGAGCAGCCATTCGATGGGTTTTGGCACCAGCCCCAATTGCACCAGCGTCGAGTTGATCAACCCGTTGCGGCCAAGCACCGGGATCCACGAGATCATGCGGATGATGTTGGAGGTCAGGAACGGCACCGTGCAGACAAGGAACAGCACCATCTGCATGGCGGTGGTGCGGATATGGAAGGCGAGGAAATAGGCGACCCAGAAGCCGATGAACAAGGTCAGAGCCCAGACGATGGCAGCGAATTTGATGGTGTTGAGATAGGTCTTCCAGGTGACCCATGATCCCAGCACGTCGGAATAGTTCGTCGTCAGGAAATCCGGATACATGGCGGCGAAGTCGTAGTCCCAGAAGGAGACGACGACGATCATGATGATTGGCAAGAGCAGGAACGCACCGAGGATGAGCGCCAGCGGCGCCGATTGGAGGTAGGGCGTGACGGCACTGATGGAGAAGCGGCGGTGTCTGGCGGGCTTGGCTGCTGCGATGGCGGGGCTTTCGAGCGCGACTGTCATTGGGAAAATCCTCCGTGTGATCGCGATGACTTGCGATCCTTCGCGCCCCCCTCTGTCCTGCCGGACATCTCCCCCACGAGCGGGGAGATCGAACTCTCATAACGGCCTTCGCCAAACTCCAACGTTGCTAACGAAGAGCCGGCCATGACGCTGCCAATCTCCCCCCAAGTGGGGGAGATGTCCGGCAGGACAGAGGGGGGCGCGAAGGATCGCAACATCACAGTGAACGCGTCCGCTCTACGCCGCGATGAACTCGTTCCAGCGCTTCACCATGTAGCGGTCCTCGTCCATGACCGAGTTCCAGCAGGCGACTTTGCCCATACGCTCTTCGAACGAGCCGCCGTCGCGCACGGCGCCGGCCTTTTCCATGACGGTGCCGTCCGGCGCCTTGATCTCGCCCTTGGCCGGCTTGCCTTCGATCCAGTAGCCCCATTCGTCCTCGGACATGAACTTCTTGGCCGAGACCATATTGGCGGAATAGTAGCCCTGGCGGTTGAGATAGCCGCCGACCCAGCCCGACGTATACCAGTTGATGTATTCGTAGGCCGCGTCGAGCTCGGCGCCTTTCAGATGGGCGGCAAGTCCAAGGCCGCCGCCCCATGAACGATAGCCTTCCTTGAGCGGCTGGAAGCGGCAGGCGATGCCCTTGGAGCGGACGGCGGCGACGGCCGGCGACCACATCGACTGGATGACCACCTCGCCCGATGCCATCAGGTTGACGCTCTCGTCGAACGACTTCCAGAAGGCGCGGAACTGGCCGGCCTGCTTGGCCTTGATGAGGAAGTCGATCGTCTTGTCGATCTCTTCCTTGGTCATGTTGCCCTTGTCAGCATATTCGATGCTGCCTGTGGCCTCCATGATCATGGCCGCATCCATGATGCCGATGGACGGGATGTTGAGGATCGCGGTCTTGCCCTTGAAGGCCGGGTCCATGATGTCGGCCCAGGTGGTGATGTCGCGGCCGACGAGGTCGGGCCGGATGCCTAGCGTATCGGCGTTGTAGATCGTCGGCACCATGGTGAACCACTTGGTCGGCGCCTTGGCGAAGGTCTTTGAGTCCTGCGCTTCGACATAGCCGACCGTGTGCGGCGCGGTGCCCTGGGCAATGATGCTGTCGGGCGTCAGCTTGCCGGTTTTGAACAACGGCACCAGTTCGTCGTAGTATTTCAGCTTACTGACATCCATCGGCTGCAGCACGCCGCTCGGGAACACCTTCTTGCAGATCCAGTATTCGATGTCGGCGATGTCATAGCTGTCGGGCTGGGTCACGGCGCGCTGGGCGGCCGCGTCCGAATCGGTCGCCGTCATTTCCAGCGTGATGCCGAGGTCGGCCTTGCACTTGTCGGCGATCGCGTTCAGGTTCGACACGCCGGTGCCGAACTGGCGCAGCGTGATGTTGGACTGCGCCCAGATGGTCGGGAAGCCTGTAATGGCGCCCGAGCCTGCGGCGAGGCCGACGGCGGCCGCACCTGTCTTGAGCAACGAACGGCGCGAAATTCCGGTCTTTGTTTCTACTGTTTTTGTCATTCCTATTCCCCTGTTTTGTTTTGCTTCGTTGAATTCATGAATGAAGGCGGCCGAGGACGATGGCGTCCTCGGAATCCCAGGCGAGCGGTACGGCGTCGCCAAGGGCGACGGGTTTGGCGAAGAAGTCGGAATCGTCGATGATAACGGTGAAATCGTCGATGCCGCCGCCGGTGACCGACAGCTTCACCGTGGCGCCGCGATATTCGATGTTGGAGACGATGCCGGTGAAGCCGAGGCCGGGAGAGGGTGCTTCGCCGATGCGCACATGGTCGGTGCGGATGGCAATGTCGATCGGCGTGCCCACCTCTTGGCCCGCCTCCCGGCCTTGCCCGCGGGCGGCGAGCGAGGCGCCACCATTGACGTCGAAGACGACCATGCCGTCGCGCGCGCCGGTGACCCGGCCGGAGATGACATTGTGGTCGCCCATGAAGCGCGCGACGAAGGCGGTGGCCGGCCTTTCGAACACATCTCGCGGCGGCGCCGCCTGTTCGATGCGGCCGTCATTCATCACCACGATCAGGTCCGCCAAGGCCATGGCCTCTTCCTGGCTGTGGGTGACGTGGACAAAAGTGATGCCAAGCGAGGTCTGCAATTTCTTCAGCTCGGCGCGCATGCGTATCTTCAGGAACGGGTCGAGTGCCGACAGCGGCTCGTCGAGCAGCAGCGCCTCGGGATCGGTGATCAGAGCGCGGGCGAGTGCAACACGCTGCTGCTGGCCGCCGGAAAGCTGCGCCGGCCTGCGCGTCGCATAGGCCTCCATCTGCATCAGCTTGAGCATATCGAGCGCCTTGGCACGGCGCTGCTCCTTGTCGACGCCCTTCATCTTCAGGCTGAAGGCGACATTGTCGACAAGGTCGAGATGCGGAAACAGCGCATAGGACTGGAACATCATCGCCGTGCCACGCTTTGCCGGCGGCAGGTCGGTGACGACAATGTTGCCGAGGCGGACATCGCCCGACGAAATGCTTTCGTGGCCGGCGATCATGCGCAGCGTCGAGGTCTTGCCGCAGCCGGAGGGGCCAAGCAGGCAGCAATAGGTGCCTGCCGGTATTTTCAGGCTGATGGCCTCGACGGCAGTCGTCGTTCCGTACACTTTCGAAACGGAGACGATGTCGATCTCGGCGGCTTTGGACATTCAGGCTTCCCCGTTTGGTCGCATTAACCAATGCATTATGCGTGCCAATCGGCGGCAATCGGCCCAAGCGTTTGAATCGACAGCGAAATCGGGGTTCTTGCCCACTGCCTAGCCGGTAGGCTATCTTGTGCATTGCACAAATTATGGGCGATTGTGCGCGATCTGCACAAGAATCGTATGCAATCTTTTTTGGCTTCGTGTCCACTTTGCCTCTCGTGCGCAGGCGACGAGTCGCGCTAGAAGAGGCTGGGAACCATCATCGCCATGAACATTGCCGATCAGATCCATTCCGCCGACAGCGCCAACCAGGATCGCGCCCAGGCGATTCGCGACAATCTGCGGGACGCCATCGTCGACCGTCGGCTGACGCCCGGCACCAAGCTGTCGGAAGGCGAGGTCGGCACGCTGTTCGACGTCTCGCGCACCGTCGCGCGCGCGGCGCTGCAGATGCTGTCCTTCGAGGGGCTGGTGCGTACCGAGCGCAACCGTGGCGCCTTCGTCGCCAACCCTTCGCCCGAGGAAGCGCGCCAGGTGTTCGCATCGCGCCGGCTGATCGAGCCGGGCATCGCCATTGCCGCCTGCGGGCGGGTCACAGCCACCGATATCGCTGCGTTCCGAGCGCAGCTCGACGAGGAAGGGCGCTTCATCGCCGAGCGCGGCCCAACCGCCCGGCGCTCCGAGATCAAGGCGTCGGGCGATTTCCATCTGCTGCTCGCCTCCGTCGCCGGCAATGCCATCCTGCAGCGCTTCATGGAGGAGCTGGTGGCGCGTTCGTCGCTGGTGATCGCCCTTTACGGACGATCCGGCGTGTCGGCCTGCGGGCACAGTGAGCACACGGAAATGGTCGGCGCGCTGGAGAGCGGCGATTGCGGGTTGGTGAGCCGGCTGATGCTGCACCATATCGACCACATCGAGGCGGATCTCGACCTGCGGGTCAGGGCCGGCCCGGCGCTCCGCGAAGCGCTGAATTTCTGAACGCTAGTTTTCGTCGTCCGTGGGAGCGGGCGCTGCCTGTCCGGCGGCCTTGCGGCGCAGCATCTTGGTCAGCTTCCAGACCGTCGGGTTGTTCTTGATGAAGGCTTTCGCCCGTGCGCCCTGCCGCAGCGCCGACGCCAGGGCGCGTCCCTTCAGCGTCAGGGGCGCCAGCACCTCGAAATGCTGGGTCTCGATATCGCACCAGAGCCGCTTGTAGGGCTCGTCGCCGACCGAGAAATCATAGACATCGAAGCCTGTTTGGCAGGCTTCCTCGATGATGTCGAAGAAAAGGAAATCGCCGGGGCTGGTGTGGCCGAGATCGTCCTCGGCGATGGCGCCGAATTCGCAGATCAGGCGTTTGCCCGAGCGGCTCGAGCCGGTGATTGCGCGCAGCTTGCCGGCCACTTCGAGCCCATGCAGCACAAAGGCCGGTTTCTCCTCGGCCAGCGCGCCGGCGAAGAGGGCACGGAAGAAAGCCCGCACCTCCGGCTCGCCGAAGACATTGGCGATGCCCATCTTGGCGAAGCGGAACTCCTTCATCTCGAAGAAAGCGTCGAGCAGCCGGTTCACGTCTTCCGGTGTCTGCGCCTCGATGCGGCGATGAACGCCGACCGCCTCGAACTTGCGTGTCTGCGAACGGTGCTTCTTGCGCTTGCGCTTGCCGCCCACACGCGACAGCAGCACATCGAAACCACCGTCGAGATTGACGGCGAGCGACAGGTTTGGGCTCGGAAAGTTGGAGAACGCCGCCAGCGGATTGGCAACGCCATCGAGGTCGGGGAGCAGCCTTTCCAAGGCAACGAGATCGATGTCGGGGCGCGCCTTGCCGATCGCCGTCACCAGCCTGCGTATCCCCCCGGCATCGGCCTTTGCCAGCCATGCCGGATCGGCGGCGGCGAAATTGCCGTTGGCATGGCGCCCGCCCATGAAGCGGGCGACGCGGAATGGACCAGTTCGCGTGATTTCCAGTGCCAGTGCAAAGACCGGCCTGTCCTCGATTGTCAGCGTGGCGACGACCGCATCGGGATTGGCCTGCGCCGTCCAGGCATGAACCCAGGCCGCGCTTTGCGCCGGCGCAAACAGCGCCGAACGGCAGAATTCGCCGTAAGAGGCGAGCGCGGCAGCATCTGCGATCGACACCGACAGACTGGTCTGGTCGGCAGCCGGCGCACGCGCAGACGCCTTGCTTGCGGCGAGCCGATTGCCGTCAAATGACGCGGTGGCGTCAACCATACCTCAATCCTTAAGGCGTATTCGTCGCGATCAGGAGTTCGCGTCGGCGCGTTCCGTGCTTGGATCGAGCCTAGGCGCAAAAGGTGAATGAATGATCGACGGTGGTGAGGCAGTTCGGAAACTGGCGCTTAATATCGCCCGCTTTACCGGCCTTGCACCGCTGGCCAAGCCGTTCGTCGGCGGCATTGGCGCAATCCTCATGTTGCATCGGGTCACCGCCACGCCGGAGAAGCCGGACGGCGTCAACCGCCACCTCAACATCGCCCCGCGATTCCTCGACGCTCTCGTCGCCGACATGAAGGCGAGGGGCTATGCCTTCGTCACCCTCGACGAGGCGATCGAGCGCATCAAGGCCGGCGGCAAGGACGGCCAGTTCGCCACCATCACCGCCGACGACGCCTATCGCGACAACATGACCGAAGCGCTGCCAGTGCTGGAAAAGCACGACGCGCCGATCACCATCTATGTCGCGCCGGGTCTGATCGACGGCAGCGCCGATTTATGGTGGGACGTGGTCGAGGATATCGTCAACGCGCGGGAGCGTTTGACGCTGGCGACGCCGAAGGGGCCGGTGACCATCGACTGCTCGACCCACGGCAAGAAACTCCACGCCAATGCGCGTCTGCATGCCTATCTGACGCTCGAGGTGCGCGAGGAGGATCAGCGCGCTGTGCTGCGCGATCTGGCGCGCTCGAACGGCATCGACCTCGATGGCTTGCGCCCAAGCACGCTAATGACTTGGGACGATATCCGCGCCGTGGCCGGGCACAGGCTGGTGACGATCGGCGCGCATACGGTCAACCACCGCAATCTGAAGCGGCTCGACGAAGCCGATGCGCGCCATGAAATCGTCGACGTCAGGCGCCAGCTGCAGGCGCAGCTCGGCGAAGACCCCCGTCATCTCGCTTACCCCTATGGTTACGCCAGCGCTGTCGGCTGCCGCGAAGTGGGCTTTGCCCGCGACGCCGGCTACGCCTCGGCGGTGACCACTCGCCACGGCGTGCTGCACGCCGAGCACGCCGGCTTCCTGCACGCGCTGCCGCGCATTTCGATCAACGGCCGCTACCAGAGCGTCGCCCATATCCGCACCATGTTGTCGGGCGTGACGACGCCGCTGGCCAATGCCGGCAAAATGGTCGTCACCATCTAACCTGGGTCGGGCGCTTCAGCCTTTCGGCGGCGGCTCCAGGATCAGCCATTTGATGATGCCCATCGCCGGCAGCACCCAGAACAGGCCGCTGAACAGGAAGAACAGGAAATGCACCAGCGGGCTGGATTGCGACAGCTGCGCGACCGCTATGATCGACGCGACCAGCGCATAGATGATGACCAGCGCCACCAGCAGGAAGGTTCCGATCAGCTTTTTCAGGCGGATGGGCATGAGGCGTTCTCGTTGATCGCCTTCGCTTAGGCCCAACCGCGCGCCTGTGCAACCCGGGAGATGCGGCGCGACGGCGTGCCGCGCCGTCCGGTCTTGTCAGCCGGGTTGCGATGGTTCACCAATCCGCCACGTCAACCTGCCGGGACCAACCATGACCGCCATATCAGCCGCCGCGCCTTACATTGACCGCGATCGCGACTTGAAAAATCGGGCGCTGGTGCGCGGCTGGCTGTATGTCGTGCTTCTGGTGCTGTTTGCGCTGGTGCTGGTCGGCGGCGCCACCAGGCTCACCAATTCCGGCCTGTCGATCACCGAGTGGAAGCCGATCCACGGTGTGATACCGCCGCTCAATGACGCGGAGTGGCAGGAGGAATTCCAGCTTTATCAAAAGATTCCGCAATATGCCGAGCTCAACAAGGGCATGAGCCTGGACGCCTTCAAATCGATCTTCTGGTGGGAATGGGCGCACCGCATCCTGGCGCGCAGTGTCGGCCTGGTCTTCGGCCTGCCGTTGCTGGTCTTGTGGGCGACGCGCCGCATCGAGCGCGGCCTTGGGCCAAAGCTGGTCGGTATTCTGCTGCTTGGTGGCCTGCAAGGCGCCATCGGCTGGTGGATGGTGGCCTCCGGCCTGGTCGACCGCGTCTCCGTCAGCCAGTACCGGCTGGCGACGCATTTGACGCTTGCCGCCCTGATCTTCGCTGCCACCATGGTGGTCGCGCGCGGGCTGGCGCCGCATTCGGAGCCTGCCGCCGGCCGGTCGACGCAAAGACTGGCCGGTTTCATCGTGCTGCTGGCGCTGGTCCAGATCTATCTCGGCGGGCTGGTCGCAGGGCTCGACGCCGGCCTGAGCTACAACACCTGGCCGCTGATGGACGGCAAGATCATCCCCGGCGAGCTGCTGCTGCTCGAACCGGCCTGGCGCAATTTCTTCGAGAACCCGAAGACGGTGCAGTTCGTCCACCGGCTCGGCGCCTATACGGTCTTTGCCATCGCGCTCTGGCATATGATAGCGACGCGCCGGCGGCTGCCGGGCACGACACACGCACGCCGCGCAACGCTGCTGTTTCTGCTGGTGCTGGTGCAGGCCTCGATCGGCATCGGCACGCTGCTGATGCAGGTGCCGCTGCACATGGCGCTGACCCATCAGGCCTTCGCGCTGGTCCTGCTGGGATTTGCCGCCGCCCACTGGCGCGGCAACAAGGGCGCCTATCCACTGCCAACGCGGCCGCCCATGAACGCAGGTACATCGTCTACGGTGTCTTGGCCGTCGCAATAATCTATTTCGCGAACGAACTGCCTCGCTACGTCTAAAGCGCGAGGCTGCGCCGGTCAGAAGCTGAGCCGCACCTTTCGGATCACTCCCGCAACCGACAGCTCGCGGTTCTCGTCGACCGCATTCTCGTCCTCATGATGCCATGCGGCCGACAGGCAGCCATAGGCGATGGCATGGTCGAGAATGGCAGCCGGCGTCTGGCCGAGTGTCCTGGCGAAGATCTCAGCCATATGCGCGCGCTCGGGATCGAGGCAGAGGTCGTCGCGCCCCAGTGGGTTGTAGAACAGATTGGCGGCGTCGAAGCCGGGATCGCCGAGCACGCCCTTCGGGTCGATCGCCAGCCAGCCGCGCGCACCGTGCAAAATGTTGTCGTGATGCAGGTCGCCATGCAGCGGCTTGACCGCATGCGGGGCATCGAGCAGCCGGTCCGCGATTTCGGCGGCCTCGATATAGAGGCTGTGCTCTCCGGCGTCGCGATCGGCTCCGGCCTTTTTGAACAGGCTGGCAAACCGTGTCCGCAGCGGCTGCAGGTCCGGCGGGGCAGGGTGTCTTGAGGGCGAGAACAGTCTCCCCATCAACTCGGCCGCGATTGCGGTCGCGGCGTTGTCGCCTTCTTTGGCCAGAACGTCGGAAAGCAGGGTGTCACCGGCATATTCGAGCAGCATGCGGTGGCCGTCCCGGCCAAGCAGCCGCACCGCGCCTTCGCCGCGCCGCCATGCGAGATAGTGCTCGCCGCGCAACTCGTCCTCGACATCGTCGAATGGTTTGAGCGCCTTGACGATGGCCGGCGAGCCGTCCTCACGCCGCACCTTCCAGATGCGGCTCGAAAACGTCTCCGCAATGAGCTCGGGCGCGCTGATCTTCCAGCGCTTTGGAAATGCAGGCGCGTCCATTCAGAGCGTGATGCCGAAAAGTGTTAAGCGGTTTTCGGGCAACATGCTCTCTCCAACTGAATTAAAGGCCGAGCATCAGATCCATGTTCTGAACGGCAGCACCCGAGGCGCCCTTTCCGAGATTGTCATAGACCGCAATCAGCAGCGCCTGCGCCCTGTCGTCATTGGCAAAGACATAGACCTTCATGCGGTTGGTGCCGTTATAGACCTCGGGATTGATCTCGGGCAGGCGCTCCACGTGCTCGTAAGGAGCTACCTCGACCACGCCGCCCTTGATGGCGGCAAAATGGTCGGCGATTGCCGCGTGCAGTTCGGCGCCGACCGGCACATGGTCGAGCCCGCCGAGCTGCAGCGGCACCACTGTGATCATGCCTTGGGCGAAATTGCCGACCGCCGGCTGCATGATCGGATCGTGCGACAGCTTCGCATAGGTGCGCAGCTCCGGCACATGCTTGTGCTGCAGGGTCAGCCCATAGACCTGGAATTCAGAGGCATCCTCGCCCTTGGCGACATAGTCCTCGATCATCGGCCGGCCGCCGCCCGAATAGCCCGAAATGCCATTGACGGTGATCGGGAAATCCGCCGGCAGCAGGCCGGCGGCGACCAGCGGCCGCAGTGTCGCGATCGGTCCTTGCGGCCAGCAGCCGGGATTGGCGACGCGTTTTGCATTGGCGATGATCTTGGCCTGGCCCTTTTCCATCTCGGCAAAGCCATATTCCCAGCCCTCGGCTACGCGATGCGCCGTGGAGGCGTCGATCACCTTGGTGGTGTCGTTGGCAATCAGCGATACGCTTTCCTTGGCAGCCGCATCCGGCAGGCACAGGATGGCGACATCGGCTGCATTGAGGAACTCGGCGCGCGCCGCCGTTTCCTTGCGGCGCTCGGCCGGGATCGAGATGATCTCGAGGTCGCCGCGCTCGGCCAGCAGCGCCCGGATCTGCAGGCCGGTGGTGCCGTGTTCGCCATCGATGAAGATTTTCGGTTTCATGTGCCCGTCAATTCCCTGCTAATTCAGGCCTATATGCCCTGGCCATGGTTTGCCGCGCCATGGTTGCCGCTGTTCAGCTCTTCCGCCCGCGCTTTTCGCTCGGCCACCAGGCCGAGATAGTGCATGGCCACCATCGAGCCGGCGATCGCCGTTATATCGGCGTGATCATAGGCCGGCGCAACCTCGACGACGTCGGCGCCGACAATATCGACTTGGCCGAGCTGGCGCAGCGTCGACAGGATTTTCGCCGAGGACGGTCCGCCGGCAACCGGCGTGCCGGTGCCGGGCGCAAAGGCCGGGTCGAGGCAGTCGATGTCGAAGGTGAGATAGGTCTTCCTGCCGCCGGTGCGGTCGACGATCGCATAGGCGATGTCGGAAGCCCGCATCTCCTCGATCTCGTGACCGTAAAGGATCTTGATGCCGAACGTATCGGGGGCATGCGTGCGGATGCCGATCTGGATCGAACGATCAGGATCGATGATGCCCTCATTGACGGCGCGCCCGACGAACGAACCGTGGTCGATGCGCTTGCCATCGTCAGGCCAGGTGTCCTGATGCGCGTCGAACTGCACCAGCGCCAGCGGCCCATGGATGGCGGCATGCGCCTTGAGCAGCGGCCAGGTGACGAAATGGTCGCCGCCGAGCGACAACAGGAAGGCACCCGATTTCAGGATCTTCGCCGCCTCGCGCTCGATCGTGCCTGGTGTCTTCTGGTGATTGCCCGAATCGAGCAGGCAATCGCCATAGTCGATGACGGCGAGATGCTCGAACAGGTCGCGCGAGAACGGATATTGCGGGTCGTTGTCGAGGATCGCCGAGGCGCGGCGGATCGCCTGCGGCCCGAAGCGCGCGCCCGGCCGGTTGGTGACGGCGGCATCGAACGGAATGCCCCACACGACGGCGTCCGCGCCCTTTGCATCCTTGGTGTATTTGCGCCGCATGAACGAGAGCGCGCCGGCATAGGTCGGCTCGAAGGAAGGCCCCGTCTTGGAGCGGGCGGTGAACGCGTTGTCGATGGTCTGGTTCGCCATTACGGGTCCTTCTTTGTTCATCGGGCTGCCACAACTACAGAACCGGCACGCAAGATGCCAGTCACAGCTTGGCGAAGGACTTGTATCGCCAAGGTGCAAGGCCCGGCGGCTTCCTCTCCGGCGGCTGCGGCGATGAACTGGCGGTGCAGGCCGGCATGCCGGCCGAGACCACGGTTTCTGGGCCGAACGCGGCGCCACCATCATCCAGACCGACGAACCGAAGGCTGCCATTGGCTGGCTGGGGGCCAACGGGTTTAGGGTGCCTTATGTGGATGAGGCGAAGCCGGCCGAGCCGCGAATACGGCGAGTATCAATTAGTAATCGTACGTCGGCGCCATCACCCCACCCGGCGCTGCGCGCCGACCTCCCCATCGAGGGGAGGTAGGGCGTTGGCGCTTTAGATTCCGACAGTCGTAGCGATTGCGAGGCATGCAAGGCTGCCGCGACCTCCTACCTCCCCTCGATGGGGAGGTCGCGCCGAAGGCGCGGGTGGGGTGACAGCGCCGCCCGCAAAATCTTCACGCCGCTTTCGCCACCCCATCCAATTCCCTTAGCACATCGGCCGACAGCTCCAGTTCCGCCGCCGCCAGGTTCTCTCTCAAATGCCCGATCGACGACGTCCCCGGGATCAGCAGGATGTTCGGCGAGCGGCGCAGCAGCCAGGCGAGCGCAACCTGCAAGGGTGTGGCGCCGAGCCGCGCGGCCACATCCGACAAGGTCGACGACTGCAGCGGGCTGAAACCGCCGAGCGGGAAGAACGGCGTGTAGGCGATACCGGCGCGCGCCAGTTCATCGATCAACCCGTCGTCGTCGCGATGCGCCAGATTGTACTGGTTCTGCACGCAGACGATCTCGGCGATCCCACGGCCTTCCTCGACCTGCGCTGGGGTGACGTTGCTCAGGCCGATATGGCGCACCAGACCCTTGCGCTGCAGTTCGGCAAGCGCGGTCAACTGCGGCTCGATCGAGCCCTCGGCGGGACCCATCACCCCGAACATGATGCGCAGATTGACGACATCCAGCACCTCAAGACCGAGATTCCTGAGATTATCGTGCACGGCCTGCTCAAGTTCCTTGGCGGAATAGGCAGGCAGCCATGAGCCGTCGCTGCCGCGCCGCGCTCCGATCTTTGTGACGATGACGAGGTCTTGCGGATAGGGCGCCAGCGCTTCGCGGATCAGCTGGTTGGTGACATGCGGGCCATAATAGTCGCTGGTGTCGATGTGGTTGACCCCGGAGGCCACCGCTTCGCGCAGCACTGCAATGGCCGCGTCATGATTCTTCGGCGGACCGAAAACGTGCGGGCCGGCAAGTTGCATGGCGCCGTAGCCGAGCCGTTTCACGGTGTGGCTGCCGAGGGTGAATGTGCCGGATTTTTGGATGGTGGACATGGTCGGTCTCCTTTGAGGAGGCGAAGATAGACGCTGCTCAACCTCGGGATAATAAGGTACAATCCGTACAGCTTGTGCGGAATGGCGAACAATGATGGACCTTGGCGATCTGAACGCTTTCGTGACGGTGGCGCGTGCCGGCGGCTTTCGCGAAGGGGCTCGCGCCGGCGGCGGCAGCGCGTCGGGCCTGAGCGAAGCGGTGCGCCGCCTGGAGACGCAGCTCGGCGTCAGGCTGTTCAACCGCACGACACGCAGCGTCGTTCCGACCGACGCAGGTCTCAGCCTGCTCGGACGGCTTGGCCCGGCGCTGTCGGAGGTGGAGGCGGCCCTCGACGTGGTCAATGGCTTTCGCGACAGGCCGGCTGGTTCGCTGCGCCTCAACGTCCCGGTCAGCGCCGCGCGGCTGATATTGCCCGACATCGTTCCGGGCTTCCTCGCCGCCTATCCCGGCATTCGGCTGGAGGTCATCGCCGATGAGAACTTCGTCGACGTGCTGGCGGCGGGCTGCGACGCCGGCATCCGCTATGACGAGCGACTGGAGCAGGACATGATCGCGGTGCCGATCGGACCGCGCGTCCAGCGCTTCGCCACTGGCGCCAGCCCCGCCTATCTCGAGCGCCATGGGCGGCCGCAGCACCCGAGCGACCTGCTTGGCCATGCTTGTCTGCGCGGTCGTTTTGCCAGCGGTGCGATGCTGCCGTGGGAATTCGAGCGCGACGGCGAGGTGGTGCGTGTCGACACGACGGGGCCGTTGATCGTGCGGATCGGCGGGGCGAGCGATCTTGCCGTCCATGCGGCCATTGCCGGCAGCGGCATCGTCGCTCTCTTCGAGGGCTGGCTTCGCCCTCACTTCGAAAGCGGCGCCCTGGAGCCCGTGCTCGAACCGTGGTGGCAGAGTTTTCCCGGACCATTTCTGTACTATCCCGGACGGCGTCTGGTTCCAGCGCCGCTACGGGCGTTTATCGATTACATCAAGGCCGGCAAGTTCTGAGACTTGAACCGAGGCCGGCGCCATCACCCCACCCGGCGCTTCGCGCCGACCTCCCCATCGAGGGGAGGTAGGGTGCCGCGTTTTTATGGTCGAACTGGTTTGCTAGCCGCTGGACCATCGTGGATTGTCCGGGCGGCAAAACTGCCGCGACCTCCTACCTCCCCTCGATGGGGAGGTCGGCGCGAAGCGCCGGGTGGGGTGACTGCCGAGACCCAAAAGAAAAGGCCGCCCGGAGGCGGCCTTTCGATGTCTGGAACGTCGCAGCGCTTAGCGCTTCGAGAACTGGAAGGAACGACGGGCCTTCGCCTTGCCGTACTTCTTGCGCTCGACGACGCGGCTGTCGCGGGTCAGGAAGCCGCCCTTCTTGAGCACGGCGCGCAGTGCCGGCTCATAGTAGGTCAGCGCCTTGGAGATGCCGTGACGAACGGCACCGGCCTGGCCGGACAGGCCGCCGCCGATGACGGTGGCGACGATGTCGTACTGGCCGGCGCGGTTGGAAGCGATGATCGGCTGGTTGAGGATCATCTGCAGGACCGGACGCGCGAAATAGGTCGCGAATTCCTTGTCGTTGACGACGATCTTGCCCGAACCCGGCTTCACCCAGACGCGGGCGATGGCGTTCTTGCGCTTGCCGGTGGCATAGGCGCGGCCCGACTTGTCGAGCTTCTGGACATGGACGGGTGCTGCCGGCTGGGTGTTGGTGTTGCCGGTGGCGGCGCCCAATTCTGCGAGCGAGGAAAGCTCAGCCATCTTATGCAACCTTCTTGTTCTTGGCGTTCAGCGCGCCGACGTCGAGGGTGACGGGCTGCTGGGCGACATGCGGATGTTCCGTGCCTGCATAGACGCGGAGGTTCTTCATCTGACGACGGCCGAGCGGCCCGCGCGGGATCATGCGTTCGACGGCCTTCTCGACGACACGCTCGGGGAAACGGCCCTCGAGCAGCTGGCGCGCGGTGCGCTCCTTGATGCCGCCGGGGTGACCGGTGTGCCAGTAATAGACCTTGTCGGTGAACTTCTTGCCGGTGAACACCACCTTGTCGGCATTGATGACGATGACGTTATCGCCGTCGTCGACATGCGGGGTGAAGGTGGGCTTGTGCTTGCCGCGAAGATGATTGGCGATGACAGTGGCGAGACGGCCGACGACGAGACCCTCGGCGTCGATCAGCACCCACTTCTTCACCACATCCGCAGGCTTCTGCGAAAAGGTTGCCATGGATTTTCTGCTTTCGATTTTGACCTTCCGAAGAAGGCGTTTCTTGTTGCTTGGATTGGCGACAAGGCACTTGCCCGCCGCCAATAACAAAACGGCGGCCTTTGCGGGCCGCTGCTTCGTGACGGCTTATAGGCGAGGGGGTGGTGCACGTCAAGGCGCGGGAAAAGCACGTCTGCTCGTAAAGTGTAATAAAAACAAAGGTTTGATCAAAAGGTATTATTTTACCACATCGGCGGCGCGCTTCGGCGGGATCGAATAGGTGCCGGTCGCATGCGCTACCGTGTGTCCCTTCGGTCCGGCGACGATGTCGATATCGAACACCATCAGGCTCTTGCCCAGCTTCAGGATGCGGCAATGGCCGTCGATCGGCCCGGCTTCGGCCTTGCGGACAAAATTGATGTTGAGGTTGACGGTAACCGAAAGCGCATCCGGCCCGGCATGGCTGAGCACGCAGACATAGCCGCCAATGTCGGCCAGCGTGAACAGCGAGGGCCCGGACACCGTGCCGCCGGGACGCAAATGCCGTTCGCTGGCGTTGAGCCGCACCGTGCAGCCGCCGGGAAACACATCGAGCGCCTCATACGACGTGAACTCGTCGTTGAGCTGGGGGTAGACGCTGGCCATCAGCGCATTGACTTCAGCCGCCGTCAGCACCGGCTTGAGATTGTCCTGGGCGGGCATGTCGGTCTCTCGTTCTATGCCGGGCCTGTATGAACGCAATGATGCGCTTCTGGCAACACCTCTGGCGCAAGCGATGGGTGTTGATGAAACTCGATCCGATATTAGATAGTCTGGCGGCGCCCGGCGGAATCGCGGAGACCCTTGTCATGGCCGAAATCCTTTCGATCAAACCTGTTGCCATAGACGGGCCGGTCATCGCCGGGCTGGACAAGGGCGTGCTGCGCCTGACGCTCGCCAATCCGCCCGCCAATGCCTTGTCGCTTTCCGTCATGGCGGCATTGAGCGCCGAGCTCGACCGTGCCAAGGCCAACAAATCGGTCCGCGTCATCGTCTTGGCGGCCGCCGGGAAAGTCTTCTGCGCCGGTCACGATCTCAAGGAAATGACCGCGCGCCGCGCCGACGCCGACAAGGGCAAGGGGTTTTTCGAGCAGACATTTTCGGCTTGCGCGGCGTTGATGCAGCAGATCGTGCGCCATCCGCTCCCGATCATCGCCGAAGTCGATGGCCTAGCCACCGCTGCGGGGCTGCAACTGGTTTGCAGTTGCGACCTCGCCATTGCCTCGCATGAAGCGACCTTCTGCACGCCGGGCGTCAATATCGGCCTGTTTTGTTCGACGCCGATGGTGGCGCTGTCACGCAACGTGTCTCACAAGCACGCCATGGAAATGCTGCTCACCGGCGAGACCATCGATGCCGCAACCGCCAAGGAATTCGGCCTGGTCAACCGCGTCGTGCCGCGCGAATACCTGAATCAGATCGTCACCAAATACGCGCAAACCATTGCCTCCAAATCATCTCTGGTGGTCAAGACCGGCAAGGAAGCCTTTTACGCGCAGGCCGAGATGGGATTGGCGGACGCGTATGCCTATACCGGCCGCGTCATGGTCGAGAACATGCTGGCCCGCGACGCCGAGGAAGGCATCGGCGCCTTCATCGGCAAGCGCAAACCGGAATGGACGGACGAATAGGTTTTCGATCCATGGAACCGCGCATCTCCATCATCACCATCGCCACCGACGATCTCGAGCGCGCCGTGCGCTTTTACGAAGGCATGGGCTTGAAGCGCCACGCCGGCATCACCGATGGCGTCGCCTTCTTCCAGATGGGCGGCGCCATTCTCGGCCTGTTCCCGAGGCCAAGCGCCGAGGAGGATTCAGGCATTGCCTTCGCCGCAGCACCGTCGGCGGTCTACCTCGCCTACAACACCCGCTCCGATGCCGAAGTCGACGACGTGCTGGCGGCCGCCGAGAAGGCCGGCGGCAGGATCGTCAAGCCGGCAGGCCGCGCCTTCTGGGGCGGCTGGTATGGATATTTCGCCGATGCCGACGGCCATGTCTGGGAAGTCGCACACAATCCGGCCTTCCCGATCGCGGATGACGGCACCATCTCGCTGCCGGACTGAGCGTCCGCATGGGCTATCGCAAGCAACTGACCCGGCTTAAGGCGCCTTATCTCAAACGCATCCTGATTGACCCCGAGCGCGTGGAAGATTGGGACAAGTATCCCTGGAACCTGCCTCTGTTCCGCGGCCGCGAATTCGAGCTCGAATTCACCACGCCGATCACCATCATTGTCGGCGAAAACGGCACCGGCAAATCGACGCTGCTGGAAGCGATCGGCGCGCTGGCCGGTTACGACGAAGCCGGCGGCGGCAAGGGCTACATGCCCGTCGACCACTCCGGCGCCATCGACGAGAGTGGTGCAGCGCTTGCCGACACGTTGCGCGGCCACTGGCTGCCGAAGGTCACAGCGGGTTGGTTCTTCCGCGCCGAATCTTTTTACTCGGTTGCCCGCTATCTCGATCAGGCGGCGCTGGAATCTGGCGGGGCGCCGCCGGATTTCCTGTCCTGGTCGCATGGTGAAGGGTTCATCCGCTTCTTCGAGGAGCGCTGCCGCCGGCAAGGTATCTACATCCTCGACGAGCCCGAAAGCGCGCTGTCGCCATCGCGGCAGATCGAGCTGCTGAAGATGCTGCGGCGCATGGACCGGTCCGGCACGGCTCAAGTGATCATGGCGACGCACTCGCCGCTGCTGATGGCCTGTCCGGGCGCGCGGCTGTTCCGCATCAGCCGCTTCGGCCTCGACCCCACAGATTTCACCGATACCGATCATTTTCGCATGATGCGCGACTTCTGCACGGACCCGCAGTCCTTTATGGAGGAAGCACTGAGGGAGACCGACGAGTGAATCACGATAGCTACGACAATGCCTATATCGGCGGCATCCTCAATTCTGTGAAGACCATCGCCATGGTCGGCGCGTCGGCCAACGATGTCAGGCCGAGCTTTTTCGTGCTGAAATACCTGCTGGCCAAGGGCTTTTCGGTGTTTCCGATCAATCCGGGGCAGGCCGGCAAGGAAATCCTCGGCCGCATGACCTATGCCAGCCTTGCCGATCTGCCTGAACCGGTCGACATGGTCGACATCTTTCGCGCCTCCGCAGCGGTGCCCGGCATTGTCGATGAGGTGCTGAAGCTCGACCCCTTGCCGAAAGTCGTCTGGATGCAGCTTGGCGTGCGCGATGACGAGGCGGCCGCGCGTGCCGAGGCGGCCGGTATCAAGGTGGTGATGAACCGCTGCCCGAAGATCGAATATGGCAAGCTGTCGGGCGAGATCGGCTGGACCGGCGTCAACTCCGGTGTGCTTTCGTCGAAGAAGCCGCTGATGCGGTCGGGATTCCAGAGTTTCGGTGTGCGCCAGAAGTAAGGCAGTGAATGGTGAATGGTGAATAGAAGGATTTTCCTGGAAGCCGGGTAAAGCCGCATATGAGCGGCTTGCAATCAAGGTGGGACTGGCCGACTTTGCGACCACCATTCATCGCTCACCATTGACCATTTCATCATTCACACGTTTACCGCTCAGGGAGGTTTTCGATGACCCGCACGCCCGGTTTCAACACGCTCGCCGTCCATGCCGGCGCCAAGCCCGACCCGGCGACGGGCGCACGCGCCACGCCGATCTACCAGACGACCTCCTTTGTGTTCGACGATGCCGACCATGCCGCCTCGCTGTTCGGGCTGAAGGCCTTCGGCAACATCTACACCCGCATCATGAACCCGACCCAGGCGGTGCTGGAAGAGCGGATCGCGGCGCTCGAAGGCGGCACGGCTGCACTTGCCGTTGCTTCCGGCCATGCCGCACAGGTGATCGTGTTCCACAATCTCATGCGGCCTGGCGATAATTTCGTCGCCGCCACAAGGCTTTACGGTGGTTCGATCAATCAGTTCGGCCATGCCTTCAAGAATTTCGGCTGGGAGGTGCGTTGGGCCGACACCAACGACGTCTCCACCTTCGAAAGCCAGATAGACGACAAGACCAAGGCGATCTTCATCGAGAGCCTGGCCAATCCCGGCGGCACCTTCGTCGACATAGAGAAAATCGGCGACATCGCCCGCAAGCACGGCTTGCCGCTCATCGTCGACAACACGCTGGCCTCGCCCTATCTGGTGCGGCCGATCGAGCATGGCGCCGACATCGTCGTCCATTCGCTGACCAAGTTCATCGGCGGCCACGGCAATTCGATCGGCGGCGCCATCGTCGATGGCGGCACGTTCGACTGGTCGAAATCCGGCAAATATCCGATGCTGTCGGAGCCGCGCCCCGAATATGGCGGCCTTGTCCTGCACGAAACCTTCGGCAATTTCGCTTTCGCCATCGCCGCGCGCGTGCTTGGCCTGCGTGACATCGGCCCGGCGATTTCGCCGTTCAATGCCTTCCTGATCCTGACCGGGCTGGAGACCTTGCCACTCAGGATGCAGCGCCATTGCGACAATGCGATCACCGTAGCCGGCTGGCTGTCCAACCACCCCAAGGTCGCCTGGGTCAACTATCCCGGCCTGCCCAGCGACAAGAACAACGCGCTGCAGAAGAAATACTCGCCGCAAGGCGCCGGTGCTGTCTTCACCTTCGGCCTGAAGGGCGGCTACGACGCAGGCATCAAGTTCGTCGAGGCGCTCGAACTGTTCTCGCACCTCGCCAATGTCGGCGATACCAAGTCGCTGGTCATCCATCCGGCCTCGACCACGCATCGCCAGCTTTCCGACGAGCAGAAGGTCAAGGCGGGTGCCGGACCGGACACGGTCCGGCTTTCCGTCGGCATCGAGGATGTCAACGACATCGTCGCCGATCTGGAACAGGCTTTGACCAAGGTTTGAATTTTTTTAGTGAGTAGTGAGTAGTGAGTAGTAGTCGGTATTCACTAGTTAGCAGTGATTAGTGATCAGCCACCCGCTCGAGGGAGCGCTTTCCGCTCACTACTCACTACTCACTACTCACTAGTCACTACTCTGCACTACTCACTAGTCACTAATCTGTTGGAGGCAAACCCTGTCCGCGCATTACTTGGCAATATCGACCGACAGCGTCGACGCCGAACATGGCGCCCCGGCGCCGGATCGTCTGATTGCGGGCGATCCGAAGTTCCGCACCTGGAATGTCGAGGAGCGCGATGGCCGCCTCTATGCCGGCATCTGGGAAGCGACGCCGGGCAAATGGCGCATCGAATATGACGAATGGGAGTTCTGCCACATCCTGTCCGGCGTCTCGGTGGTTGCCGAGGATGGCGGCGAGGCGCGCACGGTCCGGGCCGGCGACAGCTTCGTGCTCAGGCCAGGCTTCAGGGGCAGCTGGGAAGTGCTTGAAACGACCCGCAAGGAGTATGTGGTCAAGCTCTGATCTCGCGGCGCGCTTGGACTTCACAAAAGCCGATCGATGTCAGTGTCGGAAAAGCCGTATCCGCTCATCATCTCCCTGTGCCAGGGACTGCCAAGCAAATCACTGAGGCATAAGTCGACGCGCTGGAGCAGGGTGGCACTGCCTTTGGCGAGAGCGAAAGCGCCGGGCGCTGGCTGTTTTTCGACTGCCGGGACGTCGACGACGTCGAGAGGCGCGTCGGGTCGCCGGCTCAGATAGCCGCGATGCGCGAGCGCTACACTCGCATAGGCATGCACCACGCCGGCCGCGACGGCGTTAGCTGCTTCGGCCTGGGTGGCAAATATCCTTAGCCGTTCGGGCTGAATAGCGTTTTGCAGGGCCGTCCGGTGCTGGATCTGGCCCGATATGACGCCGATCAGCGCCGTCCGATCATTGGCGACGGACCGATAGCCATCAAAGGCGCGGGGATTGTCTTTCGCGACCAGCAATCCATCCGCCAGCATCCAGATCGGCCTTGTGAAGTCGACCAGCTTCCGGCGGTCTTCGGAAATGAACAGGCCGGTGGTCATGTCCCACCCCTTCGGCAAGCCCAGGCAGCAGCTCGGCAAACTCGGTCTCGATGGGCAAAAGTTCCAGCCCGAGCGTTAGGCAGACCCTCTTGGCCAGTTGGGCATCGCTGCCGCCCAGACGTCCCGATCCGTCGATAAAGCAGAAGGGGTGGTTCCTGTAGAAAGGCGAATCTCATTTTCTCGGGCATGCGTCGGCTCCGCCGTCCTCACAAGCTCACAGTGAGCTTTTCCAGCCCATGGAAATGATAGGTGTCGCGGAAGCGCGGCTGCTCCGCAAGATGGAGTTGCGGCTGCCGCTCGAACAGGGTTTTCAGCGACACCTGCAACTCCAGCCGCGCCAGCGGCGCACCGATGCAGAAATGGATACCGGCGCCGAACGAGACATTCTTCTGGTCTAGTCGGCCGGGCCGGAAGGCGCCAGGTTCGGCAAAGGCAAGCGGATCATGATTGGCCATGCCGAGCAGCAGGCCGATCGTCTCGCCCGGTTGTACGACAACCCCCGATGTCACCTCGACCTCCTGATAGGCGTAGCGGGTGAACATGTGCAGCGGCGCGTCGAAGCGCAGGCACTCCTCGACCGTTGCAGCGGTTGCTTCCGGCGAGGTGAAGAAACGGCCGGGGTCGCCGCCTTGCGCCAGCAACGTGCGCACGGCGTTGCCGGTTTGATGGACGGTCGCCTCGTGGCCGGCATTGAGCAACAGGATGGCGGACGAGACCAACTCGTTTTCCGACAGCTTCTGGCCATCCTCTTGCGCCACGATCAGCAGCGATAGCAGGTCGTCGCCAGGCTTCTTGCGCCGCTCGGCGACATAGCCGCGCAAAAAGTCGGAAAAATCGCGCGCGGCGCGATTGGCCGCTTGCTCGGTCTCGCGCGTCCGGCCATGCATGTACATGGCCACCATCCGGTGCGACCAGTCGAGCAGTTGCGGCCCCATTTCGACCGGCACACCGAGCATTTCGGCAATGATGGTGATCGGCAAAGGTGCGGCGAAGCTGGGCAATAGATCGACGTGGCGCGGTTCGAAACGGTCGATCAGCTCATTGGCCAGCGCCTCCACGCGCGGCCGCAGCCGCTCGACCTGGCGCGAGACGAAGGCGCGGTTGACCAGGGTTCTGAGCCTGGTGTGCACCGGCGGCTCCAGCTCCAGCATCGAATTGCTCTCGATGCCGTCGAAAGCGGCCAAATGCGAGCGATCCTCGCCGATGCCGCGGCTGTCGGGAATGCCGGCCGGGTTCTGGCGGCCGAAGCGGCGGTCGCGCAACAGCCGGTTGACGTCGTCGAAGCCGCCAAAGCACCAGGAGCCGAATTCCTCCCAGAAGAAGGCATTCGATGCGCCATGCAGGACGGCATAGGCGTCGTAAGGGTTCTGGAAAAACGCCGGTTCGTGCGGGTCGAGCCGCAGGCGGCGCGTGGCTGGATCAAAGGCGAGGTAGGGCGGCATGGATGTGGTCATGCCAGACCATTACCGCGGCTTGCCGGCTTGGTGCCAGACCGGATGTTGGCACCCGACGGCCCTATGGATTGAGCCAACCGAGGCGGACCTCGGCGAAGTACCGAAGTCTAATCCTCGCAATGCCTGGCAATATGCACGCGGCGCCAGCTGGTCGAGCCTTCCTGCACCACCACCCGGCGCGCCATCCTCTGGTATGACGGCGCTATCTGGGTGACGTGCCGCCGCTCGGGCCGCACCAGCACTTCATGGGCGACGCTCTCATATTCGGCCGGCAGCACAACCCGGCGGGTGCGCTCCGGTTCAACCACCACCGTTTCGGCCACACGCGCGTAGCGGGCCTTGCGCCACACCTTGCACAGCACCTTGCGGCCGTGGATGACGCGCCATTCCCAGGCATAGCCGCCATCGTCGACCTGGACCGTGCGGTAAACGGTGCGGGTTCTCGCCGGTACGATGTCATAGGTGACTCGGGGCGGCGCGATCTGCTCGACGCGCTCCATGGTGCCATAGATCGGCGGATCATAGTCGACCAACTGCCCGCCGGGACTGACCATGACGTCTTCATAGACGGTGTCATAGAGCGCCGGCCTGTGCACCGGCTCATAGCATTCGGCGGCCCGGCCGCCGGCAACCGCATCGGACACCATGCCGAGACCGGCAAGGCCGGAGATGGCGAGGCAAGCAGTTTTCCTGATCATGGCACTCCCCCTGTTTGAACCCGAAACGTGAGGTTCAATGTTGAATTGTAGGGGAAGGTTCTCCGGGGGAAAGCGGTTTCGCCGCATTTCGTTAAGCGACGCGGTTAAGGAATTGCTACACCGCAAAAACGCCGCTGGCCGCGTTCGGACTTTCCCTTGCGCGGAAACCTTGATTCGACTTAACCAGATGGCTAGGAGCAGGCGGCCTTGCGCTAGGGTGAGCCGGCATCCTATTTACATTCTAACCATCAAGAACCGATTCTGCCCGATGTTCCGGCGCCGGAATCCCCATCTCCAAAAAGGGTAGTCCATGAAGAACCCCGTCGAAACCTACATGAACCTCGTTCCGATGGTGGTCGAGCAGACCAATCGCGGCGAGCGGGCCTACGACATTTTCTCGCGCCTGCTGAAAGAGCGCATCATTTTCATCACCGGCCCGGTCGAAGACGGTATGGCGACGCTGGTTTGTGCACAGCTTTTGTTCCTCGAGGCCGAGAACCCGAAGAAAGAGATCAATCTCTACATCAACTCGCCGGGCGGCGTGGTGACCTCGGGCATGGCGATCTACGACACCATGCAGTTCATCAAGCCGGCGGTGTCGACGCTGTGCATCGGCCAGGCGGCGTCGATGGGCTCGCTGCTTCTGACCGCCGGCCACAAGGACATGCGTTTTGCCACGCCGAACGCCCGTATCATGGTTCACCAGCCTTCCGGCGGTTTCCAGGGTCAGGCCTCCGACATCGAGCGGCACGCGCAGGACATCATCAAGCTGAAGCGCCGCCTCAACGAGGTCTACGTCAAACACACCGGCAAGAGCTACGAAGACATTGAAAAGACGCTTGACCGCGACCATTTCATGACAGCCGACGAAGCCAAGGATTTCGGCCTCATCGACAAGGTCATTTCGTCGCGCGAGCCGGTCGAAGGCGCTGCGGCATAAGCGCTGCATGGCAGTTGCGTGGCTGGATAACGCGCTTTTGCTGGGATTTGCGGCATTTCGGCCACAATTGGCTGTTCCCTCGGTGGATGGGATTGCCTACGTTAAGGCTATGTTGATTTTCGACGGCTTAGCTTTGTGCAGGGTTGGCGCGAATCATTGCGACGTTTTCTGATTTGTGTTTCGTACGGAATGCGTTGCGGGAGCCGGGACACTGGCGGCGGCGAATTCCCGCGATAGATAGAATATGCGCCCTTTCAGCCAGACCATCGGCGGGCGGCCATGAAAGGACAGGAAAATGAGCAAAGTCGGCAACAACAGCGGTGATTCGAAGAACACGCTTTATTGCTCGTTTTGCGGCAAAAGCCAGCACGAGGTGCGCAAGCTGATCGCCGGCCCAACGGTGTTCATCTGCGACGAGTGCGTGGAGCTGTGCATGGACATCATCCGCGAGGAGAACAAGACCTCGATGGTGAAGTCGCGCGAGGGCGTGCCGACCCCGCAGGAGATCCTGAAGGTTCTCGACGACTATGTCATCGGCCAGCCCTACGCCAAGCGCGTGCTGTCGGTGGCTGTCCACAACCACTACAAGCGCCTGGCGCATGCCGGCAAGAACAACGACGTCGAATTGGCGAAGTCCAACATCCTGCTGATCGGCCCGACCGGCTGCGGCAAGACGCTGCTTGCCCAGACGCTGGCCCGCATCATCGACGTGCCCTTCACCATGGCCGACGCGACGACGCTGACCGAAGCCGGTTACGTCGGCGAGGACGTCGAAAACATCATCCTGAAGCTGCTGCAGTCGGCCGACTACAATGTCGAGCGCGCCCAGCGCGGCATCGTCTACATCGATGAAATCGACAAGATTTCGCGCAAGTCCGACAACCCATCGATCACCCGCGACGTGTCGGGCGAGGGTGTGCAGCAGGCGCTTCTGAAGATCATGGAAGGCACCGTCGCCTCCGTGCCGCCGCAGGGCGGCCGCAAGCATCCGCAGCAGGAGTTCCTGCAGGTCGACACCGCCAACATCCTGTTCATCTGCGGCGGCGCCTTCGCCGGGCTGGACAAGATCATCTCGGATCGCGGCAGGAAGACTTCCATCGGCTTCGGCGCCATCGTCGCTTCGCCCGAGGATCGCCGCACCGGCGACGTGTTCCGCCTGGTCGAGCCCGAGGATCTCTTGAAGTTCGGCCTCATCCCCGAGTTTGTCGGCCGTCTGCCGGTCCTGGCGACGCTGGAAGACCTCGACGAGCCGGCGCTGATCCAGATCCTGACCGAGCCGAAAAACGCGCTGGTCAAGCAGTATCAGCGGCTGTTCGAGATGGAGAGTGTCGACCTGACCTTCCATGAGAATGCGCTGTCGGCGATCGCCAAGCGCGCCATCGAGCGCAAGACCGGCGCCCGTGGCCTCCGCTCGATCATGGAAGCGATCCTGCTCGACACCATGTTCGAACTGCCCGCCCTGGAAGGCGTGCGCGAAGTGGTGATTTCGGAAGAAGTGGTGACCGGCAGCGCCCGGCCGCTCTACATCTATTCCGAGCAGAAGGAAAAGAAGGGCAACGTCAGCGCCTGATCTGGCATCTGGCCTAACCTTTTTATGGAACGGCGCCCGCGGGGCGCCGTTTTGCTGTGGTGAGGTACCGATCCTTGTGACGGAGTGGATGAACGAACGTGTCGACCCTTGATCTTTGCCCCTCGTGCATCCAACTAACATCGGAAGGCCGTGGTGCCGAATTCTGTGCTGTAAAACTCCGGTCACAAACGGTGGTAGGCGGAACGATCCCCGGTCGTTAATATGAGATTCGCGGTTGGCTCAATTAGCGGCCGCGACATGAAAGGTTGGACAATGGCCAAAATATCCAAGGCTCCCAGCGACGGCGTCTTCGCAGTCCTCCCACTGCGCGACATCGTGGTGTTCCCGCACATGATCGTTCCGCTCTTTGTCGGGCGTGAAAAGTCGATCAAGGCGCTGGAAGAGGTTATGGGTCAGGAAAAGCAGATCCTGCTTGCCACCCAGATGAATGCCGCCGATGACGATCCCGAGCCCGATGCGATCTTCGACATCGGCACGCTCGCCAATGTGCTGCAATTGCTGAAGCTGCCCGACGGCACCGTCAAGGTGCTGGTCGAAGGCGCTTCGCGTGCCAAGATCGTCTCGTTCACCGACCGTCCGGACTTCCACGAAGCTACCGCCACGGCGCTGGTCGAGCCGGAGGAGGAAGAGGTCGAGGTCGAGGCGCTCGCCCGTTCGGTCGTCACCGACTTCGAAAACTACGTCAAGCTGAACAAGAAGATCTCGCCTGAAGTGGTGGGTGCCGCCAGCCAGATCGACGACTATTCCAAGCTCGCCGATACGGTTGCTTCGCACCTCGCCATCAAGATCCCCGAGAAGCAGGAGATGCTGGCCACGCTGTCCGTCAAGGAACGGCTGGAAAAGGCGATGGGCTTCATGGAAGCCGAAATCTCCGTCCTGCAGGTGGAGAAGCGCATCCGCTCGCGCGTCAAGCGCCAGATGGAGAAGACGCAGCGCGAATACTACCTCAACGAGCAGATGAAGGCGATCCAGAAGGAACTCGGCGAAGGCGAGGACGGCCGCGACGAGGCCGCCGAGATCGAGGCGCGCATCAAGAAGACCAAGCTCTCCAAGGAGGCCCGCGAAAAGGCGGAAGCCGAGTTGAAGAAGCTGCGGACGATGTCGCCGATGTCGGCGGAATCGACCGTCGTGCGCAACTACCTCGACTGGATCCTGTCGATCCCGTGGGGCAAGAACTCCAAGGTCAAGCAGGACCTGGCGTTTGCGCAGAACGTGCTCGACACCGATCATTTCGGCCTCGACAAGGTCAAGGACCGCATCGTCGAGTATCTCGCCGTGCAAAGCCGCCAGAAGAAGCTGAAGGGGCCGATCCTGTGCCTCGTCGGCCCTCCCGGCGTCGGCAAGACCTCGCTCGGCAAATCGATCGCCAAGGCGACCGGCCGCGAATTTATCCGCATGGCGCTTGGCGGCGTGCGTGACGAGGCCGAGATCCGTGGCCACCGCCGCACCTATATCGGTTCGATGCCCGGCAAGGTCATCCAGTCGATGAAGAAGGCCAAGAAGTCCAACCCGCTCTTCCTGCTCGACGAGATCGACAAGATGGGCCAGGACTTCCGCGGCGATCCGTCATCGGCCTTGCTCGAGGTGCTCGATCCCGAGCAGAACTCGACGTTCATGGACCATTACCTCGAGGTCGAATACGACCTGTCGAGCGTGATGTTCGTGACGACGGCGAACACGCTGAACATCCCTGCGCCCCTGATGGACCGCATGGAGATCATCCGTATCGCCGGCTACACCGAGGACGAGAAGATCGAGATCGCCAAGCGTCACCTGATGCCCAAGGTGATCCGCGACCATGCCCTGCAGCCGAAGGAATTCTCCGTCGGCGAAGACGCGATCCGCGGCATCATCCAGACCTACACCCGTGAAGCGGGCGTCAGAAGCCTGGAGCGCGAGCTGATGAAGCTCGGGCGCAAGGCGGTGACCGAGATCCTGAAGACGAAGAAGAAGACGGTGAGCATCACGGCGGCGAACCTCGCTGATTACCTCGGTGTTCCGCGCTTCCGCTTCGGCCAGGTCGAGGCTGACGATCAGGTCGGTGTCGTCACCGGTCTTGCCTGGACGGAAGTCGGCGGCGAGCTGCTGACGGTCGAAGGCGTCATGATGCCCGGCAAGGGCCGCATGACGGTGACCGGCAATCTGCGCGACGTGATGAAGGAATCGATCTCGGCGGCGGCCTCTTATGTCCGCTCGCGGGCCATCGATTTCGGCATCGAGCCGCCGCTGTTCGACAAGCGTGACATCCACGTCCACTTGCCCGAAGGCGCCACGCCGAAGGACGGTCCGTCTGCAGGTGCTGCCATGGCGACGGCCATCGTATCTGTCATGACTGGTATTCCGGTCCGGGCCGATGTGGCGATGACTGGCGAGATAACGCTTCGCGGCCGCATCTTGCCGATCGGCGGCCTCAAGGAGAAACTGCTCGCCGCACTGCGCGGCGGCATCAAGAAGGTGCTGATCCCGGAAGACAACGCCAAGGATCTGGCGGAGATACCGGACAATGTGAAGAACGGTATGGAGATCATTCCGGTCTCACGTGTCGGCGAGGTTCTGAGGCACGCGCTGGTGCGCATGCCGGAGCCAATCGAGTGGGTCGAGCCAGTCAATCCGCCGGCTTCCACCGATACCGTTGACGATGCTGGAAAGTCGCTTGCACATTAGAAACTACTAAAGTTGCAGTGCACAAAGAGAGAGCCGGGCCTTGAGCCCGGCTTTTTCATGTGAAAAACCCACCATTTCCGGGCTTTTTTCAACTTTTTTCCGGCTTTTTGACTTGGGTTTGCGAGCGCTTCTTTCTAAAGTCCCTCTCCTGCCGGATGAGTCGAAAGTTCCGGTTTTCTCATGGAAGGGAATTTTTATGAACAAGAACGAACTGGTTTCCGCTGTCGCTGAATCCGCGAGCATTTCGAAGGGTGACGCACAGTCGGCGGTTGAGGCGGTGTTCTCCGTCATCACTGGCGAACTGAAGAAGGGCGGCGATGTACGGCTCGTCGGCTTCGGAAATTTCACCGTCTCCAAGCGTGCGGCATCGACTGGCCGCAACCCGCAGACTGGCGCGGAAGTGAAGATTCCGGCGCGTACCGTGCCGAAGTTCTCGGCCGGCAAAGGCCTCAAGGACGCGGTCAACTAAAAATTTTTCAGAGAATGTTGAAAAGCCGGGTTCGCCCGGCTTTTCTTTTGCCTCGATGGCGGCAGGCCGTCAGCCCGCTGAGGCGAGCCTTCAGCCCACCGGCGCATCCGCGCGCATCAGGCCTTCCTGCTTGAGGTCCGCCCACAGCGCCGCAGGCAGCTTGGCATCGAGCAGGGCGCGGTTGCTTTCGACTTCACTCGGCCGCTGGCCGCCGGGGATGACCGACACCACGGAAGGGTGCAGCAGCGGAAACTGCAGCGCCGCCTCGATCAGCCTGACGCCATGGCGCTGGCAGACGGCCTCGATGCGCCCGACGCGATCCATGATGTCCCTTGGCGCCTCGGAGTAATTGTAATAGGCGCCTGGCTTCGGCCCGGTCGCCAGGATGCCGGAATTGTAAGGACCGCCGAGAACGATGCCGATGCCGCGTTGCTCACAGAGCGGCAGGAAGGTGGCAAGCGCTTCCTGTTCCAGCAGCGTGTAGCGCCCGGCCAGCAGGAACAGGTCGAAGTCGCCACGCTCCGCCAGCGTCTGGCAAACCTCCCATTCGTTGATGCCGCCGCCGAAGGCCTTGATCACGCCCTGGTCGCGCAGCGCAACCAGTCCGTTGTAGCCCGAGGCCATGAATTCCTCGATGCGCTGGTCTGACGCCTCCTTGCTGCCATGGGTGAAGATGTCGAGGTCATGGACGAAAAGGATGTCGATGCGGTCGACGCCAAGCCGTTCCAGCGACGCCTCGAACGAGCGCATGACGCCGTCGTAGCTGTAGTCGTAGACCTCCTTGCGCGTCGGTGTGTCGAAGAACTTGCCGATGCCGGTTCGTTCCTCCGGCGGGCAGGCGCGCAACAGGCGACCGACCTTGCTCGACAGCACATAATCGTCGCGCTTCCTGCCGCGCAGGAAGGCATTGAGCCGTGTTTCGGCAAGGCCCAGGCCATAGAGCGGCGCGGTGTCGTAGTAACGGCAGCCGGTCGCCCACGCCGCCTCCAGCGTGGCGTTGGCATCCGCGTCGGGGACGGCGCGGTAAAGGTTGCCGAGCGGCGCGCTGCCGAAGCCAAGCTCGGTGAAGTCGAGGCCGCCATTGCCGATGCGGTCGAAATGCCGTGTCTTCATGTCGTGCTGATTTCCTGGATTGATTGTCTGACATGACACTATCACGCCGCTGGCTCAGCAAAAGCCGCCATGGCCGTTGGACAGGCATTTTCGCGGTGATAGCATGAACAAAAACAAGCCTTTTTCCGAAAGCGCGCAACCCGAAATCACCGGCCACAAACCCAGCCGGACAGATGGGACTCTCATGACGAATGCCGGCTCGGATATGTTTTCGACCGCCCTGCAAGAGCTGGGCGCCGTACTGGCGCGCGTCGACGAAGCCGGCATCGACACCGCCTGCGAAACCCTGGCCCGCGCGCAAAAGATCGTCGTCTATGGCTGCGGCCGCGAGGCGTTGCAGCTCAAGGGTTTCGCCATGCGCCTCTATCACCTTGGCCTTGAGGTGTCGGTGGTCGGCGACATGAACACGCCACCGCTTCGCCCAGCCGATGTCTTCCTGGTCAGTTCCGGCCCGGGCGAGACGACGACGGTGCTTACCTTGATGCAAGTCGCCCGCCAGGCCGGCGCCACCGTGCTTTTGCTCACCGCCGAGGCAGGCAGTAGTGCGGTCGCGCTTGCCGACTTCACCTTGCTGATCCCGGCGCAGACCATGGCGCGTGACCAGGGGCCACAAAAGACATCGCTGCTGCCGATGGGCTCGGTCTTCGAAGGGGCGCTGTTCCTGCTGTTCGAGGTGATGGTGCTGAAGCTCAAGGCGCTGACCGGCCAGTCGTCCGAGGCCATGCGCACCCGCCACACCAACATGGAATAGATCATGCGCTACGAACTGATGTTGCCGCACCAGATCCGCAAGGCGATCGCCGAGAACTGGCCGGTCGCTCTCCCGCTCGGCGTGCTCGAATATCACGGCGAGCACATGGCCGTCGGCATGGACACGCTGGCCGTCGTCAAGACGCTGGAGCTCTACGAGAAGGAGGCCGACATCGTCATCCTGCCGGCTTTCTACTACGGTGCGGCGAGCTATGTGGTGGCAGCACCTGAAGGCAACGGCTCGGTGCAGGTCGGCGGCAACCAGCTGGCGCCGTTCGCCGAAGAATTGTTCTACAGCCTGCTGCGCATCGGCTTTCGTAACATCAACGCCATCATCCACCACCAGACCGAGAACTTTGCCGCCGGCATGCCGACCGATCTCGCCTTCAAGGCCGCCGGCCGCCAGGCGATTTTCCGCTTCCTCGAGAAGCAGCGCGGCGAGGGCTGGTGGGGCTCAGACGAGATGGCCGATTATTATGCCGGGCACGCCGCCGGCGAGAATTTCTTCAACTGGGTGCAGGTGCACCCGCTAATGTCGGCTGCCATGAACGGGAAGTATCCGTTCGATCACGCCGGCATCGGCGAGACGTCGCTGATGCTGGCGCTGTGTCCGGAAGCGGTCGATGCAGGGCATTTCGCGGACAACACGAGCTGGTACACGGCGAGCGCGCCGGAGGCTTCTGCGGAGTTGGGGCAGAAAGGCGTTGAGATGATCCTGGATCATCTCAGGTCGATATTGGGGCGCTAGCGGGGGTTCTTCCTTCTCCCCTTGTGGGAGAAGGTGGCCTCGCGAAGCGAGGTCGGATGAGGGGTGTTCCAGGGAACGCCAACGTCTCACTCCGCTGGAACACCCCTCATCCGTCTCGGCGCTGCGCGCCGATCCACCTTCTCCCACAAGGGGAGAAGGAGAAGAGGGCGCCCTACTTCACCGCGCCCGCCGTCATGCCCATGATCAGATACCGCTCAAGCGCAATCCCGATGACCGCCAGCGGTGCGATCGCGGCGGTGGCAAGCGCCGCCATCGACCACCAGTTGATGCCTTGCGAGCCGGTCTGGCTCGCCACCATGACCGGGATGGTCTTGGCGTCGGTCGAGGTCAGCAGCGCGGCGAAAAAATACTCGTTCCAGCACAGCACCATCGCCAGGATGAAAGCGGCGACCATGCCCGGCAGCGCAATCGGCATGACGATGCGGAAAAAAGCGCCCCAGATCGAGAGGCCGTCGACCAGCGCTGCCTCCTCGAGCTCGACCGGGATCGAGTTGAACTGGTCGCGCATGATCCAGATGACGATCGGCAGCACCATCAGCGTGTAGAGCAGGATCAGGCCGATGCGTGTGTCGAGCAGACCGACTTCCCGGTAGAGCACCAGGAAGGGCAGGGCCAGCACCACCGGCGGCAGGATCAGCTGCGACAGGAAGAAGAAGGAGATGTCCTCGTTCTTGAACCAGGCGAACTGATAGCGGTAGCGGGTCAGCCCATAGGCGGCGAGGCTGCCGATGACGATGGCGAGGCTCGACGCGCCGACCGAGGTGATGACCGAATTCATGAAGCGCTTGAAAAACTCCTCGCGCACCGTCGAGGTCTGGAAGATCGAATCCGGCGACAGGCCGAGCGAGCGCCAGCCCTTCCAGTCCGGCTGGAAGTCGACGAACGGGATGAGGTGTCCTTGCGTGACGTCGACCGCGGTCTTGAACGAGGTGGTGATGGTCCAGTAGATCGGGAACAGGCAGATGAAGGCCCAGAACGCCAGCGCGCCATAGATGAAGATGCGATTGGCCAGAAAACCCAGCGGTGAGCGGATTTCCGAGGCAGCATAGTCGGTGGTCTGGACGCTCATTGTGCCTCGTCAGTTCACGTTGCGCACGAAGCGATTGGCGAATTTCAACAGCCAGGTCACGAACACGACGATGATGACGAGATAGGCCATCGCCAGCATGGTGCCGTAGCCGACATTCGAGCGGTCGCGGTATTCGCGGTAGATGAAGCTCGACACCGAATCGGTGGCGCCGCCAGGCCCGCCGGAGGTCACGGTGATGATGATGTCGGCGAGCTTCAACTTGAAGATGATGCGCAGGATCACCGCCGTGACCGACACCGGCAGCATCAGCGGGAAGGTGACCTGCCAGAAAGTCTGCCAGGGCGTGGCGCCATCGACGCGCGCCGCTTCCAGCACGTCGCGCGACATCGCCTGCAGGCCGGCAAGCAGCATGATCATCATGAACGGGATGAAGGTCCAGGCGTCGAGCACCATGATCGAGATGCGGGCGGTGATCGGGTTGGAGAAGAAGGCGGGGTTCTCCCAGCCGAGATGGCGCGCCAGCGTCGCCGCCGGCCCGAAACGGTACTCCATCAGCGATTTGCCGATCATCCAGGATACCGCGACCGGCGACAGCATCAGCGGCATCAGGAAGACGACTCGGAAGAATTTGCGCGCCCGGATCTGCGCGTTGAGCAGCAGCGCCAGGCCGAAGGCAATCACATACTCAACCAGCACGGCGAGCACATAAAGCACCATGTTGAACAGCGCGTTGCGGTAGTAGGGATCGGCCAGCATCTGCCAGAAATTGTCGAGCCCGTTGAACTTGCGGCCGGAAAAGGACGACAGGTTCCAGTCGGTCAGCGCGATATAGAAGCCGAACAGCGTCGGGAAGATCACCATGGCGATGGTGAACAGCAGCGCCGGCAGCAGGAACAGCGCGCGCTGGCCGTCCTCGCCGCGCGTCAGCACCTGGCCGATGCCGAGCGCCACGCCCCACAGAACATAGGCGTAGACGATCGGACGCCAGGTCTCGAAGCCGAGCGTGGTGATCTCGTTCTTGTAGAGGATCTCAAACGCGATCACCGCCAGCAGGCCAAGCGTGGCGGCCGCCATCAGGGCAAAACCCGCCCGCTTGCGGGCCGGCGAGATCAGATCGGCTGGGCCGGCGTTGGCCGGCCATGCATTGGTGGTCTGGTCTGCCACGCGTCCCCGTCCGTTTAAAAAATCAAGCCTGCGACCGGCCCGAGCCGGTCAGGTCCGGCGGCTTGCACCGCCGGACCTGTTGTCACGATAGGATCAGCCTACACGCCGAGCGAGGCCTTGTAGAGCTTGATCTGGTTTTCGCGGCCGATCTGGTCGGTCAGCTTCTCCCAGGCCGCGGCAATGGCGTCGGCGCCTTCCTGCGCCTTCATCTTGCCGGCGAATGTGTTGGCCAGAATGTCCTCGGCAGCCGAATAATACTGGAAGATGCCGGGGATGCGCGGCTCGATCGCCGCGTTCGGATGGTTGTAGCTGTCGGCTTCCGACTTCAGATACGAGGTGATGAACGCCTCGTCGTAGCCTGCCGCCACCCATTCGGGAATGTCGAAATGCGAGTTGCGGTAGGGCTGGAAGCCGGACGGATACATCGCCGTCCAGATCGACAGGTCCTTGCCGCCGAGATGAGCGGCGGCCGACCATGCCGCTTTTTTCTTCTTTTCGTCAGTATCGACGCGGGCCATGACGTAGACGCCCCAGCCGAGATAGGCGCAGTTCGGCGCATAGTTCGGGCCGCTGGCGAGTTTGTCCCAAGCGCCGGTCTTGGCATTGTAGACGTCGTCGGACCCCGGCAGGATCGAGAAGCCGGTGACGTCGCCGATGACCGAGCTATCATTGGTCTTGACGTTGGAGCCGACGTCGCCCCACCAGGTGACCATCGAACCGGTGCCGGCCAGGAACTGCTGGAAGGCTGTCGTGTTCGGGTCGGCGTTGATCTGGTCGGCGGGCTCCGACGGCAGCGCGTCGATGACGTCCTGGATGGCGCGCACCCAGGCCGGATTGTTGATGCGCGGCTTCATCGTGTCGGCATCGAACAGCCAGGCCTTGTCGTCGGGATGCTTGGCATAGGCGGTGGCGCGGCTGCCGAGGAAGTAGAAGCCGAAACCGCCCCAGGCCTTGGGCGCATCGAGATAGCCGAAGACGTCCTGGTCCTTGAACTTCTTGCCCTTGAGGAATTTTGTGACGGCCTGGACTTCCTGCCAGGTCTTCGGCACACCCCATTCGGTGGCCGCGCCGCCGTCCTTCCACGCCTTGGCGAGGTCGGCATCGGCAAAAACGTCGGTGCGGTAATTGAAGTTGTGCGCATCGCCATCGACGGTGATCCGGTACTGCTTGCCGTCCCAGGTGCCGACCGGCGGCTGCAGATAGGCCACGACATCCTTCATGTCGATCTGCTCTTTGACCCAGTCGGGCATCTCGGACGTCAGGCCCTTGCCGCAGACATCGCCTTCGAAGGGCGCGCCCATCTCGATGATGTCGAAGTCGACGGTGCCGGTGGCGATCGACTGCTGCAGGCGGGCATTGTAGTCGGCCTGCGCCAGGTCGATCCAGCTGATCTTGGCGCCGGTATAGGCCTCCCACGGCTTCAGGAAGCCGCGGAACAGCACATTGTGCAGGTTCTGGTTGTTGAGGCCCATGAAGGTGAGCTCGACGCCGGCGAATTCGCCTTCCTTGACGTTGGCCTTGGTGGCTTCCAGGCAGAGTTCGCCGACCTTCTGGAAATCGGCATCCGTCGGCTGACCCTTGCCGACGCCGGGGATCTGCAGAATTTTGGAGCGTAGCTCGCTGGCGGCTTCAGCCGGGCGGGTGAAAGCGCCGAGCCCAGCGCCCGATGCGGCGGCGATCGCGGCCATCGAGGCCGCGCCTTTGAGTATGTCACGCCGGGTGGCACCCGCGCGGACGAGTTTTTCGTACAGACCGACTCTCATCTATTCCTCCCAGAACAACAGTCGTGAATTAAATGCCAATCCCTCCGACGCCGAAACGTCGGCGGTTCTCCTTTATCATACGGGGACGTGGGACCCCACCCTGCGTCGCCTGGAGCTCCGATTTTCGGATAAAAATCCGACTGCCGGATTGGCAACAGCTAATATTTGCGTAATCGATTACCTTGTCAACACGAATGGCTTTTTATCGATAACATACCGACTTGCCCTTGCCGTTGGCAATGGCTAGCTTCACCGCGAGAAAAGGGGGGACGATGGCTCAAGTCGCGATCAGCAATGTGGCCAAGGCGTTCGGAACCGTCAAGGTCCTGCACGAGGTCAGCGTCGATATCGCCGATGGCCAGTTCGTGGTGTTGGTAGGCCCGTCGGGCTGCGGCAAGTCCACGCTGCTCAGGATGGTGGCCGGGCTGGAGACCGTCTCCGGCGGCACGATCGCCATTGGCGAGCGCATCGTCAACAATCTGCCGCCGGCCAAGCGCGACATCGCCATGGTGTTCCAGAACTACGCGCTCTATCCGCACAAGACGGTGGAGCAGAACATGGCGTTTGCGCTGAAGCTGCGCAAGACCGATCCGGCCGTGGTCGCCGAGCGGGTCAAGCGCGCCGCCGACATTCTCGACCTCAATCCGTACCTGAAACGTTATCCGCGCCAGCTCTCCGGTGGCCAGCGCCAGCGCGTCGCCATGGGCCGCGCCATCGTGCGCAATCCGCAGGTCTTCCTGTTCGACGAGCCGCTCTCCAATCTCGACGCCAAGCTGCGCGTGCAGATGCGCACCGAGATCAAGGAACTGCACCAGCGGCTGAAGACCACCACCATCTACGTCACCCACGACCAGATCGAGGCCATGACCATGGCCGACAAGATCGTCGTCATGCGCGATGGCCGTATCGAGCAGGTCGGCGCGCCATTGGAATTGTTCGACCGGCCGGCCAATCTGTTTGTCGCCGGCTTCATCGGCTCGCCGTCGATGAACCTGCTCAAAGGCGTGGTGCGCAAGGGCGACAAGGTCGAGATAGCAGGCACGCTGTTCCCGATTGCTGCCGGCAGCGCCGCCAAGGAGGGCCAGGCCGTGGTCTATGGCGTGCGGCCCGAGCATCTCGAAATCCATCCCGACGGCGTGCCGGCAAAGATCTCGGTGGTCGAACCCACGGGTTCCGAAACGCTGGTCTTCGTGCGCTTCGGCGACAGCGGCGAGATGGTGGCGCTGTTTCGCGAGCGCCACGACTTCAAGCCCGGCGACACGCTCAATCTCAAGCCGCGCCTCGACCAGGTCCATCTCTTCGACGCCGAGACCGGCAACCGGCTCTGATTTCCAATCGACTTTGACCAAACCTGTTTGACGAGGACTGCCATGCTCAAAGGGATCAACCCATTGCTCAATGCCGATGTGCTCCAGGCGCTCAGGGCAATGGGACACGGCGACGATCTGATCATCGCCGACACCAATTTCCCCGCCGATTCGGTGGCAAAGCAGACCGTGCTCGGCAAGCTGCTGCACATCGACGCCTCGGCGGCCGATGTGGTCAAGGCGGTGCTGTCGCTCTATCCGCTGGACACTTTCGTCGACGATGCGGCCGCGCGCATGGAGATCGTCGGCAAGCCGGACGAGATCCCGCCGGTGCAAAAAGAGGTGCAAAAGGAGATCGACAAGGCCGAGGGCAAGGCCTGGCCGATGATCTCGGTCGAGCGCTACGCCTTCTACGAGCGCGCCAAGAAAGCCTATTGCGTCATCCAGACCGGCGAGCGCCGCTTCTATGGCTGCTTCGCCTTTCGCAAGGGCGTCGTGCCGCCGGACGCCGAGTAGGGCCATGGCGTCGGGCAAACCTGTCGTCATTCTGGGCGTTTTCGTCGCCGACACCGCTTACCGGGCCAATCGACAGCCGCGCATGGGTGAAACCATTCTTGGTAATTCCTTCAAGCTGGGACCTGGCGGCAAGGGCTCGAACCAGGCGGTGGCGGCAGGCAAGCTCGGCGCCGACATCACTTTCCTGACCCGGCTTGGCGTCGATGCTTTCGCCGACATGGCCAAGGCGACCTGGGCAGAGGCGGGCGTGAAATCCGCCGTCATCGACACGCCGCAAAGCTATACCGGCGCGGCCTATATCTTCATCGAGGAGACGACCGGCAACAACGCCATCATCGTCAGCCCGGGTGCGGCGATGCTGATCTCGTCTGAAGACATCGAGGCCAATGCCGGCCTGATCCGTGGAGCCGGCGTCTTCGTCACCCAGCTCGAACAGCCGATCGACGCGGCACTGCGCGCACTCGAGATCGCGCGCGGGGCAGGGGTGACCACCATTCTCAATCCGGCGCCCGCGGCCAAGCTGCCGGACCGCATCTACACGCTGTGCGACTATGTGACCCCCAACGAAACCGAGGCCGAGGAACTGACCGGCATCAAGGTTTCTTCGATCGACGACGCTCGCCGCGCCGCCGACAGCCTGCTCAAAAAAGGCGTCGGCTCGGTCATCATCACGCTCGGCGAAAAAGGCGCGCTGCTGCACACGGCCGCTCGGTCCGACCATGTCCCGGTGGTCAATGCCGGCCCGGTGGTCGAAACCACCGGTGCGGGCGATGCCTTCAATGGCGGCCTGGCCGCCGCACTCGCCAAAGGCGTGGAGCCGCTGCAAGCCGTCCGCTTCGCCTGCGCCGTCGCCGGCATTTCGGTGACGCGGCCGGGTACGGCGCCATCCATGCCGACGCTGCATGAGGTCGAGGCGCTGCTGGCCAAGGGGTGACGTCGTTGCGGGAGAGATCGAATTCAGATCCGACCGGATCTGAATTGCCTCATGCAAGATCATGATTCTAGACGATTATGCCACATTTCTCCTGAGGAGAAATGGCGCGAGTGACGGGGCTCGAACCCGCGACCTCCGGCGTGACAGGCCGGCGAAAACGCCTGATTAATCAACGACTGATTCAATTCCTTACGCTCTCGAATTTGCGGGAAAAAGCGCGAAATTGAAACTTGCCTATCAGAACTCCTCGTCAACTCCGCGAGGTATTCACTTTGATCGACGCCTCCGCTGCTGCCAGCCTAGCGGTTGGACCGGGACAGACTGCTCCCGGCGACTTCTGGATCGGCTGGAGACGGCAGATCGATGCGCTCGCTTCCGCCGGATTCCGGGTCATCGTTCCCGACCAGAGGGGCTACAACACCAGTGACAAGCCGAAAGCCATCCGTGAATACACGCTCCCCAAGCTCGTCGGCGATGTCGTTGCCATCGCCGACGCGCTCGGCATCGGAAGGTTTCACCTCGTCGGTCATGACTGGGGCGGTATCGTCGCCTGGGCCGCAGGCGCAAAGCTGCCGCACCGCCTGGAAAGGCTCGTCATCCTGAACGCGCCCCATCCCGAGGTGCTGCTTGCCCATTCCTTGCGATCTCCGACCCAGTTCCTGCGGAGCAGCTATGCGGCCTTCTTCCAGTTCCCCTTGCTGCCGGAGGCTTTTCTGGGGGCGGGGCGCTCGGCTCTGCTGGCACGGGCGCTCATCAAATCCAGCCGAACAGATGCCTTCACGGCGGAGGAAATCGCAGAGTATCGGCAGGCCTGGGAACGGCCGGGGGCGCTGACCGGCATGCTCAACTGGTATCGGGCGCTGCGCTTCCGCCCAAGCCTGAAGGAGCGGATCACGACGCCGACCCTTGTGCTGTGGGGGATGCAGGACCAAGCTCTGGAATATGGCCTGGCCGAGCGCAGTCTGGCCCTTTGCAACGATCGGGGCCTGCAGACGTTCGAGAAGGCGACGCATTGGGTACAGCGCGAAGAGGCCAGCGCGGTGAATGCCGCGCTTCTGGCGTTCCTGGACGGCTGAGATGCCGTTCCGTTCTGTAGGTGGCCTGATTCGCCGTGATCTCCTGACCGTGCTCGCTGCCGCGGTCACAACCCACCACCTTACCTCCTCTGCTGATGCAGCATTGGCAGAGGCCTCAACGGAGCATCCGATGCCACACGTCGTCCTTCTCGGGGATTCGATCTTTGACAACGCTGCCTATGTCGCGCACGGGCCCGACGTAGTGCGGCAGCTGCGGGAGCGGTTGCCGGAGGGGTGGCGTGCAACGCTAAACGCCGTCGACGGCGCCGTCACAAGCGGCGTCGAGCGGCAGCTTGAACGGCTCCCCCAGGATGCTAGCCATCTTGTCGTCAGCGTCGGTGGCAATGATGCTCTTCGTCATGCAGGGATTCTGGAGCAGGGGGCCTGTTCGGTGGCCGAGGTTCTGGACAGGATCAGCGATATCCGGGAGGAATTCGAGCACGACTACTGTACGATGCTCGAGGGGGCGCTGGGCCAAAACCTACCCACCGCTGTCTGCACGATCTACGAGGCGCGCTTTCCCGACCAACAGCGTCGTAGACTTGCCGCAACTGCCCTGACGGTCCTCAACGACGTCATCACCCGGGCGGCGTTCTCGCGCGGTTTGCCGCTCGTCGACCTGCGCTTGGTATCGAATGAGGACGCGGACTTCGCCAATCCTATCGAACCGTCAGTGCAAGGCGGCGCGAAGATCGCGGCAGCCATCGCGGCACTTGTAGTCGAGCACGATTCAGCCGGACGTCGGTCGGTGGTCTTCGTCGGCTAAACGGCGTAATCCCGCCCGATCGTCTGCACTCCCGATGGTCGGTCGGACTGAAAGCAACAATTCAGACGGCCAGCACGATCTTGCCTTGAATACTGCCGTCGGCGGCGCGCTCATGTGCGCGCGATGCCTCGGCCAGCGGGAATGTGCTGTCGATGACGACACGCACAAGGCCGTCGTCGAGCAGGCGGGCGGCTTTTGCCAACTGCGCGCCATTGGATCGAACCTGTGTGGATGAGACCGTGATCCCCAGCCTCTCTGTCTCTTCGTGACCAGCGAAGCCCAGTGGGTTGACCAGGAACAGCGCGCCGCCCGGCTTCAGAACATGGAAGAAGCGCTCCATGTCCGCGCCGCCCACCGCGTCGAGGACAAGGTCGACGTCTCGGACGACATCTTCCGCCGCGGTTGTCTTGTAGTCGATGAATTGATCCACGCCGAGATCGCGCATCAGCGCCTCGTTCTTGGCCGATGTCACCGCGATGACGCGCGCGCCCCGCCATTTCGCCAACTGGACGGCCAGATGCCCGACACCGCCTCCGGCACCATTGATGAGCACCGTCTTGCCGTCGAGGGGCACCGGCTCATGCGGTAAGGGCTGGAACGGATTCGGCTCGTCGTGGCCGAGTTCGATCAAGAACTGCCATGCCGTCAGAAGCGACATCGGCGCACCAGCCGCATGAATATGGTCGATGCCGGCTGGTTTCAACGCAACATGCGATGCCGGCACACTGACATAATGCGCGTAGGCATTGCTACCCGTCATCAAGTTATCGGGGAAGCGAACCATTGCGTAGACCTCGTCCCCGATGCTGAACTCAGCGACGTCAGCGCCAACCGCTTCAATGACGCCCGACACGTCCGTGCCGAGAATCAGTGGGAAGGACGCGTTGGGTCGCCATTCTGGCGGCAATGCGCGATAGCCATCCCGCAGATACCAGTCGGGCGGATTAAGCCCGGCCGCCTGGACTCGGACAAGCACCTCGCCGGGCTTCACACCCGGCCTAGGCGCGTCTTCGTACACCAGCATCTCGGGACCACCGAATGCGTGCAGACGGACTGCCTTCATCTTATCGCTCATTGGTGAAATCTCCGCTCATCCATGTCATTGGAGCGAATCTAGCGGCATGACCGCCGGTTGATAATCGGTGCCGATGGCGGTTAAGTAATGCCATGGCGGAACATATCACTTTGGATCGGCTCACTGGCATCATCGCCTTCGCGCGTGCGGGATCGCTGGGCAGCTACACGGCAGCGGCGCGCGCGCTGTCGATTTCCCCGTCGGCGGTCAGCAAGAGCGTCCAGCGGCTCGAGCGGCATTTAGGAGTGTCGCTGTTTACCCGTACAACGCGCTCGCTCACCTTCACGCCCGAAGGGCGCGACCTGCATGAGCGCGCGCTGCGTCTGCTACGCGAGGCGGAGGAAATCGAGCAGGCGGCAATGACCGCGCGCTCCGAACCATCGGGCACGTTGCGCGTGGCCGCGTCGCTGCCGATCGGACTCCACCTGATTGCTCCGGCTTTACCGGCTTTCCGTCGGCTCCATCCGAACCTGATCGTCGATCTCAGGCTGGGTGACCAGTTGGTGGACATGATCGAGGAAGGGATCGATGTCGCCATACGCATCGGTGATCTGGCTGACACCCGGCTACTATCACGCAAGCTCGCACCCCATCGGCTTTGCTGCTTCGCCTCGCCAGCCTATCTCGAGGAACGCGGCACACCGACCCATCCCGATCACCTGGAAGGGCACGACACCGTCAACCTTCGATATCAGAGCACAGGCCAGGCCTTTCGCTGGCCCTTCCGGATTGGCGACCGTGAAATCGAGATCGTGCCCAATTCCGGTGTGGTCGCCGATGCGAGCGATGCCGTGCTCATCATGCTGGCAGCCGGCGGTGGGATAGGCATAGGCGCCTCCTTCATGGCGGCTCCCTATGTGAAGCGCGGCGAACTGGTCCCAGTGCTGTCCACGTTCGCGGTCGAGCGAAACAATGTCACCGTGCTCTGGCCGGCAAGCCGACGCGCCAACCCCGCCGTGCGCGCCTTTCTGACCATGCTCGACGCCGCTTTCACTCGGCGAATGGCAGCTTCAAGCATCGACTGATCTGGCGCGGAAGGGTCGCTAAAGGGCGAAAGCGGTCAATCCTGCTGATTGGCTGAACGGCAGCTATTCCGGGCACAACGTCCAAAAGCTGCTATTCCGTTTCGGCCCCACTACAGGCCGCCCCTCCTCGTCGAATAGCATTAGACTAGTTGATCGGCTACAACGACCTAGAGTGCTAGCAACGGGGAGGGCACATGTCGGCGAGTGCTTACGCATTGACTGGCTTCATCTCGTGGGCGCTGGCCCTGCTGATCGTGATGGAAGTTATCCGGAGCTACCTGGTGATCTCTGGGCAAGTCCCGGCAAACGGCTTTACGCCAGATAACGGAGCCCTCTCCCCGTTTATGCGGAGGTTAGCCCGTGCCCACGCCAACTGCATTGAAGGGCTTCCAATCTTCGGAGGTCTGCTCGGAGTCGCGATCATCATTTCAAAGACAGATGTCACGGATCCCTTGGCCTCCACGATGTTAGGCGCACGTATAGTGCAGTCGGTGATCCACCTCGTCTCAACCAGCCAACTCGCGGTCAGTCTCAGGTTCACCGCGTTCGCTGTGCAAATGGTGATTGGTGCGTATTGGTGCTGGTTGCTGTTGATCTGAAGAGTGGCGGAGCCCCGACGCAAAAGTGGGCCACCTCGATTCCGGGAGCCTTGGCAAACCCACTCCGGATCGTGACCCGAAAGACTGTCCCTTTTGACAGGCGAGCGAACCGCAAAACTGGCAGTGGCAAAACCGCCGTTGAGGCATGATATTGCTGTTGGATTTTGGGGCTACTCCCCAGCTTCGGAGAAGGATCGGCGTTCAGAGAGCAATTTGCACGCCTGGGCGCTGCGGCGCTCCCCAGCTTTTGGCCACACGCACGCCCTGCAAACGCTCGGGCTCCAGAGCGCCTGGCAGCGGAGCAGAGAATTATTGGACTTTGTGAGTGTTAGAGGGAGAGGAACTGAGATTCAACCTTCTCCACCTGCACTTGTTCCTGGCACGCTGGCCTCAGCAGCACCTAATCCTGCCACCCAACCTGGAGGAGCAAGCCAGTGCTACCGAGCTATGTAGACACCGATCGGCTCGCGCTGTAGCCATAGGCCTCCGCCCGTCGGGGTTCACCGGCGCCGGGGGGGGGCGGCTTAGGGGGGGCCAGCAACGCGCACGTCAGCCAAGCTATCTTTGAGTCGCCGGGTCCGGAGACCGCCAGGCTGGATTATACCCGACAAATCTTGATAGGCTGCCGTTCTGGGGGTCGCACGATGAACGAGGTTGAAAAGCTGGCCGTCGAGGTTGTCGCGACCGGCCTTGGCTGGCCCGAGGGCCCGACGGTGCTGCCCGATGGCCGAATTGTCATCGTCGAAAGCTATCGCAGCCAGCTGACGGCCATAGATCGCGACGGAAGTGCTCGCCAGTTCGCGTATGTTGCCGGAGCGCCCAACGCCTGCGTTCTCGGATCGGATGACCTGCTCTATGTCTGCCAGAACGGCGGCACGACCGGACCTTGGCGGGCCGCGGACATGACGACGCCATCGATCCAGCGGGTTGCCGAAGGCGGAAAGCCGGAAATCCTGCTGAGCGAAGTCGCGGGCATTCGGCTCAATGGGCCAAACGATCTTGTATTTGCTGCTGACGGCCGGCTCATCTTCAGCGATCCCGGCACATACAACCCGGGGAATCCGGACCCAAGCTACATCTTTGCCGTCAACCCCGATGGCAGTGCTTACCTTGCTCTCGGTTTCGACAAGCCGACCTTCCCCAATGGTGTGGCGATCGAAGCCGACGGCTCGATCATTTGGGGGGAGTCCTATACGGGGCGCGTCAAGCGGCAGCGTCCGGATGGTTCCGTCGAAGACCTGGGCCGCTTGCCTGGGGCCAATCCGATCCCGGACGGGCTGAAGGTCGGAGCCGATGGCCGCCTTTATGTCACGGATATTGCCGCCAACGGCATTCACGTTCTGAAGCCCAACGGCACAGCGGAGGGTTTCTTCGTCTGCGGCCAGGCAACGACCAACTGCGTCTTCTCGGGCGAGATGCTTTGGGTGACAAATGCCGGCGTGCTGGCGACCGGCAGCGATCCCTCCTTTGAGGGAACACTCTCCTGCGTGCGTGTTCCGGGAGGCGGTGGACCGACGCATCATGGTCGCATCGGCGGAAAGCAACCGTGAGTAGCTCCTCGTCCGCCTCAAACACAGGCGATGACCGCGGTGCCGGCGGTGCGGCATCGTCCGCTTCGATGGCGGCGTTGAAGTGCCTGTACAGCGTGGCCGCGGTCCGCGTCGCCGCGCGGCGGACTTTGCCACGCCCGGTGTTCGACTTCGCCGATGGCGGTGCCGAGGATGAGCGAACGCTGCGCCGGAACGAGCAAGCTTTTAACGAGGTTGCCATTCTGCCGCGACCACTCAACGGTGCAACGACGCGAGACCTTTCCCTTGACCTCTTCGGCGCGAAACTTGCCATCCCGCTGGGCATCGCGCCAACCGGCCTGGCTGGGCTGTTCTGGCCCGACGGCGAGCGCGCAGCCGCCCGAGCCGCAGCGGCCGCAGGGACATTCTACTGCGCCAGCCACGGATCGGTCTGCACGCTGGAGGATATAGCAGCCACCGGAAGTAGCCCACGGTGGATGCAGGTGTTCGTCTATACCGATCGCGGCTTCACCCGAGAAATGGTGGATCGGGCGCGTGCCTCAAGCTACGACGCGCTGGTGCTCACCATTGATAACCAGATGCTTGGCAACCGTGAACGCGACATCCGCAACGGTTTTGCCATCCCGCCGCGCTTCGGTGTGGCCGGAACCCTCGCGGCCGCCACCAAGGCGGCGTGGCTTCTTCGTATGCGCACCCGACTCCCGAAACTGACTTTCGGCAACTACGCGCGCCCCGGAGATACGGCGACGGTCGGTGCATTGGCGGGCCGAATGGCCGCAATGCTCGATCCCGGACTCTCCTGGGCCGATGTCGACTGGCTGCGCACTGTCTGGTCCGGACCGTTGTTGCTGAAAGGCGTCCTGCATCCCAGCGAAGCCGCCGAGGCTGTAGCCCGAGGAATCGACGGCATCATCGTATCCAATCATGGGGACGTCAGCTTGACGGCGCCGCCGCATCCCTGGACGCGTTGACGGCAGTTGTCGCGGCTGTCGCCGGCCGCGTACCAGTGCTTATCGACGGCGGCATCAGGCGAGGCTCTGACGTCGTCAAGGCCCTGGCGCTCGGCGCCTCGTGCTGTCTGATCGGGCGGCCGCAGTTGTGGGGGCTCGCGGTCGCCGGCGAGGAGGGGGTACGCCACGTGCTCGAACTCTACCGCAAGGAGATCGACCGCGTCATGGGACTGATGGGCGCGCGGAGCCTGCGCGACCTCGGGCCGGACTGTATTTCGTTCGTTCAGGGAATGGGGCCGCTACATGATTGAAGACCCACCACTGCTCACCATCAAGCGCCGTTTCGAACGGCCCGCAGCAGAAATCATCAGTGCTTTTGCGGGCGTGCCGGTTAGCCAGGTCGTAGACGCGATGGGGGGACGCGGCGCCTTGCATTATGCGATCAAGCCACTGTCGCCAGCTACTGCGACGATGGTCGGCGTCGCCGTGACCTGTCACTGCGGTCCCGCCGACAACCTCGCCCTGTTTGGAGCACTGGATGCCGCAGCAAGTGGCGATGTCATCGTCGCGGCCACCGACAGCTTTGCCGGTACCGCGGTAGCTGGCGATCTCGTGCTCGGCATGGCGCGCAACAAGGGGGTCGCCGGCTTCATCACTGACGGTCTGGTGCGCGACGTTGTCGGGATCGAGGCGGTCGGGTTGCCGGTTTACTGTGCCGGGGTCATTGCGAATTCGCCTGCGCGAAATGGTCCAGGCACGGTCGGATTCCCGGTGGTGCTGGGAGGAGTGACTATCTCGCCGGGAGACATACTGGTCGGCGACCGCGACGGTGTCGCCGTGGTGCCTCGCCTGGAGGCTGAGACTGTGCTGGCCCGGCTCTCCGCCATCAGGGCGGCTGAGAAAACTCTTGATGGCCTGGTGCGGCAAGGTCTCGAGATGCCCGACTTCGCCAAGGTCGTCCTCAAATCGAACAGGGCGCGCTTCGTTGACTGAGATGTGAGCTTCTCTAGCTGCGGGACATATGAAGCGCAACACGATTTCGTCCTTCCGATTTGGCACGAAACAGAGCCAAATCGGCGGCATTGACGAAATCGTTTGGCGTCTCGTTCTCGGTGGGCACCGCTGTTGCGACGCCGACGCTGATGGTCACGCGATCCGGGCCGTGGGGTATGTTCAACTCTCGCACGCTCTGGACGAGCCGCTCGGCGATCGCACTGGATTGTTCCAGTATGGTGTCGACCAGCACGATGACGAACTCTTCGCCTCCGTACCGCGCAGCGAGATCGGTGGAGCGGCCGGAACCGCTCTGGATTACGCGGGCGATTTGCTTCAGCACATCGTCGCCGGCCATATGGCCATAGGTATCGTTGTATCGTTTGAAGTTATCGGCATCGATCATCAACAGCGACAGTGGGGACTGTGCGCGAAAAGCGCGTTTCCATTCAGCCGCCAGATATTCGTCAAAATAGCGCCTGTTACCGAGACCTGTCAGGCCATCGATCCGCGTCAGACGTTCAAGCTCTAGATTTGCACTGATCAGCTGTCGCTGGCTTTCCCTCAGCGCTCGGTGTGCCGAGTCTCGCTGGACGTGATCCAGATAGGCCCGCGTGTGATATCGAATGCGTGCAATCAACTCGATACGATCCGGCAGTTTGACGAGATAGTCGTTCGCGCCCGCAGCGAAGGCTTCGCCCTTGGTGGCTGGATCTTCCTTGCTCGACAGCACAATGACTGGAACCGCGCGTGTCGACGCATGCTTCCTGTATTCTCGCACCAGATGTAGCCCATCCACCCCGGGCATGACGAGATCCTGCAGGATGACGGTTGGCTTTACCTCATCCGCGACCGTCATCGCTCTCAACGGGTCGGTGCAGAAGTGTAAGGAAATATCGGGCTCGTTGGCTAGGGCGCGCCTGACCGCCTCGCAAACCATGATCTGATCATCGATGAGCAGAACCATGGATGAATAGTTATCTGCGAGTGGCGGGACCAACTCTGGTTCTTGCGTCATCGGAAGGGGCCTTTCACGTGGAGCGCTCGCAGGCTTCGATTATACGTGAGCCGATCGCACCCAAAGGAAGAATATCAACAGCCGCGCCGATGTCGGCGGCGGCCTTCGGCATGCCATAGACGGCACTTGTTGCTCTATCCTGCGCGATTGTGAGATGTCCCTTGTCACGGAGCTGTCTCAGCCCGCGCGCACCATCCCTGCCCATGCCTGTGAGCAGAACACCAATCACCGAGCCAGGCCACCATTGCGCCGCACTTTCGAAGAACACATCTACCGACGGCCGATAAACATTGTCCTTGGGGCTGGGCGTATAGCCAAGTTGCTGAGCTGACTTGAAAACCAGATGATCCGCAGAACTGGCAACGAGAACGGTGCCCGCTTGTGGACTATCCCTTTCCCCCGCCGGACGGATCGGGAGACGCGTATGCTGCCCTAGCCAATCAACAAGGCCTGGAACGAACTGAGCATCGAGATGCTGGACAAGCACAATCGCGCCGCGAAAATCAACGGGAAACGCGCTCAGGACTGCGGCAACGGCAGCCGGCCCGCCCGCAGAGGCGCCGATTGCTATCACGTGTCGAGTTGACGGCTCAGCCGCACGTGACATCCGCCTTTTTGCCTGGGTAGGCGCATCGCCGATCAACTTGCCTATCGTTCGTATCTTGTTCGTCAAAAGCCGGGCGGATTGCGAGGACGCGTTGCCTTCGATGCCCACTGACGGAATATCGACTGCGTCAAGCGCGCCATGACCCATTGCTTCGTAGACGCCGGCGAGGTTGGCTTCGATACTGGCGGTCACCAGCAAGATTGAGCACGGGGTTTCCGCCATGATTCTGCGCGTCGCTTCCACGCCGTCCATCTCTGGCATCGCTAGATCCATGAGTATCAGATCCGGCAGATCACGTCTGCAGACCTCGACCGCCTCACGCCCATTAGTCGCGATCCACGCGACCTGATGTTCGCCGGTCAACAGAACCAGTCGACGCAGAAGTTCAACCGCCATCGGCATGTCGTTAACTACGCCGATTCTCATTCGCTGGCTTCCAATCTCGATCTCATTCAGCCGCCTCGCCAATCATGTCCACGACGGCATGGATCAGCGCCTCGTCCTGAAAACTACTCTTGGTCAGATAATAGTCCGCACCTGCGTCGAGCCCGCGCGCGCGATCTTCTTCCCGATCCTTGTATGAAACGATCATAATGGGTGTGTTCTTGAGATCAGCGTCCTTTCTGATCAAACTCACCAGCTCGATGCCATCCATGCGAGGCATGTCGATGTCGGTAACGACGAGATCGAAAGGACCAGACCGGACGGCATTCCACCCGTCCATGCCGTCTACCGCCACTTCGACCTCATAACCGTAATTGCCGAGCATCTTGCGCTGGAGTTCGCGAACCGTCAGTGAATCGTCAATCACGAGCACGCGCTTGCGCCTGCTCGCTTCGGGACCGCCCGCGGCGCGCCGAAGAGCTCGAAATCCGCTGGACGATGCAAGCTTTTCCACCGATCGGATCAGATCGTCGACGTCGAAGATCAGAACAGGCGAACCGTCTTCCATCAGGGCCGCTGCGCTGATGTCCTTGATCTTGGCAAACCGTGGATCGAGAGGTCTGATCACTAACTCGCGTTCCCCGAGAAAACGGTCAACGATCAGGCCGTACGCATCGCCCCGACCCGCATCCACGACGACGACCGATAGTTCGTTCGGTTCCGATCCGGGCTCACCTCGATCGAGCACCTCGCGAGCGGTGACCAGCCCGATCTGTCGATCGTTCAATCGAAAATGCGGCCGGCCCTGCAGGACGTTGATCTCCGTCCGCTGCAGTTTCAAAGTCTTGGAAATGGCAGCGAGTGGAAAAGCATAGGGCTCTCCATCGACATCGACGAGCAGCGTGCGCAGGACCGACAATGTCAGCGGCAATTGCAGTTGAAATCGGGTTCCGTGGCCAAATTCTGAGGAGACGCTTGCGACTCCCCGGACTTCCTTCGTCATGGCTTGCACTGCATCGAGCCCCACACCGCGACCTGAGACGTCGGTAAGGCCCGCTTTCATGGAAAAGCCTGGCAGAAACAGAAATGCGAGCAATTCGCTTTCGCTGAGTGTTTCAGCACTTTCCCTGGTTGCAAGTTGCCGGGCGACGACGGTCTCGCGCAGCTTCGAGAGCTCTATCCCCCTGCCGTCGTCCACCACGGCTATCTGCAGCAGCCCGGCATTGTGCCTCGCTTCGAGCCTGATGAGCCCCTCTTCGGGTTTGCCCATCGCGAGGCGCTCCTCAGGCGGTTCAAGCCCATGGTCTACAGCGTTGCGCAGAAGGTGCCCCAAAGGGGCATCGAGCTGCTCGAGGATATCGCGGTCGATGCCGGTCGAGCCGCCTACGATCTCCAGTCGCACCCGCTTGCCAAGGGTACGACCGAGGTCGCGGATCATTCTCGCATAGTGTCGCACGCCGTCCTCAAAAGGCCGCATCCGGCTCGCCAACGTTTCGTCGTACAATCTGTTGGCAAGATCGGTCGCTTTCCGATCCACTGAATCCAACTCATCGAAACGCTCCGCCAGGAACGCTTGGCTCAACCGAAGCTTTCGCTGCGCTTCAGCCAGCGCCTCCACCACCGCCGCATCGTTTGAAACCGGCGGCAGCGCTGCATGAAGATTGTCGAATGCACTTGCGAGGTCCGATTGAAGTCGCTTCAGCCGTAGCAGCCCGTCAGCGAATGGCCTGAGCCGCCGAGCTTCCATCAGCGACTCGCCAGCCAGCCCGAGCAATCGGTTCAGGCTGTCTGCCGTCACCCGAACCATTCTATCAGAGCCGATGCTGTCGTGGGCTTGCGGCACCGCCCCAACGAGGAGGTTCGCTGAAGAGGTCGTCGCCAGTTGCTCCTGGGCATGATCTGGAGTTGCGAAATCAGCTGCAGAATCTTGGGGCCCGGGCTTTGCCTGGGGAGGGACAACCCCTCGAACTTCGCGAGAAAGGTTTCGACTTCTGAGTTGGCGCTCTCGCTCGATGATCCCGATGCGATCAATTTCAAAAGGTCAGAACCTTGCAGAAGCGCGTCTATATGCTCCCGTCGCACCCTCAGATGCCCGCGTTGCGCTGCGACCAGGCAGTCTTCCATCGCATTTGCAACTTTGACTGCGGGCATCAGGTCGATGATGCGGGCAGCTCCTTTCAGGGAATGCGCGGCACGCATGCATGCTTCTAGGGCGTCGGCGGCGATAGGATCGCGTTCGAGTGCCAGAAGTCCAGAGGTCAGAGCCCGTGACTGCATCTCCAGTTCGGCCTGGAAGAGGCTGAGCATCGAAACCTGGCTGAAGTCTTCATCTGTCATGCGATGCTCCGATCCAGCATCGTGAGCAGTTGTCGTGGATCGAGACAGCCAACGGCTCGTCCTTGCCATGGCAGCACGGCAACCGTAGCGGCAGACAGTGCCTTCCCAATCATGGCCGGAACAGCGAGAGTGTCGCGTTCCTGGTACCGATGTAAGCCGTGGATCTCATCAACCATAAAAGCAACCCGCTTGTCGCGCTCGCCTACCACGACAAGGCGGCGAAATACCTTGGTTCGTGTGCCTTGTTCCCCTTCCTTGCGCTCGTCTATCCCGAGCAATTCGGCCAGGGAAAGGCAAATGAGCAATTCACCACGGACATTCGCAATGCCGAGCAGTGCACTGTTCCTGCGATGTGGAAGTGAATGAACGCGACGAGATTCAGCCACTTCATGAAAAATACCGACTGGAAGTGCCAGCCATTCCTCCCCCAAACGGAAGAGAACGGCCGTCTGCAGCGCGTCGTTGTCTGCCGAATCGATCCCTGCACGACCAGCGTTGTCAGGCCATTCGTCGCGAGATGCCGAGGGAGCTGCACGGTCGAGGAGGCGTCGTGCGATCTTCTTGTAGGTCGGGCAATTGCGGCAGTGGAGATGCTGCTCTAGTAGCGGACATGACTTGTCACCCCGTACGCCTATTTGCCGCCAGCAGTCGTTGATTTCGATCTCCTCCACCGGCTGGGCGATCCTTGTCGAAGCCGCCATCAACTGCCGCTCCTTTTCTGGACCCGACCCAGCCGGCCGGCCAGCGCCTCGGCGCCGTTATGGTCGCCTTGCTTGCTAAGCAGCAAGGCCAGGTGGACAAGAGCTTCTCGATGATTTGGCGCGAGATAGAGCGCCTTGCGATAACTTTGCGCGGCTTCGGGTGCAGAACCATCCGCATCCTGGACGAGGCCCAGCAGGTAGAAGATTTCTGCGGAAGGACCGAACTCCCTGAGATGCGCCAGGGCGACCTCCTGTGCCTCCTTTACGCGTCCTGCATTGGCGATCCGTTCAACCGCGATGAGGCTTTCCGAGGCGTGTGCAAGCGGCTTGGCCGGAGCCTGCCCGCGGCCTTCATTGCCAATTGTCGGTCGGAACGGACGAAGAGGCTCGGTCTTGTTGACCTTAGGGCTTGGCGTCCGCACCGGGACGGCGGCCGAAACCTTCGGCGCCGTGGTCTTGACGGGCTCCGATTTCAGAAAGGCGAAGGCCAATGGCCATTCAGCGGAAAGAAAGCCATGCACCCTTGGAAGAGCTGCTTCCGCCGGACCGACCAGAAGAAGTCCGTCTTTGGCCAGCAGGTCCTTCAGGCAGATCAATGCGCGATCCTGCAGCTCTCGATTGAAATAGATCAGCAAATTGCGGCAAAGCAGGATGTCATAGACCTCTTGCCCGAAAGGCGCGTGAGAACCGAACAAGTTTCCTACCATGAACCGAACCTGTTTCAGCACCCCAGCAACAGGCCGCAACCCGCCCTCGGCCGCTTCGAAATAGCGATCCTTGAATTCTAAATGGCTGCCGCGAAACGAATTGCGGCCATAGATGGCGTGTTCAGCCGTCGCGATATTGCGGCTGCTGACGTCCACGCCATCGATCTTGAACTCATGCGCCTCAAAGCCGGCATCGAACATGGCCATGGCGACCGAGTAAGCCTCTTCGCCGGTTGAACATGGCAGGCTTAGGATTCTTATCGGCTGAGCAGGCTTGTGCGCGCGCGCATGCCGCGCCAGCATCGTGAACGCTTCTCGGTCGCGAAAGAACCAGGTCTCTGGGATCACCACCGCATTGATCAGCTCCTGCAGCTCCTGCGAGGAACCGGCCAAGTGGTGCCTATAGGCCTGAGGGTTGGTTATCCGGCATGCTTCCATCCGTTCTCTGACCGCCTGACGAACCACTGTCGGACCAACGCTGGCACTGTCCAGTCCAATGGTTTCCGTCAGGAGCTTTTCTATTGCTCCGGTCATTGATCACCTATTGCCGCCTGGCGGAGCAAAGCGGTACGAATCTCTTCCGAAAGCAGCGCTTCCACTTTGACCCACTGAATGATCTCCAAACCATCGGAAGCCACCGGCCCAAGATAGGGCGGGGTTCCTGGTTCCAGTCCGAACGGCGCGAAATCGGCCGGGTCTCGCTCGATCGTATCCGTCACCCGTTCCGCGATCAGCCCCAGCAGGCGTCGCTCGCCATCATCCGCCGGATAGCGCGTCACAACGATCCGGGTGCTCAATAGGCGCTCCGATGGTCGGCCAAGCGCAAGAAGGGTGACATCGATCAGGGGGATGGGTATTCCGTTATAGCTGACCAAACCCACCACACCAGTTGGCGCACCCGGAAGAACTTTCACGTCGATATAGGGCAGCACCTCTTCAATTTTGTGGACATCGATCAAGTAGCGATCCGGACCCATGCTGAAGGCGAGGAATAGCATTGTCACCTCCTACTGCCGGCTCGCTATGCTCGTAGCTTGAACCTCGATATGCTACTTCGCATGCCGCCTGAGACTTGATTGAGCTCGTCGATCGCGAGCGTCGATTGCTGAAGGGACTCGACTGTTTGCTGAGCTGCCTCGCTTAGCTGGGTTAGCGTGTCGCTGATCTGCCCCGCGCCGGTCGCCTGTGCTTGCATGCCTTCATTGGCGACTTCGAAACGTGGCACCAGCCCCTGAACCTGCTGAATGATCTCGAAGAGTTGCCCGCCGACCTGCTGGATGTCCTGCATACCCCGACGGACCTGCTCGGAAAACTTGTCCATGCCCATCACCCCGGCCGCGACTGCCGACTGGATGTCCTTGACCATTTGCTCGATATCGTAGGTGGAGACAGCTGTCTGGTCCGCGAGCCTTCGGATTTCCGTCGCCACCACTGCAAAACCCCGGCCATATTGGCCTGCCTTCTCCGCCTCGATGGAAGCGTTGAGCGACAACAGGTTCGTCTGATCGGCCACTTTGGTGATGGTCGTCACCACCTGATTGATGCTGCCGGCTTTCTCGCTCAGGATCGCCAGTTTGGAATTGATCGCGCCAGCCGCTTCCATGACCTGCTGCATGGTTTCTTCCATACGGGTCAGCCCCGCTTGCCCCCCGCCAGCCACGGCAGCGGTTTGTTCGGCAACTGTGGAGACCTCGTTCATCGTGCGGACCAGTTCGTTTGATGTGGCGGAGATTTCCTTGGCTGTCGCTCGGATTTCTGTTGTGGTCGCTGCGATTTCAGTCGCAGTTGCCTGCTGTTGCTTGGAGGTGGCGGCGATCTCAGTTATCGACGTGCCGACCTGTATGCTGGACCTTTGAACCTGACCAATGAGGGTTGTGAGATCGTCCGCCATTGCGTTGAAGCCGTCGGCAAGCACGCTGAATTCGTCTCGGCGCCTCAGATCGAGCCGTTCGCTGAAGTCGCCTTGCCGCATCAATTGAACCGCGTCGACCAAACGGGTGAGCGGACCTGTAATGGCGCGAAACAGCTGGTAACCCAAAAGAAGGGCTAGCCCGAGGGCTATCAACAACCCAACGCTCAAACCGACTTCGGCCGTTCTGACGATCGAGCTGATCCGCTGCGTCGCGCTGTTTGCCTCGCCTCTGTGATCCTCAACCATGGCCTGCAGAGCGGACTGCAATTTTACAAAGATCGGCTCTACTTCGTTCTTGATAGCTGGGCTTTCATTGGGAGTTTCACCTTTCGACAAGGCAGCCCGGCTTGTTTCCAGCACAGCAGTTTCAGCCAGACGGAATTCGTTGGCGAGTTGTTTGACGGCTGCATAATTCTGCTTGTCGATATCGGAGACGATCGTTGCCTCATAGTCGTCCATCGACCGCTGCACCTGGTTGCGATTGGTCGTGATCGCGTTTTCAACCGTGCTTCTGTCTGACGGGTTGTCCTGAAGGGCATATTCCTGAAGCAGACTATGGGCCGCCATCTGGCCCGTCATGATCTCGGTACTGTGATAAAGGTCCGGAAGGATGCCCTTCTCGACCTCAGTCGCCTCCTCCCCCGCCTGAAGAAACCAGGCGTACGCGATGAGGGCTATCACGGACATGACCACCAGAACGGCTGCGAAACTGACGAGGATGCGGTGGCGTATTGTCAGACTCTTCATGGAACCGGTTCACCATGGGGGGCGTCGTGGGCTGCGCGACAAGCGCTCGTTCCGACATATTCGAAAAGGTGTGTCGAAAAGCGGTAGTCTGATGCTGAATGGTTTCTTTTCCGTTCCATCGCTAATGATAGCGAGGCGCTCGCCAATCGGCGCCGCCAGAAGCTGTGGTCAAAGGACGACTGCCGTCCACGCACATCAGCCCGACATCGGCTGGGTGGCACGCCGCGTCAGGAGGAGCGTGGATGAGCTGCTTGAGGCCACGAATTGAATGACTGCTTAGGCCAGGTCGAGGTAAGAAAGCCGACGTCCTGCTTGCTGCCCCTAAGCTGCCAGGCGGGAACGCGCCTCATATCAGCCGTCCAGCATGATCGTCGCTACTGAAAGCGGAATCGCCGAAACCAGATGTCGCAAACTGGCCAACGCGTAGATTGGCGTCGAGTGCGGGTTCGGCATTTGCAGGTGACGATAACTAAATGGCAAGCGCCCCCGCCTGAGGCCCTCAGGACTAAAAGATCTTGAGAAAACCAGTTTCAAATGCGCATCCTCAAGCGGCGGCCGCCCACCGCACGAGGATGGGCACAACGTGACGAGCGCTCTGGAGCCTAGAGAGAACTGACCCGACACCACCTTCCTTTGCGGCATTGCGGCGGCGCAAAAAGATTACGAGATGGAGCAGGCGTATTGCCAAATGGGTCCACCAGCGAGAGTTCGCGTTTTCCGCCTCGGCTGTGAACCCCACTTCCATTCGCTGGTCTTGCTCAGGTCGAGGTCTACTTTGCCATCGAGGGCTCATGTTGCGGCTCATAAGCAGGCGGTTGGGTAGGTCTCGGCCAGCACACGGCCCGGTGGCACTCACTGCGGTCCACACCGCAGTTGAAACTGACCACCCGACCCAGGGTTCGAAGACGGTCCCCGATCGGAACACCGAGCAGAGTGTGCTCGCGCTCCTCAAGTCACCGATATCCTTGGTGAAGACGTTGAAGGCGTGTGCAAAGGACGCCTCGACATCGGCGGAGTGATTAAACGGCTCGGCTACCGGATGCTTAGACATCGTTGACAAGGGTGCTATGGGATCATAACGTACCTGACTGGTATAACAGGTATGCCACATGATCGGAGTTCTGATCAAGCAGCGGAAGCTTTCGGACGAGGTGGCAGCGCACCTCGAACGGATGATCCGAGAGGGAGAGTTGGCCGAAGCCGACCGTCTCCCATCTGAACGGGAACTCATGCGGCAGTTCGGGGTAGGGCGGCCTTCCATCCGTGAGGCGCTGCTGCATCTTAGCAAAATGGGCCTTGTCGAGGTAAAATCGGGGGAGCGTGCCCGCGTCACTCGACCCACTCCTCAATTCGTGATTGACGCCCTTTCAGGGCCGGCTCGGCACATGATTTCGGCGCCGGGAGGCGTTCACGACTTCCAGAGCGCGCGCTTGTTTTTCGAGGTCGGTCTTGCCCGCAACGCCGCTGTGCATGCTACCCCGGAAGACATTGACAGCCTCAAGGAGGCGCTCGAACTCAACCGGCAGTCGATCGGCGATCTGGCGCGCTTCGAGCGCACGGACGTAGACTTCCATTACGTGCTGGCGGTAATCACCCGCAATCGGATCTTTACAGCTATTCACGCGGCCTTGGCTGAATGGTTGCTCGAACAGCGTCGCACCACATTGGCCAAGGGTGAAGACCGCAAGGCTTACCAGGCTCATCGCGAAATCTTCGAGGCCGTCGCCGCGCGCGATCCAGACGCGTCAGAGACGGCCATGCGCAGCCATCTCGAATATGTGGCCAAGCGGTATCTGCAACTTGCGAGGCCCAAGTGATGACCGGATTTGTCGTCTGGGTCGATTTCCGCCTGAGGCCTGGTGCCCGGGACAGATTCCGAGAACTTGTCGACGCCAATGCGACCGCCTCGATGCGCACCGAGGCCGGCTGTCGCCGCTTTGACGTGACGGAGGCGCGCGGCGAACTGGATCGGGTCCTGCTCTATGAGATTTACGATAGCGAGGCCGCATTCGAGGACCACTGCCGCACCGCTCATTTCGACGAATTCAATACGCAGAGCGCGCCGCTCGTCGTGACCAAGTTGGTGACGACCTGCGACCTCGTTCTTGAAGCCACGCATTGAAGCGAACATAGGCGGATTGGCCCATTGGGGCGAACGGGAGGAAGTGCATGTCGGAGCCAAGTCTCAGGGCGTTAGCTTCTCACAGGCGGGTCAAGCTCGGTACGCTCGTCGCCGAGTTCGCCACGCCGGGAATCGGTCACATCCTGAAGTCCGCTGGCTGCGATTTCGTCTTTTTCGACATGGAGCATTCGGGATTTAGCTTGGAAACGCTGAAGAGTGCGATCCGTTATTTCGAGGCGGCCGATCTGCCGGTCATGGTGCGTGTCCCGTCGCAGGACTACCATTTCCTCGCCCGCGCCATGGACATGGGCGCCGAAGGCCTGATCGCGCCGATGGTGAGCAGCGTCGAACAGGCGCAGCACATCATCAACTCCATGAAATACCACCCTGCCGGCGCCCGCGGCGTGGCGCTGCAGATCGCTCATGACCGTTACCGTCCGGGCTCGGTCGCTGACAAATTCGAGGCCGCCAACAAGCGCTCGACGTTCATCTGCCTGATCGAGACCGCCGACGGCGTCAAGAACATTGACGGCATCGCGGGACTGGACGGGGTCGATTGTCTGTGGGTCGGACATTTCGATCTGTCCGTCTCGCTCGGCATTCCTGGCGACTTCGCCCACCCCACTTTCACTGCTGCAATGGCCAAAATCGTTGCCGCCGCCAAGAAGCACAACAAATCGCTTGGACGCTTGGTGCCCAACGTCGCCCAGGGACACGAGTTCTACGCACAGGGCTTCGATTTCATTTGTTATTCAGGCGACGTTTGGGTCCTGCACGACGCGATCGCCGACGCGGTTTCCAAGATCCGGGCCGGGTGCCAATAGGAACGGAGGAGACGATGGACAGCGTGAAATTCAGGGTGGCGCTTTCCGGTGATTTCCGCAGGCCGGACGGCTCGCCGACCTACCCAGATTTCGATCTGGAGCCGCTGCGCAATGCGACAGCTGTCGAGATGGTGTTCCTGGAGTCAAACAGTCCGCTTCGCGCCGACCAACTTGAGGATTTCGATGCGCTGATCCTCCTCGCCCATCGTTTCGATGCCACGAGTGTCCCCAGGAGCGGCCGCCTGGCCGTCGTAGCCCGCTTCGGGGTCGGCTACGACACTGTCGACGTTGAGGCATGCACCGCAGCCGGTATTGCCTTGGTCATCACGCCCGATGGCGTGCGACGGCCCGTCGCCGTATCCGTCGTCACCTTCATGCTGGCGCTGACCGGCAAGCTGCTGACAAAGGACGCGCTCACCCGCAAAGGGTCTGTTGGTTTTGAGAAGCGCTCCGAACATATGGGGGTCGGCCTCGTCGGGCGTACGCTTGGGTCGCTGGGCATCGGCAACATCGGTGCCGAGGTCTTCCGCTTGGCGAAGCCCTTTGACATGCAATTCATTGCCCATGACCCGTTTGCCGACAAGGGGGTCGCTGCCGACCTGGGCGTCGAGCTGGTAGGGCTGGAGGATCTGTTTCGCCGCGCCGACGTGCTGTCGGTGAGTTGCCCCCTGTCGTCCCAGACCCACCACATCGTCAATGCCGAGCGGATCGCCCTGATGAAGCCGACAGCTTACCTGATCAACACCGCGCGCGGCCCGATCGTCGACCAGAAAGCTCTGACGCAAGCACTGCAGGAGCGCCGCATCGCCGGCGCCGGTCTCGACGTGCTGGAACAAGAGCCTCCCGACGCAGACGATGCGATCCTCAAACTCGACAATGTCATCCTGGCGCCGCACGCGCTTTGCTGGACCGACCAGTGCTTTGCCGGCAACGGTGCCGCGGACGTCAAAGCGGTAATGGAGGTGCAGCGCGGTCGCGAGCCGCGCGGCGTGGTCAATCGCGAGGTGCTTTCGAGCGAGCTGTGGAAGACCAGGCTGTCTGGGCTCGCCGCCCGCTTTGGAACCTAGGAGGACACTGATTTTCGGCGCGCCGCCGCGGCCTGTTTGCGGCGACCTTACGGGAGGAAATGCTTGACCGCTGCGCCGGCGGACGAGTGAAGCAAAAGGAAAATGGGAGGACCAAGCACTATGAACGATCGTGAAAAACGTGACTTTCAGGCAGGTCTCGAAGCAGAGGTCGACGCCTTCATGCGCGGCGAAACCACCCGCCGAACTTTCATCACCCGCTTCGGTCAGATGACCGGCATGTTGGCCGTGTCCGGCCCGCTGCTGGGGATGATGACCGATTGGGCCCTGGCGCAGCAAACATTGGAATTGGCGGACGGCACGTCGCCGCTCGGCCAGGCGCAGGCCGCAGCCCTGAAAGCATCGAAGGAAGGGCCTGCGGACGGTTCCGCCTTTCGCGCGGCGGAGGCGGCCAAGGCGCATTCGGGCGTCACCCTCAACATGACCTACGAGGCTGGCCTGCAGGCACTCGACCCGCGCAATTTCAGCGGGCCGATGTGGGAGCAGCTTACCGGGATGAAGTCGAATGTCGTCGAGCTGTCGAACCCGGACCAGTACTCCAAGGCGGTCGCCGAGCACATCGCCGGCTCGGGTGCCTATGACGTCCTCGACATCTCGCCGGCCTGGACGCCGTCGCTTGCCGATGGCGGCGTCATCGCCCCGCTAGACGACTACATCGCCAAATACATGAACCCGGCAGACCTCGAGGACTATCATCCCCTGTACAAGGCGCTGCCGACCTACAAGGGCAAGATCTGGGGGTTCTTCGACGACGGCGACATGTTCGCTCTCTACTACCGCAAGGACATTTTCGAGGATCCGAAAATGATGGAGGCTTACCAGGCGAAGTTCAACACCAAGCTTGGACCGCCCAAGACATGGGAAGAATATGCCCAGATCGCCCAGTTCATCACCGACCAGATGGCGCCAAAGGTCTATGGCGCGGGACATTTCCGCAAGGCGGGCAGCCCCGGCAATCAGTTCGACTTTCTGCAGCAGTACCGGGCCAACGGCGGAAAACTCTTCGGCGACGACATGAAGGCAGGTTTGGTTTCGGATGCCGGCGTCAAGACGCTGACAAACATGCTCGCCGCAAACAAGGCCTCGATCCCCGGCAACAACGAGCTCGACGCCGTCTCCTTGTGGGCGGCTTTCCTGACCGGCAAAGTCGCGATGATCTATTCCTGGCCTCCTAGCGGCCGTATGGCGGCGAACTATTCGCAGTCGGCCACGGCAATCAACTTCATTCCGCAGTCCCAAATCGCCGGCAAGGTCGGCTATGCCGTGGTTCCGGGAAATCCGGAACATGCCACCGGCTACAACAAGGCACTGTCGGCCGACTCGCCCAACCCTGAGGCGGCGTATCTGTTCATGCAGTGGGTATGCTCGCCACCCGTCTCGCTGGCACGTTGCATGCTGCCCTACGCGCTACGCGACCCGTACCGCATCTCGCACTTCAAGTCCGAGCTCTACGGCGCGCTCTTCCCGAGTGCCAAGGAGTACCTTGCCAACCTCAACAACTCGGCAAACGTCGGTCTGCTCGACCCGATCATGCCAGGCGCGCAGGACTACTTCTTGAGCATCGATCGCATGTGCACGGCGGTGTGGGCTGGTGCGGATCCGAAGGCGTCGCTTGAAACGGCGGCCGCCGAGTGGAACGAGACGACCGACCGACTGGGTGTGGATTCGCAGAAGGGCTTCTACACCGAGTTCTTGAAACTGCCTGGCGCCACCGCCGACAACACGGTGGAAAAACTTGGCATGGCGGTCACCCTCTGAAGGGAGGCGGACTCTCTGGAGCAATTGGTGTTGCGGGCGCTTGGCTCGCAACACCTCCCCGCTAAGCGGCGATAGGATACGCCTATGCAGCCCACCGCCACGATCCGTCATTTGAAGGCCGCCGGCGCACCGCCCCGGCTGTCTGCCTTTGCCCAATGGGCAGACCGTCATTTCAAGTGGCTGCTGGTCGGCCCCGCTGTGCTGCTGATATTGGCACTGTCGATCTATCCGCTTCTGTTCTCGCTGGTGGTATCCTTCATCAACTACGACTTCCAGGTGCCGGGCCACGCCTTTGTCGGATTGAAGAACTTCGAGCGGGTCGTGTTCGATCCCGTAGCACGTTGGTCCCTGTTGCTGACAGCATCGCTGTCGGGCATCAGCGTCGCTATAGAATTCGTTCTCGGCCTCCTGGTGGCGCTGACAATGGTGCGCAGCTTTCCGGGCCGCGGTGTGATCATGTCGATCCTGATCGTGCCGCTGTTCATCAGCCCGGTCATCGTTGGCCAAGCCTGGACGCTGCTCTTACAGCGGCCTTTTGGACCGACCAACTATGTCCTGACGCAACTATTGGGGCAGGAGGTTACGATCGGCTGGATGACGGAGCGCCCGTGGCTCTACGTCTCGCTGATCATCGCCGATGTCTGGCAGTGGACGCCGTTCATGTTCGTCATCCTGCTCGCCGGGCTGACCGCAATCCCACCCAATCTCTATGAGGCGGCAGAACTCGACGGCGTCAACGCCTGGCAGGTTTTTTGGGCGATCACGCTCCCGCATCTCGGGTCGATGATGCTGCTGGCGCTGACCTTCCGTCTGCTCGACGCAATCCGTATGTTCGATACCATTTTCATCATGACAGGGGGTGGCCCAGGAACACAAACCTACACGGCCTCCTATTATCTTTATACCATAGGCTTCACGCAGTTTCATCTGTCGCAGGCAACAGCAGGAAGTTGGCTGTTCCTGATCTTTACGGCGCTCATCGTGACGTTGCTGGTGCGTCGGCTCTTGAAGGTGGAACCGGTCTGATGGCCGCCGTCGCGCCCGCCCGCCGCAGGAAACGCCGGTCGTTGCCGATCGGCCGAATTCTGCTGCTGGGGTTCTTCCTGGTGTTCGTGCTCTGGCCGCTCTACTGGATGTTCAACACCTCCATCAAGCCCAGCGACGACTACCTCACCGTACCGCCTGTCTGGTTCCCCGCCGCTCCGACGCTTGTCCACTACAAAGCTGCGCTGTTCGCCTATCGTGGTCTCGACGGGCTCATCAACAGCCTGATTATTTCGCTTTCGGCCACGGTGCTTTCGGCGCTGCTCGGCACGCTGATGGCCTATAGCCTGGCGCGCTACGACACCGGCGGCAAGCATCTGTCTTTCTGGGTGCTGTCGCAGCGCTTTTTGCCGCCGATCGGGATCGTGCTGCCGGTGTTCCTGATCTATCGCCAGGTCGGGCTCTACGACACTCATGTCGGCCTGATCATCGCCTATACGGTCTTCACGCTGCCGGTCTCGGTGTGGATGATGTTCGCCTATTTCCGCGGCATGCCGAAGTCGATGGAGGAGGCGGCCCTCGTCGATGGCTGCACGAGATGGGAGGCGTTCTGGCGCGTTGCCGTGCCGCTCGCAGCACCGGGCATCGTCGCGGCGGCTGTCTTCGCCTTCATTGCATGCTGGACGGAGTTCTTCTTCGCTCTGATCTTGACCAGCCGAACTGCCTTTACACTGCCAACGGTCTTCCGCGCCTTCATCGGCTTCCAGGGCGCGCAATATGGCGAAGCCGCGGCCCTTGCCATCGTCTCCCTTGTGCCATCGATCGCCCTTGGGGTCCTTGCTCAACGTCATCTGGTGCGCGGGCTGACGCTCGGCGCCGTTCGCGGTTAGGAAAGCTCCCGCATGGCCGAAGTCAAAATTACCGGCTTGCACAAGCGCTACGGCGCGTTCCATGCCGTGCGCGGCATCGACCTGGACATTCGCGACGGCCAGTTCACCGTTCTGGTTGGACCGTCCGGCTGCGGCAAGTCCACGCTGCTCCGGACCATCGCCGGCCTGGAGGAGATATCGGAAGGCACGATCGAGATCGGCGGCGAGGTGGTCAATGATTTCCGGCCGCGCGATCGCGACGTGGCAATGGTGTTTCAAGATTATGCGCTCTATCCGCATATGAGCGTGGCCAAGAACATTGGCTTCGGCCTCAAGGCTCGCAAGATGCCGAAGCCAGAGGTCGAGGTGCGCGTGGCCGAGGCGGCACGCATGCTTGGCATCACTCCCTTGCTGGGGCGTTTTCCGCGCCAATTATCCGGCGGCCAGCGCCAGCGCGTCGCCATCGGCCGCGCCATAGTCCGCAACCCGCGCATCTTTTTGTTCGACGAGCCGCTGTCCAACCTCGACGCACAGCTTCGCGACGAAATGCGCGGCGAAATCAAACGCCTTCACCAGGACATTGCGACAACGATGATCTACGTCACCCATGACCAGATCGAAGCGATGACGTTGGCTGACCGCATCGTGCTGATGCGCGACGGGTTGATAGAGCAGCAGGGCGCGCCACTCGAGTTGTTCGAGCACCCGGCCTCAACGTTCGTCGCTGGGTTCCTGGGTTCGCCGCGGATGAGCTTCCTGCCAGGTACCCTTGCCTTGGACGCAGGCGCCGCTGCCATCCGGCTCGCGGATGCACTGCTGCCTTTAGCGCGCGGCAGGGGGCTGAAGGGCGTCGCGGACGGACAGCAGGTGCTGCTCGGGTTGAGGCCAGAACACGTCACTCGTGCGCACACTGCAACGCCGGAGCAGGGCACGTTTCGCTATGAGGCAACGATCGACCTGCTGCAGCCGACCGGCTCGCGCAGTTACGCGACATTCCGACTGGCCGGCGCGCCGGTGATGGCTGAGCTGCAGGCGCACGATGTCAGCCGTCCGGGCGAGAAGCTTGCGATCGACATCAACATGAACCGGGCCTCGATCTTCGACGCCACGACGGAGCGCGCAATTTGACCTCGGCAGCTTCCCTGGCAGTCCGCTTGTGTGGCACCGAAGAGCTCGAGGCACCGCTGCGCACGCTGCGCGCCGGATCCTTGTCGGTCGCGTTCGACAATGGGGCGTTGCGTTACATCCACGTTGGGACGATCGAGGTCTTGCGCGGAATCTCGTTTCTTGTACGGGACGAAAACTGGGGAACATGTACCACCGTTCTCGATGATCTGCGGATCGACGAGAGGCCGGATGCGTTCGCCATTGAATACCGTGCAACATGTGCTGCAACATCCGGCCGCCTGATTTACCGGGCGCGCGTCTCAGGCCGTGGCGATGGTGCGCTGTCGTTTGTGGCGGAGGCAGAGCCCGAGACCGACCTTTTGACGAATCGGACCGGCTTCGTCGTCCTTCATCCGATCGAGGGCTTAGCCGGCAAGCCGATAAAGGTGCTGCATGAGGATGGTCACGACGAGCTATCGTTCTTGCCGGACCACATCGATCCAAAATGTCCGTTCACCGACATCCGGGCGTTGTCGCACGAGATCGCGCCTGGGATCTGGGCGACATGCACCATGGAGGGTGATGCCTTTGAGATGGAGGACCAACGCAATTGGTTTGACGCCTCGTATAAAACATATGTCCGCCCTCTGCGTCGCCCGTGGCCTTACAGACTGCCCAGGGGCCAGAAATTCACGCAGGCCGTCCGGCTTCACGTGTCAGGAACGCTCCCTGCCGGGACGTCTGAAAATCGCAATCCACTCATCAACCTGACGATCGGCGGACCGGTCGGCCGAGTGCCCCGCACTGGCGTCGGCGTCGCCGCCGACGAGGCAAAGCACGCGCTCGAAACCCCCGAGCTCCTACGACGAATGGCTCCCCAGTGGATGGTCTGCCAGGTCGATCTCCGGATCGCACACGGCCAGGACGAACTAGAAAGCTACGCCGCGCTCGCACGGCTGACCGGCGCTGGAGTGGTCCTCGAGATTATCACCAAGGGCACGCGCGATCCATTCGGCGAATTGGCGCCGGTCGCGGATGCTGTCCACTCACTCGGCCTCAAACTAGAAGCTGTCTCCGTCTTTCCGGCGCAGGACATGACATCCGTACAGCCGGGAGCACCGTGGCCGACTATGCCCAGCTTCCACGAAAGCTACTCCGCCGCTCGCCGGGCTTTCCCGGGCATCGCGCTGGGCGGCGGCATGGCCGCTTACTTCACCGAACTCAACCGCAAGCGTCCGCCAGCCGAAGCGCTCGACTACGTGACCTTCACCACCTGTCCCAGCGTGCACGCCGCAGATGATGTCTCGGTGATGGAGACACTTCAGGCAATCCCCCATCTAATCCGCTCCGCGCATGCTTTCATGGGGGAACGCTTGCCACTGCGTATCGGTCCCATCCAGCTCGGCTGCCGTGAGAACCCATACGGAAAATCCACTACGCCGAATGAAGCGAACGCTCGCGTCTGTCTATCGCGCATTGATCCTCGTCAGCGCGGGCTGTTCAATGCGGCTTGGACTGTCGGATATTTCGCGGCCTGCGCTCGCGAAGGAATCGATGCCGTCGCGTTCGGTGACTTCGCCGGCCCCTTTGGCCAAATCCATAGGAAGGCTGATTTCGTGCAGCCATGGTATGACCAGCAGGATGGCCCAACGGTCTATCCCGCTTTCCATGTCTTGGCTGGTCTCTCAAAGCTCGGCGGAGCCACCTTGCTGTCCGTAGGAACTTCCGGCTGTGACGGCGTCGTGACGATCGCGGCTGAAAAAGATCGCCGCGTGACCCTGTGGGTCGCTAACCTTACCGCCAAGACGCAATCTGTGAGGCTTTCGGATTCGCCGAGCAGCGCCCGCATTGCTCTTCTCGGCGCCGAGCAGTTCGAGCGGGCGGCAACCGATCCCGACTTCATGGAAAGTTCCGCAAGACCGCTGGATGATCAAAGCATCTCGCTTGGCGCCTACGCCGTCGCGCGAGTCGACCTCGATCGATCGTCTTAGGCCTAGCCGATGTTCGCTGTTTGGCCAAACCCCCGTCAAAGATGAGGGTGGTAGTTCCATACTCTAAGGCAGCGCGCGGGATCATCTCGCTTATACGTTCTACTATCGCGACGCCGACCAGGCTCGCCAGGTTCCGCCTGCCGAGACGCCAAGTTTTGAGGCCGCTCGCGCCGAAGCGATCCGTTGCGTAATCGGGCGATGACGATATGACCGGATGGTTAGTGCGCATGCGCGATCAGGCAGGCAACGAGCTTTGCACGATCAGCGTCTGCGAGGCCGAAGCCGCACCGCAAACGGAAACAAGCCGGTTAGGCAGCACCGCTCACGTCTGTGTCGATACGCCAGCCCTTATTCAATTAGATCGTCGCCGGTCGGAACTTTTGTGATGTTGAGCCCTTGTCCATTGAACAGTGGAGGTACCAATGGCTAACCTGGGAAAATTGGCGATCGCGATGCTCGGCGTCTTGGCATACCAAAATCGCGACAAGATCGGCGACATGATCCGTGGAGCGGGTGATCGCAACCCAAATGATCCGCAAGGCGGGATTCTGGATCAGCTTTCAAAAGGCGTTTCGGGGACCGCGCTTGGCGATATTCTCGACCGGTTCAGAGGGGCAGGCGCCGGATCGAAGGTCGATTCGTGGGTAGGCACCGGGCCGAACGAGCCGATCCAGCCAAGCGAGGTGGAAGCAGCCATAGACGAAGAAACCCTGACTTCCCTCTCGATGCAGACCGGCCTTTCGCGCGAGGAACTCATAAGCCGGATCACGCGAGATTTGCCTGAGGCCGTCAGCAAGATGACGCCTACTGGTGAATTGCCCGTTGAGGCGCCGAAAAGCTCCGGTGAGACGACCTTGCTCGACGACGTGCCATCGCACAGGACGCAAGCGAATTCAGGCGGTCAAAGCGATATCTAAGGTGACGGCTATCCATCAGGGAGAGATACTAAATCGTACTGGCGCGCGAGTTGGCATGATCGGGCAGGGCGGTCACGGTGGTCATACAGCAAACGTACTTGCCGAGTTGGATCTATTGGCCGCGCTACTCGATTCCCGCTGGCGCATTCCAGGCACATCAATTCGTTTTGGACTGGATGCGCTCGTAGGTCTGGTTCCCGTACTCGGAGATGCGGCGACGGGCATTATCTCGGCCTACATCGTCTTGCGAGCTCGAAACGTCGGTGCCGGAAATGGGTTGGTCGCCCGCATGCTAGGCAACGTGCTGCTGGATACGCTCGTAGGAAGTGTCCCAATTCTCGGCTCGATCTTCGACGTCTATTTTAAGGCGAACAATCGCAACATCAGACTGCTGCGCCGTCACATCAACAAGTGAGGCGGATAAGCAATCGTCGCGATGCAATTCTTCTAAAAGGCTCGGAACCGACAGGGGCGCTGGGGCTTGAGTCGCGATTCCTGGAGTCGCGAGCATATGACCAGTGCCATTGACCGGCTTTCGTTCATCGAGTTCCAATCGCCCACACTGGTCGAGAAAGCTCCCGAAGGCGGAGATTGGCTTCACGAGATCAAATATGACGGCTACAGGACGCAGCTGGTCGTTGAAGGCGGAAAGGCGCGAGCATTCACACGTCGCGGCCACGATTGGTCCCACCGTTACAAGAGGATTGTTCAGGCCGCGGCAAGCCTGCCGGTCAAATCCGCTATCATCGATGGTGAAGCTGTCGTCCTGGGCGACACCGGCCTGCCGGACTATCAAGCCCTGGAACGTGAGCTGGGCAACCCAAGTTCGCTGCGGATGACTCTCTACGCTTTCGACCTCCTGTACCTCGATGGCCGTGATCTACGGGAACAACCGTTAGTGAAGCGCAAGGCTGCGCTGAAGAAGCTGCTGACCGAAACCGAGCCAACCCTGACTTATGCCGAGCATCTGGAGGTGAACGGCAATGATATGTTCGACCATGCCTGCCGGATGGGCATAGAGGGAATCGTATCCAAGCGAGCGGATGCTCACTACCGCTCGGGCGTCCAGACCAGTTGGGTCAAGGTCAAATGTGTCAAGAGCGACACTTTTCCAATCGTGGCTTTCGTCGAGAAACTTGGCGCGCAGCCGCGCCGCATCGCATCGTTGTACATCGGCAGGCGAGAGGGCGACCGGCTGCTTTATGCCGGGAAGGCCCAGACCGGCTATACGCTGGACGCAGCCCGGCGCGTTAGGGAGCGGCTTGATCCGCTTGTAACCGCCAAGTCACCGCTGTCGGAGCCGATCAAGAAGCCCAAGGCGACATGGGTCGAACCAGACGTTCTTGCCGAGGTGCAATTCAGTGGCGTGTCGGACCGGGGCATCTTGCGTGAGGCGGTCTTCAAGGGACTCCGCGAGGACCTTCAGGCAATCCCGCCCAAGCCTCCGTCGCCCTCCAAGCGGAGGTCGGAAGGCCAACACGGCGTCCCGCGCGAGAACATTCTCCAGCTGCTACCCGATGCGGTTGCACCTTCCAAGGAAGAGCTGGCAGACTATTGGCGGCGGGTCGCTGATCAAGCTCTAGTTGATCTGGTTCGGCGACCGCTGAAGCTGGTCCGCCACGCCTCCGGCGCAACCTTCTATCACAAGGGACCGCTACCTCGGATACCGGCGTCCGTACATCAGCTCCGGGTTCAAAAGCGCGAAGGCGGCGAAGGCATTCGGGTATGGATAGATGACATGGATGGTCTGCTTGGCTTGGTCGAGATGGATGCCGTTGAGCTTCATCCGTGGAACGCGACGATTGATGACATCGAACATGCGGACCGGCTCGTCCTCGACCTCGATCCCGGAGAAGGCGTTCCATGGGACGATGTGATCGAGGCCACGCTGGCGCTACGGGGCATCTTGGAAGCGGCAGGCTTGGAGAGCTGGCCAAAGGTCACTGGCGGCAAAGGCATCCACTTGATGGCCCCGCTCGTTGCGAAGATGACCCATGACAGCGCCCGGAAACTGGCCAAGTCGCTCGCCCACCGTCTGGTTGATACCGATCCTGACCGATACCTGTTGTCAGCTGACCCCGCAGCCCGAGGAGGCCGGATCTTTCTCGACTATCTCCGCAACGGACAGGGCAATACCGCAATAGGCGCTTTTTCCCCGCGAGCGCGGCCCGGCTTCCCAATTGCCCACCTGGTCACATGGAAGCAAGTCGAGGCGGGCATCCGGCCAGACGTTTTCACGCTCGCGCAGCCTTTCAGACCCGCTCGTCGAAAAGCCGCGTGATGCGTCGCGACCATCAGCCGGTATCAGCGAGTTTCCTTGCCTCGCGTCCGAGCCTCTTCCGGTCGTTGCCGTGTTCTCTGATTAGCTCGCGCGTTCTGGCGTGATACGATGCTGTTTGGCGAAATAGCCAACCTCATAATCTTCATCGACTGATACACGGTTGCGATCTCGAAAATCACGCTTGCTCTTATCGTCTGCCATCATCTTTCCTCCTGATCAGAGAAACAACGACCGACGTTGTATGTTCCCGGCGCCTCACTTCGGCCGCCAGAGGCGCGGGCTGTCCGACCGTACTGGGGCCGCAGCCATTGCGAAGGTGATCTGGCGAAAGTTGGTTGGCCAAAGGCAAGGGTGATTTCGTTTGCTGTTCGGGATAGCTGACCGTCGATCGAGCCTGTCTGCGGGCCTCTTGGTTTTTTACGACGCCAGTCGGAACCCAGACGGGTCGCAGATGATTCAGATGCGCATCCGGGCTATCAACGAGGATCGTGAGCAAAATGGCGGGGGGTGACCACGAAGGCGACAAAACTGCGCTCCGGGAGCCCAAGGTTTCGTCTAGGACGCATGACCCGGGTCACAGCGCCGCGGCACGAGTTCGACTTCATCACCAAGGTCGGCCGCATAGACCACGCCGGAGCTCTCGCAATGTTGCAGAGGCATATGGGAGATATAGAGGCGGTCTTTTTCGGAACTGATGTTTTGGCTAAAGCGCTAGACCAGCCTGCCGAGTGACGCTCAGTTAATCCCTATCGCGGCGCCCAGCCAGCCTTTCCGTTGCCGCTCAGTAAGCCGGCACAAGGCGCGTGTTTCGCAACGGCAAGGCCATGGTGAACTGCAAGCCGTCACGATGGTAGTTCAATTCGATCTTGGCGTTGCATTGCACGGTCACGACTTTTTCCAGAAGTGTCGTGCCAAACCCCCGGCGACTGGGCTGCTCGACTTTCGGCCCATCTCGTTCCCGCCAGTCAAGATTGACGATCTGTGTATCGCCGGACCCGCCTAACGACCAGCGGACATCAAGGCGGCCTCCCGTTTGCGAAAGCGCGCCAAACTTCGACGAATTGGAGGCCAGTTCGTGGAAAGCCATCCCGACAGGGACCGCAATGTCGGCGACTAGCGCTACGTTCGGGCCTTCCAGAACGATACGCGGCCTGTCGCGCGTCTCATAGTGGTCAAGCTCGCTTTCGAGCAGCTTGTGCAGGGAGGCAGTCTGCCAATAATCGTCGGTAAGCATCGAATGGGTCTGGGCCAGGGAAACGAGCCTGGCTGAAAAATCGCGTACGAAATCATCGACGTTGCCGCTCGACTTGGCCGTCGCGCCCATCATGGCGCGAACGTTGGCCAGCGTGTTCTTGACGCGGTGATGCAGCTCGCGGATGAGCAATTTCTGCCGATCGGCGACCTCCCGCTTCTGTTCGATGTAGGACTGGACCTCACGCTGGCGGGCGCGGGCACGCAAGGCGGAGCGCACCGAGTTGGCGAGGCTCGAAGCCAGAAATGGCCGTTCAAGCACGATCAGATAGCGGTCCAGAAATGCCATCCGCGTGTCGACTTCGTTCCCCCGCATCGTCAGAAGCACGATCGGAAAATCCGACCATGCGGGTTGGGCTTCAAGCCAGGCCGCAAACTGCGTTCGATCGGAACTGAGCAGGGCCTCCTCGGCCACGACAAGGCACTGAGCCTCGTCGAGAAGCGGCACTGCCTCTTCCAAGCTGCCGCACACACGCGAGGCAATCTGGTTTGTAGCCAGGATGGAGGCCGCGATCCTCGCGTCACGGCCAAGCGGCGCCAGCACGAGAACGGCGGGGCTGGACGACATCACAGCGCCTTATCCCTCAGAAGGTCTGTCGGCTTGCCTTCAAATTCCGGAGATCCCATCAGGATGCCGCGGAATTGTTCCAGTGGCTCACCTACGGCCACGCCGTTACCGCCGATTTTAAACTCACGAATCGTCTCTTCGTGGGGGCCGACACGTTTCTTGACAACGGAAATCGCGCGTCTCAACTGACCTGCGTTCTCGAAGAAGCGCAGAAGCATGATGGAATCGCAGAGATAGGTCATGTCGACCGGCGCTGCCGTTTGCCCAAACAGCCCGTGATTGGCCAACAGCAGGATCGTCGCCACTGCCTTCTGATTGAGATAGGTGAGGATCTCGTGCATCTGAAGCACCAGATGTTGTTCTTCGGACATGGCATTGAGATAGCCAGTTAGGCTGTCGATCACGACGATCCGCACATTGGATTCTTCGACGGCCGCTTGGATGCGCGAAGACAATTCGCCTGGTGAAAGCTCAGCCGGATTGACAGATTCAAGCATCAGCGTGCCGTCCTCGGCAAACGGCTCCAGGTCCATGCCGAGCCCGGCGGCGCGCGCCAAGAAGATGCGCTTTGTCTCGTCAAACAACAGCACCAGCACACGCTCGCCACGCTCGAGTGCGGCATAGCAATAGGTGCAGGCAATGGTAGACTTGCCAACGCCAGACGGCCCCATCAGCATCGTGCTGGTACCACGGGCCAGCCCGCCGCCAAGCAGGGTGTCGATCCGGTTGTTGCTCATGGCCGGCGTATCATGCTCGGCCACCTCATGCTCGGCTGCAACGAGCCGCGGATAGGCGATAACGCCGCCTGGGCGAATGACGAAATCGTGAAAGCCGCCCCGGATCTGCACGCCGCGCATTTTGATCACGCGTAGCCGCCGACGCTCTCCACCATAGACGGGCGACAGCTGCTCCATCCGAATGACGCCGTGACTGATCGAATGCAAATTGAGGTCATCCTGCTCAGCGGTCAGGTCGTCGAGCATAAGCACCGTCACATTGTTGAGCATGAAGAAGCTCTTCAATGCCAACACCTGGCGCCGATACCGCAGTGACCCTTGCGATAAAAGTCGAATTTCAGAGAGCGAATCGAACACCACGCGATCGGGTCTGACGCGTCCGATCTCGGCCATGGCAGACTGCACGGTTTCGCCGAGTTCCAATTCCGAGGAATGGATCAATGTCTGTAGCTGCGCAGGATCGAAACTGAGCTCCGGCGGCACAAGTTCAAGAATTTGCACCCCCTTCAGATCCCAGCCGTGACGGCCAGCAACCGAGAGCAGTTCGCGCTTGCTTTCTGACAAAGTGATGTAAAGGCATGTCTCGCCATTCTTGGCGCCCTCGATCAAAAACTGGAGGCCAAGAGTGGTTTTTCCAGAACCTGGTTTCCCTTCGATGAGATGGGAGCGGTTCCTGGCGTAGCCGCCACGAAGAATGTAGTCGAGGCCGCTAACTCCAGTTGTGATCGCCGAGGCGTCGTCTCTGTCCAACTAATCCCCCAATGTAATTTCGAGAACCAGATAACGACGGGCACCTTTCGCGGTTCCACGTCTCTCGGTGAGCGCCCTTGTCGTGAGACTCACGAAAAGGCGACAAGAAACGCGGCAAAAAAGGGCGCCGTACCTCTCGGAGCCCTTTTTCAAGTTCAGTTTGGAACCGGCGACCTACCAGCCTTGCCGGCCATACCAGTCATCGATGTCGCGCCGAGCGCGGTCCTTCTCAATGCCGTAGCGCTCCTGAATCTTGCCTTCCAACTGATCGCGGTTACCGGCAATACGGTCCAGATCATCGTCTGTGAGTTTGCCCCACTGTTCCTTGACCTTGCCCTTTACCTGCTTCCAATTGCCTTCGACACGGTTCCAGTCCATGGCACCTATCCTTGTTTGTTTCGGACTGAGAAAAACGCCGTAACGCTACCGGAGTTCCCGTCAAGTTTGAGCAGATCGACCGATCGAAGCGTGGCGAGGTAGGCGGCCCCGAAGCAACCCGCTCTGGAACGCGATGATGGCTTGCCGCGCCGGCTGTGTTCTCCACACTCTTGGCCACAGTCGCTCGCGAGACCAGCTTCGTTGGACAAACAGCGACAGTGATAGCGTGAAGCCAACTATGCTGCGTTGGTCATCCAGGCCTGGCGTCAGATACTAATTCTTGCTGTCGGGAGCCATGTTCCCTGCGGCTTTTGCCCTGAAGCGCCTTACCCGGCTGCGTGTGCCGCAGCTCTCATCCGAGCACCACCGTCTGCGCCCGCCACGCGAGGTGTCGATGAAAAGCCAACCGCAGTTCGGCCCGGTGCACTCGCGCACGCGGCGGCGGTCATTCCTGGACACCAAAAACTCGGCTGTCTCAAAGGCCACGCGGTGGCCGATCGTGTTCAGACTGGCTGCGTCGGTCCACTGCCAAGCGAGGCGGTCGCCGGACGGGAAAAGCGAGCGCTTCGGCAGGGCTAGGGCGACTGCATCGCGCACGATTTGCAAGGCATCGTCCGGCACCCGGGCGCCTGCCGCCTCGGCCTGGAGAGCCGCGTAAACGGCCTCGCGCAAAATCTTGGCCTTTTCCAATGCCGCCTCCGCAAGGAGCGGGCGGGCGGGAGCCTCCGCGAGCAGTGCTCGCGCCTCATCGACGTCGATCAAATCGGCACGTCCAGCCCAGACGACCAGGTCGGCATAGGTCTGCAAGAGGTCTGGCCCCCACACATCGCGTCGCGCGTCGACCGTGTTGACGAAGTCCAAGCAGGGGTGACCGCCAACCATGCGCATGTCGACGATAGTCTTCGCACCATCCATCCCGGAAACATCGGTTGGCGGAACCGTATTGCCAAGAGGCCGTTGTAACGAAATAAACGTCTTTTGGCCGTTACGACGAACCAACAACGCCCAGCGAAGGCTGCTTCCGATGAACCGCAACACAGCGACATTTCTTGTTTTATGTGTGATCTGGGGCACCACGTGGATCGGTATCAAGGCAGGGATCGCCACCGTGCCGCCTCTGATGTTCGCAGGCACGCGTTTTACAGTAGCCGGCTTGCTGATCCTCAGCGCGACGCGCCTAAGGGGCGCTGCTCTACCACGGGTGGCGAAAAGGAGTTGGCCGCGTCTTTTCGTTGTTACGTTGTTCATGATTCCGCTTTGCTATGGCCCACTCTTTTGGGGCATGCTCTACGTCGATACGGGCACCGCGGCTGTTCTTGAGCTTTCGCTGACCCCCGTCACGCTGCTTGGGTTTGCGTTGCTTCTGGGGAACGAACGCTATGACGGCCGCAGGCTCTTTGCGATTTTGCTCGGCGCGGCCGGTCTGTGCGTCCTGTTCGGGCCCGAAGCCTATGCTAGTTGGACACACGCAGACCAGCAGGGCAGGGGGGTCCGGCTGCTGGCGATGGCAGCGGTGGCGTCGGCAGCTTTAATCTATGCATGGGGTTCGGTGCTCGCGCGGCCGCTTCTTGAGGTATATTCATCGGACTTCATCGCCGGCTTCACCACCCTTTTCGGGGGCGCATTCCTAATTCTCATCTCACTCGTTGTGGAGCCAGGCGCGACCGCGGCTCTAAAAGGCAATTGGGGCTGGCCGGCCTGGGTCGGGTGGCTGTTCCTCGTGCTGTTTGGTTCGTTCATAGGCTACACTCTATTTATCCGGCTCCTGCACGAAATCGGCGCCTCGCGCGCCGGAGCATTTGCCTTCGTCTCACCCGTCATTGCCGTCGTGCTTGGCATCATCACCTACGGCGAGGAGGTTAGCCTGATCGACATCATCGGCATGGCTATCATGCTCTTCGCAGCGTTTCTTGCGCTACGCGAGCGCAAACAGGAAACATCATCCGCTTCCCCGCCGTTGATTCCACGCTCCGCGCGGGCTGATGGCAGAATATGAAAGACGGCGCGCGCATCCAGCCGCCAATCAGCCTTGAGACGGAAAAGCACAAGGTTCGCGTCTATGCGAAAAGAGGGCTGTCCCGGCAGCGTATCCCGCCTACCACCGGCGGCGAGGAAAGCTCCAGCTCATATGACAACACTAGTCGGCGAGGGATTTTGCCGAGTTGTTGTCAAGATTGCAGGCGGGATTTGATGGAAAAATCGCGAGGCTGCAATCAGCGACCTATTCGTTCCGATCGCGATGCAGGCTATCCGCCAACGCGTCGACAAAGTGTCAGCCGCATCGCTTCAGTTCCGCCACCTGAACGCCGAGACGGAATGCCTGACCATCGGCATAAGAACGTGCATAGCTTTCTGCTTCGAACGGAAACGTCAGGGTGCTGCCGTAGGCGGTGATGCGGACCGTCCACTTCTTGTCGCGAACGAGTTCGACCGAATTGTCGGGCGACGTCATGATTTCCTCCGGCACCAGCAAGGCGAAGGCACGGATAACGTCGCAAAGGTCGTTTGAATGCAAACAATCCGACACGCTCATGTCGCTTGTTCTATACGCCCAGATTTTCTCTCGATTAGAGCAGCGCCCGGCTGCAATGTCGGTGGCGTTAAGTCCCCTAGCTGCCAAGACCTTTCCCATTGGGTCGGTCCCCTTGCGGCCTCACGCAGCGACCTTTCTGAACCCAATCGCCGAGATCGTCAGCCCGCAGTGTCTTCGAGAGAATAGCCGGCAAGCCGCAGGGTGCGAATGGCAACTCTGCGACGACTGCTTCAACAACTTTCGCGACTGGCTCATGTGAACGTCGACCACCTGGGCGCTCACACTGGCTTTCTGCGACCAGCCAGCTGCGATGAATTCATCACGGCTGATCACCTTTCAGGATTCTCGAGCCATGTGGCGCAGCAACTTGAACTCGATCGGCCCAAGAGGAATTTTCCCCGGTGCTGCAAAGACGGTGGTATCGAGCTCCATCTCGACGCCGCGATATGTCAGTGGTCTGCGCTTCTGGGCCAATTTTCGTGACGGTAGCCCAATCGCGAGCCTTCGCAGGTGTTCGAGGAGCTATTGCGGCGCAAATGGTCTGATGAAGCGTTCGTCGACCCCGGGCTGCAACAGCCGGTGCTGACCTTCAGCACCTGGGGATATCAAGGCGACACAGGGCAGGGAATTGGTCCGGGCATCCCGCTTCAGCCGGCCGCTCCCGTCGCCAGCTCATTGTCTGGCCGACAGTCCAGCACAATTCCCACGCACCGGCCTTTTCGCGGCAAGACCTAGCGCGTCATCGATCGAGCGGGCCAGCTTGCTGCCGAAGCCATCCACCTGCCGAATGTGGCTTAGGAGCAGATAGAACTCCGCATGCTGCGAGGGAGATGCACCGGCCCGCGGCTCCGTCGAACTCAGCGAGGGAAACGGAGGTCAGCTCTTTGCAGTCCAACTTCGAGAGCAGACGTTCCTGGATTGGCCTTGGCACATTTGTGAACGGTCGATTCCAATGGCTGTCAAAGAGTACGGCGCGACATTGAGGGCGCAGCGAACCACTTCGAAACCGGTCGAGCTAGTAGCCGGGCCGGGTCAATCCGAGACAATTTCGTAGTGAAGAAGCTGGGCTTCGTCGAGTGCCGACTTCACTCCAGGCGAGATGACGCCGCAGCCGAAGAGGATAATATCTTCACGGCGTACGAATACTTCATGGCCCAGTCCCATGGACACAAATGTGCCCGAAGAGCTTCGTTCGAGAAGCCGAGCTCTGCCATTCAATATGGTGAAGGCGGCGTGGCGCCTCGATACCCAGGGCCGCTCGACGATGATATCGCATTCCGCCGATCTGCCGACTGTCACGGATTCGCCGTTTCGACAGGATCGCAGCTGATCTCTGTAGCGGATGACCAGATGAATCTGCCGCGGCAGGACCGAGCGTCTATCTGTAGTGGCGCCATGGCTGGTGATCTGCGTACCGGGGCCCCCATCGTCGCTCCACAGGGTATAGACATCGAAGAACTCTTGCTTCCCCTTCAAGGCCATTTTGTCGCGGAGCCGCAGGCCCTTGCGGCTTCTCGGGGAAAGGGCTTCGCAGAAGCTCTGGCTGATCAGCACCTCTCCGGGGTTCGCCGTGGTGGACAACCTTGCGGTGACATTGACAACGTCACCGAATATCGCGCCCCGCGCGCGAATGACCGCCCCGAAATGCAATCCGATACGGGCGCTTAACGGACCTTTAGTCAGTTGGTGGCTGATTTGGCAGACGGCCGTCAGCGCCATTTCCGGGCTCTCGAAGAGGCTGAGTATGTCATCGCCCTTCGAGTAAATGAAATCACCACCGTGTTTGGCGACGATCTCGCGCATCGTGTCCAGGCAATCCGAGACCTGCTGTAGAGCGGCATCGTCTCCGATCCGCTCATAGAGTGGCGTGCTGCCCACGACATCAGCTAAGAGGACTGCGGCAAGAAGCGTTTCCTGGTCCATCGATCTCGTGTCCGACCCAAAAAGTCAGCGTGCGTGTATAACACACGAGGTTGCCTGCGACATATCTGCTCGTGCGCCTGGGGCCGGGGCGATGCCTCAGGTGATCGTCGCGGACGGACGGGCGTATGCCATTCGTCGGCTTCGTGCCGACATCCAGAACCCTCTTCGCCCCAATCGTTCGCGACTTCGGTGCTATGAGTGGACTTGGTCTTTTTAGGTTCGGAAAGGCTGACCGAGTTGCAACGGGCGACGGCCTTCTCATGCACCATCAACCACGACCCGATCTCGGCCCTCCGACTTCGCACGGAATAGTGCCAGATCGGCGGCTTTGACGAGATCATTCGGGCTCTCGTTCGTATTTGGGACCGGTGGCGACGCCAACGCTGTGCTTTGCGATACGATCACGGATCCATTGATCAGATTTCAGGTATATTCTCTTTGAAGATCACCTGAAGTCGTGGTTGATGCGGTTCATAGTTCAGGTGCCTGACAGAGTGGCTTAAAATGTTGAGCGCTTCCCGCGCCTCGACGCGCGGATTTTGATCTATGACCGCATCGAGCGTCCCATCCAACAAAAGTTCCTTGGTGCCGTCTGTCACCTCGTGGCCGAGAAAGAGAATGTCTTTGGCGCGTCCACGCTCCTTGAGCGCCCGAGCGATGCCGGTGTTGCCGGCGCCGACATTGTAGATCGCGGCAAGATCGGGGTGCCGGTCCAGAAGCGCTGATGCTTCCGAATAAGCCTTCTCTCGGTCATCCAGCATTTCGCGCATCTCGACGATCTTGAGGTTGGGCGACTCCTCGGTCAAGATGTGCCGGAATCCCATCTCGCGTTCCTCATGGCCGCGGTAGGACAGCGAACCGGCGAACAGCGCCACCTTGCTTGGGCGTTCGGATCCCATGAAGCGGTTGAGCAGATAGCCGGCCAGCCGCCCCGCGGCGCGGTTGTCGATGCCGATATAGGCCACTCTCGGAACATGCAGGATGTCGGAGGCGATGGTCACCACCTTGACGTCATTGGCTGACAGCGAGCGGATCGCCTCGCGCACCGTTGGATGATCGAGCGCGATCACGCCGACGCCTTGTGTCTGTCCACGCAATTCTTGCAGCAGGCGGGCGAGCCGGTCGGGGTTGAAGCCCTCTATGGTGGCGATGTGGACGTCAAGATCGGGGCGCGCTAGGGCCTGCGCCTCGATGTGTCGATGCAGCATCTTGATGAAGGAATTGGTGCCGGCCGGCAGGGCGAAGTCGAGACGGATGACCTCTCCAGGTGAGGGCCTGGGCGGCGCTCCGTTCGGGCCTTCCGCGATGTAGCCGAGGCGCTGCGCCATTTCGAGCACGATCTCACGCGTGCGCGCCCGCACACCGGGCCTGTTGTTCAGCACGCGGTCGACGGTGGCGGCGGAAACGCCGGCTTCCCGGGCTATGTCAGTCAAGGTGGAACGCACCGTCTTCATCTCCTCAATGCATCAAATCGCACAATGCCGCTAGCCCGTCCGACGGCCACAGCTGCCAGCCATCAGCGATTCTGATGGGAAATGATGTATCGAGCCTTAGCCGATGCGCAAGGAGGTTGGGCTAAATCGCGTCGCCCGGCGTGATAGTCGCGTGCCAGAAAGGCAGATTTCCCATCAAATCGAGGCATTGAGCCCGTGTGTCGACCTTTGCATGACGTATTTTCTCCGCGGTTGCGGTGTTACGATGTATTTTGAGTATTTATGATGTTGACAGCCTTCCGGTGCTGCCGTCAATATCCCTCAACGGGCTCGTGGAGGAAACATCGGCCCTGAGGGAGGAATTCCAATGTCTGATTTGATCCGCATATCGCGACGCGGCTTGTTGGCGTCCGGAGGGAAGGCGGCGGCGTTCGTGGCTGCGGCCGGTATCGCACCGCAATTCATCCGTCCCGGCCGTGCCGTTGCGGCCGACGCGCTGGCGCCAGGCATGGTAGGCGGTCCCACCGGTTTCGAGGGCGCCGAGCGCTATCAATATGGCGCCGACACGCCGGAAGCCCGTGCCGTTGAGGCGGCCAAGGCCTTGAAGGGAGCTGGCAAGGCACCGGCCAAGATCGTGCTTGGCCTGTCGGATGGCTCGATTGGCCAACTCACACAGCCTTTCCCTGCGGGTGCGCCGTCGATCAAGGAGCTGTGGGAAAAGGAAACCGGCATCCAGATCGAGATCGTCGGCCTGCCGAACGGCCAGGAATTCACCAAGACGATGCAGGACATCTCCACCAAGGGTGGGGCCTATGACATCTACTCGACGGAATGGAACCGCCTCGGCGACCTTGCCGAGACCGGCGGCATCGCCAAGCTCGACGACTTCGTCGCCCAGTACAAGCCCGAATGGGACGATCCCAAGACCGGCTATGTCGACGGCGCCAAGGGCGTGTCGCTGCTCAACAAATATCGCGGGTCCAACTATGGCGTGTCGCTGGACGGCGACTTCCAGACCTGGGTCTACCGCACCGACCTGTTCGGCGACGCTGCCGAGCAGAAGGCGTTCAAGGACAAATTCGGCTACGATCTGGCGCCGCCGAAGACCTGGAAGCAGCACAGTGACATCGCGGGCTTCTTCCAGCGGCCCGACAAGGGCCTGTTCGGCTCCACCGACCTGCGCAACCAGGGCTGGGGCTACACCAACTGGTATCAGCGCTATGTCTCGATGGCATCGCCCAACCAGTTCCTGTTCGGCGACGACGGCAAGCCGCTGATCAATTCCGAGCACGGCATTGCCGCCACCAACGAATATGTCGGCTCGCTGGTTCATCACTCGCCGGACGCGATCTCCTGGGGCTGGCCGGAGCAGTATGGAAATTTCGCCAAGGGCGGCGCGGCGATGACCTGCGCCTTCTCGAACCTGCCGAAATTCCTCGACAATGCCGGCAACAAGGATTCTGCCGTCACCGGCAAGATCGGCTCGATGCTGCCGCCCGGCCGCGAAGTCGACGGCAAGCTGATCAGCCGTTCCGTGCTGTGGTTCTCGCTGACCGGCATGGTCTCGTCGCAGTCGAAAAACCAGGAGGTCGCCTACCTTTTGCTGCAGTGGCTGGGCTCCGCCCGCATCTATGCCTGGATGAGCGCCAATCCGGGCGGCTATCTCGATCCGTTCCGGCTCTCGGATTTCTCCGATCCGCTGGTGCGCCAGACCTACCACGCCTACCACATCGACGTGGTGCGCGAGACCGTCGCCCGCACGGTGCCGACGATCAACTATCCCGGCGCCACCGCCTTCCACAACGCATTGGACGAAAATCTGATGGCGTCGCTGACCAAGGCCAAGACAGCGGAACAGGCGATGGCCGACACGGAAGCGGAGTGGAAGAAGATCGCCCGCCGCATCGGCGAGGACAAATTGCTCGAAGCCATCAGGACGAACAAGGAGGCCTGGCCGACGGTTCTCGACCCGATCAGCTGATCCGTCTCCCTGGATCAGCGCTGGAGGGGAGGAGCATCTGTTCCTCCCCGCCGCAGTCAACGCCACCAGCAAAGCAGCCAGATGAACCGTTCCGTCCCCTTCGAGATATTCCGCTACGCCGCGATCTTCGCGGCGATGGCGGTGACGCTGGTACCGATCCTGTGGATGGTGTCGATGGCCTTCAAGCCGATCGCCGAATGGTCGGCGACCGGCGCCGACCTGACATGGTGGCCGAAGAACCCGACGCTCGGCAATTTCCAGTTCGTCTTCGGCGAGTCCAACAACAATCTGATCGTGGCGCTCGACCGCACCGCGCTGAAGCCGATCCTGTCGTCGCTGCTGTCTTCGGTGTTCGGCACGGCGATCGCAATGTCGGCGGGCACGGCTGCGGCCTACGGGCTGTCGCGTTTCGGCTCCGGCCAGAACCTGCCGCTGGCGCTGATCCAGCTCAGGCTGTTTCCGCCAATGGCGGTGATGATCCCGGTCATGATCATGTGGGCCTTCCTGAACTTCACCGACAGCTGGTTTGGCCTGGCCCTGATCTACGGCATCGTCACCCTGCCGTTCGCTTTCTGGCTCATGAAGACCTTCTTCGACGACATGCCGCGCGAGATCGAGGAAGCGGCGCTTGTCGAAGGTTGTTCGCGGCTGCGCGTCTTCACGCGCATCACGCTGCCGATGATGCGCGCACCGCTGGCCAGCGCCGCCCTCTTCGTCTTCATCCTCAACTGGTCGGACTATCTGATCGCGCTGCTGCTGACGACGCGTGAATGGGTGACGATCCCGGTCTACATGGCCTCGCTGTCCTCCTCGATGACCGGGCAGCTCTATGGCGCCAAGGCCGCGCTCGGTCTTATCGCCGCGGTGCCGCCGGTCATCATGGGCATCGCCATCCAGCGCCATCTGGTGCGCGGACTGACGTTCGGCGCGCTCAAGCAATGAGCGCGGTGACCGTGACTGTCTCAAAGGACGCAAAGGCCGCGCTTGGCAAGCCCGCGCTGCGGGACGAGGGAGCGCGGCTGGGATTCCGGCTGACGCTGCCGGCGCAGGTTTTGGTGCTCTTCATCTCCGTCTTCCCGCTGCTGATGCAGCTCTACATCAGCGTCACCGACTGGTCGCCGCTCTCCGGCCTCGGCTGGTGGAACGCATGGGAGATGTGGAACAGCTTCGCCAACTACACCGACCTTGCCGCCGATGCGCGCTTCTGGAGCGCGCTGAGGCGCACGGCCATCGTCATGGTCGTGTGCGTGCCCGTCGAATTCCTGCTTGGCCTGGCATTGGCGACGCTGTTCGCGGACGATTTTCCGGGCAAGCGGGTCTTCTATTCGATCCTGCTGATGCCGATGATGGTGGTTCCGGCGGTGGCCGGCTACATGTTCTTCATGCTGTTCCAGTCGGGCGGGCCGCTGAACGACATCCTGTCGGCACTCAGCGGTTCCCGCGTCACCATCGCCTGGCTGTCTGACCCCACACTGGCGCTGATCGCGGTGATCATCGCCGATATCTGGCAGTGGACGCCGCTGATGTTCCTGATCCTGCTTGCCGGCCTGGTCGGCGTGCCGCAGGACCAGATCAAGGCGGCGACCCTGCTCGGCGCCAACCCGTGGCAGCGCTTCGTCACCATCGTGCTGCCGAAGATGAAGACGATCGTCATCATCGCGCTGGCGATCCGCGTCATCGAGAACTTCAAGATCTTCGACACGCTCTACATCATGACCGGCGGCGGCCCCGGCGTCGCCACGGAGACGATCTCCGTCTACATCTACAAGGTCACGACGCAGGACCTGATCTGGGGCTATGTGGCGGCGATCGCGCTGGCCATCCTGGTCGTGCTTTCGATCGTTGCCGTATTCGCCATGAAGCGCATGGCGCGCGCAAGGCTGGTGCCGGCATGAGCGCGATCCAGCTGCGCAACCTGGTCAAGACCTTTGGCGAGTTCACGGCGCTGAAGACCATGGACCTCGACATCGCCGATGGCGAGTTCATGGCGCTGCTCGGGCCTTCGGGCTGCGGCAAGTCGACGACGATGAACATGATCGCCGGCATGGAAGAGCCGACCAGCGGCAAGATCCTGTTTGGCGAGCGCGACATGGCCGGCGTGCCCATGGGCCGCCGCGGCGTCGGCTTCGTTTTCCAGAACTACGCCATCTTCACCCACATGACGGTGCGCCAGAACCTTGCCTACGGGCCGCGGATGCACGGTGCGGCGACAGCCGAGATCGACCGCCGCGTCGGCGCCGTCGCCGAGCTGCTGCAGTTGACGCCGCTGCTCGACCGCAAGGCCGACCGGCTCTCGGTCAACATCCTGCAGCGGGTGGCAATCGGACGCTCGGCGATCATGGAGCCGGCGATCTTCCTGCTCGACGAGCCGCTGTCCAATGTAGACGCCGCCTTCCGGGCGGTAATGCGGACCGAGCTCAAGCAGCTGCAGCGCCAGTTCAGGCAGACGATGGTCTACGTCACCCATGACCAGCTCGAGGCCATGACCATGGCCGACCGCATTGCCGTCATGGATCACGGCGTGCTGCAGCAGGTGGGAACGCCCCTGGAAGTCTACAACAATCCAGCCAATGTCTTCGTCGCCCGCTTCATCGGCGCTCCGGGCATGAACCTGCTGAAGGGAAGGCCGGCGGAGAGCGACCGGGGCCTGGTGGTCGATCTCGGGCCACTGGGGGTCACGCCGACGCTGCCGGATGCGCTGGCCGCCACCTTGCGCGGATCGCGCTCTGAGGTGCTTTACGGCTTCCGGCCCGAACAGGTGTCGCTGGTGCAGAGCGGGCAGGGCCTCGCCATGCCGGTGAGCTTCGTCGAGCGGATCGGCGCGAGGACCATCGTCCATCTCGGCGATGGCGAGACCGCCGTGAAGGCGGTGTTCGACAATGCTGTCGGACTGTCGATCGGCGAGCTTGCCGTCGTCGCCCCCGTGGCATCGTCCGTGCGTGTCTTCGATGCCCGCAGCGGCATTGCGATGAAGGCAGGTTGACATGGCCGATATCGTCTTTCGCAATGTCAGCAAGCGTTACGGCACGACGCTCGCCGTCGACGACGCCTCGTTCACCGTCAATGACAACGAATTCTTCTGCTTCTTCGGGCCGCCGCTGGCGGGCAAATCGACAATCCTGCGCCTGGTGCTCGGGCTGGAGACGCCTGACGCCGGAGAGATCCTGATCGGCGGCAAACCGGTCAACACCGTCTCGCCGGCCGAGCGCAATGTCGCCATGGTGTTCCAGAACCTGGCGCTGTTCCCGCATATGAGCGCGCGCGAAAATGTGCGTTTCCCGCTGGTCGAGCGCAAGGTCGCCGAGGCCCAGATCGAAACGCGTGTCGCCGATGTGGCCGCCAAGCTCCACATCGGCCATATTCTGCACAAGCCGCCGGCGCAGCTTTCCGGTGGCGAGCGGCAACGCGTGGCGATAGCCCGCGCCCTGGTGCGCGACCCGAACGCCTATCTGATGGACGACCCGATCTCTGCGCTCGATGCGCGGCTGCGCGAGGAAACGCGCGTCGAGCTCAAGCGCATCCAGCGCGAACTCGGCAAGACGCTGATCTACGTCACCCATGACCAGGAAGAGGCGATGTCGATCGCCGACCGCATCGCGATTCTGGAGAATGGCAGGATCCGACAGATCGGCGCCCCGTCCGAGATCTACGACCGCCCGGCGAACACCTATGTGGCGCGACTGCTTGGTTCGCCGATGATGAACATCCTCAAATCCGTTCGCGGCGAAGATGGCCTCGAGGCCGCCGAAGGCACGGTCAGCATCGACGATCGCGCTGCTCCGGCCGACGCGATCGAAATCGGGCTCAGGCCGGAGGACATCAAGGTCGGGCCCTGGGTCGAAGGGGGCGCTGGCCGCCCGGCGCGCGTATTCGAGGTCGAGCCCCTTGGCGGCTACACGGTGGTAACGCTCGCCGCCGGAGAGGCGCGGCTGAAGGCGCTGCTGCGCGGCCAGCCCGACATCAGGCCGGATGCGGTGGTAGCGATATCCTGCGAGCCGGCCCGGGTGCATTATTTCGGGCAGGACGGAGGCGCGTTGGCGAGATGATCGCGGCTGCGAAAACAGAATTGCGGGAGGAAGACATGGCGAGCGAAGGCTTCGAGCCGGACGTGAAGGTCCGCACCAGCGAATACCGGATCGGCTGCATCGGCGCCGGCATGATCATGGCCGAATGCCATCTTGCCGCCTATGCGCAGGCCGGTTTCCCAGTCGTCTCCATCGCTTCGCGCACCAAGGCCAGCGCCGAGAAGGTGGCTGCACGCTGGAGCATTCCGACCATCCACGACACACCGGAACAGCTGATCGAGGATTCCGAGGTCGAGATCGTCGACCTTGCCTTTCCACCCGACCAGCAGCCGGCGCTGATCCGCCATGCGCTGAAGCAGCCCCACATCAAGGCGATCCTGGCGCAGAAGCCACTGGCGCTGTCGGTCGATGAAGCCGTGAAGCTGCGCGACGAGGCAGCCAAGTCCGGCAAGATACTCTCGGTCAATCAGAACATGCGCTACGACCAATCGATGCGCGTCCTGAAGCAGATCATCGACAGCGGCGCACTGGGCGACATCGTCTTTGCGCAGATCGACATGCATGCGATCCCGCACTGGCAGACTTTCCTTCAGGACTACGACCGGCTGACGCTCGCCAATATGAGCGTGCATCATCTCGACGTGCTGCGCTTCCTGTTCGGCGATCCCTCGGAAATCGCCACGCTGACACGCAAGGACCCGCGCACTACATTCGAGCATAGCGACGGCATCACCGTCTCGACGCTGCGCTTTCCCTCCGGCGTGCTCGCCGTGTCGCTGGAGGATGTCTGGTCCGGACCGCGCCAGGAGGGCTATGAGGACGACCAGCACATCAACTGGCGCGTCGACGGCACCAAGGGTGTCGCCAAAGGCACGATCGGCTGGCCGAAAGGCGTGGCCTCGACGCTGACCTATGCCTCGACCGAGACGACCGGCGGCGAATGGGTCAGCCCGAGCTGGGACACGATGTGGTTCCCGCATGCCTTCATCGGCGTGATGGAGCAATTGCAGCATGCGGTGAAGACAGGCGCGCCGCCGGCGCTCTCCGTCGCCGATAACGTCAAGACAATGGCACTGGTCGAGGCGGGCTACCGCTCGATGGCGCAAGGCCGCACCGTCAAACTGTCCGAGATATCGATCGACTGAACATGCCGCCGAATAGTGTGGCGGCTGAATCGCTTACCGGGAGGAGTTCACATCATGATGCAGGCAGGTATCTTCACCGGCTATTTCCCCTATGAGCTCGCGGAGGCCGCCCGCCGCATCCGTGCACTCGGCTTCAACACGGTGCAGCTCGACCTGCATTTCAGGGATATCGATCTGTCGGCCGGGCAGATCACTGAGGAAAAGGCCAAGCAGGTGCGCGACGTCTTCCGCGACAACAACCTGCCGATCTGCTGCGTGTCGGGCTACACCAACATTATCCACCCCGATAAAGTCGAGCGCGACAAGCGCGTCGGCTATCTCAAGGAAATCATCCGCAATGCGCGCGCCTTCGGCTCGCCCTACGTGATCTCGGAGACCGGCACCTACAACACCGAATCCGACTGGGTGCATCACCCCAAGAACAAGACCGAGGAAGGATTCGAGGAATGCCGCAAGGTGATCTCGGAGCTTGCCCAGACGGCTTACGACCATGGGGCGGTGTTCCTGCTCGAAACCTATGTCAACAATGTCGTCGGTTCGGTCGAGGAGACGGTGAAGATGTTCGCCCAGGTCGACCATCCGGGCCTCGGCCTGCTGATGGATCCGACCAACTATTTCGAAACCCACAACATCGACCGGATGGACCAGATCCTGAACCAGGTGTTCGATACGCTGACCGACAAGATCAAGATCGCGCATGCCAAGGACGTCAAGCGTTCGGGCAGCGACAAGTCGGAAAAGCATGCCGACATCGGCGACGAGGATGCGATGGAGAGCCACACGTTCCGCGGCGTCGGCGAGATCGAGCTGCCGGCGCCCGGGCTGGGCTCGCTGAATTACGATCTCTATCTCCAGCGGCTGGCGGAAAAGCACCCAAACATCCCGGTCATCATCGAGCATCTCTCGGAAGACGACGTGCCGCGCGCGAAGAAATTCCTCGACGGGAAGTTCCGCGCCAACGGGCTGTGAGCGCCGGTTGCGCCGCCGGCGCATGGCGGCGCAACTCCAACCAAGGGAGGAATGAATGTTGAAATTCGCATTGAAAGTGGCTGCCGCGGCAACGCTGGTAGCCGGGGTCTCCTTGAGCCTGCCGGCATTCGCGCAGGACGGCCAGAAGACCTTCTATCTGCTGTCGCATGGTGGCCCTTCGGACGCGTTCTGGATCGACTGGAATGCCGGCGCGACCAAGGCCTGCGACCAGCTCAAGGTGACCTGCAAGATCTCGTTCAGCGGCGGCGACATGGCGGCGCAGAAGGAGGCTTTCAACTCGGCGCTCGCCGCCAAGCCGGACGGCATCGCTACCACCTCGGCTCAGCCCGGCCTGTGGACGGAGGAGGTGAAGGCCGCCAAGGCCGCCGGCATACCGATCGTGTTCTTCAACACCGATGATCCGGCGACCGGGCGGCAGGCCTATGTCGGGGCCGACCTCAGGGAAGCGGGCGTCATCTGGGCCAAGTATCTCGTCGACCACAAGATGGTGAAGCAGGGCGACAAGGTGTTCCTGCCGGTCGAAGTGCCGGGCGCCAGCTACCAGCAGCTCGAGACCGAGGGCATCGCCAGCGTCTTCGATCCGCTCGGCATCAAGTACGACGTGGTCGATTGCGGCACCGACCCGGCCGGCATCATCGCCAAGATGACCGACTACATGGTCGCCAACAATCCGCCGGCAATCATTGCACTGGGCGATTCCGTGGCAGCAAGCATCAAACGCGTCTTCGACGGGGCCGGTGTGTCGGCCGGCAAGGTCCCGGTCGTCGGCTGGGGCAACTCAAAGGAGACGGCCGAGGCGGTCAAGTCCGGCTTCGTCAATGCTGCGGCCTGGCAGTACCCGTCGGCGCAGGGCTTCATGCCGGTGGCGCTGCTCGGGCTTGCGGCCTCTGGCGAGCCGGTCGGCTACGACATTCACACATTCAGCCTCTACGACGCCTCGAGCGTCGAGCCGATCCTGAAACTCTACAACAAGTGACGACAATCGGCGCCCGCCCCGAAATGGCGGGCGCCGGACGAAACGCATGGTCCTGACAGATATGGCAATCACAGCAGACGACGACACGCAGCGAGCGAAGGGCAGGTCTGCGCTGCTGCGTTCGCCGCAATTCTCCTCGCTCATCATCCTCATCGTGCTGCTCGTGGTTTTCGCCATCGCCGACGGCAACTTCCTGTCGCCGCTCAACATATCCAACATGATGGCGTTCCTGCCCGAGCTCGGCATCATCGCTCTCGGCATGACGCTGCTGCTGACGGCGGGCGAGTTCGATCTGTCGGTCGGCGCCGTGTTCGGCCTTGCGCCCGTCGTGGTGATGCTGCTGGTGCAGAATGGCGGTATCGACATCGGCGTCGCCCTCCTGGCCGGGCTTGTGCTGTGCATCGCGATCGGCGCCATCAACGGGCTGATCGTCACCAAGATCGGCATTTCCTCGTTCCTGGTCACGCTGTCGATGCTGCTCGTCGTGCGCGGCGCGGCGCTCTACATCACGCAGGGATTCCCCCTGAAGTCGTGGGACCAGCCCGGCTTCTTCGTCACGCTGCTTGCCGGCAGCTTCAATGTAGGCTCGTTCCGGTTCTACACCTCGCTCTGGTGGTTCATCGGCCTGTCGCTGCTGGCGATTTACATCCTGCGCTACGCCAAGCTCGGCAACTGGATCAGCGCCATCGGCAGCAACCGCAACGCAGCGGTGGCGCGCGGCGTGCCGGCCGACGCGGTCAAGATCTGGCTGTTCATCCTGACCTCGGTGGTGGCCGGGCTGGCCGGCATGATCAGCGCGTTCCGGATTTCGGCCGCCTCGCCGGTGGCCGGCACCGGCTACGAACTCGAAGTGATCGCCATGGTGGTGGTCGGCGGCACGGCGCTCACCGGCGGGCGCGGCACCATCCTCGGCACCATCGTCGGCGCGCTGATGCTGCGCGCCATCCGCAACGGCATCGTGCTGATCGGCGTGCCGGGCTTGGCATACAACATCTTCGTCGGCGTCATCATCCTCGCCATGCTCATCCTGCACGCTTTGCTGCAGAAGAACGCCGCAAGGAGCTGACGATGGAAGTGCTGCGTCTGCAAGACCTGCAAAAGTCCTTCGGCAACGTGCGTGCGCTGAAGAACGCCTCGTTCACCCTCAACGAAGGCGAGGTGGTTGCCCTGCTCGGCGACAATGGCGCCGGCAAGTCAACGCTGATCAAAGCGATCTCCGGCGTCTTCCCGGCCGACCACGGCGACATCTTCGTGCGCGGCGAGAAGGCATCGATCCGCTCGACGCGCGACGCGATGGACCTCGGCATCGAGACCATCCATCAGGACACATCGCTCGCGCCGGACCTCAGCATCGCGCGCAATCTTTTCCTGGGCCGGGAGCCGGTCAATTTCGGCTGGCTCGGCGTGTTCGCGCCGCTCGATCTCGCCAAGCTTCGCAACGCCGCCTCGGCGCTGCTGAAGCGGGTCGGCATTTCGAAAAAGCTCGATGCCGATGCACTGGTGAGCACGCTCTCGGGCGGTGAGCGGCAATCGATCGCGATCTCGCGCGCCATGCAGTTCGCCGCCAAGGTGATCATACTCGACGAGCCGACCAACAATCTTGGCGTCGAGGAAACCCACGGCGTGCTGCGCTTCGTCAAGGAGGTGCGCGACGCCGGCCACTCGGTGCTGCTCATCACCCACAACATCCACCACGTGTTCCAGGTCGCCGACCGCATCATCGTCATGCGCCGCGGCGAAATCGTCGCGGAACAGACGGTCGCCGACACCGACCTGTTGACGGTGGAAAGCATCATCACCGGCGCCGACATGTCGGCCTTGCTCAAGGAGGCGGGCAAAGTGAAGGACGTCGCATGGTAGAGCTTTACGGCAAGACGCTGTCGCGAAGGCAGGTGGCCGAGCGGTCCGGCATGCTGTCGCAGTTTGCCGGTGTGCGGCTTATGACGCTCGGCGACGGCGTGGAGCGCGGCATCCGGATGCTCGAGTTCCGCACCGGCTCCGGCCTGCGCTTCACGGCGCTGGTCGACCGGGCGCTTGATATCGCCGATTGCGACTTCCGGGGCCAGGCGATCGGCTGGCATTCGCCGAGCGGCTTTCGCCACCCCGGACTGCACGAGCATGAAGGGGAGGACGGTTTCGCCTTTGGCCGGTCGTTCTCGGGGCTGCTCGTCACCTGCGGCCTCGATCATATACTGGGCCGGCAAGACGTGCCGGCCGAAAGCTACAATTATCCCGGGCGCAAGCGGGTATTGCACTCGCTGCATGGCCGCATCGGCACCGTGCCGGCGCGGCTGACCGGCTACGGCGAGGCCTGGGACGGCGACCGCTGCGTGCTGTGGGCGGAAGGCATCGTCCAGCAGGCAACCGTGTTCGGCGAGGATCTCCATTTGCTGCGCCGCATCGAGGCCGATGTCGGCGGCAGCGAGATCCGCCTGTCGGACCGCGTCGTCAATCACGGTTTCAGCCGCACGCCGCATATGTATTTCTATCACGTCAATGTCAGCCATCCCTTGCTCGACGAGGGTTCGCGCTACCTGGCGCCGATCCGGGATGTCGTCTGGGCGGCGCACGCCGGCGAACGCTACGAGGCGCAGAAAGTCGGCTACCGAACCGTGCCGGCGCCGCAGCTGGGGTTCAGCGAGCAGGTCTGGGAGCACGAGCTTGGCTCCGATGCGGCGGGCGAGGTGCCGGTGGCCGTCGTCAATGACCACCTGGGCCTCGGCTTCGAGGTCGTTACCCGCAAGGATCAGCTGCCCTGCACCTATCAGTGGCAGAACTTCCAGGCCGGCCTATATGCGTTGGGAATCGAACCTTCGACGCATCATGTTCTGGGCAATCTCGCCGCGCGCGAACGGGGCGAGATGATCTGGCTGGACCATGGCGAAAGCCGCTCCTATGACGCCGTGTTCCGGGTGCTCGACGGTGCCGGCCAGATCGCCCAAGCGGAAGCGAGGATAGGATCGATCGCCCGGCAGCCGCAACAGGATTACCCTGCGCCGTCGGGCGCTTTTGCGAGACTGCAGGCGTGACCGGCTTGAAACGCACGATCGGTTGCCGCGGCGGGCGGGAAGTGCGCCGGAATACGGAAGCAGGCGCGGCCCGGCCGGCCCCAGGCGGCCCTTGCGGAGCGCAGGCGGGAAAGCGGAGATGACGATGACGGCAAGCAGGAAGCGCGACTACAGCCTGGTCGGTGAAAGCACCAAGCGCGCCATTGAGACCGGATTGGCTTCGGCCGAATGGTATCACACCGATGTCCCGCGCAAGGCGATCAAGGAGTTGATGCAACGCTCCGACGGGCCGGCGATCCGCGACACGATCATCTGGGTCGCCGCGATCCTGGTGTCGGCCGCCGGCATCGTATGGTTCTGGGCCACGTGGTGGGTGGTGCCGTTCCTGTTCGTCTATGGCGTGCTTTACGGCTCGTCCAGCGACTCGCGCTGGCACGAATGCGGCCACGGTACCGCGTTCCGGACGCGCTGGATGAACGATGTCGTCTACCAGATCTCAAGCTTCATGCTGATGCGCAACCCCGTGCAATGGCGCTGGAGCCATGCCCGCCATCACACCGATACCATCATCGTCGGCCGCGATGCCGAAATCGCCGTCATGCGCCCCCCAGATCTGCTGCGGGCGGCGCTCGCCTTCACCGGTATTCTCGATTTCCGCTATTCGCTGCCGGCGCTGGTGCGCCAGGCGTTCGGCAAGCTGTCCGATGAAGAGAAGAGCTATATCCCCGAGATGGAGCAGCACAAGGCGGTGATCGCTGCGCGCTGGCATGTCGCCATCTATGCGGCGACAGTCGGGCTGACGCTGTTCACGTGGTCGCTGCTGCCGCTGGTGCTGATCGGCCTGCCGCGCCTCTATGGCAGCTGGCACATGGTGCTGACAGGGTTGCTGCAGCATATCGGCCTGGCCGACAACGTGGTCGACCATCGGCTGAACACCCGCACCGTCTACATGAACCCGGTCAGCCGCTTCATCTACTGGAACATGAATTATCACGTCGAACACCACATGTTCCCGATGGTGCCCTATCATGCGCTGCCGAGGCTGCACGAGCTGATCAAGCACGACCTGCCGGTAGCGAACCCATCGATGTGGCATGCCTATCGCGAGGTCTGGCCGGTGCTGCTGAAGCAGCTGCGGTACGAGGATTTTTATCTCAAGCGCGAATTGCCGCCGACAGCCAGACCCTATCGCGGCGAATTTCACCAGGTGGATATGTCGGCGGCGGCTGAATAGCCATAGCGGATGGTGCGGGAGCCGGAGATGGCCGACTGGATTGAAGCGTGCGCGGTCGATGACATCGAGGAAGAGGATGTCATCTGCTTCGATCCTCGCGGTTTGCCGCTCGCCCGATGACGAGCTCTTCGCCACCGACGGATATTGGACCCATGAGAAGGCGCATCTAGCCGAAGGGCTGGTGATCGACGACGTCATCGAATGCCTTGAAGCACATTGGCCGCTCTGCGACCGGCCAGGTCAAGGGCGCGCCGGTCTGCGTCAAGCTCGCGATCTATCCGTTGAGAATCGAGGCCGGCAAGGTGATGATCCAGATCTGACGCGTGGTAACCGGTCCAGCACCGCGTTTAGCAAACTCAGAGTGACGTTTTCCTGAGCCGAAAGAGACAGACCGTCGCCGACGGGCGCGCCATGGAGGGTAAGCGCCAGCTGACCATGCTGCGCGTGCTGGTCATGGACGTGGCCGAGGGCCGCCGACCGGGCTGAGGTCGATCGTCTCGATGCCGCCGGAGTTGTGCTGAACCCTAGATCGCGATGCGGCCCCCAGCCTGTTCACCGTGCCGGGCTAGAATTTCTTCGAGATCGGCACCGCCGACTGTTTTCTAAGTTGGGCTTTCCGGCTCCACAAGACGGGCACCGACGCCGTCATTGCAGCGCCGGCTATGCCACGGTCACCGTGCCCAGACATATGTGCTTGGCCCTTTGACCCTGATCGACGAGGTCCTGATTCACTGCTGCTTCTGCTGATCAGCTTTGAGGTGCTGATTGTGCGGTTTGATCTGGCAGCGTTGATACTGGGCGCTACCGCGATCGAAGCGGAAGGACAGCGCCTACCGCAGCGGCAAAACGACCGCCTGAACAAGATCAGTGTGAGGGAAGGAGATGGAATTTATTGGTGCGCAGCGAGCGCGGCAAAGCTGCGCAGGTGATCGTGGCTGGAAAGCGTCGCTACAAAGGCTGTGCGTTGTCAGTTTGGAAGCCGACACGCGTCCGGCAGACGACGGTGATCTCGCTGGCTGACTGCGGCGCGGGATTATTATTGAACGACGGCAGGAAGTAGGCTCGGTGCCACGCCGTGCGTCCAGGACTCGGGTTGGAGTGGATTATGGTTCGGGGTGACCATAGCCGATCTGCGCAGCCTCGAACCTCCAGCGCTTGCCGCATGTTGGGCAGGGGTACAATTTTCACTTTCACGCTCGACCTGCTCCGCGTGTGCGTCAGGATGATGCTACACTCAAATTCTCACCACGGCTCAAGGTTCTCCTCGGCAGCGAGGCTTCATGCCGTAAGCGAGCCGCCCCGGGAAACTGATTTCAATTCCTTCGCAGCCGCAACGAGGCGCGGTCATTCCCGGCGGCTTTGATGAGCTCCATCACCTGCTCAGGCGTGATGCCGTTCTGCTGGGCAAAATGGAAGAGTTCGTTGCGTTCGTTGGACGAGACCCGGTTCCTGTCGCGAAAATCACGCTCGGTTTTGTTGTCCGTCATCATCTTCTCCTTTCAACCTCAATTCGCCGGCCCGAACCGCCCGCTGGAGCAAAACCCGAGACCGCCCAACGCGGAGGCTGATCGAGCCTCGCTAGGGCTGCTGCGAGTAGACGAAAGCTCCAACTGGCGAAAGCTGGGGGAGCTTGTCCAACGCCGGGGTGGGCTCGGTGCACGCCGTGGCATCGCTTCGGCGACTTTAACCACCCGCCCAGAACACGGATGGGAGCAGCCTCGGAAAGATCCGCCCACCAGGCAATGAAGCTACGCGAACACCGAGTTCCTCGTCCTGTAGCATCAGCAGACGCTCGTGGATGTCTTACCCGGCATTCTCGCCGGAATGATCGAAGTGGATGGCGAGGCCAAAGGCGAGCGCTCGCTCGGCGATCATATTGACAAGATGGCTTTCGCCGATCGACAGCGCCGGAACGGCCTCTTTCAACGCCTCGAGAGCGTGCCGTATCGACAAAAGACCCCGCCGCTTGCGGCTGCTCACATATTGATCGATCAGGGATTCCAGTGGCATCTGCCTGCCTCCGCTTCGGACAGGATCTCGTAGCGTGGCTGCGGAGCAACAGCATTCACATTGGTTAAGAGATGGCGGCGAACGCCATCATGCATGCCGCCAAAAACAGACGGCGGTGGGGCTGGCTGATTTACCCCGGGTTGGAGCGCTACCCTCGGGTAAGCATGGCACGACCGTCGCGCCGGGTTCGGACATTTTCGGTGCTACTGCTCCGGTACCGCGGAGGTTTGTGGATGGTTGCGTGCCGCCTCGGCGATTTCCGGAATGAATTTCGTCGCGGTGCAGCTTCGGTTTACATTGGCGCGGGCGGTAAATACCTCTTGCCCGCAGACTTGCGAAGCGAGCGCGATCGGCACGTGCACCGCCAGTGGCAACTCGGTCTCAGCCACTCCCAGATGTCTTGCAACCTGTTGCTTCACCTCCGGCCGGCCGAGCGAGACGTCAACGCCGACATCATCCTTGGCGGTCGGCGACGATCCTTGCGCCGGCAGTCGACCCTGCTTGGCTGTTTGCGACGAGTCGCCGGATTGCTGCGCGGGCTGACTTGTCTGCGCAGATGCCTCGACGCCCAAAGTCAGCGAGGCCGCCAGTCCCAAAAAAGCCCGGAGCCCCAAAGACGCAACCCGAAGTCCGAATGTGCTCATTGTCATGTTCCTCACCGTGCGGGGTTCAACCTGGCGCGCTCAGAGTTCGGTGTTGCTTCGGCCTCTTTCGAAGACAGGGATGTCTTCCTCCTCCTCATCATTGTCACCGGTTGGTATGTCCTCGGCGTAGCTGCGGGTCAGTTCCTCGGTTTCGCTTAAGCCGTCGATCGTCTCATTGGCGCCTGCCCCTTCATCATGACGACCGGTAATTTCGCTGCGGGGCCTTGCGCCGATCGGCTGGTCGACATCGTCGGCTCCCCCGAAACCTGGCTCCGCGCCGTGCCTGTCTTCGTGGCCCACGGGGCTGTCCAACACGGCGGCATCCTCCGGGCGAATGGGTTCATCATTGGCGAAGTCACTTCGTCTCGAATGCGAGGTCTCGTTTTGCTTTGGCATGTCAGGTCTCCTGTTCGTTTGGCAAATTCGACGACGCTGGTGCTTGCACGCCGGACTACCTGAGCGACGCACCCTTTAGAGCCTGCATCGACGACCGCTTGAAGGTTGCAGCGTCCCTGGGGGCGGAGGCAGTGCCAGAGGGTTGGCACAGACTCCACAGCGCCGCGAAGAACCAACGTCGTGGCCAGATCCACTCAGCCCTGAGAACCGCTCTTGCTCAGTTGCTGGGCATGTTTGAAATGCTGCCGGATGAGCCGGCGCGGTCTTTTTCGCATGGGCCGCCAAATGTTTTTCCTGACCGTTTTCCGCATAGGAGGTCATCAGCGTCAGGGCTTCCTGGTGCGCTGCAACCTGGGCGTCGACGTAGGCGTTATCGAACGCCCCGCTGCTGTCGTTGCTCAATGCTTCCAATTGGGCAGCATGCTTGCTTGTCATCTCCGGTGCCACTGCGACGTCGTCCTTCTTTGCCGCCGCAATGAGCCGCTTGGAAGAATTCGTGTGGTCCTTGATCATCATGCGAGCGAATTCCTTCACTCGTGATGTCTTCGATTTCCGCAGCGCCAACTCACTCGACTGGATCTCGAACATGTCTGAACTCGCAGCTGCTTTGACAAATTCCTGCGGGGACGTCGTCGCGGTCTGAGCCATTGCCCCCGGGCTGATGAGACCGATGGCGATCGCAGCCAAAAGCACTTTGACGAAATGCATGTTGTGCTCCCAACACGGCCGAGCTGCCGTTGTTCCCCTTTTTGTGACAATAAATACCGGGCGGCAGGCGTAGACCCCGAATGGCTCCTGCTCAGCGCTTTGATCATAGATCCGGCCGTATTGCAGGACCGGTGACTGCGCGGAGCTCAGCGCGGTTCTCCGACAAGGCACTATGATCGCAGAGCAGCCGACCGACTTCGTAAGCCCAGTGGATGCGCAGGAGTGCGCTGTTTGCCGACCCGTCGCCGTGGGTCACGCGTCGTGGCAGACCTGTCCGACAGGTCCATGAAACTTCTGCAAAACTGCGATGATGATGGGCAAATAGGCCCAGCACCTAGCTTAGTATAATACGCGCCCGCTGGCCCGGCCGGCCGGCTTTTCGTTTGCCCTCGGAACCTGGTCAATTCGCACAGTTGCTCCCCTGCGATGGCGCGGGCCGCCTCGAATCTGAAATTCTGTCAATCGCCCGATGCGGCTGCTGCCCTCCCTGCCGCGAGCCGGAATGCATAACGATTGCGGATGTGGCTGTTAAAATAGACGCCCTTGGCAAAGGCAGCTTTGAACGCGGCAACGGCCTCAGCAGGTACGTCCAAAAACTCGTAATGCTTCCCGCTCGCTACAAACCAAACCGAGAGAACCCTGGTGTTCGGGTCATAGTCGAACTTGCGTATCGAAGTCGACGGCATGGTATGCCATCCAAACTCAGCCGGGTTGGATCGCCAGCTACAGGCTGAAACAGTATTCGAAGACGTGCCCGCGCTTCTCGTCGGCAACCCTGATCCAAATGGGTTCGCTGGTGCGCAGGGTGACGTCGCGCTCCGTCGCTTCCCGCGCCGCCCTGATCGGCGTTGTCGCGTGCACGATGTGGGTAGCCGTCACGGTATCGCCATCCATTTCCTCAACGTGGTATTTCGGCACTTGTGTTCCTAAGCGTCTAGTTCGAGAGGCTGATCGTGATCCGGATCGGCATGATAAGCGACCTGGCGAAAATCGCGCATATCGATCTGTTGCCCGCAAACAGGGCAAGGGAGGAAATGCGCGAGTTCGCTCGCGGGCGGGCCGTCATGTCGGTGCCCAATTATTGGTCTGCCGAGATCCGATAGCCTGGTCATTATTTCCGCAGAGCCTTCGCTTCTCGCTCCAGCGTTTCGCGTTGGTTGCCGTGCTTCGCGATCAATTCCTTGACCTGCTGCGGGGTGATCCCGGCCTTGGCTGCGAAATACTCGACTTCATAATCCTCATCGGCCGAGACCCGGTCCCGATCGCGAAAGTCCCGCTTGCTCTTGTCGTCGGCCATATCGATTCCTCCTTCGCTCATCCCGCAACGCCGAGTTGACGTGTTTGTTGCACCCAAGAGGCTGATTTCCGGTTTCGGAACTATTTTAGCTCAATCTTATTGAATCGCCGGAGGGCGGATCAGTGCATGCGTTTGAAGTTCATCGAGCCGTTGATGCCGACCCTTGTGGAGAACCCTCCCGAGGGTGAAGGCTGGACCCACGAGGTCAAGTTCGACGGCTACCGATCGCAGATGATCATCGATGAAGACGGCACACGCATTTATACGCGCAACGGCCACGACTGGACTGCGAAATATCGCGACCTGGTGGGGGAGGCAAAGAGTCTTGGTGCCGAAAGCGCGATTGTCGACGGTGAGATCATCGTCTTGAACGAAGCTGGCTTTTCGGACTTCGGCGATCTGCGCAAAGCGATCACCCGCCGACAGCAAGACCTCTATTTCGTCGCCTTCGATTGCACCTCAATGGGCACGATCTGCGCGACATGGCGCTTGAGGTGCGGCGCGAGATCCTGGCCAGCATGATCAAGCCCGGGCGGCGTATTCAGTTCAGCGAGCCTCTGCCCGGCGAAGCCAAGGCGATCCTCCACTTGCTCGACCAAGCCGGACTTGAAGGCATGGTGTCGAAGCGGAAGGACAGCAAATACCGCAGCGGTCCGTCAGCCAACTGGCTGAAGGCCAAGTGCTATGCGATCGACGAGTTCGATCTGCTCGGCGTCGAGCGTGAAGCGGGCAAGCCGGCTTTCGCTCTCATGGCCGAGCGGGGCACAGGGCGCTATGTCGGCAGCGCGTTCGTCACCTTGAACCGGGAAATGCGCGAGAGGCTATGGAAACGCGTCCAAGAGCACCCAGGCACGGCGCCCAAGGGCGTCATGAAGCGGCCTGCGACGCAATGGGTCAAGCCGGGGCTGATCGGCCGCGTAAAGCACCTGCGCGGCGAGGATGACCTGCGCCACGCCTCACTGCAGGACTTCCGAGAGGATGACACAGATGGCCGTGGCTAGGAAAGATCAGGAGCGCGCCACCTACGCCTGGATGTACGCCCAAGCGAGCAAGGATGGCAAGGAGACGTGCGGTGCCAGCCTACTGGGGAGAGCATGCCGACGCGTGGCTGCAGGGCTTTGACGGTGAGCCGGTGGCCGCCTTCGGCAAGACCAAGACTGTCAACGACGAAATGGAAGCCGAGGTCGACGAAGCTGCCGTCGAGCGCCCTGCTGGAACCTAAGCGCTGGATCGAGCTTAGGCTTCATGAGCACACGCGGCGTCAACTTTCTCGATCGCTGGATCGGCAACAATTTCCCCGAAACGGCTAAAACCGACGCCGTTTCGGTAAGTGAGTACATACACAAATTGTATGCCGACGCTAAAGCCTTGACGATCGAGCGCGAAGAGATCGACGAAGAGGTTGATAGCCTATATCGGACGCTGGTCGATGCCGTCGTGCACTTTGCCCCAGGTGTTTCCGAATGAGCAAGCCGGCCGTCCTATTTTTGAACCAATGGATAAAAAAACACGATCTATCCGACGCCGGTGCGCCGAAAGAGCGAGCGGAGATCGAGCAGCTCGCAAAGCGCCTAATCGCCGACGCGGAGGCTGAGGGGATTGCGGAAAGCGAGCTGACCGAGGCGTTCGACGACAAGGAGGTCGACAGCCTTTATCGTACCCTCCTCGATGTTAATTCTGGGATACCGGAATGAGTGTTCCCGGCCTGAAGGTTCCGGACAGTTTGGGTGGCCGAGCAGTTGCCCACTGTGGCGAGGGGCGATCCGATCGCCACCAGCGAGTTGGCATAAGGTTCTCATGTAAGTGCGGGCGGCCGATTTGAATTCGGCCAACTGTGGCAGAAAAACAACTGCATCAATCGGCGCGCTCTGCTACCAAAAAGGTTAGTTACAGGAGATCACCTATGAAGAAGCTGCTTCTTGGTCTGTCGTTGTCTCTGCTGGCTTCGTCGGCGTATGCTGCCGATGCCATCGTTGCAGAAGCCGCGCCGGTCTTTAGCTGGACGGGTGGGTATGTCGGCCTACAGGCAGGCTATGCTTGGGGGAATGGCAACATAGACGAAATCGGTGGGCCGGGCTTTGTCGACACAGATCCCGACGGGTTCCTTGGTGGCGTCTACGCCGGTTACAACTATCAGATGTCCAATAACATTGTGATTGGCGCGGAGCTGGACGTCGTATATGCGAATGTTGATGGCAGCGGCCAAGTCTTCAGCGCTCCTGGTATCCCGATCCCGGGCGGCATCGCCACCGAAGAACTCAACTGGAGTGCGGCGGCAAGACTGCGCCTAGGATATGCCGTTGATCGCTTTCTTCCTTATATTGCGGGTGGCGTTGCGTTTGGCGATGTCGACATAAGTAATAATGGAGGCGGACCTTCGTTCGGAGATACATTCACAGGATGGACGATAGGCGTGGGCTTGGATTATGCCATGACCGACAATCTGCTGCTGCGAGGCGAGTATCGCTATACCGACTTCGGTACAGAATCCTTTGGTGGTCTGGTCAATGCCGACGTTGATCTGAAGACCAACGAGGTTCGCTTCGGCATCGCCTACAAGTTCTAATCCCCTGATGTCATAATAGCCTGTCGCTCACCGCGACGGGCTTTTTTGTGCAAGAACCGTTTGCGGCGATCCCCTCAACGGAGTTCGCTACCATGGTCAAGACGAAAACCCCTCACAACACGTTTCGCAGGAACAGCTCGCCCGCTTCAAGATCGAGGCGGAACGGCTGCACAAGGCAATCGTCGGCCCGATTGTCGCCGATCTGCGACAATCACCAGGCCGTGCAGGATCCGCATGAAGTGCTGCTCAAGAACGTGAACAATCACCGACAGGGATGCGCTATCCGATGGCCTCTTACAGGTCCGGCGTCGCTGCCTAGTGCTGGATAGGTGGAGTCCCGAGACCGGGGAAGGGCAGCACGTTGCCGCCCGTCCCCCGCCGGCGGCGCAGTTCAACCTCTCGATAGACGAGGATGCCCATCACCATTTCCGCGCTGGCGATTTCCGATCTCGATGGCAACGACTTGAGCTATTGGTGCAGTTGTCGCGTTTCCATGGTCGCAATGTGGCCGGCGATGGCTTCGATGCTATCGCCCAAATTCGCCAGTAACCCTGCGGACCTCTGCATATGCTTGCTCTACAGCCGCGAAAACGTGTTGAGATGCAGACGCGACCTTTGGCCTTCTGCAAAGGCCACGGCATAGGATTCGAGCTTGAATGATCGGGTGAGTTCCTGGTCTTCCTCGATCACGCGGACAAACCACTCGCCACAGGGTTTGCCAACTTCGACACAAGGGCGTGCTTTGCGAATTGGAATTATGTCAGCCATGGCGTTGCCTCCCAGCAATCAGGCCAAGCGGAGATTAACGTCGTAAGCGGCCTACAACAAGAAAAGATTGGGCAGCAATACGAAGCTGAGGTGTGGGCCACAAATGGCCGGCGCCATGGGTTGGGGAACCTGGGTGGGCACCGGCCAAGAGCGGACAGGTCCGCCGCGATGCATACATCGCCGATTGGTGCCGCGGTGGTAATGGTGTGATCGCGGAAGCTACGCTTTAGCCTTAGCCGTCGGCCTTGCCTTGCCCGTTGCAGTTGCCGTGGGCTGCGGTGCCTTCCTACCCAGACCGATCGACTTCGCCATGGCAGACCGTGAGGCCGCATAGTTGGGAGCGACCATCGGATAAGTGGATGGCAAGTTCCACTTCGTTCGATACGCGTCAGGAGTGAGACCGAAATCCACGCGCAGATGTCGCCGAAGGGTTTTGAACCGCTTACCATCTTCAAGACAGATGATGTAATCGGGAAATACTGACCTTTTTGGATTTACCGCAGGCACTGGTTCTTCGGTCGCGGCAGCCACGCGATGGCCAATCCCAGACAGCGACCCGTGCACTGAGGCTATCAGGTCCGCCAAGCCCGCGACCGGCACGGGATTGTTGCTGACGTACGCGGATACCACATCCGCCGTGAGTTCAACCAGTTCAGCGGCGTGGTCGGGGGCGTCGGTCATGGTGTGAGTCCTCGAATTTGAGAACGATCTATTATAGCTGCTGCCGCAGCTGCGCAACTCGAGGCCCGATGATGGGCCGCTTCCCTCGTAAGCACCAATCCTGTTGAGCCTGTGTTTGCCGATGGGGAAAGGACCATCGGAAGCAGTGCCAGACTTATCACAGGTTAAGTCGGTCCGGTGTTTATGATATAAGGTCGGGCATCATTCGCGTTCTGCTGGCCGCGGGTGACTGAGAGACCATAGCGCTCCCGCCCAAACGGAGAGCCGACATGCTTTATCAAAGCCCCTTAACCGCCAAGTTCCATCGTGCCTTCACCCTCACGTCAGGTGAGCGTCAAGCTCTCGACGCGGTAAGAATAAGGATCGTTGCGATTGGCGCAAACCAGAACTTGGTCCGGGAAGGCGACCAGCCGTCCCGGTGCATAATGGTCCTGGCTGGCTTAGCCAGCACCTCGAAGGTAACAGGAGACGGGAAGCGTCAGGTCACTGCTTATCATGTGCCTGGCGACATGCCCGATCTGTTGAGCCTGCACCTCGATCTGTTGGATAGCGACGTTCGAACGGTGAGCGCTTGCAGTGTTGGCTTCATAGATCACTCGGCTATCCGGCTGCTCTGCGAACGCCACCCCAGGCTGGCGGCAAATCTTTGGCGAACGACACTGGTTGATGCATCGATTTTTCGCGAATGGGTGGTCAATGTCGGGAAGCGCCAAGCGCTTGGCCGAGTGGCCCACCTTCTCTGTGAAATCATGCTACGTATGGAAGATGCCGGACTTGCGTCCGATCAAACCTGCGCTTTTGGTGTGACTCAAGCTGATCTTGGCGAGGCGACAGGGCTGTCGGCAGTCCACATCAACCGCACGCTCAAGTCTCTTCGGGAGAAGCACCTTACATCACTTGTGAATGGCCAATTGACCATCCATGATTGGGAAGGACTGGCCTTTCTTGCTGAGTTCCGGCACGATTACCTGCACTCAGCAAGGAACAATAAAACGGCCGAGTTCATGTCAATGCACTGATTGCTCCAGGGAAAAATCGCCAGAAATGCGGATTGGCTCCAAGGGTAGCCGGACCACTTGTTGGCCTTCGCTGGCCATCAGCGGTGCGATCGCCCCCCAACATGGTCAATGCTTTGATGGCGCGTCGAAGCGTTAGCGCAAGGGGTTCACTTGCGCGCAGAGTGCATTCGGATGCTTACCGGCCCACATGGGCGTTGACTGTCCGTATGGCCGTCTGCGTAGCACCATCCATCCCCTCAACGTGATACTTCGGCACTACAGGGTTTCCACCTCTCTTCATGGCTTTCGATTGGCCGCGCGATCGACCAATTTGTGGGCTCAGCCGCATCAATTCGAGCCCCGCTATTGGCTAGCGACTGTGGAAGAGGTTCCTGGGGCACGCCATGCCGGCGCCCAAGGGAGTAAATCTCGGCGACGCAATGGGTCAAGCCCGGGGCTCATGCGTCGCTGCAGATTTCGGGAGGACGGCGGATATTCGCTTTTCTCCGACCGAAAGCGTGCCAAGGGACGTCGCCAGCTAAACAGCAACCGGCGTTGACGCTTGGGAGCGCCTGGCAGCGTTCACGGTGGCCTGTATGGGCGCTCGACATTTCGCGAGTGGCATGTGTTGCGAGCTTGTTGCAGATCATGTTCGCACCATGCAACGGCAAAACGCCTCATCGAGCGCTATGGAAAAGCCGCATTGTCAGTTCGGTCGAGCGAGCGCTTTTCTGCACGAGTTGTGACAGGGGAGGGCCTGTCAGGCTTGGAATTCACAAGCTGCAACGCAATTGAGGAAGAAGCCGAAAGGGTGCAAGACCAGATCGATTTCTTGCAGCCAAACTCGGCTCTGGTGTGGTTCAATCCTGTTTGCATCATCGCGGATCAGCGGTCGGACTGTCGAGAACTGAACTGCGCGATCTCAGCCGGTGGGCTTCGAACCAAAACATGCGGACCACCGCGGACGGGGACAGTCGGTCCCGCGTCCCGTCCTGCGGCCGGCGCTATGCTGACGCTCCTACGGCTGTCCTGCTCACCGCCCGCGGCGGGGGGCGAATTTCCTCCGTCCTGCGCGTGACAATTGTCCGCTGTTGCGGCCGCGCGCAGGACTGCGGCTTATGCGCCGTTCTTTCTTGAGCGCCGACGGTCGCCGGCGCGGTGCTTGGGCATGGAACCGAATCCCAGGCAGCGTATTGACATGTATCCGAGTTCCTCATGTCCGAGTAGACGGCACTCTCAACAAGCGCAAGGGCCGAATGTTTCTCGATTACCTGCGCAACGGCCAGGGCTCCACTGCAATCTGCCCCTGTCGACTCGGGCACGCACGGGGGCGTTGTGCGCGGTGCCTGTCAGCTGGGATGAGTTGCCCACCTGCGAAAAACGCCAACGGCTTCGATGTCTTCGCCGCCGCCGCGCGGGCTCAGTTGCGCGAAGCCTGGGAAGGTTATTTCGACGTCGCACAAACGCTTACCGACCGCATTCGGCACGCAGTCCGGCAGCAATAACCATAGGTCAGCGACACTACTGATTGGCGCGGACCGCCTTTGCCCCGAGTTCAGGAGCGTCCCCTTCGAGGCCTGGGCTATGCCTCTAGAGTGAGAGTACGGACCGGTTTGCCGTGACGGGTTGAGAGCTGGAGGAGAGGCCTCCGGCGCCCGTCGCGGAGAAACCCGATGTCCAGACATTACGCTCGCGCCGGCGCCGACCGGACAAGCCTCTATGATGATATCACCAACAAGATCATCGCCGAGCTGGAGGCTGGGCGCTTTCCCTGGGTGCCCTGGGGCACGGCGGCGGCGCAAGCACCCCTCGCCATGCCGGCCAATGCCGCCTCTGGCCGTGCCTATTCGGGGATCAACGTGCTGATCCTGTGGGGTGCGGTCGTCGAGCATGGCTTTCCCGTCCAGGGCTGGCTGACTTTCCGCCAGGCGCTATCGCTGGGCGGCCATGTCCGCAAGGGCGAACACGGGACCACCGTCGTCTATTCTGACCGCTTCATCCCTGACGACGAGAAGAAACGCGCGCGGGAGACCGGCGAGGCAGCACGGGCCATACAGTTTCTGAAGCGCTTCACCGTCTTCAACGTCGCGCAATGCGAAAATCTGCCCGACGATCTGGCGATGTTTCCGCCCGCACCAGAGCCCGGACTGATCGAACCGGCCGTAGAGGCACTAATCAAGGCGACAGGGATCGATTTCCGCATCGGCGGCAATAGCGCCTATTATGTGCCGGCGCACGACTACGTGCAGGTGCCGCCTCCGCAGGCGTATTTCGAGACCATTGACTGGCACCGCACCGCCCTGCACGAGCTTGGCCATGCGACCGGCCATCCCTCCCGCGTCGGCCGTGACCTCGGCGGCGCCTTCGGCACAAAGCGATATGCTTTTGAGGAACTGGTCGCCGAAATGAACGCAGCCTTCTGCTGCGCCTCGCTAGGTATTGTGCCGACCGTGCGCCACGCCGATTACCTGGGCTCCTGGCTCGATGTCCTGCGCGAAGACAACCGCGCCATCGTGCGTGCCGCCTCCCAGGCCAGCAGGGCAGCCGACTGGTTGCTCGCCTTCCTTCCGCAACCTGACAACGGAACCAGGGCAGGACCCGGCAACGTCGATGAGGTCGAAATCGAGAAGAGGGCGGCATGATCGTTCTCACCGAGGAACTGCGCGTGCCTGCTCGCCAATAGCCGCGATCGCGACGCCGAACACGTACCGGTGGTGAAGCTCTTCAAATCAACTCGGCGAAGGAATTTGGCTCGGAACCGCGCTCGAGATGACGTCGATCCGGCTACCTTTCGGCATCGGCATCGAGCGGGACATGCTCTTTGGCACCGACCTGCCGATTTCCGTCTGGGCAGAGGCCGTCCGCCGGGGCGGAACCTTCGCGACGCCGAACGCAACTCGACCATGCCGGCCAATCTGGCCGAGACGGCGAGTGAGATCTAGCTTGTAATCCGCAAGCCGCAGATGCGCAGTCGTGTCTGCGGCCCTGTCCCACCTCTGGATCTTCGGTGCGGCTCAGTCCTCAGAGTGAGAGGGCTGCGCCCATCTTTTTTGACGGGTTTGGAGGTCGAGAGAGTCTCGGTCGCCCCGTCGCGGAGATAATCTCATGACTACGCCCAAGCAGAAGATCACCCTCAACGCTTCACGTGACATCCCCTTCGACAAGCTGATGCTGAGTCAGTCCAATGTCCGGCGCATCAAGCGCGGGGAAACCATAGAGGACCTCGCCGCGTCTATCGCACGGCGCGGCCTGCTCCAGAGCCTCAACGTCCGGCCAGTATTGGACGGCGAGGGCAACGAGACCGGCATGTTCGAGGTGCCGGCTGGCGGGCGCCGCTATCGCGCGCTGGAACTGCTGGTCAAGCACAAGCGCATGATCAAGACCGAGCCAGTTCCCTGCGTCATAAGCGACGCCCACAGCGCGGTCCCGATCGAGGAGGACTCGCTGGCCGAGAATTTTCAGCGCGAAGATTTACATCCGCTCGACATGTTTCGCGCCTTCCAGACACTTCATGACCAGGGCGCGAGCCATGAGGAGATTGCCGCACGCTTCTTCGTCTCCGCAACATTCGTGCAGCAGCGCCTCAGGCTGGCCAGGGTTTCGGCCAAGCTGCAGGAGATTTACGAGCAGGATGGCATGAAGCTCGAGCAGCTCATGGCGTTCACCGTGACCGACGATCACGCCCGTCAGGAGCAGGTCTGGGAGGCGCTCGAAAACTCCTGGTCGAAGGAGCCGCAGCAGATCCGGCGCCTGCTGACGGAGACCACTGTGCGGGCAAGCGATCGCCGGGCGCTGTTCGTCGGTGTCGACGCGTATGTCGCTGCCGGCGGCGTGGTGCTGCGCGACCTGTTCGAGGCCGACAATGGCGGCTGGCTGCAGGACCCCGCTCTGCTCGACCGCTTGGTCGGCGATAGGCTGAAGTCGATCGCCGACGAGATCGCGGCGGAGGGCTGGAAGTGGATCGTGGTCGATGCCGATCTGCCCTACGGGTACAATCACGGTCTGCGGGCAATCGCTGGCACCCCCGTCGGTCTGACCGACGCGGAGCGGGCGGAACGCGAAGCCCTGCGGGCGGAGTACGACCGGCTGGAAGCCGAGTATGGCGAATCCGACGAACTCCCCGACGATGTCGATCAGCGCCTCGGTCACATCGAGACCGCGCTTGAGGCCTTCGAGAGCCGGCCGATGCACTACGATGGGGCCGAGATCGCCCGCGCCGGTGTGTTCATCAGCATCGATCGTGATGGCGATCTCGTCGTCGATCGGGGCCATGTGCGCCCCGAGGACGAAGCGATGCAGGCGGTCGACGGCCACTCGGCCGAGCCAGGTTGCGCCACCGAGAACGAAGACAGCAGACACAATCCTTCGGCCCGCGCCATTATCACCATCGGCGCGCAGGCGTCCGAGCCTGAGGAGGATGACGGCGACACCATCAAGCCGCTACCCGAGCGCCTGGTCATCGAACTTACTGCCCATCGCACGTTGGCGCTGCGCAATGCAGTGGCCGAGAACCAGCATGTGGCCATCACGGCGCTCTTGCACCGGCTCGTCCTCGACACCTTCGGTCAGCGTTCCGCCATCGGCTGCGTCGAGGCCTTCGTCCGACATGTCCACTTGCCGTGGCAGGACGTCGGTCTCAAGGACAGCCCTGCGGCCAAGGCCGTCCATGAGCGCCATGAGGCATGGAAGAGCGACATTCCACTGGATGACGACGAGGCCCTATGGGCGTGGCTCGACGGACTCGATGAAGCAAGCCGGCAGACGCTGCTGGCGCATTGCGTCAGCTATGGGATCAACGCCTTGTTCGAACGACCCAATCCCTACGGCAGCGGCGTTTCCCAGCATGGACTCGATCAGCGCCGGCGTGAAGCCGATCGGTTGTCCCGTGCCACCGGGCTTGACATGGTAGATGCCGGCTGGCGGCCGACGGTGGATAACTATCTCGGTCGCGTCACCAAGTCCCGCATTCTCGAAGCCGTGCGCGAAGGCGCCGGCGACCAGGCCGCCCAGCTTATCGACCATCTCAAGAAGGCCGACATGGCCAAAGAGGCCGAGCGCCTCCTGGCCGATAGTGGCTGGCTACCCGAACCGCTCCGCCTTCGCGGCAATGACGCCGCCTGGCCGAATGTGGGCGAGGAAGCTGACCTCCCCGAATTCCTGGCCGGTGATGACGAGGCCGGCTCGGCCACCCATGAGACTGCCGCACACGCGGTCGCCGCCGGATAGCACCGTCGGCGGAGTGGCGCGGGTCGCTCGGCCCTTTCTTCTTCACTACGAGTTCACGCCGTTCGCTCATCTTGCCGACGGCAATCCCTATGATGCCTACCTGCCGCCCGATCCCGACAGCGCCAATGGTTTCCTACAGAAGTCGGGGCCTGACGGCGGAATATGATCGAGATCGGTTGATACCGGCAAGCGCTCCACCTCATGGCGGGGCGCTTGTTTCATTTTGGCTTCGGTGGAGGCCAGAGAGGGAGAGGCGAGCCGGGATGGTTTTGAATCCGCACGGTCCAGAGAGAGCGCCGCGCGGCTCGATCCTGTCCCCGCTCTCCCGAGGTTCACACCATGTACATGATCTCGCCCGCTGTGGCAGTTCCCGCAGCCGCGCCGCTCCCGCTCTCTCAAACCGGTGCAGCCGGCGCTATCTTCGCCGCCGCCGGCCTTCTGCTTCCCCATCTCGAGCGCGGCGACAGCATCGACGCGCCAAAGCTGCGCGCGGCGATGGAAGCCGCATTCGGCGCCTCCGACGCCGCCGGCGCCTGGGACTGGAAGCAGGCCTACGATGCCTGCGAGGCTGCGACGGTCCTTTTCCTGCGCAAGTACGGAAAGGCGTTGTTCCGCAAGGCCGCGTCTCCGGCTCTCCGGCTGTCAGCATTGTCGAAGATCGCCCGGCTCATGCCGACGCATACCCGCCGATCCGAAGAAGCACAGACCTTCCAGCAGTTCTCGACGCCGATTCCGCTCGGCATGGTCGCCGCAACGGCCGCTGCCATCACGCCGGCCGACCGTGTGCTGGAGCCTTCCGCCGGCACCGGGCTGCTCGCCATCCTGGCCGAGATAGCCGGCGCCTCGCTCATTCTCAACGAGCTTGCCGAAACCCGCGCGGCACTTCTCTCCGGCCTCTTTCCGGCCGTCTGCGCCAGCCGCTTCGACGCCGCCCAGATCGACGACCATCTCTATCCCGGCGCCGTGCCGAGCGTGGTGCTGATGAACCCGCCCTTTTCGGTCATGGCCAACGTCGAGGGCCGCATGGGCGACGCGGCCTGGCGGCACATCGCCTCGGCCCTGGCGCGCCTTGCGCCCGGCGGGCGGCTGGTGACGATTACCGGTGCGAACTTCGCGCCCGACCACCCGGCCTGGACCGCCGCCTTTACTCGCCTGCAGGAACGTGGCCGCATCGTCTTCTCCGCCGCCATCGACGGCTCGGCCTATGCCAAGCATGGCACGACCTTTCCGACACGCCTCACCGTCATCGACCGGGTGCCGGCGGACGATCCGGACGTGTTCCCGGCAGATCAGGGCGTTGCCCCGGATGCCGCGACGCTGATCGCATGGGTCGGCGAGCATGTGCCGGCACGGCTGCCGGTCACCATACCCGCAGGTGCAACTCCCACATCGTCGTCGGCCGCACCCCGCACAGTGCGCGGCTATCTTGGTCCCACGGCAAGAATAACACCGCGGCCACCGCTCACTGATCCCGATGCCGTTGAGCTCGCCTATGAGGTGCTCGACTGGAAGGCCGCCGAGGGCGGCCACATCAGCGACGCCATCTACGAGGACTACGCGCTTCAGGCGATCCGCATTCCCGGCGCGCAGCCGCACCCCACCCAACTCGTGCAATCGGCGGCCATGGCCTCGGTCGCGCCGCCGAAGCCGAGTTATCGGCCGCGCCTGCCGAAGAACGTCCTTGACCTGCTCTCGGACGCGCAGCTCGAGACCGTCATCTATGCGGGCGATGCTCACGCCGAGTATCTCGCCGGCGCCTGGACGCTCGACGATACCTTTGACGTAATTAGCGCGGCGGCAGATGACGCGGCGCGGGCCGTGCGCTTCCGGCAAGGCTTCATGATCGGCGACGGTACCGGTGTAGGCAAGGGCCGCGAGTCCGCCGCCGTAATCCTAGACAATTGGATGCAGGGCCGTCGCAAGGCCGTCTGGATCTCCAAGTCAGACAAGCTCATCGAGGATGCGCAGCGCGACTGGTCCGCGCTCGGCATGGAGCGCTTGCTGGTCACCCCGCTCTCCCGCTTCCCGCAGGGCAGGCCGATCACGCTGGCCGACGGCATCCTGTTCACCACCTATGCCACGCTGCGGTCCGACGATCGCGGCGAGAGGCTTTCGCGGGTCAAGCAGATCGTCGAATGGTTGGGTCCGGATTTCGATGGGGTCATCATCTTCGACGAGGCGCACGCCATGCAAAATGCCGGTGGCGGCAAGAGCGAACGCGGCGACGCCGCTCCCTCCCAGCAAGGCCGTGCCGGCCTGAGGCTACAGCACGCCCTGCCGAATGCCCGCATCGTCTATGTGTCGGCGACTGGCGCCACCACCGTGCACAATCTCGCCTATGCCCAGCGGCTCGGCCTCTGGGGCGGCGAGCATTTTCCATTCTCGACCCGCGCCGAGTTCGTCGAGGCGATCGAGGCTGGCGGCGTGGCGGCGATGGAAGTACTGGCACGCGACCTCAGGGCACTTGGCCTCTATACCGCCCGCTCGCTCTCTTTCAACGGTGTCGAATACGAACTGCTCGAGCATGAGCTGACGCCCGAACAGGTCCGCATCTATGACGCGTACGCTGGGGCCTTCGGCGTCATCCACAACAATCTCGATGCTGCGATGCAGGCGGCCAACATCACCGGCAGCACCGGCACGCTCAATGCCCAGGCCAAGTCGACCGCGCGCAGCGCCTTTGAAAGCGCCAAGCAGCGCTTCTTCGGCCATTTGTTGACCAGCATGAAGACACCGACCCTGATCAAATCCATCACCGGCGATCTGGAGGAGGGCCATGCGGCCGTTGTCCAGATCGTCTCGACGGGTGAGGCGCTCATGGAGCGGCGGCTGGCCGAGTTGCCGACCGAGGAATGGAACGATGTTCGCGTCGACATCACGCCGCGCGAATACGTCCTCGACTACCTCGCTCATTCCTTCCCGGTGCAGCTCTACGAGCCCTTCACGGATTCGGAGGGCAATCTGTCGTCGCGCCCGGTCTACCGCGATGGCCAGCCGGTCGAGAGCCGCGAGGCGGTCGCCCGGCGCGACGAGCTGATCGCGAAACTCGCCAGCTTGACGCCTGTCCCCGGTGCGCTCGACCAGATCGTCCAACATTTCGGCGCGGACCTCGTCGCCGAAGTCACTGGCCGCTCGCGCCGCATCGTGCGCAAGCGCGACCGCCTGGTCGTCGAGCACCGAGCAGGGTCGGCAAATCTGGCCGAGGCGCAGTCCTTCATGGACGATCAGAAGCGCGTTCTGGTGTTTTCCGACGCCGGCGGGACGGGTCGTTCCTACCATGCCGAACTCTTGGCACGGAACACGCGGCTGCGTGTGCATTATCTGCTCGAAGCCGGGTGGAAGGCCGACACCGCCATCCAGGGCCTGGGCCGCACGCATCGGACCAATCAGGCGCAGCCGCCGCTGTTCCGGCCGATCTCGACCAATGTGAAGGCGGAAAAGCGCTTCCTCTCGACGATCGCCCGCCGTCTCGACACGTTGGGCGCAATCACGCGCGGCCAGCGCCAGACCGGTGGCCAAGGGCTGTTCCGGCCAGAGGACAATCTTGAAAGCCACTATGCCGGCGATGCCTTGCGGCAGCTCTATCTCCTGATCGTACGCGGCAAGGTCGAGGGCTGCACACTCCAGCGTTTCGAGGCGGCGACCGGTCTCAAGCTGATGGACAACAACGGCATCAAGGACGAGTTGCCGCCGATCACCACCTTCCTCAATCGCCTGTTGGCGCTGACCATCGAAGTGCAGGGCGTGCTGTTCGGCGCCTTCGAGCAGCTTCTGGCCGCTCGGATCGGTGGCGCCATCGCCTCGGGCACCTATGACACCGGGCTGGAGACCCTGCGGGCCGAGAGCTTCGTCATCACCGACCGGCAGGTCATCTACGCCCATCCGCGCACCGGCGCCGAAACGCGGCTGCTGACGATCACCCAGCGCAAGCGCAATCGGCCCGTCATGCTCGATGCGGCGCTCCATCACCTTCGCGATTTGCGCGCCATCCTACTGATCAACGAGCAATCTGGCCGCGCCGCCGTGCAGATCCCAACCACCAGCATCATGCTCGACGACGGCGAGATCGAGCGGCGGGTCCGCCTGATCCGGCCAATGGAAGGCCAGAACATGCCGCTCAAGGCTATGGGCGAAACCCGCTGGGTCGAGGCCCACCGTGAAGCTTTCGCTGCAGGATGGAATGCGGAGGTCGCCGAGACTCCCGAGTTTGCCGATGCCGTGCTGCACATGGTGACGGGCCTGTTGTTGCCGATCTGGAAGCGTCTGCCAAACGAGTCGACCCGCGTTTTTCGACTTCAGACCGACGAGGGCGAGCGCATAATTGGTCGCCTTGTCACGCCGGCCTGGGCCGCCAACGCCACGGCGACAGGCGTCGCATCGCTATCGCCCGAGCAGGCGCTCGCGGCGCTGATCGACGGGCGGACGATCCTTGATCTCGCCGAGGGTCTCCAGCTTCGCCGCAGCCGCGTCATGGGCGCGTGGCGCATCGAACTGTCGGGCTTCACCGACACGATGCGGGAGCGCCTCACCGCCTACGGTCTCTTCCACGAGATCATTTCGTGGAAGCTCAGGATGTTCGTGCCGATCGACGCCAACGGGCTCGCCGTGCTGGAGCGCGTGCTCGACCGCTTCCCAATCGAGCGGGTCAGTGAGCGGGAGGCTGCATGATTCCGCGTCACGCTGCATCCGACCTCGCACACCGCCTCGCCGAACATGCCGAGGCGGTGTGCCGCCACTACCTCTCCAATGGCCGTCGCCAGGGCAACTATTGGAGCGTCGGCGACGTCCGCAATGCGCCGGGCCGCTCGATGTTCGTGCGTCTGCAGCCATCCCCGAAGGGACCGCCAGGCAAATGGACCGACGCCGCTACCGGCGAGCATGGCGACCTGCTCGACGTCATCCGCGAATCCCTCGGACTGGTCAACTTCCGGGACGTCGCCGATGAGGCGCGCCTGTTTCTCGCTATGCCAGATGCCATGCCACCCCGACCGGCCGCGCCGATCACGCAGGTCCCCATTGGATCTCCGGAAGCGGCTCGCCGACTGGTCGCCATGTCGAAGCCCATTATCGGCACCCTCGTGGAAACCTATTTGCGTGGACGTGGCATTGCGACTTTGTCCGGCACCGGATCGCTGCGGTTCCATCCGCGCTGCTACTACCGGCCCGGCGGTCATGGACCGACCGAGACCTTGCCGGCAATGATTGCCGCCGTTACCAACTTGGATGGACATCTGACCGGCGCGCACCGCACCTGGCTCGCACCGGATGGCACCGGCAAGGCACCGGTCGACACGCCGCGTCGGGCAATGGGTGACCTTCTCGGTAACGCCGTCCGCTTCGGCGTACCCGGCAGCGTCATGGCGGCAGGCGAAGGCATCGAGACGACGCTATCGCTCAGATGCGCCTTGCCCGATATGGCGATGGCTGCGGCACTCTCAGCAGCCCATCTTGCCGCCATCCTGTTCCCGCCGACCCTGCGCCGGCTCTATGTCATCCGCGACAACGATCCGGCCGGTGACGGTGCCCGAGACAACCTGCTAGAGCGCGCTACGGACGCCGGAATCGAGGCAATCGTGCTGTCGCCGGTGACGGAGGACTTCAACGAAGACCTCCGCCATTTCGGACTTGTCGACTTCCGGTCCTCGATTGCGGATCAGCTCATGCGCAAAGATCGTATCCGCTACCTGACACAGGCGGCATGAGCCGTGAGGGGAAGCGCGCGGCGCACGGTGCCGGTGCGGCGCAATGGATGCGTAGCCCGCCGGCAGAGAACCGCGACCCGGCCTTCGAGAGGGCGATCGGGCCACGAACTGGCCGGCCAGGCAATGGCGGCGGCCGACTATTTTCCGGCGACGCACGACCACTCGCGAATGGCAGGGATCGGGCGCGACGCCTTTCCATCGCGATGCAAAATAGCCGGCCGCCGCCATCCTCCGCTGCGCTCCGGCCCTCCGCTTCGCTTGGGGTGTCGGGCCAACCCGCCCGTGGGCTCTCGTCGCCATGAAGGCCGCGAGGGTCGCGGTCAAACCGACGGGAGCATCCCCATGAGCGAGCACGACGACATTGAACCGCACCACGCCGCTTCTGCGACCGATCACATCCTCACCGAACTCCAGCTCTATGGCTGGCGACCATTTGCGGACGAGCCCGATCCGCGACCGCTCCCCGGTGGCGACCAAGTGGCCGGAGCCGTGGCCGACATCTTTGACGCCCTCATCGGCACCCTCGCCGACACGCGCCTCGAACCCGACCTTGATGACCTGCTCTGGTCCGTCACCAATGTCTTCCACCGAGCTGTACAACGGATCGAGCGGCAACTGGACGACAATGAGCAGGCCCAGCGCCGCCTGCAGCGCGAGCAGGACGGAAGCGAGATCAAGGCGGTTGAACTCGAGACACTCACCGCCCAGGGCCAGACCATGATCGAACGGCGCGACGCCTTCGAGTTGATGCGTGACCAGGCCGCCGAACACTACGATCAGTACACCGGTTCTGCCTGGCGACCGCGCACGGGGTCGATGGTAAACCACCACCATCTCACCGCCGCAATGATCGATAGCCGCGACTTCCTCGCGGCCAGGCGGCGCGCGGAAGCCGACGTCATGTTGCCCGCTGGCTCCAAGATCGCCTTCTCCGGCGGCGATACCGCCGATCACGAGCTGATCTGGGCAAAGCTCGACCAAATCCGTGCCAAGCACCCCGACATGGTGTTGATGCACGGCGGATCACGCAAAGGCGCCGAAAAGATCGCCGCCGGCTGGGCCGATCATCGCAAGGTGCCGCAGGTCGCCTTCAAGCCCGACTGGAGCAGACACGCCAAGGCCGCTCCCTTTAAGCGCAACGACCAGATGTTGGCGGTCATGCCGATCGGCGTCATCATCTTTCCCGGCACCGGCATTCAGGAGAACCTCGCCGACAAGGCCCGCAAGCTCGGCATCCCGGTCTATCGATTAGGCGGCTCGTGAGCGCCCCCTTTGACCCTAGATCTTAGTCCAGGTTGGTCACCGCTATTCCACAATCTCACCGATGTGGAGGTATGTCTTTCACGACGCGAACGGCGGCTTCGCGCCTCATGACAGTCGGTTCCCCGGTTCAGTCCATTCACCAAAAGCGGGCGTCGCCAAACGGCCAGCCCTCAGGCTGTTATGTTCGCGGCAAATGCTCAGCTGGGCCGAATGGATGAGGCGCGACGATACCAGGCAAAATTCTGGGCACTCCGCCGGACGTCACGAGTCCTCGATGCGCAGGCCGATCTTTCCCGCTGCATGTTCCTGCACGCGTTCGGAAACGCAGATCCTGCCAGGCTCGGCGATCCTCTCCAGACGCGCGGCGATGTTGACCCCCGCGCCCAAGACGTGACCGTCCTGTTCGATGATGTCGCCGACGGCAATACAGGGATCGAGGTGGTCACGTTGATGGCTGTTCAAGCGCTCGAGGGCACCTTCTTCGTCAGCGCCCATCAGTTGACTGTACCCGGCGAGGTCAGCCGCAAGGATCGCCGAGAGCTTGCGCTCGACCCGACCGATTTCCATCCAGTCCCTCTGCAAGGCGTCAGGATCATATTTGCCCAGGTCAAGCGATCCAAGTCCGCTCTTCCGGTTTTCTTTGGGATCGCGTCAACCATGTCGGGCGCACCCGTTCGTACGGAGCAACTGGGGCTCCGCACGAGGGACAGGGCAACTCACTGGTGACTGGGTGCGTGCCTGACGAAGCTCTTCGTTTCGGCTGAGATAAATGCTCTCACTTACGGAACATCGCAGGTTCGTCGAAGTTGGAAAGCTACGGAGGACGTGCACATGAACAGTGTAATCTATCTTATCGGCCTTATCGTCGTCGTGCTCGCGGTCCTCTCCTTCCTCGGTTTTCACTAGGTGGCCTCATGCAGCATGAGAACGATCAGGGCGGACAGCCCACCGAATTCGACAAGGCGAAAAGCGACGTCTCCGAAAGACTTCGCCAGGAAAATGAGCGTGCCAGCGAGTTGCTTCACGACGCGCGGGACGAGGTGACCCGTAAGGCTGGCGACTATGCATCTGAAGCCACGCAGGTCATCTCCGACAAGGCGGAGGAGGCGCAGCGCGACATCGGATCGAGCTTGGCGGCGTTGGGTGGTGCACTGCGAGCGGCCAGCGATCACCTTGCCAGCAACGATGAAAGGAACGCATCGAAGTTCGCTTTGGATGCTGCCAGTGGCCTTGAGCGGCTTTCATCGTCCTTGAAACAGAAGCCCTTTAGCCAAGTCCTTGATGACGTGCAGTCCTTCGGCCGCCAAAATCCCGGTGTCCTGCTTGCGGGATCGGTGTTAGCCGGATTGGCTCTCGGGCGGTTCATCAAGGCTTCTCCACCGGCAAGGCGCGAATCTCAGGCTGCTCCGGGAGACCTCGGATCACACACCGATCAGGCCCAGGGTTGGTCCGCTGATCGTTCGCAGGATTTTGGCCTCGTCGGTGATGACGGGGCCACGCAGAACGCGGAGCAGGACAGATGAACACCCAGGACAATCCCAGCCTTGCCGGGCTAGTCACCGATTTGGCCCAGAATGTCACCACTCTGGTGCAAACCGAGGCGAGGCTGTTTCGGGCCGAGCTCTCTGAAAAGCTTACCAAAGCCGGAGCAGGTGCCGCGGAAGTGCTGGGCGGCGCGATTTGCCTGCTCGCCGCGCTCTTGGTGTTGCTGCAGGCGCTCATTATCGCACTGACGCGGGCAGGGCTTGGCGCGGGGTGGTCTTCCCTGCTGGTCGGTGTCGTCGTGGCGGTCCTCGGCGTCATCCTGCTGCGGACGGGGACGGCCAGCATGGCGCCTTCGGAACTTACCCCCGACCGGACCCAGGGACAGCTCAAGCGCGACGCGAGCGCGATTAAGGAGCAGGTGAGATGAACGAGAAATCCGCAGCCGAACTTGAACGCGAGGCCGAGGCGGCTCGCGCTCGGGTGATGGAGACCGCCGAATCCATTCGAGGCAAGATGACGCCCGGACAATTGCTGGATGAGTTCACCGGGCTGTTCTCGGGAGGGGAGAGCGCGGCCATGCTCAGCAATCTCAGAACGCAGGTCCGAGACAATCCTTTGCCGGTCACCATGGTGGGCGCAGGTCTGGCCTGGCTGATGTTCGGCAGCGGTACCTCAAACGCCGCCCACCGTTCGGCTGGCTATCCATTGCCTTCAGCGCCGGGACGACATGATGCAGTAGGGGAGCGCGGCGGCTTGGGCGGCACGCTCTCCGATGCCGCGGAATCGATCTCCTCGAGCGCTACCAGCGTCGGCGACACCATATCGAGCACCGCAAGAGCCGCTGCGGCGGGTCTGACGGGAAGCGCTGCCAATGCAAGCTCGACGACTGGGGACATGGCGGCGAAAGCCAGCCGCTCCGCGCAAGATCTGTTGGAGGATCAACCCTTGGCCGTTGCGGCCGTCGGTCTCGCCATCGGCGCCGCTATAGGTGCAATTCTGCCCCATACCGCAACGGAGGACGAGCAACTAGGCGCCTATGGCGACAAGCTTCGCGATTCCGCCGAAACTTTGCTCGACAGGGGCCTCGATGAGGCCAAGCAGGTCGCCGCCGACGCCTATGAGACCATCAAGCAGGAAGCTGGCCGGCAAGATATGGAAGCAGACACGATAGCCGATCAGCTCGGCGAGATCGTGAAGTCCACAGCAGACAAGACCGAGCATGCCGTGCGCGAACGTATTTCCGATACGCCTCAGCGTCAAACCTAGCCTGATGGTCCTGGATCAGCGATAGACGGTTCCAGAAGGCGTGCATAATAGTCGCGCTGATCGCTGCGCGTGGAGCTCGATCATGCCCTTCAAAGCACGTGGAAGATGGGCGGACGGGGACTTAATTCCTGACCACCTTGCAACCTGTCAGATTTTCCGACTGGCCAGCAATCTTGTCAGCCAGTCAGGATCCATTTCGGGAACAGAGGACAAAAGCCGTTCGGTGTAAGCGGCATGCGGAGGTGTGAGAACCACGCTCTTCAATCCCTGCTCGACGACTTTGCCGCCGTGCATGACGACAATCTCGTCTGCTATCGCGCGCACCGTGGCAATGTCATGGGTAATGAAGATGTAGCTCATCCCGAGTTCACGCTGTAGGCGCATCAGAAGCTTGAGGATCTCCTCCTGCACAATTTGGTCGAGCGCGGATGTGATCTCGTCGCAGATGATAAGCTCCGGTTCGGCAGCCAATGCCCGCGCAATGCAGACGCGTTGTTTTTGGCCACCTGATAGCTCGCCAGGTAGACGTTCCAGAAAATCCTCGCTCATCTCGACCATGTGCATAAGTTCGCTTATCCGGCGATCTCTCTGCGCGCCTTTGAGGCCGAGGTAGAATTCGAGTGGCCGCTCTAAGACTTCTTCGACCGTTTGGCGCGGATTAAGGGCGTTGTCGGGCATTTGATAAATCATCTGGACGCGACGCAGGACCTCCTTGGGCCGCGCCTTCAGGCTCTTGGAAAGGAGCTGGCCTGCGAAAGAAATCGAACCCGAACTTGGCGGCAAGAGTCCGGTAACGACTCGAGCGAGCGTCGATTTCCCAGAACCGGATTCGCCGACCACAGCGACTGTTCTTCCGCGCGGAACCTTGATGGAGACATCCTGGAGCACCTTGACCCCTCCGGCATAAGCCGCGGTGACGTTGTCTATCGTCAAGAGATAGTCATCGGCTGGAACTTCGGGCTTGGCGAGCTTGCGGACTGCCCAGAGCGTCCTCGTATATTCCTGGCTGGGGGAGGCCAGCATCTGGCGTGTGTCAGCCACCTCCACGGTAACTCCGTGTCGCAGAACCATGATGCGATCCGCCATTTGCGCCACCACCGCCAGGTCATGCGTTACGTAGATTGCAGCAGTACTGAATTCCTCAACGATGTTGCGAATGGAGGCAAGGACTTCAACCTGCGTGGTCACATCGAGCGCCGTTGTTGGCTCGTCGAATATTATGAGGTCCGGTCGACAAGCCATTGCCATCGCTGTCATGGCCCGTTGCAACTGCCCGCCTGAGACCTGATGAGGATAGCGAAAGCCTATGCTCTCGGGTTCTGGGAGCTGAAGACGCCGATAAAGATCCACGGCGCTCCGGTTCGCCTCTTCCCGGCTGACGATTCCATGCGCCACCGCGGTTTCGATGGTTTGTTCCAAAAGTCGATGTGCCGGATTGAAGGAGGCCGCCGCGCTTTGCGCGACATAGGCAATGCGGGAGCCCCGGAGACGACGGCGCCCCTTTTCATTGACTGCCAGGAGATCAATCCCGTCGAACAGGACCGAGCCCTGTGTGATCCGGCAGCCCGGTTTGGCATAGCCCATTGCGGCAAGGCCAATGGTGGACTTGCCGGCGCCTGACTCGCCGATTAGGCCAAGAACCTCCCCCCGCTTCAGCGTAAGATCGATCCCGCGGACGATGGGATGCCACTGTTCGTCCGAGGATCCCTCCACATGCAGATTGCGGATTTGCAGTAGATCCTTTCCTTTTTCGCGTGAGCCTGGATCGCTACTTTTCATCCCGCAACCCGCTTGTTGCGTGCAGGTACCAGTCCACAACGAAATTTACGGATACGGTAAGAAGAGCTATCGCGCCGGCCGGAAGCAGCGGCGTGACATCGCCGTAAGTGATCAGGGTTGCGTTCTCGCGCACCATTGATCCCCAATCGGCCGTCGGCGGCTGAATACCGACTCCGAGGAACGACAGCGCCGCGACTGTCAGGAACACGAAGCAGAATCGCAAGCCGAACTCGGCGACCAGTGGAGGCATGACATTGGGAAGGATTTCATTGGCGATGATCCATCTCGGTCCCTCGCCGCGCAATCGCGCCACCTCGACATATTCCATCACGGCCACGTTAAGCCCAACGGCGCGAGAAAGCCGAAAGACACGGGTGGAATCGAGAAGCGCAATGATAACAATCAGGCTGGTGATCGACGAGCCGAAGATCGACAGAAGCACCAGCGCGAAGATCAGACTCGGGATCGACATCAGCACGTCCACCGCACGCGACAAGATCTGGTCGAGCCACCCCCTATACAATGCGGCAAGGAGGCCGAGCGACACGCCTACCGCGAAGGAGAGCAATGTAGTCGCGACCGCGATAGCGATGGTGTTGCGCGCACCGTAGATCAAGCGGGTGAGCATGTCGCGGCCGAGCTGGTCGGTTCCCAATTTGAATTCCTGATTCCACGGCGCGAAGGCTTCGCTGAAGACCTGCGTCTCGCCATATGGGGCTATCCAGTGCGCGAAGACCGCAACAAGGACGTAGCCAACGATCACCACGATGCCGAACCATGCACTAAGCGGTGCCTTCTTCAGCGCTGTTGTCGCCCGGCTGGCACGCGAGCGCCTCAGCCTCTGAACCGCCGCGATAGATTGGGATCTGGTCATCGTGGGTGCAAGAGCCTGGGGTTGGTGGCGATGGAAATAATGTCGGCCAGCAGGTTGAGAAGGATGTAGGTCGCGGCGAAAATCAGGGCACAGGCCTGGACAACCGGAACATCCCTGGATTTTACCGCATCAACCATCAGTTGGCCGATCCCGGGATAGACGAAAACGACCTCGACCACGACCACTCCGACGATGAGATATGCCATATTGAACGCCACGACAGTGACGATGGGAGCCCAGGCATTGGGCAGGGCATGCCTCAGCACGATCACCATCGGGGACATTCCCTTGAGGCGCGCCATATCGATGTAGGGGCTTGCGAGCATGTTGATGATGGCCGCTCGGGTCATGCGCATCATGTGGGCCACGATCACGAGTGTAAGGGTGATTGCCGGCAGCGCCACTTTCCAGAGGTGCTCCCAAAATGGGGTCTGATCGTTCACATTCGACAATGTCGGAAATTTGGGAACCGCATTGAGTGCCCAGGTCAGTGAGATACTGAGCCAATGGGGCAGGGATTGAGCGAAATCGGATGCAATGAACGTGTCGCGCGAGATCACCAGGTAGGCGAGCATATAGGCGACGAAAAACTCCGGGAACGAAATAGTTGTCAGTGTCACGGCATTCACCAGCCGGTCGAACCAGCCGTTGCGGTACAGCGCGGCGAGAATGCCAAGCCCAAGCGCCAGCGGAACCGCTATCAGCGCGGTCACCGCTGCAAGAAACATCGTATTGTAGAGGCGTGGCGCGATGATCTCGGCCACGGTACGCCGATATCCGGTGCGGCTCGCGAACGAAGAGCCGAAGTCGCCGTGAAGCATTTGCGCGACCCAGACGAAATAGCGCTCGACAGGCGGACGATCGATGCCGATTTCCCGCTGAAAGGCGGCGACCGTTTCGGGCGTCGCCGACTGCCCGAGCGTGGCCTTGGCGAAGTCGCCCGGAAGCATCGCGATGGCAGAGAAGATGATGATGGACACGATGAACAAAGTGACCAGGCCGAGGCCAAGGCGCTGCAGAACCGTTCTTGCGACGGGGTTCATGTGAGTGCCGTCTCCCTTTGGGCGGCAGTCCTGCACTCGGAGCAAGCCGACCGGAGCCTCACAACCATCGTGGCCCCGGCCGCCTTTTCATGCCGTGGCGATCCACCAGCGTTCGGCCATTTTCAGTCCATCGTTCTCCCAGTTGGGCGCCACTTCGCCATGTGCGAGCTTTTTGGATTGGGCGCTGACGAAATTGTTGAAGACCAGCACGATGCTGCCGCCATCGTCGTGGGTTAGTTGCTGCATCTCGGCATACATCGCCGCTCGCTTGGCCTCGTCCGTCTCGGCCCGCGCCTTAACAAGCAATTCGTTGAAATGGGGATTTTTCCAGAACGACTCATTCCAGCTGGAGTCCGCGGCGAAGGCTTGCGTGAACATCCAGTCGGCCGTCGCTCGACCGCTCCAATAGGATGCGCACCAGGGTTTCTTGAGCCAGATATTGTCCCAATAAGCGTCCTCGGCCTCCCGCACGACATTGACGTCGATGCCGCATTGGGCTGCCGTCTCGCGAATGAGCGAAGCCGCATCCACCGCGCCTGCAAAAGCGGCATCGGCGACCGAGAGATCCACCTTCAGGTTCTCCATTCCGGCCTTTTTCAGGTAGTGCTTGGCTTTTTCCGGATCGAAGTTGTGTTGCGGTTGCGGATCCTTGGCGAATTTGATCGCTGGCGCGATCGGGTTGTCGTTAGCCACGGTGGCGTGGCCGAGAAAGATCTTGTCGACGATTTCTTGGCGATTGATCGCCCATTTCAATGCCGTTCGCACGTCTGGATTATCAAACGGCGCCATCGCGGCATTCATCGGCAAGGTATAATGTCCGTAGCCGGTGACCTCGACGATTTCCACCTTCGGATTGCGTTTCAACATGCCGAGGGTCTTGAGGTCGGCGCGGCCGATATAGTCCACCTCGCCCGTCGACAAGGCCGCCATGCGAGCGGCAAGATCAGTGATGGCGATGAATTCCACCTCGTCGAGATAGGGCTTGCCGTTTTTGAAGTAGTTTGGATTGCGCTTGAGTTTCGCCGAAACGCCGGGCTGGAAATTCTCAAGGAGGAAAGCGCCGGTGCGAACCCCTGAAGCCCAGTCCGCCTTGCCGTCCTTGGCTGGCATGATGACCAGATGGTAGTCACTCATGATGTAAGGGAAATCGGCGTTGCCGCTCTTGAGCGTGAAGACCACCGTTTCCGGGCCGTCGGCCTTGATCCCGGCGACGGACTCCAACAGCGACTTCGCCGCCGATTTTGTGTCCTTGCCCATGTGATATTGCAATGACGTCACGACGTCATCCGCCGTCACAGTCTTGCCGTTGTGGAAGGTTGCGCCTTTGCGCAGCTTGAAGGCCCAGGTCTTGGCCCCATCCGAAGATTCGAAGCTCTCGGCGAGGTCCGGTTGGACATTGCCTTTGGCGTCGACCTCAGTGAGGCTGTTGGATAGCGAGCCCGAAAACGCGGTTTGTGTGAACGTATCGGGGTAGCCGGCCGGATCGATTGAATCCGTCGTCGCGCCATGAGCCATGCCGAGCTTGGCGAAGCCGCCGTGCATCGGTTCGGCACGCGCCCTGGCGACGAAGAGCGTGTCGGCGGCGGCGACCGTCAGGCCTGCGGCTATCCCAAGATGAATGAAGTCGCGGCGGGAAACTTTGCCGCCACCGACCAGGCTTTGCGCGAGACCAAGCTTGTATTCAGATTCTGACATTTGACTCTCCCATTGCGGAGTTCTCCGCGTTATTTCTTTCAAGCACCTGCGAACAAATCTGCTAGTTGGCTTCGGCCATCTTTCTTCGAATTTTTCCAATCCCAATCGGCTTTTGGGCCAATCAGGCCGTCACATAGATGCTGCCGGCTTCGACGGTGACTGGAAATGTGCGAGCGCGAATGGACGGATCGACCAAGGCTTCACCTGACTTGATGTCGAATTCCCAGCCATGCCAGGCGCATCGAACGATCTCGTTTTCGCGATGATAGATGAATTGCGCTTGTTCAACGGGCGCGGTTGTCCCGCATTGCGGTCCCTCGCAAAGTGGAGCGCCGCGGTGCGGACAGACATTCAGCAGCGCGTGGAATGAATCTCCGATGCGGAAAATCCCGACCGAAAGGCTGCGGATCTTGGCGATAAACGGAGATCCTGTTTCGATCTCGTCGACGCGGCAGATATATGTCTTCTCGGGCATCGTATGCTTCCTCAGGCAGCATTCGCGGCTTGCGCACGGGGGATGCGTTTGTAGACTTCCAACGCATTCAGTCCCATGATCTTGCTCTTCCAGGCAGGAGGGATTTGCAGCGTGTTGGCATCGTCGTAATCCCAGTGCGGATAGTCCGACGCAAACATCAGCGTGTTTTCCCCGTCCATCGCTTCGAGCGTGGACCAGAGATGTTGGATGTTTGCAGGTTGCTCCAGCGGCTGCGTGGAAAAGCGGATGTTGCGCCGGCAATATTCCGATGGCAGCATCTTCAGCCATGGCGTCTCTTTACGCAGCGCTTTGTAGTCGGCATCCAGGCGCCACAGGACCGACGGAACCCAGGCGACACCGCACTCGATGATCACGAAGTAGAGGTCCGGCCACTTCTCGAAGACGCCATGGGCGATCATGCTTGCCACGTGCGACATCGCGGACATGTGCAAAATGGCATGCGTTTCCCAGAAGAATGTCGTGGGCGCAGGCGCAATGGCAGTTGAATTCACGCCGCCATGCCCGCCCAGATGTATGGCGAACGGCAACCCTACTTCAGCGCAAGCTTCGTAGATCGGATGGTAGAACGGGTCTCCATACGGCTTGACGGACCCTTGGGAAGCGAGAACCTGGACCATACGCGGATGACTGCCCAGACGGCGTATCTCGGCGGCAGCGAGCTTCGGATCCTGTGGTGCGATGATGATCGAACCCATGAAACGATCGTCTTTCGGCAGCCATTGGTTGATCTGATAGTCATTGTAGGCGCTGACCAGGGCGCTGGCATAGTAAGGATTGGCGAGGGTCGACGCCTCGATCGGCTCATCGCCGGTGAGGATCGCCACGTCGACTTTGTACTTGTCGAGGTGCTTCTCTTTCATGATGAGATAATTGTCGGCTTCCGTCTTCGGACGGACGTCCTTGCGGGAGAAGTCCTGCGGATGAAACCAGGGGCGATGGCCATGCGGAAATGCGCCGACTGGACCTGTTTTCTCGCCCTCGGTGAACATGTCTTTCCACAAGCCGGAAAGGTATGGCGTCAACACGGTGGCGCTTGACCAGTAATTGTGACAGTCGCAATCAACTATGAACACTTTGTTCCGCTCCGTGGCCCGTCCCGGCGGTGCGCCGGCCGATGATCTGGTGCAGCTTCCCCCTTGAGTATTGTTTGATCAAGCTTATGGTAGGCAGGAACATGATCGAATTTTTCGATTGGGATTTCCATGCAGCTTGATCACATCGAAACCTTTCTCGACATCATCGAATCGAGAAATTTCAATCGCACCGCAGATCGGTTGGGCTTAACCCAATCGACAATCAGCACCCGCATCAAGAACCTGGAGAGCGCAATCGGATCTGAACTGTTCCAACGCGGACGCGCCGGGGCAGAGCCGACTGCCGCAGGGCGCCGGTTCGAAGCCTACGCAAGATCTCTGGTATCCACTTGGTCGCAGGCTCGCCACGATGTCCGGGCCTTCAACCGTTTCGAAGGCACCTTGCGCGTTGCCGCCCAAGTGGGCATGACCCGCTCAGTCCTGCCCGGGTGGGTCGAAACCCTGTGCCAAGCACTTCCGAAGTCCTCAATCCATGTCGAGTCGGATTATTCGAACCAGATGGTCAGCGACCTCAGCATGGGAAACCTGGATATCGCGGTGCTTTATGCCCCCCGCTACTTGCCTGAGATCGCATACGAGCACCTGATGGTCGAGGAATATGTAATGGTTTCGACTGCCGCCAGAAACCTGTCGGACGTCGATCCCGACACCTACATCCGCCCAGGCTACACCGTCGTGCTGGAGAAAACGCACGCAGAGATGCTGGCTCAATTGGCGATCTGCCGACTTTCGACTGGATCGGAAGCTCTGGCGGAGATCATGCTCCGGCGAACGGGCGGCACTTGCTACATGCGCAGCGATGATGCGCGCAGGTTTACCGGTGAGCTTCCATCGTTCCTGGTCGAAGGAGCGCCGACCTTGCACCAGCCAGTCCATACGGCGATACTGGCACGCCGCAAACACGAACCGATCATTCGCAAAGGCATCCGTGCTCTCCATCTCGCCGTTATGTCGCTGGAGGTTTAATCGATATTCCCGATCATAACGCTGGAATAATATTGCTGTTCAGCGGGGTAAGAACTGGCATGTTCGCTCGACCTAACGCCGAGCCGCACGATGAATGCATACGCCTCCATCCAAGCCTCAGATGTCGTGCCCACCATGCGTCAGCGGCGATGGGCACAAAAGACGCGAGATATAGTGCTCTGCCGTCGCGTGATAGACGAGACGCACGATGTGAAAACATTTGTTCTCACATCTGCCGCTGGTCGGATGTTCTGCTTCAGCGCGGGCCAGTATGTTCTCGTGCACCTCAGGATCAACGGCGCCACAATAACGCGCGCCTACTCGGTATCGTCACCGCCGACGCGACCGCTTGATCTTCAGATCACCGTGAAGCGAACGCAGGGCGGGCTCACGTCCAACTGGATCCATGACCATTTGACGCCGGGCAGCGAGATCGAGATCGAAGGGCCGCTCGGTTCGTTCAATCTGGATAAATTGCGGTCGGAGAAACCTGTTTTCCTTTCGGGCGGGAGCGGCGTGACTCCGACCATGTCAATGCTGCGTGCGCTTACAGACCGCGCAGACGACAGGGAGATCCGCTTCATTCACAGCGCGAAAACCCCAGGCGACATCATCTTCCGAGCGGAACTGGAAGCACTTGCCGCTCGCTTTCCCAATGTTCAAGTGACTTTGGTTTGCGGCCAGGGAGGTCCCGCTTGGACGGGTTCAACCGGCCGAATTGATGGTCGGATGCTGCTGAGCCTGGTTCCCGATCTTCACAAGCGCACTGTTTTTGCCTGTGGGCCCGAAGGGTACATGAAGACGGCACGCGCCTGCCTTGATGCAATAGGCTTCCCGCCGGCGCAGTATCACGAGGAGAGTTTCGGAGGCAGCAATGGTTCTCGGTCGGAATTGGGCTTGGCGATTTCGTCTTCGGTCCGTTTTGTCCGCTCGGGTGTGGAGCATCGCTGCGCGCCCGGAGAGACCCTGCTGGACGCGGCGCGGAACTGTGGCATCTACATCCCAACCGCCTGCCAGCAGGGCGTTTGCGGAACGTGCCGAATAGCCAAACTATCCGGCGAGGTTACCATGGACGATTTAGGCGGACTGAATGCTAAAGAGAAATCTGCCGGCTATGTCCTGGCATGTTGCAGCCGCCCGCGAGGGACGGTTTTGCTCGACGCTTAGCTCGGCGTTGTTGACTGTTGGAACATTCCGTCGGCGCACGCATCGGCGTCAGGGTCTAACCCAACGGCTCGACGCTCGAAGCTGTCAGTCCGTTATCGGCCCCCAAATGAGACGTTGGAAGCATTGAGGGCAGGGGACAGTTCGTGGCGCAAACGAGATAGCAGCTCCGAGTAGTCATCGCTGTTCGCGAAACGGTCGATTTCTGGACATCGCAATGTCGGGTATGGACTAACGCGCTATCTCGGCTCGAGGACCAATTCAGGTACGCGCCTGACATTAGGTATTGAGCATAGATCCGTGCGTCCCGGAAAGCGGACGCGGCACGATCCGGGTTAGGCGAGTAAGATACGCTCGATGACGGCGGCGCGCGCGGAACCGTCGCAACCAAGGATGAAGCTGTTGCTGGAGCCGAGCGGGCATTCACGCGGCCATTGCCGGAGCAGATCGGCGCTAGGACGGCCCAGCAGACCTTGTCGCGGGGGGACACTTTGCCGCTGGCGGGCCGCTGGGCTCGACCGGTGAGACTCAGCGCCGTCCGGCAAACAATATGCGCAGGACTGCCAATGCCAACAAATCGTACAAACGGAGGAAGGAAGCGATCTAACCAGCTATCGCCATTTCCGATGCGAACGCCTAAGCCTTTTATGAGACCTAAGCGCAGCTTGCAGGCCGCAGCATGGTCCCAATTTGGGACGAATAGTTTGGCACCCATATTGCACCCACATCTTTCGCCGGCTGATCCCCGGTCGTGATCGCGTACTCTGATCAGGTGTAAGGCTCGCCGGGCTCGAGGTAGTTGGGGTCTTCGCCCGGCGAGTTGTCTACCAATGCGCAGTCACAGCCACACGGTGACGCCATACTCCGAAATGCCGCAAGCATTCCGCGGTTGTGCATCGCCGGACCAAGGTCCGATCGGTATGGGACTTCAGTCGCGCAAAAGGCCGATACGGTCTGCGACTCCGAATTTTTTGCTAGATTTCAGAGGGTTACAAAGCGCTTCGCAGTCGTCAGTCGCTCATTGCAACAAGCATTTATCTAAAGTTCATTCAGTCGAATTAGGAAACTTTTATAAGCCGCTCTATAACGAATCGGCGAGGTGGCTATTCGCCTGAGGAGGTACCATGACATCCCGAAAAACCCTTTTGGCAGCGCTTGCCGCGCTTGCGCTAGTGACCGCTCCTGCTTTCGCTGGCGCGGGTGGAAACGGTGGTGGTCACGGCAATGGCGGTGGTCACGGCAATGGCGGTGGTCACGGTAATGGCGGTGGTCAGGGCAACGGTGGCGGCAAGTCCGGCAACAGCGCTTCGCACGGCAAGTCGGCATCGGCTCACGCCGGAAAGAAGGCCTCGGGCGAAGACCAGGTCGCCGTCGACGACATTGAGGTCGCCGCGACGCCTAAGGACAAGAACATTCACGCCAAGCTTGGCCGGCTGAACTCGCTGCAGCGCAACATCAACGCATATATGAACTCCAAGAGCAAGAAATTCGCCGGCATTCAGGCTTATGTGACAGCGTCGGCGGCCGCCAAGGGCGCCCAAGCCGCGGTGGATGCCGCCCAAGCCGAAGTCGACGCGTTGAACGCCAAATTGAACGACCCGAATACTCCGGCCGACCAAGTCCCGACCCAGGAGCAGATCGATGCAGCGCAGGCGGCGCTCGATGCCGCCAATATAGCGGCGGCCGATGCTGCTGCCGCCGTCCCATCGCTGGATGACGCGCTCGCCGATATGGCCAACAAGCCGGTCGACGCCAAGGTCACCGAATGGGCCAACGGCGTGCTTGCCGAGAAGATCGACGAGATGGCTGCCAAGCAGACTCCCGGGGCAACGCCGTAAGGCGGTCACAGCCGAGCGATCCTAGCCGAACGTCCAAGCCGCCGGGTCACACCCCCGGCGGCAGGGCGACGACGAGCTTGCCACCTTATTCTCCTCTTTGAGGGCGACCCTAAACAAGCGGAGTCGCTACCGACGCGGAGGAACAAAAGTGCCGAAATACCGTGTTGAGGAGATCGCAGCCGATGCCGTGACGGCCACCCACACCGTCAACGCGAAAACTCCGATCAGGGCGGCGCGCGAAGCGGCGGAAGGCGACGTCATTCTACGCCCGGCCACATCTTCGAATACAGCTCAGCCTGTAGGGCGGTCCATACCCGGCTGGCCGCGGCTCACGCTGGTTTCTTGAAACGCACCATGCCGTCGACCTCGATGAGTTCGACTATTGACCCGGACCAGGGTTCTCTCGGTCTGGTTTTGAGCGAGGGGGGAAGCAATACGATTTCCTGGACGTGCCGCTTCAGGCGTTTGTCGCGTTCAAATCTGCCTTCACCAAGGGCCGCTATTCAACAATCACATCCGCAACCAACTATGCATTCCGGCTTGCCCAAGAAAAGGCTGCAGGCTCCTTGGACGATTAAGGGAGGTGCTTTCAGAAAAAGGGCCCGCGCTGATCGAAGGGCGCGGGCCGGTCCGTTGCCGCCGGTCGGCAGCGGGAGGCATCCATTCCGGCCGGTGCAAACCGGCCCCTCCCGCCACAATTAGCAACCTTCGGCAGTCGTTTTCATCTGTCCAGGGGCTGCGGACTTGGCACTGGTGTCATCCTGTTGACCAGGAGCGGCCTGCTTGGCACTGCCACTCTGCTGGCCCGGCGCACAGTCCTTCGCTGAGTTCGAATTGATCGACTTCGTTGTGGTCGAATCCGTGTTGTTATCTGTCGTCGGCATCGTTGTGGTAGTGGAGGAGCCACTCGACGTCGTCCCTGTTGTCCCTGTCGTCCCCGCCAACGCAAGCCCGCTGGAAAGAGCCATCATGGCAGTGGCAAAAAGAAGCCGTTTCATTCTTCATCTCCTAATGGCAAGTAATGTCCCTTCCATTCGATAACGGGGGATGCGAAGGATCGGTTCCAACGCGACCTTGTCTTGACCGGCAGCTTTGGGGCGGCCGTTAGCGGACTGGCAGCCTTCACGCGGCGGATCTTCGGTAGCTGACATTCCGGCTAGCGCGGACATCGCCTTCCCATGGGCAGAAATTAGTCTCCTGGGGCCCGCCCACGTTTCTCTCAAGCCTCCGATTTCATGGCCGACAGGTTATCACGATGTGTCTGAAGGTGCAGAAGCTGATCGTGCCCCTTGGTTGTGCAGCCCTTCAGCCGTGGGCCAACCTCCCAACACCCTTGAAAAGGACTTGAAGTCGTCCCGCACCGGAGCGAACGTCTTCGCATGATCGGGATAACACGGCGGTCACGAGACACCTGACGAGTTGAAGGAATGGGAGCGACGCTCCCTGGAAGGCGACTTCTCGCAAATGCCGCGTCCCTTCCGTTGGCGTCAGTCAGCGCGCTTTGCGCATTTCATGAATGGCTATAAGGAGGCGGGCGGTTTGATCAATTCGCTCGTCTGCACCGCAGAATTGCCAGAGATGTCCTGGACGGCCGTTCGCCGTGGTACGGAAGCGCGCGGGACTTTATGGCTCTGGCTGAGGGCGTCCTTGACGGCCTGTGCGAAGACAACGCGAGGATGGAGGGCATCAATACAGCACCCGCGTTCCGCGACGCCTTCATGTCCAAACGCTGCCTGATCCCTGCCGACGGCATCTCGCCGTGAGGAAGAAATGACGCTGAGGACGCCAACTGTCGTCGGGTCCGCTGGCCGCGCTTATGGGTCACGCCGCAGGCGTTGCAATCCCTTCTAAAGCGATGATCCTGGTGTTAGCGGAACGTTTGCGGATCTCGATCAGCCGGGCGTATTCCGGCGAATTATACCAGCCCATCAATGACGCCATGTCGGGGAATTCGACAATGACCAGTCGGTGTGGATCCCAATCACCTTCCAAAACCTTGGTGGCGCCACCGCGGCCCAGGTACCGCCCACCGTACCGCTCTTCGGTAGCGGGAACGTCCCGCCGATATTCCTCGAACAAAGCAGCGTCTTTTACGTCTACATCCGCTATCAGATAGGCAGCCATCTGTGTTTCCTCCTTAGACCTAGCTCGCCCTCCTCGGCTTCGGCGTCGTCGGTCCGCACCCTAACGACGATCTCCGTGGCGACATCCAGCGCCAGCGCGCTTTTCGATGATTGTTGGCGCTGCCACGGCTTTCCTTCTTTCGCATGGTTCGCAAAGATTAGCATGATCGCATGCTCTCGTGTCTGGCGGTCTCCCTCAAAGCGTCATCGAGCGCCCTTCAGATGAGACACCGCCGTCTCGACAGGTAGGCTCGGCAGGGTTCGGTATTTCTTCGGTTCTTTTCAACCAAAGCTTGTCGAAAAGCGCGAGTGAAAATAGGAAATATGCAACCTGAAAGATGATAAAAATCAGCAAGGTCCATGCAAGGGACTTCCAGAACGAATCGGTTGCTAGGTAAATCCAGGTCGCTACCACGGTCGACGTGGCAAACATCCCAATCAGCAATCCCGGAAAAAACATCATGTTCAATGCCGCCCCATAGCTGGACCGACCGGTCTCACGTCTACTCCCCAGAAGAACGTAAGATTTCACTAAATTAGTAATTGCGCAAGCACCAATGGCCAGAACCAAACCTTCCGAACAGCTTTCCCGGGCTGAAATCGAGCGCTTCCTGGCGGCAGCCGAAGCGCTGCACAAGAGCATATTCGGGTCGCTGTGCGTACCACAGCGAGCATGCCAAGCTCTGTGAGGTCCATCGACCCCTTTTGAAGGCGATCGAGAACATCACCGGCCACAAGGCGCAGTTCATCCAAAGGAACGGGACAGGGCCGTCTCAGCCGCGCGGGAGCCGTCTGGCTAGCCGCCGGTCAAGTCCTATAAGCTCGGATGCGAAGCTTCGCTTCTCTTCCCGCAGGGTATTGCGATGCATTTTAAGCGCTTGAGTTTGCCGACGGTCTTCTCGAAGCGTACACTTTGATACCTGGGGTGGCGAAGCCCGCCAGCCGAACGGTTGCCCTCCGCTCGCAGCCAACCGGCTCCGTGGCTCGGTGAATGGCTAGCACTGTCGCAGCAGTCCTCCGAACGCAGCCCGCCATGGCGGTGGCCGGCTTAGCAGTCTGATGCCCCCTCGCGGGCGAGATTGTCCACGTCGAGCGGATTGCTGACCAGTTTCAGCGCGCCGTCCGGGTTGCGCGGCCATTCCGCTTCCGGGCGATCCCAATAGAGTTCTACCCGTTGCCGGGGATCGCGCACATAGATCGCCTCCGAGCCGCCATGGTCATTCGCGCCGGTGAGCGTCACCCCTGCTGCTCGCAGGCGGCGCAGCGCAGCCGCCAACGCCGCCCGTGTCGGATAGAGAAAGGCGACATGGTGTAGGCCCGTCGTGCCAATCGGGGGCGCGGCGCCGCCGCGGCTTTTCCAGTTAGTGAGCGCCAGATGATGGTGATATCCGCCCGCCGCGAGAAAGGCAGCCTCCTCGCTTAGCGACATGGTGACGCCGAACCCGAGGGCACCGCAATAAAAGGCTAGCGATCGCTCGATGTCGGCCACGTTGAGATGGACGTGACCGACCCGAACGCGCGGGTTGATGGCATATTTTTCGACGACGCTGGCGGCGTCATTGGGATTGATCGATTGATCGTTCATGGCCTCCGCTCCCCTGCTGGCGATTTCCACAAGCGAAATCATCGCGCAAATGCATTGCCCGGAAAATATGAGATGACTGGAATGAGCATCCCGTTTTCTGCATAATCCGGGAATGCGCATCGACGAGATATGTTCGGCTGACGGCGTCAGTGGATATCGCGCAGACGCTTCTACCGCCTGTTATTGCAGCGTTCCGTAAGGCTTATCCGGCGGTTGCCTTTGATCTCGTCGTCACCGACCGCGTTGCCGATCTCGTCGCCGACGGCATCGACCTCGCCGTGCGCGTCGGCCCGTTGCGCGATTCCAGCCTGATCTCACGCGCTTTCGTGACGGGTCCTTCAGGACTGTTTGCTTCCCAGGCCTACCTCGACCGCCGGGGCACGTCTCACTGGAGCAACTCGAACATCACGATCTCATCGCCCTCAGCAAGGCATGGGCGCGACCGCTGCCGATGCTGGCGGGCGACCGGAAGATCGGTGTTGACCTGACAGGGGGCCTCGCCTGCGATGATCTGCTAACGGTGAGGGCGCTCGTGGCGATGGGATTGGGCATCAGCTTTCTTCCAGGCTATCTCGCCCACGGTAGGGGCAAAAGGGCATAGGCGATAAGATAGGTATTGCCCTGCGGAATCCGGTGGGATTCTAACTGGGATGACACATGAATTGCTTGCAGACGACGGTTGGGCCGAGACGATTGAGCTTCTCGGCGGCGAAGATTTGCTTACGCGGAGCGCCCGCGAGACGAAGGCGTTCCTGCGTCCGCAGGGCGTTCAATCGGCGCCCGATTGTTGCGCCTGACGCGCGGCGGCTTCTCGACCAAAATCCATCTGAAGACACCTAACGCGTTCATTTGGACAGCGACGCATTACTTGGCCCGCCGGCTCACGCTGGCGGGCTTTTTTGCGTCAGTCGGGAACAACCTCGCTCTGAGGCTGTTCGGTCACACCCGGCTCGTTCTTCAGCGATTCCTGCCGGTGACCAAGATGTCCTCTCCACTCGTCATGGTCGGCCCGCGCAGCCTCGGAAGCAGGCGCGGGCCTCATTCGCCGTCATTGCTGTGTTCTCGGTGCGCAACCGCTTCTTTGAATGCGCGTGCTGCTGCATCGCAAGCGACACGTGAGGAGCCGTTCACGGACAGGATGATTTCGGCTGCCTTCACGGTCAAACCGTGTTTTTCGGCGAACTCTGCGGCTGTGTATGCGAGTTTTGTTTTTTCGCTACTCCGCATTTCTGACTCCATAGATCTCTTGCGCCTCGTGCAAGCTCTGTCGGGCCTGTTGCAGTGATCGATGCAAGTTCGCCAGCAATTCGTCGGCGTCGGCCGTCGGACTGCCTTCGTGATCCAGTAAGCCGACGATAATATCCTGCTTGGAAACGATGCTCTCGTTGTGAACGAGTTGGCCCATAAAATACATGAGCCGGCTCTGTGCCGGTGTGGGCATGGGCCTTCTCCCTGGTCGGGCGAAAGCCTGATGATCGCTCCCAAGCGCCTCGTGCCTGTTTGTTTTTGATTTTTCGAGGCGACCGCAGCAGTGTGCGCTCGTTAGCAGGCCATGGCAACCGGCCAGGCAATTGCAGCATCCACGCTGCGCACGCCGCCCTGACCGCGCGTGCCGGCCCCTGGCGTCGCTCGGCCGCTACTTCAGTGTTTCCGGTTGACAATCGTGGTCGGCGCACCGCATTTTCGCATTGAGGGACAAACGTGGGGAACCCTGCATGAAGAAGCCTTATCAGAAGCCGGAACTAGAGAAGCGCGAGAAGCTCTCGGCCGTAACGGCTGTGTGCACGCCATCAACCTGCACCGATGAGTGAGAACCTTTAGGCCCAAGGCGCTTTGCCGAAATTCGCTAGAGAGGGACTTCAGTGAAGAAAGAATACAGCAAGCCAGTACTGACCAAACGTGGGCGTCTCAGCGCAGTGACGGCGCAATTGGCACCCAGTGTTGAACCCAGAGGAGCCTAGGCAAACCCCTGCAACAAAGCCAGTTGGCTTCGGCGGCGGGCTTTTCCGCTTCCAGGCGCCGAAACTTGTCTTCGCGTGCCTGTCACAACGAGCCATGCGGTTTCCGTGCTCGGTCTCCGCACTTCAGGGTCGCTGAACCCTGCATCTCGCAAGGCAGCAATGACCTCATCCGGCTCGCGAGGTGTAAAAATGTCGGCCGGCATGTTCATCCTGCCCATATGCGCCTTCGGGAGGAAGCCAAGCACGACGCGACCGCCTGGTTTGAGGACGCGAGCGAGCTCTGCGGATCCAGCTCTAAGGCTCTGCCAGAAGTACACTGTGTGGACGCTGAGAGCCTTGTCGAATGTGCTATCCGGCAAGGGCAAGTCCTCGACTAGCCCGACTCGGAACTCGGCTCGTCCGGCGCGCACTGCATCGGCGAACCGGCGGCAGGCAGCGTTCACGACATCTGCGAGCGGTCAACCCCGCAAACGAATGCTGCCTCACGGAGAAATTGCGGCGGTAAAACTGCGCCGCCGAAACCGACCTCCACGGCGCGATCTTCCGGGACCAGTTGCACTTGATCGAGAGCGTAGCCGCTGAGCCGGGCATTGCCCCGGTTCATTCCGGCCCGGGCCAGCCAGCCGCCGGTTCGGTCGGCCAGGACAGTGGTTTAGCTATAAATCGTGGCGCCATCCGATCCCACCCGTATTCGGGTCATCTAGGCACCATGCGCCTAGAAGCGGCCGCCCCGCAAACGCTGCTTCGATAGCGATGACCAGTTGGGTTGTGCTGCGCTCTTAGGCGTCGAATTCCAGCGGCTGGTGGTCCGGTTGCTCGTGCCACATCACCTGGCGGAAGTCGCGACGGTCTACCTTTTGCGCGCAAATGTGGCGCGCATAGAAATGCTCTTCCCAGTCAGGTCATGTGGCTTGCCGGGGATGGGCCGAGGTCGGCTATTCTGGTCATGCCCGACCGAACCCGTCGCAGCGGCAACAGTTCCGGAAAGGCGTGCCTGTTGCCCGATCGCCCGCTAGCATTTTTTGTACCATATATTCGCAGCCTCCATTAGCATCCTCTCATGGCAACTCTGCGGTACGGGGTAAGGCGGGAACCGGATGGGACGTGGACGGTATTCGACGTGTTCACCGGGCTGCCGGCTATTGTAGCGGGCCACCCATCTGTCGACCTTCCCGACATGGAGTATGCCGAAGAGCTGGCGGCCATCCTGAATGCCAACGACCTAAAGCAGAGGCTATCTCACGGAAGGTTCCCGGGAGGGTTCGCCTGACTGAGGTGTGATTCGCCCGCCTTCGTACTGCCATCCAGGGTGGTTCGTCCGATCCGAACAAGCATTTGTTATTGAAGTACCGACTACCAGGGTCTTAAATCGACTTGCCATTGCTTTTCGTAGGGAGGATGTGATGAGCAACGTGGTGCCAATCCGCAAGGCGTTGCCTCGCGTGGAGGTGGTCGGAGCCAGTGGCGAATGGGTCGTGCGCATCATAGAGACCGACCAGGAAATTACACGCTCATTCGGCCTGGAATCGTTTGCGCTGTCCTTCGCTGAAGGCCAGCGGATACGGCTACATCTCGACAAGGTTGTGCGGCTTTAGGACTTGCTACGGTGGGATAACCTCAGTGCCGGGAGCACGGAGCCTTCACCGCAGACCATGCCGAGCAGCGGGATCAATACGAAGCTGTCTCGGTGGTGATCGTGAAATCTTGTGCTTCACAAACCACGCCCATGAGGAGAATGCTTCCGCTGTCCGAACTCACGACCTGGCAATTTGGCGCATTGCGCGAAGCGCGATCGACCCAAGATACGCGTGTGTGCGGATCTAGGACTCCTGTCGAGTTTCAATAGCGGAACAGCCGCGCAGCCATGTGGCTCCCAATCACGGACGGTCAGGTTGCGGCCCAAAGCTGCCGGTCAGCAATGCGCCCCCATCGGCCGTAGAGATGACGCTGCATAAGCACATGCGTAGGTGATGAGGAATTGCAGCACACCTATTTCGTCTGGCCGTCCGACTTCATCGAATCGGAATGGATGTTTTAGACATTCGTTTATCTATTCGTGGTTTCTAATACATATGGCATCCAACGCGTTCACCCGGATTTGGTTTGCTTTGGGCCGCCTAAGGCGCCTCACGAACGGTAACGTTGCCGTCATCTTCGCCTTCACCTTGCCGGTCGTGGTCGGCGGCGCCGGCCTAGGTATCGAGACGTCCTTATGGTACTACAGCAGCCTTAAGCTGCAGGCCGTTGCCGATGCCGCGGCCTATGCCGGTGCGCTCGAGAAAGTCGCGGGTTCCGACAACCCGACCATCATCGCCGCCGCCACGCAGTCCGCAACTTCGAACAATTTCGCCACGCCGGGCACGATCCAGGTCAACACGCCGCCATTGTCTGGCCCGAACACCGCAAAGAAGGCGGTGGAGGTCATCGTCAAGCAGAACCTCGATCGCTACTTCACGGCGATTTTCAACAGCACGCCGGTTCCGGAACAGGCGAGGGCGGTGGCACTGATCACCGATGGCGCCTATGCCTGCAACACGGCGCTCAATCCGTCGGCCTCGCAGGCGGTGAGCATTTCTGGCAACACCAGCCTCAAGCAGATCGGCTGCGTCATCAATACGAATTCGATCGCCGCCGATGCCATCAAGCTTCAAGGCTCGGCGACCCTCCAGACTGACTGCCTGATAGCGGTCGGCGGCGTTTCGCTTAGCAGCACACCCACGATGGTTTGCAAGGCCCCGATCACGCATGCTCTGCCGGTGGCCGATCCGTAGGCCCGATCTGCCGACGCCCACCGGCGGCAACCCGTGCAAGAATGTCAACGGCAACAAAACCTCGCAAACGCTCCAGCCTGGCACCTATTGCAGCGGCATGAGCCTCAACGGCAACGTCACGCTTTCTCCCGGCGTCTATGTCGTGCAGGGCAGTATGAAGGTCAACGCCAACGCGGTCGTCGCGGGCAGCGGGGTAACCATCTTCATGGCCGGCAGCAACACCGTCAGCATGAATGGCAACGCCACGGTGACGTTAAGCGCGCCGACATCCGGAGCCTATTCCGGCGTGCTGTTCTACGGCGACAGGACTGGGACCGCAGCGCAGAGCACCTTCAACGGCACGGCGAACTCGCTTCTGACCGGCGCCATCTATTTCCCCAGGCAGCAGGTCAACTACCTTGGCAACTTCTCGGGGAACGGCGGCTGCACCCAGGTCGTCGCCGACACCATCCAGTGGTCTGGCAGTACGACCATCAAGCAGGACTGCACCAGCCTCGGGATGAAGAACATCCCGGCGGCGCTGTCCGTTCAGCTCGTCGAGTAGCGGGATGGGTAAGCGGGCCTTGCGCATTGTCCGGGACAAAGCCGGGTTGGCCGCCGTGGAATTTGCCATGTTGCTGCCCATCCTGTGCTTGGTCTGCCTCGGCATCGCCGATGGCTGGTCCTACGTGACGAGTTACCTGCAGATGCGGGCCGGCGTCAAAACCGCGGCCAATCTGGTGATGGCCGGCGCGGGCAGTGACGCGGCCAAAGACACGGGAACGCAGGCGGTCGCGCTTTCGAGCTGGGACAACAAGCCCGATGACGCCGCGGTCGTGCTGGTCCGCTCCTATTTGTGCGGCACCACGGTCGTGGATGAGACCACCATCTGCGGCGGAAAGAAGCTGCCGACCGTCTTCATCCAGATAACGGCGACGGGCACCTGGGTGCCCCCGTTCAACTTCGGTGTCTTCCCGGACCCGCGCGCGATCAGTCATCAGCAGGTGATCCGTGTCCGCTGAAAGGATCGGATCCAGATGGCGCCGTGACTGCTCCGGCGCAGCCGGGCTGGAATTCGCCTTGATCGCGCCTTTCCTGGTTATGCTTTTGTTCGGAATCTTCGCCTTCGGCTGGGCCATGAATGCCGTGTCGACCGTCCGCTATACACTGGAGACCTCTTCTCGGGCGCTGCAGCTGAACAACACGCTTTCGCAGAGCGACATCCAGGCCATCGCCACGCAGAAATTGGTGAACCTGGGTCTGCAGAACGTCATTGTGACGATCGCGATCGACCCTGCCAGCGGCGGCTTCAAGATGGCGCATCTGACCGCCAGCTATGCCTTCGTCATCGCTTTCCCGTATTTCGACCAGTATCCGATAAATTACGCCACGACCGTCACGGTGCCCCTGGTTGCCAGCTAGGGAGACGCCCGGATTTCGTTGAGTTGGCGGCCCTGTATTCAGCTTCCCAAGGCAATGCGTCGAAGTCGGGCTTGTGCCCCGCTTCACGGTAGGCGGCCTGAGTGAGGAAACCTGCTTTGTCCCGCTCCACAACGCAAACAAATGGCGGAGTGCCCGGGCACCTATAAACGCCTACAGCTTTTTCCATGCAACAGGTGTGCTACGGGTGCTCGGAGATGTCGTCCTTCATTACGATGACAGAACAAGAGCGAGGACAGCAGCGGCCCGGCATCACTGAAAGGGTGCGGGTTGGTAAAATTCGTACAACTCTTTTCATTGCGGAGAGAGTTTCGGCGAGCTTATTAATGTGTCGTTTGCCATTGCCTTTTCTGGGAGGCTGCGATGGTTGCAACGCCCATAGATATCGCTCGAGCGGCCACTACGGCCACCTTGCTGATGCGCCAGAAGTCCATGGCGGAACCCGCCACATTTCGCTGGGACATGGATCAATCGCGCAGGGCCATCCGAGCCTCACGCGACCTTCTGAAGCGCCTTGGTCAACGTCGTCACGACGTGGCGCTAGGCTGGGAAGATGGCGACCCGTCTACTGTTGCCGTCTCCGCGTTTCAAGCCGACGTTCTCCGCTCTGCATTCCGAGCCCTAGTAGGGGAAACGGGTACGCCTGAGTGTCAATGGCGCGATTTAGCCAAGGCCCTGGTGCGCGATTTCACTGGGTGCGAGCTGATCGAAACTGGCTTGGTGGATTGGATCGTCAGCAAGTAGCCGCTGCCCGCCAGCGGCCCAGCAGCGGTCTGCGGGGACTTTGCAGCGGACGCGCTGGGCCTGACCGGTGGGGCGGTGTGGTATCCGCCGGCTGGCGAACATATGCGCCTCCTGCCAACGCCAGCGAAACATCCAAACGAACGAGGCGATCTAACCGCGATCTCGCCATCCAAGGCCAACACATAGGCCGATGGCAAAGGCCTATAATCGCTGAGAGAACGAAAATGGCCGACGCCATGGTTGGGGACCCGGGTGGGTAGGCGCCGGCCACAAGCGGAACAAGCCCGCCGCGCCACACACATGGCTGATTTGTCATCACGTGGTTATGGTGTGATCGCGCAGGGCTGCACCAGCGGAACTTAGTAAACGCCGCTTGGTAAGCGATCCTCGACGCGATCGTTCATCGCCACGACGACTTGGGAAACTTGACGGTTGCAGCCTTCTGCCATGTCAAGCTCAAGTCATTAACAGCGGCCGCCCGGTCATGAGCAGGCATGCGCCCATCCTAGCATATCGCGCTGCCGGTATCGCAAGGCGCCGGCAGCAAGGGGAGGCGACCAGAGCCGATGTGAAGGGACTAGGCAGCCAATATTCGCTTGCGCTAATTTAAAAGTGCCGTAACGTCATGCTCAGCCTTTTGCGGAGGCGCAACGGTGGGGAAGTATGATGAGAGTTGCTGCGTTGTGTGCGGTGATCGTGATCGCTGGGACTGGTGTCGCTGTTGCCAAGGAGAAGAAGGTGGTGGTGAGTCACGCCACGGACCTTTGCTCTACGAAGCACTCGGCCAAGAAGCAGGTGCTCGAGCTGGACTGCAGGCCGACCGGAACCGCCAAATTGCCGGCCGGTGGAACGCCGGAAAAGCCGCGCCTTGGATACGACACCGATCCGTGGCTGGTTAAAGGCCTTTAGACACCAGGCGACGGCAACACAGCGCGGCTAAGGGGAATGTGCGCTGGCGGTGAAGCCTTCTTTGTTCTCTCATCGGTGGAACATTGTCGCCTGGAAACGCTTCGGACGGTGCACTGCCCCATCAGTGCAACGTTCCCTTCCTTGTTTGCACTGGCCGGCTGCCGAAAGGTGGCCGGCTTTTTTGTATATAACCGCGACCTGATGTTTGGGGCTTGTTGATTGGACAGCAGCGAGTGACCGCTGCTGGCCTAGCGTCTAGGATTGGAATATGTAGAGGCGAGATCACCAAGGCAGGAATGACCAGACTAAACAGCGGTTTCGTCTGTTAGCCGCGACGCCGGCGATAATTGAATTCAGAAGGGCGTCGGCCCGGCTGCACAGCCGGGCCAAGGCTGGAAGAGTTCCGCTCCCGCCCAGCACGATACGCATCGCACCTGGGCGCAAGCGGTACCAATGGCTCGCCTATTCCGCCGCGCCTTTTCGGCAGGAAACCCTCGGCCTCATCACAATGGAGGGCGACATTCGCAGCGCCCTATGGAACCATCCAGAGTGACATAGGCTGTTTCATGGAACTTCCTGATGACATCAGGAGGCCTGTTAAGCATGCCAGTTGTTCGCGCTCGTAGCTCAGATGCAGGTTGGAGCTCTGCCTAGTGCACCAGTATCGGAAGCGAGAACTAGGAACCGGGAGTGCTGCGGATAGATTGCCGCAGTCGAGCTTTTATCAGAGCATGGCAAGGGCTGCCTTTCTCTCCACGTTGGCGGTCGTCCTGTTGCTCGCGCTATTGCCAGACCACTTGCTGCACGCCCTTGGATTGGCCTTTACGTCTCATCACGACAAGCTCAACCACGCCGCCGCGTTCGCCACCTTGTCGGCTTTGGGTAGCCTCGGCTGGCCCCAACAGGTGGTCCGGCTGGCGGTTCTACTTGCTTTAACGGGCGCAGCGATCGAAATCCTTCAATGCGTCACAGGGCGTGACATGAGTGTCTTCGACTGGTTTGCCGACTGCGCCGGAATGGCATACGGGCTGAGAACTATGACCTGGGTGAACGAGATTCTGGGCGAACCGGTTATTTGATCGCCATAGGCTCCGCTTTACCGCCGCCGTCTTGGCCCCACTTGCCAGCCTCACGCCCGGGGCCGCCTTCGATCACCCTCGCTATTTCAATTTCCGACGCAAAGGCCGATAGCAAGGCGAATGGGTTTCAGGCCGCTCACCATTTAGACTTAGGTCCGATTCTTTCGCGCAAATGGCCGAAGCCGGAAACATTTCTCCTTCTACTTTGTTGCAGTGGCCGTGCCGCTGAGGAGAACATGCACAGTGCCTCTATCAAATGAACTGCGCGACGTACCTTTAGAATTCCAATGCCCCTCCTGTTCACGCCCTATGGTGAGAAGGGGATCCTGGCTGAAAACGATTGCCGGTTTCAAATGCGATAGCTGCAGGTCCAGAGTGCGGCTCGGCTACGAAGAGAAGCTGGCCATATTCGACCGGCACCTTAAGCGAGGCGCGCCGGATCTGGGCCGACGACCAATGGAGTGCGATCCCGGCAACGGTTCCTGAGAGTGTGTCGGCAATTCAAGCTCCAACTGCTTGCGGTCTGCCGCAAGTCCAAGCTTTCATCTGGTCGCAGGGTCAGGCGGCTCTTCCGTCCGTACGGAACCGATGATGGCGAGAGGTTTCGATGCGTCGGAGCACCGAGCAGGTCTACACGTTTTTCGTAGCCACCACCAATCTCTAGCTGACCACTTCAACGCTTTGACGAGGTGCGAGCAACTTGATTTTCAATAGTCTTTTTTGGGCCAAGATGCGCGCCGCCTCTGCGATGCGGCCTCCGTAAGCATCGGCGACGAATGATAGCGTCGACAGGTCAATAATGAGGTCACCGACCGCGCCCGCCAAGACATTGGACCCGGGCCCAAATTGATGCACCAGCGCCCGCACTTCCTTAAGTGCCGTCGAGACTTCACCCGCATCCAGCAGCGCCTCGATGTGATCGAAAATCTGCATCCCGACCTCCCGCTTGCGCCTCACACGCTGAGCCCCCTCGAATGGAAAGGAAAACGATGGCAATATCGCGCGAAAAGAAAGCGCCTGCCAAGGTGCTCGCGGACGAGGCGGCCCGCGACTTCATATCGCATCGCAGCAGGGAGGCGGTGCTGAAGGATATCGTAGCACTTGCCGACCGCTTGGCGTCGAAATCGAGACCGCCATCCGCAGCCGCGTCGCCGCCGCCGATGCCATTCCCCGCCAGGCGGGCAGGGGAGCGGCACTGATCGTCATGGGCGTGGCGCGGCGCACCGGCGAGGAGCTCTTCTTCGGCGAGACGGCCACCGGCCTGCTGCAGCGCTGCCCGTGCCCGGTGGTGCTGATCTCCGATTCAGGCTGCGCCGTGATGACGAGGGCAGGGAAGAGCTGCGGTCGGGAACGGGTGGAGCTTGATCTCCCCCTTGAGGGGCCCTTGAGGGGGTTGAGGAGTGGTCCGCGTAGCGGACAGAAAGCCAATTGCTCGGCTTTCTGAATGACGAAAGCCGGCAGGCCAGAGGGAGTCGCCGCGTGTCAAGCGCTGGCCTCTTCTCGGCAATAAACTCTCGATATGTGACCGATCTCGTGATGCGACAAAGCCCCCCCTGGGGAGGAAAGAGACGAAGCCTTCTGTCCGCCTTGGGAAGCCAACCGGAAGGTCTGCTTTGCGCCTCATATCGGCCGATAGGGCGTTCCCATCCGCGCCGATAAGCGGACGTAAAATGGAGGACACGCCAGGAACGGCTTGCGTCACCCCCCGAGGCAGTTTGCGGGCGCCGACCGGGCGGCGGGTTGTATGATGCCGGCGTGTTGGCCGGTTTAGAATGGAAGCTTGATTTCGCCCACCGAGAGAGGCCTACCGGCCGCTATGAGCGCCGCAACCGTCTCTCTGTCCTGTTGCCGGCGCTTCACGAGGCCGTTCAGCACCCTGTCGAGAGATATCGCCCCGGCGCCGGCTACGGCCAGGACGAACATGCCGCCCGCTATGGCGAGATCCTTTTCGAAATGCAGCAATTCGTTCTGGTTGGCGAAATTGGTGTGGAACAAAGCTGCCGTTGCCAAACAGAACAGTCCGAGCGCCACCGCGCCCAGACGCGTCAGCAGACCAAGGCCGACCGAAAGGCCAGCTCCCAGCTGCAGCGCTATGGTGGCTATCAAAAGCGGCAGGCTGACGCCGAGCGCCGTCATCGCCTTGGCTGCACCGGCGAAATGCGTCGCCAGCTCCAGGCCTTCATGCACGAAGAGCAATGAGAGCAGCAGGCGACCCATCAGCAGGGTCAAGTCGGTGAGATGAAGTTTCGAAGCGGTTTGTGTCGTTGTCACGATGGACTCCAGGCGATGGGAAAGGGGCAGGCGCCTTGCAGCACCTGCCTGGTTTACTTGGTCACCTTGGTGTCGATGGCCTTGTGGAGGTCTTCGAGTTCTTCACAGCCGGCGGGACACAGCTTCTGCAGCGACGCCAACTGCTCGTTGGCCTTGGCCATGTCGCCGGTCTCTACATAGAGTTCGCCCAGATATTCGCGGGCGGCCTTGTGGTCGGGCTTCAGCTCGAGCGCCTTGTTGTAGTAGGTCAGCGCGGTGGTGAAATCGCCCGTCTTGCGCAGCGTGAAGCCGAGCAGGTTGTAGACGTCGGCCTGCTGGTTGTCCTGCGCGAGATCACGCAGATCGGCCAGCGCGCCCTTGTAGTCCTTGACGGCGATCTTGGCCTGGACGGCGGTGAGGTCGGGTGCATCGGTGCCTTCGAGTTCGTCGACCGCATAGGCCGGCATGATAGTGGCCACGGGAACGACGGTCAGCACGGCAATGGCGCCGAGCAGGCCAAACAGGGCGTGCTTGCCCAGATAGGATTGCTTCATCATCTTTCTCGCTTGGGTTGGGAGCTCGCGCTCAAATCTGAACTGGGGTGAAACCATAGGCATTGCCGTCTTTCACGAAGACGCCGGTGCCGGGGAACGGGAAATGCGAACCCGAGATCCGGATGTTGTCGGCGATCACGCGATCGATCAGCTTGTGCCGCGTGGTGATCGCCATCGGCCCGTCCTGGTCGTAACTGCCCTGCCACTCCGGATGCGGCGCCAGAAGGGCGGGCACATACATGGTGTCGGCCGAGATCATCAGCTGTTCCTTGCCGGAGTTGGCGAGGTAGACCGAATGTCCCGGCGTGTGGCCGGGCGCAGCGATGATCTGGATGCCGGGTGCGACTTCGGCGCCGTCATTGACCAGCTTCCAGTTCTTCCATTTCGGAAAATTTTCGGCGATGCGCTTGCCCGCCGGCTTGCGGCCTTCCGGCAGCTTGGCCAGCCGGCTGGGGTCGGTCCACCACTTGTATTCCGTGGCGTTGACGATCAGCTCGGCATTGGGGAACACCGGTGCATCGGTCCCCTTTTCCATCAGGCCCCAGACATGGTCGGGGTGGAAATGCGAGATCATGATGGTGTCGATCGTCTTATAGTCGATGCCGGCGGCGGCCATGTTGGCCGGCAGATGGGTGGCATTGGTCTGCCATTGGCCGACGCCCGATCCGGCATCCATCATGATCAGCCTGCCGTTCATCTTGAGGACGATGACGGTGAGCGGGATGGGCATGAAGTCTGTCGTCAGGCCGGCCTTGGCAAGCGCTGCCTTGGTGTCCTCGACGGAAACATCCTTGATGAAGGCCGGGTCGTGCGGCTTGCGCCAGATGCCGTCATAGATGGCGGTGACCTCGATATCACCGACCTTGTATTTGTAGAAGCCGACGGTCGGCTCGACCGACGTTTCGGCGAAGGCGGGACGGGTGAATTCCAGCTTGCCGGCCAGACCGAAGGCGGTCGCGGCGAGCGTGGTTCCAAGCAACGTGCGACGTGTCATCATGAACATAGGTGATCTCCTGCAGCCTTATGGGGTGATGATGGAGAGCCAAAGGTTTGGCTCTCCATCGTGAGTGGTAAGAGAAGATGTTCGGAAGGGTGCCTTCAGCGGCCCCAGATGCCGTCGTTGTTGTGCCTGGTGATGATGTCCTGAACCGACCCCTGGCGCGGCCCGGTCGTCACCATGGTGTCGACGCCGGCTTGGCGCGGGGAGGTGGAAATGGAAGCAGTGGCATTGGTGTCAACGGTAGCGACCGGCTGATTGGAGTTGTTGCCGCCATGGTCGCTGCCGGCAAAGGCAGCGGTTGAGGCAAGCAGCATGGCAGCCACGCTGAGAGCGAGCTTGGTCATTTCGGTAGATCCTTTTTTCGTTTCTTGGGTGCGTGCCGGGAAATTGGCCCCGCTAACAAGAAGACCCATCAGGACGTCCCTTTATTCCCGGGCGGCGCGAAATTCTTTTGGAGGTCCCGAAATCAGGGGCGGCGCCCGCCCGGAACTGGGGCCGACGCTGCATGCGCACGTCCAAGGTCGGCACCATGCTGCTGCCGTAGTCTCAGCCCGTGTAAGGAGCTGAGCCAACAGTGATATCGCACTTGATATCGGCTGAAGAGGCTTCGACAGACGGTTATCAGCCCGTCACGATGGCGACGCGGAAGTGCGCCACGAAGTCGTCGATCTCCGGCCGCTCCATGTCGGAAATCGCCCAGTATGAGAAGGCGCCGTCGCTCCAATGCACAAGCGAAAAACCGCCCTCCGAGAGATCGACCGGGTTGGTAACCACCCCGGCATTTTGCGGCTCGGCGACAAGGGTGATCAGATGTTCGCGGTGGCGATAGACCAGCGCTGGCACCGCCCGGCCGCCGATGACCTCGACCCTGCCACCGATGAGTGCAAATCCGTCCTTGGCCATGTCCGGCGCCGGCGGCGAAAGGCCGAGCCTTGCATCGAGCCATGGCTTTACCGTGTGCCGGTCCGACGAGACGACATCGACGGGGCTGGTCGCCAGCAGGCTGCGTTGGTGGCCGCTGGCTACCCCTGCGGCAAAGCTGTCGGCTACGCTAGGCTGCATCGCCCATTGCGTCGCGCCGCTGGCCAGAACTGCGCTGATCATGATCGAGGCCGCCATGGCGCGCCAGTCGAATGATCCGAAGTTGCGCGCCGACCACCACGTTCGAGCGGACTTCGCCTGTGTCGGCGCTCTGGGCCGCAGCACCTCGACGCGGCTGGACGCGGCCATGGCTGCAATGCGCGCGCTGAACTCGTCGCTCACCTGGGGCTTCGGAAGCCTGGCCACAGCCCCTTGCAAGACCACGATGCGGGCATGTTCGGCCGCCAGCTTGGGATCGGCGGCGATGCGCCGCTCGACAGCCATGGCCGCGGCGGCGTCAAGCTCGCCATCTATCAGCGCGTGCAGCATCAGGTTCATGCCTGCGGCGTCCTCGGGCAATCCATCGTTGTGCGCACTCATTGCGCCCTCCCAAGGTCAGAGATCAGCAGGCCACGCGCCCGCGCCAGCCGCGACATCACCGTGCCCATCGGCACGCCCAGCATGGCTGCGATATCGCGGTAGGCGAGGCCATTCACGTCGCGCAGCACGAGCGTTTCTCGAAAGGGTTGCGGCAGAGCGGCGATCGCCGCCTCAAGGGCCGCCACGTCTGTCTTGGCGATCAGGCTCGCCTCCGGGCTTTCGCTCTCACTCAGATCGACTGCGTGAGCGGCGCTCACCTCGTCGAGATCACCGAGGTCGCCCACCGAGACGATGCTGCGCGGGCGATTGCGCGCCAGCCATGTGTAGCACGAGTTGCGAACGATGGTGAGAAGCCAGGCACGTGCATTGCCGCCGGCATAGCTTGCGATGTTGGCATGTGCCTTCATGCAGGCGTCCTGCACGACATCCTCGGCGTCGGTGGCATTGCCGGTCAGCCAGCGGGCCAGCGAAAGCGCGTCGGCGAGATGGGGCATTACCACTTCGCCGAAGCGGTCGGCCCGCGCATTGCTGCTCAGCATCGGTACACCGTCATATGCGCCTCGCCTTGAGCTCGTGTATGTGGCGAGAATGGTCTGCCTTGCGATCGAACCCAGAGGAAACATCCCGGGTCGCCAACTGCGTTGAATGTGAGGGCAAACGTCGCATCGGTGTCAATCACACACTGGACCGCAAACATGCATCCAGATGGATGCTTCTCGAGCACAAGCATTGCCGAATTCACGACCCATTTCGCATCCGCGGCACCTGAGCTTTCCCGATCCCGACCGCGGCAGCACCTTCGGCAGACAGGTGAGCCAGCCGGCCGCAGGCGGCCGACCTATCGCCTTCCAGAGGTCCTGGAACGCGTCGACCGATACCGTCGTGCTCGGCAATGTGTGGGTTTGCAGTGCGGCGTTCCTTCAAGGTCAATCAGCAGCGTATGCATGGAAGACCAGGGCGGGCGGCGTTTTATTCCCGGACAGCGAAAAAAGATGACTGGAGGCCATGCGACAGACGGCACCAGCGGCGCACAGACATTGTCCATCTGGCGTTAGCCGAGAGGGAAGGGAACTCGCAGCTAACCTTCTCCAAGTTCGGAAGGCAATTCCAGAGTCTCGGCATTACTCCTAGCGAGGGCGTTCAGGCACTTGTCGCCCGGCTAACGCGAAGTTCTGACACCGATCACCGACCGACTTCAGCGCCGAAATTGCTACCAAGCCAAAGCGATGTCCGGGCCTTCAAGGCCTCTTCTTATTTCGGCCAAGCCGGCCCGGAGCCCGCATTCAGTCACATCCCTTGGACTTGGGTGCAGAGCTGCTGCATCGAAGCCATTTGAGCAGCCGAGTTCGCGCCCGAACCAGTGCTGTTGCTGGCCGTGGTGTTACTGCCGGTCGAACCAGAGCTGCTGAAGTGCCGGTGGCTGTGCCAGAGCCGGTGCCGATACTCGCCGTTGTATCACTGCTGGTCGAAGCCGAGCTACCTGACGTGCCGGTCATTGTGCCAGAGCCAGTGGTTACTGGCCGTCATTCTCGAGCAGTCGGAGCGAACCTGTGCCTGCTGTTCAGAGCTCAGGGACGACCAGTTCTTGCGGATCTCATCCTGCGACAGAAGTCTTCCCGAATTGGCGTCGCTGAAGAATGAGCCCGAGAGCTTGCTGTCCCAGCCGCTCGGGATACCGCTTTGGCCTGAGCTGGACGTAGAGCTCATACCCGACCCGGCCGATGAGCCGGACCTTCCGTTCGTGCCGCTGGATGTTCCCGACGACTGCGCGAAGGCCGCGGTGGCGAGACAGAGAGAGATCGCTGTAGCTGTCAAAATCTTACGTTTCATGTGAGTCTCCTTTGGGGTTCGACGCCGTTGCGGCCTCGAATCCTAATCTCGAGGAAAGGCACTTCTTCCTGTAGAGAGCGGAATTGAATGTCATGATCCATGCGCACCAGTCTTGGGTCTCGAATGCGAGGCCGGGGCAATGACCACGGAACCGATGCAAGAGCTGCCGTCTGCTGGGGCGGTAGTGGCGATAGCCCGCAAATCGCGCGCAGCGGCCCGGCGACGCGACTGCTGAGTCTAGCTCAGACAGTCGCGGAACTTTATTGACTTATGGGACGTTTCCCCTCCGAACCAATTTAGGTTCAAGGAAAAGGGGGAACTATGGAAAATCCAGGTGTCGGTTGGATAGCTGCGATCGTCATCGGCGGTATCGCCGGCTGGCTCGCCGAGATGTTCATGAAAAGCAATATGGGCGTGCTCATGAACATCATTTTGGGGATCGTCGGCGCCATCCTCGCCAACGTCCTTCTCGGACTTGTGGGGATATCGTTGACCGGCTGGCTTGGCTATCTTGCCGCCGGCTTCATCGGTGCATGTATTTTGATTGCCGTGGGCCGAATGGTTAGACGCTAGCGACCACTCGACCTTGAAACATTCTGGTTCAGGCGCCTGAGCCTTGCGCTCACGCGCCTTTCTGGTGCTGCACCTGTCGCGGTCTTCACATCAGCGAGTTCGGCTACGTTTAGGCGACCTTTCCGCTTCGCGGCCGTCGTCGGGTGTCCTTGCCCGGCGCAGGGTAGGTTTCCCGCCCGCTCAACTGCTTGACACTATGCGTTGCAGCCCAAGGTGGCCGGGTAACCCGGCAACCCATCTACTCAAATCCGACGCATCACACGCTGTGCCCAGTACCGGCGCCATCCCCCAGAAACTTCCTGTTGGCATCCACTGGCAGCCAAATTGCCCTCGTGGGGCTGCTCCGGATCTGGCCCGAACTGCAGGCGGGGCCCCACACGAGCGATGAGCCGCTCGACCAGCGATGGCGCGATCCGCCAGCCTAGCTCCAGCGCGAATGCAAAGCCCCCGACCCGGATCTCGCGACGAGGATAAGTTGCCGCGCCGATAATTGCCGATGCCGCTCGCTCGGCCCGATAAACAGGCATGAGCGACCGCGCTTTGCGCCCGTACATATTTGCCGCTTTCTGATAAATCGGCGTGTCTATGGCGGCCGGAAGGATCGAGCAGACATGAATGTGGGGCGTGGCACGCAGCTCCTGCCGGATGCTGGCCGTAAGCCCGCGTATGGCGAACTTGCTGGCGACATAGACGCTGACGAAAGGCTCCGGGATTACACCGAGCATGGAGCTGACATTGATCAAGGTGCCGCTGTTTCCCTGCAACCGGAATTGCCTGAGCGCGGCTTGCGATCCATTGATATAGCCAAACAGATTGGTTTCCATCAGGCGGCGAAACATCGGCGCCGGGATTTCCTCGAACCGGCCGAAATGCAGGACTGCCGCGCAGTTCACCCATACGTCGATCCTGCCGAAACGGGCGACGGCGACGCTGCGCATTCTCTCGACCGCCGTTTCGTCCGCCATATCGACGGCAAAGGTGAGCGTCTGCCCTCCCAAGCCTCCGCATTCGTTCGCGACCTCCCCGAGTGCATCCGCGCTTCTTGACACCAGCACTACCCGTGCGCCTTGCCTGCAAAACCCAGAGCAGCCGCCCTGCCGATGCCGCTAGAGGCACCGGTGACCACGACTACGGCGCCCAGCAGGTCGGCCATTCATCAAACCTGTTGGGATCGGCCCAGGTGGGATTTTACCTCCTCGACCGCGGCAACGCTCATTAACAGCGCAAAGCTGAGTAGCCAGACGGACGCTTCGGCCCAGAATGCATTGCGGGTCGACCAAAACATCAAATCCGATAAGAATACCGGCACGAGCAATGCGATCGGGAAAGGGATCAGCATTGGGTGAATCGGATGCCCGCTGATCTTCGCCGTGGTTGCAACGCCCAGCAGATAATGTGCGTTTTGGTCAGCCATGCCCGATAATGTTGAACGCGGCCCAAGGTTCCAAACCGCCGTGACAGCATCTTTCAGCACTATCGAGAGTTGTCCCGAGCGGGCGCGATGGCTAGTCGATCACGCCTGTTCACCCCCGGACGGGCGCAACCGGCAAGGGCGATCGGCAAGATTGCCGCCAGCCTGATCAGCACCAAGCCGACAACTGCGAGGAACACGATTGCCAAACTGCCCCTCCAGGATCGTTGCAGTCAAGCGTGACGCCCGGCTTTGCGTCACACGCCCACCATGATACACATACCGCATCATCTGGGGGCTCGATGAAAACTCACCTGCTTGCGGCTGCATTGGTTTTCGGGGCGGTATCTCCAGCAATTGCCGCGGATGACGCCGCTGAGATCGTCGTCAACAACAGCGTCCACAACTGGTCAGGCGTCTATGTCGGCGCTCAGGGAGGGTACTATCGAGGATTGAACAGCAACGTCGATGTCGCGATCTGTGAAGAGATCGGATGCGGGCTCGGCGTCCTGATAGCAAACAGCGCATTAACTGATCTCAACTGGGTGGCCGAATCCGACCCAAGTGGCTTCATTGGTGGAGGCCAGATCGGGTACAATTTCCAGTCCGGTACTTTAGTGGTTGGTGCGGAGCTTGATTTCCAGATCGGATCGGGTGGAGGAACCGACGCTACCTGTATTAGCGTACTTGGCTGCGAACTTCCTGTCACCGCAAACGCATCGTCCGAAATCGAATGGCTGGGTACCGCAAGAGGGCGCATCGGAGCCACATTCGACCGCACGCTGATCTACGCGACGGGAGAATGGCCTTTGGAAAAGTCCGCAATTATCTCGATGTTAATTTAGGCGTAGACCCTTACGTCTTCAGCAACGAGGAACGTTCGACGCGGTTCGGCTGGACGGTCGGCGGCGGTGCAGAATACGCCCTGACGGACGATCTCTCGGTGAAAGGCGAATACCTCTATTACAACCTCGCCGACTCCACGATGACCACCTTGTCTTATGGCGTCGGTAACCCGCAAGGCCGAATTGGGACCTACAAGTTCAGCAATGATGGGCAACTTGTCCGCGTCGGTCTGAACTACCGTTTCTAATCACTCCGAGTTTTATCCGAAGTCTGCTCATCCGCACCGGGCTTTTGCTTTGCACCTTGCCGACGCAGAAACATCCACATCCCAGGCGCCGCCGCAAGCTTGCGGAATGCGCGAGAGGACCGCCAGCTCGGCAGCTTATAACTCGGCATCCGCTCATATTGGAGACGCGGCTTTGGCAACTTTCCTATAAATTGCGGTCTCGGGAGTCAGTGCACATGCGTGAAGTTCATTCCTCCGATGGAGCCGATTTTGGCGGCACAAGCCTCCCGAGGGCATTGGACAGCGTCACGTACCGGCCGCCGTCTTCGTCTTCCCTCTTCCTAGAGATCGGCCATTCATTGGGCGAGTGGGTTGTTCGCATCATAGGGAGGAACGGTGAAACGTATTCGCGAGCATTCGAATATGAAGCAGATGCCGTCGCTTTCGCCGGCGATCAGTCTTCTCGTCTAGGATTGGAAGCTCCCCCGAAGCGAGCAACTTGACGAAATCAGCGAGCGACGCGCTGAAGCAGAGCGACTTTCTGTTTCGCGGTCTCGTCGGTCTCGTCTTCGAGCATTCCGACCATGGATTTCGCGCCGATCACTGGGGATTGGCGTGCATCATCTTTCAGATGATCGATGACGCCTGTTCGGGAGTGGTATCATCCTCCAGGCAAAACTCATGGACTCCGATGGGGGTTCTCCACCATTTCTTTGCAAGATCCGATAGCGTTGACGGCCCTTCGCTGAACATCGAAAGCGCGAATCTGTGATTCCCCTGGAACACCGTCGCCTCGAAACACTTCCGGTGGTCGCACTGTTCCCATATCAGTGTCTCCCAAAACTGCCCACTACCCCAACGCTTGGTGGGCTTTTTTGTACATTAGCGGAACCTGAAATTTGGGGGCTTGTTGATAGGACGGCAGCGAGTGGGTGTTCGCTGCTGGTCGAGGTCCCGCAAGACTCGGCCGGGCTCGCATCACCTGCCCCGGTCGGTGCGAGCCCACGGCCGCGCGACCAAGCGAGCTCCCCTGTGTCAGTCCCTATTTGAACTAGGGGACGTCGGCTTCATCATCACGATGGTTTTATGTCACGTTGTCGAGCGCCGGGCTCCGGCTGCAGCAAGTGCTGGTCGATAGCGGCGGCCTTGAACGCCGCAAATGCTACGGCCGGACTGCAGCTTCCATCCTTGGCCTCCGCGATCAATCGGCACGCATCCCTATAGGCCGCCGCACCCTTATTTGGCCACTGCCCCTGGAGCGCTTCTTCGGCCTCACAAATAGAGGAAACCGTCATTGATTTCCGGTCTACCAGCTTAACGAACACCGGTAAAAAGGTGCCCATGGCACAAACTCCCGGCCTTTAGTGCGCCGAACGCAACAAGAGCTTTTTGGTTTCCATGCGCTATTTGATTTTTGACCCCATTTCAGCACAAGCCAATTGAACCGACGGATTGGGACGACCCAGTCATAGGGAACGGCTTTCTAAAATTGTATGGAACCGTGGCGACAATCACACATTTCCTAATCTAACCGGTCGATTCTTCCGATGTAGCCGTGACTATGGAACCCCGCTGTTGCGCGCGGATGGCGGGGTTTCTTGGCGTTGATGTGCTACCGGTAAGAGAGGCTAAGTCCCATGAAACACCGATGGGAACCTGACCACCAGTTCGTCGAAGGCGCCCGCCGTAGCCAGCGATGGGCGGAGAGCCAACTGGAATCCCTACAATCGACCATCCAAGAGACACGCCGCATCGTAGAGGCCTCACGGAAGCTCTTGGAAAGATTGCCGAGCGCGAACACCCTACCCAGCCGTAGGAATGGCCGGTGCAGTTGGGCAGCTTGTGGGCTTAACCGCACCGGCCACCGCGGGAAGACAGCAGGCCCCCCGCGCTGCCCCGTGAGCATCTTTGGGCTTTGGACCTTGCCGACCTGCGCAAGGAGTTTGCAAAGGTCGTTCAAGAGCGCGGGACAACACATCTTGAGTGGGACGAGCACACCAAGCTTTTCCTTGAAGAACGAAGGGAACGCTGCCAGGAACCGGATTCCTGTCAATCAGCCCGCGTGTTGTAAAATCAAAAGGTGCGCCGTCGCACTTGCGTCCGCCGGCGGACGACAGAGACGTCACACCGCAAGCCTCACCAGCCATGGAACAATCGACGCCAACACCGTCCAGGCCTTGAGGTTACCCAGCCGCATGGGGGCCTAAAGCCGCACCACCTTGTCGAGATGCAGGCGCAACCGCTGGCCTTCCGCGAAGGACAGCGCAAAAGATTCCAGGCCAAATGATCGTGTAATTTCCTGGTCGGTTTCTATGATGCGGACGACCCATTCGGCACTGGCTCCGACTACTTCCACGCAAGGCGTGGCCTTGCGAATTCGCACCACGTTGCCCATCACATCCTCCCTACGAAACGCAATGGGAAGTCGATTTAAGACCGTCGTAGTCGGGAGTTCAATAACTAATGCTTGCTCGGAATCGGACGAGCCATCCTGGATGGGCAGTACGAAGGCTGGTTGAATGGCTAACTTGTCATGCCACCTCGGTCAGGCGAACCTCCGGGGGACCTCCCGTGATATAGCCTATGCTTCAGGTTGTTGGCATTCAGGATGGCTGCCAGCTCTTCAGCATACTCCATGTCGGGAAGGTCGACAGAAGGGTGGCCCACTACAATAGCCGGCTGCCCGGTGAACACGTCGAACACCGTCCACGTCCCATCCGGTTCCCGCCTTACCTCGTACCGCAGAGTTGCCATGAGGGGATCACATAGGTCGCCGTTTAGGGGTGGGAGTATTTGGTCCACGGTGACGCCGGGCCGCCTGAAAGCACCGAGACACAGTCGGCGCTCAGTAACGCGCCCGCCCACCCGACATGTCGAATACCGCGCCGGTATTGAAGTTGCTGGCGTCCGAGCACAGCCAGGCGACCATGTGGGCAACTTCTTCGACCCGGCCGAGCCGGTTCATTGGACTATCGGCGATCATTGTCTCGACAGCTGCGACCCCGAGGTTTCGGATCATGTCCGTATCGATTGGCCCAGGAGCGACGCAGTTCACGCGTATGTTTGTATTGGCGACCTCACGCCCAAGCGCCTTTGTGAAGACTACGATACCTGCGCTGGAGGCTGAATAGGCGGCAAGGTTGGCAAGACCTTCCTTGCCCGCCAAAGAGCCCATATTGACAATGCGGCCAACACCCCATTTTCGCATGTGGGGCAAAACCAATTGCGTCACTTGCATCGTGCCGATCAGATTGGTTTCGATGATGCTTCGCCAGTCTGCAGGTTCGTGTTGGTCAAACGGGTGAAGGGTTCCTAGATAACCGGCGTTGTTAACCAGAACGTCTATACGCTGGCCACGACCGACGATCATGTTGATCGCATGGGTTACCTGATCGCGGCTGGTAATATCGACCTTCGTAGACACCACACCCTTCAGTTCGATCTGATCTCGATCCCACACGTGCACTGCAGCACCCGACGCTACAAGGCGCTCTACGATTGCCTTGCCGATACTCTTTGCTCCGCCGGTTACGACGGCTGTCTTGCCAATGAGGTCATAAGATACCGGCACAAAGCCCCCATTCATGTGTGTTCACACGGGGATAAGTTTAGCAGGATCGCATATTTTCGCCAGCGGCCAGACCGATGTCACCAGGTCTGGGGGGCGCCGGAGCCAGCTATGACCTGATCGGCAGCGAGCTCCAGATCGTACACAGCTTCGCCTTGCGGCGCCGCCTGGCGCTTTTTTACCACCTTTTCCTGTTCAGATGCCTCTTGGCAGGTCAAGGGGGCTAGACGATGTTGTTCTTTGTCCCGCTCTCCTGCGGCGACACGCCATTGCCCCTCCGGATTTTTTCCTAGATTTCAGAGGCTTACAAAGCGCTTCGCAGTCGTCAGTCGCTGCATTGCAGCAAGCATTTATCTAAAGTTCATTCAGTCGAATTAGGAAACTCTTATAAGCCGCTCTATAACGAATCGGCGAGGTGGCTTCTACCTCGACGGCCAGGCGCAGGTGGTCTGGTACGACAGCAATCTCGACTCGGCGACCGCCGGACAGCGGCTCGTCGACGGCAACAACGGTGTCGGCTACGCGCTCGGTGTTGAAGCGGGCAAACGCATCATGCTCGATCCCAATTGGTCGCTGACGCCGCAAGCGCAGCTTGCCTGGTCGTCGGTCGATCTCGACGCCTTCACCGACGCCTTCGGCGCTAGGGCCACCCCAGGCACCAGCGACAGCCTGCTCGGCCGCGTAGGCCTCTCGCTGGACCACCAGACGCAGTGGCAGGACCGAACGGGCCTCGCCGGCCACACGAACCTCTACGGCATCGCCAACCTCTACTATGATTTTGGGGATGGCTCGTCGATTGATCTGGCCGGCACCAACCTTTCTAGCCGGGACGAGCAGCTCTGGGGTGGTCTCGGCGTCGGTGGCACGATCAACTGGGCCGACGACAGGTTCTCAGTGTTCGGCGAAGCCGTCGCCCGGACAGGTCTCAAAAACTTCGGTGATAGTCACGCGCTGACCGGCTCACTGGGGTTGCGGGTCAAGTGGTGAGTTGCTTGGCAGCTTACCAGCTGATGTAGATCATCGAACGTCGGCTTTTTGAAGTTGCAGAGTGTTAAGCTGCCATTCAGCTTCCGGCCCCACTGCGGTCATTCGAGAACCGGCGACGGCTGACCGCTCGGGCGCAAAGCGGACGACTTCCCGTCGAACTGGGAACTCGGTCTTCGGTAGACTTCGAGCCAAGTGCGGTGTCCGGGCACGAGAAGCGATACAGGCGGCTTGGGAGATCGCTTGTATCTCGGTCGGCATTATCCGTCCGTCAGTTCCAGGAACGAAGCACCACCCGTGCTATGCGACGCTGATCCTTGGTCCAGCCGATGGCCTAATGCCATCAACCCGCAAGGGGTCGGACTACGCGAAGCGTGCCGCCGCTCCGGCTTCGCCTTCGCGGTGATTGCGGCCAGCGGCCGAACACATCGGGCGCCTGTGAGCGGGGGAGGGTCCTCCGCTTCAAACAGGAGCCGGATCGATGTCCTTCGCCGACGCACATGCCTTCGCCTTCAGCCTCGCCGCCACCCTCATGGTCGCCATCGTCATCTTTCGTGCCGGCGATGGCACTCTCTCGGTCGTACCGGCGAGCGAGTATGACGGCGACGACGCCGCCATCATCGGCGAAATCGACCCGTTCGCCCCATGACGGGGCGGACATCGCGCCTGGCGATGCAAGAACACCGGCGGGTTTCGCCGGCGTTTTCCTTTGCTATGCTGTGCACTGCGCCAGTGGTGGTGGAAGGCGCAACCGCCAAAGCTATTCTCTCAGAGACACCACCATGATCATCGTCGGCATTCTCATTTGCATCGCGGCCATCGGCATCTTGTGCTGGTTGCTCTTCACGCTTGCTATCGTCTTCCTCCCGTTGTTCGTCGGCGTCAACGCAAGTACATGGGCATTCAACACCGGTGCCGGCTGGCTTGGGGCGATCCTTGTCGGCATCCTCGCAGCCGGGTTGACGCTCGGCGTCGGCCAAATCCTCCTCGGCGTCGTTCGCCCCATGTGGGCGAAGCTGGCTCCCGCGATCGTTGCCGGCTATCATCCCACTCATGGCATCGCGCAGCACATGATGCCTTCGGAAACCTGGCAAATCGTCTTTTCCGTCGTTGGCGCGATCGCCGTCGGCGTCGCGTCATATCTCCGGGTCGCGGGCATGACAGCCGCCGACCAATCCGGCAGGGACTTGGTTCGAGCCTAGACCGCGCGGGGCGACGCGGGTGGACCAGACTGACGAAGGCCTAGCCACCTCATTATTGGTGGTTGGAGCAATCGGGTTCCATGCCAGGACGAGCAACGGCCACGTGCCGGCGCGGCCCCGTCTGTGGACTTGGACTTTCTTCGGTCGATGCCGCAAGGCAGGCCGACCAGTCGGTGGCAGGACGGCAGCGCGGCCGGTGGCTGCCGCGTTGGAGGTGCGTGGGGCTCCCGGCGCCTCGAATGCGTGGACGACGCAGTGAACTCGTAGCGATCTGCTGGAGGCGCATTGCACGCCAACGTCTGCGTTGCCAATCTGTCCCAAGAGCGCTCCAAACGGCCTCTTCAATGGGCTGATCTGGCCGAAGGACGGCTGAAGCCTCGACCGCCTAAGCCGCAACGGCGCGTCTCGACTTTCTTCCCCTGCCGGCTCCCACCCCATGCCGCAAGTGCATGGGGACCCCGAGCGCCGCCATTCCTCGCGAGACAAGAAAGCCGTTCCTGCGCCGTCCTCCGCGTTGCTCCGGTCGCAAGCGATGCGTCGTCGGTCGCCTCCGGCCAAGTGATCGCCACCGAGGCCGCATGGTGCGGGCTCGGAAACAGAAAATGGAGACTTACAATGGCTACCATCGGCATCTTCAAGAAGTCCGCCTCGAACGAATTCACCGGTGAGATCGTCACCCTCAGCGTCCAGGCCAAGAACGTGCGCATCGTCCCAGACACACGCGCCATTGGCGAGAACGCTCCCAGCCACCGGGTGCTGGTCGGCCGCGCCGAGATCGGCGCCGCCTGGTCGAAGACCTCCAACGAGGGCCGCGACTACCTGGGTCTCAAGCTCGATGATCCGAGCTTCAACGCCCCGATCTACGCCAACCTCTTCGACGACGAGGAAGGTGAGGGCTTCTCGCTCATCTGGTCCCGCCCGAACACGCGGCGGATGCGGTCGGAGACGACGGACATATAGGCTGAAGTTCGACATGCCGGGGGCGGCATTCTCTCCCGATATGGTCAAAACCGTCGAGGAGGCCGCCAATACCCTACAGCTGCCGCACAAACAGATGATCTCGGGTGCATTCCATGACGCGCTGTTCCTCGCCCGGGTGGCGCCTGCCGTGATGATCTTTGTGCCGTGCCGTGACGGGCTGAGCCACAACGAGGCGGAATATGTGGAGCCTGCCTACGCGGTTACCGGCGCGCGGGTTCTGCTTCAAGCGGCCACCGTCGCCGCCTCTTAGGCAGCGACGGTGGCACAGGCGTGCTGGCGTGAAGAGGCAACCTGTGGAGGTGCCCGTCCGTCATTTCGTTACGTCGGCGGGCTGCAACGGGTGGACAAGGCCGCCGAGCTGCGGCGGATTGATCGCGGACGTATGATCGGCCCACATTCAACACCTGCCCCAGCAGAAAAGCCCACCAGATCCCTGGGCCGTCATTGACGCCGTGGTTGATAAGGCGGTGACGATCTCGTCGGCTTGTCGACATAGCGATCTGCTGGGCCGCCTCGGCCACCGGCAGGGAATCCCCACGCCCGCCATGGACCTTGCCCGTGCCGATCGCGAGTAACTGGTCGAGGTGTGCCTTCCAGCCGTCCAGCGTCAGGTGTGGTGCGCCGTAGCCCCACATCGTTGCGGGTCCGTCGCGGGTCAGCCAATCTGGCAAGCTGTTACATCAGGGACGCGGTCGCCAGACGACTGCGAACGCCGTTCGGCTTCTGGTCGCCAACGTACTCGACTTTCGTGTCTACCAGACGATCGCTGTCGATCCCGGCTGCGGTCAAGATATCCTCGACCGCCTTCAGGCGCTGCTTGGCCAGTTCCTTGTTTGTCTTTGCAGCGTCGGCGCCGGTGAGTTCCATGGCCGCGAGAGCCGTCAGTTCGACATTGCAACGTGAGTCTCGGATGCTGGCGGCGAACTTCTCGAGGTCGGCCTTGACCCGCGGTGAAATCACATAGGACTGGCTATAGAAAAACAGGTCGACCTGCACAGGGCTGCGCTTCTCATATTGCCGGCAAGATATGCCTTGCTTTGGCAGCGTGTACAGTATCGCGCTCCGCGCCGTATTGGTGTCGGCGGCGCCGTCGTCAACCCAATGCGAAAGCACCAGCACCATTTCGGGCTTGACGCCTTGCGCCTTGAGAAAATCGCCGGTTGCATCGAGCCTGAGACCAGCGATGTCGTAGGCTTTGTTGTAGTTGCCTTCCTTGCTCGCCGTTGCGTAGAGCCGGTAGCCGCAATCATGCCCAGCATCCTTGACGAAAGCTGCCAGGGCCTTCGCGGATTCCTCGGATATCTTGCCTTCACCTTTTTTGAAGAGGACGCGATGTGCATTCCACTGCGTGCATTTAGACCCCACGTCGCGTTCCTGGGCGGCCGCGCCGAAAGACATTGCGCATCCGGTAATGACAATAAATGCCAGAACAAGGCCGAGTGATTTCTTCATTGTCTTGGCGCCTCCACGCGGACTTAATCTACTACCGCACTTAAAAGTCGACAAGGCGCGACGCGTCCCGACAACCCGCGCCCCTCAGTCCCACACCAGCAACAGCTTGCGCCAGAAAGCATTGGACGGCATCGGCTTCGAGCCGAATGGCAGCCGGATTGCCAGATAGATCGTCAGCCACTTGCGATCGACCTCCCGGGTCGAAACTTTCAGGTCATGCAGTTCGAACGGTCTCGAGACGCGCGTCCATCCCGAGAATGACAGCGCGCCGACAGGTGCATCGTGTTTCCACACGAGTTTTTCTTCCTGCCTGCCGAGCGCCATGGCGAACTCGAATGGGGATGCTTCATCGTGGGCGATCTCCACTGTCGCGATGACACTTCTGGCAAAGGCCGGGAAGGCCGAATTGAGGGCGGCAACAACCGGACCGTGCGTATTCGGCCGCAGGAATATACCGCCATTGTCGCCGGCGATGAGCAGCGTCGGCAGCTCGGAGGGATAATCCGTCACAAGCGCCGCACGCTTCAGGTCATCATTGGTCATTCGGCGGGTGCGTTGGCGCTGTTGGGGTGCGTTGAGGCGCGGGCGCCTGGCATCGTTCGAAACGACATGGCGGATATGGACGCTTGAAAAGCCGCCGAGGACGCGCGCCTCCGGGCGGCTGCCGCCGCATTTGACTGCCAACAACAAATCGCGTCGGCCGGTAGCCGGCGAACTGACCATCGCCCCTATCTCACGCGCTTCGTGCCGTCGGCTGACATCAGCCCAACCGCTCCCGCTGCCATCCTCAAGCAGCCGGGCGAAATTGCTGAAGGTCTGGTTTTCTGCGTCTACGATCGCGAGCTGAAACTGCGCAGAGCCCGTCAGTTCCTCGTCGAGGTAAACCCAACACGTCGCGCCTACGGTGCCCGGCGGGCAGACTCCCTTCAGCAAAGCCATGGTGACATTGCTGCCCCTGGCTTCGAGGAACAACTGGTCTGGAGACAGTTCGACATAGCTCAGCAGGTCCGGATCGGCATCCGGATACGAACCGACATGAGCTAGGCGCATGGGCTCGGCGGAAAGATACTGCTCGCTGTACAGCGAGGAATTCAACTCGGGCACCGTCTCTCCGGTCGCCGCGTTGAGTATTTCAACCACACCCACAGCAAAGTCGCTTCGTCCTGCACGGGCGAGAAGCGAAATTGCGGTATCCGCCCTGCCTTCGCGTGCCGCGATCTCGGCCAGCAACTGCATGGCGTCCGCGGTATTGGCGGGACCTGTACTCAACCTGAGATACCGCTCGTCGTTAACCCGCAGCTCCAGATTCCAGAGGTTGAGCTCCTTCTCATGATTATCGGTGTTCGAGCTGATGGCGAGTTGCACGAACATTTCCGTTTTCGCGAATCGATGCTTTCGAAAGACAGCGATGATCGGCTTGCGATTCCTCAGCCACTCGGCATTTCGGTTCATGCCCGTCGGTGCCGACCGGTACCAATAGAGCGGCTCCGGGACGGGGACGATCTCCAGGCCTGCCAGATCCGCGCGAAGGAAAAACTCCCAGTCGCTTGCGGAAAACCCCCGCTCTTCGTTGAGGTAACCTATCTTGTCGAACACCTCACGCCGGAACATCGCATTGGCATCGCCATACGGATTGTTGAGCATGGCGATGTCCGTCGGCCCGCCGACCGGGAAGTAGAGCACATAGCCGCTCCTGGTGTCCGGCGGCACGAAGGGCTCGTTGAGCCACTTGGCGAAGGTCGTGCAGATATCGGCGCCGGAATTTTGCATGCCGGCGACGAACGTACTGACGGCGTTTGGGAACAGCACGTTGTCGTCGTCCAGGAACAGGATCAGCGAACCCCTGGCGGCGCGGATACCGGTGTTGCGCGCCTTGCCGAGGAAGCCGTTCTTCTGCTGGATGATCCGCCATCCTCGCTGCTCGAACTCCGGTTCGAGTTCCGCCAACAGGTTGATTGCATCGGGATCGGTGCTGCCGTCATCGACGACAATCAATTCGATGTTGGGATAGTCCTGGCGTCGAACCGAGGCAATCGCCTGCGGCAACAGGTGCACCCGGTTGTAGTGCGCAGTGATGATCGAAACGAGCGGCCGTTGGCTCCGCCTGCGACTGGAGACCTTGCCGGGTTCGCGGGAGAATTTCGCGTGCAGCCCGCTCCAGGCTTTCTCGAGCGCTTCCCGCTTTTGCAGGGGCTTTGCCGGACGAAACGATCGGCTTTCCAGCACAGACGCAATTTTGGCCGCGATGGCGGAGGCCGACGCATCCATCAGGACGGCATCGGCCGACTTCGGATGGAGCACGTCACGAATGCTGCCGACATCTGTCGCAATGAACGGGATCTCTTCGTTAAGGCACGTCATCACTTCCAGCGGCAGCTGAGCCGCTGAGTGCGTCATCGCCACCAGAGCATGACTCTGCCGCAGGTATCTATAGATGTCAGGCTCATCTCGAATGGGCAGGAGCTTCAATTTGAACGGCCATTGCCGCGCACGCCGAACGATCATGCCACCCGAATGCTCGCCCAGGACATGACCAAACGCGCCGACTACCGTCACTGTCAGATCGGTGACGCCGCTGTCGGCCAGACGATCGAGCGCATCGCAGAACAGCGTCAGCCCATCGCGCGCCTCTGTGCCTGAAAAATGAATCACTTCGGCGGTTGGCCGATCCCGCGGCCTGTAGTGATCGACAGCGAAGTTGGAACGCCACTCCTCCGGCTCGAGGGGCGCAGCAATGTGATGGCTGGTGGGCAACTTCCATCCCGCCTTGGCCATCCAGTCGAGCAGCGACTGGCCAGCGATGACAAGATGGTCGCACGTCTCGGCCGACCTCTTTTCCATGTGCGCGACGGTCATCTGCTCCTTGCGTTCGACCGCCCGTGAATTGGCTTCCAGCTTCCACACAAGGGGCTCATGTGCGAGCACGATGATCGTAGGAGGATCGGGAAAGACACCTGTGCGCTTCGCAAGGGTGGAGAAATGCGCCAGTCCGCCTTCAAGCGCAAAATAGACGACGTCGAATGTATTCTGCTTGAGGTAGTGGTAGGCGGCCAATGAGTTCTTATCGCCAGACTCCGTGCCGCGCAGCAACTCGGGCGAGGGCGGCAACAATTCGAGCCGCACCAGGAAATTGTCGAAGCACCATTTGCCCAGCCTGACTATTTCCTGATCATCGGGCTGGCTGCCGAGCGGGCCCGGCGCCCAAAGCAGCGTCACGGTATCGCCAGTTCCGGCCAGATGCTGCGCCAGCGCGTAGGTTACCGACCCGTGATCGCCAGTCGCCGTCGAGCCGAACTCAACCTCCGAAACGACACACACATTGCGAGGCTTCTGGCTTGCCTGTCGCTTGCCCGTGGGCATGGCGCCTGCCTTGGAACCAATGCTCAATGACCCCCCCTTGTCAGCCCGCTTCGTTCGAAACAGTCTTGCCAACAGTTGGATAACACTTTGATAATCGTTTCGCGGGACTCTCAGCAGCGTACCTGCCTTTCGCGTAAACTGGTTGATGACCTCGGATGGTTGAACTTCGATCCCCAAAACATCTCGCGCGACTGGACGACCGGCCCATTGACGTGACCGATGGCGAGATCTTGTGCTTTGTCGGACTGCGCAACGAAGCCCAATTGCTGCGGCAACTTCTCGACCACTACCGCGGCCTGGGCGTCGATCGGTTCTTCTTCCTGGACAATGGCTCCACGGATGGGACCCGCGAATTGATCCTGGAGCAGCCGGACAGCCACTGCTTCCACACGGAAGGATCGCATTTCGCTGAAAACATCGATCCGCCGCGATGGATCAACACGCTCATGAATGTGTTCGGCACCGGCCATTGGTGCCTTTCGATCGACGCCGACGAACTTCTCGTCTATCCCGATTTTGAGCGGGCAAATCTCCAGCAGCTTTGCAGCTACCTCGATTCGACCGGCGTCGACGCTGTCATAGGCTCCATGATCGACATGTACGCCGATGGCCCGTTGGCCGAATACAGCTATGATGGCAAGATCCCGCTTGTTGAAGCTTCACCCTACTTCGACCCGGAGCCGGGATGGCTGCGCCCGCGCGACGGTATGTACCCACCCGAGCAGATGTTCGGTGGCGTGAGGGAACGGGTCTTCTGGCACGGCCGGTTCAAGCAAACTTTTCCCCCGTGCCTGACAAAGGTGCCGATCGTGAAATGGGGGCGCGGCACGCGTTATCACGTCGCACAGCACACGATCAGCAAGGTCCGATTCAGCGAACTGCGCGTCGCATTGCTGCACTTCAAATTCGTCTGGGGATTCCGCCAGAAATCAGCGTCGTCTCTGAGTGAAAATGCGCAGCTCAAGGAAAAGACGCTTGAGGAGCGCGCTGCCTACATGGAGGCCTTGGAGCGCAATCCGAAACTCGCGCTTCGGAACCAAAGCTCCGTCTGCTATCGGGGTGACGGCGCGCAACTCGTCGAACTCGGCTGGATGACGACCTCGGAGCCCTTCGCCGGTTTCGTTTCGACCCTGGCCATGCAACACCAGCGCAGCGACTACGCCACCTGATGTGCTCGAAATACTGAGGGAAAATCCGGCTGATGCTTATCCGCCGTAGCGGCCGCCACCTTCACCGTGGCCTTTGCCCTCTTCACCGCCCGCAAACTGGCCCAAACTGTTGAGAGCAAGCGCCTTGCAGGCTGTCGGAGCGTTCGGGTACCGGTGCAGATAATCCTCAAGTGCCTCGATGGTGCCGGTTTTAAGGGCCTGCTCGCAGGCAAGCTCGGCTTCCTTGACGCCAACTTCGGTCTTCGCCTGCGCCGCGTCAGAAAAAGCGACGCTCAACCCCAGCAGACTAAGTCCACCCAACAGTAGAGAATGAATCCTACGCATAACGCACCCCACCTACTCAACCCACTGAAACATTAGCGTCTGTTAACGTTTTGTCAACCATTCTTGGAAGGTTCCACCAACGTGGTTAACGCGCACGACCGATGAACGGGCCTGGCTTGCGCTCGGATCTCCCTTGCCTGGTTGGATCGACGTTTAGTCGCTGAACAGTGTCAGCGTGCGGAAGAACGCATTCGTGGGAAAACCGTTGGACGTTGCGGTGAAACGAACGGCGAGAACGATTGAAAGCAGCATCTTCCTTCGTGTGCGAAGCGTTGCCACCAAGTGATGACGCACAAATCTGTCTTCGATGCTCATCCAGCCTGAGAAGGCGATCGTTTGCTTGCCGATGTCCTGTTGCCAATCTATGGGCTGGTCGGGTCGAGCAAGGGCGAGAGCAAAATCCATCGCCGGCGCATCGGCATGAGCGATTTCGACGGATGCTTCAACCTTCCGGAAGAAGGCTGGAAAATGATGATCAAGCGATGCAGCGACCGGGCCGTCCGCATGCGGACGCAAGAACACCCCGCCGTCGTCCGGTGCGACAAGCAGCAGCGGGAGAGCCGAGACGCGGGGTGTAAGCAACCGCGCACTCCGCAGCATGTCGTAATCGAGAATGATAGAACCGCCGCCGACATCAGGACGGTCGGCGGCATTGTGGTCTGTGGCGGGGCGCCCAAGCAGAGTGGCAGCCGTATCGGGGCGGCCGATCGACCCAGCAATGCTGGCAAGCTTCTCTATGGCCGCATCGCTGTTCGGCTCGATGCCGCAAAGCTCCAGATATTTCCGATTGCCGGGGGTATATTTCAGGTTTTCACGGGCACTTTCAATTTCAGACCGGTGCGCGTTCTGGGCAATGGCCAAATGATGCAGCAGGCGGGCGCCATCGGGCAGGCTCGACCTGAACGCCTCCAGGATGGGAAGCCGGTTGTCGTACCAGTTCGACGTCCGAAACATGCCATCCGGTTTCGAGCGATACCAGTATAGCGGCTTTGGAATCGTCCTGATCTTGAGACCGGCGAGAGAGGCTCGGGCAAAGAATTCCCAGTCGTGCATGGCGTAGCCCGGCTTTTCGATCAAGAACCCGATCCGCGAGAAGACAGACCGGCGCATAATCGCATTCGCGTCACCGTAGACGTTATGGATCAGGCCGAGCGCGTCGGGACCACCCAGAGGCAGGTACTGGATCAGCCCGTCGGCGCGATGTTCGGGCACGAAATCCTCGTAGAAGATCAGTTGGAACGCAGTGCAGATGTCGGCATCCGATGTAGCCATCGCACGCACGAAATGATCGACGGCCTCCGCAAACAGCGCGTTGTCGTCGTCGACGAACAGGATCAGCTCGCCATGCGAAGCGCGGATGCCGGCATTTCGCGCCGCACCGAGGTGCTTGTGCGGTCGGCGCAGAATCTTCCACCCGCGCTGACGGAAGGTAGGTTCCAGCGTATCCAGCAATCGCCTGACTTCATCCAGGTCGCTTCCGTCGTCGACCAGAACCAGTTCCAGGTGATCATAGGTTTGCGCTTCGATCGCAGCGATTGCCTGTTTCAGATAGAGCGGCCGGTTGCGATGGGCCATGACAATAGAGACCAGGGGTGACGACCCGGCACTTTTGTCGACGCGCCAGCGCCTAGTTGGCGTCGGCAAGTTGCGCGTATCCAGCCAGGACTGCCGACATTGGCTCAGGCTGTCGACAGGCAGTGGGCGAGGCGGGTCATCGAGCGCCGCCGAAATGGCCTGCGCCAACGTGGCGGCATCAGGATCGACCAGCCGCGGCTGCCTCGCCTGCGCACACCAGCGCTCGGCGTTCGCGTCCACATTGGTCGCAACGAAAGGCAATCCCGCCTCGATGCATGCGGCAACGGTGCCGCCCGTCGATGCGGCGCGGGCGGGGATGACGGCAATCGCGCCGGCCCGCGCGACGTAGTCGAGCTTTGCGGCGGGGCTTGCGTGCGCCAACAGGTTGACCTTGAACGGCCACCGCTCGGCGCGTCTCAGCAGCAGTCCACCGCTGTGCTCGCCCATGATCTTTCCAAATGGACCGAATGCGGTGACCGTCAGCCCTTTTGGCGCCATTGGCGCTATGATGTCGAGCGCGTCGCAAAGCAGCGTCAGGCCATCGCGGAAGCGCCATCCGGCCAAGACGGCAAGTTCTCCGCCCGTCGACGATCGCGCACCGGCTGGAGCGAGACGATCCTGCAACGGCAACATCGGCGTCACGATCGCCTTCTTCACCTTCCAACCCTTCGACAACATCCAGTGTCGCAAGGCTGCGGACACACAGATCGTCCGGTTCGCCATCTCGGCGCAGTATTTCTCCATAAAGGCGACGGCAATCACCTCGGTGCTGTCGAAGAACGCCTTGTCGGCTTCATGTTCCCATTCTTCCGGAGCGTGAGCGACGACCACGATCGGCGGCGCGGCAAAAGCCGCAGTCTCGACAGCCAGCAGCGTGTAGTAAAGCAGCCCGCCCTCAAGGGGCGCGTAGACCAAATCGTGGCCGGACCGTTCGAGATAATGCAGCACAGCGGCGGACCGGCTCTCGGGTGTCGTCAGCGAAGGAAGCAGCTGATCGGACTTGTCGAGAATCACCAGCCGCACCGATGCCGCCTCCAGCTCGCGGTGGCGCGCGGCCTCCTCCGTTGGAGCATCCCTGCCTGGAACCCATAGCAGGGTGACGTCGTCCCCCTCTTCGGCAAAAAGCCTGGCCAACTCGACCATGGCGCCATCTTCGCCGCCATGGTCGATTGCATTCGTCACGACGCAGACCCGGCGAGGCTTGCCTTCCTTTGACCTCCTCTGCTCCTTGCCACCAACGGCCATCCGACTTCCTCTGATCCAAATCCGCCGATTGCGCTACGCAGCACAGTCATCTGCAATGATGCCTGCGACAGGTTTACTTTTCAGTGATCATGCTTGTGCGTCATTGGTAAACCAAATCGTCAATCAAGTTCTAAAACGACTGCATAATCGATCGACTGATTCAAATTTAGCGACACAGAATATTCAATTTTTACGCCTCCCAGCTAGTCATTGACGGAATAGCAGGAGGCGCAAATGAAAACGACAATGAAGTTTCTCGGTGCGCTCGGTTTGATCGGCGCACTGGTCTCGGCAAGCTCCGCAGGAGAATTGCTGCGTCCGCGCATCAGCCTTGGTACGGCCAACGTCAAGACCATCAGTGGCGATCGCGGCGGCTATGTGATCGACTATGCCATTCGTGCGCTAAAAATGCGTCGCAGTGGCACTTTTGTGCGGTTCAACGGTTCGTGCGACTCGGCCTGCACGCTTTATCTGTCGATGCCCAAGAGCAAGGTGTGCATTACGCAGAGCGCGTCGTTCGGCTTTCACCTGCCGTATGGCGTTTCTGCGCGCGGCAATCAGGTGGCCGCGAATTTCATGATGAAAAACTACCCTGGCTGGGTTCGCGGCTGGATCGCCAAGCGTGGGGGGCTAAAGAGCTCCATCGCGACCATGACATACGCGGATGCGAGCCGCTTTCTGCCGACGTGTCCTTCCCAACAGCAGGGCATGACCGTCGCGAGCCTGAGCCCAACGCGTCTGCGCGGCGGCTGATTGCCTGCGCAGTACTGAAACGTCATGACGGCGGGTGGTCGACGGCACCCGCCGTTCGTCAATTCATATGGCGGGTGCCCAGTTGATGGAACAGCTCACCTGGGAACAACGCCTCGCCGATTATCGCGTGGATTAACCAGTTCTCAAGAGGCGTGGTTAACGCAAGCTCCATTTCATTGACTCTTTTTTAGCGCAAGCCGATTCTGCGGGTGGGGGTTTGAAGGCTGTCGGCCATTATTTGGGGCCGAAGCGCAAACTGGCGGCGGGTAGTTTGTATGAGCATCGGCGGCAGTAGGGGGTCGGCGAGCCGACCTGAGAGCGGCCTTACGCAGTCGAAGGCGGGGACCGCTTCGGCGAAGAATGTGCGCTTCCGGCGCAGGAGCCTGCGGGTCATCTGCACGGGCCTGTTGTCGTGGCTGCTTTTGGGTGTCTACCGCGGCGCAATCATTGATCCGCAAACCACGGTTTCAGGCCTTGTGGCGGCCGTCCCCAAGGGATTGGCATCGAGCTACTATGACCTGATTGTCGTTACGTCCCTGACTGTGACGACTTTGGTCCTGCTGTTCCTGGCAAAGGCGAGCCGTCTCGGCTCAGCAATCGTCGTCTTGCTCTTCTATGTTGCTATCGTGGTCTCTCTGGGCTGGGGATTTGCCAACATCAATCTCGTCAAAATGCTGGGCGAACCGTTCACGTTCCAGTGGCTGGTCTATGGCGACTTCCTGCAGAATGCCGATGCCAGGAACGCGATGGGCGACGCGCTCAACATCAAGGACTTCGCTACCCTTTCCGGGTCCGTCATCCTGGTGCTCATTCTTGGCTATGCCGCGGCCAGTTTGTGCCAGCGGCTGAGCGCCGCTGGCTACGGGGCCTTCCTGGGCGTGCTCGTTGTGTGTGTCGGCGCTGCCATCGCCGGTAGTGGACACCACGTACGTGCGGAAGCGCTGCCGGCGGCCGAGATCGACAATCCGATCCTGTATTTTGTTAAATCGGCCCTGCTCAATCCAACGCCGGTCGTGCTGACGATGAATGCCAGCACCAATGACCCGGATGTCGCCAGCGTCGGCGAGCGACCGCCGGAAACGTCGACCTTCAAGGCGCCGACGCCGAACCCGATCAAGAACGTGCTGATTTTCATGATGGAGTCGGTGCCATCCAAATACATCGAGACGTTTGGCGGCAAGTATCCGGTCACGCCGAATATGAAGAGGTATGCAAAGGACTCGATACGATTCGACAACATATATGCGCACGCACCGTCCACGCATTACTCGATATTTTCTCTGCTCACCTCGATGTACAACGACATTTCATATTACGGCATGACGGCAAGGTACCCCTATCTGCCGCTGGACTCGATCTCCAACACCTTGTCCAAGAACAATTTCCGCACAGGGTTTTTCTGGAGCGCGGATTCCCGATTCCAACGGGTCGATGAGTTTTTCCTCAACAAGGGACTGGATGTGATCCAGGACTACCGGGGGCAGAAATGCGGCACCCCGACCTTCAAGCTCAGCTCCGAGCAGTGGAAAAACATGGACTACAACAGTGACCTTTGCACGGCGCAGTCGATCATCGACTGGATGAACAAGGACGAGGCAAAACCTTTCTTCGGCATCATGTTCACGGCGATGACCCATTATCCCTACATCACCGACAGCCCGATGTTTTCGAAGATGGCGCCTTCCTCCGATGGCAACACGCTGGTCCACTACTCGGACGACCAGAAATTCAATGCCTATCTCAACGCCCTGAAGGTCGGCGATACGGCCCTTGGCGAGATCCTTGAATCGCTCAAGCAGTCTGGCAAGCTCGATTCGACGCTGGTGGTCATATTGGGCGATCACGGCGAAGCGTTCGGGGAGCATGGCGACTACATTCATGCCAGCGCCATCTACGAGGAAAACATCCACATCCCGCTCATCATGATCAACAAGCATCTCTTTCATGATGAAGTTGCTCACCCGGTCGGCGGCATCGTCGATATCGCCCCGACGATCTTCGACATACTCGGACTTGCGCTGCCCAAGCAGTGGCAGGGGCGCACTTTGTTCAGCGAGCAACGGCCAAACAAGACCTTCTTCTTCAATCCCTGGGCCGGTTTCCTGTTCGGCTATCGCGAAAACGATCGAAAGGTCATCTTCAACGCGACCACCGGCAAGGTGGAGGAATACGACCTCAAGGCCGATTCCGATGAGCGAACCAACCTCTTCACTGATACCGGGGATCGAAACGCGCTGCTGCAGCCCATCGCCGGATGGGTGCAATCGCAGAGAGAGCGCGTGGCCGACCTGGTGGCCGCCGCGGCGAAAGAGACAGGACGTTGCGCCATCACCAGTCTGGAGGTCGACGCTGCCGGCATTAATCTCCGGGGCGCGCCTCGGTTCGATGTCGTGGTCGACGGAAAGACCACAGCCGAGATCGACGTCCCGGGCAAGGAAAGCGTCGCATCGACGCCGGAAGCCGCCATGGCGGAGCTGATGCAGGCGTCAACCCTGGCCAAGCCGTTCCACATCGATCTCAGCAGCGTGCCTAACCCGAAGACGATCGAGCTTCGCTACACCAACGACCTGTGGGGCGGAGACGGCAAGGCAGGTGATCGCAATCTGTTCATCAAGAGCGTCAAGGTGAACGGTCAGTTGGTGCCAAACACCAGACTGCGTGTCGACGAGCAATCGCACGGCTACACCGACGACAACGGGACCGCCATGTACAGCAACGGCTCGCTATGGGTTAGCGGCCCGTTCGTCGAGGGATGTCTATAGCGTGCCGCGTGGCAGACCGTCGTCCTCGATTTGCAGCCCGTGCGCGCCGCGGCAGACACTGACCGTCCTACCGGTTGACATCTTCGAGGGGTACTCACTAGCATGCGAAACACTGACGGTTGCAGCGTGGAGCCACTTGTCAGCGCAGGACGGACCGGGCCCGTTCTTGCGGTATGCTCGGCTGGTCGACGCCCGCTTGGGAAGCGAACATTGAATGCGACCGCTCAGCATGACGAACAGGACCGGATTGCCATTTGAGTCAGCGAGCCGGGCGAGGCGACATCGACTTGCCATCTCGTTTGCGCGCGTCCTGGCCATTTGGTGCCAGATGGCGCTTTGCGGAGCCGCGCACGCAGCTGGTCCCAAAGACAGCGGCCCTGCAGATGCCGTTGCCGTTCCCACGGCTTTCCAACTTCAGCTTGTTTATGCTGACCGCACGTGGATATGGGATAACGGAGCGGCCTATTTCGGACAGAAGGATCGACCGGTCCGGGCCTGGACCTCCGAGCAAGACACGGCTTCTGTCGGCGAAGGCAGATGGCATCTGAGCAACGATGGCAAGATGTGCATGGATCTCGTCTGGCGGTCCAAGACCTACGCCGCAGCGCCGATCCGCACGTGTTTCAGCCACCGCTTCCGGAGTGGGACCCTCGAACAGCGCAAGGATCCGGACGGTGTCTGGTACAGTTTCCGGCACTCTCCGGGAGACCCTTCCGACGAGCAACGAAAGTTCGAGGAAGGCGATACAAAGGGCGCGCAGTTCGACAAGATCCGTACCTCGATCGATTCCAAAAGTTGAGGCTCGCCGAGAAGCTCACCCACCTCAATGAGCCCACGTCCCCGACAACGACAAACAGGGACGACTACAAGCTTTGCGAGCTGGTGATGTCCTCCGATGCATTTGGTATTCCTGGCGAAGTTGACCGGCGGCGCCTCGCTGTCGGCATCGGAATTGTGAACGCGGTGGCCTCCAGCCCGAAGAACGGGGCGGCTGTCCTGACGATGGTATCGATGTCGGAAAGTTCCGGCACGAAGCCCAGGTGTTCGCGCGCTTTGATCGGGTCCGCATAGAGCTCCGCCGGGTCTCCCGGGCGCCCGGGCCGGAAGACAACCGGAACCGATTTGGACGTCATCCGGGTGACCGCCTGGAGAATCTCCTTGATCGAAACCCCGCGCCCGGTGCCGAGATTGACCGACAGGTTTTCGCCACCCGCCTCCAGATGCATGAGAGCCCTCAGATGCGCGCGGGCCAGATCGCTGACATGGATGTAATCGCGCACGCAGGTGCCATCCGACGTGTCGTAGTCTGTGCCGAAAACCTCGATCTCGTCGATTGTGCCTGATGCGGCCATGAGCACGCGCGGGATCAGGTGCGTTTCAGGCGAGTGCCACTCACCGAGCTCGCCGTCGGGATCGGCGCCGCAGGCGTTGAAATAACGCAGGATCGCATATTTCATTCCGTAGGCGCTGGCATAGTCGCTGATGATCTGCTCGCCCATCAGCTTGGTTCGCCCATAGGGGCTGATTGGATTTTGCGCCAAGGTCTCTCGAATGGGCAGTGTTTCGGGAACGCCGTATGTCGCGCAGCTGCTTGAAAAGATAATGTTTTCGATAGAACTCGAGCGTGCCGCGTCAAGCACCGCGATGGTACCCGACACATTGGTCGAATAATACTCTGCGGGCTCGTGAACAGACTCGCCCACATAGGCCAGCGCAGCAAAGTGGATGATCGCTTGCGGCTGGTAGGTGCTGATCGCCTGCTGTAGCGCCTCCCGGTCCCGGATATCGCCGACAACAAGCGGCCCCCAGGCAACGGATCTCTCGTTGCCACGGCTCAGATTGTCAAAAACGACGGGCAGGTAGCCGGCAGCTGACAACAGCTTGCAGGTGTGGCTGCCGATGTAACCGGCCCCACCCGTCACCAGGATTGCCGGGCGGCTCATTACATCGCAGCTTCTTTGACGCGCCGGTTCGGGTAGAGAAGGGCGTCAAAATACGCCGTGGTATGCGCGAGCCCCTGGCTCAGGCTGATCTTTGGCTCCCAGCCAAGATTTTCCCGGGCAAATGAGATGTCCGGCCGACGCTGCTTGGGATCGTCGACTGGCAGCGGCCGATGCACGATCTTCGAACGTGAGTTGGTGTATTCGAGCACCTGTGTCGCCAGTTCCAGAATGGTGAATTCGGCAGGGTTGCCGAGATTGACCGGGTGCTGCGGTGCGCTCGGTGCGTTCATCAACTGGATAAAACCTTCGATGAGGTCGTCCGCGTAGCAGAATGAACGGGTCTGCCGGCCGCTGCCGTAGACGGTCAGGTCGTCACCGTGCAATGCCTGGACGATGAAGTTCGAGACGACGCGGCCATCGTCTGGTTGCATGCGGCGGCCATAGGTGTTGAAGATCCGTGCGACGCGGACATCGAGGCTATACGTTCTCGAATAGTCGAAGAACAGCGTCTCGGCCGAACGCTTGCCCTCATCATAGCAGGATCGCGGACCGTGCGGGTTGACGTTGCCGAAGTAGCCTTCCGGCTGCGGATGTACCAGGGGGTCGCCGTAGACTTCGGACGTCGAAGCCTGAAATATCTTCGCATTGTTCCGCCGCGCGAGTTCGAGCAGGTTCAGCGAACCAAGCACGCTTGTCTTGAACGTATGGATCGGATTCGCCTGGTAATGCGGCGGGGACGCCGGACAGGCGAGATTGTAGATTTCATCGACCTGGAGATCCACGGGCAGAGGGTCGACAATGTCGTGCTCGATGCACGTAAATCGCGGATCGCGCACGAGGGGATTGAGATTGTATCTTTTGCCGGTGTGGAAATTGTCCAGCGCGAGAACGTCGTATCCATCCCGCAAAAGACGCTCGCACAGATGCGAACCCAGAAATCCTGCCCCACCGGCAACCAGCGCGCGACCCTGATTGGAATTCGCGCCCCTTCGGCTGTTCCCGGCCCCGAGTTTCAGAACATTGACAGTTCTACCCATACTCCACCCCTTCGCCCTTACGCTCTGCGCACACTACTGCCGGCCATAGCATTGCCGGGCGACGTTCCTGAGAACGTCACAAACCTTCCGCTCCCGCGGAATCGTCCACTCCTGATGTCTGTCGATTGCTTTTGAGTTGCTGGGCGGTGCTACTCGGCTATTAGCTGCCGTTCAGCATCCGATACGCCCCGAAACCGCGGTCACGCGCCTGATGCCACCATCGCCCATTGCTCGCCCAAATTGCACATCCCAACGTTTCGAAAATATACCTGTGCAAAACATAGTCAACTAAATTAGCGAATCGTTAACCGTGTTCATTCGGGAGTGGTTAATCGCGGGGCGGCAGCGCAGCCACATAAATCTGAGGATTGGGCTATAAACTTGAAAGTACCACAGTAATATAAAGACCATTTTTCTGATCTTTCGAGGGGCGATCGCCGGAAAGTTGATAATCAAGACACTCTCACCTCTGCAAAAAATAGGCAGATGTAAGACTAATACTTACGTTAGCAAACTTTATACTAAGATAGGTGTAGCATTTGAAAATATCGAAAATATTCGTAGATGCGACCTTGTCAATAAAATCTTACAAGCCAATGCGGTTGGTTCCCGAAGCGTGCCGAAATCCCCGCCAGTTCAGCCCTCAACTGCCCGACGAGATCTTGCGCGACGAGCGGGGGTGATCGCGACCGATAGCCCCGGACGCCTACCTCTTTCACCGTCGGCCCGGGATTGACGCACACAACCGCTCTCCGCAGTCGTAGCCTTCGTTGGCAGATGCAGCATACCCCAATAACCCGGTCCATTCTGAAGCGATCCGCGTATGGTTTGCGGATGTCGGAAGCAGAGATCCAGTCGAAGCCGCGCGAAAACGGTCGTCGTCCCTTCTGTCGAACGGCTGTCTCAGGATGACTGTGGCCGGCAGCGAGCGTGGAGATGCCAGGATATGTGCTCTGCCGAGCTTACCGCGGCTGATCCCTATTGATCGCGGCAGCTTGCGGCCCCAAAAGCTGCCTGGCGGGAATGCGCCTCATATCGGCCGATAGGGCGTTCCTATCCGTGCCGATAAGCGGACGTCGATAAACAACCCGCCATGAACGGCTTTCGTCATCAGGGGTCGCCCGAGGCGTTTGTAGCGTTCGGATCGGGCGGGCGGGTTGATATGAGACCCGGCGTCTTGGCGATTTAGAATGGAATCGGCCGCTATGAGCGCCGCAACCGTCTCCCTGTCCTGTTGCCGGCGCTCGCGGGAGTGTAACCCTGTGCCGGGTGTCCTTGCCCGGCGCAGGGTAGGTTTCCACGCCCGCTCAACTGCTTGACGCCGGATTGTTTCAGAGGCCGGCTGGAAACGTGCCGTGCCCACTTTCGATCGTTGCCAATTGACCACTAAGGACTGCACCATTCTTAAGGTCGTGCAGGAGCGCCACCACGCCCGCAGTGACACATTCTCGGATTTACTTGACCGGAAGATTACGAGCGCGATTGTGATGTTTTCGGGAAGACATCCCCGAACGTGGTGACCCTCAGCACCCGCGTCGCCTCTCGGGTATATGACGGCCCTGCTGAAACCCGTATCGTGGCACATGACGAGATGCGCGGTCTTGTTGGCATGCTTTTCTCGAAGCGCCGCGACAGCAAATACCGCAGCGGCCGGTCGACCGCCTGGCTGAAGATCAAGAGCTATATGGTTGAAGAATACGATTTGCTCGGCGTCGAGCGTGAAGCTGGCAGGCCGGCTTTCGCTCTGATGGCTGAGCGCCGCACCGGCGTTATGTCGGAAGCGCATTCGTCACCTTGAACCGGGAAATGCGCGAGAGGCTATGGAAACGCGTCCAGGAGCACTCAGGCGGCGCCCAAGGGCATCATGAAGCGGCCGGCGACGCAATGGGTAAAGCCGGGCCTCATTGGACGCGTGAAGCACCTGCGCGGCGAGGATGGCCTGCGTCATGCCTCACTGCAGGATTTCCGCGAGGAAGATTGAACGCTATATCGGAGCCATGCCAGCAGCAGATCGCCCTACCGTCCGCTTCGCCTATCAACGCGGCTTTCAGGTCCTCGACGGAAGCGCGATCCTCCAGACGTTCGAGAAACAGGACGAGGCGTTCAAGTTCGTGCTCGGCCGAGGTGCTCGCGTTTGGCTGGCATGGTCGCGGACCATCATAGGAGGGCAGACGGCGCCCTTCGATTTCGCCGCAGCGTTCCAGCAGGAAAAGGTCGGCCGCATCATGAAGACGATGCACGGCCCAGCCGCAGGCACTTGGTTCTGGACCTGCCATGACGGCGGCGCGCACGGAACAGTCGAAACGAAAGATGAGGCTGTTGTTGGAGTCGAGCGGCATTCACGCGGCGCATCGCCGGGGCGCAGATCTACGCTAACCGGCCAGCGCGATCCAAAGCCAAAGCCTAGGCCGCTGGTGAGGCCTAGGAACAGCTTGCCGGCCCCAGCATGGTCCCAATTTGGGACGAATATGTTTGGCACCCATATTGCATCCACATCTTTCGCCGGCTGATCCCCGGTCCTGATCGCGTACTCTGATCAGGTGTAGGCTCGCCGGGCTCGAGGTAGTTGGGGTCTTCGCCCGGCGAGTTGTCTAGCAATGTTCAGTCATGTGATGCCATACTCCGAAATGGCGCAGGCACTCCGCAGGTTGTGCATCGCCCGACCAAGGTCCGATCGGTATAGGACTTCAGTCGCGAAGAGGGCCGATACGCTGTACGATTCCGAATAGTTGTTACATTTCACACTGTTACAACGAGCCTCGCGGTCGTTAGTCGCCCATTGCAATGAGCATTTATCTAAAGTTCATTCATTCGAATTAGGAAACACTTATAAGCCGCTCTATAACGAATCGGCGAGGTGGCTATTCGCCGAGGAGGTACCATGACGTCCCGAAAAACGCTGTTGGCAGCGCTTGCCGCGCTTGCGCTAGTGACCGCTCCTGCTTTCGCTGGCGCGGGTGGAAACGGTGGTGGTCACGGCAATGGCGGTGGTCACGGTAATGGCGGTGGTCAGGGCAACGGTGGCGGCAAGTCCGGCAACAGCGCTTCGCACGGCAAGTCGGCATCGGCTCACGCCGGAAAGAAGGCCTCGGGCGAAGACCAGGTCGCCGTCGACGACATTGAGGTCGCCGCGACGCCTAAGGACAAGAACATTCACGCCAAGCTTGGCCGGCTGAACTCGCTGCAGCGCAACATCAACGCCTATATGAACTCCAAGAGCAAAAAATTCGCCGGCATTCAGGCTTATGTGACAGGGTCGGCGGCCGCCAAGGGCGCCCAAGCCGCGGTAGATGCCGCCCAAGCCGAAGTCGACGCGTTGAACGCCAAATTGAACGACCCGAATACTCCGGCCGACCAAGTCCCGACCCAGGAGCAGATCGATGCAGCGCAGGCGGCGCTCGATGCCGCCAATATAGCGGCTGCCGATGCTGCTGCCGCCGTCCCATCGCTGGATGACGCGCTCGCCGATATGGCCAACAAGCCGGTAGACGCCGAGGTCACCGAATGGGCCAACGGCGTGCTTGCCGAGAAGATCGACGAGATGGCTGCCAAACAGGCTCCTGAGCCAACACCGTAAGCCGAACGTTCAAGCCGCCGGGTCACACCCCCCCCGGCGGCTTTTGGTGGCTCTACGGAACCACTCAGGGAAAGCGTTACGCAGCGATGAGCCAAGCTCCGTTCACCGGCTTTTTTGTACATAAGCGAAACCTGAAATTTGGGGGCTTGTTGATAGAACGGCAGCGAGTGGGTGTTCGCTGCTGGTCGAGGTCCCGCAAGACTCGGCCGGGCTCGCATCACACCTGCCCCGGTACGGTGCGAGCCCATCGTCGCGCGACCAAGCGAGATCCCATGTGTCGGTCCATATTTGATACTAGGGGACGGCGGTTCATCATCACGATGGTTTATGGCACGTTGTCCGCCATGCCGAGCGCCAGACTCTGTCTTGGCCGTCTGCAGCAAGCGCTGGTCGATAGCGGCGGCCTTGAACGCCGCAAATGCTACGGCCGGACTGCAGCTTCCATCCTTGGCCTCCGCAATTAATCGGCACGCATTTCTATAGGCCGCCGCTTCCTTATTTGGCCACTGCGGGTTGGGACCCAGCCGTAGGGGAATGGCTTCCAAAAATTGTATGGAACCGTGGCGACGACCACACATTTCTACCTAAGCGATCGATTCCTCGGATGTAGCCGTGACGACGGAAACATGCGGCACCTGGAAGAGAGGCTAAGTCGCATGAAAGACCAGTGGAATCCGACCACCAGTTCATCGAAGGCGCCCGCCGTAGCCAGCGCTGGGCGGAGAGAGAACTGGAATCCCTACAATCGACCATCCAAGAGACACGCCGCATCCTAGAGGCCTCACGGAAGCTCTTGGAAAAGATTGCCGAGCGCGAACACCCTACCCAGCCGTAGGAATGGCCGGTGCAGTTGGGCAGCTTGTGGGGGCTTAACCGCACCGGCCACTGCGGGAAGATATGAGGCCCCCCGCGCTGCTTAAGGTATAGGCATATTAGCAACCGAGCAAATTATCTCGCATTGCCATCTTGAAGGCTCAACCGCGAAGCCAACTTAGTTCGAGAGAATGGGCGGATTGGTGAACGCGATGTCGCACCCCGGTAGCAGTGAGCATCTTTGGGCTTTGGACCTTGCCGACCTGCGCAAGCAGTTTGGAAAGTTCGTTCAAGAGCGCGGAACAGCGCCTCTTGAGTGGGACGAGCACACCAAGCTGTTCCATGAAGAACGAAGGGAGCGCTGCTAGGAAACGGACCCTACCGGGCAGTAGGGGAATCACTCAGACCGTCAACGACGAGATGGAAGCCGAGGTCGACGAAGCCGCCGTCGAGCGCCCCCACGAATAGCCATTTTGCCGTACGAATCCGTACGGTCGTTTTGATTGAAGAAAGGGTCTCGGCGGGCCTATAAAGATGGTGTTTACCATTGCCTTTTTGGGAGGATGCGATGGTTGCAACGCCCATAGATATCGCTCAAGCGGCCACTGCGAATACGGCCACCTTGCTGAAGTGGCAGAAGTCCATGGAGGAACGCGCCACATTTCGCCAGAACATGGATCAATCGCGCAGGGCGATTCAAGTTTCACGCGAACTGCTAGAGCGCCTTCGTCAACGTCATCGCGACGACAATAGCGTCGCGGATGCGCAAAAGGATTAGCCGCCAGGGCAGACGGTGAGACAGGTCCGGGAACCTTATTGCCGCAAACCGGTTCGGGCTGCTCGCCTACGCTCAGATCGAGGTCCCCGGCTAGAAGGCCGCTCGCTTCGTAGCCCAGCGATTTGACCGGAAAAAGAGTGCTGGTGCTCGAGAGCATCAACCGCGGCGCATAACCACTGACGTTGCCTGCTCCCCCTGAGGGCGTTAGTAGCCCGCAACCGGAACATCACATGTGCTGGTGCATTGCTAGTGAACGCCAATTCGACTGGGGCGCAAAATGCATCGCGCGATCACAAATGCATGGGCAATGGTGCGAGAAGCCATCGTTGGGTTCGTCAACGACAATGCTCTCAGCCATGGCGCGGCAATCGCTTTTTATGCCACAACATCGTTGGCGCCAATTCTGCTCATCGTGGTTGCAATTGCGGGTCTCGCATTCGGTCACGAGGCAGCCCAAGCGGCATTGTCCGCCCAAATCACAGGGATGATGGGTACAGAAAGCGCAAATATCCTGCAAACCGCATTGAAGAGCGCATCCGAAAAGCCATCCGGCGGCACCTGGGCGGCGGTGATTGGCATCATCACCTTGCTTGTGAGCGCTTCCGGGGTCTTCGGCGAAATACAGCAGTCTTTGAACATGATATGGAAGGTCGAAGCGCAGGGCAGTTCGTTGTCGCGCCTGGTGCGCGCACGTGCGGTAAGTCTGGGACTGGTCACCGCACTTGGCTTCATGTTGCTCGTCTCTCTAGTCGCGAGCGCGGCGATTTCGGCCCTAGGCAACCTCATCAACGCACAGTTGCCGTTCGGGACACTTGTACTGGCCGTTATCAACGCGATCGTTTCTTTTGTCCTCCTCGCAGCTATTTTCGCCGCTATCTTCAAGATCTTGCCTGATCGAACCCTGGAATGGCGGGATGTCTGGATTGGTGCTGTTGTAACCGCTGCCCTGTTCACGCTCGGGAAATCGCTTATCGGTTGGTATATAGGCTCCAGAGCGGTCGCGGCCTGGATATGGGGCCGCCGGTGGGCTGCTCGTCATCCTGCTGTGGGCTTACTACTCGGCGGAAATTTTTCTTTTTGGTGCGGAAATCACTCGCGCCTATTCCATTCGACACGGCAGCAGGTCCGATCTGGACGCTGTGCTTCACAGTGCTTGACTTGCAACATACGCCACTAACGATGAAATCGACTAGGCGCGCGGCGCGCCGGCTGACTGCCTTCGCGACGCCACCCGCATCATCACCCGTCGGCGCCGACCGCATCACCGAGCAGGGCACGCGAGCTGGATACGGTCGACGCCATATGATGAGTGCACGGGTCGCTGGTGGGTCAAACCATCGCGGTCACAGTTTGAGTTGGTTGGGAAGACGCGGTTCAGCGGCGACGCGGACGGCGCTTGCGTATCGGCTTTGATCTCGCGCGCCTGCCGTCCGGCGCCTTCTTGGCGGCAGCGGAGCGGTATAGGTTCATGAGGTCAATCAGGAGCCGAACAATGGCAATTGCAGTTGCAGCATCGAGCCAGCCCGCAATGCTGTTGAGCATCGGGATTGTTCTCCAAGCTTACGACGTGAAAGCGGTCGAAGGACCTTGGCGGCAGTGCAACTCTTCGCCTAGGCAGGGAGTGCCACCTAATCGTTGTGGCACTCAGTTGCCAGCCACCATGACATGAAAAAGGCCTCCGAAGGAGGCCTTTGGATGGTGTGAGCGAGAATCTCCACCAAACAAATTATCCCACATTTTATGCATGCAGCGCAAGCCATTCGGCTTGGCCAAGGCGCGCTTGGCGACCTTGATGCTTGGCACCGTGACCGTCACCCCCGCTCTTCAGCCGCAGCCGATGGTCGCTGTCGGCACTTTCAGCTGCGGCAATGCGATGTCATTGTTGGCGCCATGAAACCAGCGCTTCACGTCGCTTCCGCGAAATGGGATCCTTGCAAGCACCAAGCGCAAGCTCATCAGCCAGAGGGTGTAATGGACTGAGCGGGCGTTCTCATATTGTGAAACGCCGAACAGATCCCGGGTCCCTGGAAGAGCGGCAGCAAACGTCAGAGAGCCGCACTTCCAGGGAGGCTGGATCAATAGTCGTTGTTGTAATAGCGATCATCGCAAGGCGCCGTGTAGATCCGGCCGCGGCGGTCCTGGTAACGGCAAAGCTGTTCGCCGCGGCGCTGCGGCGTGGTCGACTGGCCGATGACGGCGCCGAGCAAGGCGCCGCCGGCGGCACCCACGACCGTGCTTTCGGTGTTGCCGCCCAGTGCCTGGCCGGCGAGGGCGCCGACACCGCCGCCAATGAGTGCGCCTGTGGTTGCCCTCTGCTGCTGTTCGGTCTGGGTCGCGCAGCCTGCAAGTGCTGCAGTCATGAGCACGGCGGCAATGGTTTGTCTGATGATCATCTTGGAACTCCTTTGGAGCCCCAAACGCGGATCGGGGCGAATGGTTGCCAGTTGCTGGCGCATTGCGGCCAAACGGCGGCACGCCCGCTCACGAAATGAGACGTGGTTTCTCGGGCCTTGAAGACAATGGTTGCCAAAGCGGAAACGGCTTTCGCGAACAGGTCGGTAGCGCCTCGGTTTGAATCGCATACCGATCTATCTGGTCGAGGACATCTTCGGGAATGGTGACGTTGACGCGCACCACCTTTGTGGTTCGGCTTTGAGCGCTACCAGGACGGCGACCCGGCTGAGATTGTCATTGTTCGACATGACATCTTCCAGGGATGATGGCTCGGGAATGGCTTCGCCATCCTCGACAAGGCCTTCGAGATGGAAGGCCAGGGCCTCTTCGGCCATGGCGCGGGCGTCGTCGAGGCTGGTGCCGGCGGTGACCACGCCCGGAAAGTCGGGAAAGGATACGCCGAAGTCGCTGTCCGCTTGCTTGTGGATCAATCCGATATAGTGACGCACGGGTCGGTTCCCCCAAGGAGCGGCTTCGAGGCTCGATCAGACTATCGAGCCATTCGACACAAACTGTCGAGGTATTCCTAATGGGACCGTAGGAAGCTGCCTAGTAGGTTGGGCATGCCCCAGGCAGACATTGCCTGGGCAACGGTCGAGAGTGTGGGGAAAGTGCCAAAGTTAGATGGCGGGCACCAGACTGTGCCTAGAGTTCGCGCCGCGCAGTACGTGCGCATGTCGACGGAACACCAGACCTACTCGATCGACAACCAAGCGGATGCCATTCGCGACTATGCCGATATCATGGCTTACGACATTGTCGCCACTTACGAGGACCTCGGTCGCAGCGGTTTAAACCTTGGAGGGCGCCCCGGTCTTCAGAAGCTGTTGGCCGATGTCGAAAGTGGGCGAGCCGATTTTGAGACGGTTGTGGTCTATGATGTAAGCCGGTGGGGGCGTTTTCAGAACATTGATGAAAGCGCAGCCTACGAATACCGATGCCAGATGGCCGGCGTGCGTATCGAATTTTGCGCCGAGCAATTCGCAAACGACGGCAGCATCGGGTCAGACGTCCTCAAAGCAATCAAACGGAGCATGGCTGCCGAGCAGAGCAGAATGCTCTCGCAAAAAGTCTTCATCGGCCAGGCAAGGTTGATCCGGCTGGGCTTCCGGCAGGGCGGGAAGGCCGGCTTTGGCCTGCGGCGCCTGCTTGTCGATCAACACGGCCGCTCAAAATGCATCCTTTCATCCCACGAATACAAGAGCCAGCAGACGGATCGAATAGTTCTGGTGCTCGGCCCGCCTGACGAGATTGCGACAGTGAAGTGGATCTTCAGTCACTTTGTCAAGCACGCAAGACAGAGCTGGAGATGGCAAGACTGCTCAACAAACGCGGCGTGCTCAGCGATTTGGGGCGACCATGGACGCGGGAATCCGTGCACTCGGTGCTGACCAACGAAAATTACATTGGCAACAGCGTCTGGAACAAGCATTCGGCCCGGCTGAGAAGCCATCAAGTCCGTAATCCCCCCGAACAGTGGGTGCGGGTGGAAAACGTCCTGGAGCCGATCGTCGACCGCAAACTGTTCGACCGGGCGCAGATCGTGCTCAAGACCATCTATCGCCACATGACCAACGACGAGATGCTGGCTGCTCTTAGGGCACTTCTGGCTCGCCGTGGCGCCTTGTCGTTGGCCATGATCGACGCCGATCCGGGGTGCCCGCCGGCCCAACGCTACCAGTGGCGTTTTGGAACCATTGTCAAAGCCTATGAACTGATCGGATACGAGCCATCCAAAAACTACCGCTTCATCGGCGTGAACCGGCACCTGGAATCAATGAGGCTGCAGATTATCCGGGATCTTGTGGGCGCGATTGATAAGCAGGGCGGGGTTGCTGCCCATGACATGGCGATGGACCTCCTGCGGATAAACGAGGAGATCACGGTGGCGATTACAATGGGCCGATGCAGGGTTTCCGGCTTCGGCTATCCACGCTGGTTTTCCAAGGCCGATAAACGGCCACTACCCGACATTTTCGTCCTGATCCGTATGAATCCCGGCGACCTGACCGTCCGGGATTATTTGATTGCGCCTGCGCATGAGATCGCTGGCAAATCGGAACTGCATGCCATCAATGGGATACCGCTGGACAGCTATATTTTTCCCACGCTCAATCCCATTCTCAGGCTGGCAGAGCGAGAGCCTGTGGGGGGCGTGGCTTGGTAGTCAAGCGCTTACCCAAGGACGCCGCCTACCGTGCGTTGGAAAAGGGTGGCGACAGACATGCGAGCAATATTGTTGCTGGCGCATTAGGGTCCAAGAAGAGGCTTCGTTCACACGAATTTTTGGCGACCTACGATACGGAATGCAAACGCATGCGCGATTTCGGCACGCAAGCGGCTAAGTCTGAACAGAGCCTAGACCGGATAGTAGCGGCGCTCCACCTGATGATGCGCGACAAGCAATTCTGCGCCACGCTGGTGTCCGAGGGCTTCAGGACAATGCCAAGCCTACTGGCACATAGGTTGCGTGGCGCGACCCGCGAGCCGCAAATGTTCTGCTCTCCCGGAAAACCCGCTCCCGAGACAGGCGAGAACCGGAAAGCCGTTAACGGAATTTGCCCTGATGTCCTCGACCTGCTTCGGGACGCGCCGGTGAAAACAAAAATCTTCGGGTTGCTCCAGAAGGTGCTGCCAGCCAGGCAATTGGAGATTGCCCGGCTGACGGTGGCGATGGACCGGGTCAGGATCACCTACGCGAGACTACTCGTCGCTCTGACACCGCAAGCCCTGCTGGTCGAGGGTTTTAATCTCTCAACGATCACCACACAGGCGGAAGACCAGCGCGGCGCGATGGTGCTCGATGTCGGCGCGCTAAGCCTTGCGGTTCTCAGCGCCGCGGAACGTCATGGCCAGGTGGGCCTGGAGCTTGTCGCAGCCAACCGCTTTTTCGACCGGTTGATGGATAATTCCAGAGTGGTGCGGTATCTCGCCCGGACCTTTCCGGGGCATTTTGAAGAGTTTCACAGCTTCTCGATGCCATGCCTCGAACAGGGGCGCTAGATGGTCGGACGTCAACTCCTATACAAACCGATCGCCGTCGCCGGGATGCAAACAACAGAACCAATCTGACTTCTGTCCAGGCCTCGAAAACCCAAACCCGCCGAGCTTGCCGCAGCCAGAATGCTCGCAAAGCGATTTTCGATCGGCTCTCGGCCGCGCGGAATCGCTGTCATCCCTTCGGCAAGCCGGCTCGGTTCGTCGCTCATAACGGGTTGATCGGCCCGACCAGGCCGGGATGGTCGTTGGGCAACTTGTTGACGGCGCTCGTGTTCACCTCACGTCCAACGCGGTTGAACTGCAGCTGACCGTCGATGTCGTGGCTGAGAATGTCCTTGAGGCTGTCCTTGGGCGTCGCCGGGTCCAGCCAGGCGTCATAGTAGGCCGCGTCGAGAATGAGAGGCTGCCGATCATGCAACTGCTTCATCGGTTCTGCGGCAGGCTCGGTGATGATGGTGCAGCTGGTTATGTCGAGATTGGAATTGTAAGCCCAAAGCCCGGCGAACGAGAAAGGCGCGTGGCCTGGCTGGTAGATGTGCCAAGGGTCTTACTTGCCGTCGGCAGGCGATATCGTCCACTCGTAGAAGCCATCGGCAGGGATCAGGCAGCGCTTGGACTTGTAGGCGTCGCGGAAGGCGGGCGCTGTATCGATGCCCTCAATCCTGGCATTGAACATAGCCGCCTTGGGCATTTCCTTTGCCCAGAAAGGGACCAGCCACCAGCGCCCTTCACGCAGCCTGTGGTTGCCATCCTCACCGGCAGTGACGAATGGGACATCCTGAGTCGGCGCGATGTTGTACCGGGGCTCGTCGTTGCGGCCCGTCTCCGCCGGCGCAGTCAGGCGGTAGAGCCGGTGGATTTCCGACCACGACAGATATTTGGTGTAACGTCCGCACATCGCTCTGCCTCAGTTGCGCAGGAGTTCAGGCACGCTGAGCGGGCCAAGGTCGGAATTCTCCTATACTCGTCGCTGCGGCGCCAGACGCTGCGTTTCTCGGCGGCGGTGGCCGATTGATTGCCTTAGTAGCCTTGCGGAAGGCTCTGGGCGACCGCAGAGTTCGCCTTGGTGTGCGCTGTGGAGGCAAAAAGGCAAAGCCGACAACGATCATGCCATGTCCCTCTCACTGCCGACTTAGCAAAGGCTCTCGCAAGGAACGCCGTCCTTGTCGCGGTCGAGCTTGCCGCCCCAAGAGCAGTTGGCCAAGTACCAATTAGCCTCATCGCACGAACTGATCTGGGGACAAGTTCGCCGCGGCTGACAAGAATAGCTCTGCGCCACCTGCCCATTGCTCATCATGCCGAGTGGTTGTTTTGCAGACGGCTTGGTGGTGCCGTTCGCATGCTCTGCGCGCCAATCCCATGGCGCCTGAAACGCCCCAGCCCACAGACCGACCTTTCGCTGCCTGGGCCTTCGCCTGCTGTCCTGCGTAGGCTCCGTGGCTGTAGCGCGGCCAATCTAGTGCCAAGCCCCGCTCGACAAGCCAGCTCTGGACGTTGCGACCGTCGGCGCGATCGCAATCCCCAACAAGCCGGCCGTACCGGTCTCGGTTAACAAAGCTGCAGTGCAACGGACGCGATGCAGCCAGGAACTCGTGCAAGGCTTGGGCAGCATGGCGCCCGCAGGCGTATTCGAAGCCCTTACCGTCGTCGCAATATTGCTTACTCTCGGGCGCATCGATGCCGTTCAAGCGGATGCGCTGTCCGTGGATCTCGATCGTGTCGCCGTCGATCACAGACGCGACACCGGCGATCGGCGCCGGCTTCGAGCCGAACCAGTTCGATGCATTGATCTCTGGCAAACTTTCGCTGTGCTGGATGGCGGTTTGCGCGACCAGAGCGCCAGCCGCTACCGCAGTCACCAAAATCAGGCGCCGCGGCACATTCGCCCATCGGTGCGCACGGCTATGCTTGGCACCGGCTCGCTTTCGCCAGCGATCAGATCGATTGTCGTATCGGTATTTGTCCACGCCCTCTTCCCCGCAGGGAGGATGCGACTGTTTCAACAAAGAGTCCAGAAGACGAGACGCGCGGAATGCTAGCGCGGAAGCCGATGCGTGCCGACGCCCTCGACTTCGATCTCGGTTAAGCGGGTTCGATGGCCTGTTGGGGTGCATTCGGCTGTCGGGCCTGACCGGCGCGCTCCCGAAGGTGCATTCACGCGGGAAAACCCGCCTTTCTGAAGCCTGACATAAAAAGCTCGAGGGCAACCTGGTCGGCGAACGGGAAACCTGAAAACAACCGGACAGTCAGGTCGTGTTTCCTCGTCAGTGCTTCCTCGACTTCAACGCGCGCCTTCTGCGTCTCGCCCAAATGTGCGTACGCCGCTGCGAGGAACGCATGAATGAAGAATTGGTCGCCGGCCTTCTGGTACGAACTGATGGCCTCCACGTACCTTCCAAGCAGGAAGAGGGAGCTGCCCTTCACCTCCCAGAACCAAATTGGAGGTAACGGGTCGCGCAGGAGCGCAGTTTCGAGCACGTTCAGCGCCATCTCGGCCCGTCCGCCGTAGTTGAGCCAGCTTGCATAGTCCCCCGCTATGTTCATGTCTAGCGGGTTCAACGAGCGCGCTTGCTCGAAATGCACTCCCGCATCGCTGTGCTGGCGCATGTGCGTAAGCACCAGCCCCATGCTCTGGTGACAGACGCCATCGCTCCTGTCGAGAGCGAGCGCCGTTCGTGCCGACTCCCAGGCCTTCTGTAGCGTCCGCGGATCGTTGTCGTACCAAAATCTGCCGACGAGGGCCTGCGCGAGGAAGCCGTGGCCTTGAGCGAACGTCGAATCGAGCTCGACACACCGGACGAATAGGGGCTCGGCCATGTCCAGTTCATACCGGTAGAACTGCGCGCGCCCCTGCAGGTAATAGTCGTATGCATCCCAATCGGCGGGAGGCTTGCGTCTTGTCCGGCTCGTCGAATCGGCCTCCGCCCGGCCTTCGACCATCGAGGCGATGAGAGCCGCAACCTCGTCTTGCAATGCGAAGATGTCGTCGAGGGCCCTGTCGTACCGTTGGGCCCACAGGTGGGTGCCGGTGGCGGCGTCAATCAATTGTGTGGTGATCCGAATGCGATCACCGAGCTTTCGCATGCTGCCTTCGACGAGGTAGCGAACTCCGAGTTTGCGATGGGCTTCGGCAATGTCCAATGCCGGATGGCGAAACTGAAAAGATGAATTGCGCGCGATGACAAGGAGGGAGCGGAACCTGGCCAGCTCCGTAATTATGTCCTCGGTTATGCCATCGCTGAGATACTGCTGGTCCTGATCGCCGCTCAAATTGGCAAAAGGCAGGACCGCAATCGACGGCTTGCCGGACTCTGGTATCGCTCTGCGGGATGCGCTCGCCACCGGCTCGACAGTCCCGGTGAAGCGGTAGCCGACGCGAGGCACCGTGGCGATCCACTCGCCGCCGTTGTCAGCCGGACCGAGTGCCTTTCTCAGTGTCGCTATTTGGACCGTAAGGTTGCCTTCCTCAACGGCGGTTCCCGGCCAGGCAGCGTCCATCAGTTCGGCCTTGGTCAGGATCTCGCCGGGCCGGGCCGTGAGCGCAGCAACCAGCGTCAGCCCACGATGCCCAACAACGATCGGGATCTGCTCTTTCAGGAGCGTCCCGATGTCGGGATCGAGTACGAACGGACCAAAAGCGATGCGTGTCCCCTGCATCTGGGCATATTAGACGTTCCGGCGGATTTCGGAACAGTGTCGGCACCGCTTTAATCCCCGGGGCGCTTTCGAGGCCTATGCCCAGAACGCGGCCACCTGTCCATCGATCAGAAGATAGCGATCGGGCGCTGGCCGCTGCGCAACAAGGCGGCATTGCCGCGCGGCCATTTCGGGCCATGGGTGGAGAAGCAAGGGTGCCTTTTAAGCAGCATGCCCGAGCTATGCATGCGGCTGGGTGCCAGGCGCCAGTACGCGAGACGGCCAGGACAGCGGGCGGCGAAGCGACTGGACGACGAAATATCGCGACCTGGTTCGGTCATGACTCCGCCCCGTTTTCGGTAGTTTCACTCGTCGCAGGTGCCGTTTGGCCACCGCACCCGCGTTCAACGGGTACTAGCTTAGCAAAATGGCCAGGCGAGTTATATTCTGCTCGCCAAGCGCACTCGAGATGATTTCTACCAAGCCGCAACCTATTTCAAAGCTAGACCAGCCTCCACCAATCGCCGGAACGCTTCCGATCTGGTGGGAAGATCTGGCTGAGTGCGACGCCATTCGTCTACGCGAGCAAGTAGGTCGGTCGAGAGCCGCAACTCGAAGCGTTCAGTTTTGTTGTCGACAGGATCAGGAACGTTTGACAATAGCGGTGTCCGTAATGTACGGTATGTACGTAATGTGGTTCACTCTTCGTGACCGAACGTCGTGCAACAACACGTCGTTCGGCCTAGCCACAACCCAAGCTGTGTGGAGTTCGGATCGTGGCTGACTCCGACAATACCACGACTTTGTCTCTCGTCACCCGCAGGAGAGCAATTGTGGGAACGACAAATGCAGCTGCGAGACTCAGCCTAAGCGCATTTGCTTACAGCGATCCGGGCGCGAGCCGATCAATTAGTCCTGCACTAGCGCGCGGTGCGGATGTCGGCAGGCTCATGAACAGACTGAATGGGTGTGCCTTCAGCAGCAGGACCTGAACAGAAACCAGACCGCCAAACTCACTATCAAGCCCGAGGATTTAAGAGCCGGACACCTTCACCTCTCTGCCCTACAGACAAGAATTCGACCCCCGCTTTTGTCAGGGCCGCTTCAATGGCCTGCAAAGTGCTAATCCGGGAATCCACCTTGCCGTTTTCCAACCGGACCAGCGCGTTAAGCGAAACAATAGCCTTGTCAGCGAGTTCCTGCTGAGACCAACCCAGCAAAGCTCGTGCGGCTCGAATCTGTCGTGGACTGACCATGGGTCCACAATTGGCAGGCAGATTTTCTTTGCTACCGATAGGGTTCTTTTACACCCTATAAGGTATACGAAATGGCGATTCGGCTTTCAGATAACGTACCGACAGACTCTCTGTCGGCTGGCTAATGGAGCATCGAAAAGCCTTGTTGAAACCGCAGCGCTTCGTCCTCCTTCGGACGGAGCCGAAGCCAAAGATCGACAGTGACCCTCATCCCGCCGATCAGCATGTCGGCAGGCAGATTGCGACCGTCCGCGTCCAGTCGGACGTATCGCAGGCCCAACTTGCCCGATCCATAGGCATCAGCTTCCAGCAGCTCCAGAAATACGAGAACGCGCGGAATCGCGTGAGCGCTTCGATGCTCTACGAAATCGCCAGGTCGCTCGGCGTTCCTGTCAGCCGCTTCTTCGAAGGTCTGCCGGGAAACGATGAGACCCGCGTCGAGGCGCGGCCCCTGCCGGTCGATGAGCGCCTGGATTTCATCGCCAGCGCGGAGGGTCGGCGCCTGATTGAGGGGCTAGTGAACCTTCCACCGCGTCTGCGTGGTCGCATCTCGTCCCTGGTCTCAGCGCTAGGGGAAGAACTGGTCCTGCTAGACACGAAGGCAGAGAGCGGGACGGCCGGCGAGTCCGCGCCGGCCGAATGCAAGACCGTCTGACGGTCGATCGCGGTAGTCAGCCGAATTTTCGGGCAGCGGGCACGGTGATGCGGCCGCAAGCCGAGGATACTTTGATCTCGACGCCGAACGCCCGAGAGCGCGTCGCGAATTCCTCAAGCATGTCTCGCGCCTCGCTTCCAGTGATGGCGACGGGCACCAGTCTGCCCGTTGCGGATCCGGGAGACTGAGTTTCCGCCCCGATCGCGACGGGCAGGAGGTCTATTTCTGTGAGGCTTCCGCCGGCGTCATAGCGGCAAGCGGCGACGATGCTTTGCCAGACTTCCGGTGGATCCCATTCGGTTTCGTCGGCGTGGACGTGGAAGAGAAAATTTCCGAGGCCATAGAAGATCGGCGCGCCATTGTAGATTTCCACCGCCTGCAGCACCGGAGCGCCGTGGCTGACGAAGAGGTTGGCGCCGGCGTCAATGCACATCCTAGCAAAGGTCTGCACCCAGCGCGGCACGTCCTGCCAGCCTGGTTCCCAATGATGGTGGTGCAGATAGGCAATGACGAAATCGCCCTGTGCCGCCGCGTGCCGGATGGCGGCCAGATGGACACTTGCACTCTGCTGATCGACTTCGATCATACGGCCGAAGTCTGCGGCTTGCGTGAACACGGTGCCGTAGAAATTGATCTCCGTGCCGGCCGACACCTCTACCGGGTCCTCCGGTTGCGCATAGTTGGCCAGTTCAAAGGGGGAGCTTTGCAAATGAGCGCCCAGCCTTGCCAGTCTGCTGAAATGTCCGTCCGGTACCCCGATCTTGCGACAGGTGTTCAGACGATTGACGCCGGGCCGAGCCGGCCGGAAGGCCGTGCGGTCTTCGGCATACATGTTGGTCGGGCCGGGGCCTGCATCCATCGCAAGAAGCGCGACCTCGCGCGCGCCCAGCCGGCGGCGGCCCGGTTTCCTCGCGTCAGTCTCGTCGGCCCCGATGCCGGCATGCAGGAGACCGCGCGCTTCCACTTCCTCCAGGGTCGAGAGGATGCCGCCAGCGCCGAGATCGAAGGCGTGGTTGTTTGCCAGAGCAAGCGCGTTGAAACCGATGGCCTGCAATGCGTCGAGCACTTCAGCCCTGGAATATCCGAAGTATTTGCCCTTGGTCGGCCACCCGCCGTGCTTACCCAGGATCGTCGACTCGAAGTTGGTGAAGACGACGTCGCCTTGGCGCAGGAAATCCGTAACCGCGATGAAGCGTTCGTTTTTGACGTCACGTATGTCGTGCTTGATCAGGGATTGGCCGGTGACGACCGCGCAGAACTGGTCTTTCATGGAACTCGCCTTGAAGGAGGGTAGGGCGCAGGCGCCGGCGTTCCGGCCAGCGCCACGTCAATGTCGAAGTCGGTTGCCTCTATTGCGAGATGGCTGGCGAGATATCGCTCTTGAACCATTTCAGGCTCAGCGCCTCGTCCCATCCTTGGTGGCCGCGTCGATGGCCGCGTTGAACCTGGCGAGCAACTCCGTATCGTCTTTGCGCAGACCTGCGCCGACGCCCGGCCCCCAGAGCCCGCCATTCAGTTCAGGGCCGAAAAACACCACATCCGAGCCGGAAGGCGTCTCCAGAAAATCGCGCCAGGTGAAATAGTCGGCGAGGCCGCCGTCGATGCGACCCGCGGCAAGATCGAGCTTCATGTTGTCCTGGCTGTCATAACTGCGAATGGTCACGACATCGCCCAGCATTTCCTTCACGACTGCTTCCGAATTGGACGAGCGCAAGGCTCCGATCGCCTTGCCGGCGAGTGTCGATCTGAGGCGCTCGATGGTTGCCTTCTCTTTGTCGCCGATGGTCGAAAGGTTGACCTTTTCCTTGGTGTCGCCGGCGTCGAGACCCAGGTCCTTGCGCACCACGAACTGGTTGAAGCCGGTGGCGTAGGGGATCGAGAACGCGATCGACTGCTTGCGTTTTTCCGTGATCGCCATGCCAGACATGATCACGTCGAACTTGCCGACAAGCAGTGCCGGGATGATCCCGTCCCAATCCTGCGGGACGAAGGTACATTTGATCTCGATCCGACGGCACAGCTCCTGCCCAACATCGATATCGTAGCCATAGAGTTGACCGTTCGCGTCGGTGCCGTCCCAGGGCGGCGAGGCGCCTTCAGCGGCAATCGATATGACGCGCTCGCTTTGCGCGCTCGCCGGGACTGCCGACATCAGGGATACGATAGAAACAGCAATAGCCAGGGGTATGCGCATGATGCACCTCTTCGTTGGTTGGATGGAAAGGGGAGCCCAGAACCTAGGCGTCAGGGCAGGGGCGTCGTGATCTCTGGGTCAGGTAGGGCGGGGCGCAATCGCGCCTTTCGTCGGCGAACCGGATGGCCGTCGGTCGACAGCCATCGCTCCAGCAACTGGATCGCTTTCACCGCGATCGAGGTGAGCGATAGGTAGATCGCTCCGGCGACGATGAAGATTTCGTACGGCGCGAACGTGGTCGACACCATCTGTCTCGCCATGCCGGTGATCTCAAGCAGCGTCACGGTGCTCGCGAGCGACGAGCCCTTGATCATCCCGACGATCTCGTTGCCGTAGGCCGGGAGCGATATCCTGAAAGCGATCGGGAAGGTGACCAGGCGAGCGATCTGGAAGCGTTTCAAGCCGAGAGATGTGGCCGCCTCGGTGACACCCTTCGGCACGGACTGGAGACCGCGGCACAGGATCTCGGTGGTGTGTGCCGCGCTGTTCAGCGAAAATGTCAGAAGGGCACACCAGAAGGGGTCGCGCAGGATCACCCAGAAGATGCTTGTTCGCACCGCCTCGATCTGAGCGAGGCCGTAGTAGAGCAGAAAGAGCTGAACCAGCATCGGCGTTCCGCGGATCACATAGGTGTATGCGAGCACCGCGAGCGAGAAGCCGGGACGTCCGAACGCGCGGATGAAGGCCAGCGGCACGGAAAGAAGAAATCCGGCCGTCAGCGACAAGACCGTCAGGGTCAAAGTGAGACCAACGCCCGAAGGCAAGACAACCAGTGCGTCAAATATCAAGCCGAGGTTCATGGGCCTTCCCTCCTACCGGCCGAGAGCCGGATAGCGCCGCTCAGTCAGCCGGATCGACAGCAACGTGACGGTGGTCAGCGAGAGATAGAGAGCGGAGGCCGCAAGGTAGAAAGTCAATGGTGCGCGCAAGGATCCGGCCCCCACATACGCAACGCGCATGATGTCGGTCAGGCCGACGATCGAGACCAGTGCGGTATCCTTGAAGAGCGAAATCCAGAGATTGCCATAGGCAGGCAGCGCCAGCCGCAGCATCTGCGGACCGATGACGAACATCCAGCGCTGCCAGGCGTTCAGCCCAAGCGACTTTGCCGCTTCGGTTTGGCCCGCTGGCACTGCCGCAATCGCGCCGCGAAACACTTCGGTCGCATAACCGCTGAAAATGACCGAGAGCGCGATAACCCCTGCGGTGAATGCGTTCACCTCGACATACCGGCCGGCGATCTTGCTGGCGAGCGTGGTTCCGCCGAAGTAGATGAGCAGGATAACGAGAAGTTCTGGTACACCACGGACGACTGTGGTGTAGGCGGCCACGACCGCGTTGAGGCGCGGCTTTGCCGTGCCCTTCGAAATCGCCAAAAACAGCCCGAATGCCGTACCCAGGCAGCCGCTGACAAGAGCCAGGCTTATGGTCACGGTAAGTGCGACAACAAACTGAGTAGTAAAACCACCCATGGGGCGCTTTCCTCGGCTCGCAATTGCCGCAGGATATGTCGGTCTTTATTGCCGAGACCAAACCATATAACCCAAGGTTGCGAGTTGTTATATTTCTAATGTGGAGTTAACTTGAGATACTGGCCAATTCTAACGCTTGAAATTACACACTCAATCTATAACTTTTATTATTTTATCTATAACGCGTCGTTATATACTGAGGCAGTTCGTTGCTCCCCAGGTTGGCGTTGTCTGCCGCCGGGTGGTTATCAGGGAAAGGCGCGCAGGGAATGGAGTTGTTGCAGAGCGACCTCAAGCTCCGTCAACTGAAGGTCTTCCGGGAAGTGTTGCGGGCCGGTTCGACAAGGCAGGCGGCGGCAGCGCTCGGGATAAGCCAGCCGGCCGTCAGTCAACATGTGAAGCAACTCGAGACCACGCTCGGCATCACACTGTTCAAGCGATCAGCCAACCGCATCGTCCCCTTGCAGGAAGCTTGGGAGCTTCTGCGAAACGTAGAACTTGCCCTGACGTCCCTGGATCGGCTGGAAGCGTCGATCTTCGCGATGAAGAACGAGGAAAAGCAGCGGATCGCGATTGCCGCGCCTTCTGTTTTCGGTTTCGTGACCTTGCCCAAGGTCGTGGCGATTATCCGCTCACAGACCGCTTCGAATGTCCGGTCGATTTCTGGAAGCTACGAGCAGATCGGCGAACACATCCTGGCCGGCCGCGCCGATCTTGGAATTTCGAGACTGCCTCTGGATCCAGGCTTGTTTGAATGGGCGCCGCTTGGGTCGGCACGAAACGTATGCATTTTTCATCCCGACCACCGCTTTTCAAAACAGACCTGTATCGAGGCGCAAGACCTGGCAGGCGAAACGATCGTCGATATCGATCCCCAGTTTGCCGCCCACCAGATGAACTTCAATGCCTTGCGCTTCGCCGGCGTTGAGCCGGACATACTGGTGGAATTCGATTGCAACGGTCACGAAGCCGGATACGTTTCGGCTGGCCTGGGCATTTCGATCACAAACGAGATCATCGCACGTGAGTACGCGGCGTTTCAGCTGGGAGTAAGGCCAGTGGAACCGTCCGCGCTCTATCACTACGTAGCGATTTGGCAGAGGGGCAGGACCTTTTCCAACGCCTTGAATGTATCGCTCGAGGCGATAATCACAGCGTTTTCGAAGACGCCGACGAGAGAGCAACAGTTTCTCCAGACGTCGTCCTAGCCGGCCATGGTCTATTTCGGTTGGGACGTGCCGCATAAGGCCCAACCGGGAGGCTTTCTGCGAAGTGACGCGAATGGCTAGCCTGAACGGCCAAACCGATAGCGAGCGCTCCGCGAACGGCTGGATCGACGGCCCCTATCCGGCGCAGATGGTGCCGTTGGCCGTTCCCGAAGCGGTGCAGGAATTGGTGGCTTCCAGTCTAGAAGTCCAGTCTCGCCCAATGGGCGGCCCTACGCCGCCTTCAGCGCAGGCAATTGCGGGATTACGCTCACCAGGCAGGGTGCTGGTCTGGACTGGCACTGGCAATCCGAAAAGCGGACAGACCTCCCAGAGCGCCGGCAGCTTGTTGCAGAGCTTGCGCGCTCCACGCCGTCCTTTCATGGCGCGGCGAAGTTTCTGTGTCGCGCTCGCAGGGCAACAACTCGCCGCTCCCTGGATCCTTGGGGAGCGACGAGCGCGGGTTGCTACCGAACCTTCCGCCGTCGTTGAACTATGCTGGATGAGTCCAGCTACTCCAGATCGATTGCCCGCCGGCTCATGCTGGCGGGCTTTTTGCGTCAGCCGGGAACATTCCCGCTCCAAGGCAGTTCGGTCACACCCGGCTCGTTCTTCAGCGGTCCGGCCGGTGACCAAGATGCGTCCATGGTCGGCCCGCGCAGCCTCGGAAGCAGGCGCGGGCCATCCTCATCACAAAGCCCGCTGATCGGACCGACGGGCTTCTTCAGTTTCACCACGCAAAGAAAGGCCCGGTCGTGAACTGACCCCATAAAGTTGGACGGTTCATTGAGTTGGTAGGATTAATGGCTGGTTCCTGTATTGCACAGGGGCCAGCCCTTTCAAGCCCAGATTCCAATTTCCGGAACCATTCAGCGCCATGGATACACGCTCTGCGGGGTGGCTGATCAAGAGCCGATCTGCGCTCACATCATACTTGACGCATCCTCCCTGGGGGATACCGGTGGGCATGTCCGAAGGCATCCATAGTTCTCATCCGGCTATCGTGAAGCGCTTAAAGCGCGCACAGGGGCATCTTGCATCCGTGCTTGGCATGTTCGAGGCGCAGCGATCCTGCCTAGACCTGGCGCAGCAACTCCATGCAGTGGAGAGCGCCATCAGCAGCGCAAAGCGAGAACTGATCCACGATCATATCGAACATTGTCTGATCGACACGGAAGCGGGAGGCAACTCGCTGGCAGAGCTCAAGCAACTGGCGAAATACCTATGACCAGTATCGGCGCACGCGTCTTGGATTGGTTCGGCTTCGGGTCACATGATCATGACGCGCATGCTCATGACGATGGCTCGCACGGCCATACGCACGGGGTCATCGACGCAACGATTGCAACCACTGACCGCGGCATCTGGGCCATCAAATGGTCGTTCGTCATCTTGGCCATGACGGCGGCATTGCAGATGGCCGTGGTGTTGGTGTCACGCAGCGTGGCGCTGTTGGCCGATACGATCCACAACATAGGCGACGCCACAACCGCCATTCCGCTCTGGATCGCATTCATGCTGGCACGACGCAAGCCGTCACGGACCTTCAGCTACGGCCTTGGCAGGGTAGAGGATCTGGCCGGTATCATTATCGTGCTGATCATTCTGTTCAGCGCCATCGTCGCCGGGTACCAGGCTATCGAGCGCCTGGTCAGTCCGCAGGCAGTGACTCATCTCGGTTGGCTGACCGCGGCGGGCATTGTCGGCTTCCTCGGGAATGAGGCCGTCGCGGTGTTTCGCATCCGTATCGGCAGGGAAATCAACAGTGCGGCGCTCGTCGCCGACGGCTACCATGCCCGCACCGACGGGCTTACCAGCCTTGCAGTGGTCATCGGCGCCATGGGCGTCTGGCTCGGATTTCCACTGGCCGACCCGATCATCGGGCTTCTCATCACGGTCGCTATATTCGGTATCGTCTGGCAATCGGCGCGCTCAGTGCTCACCCGCATGCTCGACGGCGTCGAGCCGGGCGTGATGGCCGAAATTCAGCATGCCGCTGCGCATGTGCAGGGTGCTCGCGTTGTCGACGCCAAGGCCCGCTGGATTGGCCACAAGTTGCATGCCGACATCGCTATTGCAGCCGACGGAACCTTGCCTCTCTCAGAGGCAAACAAGATCACGGCGGCGCTGGAGAACGAACTGTTCGAACACATGCCGGCGCTCGCAGCTGCCAACATCCGGTTTTCGACCGACCAAGGTGAGCACGAGCATCCGCACTCTCATGATCAGGGCGAACATCACGGCCACCAGCACTGACAACTGCCGGAAACCACTCGCTTTTGCCGGTCTCGGCTGATGTTCCAGGCGCTTGTCGAATTTCAGCGCTCCATATACCTGGCGCTCGCAGATCAGATAAAGCTGCTGTCAGTTGGCGGTGATTGGCTTGCGTTCCTTGCCTTTCTGCCGATGGGCCTCCTGTTCGGTGCGGCACATGCTCTGACGCCCGGCCACAGTAAGGCTGTCTTGGCGACTTACCTTGCAGGTTCGGATGCGAAGGTTTCGCGCGGCCTCCTGGTGTCGATTACGCTGTCCTTCACTCACGTGGCGACAGCGGTGCTGATCGCCGTATTCTCCCTGCCGCTCGTCTCGATTGCATTGGGCAGCGTTGGACGCGCACCACTGCTTGAGGGTGTGAGTCGCGGTCTGCTCGGGCTGATCGGCGTCTGGATGCTTTGGCGTTCGGTGAGCCACGGCCACCATCACAAGCATGAGGGCGAGGCCGTTGGAGTCATGGCCGGTTTGATTCCGTGCCCGCTGACCCTTTTTGTCATGACCTTCGCGATTTCCAGAGGGGTGCCGGGAGCTGGAATTCTGTTCGCAATCACCATGATGGTGGGCGTGGCCCTAACGCTGTCCAGCGTGGCGGTACTGTCGATCTTGTTTCGGGAGCGCCTGGTGCATTTTTTCGACAGCAGGCCACGGCTGTTCGATACCATATCGCGAGCAATCGAAGGCGCAGCGGGCCTTGCCCTCGCCAGCGTAGCGGTCTGGCAACTTACAGCCGGATAGAGCCACAGCTGTCCACAGACCCTCTCCTTTCTTAGGAAAAGGCGATGAGAAGCTGCGGCACGCAAGGCTGCTGGATTTCTGGGAGGATGATGGAAATGGCCGTGCCTAAGAAATAGCGCGCCACCTACGCCTGGATGTACGGCGCCCAAGCGCGCAAGGATGGCAAGGAGCGTGAGGCGCCAGCTTACTGGCAGGAACATGCCGATGCGTGGCTGCAGGGCTTTGACGGTGTGGCGATGGCTGGTTTTGGTAAGACCAAGACCGTCAAAGACGAGATGGAAGCCGAGGTCGACGAAGCCGCCGTCGAGCGGCCCGCCGAATAGCCATTTGGCGTATGCCGTATGGTCGTTTTTGATTGAAGAAAGGGCTTCGTTGGGCCTATAGAGATTGCGTTTACCATTGCCTTTTTGGGAGGATGCGATGGTTGCAACGCCCATAGAAATCGCTCAAGCGGCTACTGCGACTACGGCTACCTTGCTGAAGTGGCAGAAGTCCATGGAGGAACGCGCCACGTTTCGCCAGAACATGGATCAATCGCGCAGGGCGATCCAAGCCTCACGCGATCTGCTGAAGCGCCTTCGCCAACGTCATCGCGACGACATGGCGGAAAGTTCGGAAAATGCCAACCCGTCTACTGCGCCGATATCGCAACGCGCCGGCAGCTAGCGGGAGGTGATGGGTAAAGTTTCACTGGCCGTTCCTTGGGTGGGCAGGCAAGTTAAACTTTGTCAACGAGCGGCCTTTTTCGCGCTCGCGGAAGCGCCACGTGGCTTTCGACCAGGCGCACGTGCTCGGCCTCGACAGTCACCAATGGCCGGAGGCTGACGGTTACCTTGTCCCCGTCGATGCGTGTGACAGGGCCGATCAATTTCATATGCTGGCCAATCACAGCCTTCGAAGTCGAATCGACAACAGAATGCGGGAAGTCGTAGGAGGGGATCGTCACGCTTATGCGATCGGGCGTCACGCGGCCGCGCACAATCGCCGTGACTGCGACCTCGTCGCCAACTTTGATACTTCCCCGAGCCATGCCCAAGACTTTGGAGCAGCCGGCGCCAGCGTCAAGATGAGGGGGAGCTAATAAAACCCCTCCGCGCCGCGATGCAACATCCAGCGCTAATGCGGATTCCACCTGAAAGATCGATTCCCCAGGTCTTATAATCCGTAATTAGCCTGTTGGAGGTGGAGGGAACTGCGATGGGCGGCACAGTTCAGAACACAAACTCAGACAGTGTGGAGTGGCCGAAGCCTGCTGAGAACGGCTGGTCCGCGTTATAGAGAAGGGCAAAGAAGACAGCCGATCGAGCTCGAATCTTATGCCATGGCCTCTGAGGAAGGCCAACGGATCCGTCTAATCTCGAGAAGTTCGGTCGCGAGGCTTTGCCGGTCCTGTCCCATTCCACTGGATGAACTGCGCGTTCTGGCCGGTGATACGAGCCTTTGAGCTACGGCCGAGTATGGTGAGGCCACGGAGACGATCCGGATCGAAGGGCAAGGAACAGCTTGCCTGCCCCCTTCAGCATTTGGACTTAGGTCTGATTGCTCCGCGTAAATGGCCGAAGCGGAAACATTTCTCCTTCTACTTTGTTGCAGTGGCCGTGCCGCTGAGGAGAACATGCACAGCGCCTCTATCAAATGAACTGCGCGACGTACCTTTAGAATTCCAATGCCCCTCCTGTTCACGCCGTATGGTGAGAAGGGGATCCTGGCTGAAAACGATTGCCGGTTTCAAATGCGATAGTTGCAGGTCCAGAGTGCGGATCGGCTACGAAGAGAAGCTGGCCATATTCGAGCGGCACCTTAGAAAGGTGAGCGCCAGCACAAAGTCAGTGAACAACCGCCCTTGTTAGCGGCCGCTTTAGAGATCGGGTGCAGTGGGTACACGGGCTTTTCCCCGCTATCCTTTTTTCTCCCGGCCCCGCCACCGTCTATTATCGGCGGCTAGGCCGCTATCACCTTCTGAGCGGGCTAGCGATGGAGTGCCTTGGACGGTGAAAACGATTCCGGCATCCTCAAACGCTTTGCGGATGGCGGCGATGTTGTGGGGCCGCGGTTTCCTGTATCCGTTCTCAAGATCGCTGATCACCATCTCGCTAAGATTGGCCTTGGCGGCAAGTCGCACACGCGGCCAGTTCAGTAGGGCTCGTGCTGCTCTGACTTGATCTGCTGAGAGTACGGTTCGGCTGTCCATAGCCAGTCGAACATTTAGTATCGCTAAACTGTTCCCCTTGACCTTCTGCGATTTCTAACGGTGTGAGGCCGGCCTGTCGCAAGCCGTCATCGATTGTGGCTGCAACCTTTCGGACGGTTGTTACCTCGGCACCAACAAGACGTGCTGCCTGCATTCTTGCTTGGAGATCAGCCAAGCGGGCAACCAGGGCTTGCGTCCTCTCGAGTTCAGGGTTCGTCATGTTCATTGTCCAGCTGAGTGGCAATTTGAGTTGTCCGGCTGAGTAGCGTTTGAATGCACACACTCGCCACCCAAGGGTGGCGAGCGTGGGTTCGTTCGAAATCTCAGTCGTAAACTTTCACGATCTTGCGGGTGCCCGGATCTACCAGGACCGTGCGGTTGTCGACCACCACGTAACGGTATTTGACGTTCGGGACCTCGTGGATCTCCACAGTTTCCGGCAGAGCTGTCCCGACGTTCAATTCCACGCCGGGAAGGTTCACCGAAGCCAAGGGCTGCTTGTTGACATACTCACGGATGACCGTGTCCTGTTCCGGCTGGATGATAATGTCGTCAGCGGCGGCGGAGCCGATCCCCGCCAAGAGCAACATGGCTGCGGCGGTGTTCACAAAGTGCATCTTCATATCTTCTCTCCTGCAAGGACCGGCACACGACGACCATCGTCCCGCACTGCCCGGCAACCAACTTTGAACCGGGGTAAACGTTCCCGCCTACGCACCTTTGTCTAATCCGATTGGTCTAAAGTCCGACCGTACAACGCAATGGTCTTACCTTTGGACTAGGCGGAACGGATTAGGGCTTCAGCCTGTTGGTTCTCCACAACGGGAGAGAACAAATGGATCAAAGTGTTGGCCAGGCGCGATGGTTGCTCGCACCGATTTTTGCAACAGCCGTTACCTTTCTGGTAATGGCGGTCGTCCTTAGCTGACATGTCTTGGATCGGCGCAGCCAGGTCCCTTCCTGCGCTGATAGGATTCGCGAGTTGCTTGAGCGGCTGGCGAATCCCCTATTTTACCGTGCGCTGGGCCTGCTCCTTCAGCAGGCGGGGCGCTTCGTTCAGCTCATGTAACTTGGGAGGTTTACTATGGATCGGCGATCCTTTTTGACAGCGATATTTGGCGTTGCAGGGGCAGCAGCCTTTGCAAGCGCGGTCCGGCCTATCAACGCATTGGCCGGTGTTCCAGCGGCAAAAAGCGGCATTCTCGAAGAACTCGACGCGCCAGACGCCTTCGACAACGAAGGTACTCACGCGGAAGTGGAGCCGGTCAACCATCGGCGCTACTACGACCAAGATTACGACCAAGATTACGACCCAGACTACGACCCAGATTACTACCACCGGCGCCGCCGCCGCCGGCGCGGCTGGAGAAGAGTCTGCCGTAGTTACTGGCGACACGGGCGCCGTCGGGTCCGGTGCTATCGCCGACGTGGTCCTTCGGTCGTCTTGCGATTTTAGCAGTTGGCTGCTTCTGCCCATGGCCCGTTCCGGCTGACGTGCTGAGAACGGGCCGGTACGATTCCTTTTTCGTGGCAAACGCAATCCATCTGTCCAAGGGCACTCATCAGCAGGGCCGATGGACCTGACTTACAGCTTGGTGGTGTCGCTGTGGTGCGCCAGGAGCGGTCTGACGATCCCTCTTCTGCAGCCCTTCGGCTGCCGCCAGCCTGGGAAAGCTTTTCGGAACGTTTGGTTCTGGCCGTTAGGCCACGGGGCCAAGCTCAGTCATCAGGACACCCCGCAAGCGATGAGCAGCGGGGCCTGGCAAGGCCCGGCGACCTCCTTTTGACATACGGGGAGAAACCAAGAAGGGCGCCGAGCCTTACCGGCGCTGCTTTCAGGGAGACGACGTCGGACGAGATTAGAGTAGGCGATAATGCTAATCTCTGCGAACCATGCGAATGAAGGAAAGCCGTGTGCGATTCTTCGCTATCCAGCCACGAACCTCTGCCTTTCGGACATGGCGGTCCGTCGCTCGATCGAAGATGAAGAACGCCTGATGTAGCTGCTCGACTTCGTAGAGCCCGACCCGGATCTCGAACCCTGTCTGGCCGGTGGCATCGAAGTCAACGGGACCGATGACAGGGAAGGCGACGACGATGGCGAAGCGGACGACGAGCGCGAAGCCAACGATGCCGAGTATGGCTTCATAGAGGGAGGGCAAGGCCTATAATTGTCCGGTCGAGAATGAATAGCCCGCTGCCTCACGGTGGCTGGCTTCAGTTTTTGTGTGGCACGATGTAGCGACTGCTCACCGCACCCGCCCCTGTGCCCCGCGTGACGACAATCGTGCTATACCCGGCTGGAACGGAACCTGTAGCGGAGGGATCAATCGAACTGCATCGCCCCACGATCTCCCCGTTGGGAGCGCCCTCGAGCCTCACGGCTAACGCCAACTCGCATGTCTCAAGGGATCCGAACATGGACGGTGATGTATCGAGTGGCTTGCAGACTCCCTGGGCGGGACTGCAAGAAAGCAAAATCATCACAGCTGCAGTTGCCGGATCCATTCGTGAAGCTCCGTTGTTCGACGAGCCTCAACGCGGAATAGCGAGCTTTGTTTCGCAGGTGCTAAAATATGAGTTTTCTGGTCTGGCTCACGGTGGCGGACTTTTCATTGTCACAGCTTTCGAGTTCAGCAGCGTTGTGGAAGCAGTCCGCTGCGCGCGTCAAAACGCTATTGCTAAGCACAGTGCCGGGGTGCCCGGTATCGTCGCATTGAGTTCCGGATTGGCATTCACCTGGGTGACGTCGTGCAGGAGCACGATGGCGACCTGATGGGTAGTGGCGTCAACATCGCCGAGGGTATCCGGGTTGCCCGGGCGTAGCGGCTTTGAAGCCGCCGATTATAAGTATTCTCGCCCTGTGGCCGCCGATTCTGCGAATTAAGGATTGGACGAATAGGCATGGGGGAAAAAGGCCGTTATTCTAAGTTCTCATTCACCCTCGATGCAGGAATAACGAGATCACGGAGTAGGAAAATCGCATGCTGTGCGGCGGAGGTGCTGACACGGGCGAAATTCACACCCGCTCAACGACAAGCGCCCATCCGCTGTCCCGATGGACGGTGGATAGAGTTTTGGTGCCATGAGCCAAACCCACACATTACAACCGTCATCTATCCGCTTCCCGGTACAGCCGCGGCTCGTGCCGGCGGTCAAGGCGGCGCGTTATCTCCACCTGACGCTGCGGGAATTCATGGAATTGCTGCCCGCGTTGCAGGATCAAGGCTTTCCCAAGGCCTGCCCAATCACCGGCAACTACGACATGGTTGCGATCGACTCCTGGCTCGATCGACGCTCGGGTCTTGCAGGATCGGGATCCGGCGGGCAGTCTAGCATTGACATTGCAAGAGCGAGGCTGGCGACGCTTGGGTAAGATCAAGTTGAAGCACTACGTCATCCGTAAGGGCAGGTACGGCTACTGGCTGCCGACGCCGAAGATGGTCGAAGCTGGCTTCAGATGCATTTCCTGTGGAATCGACGGGCCTGAGGCTTGGACGATAGCCAGGGAGTGGGAAGACCGCTGGCAGGAACTCCGCAAGGGCAGGGAGCCGTCGCGCCTGCATGTATGGCCAAAGGATTCCATCGGAGACGCCTTTGCACGCTATCGCCGCATGGATGCATGGAAGCGCAAGCCACCGCGCACCCGCGAGGATTGGGAACGCGGCTGGACCTTCATCGAGCCGTACTTCGCCGACCCGCCGCCAGCCGACATCACCCTCGAGCTGCTCGACGACTGGTATGGCCGTCTGCTCCGGGTCAAAGGTGTCGACATCGCCTACCGTGCCGTAAAGACGTGGCGTTCGCTCTATAATGTCATGGCCGGCATGAAGCTATGCCCGCCCGGCTCCGACCCATCGCAGGCGATCCGCCGCCAGACGCCACCACCGCGCCACCAGACCTGGACGGCAGGCGAGGCGGTGCGCATGGTCAAGGGCGCCTGGCGCGCCGGCTACCGCGGACTGGCCTGCGTCATCGCCGTTGCGTGGGACACGAGCTTCTCACCCGTCGACGTGCGCACGCTCACACCGGCGCAGGCAATGCAGACAGCACAGGAATGGGGTTTTCTGATTGCACGCAGCAAGAGTGGCGAGGCGGCTTTCGGCACGCTGTCGTCACGCACGCAGCGCCTGGTGCTGGCCTATGTCGAATCACTAGGCGTCACCCTGCTTGACGATGCGCCGATCTTTCGCTCGCGCGGTTTCGCGCCGGGCCCGAAGGGCGGCCGGCCGCGCGCCGGCGTGCCTTACACCAAGGATTCTCTGGTCGACGACTTTGCCGATCTGCGCACGCTGGTGTTCGGGACATCGGAGAAGCGGCGGCTGATGGACATGCGGCGTTCCGGCGCGGTCGAGGCAAATGCCGGAGGCGCGTCGGTCGAGGCAATCTCGGCCAAGATGGGCAATTCGATCGACGGGAACAAGGCGCTGCAGAAGACCTATATGCCGGTCAATCTGGCCGCCGTCCGCTCAGCTGACGCCAGCCGCCGCAAGGGCAGAAAGCTGCTTGGCCTGGAACGGAACGAATACAGAAAGTTGAAACTCTCCGCAGAATGAGAGTTGAAACTTTTCAAGGGGCGGTAGCTAACCCCTTGAAATTAATGGCGCGAGTGACGGGGCTCGAACCCGCGACCTCCGGCGTGACAGGCCGGCACTCTAACCAACTGAGCTACACCCGCGCATTGGACGAGCACGTGTCAGCCGTGTTCGTCGTTGGGGCGGTGGATAAGGGGTTCGCCACCGGGTGTCAAGCGCAGCTGGACAGCATAAACGCAAACAGGAGAAGGTTTTTTGACGGGCGGCACTTTGCCCGCGAAAACCACTGTGCGGCTAAGCTAGCAGCTGCTCATTTGGCCTTGCGAAGCCGGTTGCGACCGCTTAAAGGTCCGGCCGGAGCGGGCGATTAGCTCAGTTGGTAGAGCGCTTCGTTTACACCGAAGATGTCGGCGGTTCGAGCCCGTCATCGCCCACCATATAACCTGCTGAATTAAAACGTTTATTGTTCGATTGGGATTGGCCTCTCGTCGCCAGGATGGTGCTCCTAGCTACAAACTAGCAACTCGGCGCATCTGTCCAACTGCCCTTTGGCTTGGTCGATGATCCCCCGTTGTGGTAGGAATCACCCCTCATCGGATGCGCCCTTCAAGGCCAAAACCTGCAGGCTGTCCCTCCAGCATCGCCTTTCCCGCGATGCCTTTGAGGTCTCCATACATGCCCACCCGTGGATTCGATTACGCCCTTAATTTGGGCTTCACGTTTCGCCCACAACCGCGTTGCTGCCTTGCGCTCTCTTGCTAGATCGTCCTGCATGTCTGATAACCTTTCGACGCTTGCCGGAATGGTCATTCGGAAGCTGGTCGGCCGGAATTTCTCGCGGATCCGCGGTGCAGTGGGTCTCACCCAGGAGGCCGTCGCTGAACGGGCGAACCTGAGTCAGCAGTACATCAGCGAAATTGAGAACGGGAAGCGAAAACCAACTGTGGCGACCCTGTTGGCTCTGGCCCAGGCGTTGGGGGTTAGTCATGTGGAACTCGTCAAACCGGACGATCAATTCGACCAAAAATCCTAAGACTTCCCCCGTTGGACACGGGTCAAGAAATCTCGCTTCTCGGCTTGAAAATAGGAATTAATGCCCATAATCTGGAGTTGTCCTCATTTTGGAGCGCAACCATATGTCTGGTCGTCAGGCCAAATTCGTCACCGATTCAATGCTGCGCAAAATGCTCACGCACTCGCGCGAATCGTCAACCCCCGTCCGAGACCAGGTGATCATTCTGCTCTCTTGTAAGGCCGGATTGCGAGCCTGTGAGATTGCGGGCTTGGAATGGTCGATGCTCCTCGATCCCAGGGGAAAAATTGGGAATTCGCTTGTTATCGAGGATCGGATCGCGAAACGGCAATCCGGGCGTCGAATTCCCCTCCATCATGACCTCAGGAACGCGTTGTCTCGATTGGGGAAGATTGGACCGGGCGATGGTCCCGTCATTCGTTCAACTCGCGGTGGTGCAATGAAGCCTAACAGCATCGTCAATTGGTTTGTCGAGCTCTATCGCGATCTGAACTTCGAAGGCTGTTCGTCCCATTCAGGACGCCGAACCTTTATAACGACGGCGGCGCGATCCGCGCACCGCGCGGGAGGATGTCTTCGTGACGTCCAGCTTCTCGCCGGCCACCGATCACTCTCGATGACGCAAGCCTACATCGATGGCGATTCCGATGCCCAACGCCGCATCGTGTCGATGATTTGATATGTCGGTCCCTGAACGCAACGAACATGTCAGTCGAATGATATCGCGCGCGCGGGTTTTGGCGCCTTTCAATCAAGGGGATCTCGATAGCCTCTGTGGTGTCTATTGCGTGATGAACGCCGTCCGGTTTCTTTTCCCGGAATTGCGATCTCAGCGATCCGTTGCCCTCTTTCAGGCACTTTCTGAGAATCTGACGACAAACCGTGTGACCGCCCACGAGACCGTCGGACTCGGGATCGAAATTCCGATCCTTCATGCCCTCGTCGAAGCTGCATGTAAATATCTTCGGGATGTCCTGGACGTTTCCGTTAGCGCGACGATCTTCACTCCTAAGATTCGTAGGTTCGATGATTTGTGGACGGCGTTGCGGCGGGTCCTCGATGAGAGGCAAGTTGCCATCATCGGTCTCTCTGGTCGGCACGACCATTGGACGGTCGCCTATCAGATAACGGAGAGGACCATTCGACTGTTCGACTCCGACTCTATGAAGTTACTCCAACGGGCGAGGTGTTCACTCCGCAATCCCCAAACGCCCCATCAGATTGATCCAGACGAGATCATTTTAGTCCGCAGGGGAGAGGTCTGATGAGTATGAATTCTAGTAGAAAATGGGACGGCTACCTCTTTAGCGTGAAATGTCACTTTCACACCGAAACCGTCGCCGTGAAAGAGCGGTCTGAGGTTGCCAGAGCGGAACCTTTTCGATGACGCGGGACGAGTACCTTGCCTACCGCGAAATGGTCGCAAAACTCGATCCGGACGCGATGGAAAGGGTCAAGACGAAAGCCCCACCCGTGGATGAAACTGATTTCGCCCTAAGGGTCTCATACGTCATTCTTAACAGTGGGATGAAGTGGACAGTCGCAAAGGATATCTGGAACAGGATGAGGCCGTCTTTGGTGGAGACAGGGGAGGTAGGAGACACTTTCGGTCATCCGGGAAAGACAAAGTCCATCGACTTAGTGATGTCGAACAGGTCGGAATTTTTCGAGGGTTTTAGGTCGGCGTGGAAAGAAGGACCGGAGAAGGTGATCAATTTCTGCGGGGCTCTTCCTCACATCGGTGGGATCACGAAATATCACCTCGCGAAGAACGTCGGTGTCGATGTGGCGAAGCCCGATATCTGGCTTGAAAGGGTTGCGAGCCAATCGGCTGAAACGGTCCAGGAGTTATGCGCACGACTGTCGAGACAATCGGGAGACAGTGTCTCGACCGTGGATTACGTGATTTGGAAGACGTGTCAGCAAGGATGGTGGCGTGCGGGCGCATTCCCGTCTGACAAGCTCGAGCCTGACTGATCGTGCCTGACACGCGCTGACAACACCAAAAAAGAACTTAAAGCGGACCTGACCGGCGATGGGGCCGGCCGGAAACGATCACCTGTGTCCAATGAAGGAGTGACCATGACAAACCAAAAATCGGACATGCTCTTCGGAAAGACCCATGACATCAGCCTGGCGCTTGATGGGACCACCCTCAAAACCAGATCACTGAATGACGACCTGAGAATCCATCGCCTCGGCGGGACCATCGTCATCACATCGGGCATAGCCGCGCTTGGTCCATCGACGGTTAGGGAAATAATCTCGGCCATCACCGCGTTCGACGGTTTCACTGCCGAAAACGACCCCTATGGCGAGCACGATTGCGCGGTCATGACAGCCAACGATATCAAGATCATTTGGAAGATCGATTACTACGATCTGACCCGCCGCTACCATTCCCTCGACCCGTCTGATCGAAACGTTACGTCGAGGGTAATGACGGTCATGCGGGCCGACGAGTACTAACCCCATCCTCGCGGTGAATGGTGTTCGGATCGGCCTTCTTCTCTGGCCATACGGGCGCCAGGTCGGCCATCCAGACTGACGCAGATGGCTTCGGCGAACCAACCGGACTTTCGGAAGCCTCGATTGAATAGCCGCTTGGCGCCTCATACCGGTCATTCCGAACCGACGTTCGATCTCCTAAAAGCGGACGTTGCCATGAGATCTCTGGCTTCGATCACCGAATGTCCCTTGCGACGAGAGCCTGGAATTCGCCCCGCATACGGATATGACGGCCTGGGTCCCTGCGAAGTGCTTTCGGTACTTCATTTCCATGACGGAATGCTGTCCGGGTAGCGCCGCCATCTGCATTTCGCCACTCAAGATGAGGGTCAGGAATGAACTCAAACCTGTTCGGCGCAGCCACTAACTGCGGCGTCAGACAGATCCACTGATTTCCAATAATGGCGACCGAGTGGAGGATCAGGTCTTCACCATGAGGCAACCATCCAGTGATCTGTCTGCTTGTGCCATCCGGGTCATTGGCAGCTTGCTCAGCGCAATTTCGGTGACAATCATAGTGCACGAAGCCAGTCGCCAAAAGCTCTTCCGCGGACGGCCGACAAACAACTACGCGTGGCAACGCGCTCACCTCCTCATAGGTGGCCGCCTCCATTTCCGATGGCGGGAAGGCCATGGAATCTACGTTTCGTTGGATCAGATCCGCAAGTTCGATGTTCGCGGCGGTTCCCGCTGCCACAGTAGTCGCTTCCTGTTCCATAAGGGGACACGCTTCGGTTTAGGGCGTCACACTGATCGTTCGACGCCCTATGCTGCTGCTACTTCAATAATGGTACGAGATATTGATGCGAGAGTTCAAAGCAGTCGTCATACAGTCGCAAAAAGGCACGTCAGGCGATGTAGCCGCACCGTTCGCCAAAGATATCGGCCACCGGTAGTGTGCGCGCTGCTTCAACGACAGAAAGTAGGGACCAAACGCCCGCTCACACGAAAGAAATTTCGGCTGTTAGCTTCTTTCTTGATAGCGAGAGTCGCGTCCGAACACAAAATGACTCCGGCCGACTACCGCGCGAAATTTGGGACTGCCGCAGTACTACCCAATGACCGCCTCAAACTATTCGGACAGGCGATCGGCTTTGGCGAAGGCTGCAGGAATAGATCAGAGGCCAGAATCACAGAAGAAGACGCCAGCCAAGCGCAAAGCGAAGGTCTAGAAAAATCTCATTAGGGAGCGTCACTGCCGAACCTTGGACGGTGCCTCTGCTCAGGGGCTAACCAGCTTTCTAGGAAAACCAGCGGATCTACATTTCCCATCACTTCCTTTGCGAGTGTCAGGCGCTCCTCTAGCCGCTGCCGACGCTCCTCGTTCGTGCAATTCAAGCGCTCTACCGCATCCGTGAAAAAGCGCTCCACCGTCATAGCTTTTCCCCACCTCTCGATAATTTCCGCAAGCTGCTGCCGGCTATCTGCAAGAGCTTGAGCTGTCTTGCGGGCATCCTCTCGCCTCTCATAGCGCGCCCACTCCTCCTCTCTCTCTTTTTTCCTCTTCGCCGCGGCCACATCCTCGGCGTCCATAACGCGCCGCACATTGTCCTTAGCCGCTTTCAAGCTCTCGACGATGTTTGGGATCAGCGTCCCAAGCTTGTCGTGTTCGGTCTCCTGCCAGCTGACGGACCAGTTGACGCCCTTTTTCGGGGAATATGCAATCAATCGAAAACGTCCGCAGGGAATATCCTGTTCTGTTGTCCAGGAGTGCGTCAGTTGCCAAGGCTTGGCCGATCTTATGAGCCTGCTGTCCTCACGAAGATAGTCGCCGTTGAGATATCGCATCGTCACTCGTTCCGTCATCTCGGTAAGGGCGAGCCCTAACGGCACCGTATCAAGGTAGAAGACAGTTGGTCGGTCTGGAGCCCAGATGCTTGCTGAGTGGTAGCGTCCGTAGTTTCGCTCCTTTTGCTCCACTTCCTGTTCCTTGACGTGGATGCGATGAAGGTCAGAGCCGGCCTCGGCGATGTGAACCCGGTATCCTTGTTCGTCCAGCGCGAGGTATAGGTCATTAGCGATCAAAAGCGCGCGCACCAGCGCGGCTTCCGAAGAAATCAGGTCTGGCAGGATCCGCTTGTAGGGTCTCAGGAACTCGCCCTGTTTCACATCCCGCGTTTTTCGAAAACGTTCTTCGACACCAAATAGTAGCGGGTGAGGCGCGGGGCGACGGGGTTTGGACAATGACCTGGTCTTGCGTGCGGAGCTCTCTGTCGACGTTCTCTTCTGTCGTGGTGGCTTTGGGGCAGACGGCGTTATTTCGATCGCCTCTTCAGGTGCTTCGGGCAGCGTTGGCAGCTCTGCCGGAAGCCCGAGGGACTTGCGGGTCCAGTACCCTGAGCCGGGGTAGGGAACCTGGAATTGTTTGCAGATAACGGCTAGCGCCGTGCCAGAAATTCCCAGCTCCGGGCCGATCTTGCTGAGCGGCCTGTCGCAGACCCGTTTATAAAGCTCAAGACGCGTCAGATGCATTATGGAGTGGTCTCAAATCAATCGTGTTTGATCGCGTACTGCCGGGACATGGCAGGCAATGTCCTTCGACGGCAACACCTGATTTATCGCCCGATTGGAAACTTTTTAAGACACGGTCGGCGGTCAATCGCATCCGAGTCTATGAGTAGCTATCCGACTGGAAGCGTCCCCGCGGCAGAAGACTGCTTTGCGCCTGATTTCGGCCTTTCGCGTCCCGGTGGTGCGTACCAAAAGCAAACGTCGCGGATGCTCACGGCCAAGTATGAGGTTGATCAATAAACGAGCAAGGCGGCCTCGTTCAGAAGCCCTACTCCTACTATCCAGGCGTCCGTTGGCTGGTCGGCGGCGTCGCAGAGTGCCTAACCTTCGACCGCCTTCACCTGCCGGACGATCCAGTCAAACGCGGAGATCAACTTTGTGGCTCCGGTTGGATCTTTGGCCGCTTGCGCCAACGACACAGAAGCCTAGCGGTCCAACGAAGACTCGTCGATGGTCACTCCATCCACCTCGGCGAAGCGAAGCATCATCTCCCGACGCTGGTCCATGTCGCCGAAAACCGGCTTGCCTTCCAACGACTTGAACTGCAGCCACACCTTACCCTCTGTAGAGAGGTAAGCTGGATTGATAGCTACCCCTTGAGGCTTCAGGAGCGGATAGACCGAGCCGTTTTCCCGGCCAGTACCGAAGACGAGCGGCAGACCCGTTCCCTTCATCCATTCGAATAAGGCCTTCGCGACAGCAACTTCTTCGACCGAATACTTGTCCTCGAATGCAGCGATCAGGCGATCCTCGGTCCAGCGAGTACCCTTTACGACCTCCTTCCTGCCGACAGCTTCTCTGGTCTGTCCGAAGACCATGGGCACGATGGTGCGAAGGCCCTCGCCGGCGAATTGCCTAAGTTCCAGCGCTAGCACTTCCGCCGGATTCATTTGTACGTTCAGGAACTCGACGATTCGGCGGAGCTCTGTGGGTATGTGGTCCGCCACGAATAAGAGCCGCAACTTTCCTGCGTGTATATTCGTGCCGACCGCGCTCCAGAACCCTTCAGAAGTAGCCTGCGGACCAAGGAACTCACTCAGCGCCGCTTCTGTGTCAGTTCCGGCCTGTACACACGTTGTCTCGAAAGCGGCGGCAATCCGTTCGGCACTCCAAAAAGACTGGAAGTTAGCGGCGTAGTCGAGCATCTGCCCAACCACCTCGCGACGCAGTCGACTATCGGATTGCCGCTTGACCTCCACCAGCGTGGGGACGCCGTCCTGATCCAGAAACAGGTGATCGAGAGACCGTCGCGACGCCTCGTCCTCATGTCCGATGGACAACTCCTGGCGAACCAGAACGAAGCGCCTAGGATTATCGGGGTCGATTTGGTCGCCGACCAGTAGTGAAGGAAACTTCGAGAGCAGCTTCTGAAAATCGAGCTCGGCCGCGAAATGCGCTGGCTGCATCGGAACGAGAGCCTGGTCGGCCTGTAATACGAATACCCCAGATTGCGCCGCCATTGATCCTCCCATGCGTTCGGACCCGATCAAGTCGGTCCAACCCCCTTAGGATCACGCCTTCTGGAGCCGGATGTCTAGGCCGAAATTCTGCGTCGACGGTCGGGCGCGGATCCTTGCCTTAACTTCTGTGGCATCCAAATCTTGCTGGCCACTTCACGGTCAAGAAACTTTGTATGACTGGGCCGAACCCGCATGACAGCTCTCTACTCAAAGATCCTCACACCGGACTGTCCGGAGACGGCCCAAACGTTGCAGGCACCTACCCATAGAGGCAAAGTGGAGGAAAAAGGTGCGGTTTCTATGCTGCGGCGAGGAACGTTGACGCGGGTGTTCGCATTCTCTCGTACGCACTTGAGAGGACCGCTTCGAAGCCTGCCGGCATGCCGCTACCGAAGGCCATCTCTCGGACGTCGATGGCGAGTACTTCAAGTGTCGGACGAACCTCAGTCATTAGCACGAAGTTTGTCACGCATCCTGGCGGACATTCCGCGGTAGCGGGATAGATCAATGCCAGGCGCTTGCACCGGTAGCGGTCCGCATAGGTGTTGATTTGATAGGCGTCCGAACTAGTGACGCCGGAGTTCGGTTTATCGGTATCAAGGCGCTTCCACTTGGCGTCTAGGATCGCCACAATGTCGTCCCCGTCCGTAACCGTGATGTCCGGCCGCAAGTGAAACCCTGAGATGGCAAGGCTTGCTGTCGGACCCTGCAGTTCGACAGAGAGGTGACGCCCAAAGATGGCCCGGCATTCGCGTCGGATGCGCAGACCGAGGACGGTCTCGAAGAGCCGTTCCATGTTGAAGAGCAGCGCGGAGCCGGAAGTATCGCCGGTCCTCACATCAGGGAACAGCCCGGCGAACAGTCGCAAAGCTTTTCGGAAGGCAAGTTGCCAGTGCCTGATTGTGCGGTCGAGCGGGAGCGCACTGATGTCGTCGATTCTGATGCGGACGTCGGCGACTTCATCGAAGCGGTGGAGAAACGATGCCACGATTGCCCGCGTCCTTGCGCTCATGGCTCGGCTGTGAAGCATCCGCAGAACCGCCTTCAGCGCGCGATTGTGCGCGTTGTCGATGCTCCGTTCATCGAAGCGGCAAAGAAGGTGGGAGCGATCGAAGGCGTTCGTCCGTAGATGCTGCGTCAACTCCAGACGTCCGCGGATCGCGCTAAGGTTCTCCATCCTCTCCGAATAGCGTGCGATGGCTCCACCACGCAGCGCGGCCTTCACCTGATCGCAGAAGTCCTCGATGAACGCGTCCAGCAGGTGACTGCGCTGCTGCCCCAGACCGGCTTGGCCCACCCGCTTGGGTTCCAGTTCACCCGCCCTAGCGAGCATCGCGACGAGCAAGCCGCGCATGTCCTCTGGGGCCTGGGAGCCACGCTCGATCTTCGGAAGCAGCTCGATCGCAACCTGGGGCGTTTGGATGACCCCGCAGAAGGGACCGAACCTCAGCGCCCTGTGTCCCCAGCTGACCGCATCGCTTGGCAAGCGCGTTTCGATGCGGGCGATGCTCTCGGCCTCGGCGTCGGTCAGATCGCCGGCCGATCCGATGCTTGCGGTACCCCTCTCACGGAAGGTCAGGGACCTCATTCCGGTGGCTCATAGATCTTGCGGATCGCGTCGGTCGTGATGTCGTCCTCGCGGACCGCTTCGAACGTGTCACGGCCACCGATCTCGTTGCCATCGGCTTGGGGAAAGAGCTGATGGGCGGGTTGCGTATTTACCCTCACCAGCTGGAATTCCTGCCCCACTGTCTGGTCGGCCAGGACAAGCCGGATTTGTCGCCAGTCGTCGTAGAAGGCCTCCTGGAGGAAGGGCAGGATTTCCCGCGCGAAGACTCGGCGAAGCTCGTCGAACGACTTCACCTTGTAGAAGTAGCTGTGCCCCAGTGTCTGGTCCCGGTGCAGTAGCATGGAAAGGCGCGAGTTCATGGCTGCCAGCAGCTGCCGCAAATCGATCGTGCCTCCGGCGCCGTCTTCCACCGCGCCCAGAAGCTCGGGCTTCGGTGTCATTTCCTCGAACCAGAAACGCCGCCGCAGCGCGCTGTCGAGGAGCGCGATCGATCGGTCGGCGGTGTTCATCGTGCCGATCACGTCGACATTCGCCGGCACGCCGAAACGCTCGCCTGAGTAGGGCAGCGTCACCTCCAGACCCTTACAGCTCGGCATTCGTTTGCCAGAACCGTCGGTAATGATGCGCTTATCGACCTCTACCAGCGAGATCAGCTCGCCGAAGATCTTAGCGATGTTCCCGCGATTGATCTCGTCGATGAAAAGGGCGAAGCGCTTGTCGGGCGACCGGCGCGCCCGATCGCAGAGCCGCTTCAGTACCCCGGCCCTCACTTCGTAGGTGACGGTGCCGTTCGTGGTCACCGGCCGGATACCCTCGACGAAGTCCTCGTATGCGTAGCTCTGATGGAAGGTGATGAACTCGAACCGGTCTCCCGCCTCGTCGCGATAATCCGGCAGATAGTCCGTCATCAACCGGTATGTCTTGCCCGTTCCGGGCGGGCCGTAGAGGATCACGTTCCGCGGAGTCGCTACTGGGTGTGCGGGTCTGACAGTGACGGTTGCTGGATGATCGGATTCACCCGATCCGGAAAGGGCGGGCAGCGCCTTCCAGAGTCTCTCAAGCGTCCGTGCCGGCTTGCTCTTGATCTCGATTCCAGACGATTGCGGGTTCCACTCTTGGCCGGGCTCCTTTCGTTCCAGATCTTCAAGCATCACGATGGAGTCGGCCGCTGCGTCTCGGACGGCGTCGAACGCAACGTCAATGAAGTGCGTCGTCTCGCCGGCTTCTGCGCGCGTCGCGTCCCAGTGCGCGGCCTCATATGGCGCACGGGTTACCTTGCCGACAGCAACGATACCCTTCGGCGCTGTGCCGGTCCGCATCAGGAAGACGCGGTCTCCCTCCAAAGGTTTCGTCGATCCACAACGCCAGCGATTGTCGGCTCTTTCGCCGCTGATCGTAGCGGCGCGGTCCGCCGCAAGGCTGTCCCAAGCCCACCTGGAGGGATTCCAACTAAGCAACCAGTTTCTGGTCTCAGTCTTCCATTGAGCCGCGAATTCTTCCTGATAGAAGTCGATGTCAGCCCCGTGCTCCTGTTCCAGACGATGCCGCAGGTCTAGAAGTGCGCGGTCGATCTCGTTGGTGCTCCACTTCCGGATCTCCTTCTCCGGCGTGTCGCCGAACCCGGCAAGGATAGATCGCTTGTCGCCTTCCGAGCTGATCCGTTCGAAGCTGTCGGGAAAAAGAAGGTGCGGCAGGATGTGGATTAGTTGCCGGTGGCGCGCCTCGGGCAGGCCGCTCAGCCACCCGGAGAAAGCCCATGGATCACGGAGGACCTCCTCGCGTTCGGCGGCCTCACGGCGCTTGAAGTCGCGCAACGCGCCGATCAGGAAGACCAGCTCGCGCCAGCGGTGGGTGTTGTAGGCGGTCCCGGCTGAACCAATACCCTGGAGAACCTTGTCGTCGAGAAGAGGGTGGTGTTGGTCCAGGTCGTCGCCCGACCACGACCAGACTTCGCGTGCATTCTCCCGCTTCTTGGCAGCGCCGACATTCGACGGGAAGAGCAGCAGCAACCACAGGCTCTCGGCCATCAACTGCCGGCATTCGGACGAGCCCGCCGAGAGCTGTGCTCGCAGCTTGGAGAGAAAATCGCCTTCGCCCTCATCGAGATTCTTCACGAACCGCTGATCAAGCTCGTCAAGAAGTTGGCTCGTCCACAGAGCCCCGGCGACTGAGAGTACGGAGCCATCTGCCAAAAGGCACCGGTCTCGCCATTTGTCAGCAGCGTCGTAGATCGAGCCGGTGTTATGGGTGGGATTGAACCTAGACATCACCTTCCTATGGAACCAAAGCTTACTGAAGTCCTGTTCTAATCGAAGGTGCGCAGCGGCCATGGCGCGCTGAAGGTGTAACCATGGCTAGTGATTGGCAAGCCATCTGCGCCCGGGTCTCACGATCTACCACATTCCATGCGAGACATATGCCCATCCTTCCGAGCCGGGCGAAATGTGTGCTCAGGTTAGGGAAAGGGCCGCTTATCAGAATATCATGCTGAAACCTGTCTGGCACCTCTCGGCCCAAAACTGACGCCAAAATCCTTGGACAGTCCGACAGTGTAAAATGGGACTTTCACACTGAGACCATCGACGCGTGGATCGGAGTCTGGCAGGTGACCCTGGAGTAATGTTTCCACGACCGGAGGCTGGTCATGGAACTCGATCCGGACGCGACGTAAAAGGTCGCGGCGAAGTCGCCTCAAACGAGATCGAGCGAGGGGAGGTGCGAGACACGTTTGATCATCTCTGAAAAAATCGATCGACCAGGTGATGGCGAGCCGATCGGGACATTTCGATGAAATTCGATTGGCGTGGGAATACGGAGTGGACGAGGTTGTTGGGTTTTGTGAGACACTTCCCAACATCGGCGGCCAGCCTCATTTGGCAAAGAACCTCGTAGTCCACGTGGCGAAACCCGATATCTGGTTGGAAATCGTCGCGGAAAACTCCGGCGAGACCGGTCAAAAAATGTGCTCAGTTGTCGAAAGGGTCGGGGGACAATGTGTCGACCACTGACTATGTGGTCTGGAGAACCCTCCATTCGGCTTTGACGCTGCCCTAGTCTTTCAGTACAGGCACCCCACTCCCCCCGACTGACGGCGGTCTGGAAGTGACATCAATATATGCCGGGGTGGATACGCAAATCTTGGCGCTTGCACGGGCACCCTCTGACAGGGCATGATTCCCTGGGTTAGGCATCGCCTAATAGAAGCATGGCAACTGTGTCACAGATAAAGTCAAAAATACTGCGCCGTGAGATAGCTCCGGGCGACTACGAACTCTACAAAGCCGCTCTGGAGTGGGATCTAACCGATCCCATTGTGATCGAAAATCGCGACGATCTAAAATCTGCATACCGTTGGCGCGACCGCATAGAGCCGTTTCATCATCAGGTAACAAACCTGATGACATTTTGCCGTCGCCTGCCGGTCACGCTGCTTGCTGATGACGTTGGGCTAGGGAAGACCATCAGCGCCGGACTTGTAATGTCCGAGCTCGCTGCGCGTGGTCGCCTTTCAAAGGTGCTAGTGGTTTGCCCGAAGCTTCTAGGGCCTCAATGGAAGGAAGAACTCGAAACCAAATTCGACATTCCGGCCCAGGTGGTGACGGGCCGTGATCTGACCAGAGCGAATCCCAAGGAGTTTGGCGCCATCATAACAACCTATAATTCTGCGCGTCTTTATCTGAAGGACATACCGGCCGACCGCTTTCAAATGCTGATCCTCGACGAGGCGCACAAGCTTCGCAATCTTTATGGCGTTGGCAGTCCTCCAAAAGTTGCCCTCACATTTCAGAAGGCGCTTCTGGAGCGGCGCTTTCGATATGTCCTCATGCTCACTGCCACGCCAATTCAAAATCGCCTGTGGGACCTGTATTCCTTGGTTGACCTACTCAGTGTCGCTCGGGGCCATCAAAATCCGTTTGGCAGCGAAGGTATTTTCGCCCGAAAATTCATTGCAGATGATCGCGACAAGGCACGCAGGCTAAAGCCTGAATCAAAAGAGGAATTCCGTTCGATCATCTATGGCTACATGTCCCGGGTCCGCCGCGGCGACGCAAAACTGTATTTTCCTGATCGCGTCGTGCAAATGCATAAAGTTACGCCCACACAAGGGGAATTGGATCTCATCGAAGCCATTTCGAAACCCATTCAATCCCTTAATCGCCTTGCCCAAATTTCGATCCTGCAAGCGCTCACGAGCAGCCCCGACGCCTTGTTGGCCCAGCTCGTAAACATGGGAAGGAATGGCACAGTCCCGGCCGATCTCGTAACGACGGTGAAAGGCATCGTCGGGCGCATGACGCGTTCTGCGAAACTCGATGGCTTGGGGAATTTAATTGAGCGGCTGAAGGAACAGAACCCTGAGAAATGGAGACTTGTCGTGTTTACAACGCGGCGGGAAACCCAGACGACGATCGAGGCCTTCTTGTCAGGACTGGGCTTAAAAGTAGGGCTCATCAATGGGAGCACGGGCGGAAGAAATCAGGAAATGCTTAAGGCCTTTCGCGCCAATCCGCCCGGGCTCAACGTTATCGTCTCTACGGAGGCCGGCTCTGAAGGTGTAAACCTTCAGGTTGCGAATGTGCTCGTCAATTTCGACCTCCCGTGGAATCCCATGATCGTCGAACAGCGCATTGGCCGCATCCAACGTTTGGCTTCTGAGCATGCAAGCGTCGGGATCTTCAACATGGTTCTGACAAGCACTTTCGAGGAGTACATTGTCGGGCGGCTGATGGAGAAACTGCAGCTCGCATCACATGCCATAGGAGACATTGAATCGCTTCTCGAAGCCTCTGGCGTTGGAGGAGACGATGATGAAAATGGCATGGACGAAAAAATCCGTGCCCTTGTTGTCGCCGCGTTGGCCGGGAAGGACACGGAAGCCGCGGTTCGACTTGCCGACCAAAGCATTGAGAACGCAAAGTCAGAACTGGAACGAGAACGTTCTAATATCGATTCCATGCTTGGCAGCCTCGATGGTGCGGAACATATCGGGCCGCGTACTCCTTCGTTGCCTGACGTCAAACGCTCGATGGGGGCCAAGGAGTTTGTGCGCGCCGCCTTCATAGCTTTGGGCGGTAAGATTACCGAAGTGGGGCCGGACATCGTGCTGGTGGACCATGACGGACACCGCGAACGCGTCCTGTTTGATGGTCAGGCTGAAGAGGACTCGAAGGGTACCAAATATGTTCCCGGCAGCGCAGCGTTTGCCCGATTGGTGACCCGATTGGCCTCCACTGGCGTGCACAAAGTCAATGACCAGTTGCCTGACGCTGAACGCGCGACGATGGAAGTCGGACGAAATTGGATTCAGGAGTTTGGGGGGGTCCCTAAATTTCTGGCGGTGACTGAAGGGCGTCGCTCTTTTATCGGCAATGCGCTTGTCAGGGTTCGTGCGACGGTTCAGCACGACAGCTATGAGCGACTGGTGGATGTGGAATGTACCCGCGATCAGCATATCACTATCGGTGGCAGATCTGCGCTAGCACCGGTCGCTCCGATACTCGAGAACGCAAGTGACCTCGGAGTAGACAGCGACATAGTGATGGCATTGGCCAAAGATGACGCCGGGATTGCAGAGTTCTGCCGATTCTACCTTGAACGACGCGATGCGGAGGTACATGCAGCTGGTGGCGATGAACGAAAGAGTCACAAGCTATATGAGGAATTCACGCCGCGACTTGAAATGAGCTTTGCTGGTCTCGAAGGGGATCTATCAAAAACTGCGACGATCCGTGTTACCTTTCGTCTCGATGGCGAAAACGAATATTCAAGCATTCTATCGATCGAACCCACTACGCGCGACGTCGTCGAGGCGCCTGAGATGCGAATGTGCGCTACATCAAGGCGTAGGGTTCCCGCGGATTGTCTCGGGCGATGCGCCATCAGCGGCGCCGAAACCATAAAGCATCTGCTTGCCACGTCAGAGATGTCGGCAAGGCAAGCCCTACCAGCCCACACTATCCACTGTAGCGTCAGCGGCAGACTCCTACTTTCCGATGAAGTAGAACAATCGGCCATCAGTGGCTCGTTTGTGGCTCGCGACCTTCTCAAGAGTTCGGAGGTGAGCGGGAAACGGGCTGAGGCTGTTCACTTCGCAAAATGTGATATTACCGGCGCGGATGTTCTTGGCACTGAGCTGATTGTCAGTGACATATCTGGCAAGCGCTATCGCCTCGACGAAACCGCAAGATCGGCGCTGTCTGGTCGTACTGGCCACCGTCGGGAGTTCCTCACCTGCCATGAGACACGGCAGGTGATTTCAAAGGACGAGGCGGAACAATGCGATCTTACGCTTCAGTACGTTCGCCGGGGCGTTCTCGCGACGTGCGCCGTTTCGGGCAGACGCGCTCTTCCGAGTCTAATGGGCCGTTGCAGTCAAACCGGACAGATCGTCCTAACCGCGCTCTTAGTTTCGAGCTCGGTCTCGGCTACCAAGCTGCTCAAAAGCATAGCCGTGGAGTCTGTCGGTGGTACCTATTGCGCACCAAAAGAAACAAAAATTTGTACCTGGAGTGGGGCAAAGGCACATCCTGACGACATCTTGCCTTGCAGCTTAACGGGACAACCAGTCCATGTACGTCACCTGACAGAGACACCTCCCCGTGCGTTAGTGCCTTTGAAAGAAATGCTTGAAGGTGCCCGCCATAATAGCGATGGGATGCAGGCATGGGATGCGCTCACGAAACAACTTGCCGCCGCTATGGGCGGCGGTCGCTGCAAGATCATCGCTGCGACATTATCTGGGACAACAGAAATACTGGCCGCGCGGGCCGAGCAAAGAACCTATCTTGGCCTGAAAACCACGCATGTCGGTGTCCTCTTTGATCTACGCCAGGGCGCGATCGTCGGGCGAATAGCGACCGGAAAGCCAACTGCCAAAGGGTGGCTGCAGGATGCGGCGTAGTTTCGATGCCGATGCAGAGAGGTGCTACGCTACAACGTCATTTCTATGTATCGGCAAAATGCGTTCGCCAACTGCATCTGCCGGGGCGTCTTGCATTCCGCTTCGAATATCTCGGGTGATGCGACAAGGATCGCGAGGCATTTTGCGCGGGAGATCGCGACATTGAAACGGTTCGCGCTGTATAGGAATTCCATGCCGCGCGGGGCATCGGCATGGGTCGACGTCGCCATCGAATAGATCGCGATCGGCGCTTCCTGACCCTGAAATTTGTCGACAGTGCCCACGCGGACGCCGGGATGGCGCTGCTGGATCTCGAAGACCTGCGCGTTGTAAGGCGTGATGATCACGATATCTTCGAGCCTGACTGGCTTCTCGGTCCCATCACGGTCGATCCAACGTGTATTGCTGCTCAGGATCGTCATAACGATCTGCGTTACCACTCCAGCTTCTTCAACCGAATAGCTCTTGTTCCCCACGTGCTCGACAGGGATGTAGCGAAGGCCGGAGCCTTTAATCGGCCCCTCTGACAAGATGACCTGCTTCTCGCAGCCTGCCACCGGGTGGAGCTTGCTTTCGTAAAAGAGCTCAGAATCGAAATCGCAAATGGGTGGATTCATGCGCCAGGTTTCAGCGAGGAACAGTCCGCGATCCGGGTCGATCGTCTGTTTACCACCCAGCACATGCTCCAGCGAGGACACGCCGGTGCCGTCAGGATGCGTTCCCTGCGTCGGCTGATCGAGCTGCTGCGGATCGCCGAGCAGAATGAGCCTCTTTGCCGCGTGCGATACGGCCAGCACGTTCGCCAGGGACATCTGGGCCGCTTCATCAACCACAAGCACGTCGAGAACATCGTGGGCATCGGCCGCGGACCATAGAAAACCTGTTGCGCCCGCGACGTGGCATTGCCCCGACGCCAACTTCGCAAACAAATCGTTGTTGTTTTTTTGCGAACTTCAGATGCGGCTGATCGTCCTCTTTTTCCTTGCCCTTCTGGACGCAGCAAAGGTCCACCTTCATTTCATCCGCCGCCTCTTGAACTTTTTCGAGCAGATTGCGGATCACCTTGTGGCTGTTGGCTGTAATTCCGACTTTCATTCCTCTCTGCACGAAAGCGCAGATCATACGCGCGCCGGTATAGGATTTTCCGGTGCCGGGCGGGCCCTGAATTGGCAGGACGCCGCCTTCGAAATGGGTCGCCAGACGCAATGCGGCGTCGAGCGTATACTCACCTTCATTCTGAATAGGTTGACCATTGACCCGGGGTGGGATGCGCAAAAGAAGATCCCTTGCCGCGAGATACGGGCCGGCTCCGGTAAGGCCGTGGTCGGCGACATGGTCGGCGATGCGGAGCAGACACGCGGCCTGTTCCTTTGATGGAACGATCTCGTGAACATAAATGGCCGCGGGATGAATGTTTGCAGCCGCACCTGCCTTCTTAATGTCGAGCGTTCGCATCTCCGTTGAGATAGAGACGGCCTCACCGAATGGATCGCCGCCGATCGAACGCAGCTTTTTACCCGCCCGAATATCTGTATCCTGCTGCGGGAAGGCATATCGCTGCGTCGGTACACTCACTCTTCCTGTCTTTGGCAGCTCCACGATGTACTCCAAACCAGACAGTGCAGCCCGCTCGTCGAGCAATTCATCGGCGCTTAGTGCTTTGAGCCTGAAATGCTCCCACCATGTCGCCTTGTCCTCACGTCGATGCCAGTCCAGAACATTGGCGAGGATCCACTGGGCATGTTGATCTTCGTTGCGCTCGGCAGGATCGACCGGGATGCCGTCGGTGAGACGCTCTATCAGTCGGTTGACCCGCTCCTGTCTTTCCGAAATCTCTTCGCTCGGTTCGTCCTGTCCAGGTGTCGGGCGCGGGACGACTGTCCCGTTGGATTCAAGGTCGGACCGCAGTGTTTCCAGCCAGTTGCGCAACGCTTCGGTTGAAACGCAGTCATCCTGATTGTAGCCTTGGACGATGTCCCTGTCCTTGGGCGAGATCGAGTCCTTGTCAGCGAGCTCAAGCCCCGCTTGAAGACTGGCGAGTGCGACGTTTGCATCACTGAGTGGTACAACCCGTTCATAGCTATAAAAGGCTTCGAGCCGCTTTATCGAATAGCTCTCCACACTGGCCCGAAGCGCGTTGCGCACGACGCTGTAAAGGTCGACGAACACGAGGCCCCGCAGGAGATCGTCGATCTCATTTTCACGCGACGCGTAGCGGCCCATCAGGCGTTTCAATGCCGCGGGTTCGTACGGCGCAAAGTGGTAAATGTGCAAGTCAGGATAAGTGCTCCTGCGATCCGTAGCGAAATCCACGAAATGCTCGAAGGCCTTTTTCTCCTCCGTCCGATTGAACGCCCAGTCGGCCTGGTAGAGCGGATTGCCGTTCTCATCGCGGAAGTGATATCCAAACAGATATTCGAGGCCGTGCTCGCCAACAAAGGGATCTCCTTCTAGATCGAAGAAGATATCACCGGGAGAAGGCTCAGGAAGCGCGCAAAGGCCAAAACCTGGATGCACGCCCAAGAGCTCATAACGGCGCTCACCTAATTTCCTAGCTTCGAATTGGAGAAGCGCCTGGCTCTTCACCTTCTCATAGGATTGTAACGCGCCACGTTTCGGCTTCCAGGTCATCGGGTTTGGTAGGCCAGCAAGCCCCGCCAGTGTGTCGATGCCGTTTTCGCGCAGCTCTGTGATCTGATTGCGTGATATGCCAGCTACGTAGGAGAGATGATCGTCTGCTCGGCGTTGTTTGTCGGTAAGCGCTCATTTCCCCGCACATTGACGGCCCTTGCAACAACTGATCGCTTTCAGACGGACGCGTCGGGTCAGGCTGCGGCGGCTTTGAGGAAGTTGAAGGGCAGGAGATCGTCGATAGCCACGTTCTCGGGGCGCTGAGGCAGTTCAGTGAGGACGTGGCGCAACCACGCTAACGGCTCGACGCCACAGGCGCGGCAGGTCAACGTCAGGCTGTAGATGACGGCGCTGGCCTTGGCTCCGTCGACGGTATCGCTGAACAACCAACTCTTCCTGCCAGTTGCAAAAATCCTGATGTCACGCTCGAGAAGATTGTTGTCGATCGGCATGCTGCCGTCCTCGGTGTAACGCGTCAGATATCCCCATTGGTTCAGGGTGTAGGACACGGCGTCGCCGAGCTTGCTGTCCGGCAAGACTTTTGGGGCGATGTCGTCGAGCCATGCCTTGAGAGCCTGGAGGATGGGGACACTATGTTGCTGGCGGAAGCGGCGAATGCAGTGATCTCGCGTTTCGCCGTCATCGGGGATTTCGTTCCGCGCCTGCCTTTCAACCCGATAGAGCTGTTCGAAGAACCGGAGTGCCTGTTCCGGCGGGCCGCCGCCTTTCTTCCTCGCCTTTAGGGCATCGACGAAGCGCCGCCTCGAATGGGCCATGCAGCCAAGATGCGTTGCCCCTTCCAGCGTGCGCCAAGCGGAATAGCCGTCGCTCATGACGATGCCGCGGTAATCGCCCAAGAAAGTCTGCGGGTGTATCTGGCCGCGACCCGGTTGATAATCGAGCAGCACGATCGGCTCGTCACTGTCGTGGCCGCTCCGGTATGCCCACATGTACGAGGTGCTGGCGGCCGCTCTGTCCATTTCCTTCAGCACCTGGACCGTGGTCTCGTCGCCATGGATGAGGGGCTGCGATCTGAGCCGCAGCTTCAGGGCGTCATAGATGCGGGAGAGATGCTTTTCGCTCGAGCCGATCACCCAGTGGCCCAGAGCGCCACGGCTGACAGGAACACCCGCGCGCTCGAAGGCCTGCGCCAGGCGGTAGAGCGGTGTGCCGTCGACGTACTTATGAACGAGCGCGAAGGCCAGCGTCGAAGCCGTGGCGATGCTGCCCGGCAAAGGTTGCGCGGGCATCGGCGCGGTCACGACCGGCGTGTTGATGCCGGTACGCTCACAATGGCGGCAAGCATATTTGAACCGCACATTCTGCAGAACCTTCGCCTTCACCTCGATATGAAGCTGCTCGGTAACGGCCTCGCCCATGCGATGCATCTGATGACGGCAGCAAGGACAAGCCTTCTGGTCGTCGGGAAGGTCGTACTCGACACGCTCGCGCGGCAGGTTTTCCGGCAAGGCCTTGCGGCCGCGCTTCTTTCCCGTCGCCCCTTCGGTCGCCGGCAAGCCCGTGTCCGGCAGGACAACGACATCGCCATCTTCGCTGTCGGCGTCATCCTCATCCGCGGCCTGTTCGGCTTCATTGAAGAGGCGGTCAATGTGCTTTTCGCTCTTCGGCGCAAAACGATGCAGTCGTGCAAGCGCCAGCTCTTCCTCGAGTTTGACGACCCGTTCGGCGAGTTGACGGTTCTGCGCCTGCAGCGCAGCAATGCGCGCCATCAACTCTTCAACAGTCGGTTCGCCGGGTCGATTCATCAGATTCTTGAATCGAAAGCATGCCGCCGCGTCAATCGCTCAATTCGAGAGCCCTCAACCGGCAACCTGATATTGCCGCACCGGATGGCGGACCATCGCATCGATATCGATGCCATCGAGGATCCAGTGCAATTGCTCGGTCGTAAGCGTGATCACCGCTGCCTCCCGGCGCGGCCACCTGAACCTGTCCTCGGTCAGCCGCTTCAGGACCAGCACAAAGCCCGACCGATCGAAGAACAGGAGCTTCATCCGGTCGCGACGGCGATTGCAGAACGCAAAAACTGCCGGAGCAAACGGATCGAGCGCCATCGTCTCTTGGACCAGAACCGCGAGGCTGTTGATGCCGGCCCGGAAGTCGATCGGCTCGCGGTGCAGGTAGACTTTCAGGTCAGCGCCCAGTCTGAACATGACCCAGTGCTCCGATGGTCGCCGTCAATGCATCCAGATCACCGCATTCCAGCGTCAACGTCACGCCGTTCGGCAGCGACGCGCTCACCTTGGCTGGAGAGGACAAATGCGCTGTCCTTTTCGATGCCGACCAACGCACCCCATCGCAAGTCTCCGGCAAATCCACCGCAGCCATGCTGCTCTGTCGCAGCAAGGCCCGATCGGAAGTGCTTTCAATCTGAACCGGGATGAACGCAGGTGGCGGGGACGGCGGGAGGGACTGGGTCTCCGCGCGCTTCTTTATCCACTTCCGAAGAAGGTTCGCATTGACCCCATGTTCGAGCGCGAGCCTCGATACCGACACGCCAGGCTCAAGGCAGGCCGAGACAAGACGCTCCTTCGATGCGGCCTCGTATCGGCGTCGCCCGTCCCGACCGACAAGCCTCACCCGCAGTTTCTGCTCATCTTCTTCCATCACAAGGTGTCCACCTATTTCGGTGGACACCTGCATGCATCAGAGCACTCAACAGCAAAAGGTGCGGGGAAATTCGCGCTTACGTTTGTCGCAGCTGTCACTCCAGCGGCAGACATCGCAATGATCGTTGGGTTCCGGATAAGTGTCCCGTCCAGGCTGGCCTTCGGTGACGCGCTCCACTGCAGCTTTCGCCTTACGGAAATAGGCGGCAAAGTCCGCCATTCGATAGGAATGCGGGACGAATTTGGTCCAAGGCGCGACGACATGGGCGAAGTCAGGTTGGTGCTGCTGCATCGCAGCCAGCATCTCGGAATAGAGGCAAAGCTGAAGGACCGTGCCGCCCTTTGTCTCACGCGCGAGCTTCGTGTCGGTAACCTCATACGACCAGCCGCCGAAGACGCTTGGGGTACTGACCCGGCGCAGAATATCTGCGCGGCCGGCCCAGCGGCCGCTGCGCAGCGATCCCTGGACGATGATCTCCCGGCCAGCTTTCATGGCATCAAGGGTCTCTTTGACACTTGCTCCCGCATTATCGACGCCTTCAATTGCGATTACGTCTAGTCCACTGGACCGTAGGTAATCGATGAAGGCCTGCTCATGCCGGAACCCCCGCTCTCTCAGGATTTCAAGAAGCGGATCCCAACGAGACGGTTTAGCGAGCGTGCCATTGATGACCTGAATATCTAGATTGGTTAGATGTCCACAGTTTATGTGGCCGATCAAATCGGTAGCGCTCAACAGTACTTGGTCGTGGATTTTCCTCATCGGATCGAATTCTATCAATCAAACCCGGCGTAATCTATCAACAATCGATGACATAAAGTAATTTTGGCAGATCAAGACACCGCGGTCGAACACAAGGTCGCCCCCGGCGGCGCATACCCGAAGGCAGGTGTGTGTAGGGTCTCCTTGCTAGGTGTGCCAGATTGTCAGCGTCGTCACATCACCTGTCTGCCAGTTGAGCTATCTTGGGCAGCGAACAAGCGCTTGTGAATGTGGAACTCGTTGTAGCCCTCTGCTATAGGCAACCTGTTCAGACGGGGACGAGTGCGCAATGAGACGAAACAAGTTTCTTGACAGGTTGGGCATCGCTGCGCTTCCGAAAACTGACGAAACACAGTTGAGTGCGCGGTCGTTCTGGTGGTGGATTTTACTCGGCCCAGGAAAATTCATTCTTTGGATTCAGTACATGTGGCCCGAACGCGGATCGGGCCCGTTCGGCAGCGCGCGGCGCCGCAATGTACCTCTGGTACAAGTGTTATACAGTCTATCCTTCTACGGTGGCGCTGTGCTTCTGCTCGGGTTTTTATTGTTCTCAAAACATTGAATGAGCAACGGTGATGGCGAGACGGAGCAAAAATCAGGACGGAGGTATAACCTTCGTTTTCTTCGCGATCGTTGTGGTAGGCATCGTTGTCCTCACCATTTTGCTCACTGCGGCGGTATATATGCCGGTGTTGTTGCTGGTTGGTCTCGCGATCTATCAAATCAAGGCAAGTAGCCGGCGGATGGTCAACGAACCAGACGAGCCCACGCTCGCACGTTTGGGCGCAATCGAACGCGAACTTGCCGCATATCTGGGCCGTTGGCACCAGATCAAACATGAGGCCGATGTCGCCGATCTTGCCGTTAACGTCGACGGTACCTTTCATCGGGGCACCAGGTTGGGCAAGCAGTTGAACGCTGAGAAAGAGCAGCTCGGTCCACGCATCGACGAATTAGAAATGGCGGCCGCTGAACTCCGTGCCGCACCGCTTATCAGCTTCCATAAATGGGCTGAAGTCAATGCAATGCGATCGGCAGTTTTGCGAACACTCTTAGTTTACGCGGTGCTGCTAGCCGGATTCTATTTTGTCGTTGCAGGTCCATGGAAAGACCTCGGGTCTTTCACTGCCGGCCACGTACTTTTTCGCACTCGCGACATAAGTGACGCGATCTATGGCAGCGCGATGCTGTCGGGAGCTTCGAGTGCCGCAATTCTTTTTTTCATGCTGCGAAGCCGGAAGGCCAGCATCTTGGCCGCGCGAAGTGACGTTCATCAATGCTGGTCTGATTTCGCTGAGTTTACGGTTGATCCAATTCTCGAATACCAGCATGCCGACGAAAATGTTGGCTATAGGACTGAACGAAGCGAGCGTGGACGGAAATCCACAGTCGATGACCGCGCCTGGCATGAGATACTAGGTGTATCGTCTCGCGCATCAACCTCCGAGATCAACGCTGCGTATCGCGCGAAGATGATGAAGAATCATCCCGACAAAGTCGCTGAGCTCGACGACGAATTTCGCGAACTGGCGGAATCTCGGGCAAAACTTCTTAATCGAGCCAGAGCAGAAGCCCTGCGGGCGAGGGCTGGAACGCCCTAATCCATCGTTTCGTTCTCGACGCACTATTCCCTCAGTGTGAAAGGTTAATTTCACACTGAGACCGATGTCGTGAACGCACTGAGTGTGCGTGGAACGACCGGTGCAGCGGATCGGCACACAAAGAGGCAGCAGGGCGACGGATGCCGTATGGACAAGGCCCCTCGACGTGTAGGCTTTCTGGCTCATAGGGTGCCTCAAGGTAACTTCAGGGCTTCAGGGCATACCCCGACTTGACAACGGTTGCCGCTTAGTCCGCAGAAGGAATGGGCCTGCAAGTGGCATCGGGAGGCGGGACGACCCGCCATGCTGGTCTGTGGAGCATGTTCAGAGAAATATTCCCAGATGACACGAAAATCACTATCGCTTGGCGTAGACCATGACCACTCGGCAGCTTGACGCGAAGCCTCTTTCTGATTTGGGGGTATGCGCCAGGCGGATGCGTGGGAACAAACTGGGCTCCCGTCGGACCTCATGCGGTATTCGAGAGGATCTAGTTATGGGCAACCGGTCTCGGAATAGCCGCCTTATCATCGTGCTTGGGTCGGCTTCGGCAACTGAACGTCTTTGGAAAAAATGATCGAAAGCGCAGAACGGTACGACATGGCCTTCAGCACTGGAGGGCTGTTTATCAATGAGTGCATCGCAGTCGCTTCGATATTCGAAGGCACAGAAGACTGGGGCATGGCAGAGGCGCTTTCGGTAGAGAGAAATGTCCTTTCTTTCCGAAAAACGTCCTCGTCTAAACGTACCGTTCGCGAAATTGTAAAGAGATTGCGCAGGCTTAGCCCTCTGGAGCTTGGCCTGCTGCAAGACGGTGAGCGACATGAGCAATTGGCGCTCGCCTGGATTGCTGTTTGCAGAACGTATGGTTTCATTGGCGAATTTGCATCGGAGGTCCTGTTCGAGCGGTACCTGTCTGGCAGGCTTGAATTGACGTATGAGGACTTTGATCTGTTTCTTGGACGGAAGGCCGAATGGCATCCAGAACTCGATCGTCTAAGTTCATCTACCCTGGGAAAGCTACGCCAGGTGTTGTTCCGTATGATGCGCGAGGCGGACATCACGACCGCTGGTGGCCAAATCCAAACATCCAATCTGACGCCGCGACTTGCGAACCTCATCGATATAGGAAACCGGAATGAACTCCGCTTTTTTCCAGGTTCGCGGATCTGATGGAGCAATCCCTATGACCAACGGCATCCATCAGGCGGCAGATCAGAAACGTTTCGATCATCTGCTTGCCGTGCTCTCCAGCGAGCGATTTCTGAAGATGCGCGGGATCGGTAACGAAGTTCCATTCTTTATTTGTCCTTTTGAAACTGCGGATGGCATCCAGATCGAACGATTGAGAACACGGCTCGCAAGCCAGTTGGCAAATCGTGGCGTCACGGTTCTGGAATTCAACCTTTATGATTTGGCCATAGAGTTGCTCAAGGAGCGCGGCATTTGGGAAGACATTCTGGCAGCGGAGCAGGGCGTTTCCAAAGATGAACTGAGAGAGCTTCTTCAAGGTGTTCTGGATCCCGAGACCCATTTGGTTCCTGCGATCGATCGAAGGCTTCGCGAGCAGCAACATGATATTCTCTTCCTGTCAGGCGTCGGGGAGGTGTTTCCATATATCCGGTCTCACAACGTCCTGAACAATCTTCAGAGCGTTGCGAAAGAAAAGCCGACGCTGATGTTTTTTCCCGGGAATTATTCGCACGCACTAGCTACGGGGGCTTCCCTTGAACTTTTCGGGATGCTTCATGACGACAAATATTATCGCGCGTTCAACATATTTCACTACGAGGTTTAGGCAGCCATGACCGTGCTAGTCCGCGAAATCTTCCTAAAGCCAGTTGACCGCGCGATCGAGGGCGTCATCAAGGCAGACGACGACGCCAGCCTTCGTATCGAGCTCGACGAGTACGTGATCACGAAAGAGATCGAGAAGCGGCTCGGACATTTTTTGGATGCCTACAACAATTATGAGACGGCGAACGGCGTCTGGATCTCGGGCTTTTTCGGTTCGGGCAAATCCCATCTTTTGAAAATGCTGGCACTCCTGCTGGAGAACAGGCAGGTCGACGGTAGGTCCGCCCTTGATATCTTTCTCGATAAATGCGGAGACAATGAAATCCTGCGCGGCGACCTGAAACGCGCCGTTGGGATCCCCTCGCGCAGTGTTCTGTTCAACATCGACCAGAAAGCAGATGTCATCAGCAAGACCCAGGTGGACGCGCTCCTCGCCGTCTTCCAGAAGGTCTTCGACGAGATGGGTGGATACTATGGCAAGCAGGGGCATATTGCCCAGTTCGAGCGTGATCTCGATAGCCGCGGACTCTGGATGCCGTTCAAGGAAGCCTACAGGAAGATTGCGGGCAAATCCTGGGAGCGGGGCCGCGAGCAGGCATTGCTTGAAGCGCAAAACATCGCCAGGGCCTATGCGGAAGTGACTGGCAATGATGCTGCGGCCGCCGATGGGATCCTCAAGAAATATCGTGACGACTACAAGGTCTCGATAGAGGATTTCGCCGCGCAGGTGAAAGCCTACATCGATACACAAGGGCCGGACTTTCGGCTGAATTTCTTCGTTGATGAGGTCGGCCAATATATCGCCGAGAGCACCAAGCTCATGACGAACCTGCAGACAATTGCAGAAAGCCTGAACACAAAATGCCGCGGTCGCGCCTGGATCATCGTTACGGCGCAGCAGGACATGAATTCCGTCATCGGCGATATGACTCAGCGCCAGGAAAACGACTTCTCCAAGATCCAGGCCCGCTTCGCCAACCGGATGCCGCTCAACAGCGCCGATGTTGCCGAGGTTATTCAGGAGCGCCTGCTCAAGAAAACCGAGGCTGGCGTCGAGGTGTTGTCAGACCTCTACCATGTCGAGGCCAATAATTTCAAAACCCTCTTCGATTTCACCGATGGCTCGATCCGCTTGAGGAATTTTGCGGATAGGGATCACTTTATTAGAAGCTACCCGTTCATTCCCTACCAATACGAATTGTTCCAGCAGACGATCCAGGCGCTGTCCCAGCACAACGCCTTTGAAGGCAAACACAGTTCTGTCGGCGAGCGCTCCATGCTCGGCGTCTTCCAGGAGGTTGCGGTGCATATCGCCAGCCTTCCGGTTGGCGACATCGCCACCTTCGACCGCATGTTCGAGGGAATTCGGGCGGCCCTGAAGTCGAACGTTCAGCAATCGATCCAGGTAGCGGAACGCAATCTTGGCAACGATTTCGCCGTACGCGTCCTGAAGGCGCTATTTCTCGTCAAGTATGTCAGGGGTTCAAGGCCAGCCCCCGCAACATCTGCATCCTTATGATGGAGCGGTTCGACACCGATCTGTCCCAGCTGAAGCGACGCATCGAAGAGGCGTTGAACCTGCTGGAGCAGAACACCTACATCCAGCGGAACGGTGATTTCTACGAGTTTCTCACTGACGAAGAAAAGGATGTCGAACAGGAAATCAAGAACGTCGAGATCGACGGGGCAGAAGTCGAGAAGGAGCTGGAGGGACTGATCTTCGACAGCGTGATCAAGACCCGCAAGATCCGTCATGAGAACACGGGGCACGATTATGCCTATGCTAGGTTTCTCGATGACCGGCTCATGGGTCGCGACTACGAATTGTCGATCAACGTGATTTCACCGCTCAATGATGTTGCTGCAAACGCCGATGCGGTGAAGATGCAAAGCCTGTCGCGCGACCAGCTTGTCATTCTTCTGAAGCAGGACAGCCGCTTCATTGGCGATCTGCTGATGTACAAGAAGACCGACAAATACGTTCGCCAGGCGCGCTCTTCTTCTCCGCAGCCTGGCGTCGAGCGGATCATCTCAGAGAAGGCCAGTCAGAACACCACGCGTTATCGCGATCTGACCACCAAGGCCGCAAGCCTTGTTGCGGATGCTCGTCTGTTCGTTCGCGGCGAGGATGTCGAGGTCCGTGGGGAGGATCCGCAGCTTCGGGTTTCGAAGGCATTCCAGACGCTGGTGGATCGCGTTTACACCAATCTCGGCATGTTGCGGGGCATCAAGTATGAAGAGGCCGATGTCGGCAAGTACATCCGCAACGCGGGTGACGGGCTGTTTGGCACCGAAGCCTCGGGGCTGACTGAAGCGGAGCAGGAAATTCTCAACCTCGCACAGGCCAACAACCGCACCGGGATCCGGACAACCGTCAAGGCGATCCTCGAGCGGTTCGAGCGCAAGCCCTATGGCTGGCCCTACAACGCCATCCTTTCCAACACGGTCAGCTTGCTTGGGCGTGGTAAACTGGAGGCGAAGTCTGACAGCAATCAACTTGAGGGTGACAGTCTCGAGAAGGCGCTCAAGAACAGTCACGCACACGCCAATATCGTCGTTGAGCCGCAGGTTGAGTTCTCGCAGGCGCAGATCCGCAAGATAAAGGATTTCTATACGGAATTCTTCGAACGCCAGGCCGCCCCATCAGATGGTAAGGCGCTAGGCAAGGAATTGGCTGAAGGCTTCGCAGAGAGGGTGAGAGAGGTTGAAAACCTGCTGAGTCAGAAAGCTTCTTATCCGTTCCTGATGGGACTGCAGCCTGTGCTGGAGACCTTGAAGGCCGTCAGCGGCAAATCCTCCACCTGGTACATGCAGGAGTTTGGCAACCACGGGGAAAAGCTCCTCGATGCCAAGGAACAGATCCTCGATCCGATCCGCAAGTTCATGAATGGTCCGCAACGAACTATCTACGATGACGCTGCTTCCTTCCTTAGGACCCAGTCGAACAATTTTTCCTACCTCGGCGCGGAACAAGCAGCCGCGGTCAGCGAGGCGCTGGCGGACCCGAAATGCTTCAAGGGAACTTCGATCCAGCAAGTCAAGGATGGCCTCAACAGGTTGCGGGTCGACCTGGAAGCCGCTGTGAAAAAAGAGGTCGTGGCCGCGAGCGCGGACATTGAAGACCTGCGGGCGAAGTTGGGGAGTCTGGAAGAGTTTGGGCGCGTTGACAAAACCATTCGACACCAGGTTGATCAGGCATTCCAGACCGTTCTAGGAGATATTCACGGCGCTACTCTTATTGCCGTTATGCGAGAGAAGACAAACGCCTTCCGCTCCGCCATCTACCCGGATCTGCTTACTCGCGTCACAGCGAATGCGGAGGAGCCGGATCACACGCCCATGGTGGAGGCCCGCGAGCCGCCTTCGGAATTTGACACGACTCCGGGAGGCACACCAAAGCCTGCCCCTAAGCCTGCACCTAAGCCCAGGACCGAGTATGTGGACCGATCGACGATTAAGGTGCCTTTCACAAAGCCGTACATTGCCGATGCGCAGGATGTCGAGGACTACGTCGAGGCCGTGCGCAAGACGCTGCTTTCGGAAATCGCGAGCGGCAAGAGGATTGCCGTCTAAATGGATACGTCGAAACTGAAGAAATTCGCCCCTGAGGCTCGCCGTATGTTGATGGGCCAGGTGGCGTCGAAGATGAAGTCTGTGCTGGCAGAGGGGAGCGCGGCAAGTCGCGAAAACCCGCAAGCGGTGAAGGAACTGCGGGGTCAGACGGCTGCCCATGGCGAGGATCAGGTTATTGAGCAGGTTGCCTATACATGGTTCAACCGCTTTTCTGCGCTCCGTTTCATGGATGCGAACGGCTACAACGGCATCGGCATCGTGTCCCCCGCTGAAGGCCAGACGCGGCCGGAAATATTGGCTGAAGCTGCGGCGGGTCATATCGACGAAGAAATTCCCTCGGCGATCCGGCAGAAAGTGGCTGCGCTGCTGGACGGCCGGACGCCGAGTCGTGATCCGCAAGCGGAAGCCTATCGGTTTCTACTCGTCGCTGTCTGCAATCAGTGGCACGGCGCCATGCCGTTCATGTTCGAGAAGATCGCCGACTACACCGAACTTCTGATGCCTGAGGACCTGCTTTCCGCAGACAGCGTGCTAGCCCGCATGCGAGAGGTGATGACCCAAAATGCCTGCAAGGATGTCGAGATCCTCGGCTGGCTGTACCAGTTCTATATCTCGGAGAAGAAGGACCAGGTCTTCGCGGGCCTCAAGAAGAACCAGAAAATCACGCCGGACAACATTCCGGCTGCTACGCAGCTGTTCACGCCGCACTGGATCGTTCGCTATCTGGTCGAGAACTCACTCGGCCGATTGTGGATGCTCAATCGTCCCGGTTCTCGGCTTCTAGAGCAGATGGACTACTACATCGCGCCGGAGGCGCCTGAGGAGGATTTCCTGCGCGCCTCCTCGCCCGAAGCGATCAAGGTATGCGATCCGGCCTGCGGGTCCGGTCATATGTTGACCTACGCGTTTGATCTGCTCTACGCTATTTATGAGGAAGAAGGGTACGACCCGGCCGAGATCCCAGAGAAGATACTCACTCACAACCTCTATGGCATCGAGATCGACGAGCGCGCGGGCGCACTGGCTGCTTTCGCGCTTGCGATGAAGGCGGCTGGGCGGCGAAAGCGGTTTCTGCGACGTCCCGTGCAGCCGAACGTCTGTGTGCTAGAGAACGTAGCCTTCAAAGATGGCGAACTCGTCGATTACATAACGGAGGTCGGACGCGACCTGTTTACCTCCGACCTTCGCGAGACGCTTGGGCAGTTCAGCGAGGCCAAGAACTTCGGCTCGCTGATCGTGCCTAAACTCAAGGATGCAACCGAAGCCGCCCGGGTGATCGCATCAAACCAGTTCGAGAGCAACCTCTTCCTACGCGACGTACATACTCGCGTTCAGACCGTGCTACGAATGGCGGGCTATTTGACATCGAGATACCACGTAGTTGTTGCAAATCCACCTTATATGGGCGGAAAGGGTATGAACGGCCCCCTGGGGGACTTTGTCAAACTCAACTATGCTGATAGCAAATCTGATCTTATGACATGCTTTATGGAGAGAACGTGGAGATTAACAATCGACAAAGGCTATTGGGGAATGTTGAATATTCCTTCATGGATGTTTATTAGTTCGTTCAAAGAATTCCGAAAGTCATTGTTACTGAGAAATACATTCTGCTCACTTCTGCATTTGGGCAGAGGTATCTTTGGCGCCGATTTCGGAACGGTTGTGTTTTGCTTGAGGCGCGGGCCTCAGATGCACTCTGAGAGAGCTTTTTTTGGTCGACTCTTCAAGGAGAGTGTCAGTGTTCGCAGCCCGGAGAAAATCCAGAAAATATTCTTGAGCAAAGAGTTCGACGGCTACTTTAGGTCGCAGGCTGATTTTGAAAAAATCCCTGGTAATCCAATTTCATATTGGGCCAGCGTGAATGCTGTTGCTGCATTTCAAGGGCAGCCCGCACTTTCGGAAGTCTCCGTGAAACGGCTAGGGTTATGTACTGGGGATAACGAGGCCTTCCTGAGGGGATGGGTTGAGGTCGACTACAAAAAAATTGGGCTAGGGAGGACCTCGAACGAGGACTTCCTGACTTCAGGTTTCAGCTACGCGCCCCACAACAAGGGCGGCGAAAGCATGCGCTGGTATGGGAACCAAGACCTTGTCATAAAATTTGACCAGGCTTCGTATGATGTCCTAGCGGTCTCGTGCAACAAGCTCGCATCGAAAGGCCATTACTTCAGAAAATGTGTGTCCTGGAGTGAAATAGGACACTACTTTGCGGTTAGATATTACCCAACCGGATTTGTGTTTAACATCAAGGGACCTAGCGTTTTTGCGGACGATGAAACGCTTCTAATTCTTCTTTCATACTTTAACTCAGGAACATTTAAGTACCTCCTCGGCTTCGTTAGTCAATCGATGAGCTTTAACGGTGGCGACGTTGAGAAAGTTCCGTTTCCAACCCTTTCTGCAGACAATCGAGCAGAAGTTCTTGCGAATTCAGCTTCCTGCCTTGCAGCAGCTCAAGATATTTACTCAAGTCAGGAGATTTCGTGGGATTTCAAAACACTCCCGCTGCTCTCATCCGAACATCGGCAACCAACTTTGGCCGAGACCTATGCCCATCTCCGAGCCCATTTGGGGGGCATGACCGATGAGATGCAGCGGCTGGAGGAAGCGAACAACCGCATCTTCATTGACGCCTATGGCCTGCAGGAGGAACTGACACCCGAAGTTCCGCAGGAGGAAATCACCCTCACCTGCAACCCGGCGTACCGCTATGGGAACAACAAAACCGCAGTGGAGCTTGAGGAGCTTCTGCTTGCCGACACCATGCGCGAATTTCTCTCCTATGCGGTCGGCTGCATGTTCGGCCGCTACAGCATCGACGCTCCCGGCCTTATCCTCGCCAACCAGGGTGACGGTATCGAAAAATATCTGGCGAAGGTGCCAAACCCGACATTCACGCCCGACGCAGACAACGTGATACCGGTTCTCGATGGCGACTGGTTTGCCGACGATATAACCGAGCGTTTCCGTAAGTTGCTGCGCGTGACATTTGGCGAGGAGCGTTTTGCAGAAAACCTCGCCTTCATCGATAACGCGCTCGGTAAGGACATCCGCAAATACTTCACCCGCGATTTCTACAATGACCATGTGAGGCGATACAAGAAGCGGCCGGTCTATTGGCTGTTTTCCAGTCCAAGGGGCACGTTCAACGCCTTGATCTACATGCACCGCTATCGCCCCGACACGGTGAGCGTCGTGCTCAACGGGTATCTCCGCGAATACCGAACTAAGCTTGAGGCAGAGCGCCGAAATCTGGAAGCTCTCTCGATCAGTTTGGATGCCAGCCAGAGCGAAAGGACCAACGCGCTGAAGGAGATCCAGAGGCTCGGACCCATGATCGACGAGCTAGACGAATACGAGCGCGAGACGCTCTTCCCGCTGGCAACGCAGAAGATTGAGATCGACCTCGACGATGGTGTGAAAGCCAACTATCCAAAGCTCGGCGCAGCCCTGAAACCCATCAAGGGATTGGCCGACGCGGAAGAATGATGATGCAGGATCGGATCCGGCAGGCACTGCAAAGCTATTTCGAAAAGCACCGCATTCTCTTCTGGTACGACCAGAAGCGCGAATGGCGGGAAATTTTTGAGGCGCTGAACGTGGAAGGCGTGGAAAAGATCGAACTCGCCAATAACGAGTTCGGCGTCAAATACCGCGTTCTCAGGCAAAATCCGAAAGGCCAGTTTTTGCTGTATCGGGAGGGGGCGGAGCCCGCACTTATCCAGAACTGGCTGCTGGACGTCCAGCTCGCCAATGGCGTGTTCCGGACGGACCAGGTTGCGGTATGGCTTGCCGAGTTGGGCCTTGGTCTGCCGTTCGAAAACCTCGTCCGAGCGCATGAGGAATTCTTTAAGGCGGGCAAGCGGCTTGAGCAGTTGAAGCAATTCCTAGAACCCGACGACAACGAGAGCGCCCTGCGGCTCAAAATGTTGTGCGTCTGCACGGGAGCTGACGGCGGGTTTGACACCGTAGTCGAAAGCCTGCTTGGCGAACTGGCCGACGGCAAGGACGAAAGACTGCGCCTCACCAAGCGATCAGGCCTCGATGCCTTCCTATGGCAGCAGATGCAGCGCTATTTCGGCTATAAGACCGACGAGCCGTCCATCGCGGATTTCGCCATCGCGCTTTTCAAGACCTGTTATGCGATGGGATTGGGTGGCAAAACCGGATTTCTGTCCGATGCACCCGTATTTTTCAGGCGCTGGAAGAACAACCGCAATTGCTCCCATGCGTTCGAAACACTCTCGGCTGGATATACCGAGGTTCTCGGCATATCCCAGGATCTTAAGAAGCGTGATTTTCGTGATCTAGTGGAACTCGACTATTTCGAGGAAATCGATCGCGCGATCATTCGCAATCTGGTGCATGAAGTGAGCGCCCAGACCGTTTCCTTCGCTGATGTGTCAAGCTGGATCCGCCAGCGGCGCACCAGCCACTGGTTCGAAAATTTTCACGACATCTACGAAGCGATCCTGTGCGCCGCTGAGGTCCAGCAGACGATTACGCAGGCCATCACCTCGGTGAGCAGCCTGACTGACGGTGTCCAGCGCTACGTGAAGAGCTGGTTCCGGATCGACCAGCTTTACCGCAAGTTCATCCACCACATGCAGCAGGCATCCCAGGCCTCGCTGCTCGGCGAACTCAGCGAGCAGGTGGAAAACCTCTACGTCAATAAGTATCTGCTGACCGTCAACGATGCCTGGCAGGCGAATGTGGACAAGGCGGACCGCTGGGATGCCCCATCGGTCACACCTCAACGACGGTTCTTTTCGACTCATGTCGTACCGTTCCGCCGCAAGGACCAGAAGATCTGCGTGATCATTTCGGATGCGTTGCGTTATGAGATTGCCGAGGAATTTCTTGGCAAAGTCCGCAGTCTGGATCGCTATGAAGCCGAGATTGCCCCGATGCTCTCGTCTCTGCCTAGCTACACCCAACTCGGAATGGCTTCTCTGCTACCAAACGAGGAGATCCAGATAGCGGACAACGACACAGGAACTGTGATTGTTGATGGACAGAGTGCTCAGGGGTTGATCAATCGCCAAAAAATCCTCGCATTTGGCCGCGCGGGTGATCGTGTCCACGCCTGCAAGGCTGACGACATTATGGGGCTACCGGGCGATGAGGCGCGTGCACTGGTCCGCGACAACGATGTGATCTACGTCTACCACAACCGCATTGATGCGACTGGCGACAAGACCGTTTCGGAAGAGCGGGTCTTCGGTGCGGCAGAAGAGACGCTGGAAGACCTGCTCAAACTGGTCAAGAAGCTGACAGGCGCAAATGTCAGCAACCTCATTGTGACGGCTGACCATGGCTTCATCTACCAAAACCGCCCGATCGAGGAGAGCGACTATTCGACGGGGGAGGTGAAGGGCGAAAGCGTGCTATTCCGCGACAGACGTTTCGTACTCGGAAAAGGCCTTGCCGCGCATCCCGGCTTTCGCAAGTTCACGTCGGAGGCTCTCGGGCTTCAGGGCGACGTAGAGGTTCTCATCCCGAAATCCATCAACCGACTGCGATTGAAGGGATCGGGGAGTCGTTACGTTCATGGCGGCGCCTCGCTTCAGGAATGCGTCGTTCCGGTCGTGACCATCAACAAGAAGCGCCAGAGCGACCTTTCGCGCGTTGAGGTCGACATCATCGGCAAATCTAACCCGACGATCTCGTCCGGACAGGTTTCGGTCGTCTTCTACCAGACCACGGCGGCAACCGAGAAGGCGCATCCCCGCAGTTTGCGGGTGGGCTTCTATTCCGCATCGGGCGAATTGCTTTCGGATAGCCATGAAATACCTTTCGACATCCGTTCGGAGAACCCCCGTGAGCGGGAGATCGCGGTGCGCTTCCTGATGGCCAAAAAGGCCGACGAATTCAACGGCCAGGAGATCACGCTTCGCCTAGAAGAACGCCACGAGGGGACGTCGCACTATAAGGAATACCGGACGGCCCGCTTCACACTGCGAGGGCGTTTCGAAAGAGATTTCGACTTTTAGAGGACGACGCGATGACGGCACTCGATGACAAGATCAATCAGTACTTCCCCGGTCTTGTGGTTCGCAAGGATCTCGTCAAGACGGTGAAGGGCAACGCAATCGTGCCTTCATACGTGCTGGAATACCTGCTCGGTCAATATTGCGCCACCAACGATGAGCCCTCGATCCTGTCGGGGATCGAGACGGTGAAGGAGATCCTGCGCAAGCACTATGTCCACCGCAATGAGGCGGGTCTCGTCCGGTCGAACATACGCGAAAGGCGCGGCTACAAGGTCATCGACAAGATCGGCGTTGCCCTCAACGACAAAAACGACAGCTATGAGGCATCGTTCGCCAACCTCGGCGTCAACAAGGTGCTGGTGAGCGCGGACACGGTGAAGAAGCATCCGAAGCTTCTTGTCGGCGGCGTCTGGTGCATTGCCGATGTCGAATACGAACACAGCGAAGAAAAAAGTGCCAGCCCCTGGATCATGGGCAGCCTTAAGCCTATCCAGCTTTCATCCTTCGACTATGAAGCCTATCTGACGGCCCGCAATCAGTTTAGCACCGAGGAGTGGATCGATCTGCTGATCCAGAGCGTGGGCTTCAATCCCGAAATGTTCGGTCACCGGAGCAAGCTCATCCAGCTCATGCGCCTCATTCCGTTCGTCGAACGGAATTACAATCTCATCGAACTCGGGCCCAAGGGAACCGGGAAGTCGCACATCTATTCGGAGTTTTCGCCGCATGGGATCTTGATTTCCGGAGGTGAGGTCACCGTCCCTAAGCTGTTTGTGAACAACAGTTCGGGCAAGATCGGACTGGTTGGCTATTGGGATGTGGTTGCATTCGATGAGTTTGCCGGGCGCCAAAAGAAGGTCGACAAGGCGCTGGTCGACATCATGAAGAACTACATGGCGAACAAGACGTTTTCCCGAGGCGTCGAAACGCTTGGTGCCGAGGCCTCCATGGTGTTCGTCGGCAACACCAAGCACAATGTTCCGTATATGCTGAAACACACGGACTTGTTCGACGAGCTGCCGGAGAAATATTACGACTCAGCCTTCATCGATCGCCTGCACGCCTACGTTCCGGGCTGGGAAGTCGAAGTGATCCGCGGCGAGATGTTTTCTAGTGGCTATGGCTTCGTGGTCGACTATCTCGCGGAGATCCTGCGTCACCTGCGAAACGACGATTTTTCCGATCGCTATAAAGAAGCCTTCGAACTGTCGTCGGGGATTTCGACGCGCGATCGAGATGGCGTCAACAAGACGTTCTCCGGCCTCATGAAGATCCTGTTTCCAGGAGGCGGTGCATCGTCGCAGGAAGTCGAGGAGATCCTGAAGCTTGCGATCGAGAGCCGCAAGCGTGTCAAGGATCAGCTAATGCGTATCGACGCCACGTATCCAGACGTCGATTTTTCGTACCAATCAACGGACGGCCGAAAAGTATCTGTTTCGACTCTCGAGGAGACCGAGTACCCGGACTATTATCACCGCCGCGCCAGGCCCACCCAACCAACCGCTGAGGGATCGCCCGCCAGTGCCGATGGCTCAGGCAAGGACGAACAGACTCCGATAGGCGAGATCGCTCCGCCGATGGTCGCTCCAAAGGAAGGGCATCGCGTTTTTACTGAGAACCAAAAGGGCGTGACCTACGATGCGCTATTCGGCCCCTACCTGAGGGGGGCGTCGAAAATCGTCGTGACGGATCCCTACATTCGCCTGTTTTACCAAGTGCGAAACCTCATGGAATTCGTCGAGACCGTGGTGAAACTAAAGGCCGCCGAGGACGAGGTGGAAGTGCACCTCGTCACCATCCTGGACGACTTCAAAGGTGAGCAGCAGGTGGCAAACCTCGCGGAAATCGAGAATGCCTGTTCCGCGATTGGCGTCAAATTTTCATGGGAATTCGATGGAACATCTAAAATCCATGCCCGGCACATCAAGACCGATACGGGATGGAAAATTTCGCTAGATCGCGGCCTCGATATCTTTCAGCCCTACGAGATGAACAATGCTTTTGGCCTCTCCAACCGCTTGCAGCAGTTTCGATCGGTAAAGACATTTGAAATTACGTATTTGCTTTCTTGAGCCGTTGAGGGTCGGTCGCCATCTGCCGATCTTGGGCAATTTTCGGATGAATGCCAAACATCGAGCGTAGCCAGTGCCATATGAAAATTTACTGCCTCCTCACGGTCGGATGAAATGTGAGGCGTGCTTCTCCAATGGGGCCGAGTGGGGGACGACAAGCATATCAGCCGCTGACGGCTGGACGCTTGATAACAATCCCTGTGCTTGGGGCGCGCGCAATCCACGTTTCCTGATCCTTGGCTTTTCGAAAGGGGAGAGGCAATCGAGAGGCATCCTTGGAAAACGGCACGACGATATCCCGTATGCCGGGTTTCGTCCCCGGCTTACAAAGGGATTGCAGACACTAGGGCTGCTGGCCGAAGGCGATACGATTGATGCGCATATCCGGCCCAACGAACCCGATTGGGCTTTTGGCTCAGTCGTTCGCTGCACGCTCGCCGAGAATGGCAAGAAGTCTGGAACAATCATCTCATCGGCAGCGACGGCAAGTGGTTATCTGGAATGGCGAGATAGGTGCACCGATCTCTATCTGTCCAACCTGCCGCCCCGACTTCAGATAGTCGTAATGTTGTCAAACGACGATCAGTACATTGAAAGCTGCAGAACTCGGATCACGGACCTTCATCCGGGAACTCAACGTATCAACGATGTCGCGTATGGGAATGGCCAAGTGACATGGGTTCACATCGTTCACTTCGGCGGTCAGGGCTTCAATCACATGAATGACTGGACCAACCTGGCCGACAACACAGCTGGCCGAAAAGGCAAATGTGCAGTCAGCGCGGTTCGCAAGTCATTGGCGGGTACGTGATTGGACTCTGGTGGAGCTGCACCGTGACAGGCTGGCCAAGGTCTTCATTCTCAGGGTCTATGGGTTCGGGGAAAGGGGGAATGGATGACGGGGCGTCGAACTAAGCATACGAGAACGAACGGGTGCAGGGGGCCCCTCAAATAGTTGAGGGACGATAGTGTGAAACACCATTTTCACACTGAACCGCTGAACCGCTGAACCGCAGAATCTGCACACATCCTGTTTGATTGAGCGGACCGGGGGAAGTTCACCTGAAGGTATCGCCTCTCGTAGCGCGGAAGCGACTTGTTCAGTCGTGCCAAACGGTATGCCCTGAAGAATTTTATCACCCAACGGCTACTGCAAGGACACTTCGAGATGCCAACCGAAGCAACTTGCCACGACATTGAGACTGTACTCGACGCCTTAACGGATCGAGGCAGTCCGATATTTGCCGCCTCACCGAGCGCTAGCCCTTTGTCGACTCTGTGACCTCGATAATTGCCTCCACATCTTCGCAGATAGCGTTCAGAACAGCATTCCCAGCTATTTTTAACTCCTCTTCGCCAGTCCACTTGCATTTCAGCGCGAACTTCTTGTCAGGAAGGAAATCCTTTCCGAGCCCGTTGACGTCTTCGTACTCGAACTCACGAGAGCGAGCGACTTTGTCGGCCTCAGATCGAACTCTTTTAGACGCATCCGTAACATCCAAAGTTAATGTAGTTTCAAGAGCCGAAAAATCATCATTTAGTGGGTACTCAATTGTCACGACAAAGCGGATCGTTTGGCGATACGTAAATTCAAAGGCAATGCTATTCAACTGCCCTTCAGCAACAAGAAAGACGTAATCCTTTCCTTGAGGCTCCTCAAGCGCTCCGCTGGCTGTCACGCGAGTCCAGACCCGAAAATATAACTCGTCTACTAAGTGTTTTACCTTGAGTAGGAGGCTTCGCCTACCAAACCCCGCTGAAAGCAGGTGATCGACCGCGCTTAGGCCCGAGCCCGTAAGTTCATCCACAAATTCCAGGTTGAGATCCTTGCGAAAAGCGGAGACTAGGTCGATAATTTCGATCTGATCGACGTCCTCCAATAAGTGGGCTCGCAGGAATTGAACGACAAGCTCCACGGTTTCTTCAGAACTAAATAGACTTAAGTGATAAACTTTTTTTCTGAGCTCTCTAGCTTCTTCTTCCCCGATCTTATTATCGTTTATGGAATCGATAGCTAAAGCTAGGAACTCGTCATAAATTTCAACTTTCTTTCTGAAAACCTCGACGTTTCTCTCCTTAACTTCCTCGCCGGAGGTTTGATATTTTAGTAGCATAGTGGTTATCGTGACCGTCAGCAGCGTGCCTATCAAAGCCGCAATTATCTCCCTAAAGTAATTTTGATCGGAAGACGCCTGGAACAATACGTAGAAAATCAAGAAGCTCATCAGCGCAATGATGCCGACGGCAACAATTTGCGGATTGTTTCCCTGACCGACAACCGACGCTAGCCGCTCTAGTTTATCGCGCATTGTACCTGCTTTCATCGGCTGCTATTGGTCTTCCATGGGGTCTGCGAAACAAGTTTGCGCGCCAGCAAGAAAGAGCCGTAGAAAGCCATAACTTGGCTTTCCTGACAGACAATGGATTTCGCGATCTTGGTATCGGAGACGACATCTTGGAGGACCCGGAAGGGAATCGACTTAAGGTAAAAGGTGAAGAGCCAACGCGGTTTCTATTCTCTGTTGTCGTTCGCCGGAATGTAAGGGCTGCAATCAACCTCGATAACCAAGGTCGCATGCTCTCGCACACGGAACTTGTTTAAATCTGACCGATAAATTAGCCAGACAGCTTCTTATAAAATCTGCGCAATTTGTTCACGCGCGCCTTAAAGCCCTTTTTTCTATCTCTGATCATTTCAGCCGCCGTCTTAGGACGAGTCTGCCCCGGCTTCCTCGTTTTTTTTGCATACGGTTTCATTTTTACCTCTGAGATGTTGCCGCGAGGAACCACCTTGGAATTCGACACGGATCAAGGGTCAAGCTCGTGTGACGGTAAATGGTTTATTGTACCGGCGCCATCATGCGGCGCGGATTACAACCCGCTCATTCTTGCATAGGCTACAAACGTTTTTGTTACGGCGAAAATCGGAGGTAGCTCCTAAAGCTGCAGCTATCTTCGCGGAATGAGCGTGCGCGTCAGCTCAAGCCCTTCAACGATACAGTTGTCGCAAACTGCCATCGGACGCTTTTCTGTTATCCAATCGTTCACTCGCTGTGCACAAGCATATTAACCGCCCCCATTTTTTCCTCACTTGACTAGGGCTGCTACGCGCGAGAGGTGGGCACGTGTCTGCGGCATTCACCCAATCATATTGAGGCACAGGGAACAGTGCGACAACATAGAAGCGCCCAATCAGCTATAATCCTCCCCGGCAGGTGGGCTAGTATCAGATGGATTTTCTGACACTTTCTTGGTTTCGTTTTGGCTTGGATGCACTCCGGTCAGGATGGCGCTATGCCCGCCGTAACGTCAGGAAGCTCACTCCGGCCGAAAAAATCGCCGCCCGTCAGAAATGGAAGAAACCCTTCGAGGATTATATCTACACCAACCAGCGCAAGAGTCTGCGGCTAGACGCGTTCATGCGCGACGTGCGGCGCCTCGATGACTACCCCGACATCAAGAACAAGCGCGGAATCTCCCCATGGTTCAGATTCGGCCTGGTGGACACCTACGAGCGCGGTTTCATGGCTTCCCTCCACGGCAGCAAGCTGGTGGAGGATGCCACCACCGGCAAGTGGCGATACACCGCCCAGCTCAAAGGCGAGACTGGCAAATACCTCACCCTCATCGGCTATGTCCCCTACGAGTTTATCGAGGACGTGAATTGGGAAGGGGACCAGATCTACGACTACCCGCACGTCTTCTGCTATTTCGACGGCCTGAAGCGCCAGCCTTACGAGCGCATGATGTTTTGCGAGCCGTGGGACTTTGACGGCATCACCCATTTCCGGGAGGTCGTCGACTTTTTCGCGGTTCACAAGGAGAGCGGGCGCCACGGGACTAACTTTCACGGCATCAGCTAGGAGACCCGGTTGACTGTCGCGCGCACCAAGAAACTTGTCGGCCTTCCGCAAACCTATTCTGCCCTGGAGCAGGAGCTCGCGATCCTCCTCGCCGTCTGGGAGATGATTGACAGCATGGTGAATTTCGAAAACTTCCTGAAGTTCGAGCCAGGTGCCTCAAACCTTATGATCGAGTCGGCGGTACATCAGCGCTTGTTTAACATCCTGTTGGTCGATTTCCTGTCATTGCCCACCACCTACAAGAAGCCGGCGCCTTTCGGTCTTTCTCTGCCAGGCGCCAAGAGCAGGCCAACGGACGGCACCTATCTGTTCTACCTCCGCCAGGTCTGCGCAAATCCACAACTAGGGCGCAATGCAACGGACCTGTCGAAAACCACCGAGGACTTCTCGGCCTGGTTGGAAGGCGATGCTTTTGTAGAGGGTGTTTGGCTGCCACCACTTAAAAAGCCGCTCGCCCTGACGATCGATCGAATGACGTTTATCAAAATCTGCGGGAACATCGTCAAACACAACTTTTCCCGACTGCAGGCCGACGCCCAGAAAATCCAGAAGGTCTTGCGCGATAACGGCCGCAGGGTGAAGGAGGAGACGATTTACGAGATCCTACCCGCCTTCAAGGAGTGGTATCACGACAACGTCCTCAACTATCATCTGTCGACCATAGCCGAGTTTTTGAACAACATCCGCTGGGCAATCTACGAGTACCTCCAGCCGCACTTCCGCAAGTCGTTTGTGCGCCAAGGTGGAGACCCGCCGCGCTATACGTTCAAGGTGCCGACCAAGCTGCGGAGGTCCGCGGTGAGGGGGCTGTATTGGGACTTAATGAACAAGGCTCGTGGCGAGCCATATTTCCCAAGGTTCGAGGTCCATCCGATAATGAAGCGGCGCTATTAGCGTCACCCGTATTTCGCAAATTTGTTCGGCGTCGACTTCCGCCGCCACTTCTCCCAGCCGCTGCCTTTGCTGCGATCGAGCGCACAATACGTCTCGCCGCCAAACTCCTGCGCCATCCGATCCGCCTGAAACGGCTCCTTGAAGCGGAAGGCCAGATAATCCTTGTCACCCTTGCGGATGAAGGCATGGCGATCCGCGCAGTTCATCTCGTGCGCGCGGCTGTGGGCCGGGTCGTAATTCTTCTCGCAGCAGTTCTCCCAGGGGATGACGGCATGGTGCGGCCAAAAATGGTCTAGAAAGGAATCCGTGTGGATTCCCTTGTGGCGGGCGGGCATGGGTCCCTCCAGAACGGGATAGGCATATGTTCCTGCTCTGTTCACGAGAGTCAAGGGTGCCACACCATCATCCCTATGAAGGCCAATGCAACCACGCAAAGGCCGCCGACGGCCCAGCCCTCAGCTGCGCCCTCGAAGATATTGTGAATGCGGATGTAGAGACGAGATTGGCGCATATTCAAAGCTCCTTGTGTCGTTGAGAGACAAACATCGGAGCTGGATAAGCGAGCATCTGCAACAGAATTTTCCGAGGTAGAGCTAACACTCTAACCCATTGACAATGTTATACTCTTAATCTGACAACACGTTGCCTGTTTAACTTGTGTCGAAATTGTGGCGGCAGCCCTTTAATTTCCTCGTTGAACGGGAATCAGGCACCCAGGCAATGTTCGCATAATGGAGGTTGATCCGTGAAGCTCAGCGGCGTCTGGCAGTGGATGGGCGGCTTCCGCCTTGGCGCGCCGTCAGCCGCCTCTTTCGCTCGGGTAGCCCGGCTGCGCCTTTCCAGCTCAACCTCCACTTCCCACTCGGAAAAGCCTGACATCGTTTGTCCTACTAGTTGAGCAGCGACTGTAGCAGTTTCTGGCGTTCAAGCACTTGGTGGCCGATGGCAAGCTTAACGTCGGCTAAAAAGTGCCCATCGCGGACGCCTTTTTCTCCAGCAGTCCGCAGCCTTTTGAACGGCCCACAGAGGCAAGTCCCGGCATCAAGCCAAAGGTCTTGGCGGCCCGAACTCAAAAGGCGCTCGCTAATTGCCGCCAACAGATGGAGCGGCTTGCCGCACCATGGGGTGACGTCGACAGTTCAGTTGAGAACGCCCTAACAGACCTTCTGAATGCTTTCGACGACTTCAAGAAGCAGATTGAAGAGACCGTCGAATGGCTGAACCAGGAAGCTGGGACATAGACATGCAGCAGCTCGACTTCCTTTCAGCCATCGAGCCGAAACGGACTGAAGCTGGGCCGCTGACGAAGACTGAGCTTCTGGCCGCTGGGCCGAAAGCGCAACGGATGGGTGCGGTCGACCGCGAGGAAGTCTTCAGCCAGCAATCCAGAGAATGGACTAAGTGCTTGACGCAGCTGCGGTTAAAAAAAAGGCCCCGGTCTGAACCGAGGCCTTTGATTGGTGCAGGGGGGAGGGATCTCACCCCGCTGACGGTTTCTCCCGTCTCCCAACAATTCATCCAACGTTTGGAAGGGGTTGGATGATGGGCGATGCAGAGATTGAACCTGCGACCCACCCGTGTGAAGGGCGTGCTCACTCGCCCGGCGGCAGACATGTGTAGAATGCGCGCCTCAGTGTGAAATACGATTTTCACACTGAGACGCCTGCCTGCAAACCAGAAGGCTTGCTAATGGCTATCGTCCAAATCCGCATCGTCGGCATGGACGAAGCATCGGCGAGGCAGGCGATCTTGCACAACGTCGACATCAAGCGGGCAAAGCCCTCAAACCGCCCCAGCTTTCCCGGCGGGCCCTCGAGCACAACGATTTCCCCGGCGCAGAGACGTCGCTCGCAAGGCCCACCCAGTCCTTGCTGCCTGGCCTCGATGCTAGGATAACCGATGTGGACCGTCGAAGGTTCGTCAAAGGTGCCTTCGCCGCGATCCGCGGAACTTTCGAAGTCAATCTCAAGCAAGTCGCCAAAGGGAATGACGGTATCGACTTCGACATCATGGATGCAGCCGCCACCGACTTCAGGGCCGAATTATACCTCGATGGCACCAGCAAGAGCCAATGCCGGATTTGGCTTGGCGGGATGATGGGGGACAACAATATTTGCTTCGCCCAAGGAAGGATGACAGGCGATGCCTGCAACGAAATCCTGGCCCCGTCCTCGACCGGCGAACTCGTCTTGTCGGCGACGCTGTCCATGTGCTCCTTGGAATCTGAGTAGGACGTGGACATGAAGCGTCTGAGCCCAGAGCAGGCAGCTGACTACCTGTGGGAGAGATTCACAGCGCGGCTGCGATAGCCGCCGCATAGCCAAAGAGTTGCTAGCACGGAATGGCCTGTATCTCGTCCTATCGCCTCAGTCTGGCGAGCAGGCCATTCAGTGCTTCCTCGTTTTGACGATCGCACAGTTGAAGATCCAGAAAGTGCTGCAGAATGGGGGATAGCCACCAACTCAAGGTCACGTCAGTCATTTGAATGGGCTGCATCGGCGGATTAGCGCAAGACAGCCCGTGTTGCCCACCGAAGTCGGGGCGCTCCTTTACCATTACTCGTACATAGTTCTCTCTTATTCCGGAAACGGCCAGTTGCTCTTCTACATCCCGCTGTGATCGCAAGCTATGGCCAGCACGTGCATTGTTAAGCGTCAAGAGCGGTGCAGTGGTCAGACTCCAAAGGCGCGACCAGAAACCTTGAGGAGGCTCAACAATCGAAACGGGGTAGCGTCCCCCAGAGTCAGGTATCTGCAATAGGCCAGGACGCGCAGGGACAGGACTGTTTGAAATATGCAAGACGATCGGCGTTATGCCTTCGATTTGCAATTCTGTGATAATGCCCCTGAGCGCGTTTAGGCCGTCGTTGTCGTAGTAACCGCCGTCTACCAGGCGCGTAACGACCCTGCCATCGGCATTCCGCAACACCCCACTCGGGGTCATCAAGGGAAAACGAGCGCTCGCAACGATCGCCGTTGCGATCCTTACATCAGGCGCGATCACGATCTCAGGAGGAACTCCAGATTCAGTAATCGGAACGGGAGGGAAGGTTACAGTGCCTGGCCTATGAGAAGCGAGGAGTTCGTAGATATCATATGAGTCAGGAAAAAGATCGGGCGGCCCGAAAAGGGGCGTGCCGCGAAACATTTTCCCCACGCCAGATCCGTTGGTTCGCCGCAGGTCGGTAAATAGTACAGGTCGTCCCGATTCAACGGACGTTGATCCAAGAATGAGCAATGGGACCCAGGGCAAACTCGCACTATCACTGGCATAGCCGAACCGCCCGCACAATCCATGTTCCACCTGTTCGCAGTTTGACCAATCCTCTCCCACAATCCGCGCATAATGCCGCTCCAGGGCGCGTTCAAGCAAAACAGATCGGTCGTAGTGGAATGGCGTAGGAACCCAGTCACGAAAGGCAAAGCCGGCGAAAGTCGGTGTCAGGTAGTCGCCGCTTACAAGCATCTGCAAACAGTTTCGCCATGTTTTCTTCGGTCGGTCGTCCGAGGCCCCGTACCAGAGTAAATCGGGATTCTTACAAGGTGGTTCATGGTTGGAGGTCGGCTCCACCAACGCAGTGCGGATTGAGCCGGCTGCAACGGCGCCGCCGGATACACCTGAGACGACAAAGAGTGCGTTTGCAAAGTCTCGATACGCAGCAGGGTTCTCGCGCGTCGCGTCGAGGAGTTCCCCGACGACTGTGCTAGCAAAGAAGGCGGCTCGGCTGCCGCCACCCTCTGCGGAAACAAGAACAGCTGGGCTACATGGAGTAGGCGACATGCAGCCGTTCGCCGCGCGCCACCTGACGATCGCTCTCTGAATGTCGGTTTGACGGGTGTCTTTGGATCGCTCCGGTGGTTTCAGCCTCTCCAGCGTTCGCACGTCATTAAAACGGTCCTGCATACCCCAAAGACCCGCGAAAACGACCGCAAAGGCAATCACAAAGAGGCTTCGGCGATACTGAGTCCTTTCCAATAAATACGCAGCGGTTGGAATCCAGGCGCCGAGAAATAACGGCAACTGCATCGTTCGCGGGAAGGCCTCCGAAAACCACTCCGGGAAACAAAGCACCACCAGCAACAAAACGAGAAAACTGAGGCCAATAGATCGTTTGTATCGCCGTCCCGGTACGTCCAATCGTTCGCGCTGTTGTCTAATCACCGCCACGAAATAGAAACCGAGAAAGGCTGTCGCAATCGAGGCGGCTGTGACCAGTGTACTTTGTGCCTCCGCAACCTCCGGCAGGGCGTCTGTAGGCTCAAGGCGAATGCAGGCCCTAAGGATCGCAACAAGAAAAATAAGATAAGGACAGGCGCCAAAGACGATCGGGACCCAGAAACCGAGGCGGGATGCGAATCCTGAAGGCGACGACGCAAACTCAGGAGAGGATGCAAGAGTTTTTCGCGTTTCTCGGTATATCGGTATGGACCAAAAAATACCGGTAAAGAGGAATACGGTAGTCCAACTCCAGTAATTGGATGCGCCGTCAAGCAGTAGGTCATCGATCTGCGTCAGAGCAAAAATAACAGAAAGCCCAAGAACCACGCTAACCAGCGATAACCAACAGCGCCTAAAGGCGGTAATCGTCAGTTCAACAGAAGTGAGCTCGGCGCTCAACCATGTCGTTGCAAAATTATCACTAGTCGCACGTCGTTCGCTCAAGATTGCCCCGTCCTTCGCAATGTCGCTGCGTCGTGACAACAAGCTTTGTTCGATCATAGCAGTTTTGGGCGGCAATCTACTAACACTAAGAAGCAATGGGATCATACTGCGGTTCGACCGCCGCGGCACGCGCGGCAACGATAGTCACACGTGGGCCTGGTCGTGACGGTGCCGATATGGACCAGCCTTTCCGATGCGACGGGCTAGGCCTTATCAGGAATTTTGCGCGGTTTCTTGACGGGCGACTTCGCAGTCGCTGGCATCGTCGCCGTCGCAGCAGTGCGAGGGGCCTGTTTTAGTTTGGGCTTTACGGCCGGTTCAGGCTGCGCTGCCTTTCGGCCGAGCCCGGACGCCTTCGCCATCGCCGAGCGGCTGGCGGCATAGTTTGGCGCCACCATCGGATAGTCGGAAGGCAGGTTCCATTTCCGCCGATATTCGTCGGGGCTGAGCTTGTAATGTACGTTGAGGTGCCGCTTCAGGGATTTGAACCTCTTCCCATCTTCCATACATATGATGAATTCCGGAGACACCGACTTCTTGATCGATACGGGAGGATCCTGTTTGACTATAGGTTCTGCCACGGCTTTGCCGATCCCCTGCAACGCACCATAAATTTCGCCGATCAGTTTTGGCAGTTCGGCGACGGGCAAGGGGTTATTCGACACATAGGCGGAAACGATATCGGCAGCGATGGACACGAAATCAGTTTTGTCTTGCTGCTCGATGGAATTGGTCATGGAGACTACCTCTTGTTTTCTTGGGAACGTGAAAGTTGTATGCGGCATTCCATCTCACCAAGGCGAAATTAATTCGCTATCTCCTGAACGCCCCCCTCGTTGCAATTACAAATTCAGTAAACGTCGCAAAGAGCCCGCAGGACATGCAGATTGGATGGGCTTCTTGGAATGTTTTCGAAATCTATGTCTCGCACCGCCAACCAAATTGCGTGTGCTTGTCCAGGAAGTGGGGATGGCAGGACACATTGTGGGAAAGGTTGATTGACACACTCCCTCCGGGTTCGAGTCGGACGAGGGCTAGCGAAAGACCACTATGGGATACGCTTGATCGTCATGCGGTCCTGCTTGAGCTCCTTGATTTCTAGCAGTTGACGTTCGCCGGCTGCTTCGATGCGGACGCTACCGGCGTTCGCGCGATCAAAGCAATCAGTCGTAGAGCTTTCGTAGGCACCCGTATTTGCCATCCCGGAGCACGGGGCGCCTCGATCCTCTCGGCCCAAATGCAAAAGGCGACAATTGCCATGATCGCAACGTGATAAGCTGGAGCAAATAAGGTCATCAACATCAACGCCCAGCAATTTGCGATACACCAAAGGCAATGCTGAACGCCGAGTGAAAACGCGTTGTGATATGCAGTTGGAGCGAAGGCTGCCATGCTGGGGCGATGATGACATTTATTCAATGCCATCTGCTTCCAGGGGGAGATCTGCCAAATCGAGGCGACCACGAGCGAAAGTATCAGCAACCACGACGCGCCGTGCAAGGCCATTTGGACCGCGAGTGCAAAGTTTAGAAAGATGACGCCAGCAAGCGTCCAGACAGCAATATAGCCGCCAATGAACAGGAGCGTGCACCAGGGTCGTAAATGTCGAAAATTCTGCTGTCGAACGTGTATCAACGGATCATACACGGTCGGTAGCATCATCGCGCACACCATGACGACCCATCCGGCGGCCAGTGTTAGCGGCGAGACGACGGCAAACACAGAAAGATACAAGTCCGCAGAGGGGGCGGACCAGATAACCGCCGCCGAGCAGATCGCCGGGATCGCAACGCTTTCGCGGCCGACCGCCAGCACAATCCAGGCCAGTCCGGCGGCCAGCGCGAGCGATACCAAGACACGCGACCGTTCGCGCGCGGCTTGGGTAGCTGGGCACGGAAGACTCACTCGAACTGCCGGTAAATGCTGATCCGCCCGATCGAGACCTTCGCGGCGTTTGGTATGTTGCCTAGCGGCACGAAATCGACCGAAAGTTTGTCGACATCGAAATCGTGATCCAAATGCAGCTTGTCGATGACCTTGGTTATCTCGAGCGTGAAGGTGATGCCGTTGCCAGCGTGCTTGCCGGCCGGGTCACTGGCTTGAGACACGCCAAAGAGCGAGACGCTGCCCGCCAAGTACCCTTTGTTTTCGGCCGGGTCAGCTCCGTCGGGCAGACCCACATAGACCTGAAATATAACGGCATCGTGTAGGCCGGTCACGTTCTCGAGATTGAGGAACACACGGTCGGGTAGAGCCGGCGCCAGCGGCTTGGCGCTCAGGCTTTCTGACACTCTGGCACGCCCCGTGGGTTCCATCTCGATGGAACTTCGCATGGCCCCACTTCCGGCAAGCAACATCCGGCCGGCGCTCGCACCGATCATCTCCACCTTTGTCATCGTCTGGCCTCCGGCTTGGGTGCCTACAACCGCGCTCAGCCCCAGATTGGCCATGCGTGCGGCCAGAGTGATAGGAGGCGCGATTGCACCTGGGGTCAGGTCGTTATATTCATAGCCTAACTCAGTGATGTCTTGCATCTTTTGCGGCGTGTAAACCCATTTGCTCTCGTCTGGGTTCGGCATCGCGAATTCGCGCTCGCCGACGCTGGCTGGTCCATTCAGCCACTTTGGGGCGGTAGGGTTCTGCCAATCGGTCGGCTTGGTTGCGGGTTTGCCGACCGGGAAGTTGTTCCAGCTTTCCCAGAGCCTGTCGATGTTGCAGTGGTGCAGATAAAAGATCGGGTCGAGCCCGGCGGTGCGCGGATTTGACATCAGGCCGGGCAAGGGTCTGCCATCCGGAAAAGACAGCGTTGGATGGCCGCCACCTACAAGGCCGTGGATGATGTTGTGGGGGTCCATTTCGAGCTCGCCGTTGGTGCCGCCACCGTGGTTGAACCCTGTTTCCAGCCCGCCGAAACCGGCGCTACCGCCCCCGCCGGGTCCCACGAAGTCAGGATGGCCGACCGGATCAAGATTCGTCTGCGAACTCACGTCGAAAGGCGTGCTGCTGCTGAGAGGCCCCCAGCGCTGTTCTACGAAAAGCGGGTTATCGCCTGTGCCGTCCGGCCAGTCTGCGGTTCGGAATGCGGGTGGAAGCACGTTCTGATTGGTGCCGAAATAGTTCCAGTAGGGGAGTGCCCAAGTGTCATGCGGGCCGTTTTGCAACTTGATTTCGTGCCGGATCATGTTCTCCAGGGCGATCAGATAGCCGCGATGCCATGGCAGGAAGTACCAGCTTTGATGCTGGCACTGATCGACATAAGTCGCGACATCCGAGGGTTTGGGACCCGCATCGGCGCTCGTGGTGATGTTGTAGAAATCCCAAAGCTCGCGCCATATTCCGTGCATCGCCCCAAAGAAGTACCAGCTTGTTGGATCTTCTAGTTTGCGCGCCTTCATCGCCTTGACGCCGCGAGCGTACCAGAGGACCGGAGCGGCCCAGTCTCCGCCTGGATCAAAAACATTCTGACGCTTGAAAAGGCCGCTCATGTCTTGCTTTCTCCCAAAAAAGAGCTGTCGGAAACTAAAAAAATACAAACGGTGCCGTCTGCGAAATGACCCTATCCTGATGCACGCACAGCATAGAACGAAGCCGTGTAGCCTGCCGTGGCCTGACCATTCGAATGGGGCACCGTGCGAATGACACTGCCGACAATGGTGTCGGTCTGCCCCACACCGTCCGGCCAATCAGGGACGAGATAGCCCAGATAATCATAAACCCACGCCTCGCCGCCAATCATGCCACGGCCCTGCCAGCGGAAAATGGGCGGATTGCCTTCGGTCGCAGTGCCGTCAAGTGCGAGCGACCATCCTACTCCGCCCAACGAACCGCCAATCTTGCCGGGGTCGGGTTCGTTCAAGTCCAGCGTTCCGGCGCCAAACCGCAAGTCGTTGAATGTGACCGACAGGTCGGGTGAGTTGATAAGGCTTCGATAACTCCATAGGCCAGTGAAACTAACAGCCATAACAGACCTCCTTATTCATACCCCTTTTCAAAAATACAGATTCGTATCTGGGTGGCGTAGTATCTTGGCGGAAGCAGAATTAGTTTATCGTTTCGTCCAGAATTGTGTTTCATGAGACTTTCCGTCCACAGTTGTCCGTCAGAGGCTGCGACGAAAAAAATTCCCCCTGGCCTTAATAGATGCAGAATGGCTTGCGAGAGATACTCTGCTTTTTGGAAGCAATTATTTCGAACCGCACTTGCTATCTCCCAGAAAAATGCTCCAAAACAATCATAGATCATATCGAACTGATTTTTTTTCGTGGGTAAAGCCTGGTCGATGTGGCCTACATATTGCAGATCGATATATGGGTCGGGTCGCCTGTCTATGGACAATCCTCGTGGGTCGTTTGGTTTCCTGCTTCTCAGCCAAAGAAACGGATCAATCGGCGTTAGAGACACTGTCTCCAATCGGCATTCCGGCAACCTGTCTCTTATCTCCGCGGCGGCTACACCTGCACCTGGCCCTAGTTCCAACACCCGCGGACGTTTGCGTCGAGACAGTCCCTGCAATAACACTATCGCTTCCGGGCACAGTGAGCGTGTATTGGACGGTCTCAGGTCCAGAACGCTATTGGACCTCTGGCTGCGATGCGAGAAGAAGTCACGCTCCTTGCCGCACGTCGGTTCCCCGACAAACTTGATCATGCCAAGCGCTACCGCTCGCCTGATTCCGTCGTCATAATTCAGGTCGTCGATGACCCCACAATGGAGATCGTCGCTTGGCCATTTTGCAGCAACGGCTGGGTCGTCAACTAATCCGCTTTGCATCGGCATTCGGATCTTGAGACTGCCACCATTCATAGAAATTGGCGACCTGCTCCGGGCTCCACCGGGGCTCGCCGATGGGCATCCGTCCACTGTCGACCGAGGCGTGGACCTGAGGAGCATAGTAAAGCACACTCTGCTCGTCATGCAGATCAAGCAGCTTGGGCCAACCTGCTGATACCTGTTTCATATGGTCAACATCCATATCAGTAAAGTATCCTTCGATCGTTTCCCAGGTGATGGGCATTTCTTCTCTCCCTAAACTTGAAAAAGTGAACTATTCTGCCGGCAGGCGGACCATCAGGCTTTCACCCGCTCTGCCATCCACGGACATCCGGCAGATATAGACACCTGCAGCCAGACGGTTGCCCTCGTCGTCGCGCCCGTCCCAAGTCACGCTGTGGTCGCCCTTCAGTTGCGGCTTGTTGTCAATGACAGTGCGGATATGAAAGGCGAAATGATTCCAGATGCCGACAAAAACCCGATTGGCGTCCGATTCCAGCACATAGCTGATCTCGACCACGCCGGTTGCATCGTAGGGTAAATGCGCCATGGCAAAACCTTGTGCACTTGCCTCCCGCGCCGGGGCCTGTGTTTTCATGGCAACCATTTGGTCCTTGGGTCCGCCTTTGTAGACTGTGTGCCCGCTGCAATAGCCTGCGCGGATTGGGTCGCCGACAAACCGGAACCGGTTGATCCGGGTCCGCACATCGGAGGCAAGATCAGACGCATCGTTGTCCTGACTGATCCAAGTGGTGCCACCATCGACTGTCGCGCTGTTTAGGAGTCCACTGAAAGCCTTACCCCAGCCACCGACCCAGCCGGATTGTGGCGTGATAAAGCCGATCCCTTCGAGATCCTCGTTAATCTGGGCCCCGGCACCGTCGACGATGGGCTTGCGCGTCCAGGTCTCGCCGCCGTCAGTGGTAAGCAGGATTGCGGCTGCGGTGAAGTTTTCCAGCGAGACGAACCCGTGCATTGCATCGAGCCACTGGATCTTCCAGCCCCATTCGCCACAGTCGAAGGCCACTCCCGCCGCCTTGTCCGTCCAGCTGGCGCCACCGTCGGTAGTCTTTAGAACGACCGGCTTTAGCGGTGCGTATTGTTGCGCAGTCTCATAACCTGGCTTGGTTTTGGGGCAGTTCTGGTCAATCTTGCCGCCAACCACCCAGCCAGTATTTTCGTCGGAGAAATAGACATCGATCAGGTTATCGGCATGTTCCGACATATCGACATGGGTCCAGCTGGCTCCGCCATCGGTCGTCTTTATGACGCCAGGCCCCGGGAGATTTGGATCATTGGTACCGGCCCCATAGACCACGTCCTCGCTGACGGCAAACATCCCACAGATTCCAGCCGGGGCATCCTGCGGCAGGTTGGTCAACGCCGTCCAATTCACCCCGCTATCCTCGGTCTTGTGCAGCAGGACATTCAGGTATTCCTTGCCCGTTGAGAACTTGGTCACCGACCCAATCCAGCCGACGCGCTGGTTCGGCCAGCCCATGCAACGAAGATAGGGGAAACCGGGTATCGACGGATCGATGAAGCGCCTCTGATGCCACGTCAGACCACCGTCTGTCGTCTGACGCACCTGGCCATTGCTGTTCACCAGCCAGCCGTTGATGTCGTCAAAGAACCAGATGTCGTCAGTGCGGGAATCCGAAATAGGCGCATCGCCGGCGACAACCCAGGACCAGTCTGTCACGTTGGTCATCGTCCGAGCTCCGAGTTACTTGCCGGCCGTCAGCTGGCGGAGAAAACCGTTGGTCATGATATGACTGAGGTTCATGTTCTTCGCCGGAAGCTGAACGCTGCCCATCGTCTCGCCGGAAGTTGTATGGCAAGCGAAGCAGTTCACGCCCGGGAAAAGCTGGTCGAAGGTTTCCATCGTCGTGTTGGCAAGACTAACGGAGCCGAGCTGCGGCGTTATCGCCTCTCCGGGCGAAACATTGTCCGGTTTACTCCAGACACCTCCGACTAGCATGTAGTTGGCCCAGACGCTGCCGGCGAGCACCTTCGTCTGAACGCTTTCGTTCAGCGACTGGATATTCGCGATATTCTCCTGCGTCCCGCCGCCAAAGGAAAAGGCCCGAAACACGTTGACCACAGGTGACAGAAGCTGCTTGTCTGCGTCGACCAGCTTCATCTCGGTGGCCGGATTGTGGTTGCTGTCCTTAGCAGCCGTGTTAGCGTGATAGAATGTCCACTCTCGGTCGCTGACCGGATCCGTCGAGGTCGCGCTCATCCCCGCTGGCAAGTCCGGCGCGTTGTTCCTATGTTCGAAGGTCGCCCATATGAACTCGGGGTGGTCTTTCACGACTCCAACGACATGCACGCCCACGAGAGCCACAGTCACTGTCTTAGTCTCTTTCGGATCGACCACTATGATCTTATTTCCCCCACTGTCGGTTCCTTCGGACAAAAGAAAGATCTCCGCTGGAGTCACAAAAAATGTCGATGTATCTTCGCCCTCCTCGACAATTCTCCATGAATACTTAAATTCGATCGCGCCGATAGGAAAATTGGTATCCGCCGGTGCACTCGCATACTGGTCCGACTGATAGTATTTGTTACTACGAATGAACTCGTAGAACACCGGGTCAACGTTTTGCGAATAGTAGAGCGCTCGGCCGCTGTCCATTCCAGGCCCGTGTACCAACGCGCCCCGTGTTCCCGCCTGCAAGATACTGTCTAGCCCCTGCATCTCAAACGATTTGTTCACCCGCACAGTTAATTCCAGCACCTTCTCCTTCGGCAAGGCGGAGAAGCGCGTTGCTGCGGTATCCTCGGAGAAGAGATCATCAAGGGTGGCGAAGGTTTGAAAGCGCAGTTTGCCGTCTTCTCCCGGCTGCGTAATCCAGAGAAATGTGTTCCAGGCCCAAACATGGAAGGCGCAATTTGATGACGGAGCAGTTGCGTTGTCCGGAGAGGGGACGTCTGCATGCGAAGTCCATGCGGAAGGTGCCAAACACGCGGTTTGAGCCTCGGACTTCCGAACACTTCCTAGCGTCAAAGCCGCCGAAACAGAAATGATCGCGGGAATGAGATAATACTTCAAGGCAGTTCCCCCAGGGCGCAACTCAACTTTTTTGGCGCCGAATTTGAGTCGACGCTAAGCAGGGAAAGATGATTTAGAACTTGGTAACATACATTTTTTGGGCAGTAAACGCAATTGTTGTGACCGATCACAACGACCTTCTTTAGCCGGAACATTGACTGTAGAAGATGTCTCTTAGGTGGCTACTATCATTTTAGGCGAACATGTATTCTTTATACGCGACAATCCTCCAGGCCGGCCAATGGGCGATCCGCCCAATCGCGGTGATCCGTCACTCCGGCGTGGCGTTTGTGACAGGCATTCGCTCAAACGAGACCGTCGGCGCAACCTTCGGCCGAGTTCGGTTTCGGTGCATGCGCACGCAGGCGCGGAACTTATGTTCGATAGTAATCGCCGAGCCGCAATCGCGCTTCCTCTTAACCGAGTTTATCCCGGTTTAGAAGGCACACAACACTTTTCTCGCAGAATCTACTTCTTCCAACGTTGCGCAAGTCTTGCAAAAGGCGCAATATCTATCCGCCGGCAGACAGCTTAAATTTGACGACGTCCATAGCTATCATACAATCCCACAGTTGCAGTCCAGTTGAGTGGGATGTGGATATCGTCCGTGACACAATCTGTTAGCAAGGAGCATAACATGGTGCAAAGACGCAGATGCGCTACCATTGATATCGGCAGCGGTGACCGAGCCCGAATGGCCGAACTCGAAGCGCAATTCATACAGGACACTCGGATCACAGAGGCCGATCTGTCCCTGGTCATACCGGTCCATTTCATACATGTCGTCGATGGCGCCCAAGGTGCAATCAGCGCGGAACAACGCAAGCGTCAGGTTAAGGTGCTCAACGACGCCTATGCCGCAATGGGGATTGTGTTCGCCGCCGAGGAAGGAAACGTTTCGGTTGTCGACAACCCCGAATTCTTCCGCATGGGTCATTTGTCTGCGCGCGAGCGCAACTGCAAAACGCAGAACCAGGCCGTCGATCCCAAGCGTGGGCTTAATTTCTATACCGCTGAGCCGGGTGGAGGGCTGCTCGGCTGGGCTACGTTTCCGTTCCAGATGGAGGGTGATCCGGCGATGGACGGCGTCGTCATCGTCCATAGCTCGCTGCCAGGCGGAACAGGGGCACCTTATGATCTCGGCATGACGGCAGTGCATGAGGTTGGGCACTGGCTCGGGCTCTATCACACATTCCAGGATGCATGTGTGCTTCCAGGCGACGAGGTCAGCGACACGCCTGCTCACAGCGGACCCAATTATGGCAAGCCGGCGGATGCTGAGCAGCCGCACAATTTGTGTTCAAATGCTCCCGCCGGCGCAGAATGCCCGATCCACAATTACATGAACTATGTCGATGACGACTGGATGCGCGAGTTTACCAACGGACAGCGCGAGCGAATGTGGGCGCAGGTAGGGATGTTCCGCCGCGACTTGCTCACAAGCCAGGCAGCGGCAGCCGTTGCGGAAGAGGCTGAAGTCTGGGCGGAGGTTCGGTGGTAGATCAAGCGTCTCATGGCCGAAGCGATGGTGGTCGATGGTCCTGTGCCTGCTGATTGACTTCGAAGCGGTTTTCGGCCCCGGCCGCACGCTGGACCCGGATGCCGTGGCGATGCTGGGCGAGTTGCGACGGCTGCGGCGTGACCTCAACGAAACTGGCGGCGATCAGGGATTGGCGATCGTTCTCGTCGATTTCGGTTCGCCTTCGGCAAGGCAGCTCTTCGAGGATCTGGCGGCCGCAACGGGTGACGATTGGGTCTTGGTACAAGCGACGGGAGGTACGACGACTGCCGGTCTATGTGAGGGAACGCCAGACAGCACCATCCTGCTTGCCCGCAGCGCCGAACCCAAGCTCGCCGGCGCAATGATCTGGCGCATGGGCGACAGCGGTGCCGGCCTCGTTGGCCCGGCAGACGTGGAGCGGCGCGTCCGCGAAATCATGCACGTGCCGATCCCGCGCACTATCGATCCCGCCCGCCGCACCGGATCGTTGACGGCGGTTCCGGCTGCTGCATCGGCCAAAAGGCTCCTTGCTGCGGCCTATCGTGATCCGACGGTAGACTGGTTGACGCTCGGCAGGTTCACCATCGCCTATTGCGAAGACGGCGATGTCGAAGACGAGCTCGCCACGTCCGGCGCCGCCGTTCGCGTCGCGTCCGCGATACGCAAGCACGAACTGTACGTGACAGGGGAGGTGCCGGGTGGCCTGTTCAGCGACGGCGGTTACAGTCTCATCAGGGTGGTGGAAGGAGAGAAGCCGCCTCCCGACGCACAATCATGGTCTTCGCTACGCCACCAATCGATGCCGTAAACGCCTCAGGGCTTGAGCCCAGCTTGACCGTCGACGATCTGCTTATGCACGCTGGCATGGTTGGCGGCCAGATGCTTCAGGATCTGAGGGATTGGAGTCCCTACATTCTCCTGTTTTACAAGCCTGCCCATCAGTTTGAGGTTCTGATCCGAAACGCCGCGTGAGCCATAGTGCAACGCCGCAACGCTCCACGCATCGTCGCAGACCGGCGAGCCCGAAGACCCGGACGCCGTGTCGGTCAAATAGGCGAGCACGTTATCATCTCCGAGCACCACGAAATTGTTGCGGAACCCAAGCCGCATCGGGCTGCCGTTTGGATGCTGCAGCACGTTGACCCGGGTGCCAAGCGGTTGGTCTAGGCGCTTGCCGATCTTCTGTTGACGCAACCTCAACGGCGGCCGGACGCCAAATGCATTTGGTAGTTGCAACAGAGCAAAGTCGAGCTCGGCGTCGCTCGCCAGCAGGGCACCGGGTCCGAGCACAACACCGTCTGCAATATCGTTCACTTCGAAATAGTCGAATCGTACCTTTGCCGTTTCTGCCTGGAGTCGAAAATCATCGACAGTGGCGTCGCCTTCACCGAACAAGGCAGAGCGTGCGTTGACAACGTGATGGTTTGTAATACCGAGACCGGGGGCGATGACCCAGCCCGTGCCGTTGGACAGCCGGGGACGATCGTCGGTGATGAACTCCGCCTCACCGTTGATGTGCCGATGAATGACGATCTTGAAGACCGATCCGGCAGCAAGCGCGCCCATTCGTAGGTAACGAATGGCAAGCGTCTCGTCGAACTCGCTGATTTGCGCCTCCTGTGAGACTTCCCGATTAGCAGTGGTGAGGTAAGGTCCGCCTGGCTGCACCTGATCGTCGCTAGCCGCTCCCGCAATGGCGTCGGACGTGACGACGAGCGGCGCCTGTTCGAGGGCCTTGACCTTGGCCAGTTCGGTTTCGAACACGCCGATCGCGGCGGCGTCCCCCGTCGACTCGATCATCGTGGAGAGAAAGATGGCCAGAGGGACTTCGCCGGTGACGAGGTTGTGCACACGATTCATGAAATCGAGGTCGGCCCGCAGCCGCAGGTTTGGCGGAAGCGGAAACCCGGGGAGCAAACCAGTAAAACTGCGCGGAATTTGCCTGAGCAGCGCAGTCAATATTTCGGGTGTAGCCAGCCCGCTCGCGATGGCGGCTTCGGCGATTGCTCTGAGATCGGGATCTTTGAGATATTTCTTCCACCTCGCCAACGTTTCCTCCTTTCGCGCTTACACAAACGCTAACGTCGCCGAGGCCGCGTGCTGCCAGTCCGGCTGGTACTCGTCGAGACCAGCCAGCGTGGCGGCCTTCAATGTGCCTGTCTCCATCTGCAAAATCACCCAGATGATTCGTGCGGCGTAGGCCTGCCGAGCGTTAAGCCGGCCGTCGCCGCCATCCATGATGGCATCGATCGCCGTTTCGAGTAGAGAAGGCAGCTCGGTCCGCGTTCCCGCAGTATCAGCAAGTGTCTTCGCACCATGACGCCTGAACCGTTCCAATTCTGGCTGCTGCTGGGCTTCCTCCAGCATCGTGCGTAGTACATCGATCCAACGCTGTTGGCGCTGGAGCCTGCCGTTGGCGATCAGGTCAAAGAGGCTCGATGCCATCTGACGAATGATGTCCCGCGCCTCGCCGACCGCATCTTCGGAAAGGTTTGCCACGCCGCTGCGAACCACGTCCGGCTCGCGTTGAATTTCGCCGCCGTTGAGTTCCAGCAAAGCCTTGCTCAGGTTGCCCTGGAAGACCGACGCGTCCGCCTTCTCCTCGCGCAAGTGCTCTATCCGCGTCACCAGCGCCTGAACAAGGGCCAGCTTGCTGCGCATCTCTTTGGCAATCTCGATCAAATCGTCGAGCGCGGCGATTGCCTCAGTCCCGCTACCTTGCGACAGGCGAACCTGATAAAGCAGCCAGAATAACTCCGCGCGACGGCCGCGATTGCCATGAACCGGAAAGCCGTCCAGCGCCGACTGCAGCAGCCGGTTGGCGTCAGCCGCTCTGCCAAGCGACATCAGGCATCGCGCCTCGATGGCAAACAGAGCGCTGTCGGGCGTCCGCTCGCCCCGCTGGTCGAGCAGCTGCAACGCCCTGGCCGACCCCCTGTGTTCCAGCAGGGTCAACACTTCCGGTCCGATGATCCTTTCCCAGGCAGCGGTGTCCGCGTTTGCGCGCAGCTCGGGACCGATCTCAAGGCTCATCCGGGTGGCGAGCCATATCGTTCCCTCCGGTGGCAACTCGGATATAGCCGTATTCAGGAAGCGTGCCGCGTCCGGACGCCAGGCATCATCGAGCGAGTGATGATCGGCACCGCTCATGAGACCGTGGTAGATGAACTCGGCGACGCTGACCGCATCCCTTTCCGCCCGATAGAAATCCATCGCAAGACGGTGGACGCGCATTGTCTGCTGAGGGTCTTCGGCGATGAGCATCGACAGCACGGGCGCACGCACGTCTTCACGGTAGCGCAATGAATTGTCGTCATCGAGCCTGACCAAGGTATGTTCGGCCATCAGGGCCTCGAAGAGTTTTATTGCCCGCTTTTCATCGACGCCCGCTATCCCGCATAGAGGCGCGAGGACCTTTTCGATGATTTCTGGAGTCACGCGTCGCAAGACCATCCCGGGGTGCGCAAGTTGCCGCACATCCTCGTCATGGATTCGCTCCAGCAGCCTGCGATAGAGCCGGCCGCGTATAACCTCCGGTCCGAGCTTGAACAGTCCGAAGCGCCGGGTCTGCAGATCGACGATGCCTTTGCCGGGTTGTGCACCTTCTTCGGCCACGATGCGGGCGGCGAGCCTTAGGTTGAGCGGATTGCCGCCGATCTGGCGGGCCACCGAATCGAGCGCTTCGCGAGGCATCGCGGTCTCACGATGCAGCAGTTCCACCGCGGCCACCGGTTCTAGCTCCACCAGTTCAATCTTGTTCTGTCGGATATTCGTCGGCACTGTCGCAAGGGGTGGTCTTCCCGATATCAGCAATCTGATCTGTCTTGAGGAATCGAAAAGCTGGGAACACAGGTTCCAGAATGGTTCGAGCTGCTCGTGGGCGTAGTACTGGACCTCCTCGAAGGTATCGATGAAAAGAAGCGCGGGCGGTGTGTTGCCCCCAGGCCTCTCCAGCGCCTTGCAGGCTGCATCAGCAAGGCTGGCAAAAGCGTCGGCCAAAAGGGATAGCTGCCCACGCGACGACTCCAGCCGTTGCTCCTGCGACTCCAACTCCGATCGGCGGGACGTGAGCTGGCCACGTGCTTCGCCGTAAGCTCTGGTCGCGCGCACGAAGCCTTCGTACTCATGCTGAAATGCAGTGATTGGCTCTGTCTTGCCAACAATCGCGCGACGGATGGAAACCAGGCGGACGAACTGGCCAGCGGCCTCGATCAGAATGGACTGGCCCTGCCGAAGATCGATGGCACTGTCGTCGCAGGGCAGGTACGCGAACGGAAACAGCGGACCATCAGTGTCGCCACGGTTGTTGAACAGAAAGTGCCCGATCAGTGCCGTCTTGCCGATGCCGCCTAGCCCTTCGATGAGGAGCAGTTGGTTCTCACCGCCGCGAGCGAAGTCGGTTACCTTCGCATATAGGCTGCGTTCGCGGATGCCGGTAAACACCCGCAATTCGTTGAGCTCGTCCCCTCGTCCGACGAATTCCTCGATCTGTAGATGCTCGATCGATGTGACCGCAGCGGCGTTCTCGACTGCAAGTTTGAGCTGACGTTCGGTGAAACGCTCGATCGATAGATAGCCTGCCCACCTGTTCGCCTCGCGTAGCGAGATCAGCTCTGCATGCATGAGTTTGTCGACGTCGATGTCCTGCCCCGCAAGCAGCTTCTCGAAAAAGCGCTGAGCTGAGGTCATGATCCTACCGGGAAACCTGGCGATCAGGTCGAGCGCGTCTTTCGGGCGGGCGATGTCGCGCAGGGCCTTCTCCCTTTCATCCGGCTTGAGCGACCTCCCGCGCTGCTCGCGAAATCCCGGTGCGGCATAACTTGCGTGCCGCAAGGCCGCGATCGCCACCGCGTCGCGCGAACCGTCCACCTGCTTCAGATCCTGTAAGGTAAAGACGTGCAGGACCGAAACGACGGCAAGGTGAGGTTGGAGGCTGGAATCCTCTTCGCTCGTGGAAGTGGACTTCGTGCGATCACCTCGCGTCATATCACTGGCGAGCTTAGCCAAAAAATCGCGACTGTAGCTGGACAGCTCCGCCATCAGATGCCAGCCCTTTCGATGGCACTGCGAAGTCGTTCGCCTACTATCGTCAGCGCTTTGAACGGCGGCACTTGATTGTCGAGAATTAGCTTTAGTGTTTCTGCCATCACGATTGCGCGGTCCTCTTGCGGAATGGCTGGCTGCGCGGCGACGATCATCTCGACGACCTCAACAACGTGGTCCCGGGTCAGAGGCTTAGTTATGTATTTTCTTGCGCTGGCGCCAACTTTCAGGACCAGTTCTTCGGGGTATCCGCACAATATCAGCCGATGCCTTCGCGCTGTGATACCTAGTGTGAACAACCTCTGCAACTCGACGAGAAATTGGAACGTGTCCTCGCGCAGGATACCGCGCTCAAATCCGTCGAGAACAACCCAGACACGGCGATTGATTCCGTTCTCGGATTTGTTGGCGTTGCCGATCACCCAATTCGCCAGTTCCTTGTACCAAGCTTCTTTGTTGGATGTTTGCGGCGGCGGCGGCACCTCGGCTGCTGTGCCGCCGAGTTGGATGACAAGGTCGACCGCAATCTCCTTCGGTCCAGATTCCGCGGCATTTGTCGGTGTGAGCGCGAACTTGCAAAACACAGCGTCCTGCTGCGAGTAACAGTAATGAGAAACCAGTTCCGCCGAGTGGGACCGGCCACTCTCGACCTCGCCGCCAATCGCAAGAATCGGTGTTGGACTCTGCATTACGGACATGTCGCGCAATATCGCGCGGAGTGGAGCGCGGTCGGCGAATGGCAGCCGATTGCTCAGCACAATGGCATCGAGCGGATGCGCGGCCGCAGGCGGAGGGTTCGTAAGTCGGTCGCTAAATCGCGCGACGTTCGCGTTCCCAGCGTCGATCAAATGTTCCAAGATGCCTTGCAGCGCCGGCGGTGCGAGTTCATATCCGCTTACCAGGCAGATCTCGATCGTCCGGCTGGACAGGAAGGTCGGACCTCCCGCGGCATCGAGCTTGCCCCGCAGCTCAAGTGGTAGCAACTGAGCGAGATAGGCGCGAGGCGCAGGCTGACCGCTCACCAGGTCGTTCAGCAGGCCTATTAGCTCTTCTCGCTCATCCTCGCTTAGGATGGGAATGATCGCCCCCCGCGTTCGAATTGATCTAGTAAGATACACTATCCAAGTAGTAGGGTCCATTGTCGATCGAAGCCCTCGAGCGGATTTCGTCTGGCTAGACTTGTCAGGCGCAGTCCTCGTAGGCAGATGTGGCAACCTGGGGGACAGGATTTATTTTGGAAAAGGGAGCTGCGCCTTGAACTTGACGATTGCGGTGTCAGCGGGCGGTTGTAAAAACCCTGAGGCATGTTTTTGGGTGTATTCCCTGACTTCTGGCGCTGCGCGCTTCCCGTGATCTCAAAGCCATCGCGATCAACTGCGCTACCCTCTCCACCTACCATCTTGGTAGGTGGGTCGACCCGATCAACATCCGATTGGATGGACTTGGCCAAATGGGCAGTTTGGTTCAGCAACGGTTCGATTTCGCTCTGGCGTTTTGCGGTGACAGCTCGCACTACCGAAAGGTTGCGACATCGTCGAGCGAAGGCTCGCGTCGTTCGATCCCGTTCACACCATCGAACGGTCGACAGAAACCGACGAGATACAACGCCCTTGTTGCGCTCGATCGATCACATTCATGATTCTGTTGCTGGAGATCCTGCACAGGACACGGCGTTCGACGCTGAGCCATACGCCGAACCGGGCAGTAAGGGAGACATCAATGATAGTTTTTGTTCTGCGCCATGCCGACCGCAGTTCGGAGGATGATGCGCTCTCGGCTGTCGGCACGAAACGGGCCAGGATCCTGGCACATATGTTGGCCGAAAGCGGCGTAAGCAAGGCCTTCTGCAGCGATGCGCAACGCACTCATCAGACTCTCGCGCCGCTGAAGCAAGAACTTGGCGATCGAATTTCCGTTACCGAGTTCTCGACGGCGGGGCAGGCGGGCCTAGACGGTCACGTCGAGGCAGTTGTGGCAGCCATAAAGGCCCTGCCGCCAGACACGATTGCAGTTGCGGTGAGCCACAGCAATACGGTGGGCTCTGTCGTCGAAGGGCTCGGCGGCGGCCGTATCGACGCCATTGGCGATACTGAGTTCGATAGGCTCCTGGTTCTTTTCATTCCACCGAACGGCCGCGAAACGCTGCTACAGTTGCATTATTAAGGGGTGTATAGCTCGGGTGGCGACCTCCCGCAAAAATCGTACTTCGCGACGAAAGTTGTTCTGAGAATGTTACCCGCAGGCCCTGCGGTATAAAGTCCCTTCTGTGGCGAGACGGCCTGCTGCTGCTTGCAGGCTCTTTCCGCGGCGGACTTATGCCCCATCCGGAAGACCTGCCGGTTCGTGATGTCGGCTGCAGATTCTCGGAAAACCTGACGCCCACGGGCTCGTATGCCGTGTTTAGCACGCGGATTTGTTCCGCTCGCACCTCGGGGGTGACGCCCCCCGGTCCCGTCGTCGTCGAGGACATGGATGAAATGAACTGGGATCTTGACGCTGCGCTTCCTTAACCGTGGTCAGAAAGTCTTCCTCAAAATCTGCGATGCGGCGCCGGTCTCCCGTGGTCGGCTGATCCGTTCCGCATCTATGACCGTTCGTGGCCGGTTCGCCTCAAAATACATTGCAGCGCGTCGGCCTACTTGCCGATTTTCGCAAGCGTATAACCCGAGGTGAGCTGAAGCAGTCCCAGCGATCCAGTCGCGGTGGCCGCGATCCCGGTGAGCATTGCGGTCAGAATATCGCCGCCATCTCCCCAGGTGGAATTCGGCTGCCAAAGCGTGAGCATCCCGGTCAGCGAAACAAGCAGGATCGCAAGGAGCAGGATCGCTCGATCGATGCTCCTGACCAAGGCACGAAGCCATGCCGGCGATTTCGCTCGGAAGCGGAAGAAGAACTGACTGGTCCCGTCGAGCCCGGGAACCGGTGCCATCCTTGCTCCGGCGTTGGCAAGTGCTGACTCCAATGTATCCAGCTTCGCTCCAGCGTCAGCCGGCGGCGAGGCCTGGGACACCGCGGCATAGGCGCTGTCGTAAGCAGGCTGGGGCGGATTCTGCCCCAGTTGTTTCTCAAGTTCGACGAACCGCCCGACAAGTGGCAAGCGCGCGGCCAGCGCATCGAGTTGGCTCGCAAAGCTAGCATCCGACTGCGTTTCTAGGCTCACTACCATCCTGTCGATCTCGGTGACTATCGTCCGGACGAGAACGCCACCCTTTGGCCCAACGAGAGGGCCTCCAGTTGCTTTGATGATGTCAAGGAAGCTGGCTTTCAGCGTAAGGGCGTCAGCAGCTTCGAGGGCGCGGCGGCGGCCGCTGTTCTGCCATCCTGCTAGCCAAGCGCCAAAGATGCTGCTGGCCAGCAGCAAGACGAATGCGTAAAGCCATTGTTGCCTTATCGTGAATTCCCGCGATGCCGTGACGGCCTCGATTCCGGGCTGCTCGACCCGTATGTCCGCGCGATAGCGCCCTGAGGGCGCGCTCAAAAAGTCGGGCAGAGCGACCGAGCAGGCAACTGCCTCTCCAGGTTCGAGCCGAAGCTGGCCTTCCCCCACGGAGCAACTGGGCGTCACAACGCCTTCGTCGAGCGAATAGGTTCCGCCGCCGTCGTCCCGCGAAAGCAGCACTTGGAGCGGCTTGGTGATATCCACGGCGGTCTCTGACTTATTTACTAGGCTGAGGGTCAGCGGGCGTAGGGAGCCGCCGATCCCACGCGTCCGCGTCCCTCCGGGCCCGAACTGGACCGCATCGGATCCCAAGCTGACCATTTTACGAGTCAGCTTGACTGTATAGGTGGCGGACTTGACATCGGGGTTGGCGGTGCTCGGTCCGACGATCAGGGTGGCCGTGTAAGTGCCGAGGAGTCCGGCGACCCCCTCCAGAGTCAGGTCGACCACTTCAAAGGGAGGAATAGACACGTCCCGTGGGACGCCGGGGGAAAGCCTCTGCCCCTTCACAATCCATCCGAGCGTGCAATCCGGTTTCCCCTCGCCGCAGGCGATAGGCTTTTGGCTGGCGATCGGCTGCGCAACCACGCTGACGGTCAAAGCTATGGTGCCGGTATTTGCGATCCTGAACGGCGCGCTCACCTCCCTGCGATCGCTGGTGATCTCGACGGAGGGGCTTGCCGCATAGACCGACTGCACGGAAACTGTTTGCGACGACGCTCCAACACCCGTCGCCGCGAGCATGACGGCGGCAAGGCCGAGAGCCGTCAAACTTCGCCAGGAACACCGAGCGTTGGTCGTTGTCCCCGCCAATCCTTCGCGGCACCATAGTTTGCTTGCTCTCTGCACTCCCGCCCCCTGTTCACGGACGCTCCGTACTGAAAAGTGTCGTGGCCTCGTCCGCATGAGACAAGGGCCCATACTATACTGTTCCGCTACTAGATATGGAGCGCTTTATCTACGCAATGTGCACGTTACTTACCCTGTGGCAAGCTTTCTTTCCGTGCGCGGGATAAACTGAGTCGGGCGCCGTATGACCGAACCGCCTCATTTTCCTGTCCGCGTATTATTTTCAAAAAGAATCCAAACCCATCATCGACGCCCATAAACGCATCGACAGCGCTCAATGCTTGGCAAGAGGCGAGGCGCGCAGGCGAGCTGATCCTGAGTGTGGAATCGGAGTTCACGCTCTTTGAAGGGAAATGGTAGGCAGGTTGCGAACGCTCGGCCAGCCGCATGAAAGTCTGGAAGCGATGTCTGCTGCGACGCTAGCCCGCCGCGTCGAACAACCGCCGAAACCTTTGGACTCATGGAGGCAATTGGTCGAGGTTTAGGCGGCGCATTGAGCGATGCGGTCTCGGCATTAGACTTCCACACCTACCTGAGCCGAATCCCGCTTACTGTATCGCGCATATGGAACTCCTCCAGGCATGCCATCGGCCCGAGTTTTAGCAGCGTTATTCACGTCAGGGGATTTACGCTTGGCCACACCGAATCGTCATACAATCACGTGACTCGGGCAAGAAACTTGTTACGCTGAGGTCAGAGGAGGGGGAATTCATGCCAATTAGCGATTACTTACGCCGTGAGCCTGAGCGTGGTCCAGTTGATGAAATTGGGCCTGTTGTCCAAACTCTGGTTATCCTGGCGTTTATTGCCTTGATAGTAGGTTTTTTTCTTGGCCACATTATACAATCTCAGTTTGCGGGTGTTTCAGCTCGGAACCAGATGCTGTCGCAGGCGGTTGATCAGTTTGATGAGGCCGTGACCTCAGCTGATAATCTGGCCGCGAGCGCCCAACAGAATATTTTAGCGGTATTCGGCGCCAATGGCGTGTCGCCGGAATTGCCGAAGCTACCGGAGAAGAAGGCAGAAGGCGACCAGGACAAAGCGGATGGTTCGACCGACGTTCCTCAACCCGCTCCCGCACCGCTTCCTTCCCCGTTCCCTCCGAAACCAGAACTCAAAGGCGTAGACCAGTTACGCGCCGCAAATGATGATGTCGCAAGAATACGTGACACCATAAATGTCGAAGTTGAGGTTCCAGACGACGCGCCTGCAAATTTCAGTTTTTTCGGAGAGGCGAATGCTAAGCGCAATACTCATAAAGTTCCTGTCCCAGCGCCGAAGCCAGCGCAGGGCAGCATATCGCTCAGCACCGCAATCCTCGTCGGCTTCGTGATTTTCCTAGGCGCGGTAACAGTCTATTCCCTGCACATGCTGGTGTATGCGCCGAACGCAGCAGTGCGAAAGTTCTATGAACGACTGTCGCTCATGCTTGTAACGTTCTTCGTGCTTGCCACGGTCGGGATGTTTGGGACGTATCTAGGGGTGAAGATCGTTTTGCCCACAGCCGCTGGTGGGTGAGCAATGCGGCTCCACCCTCCGGACCGGTAGCTGACTTCCGCCCGTGCGCCCAACGCTCTCTCAGTGTAAAAGACCAATTTCACACTATCGGGTGTTCAAAAGCTGCCGCTAGTAGGCCGCTCGCTGCTTTTCTGTTTTCGCGAGGAAATTTGACGTAAGCAGTCGTTCGCAGAAGACGGCTGATACTAGACGAGATACAGACAGCTGCATGGGAGGCTCGAAGTCGGCTATGCACAGACTCGCCAGCATTCTACAGGAGGGTTCTGAGTGTCTGGAAATAGAACGCAATCGCGCCTTCATCACTGGGCACGCATTTCCTGCGCACGGCAGAGCCGTGGCGCAAGGTCGTCGGCCTTGGATGAATATGCTGCAATTGCCATTGCGTGACCCATCGCAAGCTCAAGCGCACTCTCGGTCGATCGGAGCAAGCCAATGCCTTCTGAGCAGGCGGAAGAATTCGTACTTAAGACCGACCAGGCGCCCGAGTTCTGGCAGTTCCTGAATGGGTTACGTGGCGACGACCTGCTTATAGAGTTAATAGTCAATGAGCTCGACGCACGCTCGTCGCGAACCGAAATCCGGTTCGAACCCGACCAACTGGTCTGTCTCGGAAACGGCGATCCGATCGACGCGCCTGGATGGGAGCGGCTGAGCTACATCAAGGGCGCAGGCCACGAAGTCGCGGCCAAAGTCGGCATGTTCGGGGTCAAAAACCACGGGCTCAAGGCGTGCTTTACGCTCGGCAACAGCATCACGTTGCGGTCCGCTGGTCAGCAGATCCTGCAAACGCTGTTCAAGGATGGCAACAGCAAACCGCCTTATCCCGGCGTGCGCGTCCCGCCGCGCGACGATCCGGGCGCACCTGTGCGCGGCACCCAGATCGAAGTTCCCTATCGCCGCCGACGCTTCTCCGTGCCGCATGGCGAGGCCATCGAATTCGCGGCCGTGACCGACCCGCAGATCGAGCACGTTTTCAAAGAGGCTGTGGCTACGCTGCCCAAACGGCTCCTGGGCATCATACGGCCCGGGATGCTCGAGCGGTACGAGGTGGTCCTCTCGCACCACAAATTGGGCTCGCACACTTTCGCGTTCAGCGCCGGCCGCGTGCGCCGGGAGTCAGGGCTCGTCACCTACTTCCGCGAGTGCAGCGAGATCCTCGCCAATGGCGAGCGGCAGCTCGAACGCGAGCAGGCCTGCCTCACGCTATCGACCGAGCGGTCGCTCGACAAGGCTCGCTTCTTCCAAGCGGCGGAATACCGATCGGCAGGCAATCGGCTATTTTCCCGCGGCGGTCTCGTCGTCGAAGTTGCTTGGGACGTGGACGCGGGCGGCAAGCTCATACTGGGCATGGGACGCCTGCGTTATCCCGTCGCGTATCCGGGGAATGACACCGGTTCAGCGAGTGGAACCAACGCGCATTACTCAGGGGCGTTTGTCTCCGACACTGAACGGCACGAACTCGCGGCGCAATCGGGCGCATGGAATGATGCGATCATCGAGGCATGCGATGCACTCTTTGCCGACGTCCTCGCCAAGCTGCTCATCCCACGCCACGGCGCGAGGGCACTCGACTTGCTTGGTACCCTTGCAGGTGAACGGCTGCTGTCCTTTGCCAACCGCCTGTTGGCGGCTCGCGCGTTTCCGGCAATCGACGCGCAGGGCAAGCCTGTCCGTCACAAGCAAGGATCGCTGCTGGCCGTTCCGGTTTATGAAGGCAGGGAGCGCGATTGGTGCGCTGCGCTTGCTAAAGTCGCGCCTGCCTCATTGCCTATCCTCGATCCCAAGACCCCTGCAGCGCTGGTCCAGCTGCTCGCGACCGGAAGCTGTACCGGATGGGGCAATGATCACCTGAGATACGACGGACAAGATGTTCTGGATCGCCTGGAAGCCTCTGACGCCGAGCATTTCCCATGGCGCAGCGAGGCGGAATGGCTTCGATCGCTGGGCGATCCGGCCATTGCGAGAGTGTATCTCGACGCACTGCACCCTTTTTTGAGCGCCTTCGCCGTCGCCGCTCGCCCCAGCGGCGCTACCGCGCATCTGCCGGACGGCGAGGGCAAAATTATTCCCCTGTCAAGGCTGAAGCGTGGCGCTTCGATTCCATCCGAGCTCCAGCTCGATGTCCCTCCCACGATCCATCCTGATCTGCGCGGGCATCCTGTCTTCAAGCTCGAAGGCTGGCATCTCGAAGGCTATGCGCTGCGCAATCTTCTTCGCGATGGCGACCTCGCAAACAAATCGGTCGCGGTCCGTAAGCGTTTCTTCACTTGGCTCGCCGCAAACCCGGATGAGCTTGCGCGCGACGACTGGCCCGCGGTCAAAAACCTCCGAATCTGGCCTGCGGTCGACGGCACGGTCTACGCCTTCGATGAGCTGTGCTTGCCGAAAGGCAAGGTCGCGACATTGCTCGGTGACCATATTGCTAGACCGACGCGCGAAGTGCGCGTGCTCTGTAACAAGCTCAAGGGCAGCCGGGCGCGGCTGACCTTGCGCGAGGAGCCAAGTACAACCGAGGTCATGGCCTTCTATTCGGATCGGCTCGCGGCGTTTCCGACCGCCCGCCCGCTGGAGGCAAATGAGCGCTCCGCCTTTCATGCGCTCGAATCTGCGCTCGCGGCACTCGCCAGTTCGAAGCGAGTCGCAGGGGTGCTGCGCTCGCTACGCGCGAGCGCCGTCGGACTCAGCCTCGCGGGCGAAGTAAAGCCGGCCAATGTGCTCGTCCGCGGCAGCGGCGAGACGGAACGGCTGGTGCTTCAGCCGAAGGACCTGATCGATCGCCCGACGCTCGACCTCGATGCGGTCCTGCCGCCCGCGCGCAATCCGACCGCGCAGATGGCCCTTGACGCATTGCGCGATGACCCTGGCAATGAGCGCGCGCTTCTGCCGCGGCTGGCGGTCATCACCGAGGCCGATGATCCCGAGATCGCCTCGGAGGTCCGCCAGATCCCGTGCCTCCCCTTTGGAAACGGCCTAGTCGCTCCGGATCGTCTCGCGTTCAAGGGTAATCTCGGCGAACTCTGGGGCGGTTGGAAGCTCCAGATCACCGGCGAAGGGCTGGCCGACAATGTCCAGGAGCTTTATCGCAAGGCTGGCGTCATCCGCGGCATCCCGACACCGGAGACGTCGCGCGCCTATTTCGAATGGCTCAGCGCTCAGCCCCAGGCGACGCGAACCGCCCAGATCGGCTGCATCATGCGGCACCTCCACCACCCGAAAGGCGTCGACAGCTGGCTGATGCAGCCGCCCGAGCTGGGGTGCATCCCGGTCGAAGACAATGGCGGGGTCGAACTGCTCGCCGCCACGGCGGCACGCCGTGTAGCGGTCGTCGACGACCTGCCCGAGCTCGCCGCAGCGATCCGCGGCGACATGCTCAATCGGAAATTGCGGCTGGCGATCCACAGCGTCCCTAACGTGCGAAACCCGATCGCCGATGAATTACGGCACTGGCAGATCCCCGCCCTCTCGTCGCTCGCAACAGAACCCGTCAACCCCGCTGGCCGTGACCAGGAACCGGCTACGGAGAACTTTCTCGAGACCGTCCATGCGATGGCAGGTGCGAACGCCGGCAAGCTCTTCCGGAAGCAGCTGCAGGAATTCGATGTTTCTCAGAACCTGATCGAACTGCAGTTCCAGCGCCGTCTGCTCGCAATCAAGCGGGTGGTGATCGCGAGCGGTCTGACCGTCCAGTTCAAGGTGCGGGGCCGCCAATATCGAGCTGCGCGCGAATGGGTAGTACTGCCGAACGAAATCTGGCTCGATCGCGACGGCGACCTCGACGACCTGCTGATGAAGGCGATCGCAGACATCGTATTCCTGAAACCCCGGCTTCGATGGCTGAGTTCGGTCCTGAAGGACGCGCTCCGCCACCGTACCCGCGACTTTCGGGCAACGCAGGAACCGGACAGCTATGAGCAGGACGGCTATGATGAGAAATCGGCCGAGGAAAAAACCGGCGAGTCTCCCCAGCCGCATCCAGGATCGGAGCCAGATTCGAAACGCAACAATCCGAAGCCGGGCGAGCTATATTCCGGTGGCGGTATCCGAAACTCTACGCGAAGCGGCGGAAGCAATCGGCCGCAAGTGGTCGCCGAGGACATCCAGCGCGTGCAACTGAAGACCGATCACTATGCTTCGCATTGTCAGATCGAGCTTGCCCGCCGTCCGCCAAATGAACTGGCACCGGTCGGATCCTATGCGCAACATGCAGAGAACCGTATCCGCATGCTCGAAGGTCATCACCCTGACAAGACGTCGTCCGGTGGCGCACGCCATGCGGGCAACCTGCTTATCCTCTCGAAGGTGAACCACGATGGGATCGGCACGCGACTGAGCCGCGCTGACGTTACGAAGGCACTTCGCGACCGGTGGACCCCGCACCGTATCGAGCAAGCAGATGGATCGACTTGGCTAGAAGGTGGGATCGCGCAGGCAATCGATCGAGTATCAGGCGATCGGATTCCCATATTCTTCACAAATTGGCATCGGGACTATTGGTTGAAGATGGCACCGAGCTGAAGGTCGGCGGTGTCAGAATGCAGGCCAAAGCAAATATGTCATCCAAACAGGCGAACTATCGTCGGTCGTATTCAGTCAAAGAGCCGGGTAAGACGACGCCTGGTTTCTTCATCTTCCTTCCTCAATGTGCGCTTGGCTACCTTCGTAGCCCGCTCTAGGAGTGCGGCACCCTTCCCACCACCGAAAGCAAGTTCTGGAATTGTTCGAGTTCCCATGACCTCAACCATACGGACGGCATGACCGGGGCGGATCTCTCGCTTTCTTTGCTTGAACCGCCCGGTAGCTACCGTGAAGACCTCCCCGGTCTGCCTATCTACATCCTCCCTCTTCATCGGATAGACGTTGTGCTCGGAGCAGGGGGCCTTGAACGAATACCAGACCCGTCCGAGGATATCCTTGGCCGAAAAGGCGTCGGCATGACCTGCCGGTACACCTGGGAGGAGAGAGGGGTATCGCTTGGTGACCTTGTCCACCAGGTCTTTAACGGCATCTCTTTTGCATCCCCATACGATGGCGTGGACATGCCACGACACCGTCATCTCCCTGGCGAGGCCGGCCTTGGCCAAGTTTGGATAAATAGCTGCTTCGACACAGGCGATGAAATGACATTTACCAAGGTGCCGTCTGGTCCATCGGATAATGCGTCCGACATCCATCGCTGACGCCTGTGAGATTGGAACCGCAAACTTCAATGGAGTCAAAGTGACGAAATGATACTTGGCTGTCTTGCATTGGTTATTGATCAGGCCCTTGAGGCTTCTGCGAACGGACGCCGCGAAAGCGATCCTTGACCTCCTGTTGATGGCGTACAGGTGTTTGGCCTCTCTTTCAAGCAGCGCATCGCGCAGCTTAATGGTCAAAAGTCGTGCACCTAAAGGGGTGTGTAGCTTTTTCGTGATGGCCTTTTCGATTTTGTCATGCGCTTTGATAAATACGCGTTTTGTCAGCACCGGTTCTCGTTTCACTTCAGGCTCCTTTACTAAAAAATAGCTATGGTATAGATATATAACCAGTAAAATATATTGATATAAGATATATAAATATTATGAAATCTATTGATTTATGTAATTAGTGTATTACAAGGAAGACATTTTGTCATTTTATCTTGCGCACGGTTATCTCGACCCCGCCGTTTTTCAACTTTTTGACTCTGCCGTATAAATGGATTTTGGTGCCAGCGGTCGCTGACAAAATCTTCGTTGCCATTTTTTCTTCCAACGTAAACCGGCAGGCTGGGCGTCTTTTTGCTTTCGACGCCGCCTTTTTGTTGTTTTTGAACGTCGCACCTACCTCTGTGAGCCCTTTTAGGCCGCGATCTCTGGTAATGGCCGCCACTTCGCGCATGGGGGTGGCACGAGCAAAAAACGGTTCCAGGAGCTTGTAGAGGCGGCTGGATCTTCTCGTTGCACGTTTGCCTTTGAACCCGACAGCGAGCCTGACGGAGGCGCGCAGTGCATCTTCTGAGTGACCCACGCGCGGTGCAAGCCGCTTACGCTTTCGCCAATCCCTATGCCGGCAAAACTCGGCCCATGACGATCTATCTTCTACGAGGAGTAGTGCGGCCGCGTAGATGGCAATCGTCGATTCCCGGACGTGGCTATGGTGGGCCTGCGACAGAGCGCTGAACTCTGACCGGCATTTGATCAGCACCTTCGCAACGCCATCACGCTTTCGCAAGCGTTTGCCAAGCTTCCGGATGTCGTCGTCTTTGCGATTATTTTTCGAGGTCCGAAAGATGGACCTTGGGCTGTTTGTTTCCGCGCCGAGGGGTGCGAGATGGATTTTCTTCTGACGTGACTTCACGACAGTTTCCTTTCGATGCTGATGTGAATTTTTGAAAAGTTAGAGCGCGCCGAGCGCGCGAAATGTCGTTCGGCGTGGATCTTTTACGATGAGGAAATTTACGTCGGTTGAGCTACCGGCAAACCGAATTGCGCGTCGAAGTGCACACGCGCATGTGAGACTCAATGACCGACATTCACGATGCTATTCTGATTGATTTGCGTCTGAAGAATCTGATGTTGAAAAACGCAACGATGCGTTTTCGAAGGCAATCACATCGCTCATTCGATATCGCACCGAAGAGCTGATTTTCAGAAATGGGATTCCATCTCCCGCGACGCGCTTGTTCTGTAACGTACGTGTCGAAATACCCCAACGAACAGCTAGTGCTTTTTCATCAATCAGACGATCGCACAATGCGTTTTGAACCGGGTCGAATTGAGTGTTTTGTGACTGAATTTTCTGCACGACGTGTACTCCTTTGTTCGAGTGCACACGTCCTTTACGGTGGTAGAAATCGCGTATGTCACGCGCGGGAAATTCTCGCGCGCATCACTTCGCAAAGTAAGCAGCAGGCGCTTGGACTTCCAAATTTTCTATGAGAAGTTTCGTCGATGACATTCGCGCGGCGCAATCGAAATTCGCGTGACGCATTTCCGATCAGGCGAAAAATAGCCGTCTTTACGGTGGCGAAAAATCAGGTCAGTAAATCACTCAAATTGCGTCACTTACATGCGCGCAAAAACGCGTCAGGGCTTAGTTTCAATTTTCATTTTTCCAGCAATTTCGTTTGCTACGGCTTCTGCGGCGGATGCTAGCGCTGCGTCCGGTCGATGGATGTATCGAGAAGTTACGCCGCGACCTTTGTGACCCAACAATCCGGCAATCGTCGAATCGGAATACCCCAGTCCTGACGCGACCGAAGCGTAGGTGTGACGGAGGACATGACAAGTCACACCTGCCAGCGCTGCGGATGCGAATAGGCGTGGAGCTTCCTTATTAAGTCCTTGGTAGTTTGAATTTCCCTTGGCTCCAGGGAAGACAAACGGGGACGATCCAATGACCGCCTGCTTGCTAATTAGATGCGATGCCTGACTTCCGATGGCGCGCAAACTATACCCTGATTTCGTGTCAGAGAGTCGGAGGCAATGCTGGTCGCGGTCGAACTCGGACCAAACGAGCTTTGCGATTTCGCTTGATCGGCAGCCGGTGAGGCAGAGTAGCTCGATGATAACCAGCGCATAAGGGTGAAAGGCTTTGTCGGCCCGGTCTGTGCCTTTTCGGAGTTGCGCTCCCAGCACCGCTAGTTCGTCATCGCTGAGAAAGCGCTGTTTTGCCTCGCTTCGGAACCGCCGGATACCATGGACCGGGTTCTTATCTACGATGGCTTCGTCGACGGCCCAGGTCATTATTCCTGATAGCAGGTCGGCTACACGGGCTGCGGTGGCCGCTCCGCCTGTAACCCTTGCTCGACCTCTTGCTTTTGTTTTGACGTCGACTGCCGACTTGCCCATGGCTATATCTTGGATGAGGCGTTTAACGACCTTGGCGTCGACATCCGTGACCGCTGTAGCGCCGATCAGTGGCTTGATATGTCGCTGGATGCGACCGATATCAATTTGCAGCGTAGAGCCCTTCTTGGGCCTATTGAACCTTGTCAGAATGGCACCCGCGTTTGCTACTTCCATATACCGGTCGCAAAGGTCCGAAACCGAAAGTGCTGGCGTTTGCTCTTTGTCATCGCGTTTGGCGTGGCCAGGATCGACTCCGGATGCGATCTGACCAAAAAGCCTTTTGGCTTCTAGGCGCGCCTGGTCGACGGTCCAAGGAGATCCAAACCGTCCGATCGTATACCACCGCTGGCGGCTGTCGATCGCGTATTTGATCACGAACACCGCATCGCGCCGCTGTTTACGAACACCGAAACCGACAACGCTTCCCTTTCCTGAATCCCACAGGACGGAGTTCACGTGGAGTGTGTCTACATCCGTCTTCGTGATGGCCATGGCCGCCCCCTAGCTACAAACTAGCAACTAGTATCGCGGGAAACAGCGGGGGCGACAAGGTATGGCGGAATGAAATAATTGAATGAAATCAGTTGCAGAGAGCGGGCGTGGGGTGTGTGGGGTAGTCAGTCCTCTTCGTTTACACCGAAGATGTCGGCGGTTCGAGCCCGTCATCGCCCACCACTCAATTTCTTGATAAATCGGTGCTTGCCCGGAGTTACGGTCTCATATCCGGTTGTATGCGTTGTCGGCATTCTGCTTCCTGGCCTTGTCGCGTTCGAAAGGGGTGACGCAGACCAAGTCGCTCTCGAACGCTTCACGCCAGACGTAGCCGTCGCGGCAGGTGCTGTCGCCGTAAGGTCCGCCGGTCGGCGAACGATTGTTGCGGGCATTGGCATTCTGCGCCTGCACCTCGCCGTAGTCGGCAGGACTCACGCACACGCTGTCGCCGAAGATCGCCGATCGCCAGACGAATCCTTCCTTGCACCCTTTGGCCTCGATCGCTGCGGGCTCGATAGGCGACGGCAAAGGGGAGGGCCTCGGCCACAACGCCACCGTTGTCCCGCCGATGCCGAGCGCGATCATCGCGACCAGCCCGTACAGCAGCCAGAGCCTCGGCTGCCGCGCCGCTGGCTTCGCTATCGCCGACGCAATCGCCGCCATATCGTCGTTGAAGCGCTCGTGGCGGACCTCCATGGCTTGACGCTTGGCCAGGTCCTGCAGATCGGGTGGCAAGGCGCTTTTCTTTGGCATGCTGGCGCCGTTGACGAGCACGGGGATGACGCGCACCCCAGCCTGGAGTGCCGTACGGATCTCCTTGCGCACGAAGTCGTCGGGGGACTCCAGCCGAACCTGGCCCTGCTCATCGGTAAGCGCGGCCCACTGCGGCCCCACGATCGCCAGCATGATTTTGCAGCTGGCCAAACTGCGGGCAAGCGCCACCTCAAAGTCATCGCCGGGGTTGAGCTTGTCGACGTCCATGAAGATGGATGCATCAGGAAGCGCGCGGTTCAGATTATCGTAGACGCGGCCCGCCACGCCGGAATCGGTCTGCCGTCGGTAGTTGATGAATACGTCGCCAAGCAAGGCCTGCCTCTTCCCACATCAACGAGAAGGCCCCAAAATAGCATGAGCGGTGACCTCGCAGCTAGTCTGGCGATAGACTGGCCATTACTGCGGGTGCAGTCCGTTTCATGTCTCGCCAGAGGACACATGCACCGGCCCTTCGCGTCGCACGGTGGACTAAGTACAAGAGGCCATTACGGCGCGTCGCCAAAGCGGAATATACACAAATGTCTTCCGTCTGGATGGCAGCTGCAGAGCAAGTTCGACCCACGCCCGCGACGATCGGCTCCGCCACTTCTTCCTGTTTCGGCTCGCAGATGCGGGCAAGCGTGTACTTGTCGATGTTGTTCGCATACGGCTTCGATATCGGCGTAGGTGCCGTGTCACCGTGCCGCGATAAGGGTTCACAGCGGTCGAGTTGACGACAGCGTTCTCAGCGAAGATGTCGGCGGTTCGAGCCCGCCATCGCCCACCATATCCGGCCCGCATATCCCGAATGCCGGGCGCGGCCGCAATGAGCCGCAGCCGCCGTTCTTTCCTGGCGCGCTAGTCTATCGCTTGACGTAGCAGTTCTTCTTCACGCGGCGGATGGGATCCTCGCCAAAGGCGTCGACGCTGCATGTGACGCCGTTCCTGAATACGCCCTGGACGTACTGGCCACGCGCCCCGTATCTCACCACTTTGCGGCCACGGAACTCGCAGAACCGCCCCTCCGAGGCGCAGGCCACCCATCTGCCGCGGCCCTGGCCGTAATCATTATCGCCGTAATTGTCATCATTGCCGTAATTGTCGTCGTCGTTGTCACCATAATCATTACCGCTATCGCGCCTCGCAATATAGCAGGCCTTGTCGCGGCCGGGCGCCGGGTCGCCGAAGACGCGATTCGAGCAAGGCACGGAACGACGATCGAAGAAGCGGGAGGTGGTCTGGCCGCGCGCGCCGTAGACCACTTCCGAGGGGTAGGGCAGGCGGCACGTGCCGCCTTCATCGGCGCATTTCTGCATGCGCTGGGCCGACGCGGTGGCGGGGAAAAGGATAGAAACTGACGAGGCCAGGCCGACCAGGCAAATGAATGTAAACGTCATCCGGATCAAAGCAGTGAAGGTTTTTGACATGATTTTGTCTCCCGTTCGATTCGACCAGCATGGTACAGCTGCCTTGTTAAATGCACGATGAATGAAAGCCCTCGCGGAGGCAGCACAATGATCGACCATCCACGGCGGCTGATGTCACAGCTGCTATTGGCATTGGCAATCTCTGGTATTGGGCGCTTCGCCTATGCGGGGAATGTGGGCGACGGCGTCGACCAGCCCGCCGCCAAGGCAGCCTTGCTCAAGGCCTATCCCGGCCTTTTCACCATTTCGGGCAATGTCCTGACCTGGACCGACGGCACCACCATGGTGTGGAACGACGGCAAGGCGCGCGACGCCGACGCGCTGCTTGAGAGCCCCGACATCGAAGACATGTTTCGCTACGTCTATCCCAGAGCAGCCGAGGGCGCGCTGGTCCCGGCGGAGGATTTCGATCCCGGCCGTATCCGCAATGAACCTTTCTTCGAGAAGCTCTACGGGGCAAGTGCCGCCGAGGTGGGCAAGCACATCGCCAACGTCAAATGGTTGCCGAAGCTCGGCAAGAAGACCGTGCAGGTCACCAGGATTTTCGGCATCAACGACCGGCTGGGCAAGGTCTCCGCTGCGCTTGAGGCGATGCCCGCGGAGCTGAGCCGTTACGGGCTCAAGCCCGGCGGCGGCTTTGTCTGGCGGCCGATCGCCGGCACCGACCGGTTGAGCGTTCACTCGTTCGGAGCGGCCTTCGATATCAATGTCGGCTTCTCCGACTATTGGTACAACAACAGGAACAAAACCAACCCGAAGGCCCACATTCCCTTCAAGAACCGGATTCCGCTGGAAATCGTGGAATTGTTCGAGAAAAACGGCTTCATCTGGGGCGGGCGCTGGTATCACTACGACACCATGCACTTCGAGTACCGGCCTGAGTTGCTGCTGTACAAGAAATCCGGCTGATCACGGCGGCAGCAGCCGGAAATCCTTGCCTTCGGGGAGCAACTGGCCGCCGTCGACGACGATGGTGGTGCCGGTGATGTAGCTGGCATCGTCGGAGGCGAGGAACAGGAAGGCGTTGGCGACGTCGCGCGGACTGCCGAGGCGTCCGAGCGGGATCGAATCCTCCATGTTCTTGATGTAGGCGGCGCCGCGATGCAGCTCGACCGCTTCGGTCAGGATGTTGCCGGGCTCGACGCCGTTGACGGTGATGCCGTAGCCCGAAAATTCCAGCGCCGCCGAGCGGATGAAGCCGTTGATGCCGGCCTTGCTGGCGGCATAGTGGCCGTGGCCGGGGCTGGTGACGTGCGGACCGGTGATCGACGAGGTGTAGAGCATGCGCCCGTAACCTTGCACCTTCATCGGCGCCAGCGCCGCCAGCGTGGCGTTGAACGTGCCGCGCAGATTGACCGCCATCACCCGGTCCCAGTCGTCCGGGCTGGTGTTTTCGATCAGCTGCCAGGGATAGATGCCGGCATTCTGCACGACGATGTCGAGGCGGCCATGGCGGCTCAGCGCCAGCGCCACCGCAGCTTCTGCATCGGCCATTTGCGAGATGTCGGTGCGAATGAAATCCGCGCCGAGCTCGTCCGCGGTCGCCTGGCCGGCTTCGGCCTCGCTGTCGGCCAGGACCAGCCTTGCGCCTTCCTCGGCAAAGCGCAGCGCAATGCCCTTGCCGATGCCGCGTGCGCTGCCGACGATAAGCGCGACCTTGTTCTCAAGCCGTCCTGTCATGCCAGCCGTCTCCTATGCCAGTCTTTGGCGAATGGTTTGCTTGAAGGCGTCGAGCAGCACGGCGGCGAGCACCAGCAGGCCATGGATCACCTGGGTGAAATTGGCCGGCAGGCCCATCAGGTTGATTGCCGTGTTGATGGAGGAGAGCAGCAGCACGCCGGCATAGACGCCGGGCAAGGTGCCGACACCGCCTTTCAGGCTGACGCCGCCGATGACGACCGCGGCAAAGGCGTTGAACAACAGCCCGGTGCCGAGATTGGCGGTGGCGCCCGAGGTGCGGATGGCGAGCAGCCAGCCGGCGAGGCCGGCAATGGCGCCGGCAAGTACGAAGGCGATGATCAGATTGCGGTTGACGCGGATGCCGGCGCGGAAGGTCGCGGTCTCGTTGCCGCCGATCATCACGAGGTGGCGGCCGAACGGCGTCTTGGCCATGATCAGCGAGAACAGGACGAAACAGGCGACGGCGATCCAGGCGGTCAGCGGCAGGCCGGCCATTCGCTGGATGCCGAACCAGCGGATGGCCGGCGCCAGATCCTGTGCCGAGCGGCCGCCGGAAATCACCAGCACCAGGCCGCGCACCCAGATGTAGGACGCCAGCGTAATGATAAAGGCGCTCATCTTCACCTTGACCACGAGATAGCCGTTCAAGGCGCCGATGAGGCCGCCGACGGCCAGCGCAACCAGCAGCGAAACCGGAACCATCAGCCATTGCGGATTGAGCTGTATGCCCATGCCGATGCCGGATGAGCAGAACAGGATGCCGACCGCCATGGCGCTGAGTGCGGCCACCGATTCCACCGACAGGTCCATATGGCCGGCAATGATGACCAGCGACAGGCCGATCGACATCACGCCGAGAACGCTCGAGGCCTCGATGATGTTGGCGAAGATGCCGAGCTGGAAGTAGTTGGGGACGAAGACGGAAAAGACAACCAGCACAAAGATCAGCATGAACCAGACGAGGTTGTCGAGGACGAACTCCAGGGCTTTGCGGCTGCGCGGGTTCATGGGCTGATCCGGTTGGCGCCCCCGAGAAAATCAGGCTGAGAAATCAACTCGATTTCGTCGGGTTCAGGCGCGGGTTTAGGTTCGCCACGGTGTCCTGGGACGCGGCGTCGTGAATGGGCAGGCTCCGGGCCGCAATGGCCCGGAGCGCTTCGCTAGGCGACTATTCGACAGACTTGATCGTGTCCGTCGGCGGCTTCTGGTTGCCCCAGAAGGCCGGATTGTCGACGTTTTCCTTGGTGATGGCGGCGCCCGGGATCTTGATGTTGGGGCCCCAGCTCTCCTTGGTCACGGTCGACTTCAAGCCGAGCACGTCATACTCGCCAGGCTTGATTTCCTGCTTGCCGGCGATCTTGTCCATGAACATCGCCACGGCCGCGGCCTGCGCGTAGAGCGGCTGCTCGACTTCGACATTGAGCCAGCCCTTGCGGATCAGGTCGAGACCGACCGGAGCGCCGTTCGAGCTCATCAGCATGACGTCGCCCGGCTTCTTGCCGGCGGCCTCGAGCGAGGCGACGGCTGCGACCGACAGGTGCGCGGCATGGCTGAAGATCAGGTCGATGTCGGGGTTGGCGAGCATCTGGTCGGCAACGATCGTGCCGGCGTTGCTGGCTTCCCATTGCATGGCCGGCAGCGAGATGATCTTGACGTCAGGAAACGCCTTCAACTTCTCCTCGAAACCCTTCTGGATGTCGAGCGTGTAGGGATCGCCGGGATCGCCGAGCACCTGCAGGATCTTGCCCTTCACCGAACCGTTCTTGGCGGTCAGAAGCTTTTGCGCCTGCTCGGCGGCGACGTAGCCGATCTCGACCGTGCCCGCCACCGAGGTGAAATCGGACGGGGTCGAGGTGATCTGGCGGTCGAACTCGACCACCGGGATGCCGGCTGCACGCGCCGCTTCGATGGACGGCTTCAGCGCGTTGAAATCGACGGCGGCCAGGATGATCGCCGCCGGCTTCAGCGCAATGACGTCGTTCATCTGCGATTGCTGCGCGTCGGTCTTGTTGTCGGCGTTGAGTGTTTTCACCTCATAGCCGACCTGCTTGAGGAACAGCTCCAGCGCGCTCACCGAGCCGGTCTGGAATTCATCGAGCAGGGTCGGGACCATATAATAGACGGTTCCCTTGGTCTGGGACATTGCCGGCGTGAGCGAGGCAAGAGCCAGTGCCAGGATACCGAAGACAAGAACCAGTATTCGCTTCATGTCGTTCGCTCCTCTGTTATACCGGACCCCTCTTTTGTCCCTCAACCTGCCGGTCCGGCACCGGCAAGCGTCTCACCGGTGATCATGTTGATCACCGCATCGGGACTTGTTTTGTTGCGTGCGACATCGCCGGCCACGACGCCTTGCCGGATCACCACGATCCGGTCGGCGACCTGGAAAGCCTGTTGCATGATGTGGGTGATGATGACGACGCCGATGCCCTGGTTGGCCACCTGGCGGATCATCTCGAGACCGCGCCTGGTCTGCTCGACGCCGAGTGCCGCGAACGGCTCGTCAAGCAGCACCAGCTTGCCGCCCCAGTGCACGAAGCGGTTGAGCTCGATGGCCTGGCGTTGGCCGCCCGAGAGATGCTCGACATTGGTGCGCAGCGACGGGATGCGGGTGCCGGCACTTGCCAGCGCCTTGCCGACCACGGCCTCCATGGCGCGCTCGTCGAGGATGGGGACACCGAGAACCTTGCGGGTGATTTCGCGGCCCATGAAGAAATTGGCGACGACGTCGACATTGGTGCAGAGCGACAGGTCCTGGTAGACGGTCTCGATGCCGGCAGCCTTGGCCTCGGCCGGCGTTTTCGCCAGGAATTCCTTGCCCTCGAACAGCATGCGGCCGGAGCTCGGCTCGAGGCCGCCGGCGATGATCTTGACCAGTGTCGACTTGCCGGCGCCGTTGTCGCCGAGCAGCGCCACGACTTCGCCCTTGCCGATCGAGAAGCTGATGCCCCTCAGCGCATGAATGGCGCCGTAATTCTTGGTGACGTTTTCGAGTACCAGCAGCGGTTCGGTCATGCCGCCACTCCCTTGCTGTGCATGAGGTCTGACCGGCGCTCGCGCTCGGCAATGAACATCTGGCCGAAGCGCGGCGACAGCACGCCCGAAACGGCCAATGCAGCAGCGCCCCGCAGCACCGAATGCTTGCCGCCGGTCGCCACGGTCACGCGCGGTGTCTTGCGGTCGCGCCGCGCCGAGACCGAATTGGGAAGCTGTCCCGCCGCGCCGACCAGCTTTTCCAGCAGCTCGGTGGGCGCAAGCCCGCCGAGGATGACGGTTTCGGGGTCGAACACATTCTCGATGGTGACGATGGCGTTGCGGAAGATCGGCGCGATCTCGGCCACCCAGGCGGCGTCGCTGACGTTGCGGCGGCGACGTGCTTCGAGCGAGAGATACCGTTCGAGGCAGCCGCTGTTGCCGCATGGACAAGGTTCGCCGCCGGGAACGGCAGGGATGTGTCCGATTTCGCCGGCATTGCCCCAGGCGCCGCGCATCACCGCGCCGTCATGGACGATGACGCCGCCGAGGCCGACGCCGAAATAGAGGTAGTAGTATTCGGAATAACCGGAGCCGAGACCGTAAAGCCGTTCGCCCATGGCCGCCGCCGCCATGTCGGTCTCGAAGAAGGCCGGCAGCCCGGTCGACGCCGCCAGCCGTTCCGGCAGCGCGACATCCTTCCAGCCGGCCATGGTCGTCGGGCCGACGAAGCTCATCGATTCCACGCCGAACGGCCCGGGCAGTGCCATGCCGATGCCAAGCACGCGGCCGCCGGGCCGCAGCGCGGTCAATTCCGGCACCATCGCGCCGATCAGCTCGAAGGCATGGTCGGGCGTGGCATGCGGCGCCTCGCGGTGTGTGCTCTCGATGACATCGCCGCTGAGGTTGATCAGCGCCGCGTCGATGCCCATCGGGGTGAGGTGGACCCCGACGGCATAGCCGCCCTCGGGGTTGATCCTGAGCGTCGCCGGCGGCAATCCGCGGCCGCGCGGCTCTTCGCGCAGCGACAACAGATAGCCATGCTCTTCGAGCTCGCGAACGATGGTCGATACGGTCTGGACGGTGAGGCCGACCCGGCTGGCAATGTCGCCGCGAGCTATGGGACCGTGAAGGCGGATGGACTCCAGCACGATGCGCCGGTTGTAAGGCCGCCCGAACTCCTGATTGGTTCCCCGCAGTGCCATGTCCCGCGCCCTTTAGGAAGGCTAAGACTTGCACAGGCAATTTATTCAGTCAAATGGAATTCAAAAATAATTCGGAATGGTTCCCAGACGCGGTGCAGGACCTGTCCCATGCGCCGCGCTGGCCGATTGCAGCCGGGCTGAAACCACCGCAATGGTGAATGACGTCAGGCGGGCGCGGGGCTCGCCCGACCAGTGATCCAGCAGGAAAACCGATGATCGAATTTCCTTTTGCGCGCGATGAGTACCAGCGGCGGCTCAAGAAGATCCGCGCCGAGATGGCGGCGCGTCGGCTGGAACTGCTGGTCGTCAACGATGTCGCCAACCAGCATTACATCACCGGCTATGACGGCTGGTCGTTCTACACGCCGCAGGTCGTGCTTGTCCCGATCGAAAACGAGGCCGAGCCGGTCTGGATCGGCCGCGCCATGGATGCGGCAGGCGGCTTGCTGACGGCCTGGATGAAGCCGGAGAATGTGGTCGGCTTCCCCGAGGACCACGTGCAGCGCGCTGATCGCCATCCGATGGACTGGATAGCGGCCTGCATCGTCGCCAAGGGCTGGGGCGCGAGACATATCGGCATCGAGCTCGAAGCTTATTATTTCTCGCCGAAGGCGCATGCCCGGCTGGTCGCTGGCCTGCCCAATGCGAAATGGCACGACGCCGACCTCCTGGTGAACTGGATCCGCGCCGTGAAATCCGCGCCGGAAATCGCCTACCTGCGCAAGGCGTCGACCTTGGCTGAAGCAGCTGTCGCGCGGGCCTTCGAAGTCATCGCGCCAGGCGTGCGCGAATGCGATGCGATTGCCGCGATCCAGGCGGCGCAGATTGCCGGCAGTCCAGACTTCGCCGGCGACATCACGGCACTCCCGCCGACGATCCTCGGCGGCGAGAATGCATCGGCTCCGCACATCATGTGGAGCGACCGGAGGTTCGGCAAGGACGAGACGATCGCGCTCGAACTCGCCGGCGTTTGCCGCCGATATGCCGCAGGCCTCGCCCGAACGATGCAGCTCGGCAAGACGCCGGCCCGTGTCTCCGACACCGCAAAGGCGGTGATCGAAGGCATGGATGCGGTGCTCGACGCGGTCAGGCCGGGGACCACAGCCGAAGCGGTCGAGGCCGCATGGCGCAAGGTTATCCAGCGCTACGGGCTGAAGAAGGAATCGCGCATCGGCTACTCCATCGGCGTCGCTTATCCCCCGGATTGGGGCGAGCACACGATCAGCCTGCGGCCCGGCGACAAGACCGCGCTGCAACCCGGCAACGTCCTGCACTCCATTCTTGGCATGTGGATGGATGGCTGGGGCATCGAGATCAGCGAGACCATTCTGGTGACCGAGACCGGCCATGAGACGCTGACCAAATTCCCGCGAGACATCCATGTCAAATCCTGACCGGTCGGCAGCACCGGGCGGTGCCGCGCCCCCGCATCGATGCCGGAATTCTCGATCGGATGGTCGAGATCCGCCGTCATCTGCACCGCCATCCCGAATTATCGAACCGCAAGATTGGGACGGGAGCTTATCTCAGGCCGATGCTGGCCGGGCAGGGGATATCAGACATCCGCGACGTCGCCCGCTACGGCCTGGCCGTCGATATTGTCGGCTCCGGGAGGCCGTCAATCGCAATGTGGCGATAAGGTGATGCATGCCTGCGGCCCAGCGGGCAGGGCGCGGCGAAGTTGGGCAGCAACCAGCCTGGCTTGACCTTACAAATACTGTTCGACCTTCTTGCCGACGGTCAGGAAGAGCAGCGGGTCGATGGCTTCGCCATTGTGGCGGACCTCGTAGTGCAGGTGCGGGCCGGTCGAGCGGCCGCTGCTGCCAGTCTTGCCGATGATGTCGCCGGCCGCGAGTTTTTGGCCGACGGCAACGTCGATCTCGCTCAGATGGCCGTAGCGCGTGGCAAAGCCGTTGCCGTGATCGACCTCGACCATGCGGCCATAGCCGCCGTTCCAGCCGGCCTTGGTAACGATTCCGGCCGCCGTGACCTTGGCTGCCATGCCGACCGGCGCGCGGAAATCCATGCCCGAGTGCAGGGCAGCGGTGCCGAGGATGGGGTCAGTGCGCACGCCGAACGGGCTGGTGACGGAGTGGCCCGGCGCCGGGTTGGCGAGCGGCAGCCGCCGCGCCTCTTTCTTCAACTGGTCGAGCGTATCCAGCGCCTCGTCCAGTTCCTTGACCTTGCTGTCGAACATCATCGAGCTGTCAAGCGGGATCAGCGGTCCGCCGACATCGCTTTCGTTTTTGCCGAAATCGCTGTCGACCGGCAGACCGGCCGCTTCCAGCGCCTGGGTGATGGCATCGGCGTTCTTGCAGGCGTTGTCGGCCAGGGTTTCGATGCGGGTGAGTTGCTGGCTCTCGATAGCCTTCAGTGAATCATTGATCGAGACGAACAATTTGTCGGCGCGGTCCGCAGCCGTTTCGCTGGGCAGCGGATCGGAACGTGTCGACCACAGCGAGAATGGCCTGGTGTCGCCCGAACCAAGGCTGGCGACCGAATAGGCGAGTGGCTCGCCGCCAGTCAGTTCGGCATGTTCGTCGGGTTTTGTTGTCGCTGCGGCATCAGCGGTTGGCGGCGTCCCGACTTCGTTTTCGGCCCGCTCGAGAATCGGGCCGAGGCGGCCATGGCGCTGGCTGAGCTGGCTCTGCCGCTCGATCAATTCGCTGACCTTGGTTTCCATCAGTTTTTGGTCGAGAAGCTGGCGGCTGGTGATGCGGTCGACCTGCGCGCGCAATGCGGAAATGCGATCTTCATAGGCCTGCTGCATGCGCGCCTGCCGGGCCGTGGTGGCGCCGATCAGATCGTCGCGCAGTACGAGATAGGAGGTCGCCAAGAGATAGCCGATGGCGATCGCCGCCAGTGCCGAGCCGAGAAAGGCGACGAGCCACGGCCGGATGGTGAAATGCCGTATTTCATTGCCCCGCGCAATGATGACCGTATGCGGCTCCTTGCGCCTGCCGAAGACCGCTGACTGACCGGTTAGGTTCACGGGACCAAGCTTTCGTTACGACACCAACGAAGCCCGATTACACATTATTAGGGTTAACAAAGTTTTGCCGTTCGCGGGCGCGCTAGTGGCCAACGGTGTCAGCCACCCGCATATGTCTTATGCCCCAATGCACTGCGCGGCGTTGGCCAGATCGGTGGCGCCTCAGAGCGCGCGGACCGCCTCCAGCACTGCTTCGGCATGGCCTTTCACCCGGACCTTGCGCCAGATCCCGGCGATCCGCCCGTCCTTGCCGATCAGGAACGTCGCCCGCTCGACGCCCATATAGTTGCGGCCATACATCGTCTTCTCGACCCATAGATTGTAGGCCTCGATCACCTTGCGCTCCTCGTCGGCAACCAGGTCGACGGTGAGATCGTATTTCGTTTTGAACTTGTCGTGCTTCTTCACGCTGTCCGGCGACAGGCCGATCACCACGGCGCCGGCCTTTTCGAACTCCGGCTTCAGCTGCGAAAAGCTGATCGCCTCATTGGTACAACTTGTGGTGTCGTCCTGCGGATAGAAATAAAGTACAACAGGCTTCCCCCGCATCGAGGCAAGGCTGAGTGAGCCGCCGCCGTCGCGCGGAAGATCGAATTGCGGCGCAACGTCGCCAATGTCGAGATCAGCCATATCGATGCCCTTGTTTGAGGTTACGCGGCCATAAATCAAAGAGATAGAGCATGATGTCTGGACAAACGGAAACCGTTTGTCCGAGAAAACCGCCTCACACTTTTCGGCATCATGCTCTAGCCTGCGTCGTTATAGTGTCGGGCGGGGATTCGTCCACGATCGAATTCGCACAACGGAAAATTGCGTGGATCAGGAAGAACCGCAGCACGAGAAAATCCGGTTCAGGCGTGACGAGATCACCGACCTGGGGGCTTTCCCGTCCGCTTGCCGCGTGCCGCCGCTCGGCAAGGCACGGATCGGCCGCGGCTTTCGCATCCTTGCCCGGCTGTTTGCCGGCATTGGAGCCCTTGTGCTGCTGGCAGCGGCCGCCGTCTACGTCATCGGCGCCACCGGCATCGGCAGCGAACGGCTGCGGTTGGAAGCCGAAACGGCGATCGAGAAACTGGCCGGTTTCGACGTCAAAGTCGCCGTCGGTCCTGCCAGCCTGACACTTGACGGATCGAGCTTCATTGCGCTGCAGGTCAAGGATGTCAGCGTCGAGACGGCCGACGGCAAGCCGATGGCCGATGCCGGGCGCGTCCGCTTCGGCATCCGGTTGATCCCGCTGCTTTCGGGCGAGGTTCGGCTGACCAGCGCCAGGATTTCCGACGCCCATATCGTCACCGCGGCAATGCCGTCGGGTGGTGACTGGACAGCGCGCCTGCGCAATCAAGACGGTCTCATCGATCCGGAAAAACTGGCCGCCGCCGTCTTCAGTGACGTCAATCGTGCACTCGATGCCGTGCGCGAGGATTCGATGCGCCGCATCGATCTTAGAAATGTCGCGTTCGAGCTGCCCGAGGCCGGATCGGTCAAGCTGGTAACGATCGCCAACGCGACGGTGCTGCAGTCAGGCCCCGGCAGCATGGAGTTCTCGTCCGAGGCGGATGTCGATGGCCGCGCGCTCACCGTCACGGCCACCGCCACCCGCGATACGAGCTCGATGCGCGTCACCGCCTTGAACGCCGCCATCGACATGGCGGATGTCGCGGAGACCACGCCAGCGGCCGGCGGGCGAACCGGCGCTATGGCTTTGAAGCTCACGGGATCCGAAGGCTCGGGCGAGACCGATTCGCGGCTGACGGGCTCGCTGTCGCTAACCGGCTCGGTGCTCGACCTCGGCACACGCGGGCTGTTGCCGGCCGATGTCGATGTCGACGCCGCCCTTGTCTCCGGCTCCAACAAGATCGATGTCGGCAGGCTGGTTCTAAAGACCGGGCGCTCGGCGTTCAATTTCGCCGGCTCGATCGGGCCAAAGCCGTCGACCGGCGCGGCCGGCGAGGAGCCTTCCTATCGTTACGACCTGACCAGCGACGGCTCGACGCTGGCGCCTTCGGAATCGCCCGAGCCGGCGCTGAATTTCTTCGCCCGCATCGCCGGCGTCTATCAGATCAAGAGCCGCAAGCTTGTCGCCGACCAGATCGGCATCAGGTCGGGATCGGGGAGCGAAGTGCTGGGAACCGCTGCGGTTTCCTTCATCGACAACGGACCGCCGGGTATCTCGGTGTCGCTCAACGTCCACGACATGGCGGTCTCGCACGTCAAGCAATTGTGGCCCTGGTTCTCGGCCAAGAACGCGCGGCTGTGGGTGCTGCAGAACCTGTTTGGCGGCCGCGTCGTCGATGCCAGCCTGCAGTTCCAGGTCGTGCCGGGGCGTCTCGGCAACGGCGTGCCGCTTTCGGCCGACGAGGTGTTCGGCCGCTTCCAGGTCGAGGGCTCGCGTTTCGACACCGCCGGCCGCATCCCGCCGATACGCGATGCCGTCGGCGTCGTTTCCTTCCACGGCAACGATGTCGACGTCGCGCTGTCGTCGGGCAGCGTCTATATGCCGAGCGGCCGCACCGTGGCGGCAAGCAATGGCACACTGTCGGTAAAGGCGGCAAACCACCCGCCGGTGATCGGCGCGCTCGACATCGACGTCGCCGGCGAGGCGCCGGCCATCGCCGAACTTGCCTCCTACGAACCGATCAACGCCATGCGCCATGTCGGCATCTTGCCGGACGACCTGTCGGGCACGGTGACCGGCCACGTCAAGGCCGACATTCCGTTGCAATCCGGCGTCGACACGTCGAAGCTCGATTGGCTGGTATCGCTCGACTACAAGGACCTGTCGCTCGCCAAGCCGTTCGAAGGCCAGATGGTGACCGATGCCGACGGCTCGATCGAAGTCGGGCCCGGCAAGGCGGTGATCTCTGCCAAGGCGCGGCTGAACGGCATTCCAGCCGAGCTCGATCTGGTTGAGCCGCTCAGGGATGGCGGGCCGCCGCGCAGCCGCAAGGTGGCGCTTGTGCTCGACGACAAGACGCGCGCCATCGCCATGCCTGGCCTGTCGCCGCTGATTTCCGGCACCATCAAGGTGGCAATCGACAAGAGCGGCGAAGGCGGCAGCCAGAACGTCGACGTTGACCTGACGAGCGCCAGGCTGGACATTCCCTGGGCAGGCTGGAGCAAGGGGCCGGGCATTGCCGCCAATGCCACTTTTACCATGAGCAAGTCCGGCGATACCACGACGCTGTCTGACTTCGACCTCGACGGAAAGAGCTTTTCGGTCGAAGGCGATGTCGTCCTGGTCAAGGGCGCGCTGTCTTCGGCCCGCTTCAGCAAAGTCGCCTTGAACCGGGGCGACGATGTCGCCGTGACGGTGAAGCGGTCGGGCAAGGGCTTCGCAGTCGATGTCAGCGGCAACGCGCTCGATGCCCGCTCGCTGATCAAGCAGTTCACCTCCGATGTCGATACCGCCACCAAAACCACCGGCACGGACGCGGTTTCGGTTAGCGCCGACGTCAATTCGCTAAGCGGGTTCCATGACGAGGTCCTGTCCAATTTGAAGCTCGACTACAGTGCCGCCGGCTCCAGGGTGAACAGGCTCAAGGTCAGCGCCGCGGCAAGTTCCGGCGCCGCCATCACCATCAGCAATACGGCAGGCAATGGTGCTCGCGCGCTCACCATGAAGTCGGCCGACGCAGGCGCCATATTGCGCTTCCTCAACATCTACGAGCATATGGAAGGCGGATCGATCACGCTGGCGCTCAGCGGCGCAGCCGACGGCCCGATGCGGGGACAGGTCGATTCGAGCAACTTCTTCATCGTCAATGAACCGAAGCTTGCGTCCATCGTATCGACTACGCCAGCCGGCGACAGCCGCAGCCTGAACGAAGCGGTCAAGGGCAAGATCGACACTTCGCGGGTAAAGTTCGAGCGCGGCTTTACCGAGATCGACAAGGGGTCGGGCTATTTGAAATTGGCGAATGGCGTGCTGCGCGGCCCGCGCATCGGCACCACCTTCCAAGGCACGCTCTACGACCAGAACAACAATATGGACATGACCGGAACCTTCATGCCGGCCTATGGCCTCAACCGCATCTTCGGCGAGTTGCCGTTGGTCGGCGTTCTGCTCGGCAACGGCCGCGACCGAGGCCTGATCGGCGTCACCTACCGACTTAAGGGCAACGCCAACAAGCCGGTGCTGGACATCAACCCGCTATCGGTAATCGCGCCGGGCATTTTCCGGTCGATCTTCGAGTATCGCTGAGGATCCCAGAAGATGGCTCAGGCAGGCCGCACAAGCACGTGCTTTTTCTTGCCCACTGAAAGCTTTGCGACGTTTTCCGGACTCAAATCCTGAGGCGTCACCATCCGCCGGTCGTCCGCCACCGGCTGGTCGTTGAGGCGCACGGCGCCGCCCTGGATATGCCGGCGCGCCTCGCCGTTCGACCCGGCAAGGCCCGCGGTGACCAGCAGCGACAGGATGCCGATGCCAGCTTCCAGCGCTGCGCCATCCACCTCGACGCTCGGCAGGGTTTCGGCCGTCACGCCTTCCTCGAACGTCTTGCGCGCGGTTTCCTCGGCCGCGAGCGCCGCCTCGCGGCCGTGCACGATGGCCGTGGTTTCTGTGGCCAGCACCTTCTTGGCCTCGTTGATCTCCGAGCCGCCAAGGGCGGCCAACCGCGCGATCTCCGAAAGCGGCAGCCGGGTGAAGATCTTCAGGAAGCGCTCGACGTCGGCATCCTCGGTGTTGCGCCAGTATTGCCAGAAATCATAGGGCGAGAAGAGGTCGCCGTTCAGCCACACCGCGCCCTTGGCCGATTTGCCCATCTTGGCGCCCGACGATGTCGTCAGCAGCGGCGTGGTCAGCGCATAAAGCTGCGGCGTGCCCATGCGGTGGCCGAGATCGACGCCGTTGATGATGTTGCCCCACTGGTCCGAACCGCCCATCTGCAGCCGGCAGTCGTGGCGGCGGCTGAGCTCGACGAAATCATAGCCTTGCAGGATCATGTAGTTGAATTCGAGGAAGGACAGCGACTGTTCGCGCTCGAGCCGCAGCCTGACGCTGTCGAAGGTCAGCATCCGGTTGACCGAAAAGTGGCGGCCGACATCGCGCAGGAACTCGACATAGTTGAGCTTCATCAGCCAGTCGGCATTGTTGACCATGATGGCGTCGTTGCCAGTGTCGCCGAAGCGCAGGATGCGGCCAAAAATTCGCTTGATGCCCTCGATGTTGGTGGCGATCGCCTCGGGCGTCAAAAGGCTGCGCTGGTCGTCACGGAAGGACGGGTCGCCGATCATCGAGGTGCCGCCGCCCATCAGTGCGATCGGCCGGTGGCCGGTCTCCTGCATCCAGTAGAGCATGGTCGCCGATATCAGATTGCCGATGTGCAGGCTGGTCGCCGTGGCGTCGTAGCCGACATAGGCGGTCACGGTTTCCTTCGCGAAAAGTTGATCCAGCCCGGTCTCATCCGAAATCTGGTGGATGAAGCCGCGCTCGCTCATGACGCGCAGGAAATCGGACTTGAAGGCGGGCATTGTTTCTTCCTGAAAGCGCCGGGTCCGAACGGCCCGGCATGGCCTGAACGCGGGCGTTTAGCATCCAAGCGCGTCAAGCAAAAGTGGTTTCCGATTTTGCGCCGGCATGGACAGCCTATTCTGCACTGCCGCGCATGCTTGCTTCATCCTGTCGGCTGGCGTAATGAGGCGCCGCGCCAACGGGTTCGATCCGCTGGAACGGCACCGCACGGCATCCACCGAATGCCATATCTTGTGACAGAGCCCGACGCGATATGCCGGACGCATTGATATCCATCGTCATTCCCTGCCGCAACGAGGCGGCGAACCTGCCGCTGCTGATCGACGAGATCGAGGCGGCGATGACCGGGCGCGACTTCGAAATCATCGTTGTCAATGACGGTTCGACTGACGACACCGCTTCGGTGCTTGCCGCTGAAGCCGCCAAACGTCCGTTTCCGCTTCGGCAGCTTCGGCACGAAAAATCCGCCGGCCAGTCGCTTTCGGTGCGCTCGGGCGCCTGGGCGGCGCGCGGCTCGATAATCGCCACCATCGACGGCGACGGCCAGAACGACCCGCAATATATCCCCGTGCTGGTCGATGCGCTGCGTCGGGCAGGGCCCGATTTCGGCGCCGCGCAGGGGCAGCGGTTGAAGCGCCGCGACAGCAAGATCAAGCAATTGGCATCGCGTTTCGCCAACTGGCTGCGCGGCGCGATCCTGCATGACGACACCCGCGACACCGGCTGCGGCCTGAAGGCGATCCACACCGATATCCTGCGCAAACTGCCCTTCTTCGACGGCACGCATCGTTTCGTTCCGGCCCTGGTCATCCAGGAAGGCTACCGCGTCGTCCATTGCGACGTCGTCGACCGCTCGCGCCGCCACGGCAAGTCGAATTACGGCATCTTCGATCGCGGCCTGCAGGGCGCGCTCGATCTCGCCGGCGTCTGGTGGCTTCGGCGCCGGCGCCGCAGAATGCCAAAGGTAGAGGAAATCACGCATGGCTAACGTGTTTCAGGAATTGGCGACCTGGCTGCACCAGGTTTTCGTCAAGCAGTTCGACGCCTGGGTTCTGCTCGGCTTCGTTGCCCAGTTCTTCTTCACCATGCGCTTCCTGGTGCAGTGGATCGCTTCGGAAAAGGCCAAGCGCAGCGTCGTGCCGATCGCTTTCTGGTTCTTCTCGCTGTTCGGCGGCGGGCTGCTGCTCGTCTACGCCATCCAGCGTGAGGATCCGGTGTTCATCGCCGGCCAGGCCATGGGCATGGTGATCTATGTCAGAAATTTATGGCTCATCGCCAATGAGCGCAAGGCGGCGATGACCAAGGTCGACTGAGCCACCAGTCCCGCCAAATTCAGTCTGTCCGGTGTCGAAATGAGCAGGAACTACATCTTTCTCTTCCTGTTCAGCCTGATGATGACGGCGTCGGGACTGGCCTCTTTGCCGCCGCTCGACCGCGACGAGCCGCGCTTCGTCCAGGCGACCAAGCAGATGACGGAGACCGGCGACTATGTCGACATCCGCTTCCAGGACGCGTCGCGCTACCAAAAGCCGATCGGCATCTACTGGCTGCAATCGGCGGCGGTGACGCTGAGCGGCCAGGGGGCACAGGCGCCGATCTGGATTTACCGGCTGGTCTCGGCGCTGGGCATCGCCATCGCCGTCGTCGCAATCGCCTGGACCGGGGCCAATCTGTTCGGCGCCAATGCCGGTCTTGCCGCCGGCCTGGTCATGGCGGCGATTTTCGCCACCGCCTTCGAAGGCCGCGACGCCAAGACCGACGCGATGCTGCTTGCCTGCTGCGTTCTGGCGCAAGGCGCGCTGGCGCAGATTTATCTGGCATCGCGCCGCGACGAGCCGGTCGCCGGCCATCTGCCGTGGATTTTCTGGGCGGCGCAGGGGGCGGCGATCCTCATCAAGGGGCCGATTGCACCGCTGCTGTCGGCGCTGACGGTGCTCACGCTGGTTGCCTTCGAGCGCGATTGGTGCTGGCTGGCAAAGCTGAAAGCGGCGCGAGGGCTGGCTCTGGTTCTGCTCATCGTGCTGCCCTGGCTCGCCCTTATCAGCTGGAAGAGCAACGGCGCCTTCCTGCAGCAGGCCGTCGGCAAGGATATGCTCGGCAAGGTCGCGCAAGGCGAGGAGTCGCACGGCGTTCCGCCGGGCTTCTACGTGCTGACCTATTGCCTGTTCATGTGGCCGTTCGGCCTTGTGGCGCTCGGCGCCGGACTGCAGGCGCTCAACCGATTGCGCGACGATCCGCGCCTGCGTTTCTGCCTCGCCTGGTACATTCCGTTCTGGCTGGTCTTCGAATTGATCCCGACGAAACTGCCGCATTATCTGCTGCCGGCCTATCCCGGCATGGCCCTGCTCATCGGCTGGCTTGTGACGCTGACACCGCAAGAGGCAAATGCGCCGCTCAGGCGCTGGCAGACATGGCTGTGGTGGGCGACCGCATTCGGCACCGTCCTGGTGACAGTCGGTCTCGCCGTGCTTTGCGTCGGTGCGCCGATCTATCTCATGAAGACATTTTTATGGTGGAGCGTTCCGGCCGCCGCGGCAGCATTGGGCGCCGGCTACCTCGCTGTTTCGCGCCAGAAGCTGGTGCCGCTGGTCCGCATCGGCGGGGCTGCGGTTTGCGCCGGTATAACCTACGCCCTGCTGTTCGGTGTCATCGTGCCGTCACTGAAACCGATTTGGATGAGCCGGGAAATCGAGGCTGCGGTTCGCGCCGATCGTCCCTGTGAGATGAGCGTGCTCGCCTCCGCGCAATATCACGAACCGAGCCTGGTATTTCTGGTGGGCACAAAGACGGTACTGACCGATGTCGATGGGGTTGCGCAACATCTGCTTGGCGATCCGGCCTGCGCTTTGGGCCTGGCGCCGGTCGGCGATGAAAAACGGCTGGATGACCTGCTGGCAGGGCAAGGCAAGAAGGCCAGCCGCGTCGCTGAAATCGACGGCATCAACTATTCGTCAGGTGATAAATTGTCGCTCGGCCTGTACCGTGTGGCGAACTGATATCTCTTCGATGATCGCTTCGAGCTCCGCATGTTGACGAAGTCGCCATCACCGGCGCGTGCCGCTATGCCTGCCATGCTCCGGCAGTCTGTCGATAATTTCCGCGATACTTTCGGGATTGTACGGCATCGCCTGGCGACGCGCCCGGCGCGCTACCCGAAAATCCTGTGGTCGGTCTGGGTCGTGGCCTGGCTTTTGCTGACGATCGCGGTGTCGCTCCGGTTCGACCATCTTGCGGGCACCATGGCGAGGCAGTGGGCTTCAGGCTCGACCAATGTCTTCCGCATCGCCGAGTTTTTTACCTTCTTCGGCCTAGGCGGCTGGTATCTTGTCCCGTCGGTACTGGTGCTGATTGCTGCGAATCTGACGGATTGGCGCAGCCTTTCCCGGCGCGCGCGGATGACCTTCTACAACTGGACCTGCTTTGCTTTCATGGTGCTGGGTTCGATCGCACTCTCGGCCATGGTCGTCAACGTGCTGAAATATGGCGTGGGCAGAGCCAGGCCAATGAATTTCGACAAGCTCGGCGATCTGTCGCTGCATCCTTTTTCCATGGAGGCGCGCTTTGCCAGCTTCCCATCCGGCCATGCCACGACCATGGGTGTCATTTTCGGCATTGCGCTGCTGTTGTTGCCCCAGCGCAGATGGGTGCTGCTGGCTGCAACCTTGTCGGTCGCATCGACCCGAATCTTTATCGGCGCGCACTATCCGAGCGACACTGTCGCCGGATTCGGCCTTGGCTGTGCTGTTGCCATCGTCTGCGCGATGGTGCTTGGCCGGCTGGGATGTATCTTCCGCTACACGGCGTCGGGGTTGCCGGTGGCAAAAACTACGTTCCGCCTATTCCGTCGGGCTCGCAAACCAAACCAAAACGATGCGCCGAGACAGACGAATTTCCGCATTGGAGCAGCGCCGGCAGGCAACTGAATTGCTGACGCCTTTGGAACCATCTAAGACCACCCCAGCTAGCTGTCGATGCCACCCCAGCTCCGCACCAGCCGAGCCATGTCGGGCGCGCCGGCGGCGTCCTTCTCCAGCCCTTCGGCGACACCGACGCGGTCGGCGACAGGCCGGTTCTGGCTGACTTTCCACTTGCCGCTGATTTCGGCGATCTCGATCTCAAGCCCGACAATGCCCTTGATTTGCGACTGGATGAAGGTCGGCGGCGCATCGGTCACCGCCCAGGGTGCCTCGCGGGCGCCTTCCTGCGACAGCGTCAGCTCGGTGATCTGCTGTGCGATCCAGGCGGAATCCTCGATCACTCTGACGGTTCCTCGCACCTGGACAATGGCGTAGTTCCAGGTCGGCACGACCTTGCCGGTCTCGCGCTTGGTCTCGTACCAGGACGGCGTCACATAGGCGTCGGCGCCCTGGAAGACGACCAGCACCGGCGATGTCGGATTGTCGGCCAGCTGACGCCATTGCGGGTTGGCCCTGGCCAGATGGGCGCGCAGCCGGCCATTCGGCCCAACCTCTGCATCAAGCAGGAAAGGAATGGCATTGGCGACCGGGCCATCGGTGCCGTTGGAGATCAGCAACCCCAGCGGATGCGTCCGGATCAGCCCGTGCAGGACGTCCGGCCGCGTTTCCTGGAAATGGGGAGGCTGGTACATGATCGGTCATGCCTTCTTGCGCTGGCTGAACCGGCATTGTGCACCGTTCAGCCGAGCCGCGCCACATGTCAGGCTGGCTTCACCGTTTGGATCAGCCGAAATGGCATTGTCGCGCCCATGATGGGCACGACTGTGACGGCATCGGACCGGGAGTTTTTGTTTTGACGCAATTCCGGACGGAAAACCCGTTTACACTTTTCCTGGAATTGCTCTTAGCGCAGCCGCTTCGGCCGCGGATCGGACAATTCGCCGGCCAGCCGTCGGTCGAGATAGTCGGCGCATTCCTCGAGCAGCAGATCGGCGTCGTTGGCGAAGAAGTGGTTGGCGCCTGGCAAGGTCTTCTGCGTGATGGTGATGCCCTTTTGCGTGTGCAGCTTGTCGACCAGGCCCTGCACATCCTTGGGCGGCGCCACCTTGTCGGCATCGCCATGGATGATCAGACCCGATGACGGGCAGGGCGCCAGGAACGAGAAATCATAGGTGTTGGGCTGCGGCGCGATCGAGATGAAGCCCTCGATCTCGGGCCGGCGCATCAGAAGCTGCATGCCGATCCAGGAGCCGAAGGAATAACCGGCCACCCAGCAGCTCTTGGAATCCGGATGCAGCGACTGCACCCAGTCGAGCGCTGCGGCGGCATCCGACAATTCGCCGGTGCCGTGGTCGAATTCGCCCTGGCTGCGGCCGATGCCGCGGAAGTTGAAGCGAAGCGTGGTGAAATCGCGCTTCTGGAACATGTAGAAGAGGTCATAGACGATCTTGTTGTTCATCGTGCCGCCGAATTGCGGGTGCGGATGCAACACGATGGCAATCGGCGCGCTCTTCTCCTTGGAAGGCTGGTAGCGGCCCTCCAGGCGGCCGGCCGGACCGGTGAAAATGACCTCAGGCATGAAATACTCCAAATGGCATACGAATGCGCGGCGCCCGGAACAATTCTTACTCCAGCCCCAGCCCTTCCGGGCCTTGACGCAGGGCAAGCGTCTTCTTAGAAGCTAGTTTAGAATTGTTCAAAACTGGATAGCCAGCCGTGACGGCCCGGCCATCCTCGCCGCAAGCCGCGTAAATAGGACGTCTTGCCTTGCAATTTCAAGGAAATAACGCGCTATCCTTGCGGAAAGGGTCTTGACGGGATCGATTGGGTGAAAATGGCCGCAGCACGCGCCTATCTCGACTACAATGCCAGCGCGCCGCTCATTGCCGAGGCGCGCGAGGCGATGATTGCCGCGCTCGATCTCGTCGCCAATCCGTCGTCGGTGCATGCCGAGGGGCGCGCGGCGCGGCGCCTGATCGACACTGCCCGGCGCGATGTGGCAGCACTTGTCGGCGCCAAGGCCGAGCATGTCGTCTTCACCTCGGGCGCGACGGAAGCCGCATCGACGCTGCTGACGCCGGATTGGCAGATGGGCCGTGGCACGGTGCGCATGAGCCGGCTCTATGTGTGCGAGGCCGACCACCCTTGCCTGTTGAACGGCGGCCGCTTCCCGGCAACACAGGTTTCGCGGATCGGCGTCGACGCCGATGGTATTGCCGACCTCGCTCAGCTGACAGCCGCTCTGGCCGCGCATGAGAAGGCCGAAGGCCTGCCGTTGGTCGCGATCCATGCCGCCAACAACGAGACCGGCGTCATCCAGCCGATCGAGGCAATCGCTGCAATCGTCAAGGCGGCGGGCGGCATTCTGGTGGTCGACGCGGTGCAGGCTGCGGGCCGTGGTCCCATCGATATGTCAGCGGCTTACGCCGACTATTTGATTCTGTCTTCGCACAAGATCGGCGGCCCCAAGGGTGTCGGCGCCGTCGTTGCGGCAGCCGATCTGATGATGCCGAAGCCGCTGATCAATGGCGGCGGCCAGGAAAAGGGCCATCGCGGCGGCACCGAAAACCTGGCGGCCATCGCCGGCTTTGGCGCCGCGGCGCGGCAGGCTTTGGCTGGACTGAAAGACGTCGAAGCGATCGCGCAACGCCGCGGCGAGGTCGAGAAAACACTCAAAACACTGGTGCCGGACGCAGAAATCTTCGGAACCGGCGCGCCAAGGCTTGCCAATACGACATTCTTCGCTATTCCCGGCATCAAGGCCGAGACGGCGCAGATCGCTTTCGATCTGGCTGGCGTTGCGCTGTCGGCGGGATCGGCCTGTTCGTCGGGCAAGGTCGGGCCGAGCCATGTGCTGAAAGCCATGGGTTACGGCGACAGCCTGGGCGCTTTGCGCGTGTCCATCGGCCACGCAACGAGTGCCGGGGATATCGAACTGTTCCGTGCTGCGCTGGCCGGTATTGCCCAGCGCCGGGCGGGCAGGGAACAAGCCGCCTGAGGCGGCGACAAAGAATTCAGGCCTCGCGGCCTGGTAGAGCCGTGCGTTTGCAAGTGGCCGGGTGAATTCCCGGCCGAGACGCACTATATGAAACTTACGCCGCCTTCGGCGCCTCATGGGCAGCCCTCGGCGATGCCATAGTTTGAAAACTGTCGGGCCTTGACCCCGGCGTGGATGGAGAACGCTTATGCCTGCTGTGCAGGACACGATCGATCGGGTCCGAAAGATCGACGTCGACCAGTACAAATACGGATTCCAGACAGAGATCGCGATGGACAAGGCCCCCAAGGGCCTGAGCGAAGACATTATTCGCTTCATCTCGGCCAAGAAGGATGAACCGTCCTGGATGCTGGAATGGCGTCTGGAAGCCTATCGGCGCTGGCTGACGCTGGAAGAGCCGACCTGGGCGCGCGTCCATTATCCGAAGATCGACTTTCAGGACCTCTATTACTACGCGGCGCCCAAGAGCACGCCCGGCCCGACCTCGCTGAGCGACGTCGATCCCGAGCTGTTGAAGGTCTACGAGAAGCTCGGCATTCCGCTGCGGGAACAAGAAATCCTCGCTGGCGTGCAGAAGACCGACGCGTCCGATCTCGAGGAGCCCAGCGACAACGTCTACAAATCGGGCCGTGTCGCGGTGGACGCGGTGTTCGATTCCGTTTCCGTCGTCACCACGTTCAAGAAGGAACTGGCGCAGGCCGGCGTCATCTTCTGCTCGATCTCGGAGGCCATCCGCGAGCATCCGGAGCTGGTCCAGAAATATCTCGGCTCGGTCGTGCCGACATCCGACAATTTCTACGCCACGCTGAATTCGGCTGTCTTCACCGACGGCTCGTTCGTCTTCGTGCCCAAGGGCGTGCGCTGCCCGATGGAGCTGTCGACCTATTTCCGCATGAACGAGAAGAACACCGGCCAGTTCGAGCGCACGCTGATCATCGCCGAGGAGGGGGCTTACGTCTCCTATCTCGAAGGCTGCACGGCGCCGCAGCGCGACGAGAACCAGCTGCATGCCGCCGTCGTCGAACTGGTGGCGCTCGACGATGCCGAGATCAAATATTCTACGGTGCAGAACTGGTACCCCGGCGATGCCGAGGGCAAGGGCGGCATCTACAATTTCGTCACCAAGCGCGGCGACTGCCGCGGCGACCGTTCGAAGATCTCGTGGACGCAGGTCGAGACCGGTTCGGCGATCACCTGGAAATATCCCAGCTGCATCCTGCGCGGCGACGATTCCTCCGGCGAGTTCTATTCGATCGCCGTGTCGAACGGCTACCAGCAGGTCGATAGCGGCACCAAGATGATCCATCTCGGCAAGAACACGTCGAGCCGCATCATCTCCAAGGGCATCGCCGCCGGCTTCTCGCAGAACACCTATCGCGGCCAGGTCTCGGCGCACCGCAAGGCGACCAACGCCCGCAATTTCACCAATTGCGATAGTCTCCTGATCGGCGACCAGTGCGGCGCGCACACCGTGCCCTACATGGAAGCCAAGAATTCGACGGCGCAGTTCGAGCATGAGGCGACGACGTCGAAGATTTCGGAGGACCAGAAATTCTACGTCATGCAGCGCGGCATCCCCGAGGAAGAGGCGATCGCGCTGATCGTCAACGGCTTCGTCAAGGATGTCATCCAGCAGCTGCCGATGGAGTTCGCGGTCGAAGCGCAGAAGCTTATCGGCATCAGCCTTGAGGGCTCGGTCGGCTGACCGGACAATATATATCCAGGAAAGAAAAAATGCTTGAGATCAAGAACCTGCATGCCCGCATCGTCGATGACGGCACCGAGATCATCCGCGGCCTGAACCTGACGGTGAAAAACGGCGAGGTCGCTGCCATCATGGGTCCGAACGGCTCGGGCAAATCGACGCTGTCCTACATCCTCGCCGGCCGTGAGGACTATGAGGTCACCGAAGGCGACATCCTCTATAACGGCCAGTCGATCCTCGAAATGGATCCGGCCGAGCGCGCCACCGCGGGCATCTTCCTCGCCTTCCAGTATCCGATGGAGATACCTGGCGTCGCGACCATGGAATTCCTGAAAGTGGCGATGAACGAGCAGCGCAAGGCGCGCGGCGAGGAGCCGCTGAAGATCCCGGAATTTTTGAAGCGGGTGAAAGAGGCGGCAGCCTCGCTCTCGATGGACATGGCGATGCTGAAGCGGCCGCTCAATGTCGGCTTTTCCGGCGGCGAGAAGAAGCGGGCCGAGATCCTGCAGATGAAGCTGCTGGAGCCAAAGCTCTGCGTGCTCGACGAGACCGATTCAGGCCTAGACATCGATGCGCTGAAGATCGTCTCGGACGGCGTCAACGCGCTGCGTTCGCCCGACCGTGCCATCATCGTCATCACCCACTACCAGCGCCTGCTCGAGCACATCGTGCCCGATAGCGTGCACGTCCTATACAAGGGCCAGGTGATCAAGTCCGGCGACAAGTCGCTGGCGCTCGATCTCGAAGCCAATGGCTATGCCGGCGTGATCGGCGAAGCCGCGTGAGACGCCAGAAGGCCATTTTATGCTGAAAGGCGGGGCAAAACTGATGAATATGCATACACAACCCCAGCGCACGCAGGCCGAAACGGCGTTGATCGACGCTTTCGGCGAGCGTCTGTCGTTGCTGCCGGGTGACGGCGCGGTGATGCTGAAGCGCGACGACGCCATCGAGGCGATCAAGCACGGGCTGCCGACGCGGCGCATCGAATCCTGGCATTACACTGACCTGCGCCGGCTGTTGACCGCGGTGCCGGCATTCGATCCGACGGCCGCCGCCAAAACGCTAACGCCCATCGTCGAAGGTTCCGCCGTGCTGGCGGTTCTGAACGGCGTCTCGAGTGCGAAATTCCCCGCGATCGAGGGCGTGACGATCCAGCGCCTGTCGGAAAAGCTGACCGACGGCTCGATTGCACCCGGCCTCGAGCCCTATGGCAGCGATGACGCCATCGGCGCGCTGAACACTGCTTTCGTCGCCGACGGCTATTTCGTCGACATCGCCGATGGCGCAGCACTGGAAAAGCCGATCGAATTGCAGAACCTGCAAGCCGGCGGACAGACCCATGTGCGCTTTCCCGTGCGTGTCGGCGCCGGCGCCAAGGCTGCGATCGTCGAGCGTCAGGCGGGCGAGGGCGCGGCTCTGGCCAGTTCCGTCAGCCAGCTGGTGTTGGGCGAGGGCGCCGAGGTGACCTGGCTGATCATCCAGGAACAGCCGGAAACGGCCACCCATCTGGCGCAGTTCAAGGCGCATCTCGGCAAGAATTCGAAACTGACACTGTTTTTCATGAATGCCGGCGGCAAGCTTGTGCGCCAGGAGATCGTGGTGAAGACCACGGGCGAAGGCGCCGACTTCAAATTGCGCGGCATCAACCTGCTCGCCGGCGACACCCACACCGACGTGACCATGGTGCTCGACCATGCCGTGCCGCATACGACATCGACGGAAGTGATCCGCAATGTCGTGACCGGCAAGGCGCGCGGCGTCTTCCAGGGCCGCATCAACGTCCACCAATACGCGCAGAAGACCAACGCCAAGATGGCCTGCAACACGCTGCTTTTGTCGGATGATGGCGAGTTCTCGACCAAGCCGGAGCTGGAAATCTTCGCCGACGACGTCATCTGCGGCCACGGCGCGACCGTTACCGAGATCGACCACAACCATCTGTTCTACCTGATGGCTCGCGGCATCGACGAGAAGAGCGCCCGTGGCCTGCTGGTCAAGGCGTTCGTCGCCGAAGTGATCGAGGAACTGGACGACGAAACCATCGTCGAGGCCCTGGAAACAAGGCTGGACGACTGGTTCGTGGCGCATGGGTAGCGCCTCCCCTTCTCCCCTTGTGGGTCCGAAGGACGGGCGAGGCAAGTGACACGCCCCGGGCGGTGGCCGAGCGAAGCTCGGTCGGGTGAGGGGTGCGTGACGAAGTGAGGCGGTGCCTCAAGAGAGCTTGTAATGGACCAGAAGATCGAAACAACCCCATACGACGTCGAGGCGATCCGCCGCGACTTCCCGATCCTGTCGCGCGAAGTCTACGGCAAACCGCTGGTCTATCTCGACAATGGCGCCTCGGCGCAGAAGCCGCAGGTGGTGCTGGATACGATCCAGCACGCCTATTCCCAGGAATACGCCAACGTGCATCGCGGCCTGCATTTCCTGTCGAATGCCGCAACCGACGCTTATGAGAAGGCACGCGAGACGGTGCGCCGTTTCCTCAATGCGCCAAGCACCGACAACATCGTCTTCACCTCGAACACGACCGCGGCGATCAACACCGTGGCTTACGGCTATGGCATGCCCAATATCGGCGCGGGCGACGAGATCGTGCTGTCGATCATGGAGCACCACTCCAACATCGTGCCGTGGCATTTCATCCGGGAGCGGCAGGGCGCCAAGCTGGTCTGGGTGCCGGTCGACGATCTCGGCATCTTCCACATCGAGGAATTCGAAAAGCGGCTGACCGACAAGACCAAGCTCGTCGCCATCACGCATATGTCGAACGCGCTGGGCACGGTAACCCCGATCAAGGAGATCGTGCGCATCGCGCATTCGCGTGGAATTCCCGTACTTGTCGACGGCAGCCAGAGCGCCGTGCACATGCCGATCGACGTCCAGGACCTCGATTGCGATTTCTTCGTCTTCACCGGCCACAAGGTCTACGGGCCCTCCGGCATCGGCGTGCTCTACGGCAAGAAGGACATTCTGCAGGGCATGCGCCCCTTCATGGGCGGCGGCGAAATGATCGAGGAGGTGACTGAAGACATCGTCACCTACAACGAGCCGCCGCACCGCTTCGAGGCCGGCACGCCGCCGATCGTGCAGGCGATTGGCCTGGGTGCAGCATTGGAATACATGGAAAAGGTTGGCCGCGAGCGCATTGCCGCCCATGAGGCCGATCTCAAGACCTATGCGCATGAACGGCTGCGCGCCATCAACTCGCTGCGCATCTTCGGCGACGCGCCGGACAAGGGCGCCATCATTTCCTTCGAATTGCAGGGCATTCATGCCCATGACGTGTCGATGGTGATAGACAGGCAAGGTGTTGCCGTCCGCGCGGGCACCCATTGCGCCCAGCCGCTGTTGAAACGCTTTGGCGTAACCTCCACATGCAGGGCATCGTTCGGCATGTATAATACCAGGGCCGAAGTCGACGCTTTGGCCGATGCGCTGGAAAAAGCGCGCAAGTTCTTCGGGTGACAGGTTCTTTGGATGACGACCATGGATGATGCGAGCCACACCACCGCGCCGGAAGCGGCCGTCAATCCGGTGGTTTCCGCCTCGGCAATTCCCGCCGACGAGCTGGCGCGGCTGACCGACGACATCGTCTCGGCGCTGAAGACGGTCTATGACCCGGAAATACCGGCCGACATCTATGAGCTCGGCCTCATCTACAAGATCGACATCGAGGACAACCGCGCGGTCAAGATCGACATGACGCTGACCGCGCCCGGCTGTCCGGTGGCCGGCGAAATGCCAGGCTGGGTGGAAAACGCCGTCGGCGCCGTCGAAGGCGTCTCCGGCGTCGAGGTCAACATGACCTTCGACCCGCCCTGGTCGCCCGACCGCATGTCGGAAGAGGCGCAGGTGGCGGTGGGCTGGTACTAAGGTTGACTGAGGTTGGTGCACTTGCACCAGTGGTAAAACTTCACCATTTTAGGTGAGGAATCATTCGGCAGGCCTTGAACCTGCATGGAATGGAAGAGGAAAAAGAATGGGACGCTTCGCCGTCATCACGATGACCGAAAAGGCCGCCGACCGGGTGCGCGAGATCGTCGCCACGCGCGACAATGCGCATGGCATTCGCCTCGGCATCAAGAAGGGCGGCTGCGCCGGCATGGAATACACGGTCGACCTGGTGACCGAGCCCAATACCAAGGACGACCATATCGAACGCGACGGCGCGCATGTCTATGTCGCGCCCGAGGCTGCCCTTTTCCTGTTCGGCACCGAGATGGATTTCGAGCAGACCACGCTGCGCACCGGCTTCACCTTCCACAACCCGAACCAGAGTTCGGCCTGCGGCTGCGGCGAATCCGTCGAACTGAAGCCCGCCGACCTGAAGGCGCTGGCTGAAGCGCGCGCTTCCGCCTGATCTTTCCTTCGCCCCGTTCACGGGGAGGTGAGGAATGGTCCGCGCAGCGGGCGAAAAGCCAATTGCTTGGCTTTTCGAATGACGAACGGCCCGAAGGGCCGGATGAGGGGCAGCGCTAACCATCGGAAGTCGCGCTCCGAGTCCTCACTTCACCCACATCTTCGTCCGCTTGTGCCAGTCGGCGATCGATTCCTCGGGATAGACGTCGAACGCATTGTCCTTCTTGCCGATCACCGGCTCGACCCAACTCGCCTTGTATTTCAACATCAGATGCACCTTCTCCGGCGGCTTCGGCAACTCGCTGTCGATTGCCGAGGCGAAGGGGTGGACCAGGTCCGGCCATGTCGGATCGTAGAGCCAGAGCGCCGAACCGCACTTCTTGCAGAAATTGCGCTCGCCCGTCGAAATCTCACACTTTGGATGCTCGTCGTCCGCGATCTCGGCCTGGTAGACGCCGAGATTGCGCTTGCCCTTGATTTTCAGCGTCTTGTAATCGGCGCCGAGATTGATGGCGAAGCCGCCGCCGCCCTGCTGCTTGCGGCAGATCGAGCAGTAGCACAGCATGAACGGCACCGGCGTGTTGCTCTCCACCTCGAAATGGACGGCATCGCAGCGGCAGGATCCCTTGAGCAGCAGCGGCATGACAAAACTCCGACGGATGGCTCTCAACTTGCCAGCATGGTTTTTGGTTGCAGCCATGGCAAGCCCGGTGACATGATTGCGGCATGGACAATGAACGCATCGAAGAGCTGTTCGAAGGCCTCGGCCCGGTCAGTATCCGAAAACTGTTCGGCGGCAAGGGTATCTATTTCGACGGCGTCATCGTCGCTATCGTGCTGCGCGGCGAATTGCTGCTCAAGGCTGACGAGCAAAGCGCGCCCGACTTCGAAGCCGCCGGCTGCAAGCAATGGACCTATACCGGCACCCGCCACGGCAAGCTGGTCGCGATGCCGTACTGGAGCATTCCCGACGACGCGTTTGATGATCCTGACGAGATGAGGGTGTGGGCGCGCCGGGCGTATGAGGCGGGGCGGCGGGCGGGGAAGTGAACCGGGACCGTCGCGTTTCTTCCCACCCCCCTCTGTCCTGCCGGACATCTCCCCCGCAAGGGGGGAGATCAGTTGTCACATTGGTCTTCGCCAATCACCATCGTTGAAAATGGGAGCCTGCGGCTAAGCTGTTAATCTCCCTCCTTGCGGGGGAGATGGCCGGCAGGCCAGAGGGGGGTGCTGTCCCGCCGACGTAGGCGATCCTACAGCGCCTTGGCAATCCTCGCCGCCAGCCGCGCATTGTTCTCGACCAGCGCGATGTTGGTCTTCAAGCTCCGGCCGCCGGTCAGTTCGAGGATTTTGCCCAACAGGAACGGCGTCACCGCCTTTCCGGTCACATTCTGCACTTCCGCCGCCTTCTGCGCGGCCTCGATATAGCCGGCCATCTCGTCGGCCGGGATTTCATCGTCCTGCGGCACCGGGTTGGCGATCAGCGTGCCGCCGACCAGGCCAAGTGCCGCCCTGGTCTTGTAGAAATGCGCGATCTCTTCCGGTCTGTGCAGGGTCAGCGGCGCGCGGAACGGCGAATGCCGCGACCAGAAGGCCGGCATCGTCTCGCAGCCATGGCCAATCACCGGCACGCCGCGCGTCTCCAGCACTTCCAGGGTCTTTTCGATGTCGAGGATCGCCTTGGCGCCGGCCGAGACGACGATGACCGGGGTGCGCGCCAACTCGTCGAGATCGGCCGAGATGTCGAAGCTTTTTTCCGCGCCCTTGTGGACGCCGCCAATGCCGCCGGTGGCGAACACCTTTATCCCGACCATGTCGGCCGCGATCATGGTGGCGGCGACCGTGGTGCCGCCGGTGCGGCCTTGCGCCACCGCAAAGCCGAGATCGGCGCGCGACAGCTTCATGGCGTCGCCGGTCATCGCCAGCGACTCGCGCTCGCCGTCGGAAAGCCCGATCTTGATGCGGCCGGCGACCACGGCGATCGTCGCCGGCACCGCGCCATTGTCCAGGATTATCTTTTCGACATTGGCGGCCATGGCGCCATTGTCGGGGTAAGGCATGCCATGGGTGATGATGGTGCTTTCCAGCGCCACGACGGGGCGGCCAGCGGCGAGCGCCTCGGCCACGGGCGCGTGGAGGTCGATGAAGGGGCGGGCGCTTTGCGGTGTCATGATGGTCTCCGATCCGGAGATCCGCGCGTCCGCTTGGACGTCGCGCTCCGGCAATGGCAATTGGCCGCCCTCATGCCATTTCCTGCGCGTCGGGCACAAGAGCCAGTGCCTCGGTGAAGGTCGCAATCGTGAAGGCCGGAACCGCGTCGGCGCTTTCAATGGCCAGCGTGGCGGCGGCAACGCCCTCGCGCAATGCCTGGCGCAGGGGCAGGCCGCGCAGCAGGGCAGCGATGGTGGCGCCGGCCAGCGCGTCGCCGGCGCCGGTGACGTCGGCGACTTTTCTCGGCGCCGGCGGCAGGATAGAGAAGGCGCCGGCTTCGTCGAATCCCAGCACCGGGCCGTCGCCCGCCGTCACCACGCCACTGGTGAGGCCGCTGCAGCGCAGTCCGTCGACGGTCTCGCGCTCGGTGGCATTGGCATCGACGCCGGCCAGCACCATGGCCTCGCGCCGGTTCATGAAGACCTGCGCGAGTTCCTTCAGCACCGGTATCAGCCGCACCACCTTGGCCGGCGAAATGGCGATGGCGAACACCGGCTTGCCGGCGGCGAGCCCCACCAGCCGCTCCAGCGCCGTTGATGGCAGATTGGCGTCGCAGAGCACCGCATCGGCCTCGGCGACCACCTCGCGCACCTTGGAGCGGCGGATCTGCTTGGGGAACGCCAAATCGTAGAGCGCCATATCGGCAAAGCCGGTGATCAGCTCGCCGTCGCGATCGATCAGCGCCGTGTAGCTCGGCGTGGTGCGGTCGAGGAACACCGCCGACAGATCGGCAATGCCGGCCTCAGTGATGGCGCGCGCAACCGTCTCGGCCGAGGCATCGCCGCCGCGCACCGACAAAAGCGAGGCCGAGACGCCGCGCCGCACGAGGCTGCGCAGCGCGTTGAAGACGCCGCCGCCGACATCCTCGCGCATCGTGCCGGGGTTGGACGCCGCCGGCACGTAAGCACCGGACACCTGACCGCGCCGGTCGATATGGGCGCCGCCCACCGCCAGTATTTTTGCTGATTTCACCATGTAGGCGATATGACCTTTGTTATTCGAACCAGACAAGCGCTAGGCTGTGCGACGGAGCTTCGCAAGCAAGCCAGCGATTCGGGCGGAGCCAAACCGCCGGAGCGCCTGGCCCAATGGTGGATACATCCGGAAACGAAACCATGAGACAAAAAAAGAACAAATCCGGATAAAGATTGCTTTTCAGATATTTGACCCCTCTTGCCAAACGAGAACAAAAAAGGTACAAATAGGGCAGGGATTACGGATTGTCCGGCCTTCATTGACGACCAAGGGGTGATGTATCATGGCTCAGAATACTTTGCGGCTTGTAGAGGACAAAGCGGTGGACAAATCAAAGGCTCTGGACGCGGCGCTGTCGCAAATCGAGCGCGCCTTCGGCAAGGGCTCGATCATGCGGCTGGGCGCCAACGAGCAGGTCGTCGAGATTGAAACCGTGCCGACCGGATCGCTTGGCCTCGACATCGCGCTTGGCGTCGGTGGCCTGCCGCGCGGCCGCATTGTCGAGATCTACGGGCCGGAAAGCTCGGGCAAGACGACACTGGCGCTGCACACAGTTGCCGAAGCCCAGAAGAAGGGCGGTATCTGCGCCTTCGTCGATGCCGAGCATGCGCTCGACCCGGTCTATGCCCGCAAGCTCGGCGTCGATCTGGAAAACCTCTTGATCTCGCAGCCGGACACCGGCGAGCAGGCACTGGAAATCTGCGACACGCTGGTGCGTTCCGGCGCCATCGACGTTCTGGTGGTCGATTCGGTGGCCGCCCTGACGCCGCGCGCTGAAATCGAGGGCGAGATGGGCGATTCGCTGCCCGGTCTCCAGGCTCGTCTGATGAGCCAGGCGCTGCGCAAGCTGACCGCCTCGATCTCGCGCTCCAACACCATGGTCATCTTCATCAACCAGATCCGCATGAAGATCGGCGTCATGTTCGGTTCGCCGGAAACCACGACCGGCGGCAACGCGCTGAAATTCTACGCTTCGGTGCGCCTCGACATCCGCCGCATCGGCTCGGTCAAGGACCGCGACGAGGTCGTCGGCAACCAGACCCGGGTCAAGGTGGTCAAGAACAAGCTGGCGCCGCCCTTCAAGGTGGTCGAGTTCGACATCATGTATGGCGAGGGCGTCTCCAAGACCGGCGAACTGGTCGATCTCGGCGTCAAGGCCGGCGTGGTCGAGAAGTCCGGCGCCTGGTTCTCCTACAATTCGCAGCGTCTCGGCCAAGGTCGCGAAAACGCCAAACTGTTCCTGCGCGACAATCCCGACACGGCGCGTGAGATCGAACTTGCGCTGCGGCAGAATGCCGGGCTGATCGCCGAGAAATTTCTTGAAAATGGTGGCCCCGAGCGCGGCGAAAGCGACGACGGCTTCGAGGAAGAATCCGGCGCCATGTAGGGCACGGCCAGAGTTCGGCCATAAATCCAGTCTATTATCCGATGCTTAAGTAACCGAGTTCTTTAGTATTGCGTTTCAAACCGCCGGCCTTCGCGCCGGCGGTTTTCGTTTTTGGGCAGCGTGAAGCCGGCTTGGCAGTTGCCGGATTGGCCCAATTCCGTGTTTCTGGACAGGGTGGGGCGTGCCCGCTAAAAGGCCAAGTCAATCTTCTAAAAAGCAGAGACCAGTGTCCGCCGGCCGTGCCGGCGGTTTTCGCGAAAAGGCAGCACTCATGAGTGGCGTGAACGAGATCCGGTCGACATTCCTCGACTATTTCCGCAAGGAGGGCCACGAGGTCGTGGCCTCGAGCCCGCTGGTGCCGCGCAACGACCCGACGCTGATGTTCACCAATGCCGGCATGGTGCAGTTCAAGAACGTCTTCACCGGCCTGGAGAAGCGGTCCTATTCGCGCGCCACCACTGCGCAGAAAAGCGTGCGCGCCGGCGGCAAGCACAACGACCTCGACAATGTCGGCTACACCGCGCGCCATCTGACCTTCTTCGAAATGCTCGGCAATTTCTCCTTCGGCGACTATTTCAAGGAGCGCGCCATCGAACTGGCCTGGAACCTGATCACCAAGGAGTTCGGGCTGAACAAGGACAAGCTGCTGGTCACCGTCTATCACACCGATGACGAGGCGGCCGGCTTCTGGAAGAAGATCGCCGGTTTCTCCGATGACCGCATCATCCGCATCCCGACCTCCGACAATTTCTGGGCTATGGGCGACACCGGACCGTGCGGGCCGTGCTCGGAAATCTTCATCGACCGTGGCGAGCACATCTGGGGCGGCCCTCCCGGCAGCCCGGAGGAGGATGGCGACCGCTTCCTTGAATTCTGGAACCTGGTGTTCATGCAATATGAGCAGGTCACCAAGGATGAGCGCATCGACCTGCCGCGGCCGTCGATCGACACCGGCATGGGCCTGGAGCGCATGGCCTCCATCCTGCAAGGGGTGGAGAGCGTCTTCGAGACCGACCTGTTCCGTCATCTGATCGATGCGGCCTCGTCAGCGCTCGGGCAGGGCCCGGACAAGGAGACGGTCGCCTCCTTCCGCGTCATTGCCGATCATCTGCGCTCGTCCTCCTTCCTGGTTGCCGACGGCGTGCTGCCGTCGAACGAAGGCCGCGGCTATGTGCTGCGCCGCATCATGCGCCGCGCCATGCGCCATGCGCAGTTGCTCGGCGCCAAGGAGCCGTTGATGTGGAAGCTGGTGCCGGCGCTAGTGCGTGAGATGGGCCAGGCCTATCCCGAACTGCTGCGCGGCGAACAGCTGATTGCCGAGACGCTGAAGCTCGAGGAGACCAGGTTCCGCAAGACGCTGGTGCGCGGCCTCGGCCTGCTCTCGGAGGCGACAGATACGCTGCACGCCGGCGATATGCTGGATGGCGAGACGGCGTTCAAGCTCTATGACACGTACGGCTTCCCGCTCGATCTGACGCAGGACGCACTGCGCCAGCGCAACATCTCGGTCGACCTTGCCGGCTTCACCCATGCGATGGAGCAGCAGAAGGCCGAAGCGCGCAAGCATTGGGCTGGCTCCGGCGACGCGGCCACCGAGACCATCTGGTTTTCTGTACGCGAGAAGGCCGGCGCCACCGAATTCCTCGGCTACGAGACCGAACAGGCGGAAGGCCTCATCCAGGCCCTGGTCAAGGACGGCAAGACAGTCGATAGCGCCGGCAAGGGCGACGCGGTGGCGGTGGTCGTCAACCAGACGCCGTTCTATGGCGAGTCGGGCGGCCAGATGGGCGACACCGGCATCATCTCCGGCGAAGGTTTCTCGATCGAGGTTTCCGACACGCAGAAAAAGGCCGACGGCCTGTTCGTGCATCTGGGCAAGGTGACGAACGGCACGGTCAAGCCAGGTGCAGCCGTCGAGCTGAAGGTTGACCATGCGCGCCGCACCCGGCTGCGTGCCAACCATTCGGCAACGCATCTGATCCATGAGGCGCTGCGCGAGGTGCTGGGCACCCATGTCGCGCAGAAAGGTTCGCTGGTCGCGCCCGAGCGCCTGCGCTTCGACATCTCGCACAACAAGCCGATCTCGGCCGAAGATCTCGAAGAGGTCGAGCGCATGGCCAACGAAATCGTCGTCCAGAACAGCCCGGTGACGACGCGCCTGATGTCGGTCGATGACGCCATTGCCGAGGGCGCCATGGCGCTGTTCGGCGAGAAATATGGTGACGAGGTGCGTGTCGTCTCGATGGGCACCGGCGTGCATGGCGCCAAGGCCAATAGACCCTATTCCGTCGAACTTTGTGGCGGCACCCATGTCCGGGCGACCGGCGATATCGGCCTGGTCCGTGTCGTCTCCGACAGCGCGGTCGCCGCCGGCGTGCGCCGCATCGAGGCGCTGACCGGCGAAGCCGCGCGCAAACATCTCGATGAGCAGGACAGGCGCCTGAAGGCAACTGCGGCCGTGCTGAAGATCTCGCCGGCCGACGTGCCGGCGCGTGTCGAGACGCTGCTCGAGGAGCGCAAGAAGCTCGAGAAGGAGCTGAGCGAAGCGCGCAAGAAACTCGCGCTGGGCGGTGGTGCCGCGGCCGATGCTCCGGCCACCACCGAAACCGTCGCCGGTATCGGCTTCCTCGGCAAAGCGGTTTCCGGCGTGTCGCCGAAGGATTTGAAGCCGCTGGCCGATGCCGGCAAGACATCGCTCGGCTCCGGCGTCGTCGTCTTCGTCGGTGCGGGCGAAGACAACAAGGCAAGCGTCGTGGTCGCCGTGACGGACGATCTCGTCGGCCGCTTCAGCGCTGTCGATCTGGTGCGCGTTGCCTCGGCCGCATTGGGCGGGCAGGGCGGCGGCGGACGGCCCGACATGGCGCAAGCCGGCGGTCCGGACGCCTCGAAGGCCAATGATGCGATCGCCGCGGTGAGGGCGGCGCTGGAGGCAGCCTGAAAGCCACCCTATGTCGTATCTGGTTCGTGTGCGGCTTTCCGGCCTTCGCCGCCGTGCTTGCCATTCTGTGGCTGATAGTGGCAAGCCGGCAATCAGCTCTTAGACGGTCCGTCTAGCTAGTCTAGTTCTTTTCGCCGCCTTCAGGGCGCGCGTCATTCTGCTGGAATCGCCCCAGGTGGACAGCCAGATCAGCACGTCCGTGGCGATCGAAATCAGCGACCGTAAAAAGTTCAGCGCCGGGCCGGGCGATTTCAGCTGCTCTTCGGCGTGATGGAGATGGGCGAGCTCTTCCTCGCGGATCGCCAGGATGATGCCTTGCAAGTCGTGGTCGCGATTGGCGAGGAAAAACAGCTGATCGTCCAGATGGCGATGCACCGCCGCTTCAACCGCCGCCGTGCAGGCCCAGATGCCTTGCGGACCGAGCAGGGCGGTGACAGAACCCAGCAGCCAGCCACCCCAGCTCCAGAATTGCATCACCCGGCACGGTCGCGCCTTCCGCGCCGGCATGGCGGCACGGAAGGCGGCGCAATGCGTGCGCTCGTGCCCGAGCATCTCCGACAAGGATGGCACGCAATCCGGCCAGAAGCGCCTGGCGACAAGAATCTGCGCCGAATAGATCCTGATCGCACCGAACTCACCGGCGTGGTTGACCCTGACAATTCTGGCGATGGTGAGCGCGTCCTGGCGAGATGGGTCAGCCATGGCCCGAACCCATATCAGCCCGCCGCCAGGCTCGGACGTTTTGCGATGCCGTCCCACCAGGCCTGGATGTCGGCGAACGCCGCAAGCAGCTTTTGCCCGTCGGCGACCTTGACGAAATAGGCGATGATGGATGCCGCATGCAGGTCGGCCAGCGTCAGCTGGTCGCCGAGCAGCCACGGCCCGGGAGGCTTGAGTGCGGTGAGCACCCGCAGCACCGTTTCCGCCTGGCGCAGCCCGTTGGCGACCAGTGCCTCGTCTGGCGCTTCCTTCTCAAGCCGCTCGACGGCGACGTCCCAGACCATCGATCTGTAGGCATAGGCGTCGAGCATGCCGATGATCTGGTTCATCGTTGCGCGGGTGCGGGCGTCTTTTGGCTGCAGTGCCGGGCCGTCGAACGCCTCGTCGACATAGCGGGCGATTGCGCTGGTTTCGAACAGGCGAAACCCGTCATGCTCGACGGCCGGAATGCGGCCGAAAGGGTGATGCTCGAAGTACCAGGCGGGAGTGCCCTCGGCGGCAAAGACATCGACCGGCACAAGGTCGTAGTCGATGCCTTTTTCCGCCAGCACGAGGCGGACGATGCGCACATAGACGCTGTAGTCCGCCCCGTAGACGACCGGCTTGGCCATGGCTGCCGGCTTACGCCATCGCCTTCTGCAAATTCTCGTCGATCTTGTCGAGGAAGCCGGTGGTCGACAGCCATGGTTGGTCGGGACCGATCAAGAGCGACAGGTCCTTGGTCATGAAGCCGCTCTCAACCGTCTGGATGCAGACCTTCTCCAGCGTGTCGGCAAATCGCTTCAACTCGGCATTATCGTCGAGCTTGGCGCGGTGGGCGAGGCCGCGCGTCCAGGCGAAGATCGAGGCGATCGAATTGGTCGAGGTTTCCTCGCCCTTCTGGTGCTGGCGATAGTGGCGCGTCACTGTGCCGTGCGCGGCCTCCGCTTCCACCGTCTTGCCGTCCGGCGTCATCAGCACGGAGGTCATCAGGCCGAGCGAGCCAAAACCTTGCGCCACCGTGTCGGACTGGACGTCGCCGTCATAATTCTTGCAGGCCCAGACATAGCCGCCAGACCATTTCAGGGCGGAGGCCACCATGTCGTCGATCAGCCGGTGCTCGTACCACAGCTTCTTAGCCTTGAACTCGGCCTCGAATTCAGCCTCGTAGACCTCCTGGAAAATGTCCTTGAAGCGGCCGTCGTAGGCTTTGAGGATGGTGTTCTTGGTCGAGAGATAAACCGGATAGTTGCGCAGCAGGCCGTAATTCAGCGAGGCGCGGGCGAATTCCCGGATGGAGTCGTCGAGATTGTACATCGCCATGGCAACGCCGGCGCCGGGTGCGTCGTACACGTCATGCTCGATCACCTTGCCGTCCTCGCCGACGAACTTGATGGTCAGCTTGCCCTTGCCGGGGAAGCGGAAATCGGTGGCGCGATACTGGTCGCCGAAGGCATGACGGCCGACGATGATCGGCTTGGTCCATCCCGGCACCAAACGCGGCACGTTCTTCATGATGATCGGTTCGCGAAAAATGGTGCCGCCGAGAATGTTGCGGATGGTGCCGTTGGGCGACTTCCACATCTTCTTCAGCTTGAATTCCTCGACGCGCTGCTCGTCGGGCGTGATCGTCGCGCATTTCACGCCGACGCCCCATTTCTTGATGGCATTGGCCGAATCGATGGTCACCTGGTCGTTGGTGGCGTCGCGGTGCTCGACGCCGAGGTCGTAATATTCGAGCTTCAGGTCGAGATAAGGGTGGATCAGCTTGTCCTTGATGAACTGCCAGATGATGCGGGTCATCTCGTCGCCGTCGAGCTCGACGACCGGGTTCGCCACCTTGATCTTCGCCATGAAAAGAATGCCTCGCTTTTGGGGAACAAAACGGCCTCGCCCGCATGGCTTCGGCCGGGTATGCGGAGCGTATATCAAAGCCTATTTGGCCGCGCAAACGACCATCCGTGCAGAATGGGTCGTCTGTGCCGCGACCGGTGTTTGCAAAAGCTTCATTTTGCCGAGCGGATGTGGCAGGGAACGCTGAAATGCCGCAAACAGCAGTTCATTGAGATCATGTCCGCCGTCGATCATCCTGAAAACGCATCCGCTGCCGGGCCGGCGATCATCCTGGTCGAGCCGCAGCTCGGCGAGAATATCGGCATGGTCGCGCGCGCCATGGCCAATTTCGGCCTTGCCGAACTGAGACTGGTCAACCCGCGTGACGGCTGGCCGAGCGAGAAGGCGCGCGCCGCCGCCAGCCGCGCCGACCATGTCATCGATGCCGTAACAGTGTTCGGCGACCTGGCGTCCGCCGTCGCCGACCTCAACTTCGTCTTCGCCACCACGGCGCGGGAGCGCGACGGCTTCAAACCCGTGCGTGGTCCGGTCGAGGCGGGCAGGGCGCTCAGGGCGCGTCAGATAGCCGGCCTGCGCACCGGCATCTTGTTCGGCCGCGAGCGTTTTGGGCTCTACAATGACGAGGTCGGGCTGGCCGACGAGATCGTCACCTTTCCGGTCGATCCCGGCTTTTCGTCGCTCAACATCGCCCAGGCCGTGCTGTTGATGTCCTATGAATGGATGAAATCCGGCCTGGAGGACGAGACGGCGACCAATTTCTCCAGTCCTGAAATGAAGCCGGCGAGCAAGGAAGAGTTGCACGGCCTGTTTGCCTATCTCGAAGGCGCGCTCGAAGCGCGCGGTTATTTCCGCCCGGCGCCCAAGAAACCCAAGATGGTCGACAATCTGCGCGCCGTCTTGACGCGCGCCGGTTTCGCCGAGCCGGAACTGAAAGTGCTGCGTGGCATCATCTCGTCGCTCGACCGGTTTTCGCCGGCCATGCCGCGCGGTGACGGCTCGCCGGGAGACGATCCAAGGCGTTTGCCGGCCGCTGCGCGAAAACGCCACGCAGACAAAGAAGATTAGAAATCGCTAAGCTTCGAACGGCTGAAGTAACCGAATTTTATTTGCCTCTCGTCCATTGTTGTCAAAACGGTGGGGTGGCAAATGTTCACGTCCAAAATCGGCCGTATGCGCTTCTTCTTCTATTCGCTCGGCGTAGCCCTGCTCGAGGCCGTTCTTGCCGTGCTGTGCATCGTTGGCACGATCGGCTTTGAGGGGCTGGTCAACTCGGCGCCCGGTCCATCGCGGCAAGGGATGGCAGGCGCGGTTCTGGTCGTTTCCCTCCTGGCCGTGGTCATGCGTGCCAACATCGCCTGGCGACGCAGCCGCGACGCCAACGGCAAAGCGTGGATCCTGTGGTCCTACATCGTGTTCTGCGCCATCTACGCCTTTCTGCAGGCAGGCACGCTGCTGGTCATCGATTTCAACAATCCGGAAAGCACGTCCAGCGGTCTCAACCTGCTTGCGCTGTCGATCTTTGGCCTTTGGTGCACGATCCTGGTGGCTAAGCCGGTGGCGGGCATCAATATCGACGAACTGACATCGGTTTTCGATTTCGATGGCGATACGCCCATGCCTGCGGGATCCGGCCGGATGGCCAGCAGCACGGCACAGTCTTCCATGCGCAACGCCACACCGGCCACGCGCTCGGTGCCGTCCGCCCAGCCTATGGGCCGCCCGCGGCCCGCCGGCTTCGGCAAGCGCGGGCTCTAGACCGAGGCAAGGTCGTCTTCGCCGGCTTTGCATAGAACTTGCTGACATTCGCCACTTCAAGACCATGATGGTTGCAGATAGAAGAACGGCATTGGCCAATGACCGCCAAGCCTTCTGATCCAGCCTCTTTCATGGTCCGATATCAATGAGCCACCGTCCGATACTGATGTTCGATTCCGGCGTTGGCGGATTGACCGTGCTGCGCGAAGCGCGCGTGCTGATGCCCGACCGGCGCTTCGTCTACGTCGCCGATGACAAGGCCTTTCCCTACGGCGCCTGGGAAGAGCCGGCGCTGCAGGCCCATATAGTCGAGCTCTTCGCCAAGCTGCTCGACCGTTTTGATCCGGAAATTTCGGTCGTCGCCTGCAATACCGCTTCGACGCTGGTGATCGATGCGTTGCGGGAAGAATTCCCTGGCCATCCCTTTGTCGGCACGGTGCCGGCAATCAAGCCGGCTGCCGAGCGCACCCGGTCCGGGCTGGTCTCGGTGCTGGCGACGCCGGGCACGGTGAAGCGCCAGTACACGCGCGACCTGATCGGCAAATGGGCGCAGAAATGCCATGTCCGGCTGGTCGGCAGCAACAATCTCGCCGGACTGGCCGAGGCCTACATGCGCGAGGGCTTTGTCGACGAGGAGGCCGTGCGTGCCGAGATCGCACCGTGTTTCGTCCAGCATGACGATTTGCGCACGGACATCGTCGTGCTCGCCTGCACGCACTATCCGTTCCTGGCCAATCGCATGCGCAAGACCGCGCCCTGGCCGGTCGACTGGATCGACCCGGCCGAAGCGATTGCGCGGCGTGCTCTGTCGCTGCTTCCGGCTGTCGACGGGCCATTGCCGCAAAGCGAGCCCGACATCGCCGTCTTTACCTCGGGAAAGGCGGATTTCGCCATCAGCCGGCTGATGCAGGGTTTTGGATTGAGCGCGCGCTAATGCATGTAGCCCAAAAGTGCGCAGCGGTTTTGGGACAACGACATTCATAAAAACAAAAAAACTAAAGCGCGTCGCCGACGCGCTTTAGGCAGGCTCGAAGACAATGACGCGCCGATCCGGATCGGCCGAAACAAGCCTTAGCGTCAGGCCATCGCCCTGCCTGAACCCTGAGGCCTTCACATTCGTAACGACAGGCATGTCCGAGAGCTGAACGCGCACACGCTGATCACCGACGTCGGTGACGACGGCCTTGAATGTTTCACCCATGCGCCCCCTCAGCATCACAGCCTCGGCAAGGTCGATGGCCGCGTGGTTGATCTGCGAGGCGCGGGCGCCTGCGCGGCCCATCACCTTCGGCAGTTTGGAAAACGCCTCGGTAACGGCTTGCGGCACCGGCTGGCCGTTGGCGATGGCCAGCACGCAGCGCACGACGTAGCGATCGGCCAGCCGCCTCAGGGGCGCGGTGGCGTGGGCATAGGTCGCGGCCATCGCCTCGTGCCAGGGGACAACGCCTTCCTCATAGGGTTGGTAGGACGCACCGGAGCCGGCGCGGCGGATTTCCAGCATCAGCGCTGCCTGTTGCATGTTGGTCGGATCGAGGGTTCGCTGATAGTCGGACAGGCTGGTCGAAGGAGGCCAGGACAGGCCTAAGGCCCGTGCCGCGTTGCGCAGTCTTTGTACTTTGGAAGCATCGGGCGGCGCCATCACCCGGAACAAGCCGGTCCGGTGTGCCAGCATGGCGTCGGCAATCGCCATGTTGGCGGCCAGCGAAAGTGCTGCGTTGTCTTGCTCGGATTGCAGCAGCGGTCTGAACGCAAGCTGGAACGTGCCATCGGCAAGCTGTTCCACCTCCTGCTCGGGCGGGTCGACGCGCGAAGCGCCGCGACGGTCTTCGGCCGCCGCCATGCGCCGCGCGATTTCGGCGAAGCCGACTGGGACGTCGGCGGCCTGCACGCTGTCATAGGCGAGCTTGGCGCGGCTTTGAATGATTGCCCGTTCGGCGCCATCCAGCCTTACCGCTCCGTCGTCGGCGATCCGGACCGTGAAGATGACAGCCGGACGCGGATCGCCGGGCAGCAAGCTCGCGGCGCCCTCGGCAATGACCCGGGGATAGAGCCCGGCCTTCCCGTCCGGCAAATACAGGGTTTCGCCCCGCGCCCAGGCTTCGCGATCCACCGCGTCGCCGTCCGCGACGAACCAGGCTATGTCGGCAATGGCATAGTGCAACAGAAGGTCGCTACCGCTCGCTTCGATCGAAAACGCTTGGTCAAGATCGGTGGAAGCCGCGGGGTCGAGCGTCACGAAGGGCATCGCCGTGCGGTCGGCATGCTGGTCGGGCACGCGCCTGGCCGCCGTCTGTGCCATGGCCATTACATCAGGGGGAAATCCCTCCGGCACATGGAACTCGGTGCGGATTTTGGCGAGGCCGGTAGCGAGTGCCTGCGAGGGATCGTTCAACGATTTCATGGCGCCGTCCTACACCGGCGTTGCGGGCACGGGAAGGTGGTTTGCCGGCAGTGCCGGCCGACCATGGGCTGGCATGAGCGCGGAACGGAAGTTGACCGCCAGCGCTGGAACCGTCGCCGGAGCGCAACGTTTCTTCTCCTGGCAGCAAAGGAGGAGCCGATATGCCTGCAACCTCAAAAGCACAGCAAAAGGCCGCTGGCGCAGCCCTGTCGGCCAAGCGCGGCGAGACCAGGAAGAGCGAGCTTCAAGGCGCGTCGAAGTCGATGTACAATTCGATGAACGAAAAGCAGCTCGAGGAATTCGCAGAGACCAAGCGCAAAGGACTGCCGGAGAAGAAATCGGCAGACTGAAACCTTGAACCGAGTCGATAAACAAAGCCCGTGGCCGAAACCACGGGCTTCTTCGATTCAGGCCAAGCCCGAAACTCCTGACGTCACCAGCAGCACTTCACCTTGTAGCGGATGACCTTCTTGTGGCCATGCCGCCAGATGACCTTCTTCTTCACCACGACATGGCAGGTCTGACGATGCTTGTGGCCCTGCCAGTGCTTGGCCATCGCTGGCTCGGGCACGGCGATCGACATCGTCCCGGCCAGGACGGCTGCACCGACCAACGAGAGGAAAAACTTCTTCATGCGACTTCGGCTCCTTTGGCTCCAGTCCCTTCCTAAATGCCGTCGGCGCAATAACCTCCCGCCGCTCCGGCACGGCACTCAACGCCAAAGACGTGATATGGTTGCCGGGACCAGCGCCAGCGACGCGCTTGACTCTGCTCAAATCTCCGTTTAACGAGCGCACCAACACCGGGCCGCAATGCCCGGTTGTTTCTTTTACATGGCAAGCCCCAGGAAAGCAGGTTTATCGTTTCCTGGTTTTGTCTAGACTGACGTGTCCCGTGGGTTTTCCGCCGCGTTGCGTGGGAAAACCCTGTCAGGCCTCGAAAACGGAGGCCAGAGGAGGGCGCGTTTCCTTCACCTGGACCATGAGGCTCCGGGTGGTTTGTTTTGAAAGGGAATGCGATGAGCAAGCGCGAATCCGCGAAGTACAAGATCGACCGCCGTCTCGGCGAAAACATCTGGGGCCGCCCGAAGTCCCCGGTCAACAAGCGTGAATACGGCCCCGGCCAGCACGGCCAGCGCCGCAAGGGCAAGCTTTCCGATTTCGGCCTGCAGCTGCGCGCCAAGCAGAAGCTGAAGGGTCACTATGGTGATGTCTCCGAAAAGCAGTTCCGCAAGGTCTATGAAGAGGCTGATCGCCGCAAGGGCGACACCTCCGAGAACCTGATCGGCCTGCTCGAGTCGCGTCTCGACGCGGTCGTCTACCGCTCCAAGTTCGTGCCGACCATTTTCGCGGCTCGCCAGTTCGTCAACCACGGCCACGTCAACGTCAACGGCAAGCGCGTCAACATCGGCTCGTACCGTTGCAAGCCGGGCGACGTCGTCGAAGTGCGCGAAAAGTCGAAGCAGCTGGTCATCGTGCTGGAGGCGGTTGGCCTCGCCGAGCGCGACGTGCCGGACTATATCGAAGTCGATCACAACAAGATGGTCGCGACCTTCTCGCGCATCCCCGGCCTGGCCGACGTTCCCTTCGCCGTGCAGATGGAGCCGAACCTGGTCGTCGAATTCTATTCGCGCTGATCGATCGCTTTTCTGCGATACCGGAAAGGGCCGCCCGTCGAGGCGGCCTTTTCTTTGTCGGCCATGTCCGCTAATCCGGCACTCTCGGCTATGGAAAGCGACAAGCCATGAACATGCTGGCAGACATCGAAACAGTTGAACCGATTGCTGAAGGCGGCTTCCATCCGCTGTTTGCCGACGTGCCGTCATCGGTCGAGTTCAACAAACTGCGTAAGCGGCTGTTGCGGTTGACCCGTCAGGCGGTCGATGATTTCGCCATGGCGAGGCCCGGCGACCGCTGGCTGGTGGCCTTGTCCGGCGGCAAGGATTCCTACGGGCTGCTGGCCGTGCTGCTCGATCTCAAATGGCGCGGGCTGCTGCCGGTCGAGCTGCTGGCCTGCAATCTCGACCAGGGCCAGCCGAATTTTCCGAAGCACATTTTGCCCGACTACCTCGATGCGCATGGCATTGCCCATCGCATCGAGTATCAGGACACCTATTCGGTGGTCACCGACAAGCTGCCTCAGGGTAGCACCTATTGTTCGCTGTGCTCGCGGCTGCGGCGCGGCCATCTCTATCGCATCGCGCGCGAGGAGGGCTGTTCGGCGCTGGTGCTCGGCCACCACCGCGAGGACATTCTCGAAACCTTCTTCATGAATCTAATCCATGGCGGCCGCCTTGCCGCCATGCCGCCAAAGCTGCTCAATGACGACGGCGACGTCATGGTGCTGCGGCCGCTGAGCTACTGCGCCGAGGTCGATCTGGAAAAATTCGCCGCCGCTATGAAATTCCCGATCATTCCCTGCGATCTCTGCGGCAGCCAGGAAGGCCTGCAGCGCAACGCCATGAAGGCGATGCTGGACGACATGGAAAAGCGCATGCCGGGCCGCAAGGACACGATGCTGCGCGCGCTGTCCAACACCAGGCCGTCGCATCTGCTTGACAGAAAGCTGTTCGACTTTGCCGCCCTCAATGGCAGCCTCAGCACAGGACAAGACGTTTCCGATGATATTTGACGACCAAGCGATCGACTGGCTGGCCGAGCTTCTCGCCGATGCAGCCAGGGCCGAAATCATGCCGCGCTTCCGCCGGCTGGGCGAGGGCGACATCAGGCAGAAAACCTCGGCCGCCGACCTGGTGACCGAGGCCGACATCAACGCTGAGCGGCTGATCACGGCCAGGCTGCGCGAGCGCTATCCCACGGCGATGATCGTCGGCGAGGAAGCCTGTTCCGACAATCCGGCGCTGCTTCAGGGGCTCGGCGATGCCGACCTCGCCTTCGTCGTCGACCCGGTCGACGGCACCTTCAACTTCGCCTCCGGCGTGCCGCTCTTCGGCGTCATGCTGAGCGTCGTCGTCAAGGGCGAAACCGTCGCCGGTATCATCCATGACCCCGTAGGCCGGGACTGGCTGATCGGCGCCAAGGGCGCCGGCAGCCATATCCGCCATGCGCATGGCGCGCTGGAGACGGTGCACGTGGCCGATGCCGTGCCGATCTCGCAGATGACCGGCTCCGTCTCCTGGCAATATCTGGCGGAACCGCAACGCTCGCTCCTGGCGCGCAACCAGACCAAGACCCTATCGCAGTTCGGCTATCGCTGCGCGGCACATGAATACCGTCTTCTGGCCAGCGGCCATGCCCATTTCGTCGTCTACAACAAACTGATGCCGTGGGACCATCTGGTCGGTGTGCTGATCCACGCCGAGGCCGGCGGCTACACCGCGCGGATCGACGGCAGCGCCTATCTGCCCTCGCATGTCGACGGCGGCATTCTTGTCGCCCCGGACAAGGAAAGCTGGCAGGAGTTGCGCAGGGAACTCTGGGCGCAATAATCGGTCCAACTGCTGGTAGAGGCTTTCGTCAAGTATATTGGCTCTGTTATGTCCAATCTCTCGCGAAGTCGGAAGCTGCGAAATGAAACATCGGTCCGCAATTGTTGCAACGGCGCTTGCACTTGCCTTGGCCGCCGCTGGCGCCACTGAGGCAAGATCGCAGGAACGCGCGTGCGGCAGTCGCGATCCCGTCGATACCATAGACGAGATGTTTTCCGCGATCTTTGCCTGTTGGCAGCCGCCGCCTGGAAGTGCTGGCATGACCCTGACGCTGAGTTTCTCAATTCGCAAAAACGGCACGCTGATGGGCAAACCGCGCGCCACTTTCTCCCATATGGGAGATGATGCCTCGCTCAACCGGGTCTTTGTGTCATCCGTGCTCGAAGCTCTCGACAAGGCTCTGCCGATGCCTCTTTCGGACAGCATGGGTGGCGCCATCGCAGGGCGCCCGCTGTTCCCTCGTTTCACGGCAGTGATTGGCGGCGCATCCTGAAACGCGTCGCTTGAAGGTGGCTGCGGTCTGAGACAAATAAAACTCGTAGCGCAGAACAGTTGCTCAATGCAGGTCGGTGACGTGCCCTGAAATGGGTGGGTTGTGCGGCTGGAACATCTTGCCGCGCTCGGCGATCAGGATCATCAGCAGGGCCGCGACCGAGACGCTGCAGAAGCCGGCGGCAAGCGGCGTCACCGTGCCGTTGAAGGCCTGGCCGATCAGCGTGCCGAGGATGCCGCCGAGAAAAGTCTGCATGAAGCCCAGGATGGACGACGCGGTGCCCGCCAGTTGGCCGAGCGGCTCCATCGCGAGCGCGTTGAAATTGGCGCCGAGCGCGCCGAACGGGAGCATCGCGCTGGCGAAGAAGGTGATGAACAGCCAGAGTGGCATCTTCATTTGAAGCGAAACGGTGAGCCAGGCAAGGCTGATCACCAGGAACAACAGCAGTGCGCTCTGCGACAGGCGGCGCATGCCGATGCGGCCGACCAGGCGCGAGTTGAGGTAGTTCGAAAAAGCGAGAACGCCGGCGACACCCGCGAAGATGACAGGAAACAATTCGCCGACATGAAAAATGTCGACATAGATCTGCTGTGCGGAGGCGATGAAGCCGAACATGGCGGCGAAAATGAAGGTGCTGGCAAAGGCGTAGCAAAGCGCCATGCGGTTGGTGAGCACGATGCGGAAACCACCGACGACGGATGAGACTGTCAGCGGCCGGCGGTACTCCGGATGCAGCGTCTCCGGCAGCCGCAGCAGCGACCACGCCGACACGATCAGCGCTCCGACGGCCATGGTGACGAAGATCCAGTGCCATGTTGCGAACAGCATGATGAACTGGCCGATCCCAGGCGCGATCACCGGGATGGCCATGAACACCATGAAGATCAGAGACATCACCTCGGCCATGCGCCGACCGTCGAACGTGTCGCGCACGATCGAGACGGCGATGACGCGGGTCGCCGCCGCACCGATGCCTTGCACCAGCCGGCACAGCAGTAGGACGGCGAATGACGGGGCGATGGCGGCAGCTGCCGCCGCCACGACATAAATCGCCAGCCCGGCAACGAGCGGCGCGCGGCGCCCGAACCGGTCCGAGATCGGTCCGAAGAAAAGCTGTCCGCCACCGAAGCCCAATATATAGGCGGTGATCACATACTGGCGGTGGTTTTCATTCTCAACGCCAAGCGTGGCGCCGATTTGCTGCAGTGCCGGCAGCATGATGTCGATGGCCAGCGAGTTCAACGCCATCAGTGCCGCGCACAGCGCGATGAATTCCCAGCGCGGAATAGGCAATTTGCGTGCCTGTTGCGGCGCTTTTGCTGGCTGGTCCACGGCGGGTCCGATCTTCAAAACGAATATGCGCCGGCATGCCGGCGCATAACTTCGTCCTCACTCCGATAGGGGGAGGTAACATTTTGCCGGGGCGGGGCTGCCCCGTCTCAACTCAGAATCAGGCTGTCGCTTTGACGCTGACGCCCTTGTCGACGAGCAACGTCTGCAGCTCGCCCGCCTGGAACATTTCGCGGATGATGTCGCAGCCGCCGACGAATTCGCCCTTGACGTAAAGCTGCGGGATCGTCGGCCAGTTCGAATATTCCTTGATGCCTTGGCGCAGTTCGGCCGAGGTCAGCACGTCGACGCCCTTATAGTCGGCTCCGATGTAATCGAGGATCTGGACGACCTGGCCGGAAAAGCCGCACTGCGGAAAACCGGGCGTGCCCTTCATGAAAAGGACGACGTCGTTGCCCTTCACTTCGCTGTCGATGTAGTCGTTGATGCCGCTCATGAGATATCCTTTCACGCCTGTGGGAGTCAGGCTCGAAGCATAGCCATCAAATAAACCCATAGATGGGCCGAAACAAGATGTTTGCGCCGCCGTCGCGGAAATGGCGCAAAGGATCGCCTGTCTTGGGCCAAGCATCCGAGCCGATTGCAACCTTCGGAACATGATGAAAAGACGATATGGCGCCGCCCTTCCGATCGCCATCCTGCTGGCGGCGATTGCCGTTGTCTGGTGGCCGAGACGCCCCGAGCCGCCGCCGCTGGTCATTGGCGGTGACCTGCCCGCGCCTTGCCGGAATGTCGCCTTCGAGGCGGTGACCTATGTCGTCTGCGAGACCGATCTTCGCGCCGACAGCATCGGTGTTTTCCACGCCGGCGCCGATGGCAAGCCTTTTGGTTCGCTCGAAGCCTTCGACAAGGCGGTTGCGGGCGAGGGGAGGCCGGTGCTGCTCGCCATGAATGGCGGCATGTATCACGAGGATTTGTCGCCGGTCGGCCTGCTGGTCGAGGACGGCAGCGAAAAGTCACGGCTCAATCTTGCCGACGGCGAAGGCAATTTCTTCCTGAAACCGAACGGCGTCTTTCTGGTGGGCAATGACGGCAAGGCGGCTGTCATGGAAAGCAACGCCTATGCGGTCACCAAACGCGATGTTGCCTTCGCCACGCAGTCCGGCCCGATGCTGGTGATCGATGGCAAGATTCACCCACGCTTCGAGCCGAACGGAACCTCGCGCTTCATCCGCAACGGCGTCGGCGTGCGCGATGAAAACACCGTTTTGCTGGCGATCTCGCGGTCTGAGGTCAGTTTCGGCAGCTTTGCGCGGCTGTTTCGCGACGCGCTACAATGCCGCAACGCGCTGTTCCTCGACGGCGCGGTTTCCGCGCTGTCGGATGGGAAAAGAATGATCGTCGGCGGAAAATACCCGGCGGGCCCGATCATCTCAGTGTCGGCGAAGCCGATCACGTCAGTGTCGGCGAAGCAGCCGCAGAAACAGTAGGCCAGTCTGGCTTCAGTCCGGCACGCTGGTCTGCAGGGCCAGCGCGTGCAGCACGCCGCCCATATTGCCCTTCAGCGCATCATAGACCATCTGGTGCTGCTGGACGCGGCTCTTTCCGCGGAAGCTTTCGGCCACCACTTCGGCTGCATAGTGATCGCCGTCACCGGCGAGGTCGCGGATCGTCACCTTGGCGTCCGGAATGCCGTCCTTGATCAGTTTTTCGATGTCGTGGGCATCCATTGCCATGGCAAAATCCTGTTCTGGGCGGCTAGGCACGAGTGACTCGCACGGCAGCCTAAAGCCTTTCTGGTCCGGGTTGAAGCCGTTCTGTCGGCGACGCAGTGTCTAAGGGCCATCCTGCCGCGGGTGAACCACACCATCTTCGGTAATGTCGTCGCGGGTCGAGAACCCCCGGCCAAGGCTGAACACCAGGACATAGAGCGGGATGTTGAGCGCCAGGTTGATAATCGGGAGATAGCTGGTCATCTGCCACAAGGGCGAAAAGAATGGTTGGCCATAGCCGTCGCAGATCAGCGATGACCCGTATTCCCACAGCGCGCCGGTAATGACCGCAATGGCAAAGAGCTTGATGCAGGTGGCGACATGCCTTGCGCGCGCCGGGTTCGGCAAAAGGCGGCTCCACAGCACCAGGCAGACGATGGGGATCGCATAGATCAGACTTTGCAAGGCCAGCATCTGCAGTGTGCCATTGGCCGCCTCAATGAACTGGTCACGCCTTTCCAGCAGCGGACAGACCTCGCTCGAGGTCGTCGACAGCAGGAAAAAGACGAACGGCCCGAGGAACCAGAAGAAGAACAGCGACGGCCAGAAGACGACTGCGATCAGCGTCCGGGCTGCCAGGCTGGTCAAATGGACTTGTCCATGAAGTTCGGGAACCAGCCTTCGTGGGCGGCGGTCAATTCGCTGACCGGGATCGCCCTGGCATCGCCGAGCTTCAGTTCGTTTCCACCGGTCGAGCCGATCCATGGCGCAAAGATGCCGAGCTTGCTCTGTTCCTCGCGGATGGCGTCCCATTCCTTGCTCTGCGGATCGACGGACAGCGTCAGCAGGTAGCGGCCCTGGTCTTCGCCGAACCAGACCGGGATCGGGTCGGTGCCGGCGAGCCCCGGAATGGTGGCGCCGATGCCGGACGCCATCGCCATTTCGGCCAGGGCTATCGCCAAGCCGCCATCGGAAAGGTCATGCGCCGCGGTCACGACGCCCGACGCGATCAGCGCGCGCACATGGTCGCCGACGCGCTTTTCATGGGCGAGGTCGACGGATGGCGGCGGCCCGTCGGTGCGGCCATGGATGTCCCTGAAATAGGCGGACTGGCCGAGATGGCTGCCCCAGCTTGCGGGCGCGCCGACCAGCAGGATCATCTGGCCCTCGGCGGCAAAGCCGATACGGGTCATCTTCGACCAGTCGGCAATCAGCCCCACGCCGCCGATGGTCGGCGTCGGCAGGATACCTTGGCCATTGGTTTCGTTGTAGAGCGAGACATTGCCCGACACGATCGGGAAGCCGAGCGCCCGGCAGGCATCGCCAATGCCTTTCACCGCGCCGACCAGTTGGCCCATGATCTCAGGCCGTTCCGGATTGCCGAAATTGAGGTTGTCGGTGGCCGCCAGCGGCAGCGCGCCGGTGGCGGTGAGGTTGCGCCAGCATTCGGCCACCGCCTGCTTGCCGCCTTCGTACGGGTCGGCCTCGCAATAGCGCGGCGTGACGTCGGAGGAGAAGGCGAGCGCCTTGGTCGGATGGCCTTCGACGCGCACCACGCCGGCGTCGCCGCCGGGAAGCTGCAGCGAATTGCCCTGGATCAGCGTGTCGTACTGCTCCCACACCCAGCGGCGCGACGACAGGTTCGGCCCGCCGAGCAGTTTCAACAGCGCATCGGCAACGTCGGCCTTCGGCGCATCGCCGGCTGCGAGCGCCGCCGGCTTCTTCGGCTCGACCCAGGGGCGGTCATATTCCGGCGCCTTGTCGCCAAGGTCCTTGATCGGCAGATTGGCGACCTCGTCGCCCTGATGGATGACGCGGAAACGCAGATCGTCGGTGGTCTTGCCGACGATAGCGAAGTCGAGGCCCCATTTGTGGAAGATCGCCTCGGCTTCCTTTTCCTTCTCGGGGCGCAGCACCATCAGCATGCGCTCCTGACTCTCCGACAGCATCATCTCATAGGCGCTCATGCGCTCTTCGCGCACCGGCACCTGGTCGAGGTGAAGCTCGATGCCGAGGTCGCCCTTGGCGCCCATCTCGACCGCCGAACAGGTGAGGCCGGCCGCACCCATGTCCTGGATGGCGATGACGGCGCCGGACGCCATCAGCTCAAGACAGGCTTCGAGCAGGCATTTTTCGGTGAAGGGATCGCCGACCTGCACGGTCGGGCGCTTCTCGTCGATCTTGTCGTCGAACTCGGCCGAGGCCATCGTGGCGCCGCCGACGCCGTCGCGCCCGGTCTTGGCGCCGAGATAGACGACCGGCAGGCCGACGCCCTTGGCTTCCGACAGGAAGATCGCATCGGTCTTGGCGAGGCCCGCGGCAAAGGCGTTGACCAGGATGTTGCCGTTGTAGCGGGCGTCGAAATTGACCTCGCCGCCGACGGTCGGCACGCCAAAGGCGTTGCCGTATCCTCCGACGCCGGAAACCACGCCGCTGACCAGGTGCCTGGTCTTGGGATGGTCCGGTGCCCCGAAGCGCAAAGCGTTCATCGCCGCAATCGGCCGCGCGCCCATGGTGAAGACGTCGCGCAATATGCCGCCGACGCCGGTCGCCGCACCCTGGTAGGGCTCGATGTAGGAGGGATGGTTGTGGCTCTCCATCTTGAAGACGACGCAGTCGCCGTCGCCGATATCGACCACGCCGGCGTTCTCGCCCGGACCCTGGATGACCTGCGGCCCGGTGGTCGGCAGCGTGCGCAGCCATTTCTTCGAGGATTTGTAGGAGCAGTGCTCATTCCACATCGCCGAGAAGATGCCGAGTTCGGTAAAGCTCGGTTCGCGCCCGACCAGATCGAGGATGCGCTGGTATTCGTCGGGCTTCAGCCCATGCGCGGCTATGAGTTCCGGGGTGATCGGCACGGAATTGGAAATGGTCATGGGCGGCGATTGATGTCCATGGGAGAGGGGAATTTGAGTCCCCTCATATCGCAAGCTTTGGCGTGATACACCCCATTGGATGACGAAAAACGCCGGAAAACCACAGGGCGACGATGGTAGCGGGGAGCCGCTGGGGAACGCTATGGCATCCCGGCCGTTAGGCCTCAAACCAATCAGGAGATTTCGACATGGCCACCAAGCAAGGCAAGAAAGACAATCGCCTCTCCGACAAGGAGGCCATGCATATTGCCGAGACCACCGACGTTTCGCCCAAGCAGGCCAAGGACCTGGCCGAGAAGCACGGCAAGGACAAGGGCGCAAAGGAAGCCAAAAACTTCAAGGCAGAGGGCTGAACCTGAGATCGGTACACAGGCGCACGGTTTAGCGCCAACGATTCAGGACGAACTGTCGTAGCCGGCGCGGCCTTCCTCCAGCAGCCGCCGGATCACCGCGACGCCGCCGGTGATGTCCTCGCGCCGCCTTGGCTGCGAGACGCCGAAACGCACGCCGTGAAAAACCTGCTCGGAACGCCCCGCCTTGAACTCGTCCTCGTCGTCGAGGAGCACGCCATTTTCGAGGCATGCGCTCCTGAACGTGCCGGACAGCCAGGGATCGGGCAGCGTCAGCCAGACGAAGGGCACGCTGCCGTGTGACTTGAAGGCGAAACCCGCCAGTGTCTCGCGCACGATGGCGATGCGGGCGGCAATTTCGGCAATGCTGCGTTTGCGGATATCGCCAGCCTGCCCTGACAGCACCAGCCGCGCATTCACCTCCGCCAGCAGGAACGGCATCCCGCCGGTCATCATCTTGTGGGCGACGCGGATGCGATGGCGATAGGCGGGCGGGCAGGAGAGCCAGCCGCCGCGAACACCTGCCGCGACCGATTTCGACAGACCGCCGGCGACAATGGTGCGCTCGGGTGCATATTCGGCGATGAGCGGCGTCGGATCTTCGGTCAGGCCGCCATAGAGATCGTCCTCGATGACGATGACATTGTACGCGCGCGCGACACGAGCGATCGCCTCGCGGCGCGAAACCGACAGGATCGCCAGCGTCGGGTTCTGCACCGTCGGCATCAGGAAGATTATCTTCGGGTGCTTTTGCGCGCAGACGCGTTCGAAATCCTCGGGATCGAGGCCTTCTTCGTCCGATGCCACCAGTGCTATGCGCCGCCCGATCAGCCCGGCGCTGCGGGCGATCTGCGAATAGGTGAGGTGCTCGAAGGCGACATAGTCGCCCGGCGTGGTCAGTGCCGCAATCGCCGCCATCACCGCGGCATGTGTGCCAAGCGTGGGAACGATGGTGTCGGCCGCCGGACGGAACGAATTGCGCGACAGCCAGCGGGCGCCGGCCTCGAACCAGCGCTCCGGAAAATCCCTGGTGTAGCTCGAAATCTCGTGCGGGTGTTCCTGCACCGTGCGCGAGAGCATGTCAGCGACAATGGCGCCCTGGCCGATGTCGGGCGCGGCAGTGCTGTCGAAACGCAGTTTGCCGGGCGGCGCATCGACATAGCGCGTGCCTTGCACGGCAGGCTCGGCGAATTCGGGTGACGCTTCCGATTGCTGCGCCAGCACATAGGTCCCGCGACCGACTTCGCCGCTCACCAGGCCGCGCTCGCGCAGCAGCTGATAGGCTCGGCCGATCGTGCCGACCGTCGTGCCGATATCATAGGCGAGATCGCGCTGCGGCGGCAATTTTGCCCCGGCATCGATGACGCCCTTGTCGATGTCCGACTCGATGCTGTCGGCAAGGCGCTGGTAAAGCGGGCCGGAACCGATGGTGAGGTCAGGGAGCCAATTTGTCATGGTGACAATTCTGTATATTGCACCAGATCGGGTGTCAATGCATATCAGAACCGTACCAAGATGGGTACAATTTGCAAGGTTGGCAGAAAGACAATGGATACAATCGAGACAATCCGCTGCGCGGGCATTGAATTGGTCGGGCCGCGCCCGTCCAGCCGGCGAGGCTTTGTCGGCCGGATCGTGCATGTAGTCAGATCGCTGGCGCGATGGATCGACGTGCTGATCGAGCGCCGTCGCGGCCGCCTGGCTTTGCTCGAAATGACCGACGAGCAGCTCAGGGACATCGGTGTGTCGCGTGACGACGCTCACCGCGAAGGCATCAGGCGATTCTGGGACTAACTTGTAGTCTGGTCAGCGGCGTGTGCCCGGAGCCCTGAGGCGTGAGACGCCCTTATCGGCAAGCACGGCGAGGATGCACAGCACCAGGAAAACACCGGTGACGGCCAGCGCCGCAAGGGCGACGTTGGCCGCGCCGTTTTTCGCAACGTCGAGGAACGGGTAGGGTACTTCGCCTGCGATCGGTGCGCGCGCCAGCGCATAGGCGAGATAGGCGATCGGATAGGCCATCCACCACGAAATGTCGCTCCAGCGTGTCCTGCCGTCAGCGCCTGCAACAAGCCACCACAGCACGAACAGCACCGGCGTCACATAGTGCAGCAGCACGTCACAGAGCAGGAACAGCCCCTGCGGCTGCCAGAGCTGCGCCAGAACCGTCGCGTAGACGATGAAGACCAGGGCGATGGAAGCCGCCACGCCCGCCCGCATCCGCGGCCCGGCAAAGGCCGGCAGCCAGGCGTAGCCCGAAGGCGACAGCAGCGAGACATGGACCAGCACTGCACCGATGTTGGTCAGGATGGTGAAGAAGCTGAACAGAAAGACGATGGAGCCGAGAAAACTGCGGCCGGCTTCCATCGATGCCGGGATGGTGATGCACGCTTGCAGGACAAGCCCGGCCAGACCGATGATCAATCCCGCAAACTGCAGGAAGCGGCCCATGGCGTCAGGCGGCCGCGTTGCAGGAGGGGTTGCCCGTTTGCCAGCGCGCAATGTCGGATCCGATGCGCGCGCCGAGCGGATCGTCCATCAGCGGACCGAACACGTCGACGCGGCTGGAATTGCCTTGCGCCTGGACGACCAGCAGCGGCTTGCCGCCATAATGCTTGGCCGGCACCAGCAGGAAGCGGGGCGTGCCGCTGAACGAATTCAGCTCATTGGCCATCTGATAGGATTTGAAGGCGGGATCCTTGCTGGCGATCCAGCATTTGTGGGCCGATATCGCTACCTGTTCCATGGCCAGCAGCGAAGCGCTCTTGCCCGTGGGGACCGGCGCGCTCTTCGGGCTGGACTGGCAGGACGCCAACGCCAAGCCGGCAGCAGCCAGGGGACCTAGGCGAACAATCGTCAGTCTCATGGTCAACCGCCCCCGCGTTTTGAAAGGAATTCGAAGAGATATCAGGCGGCGATGCCGAGTGCGCCTTCGAACAGCGCCCGGCCGTCACTGCCGCCATGCGCGGCCTCGATCAGGTTTTCCGGATGCGGCATCAGGCCGAGCACATTGCCCTTCTCGCTGATGATGCCGGCAATGTCGTTGATCGAGCCATTGGGATTGGTGCCTTCGGCATAGCGGAACACAACCTGTCCTTCGCCCTCGAGGCGCGCAAGCGTGTCGGCATCGGCGAAATAATTGCCGTCATGATGCGCAACCGGCGTGCGGATGATTTGGCCCGGCTGATAGCGGCGGGTGAACATGGTGTTGGCGTTGGCGATCTGCAGCTTCACCTCACGGCAAACGAATTTCAGCGAAGCATTGCGCATCAGCGCGCCGGGCAGCAGGCCGGCCTCGACCAGAATCTGGAACCCGTTGCAGACGCCAATGACCATGACGCCCTTGGCGGCCTTTTCAGCGACTGCCCGCATCACCGGCATCCGCGCGGCAATGGCGCCGCAGCGCAGATAATCGCCGAAGGAGAAGCCGCCGGGAATGGCGATCAGGTCGACATCGGGGATTTCAGTGTCGGTCTGCCAGACGGTCGCCGGCGCCTGCCCGGAAATCTTGGTCAGCGCCGCAATCATGTCGCGGTCGCGGTTGAGGCCGGGGAGAAGAACGACAGCTGATTTCATATCAAGCGATCTCCACCGCGTAATTCTCGATCACCGTATTCGCCAGCAGCTTGTCGCACATGGCTTTCAGATCGGCTTCAGCCTTGGCCTTGTCGGTCTCCGAGAGCTCGAGGTCGAAGACCTTGCCCTGCCGCACCTGGCCGACGCCGCCGAACCCCAGTCCGGACAGAGCGTGCTCTATGGCTTTTCCCTGCGGGTCGAGCACGCCGTTCTTGAGGGTGACGGTGATGCGGGCCTTGATCATGCTGGACAGGTTCCTGTTCGAAGACTTAGCAATTCCAGGAAAAGTGTGAAGCGGTTTTCCGTCCGGAATTGCGTCAAGAAATGAAGACTTAATGCGGCTTGCCTTTGAGGCCATCGGTCGAGGCGACGAGCACCGGGCCGGTCGGGCGCGGCGGCTCGTTCTCGTTCATGATGCCAAGGCGGCGGGCAACTTCCTGATAGGCTTCGACGAGGCCGCCCATATCGCGGCGGAAACGGTCCTTGTCGAGCTTGTCCTGCGTTGCCACGTCCCACAGCCGGCACGAATCCGGCGAGATCTCGTCGGCAACGACGATGCGCATCATGTCGCCCTCGAACAGGCGGCCGCATTCGATCTTGAAATCCACGAGCTGGATGCCGACACCCATGAACAGGCCGGAGAGGAAGTCGTTGACGCGGATGGCCAGCGCCATGACGTCGTCGATCTCCTGCGGGCTTGCCCAGCCGAAAGCGGTGATGTGCTCTTCCGACACCATCGGATCGTCGAGCGCATCGGCCTTGTAATAGAATTCGATGATCGAACGCGGCAGAACGGTGCCTTCCTCGATGCCGAGGCGCTTGGACAGCGAGCCGGCGGCGACATTGCGCACCACCACTTCGAGCGGAATGATCTCGACTTCCTTGATCAGCTGCTCGCGCATGTTGAGCCGGCGGATGAAGTGGGTCGGAATGCCCATGCGGTTCAGATGGTTGAAGATGTACTCGGAAATGCGGTTGTTGAGCACACCCTTGCCGTCGATGACCTCATGTTTCTTCTTGTTGAATGCGGTCGCATCATCTTTGAAGAACTGGATAAGCGTGCCCGGTTCCGGTCCCTCATAGAGGATCTTGGCCTTGCCTTCATAAATGCGGCGGCGATTTTTCATCTGATTTTTCTCTGGATTTGCGGGCAGGCGGCAAGCGACCAGTTCCTGTCCGTCTGCCTAAATTGGTGCGGCGACGGGTGGGGTTCAATGCCGGGTCTATCCCAATCACAGCGTTTGCTCAATCGGCAAATCCTTTCCATCGACCGCTTTCAGGAATGAAATGCCGCAGCGCAGCAAGTGATGTAGCATATTGACCGGCCCGCGCCCTTTTGGTTTGTGCTGCGGCAACACACATATCCATCGCCAACGCGAATCGATTTCATCGGAGGGAAGCCATGAGCAGCATGAAAGACCGCGAAGAGGGTTTTGAGCGCAAATTCGCCTTCGACGAAGAACTTCGCTTCAAGGCTTCCGCACGCCGCAACAAGGCGCTCGGTCTGTGGGCCGCCGAAAAGCTGGGCAAATCCGGCACTGACGCCGACGCCTATGCCAAGGAAGTTGTGGTTTCCGATATCGAGGAAGCCGGCGATCACGACGTATTCCGCAAGATCCGCAAGGATTTCGACGCCGCCGGCGTCGACCAGTCGGATCACCAGATCCGCCGCACCATGGACGAACTGATGGCGCAGGCGATCGAGCAGATCAAGAACACCTAGAGCGAGTAGCGCTGGACCAATCGACCGCCCGGTCCAGCCGGGCGGTTTTTCTTTGCCTTTTCAGCCTTTTCCGGCTGAAACTGTGCGTAGGCCTGTTACAAGGCTCTACCCAACGAGGAAAGCACCCATGTCCCTGAAGTCACGCCTGGCGGCGGATGAAACGCTGTTCACCGCCTGGTCCGGCGTTCCGGACGCTTTGACGGTCGAAATCATCGCCAAGCAGGGTTTTGACGCCGTCACCCTCGATATGCAGCATGGCGGACACCACGAAGACTCGGTCTTGCGCGGCCTGGTGCCGGTGCTGGCCGCCAACAAGCCGGCGCTGGTGCGCATTCCGGTCGGCCGCTTCGACATGGCCAGCCGCGCCCTCGATTTCGGTGCCGAGGCGGTGATTGCACCGATGGTGAATTCGGTGGCCGATGCAAAACTCTTTGCCGCGGCGATGAAATATCCGCCGATGGGCGAGCGCTCCTGGGGCCCGACCTATGCTTTTCCGCGCCATGGCAAAGGCGACCACGCCGAATGGCTGCGCGACACCAATCAACGCACCATGGCCTTTGCCATGGTCGAAACGCGCGCCGCACTCGATGCGCTGGACGGCATCCTCGACACGCCGGGCATTGACGGCATCTTCCTCGGCCCATCGGATTTCTCCATCGCCTGGTCGAATGGCGCCACCGTCAATTCGACGCTGGAAAGCATGATGGAAACCGTCGCCTCCATCGCCGAGCGGACGCGCAAGGCGGGCAAGCATGCGGCAATCTACGTCGTTGAGCCGGCGATTGCCGGCCGCGTCGTGGCGATGGGCTACCGGCTGCTGGCGATGGGCTCGGACCATGCGCTGATTTCGCTCGGCGCAAAGATACTCATCAAAAGCATGAACGATTCGATCAAGGGCTGAGGCGTGGTGCCTTGCCCGGTCAGGCCTTGAGGTCGGTCAGGAACTTGGCGAAGGTCATCGACCCTTCCGGCCACGGGCCGAAGCCGGCATCCTCATTGAGGTGACCGGTTTCGCCGGCATCGATGAACAGCGAACCCCAGGCGCCGGCAATGTCCTCGGCAACCTCGAAGGCGCAGAACGGATCGTTGCGGCTGGCGATGACGATGGACGGGAAGGGCAGCGGTTCGCGTGCATAGGGGCCAAAGGTCATCAGGTGACGCGGCCTTATCTCCGGGTTGGCGACGTCGGGCGGCGCGACAAAGAACGCACCGGCGACCGGCTTCCTGAACTGCGGAATGGCCTGCACCGCGGCCGCCACGCCCAGGGAATGGGCAACGATCACCACCGGCCGCTCGGCCTCGTTGACAGCGTTCGCCACGCTCGCCGTCCAGTCCTCGCGCACCGGCTTCGACCACTCCGCCTGCTCGACCCGGCGCGCCGTCGACAGTTTCGACTGCCAGCGTGTCTGCCAGTGTTGGGGGCCGGAATTGGTGTAGCCCGGCACGATCAGAATATCTGCGTCTTTGACTTTCATGGCGCTGAGATAGCGAGCGGCCGTGTCTCGTGCAACCCGCGCTGACGCATGCGGTGCATCACAATCGTGAACAACCTGTTCGATTCTTTCCATCTTGTGTGAACGATCAGGATCGACGATTTGAGGCAGGAAGAGATGGACAACAGAATAGACTGGTGGCGCGGCCTGGGATAACGCGCTGAACGGAGAGTTTTATGAGCGAACTGCCTTTTGCCGCGACGACCCCCGTCAGCGTGTCACGCGTGGGCCTGAAGGCGCGCGACGCCGAAGGACTTGCCGATTACTACCGGGCTGTTGTCGGCCTGCAGGAATTGAGCCGCGCCGATGGCGCCATCACGCTGGGCGCTGCCGAGCGCCCGCTGCTGGTCATCGAGCCTGACGCAGCGGCCAAGCCCGACGATCCGCGCAGCGCCGGCCTTTTCCACACCGCTTTCCTTCTGCCCAGCCGCGCCGATCTCGGCCGTTGGATAAACCATGCCGCCGCCAACAAGATCCGCATCGAGGGCGCCTCCGACCATCTGGTCAGCGAGGCTTTCTACCTGACCGACCCCGAAGGCAACGGCATTGAAGTCTATAGGGACCGTCTGCCGCAGGAGTGGAAGTGGAACGGCGACAAGATCGCCATGGCGACCGAGCGGCTGAATCTGGCCGCCGTGGTTGGCAGCGTGCCGGCCGGTGACGCCGGCTGGCAGGGCGCGCCGCAAAACAGCATTATCGGCCATGTCCATCTGCGCGTCGGCCGGCCGGAAGATGCCGAGGCCTGGTGGCACGACGAATTTGGCTTCGACACGGTCGCTAAGTATGGAGGGCAGGCGGTGTTCCTGTCGTCGGGAGGCTACCACCATCATATCGGTGGCAATTCGTGGCACAGCGCCGGCGCCGGCCGCCGCGATCCGTCCCGCTCGGGTCTGGCCTGGGTCGAGATGCGGTCGGACAAGACAACCGCTGAAACCACGCGGGAAGATCCGTGGGGCACGGTTATCCGCACCGTGCCGGGCGCCGCCGGCTGAGCGCCCGCTCGGTTCTTACAAGGAAGTGGCGGCGTAGCCCGTCAGCAGCCCATGCGCCCAGCTGTCGAAGCCGGTGGCTGTCGCGCGGGTGGACGCCTCGGTCCAGTCATAGCTGACCGTATGATGGCTGAACGACCATTGTCTGTCCTTGCGCGTGGCAAGGGCATAGCGGGCATCCGGACTGCCGGTCACAGTCAAACCTGGGAATGCCTGGACGCCGACACTGCCGGGATTGAGGATTGTCCGGTTGTCCGACAAGCGCACAACGCGCGGCGTATGTGTATGGCCGCACAAGGTCAGCCCGGCGCCGGCGCTGCCCAGCTTGTGCCTGATCTGCTTTTCATTGGACGGGTGGAAGTGGCTGCCTCCGTCTTCCTCGAGCAGGAACACGTCGTCGTCACTGGGGCTGCCATGGCAAAGCAGGATGTCCTGGGCAGGCGACAGGGTGACCGGCAATGCGGAGAGCCAGGTCAATGACGCCTGGGACAGGCATTGGTGGGTGAAAGCATCGACGTCTTCCAACCCGGAAGCAGGCGGCTCGACCAGCACACGGTCGTGATTGCCGCGCACGGTCGGCCAATTCTGTGCCATCAGATATTGCGCGGTTTCTTCAGGCCATAGCGGCCCGGAGAGACAATCGCCCAGATTGACGATGATGTCGGGAGAAGCGTCTTTGATCTGCGCATGAACCGCCTCAAGCGCGCGCAGATTCCCATGGATGTCGGAAAGGACAGCCAGCCGCATGGAAGATCCTATCCGAAAACCCGCTTGAAGATCGTGTCGACATGCTTGGTGTGATAGCCCAGGTCGAATTTCTCGCGGATCTCGGCTTCGGGCAGCGCTGCGGTGACTTCCTTGTCGGCCAACAATTCCTCAAGGAAATCAGCGCCATGTTCCCATACCTTCATGGCGTTGCGCTGCACCAGGCGGTAGGCATCCTCGCGGCTGACGCCGGCTTGCGTCAGCGCCAAAAGCACGCGCTGCGAATGCACAAGGCCACGGAACTTGTTCATGTTCTTCAGCATGTTGTCGGGATAGACCAGCAATTTGTCGACGACGCCGGTGAGCCGCGACAGCGCGAAATCCAGCGTTACCGTGGCGTCCGGCCCTATCATGCGCTCGACCGAGGAATGCGAGATGTCGCGCTCGTGCCAGAGCGCCACATTCTCCATCGCCGGCAGCGCCATGGAGCGCACCATGCGGGCAAGGCCGGTGAGGTTTTCGGTCAGCACCGGGTTGCGCTTGTGCGGCATTGCCGACGAGCCCTTCTGGCCCGGCGAAAAATACTCTTCCGCTTCCAGCACCTCGGTGCGCTGCAGATGGCGGATCTCGGTCGCCAGCCGCTCGACCGACGAGGCGATGACGCCGAGCGTGGCAAAGAACATGGCATGGCGGTCGCGAGGGATGACCTGCGTCGACACCGGCTCCGGCTTCAGCCCAAGCTTTTTCGCCACATGTTCTTCGACATAGGGATCGATGTTGGCGAAGGTGCCGATCGCGCCCGATATGGCGCAGGTGGCAATATCCTCTCGCGCGTGCACCAGCCGCTCGCGGCAGCGTGAGAACTCGGCATAGGCCTGCGCCAGCTTGACGCCGAACGTGGTCGGCTCGGCATGAATGCCGTGGCTGCGGCCGATGGTGACGGTGTCCTTGTGCTCGAAGGCCCGGCGCTTCAGCGCGGCGAGCAGGCCGTCGAGGTCGGCCAGCAGGATATCGCTGGCGCGGCCGAGCTGCACCGCAAGGCAGGTGTCGAGAACATCCGATGAGGTCATGCCCTGGTGGATGAAACGCGCATCCGGCCCGACGAATTCGGCGAGATGGGTGAGGAAGGCGATGACGTCGTGCTTGGTGACGGCCTCGATCTCGTCGATCTTGCCGACGTCGAATTGGGCGGCGCCGCCTTTTTCCCAGATGGTTTTGGCGGCTTCCCTGGGAATGACGCCGAGCTCGGCCAGCGCATCGCAGGCATGGGCCTCGATCTCGAACCAGATGCGGAAGCGGGTTTCCGGCGACCAGATGGCGACCATTTCCGGCCGGGAATAGCGAGGGATCATCCGTCAGTCCTGATATGTCGGTGGTTAAGTGCGCCTCCTATCAGAGGCGGACCGAATGCTCAACGCTGCTGGCGTGCAAACCAAACGCTGGCGGCGGCAAGCGCGATGAATCCGAGCGGAAAATAGAGCCTGATACCCAGCACCACGAACTGGTAGAGCGCCGTCAGCGAGGTGAAGACCAGTTCGAACGCCCACCGGGCGGTGAAGGCCTCCGCGTGCCATTCGGCATAATAGGAGCGGTATTGCAGCGCAAACAACCCGCCGGTGAAGGCGAGCGTCGTGGCAAGCAGGCAGACGAAGGCGGCGGCGAACGCCACCTCCCAATGCCGGTCGAGCGAGACCAGCCGCGCCGCGAACAACCCGACGGGAAAGGCCAATGCCGCGCCGGTCGCAAACAGCAGGGCGACGAAGCGGATCTTTTCCGGGGTCTCCCAATTGTCGAGCCAAAGACCGGTCAGCGCGCTGGCGCCCATGGCCATCGCCCACAGCAAGGCGCCGAGAAGCGCGGTGCCCGTCGATGGTACGGCGCGGCTGACGCGATTTCCGGCGCGCTTGCGCCAACTGGATTGATCGAGCGATGTCACAGGCGTCCGGTCACGGCGATCCAGCGAAAATCCGGCCCTTCGAAGCCGTATTGGCGCACCGCGATCAGCACCGCATAGGCGCTGATGCCGTCCATCGAAAATGTCTGCACCGCGCCGATCCTGTAGCCGTTCGGGCAGCCACGGCTTTTCGGGATCGATTTATCCTCATGCAGCAGATGGGTCTGGCCGCCATCCCTGGCCTCGATCCGCAGCAAGCGAAAACCGTTGATCTCGCCTTGGCTCTGGCAGCTTTCGGTGTCGTTCATGCCGATCTCGTCCAGCCGGAATTCCAGCGGCGGGTCGACCGGCGAAAAGATCGGCCGTGGGTTGACCACCATGCGGAACGGGTCGGCCGACAATTCGGTCACCGGGTTGAAGCCGGCGGTGATGCCGCGGTTGGCGGTAAGCTCGGCCTGGGCAATGATTGCTTCGCCTTTTTGCCTGGCTTGCTGACGGGCCGTCTCGAGCGAGGCGGTCTCATCCTCCAGCCGGACCCGGATTGGCGTGCCCTTCAGGAACGTGTCGTCGGCGGTGTTGATGTAGTGGCGATTGGCATAGGGAAAGCCCGAACCGTCTGCCACACCATATTCCTCGAAGGCGAAGACGCTGCCATCCTTGCTGAAGCCGAGGATTTCAAGCTCGGCGACATCGCCCGCTTGGGCGGCCATGGCGGATGCCAGATGGACCAGCAGGCAAACGCCAATCAGGACGAGATTTCGCATCGGGGTTCCGCTCCGCCTGCCGTGGTTCGATCGTTCCCTATCACGAGACAGTCAAAACATCGTGCTATTCGAAAGGCGATGCATCCAATTTCGCCTCTGTTTGTTATCGTCGATCGTTTTCAAAAGGAGAACACCCCATGACTGAGGCCAGCAAGATTCGCGAGCATATGGAAGTGGTCGGCGCCGACGGCGTTCACATCGGCACCGTCGACAGGGTCGATGGCGAGCGGATCAAGTTGACCAAGGCCGACAGCGGCGAGGGCGCCCATCAGGGGCATCACCACTACATTCCCTTGAGCCTGCTTGCCGAGGTCGAGGGCCAGAAAGTCTGGCTGTCGGCAAATTCGGATGTCGCGGTCAGCTTCGAGGAAGAGGAGTCCGACCCGACCTGACTGAAAGTCAGCGCGACGACCACACCGCAAACAGATCGCCATCGGCCGGCGTCGCGGCGTGGATGCCGCGGCTGATGGCGCGCGCCATGGTGGCGCCGGCGGCGGCAAAGAAATCGACGGCATCGTCGGCGCTGAGTTCTATGCCGCTCTTGCCGGTCGCCAGCGCGAACACCAGATCGCCGTCAGCCGGCGTGTGCACGGGCCAGATGGCGCGCACGAAGCCGTCATGCGCTGAAATGGCCAGCCGCTTGGCTGCCGCCTTGGTCAGCACGGCGTCGGTGGCGATGACGGCGATGGTGGTGTTGCCACCGGCCTCGGCTTGTCCACCGACACGCTTGTCGCGGTGTTTCAATAGGATCCGCCTGGCGTCGTCCGGCATCGGCGAGGGATAGCCGAGGCCTCCGAATTCATCGCCGATCTCGAAGGGTGCTGCCCAGAAATAGCGGGTCCGCGCGATCGTTACCGAGCCGGTCGGGTTGGCGGCGGCCAGCGCGCCGATGGTGATGCCGCTGTCGAGCACGGTCGAGGCCGAGCCGAGGCCGCCCTTCAGCCCGGAGCTTAGCGCGCCGGTTCCAGCGCCGATTGTGCCGAGCGGAAAGTCGACTGTTGCCGCCTGAGCTGCTTCGTAGCCGAGGTCGCGGTAGGGCGGATAACGCCCCCAAGCCTTGTCGCCGCCATTGCGCAGGTCAAACAGGATCGCCGCCGGCACGATCGGCACGCGAAAGCCGCCGACATCGATGCCTATGCCGTTTTCACGCAACGCTGCCTGAACGCCGGAGGCGGCGTCGAGGCCGAAGGCCGAGCCGCCCGACAGCACGACGGCATGAACCGCCTCGATGGAATTGTGCGGTTCGAGCAGGTCGGTCTCGCGCGTGCCCGGCGCGCCGCCGAGGATCTGCACGCCACCGACCGCCGGTTCGTCGCACAATACGGTGGTGACGCCCGATTTCAGCCTGGCATCCGACGCGTTGCCGACGCGCAAGCCGGCGACATCGGTGATCAGATTGCGCGGCCCGGTGCGAAACATCAATTCGTCTCCGCCGGCACGAAACGCGTCCCGTCGAAGCGGAAGGCGCGATAGAGGTTTTGGCTCAGATCGCCTTTGTCGTCGAACCGTAGCGGGCCGATCGCGGTGGTGAAATCATGCCCGGTTAGCGCGTCGGCCAGCCCCTTGCCCGAGGTCTCGGGCGCGGCCGAGGCCGTCTTGGCAATCTCCACCGCCGCATAGGCCGGCAAGGCATAGCCATCCGGCGCGATGTTTTTGGCCGTAAACGCCGCCAGCACCTTGGGATCGGCGACATCGGCCCATTCCGGCGGCGCGATCATCAGCGTGCCGATGGCGTAAGGCACATCGCCGGGTGGCGTGCGCAAATTCTCGCCGCCGGCAAAGACGATGCCGGCCTCGAGCTGGCCGGCGTCGCGGCCCATAATGGCGATGTCGTCGCCGTCGCCACCGGCAAAGACATGCGTCGCGCCTGATTTCTTCAGCCGGCCGATCAGCCCGATCTGGTTGTCGAGCTGGGGCCGGAACGTGTCTGTGAAGACCGGCTTCAGCGCCGCCTGTTCGGCCGCTGCGCGCAGCGTCTCGGCGATTTCGCGGCCATAGATGGTCCCGTCATCGACGATGGCGAACAATTCGCTCTGCCACAGCCGGGTCAGGATGCCGGCCACGGCATTGCGCTCGTCGTCGCCGCGTGGCCCCAGCCGGTAGACCGGCCAGCCGGTTTTGGCGCGGCGATCGGTCAGGCTTTCGGTGCGTACGCCAACGGTGATGACCGGTATGTCAGCGTCCTTGAGGATCGGCAGCGCCGCCTGGATCGCCTCGGTGCAGAGGAAGCCGACGACGATATCGACCTTCGCAGCGGCGAATTCCCTGGCGGCGGCAGCCCCGCCATCGGCGGTGCAGGCATCGTCGACCGTCTTGATCTCGGCGCCGTTGGCTTCTGCTGCCAGGGCAGCACCCGCCTCGATCTGCTTGCCCAGGATCGCCGACGGACCGGACAGGGGCGCGGCGACGCCGACAAGCAGCGTCTGCGCGCCGGCGCTTGCCGGCAGCAGCCAGAGCAGTGCCGCTATTACAGCTGTTGGGGGTCGCATTCTGACGACGAATTCCTCCGTGCCGGTCGCATGCTTCCAGCGTCTCTTGTGCCAAGACTTAAAGGCTGCCCGCCCCAGGCGCAACACGGGAATTGCGGATTGGCGTCAACCACTTCGCTTGTGGCCTATTGTGTGCCGCCATATATAACGCTTGGGTTCCCGCTTATGGAAAATCATCGGTGTTGAAGTTGAACGACATAGGGCCTCAGGCCTATCGCGACGCGATGGCGCATTTTGCCGGCCACGTCCATGTGGTGACCACCGACGGGCCCGCCGGCAAACGCGGCACGACGGTGATTGCCGCCTGTTCGGTGTCGGACACGCCGCCGACGGTTCTCGTCTGTCTCAACCGCGAGAATGCCAAGAACGAGCTGTTCGTGCAAAACGGCCGGTTTGCGCTGAACACGCTGGCTTCGCACCAGCAGCCGCTATCAGTGGCGTTTTCAGGCCTGACCGGGCTGTCGGCCGATGAGCGTTTCGCGCTTGGCGAGTGGGATGTCATATCGACGGGCGCGCCTACCCTGAAGGGCGCTCTTGCGGTTTTCGACTGCGAATTGATGGACACCAAGGATCTCGCCACCCATCGTGTGCTTTTGGCAAGGTGACAGGCCTGCGCATGGGCGATAATTTGCGGCCGCTGATCTACCACGCCCGCGACTACCACGTGCTGCAGAGCGGAGCAGAGGCGGCAACGGAGAAAGAATGACCGAGCTGAAACCGCGCCCCGCGCCGCGGACGATCGACGAAACGCTCGATCTCCTGACCGGCGCGGACTATGTCGCGGACCGCTCGCTCGCAACGGTGCTGTTCCTGTCGCTGCGCATGCAGCGGCCGCTCTTCCTCGAGGGCGAGGCCGGCGTCGGCAAGACCGAGATCGCCAAGGTGCTGGCGCAGGCACTCGGCCGCCGGCTGATCCGCCTGCAATGCTATGAAGGGCTCGACGTCTCGTCCGCTGTCTATGAGTGGAATTACGCCGCGCAGATGATAGAGATCCGCATGGAGGAGGCGGCAGGCTCGGTCGACCGCTCCGACATGGAGCGCAATGTCTTTTCCGAAAAATACCTGATCCGCCGGCCGGTGCTCGATGCGCTGACCGGCAAGGCGGGTGCGGCCCCGGTGTTCCTGATCGATGAGCTCGACCGCACCGACGAAGCCTTCGAGGCGTTCCTGCTCGAAATCCTGTCCGATTTCCAGGTGACGGTGCCCGAGCTTGGCACGATCAAGGCGGAGGAGCCGCCGATCGTCATCATCACCACCAACCGCACCCGCGAAATCCACGACGCGCTGAAGCGGCGCTGCCTCTATCACTGGGTCGACTATCCCAATGCCGAGCGCGAGCTGGAGATCGTGCGCCGCAAGGTGCCGCAGGCCAACAGCCGACTTTCCGCGGAAGTGGTGTCGTTCATCCAGAAGCTGCGCCGGGTCGAGCTGTTCAAGGCGCCGGGTGTCGCCGAAACCATCGACTGGGCCGGCGCGCTGACCGAACTCGACAAGGTGGCGCTCGATCCCGAGACCGTCTCCGACACGATCGGCGTTTTGTTGAAATACCAGGACGACATTGCCCGCATCGGCGCGGGCGAGGGCCGGCGCATCCTCGACGAGGTCAAGGCCGAACTGGCGGCGGCGGAGTAGGGCAGTGAAGGCGCCGGGTGCTTACCCCAAAGAGACCGACCCCAGAGAGGCGACGGAAGACGGGCGCATCGCCGACAACATTGTCTATTTCGCCCGCACGTTGCGCAAATCCGGCATGCGGGTCGGGCCGGCTTCGGTCAAGGATGGGATCGAGGCGGTGCTTGCAGCCGGCATCGGTTCGCGCGACGATTTCTACTGGACGCTGCATGCCGTGCTGGTGTCGCGGCACGAGGATCACCCTGTTTTCGACGAAGCCTTCCGGCTGTTCTGGAAATCGCGCGAGCTGATCGAGAAACTTCTGGCGATGTTCTCGCCGGTGGCGCCCGACACCAGGGAGAAGCAAAAGCCGCGCGCGGCAGAAAACCGCGTCAGCCAGGCCATGTTCGAAGGCCACGAGAAGAATCGGCCGGTCAGGGAAATCCCGGAGATCGAAGTCGACGCCCGGCTAACCTTCTCCGGGAATGAAGTCCTGCGCGGCAAGGACTTTGCCCAGATGAATGCCGACGAGATGGCAGACGCCAAGAAGGCGATTGCCCGGCTGCGGCTGCCGTTCGACATGGTCCGTACCCGACGCTTCAAGGCAGACCTGCATGGCCGCCGTATCGATCCACGCGCCATGATGCGCTCGGCCGCGCGCACCGGCGGCGAACTGATCCTGCCGAAATTCCGCTCAGCCCGCGAAGTGCATCCGCCGCTGGTGGTTCTCGCCGATATCTCCGGTTCGATGAGCCAGTACACGCGCATCTTCCTGCACTTTCTGCATGCGCTGACCGAAAAACGGCGGCGCGTGCACACCTTCGTCTTCGGCACGCGACTGACCAATCTCACGCGGCAGATGCGCCATCGCGACCCCGATGCCGCCCTTGCCGACTGCTCGGCGGCGGTGAAGGACTGGTCGGGCGGCACCCGCATCGGCGATACGCTGGCGGAGTTCAACAAGCACTGGTCACGCCGCGTGCTCGGGCAGGGCGCGGTGGTGCTTTTGATCACCGACGGTTTGGAGCGCGACGATGTTTCCGGCCTGTCGGAGGAGATGGATCGCCTGCACAAAACCTGCCGGCGGCTGATCTGGCTGAATCCCCTATTGCGCTTCGACGGTTTCGAGGCCCGCGCCCGCGGCGTCAGAGCGATGCTGCCTCATGTCGACGAGTTCCGCTCGGTGCACAATCTCGATGCGCTGGCCGACCTCTGCGCCTCGCTGGACAAGAAATCCGCCGCTTCGGTCGATCCGCGTCGCTGGCTGGACGCTGGTGTCAGGCGCGCCGCATAGCCATATTGGATTCCGAAAACAGGCTCCCAGAGAAAACAGACTTTGAGGCAAGCGATCATGGACAACAGCATCTATCTCGATGAGGCCCGCGACCCCTTGATCATCGCGGAAGGTTGGATGAAGGACGGCAAGGATGTTGCCATCGCCACGGTGGTCGAGACCTGGGGTTCGGCGCCGAGGCCGGTCGGCAGCCACTTGGTCATCGACGCCGAAGGCAATTTCCACGGCTCGGTCTCGGGCGGCTGCGTCGAGGGTGCTGTGGTGAGCGAGGCGATGGACGTCATCGACTCGGGGAAAGCGAAGATGCTGGAGTTCGGCGTTGCCGACGAAACCGCCTGGCAGGTCGGCCTGTCCTGCGGCGGCCGCATCAAGGTCTATGTGGAGCGGCTTGGTTAGGCATGGATCCCTACGCTCTCAAAACGCTCAATGCCGAACGCCGGGCCCGCCGCGCCGCGATCCTGGTCACCGATCTCGGCAACGGGCGCGACCGCATCGTGCGCGAAGGCGACCAGGTTGCCGGGGAACTCGGGCAAGCGATCGCCAAGGCATTTCGCACCGGCAATTCCGGTTCGGTCGAGGCTGAAGGGCGCACCTTCTTCCTCAACGCGCATTTGCCGCAGCCGCGCCTGGTGGTAGTCGGCGCCGTCCATATCAGTCAGGCGCTGGCGCCGATGGCCAGGATCGCCGGCTATCCCTTGGAGATCGTCGATCCGCGCACCGCCTTCGCCACCCCGGACCGTTTTCCCGATGTAGCCCTGCATGCCGAATGGCCGGAGGATGTGGTGAAGCGCCAGCCGCTCGACAGCTATACGGCGCTCGCCGCCGTCACCCATGATCCGAAGATCGACGATTTCGCACTGAAGGCCGCGCTCGACGCCAACTGTTTCTATGTCGGCGCACTCGGCAGCCGCAAAACACACGCCAGGCGCGTCGAGCGCCTGCTGGCGCTCGGCGCCAGCGCCGACCAGATCGCCCGCATCCACGCACCGATCGGTATCGACATTGGCGCGGCGAGCCCGGCCGAGATCGCCGTCGCCATCCTGGCGCAGACGATCCACGCCTTTCGCTCGCGCGGTCTCGAAGCCAAAGGCGCGGCGGCGTGAAGTTCGGGCCGATCCCGATCGATCAGGCGCAAGGCGCGGTGCTGGCGCATGCCACGACGGCCGGCGAGCGGCGTTTCCGCAAGGCGCACAGGCTGAGCACGCAGGACGTGGCGGTGCTGAAGGCGGCCGGCATTACCGAGATCGTCGTGGCGGTGCTTGCCGCCGATGACCTCAGCGAGGATGCGGCGGCCGAAAAGATTGCTGCCAGCATGGCCCACCGCAACATCGAGGCAAAACCGGCCGCGACCGGCCGCGTCAACCTCCATGCCAAGGCCGCCGGTCTCTTCACCGTCGATGCCGCCATGATCGACGCCATCAATGCGGTCGACCCGACCATCACCATCGCCACGCTGGCGCAGCACGCACCTGTCGAGACGGGGCAAATGGTGGCGACGGTCAAGATCATCCCGTTCGCTGTTGCCACGGCTCTGGTCGACAAGGTGACGAAGATCTGCGCCGGCGGCGAGATCTTCGCCGTCAACGCCTACCATCCGGTGCGCATCGGCGTCATTCAGACGATGCTGCCCGGCATCAAGCCCAGCGTGCTCGACAAAACGCTGCGCGTCACCGAAGCGCGGCTGGCACGCTCCGGCGCCCGGCTGACGACGGAGCGCCGCACGCCGCACGAGATTGCGCCCGTCGCCGATGCAGCGGCCGCGCTGGCGCGCGACAACGACATGGTGGTGATCTTCGGCGCCTCGGCGATGAGCGATTTCAACGATGTCGTTCCGGCGGCGATCGAGGCAGCAGGTGGCACGGTGATCCGCGCGGGCATGCCCGTCGATCCCGGCAATCTGCTGGTGCTGGGCACGCTCGACGGCAAGCGCGTCATCGGCGCGCCCGGTTGCGCCCGCAGCCCCAAGGAGAACGGTTTCGATTGGGTGCTCGACAGGCTGATCGCCGGTCTCGACGTCACCGCCAAGGACATCGCCGGCATGGGCGTTGGCGGCCTCTTGATGGAAATCCCGACCAGGCCGCAGCCGCGCGAGCCGCTGCCGGCGAGAGCCGGGCTGAAGGTCGAGATCGTGCTTCTGGCCGCCGGTCGCTCCAGCCGCATGGGCGGGCCGAACAAGCTTCTGGCGCTGTTCGACGGCAAGCCGCTGGTGCGCCGCACCGCTGAACGGGCGCTCGATTCCAAGGCTTCTGCCACCGTTGTCGTCACCGGCCATCAGCGCGAGCGGGTGCACGCCGCTCTCTCGGGCCTCGACGTGATCTTTGCCGACAACCCGGATTTTGCCGACGGCCTGTCCTCGTCTCTAAAAGCCGGCATTGCCCGCGTTGGAGCCGAGGCGGCCGGCGCCATGATCGTCCTCGGCGACATGCCGGGCATTTCCTCGACCGATCTCGACAGGCTGATCGAGGCCTTCCGTAGGGACGGCGGCCGCTCAGTGGTGCGTGCCGCCCATGACGGCCGCCGCGGCAATCCGGTGCTGCTGCCACGCGCGCTGTTTGGAGGCATCGCCCACCTCGAGGGCGACACCGGCGCCCGCCATCTGGTCGAGGCCGAGGGACTGGATGTCATCGACGTCGAGATCGGCGACGGCGCGTCGATCGATGTCGACACCCGCGAGGCGCTCGAAGACGCCGGCGGCGTGCTGCAGGATTGACAAAGCGAAGCCGAAAAACGCATGCCTTTAGCATGGCTCTCTCTTTACTTGCCTCAGCGCTTCTACCCCCCTCTGGCCTGCCGGCCATCTCCCCCTCAAGGGGAGAGATCAGCAGCCTCGATGGCGGCGTCTATCCTGCAGCTTTGAAGATTGGCGGAAGGCGGCGTGATATCCAATCTCCCCCTTGAGGGGGAGATGGCCGGCAGGCCAGAGGGGGGCGGCCGCGCTCCATAGCCTTCTGATTTCGCTCTTTTTCCTGTTCTCTGCCGCCCACGCCGACGCGCTCGAACTAAAACCCTACAAGGATGACCTCTTCGCCTATCCGGCGACGCTCTCGTCCACGGACAAAGGCGCCTACACCGTCATCGACTATCGCGAGATGCGCGACATCAACGACCGCGACGAAGTGCCGGAAAAGCGCGTGCAGGCTAAGTATACCGACACCGGCGTGCGCAAGGTGCAGCGGGATTTGATGCTGAAAACCGATGCCGGCGATGTCAGGCATGTCGCCGTAGGCAAGACCGAAGGCGCCGGTATCATCGTGCTTTACCTGCACGGGCAGGGCGGCAGCCGCAAGCAGGGCGTCGACGACTTCACCTTCGGCGGCAACTTCAACCGCATCAAGAACCTGATGGCCGGCAATGGCGGCCTCTATCTCTCACCCGATTTCACCGATTTCGGCGACAAGGGCGCGGCCCAGGTCGCAGCGCTGATCGGCCACTATGCCGAGGCCTCGCCGGACGCGAAAATCTTCGTCGCCTGTGGCTCGATGGGCGGCGCGCTGTGCTGGAAGCTGGCCGGCCGCAGCGATACGGGACGGCGCATCAACGGGCTGCTGCTGCTCGGCTCGCTGTGGGATGACAGTTTCCTGTCGAGCCCGGCCTACAGGCGCCATGTGCCGGTGTTCTTCGGCCAAGGCAGCAAGGATCCGGTCTTTCCCGTGGAGAAGCAGGAAGCCTTCTTCCGCTCCATCACTGCGAACTCGAAAGCCTATCCGACCCGATTCGTCCGGTTCGAGACCGGCACCCATGGCACGCCGATCCGCATGGTCGACTGGCGCCAAACGCTGAACTGGATGCTGTCGAAGGCGCCCTAAGGCATATCGCCCAGGGGTGCCCCTTGGTTTTGGCAATCATGGTTCGGCCGATATCCTCTTAGGTGTAGGCTGATATGATCCAACAGATCGGAAGCACAGCGATGGACGCCCACCCCTTCAAGATCCAAATTCCGAACGAACAACTTGAAGATCTCCAGCGCCGGCTTAGCGCAACACGATGGCCAATTTCGCTAAGCGAAGCGGGCTGGAACGATGGGGGCCGACCTGCCATTCATCAAGCGCCTTGCGGACTACTGGCGAGACCGCTTCGACTGGAGAGTGCAAGAGGCGCGGCTGAACCGGCTGCCGCAATATCTGACGAGGCTGAACAACCTAGATGTCCACTTTGTCCACCAGCCAGGCAACGGACCGGCGCCGCTGCCGCTGATCATAACGCATGGCTGGCCCGGCTCGTTCATCGAAATGGAACACGTCATTCCATTGCTGGCAGACCCAGCTGCCCATGGTGGTGACCCGGCCGACGCTTTCCACGTGGTAGTTCCCTCTTTGCCCGGATACGGCTTTTCGCAGGCGCCGACGGAACCAGGCTTCCATTCCGGCCGCATCGCGGAGTTATGGGTACAGTTGATGCGCGGGCTCGGCTACGACCGCTTCGCTTCCCAAGGAGGCGACATCGGCGCAGGCGTTTCCGCCTGGATGGCACGGCTCCATTCCGAAAGCGTGCTTGGCGTCCACGTCAATTACATTCCCGGGAGCTATCGGCCACCCTTGGGTGCAGGTCTGCCACCTGTCACCGTTGAGGAGCAGGCCTTTCTGGAAAAGGCCGCGGCCTGGACGGCAACGGAGGGCGCCTATGCCCATCTGCAGGGCACGAAGCCTCAGACGCTTGCTTATGCTCTGACAGACTCGCCGATCGGTCTCGCAGCCTGGATGATCGAGAAGTTCCGTAGCTGGAGCGATTGCGACGGTGACGTGGAGCGCACCTTCGGCATGGACACGCTCCTTACGGATGTTTCGCTCTATTGGTTCAGCAACGCGCTCACCTCGTCCTTGCGGCTCTACAAGGAGAATCGACTGTTCCCTCTTGCGTTCGAGACGCTGGAACGCGTTTCGCCGCCATTTGGGGTAGCGCTTTTCCCTCGCGAGTTGCCGATGCCGCCTCGATCCTGGGTGGCGCGGGTCTTTGACGTTCAGCGATGGACATCGATGCCGCGAGGGGGCCATTTCGCTGCGCTGGAGGAACCGAGTCTTCTGGTCGAGGACATTCGCGCCTTCTTCCGGCCGATGCGTTCCCGGCCTGAAACGAGAAGGCGAATGTGAAGGACTGCTTGAGCGCGGCGGTTCCTGATAAGATCCCTACGGCGCGGTGTTGTAGTCGACCACCGTCTGCGGGTTCTCCTCGCCATCGTAAGACGCGTCCACATCATATTGGACGAGGGAAAAATCGCCGTTACGGAACAGGTATATCCCCTTGTCCGAGGCGTCGCCGATGCCGCGCCATTTGTTGAACGTGGTCAGCGTCTTGGCGTCTTCGTCATATTCGGAATTGGCCGCCCAGCCGGATGTGCGGAAGCCGATGATATCCATGCCCAGCAGTTTGCCGTCGCTGTCATTGTTCTCGTAACGGATATCCATTTCGGGCTCGGTGAACTGCAACTGCCGCACGCCCGATACTTCGTCGGTCATGTAGTAGACCGAACTTGCGTTATAGGCTGCCGCTTGGCAGTAGAACTCGAAAAGCCGCGTTTCCTTGTCGGGATCGCTGGCAGCCGCGTCCTTTGCCTTGTATTTGATCGAAAAGATGTTCGGCTCCTCGCCGAGAAATTGCTTGTCACACTGATCGCCATAATCGGCGGCGAACAGTTTCTTCACCTGCTCGAGTGCGGTGTCCTTCTTCGGCGGCGGCGGCCCGTCACCACAGCTTGGCGGCAGAGCCTCCTCGAAATCGGCCTTGGACGGCTTCAGCGCGCCCTTGTCGATAAAGATCGGGCGGAATGGCGGGGCCTGGATCTGAGCGCTGACCTGGCGCAGCGTGTAGCAGCCGGCGAAGACCGCCTCGTTGCCGTCCTTGTCGGTGGCGCGGATGGCCACCGGGACGCTGTAATAGATGCTGCCGGCGGCACCTTCATCGGAAATGGCGCCGGTTTCCACGTCGACCTTGTCGGTGCCGTCATAGCCCTTGACGAAAGTGTCGAAATCCTTTGCCGGCTTGGTATCGCCGTAGTAAGCCCAGGCGCGGGCGAATTCGTGCCGGTTGATGGCGCTGTAGAGCGAGCGAATGACGGCTGCGGCATCCGACCTGTCGTCGACATAAGGTGCCTGGTCATCGGTCGCCGGGTCATCATCGGCCAACAAAGCTTGGCTGGATACAGCAAGGGAGAAAAAAGCGGTCGCTGCCAGAAAGACAAGTCTCATCGGGGATCTCCACCACGACAGGATTCTATCACATCGATTGCGGCGACGTGGTGACGCTTGAAAAATCCTCCAGGAAGGCGCTACGTCCCGCCGTCGGCGCTTCAGCCGCAATGGAGATTTGAACGTGACACTATCGATGTATGAAGCCTCGGTGCCAGTGTTTTCGGCCAGGCTGAAGGCGCTGTCCGGCGTGCTGTCGGCGGCCGAACAGAATGCAACCGAGCGCAAGATCGACCCGCAGGTGTTTTTGACCGCGAGGTTGGCGCCCGACATGTACGCGCTGGTCAGGCAGGTGCAGGTCGCCACCGACCACGCCAAGGGCGCGCCATCACGGCTGGCCCGTCGCGAGGTGCCGAAATACGAAGACAATGAAGCGACCTTCGCCGAGCTTCAGGCGCGCCTTGCCAAGACGCTCGAGCTTTTGGCGTCGTTCTCGGCCGCCGAATTCGATGGCTCGGATGACAGGGTGGTCGAACTGAAATTTGGCCAGCGCGAGGCTTCGATGCCCGGCATGCAGTATCTGCTGCATGTCGCCATGCCCAACTTCTATTTCCACGTGACCACGGCTTACGACATCCTGCGCCACAATGGCGTGCCGCTGACCAAGGGTGCCTATCTCGGGAATCGTTGAAGAATTGCGCGTTGCGAGGTTTCCCGGCCGCTGCCGGGAAACTTCGTTTGACGCTGGTTCAGCGCCAAGGCCTTGATCAACGCAGTGACATTTCGCGCGCGATGCGCGGGAAATCGGCCGGCTTGACGCCGATGTCGGCGCGGTCGGCATTGCTCATCGAGTGAAGCAAGGCCAGTGCCGAGCGGTAACGCTGATGCTCCTGCGGACGCGGACGGGCAAACATTTCAGTGAAGAACCCCATGATTCGGCCCCTTGTTGATCCTCCACGGAGCCGAGTATAGGAAAATTGTGAAGATTGTGCAGTGCAGCATTTGCATGGCAGCCATGCCCGGCGAATTTTTTTCGGCACAATTGCCGCGTGCGCTGAAACTTGTGGCGCATCCCCACCGTATGCATAGACGCTGGCACATGGCCGGCTTTTCCTCGCCACTCCTGGCGAATTTCCGGACTGCATGCAAATGCAGTCCGGCTTTTTGTTGAGCTTCCCCCACCAACAACCGATCCGCGCAAGCTTGGCGAACGCCTAAACTCCTTAAGATCAGCGGCATTCATTTTTAACGAGCCGGTTCTATGCTGCGACCGGCTCTGTTCGCACGCTTAAACGAGGGGGAGGCTGACATCGGCGCCAAGCGGGATTTCGCTTCCTTGCTCGACGATCTGTTCGTTGCCTCCGACAAGGATGAGGCGGCGGCGGAAGAGACGAGCGCCCGGCCATCGATCCCGTTCGACTATCTCTCGGTGGCCGACGAGCTTCATTCCGGCCGCATCAAGGTCTCGGGCGAAACGTTCGCCGCCGAATATCGCGAGGCGGGAGCCGATCTGGCCGCCGAATTCGCGGCCCTTCTCGATCATGCCAAGCTGGCGCTGGCCGGCGAGGAGGCAAAGCCCGAGGAAAAACTGCCGCCGATCGATCCTGACGCGATCGCCATCGAGCTCGGCCTCGATCATCCCGTCAAGAGCGCCGATCTCGGCCGCATACGCCGCAGCTTTGCCTTCGCCAACCACCCCGACCGCGTCGCGCCGCATCTGCGCCAGCGCGCCATGATCCGCATGCAGGTGGCCAACATGCTGATCGACGAGGCCAAGCGGCGCGCGCTGGCCGGCGTCCGGCGCTGACTTTTCCAGGGTTCACGCAAAAGTCGGGTTCCCTGAGGGTTGGAGAGCGGCGCCGCTTTCCCTATAGATGCGGCTTCCTTCCCGCGTAGCCGCGCAATTCCCGCCGGAGAAAATTCGATGCATAAACGCCGTCTCGGTCGGACCGATCTTCTTGTGACCCAGATCTGCCTGGGGTCGATGACCTGGGGCGAGCAGAACACCGAGGCCGATGGCCATGCGCAGATGGATCTGGCTTTTGAGCGCGGCGTGAATTTCATCGACACCGCCGAGCTCTACCCGATCCCGCCCAAGGCCGAGACGCAGGGGCGCACGGAAAAGATCATCGGCAGCTGGATGAAGGCCAAGGGCAACCGCGACAAGGTGATCCTGGCCTCGAAGGTGGTCGGCCGCACCGCCAACAGCTGGTTTCGTGGCGACCGTCCGTCGAAATTGGTGCGCGCCGACATCTTTGACGCCATCGACAAATCGCTGTCCAAGCTCGGCACCGACTATCTCGATCTCTATCAGATCCATTGGCCGGAGCGCGACATCCCCTGGGGCGCCAACCCGACCCGCGTGGGTGCTGTGCCGCGCCGTGCCGATGCCGTTGGCGCGCCGCCCGGCGAGACGCCGATCGCCGAGACGCTGGCTGTCTTCGATGAACTGGTGAAGGCAGGAAAGATCCGCCATCTCGGCCTGTCGAACGAAAGCTCCTGGGGCGTCATGCGCTTCATTGCCGAGGCCGACAAGGGCGTCGGCCCGCGCGTCGTTTCGCTGCAGAACGCCTACAATCTGGTCAACCGCACGTTCGAGGTGAACCTCGCCGAGGCCTGCGAACGCGAGGATGTCGGCTTTCTCGCCTATTCGCCGCTGGCGCAGGGCTATCTCACCGGCAAATACGACCACGGCGCACGGCCGCAGGGTTCGCGCTCGCAGCTGTTCAACCGCGGCCAGCGCTACGAGACGCCAAATGCGGCGGAGGCGCAGCTCGCATACAACAAACTGGCGCGTTCCTTCGGCCTTGAACCGGCGCTGTTTGCCAACGCCTATGTCGCCAGCCGGCCTTTCGTCACGTCCAGCATCATCGGCGCGACGACGATTGCCCAGCTTGAGATGGCGCTGTCGTCAGCCGACGTGACCTGGACCGACGAGATGCAGAAGGGCGTGGATGCGATCCACCAGCGCGTCGGCAATCCGTGCCCATAAGCAGACCGTTTGGCCGGGATTGCCGAGCAAAGACAAGGGGAAGGGGACAGCCATGGATTTTCCGATCGAGACCGTCAGGGGAAAATTTCCGGCGCTGGACCTGACCGACAAGGGCCGCCGGCGCATCTATCTCGACAATCCGGCCGGCACCCAGGTGCCGCAAGCGGTTGCCGACGCGGTGGCGCGCTGCCTCCTCACCACCAACGCCAATCTCGGCGGCTATTTCGAAACCACGCTTGCCGCGCAAAAGGTGTTCGACGACGCCCATGCGGCGATGGCCGATTTCCTGGGTGCAGCGAGCGCGGAGGAAATAATCATCGGCGCCAACATGACGACGCTGACCTATCACATGTCGCGTACGCTCGGTCGCGACTTCAAGCCCGGCGACGAGATCATCGTCACCCGCATGGATCATGAGGGCAACGTCTCGCCCTGGCTGCAGCTGGCCGAGGACCTCGGCCTTGTGGTGCGCTTCCTGCCCTTCGACGAGAACAGCTGGCAGGTCGAGGAGGCGGCGCTCAGCGCTCTGCTTACCGACAGGACAAAACTCGTTGCGCTGAACTATGCGTCGAACCTCACCGGCTCGATCAACCGGGTCAAGGCGCTGACGGCCATCGCCAAACAGGCCGGCGCGCTCGTCTATGTCGATGCCGTGCAGTTCGCGCCGCACGGGCTGGTCGACGTGCAGGATCTCGGCTGCGACTTCCTGATCTGCTCGGCCTACAAATTCTTCGGCCCGCACATGGGCATATTGTGGGGACGCCGCGACATCATCGATGCGCTGAAACCCTACAAATGCCGTTGCTCGTCCAATGGCCTGCCGGAGCGCTTCGAACTCGGTACGCCGCAGATCGAACTGATGGCCGGACTTACCGCAGCGGTCGATTACTTCGCCGAACTCGGTGCTGCGGCCGGCGAGGGCGGTTCGCGAAGGCAAAAGATCGCAAAGGCATACGAAGTGTCGATCGCCTACGAAAACCCGCTGGCGCTGAGGCTGATCGATGGGCTGTCCGCCATTGAGGGCCTGACCATCCGCGGCATCACAGATCAGAAGCGTGTCATTGAGCGCGTGCCGACCGTGTCCTTCACCGTCGACGGCATCGTGCCAGAGACGATCGTGCGGCAGATGAATGCCGAGAACATTTTTCTATGGTCGGGTCACAACTACGCCTGGGAGATCGTCCACCATCTCGGCATTCCGGCCGAGCAGGGCGTCGTGCGCATCGGTGTTGCGCACTACAACACGGCGGCAGAGATCGACGAGACGTTGGAAAGCGTGCACCGGGAGATCGCCATGCTGAGGCAGCAGCGCTAGTCAGCTATCGCTGTTTGCCGCCGAAACCGGTGAGGAACGCCGTGAGATTGTCGCCGAGCGCGTCGCAGAGATAGCCGCCTTCCTGGACGATAATCGTCGGCAGGCCAAGCTTGGCAATTGCCTCGCCGATCCGCGAGAAACCGGGCGTGGTCACCGAAAGCCCGCCGAACGGATCGTCCTCGAACGCATCGAGACCGAGCGCCACGACCAGCGCGTCCGGCGAAAAGGCGCGGATACGCTGGAACGCCACTTCGAGGGCCTCCAGAAACGCCGCGTCGGCTGATTTGCGCGGCAATGGCAGGTTGAAATTATAGCCGAGGCCCGGACCTTCGCCGCGCTCATCGGCATGGCCCCAGAAGAACGGATAGAAGCGCACCGGATCGGCGTGCAGCGACACCGTCAGGACGTCGGAACGCGTATAAAAGATGCCTTGCGTGCCGTTGCCGTGATGCAGGTCGACATCGAGGATCACCACCCGCGCTGCCTGCTTGCGCAACACCTGGGCCGCGACCGCTGAATTGTTGATGAAGCAGAAGCCGCCGGCGACATCGGCAAAGGCATGATGGCCGGGCGGCCGGCAGAGCGCATAAGCGGCAGGCGCGCCTGCCATGACAGCTTCCGCCGCTTCGACCGAGCTCCAGGCGCTCCACAGCGCGCTTTGCCAGGTTTCGGCGGAGATCGGGCAAGCGGTGTCGGCCATGTGGTAGCCGGCCTGGCCGACCGCCGAGGCCGGATAGGACCCTGTGCGGGCCAGTGGATGGATGTTGGGGATGACTTCCGCGGATGCGCCCTCGATGCGCTGCCAGCGCGCAAAAATGTGTTCGAGGAAGGCGAGATACTCCGGCGTATGCACGGCCGCCACCGGGCCTAGGCCATGTTCCCTGGGCCGCTCGATCATCAATCCGGCGGATTTTGCGCCGGCTAACAATCGCTCTACCCGCTCCGGCTGTTCGGGATTGGGCTGCGGCGCACCGCTGGACAGAAAGGCCTTCGGGTCGTGGCGTTTCTGCTCCTCGGCAAAGAAGGCTTTCATTCCGCGTCCCCATCCTGCGCTGCATCGGCAAAGGCGAAAAAGGCATCGCCAACAATCTTCTGCGTCTGCTCGTAGCTCGACCAGGCGATGCCCAGCCGCTCATAAAAAGCCTTGGCGCCGTCATTGTCGGTGTCGACGGACAGCCTAAGATAGGCGCCGCCATCCCGGCGGCAGTCGCGCGCGACCCGGCGCAGCAGTCTTTCGCCGATCTTGCGGCCGCGAAACCGGTCCTCGACATAGAGGTCCTGGATATAGACGCCGGGCCGCCCCATCCATGTCGAGAAGATCGGGAAATGCAGGCAGAGCCCCGCAAAATCGCCGCCGATCTCGGCGATCAGGGTGGAGAAGGCGGGTTTGTCGCCAAAGCCGTAGCGGCGGAGATCGTCGGCAGTGGACGTGATCTCCTGATGCGCGCCGATATGGGTGCCGAGCTTGAGCAGCGCGGCATGGATGGTGTCGACGTCGTCGATGGTGCCGGGGCGGAGGGTGACTGTACTCACGATAGGCAAGGCGCCCAGGCACCCCCTCTGTCCTGCCGGACATCTCACCCTCAAGGGGGGAGATTGGCAGCTTTGGCGCTGCCATCCATTTTGCAACGATTGAGATTGGCGAAGGCCGCAGTGACATCCGATCTCCCCCCTTGAGGGGGAGATGGCCGGCAGGCCAGAGGGGGGTGTGCCAGAACGCCATCATCGCAGATCAATCATCTCAAAACGCCACCCTATCGCCACCCTTCAGCGCCAGCATCTCGCGCGCCTCGGTTGGCGTTGCGACTTCCAGCGACAACCCGTCGAGAATGGCGCGTATCCTGCGCACCTGATCGGCATTGGATTTCGCCAATTGCCGTCCATCGTAGAGACTGTCCTCCAGCCCGACGCGGACATTGCCGCCCATCGCCGCCGCGATCGAGATCAGGGGCATCTGATGGCGGCCGGCGGCGAGCACCGAGAACTGGTAGCTGTCGCCGAACAGCTTGTCGGCGATGCGCTTCATATGGATGAGATTGTCGGGATCGGCGCCGATGCCGCCGAGAATGCCGAGCACGAACTGGATGAACAGCGGCCCCGACACCAGCCCGCGGTCGCGAAAATGCGCCAGCGAATAGAGATGGCCGACATCGTAGCATTCGAACTCAAAGCGCGTGCCGCAGCCCTTGCCGAGCTTTTCGAGCACGCCTTCCATATCGGCAAAGGTGTTCTTGAAGATGGTGTCGCGCGTGGCTTCGAGCAGCTTTGGTTCCCACTCGTGCTGCCACTCCCTTGGCTTGTCGAGCATCGGGAACAGCGCGAAATTCATCGAGCCCATGTTGAGCGAGCACATTTCCGGCTCGGCCCGCAGTGGTGCCGCCAGCCGCTGGTCGAGCGTCATCATCGACGAACCGCCGGTGGTGATGTTGATCACCGCATCGGTCGCTTGCTTGATGCGCGGCAGGAACTGCATGAACACCTCAGGATCGGCGGTCGGCCGGCCGTCTTTGGGATCGCGGGCGTGGAGATGCAGGATTGAGGCGCCAGCCTCGGCCGCCGCGATGGCGTCGGTCGCGATCTGGTCCGGCGTCACCGGCAGATAGGGCGACATGGACGGGGTGTGCACCGAGCCAGTGACCGCGCAGGTGATGATGACTTTCCTCGGCGCCATTCTTTAGCCCTCAGCCTTCGACCGGCAGGTCGAGTTCGGCGGCCAGAACTTCCAGCGAATCGCCGATGATGGAAATGATCTCCCCGACCTCTTCAGCCGTGACGATCATCGGCGGCGCCACCATGAAATTGTCGCCGTCGACACCGCCCTTGACCCTGCGGCCGTAGATGATCAGCCCGCGCTCGTAGGCGAGGTCGAGCAGGCGCTGCGTGGCTTTCTTGCCCTGTTCGATCGGCCGTAGAGTTTCGGGATCGGCAACCATCTCGGCGCCGGTGAGCAGGCCTTTGCCTCGGACATCGGCGATGAACGGAAAACGCTTCGCCAGCCCTTTCAGCCCGTCCATCAGCACGTCGCCCATCGCGGCGGCATTGGCGATCAGGTCGAGGCGGTCCATCTCGCCGAGCACGGCGAGCCCGGCCGCGCAGGCGAGCGGATTGCCAGCATAGGTGTGGCCATGCTGGAAGCCGCCCGACGCCAGCAGCGGCTCGACCAGCCGCATCGGGGCGGCCAGCGCGCCGAGCGGCGCATAGCCGGAGCCAAGCCCCTTCGACAGCGCGACGATGTCGGGCTTGCAGTTCCAATGGTCGCCGCCAAGGAATTTTCCGGTGCGGCCGGCGCCGCTCATCACTTCATCATGGATGAGCAGGATGCCGTAGCGGTCGCAGATCTCGCGTATACGCGGATAATAGCTGTCCGGTGCGACGAGGGCCGAAGTCGCCGCACCGCCGATCGGCTCCATGATGAAGGCGAGCACGCTGTCCGGGCCCTCGGCCTGGATCTTCTCCTCCAGCATGTCGGCATAGCGGACGCCGCGCTGCTCCATCGAAAGATTGTCGCGGTCGCGCCATGCCGTCGGCGCCGGCACGGTCGGCATCACCCGCATCATCGGTGTGAACGTTTCGGCCAGCGCATCGTCGCCGGTTATCGAAAGCGAACCCAGCGTGCCGCCATGATAGGAGGGAAAACGCGTGATAACCTTCCAGCGCTTCGGCTGGCCGGTCGCGACCGCCCATTGCCGCGCCAGCTTGATGCAGGATTCCGTCGCCTCCGAACCGCCGGAGACGAAGAAGATTCGGTCCATGCCCTCCGGCAGTTTGCCGGCGAGCTCCCGCGCCAGTTCTTCCGCCGGCTCGTTCTCGAAATGCAGGCGGTAGGCGAAGGTGGCGCGGTCCATCTGCCGCTTCATGGCGTCCAGCACGTTGCGGTTGGAGTGACCGATATTGGCGACCATCGGCCCGCTCGATCCGTCGATGAAGCGGCGGCCGTCCTGCGTCCACATATAGATGCCTTCGGCGCGGTCGATCAGCGGCCGGCGCAGGCTGGAGAGGTAGAACAGGTGCGATGGCGCGCGCGTTTCTGAACCAGTTGATGAGGGCTTCTGCATGTCAGGTCTTTCCGAGATAGCGGTCGATTACATTCCTGGTCACGCGCTCGACCATCGGATCCTGCCTGAGCAGGCCGGCCACCCATTCGCAGCTTCCGGCGTGGAAAACCTCGCCCTTGCCGCGCGGGAAATTGACGATCATGCCGTTGCCGCGTTTGACCTTTTCCAGATTGGCGTCGGTCGCCTCGCCAAACAGCGTTTCGGCCGTAAAGCGGCCATCCTCGTCGGTGAGAAACTGGTCCTCGATCGGGATGTCGGCGCTTTCCTCGACCTGGCTCGCCATGCCGACGGCCAGCACCTGCAGCCCGTCAGGCGCACCGCTGTCCGGTGTCGGATAGGGCAGGCCGCCGCGGATCTCGAAATCGAGCCCGTCGACCTCATAGCCATAGACATGGCTGTCGGCGCCGAGCAGGTCGCCATAGTACATGCCGGTGCCGGCAAAGGCCCAGTGCTCGGGCCGATAGACCGGAAAGCCGCGCACGCCGCGCGGTGCGCATCCGCCCCAGCCGGCATAGACGCCGCGCGTCGCGTTGAGGCCGAACGTCATTGCGCCGGGACGACCGATCTCAGGCGCTTCCCAGGAGTTGGTGGCGCGGGTGACGTCGCCGCCTCGGAAGTAGGCTGGGTCTTCGGCGCGCGCCCGGTATTTGTAGCAGACCTGCCGCCGGCCTTCGTCCTCGAGCCTGGTCTGCCACATGAAATTGCCGGCAAAGCGCGCCGCATGACCGCCGCGCTCGACGTAGTTGTCGACGGCGTCCCGCATTTCCCAGGTCCAGTACTCGTCATGGCCGACGAAGACCACGCAGTCATAGCCATCGAGGATTTCGGGCGAGAAGTGCAAATCGTGCTGGCTGGCGAGATCGACGCCGTAGCCGGCGCGCTCGGCAAAGCGGAAGAAGTGGCAGTCATAGCTCGCCCAGCCGGAGGAGGTGTATTTCTTCGAATGTCCGGTGGCGTACGCCCATTCCATGTGCGGATAGCGCGGCACGGCTTTCGGCGGCACCGCGACCTCCAGGGGCACGCGCGGCGCGTCCTTGGGCAGCACGACAAAGCCGCGGCACCACGGCCGCTGCGTCGACACCATGCGCGCATATTGGTCGCGGCCAGGTCCGGTGATACCCTGATAGGCGTTGGAGCCGCCCCAGGTGTTGTAGGACAGCCAGGTGCCCGTCGCCGCCACCTGCAGCACGCGACCGGGCTTTTTGCCGGGCAGGGGCGCGACGATGATGAGGTGGTGGCAGTGGATCGGCTTGCCGTCGCCGCCGTCCGCGGTCAGCGTTAGCCGGTAGGCGCCGGACGGCCAATCCTTGCCGATGCTGAATTGAAACGACGCCTCCCAGCCGCAGCCTTCGACCGAGCACTGGTCGGGCGTATCCTGCCAGCGCGCCGATAGCCCCGTTTGCTCGAAGACCTTTGTCTCGCTGCCGCCGTCGCGGACAATGACAATGCTGAAGCGCGGCGCCGTCGAGCTGACATGCAGCGTCACGGTCTCGCCGGCGCGGTAGGAAAATCGATCAGAATAGCACCAGATCTCGCCCCGCTCGCCGTCCATTCCCGGCCATTCATAGTAATGGCCGCGCACCGCCTCGCGGCGCTGCTCGGGCGTCAGTCCGAAATCGGGAAATTCGGTTGGCAGATGGGTCATGAACACCGGAAAAGTGACAGGCCGCCATTTCGGCCATCTGCCGGCCAAGCGTCAAATGGAAACGATCGGGCCAGCAATTGCATACGACACAATTGCTTGGCCGCTCTTGGCCGCACCCGGCAAACCGACTATCTCAGGCGAGGCGGTATGTTCCGCCTCGGGAGCCGGCATGCTGAGAGTGCAGAAGGTCAAGGTCGATGACATCTACGTGCCGACGGCGCGCAAGAAGACGCTGCATCCCGAAACGGTCCGGCACCTGGCCGAAGACATACTGGAAAACGGCATGAAGACGCCGATCCTGGTTCGCAATGACGGCAAGCGCCACATCCTGGTCGAGGGCCTGCACCGGCTGGAAGCCGCCAAATGGCTCGGCGAGACCGAGATCGACGCCTATCTGGTGCAGGCCAAGCGCCACTGAGGCGCGCGACCCGATCGAAAACAGCCAAACCGGTCATTCTTCCGCGGATTTTTTCGCAGGGCATGTCGGCATGCGGCGTGCTCGCTCGTCCTTGGGGCGGAACCCGAGGAGACCGACATGTCCAGACCAATCTATTTCGCCATTCTTGCCTCGGTCGCTGCCTTGTTTGCAGCGCCCGGCCCAGCCAATGCAGTGGAGACCAAGCCCGCCATGACCACCGGAGCAACAGCCATGCCGAAGCCGGAAAAGTCCGGCCTGCTGCCGATCGACGGCCTGAATTACTACTATGCCGTCTACGGCAAGGGCGAACCGCTGCTTCTGCTGCATGGCGGCCTTGGCACGTCGGACATGTTCGCGCCGCTGCTGCCGAAGCTGGCGGAAAACCGCACCATCATTGCCGTTGACCTGCAGGGCCATGGCCGCACCGCGCTCGGCGAGCGACCCTTCAGCCTGGAGGGGATGGGCGACGACATGGCTGGTATCGTCAAGGCGCTCGGCTATGACAAGGTCGACGTGCTTGGCTATTCGCTGGGCGGCGGCGTCGCCTTCCGTATGGCCGTTCAGCATCCCGAGACGGTGAGACGTCTGGTCCTGGTCTCGACCGGCTTCGCCGCCAATGGCTTCTATGACGAGATGCGCGGCCAGCAGGCGCAGGTGAGCGCGGCCGCCGCCGATTTCATGAAGGACACGCCGATGTACAAATCCTACGTCGCCGTCGCCCCACGTCCCGACGATTTCCCTAAACTGCTCGATGCGCTGGGCAATTTCATGCGCAAGGATTACGACTATTCCGCCGATGTGGCGAAGCTGAAGATGCCAGTTATGCTGGCCTATGGCGACAGCGACATGTACAAGCCCGAGCACGAGATCAGGTTCTACCAGATGATCGGCGGCGGGCTGAAGGATGCCGGCTGGATGCGTGAGAACCTGTCGCAGAACCGGCTGGCCATCATTCCCAATCGCACCCACTACGACGTCTTCTTCGCACCGGAGCTGACGGCCGCGGCACTGCCCTTCCTCAATGGCGAAACCAAGGTGAAGACCTGGGACGAAGTCCTCAGCGAAACGAAATAGCTTGCCTGAAAATACATGCCGGCCGTCTCGAAGAGGTGGCCGGCTTTTTTGTGCCTGCGAAACCACGAAGCCCTGGCGCAGCCATTAGTCCTATCGGCGCAATCGATGGCGCCATCAGGGCTTTTCAATTGACCGAAAGGTACCTGTCGATATCATCAAGAGACCTTCAGTGTGATGGGTTCGAATGATGACGAAATACCAGGGCGGATGCCATTGCGGGGCAGTGCGCTACGGCACCGAGGCGGCGCCGCTCAACCAGCGCGTCTGCCACTGCCGGCGCTGCCAGAAGGTCATAGGCGCGGCCTTCAACGCCCGCCTTTTGTTTCGCATCGACGATGTCACGGTCGAGGGAGAGGTGGCGACGGTCAACACCTCTCCGGACCTCAAGCGCGGCTTTTGCGCCGCTTGCGGCACCACGCTGTTTTCCCGACGCGACTCCGCCGGCATCGTCGGCATCACCACCGGCTCGCTCGACGATCCCTCGCTGTTCGAGCCGGAAATGCATATGTGGACCGCCTCGAAGCAGCCCTGGCTGCAGCTAGATGACGGCCTGCCGCACCATGAAGGCGCGCCGCCTCCGAACTGACGCCGGCCTTACCGGAAATTAATCCCGAAACCACGACATAGCCGGCAAAGCGTCATTGGCGGGCCATGATTGGCTGCCTATCTATCGTCTGCGGGCCGGTATCGAGGAGACGACCGATGAGCGACAGAATCAGCACCCTGGACGAGCTTTTGAGCGATCCGATGGTCCTCCTCGTCATGGAGCGTGACCGCGTGCGCCCCGAACAGGTTCGCCTGCTGCTCGAACGTGCCCGCCGCCCGGCCGCCGACGCCGTGCCACCGGCGCATGTGGTGGCCAAGACTTGTTTGCAGCAATGGCTGGGAAGGTAAGGCTATGATCCTTCGTCCGGCCAATTCCTAATAACTTGATTCAAACTTTGTTGGTAATTTCTCGTTAGTAATCGAGGCCGGTTTGTCCGGCGGCGTCTGTTTGCCTTCGGTCTGTTGTGTTTTGCGTACAGGTCCAGATGCGGATTTCAGGCGTCGTCAGTTTCATGTTGGCATCGCTGTGGCTTGCCGGCTGTTCGTCCACAGCGGGCGTCGATGGCTTGCAACCGTCGAACGAGACGACCAGTTCGGTCGTGCGTCCGAGCGCGCCGGTCACAGCGGCTCCGGTGGAGACCGCCGACCTCGCGCCGATGCGGTCCGATATGGTGGCCGACAATGCGCCGCCCTTTTCCATGGTCGAGGAAGAAGAGGCCATCGTCGCGGGCACGCCGCAGGGGAGCACCAGACCACAGCTCGAGCCCGCCGCTCTGATGTCTGCGCCGAAGCGGTTGACGCGCGCTGCGCCGGCCATGCTGGCCACGCCGGTCACCCGCTACGGTTTTCGCGACGCCAAGCCGATCAATTTCGGCAAGGCTTCGCCACGCTACCTTGCCGTCCACGGCGTCGACGTCTCGCGCTGGCAGGGCAATGTCAACTGGGGCAAGCTGCGCGCCCAGGGCGCCAACTTCGCCTACATCAAGGCGACCGATGGCGGCGACCATCTCGATCCGATGTTCATGAAGAACTGGCGCAATGCCGACGCCGCCGGGCTGAAGCGCGGCGCCTATCATTTCTTCTACTGGTGCCGCACCGCGGGCGAGCAGGCCGACTGGTTCATCCGCAATGTGCCGAGGGTCGAAGGCGCGCTGCCACCGGTAATCGATGTCGAGTGGAACGGCGAATCTTCCTGCAAGCGGCGGCCGTCGCGGGCCACCGTGCTGGAAAAGATGAAGGTGTTCATGGACAAGCTGGAGCGCCATTACGGCCAGCGGCCCATCATCTACACCGCACCGGATTTCTATCGCGACAATCTCAAGGGTGCGTTTCTCGATTATCCGTTCTGGCTGCGCGCCGTGGCGCGGCATCCCTCAAAGTCTATCCCGGCCGCAAATGGCTGTTCTGGCAGTACTCCGGCTCCGGCCTGTCGCACGGCGTGACCGGCCGCATCGACCTCAACGTCTTCCATGGCGACGAGCGCGCCTGGAGGGCATGGGCAGGCGGGCAGACGACCGTCGCCGACGCCGACTGAACGTCAGGCCGGTGCCGGTGCGCCTGCGCTGCCTGCCGCTGCGCCTTGGGTTGAATTTTCAGCGTCTCGCTAACGATCCGCTCACTGTGTCCTTTAGCGGTATCGCAACAGCCTTCCGGTAACGTGCCCGTGATCGGGTTTTCGGAGGGATCCATGCGCAATCCAGTTGTGGCTGTCGCACTTGCCGCCGCCGTCGGCTACGGGTTTTTCAGTTCGCTCGGCCACATGCCGGGCGGCAGTGGCGCTTCGCTGGCGGAGTCGAAGCAGAACGTCGTGTCCTATTCCACCGAGGACAAGGCGATGCAGGCCGCCAAGGACAGCGGCCGCTCGACCCTCAAGCGCTTCCACGAACTGATGGACGCCGGCACGCCGGGCACCTACACGGTAAAATTCCCGCTGACCCAGAACGGCGCCACCGAGCATATCTGGCTGCAGCTGGTGGGCTACAGCGAAGGCTCCTATATCGGCCTGCTTGCTGACGTGCCGGTCAATGGCAACAAGTACAAGATGGGCGACAGGATGACGGTAACCGAGGCCGACGTCGAGGACTGGATGATCAAGAACGGCAAGGTGATCTACGGCGGCTACACCACGCGCCAGGCGCTTGCGGATATGCCGAAGGAGCAGGTTGCAAAGTACGGGTTGACCTTCAAGGACTGAGGGTTGAGGCGCGGGCGAGTTTTATCGCGGTGCCTAGAGGGCTGTCGCGCTTTTCGCGTTCGCGTATCTCTGCCGTTTGCGCCAGCACCCAGTCGCGAAACACCTTGATTTTGGGCGCGTTGCGGCGGCTCTCCAGATGCACCAGCCAATAGCCGTCGCCGTCCGAGCCAAGCACGTCGAATGGCTGTATCAACTGGCCCTTTTCCAACAGGGCGCTGTAAAGGTTTCTGGTGAGGATCGCGGCGCCCTTGTCGGTCAGCGCCGCCATCGCATCATAGGCCTGCGTACCCAGCTTCGGGCCAGCGATGACGCGATCGGGCTCGAACGGCACGCCGGCAGCCTTGAACCAGATTTCCCACCAGGGATCGTCGGCACAGCATAGCGGCACTTGGTAGAGATCCTCGGGGCGGTGGATGCCGCCGACGCTTTCGGCGAGTCTCGGGCTGAGCATCGGCGTATAGTCCGCCTTGAACAGATAGTGAGCCGTCAGGCCCGGCCATTTTCCACTGCCGGTGCGAATGCCGACATCCATGTCGCCGCGCGTGAAATCGACCAGCCCGTGCGATGTATTCACCTTCACGGCAAGATCGGGATGCATCAGCTGGAATGTTCCAAGCCATACGGCCAGCCAGTTCGATGCGAAGGTTTCCATGGTCGTCACCGACAGCACGCCGGTCGCTCCACCCTTGGTGGCGACCCATGCGTCGGCCAGGGTCGAGAACGCGCCTGTTGCGTGCGGCGCCAGCTGCTGTCCGGCCTCGGTCAGCGCGATCTGCCTTGTTTTTCTCATGAAAAGCGGCGTTCCGGCACGTTCTTCCAGCACCTTTATCTGATAGCTGGCAGCTGATTGGGTCATGCCGAGTTCTTCGGCTGCCTTGGTGAAACTGCCCAGCCGGGCCGCGGCTTCAAAGACCCTGATGGCTCCTAATGGTGGTAGTTCCCAGCTCATGACGCATCAATCCCGCTGATGCATACTACGCGACGTTCGATTGGAAACCAAGCCCGGAAAACGGCATGCTGCATTCATCGGATCAAACCCTGAGGATACGGCAATGACCACCACCATCGCTCTCTACAACACGCTTCGCCGCCCGGTGCTCGACCTCTTCACCGCGCCGTTCAGGCCTCGCAAGCGCGGCCTGCTCGACCGCCGCTCGCTGTCGGATCATTTCCTCAGGGATATCGGTATGCTTGACGGACGCGTGCCTCCCGGCACCATTGGCTAAGCAAGCTCTTTGACCAGGGGAGGGAAAGATGACTGTGCCATCCGAGGATCTGGCGAAGAGCCGCGAAACGATCAACGCCTATGAGGACTATGCCGAACGCTACGACGCTCTGGTGCGGCACGTTCCGAACCAAAGAGAACAGAAATGGCTGAAGCGCCTGGTGAAGATCGCCGGCAAAGGTGGCCGGATTCTGGAAGTCGGTTCGGGACCCGGATACGATGCGGACTTCGTCGAAGGGCTCGGTGTCCAGGTTCGGCGCACAGACGCAACGAAGCGGTTTCTCGAGTTGCAGGCCGCACGCGGCAAGCATGGTGAGTTTCTCGATCTCATCACCGACGATCTCGGCGGCCCCTACGACGCGGTGCTCGCATTGTGCGTCCTGATCCACGTGCCGCGCGAGCAGGCCGACCAGGTGCTTGCCAAGATTGCCGGGTCGCTGCGGCCGGGCGGCGCCTTACTCGTCTCGATGCGCATTGGCGATGGCGAGAAGAGCGGCCAATATCATACGGTCTACTGGCGCAGGGACGACTTCGCGGCCCGCCTCGAAAACGCCGGGCTGGTCCTTGTCGGAGATGAATTCAACGTCGGCCGCGATCGCGAAGAGTGGACCACCTTTCTGGCTGTGAGGCCGTCATGACGCGCCGCGGACTGTTTTTGTTCGTGCTGCTCAGCCTCCTGTGGGGCATTCCCTATTTGTTGATCAAGCTGGCGGTTGCCGAGGTGTCGGTGCCCTTCCTGGTCTTTGCCCGAACAGCCGTCGGCGCCCTGGCGCTGCTGCCCTTCGTCCTTGTCCAGCGCAGTTTCGCATGGCTGAAGACACATTGGCGGGCGGTCGCCGCATTCTGTCTGGTCGAGATGATCCTGCCATGGGGGCTGATCACCCATGGCGAAGTCAGCATCGACAGTTCCACCGCCGGACTGCTGATTGCCATGACGCCGGCCGTAACCGTCGCGCTCTCAAAGCTGATGGGCTCGGATGAGCGGCTGGGGATACGCCGCTGGACCGGCCTTTTCCTCGGTTTTGCCGGTGTCTTCGTGCTGGCGCTGCCGACCTTGGGTGGCGGATTTCTCGCGGTCGTCGAGATTCTCATGGCCGCGGCCTGCTATGCCTCGGGTTCGATCATCGCGTCGCGCTGGCTGAACGATGTGCCGGCAACCTCGCTGACGGCAGTCTGTCTGGCAGGGGCCGCGCTGATCTACGCTGTGCCGGCGGCGTTGGCCATGCCGTCGACAACGGTGGTTGGCGCAATCCTCGGTCTTGGCGTGTTTTGCACGGCGATTGCCTTCGCCACCTACTTCCTGCTGGTGCGGGAGATCGGCCCCGAACGGGCGGTCGTCATCACCTATGTGGCGCCCGCCGTCTCCGTGGCAGCCGGCGTGCTCGTCCTTTCGGAGCCGCTCGATATCGGCATTGTCGCGGCCTTCGCGCTCATCCTGTGCGGATCATATCTCGGCACGTGGCGCGATCCGCCAGAACCGTCCGCGTCCGCGACCTCGGCAAGTTGACCGGCGGCCGCCAGCCGCCGTCAGAAATAAGGGCGCAGGTTCTCGCGAATGCGGTCCAGCACCGTCTTTCCCGAGATATCGGCGGTGAAGGTCTTGCCGGTGATGGTCTCAAAGGCCTGCGTATAGACACGCGACGTCTGCTCGATGAGTTCGGCGGGGATTTTCGGAATACGATCCTTGTAGGGATCGCAGCGCGCGGTCACCCAGGCGCGAATAAAGTCCTTGTCGAAACTTTGCGGCCGCTCGCCTGCCTTGAAGCGCTCCTCATAGCTTGCCGCAAGCCAGTAGCGGCTGCTATCGGGCGTATGGATTTCATCGGCAAGGATGATGGTGCCATCCTTGTCCGTGCCGAACTCGTATTTGGTGTCGACCAGGATCAGGCCGCGCTTAGCGGCCAGCGCCTTGCCGCGCGCAAACAGCGCCAGCGCATAGCGCGAGACTGTGTCCCATTGCTCTTCCGACAACAGGCCGCGCGTCAAAATCTCGTCGCGCGTCAAGGGCTCGTCATGGCCGCCATCGAGCGCCTTGCTGGTCGGCGTGATGATGGCCTGCGGCAGCTTCTCATTGTCGCGCAGTCCGTCCGGCAGGCGGATGCCGTACATATCGCGTTCGCCGTTCTTGTATTTCGTCAGCACCGAAGTGCTGGTGGTGCCGGCGAGATAGTCGCGAACGACGATTTCCACCGGCAGAATGTCGAGCCTGGTGCCGACGACGACATTGGGGTCGGGATAATCGAGCACATGGTTTTGGCAGATATCCGCCGTTTCCTCGAACCAGTAGCGCGCCGTCTGCGTCAGCAGTTCTCCCTTGAGCGGTATTGCGGTCAGGATCACATCGAAGGCGCTCAGCCGGTCGGTGGCGATGATGATGCGACGGCCATCCGGCAGATCGTAATTCTCGCGGACCTTGCCTTTATAGTGGTTCGGGAGTTCCGGAATGAAGGCATCCGAGAGAACGCGCAGTGCTGTCATCCTGGTCTCGTGGCTCCTAACAGTTTGGGCGACTCTTAACAAAGTTGAGGGGGCTTCGATACCCGAGGAAGGGCGGTTCGTCCTTTGCGAATAATCAAGACATTGCCTTCGCCGTGCTATCTATTTGTAGCTTCCGGCACTCCTGGGGGACGCGGTGGACGTAGAGCTCAAATTTCTGATTGTCGGATTTGCCTGCGCGATCGCGGGCGGTCTGTCGTTCATCACCTTCGTCAAATGGCGCGAGGTGCAGGCGATGAGCCACTGGCTGCCGGCGCCGGGCAAGATCATCTCGTCGCGCGTCGAGGCGCGCGAAGTCAGAAGGTCGGGCGTCGGCTCGGACAGCAGCGACACCACCGAGATGCGCAATTTTCCGGCGGTCACCTTCGAATACAAGGTCGGTAAAAAGAAATTTCAAAGCTCGCGCTACAGCGTGAAGGAGAATCTGGGGAATTTCGAAGTCACCGAAACCTTGGCGCAGTTTCCCACCGGCGCTGAAGTGACCGTCTTCTACAATCCGGCCGATCCGGGCAAGGCCGTGATCGAACGCACCCTGCCGGACGGCGCCTTCAAGTTCATGGTCAAGCTCTCGGCCGGGCTGGTGATCGGCACGGTGGTGCTGGTGTTTTCGCTCGGTGGCGTGCTGGAGGCGATCCGGCCGCACCTGCCCAAGCCGCAGAACCTCGGCGCCGGAGCGCTGCTGCTGTTCATGGGCCTGATGATCCTGCGCATGGCCTTCGTCCAGAAGTCGCTTGCCGAGCAGGCGGCAAAATGGCCGGTCGCCCCCGGCCGCATTGACTCCTCGGGCCTGCAGACGCTGCGAAACTACAGCAGCCATCGACGCTGGAGCACCGTCTTCAAATCCCGCATCGTGTACAGCTACGGCGTCGCAGGCCAGCACTACACCTCAGACCGCGTCACCTTCGGCGCCACGGTCACCGCTTCAATGCCCGGCCTCGTCAGCGGCCAGGCGCGCAGCTATGCCGAGGGCGGCAAGGTCGACGTGCATTACGACCCAGCCAACCCCGCCTCGGCAGTGCTCGAATGCAGGGTGCGCGGGCTTTGGCTGCTGTGGGTCTGTTCGGCCGCGTTTTTGGGCGGCGCGGCTTGGCTGGTCGGTTTTATCTGAGGCGCCACTTTCATGACGAGACATCCAATGATCGTTCGCAGGCTGGCCGTCGTTTGCCTGGCTCTGCTCGGCGCCGTGCAGGCAGCGAGCGCAAAGGAATGTCTGCTCAGCCACGCCACCTATCGCGAGCCGCGTTCGGGCGCGGTGTTGCAATTCCGGCCGCTAGACAATGAGCCGGCGGCACTGACGGCCGAAGTGTTTTCGGTGACCGTGCCCAACACCGACACGCGCTTGCCGGCCGACATCGCCTGGACCAATGGCAAAAATTCGTTTCCGCTCGGCACCATCCGCCACGCCTGCACCGACGACGACCGCGAAGCGGGGCTGGAGGATGGCAGCGGTCTCTGCCGGATATGGATGGGCCAGGTCTATGCCTTGACCGGAGGCGGCGCCGAGCAGCTGAATTCGCGCGAAGCGACACCGGCGCCGAAAGGGCTGTTGCTGCCCGATTTCGGCGCGGGCTTCACCGAATTTGCCGATTTCGCCAATGCCAATCCGGACGGCTCGGCGTGGGACGCCTTCACATTGACAGGATGCAGCGATGAATAGCGCCATGAGACCGATTGTCTGGATCTGCACGCTGTTTGCCTCGGCGACGATATCAGCCGCAGCGCGGGCGGACGAGCCGGCGCCATCGCGCCCGCCGATCGACAAATGCGTCTGGGAAAAAATGGCCGACAAGACGGTTGGGCTGGCCGCCTGGGTGCAGCGCTGCGATTTCGGTTTTCGCCAGATCCACTTCGAATTCGTCGGCAACGCGCTCGCCATCAAATACAGCGATGGCGGCGCGCCCGATCCGCTGGTCGAGGTGTTCGACATCAAATCAGGCGAAACCGCCGAGGCCGCGGTGTTGCGCCTGTTGCTGGAAAAGACCGACAAATCAGTCAGCGCCCGCTGCGTGCTGACGCCCTACACCGAGGGCACCGTGCCCGCGGGCGTCAAACGCTACACATTCAGCCCCGATGCTGCCTATGCGAAAGAGCTGAAGGCGCTAGCCAATGACGAAGTTCCCGAACCGCCCTGCGGCGACTGGGGCGAAATGCCGGATGGTATTCAGTATTTCGAGGCGCCGGCGGGTGAGGGGCGGAGGGTGCTGTTCGTTCGGGCGGGGCAGGACGAGCCGCTGTTCGACGATCAGACGCTGCGGGTGCCGGGATAGGATGTTGTCCTGAAGGCTACCGCTTATGCCTCTACGTATTCCGCGAGACTGATTCCTTTGGGCACCTCCAGCCCATCGGCACGCAAGCCCTCGATGTGAAAGCGTATAGCGTCGCGAATTTCGATTTCTACTTCTGGCACGGTAGCACCAGTTGCGATGCAGCCGGGTAGGTCCGGCACATAGGCAGAGAAATTGTTGCCTGCTTTTTCAATCACCACCGCGTAACGCATATAGTCACTCCTTCAAACCGGACTGCTTGAGGCGCCTGGCGCAATTTCCTCAAACGGCTTGCCGGCCGCGGTGACGCGCCCGGCAAACTTCGCCTATCAATGTTACTTCTTGCGCGGCGGTTCGTTCTTGGTGTCCCCGTAGCCGGGCTTGGGGACACGCTCGACTGTGGTCGTGTTCGGGCGGCGCTCGGCTTCTTTCACAGAAATGAATTGGCCGCTCTTTGAGCTTCGTCCAATGTCGAAAGTCTTACGTTCATTGGTGGCCATTTGGGTATCTTTCCTCTGTGTTGCCAGAGCTACCTCGACTCCGAGAACCGACTCCCCATATGATAACCTTGCTAGAGGAGATGGGATTTCGATCTCGTCGCCCCGCGTAGGCTCCGGCCTGTTCGCGGTATCCAAAGCCGGCTCTAACGAGCCGGCTTTGGTATTTCTGCGGCTTTGCTTTGCATTCCTGTAATTGCCGTCTTGACCTGATGCGGAATTATATGTGGCTCTGAGATGCCAAGATTTTGGAGGCGTTTCTCGGCGGCTGTCCTACTCACAGCAAAGAACGGCATGATTTCCAAAACGTCGGTGAAGTCACGAATTAGAGTCTCCGGCATAAGAAAACCGGCGGCAAACGCGTTAGCTTGCCATTCTGCGCTCGCGTACGCAGGTAACTCTTTCATCTGAGAATATCGCCTAGGGGCTCGATCAAGGGGAACGGCCGATTTGTGAAGAACCAAATGCCCTAGCTCATGGGCCACAGTCCACCTGCCGCGGCCTTCAAAGTTCGCGGCGGATTGATACGTTGTGCCTGACAAGACAACGCAAGGCGGATCAAATTCGGTATACCCTTCCGCTCCGTCCATCAGGTGGTCATCTTTGACAACTAGTGCGAAATCGCCAAAAAGCCGGGGCATTTCATTTTCAAGGACACTAACCATATCAGGTGCTTTGGCAAGTAGTGCCTATGCGAAGTGCTTGGCGCCATGCCGCTGCTAATATCTCGATCTCAGCGCGACTCTTGGCGGATACGCAATAGTCATGACTCATCTGTCATCTCCTGGGAGTTCTGCGTCCAGTTTTCGTATCTCGTCTGGGGACATCTTGTTGATCTTCCTAAATAACCTTCTAGCAAGAGCTGCGCGTTCTTTGTTTATTGGCGTAAAGCGAATAACGTTAATGCGGGCATCTGCGAGGGCCTGTAGGTGCTTTCTCGTAACGATGTCCAATTTCAACCAGTTTCCAAAGTTTTCTACGTACCCCTCTGGAACTTGTTTTCCCCCAGTCTCGACAGCGGAGATAAATGACGGCGAACACTTGAACTCCTTTGCTTGATCAATCATCCGCAACCTTCGTGCCATTCTGATTTCCCGGCATGCGGACCCAAATGCCGTCAGAGTTTTTTCGACCATCTTTATGTTTCCCTATCTTTTTCACCTGTAGGTGAAACTCTCCCTCAAAAAAAACCTCTCTGCCGCGTTGGCGGCAGAGAGGTTCGTTCGTGTCAACTGCACCCGCTCGTCGAACCACAAGTATCGCACTTCTCGCAGGTGCCGTTCCGCACCATGGTGAAGTTGTGGCATTCCGAGCATTCGTTGCCGGTGTAGCCTTGCATCAAGGATTGCTGACGCCGCGTAGAGGCAAGCGCCTTTGCCTCGGCCGCTTCTTTCGCTGCTTCGTCGGTGAACAACCCGGTGGGATCGGCTGCCTCCTCGGAAACAATATCTTCGACCAGTTCCTTGGCTCGCTCCTCATAGTCGCGCTTGTAGGCGATGGCTTCGTCGCTTGCTGGTTTAAGCGCCAGCACGTTGGAGCCTGAGAACGCAGTTGGAGTGACCCGGGCAGGGGCCGCGGCAGGCGATCCGGCAAAACCCTTGGGTTCGCCACCTAAGCCAGACACCAACTTGACCGGCGAGGCGCCGCGGGTAAGGCCCTTCGAGAACGGCGTCGCCTTGCCTTCGTTGATGCCGCGTCCGAGCGCCGTCTTGTCGAAATCCGACTGGTCGACATGGGCGAGGTCGTGGCGGCCGAGATAGGACACGGCGAGCTCGCGGAACACATAGTCGAGGATCGACGTCGCATTCTTGATGGCGTCATTGCCCTGCACCATGCCGGCCGGCTCGAATTTGGTGAAGGTGAAGGCCTCGACAAATTCCTCGAGCGGCACGCCATATTGCAGGCCAAGCGAGATGGCGATGGCGAAGTTGTTCATCATCGCCCGGAAAGCGGCGCCTTCCTTATGCATGTCGATGAAGATCTCGCCGATGCGGCCGTCATCGAATTCGCCCGTGCGCAGGTAGACCTTGTGGCCGCCGACGACTGCCTTCTGGGTGTAGCCCTTGCGGCGGTTCGGCAATTTTTCGCGGTCGCGGTAGAGGCGTTCGATGACGCGCTCGACGATCTTCTCGGTGACCTGCACGGCACGCTGTGAAGCGGGCGCCGCGATCAACTGCTCGACCGCATCGTCCTCGTCATCCTCGCTGTCAGCGAGCAGCGACGAATTCAGCGGCTGCGACAGCTTCGAGCCGTCGCGGTAGAGCGCGTTGGCCTTCAGCGCCAGCTTCCACGACAGCATGTAGGCGCCCTTGGCGTCTTCCACCGTCGCATCGTTGGGCATGTTGATGGTCTTGGAGATGGCGCCGGAGATGAAGGGCTGTGCCGCCGCCATCATCTGGATGTGGCTGTTGATGGACAGCGAGCGCTTGCCGATCTTGCCGCACGGGCTGGCGCAGTCGAACACCGCCAGATGCTCGGCCTTGAGGAAGGGCGCGCCTTCCAGCGTCATCGCACCGCAGACATGGATGTTGGCGGCCTCGATGTCCTTCCTGGAGAAGCCCAGCGCCGGCAGCATCTCGAACGAGAAGTCGTTGAGCTGCTCATCGGTGAAGCCGAATGTCTCCTTCACCCAGTCGGCGCCCAGCGTCCACTGGTTGAAGACGAACTTGATGTCGAAGGCCGACTTCAGCGCCGCATTGAGCGCCGCGATCTTGTCGTCAGTAAAACCCTTCGCCTTGAGCGAGCCGGGGTTGACCGCCGGCGCCTGGTTCATGTTGCCGTGGCCGACAGCGTAAGCCTCGATCTCGGCGAGCTGGCTCTCGGAATAGCCCAGCGTGCGCAGCGCTTCCGGCACGGCGCGGTTGATGATCTTGAAGTAGCCGCCGCCAGCGAGCTTCTTGAACTTCACCAGCGCGAAGTCGGGCTCGATGCCGGTGGTATCGCAATCCATGACCAGGCCGATCGTGCCGGTCGGCGCAATCACGGTCGCCTGCGCGTTGCGGTAGCCATGCTCTTCGCCGAGTTCGATGGCGCGGTCCCAGGCAGCCTTGGCGTGCGTGGCCAATTCCTGCTGCTTCAGGTCGGACGCGACCAGCGGCACCGGATTGACGGCGAGTTTCTCGTAGCCCTGTTTCTCGCCATAGGCGGCACGGCGATGGTTGCGCATGACGCGCAGCATGTTCTGCGCATTGCGGTCGTAATCGGCGAAGGCGCCGAGCTCGCCAGCCATCTCGGCCGAGGTGGCATAGGCAGTGCCGGTCATGATGGCGGTGAGCGCTGCGCAGATGGCGCGGCCCTCGTCGGAATCATAGGGAATGCCGGACGTCATCAGCAGGCCGCCAATGTTGGCATAGCCGAGGCCGAGCGTGCGGTATTCGTAGGACTGCTTGGCGATCTCCTTCGACGGGAACTGCGCCATCATCACCGAGATTTCGAGGACGACGGTCCACAGCCGCACCGTGTGCTCGTAGGCGGCGATGTCGATCGTGCCGTCGGCATTGCGGTAGGGCAGCAGGTTGATCGAGGCCAGGTTGCAGGCCGTGTCGTCGAGGAACATGTATTCCGAGCACGGATTGGAGGCCCGGATCGCACCGGCCGAAGCGCAGGTGTGCCAGTCGTTCATCGTCGTGTTGAAATGCAGGCCCGGATCGGCCGAAGCCCAGGCGGCGTAGCCGATCTTTTCCCAGAGGTCGCGTGCCTTCAGCGTCTTCAGCACCTTGCCGTCCTTGCGGGCGGTCAGGTGCCAGTCGGCATCGTCCTCGACGGCGCGCAGGAAATTGTCCTTCAGCGACACCGAATTGTTGGAGTTCTGGCCGGAAACGGTGAGGTAGGCATCGGAATCCCAGTCGGTGTCGTAGGTTTTGAACGACATCGAGGTGTAGCCCTGCTTGGCGAACTGGATGACGCGGTAGATGTAGTTCTCCGGCACGGCCGACTTCTTGGCCGCCTTGATCTCGCGCTTCAGCGCGGTGTTGATCGACGGGTCGAAGCAGTCGTCATCATGGCCTTCGCAGTTGATGCAGGCCTTCATGATCGCTTCGAGATGTTTTTTCACGATCTTGGAGCCGGTGACCAGCGACGCCACCTTCTGCTCTTCATTGACCTTCCAGTCGATGAATTCCTCGATATCGGGATGGTCGGCGTCGACAATGACCATTTTCGCCGCACGACGCGTGGTGCCGCCCGACTTGATGGCGCCCGCCGCGCGGTCGCCGATCTTGAGGAAGCTCATCAGGCCGGACGAACGGCCGCCGCCCGACAGCTTTTCGCCTTCGCCGCGCAGCATCGAGAAATTGGAGCCGGTGCCCGAGCCATATTTGAACAGACGCGCTTCGCGCACCCACAGGTCCATGATGCCGCCTTCGTTGACGAGATCGTCCTGCACGCCCTGGATGAAGCAGGCATGCGGCTGCGGATGTTCGTAGGAGGACTTCGACTTGGTCAGCTTGCCGGTGAACGGGTCGACATAATAGTGGCCCTGGCTCGGGCCATCGATGCCGTAGGCCCAGTGCAGGCCGGTATTGAACCATTGCGGCGAGTTCGGCGCAACGCGCTGGGTGGCGAGCATATAGGCGAGTTCGTCGCGGAAGGCGCTGGCGTCTTCTTCCGACTTGAAGTAGCCGCCCTTGTAGCCCCAATAGGTCCAGGTACCGGCCAGCCGGTCGAAGACCTGGCGGGCGTCGATTTCGGAACCGTAGCGCTCGGCTTCCGGCAGCTTGGCAAGCTCGGCCTCGTCGGCGACGGAGCGCCACAGGAAGGAGGGGACGTCGTTCTCCTCGACCTTCTTCAGGCGCGCGGGCACGCCGGCCTTGCGGAAATACTTCTGCGCCAGGATGTCGGCGGCAACCTGCGAGAACTGCGCCGGCACATCGATATTGTCCAAGCGGAACACCACCGAGCCGTCCGGATTCTTGATCTCCGAAAGCGCCTTGCGGAATTCGATCTCCGCGTAAGCTGATTGGCCTGGCTTGGTGAAACGACGCTCGATGCGCATTGGTCCGGTCCCTTTTGTCTATATATAGCGCTTTTCCCCGGGGATTTCTGCCCCCAATGCGAAACGCGCATGTCCGCCGTCTGCCGGCGTTCGAAAACACCGGCTCTCCTTGTGGCAGTCTTCGTCGCCTTGCTGGTCGAGCTTCTTACGAAGCCGCTGTTCCAACTCTGCGCCGAACCCTGCGGGTCCCTCAAAACTGAATTTTTCCTCGATTCCCTCGACCGAGGGAAATTCACACTATCTAGCGTCGAACCTGCCTGCAAACACTAAATATAGTGTTAACAGACAATTTATTCCAGTCCGACAAATCTCCCTTTTCGCTCCCGAAGCCCCCACGATCCAACGCTTCCGCCAGCCTCGTAAACAGGCGGAAATCATGGCCAAAACGCACAAAATCCGGGAAAAATGACCGGGCTCGAAACTCTCCGGTCGCGCCCTCAACAAGAGCACATGGCACATAAAAGGCGACTCGGTTTGCGTCGTCAAGGATTCGTTTGCGTAGCTTTTGTGACCCCAACATCTTGTGTGTCACATATGTGGATAACGGGGACAAAAAGCGGCTGAGGAAAGCCCGATTCTGCCGGCGTGGACCGCTGGTGAGCGGTTCACCCGAGGCAGGCCCGGCCGGATTCTGGCTCACAGCCTTTTCATTTTAGCTGGCGTGCATTATGTCTTTGGCCTCGCGCGGGGGCGCGTCTTGTCAATTCCAAGAGCATCCGTTACGCCCCGCCCATGACAGTTACCGTCCGTTTTGCCCCCTCACCAACCGGCCGCATTCATATCGGCAATGCCCGCACCGCCTTGTTCAACTGGCTGTTTGCCATGAACAACAAGGGCCGTTTCATCCAGCGCTTCGACGACACAGACATTGCCCGCTCGAGGCAGGAATTTTCCGACGCCATCCTCTACGACCTGCACTGGCTGGGGATTTTTCCCGACGCCACCGAATACCAGTCGCGGCGCTTCGAAACTTACGACGCGGCGGTGGAGCGGCTGCAGAGAGCCGGCGTTGTCTATCCCTGCTACGAGACCCCCGAAGAACTCGACCTGCGCCGCAAGGTGCGCCGCACGCGCGGCCTGCCGCCGGTCTATGGCCGCGAGGCGCTGGCGCTTTCGCAGCAGCAGATCGCCGAATACCGCTCCGATGGCCGCCGGCCGCACTGGCGCTTTCTGCTGCCCAACTTCACCAGCGATCCGCTGCAGCCCGAACGCACCGAAGTGCACTGGAACGATCTGGTGCGCGGCGAGGAAACCGTCGATCTGGCCTCACTGTCCGATCCGGTGCTGCGGCGCGAGGACGGCACTTATCTCTACACGCTGCCATCGGTCGTCGACGACGTCGAGATGGGGGTCACTCATGTTATCCGCGGCGACGACCACGTCACCAACACCGGCGTGCAGATCGCGCTGTTCAAGGCATTGGGCGCCGAGCCGCCTGTCTTCGGCCACCACAATCTCTTGACCACGGCCTCGGGCGAGGGCCTGTCGAAGCGCAGCGGTGCGCTGTCGATCGAAAGCCTGCGCGAGGAGGGCATCGAGCCGATGGCTGTGGCTTCGCTGGCCGTCCTTGTCGGCACCTCGGAAAATGTCGCGGCGGTGCATGACATGCCGGCACTGGCCGCGCGCTTCGATCCCGCCGCCACGTCGAAATCGGCGGCCAAATTCGACCCGGACGAGCTGTTCGTGCTCAATCGTGCGCTCATGCACCACATGCCGTTTTCCGAGGCGCGGGACCGGCTGATCGTGCTCGGCATCTCCGGCGACAAGGCCGAGCCGTTCTGGCTGGCGGTGCGCGGCAATCTCGACCGGCTGAGCGACGCGGTCGGCTGGTGGCGCATCCTTGCCGACGGCCCGCAGCCGGCGCCGGAATTTTCCGGCGAGGATCGCGACTTCCTGCAGCAGGCCTTCGACCTGTTGCCGGAAGAGCCGTGGACCGGTACGGTCTGGAAAGACTGGACGGCCAGGATCAGGGAAGCCAGCGGCCGAAAGGGCAAGGCGCTGTTCATGCCGCTCAGGCTGGCGCTTACCGGACTTGCTTCCGGGCCGGAGCTTGCAGATCTATTGCCGCTGCTGGGTCGGGAAGGAACGCTGGCCCGACGACCCTGACCTTGCGCTGGTCCGGCGGGATCAGCGACACCGGCGACACCACCGGCTTGACGGCAAGGCGCTTGATGGCGGCGCGGTCGAGCCCGCCTTGTACGTTCGCCAGCGTCTCCGGATCCGCGCCCGGATCGGGTTTGGCCGCCGGCACCAGAATGAATGGCGTTGTCTCGGTATCAGGCTGCGATTGCTCGGGCGGTGGCGGGTTGCCGCCGATGATCTCGAAATTTCCGGCCTGCGCATTGCAGCCACAAGCCAGCGGCCGCGACATGTTGGGCTGTTTGTAGAGATAGGCGGTCGGCAACTCGCTGTAGGGCCTGCCGGTCACCGACGACGTCATGTTGGCCGAATCGTCTTCCATGCCGCGCGAATAGAACACCTGCATTTCGGTGCCGGGGCAGCTCGATTCGCAATTCTTCTGGTCGCGCTCGAAATCGCCGAGCGAAGCCGAGTTCGACATCGGGAAGAAATAGCCGTCGCAGGTGCGCACGCAGCTCGTATGGAACTCGCCGCCGACCGTCGGGAAATCCGGCACGCCGGGCTGATTGAGCACCCGGCGCACATTGCGCTCCTCGCCGGGATCATCGGGCTGATCGAGCGTGTCGATCTGCCGGTTGCCGCCGAAAAGCTGGTCGAACAGATTGCCGTCGTCGGGTTCGCGGCTGGCTTCCTGCAGCGGCTCCCGGCGCGGCGCGGGCTCGTCACGGCAGCCATTGGCGTCGAGCGCGGCCAGGATGCGGCCGCGGTCGCCCCGCGAGCCGCCGCCGGCAAGCTGCGCGCGCTTGGCTTGCAACGCATCGAGATTGGCGTTCATGCCATCGATGCTGCTGTTCAGCGCAGCACATTGGCTGACATTGCGCGAAAACAGCGAAAACCCGCAATTCGCATCGCTCGCACGACCGCGCACCTTTGATAGCTGTTCGAACTGGCGGGAGATGGCCTTGTCATACTTCCGCACCATGCTGGAATTGCCGCCGCCATTCGATGAAGAAGCAAGCTCGGCTTCCAGTTGACGGCAAACGCGGGAGGCGGCCTGCGGTTCAGTGGTGGCGACGGCCGAAAGCACAAGCGCGCCGAGCAGCGCAGCCAGATGCTTCAGCCTCCATCGTCCGCCCGTCATTGGCCGAAACCCCGCTTGCCTGCCTGTCTACCGGATTCGCGGTTAACCGTTCCCTCAATCTACAACCAAAGATGGTCTTAGCCCATAGACGCGTTGCAGGAGGCGTTTGGATAGAGCGGCAACTGTGCGATCTCACCGCTGCATGAAAAAGGCGCAATCGCCCCGGAATTATCCCACGATCCAGCAATGCCCCGGGGACCTGGCATGACCGCGATTACCCGTCGAACCGCACTGCAGTTCGGCCTCCTGTGCCTGGCGGCGCCCGCAGCCTTGGCGCAGGAAAATCCAGCCGCTCCGGACTGGCGCAGCAAATTGGTCGAAGCCGCGCGTGAGCAGATCGGCGTCACCACATTCTACGACCCGACCTATGTCCGCCTCGACTATCCCGGCGGCGATGTCGCGCCGGATCGAGGCGTGTGCACGGACGTCATTGTCCGCGCCTATCGCCGCGCCTTCAAGCTCGACCTGCAGAAACTGGTGCATGAGGATATGGCCGCCAATTTCGCCGCCTACCCCAAGACCTGGGGCCTGAAAGCGACCGACCGCAACATCGACCACCGACGGGTCGGCAATCTTGCCGCATTTTTCGGGCGCAACGGAGTTTCCTTGCCCGCCAGCGAGTATCCTCCCGACTTTCAGCCGGGCGATATCGTCACCCAGATGCTGCCCGGCAACCTGCCGCACATCGTCATCGTCTCATCCGAACGCTCGGCGGACGTGCCGGAACGAGCGCTGGTCATCCACAATATCGGGGCGGGCGCCCGCGAGGAGGACACGCTGTTCGCCTTCAAGCAGACCGGGCATTACCGCTTCGCGCCTGCGTGAGAAACTCAGCCGAAATGAACCACCGCCTGCGCCTTGTGCGCCGCCTCGACCACCGCAAGCGCCGTCATGTTGACGACGCCGCGCGAGGTCACTGACGGGGTCAAAATATGCGCCGGCTTGTCGGTGCCAAGCAGGATCGGCCCGACATGCAGCGCGTCCATCATCGTGCGCAGCGCGGTCAGCGTGATGTTGGCGGAGTCGAGGTTGGGGAACACCAGGAGATTGGCTTCGCCCTTCAGCCGCGAATGCGGATAGACGCGCTGGCGCAGATGCTCCGACAGGGCTGAATCGGCATGCATCTCGCCGTCGCATTGCAGGTCGGGCGCAACGCGCGCCAGGATCGCCGCCGCCTGCCGCATCTTCAGCGCGCTGGGAGAATCGCGCGAGCCGAAATCCGAATGCGACAGCAGCGCTGCCTTCGGCTCGATGCCGAAGCGCTGGATTTCCTCGGCCGCCAGAATGGTCATTTCGGCGATCTCCTCGGCCGTCGGGTCGACCGAGACATGGGTGTCGGTGAGGAAGATGATGCCGCGTTGCGAGATCAGCATCGACAGCGTCGACAGGTCGCGGTCCTTGACGCCTGCGCGTGGTCCGATGACCAGCGTCACATTGCGCAGATGCCGCTCGAAACGGCCCTCGAGGCCGCAGATCATGGCGTCGGCATCGCCGCGCTTCAGCGCCAGTGCCGCAATCACCGTATTGTCGGTGCGCACCATGGTGCGCGCGGCCTCCGTCGTCACGCCGCGCCGGCCGGCAAGCTCGATCAACAGGTCGACATAATGGCGGTAGCGCGGATCGTCCTCAGGGTTGATCAGGCCGAAATCGACGCCCGGCTTGATACGCAGGCCGTAGCGCTTCAGCCTGACCTCGATGACATGCGGGCGGCCGATCAGGATCGGCTCGGCAATGCCTTCCTCCAGCACCACCTGGGCTGCGCGCAGCACGCGCTCGTCCTCGCCGTCGGCATAGATGACGCGCTTGGCGGTCGACGCCTTGGCCGACGAAAACACCGGCTTCATCACCAGGCCGGAGCGGAAGACGAAGCGGTTGAGCTGGTCGATATAGGCGGCGAAGTCGGTGATCGGCCGGGTCGCGACGCCGGTGTCGCAGGCAGCCTTGGCCACCGCCGGCGCGATGCGCAGGATCAGGCGGGGATCGAAGGGCGAGGGGATAAGGAAGTCGGGTCCGAAGATCGGCGTCTCGCCGGAATAGGCGCGGGCGGCGACGTCGGATGGTTCTTCGCGGGCAAGCGCGGCGATCGCCCGAACCGCGGCCATCTTCATCTCCTCGTTGATGGCGCTGGCGCCGCAATCCAGCGCACCGCGGAAGATGTAAGGAAAACAAAGCACGTTGTTGACCTGATTGGGGAAATCGGAACGGCCGGTGCAGATCATCGCGTCGGGACGAGCGGCGCGCGCGACCTCCGGCATGATCTCGGGATTGGGGTTGGCCAGCGCCAGGATCAACGGCTTAGGCGCCATATGATCAAGCAATTCCGGCTTCAGCACGCCGGCGGCCGACAGGCCGAGAAAAACGTCGGCGCCAGGGATCACATCGGTCAGCGTGCGCGCCTCGGTGTCCTTCACATAGGGGTCTTTCCAGCGATCCATCTCATCGGTGCGGCCCTTGTAGGCGACGCCGAAGCGGTCGGTGACCCAGATATTCTCTACCTTGGCGCCAAGCGAGACCAACAGGTTGAGGCAGGCGAGCGCTGCCGCACCGGCGCCTGAGGTGACGATCTTGATGTCGGAAATGGTCTTGCCGGCGAATTCCAGCCCGTTGAGCACGGCGGCGGCGACGATGATGGCGGTGCCATGCTGGTCGTCATGGAAGACGGGAATGCCCATGCGGGCCTTCAACTGCGCCTCGACCTCGAAGCATTCGGGCGCCTTGATGTCCTCGAGATTGATGCCGCCGAAAGTCGGCTCCAGCGCCGAGATCGTCTCGACCATGCGCTCTATGCCCGGCGCGTCGATCTCGATGTCGAAGACGTCGATGCCGGCGAATTTCTTGAACAGCACCGCCTTGCCTTCCATCACCGGCTTGGAGGCGAGCGGGCCGATATTGCCGAGCCCGAGCACGGCCGAGCCGTTGGAGACGACGCCGACCAGATTGGCGCGCGCTGTATAATCGGCCGCGGTTGCCGGATTGTCGCGGATTTCGAGGCAGGGCGCGGCAACACCCGGCGAATAGGCCAGCGCCAGATCGCGCTGGTTGCCGAGCGGCTTGGTTGCCTGAATCTCGAGCTTTCCCGGCCTTGGATGCTTGTGGAAGTAGAGGGCGGCTTCGTCGAGGTCCGAACGTGCCGTTTTCTTGTTCTCGCCTTCCATGCGGCCGCTCCCTCAAACCTGCTTTGCAGCCTTTTAGCACGCAAAAATGGTTTTTCGCGACGCCAAATAACGCAAGGGCGGCTAAAACAACCGGGGCCGAAAAGACCGAATTATTTCAAACGGTTGCGCGGAAATCCTGCTGAGGATGCACTGAGCCCTTCAGAACGCGCTGACATAGAGGCCGCCATCGACCGGGATGTTCTGGCCGGTGAGATAACCGGCATGGACCGAGCACAGAAAGGCGCAGATCTGGCCGAACTCTTCCGGCGTGCCGAGCCGCTTGGCCGGAACGTCGGCGCTGATGCGGGTCTTGCGCGCTGCGGCCGCTGCCGGGTCTTCCATCGTGCCGGCCTCATGCGGGCCGCGCAGCCGGTCGGTGTCGAGCTTGCCCGGCAGCAGGCTGTTGATGGTGACGTTGCGGTCGATCACCGTGCGCGCCACGCCGGCCAGGAACGAGGTCAGGCCGGCGCGCGCGCCGGACGACAGATCGAGGCCGGGAATCGGGACGTAGACCGACAGCGAGGTGATGTTGACGATGCGGCCGAAGCCGCGGTTGGCCATGCCGTCGATCACGGCCTGCACCAGTTCGATCGGCGTCACCATGTTCTGCGTCACGCCTTCGAGGATCTTTGCGCGGTCGAGTTCGCGGAAATCGCGCAAGGGCGGGCCGCCATTGTTGTTGACCAGGATATCCGGGTCGGGGCAGGCGGCCAGGATTGCCTTCTGCACCTCGGGTTTCGAGACGTCGCCGACGATCTCGGTCACCTTCACGCCGTAGCGTTCGCGCAGTTCGGCTGCGGTTTTTGCCAGCAGCTCGGCATTGCGGCCGTTGACGACGAGATCGCAGCCGGCCTCGGCCAGCGCCATGGCGCAGCCGCGGCCCAGCCCTTTGCTCGATGCGCAGACGATGGCCTTCTTGCCCTTGATGCCCAGATCCATGACGATTTTCTCCTGTGAATGGCGCGGCACGCTAGCCCTTTGGCTGGCCCAATCGCAACCGTCATACGGTTGTTGCATGAATCGGGGCATAGCCTGCGCGAAAGCAACGGTGACGATCTGATGTCCGGTACAGAAACCCGCACTTTCCGCAGCATGTTCATATCCGACCTGCATCTCGGATCGAAGGCGGCCAAGGCCGAGTTCCTGATCGATTTCCTGCGGTATCACGACGCCGATATCATCTATCTCGTCGGTGATATCATCGACGGCTGGCGGCTGCGGCGCAGCTGGCATTGGCCGCAGAGCCACAATGACGTCGTCCAGAAACTGCTGCGCAAGGCGCGCAAGGGCGCCTCGATCACCTATATCGCCGGCAATCACGACGAATTCGCGCGCCAGTTCCAAGGCGTGCATTTCGGCGGCATCGTCGTTGCCGACCGCGCCATCCACGAAACCGCCGATGGCAGGCGCCTGCTGGTCATCCACGGCGACCAGTTCGACACCGTCGTCCACAATGCACGCTGGCTGGCCTATCTCGGCGACTACGCCTATGACGCCGCGATGATGGTCAACCGCGTGGTGACGAAGCTCCGCCATTTGCTGGGTCTCCCTTACTGGTCGTTCTCGTCCTGGGCCAAGGTCAAGGTCAAGAACGCGGTCAACTTCATCGGCTCGTTCCAGACGGTGCTGACCGAGGAGGCCCGCCGCTCGCATGTCGACGGCGTCATCTGCGGCCACATCCATCACGCCGCCATCGAGACTTATGAGGATGTGCAGTACATCAACACCGGCGACTGGGTGGAGAGCTGCACGGCGGTGGTCGAACATTTCGACGGCAAGATGGAGATCATCCACTGGGCGCTGGTGCTGCCCGAAGCACCGGACGAGCCGTTCATCCCGCTGCTCATCGAAGACAGGGTCGTCGAAGCGGCATAACCCTCCTGTTAATCGACTGGTCCAGGCAGTTTCGGACCGCTTTCGCGCATGTTAAGGGATCGATCTGCGTTGCAGCCCTTTGTGCAGCGTAATTGGATCGATTCATGTCGCTGCCGCCGCTCTCGCCCAAACAACTCGTCAAGCCGCGCCATTTCGAACTGCGCATGAGCCTGATCTTCGCGACATTATTCATGTCCCTGGGAACGCATGTGCCTTATTTCCCGCTGTGGCTGCATGCCCAGGGTTTCCACGCCGAGCAGATCGCCATCATCCTGGCGGCGCCGATGTTCCTGCGCGTGGTGACGACGCCGCTGCTGACCGCGCTGGCGGACCGGGCGAAGGACAGGGCCGATGTCTATATCGCGCTGGTGGCCGCGACGATGGTGCTTTCCGCCGGCTATTTCCTCACTCCCACCTATGCGGCGGTGCTTGCCGTATCGCTGGCGCTGACGGTGGTGTGGACGCCGCATTCGCCGATCGCCGATTCGCTCGCGCTGTCGGGCGTGCGCCGCTTCGGCTCGAACTACACCGCGATGCGCAAATGGGGCTCGATATCCTATCTCTGCGCCAACGTCGCAGGCGGCTTTATCCTGGCCTGGACGAGCCCGGAGGCCGTGCCGGTAATCATCTTTGCGGCGCTGTCTGCCGCGCTCGTCGCCGGATTGCTGGCGCCGCGGCTTGGCCGCCCGCGCCGGGCTTCGCCACTTTCGGCCGCCGACATCCAGCATCAGGCGCCGAGCCTTCTCAATCCGTATTTCCTGTATTTCACCCTCGGCGTCGGAATCATCACCGCCAGCCATGCCTTCCTCTACGGCTTTGTCTCCATCTACTGGAAATCGGTCGGCATCAGCGATTCCGTCGTTGGCTTGCTGTGGGCCTGGGGCGTAGTGGCCGAGGTCTGCATGTTCTTGTTTTTCAACCGTATTTTTGCCTCGGTCTCGGTCGTCAAGGTGATGCTGATCGCCGGCATCGGCTCCATCGTGCGCTGGATCGCCTTTCCGCTGATCTGGCCACTCGGGCTTGGCGTCGCCGGTTTCTTCGGCGTCCAGACCCTGCATTCGGTGTCGGTGGCGATGGTGTTGATCGGCCTGCAGAAGATGATCGGCGAAACGGTTTCGGAAGAACGCACGGGTGCGGCGCAAGGCATTGCCTATTTCTTCAACGGCTTCTTCATGGCGGCGGTGACGCTGGCGTCCGGCCCAATTTATGAGCGCTACGGCGTCGACGGCTTCCTGGCGATGATCCCGATCGCCATCGTCGGCCTGGCGCTGATCGGGCTCGCCGCGCGTTCAGCCCCACAGCATCCTGTCAGGCGGTAACACCAGCGACCCCTGGTACACGAGGCCGGGCTGGCGGTCGCGGGCAAGCAGCAGCGGACCGTCGAGGTCGACGAAGTCGGCGCCTTGCGCCAAAAGCACTGCCGGCGCCATCGCCAGCGACGTGCCGACCATGCAGCCGACCATCACGCCGAATCCCAGCTCCCGGGCGCGGTTACGAAGGGTAAGGGCGGCGGTCAGGCCGCCGGATTTGTCGAGCTTGATGTTGACGGCGTCATACAGGCCGACAAGCGCTTCGAGGTCCTTCGCCTCGTGGACGCTTTCGTCTGCGCAGATCGGCACGGGATGCGCGATGTGGCGCAGGATGGCATCATGGCCGGCGGGAAGCGGCTGTTCGATCAGGGCTATGCCATGTTCGGCGGCGAAAGCGAAATTCTCGATGATGTTGGCATCGGTCCAGCCTTCATTGGCGTCGAGGATGATGCGGCTGTCGGGCGCCGCTTCGGTCACGGCGCGGATGCGGGCCATGTCGTTGTCGCCGCCAATCTTGACCTTGAGCAGCGGCCGCCCGGCATTGGCGCGGGCTTGCGCCGCCATTGCCTCCGGCTCGCCCAGCGACAGCGTGTAGGCGGTCTCCAGCGCCGACAAGGGCACAGCGTGGATGGCGTCCGCGACCGCAACGCCGCTGATCTTGGCCTCCAGGTCCCACAAGGCGCAATCGATGGCGTTGCGGGCAGCACCCGCCGGCATCGCATCGAGCAGGTCCTTGCGGCTGATGCCGCCTTCCATCTGCCGGCGCATGGCCTCGATGGCGTCGCGCACCCCCTCCATAGTCTCGCCATAGCGCTTGTAGGGGACGCATTCGCCCCATCCGCGATTGTCCCCATCACTGATCGTGCAGGTAATGACTTCGGCTTCGGTCTTCGACCCGCGCGAGATGGTGAAGGTGCCGGCAATGGGAAAACGCTCGGCCTCAACCGAAATGACACGCGCCATAATTTTCTGCTCCGGCTATGCGACAACGCGTCGTCGGCAAATCGACAGGTACGACCCGTCAGGCTAAACAGGACGCCATGTTGACCATCGGCAAACGCGACGCAAGCGGCAACGCCGCCAAGGAGGCCGACCACCAGCCCCGCGTTGCGGTCGGCGAGGAGGGCGGCGTCCTCGGCTGCGCTTTCTCCGGCATCTGGACGACGACGACAGTGGCGCTGATCGACGCCGAGATGCGCAAGATCGAGCAGCGCAAAGGCTTCCAGACGCTCGCTTTGGATCTCTCCCACATCGAGAAGATGGACACCGCCGGCGCCTGGCTGATCGATCGCCTGGTCAGCGTCTTCGAAAAGAAGGGTGTCGAGATCAAGATGCAGGGGCAAAGCGATGTCGCCTCGATCCTGCTCGGCGCCGTTGGCGAAGCTGTCCGGCGCGAGCCCGAATCGCGCGGCGTCCGGCGCCCCAACATCATCCTCCGCGGGCTGGAGGCGGTCGGCCGCCGCATCTATGAGATGCGCGACGATTTCCTCGCCTCGATGAACATCCTCGGCGCCACCATCGGCGGCGCCCAGATGAAGCTCGGGCGCGGCCATGCGATCAATCCGGCGGCGATCTTCAACCAGATCGATCGCATGGGGGTCGGCGCCATCCCCGTGGTGGTGCTGATGTCGGCGATCGTCGGCGCCATCGTCGCCCAGCAGGGCGCCTACCAGCTCAATTATTTCGGCGCCAACATTTTCGTTGTCGATCTGGTCGGCGTGCTGATCCTGCGCGAACTCGGCGTGCTGATGACCGCCATCATGATCGCCGGCCGCTCCGGCAGCGCCATCACCGCCGAGATCGGCTCGATGAAGATGCGCGAGGAGGTCGACGCGCTGAAGGTCATCGGCCTCAACCCGATCGGCGTGCTGGTGTTTCCGCGCCTGGTGGCGCTGGTGGTCGCGCTGCCCTGTCTCACCATCGTCGCCAATTTTGCCGCTCTTGGCGGCGGCATCCTAGCCGCCTGGCTTTATTCCGGTATTGCGCCGACGGCCTTCATCGACCGGCTGCGCGGCGCGATCGATATCAGCACCATCTTCGCCGGGCTGATCAAGGCGCCGTTCATGGCCATGATCATCGGCACCATTGCTTCCGTAGAAGGCATGAAGGTCGGCGGCAGCGCCGAATCGCTGGGTCTGCACGTCACCGCCTCGGTTGTGAAATCGATCTTCGTTGTCATCATCCTCGATGGCCTTTTTGCCATCTTCTACGCATCGATCGAGTTCTGACATGATGCGCAGAAACTCAAAGGCGACCAAGGCTGTGCAGGGAATGGAAGAAGACGATATCGTGCTGTCGGTGCGCGATATCACCGTTGCCCTGGACGACAAGCTGATCCTCGACAAACTGGCGCTCGACATCAAGCGCGGCGAAATCCTCGGTTTCGTCGGCGCCTCGGGCGCCGGCAAATCAGTGCTGCTGCGCACGATTCTCGGCCTGCTGCACAAGCAGTCCGGCACGATCAAGCTGTTTGGTCTCGACCTCGAAAAGGCCAGCGACATCGAGCGGTTGCGCATCGACATGCGCCTTGGCGTGCTTTTCCAGCACGGCGCCCTGTTTTCGGCGTTGACCGTGCAGGAAAACGTGCAGGTGCCGATGCGCGAATATCTCGATCTGCCGAAGAAACTGATGGACGAGCTGGCCTTGCTCAAGATCGAACTGGTCGGCCTGCCGTCGGACGCCGCGCAAAAATTTCCCTCGGAGCTTTCGGGCGGCATGATCAAGCGCGCCGCCCTGGCGCGGGCGCTGGCGCTCGACCCCGACATCGTCTTCCTCGACGAGCCGACGTCCGGCCTCGACCCGATCAGCGCGTCCGAATTCGACGAATTGGTGGTGAAGTTGCGCGATACGATGGATCTGACGGTCTATATGGTGACGCACGATCTCGACACGCTGTTTACCGCTTGCGACCGCGTGGCGGTGCTCGGCAACAAGAAAATCCTGGTCGAAGGCACGATCGACGACATGCTGAAAAGCGAAGAACCGTGGGTCAAATCCTATTTCCGCGGAAAACGCGCTCGGCAACTTGATCTTGCCGCGCGCGCATAGACATAAGTGGGGCAATGGAAACCAGAGCCAACTACGTAATTGTCGGCATTTTCACCCTGGCTGCGATCCTGGCGGCGTTCGGGTTCGTCTATTGGACCGCCCAGATCGGTGATCGCGGCGAGACGGCGGAGCTGCGCGTGCGCATTCAGGGTTCGGCCTCCGGCCTCGGCCCCGGCAGTCTGGTGCTGTTCAACGGCGTCAAGGTCGGGGTGGTCAAGCGCGTCTATTTCGACCGCAATGACCCCAATGCCGCCATTGCTACGACCGAGATCGACCAGACAACGCCGCTCACCAAATCGACGCAGGCCGATATCGGCATCGCCAGCCTTGCCGGCCAGGTCAACATCGAATTGAAGGGCGCCGATCCCAAGGAACCGAACCTGCTGGAAGAGGCGGCAAAGGAAGGCAGGACCGCCGAGATCATCGCCAATCCGTCAGCGGTCACCAACCTTCTGCAGACGGCGCAGAACATCTTCACCCGCGCCGACAAGGTGCTTTCCGACCTAGAAGGTTTCACCAGGGATGTGCGCGGGCCGCTGACCCAGACCGTCAAGAACGCCCAGACATTTTCCGATGCGCTGGCCAGGAATGCCGACGGCATCGACAAGTTCCTGACCGCCGTCAGCGCGCTGTCGGACGAGTTGAAGGGTGTTTCCGGCAAGCTCGACGGCACACTGAAGGCTGCCGAAGGCCTGCTCAGTGCCGTCGACAAGGACAAGATCAAGAGCATCGTCGCCAATGTGGACGCCGTCACGGCCAATCTGAAGGAGACCAGCGGACAGCTCGATGGCGTGATCAAGAACGTCGATACCGCGGTCGGCTCGGTCAACGATTTCGCCAAGCGCACGCAAGGCACGCTGGCAAAGGTCGACAATGTGCTCGACGGCATCGATCCGGCACAAGTGCGCGTGGCGCTCGCCAACATTCAGAAGGCCAGCGAAAATGCCAACAAGGCCGCCGCCGACATCGCCAAGGTGACCGACAAGTTCGCCGACCGGGCCGACGACATCGACGAGACGATCAAGGACGCCAAACAGCTTGCGTCGCGCCTCAACGATGCCTCGGTGCGCGTCGACGGCATCCTGAAAAGGGTCGATACGCTGCTCGGTTCGGGCCAGGCCGACGGCGTCATGGCCGATGCCAGGGACACGCTGAAGTCGTTCAAGCAGGTCGCCGACACGCTGAACGCCCGGCTTGGCACGATCACCGACAACATCGCGCGCTTCTCGGGCCAGGGCCTGTCGAATGTCGAGGCGCTGGTCCAGGACAGCCGGCGTTCGATCAGCCGCATCGAAGAGGCGGTGACCGATCTCAGCCGCAACCCGCAGCGCATCCTGTCGGGCGGCGACGGCGAGGTCCGGCAGTTCGATGGCAGGGCACGGCGTTGACTTCCGTGCCCGCCCGCAGCAATTACATGGATCGCGGATGCGGATTCATCATACGATCCGGGGACAGTGGGGATCACGCGTGACGTTCGGGTTGGGTGGGTATAGATCGGCAGTCGTTTTGCTTGGCTTGACGCTGGCTGGTTGCGCGGCATTGGGAGGCAAGCCGGCGCCGCTCGATACGTTCGAGCTGTCCGCCCCGTCGATCGACGCCCATGGCCACAGCCGCCGCCAGATCCTGATCGCCCAGCCCTCCGCGCTCAAGGCGCTGGACAGCCAGAACATCGTCATCAAGCCGTCAGACCGCTCGATCCAGTATCTCAAGGGCGCGCAATGGGCCGACCGGCTGCCGCTGATCGTGCAGGCGAGGCTCGCCGAAACCTTCCAGCGCTCCGGAAGCTTTGCCGGCGTCGGCAAGCCGGGCGAGGGGCTGGCGATCGACTACCAGGTGATCGTCGAGATCCGCTCCTTCGAAGTCCGCGTCAATGGTGGCGAGCATGCCGAGGTCAATCTCTTCGTGCGCATCCTGAACGACCGCAACGGCGAGGTGCGCGCCTCGAAGAGCTTCACCGCATCCGCTCCCGTCTCCGGCGGCGGCAATCCGGCCTATGTCAACGCGCTCGACAGCGCCTTCGGCGAGGCGGCGAAGGATATCGTGGGCTGGACGGATTCGGTGATCTGAGCCGGTCGAGGCTTCGAACGATCGTTCGTCGCGTTAAACCAGCACTCGACCAAATATCGCAGGTTCGCGCTGCCCCTCATTGCGCTGCCGGGCATTTCTCCCCGTATAGTGAGAAAGAACGCCATCGCCAATGATTTCGCCAATTGTCACCGTCGCAGTATGGGCGGCGAGGCTGATGCCATCTCCCTTCACCCTCGCTATACGGGAGAAGGTGCCGGCAGGCGGATGAGGGGCAGCGCAGACCGACGATTTTGCACAAAGAAAAAGGCGGGAACTTCCCGCCTTTTCTGTGTCTGTGGTGTCGCCTCAATCAGTGCAAACGGCCGCTCGCATGGGCCAGCATGGTGTAGACCTTGCCGGTGTCCGACGTCAGGTAGGTCTGCGCCATGATGTTGTCGCGGTCGTTGCGCGAGACGTCCTTGAGCAGCTTCTCGAAATCGTCGCAGTAGCGGTCGACGGCGGCGCGGAACTCCGCCTCGGCCTGATATTTGCGGCGGATTTCGTCAAAGGTCTGCTGGCCCTTGAGCGTGTAGAGGCGGCGCGTGAACACGTCACGCTCGCCGCGCCGGTAGCGGTTCCACAGCTCGATAGAGGCGTCGTGGTCGATCGCCCGGGCGATATCGACCGAGAGCGAGTTGAGCGACTCCATGACATGCAGGGGCGAGCGCTGGGCGGGAGCCGCGCGCGGTGCTTCCGCGGGCGCTGCCGGCCTGGCGACTTCCTCCTCACGGGATGCCCCGGTCAGGAGATCGCGCACCCAGCCGCCTTGCGGCGTACGGGCGTTGGCGTCGCGCTGGCGCGGTGCTTCGGCAGGACGTTCGATATCGAGCGTGCCGCGCAGGCCGCCCAGCGGCGCCTGCGGAGCAGGGCGCTCCGGCTGTGGCGCCGGCGGCGGGCGGCGTACCGGCTCGGCCGGGCGCTGCACTGGCGCCTGCGGCGCCGGGCGCAGGGCGCGCGGTTCGGCATTGTCGCCGCCGCGTCCCGATTTCGCAACGATATCCGAAAGTTCCTTGAGCGCGTTGATCTGCTCGGCAACGGCACGGCGGATCGCCGAGGTCGATTCCTTGGCCTCTTCCGGCATCTCGATGACGCCCTTCTTGAGCTCGGCGCGGGTGAGGTCGAGCTCGCTCTTGATCGAGCTTGCGGTGCGCCGCATCTCCTCGGTCGCGTCGGCGAACCGGCTGGTTGCCGAATCGACCACTTCCGTTATGGCGATGCGGATCTTGTCGGCTGATGCCAGCGTCTTGCCTTCGGCATTCTGCATCGTCTGGCCGACAAGGTTTTCGAACGAACGCATGACCTTCTCGAGGTCTTCCGACTTCTTGACCAGGCCGACGGCTAGGTCTTCGAGCGACGACTGCCGCTCAAGCGTGTGTTCGAGATTGCTCTGCGCCGAGCTCAACAGATCCGAAGCCGAGGACAGCAAGCGGCTGTGCTCGTCGAACTTGGTGGCGATCGAGGCCACTTCGCGCAGGGTCGACGACGACAGTTCGGTAAGCCGCGTGGTGTTCGAATCGACCAGGCGTGCCGAGCTGGCGAAGGTCTGCGCCGCCTTTTCGGTGGTTGCCGCGAAGCTTTGCGTGCTGCCGCTCAGACGTTCGTCAACCTGGCCGAGGTTGATCGCCGCCTGTTCGATCAGCTCACCAAGCTGCGAGCTGGAGACGCTCATGCGGCCGATGAGGTCGGCGACGCTATCGGCGAGCGACGAGCGCGCGCCTTCGACGGCCGACAGCGTTTCGGCGGTGCGGCTGGCGAGCGCGTTGACGAGGGCGGCATTTTCGCTGCGCAGCTTCTCGGTCGCGCGTCCGGTGACCTCTTCCATGCTCTTTTGCAGTTCCGAGCCGCCCTGGGCGAAGCGCTCCACCAGCGGCCGCGCGGTTTCGTCCAGGATCTTCGCCATCTCGGCCGAACGCGCCGCCAGCATCGTATTGAGCTCGCGGGTATTGGTGCCGATGGTCTTGGCAGCGTCGTTGGTGCTCTGGCCGATGTGCTGGCCGACCGCGGTAAAAGTCTCCGCAACCGTGTTGGCGCGCGAGATCAGCTGAGCTTCTGCGCTGGAAACCTGCTCGTTGAGCTTCTGGCCCATCGTCTCCGTCGTATAAAGAAGGCGGTTCTCGACGCTGGCGACCTGTTCCTCGACGCGCGAAGCTGCGGACGCAACGCTCGCGGCCAGCCGCTCGTCGGCCCCGGCCAAAGCCTGCTCCATCTCGCGGGCGTGGACGGCAAGTTCCTGGCCGGTCTGGCGTGCGCGTTCGGCAACGCGCTGCTCGGTGCTGGCGAAGGCGCCGACGATGTTGTCGGCATGCTCGCCGATCGTCGACGTGGAGTCGGCGATGCGCGACACCAGGCGGTGATCGGCCTCGTCGAAGATGCGGCTGATCTCGGTGGCGCGTGCCGACAGCGCGTCCGAACCCTCGGCAATGCGCGAGATCAGCTGCTGGTCGGCGGCGTCGAAGATGCGGCCAAGGTCGGAGGCGCGGGCCGCGAGCGCTTCGGCGGATTCGCCGATGCGCATGCTCAGCCGCTGGTCGGCGCCCTCGAAGTTGCGCAGGATGTCGCCGGCGCGGTCGGCCAGCGACTGCGCCGTCTCGACCGCGCGCGCGACCAGCTTCTGGTCGGCGGCGTCGAACGTGCCGGCGATCTCGCCGGCGCGGGCAGCCAGCCGTCCGGCCGTTTCTTCGGCGCGGGCGAGCAGCGAGTTCGACGTCTCGTCGTGCCGGGCAAGCAGCACGCTCGTCGTGTCTTCGGCGCGAGCAAGCAAGGCATTCGTCGTATCCTCGGCGCGAGCAATCAGGGCGCTCGACGTGTCCTCGGCACGGGCGTGCAGACGGCGATCCGCGTCCTCGAAGGTGCGGGCGATGTCCTCGGCCCGGGCCAAAAGGGCGGCCGAGGTCTGCTCGGCACGCTCGGCGATCTTGCGGTCTGCGTCGCTGAAGGCAGCACCGGCCTGTTCGTGCAGCGCGCTGGTGACTTCCATCACCTTCTCGCGGAGCGCGCCGGCAACGAAGACGGCGCTCTTTTCGAGCACGCTGCGGACATTGTCGACACCCACCGACAACGCGCGCTCCATGGTTCCGGCGCGCTCTTCGATGATGCCGGTCTGCTTGCTGAAGGCCTGCTCGATCTTCTCGACATCGGCAGCGATTGCCGCTGAGATATCGGTGCTTCTGCCGGCAATCTGGTCGATATGGCCCGACAGCGAGCGGTCGACATCCTTGCGTATGTCGGCGAGCTTTGCCAGATCGTCTTCCAGCGCCTGGGTCAACATGTTGCGGCCTTCGGCCAGCTTGCCGACATGGCCGGCGATGATGTCGTCAACCTCACCGCGGCTTGCCGACAGCTTCTGCAGGTCGGCTTCCAGCGCACGTTTCAGGATGTCTCGCCCCTCGGCCAGCTTCTCGACCTGGCCTGCGACCAGTCCGTCGATGCTCGACCGGCTCTCGGCCAGCTTGGCGAGGTCGTCCTCGAGAGCCTTCGACAGCGTCGCGCGATCCCGGACGAGCTTGTCGCTGTGACCCTCGATCAGGCTGTTGACATTTTCCAAATCCGCTTCCAGCACCCGTGCGAACTCGCCACGGTTTTCGCTCAGCTTCTGCGACTGGTCGGCAATGGCGCTCCTGATCGCATTGAGATCGGCTTCGAGCGCCCGTGTGAGGATGTCCCGGCCCTCGGCAAGCTTCTCGACCTGCCCGGCGACCAGCCCATCGATGTTGGAGCGGCTCTCCGCCAGCTTGGCGATGTCGTCTTCCAATGCCTTTGAGAGCGCCGAACGGTCCTGGACGAGCCTGTTTTGATGATCGGCCATGATGCCGCTGACATTGTGCAAATCGTCCTGAAGCGCCTGGGATAGCGTCGAACGATCCTGGACAAGCCGGCTCGAGTGGTCGGTGATCAGGCTGTTAACATTCTGAAGGTCATCCTTAAGCGCCTGGGATAGCGTCGAACGATCCTGGACAAGCCGGTTCGAGTGGTCGGCGATCAGGCTGTTCACATTCTGCAGGTCGGCCTCCAGTGCCCTGGAAAGCTGACCGCGCTCTTCCGCCACCTTGTCGGAATGACCCGCGATGGCACCCTTGATGGTGTTGAGGTCGGCTTCGAGCGCGCGCTTGAGGATATCGCGGCCCTCGGCCAGCTTCTCGACCTGGCCGGCGACCAGCCCGTCGATGCTCGACCGGCTCTCGGCGAGCTTGGCGAGGTCGGCCTCGAGCGTCTGTGACAACAGGCCACGATCGTCGGCAAGCCGGCTCGAATGGTCGGAGAGCAGGCCTCTGATGCCGGACAGGTCGTTCTCCAGCGCCTTGCTGAGTTCGGTGCGATCCTCGGCCAGTTTCGCCGAGTGGTTCTCGATCACGCCCTTGATGCCGATAATGTCGTTTTCGAGCGCCTTGGTCAGGATGGCGCGGCCTTCGGCGATCTTTTCAACCTGGCCAGCGACCAGCCCGTCAATCGAGGCGCGGCTGTCGGCGAGCTTGCCGAGATCGGCTTCCAGGGCGCGCGACAGAATGTTGCGGCCTTCGGCCAGCTTACCGACATGCCCGGCGACCATTTCGTCAATGATCGTACGGGCTTGCACAAGTTTTCCGGAGTCTTCATGCAAAGCCTGGTTGAGCCGGTTGCGGCCTTCTTCAAGCCGCTCGAGATGGCTGCCCAGCGACGCGTCGATGGCGGCGCGCGACTCGTTGACCTTGCGCAGATCCTCTTCCAGGGCGCGCGAGATCAGGTTGCGGCCTTCGGCCAGCTTCTGCACCTGGTTGGTTACGGCCGCATCGATGCCGGCGCGGCCCTCGGCGAACTTCGCCAGGTCCGCCTGCATGGCAGCCGCCATGCGTTCGCGGCTTTCGGACAGCTTGCGGCTGTGGTTTTCGACGGCGTCCTCGATGCCGACACGGGCATCGGCAAGACGCTGGATGTCGGTGTCGAAGGAGCGCGACACGACATGGCGGGCGGCTTCCATCCGGCCGGCGAAATCGCTGGCGCGGGCTTCGAGCATCGACGAGGTCGACGAGACGATGTCGGCCATGTCGGCGCCGATCTGGGTCTTGCCCTGATCGATCATCGCCGACAAATGATCCTTGCTCTCGGCAAAGGTGTGGGCGATCTCGCGGGCGCGCTCGACCAGCGTTTCGTTGATCTGGCGGGCGCGCGCCTCGAGCGCGGCGTTGAGCTTCTGCGTGCCGGTATCGAGTGCTTCGGCGCGGGTCTGGAATTCGCTGATCAGCGCCTGGCCCCGCTCGGCCAGCGTCCGCTCGATGCCGTTCAGGCTGGACTCGAATTCCGAGCTCAGGGTGCGGGCGGCGCCGCCGAGCAGCGACACCATACCGGTGGTGCGGTCGTCGAGCAGGTCGGTCAGCGACCGGGTTAGGCCGTCTGTGGTGTCCGTCAGCTTGGCGATGCGGGTGTCGAGCAGCGAAGCAAAGGCTTCGCCCGATGTCGACAGCCTGTCGGTGATCGAATCCAGCCGGGTTTCGACCGAATCGAAGATCGACATCGAGCTTTCATTGATGCGGTCGATCAGCGTGTCGCCGGAATTGGTGATCGTCATCGACAGCTTGGTCGACGCGTTGAGGATAGAGTCGCGAATAATGTCGGAGGCGGCGCCGATCTCGTCCTTCAGCGTTTCATGCGCGCCGGTGATCGAGGCGCGCACGCGCTCGGCATGAGTGACGACGGCTTCGCGCTCGCTGCCCAGCCCGTCGACCAGCGACCGGATGCGCGATTCATTCTCCGAATAGGAGCGTTCGATCTGGTTGACCTCGCTGTGGACCAGCGTTTCGAGTTCGACGGCGCGCGCCAGTGTGCGCTCGATGCCTTCGCCCATCGCCGCCACTTCACGGCGAACGGCCTGGCCGATCATCATCACGCGATCCTGGGCGAGGTTTTCCGGCTCCGCCAAGCGGAAAGCCACCTCCGTCATCGACTGCGCGGCAATGCGCATTTCCTGCGCGCGGCGGATCATCGCCGCGAAGGCCCAAAACAGGACGACCGGTATGATTGCCGCGATCGCCAGGCCGATCAGTTCAGGGCGGGCCAGGATTTGATCGAACGTACGAATTTTCCAGATGCTGGGGCCAAACAGCAGATTGGCGAGGCCGCCGGCGCCGGCGATCCAGGCCAGCGACACGAACGCCACGACCCAATAGATCGTGCTCGACGCGCGCCGGTTGAGGCTGTGCAGCAGCGTCTTGTAATCTTTTTGGCGGTCATCGTTTGCCGGCTTGAAGCCGGCTGGCTGAGCGCTGTTGCGCGATTCGACCGGGCGCAGCTCGGCGGGCTTGGCTGCCGGCTTCGCACTCTGGTTTTGTTGGACGGGCGCGTTTTGAGCGGGGGCGGGCTTCTGGGGGCGGCCTTCGCGCGCCAGTTCGTCCGCGGCCTGCGATATCTGCGCTTCCAGATCTTCCATCGACGCCGCGATATCGAGATCGCCGCTGCCGTCTCCGCTGAGATCGAGGTCTAGTGCCTTTTCGAGTTCCCTGGCTACGTCGCTGTCGAGAGTTCTGGTCGTCGTTGGTTTCTTCGCCATGCCTTCGCTACCCTGTACTAGCTGCCGAGGGACTTCTTATTTTTGCCTGATTCTGGCTCGTCTTATCCCACGCAGGAGGCTGAAAATGGACCTTCGTATCGTAATGACACACAGGGGTAAAGAAAACATGCATTCCGCGAGATACGTAAAACTTTAAATATAAGGTTAACGACAACGTGATCTAACCGCCTCAGCGGCAACAATTTTCCAGCCCATTCATTAACGCGTTGGCGACGGAAATCGCCTAGTTTTTTCGGCGATCGGCACAAGGAGTTTCAAATTGGTACGCGGTGAAAGCGGCATTGCCTTCTCAATGCCGGGCGGCGATGCGTCGGGACCGGCCCGTTCCCGCCCAGTGGATCTGGCCCATCTGGCCCGTCAGACAATGGGCGATCGCGCCCTCGAACAGGAGGTATTGGCACTGTTCGTACAGCAGGCGCTTTCCGTCCGAGACAGAATAGTCGATGCCGACATCAGGGAGCGACTGCTTCTGGCGCATGGGCTGAAAGGTTCGGCGCGCGGGGTCGGCGCCTTTGCCATCGCCGACTGCGCCACCTCGATCGAACAGCAGCCGGAAGATGCGCGCATCCTCAAGCGCCTCGGCACCCTGATCGAGGAAGTGCGCGATTTCATCGCCGCCATCAGCCGGTAATGGCTGCCGCTCGGCAGCGGCCACCGGGATGAATCGACGGGGCCAGGGCGTGCGTTGGCCAGCTTTCCGAAAAAACGTCACAAAGCGGCGCTTTCGCGCCGCAGTTGACTTGTCCGGCGGATTGATTATCTCGGCTGGGACTCCCTTCAGGTGACAAATGACCAAGCTGACCTTCATTGCCCATGACGGCACTCCTTTCGATGTCGAGGCCGAAAACGGCTCGACCGTCATGGAGAATGCGATCCGTAGCGCGGTGCCGGGCATCGAGGCAGAATGCGGCGGCGCCTGCGCCTGCGCGACCTGCCATGTCTATGTCGACAAAGCCTGGACGGCCGAGGTCGGCGAGCCGGAGGCGATGGAAGAGGACATGCTGGACTTTGCCTATGACGTCCAGCCGAACTCGCGCCTGTCCTGCCAGATCAAGGTGCGCGACGCGCTTGACGGCCTCGTCGTGCGCGTGCCGGCTCGCCAGGGTTGATCTCCCGTACCATGTGATTTTTCCCGCCGCTTGGCAGCGGGCCAATGCTCATGCAGTCTCGCGCCAGTTTCGCCCCAGTTTGACAATGAGGCTCGCCTGGCATGACCGATGTAATCAAGACGGACGCACTCATTGTCGGGGCGGGGCCGGTCGGCCTGTTCGCCGTGTTCGAACTCGGCCTCTTCGACATGAAGTGCCATCTGATCGATATCCTCGACCGGCCGGGCGGCCAATGCGCCGAACTCTATCCGGAAAAGCCGATCTACGACATTCCAGGCTGGCCCTCGATCTCGGCGCAAGGGCTGGTCGACAAACTGCTCGAGCAAATTCACCCGTTCAAGCCGGATTTTACCTTCAACCGCATGGTCTCCAGCCTGGAAAAGCTGGACGACGGCTCATTTCGGGTCACCACCGACGAGAACGAGGTGTTCGAAGCCAAGGTGGTGGTGATCGCCGCCGGTGGCGGCTCGTTCCAGCCCAAACGGCCGCCCATTCCCGGCATCGAGGCCTATGAGGGCAGGAGCGTCTTCTATTCGGTGCGCCGTATGGAGGAATTCCGCGGCCACGACCTCGTCATCGTCGGCGGCGGCGATTCCGCACTCGACTGGACGCTGAACCTGCAGCCGGTGGCAAAAAGCGTGACACTGGTCCACCGGCGCGCGGAATTCAGGGCGGCGCCCGACAGCGTCAACAAGATGTATGCCATGCAGGAGATGAAGCAGCTGGAGTTCCGGGTCGGCCAGGTGAGCGGCCTGACCGGCGCCGACGGCGAGCTGGCCTCTGCTACCATCAAGGGCGGGCCTGACGGCGACATCGAGGTGCCGTGCACGCGCATGCTGCCGTTCTTCGGCCTGACCATGAAGCTCGGCCCGATCGCCGAATGGGGGCTCAACCTTCATGAGAACCTCATTCCGGTCGATACCGAGAAATTCCAGACTTCGGTGCCAGGCATCTTTGCCGTCGGCGACATCAACTGGTACCCAGGCAAGCTGAAGCTGATCCTGTCGGGTTTTCACGAGGTGGCGCTGATGGCGCAGGCCGCCAAGCGCATCATCAGCCCCGGTGAGCGCATCGTCTTCCAGTACACGACGTCGTCGACCAGCCTGCAGAAGAAGCTCGGCGTCGTGGAGTAGGTCCTACAGGGCTTTCCGAATCACTCCACCAGAACGACTGGCGCCTCGGCGTCGTCGCGGCCGCGCAGTGACTTCTCCGGCATCAGCGCCAGCGTCATCAGCGCCAGCACGAGCGTGACGGCCGCGGCAAGGAAGATCATCATGAAGGGCGTCGCCGAGACGATCTGTCCGGCAGCCGGCGCGCCTTCGCCGGCAAGCGGCAGGCCATAGCCGAGCGCGACGGCGCCGAGCATGGCGACGCCGAGCGCGCTGCCCAGCGAACGCAGGAAGGTCAGCACGCCGGTGGCAACGCCGAGATGCGCGCGGTCGACGGCGTTCTGCACCGATACGGTGGCGACCGGGAAAGTGGTGCCGCTTCCAAGGCCGATGCAGATGGTCAAGAGCTCGACCACCAGCAGCGAGGCGCGGCCGGCGACCAGGCTGAGCACGCCAAGGCAGATAATGGCGAAGAGAACGCCGACCATGGCGATACGCTTGTAGTGGAAGAAGCGCGGTATCGTGCGGCCGCTGAAGGTCGCGCCGGCGACCGTTCCGAGCAGCAGGCCGAGCATGGCAAGGCCCGACTGGCTGACCGACAGGCCGATGATCGACTGCAGATAGACCGGCAGGTACACCGACAGGCCGATATTGGCGGCCTGCAGCAGGAACATCGACGCCGTGCCGGCAAGCACGATCGGATTGCTCAGCACTTCAAGCGAAATCAGCGGCTCGGCCGCACGCATCAGCCTGAGGGCGAACGCACCCCAGAAGACCGCCGAACAGGCGAGCAGGCCGACGATCTCGCGCGAGGCCCATGGATAGGCGCTGCCGCCCCAGTTGAGGGCCAAAAGCAGCAATGCCGTCGCCACCACCAGAAGCAGCGCGCCCGGCGCGTCGATGCGATGCCGCTTTGCGGCGACCGGCAGTTTGCGCAGCGGCTTGTTGATGATGGCCATGGCCAAGATGCCGAGCGGGATATTGATCCAGAAGATCAGCGACCAATGCAGATGTTCGGCAAATCCGCCGCCGAGCAAAGGCCCGGCGATGCTGGCGACCGCCCAGGTGCCCGAAATCCAGGCGGCATAACGCGCGCGTTCGCGCGGCGGCACCAGGTCGCCGATGACGATCTGCGCCAGGGCGAACAGGCCGCCGCCGCCCGCACCCTGGATCGCCCGGCCGATGACCAGCACGAACATGTTGGGGGCCATGGCGCTGACCAGCGATCCCAGAAGGAAGATCAGGATCGCCGCATAGACGGTCGGCCGGCGGCCATAGACGTCGGAAATCTTGCCGTAGAGCGGCGCCATGGCGGTCGCCGTCAGGAGATAGCCGGTCACGATCCACGGCAGGTAGTCGGCATGGCCGAGCGAACGGCCGATGGTCGGCATGGCCGGCGCGACGATTGTCTGGTCGAGCGCCGCCAGCAGCATCGACAAAAGGATACCGGCGATGATGACGTTCTTCTCGCTTTCCGTCAGCGGCGCGGCGGGGGGCAGCCTAGCCGGCTTGTCGACAGCCTGGTCCATATCAGTTCATCCATAACGTTTGAGAGCGATTGCGCGGCGCCAAATGGCCGCTCCGCTACGCGCCGCCTCAATTGGTCTTGATCGAAGCTCGGGCCTTGCCAGCCTGACATATCTTGCGAGCCTGACATATGTCGTCCCGTATAGGCCGATTTCGACCTATGCCCGAAAATTTTCTGGGGCTGGCCTCATGTTTCGGCAGAATTGGCTTGGTATCAGTCCGTGTTTCAGCCGGGCGGAAGCTGGCCGTTCTCGACGCGCTGCATGCGGTAGCGCAGCAGCCGCAGGATGCGGCTTTCGAAATTCACGCCTTCGACGCGGTCGAAGCGCAACTGGTCCTGGTCATGCCTGGCGAGTTCGGCCGCGGTGATCTGCGCCGCCTTCGCCTTTGCCCCGGCGCAGGTCTTTTGCGCAAAGCTCGCGTTCAGCGCGTCTTCGAGCAGACGGCCGTGGTTCTTGGCGATCTCGACATGACGCTCCTCATGGCGCTTGATGTCGGCCGACAGCGTGTCCCAGAACAGTCTGACATCGGGATCGGCCTTGCGCGGCCTGCGCCACTCCGGAAGGATGACCTTGACCTTGACGGTGACGGCGGCCTTGGCGATGCGGCAGGTGTCTGCGGTTTGCGAGTAGCTGATGCGGGTGGTGAACGCCATCTGGGTGGCGCCTGGATGCCGCATCCCGGTGCTTTTCACCTCGGGTCCATGCTTCGACAATTGCGTCTCGATGTCATCGAGCGTGCTGCCGCCGATGGCAAAATAGCTGTAAGTCTTCACCAGATTGGCAGCATTCGCCGGCAGGACGGTCAAAGCCAGCATCAGGGCGCAGAGCAGGGGTCGTTTCATCATGTTGCCTCTTCACTCACCTTGCTTTACGGCCGTTGCCGGCGCAACGGAATTGATCTTCCACCGATCACGCATCGTTGATGGATTGCAAGCGCTCGATGAGCCCCATGCCAATGAGCCACATGCCAACGAGACACATGGTTGAAGGACAATGACGACAAGGCGATGGCAACTGGCGCATAAGTGCCATCTCGACCTTGGCGAGAAAGCCATTGTGGTCGGCATTCTCAACGTCACGCCGGACAGTTTTTCGGATGGCGGACTGTTCATCACGCCTGACCAGGCGGTGGCGCAGGCGCACCGCATGGTGGAAGAAGGCGCCGCCGTCGTCGATATCGGCGGGGAATCGACGCGCCCCGGCGCCTCGCCCGTGACGCCTGAAGAAGAGCAGACCCGCATCCTGCCGGTGATCGCAGCACTTGCCAGTTCAGGCGAAGCCCTGATTTCGGTCGACACCTATCGCGAGGAAACCGCGCGCCTGGCCGTCGCCGCCGGCGCGCATATCGTCAACGATGTCTGGGGCTTGCAGCGTGAACCCGGCATCGCCCGCGTCGCCGCCGAGACCGGCGCCGGACTGGTCATCATGCATACCGGGCGCGGGCGGCAAAAACTGCCCGATGTCATCGCCGACCAGTTTTTGTTCCTCAAGGCTTCGCTGGAAATCGCCAGGCGCAGCGGCGTTGCGGACGATCATATCGTACTCGATGCCGGCTTCGGCTTCGCCAAGGAGACGGCTGAGGAAAACCTCGACCTGATGGCGCGGTTTTCCGAGCTTAAGGAGCTCGGTTTTCCCTTGATGGCCGGCACCTCCAGAAAACGCTTCATCGGCACCGTCACCGGCCGCGAAGCCGGCGCGCGCGCCGCCGGGACGGCAGCCACCAGTGTCATTCTGAGGCTGAATGGCGCCGATCTGTTTCGCGTCCACGATGTCGCAATCAACGTGGACGCACTGGCCGTCGCCGATGCTATGCTGGCGCGTGAAAAGCCAGGACGCTGAGCCCAGGACACCAAGAAATGCCAGGACGCTGAGCCCAGGACACCAAGAAATGCCAGGACACTAAGAAATGTACGTCATCCGCATGAAGAACTGCGCCTTCTTTGCCCGGCACGGCGTGCTGGACGAGGAAGAGGCGCTTGGCCAGCGTTTTTATGTCGATGCCGAGTTGACGGTCGAGCCCAGCCGCCCACTGGAGGATGATTCCATCGAGGACACCGTCAATTACGGCATCGCCTTCACGGTGATTGAAAAGATCGTCACTGGACATCGCCGTTTCCTGATCGAGGCGCTGGCGCTCGAAGTGGCGAAGGCGCTGACTTCACGGTTTCCGCAGATCAGGAAGGCCGAGATCACCGTGCGCAAGCCCAACGCACCGGTGCCCGGCGTGCTCGATTATGTCGAGGTGACCGTTGTCTGGCCAGAGTAACAATAACACGGTCTATCTCAGCCTTGGCGGCAATCTCGGCGATCCCTCGGCCTCGATGGCCACGGCGCTGCGCCTGCTAGACGCCGACGAGAACACGCGTGTCATCGCCGTCTCTTCGCTTTACCGCACGCCGGCCTGGGGCAAGCTCGACCAGCCGGATTTCCTCAACGCCGCTGCCGAAATCTCGACCTCGCTGGCGCCAAGGGCGCTGCTCGACCTCTGCCTCGAGGCCGAGCGCAAGCTGAAGCGGGTGCGCGAGGAGCGCTGGGGGCCGCGCCTGATCGACATCGACATATTGGTGTTCGGCGACCGCACAATCCACGAAACCGGGCTGGAGGTGCCGCATCCCCGAATGCTGGAGCGCGCCTTCGTTCTGGCGCCCCTGGCCGAGATCGCGCCGGATCTGGCGGTGGGCGGCAGGAGCGTGACCGAGCGGCTCAGCGCCGTCGATACGTCAGGCATAGAGCGGCTGGCTTCCGGCCGCGACTGGTGGCGAGCTGACCAATCTTGGTCGCGTTAAATGGTCGAATTGGTCAACTCGGGAGGGATCGATGGAGGGTGGATGCCTTTGTGGCGCGGTGCGCTATATCGCGGAGTGCGAACCGATCGGCAGTGGCATCTGCCATTGCGAGACCTGTCGGCGCGCTGCATCGGCGCCCCGGCTGCCCTTCGTTGGCGTGCGGTCGGCAGGCTTTCGCTACACCCGCGGTGCACCGGTTGACTACACCTCCTCACCCGGAGTCACCCGCAGCTTCTGCGGCCGATGTGGGTCTCCGCTGACCTACCGGCGGGACGACACCCCCGACGAACTCGACGTAATGACAGTGAGCTTGGACAACCCGAACGCGATCCCTCCAACCTTCCACGTTTGGACGAGCGAGGCTCTCGAGTGGGACCGGTTGGCGGGGGATCTGACAAGCTACTTGAGATCACGCAAAGACTAAGCACTTTCCTGGAATTGCTTCGAAGTCAGCCGGAAAAACCGCCATCGTCCAGAAAGGCCTTTTCCTCGGCCGTCGTCTCGCGGCCAAGCATCTTGTTCCTATGTGGAAAGCGGCCGAAGCGCTGGATGATGTCGCGGTGCTCGACCGCGTATTTCACATAGTTGGGCGCCCTGGCGGTGGTGAGTTCGACCGATTTGTCCTGGTCCGCGGGCAGTTCCGAATGTTCGTAGGGCAGGTACAGGAAGACGCGCAGGTTTTCTTCCAGCGAAAGGTCATGGCCGGCGGCGATTGCCTTGGCGGCAAAATGCCTTGCCAGCGGATCGGTGGCGTACATATGGCCTGAGCCGCGAAAGCAGTTGCGTGGAAACTGGTCGAGCAGGATCATCAGCGCCAGCGAACCCTCGGCATGCTCCGACCATGCGTCGCACTCGCGCCGCGCGGCGGCAAAGTGCAGGTCGAGAAACCTGCTGCGGAAATTCGCGTCGAAGGCGTCGTTCTTCTCGAACCACGCGTCTTCGCCGGCCTCGCGCCAGAATTTTGTGACGGCGAGCGCGCGCTCATCCAATGCGGCCATCAGCTTTCCCCCTGATCGGCGGGCTCGGGCTTGTGCAGCACGCCGGCCGTCTCTTCGTTCAGCGCCTGGCCGGGCCGGCGCGGTTGCGTCAGCGGCGTCGGGATCGGCGTGCCGGTATTGCCCCTGAGGAAACGTTGCCCGGCGCGGACGCCTTCGGCCAGCTGCGTCTCCAGTCGGGCATTGTCGCGCCGTCGCACATCCTCGATGACATCGGCGACATCTTCCGGCTCGACGCCCAAAACCTCGAGCGCGGAACCGCCGAAGACGAGGGCCGATTCGAAGGTCTCGCGCAGCTGGAAGTCGACCCCGGCGCGGATGAGCGACAGCGCGGTGCCGCGATCGAAGGCACGCGCCAGGACAGTCAGCAACGGGAACTCCGCCTTGATCAGTTCCGCCATGCGCACGGCGGCGTCCGGCTTGTCGACGCAGATCAGCACGGCGCGCGCGCGGCCTGCACCTGCGGCGCGCAGAATGTCGAGCCGCGTGCCGTCGCCATAATAGACCTTGAAGCCGAAATCGGCGGCCGCCTGGATCATCTCGACATCATTGTCGATGATCGACACGTCGATGCCGCGCAACAAAAGCGGCTGGCTGGCGATCTGGCCGAAACGGCCGAAGCCGATGACCAGCACGCTGCCGCTAAGACCGTCGGCGATGTCGACGCCTTCAAGCGACTGCTCGTCGCGCGGCGTCAAATATTTGAGCGCAATGATGGCTAGCGGCGTCAGCACCATGGAGATGATGATGATAGCGGTCAGCGTTGCGTTGGCCCGGCTGTCGATGATGCCAACCGCCGCTGCGGCCGAATAGAGGACGAAGGCGAATTCGCCGCCTTGCGCCATGATCACGGCGCGTTCCAGCGCTTCACGATGACCGCTCTTCAGCATGCGGGCGACGAGGTAGATGCCGAGCGCATTCATCGCCATGTAGGCGACGACATAGACGGCGATCAGCCGCCAGTTGTCGGCCACCACATGCAGGTCGAGCGACATGCCGACGGCGAGGAAGAACAGGCCAAGCAGGATGCCGCGGAATGGCTCGACGTCGGCCTCCAGCTGGTGGCGGAAGGTCGATTCCGACAACAGCACGCCGGCCAGGAAGGCGCCCATCGCCATCGAGAGGCCGGAAAGCTGCATAACCAGCGCCGACCCCAGCACCACCAGAAGTGCTGCCGCCGTCATGACTTCGCGCGCCTTGGCGTCGGCCAGGATGCGGAAGAACGGATTGAGCAGATAGCGGCCGGCCACCACCAGCCCGACGATGGCGCCAAGACCGATGCCGATTTCGGTCAGCCTCTGCTGCAGGGTCATCTCGCTGCCGCCCGGCGCCAGGAAGGCGACCAGCGCCAGAAGCGGCACGATTGCCAGATCCTCGAGCAGCAGGATGGACACGATGCGCTGGCCCTTGGGGCTGGCCATCTCGCCACGCTCTTCCAGAAGCTGCATGACGATCGCCGTCGATGTCAGGACAAAGCCGGCGCCGGCAACGAAGGATTGCGCGATCGGAAAGCCGCCGGCGAGACCAACACCGGTAAGCAGCAATGCGCAGACGCCGACCTGCAGCGCGCCGAGGCCGAAAATCTCGCGGCGCAGGCCCCATAGCCGCGACGGCTGCATCTCCAGCCCGATGATGAACAGGAACATGACCACGCCGAGTTCGGCGACATGCAGGATGGCTTCCGATTCGGAAAAAATGCCAATACCGAACGGGCCGATGACCACGCCCGCGGCGAGATAGCCGAGGATCGAGCCCAGCCCCATGCGTTTGAAGATCGGAACGGCGACGACGCCTGCGGCAAGCAGCGCCACCACCTGAATGAGATCGCTGCCCGATGCTTCCGCTGCCATGCCTCTGGTCCCTGTGTCCGACAGCACTCCTTGCATGCACCGGGAGCGGGAGGCAAGGCGGGAAGCCTGCCAGAATGGGTAGGGTGCCGTGGCAGCGATTCCCCCGTGGAACAACAGTCTGCGCTTGCCTGTCGGACGGCTGGTATCTATATCTGGCAAATGCCTGATGATTCGTCCCGGCCGTCGCCGCTGCCACATATCCCGATGGATGCGCTCAGCGAAGTTCTGCAAGACTTTCGCTTGAGTGGCGTCAACTATGGCCGCTGCGAACTCCGGCACCCGTGGAGCATAGACTTTCCGCAACAACAACTGCTTCGTTTTCACTTTGTCGGCCAGGGTCCATGTTGGATTCACACCGAAGCGCAAGGCTGGCAGGAGTTGCGCGATGGCGATCTGGTGCTGCTGCCGCAAGGCATCGCCCATCGGCTGGCGAGTGCGCCGGACGTGGTGGGCGACTCGCTCGAGGGCTGCCAGGTGATCAAGTTGGGCGGCAACGTTTGCGAAGTGATACGGCAGGGAACGGGCGCGACAAGCACCCTTTTCTGCGGCTCCATGTCTCTCGGCTCCTATGCGCTCAATCCGTTGGTCACGTTGATGCCGCCTCTTATCAAGGGTTGCGACGTGGCCGGCAATGACCCGATGGTCGGCCCTTTGCTGGCGGCCATGACGGTGGAGGCCGCGCAACCGCAGATGGGCAGCGCCACCATCCTGTCGCGTATGGCGGATTTGCTGACAGCCAGGCTCATACGCTGCTGGGTCAATTGCAACGGCGCCTCGACCACCGGTTGGCTCGCAGCCATCCGCGACCCCCATATAGGCCGCGCTCTGGCGGCCATGCACCGCGACCCCGGCCACAACTGGACGCTGGGAAGCCTCGCCGGCGTGGCAGGCCAATCGCGTTCGATTTTCGCCGAGCGCTTCAGCGCGGTATTGGGGGAGGGTGCCGCACATTATCTCGCCCGCCTGCGAATGCAGCTTGCCCGCGAGTTACTGGGCCAAAACGGCTTGTCGGTTGCCGAAGTCGCTACCCGTTTGGGCTATGATTCCGAGGCGTCCTTCGCCCGCGCGTTCAAGCGCATCACCAATGTCTCGCCAGGCGTTGTGCGTCGCACAATTCCCGGACGAATGGATATGAATTTCGGATTTTAAGGTACATAACATCCGGACGGACTCGCCTATCTAAGATCTCCAAACTTTGGAGATCTTCCCGTGACTGACACAACACTACAGCTTGAAGACGCCGCGATTGATGCCGATGCACCAGCCGCGTGGAGTGCGGCCACCTGGTTCGCGGTCCTTTCATTGGCGGCCACCAGCTTTGCCCTGGTGTCCGCCGAGTTCTTGCCGGCAGGTCTGTTGACGCCGATGGCGCGCGATCTCGGCATCAGCGAGGGAACGGCCGGACAGGTCGTCACCGCCACCGCTTCCGTTGGCGCCGTGACGGCCATGTTGAGCAATGTTCTCATCGGCCGATTGAACCGCAAGGCGGTGCTGGTTGGCCTCATGGCCTTGGCGGTCGGTTCCAATATTCTTGCGGCGCTGGCGCCCAATTTCTGGCTGTTGTTGCTGGGCCGGGCCGGACTGGGGATTGCTCTCAGCGCTTTCTGGGCACTTTCGGTTGCCGTCGTGTCGAGGCTGGTCGGCGCCAATGCGACAGGTCGAGGCATGGCGATCGTCACCCTCGGCGTCTCGCTCGCCACCATTGCCGCGCCGTCGATGGGTGCGTTGATCAGCGACTGGCTGGGATGGCGCAGCGCGATGGCCATGACGGCGGGGCTGGCCGCGCTTGCCATGCTGCTGCAGTTTCTCAGCCTGCCGACCTTGCCTGCAACGGCAAGCAACAGCCTTGCAGACGTCTTTCGGCTGACGCGGCGGCGTGGCATCCAACTCGGCATGCTTGCCATTGTTCTGCTGATGACCGGGCATTTTGCCGGCTCGGTCTATGTGCGCCCCTTCCTCGAACAGGTGACGCTCCTCACAACCGGGCCGATTGCCCTGGCGCTGCTCGGGTTCGGCATCGCCGCTGTGATCGGCAATATTGCCGGTGGTCGCCTGGCCGACACCAACATCCACATGGCCCTCGCAGTAACCGCCGCGTTGATGGCGTTTGCGGCACTCGCTTTGGTGCTTTGGGGCGCGCAAACCAGCGTTGCCTTCGGCTTTGTTACGCTGTGGGGCTTCGCCTTCGGCATGGCGCCGGTGGTGCTGCCGACCAATATGTCTCGCGCGGCACCTGATGCGCTGGAAGCAGCAGGCAGCCTGATGGTCACTTCCTTCCAGGTTGCCATCACCGTCGGTGCGGTTGTCGGCGGCTATGTCGTGGACACCTATGGCGCTACGGGACCTTTGACCCTAACCGCCGTCCTTGCCGCGGCGACGGCCGCACTGGCGCTGCTGCAGCCTCGTGGCTGAAACCTTGCTTCGTCTGACACGGGCGGCCTCAATCAGGCCGTCCGCGCCGTTGCAGCAGCGCTGCACAGGTTTATGCGCCGCACACGTTGCGTTTTGCCGCAATCGGCGGCTATGGGACGCCAGGCTTCGGCCGTTGGAAGGCAGCGACGATCAAGTTCTGCCTTCGTGAGGAGAATGACTGACATGAAGAAGTTTTTGCTCGTCGGCGTGGGTGTCGCCATGCTTGCCGCATCGGCCTGTTCGAAGGCGCCTGAATGCACGCAGGAAATCGCGGCCAAGAAGGCGCAGGAAATGACCGCCGCGCTGCAGGAAGCGATCACCAAGGATCCGACCAAGGCCGCCGACCTGACCGCCAAGGTGCAGGCTGTGACGACCAAATATCAGGGCGCCACCACGCCGGCCGACGCCTGCAAGGCCTATGACGAGCTGACGGCCGCCATCAAGGGCTGATTCTTCGTTCGGAAATTGAGGAAGGCGGTGGCTCAAGTAGCCGCCGCCTTTTTTGCTGGTGTTCTTAAAGGGCATCGCGCTGACACGGGGGACCGCCGGCACGCACAGGACCATGACACGTTGGCCTTGCTATGGCTTGGGCCATCGGAGACGCTGACATCATCGGTTGCGCGCCACATGTCCGGTCGCGACAGAAAGGTGCCGCCCCGAGCGGCCCGTGCTCGAGGAGCGCCAACCTGGCCGCAAGGTGGCGTGTCACTTCCCGACATCGAGCTGAGCGGAACAGCTCAGCTATCGCGCAGTGCAACCCCGTTCCGCGCTTTTTTCGGGGAACCGCTTGAGAGTCAGTTTTTGGCGATGGAGCCGACTTCGACGGCGTCGACGCGCTTGAGGCTCATGCCGATGACCGGCACCAGTTGCTGGTCGACGCGCACGGCGATAGTCACCGTCATCGAATTGTCGTCGGGAATGCGGGCCTGCATGACGCCGCGCAATTGGTTGCGGTTGATGGTGAAGACGACTTTGCGGGCATCGACCACGTTGCCGCCGATGATGTCCAGGCCCGACCCCGCGGCGCCGCCCATGAAATTGCCCTTGTAGTCGCGGCCCTTGCGCTCGACGGTCGCCGACATTTTCTGGGTGAAGACACCGACGCGGCAGTCGCCATCGAGCGTCATGCCGGTCTTGTTGTCCGGCGTCGAGCCGTCGAAGCTGCAGGTGAACTTCGTGCCCTTGTATTTGCCGGCGATGATTTCGCCCGGGCCGACCCATTTGCCTTCGACGGTGCGGAAGAACTGCTTGTCGGGCTCGGCTGCAAAGGCTTTCCCGGTCGGGCCCAGAGGTGCTGCAAGCGCGACCAGGGCAGGACGCAGGACAAGATTACGCTTTTCATAGACGACACCCGGCAACAAGGAGGCTGTTGTTGGACGACCATGAACAAGATTGGTTAATGCTTGGTGACCGCGAGAGGGCGTTCACTTGCTTGAGGCGGGTGCTTCATTCTCTTTTTTGGCCGCAAACGAGGTCAGCGCCGACAGGAAATCGCCCATACCCGGCCGCCTGCCGGCAATGAAGGGCAGGGGCCGCGCCGTCTCCATGGCAGCAATGCCGATACGCGCCGTCATCATGCCGTTTACCACGCCTTCGCCGAGTTTCGCCGACAGCCGGGCGGCAAGGCCATGGCCGACGATCTGCTGGACGAAGCTGTCGCCGACGGCGATCGAGCCGGTTACCGCCAGATGGGCAAGAACGCTGCGCGCCAGCCGGAAAAAGCCCAGCGTGCCCGGCCTGCCGCCGTAGAGTTCGGACAAGCGGCGGATCAGGCGCCCGGCCTCGAACACGACATAGGCAACGTCTACGAGTGCGCGGGGGCTGACGGCGGTGACCAGCGACACGCGTTTGGCTGCTTCGAGGATCATCACCTTGGCTCTCGCATCGAGCGGCCCGAGAATCTCGGCTTCGGCCAGTCGCACCAGATTGCCGCCATCAATGATCTCGCCGCGCAATTCGGCCAGGGAGCGCCTGCCGGCCGCGGTTTCGGGTTTCGCAGCGACAAAGGCCGAAAGCTCTTCGACGACGGCCCTTGCAGCCTTCGGATCGTCGCGCGCCACGGCATCGAGCGCCCGCTTTTGCAGTTTTTCGACCTCGGCCAGCCGGGCGATAGCCAGGAATTCGCGCACCAGCACGACTGCGAGGGCCAACACGGCAATTGCGGCCATTCCCGCTGCCAGCCACCCCAGCCACTCTGCGCGCTCGAACAGGTCGCGGATGAGCTGGTCGGTCCACAGGCCGACGGCGAGCGAAACCAGCACGCCGACCGCGCCGAAAAACAGGCTGGCAAACAGCGAGCGCCTGCGCGGCGCGGTCGCCGGCGGCGGTTCGGCGGCGACAATGTCCGGCTCATCGAAGACATCGATCTCGGCCGGCACGACGACGGTGCGCGGCTTGCGCGGCGGCTCGGCATGGGGCGGCGCGTTTCCTGCTTCGGTTCGGCCTCCGGCTCGATGCGGAAAGCTGCCGGTCTGCGGGGCGCGGTCATGCCAGATGGTCTCCGATCAGGAACTGCAAGGCGCGGTCTAGCCTGATATGCGGCAGCGACAGCGTGACGCCTTCAGCGGTGCGTTCGAGCTTTGGCGGGCGAAAGCGCACGAAACGGATCGCCGGATCGTCGCTGCTCTGCCGGTGGTCGGCTTCCGAAACGTCGAAAACCGCGTCAATTTTCTCCGGCAAGTCCCCGGGAAATATGGCGGTTTCGGCTTTACCATCAAAGGTTTCGCCGTTGATCTTCTCGCCCTTCAGCGGCGTGCCGATGATCACCGGCAGGGTTTCGCGGCCTTGCTTGACCGTGCCTTCGCGCGTCGCGCGCACCGCCGCCATGGCGACCACGTCGACATCGGCGCCGGTGAAATTTGCCCGCGCCACGGCGCGGTCGGCAAGCCGCCGCACGATTGCCTGCAGCCGGTCATGGCTTTCGTGATGCAAATGGTCGGCCTTGGTCGCGGCAACCAGGATGCGGTCGATGCGGCGTGAAAACAGGTCGGTGAGGAAATTGCCTCGGCCAGGACGGAAACAGGAGAGGATTTCGGTCACCGCGCGTTCCAGGTCGGCCATCGCGCCGGGGCCGGCGTTCAACGCCTGCATGGCGTCGATCACCACGATCTGGCGGTCGAGGCGGGTGATGTGTTCGCGGAAGAACGGTTTCACCACATGCGTCTTGTAGGCCTCGTAGCGGCGCTCCATCATCGCTTGCAGCGAGCCGGAGCGCGGCCGTTTCTCACCCTTGAGCAGCAAGGGCGCGAAGGTCAGCGCCGGCGATCCCTCGAGGTCACCAGGCATCAGGAAACGGCCGGGCGGCAAGGTCGAAAGCGCCCGCTCGTCGAGCTTGCAGGCCTTGAGGTAGGCGGCAAAACTCTCGGCGAGGCGCCGCGCCGTCATCTCGTCGGCGTCGGCATTGGGGTCGATCCTCGCCGACAGCGCCCGCCAGTCCTGCGACAGGTCGGCCCGCACCGGCAGCATAGCCATCTCAAAAGCTTCATGCGAAAAATCGGCGAAGGATTTGCCGAGCAGCGGCAGGTCGAGCAGCCATTCGCCGGGGTAGTCGACGATGTCGACCGACAATCGGCCGCTGGAAAACATCCGGTTCCAACCGGAGGCAGACTCATATTCGATGGTGAGCCTGAGTTCCGAAATGGCGCGCGTCGAGTCCGGCCAGACACGGTCGTTGACCAGGGCGGAGATATGGTCCTCGTACTGAAAACGCGGCACGGCATCGTCCGGCTGTTCCTCGAGGAAGGCGCGAGCGATCCGTCCCGACTTCTGCGCCTCGAACAGCGGCAGGCGCCCACCATGGATGAGATTGTGGACGAGAGCCGAGATGAACACCGTCTTACCGGCCCGGGACAGGCCGGTAACGCCCAGCCGAAGCGACGGCGAAAAAAGCCCGCTCGCACGCCCCGACAGCGTATCCAGGGCAATTCTCGCTTCGTCGGTGAAAGTGGTCAGCGATGATGCCAAAATCTGTTCTCTCAGGCGTGCTCTCTTGCGCCGATATAGGCTTTGCGGTTCAAGTTTGAAATGGCGCCCGGCCTCGGCCGGCTCGGCTCAGAGATCGACGGGCGTCAGGAAGGCTTCGAGGTAGCCCGCGCCTTGCGCAGCCTCGGTGAGGGTGCCGTCGAAGCGCACGACCGCAAGGCCGGAGGTCGGGAAACCATGGTTCATGATGGCCCGAGCAGCCTCGTCGCCGTCGCCCGAGACCGCCATGGCAAGGTCTTCCGTCATCGGATTGTGGCCGATGACCAGCAGCGAGCCGGGGCCGCCATTGCTGCGGATGATGGCGAGGTAGCCGGCGGCATCCTCGCTGTAGAGCGTGTCGAAGAACAGCACCCGGCCGGTATCGGTGTGGCCGGCGATGCCTTCCAGCGTCTGGCGCGCCCGCTTGGCGTTGGAGCAGAGCGTGAGATCGGGGATGTAGTTGCGGGCACGCATCGCCGTCCCCATCATTTCGGCATCGGCAATGCCGGATGCGTCGAGCGGGCGATCGAAGTCGCGCACGCCGGGCAGGGCCCAGCCAGCCTTCGCATGCCTCAACAGATACAGTCTGCTCACCGGACCCCCAATGGTGTGCTGCCCACCAATGACACAACTGGATTAGCCACGAGAAAGGCCTGAGGCACAATGGGCGGCGACGCCCAAGCGCAGCGAATCATGTGCGAATTCGCCCGCGCCCTTGCTGTGGAAGGCTTTGCTACGGATCGCCCGCACGGCATTAACAATTGCGTGAAACGCGCGCGGATTACGCTTGTGCAGCCTTCTCTGCGCGAATATATAGGCGCCAAATTTGGGGTTGTTGGGTGAGTCGAATGAACGATATCGTTACAGCCAATTACGTACCCTCCGAAGACGAGCCGTTCATGAACGAACGGCAGAAATCCTACTTTCGCCTGAAGCTCGTCACCTGGAAGACCGACATACTGCGCGAAGCGCGCGAAACACTCGAAATCCTGCAGCAGGAAAACGCCAACCACCCCGATCTTGCCGATCGCGCTTCCTCGGAAACCGACCGCGCCATCGAGCTTCGCGCCCGCGACCGCCAGCGCAAGCTCATTTCAAAGATCGATTCGGCGCTGCAGCGCATCGATGAAGGCACTTACGGCTATTGCGAGGAAACCGGCGAGCCGATCGCGCTGAAGCGTCTCGACGCGCGTCCGATCGCGACCTTGTCGATCGAAGCGCAGGAGCGCCACGAACGCCGCGAGAAGGTCTATCGCGACGATTGAGCCGCTGCCGTCAGGCAGGACTGTTTCATCAGAAATGGCCGGGTTTCCCGGCCATTTGTGTTTTTGGCCGAAGGGTTTAGTCGCACGAAGTTAAAGCGCGTTGCGCTGAAACGGATTTGTGCGACGCGCTTTAAGCGCCGTTCCGATCGGGAAGCGGCAAGATGTGACGGTTCGCCGGGCTTTATCGTTTCTGGCTGGCGAGTTCGCCGAGCAGCTTGGTCATCTCGTCGTCGAGAGACTGCGGTGCCTTCGCAGCCGGCTTGCTTGCCGGTTTGGGGTGCGAATCGTCGAGCGAGACCTCGAGCTCCCGCATCAGGGTATCGTCGATGGACTCATGCTTCGGTGGCGGGGCCTGCCGGGCAGTATTGGCGGCGGAGCCATAGGCCGGCAGCGGTGTCACATTGCTCGCCTGGTAGATTTGAGCCGGTTTCGGCGCCGGTGCGGCCTGGCGCGGCGGAACGGCGGCTGGAGCAGCCCTTACCGGTTGCGGCGGTGGCGCCTGCCTTGCGGGCGCGGTGGGAGCGGGTTGTGCTGCGCGCGGCCGCGGCGCCTGTTGCTGCTGGCCAACACCGCCATCGCCGGTCAATGCCGGACGGCGTGGCGCTGCAAGTCTGATATCGCGCTCGACGACAACGTCGGTCGGGCCGCCGATCAAAAGCAGGTGTTCGATGTCGTCGCGACGGATGAGCACCAGCCGGCGGTGGCTGTCGACCGCCGTCGCGTCCATGACCGCCAGCCGTGTCTTGCGGTTCCTGCCGCCGGCAACGAAGGTGCCGAAGGTCAGGTTGCGGACCAGCCTGATGATGATGAGCACGATGACCAGCAGGACAAGGGCAGCAAACGTCCACAGCAGCGCTGCGGCATATCCGGGACCCGCCACATTATCCAGCCACTGCATCGGTGCCCCCAATCGGCTTTTGAAGTGGAGGGACACTAGACCGTTGCGGCCAGCCACCGCAAGTTGGCTTCACGCTTCGTGAACAGCTTGAAAACACCGACGCGTCATTTTTATCCGACATTTGCCGCCAGGGCCTTTTCCGGATTAGGAGAATGTGATTCAACCGGCCGGGGGCGGTGTCGGACAACTCACGAGCAGGGGGCATATGGCCAGGGAAACGCGCGGCGATTTCTATCCGGTACCGATCGTCGATCAGAACACGCGGCCAGGCGCGGTTACCCGGCTCATCGTGTTCATCATCGTCCTGACCGGGGCCGCGATCGTTTTCGGAATTTTCCGCGAGCGTCTTGGCGATCCGTTCCTGCTCGGCATGCTGGGCGTGCTTGCCATGATCGGCGTCGGCTTCCTGTTCGCCACGGCCATCGGCTTCGTGCAGATCGCGCCGCGTTCGACCGGGGATGAACTGTCGAAGGCCTTCGTCGATTCCATGTCGCAGGGCCTGATCGTCACCGACACGAAGGGCCGCGTGGTCTACGCCAACCGGGCCTATGCCGAGATGACCGGGGCTGCGTCGGCCGCCGATCTGAAGACGGTCGAAGGCCTGCTTTCCGATGTCCCCGAAGCTTCGGTGACCATATACCGGCTGGCCTCGGGCTTGCGCGATGGCCAGGCCGGCGACGGTGAGTTCCGGCTGGCACAGTCGATCCGGCCGGGCGCCGAACCCGGCGCGCGCTGGTACCGGGCGCGAGCCCGTACCTTCAGCGTTCCCGGTCAGCGCCTGCCGATGCTTGCCTGGCAACTTGCCGATATCTCGCAGGAACGGGCCGAGCAGGAGCGTTTCTTCCTCGACTTGCAGAAGGCCATCGACCATCTCGACCATGCGCCGGCCGGTTTCTTCTCGGCCGACCAGGAAGGCCGTGTCACCTACATCAACGCCACGCTCGCCGAATGGCTGGGCATCGATCTGGCGAGCTTCACCCCTGGCGCCGTGACACTCCCGGAAATCGTCGCCGGCGACGGCATGGCGCTGGTGCGCTCGGTCAAGGCCGATCCCGGCACCACCCGCAACGCCGTCATCGATCTCGATCTTACGACGACGACCGGCGAGGCGCTGCCGGTGCGCTTCATGCATCGGGTCTCGGCCAGCCGCGAGGGGACCAACGGTCCCACCCGCACCATCGTGCTCAACCGCACGCAGGGCGAGGACGCATCGGCCGATCTTCGGGCTTCGGAGGTACGCTTCACTCGCTTCTTCAATTCGACGCCGATGGCCATTGCCGCCGTCGACAATGGCGGCCGCATCCTGCGCACCAACGCGCCGTTCCTGTCGCTGTTTTCTTCCGTCGTCGACGGCGACGCGGTTGACCGCCGCGTGCGGCTGGACACCGTGATCCATGAGCGCGACCGGTCGGCCTTTGCCGCCGCCTTCGAGAAGGCGCGGCTGAGGCAGGCCGACATCGAGCCGATCGACACGCTGCTGCCCGGCAATGAGGAGCGTCACATCCGCTTCTACGTCAACGCCGTCGCCGACGGCACCGGCGAGGGCGCCGAGGAATCGGCCATCGTCTATGCCGTCGAGACCACCGAGCAGAAGGCGCTCGAGGGCCAGATGGCGCAGAGCCAGAAGATGCAGGCGGTCGGACAGCTCGCCGGCGGCATCGCCCACGACTTCAACAATGTGTTGACCGCCATCATCATGGCGTCGGATCTTTTGCTGACCAATCACCGGCCGTCGGACCCGTCCTTCCCCGACATCATGAACATCAAGCAGAATGCCAACCGGGCGGCCTCGCTGGTGCGGCAGTTGCTCGCCTTCTCGCGCAAGCAGACATTGCGGCCGGAAGTGCTGAACCTGACCGACGTGCTTGCCGATCTCCGGATGCTGCTTGCCCGCCTGGTTGGCAACGAGATCAAGCTGAAGGTCGACCACGGCCGCGATTTGTGGCCGGTCAAGGTCGATATCGGCCAGTTCGAGCAGGTGGTGGTCAACCTGGCCGTCAACGCGCGCGACGCCATGCCGGCCGGCGGCGACCTCACCGTGCGTACCCGCAACGTCACCGCCGAACAATGCAAGAGCTTCTCCTACCGCGAGCTCACGCCTGCCGACTATGTCGTGGTCGAGGTCGAGGATAGCGGCTCGGGCATTGCCCCGGACGTGCTGAAGAAGATTTTTGAGCCGTTCTTCACCACCAAGGAGGTTGGCAAAGGCACCGGCCTTGGCCTGTCGATGGTCTATGGCATCATCAAGCAGACGGGCGGCTTCATCTTCTGCGATTCCGAAGTCGGCAAGGGCTCGACCTTCCGCATCTTCCTGCCGCGCCATATCGTGGAGGCGAAGAAGCCCGGCGACGTCAGCGAGGCGCCGGCTGCGCCGGTGAAAGCCGCCGACAGCGCCAAGGACCTGTCGGGCTCGGCCACTGTGCTCCTCGTCGAGGACGAAGACGCCGTGCGCATGGGCGGCTCGCGGGCGCTGACCTCGCGCGGCTATACCGTCCATGAGGCCTCCTCGGGCGTCGAGGCGTTGGAAGTCTTCGAAGCGCTCGGCGGCAAAGTCGATATCGTCGTGTCCGACGTGGTGATGCCGGAAATGGACGGACCGACGCTGCTCGGCGAACTGCGCAAGCGCCAGCCCGACATCAAGTTCGTCTTCGTGTCCGGCTATGCCGAAGACGCTTTCGCCAGAAACCTGCCGCCGGACGCGCAATTCGGCTTCCTGCCGAAGCCGTTCTCCCTCAAGCAACTGGCCACCGTGGTCAAGGATGTATTGGAGTCCTAGGGCGCCCTAATTTCAAAGCTTGCGCAATGACGTGACACTGCCATTATTGCAGGCGAAACGGGCGGCGGGTTTTGGGGAGCATGTCGTGACGCCGCACAACGAGGCTGCCAGGGGCGACTATGCCGCAACGGTGCTGTTGCCGGGCGATCCGCAACGCGCCGAGTGGATGGCAAAGACATTTCTTGAGGCGCCGCGCTGCGTCAACCGCCGCCGGGGCGTACTCGGCTTCACCGGTCTCTATCGCGGCCGTCCCATCAGCATCCAGGCCACCGGCATCGGTGTCCCGTCCTTCCTGGTCTATGCGCATGAACTCCTGGATGTTCACGGCGTAAAAACGCTGATCCGCACAGGCACCTGCGGCGGCCTGACACCCCGCGTGCCGCTGCGCTCCTTGGTGATCTCGCAGTCGGTGCGCGCCGAAAGCGACCAAAGCGGCCAGGTCTTCGGCCTCTACGATGCTGCAGCCCGGCCCGATCCCGGCCTGTTCGCCCACGCTTTGGCCTGCGCCGCCCAGCTCGGCATCGACCACCAGGCCGGGCTGACCATCTGCAGCGATGTCTTCTACCACCCTGAAGGGCGCGACCGCTTTGCCGAAGCGCAGGCGCTTGGCGCTCTCGCTGTCGATATGGAAACCAGCGCACTCTACCGAATCGCGGCGCATTTCGGCGCCCGCGCGCTGTCGCTGCTGACCGTCGTCGACAACATCGTGACCGGCGAACAGACTGCCTATTCCGAACGTCAGGCGCTGTTCACCGATATGGCGCGGCTCGGGCTCGACGTTGCGGCGGAAGGCTAGCTTCCTCAGGCCGCTTCGCGCTTCGGCGTCAGCTCATCCATGTCTGGCCGGTGACCGCGCAGATAGAGCGCGCAGGTGGTACGCAGCATTGACGCGAAGTTGGGAATGGCGCCGTTGATCTCGATCGCCTCGTCATAGAGTTTTGAGATGAACTTCGGCGTCGTCAGGCCCTGGCTGTCGGCAATTTCGTCAAGCAGCGCCCAGAACGTTCCTTCAAGCTGGATACTCGTAGAGTGACCGTCGATGCGGATCGACCGGTTGATCTGTCGATAGCCTTCCGGATCCTGCCCGGCAAAAACCCTGCACATCCTTACCTCCCGATATTGTTGGTTTTGGGCGCAGCGTGTCGCGCCTTCAAGTTGTGGTTGTCCCTGCATGTTCGGCCTTGTGGGCCGAATCGGCAATCGGACTTTCGTCTTTAGGCGCAGGCATAGCAGCGATTGCAAATTTAGCCGTGGTAACCGGCTGCCACCACCTTTCGCGCGTGCCGCCCATAATCGCCTCCAACATGCAGCGGCGGAGACTGATTTGGCGAAGGCAATCCATTCCATGATCCGGGTTCTCCAAGAGGCCAGATCCGTCGATTTCTACAGAAACGCTTTCGGGCTCGATGTCGCCGACAGGCTGGATTTCGAGACATTCACGCTGATTTACCTTGCCAACGCCGAAACGGGGTTCGAGCTCGAACTCACCGTGAACAAGGGCCGCACCGAGCCTTATGGGCTAGGCGAGGGTTACGGCCACCTGGCGGTCTCGGTGTCCGATCTCGACAGCGAACACGACCGGATCGGCGCGCTCGGCCTCAACCCCAAGAAGATCGTCGAATTCAACCGCGACGGATCGCTGATCGCCCGCTTTTTCTTCATCGAGGACCCCGACGGCTACAAGATCGAGGTTCTGCAGCGTGGAGGGCGCTTCCAGTAGGGGACTATCGGCCGCATTCAGCCGCGCGGCGCCAGCAACGGCGCTGTTCAAGGGCGCAAACAGCAAGCAGGGAGGAACAAAATGGTCACGATCTATGACGCGAGGCTCTCACGTCGTGAACTTCTCAAACGCGGCGGCATCGGCGCGTTGCTCGTCATTTCCGGCAGCGCCGTCATCAGCCCTGAAAATGCCTGGGGGCTCGAGACATCGGCGCTCAAGCCCGAAACCATGGCGACGCTGATCCAGATGGCGCGCGACATCTATCCGCACGATCAGGTGCCCGACAAATACTACGCCATCGCCGTAAAAGGCCATGACGAGCAGGCCGGCAAGGACGCTGCCTACAAGACGATGATCGAAGACGGCATCGCCAACCTCGACAAGAAGTCGGGCGAGGGCGGCTATCGCGGCCTCGGCTGGGAGGAGCAGCGCGTTGCCGTGCTGCAGCAGATCGAGGCGACGCCGTTCTTCCAGTCCATCCGCGGCGGCCTCGTCGTCAGCCTCTACAACCAGCAGGAGGTGTGGCCGATTTTCGGCTACGAGGGCGAATCCTACTCCAAGGGCGGCTACATCGCGCGCGGTTTCGACGACATAGAGTGGCTCTGAGCCCTTCCGTCGTTCTGAAACCCCGCAAACAGGAATTCATGGGAGGAAACCATGGCAGCTTCATTTGATCTCAACAACGACGGCGTGGTCGTGATCATCGGCTCCGGCGCCGGCGGCGGCACGCTCGGCAACGAACTCGCCCAGAAAGGCGTCGATGTCGTCATCCTCGAGGCCGGCGCGCGCCACGAATACGAGGATTTCATCAACGACGAGTGGGGTTCCTTCAGCCAGCTCGCCTGGACGGACAAGCGCACAACCTCAGGCGACTGGCGGGTGTCGAAGGATTTCCCCAGTTTGCCGGCCTGGATCGTCAAATCGGTCGGCGGCTCGACCACGCACTGGGCCGGCGCCTCGCTGCGCTTCCAGGAGCATGAGTTTAGGACGCTCTCGACCTACGGCAAGCTGGAAGGCGCCAACCTGCTGGACTGGCCGGTCACATTGGCCGAGATGGAGCCGTACTACGCCAAGGCGGAAGCCAAGATGGGCGTCACCGGCACCAATGGCTGGCCGCGCCTGCCCGGCAACAACAATTTCAAGGTGCTCAAGGCCGGCGCCGACAAGCTCGGCTATAAGGAATGTCATACCGGCAACATGGCAATCAATTCGGTCGAGCGGGACGACCGCAACTCCTGCCAACAGACCGGCTTCTGCTTCCAGGGCTGCAAATGGGGCGCCAAATGGTCGACGCTCTATACCGAGATCCCCAAGGGCGAGGCCAGCGGCCATCTCGAAGTCCGGCCGAATGCCATGGCGATCAAGATCAACCACGACGCCTCAGGCAAGGTGACCGGCGTCGTCTATGCCGACAAGGACGGCAAGCTGCAGGAACAGAAGGCCCGCATTGTCGCCGTCGCCGGCAACTCGATCGAAAGCCCGCGCCTGCTGCTAAACTCCGAGTCAGCGAAGTTTCCGCAAGGGCTTGCTAATTCGTCGGGGCAGGTCGGCAAGAACTACATGCGCCACACCACCGGTTCGGTCTACGCCATTTTCGACCAACCGGTGCATATGTATCGCGGCACCACCATGGCCGGCATTATCCGCGACGAGGCGCGGCACGATCCCTCACGCGGCTTTGTCGGCGGCTATGAATTCGAGACGCTGTCGCTCGGCTTGCCCTTCATGGCCGCCTTCCTCAATCCCGGCGGCTGGGGCCGTTCCTTCACCACCGCGCTCGACCACTATGATCACATGGCTGGCCTGTGGATCGTCGGCGAGGACATGCCGCGCGCGGAAAACCGCGTCACGCTGCACAAGGACGAGAAGGACGCGCACGGCATGCCGATCGCCGACGTGCATTTCGATGATCATCCCAACGACACGGCGATGCGGAATCATGCCTACAAGCAGGCCACAGCGCTTTACGATGCGGTCGGCGCGACGCGCTCCTTCCCGACGCCGCCCTATCCCTCAACCCACAATCTCGGCACAAACCGGATGAGCGAAAAGGCGGAAGACGGCGTCGTCAACAAGCACGGCCAAGCGCACGACATCAAAAACCTGTTCGTGTCGGACGGCAGCCAGTTCACCACCGGTGCGGCTGAAAATCCGACGCTGACGATCGTGTCGCTGGCTATCCGCCAGGCCGAATACATCGCTTCGCAAATGTCGGCCAAGACGATCTGAGCCGTCCTCCCGGATCGCTACGCGGAACGCGCATGGCGCGTTCCGCCCTTTTCCCTAGGACTCACTATGCGCCGACCGGCTGTCCGTCCTTGCGGCGGATGGCGACGACGGACGGTCGCGGCAGCTGGCCATCCCTGAAGTCGGGCCACAGCGTCTGCGCCTTGTCGAGCGTCTCTGCATCTTCCGCAGGGTGCTGCACCGACAGGAACAAAGTCGTGCCGTCCGGCGTGAAGCATGGGCCGGTCGCTTCCGCTCCATGCGGGCAGGTGAACAGCAGCTTCGGCAGGCCGCGCGCCGCACCTTCGGTGTCGACGCCATAGACGCCGTCCGGCAGGTCGAAATCATTGGCGCCGTCCGTCGCCACCCACAGCCGCCCCGCCGGGTCGAAGGTGATGTTGTCGGGGCAGACGAACCAACCATTGTCCGACGTATCCGGATGAAAAGTGGCGCCGACCTTGGCATCTTTCGGGTTGCCGCAGAGCACGAACAGGTCCCAGGCATACTTTTCCGCCGTGTGGTCGGCATCCGCGCCGCGGCCGCCGGGCGGGATCAGTTCGACAATATGGCCCCAGAGATTTTCCGGCCGCGTGTTGGCCGGATTGACCTTTGACTGGTCGCGCTTCTTGTTCTTGGTCATCACCGCATAGACGCGGCCGGTCACCGGATTGGTCTCGATGTCCTCGGGCCGGTCCATCGGCGTGGCGCCGAGCGCATCTGCCGCAAACCGCGTCTTCAACAGCACCTCGGCCTGGTCGGCAAAACCGTTCTCGACGGTAAGCTTGCCCTGGCCGTGCACCAACGGCAGCCACGTCATCGAGCCATCGGCATCGAAGCGGGCGACCGACAGCACGCCATCGTCGAGCAGATCGGCGCCGGAGGCCGGGTTGGCCATGTCATAGGCCTTGGCCGAGACGAAGCGGTACATATATTCGAAATAGTCGTCGTCACCCATATAGACGACAACGCGGCCGTCCTTGTTGAGGACCACGGTCGAGGCCTCATGCGACATGCGGCCAAGTGCCGTGCGCTTCACCGGCTTGGACTGAGGATCGTAAGGGTCGATCTCGACCACCCAGTCGAAGCGGTTGGCCTCGTTCGGTTCCTTGTCGAGGTTGAAGCGGTCATGGAAGCGGCCGCGGCCATAGATGTCGGAGCCGTCGAAGCCGTAACGGTCGAGCAGGTCGGCAGTCGGCGCCTTTTTCGGGTCGCCGCCGAAAATGTCGGACACGCCTTCCTCGCAGGTCAGCACCGTACCCCAGGGGGTGAAACCGCCGCTGCAGTTGTAGCTGGTGCCGAGGACTTTGGTGCCAGTCGCGTCGGCCGAGGTCTTCATCAGCGCATGGCCGGCAACCGGTCCGGAAACGGTCATTTCGGTGTTGGCGGTGATGCGGCGGTTGAGCGGGCTGTCCGCCACGCTTGCCCACTTGCCGTCCTTCAATTGCACCTCGACGATCGAATGGCCCATCGCGGCCATGCCGAGATCGACCTGTTCCCTGGTCATCGTCTTGCCGGCATCGCCCTCGGTCATCCCCGGAAACATCACATTGGGCGAGATGTATTCGTTGTTGACGCAGAGCAGGCCATGATCGGAATTCACCGTGCCCTTGGGCAGCGGCATGAAGGCGATGTAGTCGCAATTGTAGCCGAAGCGCTTTTCCTGTTCCTCCGCCGCGACCTTGTTGCCGTCGAATTCGGCGAGGCCGGCTGCAAGCGGGTCGCCCCAGCGCGCGACGATGGTCGTCTCATAGCCTTCGGCGGCGGCATGGGTCTTGCCGTAGACCCGTTTCAGCTCGGGAAAGCCGAGCGTCGACTGCGCTGTGGCGGCATGCGTTTCGCCGGCAAACAAGGAGCCGACAAAGCTGCCGCCGGCAATCAGCGCGCCGGAGGCGAGGCTGCCTTTCAAAAGAGACCGGCGCGAGACGCGCTCGGCAATGATTTCGCGGATGACGGGGGAGGATGAAGACGGTGCATTGGCCATGGTGTCTGCCTCTCAGGGTGGATGTTACGGCGCACCGTTGCCCTAGTCTGCCTAGGCAACATTCACATGACATAAGAGGAAGGTTTTGCCGCAACTGGGCGCGGCACTACGCATCGCTCAGCCCTTGGTGCAGGTCGAGGCGGTGAAGGCGCCGTCGGGCTGCTTCAGAATGATGTCGAATGACGGGGCGGTCTCGCCGTCCAGTGTTGCCTGTGTCATGGAGACGGAGTTGCCACCGGTGGTATAGCCGCCCAGCGGCCCGAGCCAGGTGATCTCGCCATTGGCATTCATCTGATAGTTGTAGCCTTGCGTCGCGGTGCCGAATGTCACCGGACCACTATAGACATTGCCCTTGATAGTGATGTCGCCGAGGTTGAGGAAGGCGCCGAGCAAATAGACCTCGCAATGATAGGTGCCGTCCGGAAGCTTGCCCTCGCTGAAATCGGCGCGCGCGGCGCCGCTCGTTGCCATCAGCAGCAGGATGCCGGAAATGCATGAGGTGCGAGATGTCATGACGTCACTCTTTTGAAGGGCGAGCTTGCCCTATTTTTGCGCGGTACCGCAACATTGTTAGCCCGGAACACACGGCCGGAGATCAAAAACTAGGCATTTGTCTCAATTGGGCAAAAATTAGGCAAAAGCCATGTGCGCTGCGCAAATTTGCCTCAATCAATTTTCGCCGGCTACCACTGTTTTCTCGAGGCTAATATACCAACCGGCTGATAACGCTCGGCTATTCCATCTTCGTGAGCGGCGCCTTTGCGTTTGGCACGGCAGTTGCATTGCATTATCGCGGTGCAATCAAACAGCTTGGGAGTCTTCGGTATGAGGGGTAATTTCTCCACAATAACAAAAATGTTTTCGGCCGGCGTGGTCGCCGCCGGCCTGTCGATGTCGTCTCCGGCCCAGGCCGCCGAAGACACGATCAAGGTCGGCATTCTGCATTCGCTGTCGGGGACCATGGCGATTTCGGAGACGACGCTGAAAGACGCCATGCTGATGCTCATCGAAGAGCAGAATGCCAAGGGCGGTCTGCTCGGCAAGAAGCTCGAGGCGGTCGTTGTCGATCCGGCCTCCAACTGGCCGCTCTTTGCCGAAAAGGCGCGCGAGCTGATCTCGAAGGACAAGGTCGCCGCCGTGTTCGGCTGCTGGACCTCGGTGTCGCGCAAATCGGTGTTGCCGGTGTTCTCGGAACTCGACAACATCCTGTTCTACCCCGTCCAGTATGAGGGCGAGGAAAGCGAGCGCAACGTGTTCTACACCGGCGCCGCCCCGAACCAGCAGGCGATTCCTGCCGTCGATTATCTCATGAGCGAGGACGGTGGCTCGGTGAAGCGCTGGGTGCTGGAAGGCACCGACTACGTCTATCCCCGAACCACCAACAAAATCCTCGAGGCCTATCTGAAGGCCAAGGGCGTCGCCGCCGAAGACATCATGGTCAACTACACGCCGTTCGGCTTCTCCGACTGGCAGACCGAAGTCTCCGCAATCAAGAAATTCGGCTCGGCCGGCAAGAAGACCGCCGTCGTCTCGACCGTCAATGGCGACGCCAACGTTCCGTTCTACAAGGAACTCGGCAACCAGGGCATCAAGGCCGAGGACATCCCGGTCATGGCCTTTTCGGTCGGTGAGGAAGAACTGGCCGGTCTCGATACCGCGCCGCTGGTCGGCCATCTCGCTGCCTGGAACTATTTCGAGAGCGTCGACACACCCGAAAACAAGAAGTTCATCGCCGACTGGCACAAGTTCATCAAGAATGACAAGCGCACCACCAACGACCCGATGGAAGCTCACTATATCGGCTTCAACATGTGGGTGAAGGCGGTCGAAAAGGCCGGCACCACCGATCCCGACAAGGTCATCGACGCCATGGTCGGCGTGTCCGTGCCGAACCTCACCGGCGGCTATTCGACCATGATGCCGAACCATCACATCACCAAGCCGGTGCTGATCGGCGAGATCCAGGCCGACGGCCAGTTCGAGACCGTGTCGCAGACGCCCGGCCTCGTGATGGGCGACGAATGGTCCGACTATCTGCCCGATTCCAAGGACCTGATTTCGGATTGGCGCGCGCCTCTGTCCTGCGGCAACTTCAACGTTGCCACCGGCAAATGCGGCGGCAAGGGCACGAACTGATCCCTCCCGGGACCGACCGATCGTGGACGCGTCCACGATCGGTACCGCCAAGCGTCCGGGCGCTTCAGCCCGCCCGGACGCGGAATTTCCCCACAGAAGAGTATCTGAACGGATGATCCTGTTGCGCACTCTCGGCCTCATGCTGGTGTTCCTGGTGGCAAGCCTATTGCCGTCGAACGCAGCCGAAGCCGATCTGCGCGCCATCGTCGCCAAATTCGCCACGGGCACGGGCTTTGCCGCCACTGAGGCCGTCGTGCGCGAACTTGCCGCCACCGGCGATCCGCTGGTCGAGCGGCCGCTTGCAGCGCTCGCCGAAGGCAACCTTTACATCCGTAAAGCCGATTCAGCCGTCTTCGTCGGCAGTGAGGCCGCCGACAGCGTCACGCTGCTCGACCCGCTGAGTGGCGAGAAAGCCGGCGACGCCCCCAAGGCCGACATCACGAAGATCAAGGTCAACAACACGCTGCGTCGTGTCATCCGAGATGCACTGGGAACGCTGACGTTGCGCGCGAAAGATCCTTCTGTCCGCATCGCCGCCGCCGACACCATGTTCAAGACCCCCGATGCCGCCAATATCGAGCCGCTCGATGCAGCCATCGCCGCCGAGACCGACGCCAAGGTCAAGGCATTGTTCGAACAGGCGCGCGCGGCATCGGTGCTGGTCTCCGACAAGCCGGAGGCCGACAAGCTTGCCGCCATTGCCCTGATCGGCGCGCGCGGCGACCGCGACGCGGTCTCGCTGCTCACCGCGGTCGAGGCCAATGCGCAAGGCGCGGTCAAGGATGCCGCGACGGCGGCAATCGCCAGCATCAATTCGAGCCTGGCGCTGTGGGATGCCGGCCAGAACATATGGTACGGCATCTCGCTTGGCTCGGTGCTGCTGCTGGCCGCCATCGGCCTCGCCATCACCTTCGGCGTCATGGGCGTCATCAACATGGCGCATGGCGAGATGGTGATGCTCGGCGCCTACACCACCTTCGTCGTCCAGCAGGTGATCCGAACCTCATTCCCCGGCCTGTTCGACTGGTCGCTGGTGATCGCGCTGCCGCTCGCCTTCCTGGTTGCCGCTTCCGTCGGCCTGATCATCGAGCGCGGCGTCATCCGTTTCCTCTACGGCCGGCCGCTGGAAACGCTGCTCGCAACCTGGGGCGTCTCGCTTGTCCTGCAGCAGGCGGTGCGCTCGATCTTCGGACCGACCAACCAGGAGGTCGGCAACCCCTCCTGGATGTCGGGATCGTTCGATGTCGGCCAACTCGCCGTCACCTGGAACCGCCTCTGGATCCTGGTCTTCGCGCTCACCGTCTTCGGCGTGCTGCTCTTTGTTATGAAGCGCACGCCCTGGGGCCTTCAGATGCGCGCCGTCACCGCCAACCGCCGCATGGCCGCCTCGATGGGCATCAGGACGCCTTGGGTCGATGCGCTGACCTTTGCGCTCGGCTCCGGCATTGCCGGCATTGCCGGCGTCGCGCTCAGCCAGATCGACAATGTCTCGCCCAATCTCGGCCGCGGCTACATCATCGACAGCTTCATGGTCGTGGTCTTCGGCGGCGTCGGCAATCTCTGGGGCACGCTGGTCGGCGCCTTCTCGCTCGGCATCGTCAACAAGGTTCTCGAACCCTATGCTGGCGCGGTGCTCGGCAAGATCGTCGTGCTGGTGCTGATCATCCTGTTCATCCAGAAGCGCCCGCGCGGCCTGTTCGCGCTCAAGGGCAGGGCGGTGGAAACATGATCACGGGACGCTTCTTCGCCGCGGGTGCCGACCGTCGCATCGCCATCACTATTTTCATCCTGCTGACGGCCGCCATTATCGTGCCGCTGCTCAACCTCGCAGTGTCGCCGCAAAGCGCGTTCTATATTCCGTCCTACATCGTCGCGTTGACGGGCAAGTACCTCTGCTATGCATTGCTTGCCTTGGCGCTCGATCTCGTCTGGGGCTATTGCGGCATCCTCTCGCTCGGCCATGGCGCCTTCTTCGCCCTCGGCGGCTATGCGATGGGCATGTACCTCATGCGCCAGATCGGCTCGCGCGGCGTTTACGGCAATCCGATCCTGCCCGATTTCATGGTGTTCCTGAACTACAAGGAATTGCCCTGGTTCTGGACCGGTTTCGACCACTTCTGGTTCGCCGCCATCATGGTGCTGGCGGTGCCCGGCCTGCTCGCCTTCGTCTTCGGCTGGTTCGCCTTCCGCAGCCGCGTCACCGGCGTCTATCTCTCCATCATCACCCAGGCGATGACCTACGCGCTGCTGCTCGCCTTCTTCCGCAACGACATGGGTTTCGGCGGCAACAACGGCTTGACCGATTTCAAGGATATTCTGGGCTTCAACGTGCAGGCCGACGCCACCCGCTCGGCCCTGTTTGCCGCCAGCGCCATCATACTCGCGCTCGCCGTCTTCATCACCTGGGCGATCGTCGGCTCCAAATACGGCAAGCTGCTAATGGCGGTGCGCGACGCCGAGAGCCGCACCCGCTTCCTCGGCTGGCGGGCGGAGAACGTGAAGCTGTTTGCCTTCACCGTCTCGGCTGTCATGGCCGGCATCGCCGGCGCGCTCTATGTGCCGCAGGTCGGTATCATCAATCCCGGCGAATTCGAGCCGTCCAATTCCATCGAAGTCGTGATCTGGGCAGCCGTCGGTGGGCGCGGCACCATTGTCGGCCCGATCGTCGGCGCGCTGCTGGTCAATGCCGGCAAATCCTGGTTCACCGGCCTGCTGCCGGAGTTCTGGCTGTTTGCGCTCGGCGGCCTGTTCGTCGCCGTAACCCTGTTCCTGCCCAAGGGCATCGTCGGCATGTGGGATTCCTGGCGCGGTAACGCTCGGGCGATGCGGGCTGCAGCGATTGCAGAGGAAGCGGGCACAGACCCTGATGCCCCGCCGCCATCGAAGATCGTGCGCAGCGCAGCAACAACGCCCGGTGCCTGGTCCGCGTCCGGGCCTGAACCGCAGCCGGCGGAATAGAGCGATGTCGAAGTCCAACACCATCCTCTATCTCGACGGCGTCTCGGTCTCCTTCGACGGTTTCCGCGCCATCAACAATCTGTCGCTGGTGCTCGACAAGGGCGAGATGCGCGCCATCATCGGTCCCAACGGCGCCGGCAAGACGACGATGATGGACATCGTCACCGGCAAGACCCGGCCCGACGAGGGCGAAGTGTTCTTCGACGGCCAGGTCGATCTGACCCGGCACGACGAGGCGGAGATCGCCATGATGGGCATCGGCCGCAAATTCCAGAAGCCGACCGTCTTCGAAAGCCACAGCGTCGAAGACAATCTGATGCTGGCGCTGAAGGGCCCGCGCTCGATCTTTCCGGCGCTGTTCCATCGCCGCTCGGCCGCCGAAGCCAGACAGATCGACGACATCCTCGGCATCATCCGGCTGGGCGACAAGCGCCACGATCTGGCAGCCAATCTCAGCCATGGCCAGAAACAGTGGCTGGAGATCGGCATGCTGCTGGCGCAGGACCCGAAGCTGCTTTTGGTTGACGAGCCGGTCGCAGGGATGACCGATGCCGAGACCGAGGAAACCGCGCGGCTGCTCAAGGACATAGCGCGCGACCATTCGGTCATCGTCGTCGAGCACGACATGCATTTCGTGCGCGAACTCGGCGTCAAGGTCACCTGCCTGCATGAGGGCTCGGTGCTGTCGGAAGGCTCGCTCGATTTCGTCTCGGCCGACGAGCGGGTCGTCGAAGTTTATCTCGGGAGATGAGCATGGTCTGGCGGGTGCAATTCCATCGCTTCGACTTTTCGTTCCTCCGCTTCTGGAGAAGGCGCTGACATGCTCGAAGTTTCCAACGCCACGCTCCATTACGGCGCTGCTCAGGCGTTGCGCGGTGTGTCGCTGACGGCGGGTGCCGGCAAGATCACCTGCGTGCTCGGCCGCAACGGCGTCGGCAAGACCAGTTTGATGAGATCGATCGTCGGCCACCACCGGCTGACGAGCGGAAGCGTTGCCTTCGAGGGGAAGGCGCTCGACCGGAGCGCGGCGTATGATCGCGCCCGGTCGGGCATCGCATTCATACCGCAGGGCAGGGAGATCTTTCCGCTGCTGACGGTGCGCGAAAACCTGGAGTCCGGCTTTGCGCCGTTGAAGCGCGCCGACCGCAACGTGCCGGCGCATGTCTTCGAACTGTTTCCGGTGCTGAAGCAGATGCTGGGGCGGCGCGGCGGCGATCTCTCAGGCGGCCAGCAGCAGCAGCTCGCCATCGGCCGGGCGCTCGTCATGCGGCCGAAACTGCTGGTGCTCGACGAGCCGACCGAAGGCATCCAGCCCTCGATCATCAAGGACATCGGCCGCGCCATCCGCTATTTGCGCGATCAGGCCGGCATTGCGGTGCTTCTGGTCGAGCAATATCTCGATTTCTGCCGCGAGCTCGCCGACGAGGTCAACATCATGGACCGCGGCCAGATCGTCCACACCGGCCCGGCCGAAGATCTCGACCGGGCGGACGTCAGGAAGTTTCTGACGGTTTAACGCAGGTCGACGGCTGCACGGATCGTACACGTCGAAGATTGGCTGAAATGCCCACAATCACTTCGTCATTCTAGGGCGGAGCAAGGAGCGGAGCGACGCGCGCAGACCCTAGAATCCATGCCGCGACATCAGCCAAAGAGTGCCGCGATGCAGAACAAGATCGCTTCTGCGGCACATTGGCCATTCCACATTCTGCACCGTTAATGACGCTTCTTCGTCCCGGCATGGATCCCTGGGTCTTCGCTCCGCTTCGCGTCGCTACGCCCAAGGATGATGAAGTCGCGAAGGTCCGCACCCGTTGCGTCGGACTTTCGTCCGAGGCCGCCACACTCTGGCACGCCGAATACTACATGCTAGTCTTTCCTAGGCCTCGGTGAGTCGGCCGCTTCCGTATCAGTCTGGTTCTGTAGCAGATCGAGGGAATATGCTGGCTCAGCCTGCAAGTTCCACGCAAGCAAGCCACCCTAGCTTCCCTCGCAGTTCTGATTGTCGGTCGATGCGTTCAGATAATCTTGCCAGGAGAATGGGCTATGGAACGGTTCGTCGAGGACCACCAGAAACGACGGCTGACAGAGCGTGTCGACATCATCACCGCCATCAACATTCTGCGCTCGCAAGGCTACCAGCAGGATGAGCTGATCGGCGAAATCACCAAGGTTTTCTACGTCGACCTCGACACTTACAACGAGATCGTCATAGCGGCCTAAAAGCGCGTCGCGCCTGAACGGCCTCATGCGACGCGCTTTGGGGTGTTGTTTTACGTGTGGTGAGGTTCAGGCCGGCTGAATATCAGCCCAGCCTACCCGGCGCGCCGGAAGGCGAGCACACGGTTGCGGCCGCCGCGCTTGGCGCCGTAAAGCGCTTTGTCGGCGGCGCTGAGCACCTTGTCGAATTTGGTGCCGCCCTCGCTGCCGAAGGCGTAGCCGGCGCTGACCGTGCAGGACAGCAGGCGGGTCTCGGTATCGATCCGGCGCATGGCAAAACTGGCCCGGATCCGCTCGGCTATGAATTCCACCTTTTCAGGCAAGGTGCGATCGAGCACCAATGCAAATTCCTCTCCGCCCATGCGCGCGGCGACATCGCCTGGCTGGAGATTGGCGGTCAAATCCTTGGCGAACAGTTTCAGCACCTCGTCGCCGGTGGCATGGCCGAACTCGTCATTTATGGCCTTGAAGCCGTCGAGGTCGAACACGATCACGGCGGTGAAGGACCGGACCGGTGTTTTGCCGTGCAGGTCGAACAAAGCGCGCCGGTTGAGCAGTCCGGTCAGCGGATCGGTCAGCGCTTCGCGGCGATGATGCTGCGCCAGGCGTCCCTGGTTAAGCGCCAGCGAGAGCGCGCCGATGCCGGTCATGCAGGCGATGACGACGATGAGGCTGAAATCCTCGGCCCAGTTGCTCGGCGCATGGCCAAGCACCAGCCTGCCATCCCAGACAAGTGCACCGGAGCACAGCACGAAGGAAATTGCGGTGGCGGTGTAGAGCCCTGCAATGCCGAGGATCGGGGCCGGGAATTCCGTACGACCCTTCCAGTATTCATAGGCCGTCGCAAACAAAAGCAGCGCGGCGAAGGCATTCTCCAGCATGAAGCCCAGCCCGTCATAGCCAAGCGCCATCGGCGGCAAGGCGACTGCGAGCGAGACGCCGGCGCCGACAGCTATGCGCGGCAATGGCGAGCGGCCGGTCGTGAACTGATGGGCCGCGCCCAGCATGGTCGCGAAGCCGAGCAGCAGGAACGTGAAGCTGGCGAGGCCGAGCAGGCGTCCGGGCGCGTCGATATAGGCCTGGTAGGCGAAGACGTCGGCGACGATCAGAAGCACGCTGACCGCCCAGGTCAGCAGGAATTTTTCCGAGCGCGCGGTAAGCCAAATGCCGAACAGCGTCAGGCCGAGGCAAGCGGCGGAAAACCCGACAGCCAACAGAAGGGAACTGTAGTCGAGCGACATGCCCTCGTCCTTGCGCGCGGCGGCCGGCCTCTAGAAAGGACCCGCACCGGATTTATGCAGGATGGAGGTATCGATAAGGTTACGATGCGCATAAGCTATCACGCTTCGGTTCATCGTAGCAATTCTGGGTTGAAACCCTTTTCAAGGGAAAGCGCTGCCCGCTTTCCCGGGAAAAACGTTCCACACTTTTCCTGGAATTGCTCCTAATGCATGTCGCCCAGAAGTGTGCCGCGGTTCTGGGACAACGGCATGCATCAAGACAAAGACTTAAATCGCGCCGTATGAATCCGTTTCAGCGCGACGCGCTTTAACCGATCAGCTCACCCGCTTCATCAGCGCCATGGCGCCGAACGGCGCGCGCACCTTGCCCTCGGTGATGAAGTAGACGAACACATCGCGCGGTTTCACCGGCGCGTCGAAAGTCGGATCGGCGCGCCGCAGATCGGCCGGCTGCTTGCCTTGCGCCCAGGTCTTCACCCGCGCTGCCCATTCGTCCAGGCCATTCGGCGTATAGCAATCCGGATTGTCGTCGCTGCCGGTCTGCAGCCGCGCATAGATAAAATCGCCGGTGATGTCGGCGATACCAGGATATTTGGCATGGTCGGCATAGACGATTGCCGCCTTGTATTTGCGCGCCAGGCCCACAAATTCCGGCACGCTGAAACTGTCGTTGCGCACTTCCAGCGCATGGCGCAGCGCCACGCCATCCTGCTTTTCCGGCAGCAGCTTCAGGAAGGCCTCGAAATCGTCGGCGTCGAACTTTTTCGTCGGCGCGAACTGCCACAGGATCGGGCCCAGCTTGTCGCCCAGCGCGGCAATGCCGGAGCCGAGGAAGCGCGTCATGGACTCGCCGGCTTCGCCAAGCACGCGGCGGTTGGTGACGAAGCGATTGCCCTTCAGCGAATAGACGAAACCGTCCGGCGCCTCGCCCGCCCATTTGACGAAGGTCGGCTCCTTGAAGCTGGAATAGTAGGTGCCGTTGACCTCGATGCTCGGTACCTGGCGGGTGGCGTAACTCAGCTGTTTGGCCTTGGAAAGCTTGTCCGGGTAGAAGGACGTATCCCAGGGTTCGAAAGTCCAGCCGCCCATCCCGGCGCGGATTGTCCCGGATTTGCTCATGTCATCCTCCCGAGTTCAGAAATCTGGCCGAATTCAGAAAAATCAGGCCGCCTCGCCGACAGGTTTTGTCATGTCGACCACCATCCATCCCGGCCGGTGGGGATTGGCCCGGCGGCCGGTTTCCCTGAAACCATAGGCGGTATAGATCGCGATGTTCCGCTCCATGCGCGAATTGGTATAGAGCCGCACCTCCGGCAAGCCCCACAGCCGCGCCTGCTCGTCGGCGAAGTTGAGCAGCGCTATGCCGAGTTTCTTGCCGTGAAAGGCAGGGGAGACGGCGACGCTGAAGATCATCGCATGATCGGGATGCCGCTCGACGACGATCAGCCCGGCAAGCTCCGCGCCGCTCTCCAGCAGCCAGACCTCGCCGCGCTCGATGCGCGGGGCGTAGTCTTCCGTCACCGGGATCGGCGGCGCACCGAACAGGGCGGTGTAGGGGGCGTAAGCAGCTTCCGTCAGCGAGACGACGGCGTCGAGATCGAGGTAAAGCGCCTTCCTCAATTCGGCAAGAGATGTCATGGCCGTCTACCCACGGCGGTCATGTCAAATCTTGGCCTATCCACTGAAGACACCGAGCGAAGGTCTGCGGTCACTCCGACTTGATCTTGACGGTCAGCCGCTTCACCGGCGCGGATTCCCACGGCGCTTTCAGCGTAAGCTCGATGTCATGGGAGCCGAGACTGTCTGCGCGCACCACAAAACGGTCGGTGCCGGCAGCGCCGAAGGATTCCAGATTCGGCTCGACGCTATGGCCGATCACCTCCAGTTCTGGCGCTTGCTTGGCGACCTCCCAGGCATAGCCGGTGGTTCCGGCGCCCTCGAGCTCAATTGCGACTTTCTCGCCGCCTTTTACCCGCAATTCCTGCTTGGCATTGTCCAGAGTATCGACTTTGAACGCCTTCATGGAAAGGACTCCTTCGCTGCCGAAACGTTATCATCATAGTTCTGGAACCCAAAATGGGAATTGGCCGTCGATCCCGCAAGTGGTTCCATAGGCGATACGTCCGAAGCCGCCTGATCCCCACCCGGTGCCCCAGCTGTTCTTGATGATCCAGTATTTGCCGACATCGTCATATCCGATGACGCAGATGGCGTGCAGACCGAGCAACTCGTTGGACACCGGCTTGTAGACCCCGCCCTTGTAGTAGGTAAAATCCCTGAAAACCTTCATCGCGGCGACGACCGGACCGCCCAGGAACAAGGCGCACTTCCGATCGATCGGAGATGTCGCGATCGACGAGCTTTTTAGCTTCAGCACGGACTTTATCTTGGGTTTGCACGGTTGATTGGCCGGTGTGTAGGGAAAGCCGCTTTCGATGCCTATCCCGAAGCTTGTCGCAAACAGCATTGCCTGTGGAGGCTGCCAACCGGTCGAGCAGCAGTTTCCGCAACCGCAGAAGAAGAGGTGCGCTTCGGAAAGGTCCAATTGCGGATTTGGCGTCTTTTTCTTGACGGCATCTCTGGCTTCGATTGCCGCGCAAGTGGAAAACGCCACGCAGGCACCGCAGTTGAGCTGGTTTCGAACCGCAGTCACGAAGTTCTGTCCGCCCTTGTTTCGCCAGTCGAGGCTTTTGGGAGGACTGCAGGGCGCCGCGGCGGCCATCATGGCCATCGTCTCGTTGACCGCCAGTTCGTCTGCCGAAGCGCCGATGCCGAAATGAGCCATGCCCGGCGCTGCCTGCTCGGCGAGATGGCTCACACTCGTTTCGCCAGCCTCCCAGCGGTACTTTCGCTTGTTTTTGAGAAGCGACTTAACTTTTTCAAGTGAAAGCGTGGCCATAGGTTCCCCCTCCCGCCATTTGTCAAATCCGCAAGCTGATCCTCTTCAGAAAACCAGTTCAATTTACAGTTTGAGAGGCGATAATTTGCTTTTGATTGGAAATTGTCAACAATCAAAGACTATGTCGACTGCAAATAGTCAGGCCGACAATTCAACAGTCAAGATCAGGCTATCAGACATGCTGCTGCATAGAAGTGCAAACGGGATGTGTTCGCAAACGTGTCAAGACAGCTCACCGGGGTTCTTCCACGCAACCAACCGGTGCGGCTATCACTCCGCCGCTTCGCGCTTGCCTCCGGGCCGCCGCTCCAGCAGTTCCTTCAGGAACTGGCCGGTGTAGCTGCGCTTTTCGCGCACGATCGCTTCCGGTGTGCCTTGTGCCACCAGCTCGCCGCCGCCATCGCCGCCTTCGGGGCCGAGGTCGAGCACCCAGTCGGCGGTCTTGATCACCTCGAGATTGTGCTCGATCACCACCACCGTGTTGCCCTGGTCGACCAGCTCGTGCAGCACTTCCAGCAACTTGGCGACGTCGTGGAAGTGCAGGCCGGTGGTCGGCTCGTCGAGGATGTAGAGCGTCTTGCCGGTTGCCTTGCGCGACAATTCCTTGGCGAGCTTGATGCGCTGCGCCTCGCCGCCCGACAGCGTCGTCGCCTGCTGGCCGATATGGATGTAGCCGAGGCCGACCTGCTTCAGCGTCTCGAGCTTGTCGCGCACGCCGGGCACGGCGGCAAAGAAATCGACGCCTTCCTCGACCGTCATGTCCAGGACGTCCGCGATCGACTTGCCCTTGAACACGACATCCAGCGTCTCGCGGTTGTAGCGCTTGCCATGGCAGACGTCGCAGGTGACGTAGACGTCGGGCAGGAAGTGCATCTCGATCTTGATGACGCCGTCGCCCTGGCAGGCTTCGCAGCGGCCGCCCTTGACGTTGAAGGAGAAGCGCCCCGGCTGGTAGCCGCGGGCCTTGGCTTCGGGCAGGCCGGCGAACCAGTCGCGGATCGGTGTGAAGGCGCCGGTGTAGGTGGCCGGGTTCGAACGCGGTGTGCGGCCGATCGGCGACTGGTCGATGTCGATGACCTTGTCGAGGAATTCGAGGCCCTCGATGCGGTCGTGATCGGCCGGATGCTCGCGCGAGCCCATGATGCGGCGCGACGCCGCCTTGAACAGCGTCTCGATCAGGAAGGTCGATTTGCCGCCGCCAGACACGCCGGTGACGGCGGTGAAGGTGCCGAGCGGGATTTCGGCAGTGACGTTCTTGAGGTTGTTGCCGCGCGCGCCGACGATCTTCAGCCGGCGGTTTTTCTTGGCCTCGCGCCTGACACCGGGCGTGGCGACTTCGAGCGCGCCCGACAGATATTTGCCGGTGATCGAATTAGGATTGGCCATCACCTGCTGCGGCGTGCCCTGGGCGATGATCTCGCCGCCATGGATGCCGGCGGCCGGGCCCATGTCGACGACATAGTCGGCATGCAGGATGGCGTCCTCGTCATGTTCGACAACGATCACCGTGTTGCCGATGTCGCGCAAATGCTTCAGCGTGTCGAGCAGGCGCGCATTGTCGCGTTGGTGCAGGCCGATCGACGGCTCGTCCAGCACATAGAGCACGCCGGTGAGGCCGGAGCCGATCTGCGACGCCAGACGAATGCGCTGGCTCTCGCCGCCCGACAGCGTGCCGGAATTGCGCGACAGCGTCAGATAGTCGAGGCCGACATCGTTGAGGAAGCGTAGCCGGTCGCGGATCTCCTTGAGCACCCTGACAGCAATCTCGTTCTGCTTGTCATTGAGCTGCGCCGGCAGATCGGTGAACCATTTGTCGGCGTTGCGGATCGACTGCTCGGTGACCTCGCCAATGTGTTTTCCGGCGATTTTGACCGCCAGCGCTTCCGGCTTCAGCCGGTAACCCTTGCAGACCGGGCAGGGCGTCGCCGACATGAAGCGCTCGATCTCCTCGCGCATCCAGGCGGATTCGGTTTCCTTCCAGCGCCGTTCGAGATTGGGAATGACGCCCTCGAACGTCTTGGTCGTCTTGTAGGAGCGCAGGCCGTCATCATACTGGAAGGTGACCTCGCGCTCGCCGGTGCCACGCAGGACGGCATCCTTTGCCTCTTCGGTCAGGTCTTTGAACTTGTCGCCGAGCTTGAAGCCGTATGCCTTGCCCAGCGCTTCCAGCGTCTGCGCATAATAGGGCGAGGTCGATTTCGCCCACGGGCTGACGGCGCCGTCGCGCAGCGAGACGTTTTCGTCCGGCACGATCAGGCTGGCGTCGATGGCGCGCTGATTGCCGAGGCCGTCGCAGGTCGGGCAGGCGCCGAACGGGTTGTTGAACGAGAACAGCCTGGGCTCGATCTCCGGAATGGTGAAGCCGGAAACCGGGCAGGCGAATTTTTCCGAGAACAGGATGCGCTCATGGGTCTCGTTCTTCGATTTGTTGACCGAGTCCTCGCCGGTCTGGCTGGCGTCGAGCGGCCGGTCGGCGAACTCGGCCACCGCCAGCCCTTCCGCCAGCTTGAGCGCCGTTTCGATGGAATCGGCAAGCCGTGTCGCCAGGTCGCCGCGCACGACGATGCGGTCGACGACGACGTCGATGTCGTGCTTGTACTTCTTGTCCAGCGCCGGCACGTCGGCGATCTCGTAGAAGACGCCATCGACCTTGACGCGCTGAAAGCCCTTCTTCTGCAGCTCCAGCAGTTCCTTGCGATACTCACCCTTGCGGCCGCGCACGATCGGCGCCAGCAGGAAAAGGCGCGTGCCTTCCTCGACCGCCAGCACCCGGTCGACCATCTGCGAAACCGTCTGGCTCTCGATCGGCAGGCCGGTGGCCGGCGAATAGGGGATGCCGACGCGCGCAAACAGCAGGCGCATATAGTCGTAGATCTCGGTGACGGTGCCCACTGTCGAGCGCGGGTTCTTCGACGTGGTCTTCTGCTCGATCGAGATGGCCGGCGACAGGCCGTCGATCTGGTCGACATCCGGCTTCTGCATCATTTCGAGGAACTGGCGCGCATAAGCCGACAGGCTCTCGACGTAACGGCGCTGGCCCTCGGCATAGATGGTGTCGAAAGCAAGCGACGATTTGCCGGAGCCCGACAGGCCGGTCATGACGATCAGGCTGTCACGCGGCAGGTCGAGATCGACATTCTTTAGGTTGTGTTCGCGTGCCCCGCGAATGGAAAGGTATTTATGGTCGGCCATCGCCGGTCGCCGCCTCAGGTCTGGTGTCAGTGGGATCGGCGGGTTTTCCCGGCCATTCCCTATATAGGTATTTTTGCCGCCACGTCGAGAGACGCCACACTTCTCGACCAAAGCCGTTTAACCGTCTTTCGCGCGAACGGGCAAGCGGAAAGAACAAAGACCGAACACGCTCCTGACATAGCTGTGCAGAAACTGACAAGGGTGTTTCAGAAACTGACCCTGACGTAAGCTCCCGGCGATCACATTTTCCGTAACCGGCTATTCAAGGTTGACGCCGTCGAATCAGGGGCGCACTCTGCCGGAGTCAACGGAGCCGGCCGTCTTTGATGGCCTCGCCGCCCATAGCGGCCTGCGAGACGCCGCAGGTTTTTGCGATTTGTGCTTCGGATTGACACCAGTCGCAACGGACATAGGAGCGGAGCATGACGCCACCGGATAGTCCCTTGAGGCTCCACCTGCTAGTGGAGCCGCGGCGGGCATAAGTGCCAGGTAGTTTCAAGGCATTGGAGTGTATGCGTCCAAACGAACGCATCGCGTCAGTCCAACAAACCACCAGACAAACCGTGACCTGCCGAATCCCACAAAAATCAGAGACGGCTAGTCGGATCGTCGGCTGAATGCCGCGAAGCATCCGAAATCAAAGTCGGTATAACACTACCGGCAGTTTGGATTTGGAATCCAAAAAAAGCCCCGACCGTTAGCGGAAGCAACGGCGGGGCTGTTCTTTTGCGAGGAAGTCGTCGGCGCAGGCTTTCTCTCCCGTATAGTAGCTGGGAGAAGGGGCTACCGGCGCGGCGGCTTGATCCCACCCGTGCCGACATCGACAGTGATGCTGCCGGAAATCCTGACATCGGTGTCGCCGATCTTGAACGTGCCGTTCTCGCCGGCAGACAGCGCGTCGTCCGGCTCCGGCTGCGGCGCGGGCTTGGCGATGCGGTAGTCGCCGGTCACGCCGGGCAGGGCGCCTTTCCGCGACGTGCTGGTGCTGCCCCCGGCAAAGGCCATGCTCGATGTCGCCGCCGTGATGGCAATGGCTATGGTCAGTCTGTTCAGGTGGTAGCGCATGGCAAGACTATAGTGCCGCGCTCAAGGCGAGGCCAGACCAGCGGCGTTGAAATTGAGGGAACACCGGCCTGCATTCAATCCGCCGATCAGGCCGCTGCCTGCTTGCGGGTGTCGAAGACGTGGTCGACGAGGCCCCAGTCCTTGGCCTCCTTCGCGGTCATGAAGAAATCGCGGTCGAGCGTGCGTTCGACCTCTTCGTGGGTGCGGCCGCAATGTTGAGCGTAGAGGTCGGCCATGTGCCGCTTGGTGCGCAAAATGCCTTCGGCGTGACGCTGGATGTCGGAGGCCTGGCCCTGGAAGCCGCCCAAAGGCTGATGCAGCACGATGCTGGCATTGGGCAGCGCGATGCGCCGCCCCGGCGTTCCCGCCATCAGCAGGAAGGAGGCCATCGACGCGGCAAAGCCCATGCACACGGTCGACACCGGGCAGCTGACATATTGCATCGTGTCGTAGATGGCGAAACCGCTGGTCACCACGCCGCCCGGCGAGTTGATGTAGAGCGAGATCTCCTTGTCGGGATTGTCCGATTCCAGCGACAGGAGCTGGGCGCAGACCAGCGCCGACATGCCGTCATTGATCTCGCCATTGACGAAGATGATGCGCTCGCGCAGCAGCCGCGAGAAAATGTCGAAGGCGCGTTCGCCGCGGCTCGATTGCTCGATCACCATCGGCACCAGATTGGCAAAGCCGCTCATCTCATTGTCTCCGTTTTGATTTTTCCGGTTCAGGCGGCGCGCAGCAACAGGCGTGGCGCGTTGGCGGCGACAGGCCGCTTGGGCTTGTATGCGCGCAGCCAGAGCCGGCAGCCGGCGCCGGCCATCGCGACCGCAGGCGTCAGGACAAACCCGTCATGGACGATGCGCAGATGCGTGCCGCCGGAAACGGTGCGGGCGAGTGTGAAGGTGACGATGCTCCCCAGCTCCTCGCGGTCGGCGTCGCCGGAACGCTCGCGCCAGGAATAGCGCAGCAGGCGCCCCGGTTCGGCATCGAGCACTTCGCACTCGATCGGCTTCTCAGGCCCGGCAAAGGCAAAGCGGCTGCCGGTTTCCGGCTTGATGTCGTTCGGCATCATCCATTCCGCCAAGAGGTCTGGCACGGTCAGTGCCCGCCACACTTTTTCCGGTGCGTCCGGCAGATCGCATTCGAAGGCGAGGGCATCTTTGGCGGTCTGCGTCTGCTTTTCGTCGGTCATTGGTCCATGTCCTTCAAAACGGCCTTCAGTCTTTCGATGCGCTCCGGCCAGAATGCGCGGTAGCGTTCGATCCAGCCGAGCAGCGGCTCGAGCCCTTGCGGATCGGCGCGATAGTAGGCGTTGCGGCCGGCGCGTCTTTCGCTGACCAGGCCTGCGCCGCGCAGCACGGCAAGGTGCTGCGACACCGCCGGCTGCGACACGCTCATGCCGGTGCGCAACTCCGACACGCTCATCTCGCCGGAAGTCAGCCGCTCGTAGACGGCGCGTCGCGTCGGGTCGGCCAGGGCGCGAAAAATCTCTGCTTCGATCATGGCAAAAGCATAAGTCGATACTTATCGATTTGGCAAGGGGTGTTTTTGAATGCCGCGTATTGATTGGATCCTGCCGGGCCTCTAAGCCGTGGGGAACAAGATGGGCCGATCATCGCGAGGCAGGAGTAGTATTTATGAATTCCAACGTCGATCTTTCGTCCGCCGAGAACCTCAACGAGGCTCTGAGGCTCTATCGCCGCCTCGTACTCGGTATAGGAGCGATCGCCGTCATCGGTTTCGTGGCCGTGATCTTGTTGGCCAAGCTGGGTACGGCGCTATCGCCGCCATACGGGATTTACATCTTCGGCGAAGGATTGGGGACCTGGGGCCTGATCGCGGTGGTAGCGGCGCTCGTCGCTCAGGTGTGGTGGCACGGGCGCGCGATCGGGAAATTGCTGAATGACCCGGCTCTGAAATCTGAACCTGCAGTCGGGCTGATGTCGGCACCAACCGTGATCGCACAGCGCGCCCATGCCATGGGCATGGAGTGGAGCGGCTTTTTCGGTCCGTTGCGACCAGCGAAAAAACGGCGCTGACGACACCGCTTCTCGCCCCTGCGTGTCAGCTAAATCCACGCGCCCGCGTCGGCGATTGCTGCCATTCCTTGACAATCCGTGGTTAACAGTATAGGAACGAAAAGGGAACAAAAACCTTGTGGGAAAAGCCAGCCGCGGCAAGCCAGGATTGTCCGCGGCCTGTAAGGTGAACGACTTGAAATTTGTTTCGGATGAGCGCGGAGAAGTGTCATGGCGGGTAGCGTCAACAAGGTCATTCTGGTCGGTAACCTCGGCGCGGACCCTGAAATCCGCCGCCTGAATTCTGGTGACCCAGTCGTCAACATCCGCATCGCCACGTCGGAAAGCTGGCGCGACAAGAATTCCGGCGAGCGCAAGGAAAAGACCGAATGGCACAACGTGGTCATTTTCAATGACCAGATCGCCAAGGTCGCCGAGCAGTACCTGAAGAAGGGCATGAAGGTTTACGTCGAAGGCCAGCTGCAGACACGCAAATGGCAGGACCAGACCGGCGCCGACAAGTACACGACCGAAGTCGTGTTGCAGAAATTCCGCGGCGAGCTGCAGATGCTCGATTCTCGCGGCGAGGGCGGCGGTCAGGTCGGCAACTATGCCGGCGGCAGCGGCGCGAGCCGTGGCTCGGATTTCGGCCAGTCTGGCCCCAATGAGAGCTTCAACCGCGGCGGCAACAGCGGTGGCGGCGGTTCCAAGGGCGGCGGTGGCGGCGGCTCGTCGCGCGAACTGGACGACGAAATCCCGTTCTGAGCTGACGGTAGTCAGCGATATCTGAGGAGAGGGCGCGATGTCGCTCGGACCGCTTCTATCGGCGCGCCCTCCCATTCCATGGCACGCCTTCGCGGCCCTTGCCGCGCTGGCCATTGGCGCTACGCAACTGGCGCTGCCGAAAGGCACGACGCGTCATCGTGTCGTCGGCTATAGTGGGCGGCGCTGATGCTGGTCGTCGCCGTCTCCAGTTTCTGGATCCACCAGATACGCCTCGTCGGTCCGTTCAGCCCGATCCATCTCTTGTCGATTTTAGTGTTGATCGCCGTGCCGCTGGCGGTCTGGCACGCGCATATGCATCGGGTCGCCAAACATCGCAGGGTCATGATATCGCTGTATGTTTTCGCCCTGATCGGCGCCGGCGTGTTCACGCTGCTGCCGGGGCGGATCATGCACACGGTCGTCTCCGGCCAGTGACGCTTTCTGAAAGGAAGATTGCCGTGAAAGCCCGGATCAAATGGGTCGAGGAGCGCACCTTCGTCGGCGAGTCCGGCAGCGGCCACAAGGTTGTGCTGGGAACCGGCTCCGGGCCGGAAGGCAAGACGCCGGGTCCGAGCCCGATGGAACTGATGCTGATCGGCACCGGCGGCTGCTCGGCCTATGATGTCGTCCACATCCTCGAAAAAGGCCGCGAGGCGATCGAGGACTGTGTTGTCGAACTCGACGCCGACCGAGCCGAAACCGACCCGAAAGTCTTCACCCGCATCCACATGCATTTCATCGTCACGGGCCACGCGGTGTCGCACGACAAGGTCCAGCGCGCCATCAACCTGTCGATCGAGAAATACTGCTCGGCCTCGGCCATGCTGGCCAAGACGGCTGTCATCACCCACGATTTCGAGGTCGTCGATACGGCGGTGGAGTAGGGAGCAGGGAGCAGGGAGCAGGGAGCAGGGCCTGCCGTTCACCCCGCCATAAGCGCCTTGATGCCATCCGCGACGAACTGAACCGCAAGCGCGGCAAGGATGACGCCGAGCAGGCGGGTCAGGATCGAGCGGCCGGTCTGGCCGAGGATGCGGTCGATGCGCTCCGACAGCACGAACACCAGATAGGTGATGGCAAGGCAGACGAAGATGATGCCGACCAGCGCCGCTTGTGCTGCAAAACCCTGAAACGAGCCCGACAGTAGCACGGTCGCCGAAATCGCACCGGGGCCGGCGATCAGCGGGATCGCCAGCGGGAAGGCCGCGATGTTGTGGATCATGTCCTTGGTGATGGCGACGTCGCCGATCTTCTCCTTGCGGTCCTGGCGGCGCTCGAACACCATTTCGAACGCGATGAAGAACAGCAAAAACCCGCCGGCGACGCGGAAAGCCGGCAGCGTGATGCCGAACACCGACAGGATGGACGCGCCGGCCACCGCAAACAGCGCCATCACCAGGAAGCCGATGATCGAGGCGCGCACTGAAACCTGCTGACGTTCCTCGCGGTTCATGCCGCGTGTCACCGCGAGGAAGAGCGGCGCGAGACCTGGCGGGTCGATGGTCACCAGAATGGTGACGAAGGCGTTGAACAGGCTGTCGAAACTCGGCATCGCTGACCCCTCCCGCCGGGCCGGACCCCTGCGCCACGATAGTGGTAGAGCAAAGCCTGCCCGGTGGGAACCGTCTGAGATGCCGATACCGGAGACGCCGGCTATGTTAGGCGGCAGCGTTGCAATAGGCCTCCAGGCGATAGCCGTCGGGATCGACGATGAAGGCAGCGTAATAGTCCTCGCCATAGTCGGCGCGCAGGCCCGGCGCGCCATTGTCGCTGCCGCCTGCACGCAAGGCGGCGGCATGGAAGGCGACGACACTCTGCCTCGTCGGCGCGCTAAAGCAGAAATGCAGACCGAACTTCTCGTCCGATGGCACTGGCCGCTCCGCGTCGTTCACCCACAGCGCGACGGCTTGCGCACCATAACCCAGTGAGCCTGGCGACTGGCCGAGGCAAGAATAACCGAGCGGCTTTAGCGCGGCATCGTAGAAGGGCTTCGAAACGTTGGTGTCGCGGACACCGATCGAGACATGGTCAAGTATGTTTTTTCACCTTTTTTGCAATATGTTGCGTCATCAGTCCTGGGCGACGCGGCGCGCCAGGAACTCGACTTCGAGACGCCATGTCTTGCCATCGTCGTGCGAACGCTCGCCGAGCCAGCGGAAGCCGTCCTTGGTGATGCGCGAAAAGCTCCAGCGAACCGAGGAACCAGTGCCGTCGGCGCCGACCTGCACAATCGTGTCCCCTTCGGCGCGACCAAGCTGGCGGCTGTAGTATTGGTTGCGCGGGTCGCTCCAGAAGATGTGCCAGGCATCCGAGCCGGGATCATAGGCCCGCAGCGTTGTGCCATAGAAAGTCCATTTGCCGAGCGAGGGCGAGGGGCCGGCATCCCGTGCGGGCAGGATCCATACGTCCTGGATCGCCCTGCCTTCCAGGACCCAGCCGAAATGCACCTCGCCGCGTCCGGTGAAAACCGTGCCGTCCTCGAGATGGCGCGTGGCATCGAATGTCCAGGCGCCGACGAAGCGGCCGTAGAGATCCAGCTTTTCAGCCAGGCCGGGATTGGGGCCGTCGCTGTGGAGCGCTTCGGCAAAGGAGGATGTACCGATCATACTTGCTGCCTTCGTTGTGTCAGGAGGCTGCAAGCGATAGGCCCCGACCGGGTGTCGCGCTTGGGAAAAATTGCTATCTTTCAAGCCATGACGACGAGCGAACAAAAGCTGGCATCGGGGCAGGGCTGGCATGTCTGCGACGTGCTGTGCACGGCTGGCGCCGGCGACCGCCCGTTCGAGGAGGCGCACGACACCTTCTGCGTTGCCGCTGTCACCAGCGGCACCTTCCGCTACCGCACCAGCCAGGGCGCCGCCATGCTGGCGCCGGGCGCGATCCTGCTCGGCAATGTCGGCGCCTGCTATGAATGCGGGCATGAGCATGGCGCCGGCGACCGTTGCCTGTCCTTCCACTTCGCTCCGGCCTATCTCGACCGCATCGCCAGCGACGTGCCCGGCGCGAGCAAGCTCGCCTTCGGCGTGCCGCATCTGCCGCCCTTGCCGTCGCTCGCATCGCTGCTGGCCGAGGCCGAAGCGGCGCGGGAGACGGCCGATATCGACGCCTTCGAGGAGCTTGGCCTGCGAATTGCGGGCGCAGTACTGGCAGTTGCCGGCGCAGCACTGCCCGTCGCCAGCGATGCGGTGCCTGGCGTTCGACCGCCGAGCCGCCGCGACCAGAAACGGGTTGCCGAGGCGGTGCGGCAGATCGAGCTCAATGCCGACCGGCCGGTCTCGCTCACCGAGCTTGCCGGCGCGACGGCGACCAGCCCGTATCATTTCCTGCGCACATTCCGGCGGGTCGCCGGCATGACGCCCTATCAGTTTCTGCTGAGAACCCGGCTGCACCGCGCGGCGGTGCGGCTACGCATGTCAGGCGATGCCATCTCGGCAATCGCCTTCGAGGCCGGTTTCAACGATTTGTCGACGTTCAACCGCCGTTTCCGGCGCGTCATGGGCGAAACGCCTGGCCACTATCGCGCCGGGCGGGTGGCTACCCGCTGACGCGTCTGTCTGCCTCCAGATAAGCTCTTGGCTTGGAAAACTGTCCTTCGCAGGCTTTTGCCGCTGGCGGCGGCGAATGCGTTATGGCCAAATCGTCGCAATCAGAGGTATCCATTTGAATTTGCCACTGAAATCCTCATTGGAAAAGCACCACGAATATTGGAGTTTCGGCCGTGCTTCCTATATAAGCGGTCAGTGATTCCTGATTAGATTGTGATCCGATTTGACCGACCAAAAACCCCCGCGCGGCGCCGACGGCGGCCCTACCGGCATCGAGCCCATCTCCATCATCGAGGAGATGCAGAGCTCCTACCTCTCTTACGCCATGAGCGTCATCGTCAGCCGTGCGCTGCCCGATGTACGCGACGGCCTGAAGCCGGTTCACCGCCGCATTCTCTATGCGGCGCATGAGAGCGGTTACCACTGGAACCGCAAATATGTGAAGTCGGCCCGCCCGGTCGCCGACGTGATGGGTAAATACCATCCGCATGGCGACGCCTCGATCTACGACGCCTTGGTGCGCATGGCGCAGGACTGGTCGCTGCGCGTTCCGCTGATCGACGGGCAGGGTAATTTCGGCTCCATCGACGGCGATCCGCCGGCGGCGATGCGCTACACCGAATCGCGGCTGACCAAGGTCGCGCATGAACTCTTGGAGGACATCGACAAGGAAACCGTCGATTTCCAGGAGACTTATGACGCATCCGACACCGAACCGAAGGTGCTGCCGGCCCGCTTCCCCAATCTTCTGGTCAACGGTTCCGGCGGCATCGCCGTCGGCATGGCCACCAACATCCCGCCGCACAATCTGGCCGAGATCTGCAACGGCGCCATCGCCATCATCGACAATCCGGCGATCGATGCGCCGGCGCTGATGGAGATCATTCCGGGTCCCGATTTCCCGACCGGCGGCATCGTGCTCGGCCGTTCCGGCATCTACAGCGCCTATGCGACTGGCCGTGGCTCCATCGTCATGCGCGGCAAGGTCAATGTCGAACAGCGCGGAAACGACCGTGAATCGATCATCATCACGGAAGTCCCGTACCAGGTGAACAAGGCCTCGATGATCGAGAAAATGGCCGAGCTGGTGCGCGACAAGCGCATCGAAGGCATTTCCGACATTCGCGACGAAAGCGACCGCCAGGGCTACCGCGTCGTCATCGAGCTGAAGCGCGACGCTGTCGCCGACGTCATTCTCAACCAGCTTTACCGGTTCACGCCGCTGCAGACCTCCTTCGGCGCCAATATGGTGGCGCTGAACGGCGGCAAGCCGGAAGTGATGAACCTGACCGACATGCTGAAGGCGTTTGTCAGCTTCCGCGAAGAGGTGATTAGCCGGCGCACGAAATTCCTGCTGCGCAAGGCGCGCGACCGCGCCCACGTGCTGGTCGGCCTCGCCATCGCCGTCGCCAACATCGACGAAGTGATCAAGCTGATCCGCACCGCGCCCGATCCGCAGACGGCGCGCGAGCAGTTGATGGAGCGACGCTGGCCCTCCGGGGACGTCGAGTCATTGATTCTGCTTATCGACGATCCGCGCCATCGCATCAATGAGGATGGCACCTACAACCTCTCCGAGGAACAGGCGCGCGCAATCCTCGAACTGCGCCTGCAGCGCCTGACCGCGCTCGGCCGTGACGAAATCGCCGACGAGCTGAACACCATCGGCGACGAGATCAAGGATTACCTCGACATTCTGTCGTCCCGCGCCCGCATCCAGCAGATCGTCAAGGACGAGCTTGCCGCCGTGCGCGACGAGTTCGGCACGCCGCGCCGCACCGAGCTCACCGACGGCGGCGCCGACATGGAAGACGAGGACCTGATCCAGCGCGAGGACATGGTCGTCACCGTCAGCCATTCCGGCTACATCAAGCGCGTGCCGCTGTCGCTCTACCGGGCGCAACGCCGCGGCGGCAAGGGCCGCTCCGGCATGTCGACCAAGGAAGAGGATTTCGTCACCCGGCTGTTTGTGGCCAACACGCATACGCCGGTGCTGTTCTTCTCCTCGCGCGGCATCGTCTACAAGGAAAAGGTCTGGCGGCTGCCAATCGGCAATCCGCAGTCGCGCGGCAAGGCGCTGATCAACATGCTGCCGCTGGAGCAGGGCGAGCGCATCACCACCATCATGCCGCTGCCCGAGGACGAGACCAGCTGGGGCGAACTCGACGTCATGTTCGCCACCACGCGCGGCACCGTGCGCCGCAACAAGCTGTCCGAATTCGTCCAGGTCAACCGCAACGGCAAGATCGCCATGAAGCTGGAGGAGGAGGGCGACGAGATCCTCGGCGTCGAGACCTGCACAGACAATGACGATGTGCTTTTGACCGCCAGCTCCGGCCAGTGCATCCGCTTCCGCGTTGGCGATGTGCGCGTCTTCCAGAGCCGCAATTCGGTCGGCGTGCGCGGCATAAGCATGGCCGAGACCGACCGCATCATCTCCATGTCGGTGATCGAGCATGTCGATGCTTCACCGGCGGAACGCTCCGCCTACCTCAAGCGGGCAGCCCTGGAGCGGCGGCTTGCCGCCGAGGTGACCGGCGAGGAAGAAGAGATTGCACTCACCAATGAGGAGATTGGCGAGGAGACCGAGCTTTCCGACAGCCGTTACGAAGAGCTCAAGGCGCATGAGCAATTTGTGCTGACGGTGACGGAATATGGCTACGGCAAGCGCTCGTCATCCTACGATTTCCGCCTGACCGGACGCGGCGGCAAGGGCATCCGCGCCACCGACGTGTCGAAGGTGGCCGAGATCGGCCAGCTGGTGGCGACTTTCCCGGTCGGCAATGACGACCAGATCATGCTGGTTTCGGACGGCGGCACGGTCATCCGGGTGCCGGTCAACGGTATCCGTTTCGCCAGCCGCGCCACCAAGGGCGTGACCATCTTCAACACCGCCGAAGGCGAAAAGGTGGTTTCGGTCGAACGGATCTCGGAGCCGCAGGCCGACGAGGATGTCGAAGAGAGTGTCATTGAGGCCGGCGCCGGAGATGCCGTACCGGACAGCGCCGAATAGGTTTTGACCAACAACGCCGGCCCGATGGGCCGGCGCAAACAAGAAACTAGCAATAAATCAGGGGTGACGGTGGGGCCAGCGAGCGCCGAAACCTTCGAACCGCTTTGTCCGGACACGGACGCGCTCTGCCTCGCTATGCAATCCGAATGCGGTGGCGATCAGCATGGCGACGGTCATTGCGGTGGCGAGCATGTAGATCAGCATGTGCGTGTTCTCCTGCGCCTATCCAACGGTTAGATCGGGTTTTGGTTTCATCTTCCGAAGTGCAAACTAGCGAACGCGGCGTGAAGTCTTCGTGATCAAGGCATTCATCTGTCGTTCATGTCTGCGAAAAGGTTCACGCAGATGTTCCCAATCGCATTTGCCTTCCGCCCAATGCCCCGCTAGAAGCACCTCCCATGACCGATCGCATCGCCCTTTATGCCGGCTCCTTCGACCCGCTGACCAACGGCCATCTCGATGTGCTGAAGGCATCGCTGGCTGTCGCCGACACGGTTTATGCGGCGATCGGCACCCACCCCGGCAAGACGCCGCTGTTTTCCTTCGACGAACGGGTGAAGCTGATCGAGGCCGCGACCAAGGCCGAATTTGGCCGCGACGGCGACCGTATCAAGGTCGTCGCCTTTGACGGGCTGGTCATCGACGCGGCCCGCAAGCATGGCGCCTCGATCATGATCCGCGGCCTGCGCGACGGCACCGATCTCGATTACGAGATGCAGATGGCCGGCATGAACGAGACCATGGCGCCGGAACTGCAGACGGTTTTTCTGCCCGCCAGCCCATCGGTACGCACCATTACCGCCACACTTGTGCGCCAGATAGCCTCGATGGGCGGAGACATCCGTCCCTTCGTACCGGCCGCCGTTGCCGGCGCGCTCACCGCCAAATTCGCGAAATAGTGCATGTCGCCCAAAAGTGGATGCCGGTTTTGGGGCAACGACATGCACCCTAACAAAGACCTTCGGAGATCCCTTATGCAGCTGAAAAAGCTCGCCTCGTTCCTCGTCGTGCTTGCCGGTCTCGTGACCGCATCCGTTTCGGCCTTCGCCGCCGAACCGGAAAACACCATGGTCATCACCTTGAAGAACGGCGACGTCACCGTCGCGCTACGCCCAGACCTGGCACCCAAGCATGTCGCCCAGATCAAGAAGCTGGTGCGCGAAGGCGCTTATAACGATGTCGCATTCCACCGCGTCATCAACGGCTTTATGGCGCAGACCGGCGACGTCAAGTTCGGCAACATGAAGAAGGGGTTCAGCCCCGAGGCCGTCGGCACCGGCGGTTCAGACCTGCCCGACCTGCCGGCGGAATTCTCGCAGAGCGAACATTTCAAGCGCGGCACGCTCGGTATGGCCCGTTCGCAGGACCCGAACTCCGCCAATTCGCAGTTCTTCATCATGTTCGCGCCGGCGCCGAACCTCGATGGCCAGTACACCATCGTCGGCAATGTCGTCAGCGGCATAGAGCTGGTGGACAAGATCAAGAAGGGCAACGAGGCGGACAATGGCACGGTCAGTGAGCCCGACCGCATGATCAAGGTACGCATCGCCGCCGACAAGTAAACCTCTCAAATCATTCTGTTTTCTGAGATAAAGGATATCCGACATGGCTGAGATCAAGGACCGCGAAAACGCGCTCATCCTGGAAACGACCAAGGGCAAGGTCGTCATTGAACTGTTCCCCGACCTGGCCCCGGGCCACGTCGCCCGGATCAAGGAACTGGCCCGCGAAGGCGCCTATGACGGCGTGGTTTTCCACCGCGTCATCGAAGGCTTCATGGCGCAGACCGGCGACGTGAAGTTCGGCAATTCGTCGAAGCCGACCTTCGCGCCTTCGCGTGCGGGCATGGGCGGCTCGGAAAAGCCGGACCTGAAGGCTGAGTTCTCCAACGCCAACCATGGCCGCGGCACCTGCTCGATGGCCCGTTCGCAGAACCCGAACTCGGCCAATTCGCAGTTCTTCATCTGCTTCGACGATGCCGCTTTCCTCAACCGCCAGTACACGGTCTGGGGCCAGGTCATCGAAGGCATGGACAATGTCGACAAGATCAAGCGCGGCGAGCCGGTGGTCGATCCCGACAAGATCGTGTCGCTGAAGGTCGCGGCCGACGTCAGGTAAGGACAAACGAAGATGATGGGCGTGGTCTGGTCGCTGCTCGGCATCCTGTCAGGCGCCTTCATCGCCGTCCAGGCGCCGATCAACTCGCAGCTGGCGCGCGGCCTGGGGCTCCCGGTCGCGGCTGCTGCGTTTTCGTTCCTGTCGGGCGCGATCGTGCTTGGTATCATCTCCATTGCCGTTGTGCGGCTGCAGGACATCTCGCTCGACTGGAAGGCGCCTGCGCCTTGGCTGTTCATCGCCGGCGGCATGCTCGGCGGTTTCTATGTCACCCTGTCGACCATTCTTACGCCGCGCATCGGTGCAGCCGCGCTGATGGCGTTCCTGGTTGCCGGCCAGCTGCTGGCCGGCATGCTGATCGATCGGGTCGGCTTCCTCGGCGTGGCGGTGCGCGAGATTTCGCTCGGCCGCATCGCCGGCGCGGTGCTGCTCTTGGCCGGAGCACTGCTCGTCCGGCTCTACTGATGCGCGTCGATCTCTTCGACTTCGACCTGCCGGAGGAGCGCATCGCGCTGCGCCCGGCCGAGCCGCGCGACAGCGCAAAAATGCTCGTGGTCAGGCCGGGCGAGGGTCTTTCGGACCGCGCGGTTGGCGACCTGCCGTCCTTGCTCAACGCCGGCGACGTGCTGGTCTTCAACGACACCAAGGTCATTCCTGCCCAGTTGAGAGGCATAAGGCGGCGCGGCGAAGCGCAGGCGCAGGTCGACGCCACGCTGCATATGCGCATGGCGCCGGACCGCTGGCTGGCCTTCATGCGGCCGGGCAAGCGCATCGCCGCCGGCGACCGCATCCATTTCGGCCATGACGGCAATTCCTGTTTCCTCGGTCAGCTCGATGCCACGGTGATCGAGAAGGGCGATGCCGGCGAGGTGCTGCTCGGTTTCGACCTGTCGGGGCCGTTTCTCGACGAGGCGCTGCATGCCGTCGGCCACATCCCGCTGCCGCCCTATATCGCCTCCAAGCGCAACGACGACGCGCGCGACCTGACGGATTACCAGACCATCTATGCCAAGGAGGAGGGCGCAGTCGCTGCCCCCACCGCAGGCCTGCATTTCACGCCGGAGCTGTTTGCGGCGCTCGACGCTAAAGCCATCGAACGCCGCTTCGTCACCTTGCATGTCGGTGCAGGCACCTTCCTGCCGGTCAAGGCGGACGATACCGCTGACCACAAGATGCATGCCGAGACCGGCTCGGTCAGCGAAGCAACAGCCGACGCTCTGAATGGCGCCAAGGCGCGGGGCGGGCGTATCATCGCTGTCGCACGACCTCGCTGCGCCTGCTGGAGAGCGCGGCACGGCCTGATGGCTCGCTGACCGCCTGGTCCGGCCCGACCGACATCTTCATCACGCCGGGCTATCGGTTCAAGACCGCCGACCTGCTGATGACGAACTTTCATCTGCCGCGTTCGACGCTGTTCATGCTGGTTTCGGCCTTCAGCGGCCTAGATACGATGCGTGCGGCCTATGCTCATGCCATCGAGAACCGTTACAGATTCTACTCCTATGGAGACGCAAGCCTGCTTTATCGAGCGGAGATGAGCGATGGACGATGATCTGCAAGCCTTTGATCGCGAGAGCCTGATCGCTGAAGTGAAGAAATTGCGTGCCGGCATTCGCCAGCACCGAGATTCTACCGGCCATGATTTATGCTGGCATCATCCCAACCTGTGGGACCTGCTGCCGGAAAAGACCGATCCATCGATTGCTGTGCCGCCATGGCCGAAATTCATGCGCGGCTGCATCCAATACCGGCAGTCGCTCGACAGGCAGGCGCCAGGCGCGCCTGTCCATGACAAGGAATTCAATGGCTGAGACATTCACCTTCAAGATCCTCGCCACCGACGGCAAGGCGCGGCGCGGTGTCATCGACATGCCGCGCGGCGAAATCCGCACGCCAGCCTTCATGCCGGTCGGCACCGGCGGCACGGTCAAGGCCATGTATATGGACCAGGTGCGCGGCGTCGGCGCCGACGTCATTCTGGGCAATACCTATCATCTTATGCTGCGGCCAGGCGCCGAGCGCGTGGCGCGGCTTGGCGGCCTGCATGAGTTCGCCCGCTGGCCACAGCCGATCCTGACCGACAGTGGGGGTTTTCAGGTCATGTCGCTGTCGAAGCTCAGAAAATTGACCGAGAAGGGCGTCACCTTTCGCTCGCACATTGACGGCGCTGCCTACGAGATGTCGCCGGAGCGCTCGATCGAGATCCAGGGCCTGCTCGATTCCGACATCCAGATGCAGCTCGACGAATGCACAGCGCTGCCGGCCGACCTCAAGCAGATCGAGCGCGCGATGGAGCTGTCGCTGCGCTGGGCCGAGCGCTGCAAGACAGCGTTCGGCGACCAGCCCGGCAAGGCCATGTTCGGCATCGTCCAGGGTGGCGACAACGCAGCTCTCAGGGTGCGTTCGGCGCAGGCGCTGAGCGCGATGGAGCTGAAGGCTATGCGGTCGGCGGCCTGGCCGTCGGCGAACCGCAAGCGGTGATGCTGGATATGCTGGAGATCACCTGTCCGGAATTGCCTGACAACAAGCCTCGATATCTCATGGGCGTCGGCACGCCGGACGACATCGTGAAATCAGTGGCGCGCGGCATCGACATGTTCGACTGCGTGATGCCGACCCGCGCCGGCCGCCATGGCCTGGCCTATACCAGGCGCGGCAAGGTCAATCTCAGGAATGCCCGCCATGCGGACGATCCGCGGCCGCTGGACGAGGAGAGTGACTGCCCGGCGGCACGCGACTATTCACGCGCCTATCTGCATCATCTCGTGCGCTCGCAGGAGGCGCTGGGCGCGATGCTTCTGACCTGGAACAACCTGTCTTACTATCAGAAGCTGATGCAGGACGTTCGCGCCGCGATCGAGGCAAAGGCCTTCGAGGCGCGCACATCAGACATTTCAGAGGGATGGGCGAGGGGCGATATTCCGGTGCTATAAGCACATCTAGGTGCTGAGCGAATTCGCTGCGCGCAAGCTGCAGCCGGTGATTTGAAAGCTGCCGTCGGGCTGCTGTTCCAGCGTGTAGACCGCCTCATAGTCCTTGCCGTCGGGTCCGACGATCAGCACTTGCTGGATTAGCGAAGTTGGCCCCATCTGCTCGACCTTGCCGAAGGAATAGCTCTGCGGCTGGCGCACCGGCGGATAGCCGTTGGTCACCATGTTCATGAAGGTGTCGACGGTCGGAAAGATGCGCTTCACATTTGGAGCGGCGAAACTGTACGCCTTGGCGCCATCATTGGCGATGAGCGCCTTCAACTGACCATCGATGACGGCCTGGCCGGCCTTGACTTCGGCGTCGCCGGCAAGGGCTGCCGACACGAACAACGCGAACAGCAATGAAACAACTGCGAATGCGGTGCGGCGCATGGCCTGTCTCCATTGTCCCCCAACAAAACCTGTCCCGGGACGCATCATACCATACGGTTTGCGGAGCCTCACGGTTTCAGCAACCGCAATATTCGCCACGCAAGTGCCACATGATCATGCTTAAGCCTCCTTTAACGCGGGGCGCGCATCGTAGGGACGGGTGGGGACCCGTTCGCGCAACCAGGGGACAACCATGTTCAAGCAGCCGATCGACCGGCGCCTTTTGCTGAAGGGCGCGGCAAGCCTCGCAGTTTTGGCTCCCTTGCCCGCCTGGGCAAGCACTGGGCCGACCGTCACGGAAGTCGCCTTCGATCCCGCCATTCCAGCGCTCGGCAACCCCGATGGCGACGTCACCATCGCCGAATTCGTCGACTATCAGTGCCCGATCTGCAAGCTCGTCTTCGTCGAACTGAAGAAGTTGATGGAAGAGGACAGCGGCGTTCGGCTTGTGATGAAGGACTGGCCGATCTTCGGCGACGTGTCGCGCGACGCGGCGCGGGTGACGCTGCTGAGCGGCGAACACTATGGCGCGGCGGTCGATGCGCTGATGACCAACCAGCGCGGCCTTTCGGAACGCCGCACCAACGACATCCTTTCTTCCGTCGGTGTCGATGTGGCGATGGTGCGTGCCGACCTCGCCATCCGTGAACCCGACATCGACGCTGCCCTTGTCCGCACCGAAGTCCAGGCGACAGCGTTCAAGCTGCGCGGCACGCCAGCCCTGGTCATCGGCGGCAACTTGTATCGGCGCGGCATGCCGGTGTCCGAACTGAGACAAGCCGTCGCCAAGGCGCGCTCGGCCTAATGCTTGAAAGCCGGGCGGCAGTCTGCCACAAGGGCCGCTTGAGTGCTGAAGCTTGATCGGGACCGGCAATGAAGACGTTTTTCATGCAGATAAAGTGCGATCTGGGCAAGTCCTATGAGGTCGCCAGCGCGCTCGCCGATGCCGAAATCGCCTCGGAAATCTACTCGACCGCCGGCAATTACGACCTGCTTGCCAAATTCTACGTCGACGACGAGGAAGATGTCGGCCACTTCGTCAACGAGAAGGTGCAGATTATTCCCGGAATCAAGGACACCTTCACGGTCGTCACTTTCCGCGCTTTCTAAAGCAATTCCAGGAAAAAAATGTGAAGCGGTTTTCCGTCCGGAATTGCGTCAAAGCAAAAAGCCATGGCAGGTCGCCGTTTCCATGAAACGGTGAACTGCTATGGCCGCATCAGGCACTTGCCCGGCGACAAGGCAGAGCCTGATTAAGGTCCCGTTCCGACTGCCCGAATTTTGGGCAGTCGAAACATACTGATCGCCGATATCCTCCAAATCACCGATTGCGCTTGATTTTCTCCCGCGACGCCAGTGAAATGGCGTCACAGGGGAGTATGCGATTGGCAGCGTTCGATGAAATGCTTCCGGAAGTTTCCGGGCTTAGACAACCGTATACGGCTTACGACCGCTGGCTGAAGGAGCAGGACCCGGCCAGGCTTACCGAAAAGATGCAGGACGCCGAGCGCGTCTTCCGCAAGACCGGCATTACCTTCGCCGTCTATGGCGAGCAGGAAGCCTCCGAGCGGCTGATCCCCTTCGACATCGTGCCGCGCATCATCTCCGGCAATGAATGGCGAAGGCTGACGCAAGGCATCGAGCAGCGCGTGCAGGCGCTGAACGCTTTCCTCGACGACATTTACCACCGCCAGGAAATCCTGCGCGCCGGCCGCGTGCCGAGGGAGCTGATCGCCAGGAACGAGGCGTTCCTGCCGGAAATGATCGGAGTGCGGCCACCGGCCGGCGTCTACACCCACATTATCGGCGTCGATATCGTCCGGATCTCGGAGAACGAGTTCTACGTGCTGGAGGACAATGCGCGCACGCCGTCGGGGGTCTCCTACATGCTGGAGAACCGCGAGACGATGATGCAGCTCTTTCCCGAGCTGTTCCAGCAGATCAAGGTGCGGCCGGTGGAGAATTATCCGCAATTGCTGCGCCAGTCGCTGGCGGCAGTGCGGCCGCAAAGCACCAAGGGCGCACCGACCATTGCCGTGCTGACGCCGGGCAGCTTCAACTCCGCCTATTTCGAACATGCCTTCCTCGCCGACCAGATGGGCGTGCAACTGGTCGAAGGCCAGGATCTGCGCGTTGTAGACGGCCACGTCGCCATGCGCACGACCGAAGGCTACAAGCAGATCGACGTGCTTTACCGGCGCGTCGACGATTCCTTCCTCGATCCGCTGACCTTCCGGCCGGACTCGGCCCTTGGCGTGCCCGGCATCATGGACGTCTACCGCGCCGGCAACATCACCATCGCCAACGCGCCGGGAACCGGCATCGCCGACGACAAGGCGATTTATTCCTACATGCCCGACATCGTCGAGTTCTACACCGGCCGCAAGGCCATCCTCGGCAACATCCCGACCTGGCGCTGCTCGGAGCCCGACAGCCTGAAATACGTGCTCGAACACATCCATGAGCTGGTCATCAAGGAAGTGCACGGCTCCGGCGGCTACGGCATGCTGGTGGGGCCGGCTGCGACCAAGAAGGAATGCCAGGATTTCGCCAAGAAGCTGCAGGCGAAGCCTTCCAACTACATCGCCCAGCCGACGCTGGCGCTGTCGACCTGCCCGATCCTGACAGAAAAAGGCCTGTCGCCGCGCCATGTCGACTTGCGACCCTATGTTCTGGTCTCCGACCGAATCCAGATCGTGCCCGGCGGCTTGACGCGGGTGGCGCTGAAGGAGGGGTCGTTGGTCGTGAATTCCTCGCAAGGCGGCGGCACGAAGGATACGTGGGTGTTGGACGATTAGGTAGGCAGTAGGCAGTAGGCAGTAGGCAGTAGGCAGTAGGCAGTAGGCAGTAGAGGGACAAGAAATGCCATATTCAACAGAGATTCAAATGCTTACTAATCCCTACTCACTATTCCCTACTCACTAGCCAGAAGGCCACTTCACATGCTTCTCGGCCGCACCGCCAACGGGCTCTACTGGATGAACCGCTATATCGAGCGGGCGGAAAACATGGCGCGTCTGGTCGATGCCGGCCTTCGCATGGCGCTGACCCGCACCCAGAGCGCGTCGGAAGAGTGGAATTCGGTGCTGCTCAGCGCCGGCTCCGACGTCACCTTCACGCAGAAATACAAGGACTATACCGCCGCCAACGTCGCCGACTTCCTGCTGCGCGACACCTCGAACCCGTCGAGCACGATGTCGGCGATCGAGACCGCTCGCAACAATGCCCGCATGGTGCGCACCGCGCTGACGCGCGAGACCTGGGAGAGCATCAACGAAGCCTGGATGGCGCTGAAGCGCATGCTGGCAAAGCCGATCGACGAGCGCGACCTGCCGAGTGTGCTCGACGCCATCAAACGCGAGACGGCGCTGATCCGCGGCTCGTTCTACGGCACGATGCTGCGCAACGAGATCTTCGACTTCTCGCAGCTCGGCACCTATGTCGAGCGGGCCGACAACACGGCACGCATCCTCGACGTGAAATACTACGTGCTGCTGCCGTCGATCTCCTGGGTCGGCTCGAGCCTCGACAACTACCAGTGGGAATCGATCCTGCGCTCGGTGTCGGCGCACCGTTCCTATCGCTGGGTCTATGAGGCCGACTACAAACCGACCAATATTGCCGACTATCTGATCCTCAATGTGCGCATGCCGCGTTCGCTGACCTTCTGTTATCGTTTTCTCGCCGAGCATCTGAAGTTCCTGGGCGACGACTATGGCGACCGTCATGCCTGCCACGCCACCGTCGACAGGACACAGGCGATGCTGCAGGCAGGGTCGATCAAGGACATATTCGACACCGGCCTGCACGAATTCCTGGCCAGGTTCATTCAAGACAACACCAAGCTTGGCGAAGAGATCGCACAAGATTACCGGTTCAATTGAGCATGATCGCGAACCGGAGGACCGCGCTAGCGACAAGTGAGACCCGGTTTTCGGATAAGATCATGCTTACAAACGGAAAATAGGCATGCGGCTCAAGATCACCCACCGTACCGAATACCGCTACGACGCGCCGGTGCACTATCTGTTGCAGCGGCTACGCCTGTTACCGGTCAGTGGCCCGACGCAGACCGTGCTGTCCTGGGCGCTGAAGATCGAGGGCGCGCGCGAGGAAGTCCGCTTTAACGACCATTTCGGCAACGATAACAGGCTGTTGAGCGTCGAGGGCGAGCGCGACTTCATCACCGTCGAGGCCTCCGGCGAGGTTGTCACGCGCGACACAGCGGGCGTCTCGGGTCCGCATCACGGCTTTGCGCCGCTGTGGCTGTTCAGCCAGGAGACAGCTTTGACCATCCCCGGCGAGGGCATAAGCGAGCTTGCCGCGGCGGTCGGCAAAGGTACCGACATCGAAAGGCTGCATCGGCTGATGGCGCTGATCGTCGAGCGCGTCGCCTACACGCCGGGCACCACCAGCGTGACGACCCCGGCGGAAGAGGCATTGGCGCTGAAGACCGGCGTTTGCCAGGATCACAGCCACATCTTTGTCACCGCAGGCCGCGTCATGGGTTTTCCGGCCCGCTATGTCAGTGGCTATCTGATGATGGATGCGGCCATCGAGCAGGCGGCAAGCCATGCCTGGGCCGAAGCCCATGTTCAGGGTCTCGGCTGGGTCGCCTTCGACGCCGCCAACGGCATTTCCCCCGATGAACGCTATGTCAGGGTAGCCACCGGCCGTGATTATCGCGACGCCTCGCCGGTGTCGGGAATTCGACTGGGACAGGCGGAGGAACAGCTTGCAGTCACCGTCACGGTAGAGCAGTAGTCTCCGGCAAGATTGCTGCCTGAAGAGATTCCATGACTTATTGCGTCGGCCTCAAGATCGATCGTGGGCTCGTGTTCATGTCGGACACGCGCACCAATGCAGGGATGGATTCGATCTCCACTTTCAAGAAGATGCATGTCTGGGAAGAGCCAGGCGAGCGCGTCATCGTACTGATGTCGGCCGGCAATCTGGCTACGACGCAGGCCGTGGTCAGCCTGCTCGACGAGCGCACCAAGGCGGTGGCGGAACGCCACGCGACGCTGCTCGAGACCCCATCCATGTACCAGACGGTGCGGCTGGTCGGCGACACCGTCAAGGAAGTCATCGCCAGCTCGTCGCCTGCCGGCGAAAAGGCGGATTCCTATTTCAACGCCTCCTTCATCCTCGGCGGCCAGATCAAGGGCAGCCCGCCACGGCTGTTCATGATCTATCCCGAGGGCAATTTCATCGAATCGACCGACGACACGCCGTTCTTCCAGATCGGCGAGACCAAATACGGCAAGCCGATCATCATCCGTGCCTATGAAAGGACGATGAGCCTGGCTGAAACGGTCAAGCTCTTGCTGGTATCGTTCGATTCGACGCTGAAATCGAACCTGTCCGTCGGCCTGCCTCTCGACCTGCTGTTCCTGGAGGAGGACACGTTCACGGTGGGTTTGAAAAAGCGCATCGGCCAGGACGATCGATATTATCGTGCTATTTCCGAAGGCTGGTCGAACGCGTTGAAGACGGCCTTTGCCAGCCTGCCGGATTTTCCGGGCTAGCGCGGGAACCTTCGTCGCGGTTGCCTGTCTCTATTTAACATGTTAATCAAAATTCAAACGGCTGTCTGATCGGCGCGTCGGGAGGATCCATGGACAACGAGCAATTCCGCGACTGGTCGAGGCGCGCCGCCGACTGGGGCGCTGATTACCGCGCCGGCCTTCGCGATCGGCCCGTGCGACCTGCCATAGCGCCGGGCGAGATCTTCAGGAGCATCGAAGCTTCTCCGCCGGATGCCGCGGAATCGATGGAGACGATCTTCGCCGATTTCGAAGCCAAGATCGTGCCCGGCATGACGCATTGGCAGCATCCGCGTTTCTTTGCTTATTTCCCGGCCAATGCAGCACCCGTCTCGGTGGTTGCCGAATATCTGGTCTCTGCGATGGCCGCGCAGTGCATGCTGTGGCAGACTTCGCCGGCGGCGACAGAGCTTGAGACGCGCATCGTCGACTGGATGCGCCAGGCGCTCGGCCTGCCCGAAGGCTTTTCCGGCGTGATCCAGGACTCCGCATCATCGGCGACGCTGGCCGCCGTGTTGACCATGCGCGAGCGCACGCTCGACTGGCAGGGCAACAAGAAGGGTCTTTCCGGGCAGGGCAGGCTGCGCGTCTATTCCTCCGACCAGGTGCACACCTCGATCGACCGCGCCATCTGGGTCGCCGGCATTGGCGAGGAAAACCTCGTCCGCATTCCCGTCGCCGGCACCTACCGCGCCATGGATACCGCGGCTTTGGAAGCGGCGATTGTTGCCGACCGCGCGGCCGGCCTATTGCCGGCCGGCATCATCGCGTGCGTCGGCGGCACCAGCACCGGCGGCACCGACGACATCGCTGAAGTGGCCGCGGTGGCCAAACGCCAGGGGCTCTATCTGCATATCGACGCCGCCTGGGCCGGATCGGCCATGATCTGCCCGGAATACCGGCATTTCTGGACCGGTGTCGAGGGCGCGGACTCGATCGTCTTCAACCCGCACAAATGGCTGGGCGCGCAATTCGACTGCTCGATCCAGTTCGTCCGCCAGCCGGAGGATCTCGTGCGCACGCTGGCGATCAAGCCGGACTATCTGAAAACTCGCGGCCATGACGGCATCATCAACTACTCCGAATGGTCGGTGCCTCTCGGCCGTCGCTTCCGGGCGCTGAAGCTGTGGTTCCTGCTGCGCGCCCATGGCCTCGAGGCGCTGCGCACCATGATCCGCAATCACGTCGCCTGGAGCGAAGGCATAGCAGCGCGCCTGGCCGAGGAGGAGGATTTCGAGCTCGCCAGCCAGCCGATGCTGTCGCTGTTCTCGTTCCGGCATCGCGCCACATCCGGCGCTGACTGCGACGAGCACAATCTGCGTCTGGTCGACGCCATCAACAATGACGGCCGTATCTACCTGACGCAGACGCGTGTCGATGGGCGGGTCGCCATCCGCTTCCAGGCAGGCCAGTTCGAGACAACCGCGGCCGATGTCGATACCGCCTTCACTGTCATATGCGAGTGTGCAAGATCCCCGAAGGACTGACAGGGATTGCCCGGGTGGTTGCCGCCGCCGGGGCAAGCCAGCAAGGACTTGCGAGCAAGCATATGGCCGGAAGGGCTGAAGGGGTTAGCCAGAATCTGACGGGCGTCTGGAGCGGGCGCTATTTCTATCCGCGCGAACTGCCGCCGGTTTCCTTCGTTGCAACGCTGATCGAGACGGCAACCAGCTTGACGGGGATGACCCACGAACCGGCGGCGACCAGCACGGCAAGATACGCAAGCCTGCAGGGGCAGCGAGAGGGCAACGCCGTCTCCTTTACCAAGACATACGACAAGGCCGAATTGAAGGCGCACCCGATTCACTACAGCGGCATCATCAACGGTGATGCAACCGAGATCAAAGGCACTTGGCGGATCCCGGGATACTGGTCCGGCAATTTCCTGATGATCCGCTCGCCAGGTAAAGTCGCGGCTGTCACCCGCAAGGTGGCGGAGCGGGTCTGAGCCGTATCTGCCCGGTTCGCCTTTGCAATCATCGATATTTCATTAGCCGGCGTCTCCCTTTTCATTGCTTTCGTTTTCAGCTACAAACAAGAAAAACGAAAACGGGAGGTTCTCAGTGTATTTGTCGCCGCGCCATGCCGAGATCATCCAGATGGCGAAGGACCATGGCCGTGTGCTGGTCGATGACCTCGCCACGCATTTCAACGTGACGCCACAGACCATCCGCAAGGACCTCAACGATCTCTGCGACCAGCGGCTGCTGACGCGCATCCATGGCGGGGCCCTGTTCCCGTCCGGCATCGAGAACATGGAGTATGAGGCGCGCCGCAAGATTGCCGCCGACGAGAAGGAGGCCATCGGCCGCGCGGCGGCCAGGCTGATACCCGACAACGCCTCCCTGTTCATCAACATCGGCACCACGACCGAGTCGGTCAGCAAGGCGCTGCTCGACCATACCGGGCTGATGGTCATCACCAATAATATCAATGTTGCCAACAGGATGCGCATCTATCCTTCGATCGAGGTGGTAATCGCCGGCGGCGTCGTGCGTGGCTCCGACGGCGGCGTTGTCGGCGAGGCCGCGGTCGATTTCATCAGGCAGTTCAAGGTCGACTATGCAGTGATCGGCGCCTCGGCCATCGACCATGACGGCGCGTTGCTCGATTTCGACTTTCGCGAAGTGAAAGTGGCGCAAGCCATTATCGCCAATGCCAGGCATGTCATCCTGGTCTCCGACCAGACCAAGTTCGAACGCACCGCGCCGGTTCGCATCGGCCATCTCTCGCAAGTCAACACCTTCATCACCGACCGTTGCGACATCCCGTCGGTGCGTAAGATCTGCGAGGAAGCGGAGGTTCAATTGATCGAAACGTCGCTCGGCTAGGCTATCGATCACGGTCCCGTTACATTTCGTTTGACATTCGTTCTTATTTCGAAATAATCCCGATACGGTTTCGTAACAACTCAAAAATGCTGCAATGCGAAATCGCGGGAGGGATTTGTGGACGCAGTCCGTGACATCTTCGTCATCGGTGGCGGCATCAATGGCTGCGGCATCGCCCGCGACGCCGTTGGGCGGGGCTTTTCGGTATTTCTCGCCGAGATGAACGACCTCGCCAGCGGAACCTCCTCCGGTTCGACCAAGCTGATCCATGGTGGCCTGCGCTACCTCGAATTCTACGAGTTCCGGCTTGTGCGCGAGGCGCTGATGGAGCGCGAGGTTCTGTGGAAGAACGCGCCGCACATCATCTGGCCGATGCGCTTCGTGCTGCCCTATGCCAAGGGCCTGCGCCCGGCCTGGCTGATCCGGCTCGGCCTGTTCCTCTACGATCATATTGGTGGCCGCAAATTGCTGCCGGCGACCCGGACACTGGACATGTCCAAGGATCCGGCGGGCAAGCCGCTGAAGCCGCTGTTTCACAAGGCCTTCGAGTACTCGGACGGCTGGGTCAACGATGCCCGGCTGGTGGTGTTGAACGCGCGTGACGCCGCCGACCGCGGCGCCACCATCCGCACCCGCACGAAAGTCGTCGGGGCGCGGCGCGAAGGCGATCTATGGGCGATCCGCGTGGAAGACGTGCGGACGGGAGATGCCGACGAGGTCAAGGCCCGGCTGCTGGTCAATGCCGCCGGTCCATGGGTCGACCACGTCCTGTCGACCACCGTGGGCCAGAACGACGTGCACAATGTGCGCCTGGTGCAGGGCAGTCATATCGTCATCAAAAAGAAATTCGATGATCCGCGCGCCTACTTCTTCCAGAACAAGGACGGGCGCATCATCTTCGCCATCCCTTACGAGGAAGAATTTACGCTGATCGGCACCACCGATCGCGACTATCCCGGCGATCCGCATGACGTGAAGATCAGCGACACCGAGATCGACTATCTCTGCGCGGCGGCGAGCGAATATTTTGCTGAAGCCGTGACGCGCCCCGACATCGTCTGGACCTATTCGGCCGTGCGCCCGCTCTACGACGACGGCGCTTCGAAGGCGCAGGAAGCGACCCGCGACTATGTGTTGAAAGCCGATGGCGGCGAGGGCAAGGCGCCGATCGTCAACGCTTTCGGCGGCAAGATCACCACCTACCGCCGGCTGTCGGAATCGATGCTGGAAAAGATCGAAGGTTTTCTCGGCAAGCGCGGCAAGCCGTGGACGGCGAACGCGCCCTTGCCGGGCGGCGATTTCCCGGCCACCGGTTTCGACGTCCAGGTGGCGAAGCTGAAGAGCGCCTATCCTTTCCTCGACCAGCGCCTGGCGCGTCGGTTGACCAGGCTTTACGGCACGCGCGCGCAAGTGCTGCTCGGCCTTGCCAAGTCGAACGCCGATCTCGGCCGCAATTTCGGCGCCGATCTCTATGAGGCCGAGGTACGCTACCTCAGCGAAAATGAATGGGCGCTGACCGCCGAAGATGTATTGTGGCGTCGCACCAAGCGCGGTCTGCATCTCAGCCGCGAACAGGCCTCGGCGCTTGACGAATTCATGCGCGGCATCAGCCGGCGCCATGTCGCGGCAGCGGAATAGGGAAGGCGATTGATGCACAAAGCCTGGGAGGAGGCATCATGCTGGAACTGAGAAACGTGACGAAGATGGTCGGCGCGGTGGAGCATATCCGCGACGTGTCGCTGACGCTTCAGCACGGCTCGCTCAACGTTTTGCTCGGGCCGACACTGTCGGGCAAGACAAGTCTGATGCGGCTGATGGCCGGGCTCGACGTGCCGACCACCGGTTCAGTCTGGTTCGACGGCCAGAATGTCACCGGCATGCCGGTGCAGCAGCGCAAGATCGCCATGGTCTATCAGCAGTTCATCAACTACCCCGCGATGACCGTCTACGAGAACATCGCCTCGCCGTTGCGCGTCGCCGGCACCGACCAGGCCAAGATCGACAAGGAAGTCCGCAACGCGGCAGGGCTTCTGAAGCTCACACCCTATCTCGACCGCACGCCGCTCAGCCTGTCCGGCGGACAGCAGCAGCGTACGGCGCTGGCCCGCGCCATCGTCAAGAATGCCAGCCTGGTGCTGCTCGACGAGCCGCTCGCCAATCTCGACTACAAATTGCGCGAGGAGCTGCGCGCCGAACTGCCCAAGATATTTGCCGCCGCCGGCACCATTTTCGTCTACGCCACGACTGAGCCGCATGAAGCCTTGCTGCTCGGCGGCAATACGGCGACGCTGTCCGAGGGGCGGATCACCCAATTCGGGCCGACCATCGACGTCTTCCGCAAGCCGATCGACCTGGTGACGGCGAAAACCTTTGCCGATCCGCCGCTCAACACCATCGTGCTGGCCAAGAAGGGCCCGGATTTCCTGCTCGAGGGCGGCGTCAAGCTGCCGGTGCCGGCCGAACTCGCCGGCATTGCCGACGCCAATTACACGATCGGCTTTCAGCCGCATCATCTGTCGCTGGAGCGGCCCAACGCTGCCGCGGTGCCGGTGCGCGCCAAGGTGACGATCACCGAGATCACCGGCTCGGAAAGCTTCATCCACCTCGATTTTGCCGATGCGCGCTGGGTCATGCTGGCCCACGGCATCCGCGATTTCGAGCCGGACGCCGAGATCGAGGTGTTTATCGATCCGCGCCACATCATGGTCTTCGACAGCAACGGCAGCGCCGTCGCCGCGCCGAAGCTTGCGGCCTGAGGGGGAAGAGATGGCGCGCATCGACGTCAACCATGTCAGGCACTCCTACCTGCCCAATCCGCAGAAGGATGCCGATTTTGCGCTGCGGGAAGTGCACCACACATTCGAGGATGGCGGCGCCTATGCGCTGCTTGGGCCCTCGGGTTGCGGCAAGACCACGCTGCTCAACATCATTTCGGGACTTCTGCACCCCTCGCACGGTGAGTTGTTGTTCAACGGCAAGGACGTCACCAATCTGTCGACGCAGGAGCGCAACATCGCGCAGGTGTTCCAGTTCCCGGTCATCTACGACACCATGACCGTTTACGACAATCTTGCCTTCCCGCTGCGCAATCGCGGCGTGCCGGAGGCCGATGTCGACCGCAAGGTGCGCGAGACGCTGGAGATGATCGACCTGGCGTCGTGGGCGAAGAAGAAGGCGAGGGGCCTGACCGCCGACCAGAAGCAGAAGATCTCGCTCGGCCGCGGCCTGGTGCGCTCGGATGTCAATGCCATCCTGTTCGACGAACCGCTGACGGTTATCGATCCGCACATGAAATGGGTGCTGCGATCGCAGTTGAAGCAACTGCACCGCCGCTTCGGCTACACCATGGTCTATGTCACCCATGACCAGACCGAGGCGCTGACCTTCGCCGACCAGGTCGTCGTCATGTATGATGGCGGCATCGTCCAGATCGGCACGCCGGCTGAATTGTTTGAGCGCCCGCGCCACACATTCGTCGGTTACTTCATCGGCTCGCCCGGCATGAACGTCATGCCGGTGGCGATCGACGGCAAGACTGCGACCATTGGCAGTCAGCGCATCGAGTTGCCCGGCGCGCCAAAGACCGCCGCTGGGAGCTCCGGCGCCATCGAACTCGGCATCCGCCCCGAGTATGTCAGGCTCGGCCGCGAGGGCATGGCGGTTAAAATAAGCAAGGTCGAGGATCTCGGCCGCCACAAGGTGGTGCGCGCCAGCCTCGAAGGCCGCGAGATCGCTGCCGTCATCGGCGAGGACGAGAGCGTGCCGGCCGACCCAAAGGTTCGCTTCGATCCGGCCGGCATCAACATCTATGCCGATTCCTGGCTGGTTGAGATGGGGCGTGTCGAGATGGGGGCATAGATGGAAAAGACCTGGAACAACAAGGCCTGGTTCCTGGTGCTGCCGGTGCTGGTGCTGGTGGCGTTCTCGGCCGTCATTCCGCTGATGACGGTCGTCAACTATTCGGTGCAGGACACCTTCGGCAACAACGTCTTCTTCTGGGCAGGCACCCAGTGGTTCGAGGAACTGCTGTCGTCCAGCCGCTTCTGGGAAGCCATGGTGCGCAACCTGATCTTCTCCTTCATCATCCTGGCCATCGAAGTGCCGCTCGGCATCTTCATCGCGCTCAACATGCCGAAGAAGGGTTGGGGCGTGCCGGTCTGCCTGGTGCTTATGTCGTTGCCGCTGCTCATTCCGTGGAACGTCGTCGGCACCATCTGGCAGGTCTTCGGCCGCAACGACATCGGCCTGCTCGGCTACTACGTCAACGCGCTCGGCATCGACTACAATTACGTGCAGGATCCGTTCGACGCCTGGGTCACCATCATCATCATGGACGTCTGGCACTGGACCAGCCTTGTCGTGCTGCTCTGCTATGCCGGCCTGGTTTCGATCCCGGATGCCTTCTACCAGGCGGCCAAGATCGACGGCGCCTCGCGCTGGGCGGTGTTCCGTTATATCCAGCTGCCGAAGATGCAGCGTGTGCTTTTGATCGCCGTGCTGTTGCGCTTCATGGATAGCTTCATGATCTACACCGAGCCCTTCGTCGTCACCGGCGGCGGCCCCGGCAACTCGACCACCTTCCTGTCGATCGACCTCGTCAAGACCGCGCTCGGCCAGTTCGACCTCGGTCCGGCGGCCGCCATGTCGCTGGTCTACTTCCTGATCATCCTGTTGTTGTCGTGGGTGTTCTACACCGTGATGACCAACTACGACGCGGAGCGCTGAGATGAGCGGCGCCAACGAAAGAGCCGACAGAGTGAGCGAAACCACCGCTTCGGGAAAATTGGCGAGCACGCTTTCGCAGGATCAGGTCGCCCGGCTGATGCGCAAGCGCGGCGAGGAATCGCGCTGGTGGTGGATCGTGCCGACGATCTACATCATCGTGCTTCTGCTGCCGATCTACTGGCTCATCAACATGAGCTTCAAGACCAATGCCGAGATCGTCTCCTCGCTGACGCTCTATCCGCATCAGCCTACGATCGCCAACTACGTCACCATCTTTACCGACGCCTCCTGGTACTCGGGCTACATCAACTCGATCACCTATGTGGTGATGAACATGGTGATCTCGGTGGCCGCCGCGCTGCCGGCGGCCTACGCCTTTTCGCGTTACCGCTTCCTCGGCGACAAGCATCTGTTCTTCTGGCTGTTGACCAACCGCATGGCGCCGCCGGCAGTGTTCGCGCTGCCGTTCTTCCAGCTCTATTCGGCTTTCGGCCTGATCGACACCCACATCGCCGTGGCGCTGGCGCACTGCCTGTTCAATGTGCCGCTGGCGGTGTGGATCCTCGAAGGCTTCATGTCGGGCGTGCCCAAAGAGATCGACGAAACAGCCTATATCGACGGCTACTCCTTCCCGCGCTTCTTCGTCAGGATTTTCATGCCGCTGATCGCCAGCGGCATCGGTGTCGCGTGCTTCTTCTGCTTCATGTTCTCATGGGTCGAGCTTTTGATCGCTCGCACGCTGACGACCACCGATGCCAAGCCCATCGCCGCCACCATGACCCGCACCGTCTCGGCCGCCGGCATGGACTGGGGCCTGCTTGCCGCCGCCGGCGTGCTGACGCTGATCCCCGGCGCGCTCGTCATCTGGTTTGTCCGCAACTACATCGCCAAGGGCTTCGCCCTGGGGAGGGTGTGATGAAACAAACGCACGGGTTCATCCTCACCACCACCGCCAAGGGCTTTGCCCTGGGGAGGGTGTCACCATGAATCTCGACCTCACCTGGATGGCGTGGACGTGGCCGACGGCGGCGTTCTTCGGCACCATTCTTCTGCTGCTGTGCGGCATGGCGTTTTGGGAATTTGCCTCGCCGGGCGGCAATCCGCGCGTCGGCATCCTGCGCTTCGAGACGACGCGCGGCGACCGTCTTTTTCTGTCGCTGCTTGGCAGCGCCTTTATCCATCTCGCTTGGCTGGGTCTTGTCGGATCCAACCTGTGGTGGGCTCTCGCTCTCTCCGTGGTCTACGCCGTCGGCGTGTTCCGCTACGTATAGAGGGGGAAACTGTTGGATCGACCGCGTGCCGGCGGCCGTTCCAGATCGCACTTGAAACCTAAATGTGGAGGAAACCTATGCGACGGCAATTTTTAACATCAACAACTGCCCTTGTCCTGTTGCTCGGGGTAGGCAACGCCTACGCCGGAATGGATGAGGCCAAGGCGTTTCTGGACAAGGAAATCGGCCCGCTGTCGACGCTCGACCGCGCCGGCCAGGAAGCAGAAATGCAGTGGTTCATCGATGCCGCGAAGCCTTTCGCCGGCATGGACATCAAGGTCGTGTCCGAAACCATCGCCACCCACCAGTATGAATCGCAGGTGCTGGCGCCCGCCTTTACCGCCATCACCGGCATCAAGATCACGCATGACGTCATCCAGGAAGGCGACGTCGTCGAGAAGATCCAGACCCAGATGCAGACCGGCCAGAACCTCTATGACGGCTGGGTCAACGATTCCGACCTGATCGGCACCCACTGGCGCTACCAGCAGGTCCGCAACCTGACCGACTGGATGGCGGGCGAGGGCAAGGACGTTACCAATCCCAACCTCGACCTGAAGGATTTTATCGGCACCTCCTTCACCACCGCGCCGGACAAGAAGCTCTATCAGCTGCCCGACCAGCAGTTCGCCAACCTCTACTGGTTCCGTTACGACTGGTTCAACGACGAGAAGAACAAGGCCGACTTCAAGGCGAAATACGGCTACGACCTCGGCGTTCCCGTCAACTGGTCGGCCTATGAGGACATCGCCGAGTTCTTCACCGGCCGCGAGATCGACGGCAAGAAGGTCTATGGCCACATGGACTACGGCAAGAAGGACCCGTCGCTCGGCTGGCGCTTCACCGACGCCTGGCTGTCGATGGCCGGCAACGGCGACAAGGGCCTGCCGAACGGCCTGCCGGTTGACGAATGGGGCATCAAGGTCAACGAGAAATCACAGCCGGTCGGCTCCTGCACGGCGCGCGGCGGCGACACCAACGGCCCGGCTGCCGTCTACTCCATCCAGAAATACCTCGACTGGCTGAAGGCCTACGCTCCGGCCGAAGCCCAGGGCATGACCTTCTCCGAATCCGGCCCGGTGCCGGCACAGGGTGCGGTCGCGCAGCAGATATTCTGGTACACCGCCTTCACCGCTTCGATGGTCGACGCCGGCGCCAAGGCGGTGCTGAACGACGACGGAACGCCGAAGTGGCGCATGGCCCCGTCGCCGCATGGCGTCTACTGGAAGGACGGCATGAAGCTCGGCTATCAGGACGTGGGTTCCTGGACGCTGATGAAGTCGACGCCGACCGACCGCGCCAAGGCCGCCTGGCTCTACGCGCAGTTCGTGACCTCGAAGACGGTCGACGTGAAGAAGAGCCATGTCGGCTTGACCTTCATCCGCGAAAGCACGATCCACGACAAGAGCTTCACCGAACGTGCGCCGAAGCTCGGTGGTCTGATCGAGTTCTACCGCTCGCCGGCCCGCGTTCAGTGGTCGCCGACCGGCACCAACGTGCCCGATTATCCGAAGCTGGCACAGCTCTGGTGGCAGGCGATCGGCGATGCCTCGTCCGGCGCCAAGACGGCGCAGGAAGCCATGGACTCGCTCTGCGCCGAGCAGGAAAAAGTCATGACCCGCATCGAGAAGTCGGGCGTCCAGGGCGATATCGGCCCGAAGATGGCCGAAGAGCATGACCTCGCCTACTGGAACGCCGACGCGGTCAAGAACGGCAATCTCGCGCCTCAGCTGAAGATCGAGAACGAGAAGGAAAAGCCGATCACCATCAACTACGACGAACTGGTGAAGAGCTGGCAGAAGTAATCTTGGCGTACGCGCCAGGATCATAGTGAACGGGGAGGCGGCATCTTGCCGTCTCCCCTGTTTGTATAGGCGAGCTACCGGGAGGACTAATGACCGGATACATCCTTGCAATCGACCAGGGTACGACATCGACCAGGGCGATCCTGTTCGACGGCGCGATGAAGGTCGCCGGCAGCAAGCAGCAGGAATTCACGCAGCATTATCCTGCCTCCGGCTGGGTCGAGCATGATCCGGAAGAGATCTGGGCAAGCGTCGTCGCGACGGTCAAAGGCGCGCTGAAGGCCGCCGGCCGCGAGGCCTCGGATGTGGCGGCGATCGGCATCACCAACCAGCGCGAAACCGTCGTCATCTGGGACAAGGCGACCGGCAAGCCGATCCACAATGCCATCGTCTGGCAGGACCGCCGCACCGCGCCGCTGTGCCAGAAGCTGAAAAAACACGGCCTGGAGAAAAAGTTCACCAAAAAGACCGGCCTGCTGCTCGATCCCTATTTCTCCGGCACCAAGATCGCCTGGATGCTTGACAAGGTAAACGGTGCGAGAAAGCGCGCCGAAAAGGGCGAACTGCTCGCCGGCACTATCGACAGTTTTTTGATCTGGCGGCTGACCGGCGGCAAGGTGCATGCGACGGATGCCACCAACGCCTCGCGCACGCTGGTCTATAACATCGAGAAAAATGTCTGGGACGACGAGCTGCTCTCCATCCTGCGCATCCCGGTGGCGATGCTGCCTGAGGTCAAGGATTGCGCCGACGACTACGGCGTGACGGAAAAAAGCCTGTTTGGCGCCGAAATCAAAATCCTTGGCGTGGCCGGCGATCAGCACGCAGCGACCATCGGCCAGGCCTGTTTCGAGCCAGGCATGATGAAATCGACTTATGGCACCGGCTGCTTTGCGCTGCTCAACATCGGCGCCGATCTGGTGCGCTCGAAGAACCGGCTGTTGACCACCATCGCCTATCGGCTGAACGGCAAGACCACCTATGCCTTGGAAGGCTCGATCTTCATCGCCGGTGCCGCCGTGCAATGGCTGCGCGACGGCATCAAGGTGATCGGCAAGGCCGAGCATAGCGGCGTTTTGGCTGCAACCGCCGACCCCACGCAGAACGTCTATCTGGTGCCGGCTTTCGTCGGTCTCGGCGCGCCGCATTGGGACGCCGAGGCGCGTGGCGCGATCTTCGGGCTGACCCGCAACTCTGGCCCGGCGGAGTTCGCCCGCGCGGCGCTGGAATCCGTCGCCTACCAGACGCGCGATCTCCTCGACGCAATGCGCAAGGACTGGAAGGGGGCGTCGGCCAAAACCGTGCTTCGCGTCGACGGCGGCATGGTGGCCTCCGACTGGACCATGCAGCGGCTGGCCGATATCCTCGATGCGCCGGTCGATCGCCCGACCATTCTGGAGACGACGGCGCTGGGTGCGGCGTGGCTTGCCGGCTCGAAAGCAGGCGTGTGGCCGAAGGCGAAGGATTTTGCCAAGAGCTGGGCGCTCGAGCGCCGCTTCAAGCCGGACATGGATGCCACGGTGCGTTCGGCAAAACTGGCCGGCTGGCGCGATGCGGTGCGCCGGACGCTGAGCGTACGGTAGTAAATCGTGGCGGGGGAAGGGGATGAATCCACACTGGTATGTCGCCTGGCGCGACGAGGCTGTCGAACAATTGGATGCAAAGAATGCACGCTTGCAGCAGGCGTTCCGACTCGGCAGTTGGCCTCGCTATGACTATGATCTGACAGAAGGAAAGCTTCTGTTCTCGGACAACGGCATCACCAAGGTCGTCGCCGAAATCCAAATCGCCGGATCGACGAGTGCCAAGGCCAGCAACTGGCTCTGGGCTTGGGCAAATTCAAACCTGCCTGGCGAACTGCTTGCCGACGCAAAGCTGGTTCGGTCATTCGGACAGGAGCATTCCATTGATGAACTGGCTCAATCCTATGCGATAGCTTTGAACAACGACCTGGAAGTGCTCGGCTGGAAGATGACCGCAGTTGCGGTTCGAATCTGCAACGGCCTCGGTGCATACCGTTCTCCGCGTGGTGAAGGCGGAGCCCTGTATCTGATCTTCAAGAGCGTCAATTGGGCCAGCTAATCCGCCGCGCCCGTACCCAAGCAACCTACGGAAAGGCCCGCGCCGTTGCCGGCGCGGGCTTTTCTACACAACACTTGGTACCAACTCAGCTCAATAGGGCGAATTGCACTGCCGACGCGGGCCGTAATTGGGCTGGAATGTGTTGTCCGAAGCGCGGTACGACCGATAGTGGTCGTAGCACCACTGCACATGCGCATCGCCGCGGTTGTTCTCGCTGTTGACGATCGCGCCGGTGATCAAGGCGCCGGTGGCGAAGGCAGCCAGCGGGAACCAGTAGTCGCCGTGACGGCGATAGCCGCGGTGATATTCGCGATAGCCGCGATGGCCATTCCAATAGCTGCCGCCATCATTGTTGCGCGAGAACTGGCGGCCCACGCGGAAATCGCGATTGCCGGAATTGCGGTTGCCATGGCGCATCCACCGCCAGTTGTCATGACGAGAATCGCCCACATTCACGATGTCGGACGAAGTTTCTGATGACTGGGGCACGAACATCTGGGCGGCATTGGCCGGCATAGCGGCGGCCGCGGCAAACGAAATTGACAGGGTGGTCGCCAGTAGACCCGTTGCGATCTTGTTCATGATCTTCTCCTTGAAGGGTGGTTGACGTCCCTTGTGAGACGAAAACGGCCCGCTCGTGCGATGGTTCCCACCAAAACAGTAAGTTGCTGATTTGTAATGTTTCTCGAATTCGGCGCGAGAGAAAAGGCGCGTCTCGCGCGCCAACAGATCGAAGCGGCGACCACGTGCGGGAGCGGCTCACCGGGCTGGTGACGACGCAATTTGCGGCGCGTCTGGCGATGGCTGAAACCCCGGTCGAAGGGCATCTTTTTCCGGTTGACCGGTCGCGGCACTCTCCCTATGTTCCGCGCAATTTCGAGGGCGGCCTTTAGAGCCCGCGGGAGCGCGTAGCTCAGCCGGTAGAGCAACTGACTTTTAATCAGTAGGTCTCGGGTTCGAACCCCGACGCGCTCACCAAAAACTGAAGAAAATCAAGGAGTTGCGGGAGGTGAGGGCGGCCTTTTGTGTCCGCTGAAATCCATGTCCGCACTATGTCCGGAAAACTGGCCATTGTTTCGTCTGTGACAGTGCCACACTCGCCTTGGTTGATGCGACATCACGAGGCGATCATGGGTGTGATTGAGGACGTTCGAATAGTCGACTGGCCGGCGATCCCCTCAATTCACGTCGACGGACTCAACGGCGGCAACTTAGCCGACAGGTGTGGCTTACTAGCTACATACAAGGTTGCAGGTTTATGGCACTAAGTTCCTGACATTGTGCTGGGGATTCCGATGAAAGCCTTTCTTTTCGCTTCACTTATCGCGCTTTCGGTGACCGCGCCGGCGATCGCCGCCGACACCATTACTGCTCCTGTGGACACCCCTGAATGGACCTGGCAAGGACCTTACGCTGGTATCTTCGGCGCGGGGACGCTGGAACACTACAAGATACATGAGCCGAACATTGGTGCCGGTGCTACCCACAGCCCAGGCTCGGCAACAATCGGCGGCTTTGCGGGCTATAACTTCCAGTCCGGCACGATTGTCTACGGCCTCGAAGGCGAGCTTGGGTATCGCTTCAAAAAGAACACCTTCAACGACATTCCAGGACCAGGCGTCCTCGACGCATCCACCGGGTTGTTCGGCTCTGTAAAGGGTCGAGTCGGCATGGACATGGGCGCGTACATGCCGTTCGTCACTGCGGGTGTAACCGCGGCGAAGTTGAAGACGTTCTATCCAGGTGGCGACGCGGAGCGCGATGCCACCTTGGTAGGCGGCATCGTTGGAGCAGGTTTAGACGTCGCACTCACCCACAACGTGTTTTTGCGCGGAGAGTATGATTTCTCCTTCTTTGGCAAGAAATCGCTAGAATATTGCGGTGGCGGGTGCACACTCGAACACACGGTTCAGACGCACGACTTCCGCGTCGGCGTCGCGATGAAATTCTAGCAGTAGAGAGATCGCCCGCCAGCGTGAGCCGGCGGGCTTTTCGGGAGGCACTCTCTGGCCACAAGAAACCCGCCGCTGTGAGGGGGCCCAGGGCGGCGGGTTCTGCACCTTGAATAGAGCGGCCATATTCCTGAGAAAGCCGCTGCACGACATAAACCCGCAGAGGCGGCTCTTGTTCCGGACAATTTTAAGAACCGGCCAGCACTTCCTGCGATTTCAGATCATCGCCCCACATAATCGTCTCGCCGTAATCTTCCGGGCAATAACCCTCAGCGTCGCCGCCCTCCTCATCGTCGGCGTTGTCTAGCTCCAGATCGTATGTGTCGCCGGCCGGCAGGTTGGGAGCGGTTCCGGACAGGAATGACTGTCCACCGTTATGCGCCCAGCCGAGCGACGGCTCCTCGTCGCCGGTTTCCTCATCGTTGCAAAAGTCGGCTTCCATCAGATCCAATGCCGTCACCAGCGACATCGCCCGGTCTAGAAGGTCGTTGAGGCGTTTCTCGACTGACTGCCTCCAAACACGCGGGTCCGTCCCCTTGGGCATGCCGTAGGGGCGTAGCGTCCTAACCAGGGCGGTCATGACACGCGCTCCTGATCGAGGAACGCCAGCGCCGATATCAGGATGGCTTCTGCCACCCGATCAATCAGCGAATGCTCCTCCAGAGCGTAGCGGATCGCTTCTGCAACGCCCCGATTGCTATTTGCCGGCGGCGTTGCGTGCCACAGCTTGTCATCCAGTGGACCATAGGTTGCCGCGACGAGGGCATCCTCGTTTTCGCCCGTGATCTCGCCGTTCGGAATTGCCATGAACTCTGCCATCTTGGCATAATATTCGGCGATGGTGTCGGCGAGCGGGTCAGTAGCCCTTGCGGGCGGCGCCAGCGCCACAGCGCCTCCTATGAGTGGAAGCGAGGCAAAGGCGCCAAGCAAGGCGCGGCGGGAAAATCTCCCGATGACTGCGGGCATAGCTTCGCCGGCAGCCGGAACATGGGTGTTCGGCATTGTAAATCCCCTTTGCGTTGGATATGCTGTTTACAGGGTAAACATGCCACTGCCCGTATACAGTGTCAACAGGGGCGCGAATGATCACACCATCACAGTGCCGAATGGCTAGAGCCGCGCTTCAGATCGGCGTGCGCCAACTGGCTCACAAAGCCGGGATATCGTCGATGACGGTTACTCGCTTCGAAAACGGCCATTCTGCCGGCGCACCTGAGACGGTCGCCGCGTTGCGTGCTGCCCTCGAAGCTGCCGGCGTCGAGTTCATCGCCGAGAATGGCGGCGGCGCCGGGGTGAGGCTAAGGAAGACCTAGCTTTAGCAAAAGGGGATGGGGCTGGTAGGCTCGACTTCATCGAGCGCCACATCTCAGCGCTTCACCTTCGGCGTGATCGTCGCCCGCACCTTACGCCTACTAGGCCGCTTCCGCAGCAATCACCACGCGCAATTTTTCTAGCAGATCCGCCGTCTGCGGCACTCGACGTAGTCAGCGAAGGAAAGCTTGGGCTCGATATAATGCTCGTAGTCCTTCTTCACCGCGTCGACAAAGAGATCGTTGGATATGTCAAAAAGATCAAGCACAAACTCGTCCGGATGGCGCGCTTCAAGCCGCAATGGCTTAAGAACCTCTGTCGGGAAATCAGCCAGGTTGAAGGTGACAATTACATCGGCCCGTGTGAGGGTCGCAGCAGCCACTATGTGTCGGTCGTTGGGATCTGGAAGTTCTATGCCCCCTCAAGTTGTTCATACCCTGAGACCAGAGCATCTGGCACCGCTCTGTCCATCAATTCGCGGAGCTTTTGGAGTTTCTCAGGTTCAATGCCACGCTTTTCGGCAACCGCAGCCATCCATTCCTGATGGACCCGCTCACTCCAGCGTGCGCGATACATCTTTGTCTGAGACAAAAAAAGGAGGAGGCTTCTCAGCCTCGCTCCAAAGAAAACATTGGCGTCAATGAACGCCGTGAATGTTGAGATCATTCAAGTCCGAGCTTTCTAGTTTCCTCTGCCATTTCAGCCAATGCATCATAACGATCGTTCTGTGAAGACTTCTCGTATGCAAGGATGTCGGAAAACTTCACTCTGCGGTGACGGTTTACCAAACGGGCTTTCAACTTCCCCTCGTCAATTATCTTGCAGACGTATGGCCGAGACACATTTAGAAAATCGGCCACCTGTTTAGTGGTCAATTCGGCTTCATGCGGTATCATTGATACTGGCTTACGCTCAGCCATCGCCAGCAAGATAGTTAGCATCATTTTCACTGCCTTCGCGGGCAGAGGGACAGCAATCTTCGCAACCCCTTCGACGTGCACTGTGATATCTTGATCGGCCTCGGCAACGGCCGCGAGCCTTTCAGCCGCCTTTTTTGCAATGACAGCTTCCGTCTCGTCAGCGGTTATCGGCGCATATGTTTGATCGAGAAGAGCTAGCATTTTTTTATCCTCTTTTTTTGCCTGCATCATATATGTACGCTTCTAGCGTCTAAACGCAACACGCGCAACGAACGAAACAGACGCAACAATCGAAATAGCAACGAAATGTGTTAACGGAATGTTCCGAGCGAACGAAAATTTCGTTAAAGTGACGCGCAATAGAGGATCATCCGCAACTCAACCGGCGACAATCTGGCCCGCGCCCATTTGGCAGTGCGGGCGCGGAGCCGACCAAGCTTTGGAGCCTTGGCCAGCAGCCGGGAAGTGAGGGCGACCTAGCTGCCATACGTTGAAACAGCCCGGGGTCAGCAAAGTTCAGGCGGCAGCCGGGCCACCCTAGAACGGCCACCAAGACAGCACCAGAACGACGATGCTTGCGGCGGTGAATGCGATGTGATCGGCGGTCATGCGTTGCCGTCCAGTTCCTTAGCTGCAAGCTGGCGGTGCCCCATCTCTTCGATCGAGCCGGCGAGTTCGGCAAAGAACTGCTCGACCATCCGACCAGGCAGCGCGAAGCGATGGATCGAGCCGTCCGGGCGGTGAAACTGGAAGGCGAGGTGTTTCCCGTCCATGGACGTGCCGAGCCAGAACGAATCGAATTCGACGGCTTCGAAACTGCCGAACTGCGCCTTGAATTTGAGCCGGTTCTGTTCGGCCCGGCCTTCGTGTTCCGGCGGCGGGCGCCACCATGCGAGCTTGTCGGTCATTTGCCGCGCCCCGGCTTTCGTCCTGTGCTCAGCAATCCGCTTCTGACGGCTTCTTTTTGCAGGCGACGCATCGAAACATCTCCGATGGTCATGTCATCGATTTCCGCGCCGTTCGGCAGTTGCAGCACGAATGGCGTGCGGCCGGCGGTGGTCGACGGAGATGAAGCCGGTACGTTCGCGAAACCGCCGCCGGCAAAGCGCGGGATCGTCAGTTGCGACATTGAGCCGTTGAAGCTGTCGGCGAAGCCGCCCATGGAGAAGCCGCGCAAGCCCTTCAACGATGGCAGAAACCCGTTGTTCAAGGCGTGAAAGAAATCCACGCCAAGCCGTTTCACGATCGCCGCCTGGACGACAAATTCACCATCGCTTAGGCGTGCCAGGATGCTGTCTGTCCGTGGCCCACCCGGGCCGCGAACTGAGCCGCCGCCGGCAAAGCCACCATGCGAGCCGCCGCTATCGGAAGATGAACTGGAGCCGGCAGCCGCGCGGAGAGACTGTGCGGCAGCCGCCGCTGCCCTGAGCGAGGCCAGGATGCGGGCGATTGCCGCCTCGACCTGTGCCGCCAGGGTGTTGACGATGCCGGCGAAACCGGAGAAGCCGCTTTGAAGCAAGGCACGCATTCCAGACAGGATTGCCGAGAGCTTGCCCGGAAGGGTCTCAAATGGCGCCACGATGGCTTCTGCGGCGGCTTGGGCTGCACCGGAGTCGAGATTGCCGAGCGAGCTATTGAAGCCGCTAGCGGCCTCCTGTGCGGCAGGAGCAATGGTGCTGATGGAATGGGTGATTTCGTTGCTGACGCCATCCACGGCGCCGCTGGTGCCGTCAACGCTGCTCTTCAAGCCGTCGAGAGCCTGCTTGCCATCATCGGCCGCGCGGGCCACACCGTCGACGACATTGAAAACTTGCTTCGTCAGTTCCCCACCACCGCCGCGAATAACCGTGATCTGGTGGCCGAGGTTTTCCACCTGGCCGGCGGTCGTAGCGGAAGCAGCACCGACAGCAGCAACACCTTTTGCTGCGCCGTCAGCGTTCTCACGAAGATCGATGATGTTGCCGACGACCTTGCCGGCAATCGTGTTCTGGATGTCTTCGAGTTGGCGCTCAGTCTGCGCAAGTCGGATATTCGCCCTGACAAGCGCGTCCATCGCCGGATCTATGTCGACGCCGAGGCGCTTTTCCATCGGGCCAAGCGCGCTCTGATCAGCAGAGAGCTTGGTCGCATCGAACACCGCCTGCTGATGCGCGAGCTGCGCCTTGGCGTCCGCAATTGCCGCCTTGGCGGCGTCGATATGAGCTTGGCCGAGACGCTTCAGCGCGCCCTCCGCACCCGGAACGCCGTTCTTGACCGCGGCAACTGCGGCATTCAGGTCGGCCAGGGCTTTCTGGTGGGCTGCCGTTGCGGTTGCAGCGTCGAACTGCTTGTTGCGCACCAGACCGAGTGCCAGGCGCAGCCCCTCGAATGCGGCGGCGACGATGACGATAGCGCGGCCCCATGGCGTCAAGAACAGGAAAGCATTTTTCAGTGCGAGGGCAATCCTGATCAGGTTGGCCACGCCGCCGAACACAAACCCTAAGCCCCGCCCGAGCAAGCCAAGTGCAATCAGCGCCGGGCCAATGGCCGCCGCCACCGCGCCGATCTCCGTGCCGAGCTTCAGCGTCTCCGGATTGAGCTTCGAAAGCGACGTGGTGAAGTCGGTGAGTTTGACGACCATCTTGGTGACGGATTCGAGCAATCCGGAATCGCCTATGGCAATCGACAGGGTTTCCACCGCGCTGTTGAACTTGTTCACTTCGCCGGTCAAACCCTGGACGCGGACTTCGGCCAGCTTGTTCGCGCCGACACCATTGATACTTGCGGCAAGCTCCTTGAAGCCCTTGGAACCGAGCTTCATCAGCGCGATCGCGGTGCGCAGCGCGTCCGTGCCGAAGATGGTCGAGCCCTTGTCGTTGAGGTCTTCCTGCGAGAGCTTGCCGAGCTTTAGGTGCAGTTCCTCGGCAATGGCGGCCAGGCTTTTCATCTTGCCCTTGCTGTCGAAAAACTGAAGGTTCAATTCCTTGAAGACGCCGGCCGCTTCCTTGGATTGCGGCACCAGCCGTTGGAGGAAGGTTTTAAACGATGTGCCGGCATCCGAGCCGCCGGAGAACAAGGCGGCCGTGCCGGCAAGCGCGGTGTTCATGTCCTCCAGACTCACGCCCAGAGATGAAGCCACACCGCCGGTCTGGCCGATCGCCAGGCGATAATCATCGAAGCCCAGCTTCGACTTGATCAACGTGCCGGTGATGCCGTCGACGACACCGGGCAGTTGCTTGGCCTTGAGATTGAACTGCTGGATCAGGTCGCCAGCGATGCCAGCTGCCGCGACCAATTGCCCGCCATTGGCGGCAGCCAGGTCGAGTGTGGCTTGCGCCGCCCCGTCCATGATCTGGCTATATTCAAGGCCGACCTTCGCCAGCTCGGTCATCGCGTTGGCGGAATCGGTGGCGCTGAAGACTGAGGCATTGCCGAGCTCGATCGCCTTGGCCTTGGCCTGGTCGAATGCGTCGCCTGCCGCTCCGGTGTTGGCAACGAAGCTGTTCATCGCGGTCTGGAAATCGGCGGCCTGTTTCAGGATGCCGACACCAGCGCCGACGATCGGCAGCGTCAATGCGGTCGAAAACCCCCGGCCAACGCTCTGGATTTGTTTGCCAGCGTCTTGAAACGACTTGGCTAGCGATTTGATCTGGACTTCCGCCTGCTTCAGGGAGCTGAAGAAACCGGGACTGAGCCCCTTAGTCTGGGCCGCTGCTGTCTGCAAATCCTTGAACGCCTTGCGGCCGGCAGCGCCGAACTCTTCAAGCTCGCGCTTGAGTTCCTTGCCGCCGTCGAGGGCGATGCGCTGTTTGATTGTTGAGGCCATGATGGCTTCCTTCTAGGGACAGGCGCGCCATCACGGCGGGCCGAATTGATGTAGCTACTTGTTGCGGCGAGCGTAGATGCCTGCAGCCAGGTCGTTGAAGCCCTCGTTCGTTTTTGCGATGGCCTTATCCCACGCCTTCGAAATGGTCGTGACTGGTTTGCCCGATTCGGCAGCATCGAAGGGCGCCCGCTTCATGGCTTCGGACGTTTCGAACTTGGCCCGATCTTCGGCCCGAGCCTGAGCCAGGGCAGCGGCGTATTGCTCTGGATGACGGTCTGCCAGGTCGAGATAGTGCTTCTCTTCCTGGGAAAAGAGGGCGGTGACGAAGCGTGCCTTGTAGAAAAAGCTCACCATATCGCCGGCGGTGCGAAAGCCGGTGGCGGCACCCGTGGCGAGCGCGGTTTTCCAGTGGTCGGGAAAGTGGCTTGGGATGGTCATTGGGTGTTTCTCCTTCGAATGGGACGCGGTGTCGTCACGACGCTGCGGGTTGGTTTTAAGGCTTGGCTCCCCAGCACGCCGACATTGAGCGTTCCGCCCAATCGGCGCCGCCGGGCAGGCCTTCGATGTCGTCCGAGGTCCATTGCCCGCCTGACCCGTCATTGCCGGTTTGGTCGACGAATTCTTTCACGTCGTCGGACCAGTTCAGGACAGGCCGAGCCGGCAACGGCAAACGAAAATCATGAGTGCGTGAGCGGTTGATATCTTGATGCACCGCGCAGGCCAGCGTCGCGGTAAGATCCTCCACCGCTATCACGGCCCGAGCCTGGTCGAGTTCTGAGGCTCCCAGGATTTCCATCGCCTCTCGGATCAAAGACGGCCATTCGGCTGTCATGACCGACAGGCACGCTTTCACGGCCGGGTCGTATCCATCGGTGGATTTTGCCGTCCAAGTTGAGCGCCGACGCTCAGCCCGATCTGGTCGGCCGCCATGGCCGTTCTTTATGTTGGAATTCTGGCGCCGCGCCGCGTCGGCAGCCTGCCGGTCGATCATACGCCGGCCATCAGCCAGAACGACCACAGGCAATGAACCGCGCACCACAGCCCGGCTGATGGTTGACGGGTTGACGCCGATGGTGGCGGCATATGCGGACATTGTGAGGAGAGCTGCTGACATCAGATCATTTTCAACAGGTCAGAATTGCGCGGGAGGAGGGTTCCAGACCTTGCGCCATAAGGGGTCAGCCAATTTGCATGGTGACCATGCCCATGTTTTGGAAGGCTGTGGCTAGGGACAGTTTGGGCTACCGCCGGCCCCTCATACGTGCAGCGCTGGGGAGAACCTACCCTAGGTTGCGTAGCGGTGCCGCTTGGTTGCAAAGCCGGTGCGGACGGACAAGTCGGGGAAACCCTTTCCGACCGTCCGTCCGCGACGCACGCCGGGATGGAAGTCCGCGACCGCGCCATTCGTGATGATGCCGTGAGCCGGCGGCCAACCGCTCTGAAGTCCGCCGGCTCTATGCCCACGCTGTCAGGACTGACAGGAACCGACGCAGGGCAATGGGTGAGGCCGGGCAGCCGAAGCCGTCCGGTCTCTTGGTGATGGTGAAGGATTAACACCATGCTCGTGAACTCAGTCCCGCAGTTCCGGCAGATCGTCGGCCAGACAAAGCAACGCGCGGGGATCCACATCGGCTCGGCGTTCGACTGGCAGGTGTTCGGCCAGGGCTGCATCGACAAGGGCTTCCTCTGTGCGCTCCTTGGCGAGCAACTGCCCATCGATCTCGTTGATCTTGTAGGCGCGGGTGGCCTTATCGAGTGCACGGTCGTCGGCGGCTATAGCGCCGATGTCCCTGTTAAGGGCGGCAATCATCGCGTCTGGGTTGAGCCAGCATTGGAGGGCCACCGGATCAACTGCGCTAGCGTGACCGCGCGCTATGCCGTGCGCGTCGGGCATGACAACCGTGGTCTCGACGGTGATCATCTTGTTGGGGAATTCGATCTCGTTGCGGCCACCGTCAAGGATGCCATAGAGGCGCGGCTTGGCTGTAGCTGCCTGTGCGGCCACCCAGGCCTTGGCAAATGCCTTAGCATCGCTGGAGGGCAGCGGAGCGGTCTCAACGTCGCGGCGGTCGGCCTTCAGTTTCGAGATGGTCGACCGACTCACCTTGATCTCGGCAAGCAGCTTGTCACCCTTTGCGGTCGACGGCTTCACCGGCTCGGCCACTTCGATCCGGCCAGGAATGTCCTTGAGGTAGCGCTCAAGCCTGTCAACGAGGGCAGCATGGGAGCGCCAGACGGTGGCGCGCGCCTCGTACTGGCCGCGCACCCGTTCGAGTTCTTCTAGGGCGATGTCCAACTTTGCCTTGGCTTCTGCCAAGCGGGGATCGTCTGGGCCTCGCCGGACAACGCCGTTGGGCAGATCCTCCTCGCGTTGCAGTTCACCGCGATCCAGGGCGCGTTCCAGGCGCTGGAACTCCGTCTCGGCTTCGTCGCGCTTGTCGAACAGCTTCCGCTGCTTGTCCGAAATCCCCATCAGCAATGCGCGTGCATCGTCGCGGGCCTCGACCAGTCCGACGAACTTTGCCTTTGCCGGTGCAGGCAACTTTCCACCCGGATTGGCGCTGTTGAGGAAGACGATCAGATCGGCGGGAGTGGCGGCGTCCATAGGTTTCTCCGTTGATTTGCACGCATTTTACCAGACCCTGAAAAGTGCCTCGACGCGCAAATATGATTTCCGCGTTAGGTGCTGAAGAAGTCGGCGAGCCATCGCCGTGTCGGAGCTTTGCCGCCATTGCCGCGAAGGATGGTCCAGGCTAGCGCCTTGCCGCCTTCCGGGTGCGGGCAGACAGCCGCCGTTCGATGCTCTGGCCATTCGCCAGCGGCATAGGCTTCGAGGTGTTCGAACATATCCCAAACGCCTTCAGCGCCGGCGCCGTCGCGATCGGCCGCAACATGCCCGGCAAGTTCCCGCAGAGCTTTGTCGCGCTCGCCGATGAGCCAGGCGCGTCGTGCATCGGCCTGGCCAGGGCCAGCGGCCTTCAGGCCGAGCGCTGCGTCGAGCGTAGGCGCGTGACCAGCAAAGAATGCGTCGATCGCCTCGCCGAGCGGCATCGCGTCAACAGGATCGATCGGGCGCCCTTCGCGCAAAGCTGCCGATATCCTGCGAAGCCGTGCAGCGGAGTCGATGGCGCCGCTCATAGGGCGCCGCTTTCTGTGGAAAGTTCTTGGCCTGAAACTTTCTGAGCGCTATGCGGCATCGAGCTGCCCCCCGAGCTCTTCGTATAGCCTGCGGGCTCTGCCGTAGTTCTTGTCGTCGTTGTCCATGGTGGCATGCTCACCGACAAGCCCGTCGAGCCAGTTGAACCAGTACCGCAGTCTTGAACTGTCGCCGCTCTTCATCCCGCGCTCGACCATCGCGAGCACGGCGCCGACGCTGGAGGAGTTCACCCTCTCCTTGCCCCTTTTGTCGAATGGCGTGACGTTCGATGACGCCGTTTCAACGGGATCTATTATTACCGTTTCAACGGGATCTATTAAGGCTTCGCCTAATATATTATACAGCCCATCTCCTTGAAGTTGTTCAGCGTTTTCTGAAAGTTGGTTACCTATCGGGTCATTTTGAGGAACGGGACGGTTACCCATGCGCGCCGTTGAGGTAACAGGCTGGTTACCTGTGGTAACATGCTGGTTACCCTTGACGGTCTTCAGGATGGCCTCGTCCATCTCGCTGTAGATGACGAAGTAGCATCGCGATTTCGGGTTGAGTGGGTTAGCGCGGCCACCGATATAGCCGCACTCAGCCAGGGTTCTGATAGACCTGGAAAGGCTCTTGAGATGGCATCCGACAAGGCCTGCCAATCGGCCATGGCCCGCGGTGCAGCCTATGCCGTTGGTGCTCATGCGGTCATGGATCGAGATTGCCATCATAACCCGGAGATCCAAGGACGTGAGGCGCTGATCCGCCATGGCGCGCGGCGGATCAGGACAGAAGAGGCGACCATCATTCTTAGCCATTGGCGCCTCCTTGCCTGCGCAAGAGCGCATGGAGCCGGCGATGATGCTTGCGGCAGAGACAGATTATCAGCATCGCGTCCGCCGCCGGCTCCGGATGGTGACAGTCCACCCTCGGGTCGCCGCAAACCTCACACGGCCAAACGATCAGCTTTCCCTTTTTGCGCGCCTGTGCGACGGCGCAATGAGCGCGACGCGCGTCCGGGTTGGCAAGGTTCCAGTTGCGTTGCGCGCGCCATTTCGGGTCTGGCGATTGCCTGCGGCGAGTGCTATTGTCCGAACTCTCAGATGCTGCCAAGCTTGAGACTTCGAAGCCGGTGAGCGTGGTTGCACACGCCGCCGGTTTTTCTTTTTGCTGATCCATTTTAGGTAGCCCTCGCCAATGCCAGATGGTGTTGGCGGACAGCCTCACAGGCTTCGCGGGCGGTCAGCCCGAGACCTCTCAAGGCGGGGATAGCCGGGCCGCGAGCGTGGCGCGGCGTATCCTGGATGAAGCGCAATCCGATCTCGACTTTCGAGGAATCGCAGGCGGCATGGTCGTCGGTTTGAAGGCCGATCATTTATGCGGCCCTCCGGCGAGGGTTCGGCTTGCGCTCCAGCGTCTCAATCCACGCCTTCACGGAAGGGACGCGGTAGAGGATGCGGCCACCGAGTTCGACATAGGGAAGCCCGTCCGGCAAACGTTGCCACCGGATCAGGGTGCGCTCGCTGACATGTAGTTGTGCAGCCAGGGCAGGGCGGTCCAGATAGTCATCAAGTAGGCTCATTCGCTGACACTCCTTTCGATGAGTTGACAGCGGGAACCTATGTTTTGACGGGCGGCAGGTCGGCCGGAAAAGGTCAGAAAAGGTCAGTTTTGAATTTCTGGCCTAATCCTGGCCAAGAATTCGGCCACATATCCCCGAACCGTAGAGACGCCTGCCGAGCAGCCTTCGCGCTCTAGCAAGTCAGTTACCCACCGTTCGACGTCTGCTTGCTTATCCCATCCTTTGACGTTGAGCTCGTCGGGATAGCCAACGGCTGCGATCTTGGTTTTCAGCGCTTCGAAGTAATCCTCCCAGTCGGCCACTTTTCTTCGCCCACGTTGTGCTTGACTTTTGGCCGGCGGACTTGCTGGTGCGGCCGGCTGCGCTTCGCTGGGCAGCTTGTTTGCGGCCGTAATGCGATCTCTAACCGGCTGGTCGCGCGGTATCTCGCCATAGGTCAGAAACCGAACGCCACGAAACTCGATCCCTTCACCGGACGCCCTGGCCTCCTTAATATTCAGGGCTAGGAAGGGCCAGTACCTATTCGGTATCACCTCTTCTGGGGCATCCAGATGGCGCCGGCCGAAACCGATCCAGCTCCCGGAACCCATCATCTCCATCATCAGCCGATCGACTGCCGCATTGGACTCGCTGATCAAACGTCGAAGCGGCTGGACTATCTCTTCGAATTGCTGGCGATCAGCGTCTTTGGCGCCGTGGAGCGCAAAGATGTGGGTCTCGAAGGCAAGATTGCGCTCGGCTTCTTCAATCACCTCTTTGACGCTGATGTTCGGATCGGTCCTCGAAACAGCAATATCAAGGACACGATTGCGGACTTCCTGAGGGGTTTTCCATGTGATAGGAGCCATCATGCACCGCCCTTCAAGTTCACAACCTCGGCGCCTTGCCCCTTCGCCATGACAATGGCGCCAGCTCGTTCGGTCGCTGCCCGCAGGGGATCATCCATCAAATGGCTGTAGCGCGCCGTGGTGGCCGGCTGTGAGTGTCCGAGCAAGGCGCCGATGATTGGCAGGGACAGGCCAGCACTGGCCAGCACGGAGGCATAGGTGTGGCGCAGGTCGTGAATGCGGGCCGATGGCGTCACCACGATCTTTTCGCCTACGGTTTCGGCCGTGACGATGCCGGCGGCAAGACATAGTCCCCGCCACTCGGTCTTGATCTCGACGCGATGTTCGGCGCCACGGCCGGGGAACACATAGACGGCATCATCCTTTGCCTTCTCGCGAAGCTGATTTAGCAGTAGCCGGGCCGGAGCCGAGAGGGGGACGCGATGCATGGTCTTCTGCTTCGTGGTCGATCCCGGCTTTGTCCAGACGCCAGCGGTGAGATCGAACTGATCCCACTTCGCGGCTTGAACCTCGCCACGCCTCGCGCCAGTGAGCAGCAGAAGCCGGAATATGTTCGCTGCTTGCTGGTCCTCTAGAGCGGTCAGCGCCTCGGTGAGCTTGCCCAACTCGGCCGGGGACAGATAGCGATGCCGCTTCTGCTCGTCGTTGCGCTCGATCCCCTTGGCGGGATTGTCGGTGCGCCACCGCCACTTGATGGCGAGCCCGAACATCTTCGAGAGAACGGCCACGGTCCTGTTTGCCAGATAGGGCGCGGTCTTCGAGATCTTGCGGTGCAGGCCGTCGATGTCGGTGAACTCGACCTCGGCCACCTTCTTGTTTTTCAGCGCCGGCAAGATGTGGTTCTTGATCAGCGCCTTGTAGTCGCGGGCGGTCGAGTCCCGCTTCTTGGTGAGGTGTTCCTTTTCGAAGCGGTCGCAGAGATCGCCAACGGTCTTTGCGTCGCGGGCGGCAGCGACCTGGCCCATGGGGTCGGCGCCCACGTCGATCTGCTTCTTAAGGTTCTTTGCTTCCTCGCGGGCAGGACCGCTTTTCCAGTCAGGGAAAGAGCCGATCGTGTACCGACGCTCCAGGCCGGAGCGAGTGCGATAGTTCAGGATGAACGCCCGGGCGCCAGCCTTGGTGACGCGGATGCCGAAGCCCTTCACGTCGTCGTCATAGGTGATCTTGTTCCCGCTTGCCGGAGCCGGCAGGGCTTTGATGATGGCGTCCGAGAGTTGCATCTGGTGTCCGCACTGTGTCCGTCATATCGACGGCGCTTCATGTGCGTTCAATGTCTCACACTGTCCTGATTTGTCAAAGAGTGTCCCTTAGGAATCAACAGCTTATGTGCGGACACGGTACAAAAACGAACGAAAGCAATGGCTTGGCAAAATGGCCGGAAATGAACTTTTAATCAGTAGGTCTCGGGTTCGAACCCCGACGCGCTCACCAGAAATATTTCGTGCGGAAGTTGCCCTGTCAGCAGCCCCCATCGCCCCCTACAATCGCCGCCCGGTCTTGACGTCGAACAGATGAGCGCAGGCGCGGTCGATCTCGATGCGCATCTGCTCGCCCTGTTTCAGTGCCAGCCGCTCGCGGAAAAGGCAGGAGATTTCTTCTCCGGCGCAGTCGACCCTGGCAAAGATTTCCGAACCCGTTGCTTCCAGAAGCACGATCGTGCCGGGGATTCCTTTGGCGGTCGTCGCTCGGATGTGTTCGGGGCGGATGCCGTAGATGAGGTCGCCGCCGGGTATGTTTGCCAGGTCGATGCCTTCCGGCAGCGGCAAGATCAGTCCACCGGCGCTGCGGAAAACACCTTCCTCGACATGGCCGCGAATGAAATTCATCGCCGGCGAGCCGATGAAGCCGGCAACGAAGAGGTTGGCCGGGCGATCGTAGAGATCGAGCGGCGCGCCGATCTGCTCGACAAGGCCGTCATGCAGCACGACGATCTTGTCGGCCATGGTCATGGCCTCGATCTGGTCGTGCGTGACGTAGATGGTTGTGGTTCCCAGCCGCTGGTGCAGCGCCTTGATCTCGCCGCGCATCTGCACGCGCAATTTGGCGTCGAGATTGGACAGCGGCTCGTCGAACAGGAACACCTGCGGGTCGCGCACGATGGCGCGGCCCATGGCGACGCGCTGGCGCTGGCCGCCGGAAAGCTGACGCGGATAGCGGTCGAGCAGCTTGTCCAGGCCGAGAATGCTGGCGGCCCTGCCGACGCGGCCGGCGGTGTCGGCCGGATCGGCTTTCTTGATCTTCAGGGCAAAGCCCATATTGTCGGCCACCGTCATATGCGGATAGAGCGCGTAGTTCTGGAACACCATGGCGATGTTTCGGTCGCGCGCCCTGAGATTGTTGACGACGCGATCGCCAATGGCGATCCTGCCGCCCGAGATCGTTTCCAGTCCGGCAATCATGCGCAGCAGCGTCGACTTTCCGCAGCCCGACGGCCCGACCAGGATGACGAATTCGCCATCGGAGATGTCGACGCTGACATCGTGGATGATCTTGGCGGCTCCGAAAGCCTTCTGGACGTTGTTGATTGTTACCGATGCCATTGGATTTCTCCCGGAATGAGTGATGTCGGGCCGTGCCTCAGCCGCCCTTGACGGCGCCTGCGGTCAGCCCTGCGACGATCTGCCTTTGCGCGAACAGGGTCAGCACCAGCACCGGCAGCGTCACCACAAGTGCTGCGGCGGCGAGCGGACCCCAGCTCACCTGCTCGTAGGAAAGCATGTTGTAGACGGCGACCGGCAGCGTGCGAGTCTCGCGGCTGGCGAGCACAATGCCGAAGACGAAATTGTTCCATGAGAAGATGATCGACAGGATGAAGGCGACGACAATGCCCGGCTTGGCGATGGGCAAGGCGACCAGCCGGAACACCTGCCAGGAACTGGCGCCATCGATGTTGGCCGCTTCTTCCAGCTCCATCGGCGTGGTCTCGAAATAGCCGATCATCACCCAGACCACGATCGGCACCGTCACCACCAGATGGATGATGATCTGCGGCCACAGCGTGCCGAGAATGCCGACCCACTGGAACAGCAGGAACAGCGGAATGAGATAGGAAAGCCCCGGCGTCATGCGGGCGATCATGATGACCACCGCCGAGCGTTCGGCCTTGAGCCGCGCGATGCCATAGCCCGCCGGCACGCCGATCAGCAGCGCCAGCAACGTTGCCGTGCCCGTCACCAGAACCGAATTCCAGAAATAGAGCAGGAAATTGTTCTCCTCGAATACCTTCACATAGTTCGACCAGGCGAGATGTTCCGGGATCAGGATCGGCGGGTAGGCACCGTTGTCGATCTCGAACTTCAGCGACAGCGAGATCATCCAGAGGAAGAACAGGATCGCCGGCGAGACGAAGACCAGAGCCGCGAAAAACAGCCCGATCCGGTTGAGCAGCCGTGAACTCATCTATTTGCCCTCCACCCCGATCCATTGGGAGCCCTGGCGCAGCATCAGCAGGATGAAGGACAGCGCGACGATGACGATGAAGAACACCACGGCCATGGCCGAGCCATAGCCGATGTCGTAGTAGGAGAAGGCGGTGTTGTAGAGATAGATGTTGATGGTTTCCGAGGCCGTGCCCGGTCCGCCCTGGGTCATGGCATAGATGATGTCAAAACTTTTCAGCGCATCGATAGTGCGGATGATCATCGCGATCATCAGGAACGGCGCGATCATCGGCAAGGTGAGATAGCGGAATTGCTGCCAGGCGTTGGCGCCATCGATCTCGGCGCTCTCGAAGGGCTCGCGCGGCACGGAGGCCAAGCCGCCCAGCACGATCAGCATCACCAGCGGCGTCCACTGCCAGGTCTCGACCGCAACCAGGGACGGGATGACCGTCCTGGCATTAAAGATCCATTCCTGCGCCGGGATGCCGACCAGCGACAACAGATAGTTGAGCACGCCGAGCTGGGGATGGAACATCATCGTCCAGACCAGCGCCACGGCGACTGGCGTTGCCATCATCGGCATGACGAAGACGCCGCGCAACAGGCCGCGCAGCGGAAATTTGGCGTCGAAGATCAGCGCCGCGACAGTGCCAAGGAACATCGGCGCCGCGACCGAAAGCGCCGTGTAGGTCAGCGTATGGAAAAGCGATTCCCAGAAGCGTTGGTCGACTGCCAGCCGCAGATAGTTTTCCATCCCGGCAAAGCTTCGCGCCTGGCCGAGGGTCCAGCGGTTGACGCTCATCCACAGTGTGAAGGCCCAGGGAAAGACGATCACGGCGCCGACGACGACGAGCGCCGGGACGACGAAAGGCCAGTAGTTGGGAGCCAGACGGATGGTCTGGCCCCCTTCGATGGCTTGCGTCGTCACCCCGGTGCGTTCTGGGGTGATGGCGGACATCAGCCTTGCTCGCTCCGGTCGAGCACCGGCTGGAACTGCTCGGTGGCCTTCTTCAGTTCCTCTGCCGGATCGGCGCCGGCGATCAGATTGGTCAGCGCCACGCCATAGATGTCGCGGAACTCGGTGACCGGAATGATGACCGGCAGCGACAGCCGGCTGACATTGCCCGAGCCGACCACGGCATCGAGCCAGCTCGCCGGCATGGTGACGCCTTCGCGCACCTTGGGATCTTCCAGCACCGACTTGCGGAACGGCACGCCGGCACCCGCCTGCAGCAGGCGCGCGCCCATGGCGGGCGAAATCGCCCACTGGCAGAAGAGGTAGGCGGCCTCCTTCTTCTCGCTGGCGGCCGTCACGCCGAGGCCGTCGCCAAAGGTGCCGGCGGCATGCGCCTTGGGCCCCTTGGGCATGACGCCGTAGCCGACCTTGCCGACCACTCGTGACTTTTCCGGGTTTTCCATCGGCGGGGCAAAGCCGACGCCATCGAACCACATGCCGATCTTGCCTTGCAGGAAGGCGGACTGGGCTTCGGCCCAGTTGAATCCGGTGACGCCTGGAGGCGCCGACTTGGTCATCAGCCGCTGGTAGAGGCTGGCGGCCTCGACCGCCTCGGGCGAGGTCGTGCGCAGCTTGCCCTTGTCATCGAGCGGCGTCATGTCGTAGCCGAGCATCAGCGACGTCCACACCGGCGTGTTGGCGTTTTTCAGGCCGCGGGCGACAAAGCCGTAGGTGTTGGTCGACGGATCGGTCAGCGTTTCGGCGGCGGCCACCAGCTGCTCGAACGTCTCGGGGTATTTGAGGCCCTTGGCCTCGAACAATTCCTTGTTCCAGTAGACGATCCAGTAATCCACCGAGAACGGCAGCGAGCGCAGCACGCCCTGGCCGTCCTTGGCAAACAGCATGCCGGCATCGGCGAAATCGGTTTCCACCAGCGCAGGATCGGTCAGGGTCGGGTCGGCGAGATAGCCTGATATGTCGGCCAGCCAGTCGCCCTTTTCGAACTGGCGCTTCTGCACGTGGTAGCTCAGATGCACGACGTCGAAGCTCGGTTTGCCGGAGCTCAGTTCGATCACCGTCTTCTGGCGCTGCTGCTGTTCCGGCGTCGCTTCGGCATTGACCTTGATCCCGGTCAGTTCCTCGAACTCGGCGATGTATTTTATCAGCGTGTCGCTGCGCGGGCTTTTCACCAGATTGACGTCAAGCGTCGTTCCCGCAAAGCGCTTCCAGTCGACGCCGGCGGCAAAGCTTGGGCGAACACCGGCAAAGCCGGCGGCGGCAAGGGCGGCGGTTCCCTGGAGGAGTTGCCTCCTGGTTGGGTTGAACAGATTGGACGACATTTTCTTCCTCCCGGTTGTTGTCGTTGTCGATTGCGCCGCAGCGACCGCGGCGCGGCTCATGCTTCCTCAGATTTGCAGCGCCAGCCGGCGCGCCTTTTCGATATGCTGGCTGATGGCCTCGACCGCCTTCCCAGGATCGCGGCTCTGCATCGCATCAATCACCGCCAGGTGCTCGCGCATGACCGGCACGACGCGCCCGTCGATACGGAACCGCTCCTGGTGGATCAGGCGGATCTTCACCGAATTCACCAGATAGGCCTTGGCGATGATCTCGTTGCCCAGCGCATCGATGAACGTGTCGTGCATGGCCCAGTCGATGGTCTGCGCCTTGGCCTCCATCTCCGGCGTCGGGGTTTGCGCCAGCGCCTGGGCAAGCATGTCCTCATGCTCGCGCCGCAAGCGGGCAAGCTCGGCATCGGAGGCGCTTACCGTAAACAGCGCCACCGCTTCACGCTCCATGAACAGGCGGAACTGAAAGGCCTCGCGGATCAGGCTGATGTCTATATGGGCGATCTGCATGCCGCGCTGCGGGATGGTCGTCAGCAGTCCTTCCGCCTCGAGACGCGGCACGATCTCGCGAATGGCGCCGAGCGGCAGTCCGGTGAAGGCAACCAGCTCACGTTGCGACACGAACTGGCCCGGCTTGAAGTCGCGCGCCAGCAAATGCCGCGTGAAGCTGGCATAGGCCTTCTCCCTGAGGGTGGTCGGTTCGTTGCCGTCTTCCATTTCGGCGCGCTTCCCTTTGCCGGTCAGGCCGGTTCCCTGGCAAACAGGCTGTCATAGGCTGCGGCAAGCTGCTGCTGCCCTTGCAACGCAATCGGCTCCAGCGGCGGACGGACCGCCAGCCAGCGCTCGTCGCCGGTCTTGCGCGCCACCATGACCTTTACCGCGGGGGTGACCGGATATTTCAGCAATTCGAGCACAAAACTTTCGACGCGAGGATCGTCGCGCCCGTCCTCGGCCATGGCGCGGATTTCGCCCGGGACGAAATTGGCCATGCCCGAGATTGCACCTTGAGCACCCAGTCGCACCGCACGCGCCAGATGCCTTTCATCGCCGATCAGGATCACCAGATCGCCATAGGCGGCAAGCAGCGCCTCGCTGTAGCTCCAGTTTCCACCGGAATCCTTCACCCCGGCGACCACGTCGGGAAAAGCAGTGCGCAATCGGCCGATCAGGCCAAGCGAAAGCTGCACCATGGTAACCGAAGGGATGTTGTAGAGCAGCACGTCACGGGCGAGGGGGCCAAGCGCGGCAAAGACGGCGGAGAACCAGCCGAAAAGGCCCTCCTCGCCGACATTCTTGAAGTAGCTCGGCGGGGCCAGCAGAATGTTTCGGGCGCCTCGCTGCAAGGCATGCTGTGCCTGTTCGGCGGCGTCTTCGGCGGCGTCGACCAGCACGCCGGCAACGAGTTGATGCGGCAAGATTCCAGCAGCCAGCATGGCTTCGGTCACCGACCGCCGCTCCGTCGTGCCCACCGACGCGCCTTCCCCTGTGGTGCCGAAAAGCGTCACGCTGCCGCAACCCTGCGCCAGGCAACTTTTGGCCTGAGCGATCATGGGATCGGTGGCGATCTGCCCGCGGGCATCGAAAGGCGTGGCGAGAGCGGCCGAAAGGCCAAAGCATGATGTCACCGGAAGGTCTCCGAAGTAGGTGTGTATGCCGTGCTAGCACACTAACATGTTAGTCGTAAATTGGGGTGGTGCGCTTTTTTAACAGCGGAGGGCCTTATCGAGCGGTTCACGGTTCGAAGCCCATGGCGGATCGAGACCATTGGCGAAACGGCAGGATGGCCCAGTGTTCGGGCGCGGAGCGGCAGCTCCAACCTTGTCCCCATCCCAGTCGATGGCTAAACTCAGCCTTTCCCAGGGGAGGGTTCTGACATGACACTTCAGCTTTCGGCGGATGCTGTCGCTCCTAAGGCGGCGGCGCCTCAAAAGTACCTCTTCGGCCCGGTCGCCGATTTCCTCATGCTGGGCGGCAGCGCCTTTCTCATCCTGCCGGTGCTGTTTCTCGTTCCGCTCGAATATGAAGGTCCGGTGGCCGCAACGATGGTCTTCGTGGCCTATCTCGTGAACTATCCCCACTTCGCCCACTCCTACCAGCTCTTCTACCGCAATTTCGGGCGCAAGGTGACGGGCGACGGCTACGACGGGAGCCTGCAGCTCCGCTACATCTTCGCGGGCATTGTCGTGCCCCTGGTCATGGCCGGGTTCTTTGCCTATGGCGCCGCGGCGGCGAACACGCGCCTGCTCGGCTATGCCACCAACGCCATGTTTTTTTTTGTCGGTTGGCACTACGTCAAGCAGGGCTACGGCATGCTGATGGTGGATGCGGTGCTGAAGCGCAAATTCTTCGACGACCGCGACAAGAAGGTGCTGCTGGTCAACTCCTATGCGGTGTGGATCCTGGCATGGCTGCAGACGAATACGGCGGTCACCCAGGGCAAATATTATGGCCTGGACTATTACACATTCGCGGCCCCTTCCTGGGTCACCGACATCGCCATGCTGGCGGCCGTTGCGTCGACGACGGCCACGCTCTTGATGCTGGTCAATCGTTGGCGGAAGAACGGCGGCGGCCTGCCCTATAACGGTTTGGTGGCCTATGTGGCGTCGCTCTATCTCTGGATCTTGATTGCGCGCGTAAACCCGCTTTGGCTGCTGATCGTGCCCGCGCTCCACTCGCTGCAGTATCTCGCCGTGGTCTGGCGCTACCAGACGAACGTCGAGCGCGACAGTTCCGATGCCGAAAGCGATCCGCAGCCGAAAATCCTGTCCTTTCTCGGCCCCCTCTACAGGTTTCGGCTCGTCGGCTTTATCGTCGGCGGCACGGCCCTTGGCTATCTCGGCTTCTGGCTGATCCCATCCGCGCTGACGGCCTTGATTCCCTATGACAGGCAAGTGCTGGGGTCATCGCTGTTCTTCTTCATCGTGCTGATCTTCATCAATGTGCATCATTATTTTCTGGACAATGTGATGTGGCGCCGAGGCAATCCGGAGGTATCGCGGTATCTGTTCCGCTGACTGATGCGCAGACTGTCGAGCCCGGTTTTCGTCAGCTGTCGAGTATGCCATTGCGAGCGTGATCGTCAGTGCAACGGAGAGCCCTGGAATGGCGGAGTGCTTTTCCGGGAGCCGCCTGGAAAATACCCTACGGTGGCATCTGTACCGGCGTTGGCGACTATACCGAGGTTGGCGCCGCCGGCGTGACCCTCGACGCGTGAGTTGCGGCCGACGTGCGGCGGGATCGGCTGGAACGTCACGAAACCAGTGAGACATTGCCGCCGGCATGGCGCTCGATGCGGCCGGCAAGGTCGAGTTCCAGCAGCACCATGGAGACTTGCGCGGCGTTGAGGCCGGTGTGGCGGATGATCTCGTCCACGCCCACCGGCGTTGGGCCCAGCACCTCGAGCACGCCGCTGCGTTCGTCCTCACCGGGCGGGGGAGTTGCCGAAAAATCGGGTGCCTTTTCTGGTGGCGCAATGCTTCGCGTTCGCGTGCCGGCCAAGGGTGCAATCGCGCCGGAAACGTCGGCCGCCTCGGTGACCAGGGTGGCGCCGTCCTTGAGCAGGCCGTTGGAGCCGGCGCAGCGCGGATCGAGTGGCGAACCCGGTACGGCAAAGACCAGCCGGCCCATCTCGCCGGCCAGGCGCGCGCTGATCAGCGAGCCGGAGCGTTGCGCAGCTTCGATCACCACCAGTCCGAGGGCGGCGCCCGCGACAAGCCGGTTGCGGCGCGGAAAATCCTGCGCCCGCGGCTGCCAGCCGAACGGCATTTCCGAAATAACGGCGCCGCCACGCTCGGCAATGTCGTCGCACAAGCCGATATTTTCGGGCGGGTAGGGGACATCGAGCCCACCGGCCAGCACACCCACTGTACCAGTCGAGAGACTGCCCTGGTGTGCTGCCGTGTCGATGCCGCGCGCCAGGCCGGAAACGATGACGTAGCCGTCGCGGCCAAGATCCGCTGACAGCATGCGCGCCATCTTGATGCCGGCGAGCGACGCGTTGCGGGCGCCGACGATGGCCACCGCCGGCAGGCGAAAGACGGCTGCCTCGCCCTTCACGGCAATCAGTGGCGGCGGATTGTCCATGTTTTTCAGCATCGGCGGGTAGTCGGCCTCGCCGATGCCGACGAAGCGGGCGCCGTTTTCACTGGCTGCGTCGAGTTCCGCTTCGGCTTCCTCCACGGAAGGAATGCGCATGATCCTTTTGGCTCCGCCCGAAATCATCAGCTCGGGCAGCATCTCCAACGCCGCCTCCGCCGAACCAAAGCGGTTGATCAATTCGCGAAACGAGGCCGGGCCGACATTTTGTGTGCGGATCAGCCGCAGCCAGCTCAGCCGCTGCCGGTCGCTGAGGCGCGGCCCGGCGGCGGGCTTGCTCAACCCTTGGCTCCGATCTTGCCTTCGGTGCCGGCAAGAAGGCGCGAAATGTTGGCGCGATGTTTGAAGATGACGATCAGGCTCATCACCAGGAACAGCCCGGCGGTCTCAGGTGTGCTCCAGAAATAAAGCGCGATCGGCACGATGACCGCCGCCGTCAGCGCTGCCAGCGAGGAATAGCGAAACAGAAAAGCCATCGCCAGCCAGACGACGATAAAAATCAGCGCCACATGCCAGCCGAGCGCGATCAGCACGCCGAGATAGGTCGCCACGCCCTTGCCGCCCTTGAAACCGAGCCAGACCGGAAACAGATGGCCAAGGAAGGCGCCAAGGCCCGCCCAGAGTCCAAGGCCGGCCCACAGTCCGTAGTCGTGTCCAAAATGGCGCGCGATCATCACCGCCGCCGTACCCTTCAACGCGTCGAGCACCAGCGTCGCGGCGGCGAGGCCCTTGTTGCCGGTGCGCAGAACGTTGGTGGCGCCGATATTGCCGGAGCCGATTTTGCGCACATCGCCGAGGCCGGCCGCGCGGGTGATCAAGAGGCCGAAGGGAATCGAGCCGAGGAGATAGCCGAACAGCAATGCCAGGATAACGTTATAACTCATTGTTTGCCCCCGCATTTCCCCAGCAACATATCGGTCTGCGACGTGGCGCGATCGCTCTAGCTCGAAAACACTGTGCGGCCCGCCACCAGCGTTTGCAAGACCATGCCTTGCAGCCGCGCACCTTCGAAGCAGGTGTTTTTCGAGCGCGAGCGGATGCCGCTTTCACTCACGATCCAGGGTTCTTCAAGGTCGATCAGCGCAAGATCGGCCGGCGCTCCCGGCTTCAGCGTGCCGCCCGGCAGGCCGAACAGCCTTGCTGGTGCGGTGGACAGTGTTTCGACCAGCCGAAGTAGCGGCACGTCGCCATTGTGGTAGAGCCGAAGCGCTGCTCCAAGCAGCGTCTCCAACCCGATCGCGCCGGCAGCTGCATCGGCGAAGGGAAGGCGCTTGGTGTCGACATCCTGCGGGTCGTGCGAGGAGACGATGATGTCGATCGTGCCGTCCTTGACCGCCTCGATCATGGCCAGCCGGTCTTCCTCGGCGCGCAAAGGCGGCGTCAGCCGGAAGAACGTGCGGTATTCCCCGACATCGTTTTCGTTCAGCGACAGATTGTGGATCGCCACGCCCGCCGTGACATTGGCCTGGTCGGCTTTCGCCCGCGTCACCGCTTGCGCTGCCATCGCCGTCGAGATCTTGGCCGCGTGGTAGGCGCCGCGCGTCAGCCGTGCCAGCGCCAGGTCGCGCTCCAGCGGGATGGACTCGGCCTCGCGCGGAATGCCGGCAAGGCCGAGCCAGCTGGCATACAGGCCTTCATTCATCACGCCTGCCGAAGCGAGGTCGCCATCCTGTGTCTCATGTGCGATGACGCCGCCGAAATCGCGGGCATAGGTCAGCGCCCGGCGCATCACCAGTGCGCTGGATATTGTGTGCCGCCCATCGGTGAAGGCGACCGCACCGGCCTCGCGCAACAGGCCGAATTCGGTCATCTCGCGACCGGCGAGGCCTTTGGTGATCGCCGCCGCCGGAAAGATGTTGACGCTTGCCGTGTCCCGGGCGGTGCGCAGCACGAATTCGACCAGCGCGACATTGTCGATCACCGGGTCCGTGTCGGGCATCATAACGACGGAGGTAACGCCGCCGGCCGCCGCCGCAACGCTGGCCGAAGCGATGGTCTCGCGATGTTCGCCGCCCGGTTCGCCGATGAAGACGCGCGCGTCGATCAGGCCGGGAATGATTGCCTTGCCGGCGCAGTCGACCACGGTGGCTCCCGCCGGCAGGCCCTGGTTCAGGGCAGCCTTGCCGGCGGCAACGATCTTTTTCCCCTCGACGATCACGGTGCCGACCTCGTCGAAGCCGCGTGACGGGTCGACGATGCGGGCGCGCTCAAAGACCGTCGTGCTCATGCGCTCCGGCCCTCGTTGCGGCGCGGGTCGAGCAGCGCTTCCATCACCGCCATACGCACGGCGACACCCATCTCGACCTGTTCCTGGATGACGCTTTGCGGCCCGTCGGCGATTTCGGACGCAATCTCGACGCCGCGGTTCATCGGCCCGGGATGCATGACCAGCGCGCCGTCCTTGGCGGCCTTCAGTTTTTCGGCATCGAGGCCGAAATAGCGGAAATATTCGCGCACCGAAGGCACGAAGGCGCCTTCCATCCGCTCACGCTGCAGGCGCAGCATCATCACCACGTCGGCGCCCTTGAGGCCCTCGGCCATCGAGCGCGAGACGATGACGCCCATTTTCTCGATGCCGGACGGCAGCAGCGTCGACGGCGCCACGACCCGCACCTGCGCGCCAAGCGCGTTCAACAGCATGATGTTGGAACGCGCGACGCGCGAATGCAGGATGTCGCCGCAGATCGCTACGATCAGTTTCGACAGCGGCCCCTTGGCACGGCGGATGGTCAGCGCGTCGAGCAGCGCCTGCGTCGGGTGTTCATGCGCGCCGTCGCCGGCATTGACCACCGAGCAGCCAACCTTCTGCGCCAAAAGGGCGGCGGCGCCCGCCGATTGGTGGCGGATGATCAGGATGTCGGGCCGCATGGCGTTCAGCGTCATCGCCGTGTCGATCAGCGTCTCGCCCTTCTTCACCGAAGAGCTCGCCACCGACATGTTCATGACGTCGGCGCCGAGCCGTTTCCCGGCCAGTTCGAACGACGACTGCGTGCGCGTCGAGGCTTCGTAGAAGAGGTTGATCTGGGTGCGGCCGCGCAGCGTCGAGGTCTTCTTTTCGGACTGCCGCGAAATGGCGACGGCGCGATCGGCCCGGTCGAGCAGAAGCTCGATGTCACCGGGGGAAAGATCGCGGATGCCCAGAAGATGGCGGTGAGGATAAAGCGGCAGGGACGAAGCGTCGGTCATCTCAAGGCGCTGCTATAGGGGGAGAATTCCTTGCCGCAAGCGTCAGCTTGGCATTGCGGCCTTTCTCCCCGGTATTTTCGTCGCGCGCGACGCCTGCCTTGGGCTATATCTAGCCGATTGCTTCGGATTCGAAGCCTTGTGATGATAAGTGCCTTTCTAGCGTTAGAAGGCCCTTCTACTTTCAGAAGGATTGGGCGTGACCGACGACGTGACCAACCAGCCGCCGCCGCTGACGGGCGGCAACGCCTGGCGGGGCGATCCGTTGCTGATCCAGCTTGCCGAGCGTTTTTCCGATCCGGTGCGCAAGGACCTCGACGGGCTTGGCCGGTTCGTCCTGACGCAGGAGGCGCAGGAGCTGGCGCGCCTCGCCAATGTCGAGACGCCGAAGCTCCGCACGCATGACCGTCAGGGCCGGCGCATCGACCTCGTCGAATTCCATCCGGCCTATCATGCGCTGATGCGCCGCTCGGTTGCCGGCGGCCTGCATTCCTCGATCTGGGAAAACGGCGATAGCGAGATCGGCCGTCGCCATCAGGTGCGCGCCGCGCGTTTCTACCTGACCGCCGAACTCGAGACCGGGCATCTCTGCCCCATCACCATGACCAGCGCTTCGCTGGCCGCCCTGATGGCCAGCCCAAAGCTGTTTCGCGAATGGGCGCCGCGCGTGACGACGCGCAAATACGACCAGAGTCAGAAGCCGCCGGTCGACAAGACCGGGCTGACGCTCGGCATGGGCATGACCGAAAAGCAGGGCGGCACCGACGTGCGCGCCAACACCACACGGGCCGAACGCGCCGGCAGCGGCTTTTATCGCCTCACCGGCCACAAATGGTTCATGTCGGCGCCGATGTCGGACGCTTTTCTCGTGCTTGGACAGGCGCCGGAAGGGCTTTCCTGTTTTCTCGTCCCGCGCATCCTCGGCGACGGTTCCGGCAACGGCTTCCGCTTTCAGCGGCTGAAGGACAAGCTCGGCAACCGCTCCAACGCCTCATCGGAGGTAGAGTTCGTCAACGCCATCGGCGAGATGGTCGGCGAGCCCGGCGCCGGCATAAAGACGATCATGGACATGGTCACGCTGACCCGGCTCGACTGCGCCGTCGCCTCGTCGGCAATCATGCGAGCGGGGCTGGCTGAGGCCGTGCATCACGCCCGTCACCGCCAGGTGGCCGGCTCGACGCTGATCGAACAGCCGCTGATGCAGCGCGTGCTGGCGGACATGGCGCTCGATGTCGCCGCCGCCACGGCACTCTCGTTCCGACTGGCGCGCTCCTTCGACGAGGCTGCCGGCGACCGCGGCGAGGCTGCTTTTGCCCGCGCCATGACCCCGGTGGTCAAATACTGGGTCTGCAAGATCGCGCCGCCACTGCTCTATGAGGCGATGGAGTGCCTCGGCGGCAATGGCTATGTCGAGGAAGCGCCGCTCGCCCGCTACTACCGCGAAGCCCCGGTCAATGCGATCTGGGAGGGCTCAGGCAATGTCATGGCGCTCGACGTGCTGCGCGTGCTCGGCCGCGCGCCCGGCCTGTTCGAGGAGGTGCTGGCCGGCATCGACCGCGATCTCGGCGCCGGCGGACGCGGAACCATTGGCGTGCTCAAGGCGGCCATGCAGGTAGCCGGCACCGATGAGGGGTCGGCCCGCCTGCTGACCGAACAGCTGGCGCTGTCGGCGGCAGCTGCGGAATTGCGCCGGCTGGGGGCAGGGCGGATTGCGGACGCCTTCGTCGAGACGCGGCTCGCCGGCCAGTGGCGCAACACCTATGGCATGCTCGATTCGCGCCACGATGCGCGCATGATCATCGACACGCTCTATCCGCCGGTGAATTGAGGGCCTTCCGCCAGGCCTTGAACGAATTTGCCTGCCTGTGGAAAGCCGTTAACCTTAACGAATGGTTTCCGTTGCAGCCGCAGGCCGCAGACCCCACTGTCTTTGTCACCAAAGCAGGAATGCCATGCGGCACATTTTGACGTCCTTTCTGGCCTTGCACTGGGCGCTGGTTTTCGCCCTGCTGGCGTTCATCTGTGTCGATGGAAACCGCGGCGTTGCGGGCGCTCTGGGCGTGCTCGGCGTCGTCGTGGAAAACACTCGTCTGGCCGATGTCGACAATGCTGCCGTCGTGGCGCCGCTGGCCATCGCCTTGCTGGTCGTGGCGGTGCTGTTTTGCTGGGTCTTCGTCGAGAGCCTGGTTAACGCCGCAGCGAGCCCGGACGGAGCCGACAGTGTGGCGCGGACCGCCTTCATTTCGGCATCCGCGGTGTTGTCGCTCATCCTGATCGGCGGCGCAGCGCGAGGCATCAACGGCCTGTTTTTGGTTGTCGCCGTGCAATTGGCGGCACTTCTGGCCTCCTATGTCGCCATGCTGGCAGAGCGGAGGTCGGTCTTCGCCGTCATGGTTTCGCGGGAGGCAGAGAGCCGCGCCACCGCCCATGCCATGGCCAAGGGTGCCGCGCACGGCTCCTTGCTGTCGCGCATTTCCGGCCGTCCGGACATTGGTCCCAGCGGTCCCAGAGGCGGTTCGAGCCGCAGGGACGGTCACTGATGCGCACGCTGTTCGCATTGTGGGCCGCGCCACTCGCTCTGTTCTGGGGCTGGTTCTTCCTGTCGCTCAACGACATCAATTTCGGCTACGTCATGCTCAGCCGGCAGCTGCATGATTTCGTGTTCCAGCTCTACGGGCAGATGCTGGGCATCGATCCGGCGATCATTCCGGGCATGGTGGCAAGGGCCTGCGTCTTTGACGGCTTCCTGCTGATGGCATTGTGGGCGTTTCGCCGCCGCCGCAACATCACGGCCCGGGTCAGGCGGCAGGCGGGGAATCCGGTTCCGTCCGATCGCGTGGGTCAAGCGACTGGAGCCGGTCCAGAACTCCCTGCAGAATAAAGGCCGCAGCCGCCGAATCGATCTTGCCGGCGCGCTTTCGGCGCGAGAAATCCATCTCGATCAGCGTCCGCTCCGCCGCCACCGTCGACAGCCGCTCGTCCCACAGCACGAAGGGCAGGTCGGTTATGCCTGCCATGTTGCGCACGAAGGCGCGCGACTTCTGGGCGCGGGGACCTTCCGAACCGTCCATGTTGATGGGGAGACCGAGTACAAACGCACCGACATTGTCCTTCTGCAGCTGGGCGAGCAGCGCTGCCGCATCCAGCGAAAACTTTTTACGCAGGATGACAGGGCGCGGATGGGCAAAGGACAGGCCGCGGTCGGAAACGGCGACACCGATCGTCTTGTCGCCGAGGTCGAGCCCTGCCAGCGTCCTGCCGCCCTCCAGGCGTGTCGGCAGATCCTCGATTGCTATGATGCCCAACGGCTTTCCCCAACCAGCGTTACCGTGACTCAGTCTATTGCGACCCAGACTTGCCGTCACAAAGAGCGCGACACGTTCTTTTGAAGCGCGAGCACACTATGTCACTTTAATTTTGCTGCCGGCGTTCTATCTTCCGGCGCAACCAAAAATCGAGGAACACGATCGATGAAATTGACCTGGTACGGACATTCCGCCTTCCGCGTCGAGACATCAGGCGCGACCATCCTGATCGACCCCTATCTCGTCGGCAACCCATCATGGACGAGCGGCTGGGAGGGGCCGGCGGAAGGCGTCACCCATGTGCTTCTGACCCACGGCCACAGTGATCATGTCAGCGGCGCGGTGGAGGTGCTGAAGAAGAGCGGCGCCCAGCTGGTCGCCAATTACGAGATCTGCATGTACCTGGTCGGCAAGGGCGTCGACGGCAAGAAGATCAATCCCGGCAATCATGGCGGCACCGTCGATTGCGGTGCCTTCACCACCACCTTCGTGCAGGCACTGCATTCCTCGTCGTTTGGGCTCGATGGCGGCCAGAACGTCTACCTCGGCAATCCCAACGGGCTGGTCCTGCATTTCCCGGAGGACAAGACGCTCTACCATATGGGCGACACCGACATCTTCTCCGATATGGCGCTGATCGAGGAATTGCATGAGCCGAAGATCGGCCTCGTGCCGGTCGGCGACCGCTTCACCATGGGCGGCGCGGTGGCGGCCCTGGCCTGCCGGCGCTTCTTCCACTTCGACACCGTCGTGCCATGCCACTTCGGCACCTTCCCGATCATCGACGCGACGGCGGAGAAGTTCGTGGCCGGCCTCGAAGGATCAGGTGTCGACGTAGCCTTGCCAGCCATCGGCCAAACGATCACACTATAGAGCGATCGTTGAAACGATCCCTTGTCGCAAAGGGGAATTAAACCATGGGTTTGAGAGAGACTCTTTGCGTTTCGATGCTGGTCGCTGCGTCGCCCGCATCCGCCGCCGAGGACTTCATCAAGGGCGTTTACCTCCAGACCCAGGAGCTTTGCGCGCAAGCCAAAAAGGACACGCTGCAGACGCTGATTGACACCGGCAATGTCATCTTGTCGGCGGACGGCCTGCAAAGCGTCGAGTATAATTGCGAGTTCGTCCAGGTCACCAAGGCGACGCGCTCGCCGAGCTGGGCGGTCACTGCCATCTGCCAGGAGCCGGGCTTTCTCTTTCCCGATATACTGTCGATCACGCAGATGAACGCGACCCAAATCGACATCGTCTCGGTGCGCCCGACCGCCGACGAAGGCGAGCAGGCCGGCAATGGCGGCAGCTATTATCTGTGCGAGGGTGTATCGCTGCCCTAGGCTGAAATGCCGCCCTGGCATGAACGGGCTCTATCCCCAAGCACGATCGATGTTGCGCGGCACGCGCCACGCCGCTATAGCGCCATCTGGTTTTCCCAAAGGCTAAAGACATGTCCGTTGATCTGCAAACTGTGAAGCGCGTCGCGCGTCTCGCCCGCATTGCGGTGAGCGAGGAGGATGCCGAGCGCATGACCGGCGAGCTGAACGCCATTCTGGGCTTTGTCGAGCAGCTGAACGAGGTTGATGTCTCCGGCGTCGAACCGATGACATCGGTGACGCCGATGGAGATGAAGAAGCGCCAAGACATCGTCACCGACGGCAACAAGGCTGCCGATATCGTCGCCAACGCGCCGGCCACTGACGAGAATTTCTTCCTCGTGCCGAAGGTCGTGGAGTAGCTGGCCGATGGCAATCGAGATCGCCGTCGAAACGCCGCTGCAGGACGATGTCCGCGCTTTGGTCGAGGAGCTCAACGCGGCTCTGCTCGAACTGACGCCGCCGGAGCATTGCTACCATCTGACGGTCGAGCAGATGGCTGGCGACGACACCACCGTCTTTATCGCCCGCGACGACGGGCAAGCCATCGGCTGCGGCGCGCTGAAGCGCCATGATGCCCGCGTCGGTGAGGTCAAGCGTATGTACACGCGGCCTTCGCATCGCGGCAGGAAGATCGGCGCCAAGATCGTCGAACATGTCGAAACGCTGGCGCGCAGCGAAGGGCTGAAGCGTCTGGTGCTGGAAACCGGCGACCGCCATCCCGCCGCCTGGACCGTCTATGAACGCGCCGGCTTCTCGCGCTGCGGGCCGGTGCTGGATTATCCCGATTCCGAGTGGTCGGTGTTTTACGAAAAGAGCCTTTGATGAGCGAACTGACCCATCTGACAATTTCGCAGGCGCGCGCCAAGCTGCGCGCCAAGGAGATTTCTGCCGTCGAAATCACCGAGGCCTATCTCGGTGCCATCGAGCGCGCCAATCCGGTGCTCAATGCCTACATCGTCGTCACCGGCGACAAGGCGCGCGATATGGCCAAAGCTTCCGACGCCAGGCTCGCCAAGGGCCAGGGCGGTGCGCTGGAGGGCATCCCGCTCGGCATCAAGGATCTGTTCGGCACCGAAGGTGTCCACACCCAGGCCTGCAGCCATGTGCTCGACGGCTTCAAGCCGCGCTACGAATCGACAGTCACCGCCAATCTGTGGGCAGACGGCGCCGTCATGCTGGGCAAGCTCAACATGGACGAGTTCGCCATGGGCTCGTCCAACGAGACCTCCTATTACGGCCCTGTCGTCAATCCGTGGCGGCGTTCGCGCCTCGACACGGTGGTGATGCCGACCACGCATCAGGGCGATGGCGGTTTCGTTTCGGCCGGCGGCACGAAGACCGCGCGCACGCTGGACAATGCCCAACTGGTGCCGGGGGCTCGTCGGGGGGCTCGGCTTCCGCCGTCTCGGCTTTCCTGTGCGCCGGCGCCACCGCCACCGACACCGGCGGCTCGATCCGCCAGCCAGCCGCCTTCACCGGCACCGTCGGCATCAAGCCGACCTATGGCCGCTGCTCGCGCTGGGGCATCGTCGCCTTCGCTTCGTCGCTCGATCAGGCCGGCCCGATCGCCCGGGACGTGCGCGATGCCGCGATCATGCTGAAGTCCATGGCCTCGGTCGACCCCAAGGACACCACTTCCGTCGACCGGCCGGTGCCGGATTACGAGGCGGCGATCGGCAAACCGATCAGGGGCATGAAGGTCGGCATTCCCCGGGAATACCGCGTCGACGGCATGCCGGAAGAGATCGAGGCGCTGTGGCAGAAGGGCATTGCCTGGCTCAGGGATGCCGGCGCCGAGATCGTCGACATCTCGCTGCCGCACACCAAATACGCTTTGCCGGCTTATTATATCGTTGCGCCCGCCGAAGCGTCATCCAATCTGGCGCGCTATGACGGCGTCCGCTACGGCCTGCGCGTGCCGGGCCAGGACATTGTCGACATGTACGAAAAGACCCGAGCCGCCGGGTTCGGTCGGGAGGTCAAGCGTCGCATCATGATCGGCACCTATGTGCTGTCGGCAGGCTATTACGATGCCTACTATCTGCAGGCGCAGAAGGTGCGCAATTTGATCAAGCGCGACTTCGAGACGGTTTTTGCCGACGGCGTCGACGTCATCCTGACGCCGGCGACGCCGTCGGCCGCCTTCGGTATCGCTGACGAGGACATGGCCGCCGATCCGGTGAAAATGTACCTCAACGACATTTTCACGGTGACCGTGAACATGGCCGGACTGCCGGGCATTGCCGTGCCTGCCGGCCTCGATGCCAAGGGCCTGCCGCTCGGCCTGCAGCTGATTGGCCGCCCCTTCGACGAGGAAACCCTGTTCCAGACAGCCGCCGTCATCGAGCAGGCGGCGGGAACCTTCCAGCCGGAGAAGTGGTGGTAGCATGCCGCCTCCGTCTCGCATTTCCATGGTCGAGACGGGAAACGAACTGCTGATCATGAACCCGCCACGCACCTCGGATTTCAGGACCGTCTTTGTCCTGATCGGGGCCGCGATCGTCGCCTACACCGGCTACATGGGATTGACGGATATGTCGTCCGCAACGCTCACCAGCGGCACGCTCGGCCTGCTGTCCTTCGTGGCGGTCATTGCCCTCTTCACCTATTTCCTGGGCAAGGATTTCATCTGGCGGGTGTTCGGCAGGGAAACCCTGCGGCTGACCGACACCGCAGCCGTGCGCTCGGTGAGGGGTTCTTTGCGAAATCGGTGGTCACTGCCTTTGAAAGGGCATCTTAGGGTCGAAATCCTCGACCACACCTATCCCACGGACGAAGTGGGACTGTCGGAAGTCATCAGCTTGACCAACGCGAACGGCGTCCTTGTTTTCGGCAGGGAGTTAAGCCGCCTCGAAGCGGAAGCGGTAGCGAGTGCGGTCGAGCACTTCATCGGCCGTCACAATTTGAGCTGGAGATAGGCAGGCAATGTTCTTCTATCTCTCCAAGATATTCTGGTTCTTCGTCCAACCACTCAACCTGGCGATCTTCCTGCTGCTTGCCGGCTTGCTCGCGGCGCTGATCGGCCGCCGGCGATTGGCGGCGACGGGCAGTGTGTTCGCCTTCCTGATTCTGGCGCTGTCGGCCTGGACGTCGCTTGGCGCCATGATGCTCAATCCGCTCGAAGAGCGCTTCCCAAAGCCGCCGCTGCCGCAGAAGGTCGACGGCATCGTCGTGCTCGGCGGCGGTTTCGAGGGCGCCATCAACCTGGCGCGCGGCGGCTATGAGCTGAATTCCGGCGGCGACCGCATGGTCGAGACGGCGATCCTTGCCCGGCGCTTTCCCGAGGCGAAAGTGGTTATCTCCGGCGGCACCGGTGAACTGTTCATCGATGGCGAGGGCGATGCGGCCACCGCGCCGCGCCTGCTCGGTGCGCTTGGCGTCGACGCCGATCGCCTGATGCTCGATAACAAATCCCGCAACACCTATGAGAATGCGGTCTTCACCAAGGAACTGGTAACACCGAAACCGGGCGAGACCTGGCTGCTTGTCACCTCCGCCTTCCACATGCCGCGCGCCAAGGCGCTGTTCGACAAGGCCGGCTTTCAGACGGTCCCGTGGCCGGTCGACTATCGCACCTCGGGCAAGGAAGGCTTTGGCCTGTTTCGCGACAACGCACCCGATTCGCTGCAGACCACCACCATTGCGATCCGCGAATGGATCGGCCTCGCCGCCTATTGGCTATCGGGCCGGATCGACCAGCTTTTCCCCGGCCCGGGCGGCTGACCGATCACGGCTTGTCGCGCCGCTGAAAAGAACTGGCGCCGCACCAGCACCGCCAGAAGCAGCAGCGTCGACAGCACGAACACGATCGGGTCGACGAACCAGCCGAGATAGCCGATCGAGAAGAACACCGCGCGCAGGCCTGAATTGAAATGCTTGCCGGCCAGCATGTTCATGCGCGCCGCGCGCCACACCGCCGTTTCGCTGACCGGGTTGCGTGACGCCTCGCCATAGGGGATCGGCACCGCGCCGATCAGGATCGTGCAGTAGTTGAAGAGACGGTAGGCCCAGCCGAACTTGAAGAAGGCGAAGGCTAGGATCAGCACCAGGCCAAAGACCTTGATCTGAAAGGCGGAGCGCGATGAGGTCGCGTTCAACGGCAGGTCGTTCAGCACGGCAAGGACCTGATCCGAGGCGCCAAGCAGCGCAAAGCAGCCACCGAGCGCAATCAGCGAACTGGAGGCGAAAAAAGCGGTGCCCTGCTGCAGGCGGCTCATGATGGCGGTGTCGACGATGCGAATTTCGCGCTCGGCCATGGTGCGCATCCAGGCCTCGCGCTGCACGTTCATGGCCATCGTCAACGACACCCGGCTGACCAGTCTGCCGTCGGACGCGAGCGTATGCAGCAACCATGCGAGCAGGAAAAAAGCCAGCGCCGCCAGATCGGCCGTCGACAGATGGAAGGAATCGCCCATGCCCCCTTTTACCACAGGCAAAGCGGTCAGTTCGATGCTCCAAAGCATGTCGCCCAGAAGTGAGCTTCGGTTCTGGGACAACGACATGCATTAAAACAAGAACTTAAAGCGCGTCGCATGAATCCGTTTCAGCGCGACGCGCTTTCAGCCGGGGATGTCGCTGCCGGAGCAAACAAGGTCGGCAGGTGCAGCGCCGCAATCCGCAAAACAGCACAAACATCATGGAAAGTCCTATATGTAGGTCTTGATCCCATTCCCGGAGACGGCGCAGCGTGTTTCTTTCGGTTTTCGACTTGTTCAAGATCGGCATCGGACCGTCGAGTTCGCACACGATGGGACCGATGACGGCGGCGCGGCGGTTTCTCGACGAGATCGCCGGAGATGACTGGCCGCGCCCGGCCGGAGTCAAGGTCGATCGCATTGGCGCCAGCCTGCACGGCTCGCTCGCCTATACCGGTATCGGCCACGGCTCGGATCGCGCCGTTGTCCTCGGCCTTGCCGGCCTGACACCGCAGACGGTCGATCCCGATCAGGCCGAGGGAATCGCCACGCGCATCGCCGCCGAGAAGCGGATATCGCCACACGGCCATCCCTCCTATCGCTTCGACCCGGCGACGGATCTGGTGCTCGACCGCAAGACGCCGCTCACCGGCCACGCCAACGGCATGGCCTTCTACGCTTACGATGCCGGCGACCGGCTGCTGCTCAAGCGCATCTATTATTCCATCGGCGGCGGCTTCGTGGTGTCCGAGGAAGAGCTGCAGCGGATGAAGGTCAAGGGCTCGGTGACCACAGAAGGCAAGAAGGTGCCCTATCCCTTCAAGAACGCCGTCGAGATGCTGAAGATGGCAGGCAAAAGCGGCCTGTCTATCGCCGACATGAAGCGCATCAATGAAGAGACGCATATGTCGCGCGAGGAGCTCGACAGCGGCCTTGATGCGATCTGGGGCGCCATGAAGGGCTGCATCGACCGCGGCCTGTCGCAGGACGGCATCATGCCGGGCGGGCTGAAAGTGCGCCGTCGTGCCCGCATGCTGCACGACAAGCTGCAGGAGCAATGGCAGCAGAACAAGCCCAACCCTTTGCTGGCCAATGACTGGCTGTCGATCTACGCCATGGCGGTGAACGAAGAGAACGCCGCCGGTGGACGCGTCGTCACCGCGCCCACCAATGGTGCGGCCGGCACATTGCCGGCGGTGCTGCGTTACTGGCTGCATTTCCACCCCGAGGCCGACCAGCCGAGCATCCGCGACTTCCTGCTCACGGCCGCCGCCGTCGGCGGCATCATCAAGACCAATGCCTCGATCTCCGGCGCCGAGGTCGGCTGCCAGGGCGAGGTCGGTTCGGCCTCGGCGATGGCTGCCGCGGGTCTCTGCGCCGTCATGGGCGGCACGCCCGAGCAGGTCGAGAACGCCGCCGAAATCGCGCTCGAACATCATCTCGGCATGACTTGCGATCCAGTCGGCGGTCTGGTCCAGGTGCCTTGCATCGAGCGCAACGCGCTCGGCGCCGTCAAGGCGGTCACCGCCGCCTCTCTGGCGATCAAAGGCGACGGCGTCCATTTCGTGCCGCTCGACGCCGCGATCGAAACAATGCGCCAGACGGGCCTCGACATGAACGAGAAGTACAAGGAAACCAGCCTTGGTGGGCTCGCCGTCAATGTCGTGGAATGCTGACCGTGCAACGCCACTGGCACTGTGGAGAAGTCGGGCAGGGCCGTTGACGCAATCGCGCGCCGGACTAAACCTTAAGCGATGGCACTCAATCTCCTAAAACTGTGCGTCGGTTGCGACAGCGTCGAGGACCTCGAAGAATGGATCGCCTTCCGCCTCGATGAGCGCCGCCGCGCCGGCGAACCCGCCGAGCACTGGCACACCACCCGCATGGTGCCGACGCGCGGCGCCGAGGTCACCGATGGCGGTTCGCTTTATTGGGTGATCAAGGGCAGCGTGCAATGCCGCCAGTTGATCACTGATATCAGGCCCTTTACCGACGACGAAGGCATCGGCCGTTGCCGCCTGATGCTCGACCTCGACGTCGTCCGCACCGACTGGCAGCCGCGCCGCGCCTTCCAGGGCTGGCGTTATCTCAAACCGTCGGATGCGCCCGCCGATATCGGCAAGGGCAAGGCCGGAATGGTCGAGATGCCGCCGAAACTGAAGCGCGAGCTCGCCGATCTGGGCTTGTTGTAAGGCCACGGCGCGGCCGCTTCTCCCAGAGCGTCGAGCGCTGGCCCTTCATCTTGTCCAAGGCTGGACTTGCAAGGGGGCCGACAACGCCACATCTTGCTTCTTATGAGCGACAAGAAGCAGCGCGTGCCCGCAAGGGCCGATCCTGCGCCGGTCAAGCCTCAATCCAATGCCGGCGAGATCGACGCCTTTATCCGTCAGGCCCGGACGCTTGTCGCGACCGGCACGGGCCGGCTGATCCTTGCCCTCGACGCAACGATGAGCCGCCAGCCGACCTGGGATCTCGCCATCAAGCTGCAGGGCGAAATGTTCGACGCCGTCGGCAAGGCCGGCACCCTCAGCGTCCAACTGGCCTATTTTCGCGGGTTGGGCGAGTGCCGCTCGTCGGCTTTTGTCGCCGACACCAATGCCCTGAAGCAGCTGATGACGCGGATCGACTGCCGTGCCGGCCACACCCAGATCGGCAAGGTGCTGGCGCATGCGCTGAAGGAAACGGCGGCTGCCAAGGTCAATGCTCTGGTCTATATCGGCGACGCCATGGAAGAGGATATCGACGACCTGGCGCAGAAGGCCGGCAGCCTCGGTCTGCACGGCGTTCCCGTCTTCGTCTTCCAGGAAGGCCATGATCCCGGCGCAGAAAAGGCGTTCAAGGAGATTGCGCGGCTGTCCAAAGGGGCTTGGTTCCGATTTGATCGGCGGGCTGCCGCGACCTTGGCCGGGCTGCTTTCGGCGGTTGCCGTCTATGCGACGGGCGGATTGAAGGCGCTCGAGGCAAGGGACAGGCCGGGATATCGGCTGCTGATCGAGCATCTCAGGGGCGGCGGGAATTGATGGGCGCTATCATTGCACTTGTTGCACTGTTTCTGGTGCTGCTCGGCGCGGCGACGATCTTTGTCCGTGCCGATGCGCAAAAACTGGCAAGCGGCATGCGCACGCTCGGGCCGGTGCTTCTGGCGCTGGTCGGGCTCGCCGTGCTGGTGGTCGGGCGCGAAGGCATTGCCGGCCTCATTCTGGCCGCGGCCCTTGCCTGGTACGGTTCGATGCGAATGAAGCGGCCGTCGGTCGGGCCGGCGCCCGGCAAGCGCTCGACGGTGCGGACCGCCGCACTGGAAATGGAGCTTGATCACGATACGGGCGGGCTTGAAGGCCTGGTTCTGGCCGGCCGCCATGAAGGCAAGATGCTGGGCGCGATGGGCCTGGCCGAGCTGCAGCAGCTTTACCGCGAACTCCCCGGCGACCCGGAGAGCCGCCAGCTCCTAGAGACGTATCTTGACGGCCGTTTTCCCGTCTGGCGCAAAGACGCTGAGGCGAACGGTGGCGAAGGGCTGGGTGTTGCGCCAGGTGCGGGCGCCATGACTAAGGAGGAGGCCTACAAGATCCTTGGTCTTGAAGCGGGGGCCGCCGCGGCGGATGTCCGCAAGGCGCACCGCCGCCTGATGCAGCGCCTGCACCCCGACATCGGCGGCACGTCTTTCCTGGCGGCGCGGATCAACGAAGCCAAGGACGTCTTGCTCTCCAATCACAACTAGTCTCCTTCGACGCAGTAAATTTCCGGGAGATGGTTCCGACGCCGCCCTACTGTTGGACGGCGTAGCAGGCGATTTTCTTTTTCTTCAGGGCATTGCAGGCATTCCAGGCCGCGTCCTTCGAGCGGAAGCCGCCGAACCGGGCGCGGTAATAGGTCTCGCCATCCTTTTCGAAGGCGACGGTGAAACCGGAAGCAGCCCCAAGAACTTTGGGCGCCAGCTTGGCGGTCTTGTCGAGGAAAGCCTTGGCTTCGGACTGCTTGGGCGACGACGCCACCTGCACCGCCCAACCAGCCGGCACCGAGGCCGTGTTGACCGGGTCGACCGCCTGTGGGATACAGGCGTGGGTTCGGCATAGGCAGCCACAATCTGCGCAGTTTCGACCTTCGGCGCCGTCACGATGACGGTCTTGACCTTCCTGGTCTTGACGACGGGGGCGGGCTCTTCGACCGCGGCCACCGTCTGTTCGTCGGCAGACTGGCCTTCAGCAGACTGCTCGTCAGCGGATGTCGGATCGTCATTGGACGCTACGGCATCGTCTTCAACGATCGGCTTGCCATCCGGCGTCGGCGCGTCATGCTTGGGCAGGAAGACCTTGGCCAGCCCTTTGACCGGATTGTCGCCGCCGGCCTTGGCGACCAGGGCGCCGCCGCCGCGGGTCGATGCGCGCGGCATGTAGGCGTTGATCAGGCCGGCCATCTGGTTGTCGCGGCTGCGCCCCGAAGTGCCGCCCATGACGACGGCGACGAGGCGGCGGTTGCCATCCGAAACCGACGAGACGAGGTTGAAGCCGGAGGCGCGGGTATAGCCGGTCTTGATGCCGTCGACGCCCTTGATGCGGCCGAGCAGACGGTTGTGGCCATTGATGCGCTGGCGGCCGTAAAGGAAGGAGCGCTGCGAGAAATAGCCGTAATACTGCGGATAATGTTCCCTGAGCGCTATGCCGAGCATCGCCATGTCGTGGGCGGTTGTGAACTGGCCGGGATCGGGCAGGCCGTTGGCATTGCGAAACACGGTGCCGTCCATGCCGAGCGCGCGCGCCTTGGCGGTCATCATGCGGGCGAAATTGCTTTCGCTGCCGCCGAGCAGTTCGCCGAGCGCGGTCGCCGAATCATTGGCCGACTTGGTCACCATCGACAGGATGGCGGTCTCGACCGAAACCGCTCCGCCCGCCTTGACGCCGAGCTTGGTCGGCGGTTCGGCCGCCGCTTTGGCCGAGAACGGCACGGGCGTGTTCCTGCTGATCCGGCCCTTCGCCATGGCCTCGAAGGTCAGATAGAGCGTCATCATCTTGGTCAGCGACGCCGGGTAGCGCCGGCCGTTGGCATCGGAGGAATAAAGCACCTTGCCGGTCTTGGCGTCGACGACGATCGCCGAAGACCTGGCGGCCATCGAGGACGCGGCATCCGCAACGACAAATGACATCGCCAAAGCGAGGATCATGATCGTTTTGAGGGAAGATGCGGATTTTGAACCGAAGACCGACAACGCCTGACGCACTGATAGTTCCTTTGAAACTCATTGCCATGGAGGCGGCAAAGGGATCCGACCTCACTTGTCGTCAAACTATCGCGGCCAGCGTTACCAATCCGTTTATGGTAACCGGCGCGTTCACCATTTTCCTCGGGCTTGAGCCTTTCTTTATTCGAATTTTAGCTGTTGCCGGCGCAGCGCGGCCTGATGCCGCTGAAATCTTGACTTTTGTGCAGCGCACAATATATTCTCGTGCATTGCACAACGGCGCTCAGGCAAGGGCGCTTCAAAACGCCAAGGGAAACGTCAAATGACCCAGACCTACGAGGACTTCTCGAAATACGGCAAGGAGTTTGCCGATACCGGATTGAAGAGCTTCACCTCGCTCTCCAAGGGCGCGCAGGCGATCGCCACTGAAGCTGGCGAATACACCAAGAAGAGCTTCGAAGCCGGCAGCGCCGCGGTCGAAAAGCTGTTCTCCGCCAAGTCGCTGGAAAAGGCGGTAGAGATCCAGTCCGACTTCGCCAAGCAGAGCTATGAGAGCTTCGTTGCCGAGGCGACCAAGTTCGGCGATCTCTATGCCGATCTCGCCAAGGAGGCTTACAAGCCCTTCGAATCGATTGTCGCCAAGGCGAAGTAATTTCGCTCGAGAATACCAGGCACGGCCTTTCGGGCTTGCAAAACAGACCCGGTCGCGGATGCGCGGCCGGGTTTTTTCATGCCGGTTTCAATTCCGGGGCTTTGGCGGTTCACGATTTTGAAAATCGCCTCGGTTTGCCCACCTAGCCATATTGTCAGCTAACAAGAAGGGCTTAAAATCGTCCATCGAACACCTACATATCGAACTCGCCATGGGGATTCGAAAGAGGCAGGATTACGTGACTTCAGGTTTGACTGCCACGACAAGCGTGGTGCGGATGCAAAGTGACGGCGACGGCAATGAGGCCGGTCGCGGCACAGCCGTCATTACGCGCACCAAGACCAAGACGAAGAAGCCCAGCCTTTACAGGGTCCTCATCCTGAACGACGACTATACGCCCATGGAGTTCGTGGTTCACGTCCTGGAGCGTTTTTTTCAAAAGGACCGCGAAGCCGCCACACGCATCATGCTTCATGTTCACAATCATGGGGTGGGCGAGTGCGGGGTCTATACATTCGAGGTGGCCGAGACCAAAGTGTCTCAGGTCATGGATTTCGCCCGACAGAATCAGCATCCGCTGCAATGCGTGATGGAGAAGAAGTGAGGTAACATGCCGGCTTTCTCCCAAGGCCTGGAAAAGGCGCTTCACCAGGCGCTGACGCTCGCCAATGAGCGGCACCATGAATATGCAACCCTAGAACATCTGCTGCTCGCCCTCATCGACGACACCGAGGCGGCCGCCGTTATGCGCGCCTGCAACGTCGATCTCGACGAGCTGAAGCACACCGTTCTGACCTATATCGACACCGAACTCGACAATCTGGTCACCGGTTACGATGAGGATTCCAAGCCGACCGCCGGCTTCCAGCGCGTCATCCAGCGCGCCGTGATCCATGTGCAGTCATCCGGCCGCGAGGAAGTGTCCGGCGCCAACGTGCTCGTCGCCATCTTTGCCGAGCGCGAGAGCCATGCCGCTTATTTCCTGCAGGAACAGCAGATGACCCGCTACGACGCGGTCAACTACATCTCGCACGGCATCGCCAAGCGCCCCGGCGCATCGGAGACGCGCTCGCCGCGCGGCGCCGATGACGAGCAGGGCGGCCAGAACGGCGCCGAGCCGCAGGAGGAAGGCGGCAAGAAGAAGCAGCAGCAGGATGCGCTGACGGCTTATTGCGTCAACCTCAACAACAAGGCCAAGGCCGGCAAGATCGATCCGCTGATCGGCCGCGAGAGCGAAATCAACCGCACCATCCAGGTGCTGTGCCGCCGCTCCAAGAACAACCCGCTCTATGTCGGCGATCCCGGCGTCGGGAAGACGGCGATTGCCGAAGGTCTGGCCAAGCGCATCGTCGAAGGCGACGTGCCCGAAGTGCTGCAGGACGCCACCATCTTCGCGCTCGACATGGGCACGCTTCTGGCCGGCACCCGCTACCGTGGCGATTTCGAAGAGCGGCTGAAGCAGGTCGTCAAGGAGCTCGAGGATTATCCGGGCGCCGTGCTGTTCATCGACGAGATCCACACCGTGATCGGGGCCGGCGCCACCTCAGGCGGCGCCATGGATGCGTCGAACCTGTTGAAGCCGGCGCTGTCTTCGGGTGCCATCCGCTGCATCGGCTCGACCACTTACAAGGAGTTCCGCCAGTTCTTCGAGAAGGACCGCGCTCTGGTGCGGCGCTTCCAGAAGATCGACGTCAACGAGCCGACCATCGAGGACGCCATCGAGATCATGAAGGGCCTCAAGCCCTATTATGAGGAATTCCACAAGGTGAAGTTCACCAACGAGGCGATCAAGGCTTCGGTGGAACTGTCGGCCCGCTACATCAACGACCGCAAGCTGCCGGACAAGGCGATCGACGTGATCGACGAGACCGGCGCCTCGCAGATGCTGGTGCCGGAAGCCAAGCGCAAGAAGACGATCGGCATCAAGGAGATCGAAGCCACGATCGCCACGATGGCCCGCATCCCGCCGAAGACGGTTTCGGCCGACGACGAGAAGGTGCTGCAAGGCCTCGACATCGAGCTGAAGCGCGTCGTCTATGGCCAGGACACCGCCATCACCGCGCTGACCTCGGCGATCAAGCTGGCGCGTGCCGGCCTGCGCGAACCGGAAAAGCCGATCGGCTCTTACCTGTTCTCAGGCCCGACCGGCGTCGGCAAGACCGAAGTCGCCAAGCAGTTGGCTGCCTCGCTCGGCGTCGAGCTGATCCGCTTCGACATGTCGGAATATATGGAACGCCACACCGTTTCGCGGCTGATCGGCGCGCCTCCCGGCTATGTCGGCTTCGACCAGGGCGGTCTGCTCACCGACGGCGTCGACCAGCATCCGCACTGCGTACTCTTGCTAGATGAGGTCGAGAAGGCGCATCCGGACCTGTTCAACATCCTGTTGCAGGTCATGGACCACGGCAAGCTGACTGACCACAACGGCAAGCAGATCGACTTCCGCAACGTCATCCTGATCATGACCACCAATGCGGGCGCATCCGATGCGCAGCGCGCGGCGATCGGTTTCGGATCGACCAAGCGCGAAGGCGACGATGTCGAGGCCATCAACCGGTTGTTCACGCCGGAGTTCCGCAACCGTCTCGATGCGATCATCCCGTTCGGTTCGCTGCCGGTGCCGGTCATCCATCAGGTGGTGCAGAAGTTCGTTATGCAGCTCGAGGCCCAGCTCTCCGAGCGGGGCGTCACCTTCGACCTGTCGCCGGACGCGATCGCCTGGCTGGCCGACAAGGGCTATGATGAGCGCATGGGTGCGCGGCCGCTCGGCCGGGTCATCCAGGAGCACATCAAGAAGCCGTTGGCCGACGAGGTGCTGTTCGGCAAGCTCAAGAAGGGCGGCACGGTGCGCGTCACCGTCGAGAAGAAGGAAACCGGCGAAACCGGCCTGAAGCTCGAATCACTGGCCGACGAAGCCCCGGTGCAGCCGAAGCAGGAGCCGGAAGAGGCGCCGAAAGCCCGCAAGGCGGTGGCCAAGAAGCCGGTCGCCAAGAAGGCGGTGGCGCAGAAGCCTCAGCCCAAGGGCAAGGACGAGCCTGAGCCCAAGGGCAAGGATGGCGGCAAGCGCAGCCTGGTGCCGCAACTGCCGCGCAAGAGCTAAAAAGTTCGCCTATGAAAAAAGGGCCCGGTGACGGGCCCTTTTTTCATTGGCTGGCCGGTTTGCCGACACAGCGCCCCTGCTTTTCAGGTCAGATGTCGTTAGGTCAGGCGGCGACGCCCTCGGGTGCAAACTTGCCCAGGAAGTACCCGCACGCCTTCCAGATGGCGATCGAAATCAGAACGCTCGCATAGCCACGGCATAATGCCAGCCAAGGACGACCGAGCCGACCATGATGATTGCGGCGAATGCCCACATCAAAAGGCCGGCCAACCGTGAGCGGCGTGTTGCATAAAGCGCGAAAAGCACCGCCATCGCCACATGCATGGACGGGAAGGCGGATATGCCGAGCGTCGCCCCGATATAGCCGCTCCAGACAATGTCCTGCGTGCTGAGCGCCCAGATCGGTTAGATGCGATCGGCGGCGGCGAGTGCTTGCATCAGGGAATGATAGTCGCTGCCCAGCCCCAGTCGCTCGTAAAAGCACGGCCCTGCCGAAGACAGGCCCATCGCCAGGAAAAAACCCGCCAGTATCCACACGAGCATGAAGCTCATCAGGAACTGGTGACGCAGCTTCGTGTCCCTGCGCGTGATGCAAGCGATGAAGACCGAGGCGATAAGGACGACGAACCAGGAATTGTAAGCCAGGTTGAACGATCTTACGGCGAGCGGCGACTGGACGATAAGCCATAGCCATTCATGGGGCGCTCGGCCGAAATGCAGCACCCGGTCGGCCTGAGCCAATGCGTGATCCCATGCGAATGGCGAAAGGATCGCGACCGCCCCTTTCAACACGCCGAAAGCGGATATGAGCGCAATGCTCGCCGCCAGACCATTCAGGCTGTTGGCGTTGCGCTCGGCGTCGCCGAAGACGCCGCCGATCGATCGCAGAAAAGTGCCGAGCGGTTCAGGATCCCGCTTGATGAGCGCAAGGTGAAAAAGCTGCCGAGTGCGAAGGCGCAGCCACCGATCCAGAAAGCGAAAAGAAGGTATTGGGCATAGTCTTCCAGCACGCCGAAATCCGGCATGTTTCCGGTGCGCAGGCCGACCGCGGCTGCCAAAAGCAGGGCAGCGATGGCCATCGCGTGCAGCAGGCGGTGTCGCCGGTACGCGTCCGCCAAGGTGCGCAGAAAGGCCCGCCCGGCAGCTGCTTCTACCAACGGCTCTGATGTCGCAACCGAATGTTCCGCGATTTGAAAACTCAAACGCATCCCGGTACGGCGCGCGTTATCACGGGTGGTTTGATATTTTCCTAACCGACGCAGTGGATTGTGGCTGAGCGCATCGCCGTGAGGCGCGCGCCACCTCAACCGTTCAGCGCTGCCCGGATCCTGGCCGCGTTCTCCGTCAGCACTTCGGGCTTCTCCATCTGCCCCGTATGCGGCTTGAGGGCGATGCCTTCGAACCGCGGGATGACATGGACATGAAGGTGATAGACGGTCTGGCCAGACGCCGGTTCGTTGAACTGCAGGATGGTGACCCCGTCAGCGCCGAAAGCCTTTTGACCGCCAGCGCCACCTTCTGGACCGTGGTGAACAGCCGGCCGAGCGTCGCCGGATCGGCGTCGAGCAGATTGCGCGACGGTGCTTTGGGCACCACCAGCGTGTGACCGGGGCCTTGCGGCATCACATCCATGAAGGCGACCACGGCATCATCCTCGTAGACGCGGTGCGACGGGATTTCGCCGCGCAGGATCTTCGCGAAGATATTGCTGGGGTCGTAGGCCTCGGTCATGGCGGCGCTCCGGGAGTATGCTCCCGGTGTAGCGAAGCTGTCCCGGACCGGCAAGATGGTCCGGCGATATCGACAGGCGAGGGCAGGGGCGGATCGCTATTCCTCAAGATCCTTGCGGAACGGCGTATGCTCTTCCAGGATTTCGCCCATCCGCTCGACCTCGCGGCGTTCCCGCCGGAGATAGTCGGCCACAGCATTGCGCAGGCCGGGATGTGCGATGTAGTGCGCCGAATGCATGGTCACGGGACGATAGCCGCGCGCCAGCTTGTGCTCACCCTGCGCGCCGGCCTCGACCACCTTCAGCTTACGCTCGATGGCGAAGTCGATGGCCTGATGGTAGCAAACTTCGAAATGCAGGAACGGGTGGTCCTCGATGCAGCCCCAATTGCGGCCGTAGAGCGCATCGGAGCCGATGAAGTTGATGGCGCCGGCGACATAGCGGCCATTGCGCTTGGCCATTACCAACAGGATATCCTGGGACATGCGCTCGCCGATCAGCGAGAAGAACTTGCGGTTGAGATAGGGCCGGCCCCATTTGCGGCTGCCGGTGTCCATATAGAAGGCGAAGAAATCGTCCCAGGCCCTTTCGGTCAGGTCCTTGCCGGTCAGCCGGTCGATCGAGATATCGTTGGCGAGCGCCTCGCGCCGCTCCTTCTTCATCGCCTTGCGCTTGCGCGATGCCAGCGTAGCGAGGAAATCGTCATAGGTCGAAAAGCCTTCGTTGAAGAAGTGGAACTGCTGGTCGGTGCGGTGCAGGAAGCCGGCTGCTTCCAGCGTTGCAACGTCGCTTTCACTGGCGAAGGTGACATGCGCGGACGACACGCCGAGCTTTTCCGTCACCGCCTTCAGGCCCGCTGCGAGACCGGCCTTCACAATGGCGCTGTCCTCGCCTTTGCTGACCAGCAGGCGAGGGCCGGTGACCGGAGAGAACGGCACGGCGCATTGCAGTTTCGGATAGTAGTTGCCGCCGGCGCGTTCGAACGCATCCGACCAGCCGTGGTCGAAGACATATTCGCCCTGGCTGTGCGATTTGAGATAGCAGGGCACGGCGCCCAGCAATCTGCCTTGGGCATTTTCCAGTCTGAGATGATGACCTTGCCAGCCGGTACGCCGCACGGCGCAGCCGGAATCTTCAAGCGCGCTCAGAAAAGCATATGAAACGAGAGGGTTATAGCCATTTTCTGTGTCGCTGCGGGTTGTGCCGGTAAAGCCGTTCCACTCGTCGCAGGTGAAGGCATTGATGCCGGCGGCAACGCGGATGGAAAACTCCGCATTCGCCGTTTGCCCGTCACCTTCATCACCCTGATCCATGGGGCTTATTTAAGCTCTGTCGGGGCGGCTACAAGTCACGTTTCAGGCACTTCCATCAGGCGACATTGACCAGATCGGGTTCGAACCCTTCGAACGTCATCTGGTCGGCGTATTTGAAGGTGAGATCCACCGCCGGCTGGTCATGCACCGTCCAGGTGATGACAGGCATTTTAAGCCTTTCGCGCACGAAGCTGACGAACGGGTTCGGCAGATCGCCCGCGGCATAGGAGGTGAAGGCGAGGTCATGTGCCAGCATGGCAAAATGCGCCTCGATCAACTGGTTGTCCCTGCCATAGGCGGTCAGCCCACCCGGAATGCCAGGCGCATCCCTGGGGAAATCGCGGACCAGCCAGTGGTCGAACGACATGATCGCCGCCTTGCCCTTGTAGCGCTCCAGCATCTTGCCGACGCTTGCCACCAGGCCCTCGTCGTAACCGGGCACGCCCTTCAGTTCGACCACCAAAGGCACGCGGCCGTCGACCAGGTCGAGCACCTCCTGAAGTGAAGGCACATGGTCCTTGGTGCCGCCGATCCTGAGCGCCGCCAGTTCCGCTGCCGTGCGCTGCCAGACAAAGCCGTCCTGGCCGGTCAACCGCCTGAGATCGCCGTCATGAATGATGACGGGGACGCGGTCGGACGACAAATGCACGTCGCATTCGATCGCATAGCCGCGCTCGGCGGCAGCAGCGAAGGCCGACAGCGTGTTTTCCCAGCGCGTCTTGTTCATGTCGTGAAAGCCGCGATGCGCCACCGGGCGGGCGGTCAGCCAGGAAAGGTCGGTCATTGTCTTGGTCCTGCTCATGCGACCTCGAAGACGGCTTCGATTTCCACTGCGGCATTAAGCGGCAGACAGGCGGTGCCGACGGCGGAGCGGGCATGCTTGCCGCGCTCGCCAAGGGCCGCGACCAGGAAATCGGAGGCGCCATTGGCGACCAGATGCTGCTCGACGAAATCCGGCACTGATGCAACAAACACGGTGATCTTGACCAAACGCTGGATTTTTTCGAGATCGCCAAGTGCTGCTTTTGCTTGGGCCAAGACATTGATTGCGCAGTACTTTGCGCCTTCCTTGCCGGTTTCGGTATCGACGTCGCGGCCGAGCAGGCCGCTTGCCTGCAGCTTGCCGTCCTTGAGCGGCAACTGCCCGGCGGTGAACAAAAGATTGCCGGACCTGCAATAGGGCACATAGTTCGCGGCGGGCGCTGCGGCGGCAGGTATCGTCACGCCGAGATCGCTTAGCCGCTTTTCGATTGTTTCACTCATCGTATTTCCCTATTGCTTGGAGACGCCGCGCTGGCCGGGCCGAAATTGCTATTTTTGCCTCGCTTCCGCCACGACTTTTTTTAAGCTGGACCATCTTTACCTGCGGCCTGCCATCAGCTGCGACGATCGGAGCCCCTTATGCGCGCAACGCGCCTTGCCTTCCACGCCGTTCTCGTTCCGGTGCTGTCCTCGATGGCTCCAGCCTTTGCCGTGCCGGCGCTGCAGGCGCATCGCGCCGTCTACGATCTTACCCTCGACAAGGCGTCGGACCGCTCGGGCATCACCGGCATTTCCGGCCGCATGGTCTATGAGTTCAACGGCTCGCCTTGCGAAGGCTATACGGTAAAATTCCGTTTCGTCACCCAGATCGCCACCGGCGACAACACCAGGCTGACCGACCAGCAGACGACCACGTTCGAGGACGCCGAAGGCAAGACCTTCTCGTTCGTGACCAAATCCTTCGTCGACCAGAACCTAGACAAGGAGGTCAAAGGCACCGCCACGAAAGAGACCAAGGGCCTCAAGGTCGACATCGACAAGCCCGAGAAGAACAGCCTGGAACTCGCCGCCACTCAGTTCCCGACCCAGCATCTGGTCGAACTGATCGGCAAGGCCGAGAAGGGCGAGAATTTCTACGAAACCAGCCTGTTCGACGGTTCGGAGGATGCCAACAAGGTGATGACCACCACCGTCATCGTCGGCAAGAAGGCCGAGGGCGACAAGGCCGACCCCGAAGCGCCGGCGCTGGCCAAGCTTGCCGGCGACAAATACTGGCCGGTCGACATCGCCTATTTCGACGAGACCGACAAATCGGGCGAAGAGGTGCCGGAATACCGCATCAGCTTCAAGCTGCACGAGAACGGCATCACCCGCGACCTCACAATGGACTATGGCGAGTTCTCGATGACCGGAAAGCTGGTCAACCTGTCGCTGTTCGATCAGACCAAGCCTTGCCCGGTCTCGAAATAGCAACAATGCGGCGCTGGCACGGCAGGCTTGATGGCAATTCCCGATGGCGGTCTATGTCGATGCGGCGATCTGGAAATGGGCCGGCCATCGCTGGTGCCACCTGATGGCCGACGATACGGACGAACTGCATCGTTTCGCCGCCGAGCTTGGTGTCAAGCGTTCGTCCTACCAGGGGCCGCCCAGGACATCGGCGCCGCACTATGACATAACCGGCTTCGAGCGCGACCGGGCGGTGCGGCTCGGCGCCATCGAATGCAGCCGCGAGGAGATCGTTGCGATCTTCAGGCGCGTACGGGTACCCAACGGAAAGGGCCGATCGTGACGCTAACGGCATTCTTGGCTTATTGCCTTGCCATCACACTTGCCGCCGCCACGCCGGGACCGGCGATGTTCACGGTGATCACCAACGGCGTGGCACGCGGCTTCCTGCGTGCGTTCGTCGCCGGAATGGGCATTGCCGCCGGCGATGCCGTGCTGGTCACCCTGGCACTGCTCGGGCTGGTGGCGCTGGCACAGACCTTCGAATGGGTGTTTCTCCTGTTGAAATACGCCGGTGCGGCCTACCTGATTTTCCTCGGCATCAAGATGTGGCGGGCCGCGGCCGCGCAATCGGCTGCGCAAGGAATCCCCCAAACCGGATTGTCGCGGTCGTTCCTGCTTGGCGCCTCCGTGGCGCTCGGCAACCCGAAGGCGATCCTGTTCCACGCCTCGATCATGCCGCTGATCCTCAACCTCGACACCATGACGTTTGCCGACGGCCTGCTGGTGGTGGCAGTCGTCGTCGGCGCCAATATTCTCACCATGGGCATCTACGCCGCGCTGGCGGGCAGGGCATCCGGCTGGTTCAGGACGCCCGGACGCATGCGGCTGATTAACCGGTTCGCCGGCAGCGCCATGATCGGCACCGGAGCGCTGATTGCCGCACGCTGAGCGATGAAGCACCTCACCGCTTGCGTTTGCAGCGCTTCCCCTCTATATGCGCGCTCATTCCACACACGGACTTTGGTGTCTGCCCGGGAGAAATCCGGCTGAAACCTCCGGTGGCGTTCGAGGACAAAGTCCAAAAATGCCTGTGTCCGTGGAGGCTAACCGGAAAAGGAACTAAGAATGGCACTGCCTGATTTCAGCATGCGCCAGCTTTTGGAAGCTGGCATTCACTTCGGCCACCAGACCCACCGCTGGAACCCGAAGATGGCGCCTTACATCTACGGCGCCCGCAACAACATCCACATCATCGACCTGTCGCAGACGGTGCCTTTGCTGCACCAGGCTCTGAAGCAGGTTTCCGACACCGTTGCCAAGGGCGGCCGCGTGCTGTTCGTCGGCACCAAGCGCCAGGCGTCCGACATCGTCGCCGACGCCGCACAGCGTTCGGCCCAATACTATGTCAACTCGCGTTGGCTCGGCGGCATGCTGACCAACTGGAAGACGATCTCGAATTCGATCCAGCGCCTGCGCAAGCTCGACGAGATGCTGGCCGGCGAAGCCCAGGGCCTGACCAAGAAGGAACGCCTGAACCTCGACCGCGAGCGCGAGAAGCTCGACAAGGCGCTCGGCGGTATCAAGGACATGGGCTCGACGCCCGACCTGATGTTCGTCATCGACACCAACAAGGAAGCGATCGCCATTCTCGAGGCCAAGCGCCTCGGCATTCCGGTCGTTGCCATCATCGATTCGAACTGCGATCCGGACAAGATCGACTTCCCGATCCCCGGTAATGACGACGCGGCGCGCGCCATCCAGCTCTATTGCGACCTGATCGCCAAGGCTGCCATCGACGGCATCGCCCGCCAGCAGGGCGCGCTCGGCGTCGACATCGGCGCCTCGGTCGAAGCTCCGGTCGAACCGGCGCTTGATCCGGCTCCGGCCCCGGCTGCGGACGCTCCGGAAGCTTGACAATCGAAGGCCGGTTGCGGCCTTCATCATTCTCATATTTGGCACGCTAGACGGACGCATCACCGAGTACCGGTGGTGCGTCGGTGCATTTAAAACAAAGAGGCGACAATGAGCATTTCGGCTGCACAGGTCAAAGAACTCCGCGACTTGACCGGCGCGGGCATGATGGACTGCAAGGCGGCGTTGACCGAGACCAACGGCAACATCGAAGAGGCCGTCGACTGGCTGCGCAAGAAGGGCATTTCCAAGGCCGACAAGAAGGCTGGCCGTACTGCCGCCGAAGGCCTGATCGGCGTCGACTCCGGCGTCCGCGAGGCCGCCATCGTCGAGGTTAACTCCGAGACCGATTTCGTGGCCCGCAACGAGCAGTTCCAGGAGATCGTTCGCAATGTCGCCAAGGTCGCGCTTGCTTATGGCACGACGGAGGCTGTCTCTGCCGCAAAGTATCCGGGTTCGGACAAGTCGGTCACTGACACCATCAAGGACGCCGTTGGCACCATTGGCGAGAACATGAGCTTCCGCCGTTCGGCCAAGCTCACCGTCCCGCACGGTGCTGTCGCAACCTACGTCCACAATGCGGTTGCCGATGGTCTTGGCAAGCTCGGCGTTCTGGTCGCGATCGAGACCACGGGCAATGAGCATGCCGCCAACGCCTTTGGCCGCCAGGTCGCCATGCATGTCGCCGCCACCAACCCGCTGGCGTTGACCGCCGAGCAGATCGATCCGGCAGCGGTCGAGCGCGAGAAGGCGATCTTCGCCGACCAGGCGCGCCAGTCCGGCAAGCCGGAAGCGATCATCGAAAAGATGGTCGAAGGCCGCCTGCGCAAGTTCTACGAGGAAGTCGTGCTCCTCAAGCAGGCCTTCGTGCTCAATCCCGACATCACTGTCGAGCAGGCGCTGAAGGATGCCGAGAAGGACATCGGCGCTCCGGCCAAGATCTCCGCCTATCTGCGCTTTGCGCTGGGCGAAGGCATCGAAAAGGAAGAGACCGATTTCGCGGCGGAAGTCGCGGCGGCGGTGAAGAAGTAGTTTTAAAAATAGCCCCGAAAGGGGCTTCTCAGCTCAGGCAACTCGGCCGGGTGTCCGCAAGGATGCTCGGCCGATTTCTTGTGCGGTGTCGATGAAGGCCCTGAGCTTTGGCGCCGTCGACGCCCTGCGCGGGAAGTAAAGGAAGAGGCCGGGCTCCTCGATCGCCGTTTGCGGCAGGATCTGAACGAGGCGGCCGGCGGCCAATTCCGCGCGCACCAGCGGCTCGAACACATAGGTCAGCCCGACGCCGGCAAGCGCAAGGTCGATCGCGGCCAGCGAATCGGTGACGATGACCGTACCCTTCGTCTCGGCCATGACATCCTTGCCGTCCTCAGTCAGGTCCCAGCGATAGAGTGCGCCGGAGCGCACAAGCCGGTAGCCGATGCAATTGTGGTCCGAAAGATCCGCCACACCGCGCGGACGGCCATGCCGGCCGACATAGGCGGGGGAGGCGACGATCACGGCGTTGAATGGCGGCGTCAGCCGGACCGTGACCATGTCCTGTGCGATCATCTCGCCCAGCCGGATGCCGGCATCAAAACCCTCGCCGACAATGTCCACCAGCCCCTGGTCGGTGAGCAATTCGATGGTCACATCAGGATAGCGTTCAGCCATCGCGGCGGCCACGGGAGTGACGGCAAGTGGAACGGCGATGTTGGGAACGTTCAACCTGAGCAAGCCGGAGGGCCGGCCCTTGATGGCTCGGATGCGGTCCATCCGGTCGGCGATATCCTGGAGGGCAGGGGCTGCCGTGTCCACCAGCGCCTTGCCGGCTTCCGTCAGCGAGACGCTGCGCGTGGTGCGCGCAAACAGCGGCTGGCCGATCCGCTCCTCCACGAGGCGCACCGCATGGCTGACGGCGGATGGGGACATGCCCAGTTCGGCCGCAGCTAGCGCAAAGCCGCCGCGTCGGGCAACGGCGACGATGACAGGCAAATGACTGAGCAGATCCCGATCCATTCATGCATGATATCGCATAGTCCTTGCGAACACTTCAATCTTCTCGATGCCGACAGGCTGACCCATATTGCCATCACCGATGCACAAAGGAGAAGAGAGATGGATGCCTTGAAACACGCTACGTTCGCCGCAGGTCTTGCCCTAGCGCCGGTCGATGCCGGCGGCGCCGAGCCGTCCGGTTGGCGCGCGCTCGCCGACGAACGTGCCGTCATCCGCATCGCCGATGCCATCGACCGTGCCGTCGATGCGCAGGACTGGAAGCTTGCCCGCTCCTATTTCGCCGACCGTGTCACCGTCGACTTCAGCAGCCTGTCAGGACAGCCTGCCGCCACCATCCCCTCCGACAATCTGATCGGTACCTGGGCCGGCAACCTCAGGGGCAGCAAGACCAGCCTGCATCTGCGCACCAATCACCAGGTGATCTTTGAGGCGGACGCGGCGACCGTCTCTTCGAACGGCTATGCCTGGAACCGGATGGAAGGCAATGGCGACCCGCTGTGGGAAGTCTGGGGCACCTACGAGCACCATCTGGTTCGCTCCGGGACCGGCTGGAAAGTCGACGGCTTCGTTTTCCGCGCCACGCATGAGCGCGGCAATCCCTGGGTCAAGATGACGCCTGGCCAGTGAGCCGGCGTCAAGAAATCAGGATAGGAAAAACACCATGACCATGAGCTATTACACACTGGGCAACAGCGGCCTGCGCGTCAGCCGGCTGGCACTGGGCACCATGACCTTTGGCACCGAATGGGGCTGGGGCGCGGACAGGGAAACCGCGCGCGCCATGGCCGACGCCTATGTCGAGGCCGGCGGCAATTTCTTCGACACCGCCGACCTCTACACCGGCGGCACAGCCGAAACCTGGCTCGGCGAATTCATCGCCGAGCGAGGCTTGCGCGACAGAGCGGTGATCGCCACGAAATTCACCTTCAACGCGGAGCCCGGCAATCCGAACGCCGGTGGCAATGGCCGCAAGAACATCTTGCGCGCCGTGGACGCCTCGCTGAGGCGGTTGGGCACTGACTATATCGACCTCTACCTCCTCCATGTCTGGGACGGGCTGACGCCGGCCGAGGAGGTCATGCGCACGATGGATGATCTCGTGCGTGCGGGCAAAATTCGCCATGTCGGCCTGTCCGATGTGCCGGCCTGGTATGCTGCCCGCGCGCAGACGATCGCCGAGTGGCGCGGCTACGAGCCGGTGTCGGCCCTGCAGCTTGAATATTCGCTGGTGGAGCGTTCGATCGAAAATGAGTTCGTGCCTTTCGGCACCCGCCATGGCGCAGGAATCATGGTGTGGAGCCCGCTGGCCAGCGGGCTGCTCAGCGGCAAGTACCGGCCGACGCAGGAAGGCCATGCCGGCCGGCTCGACGGCTTTCGCAACACCACTCATCCGGGGTTCCAGAAGTTCACCGAGCGCAACTGGGCGATCGTGGCGGAGCTCGAAAAAGTTGCCGCCGAACTCGGACGCAGCATGGCGCAGGTCGCGCTCAACTGGGTGGCAACGCAACCGGGCATCGCCACCGTGATTCTTGGCGCCACCAAGCTGGCGCAGTTGCAGGACAATCTGGCGGCGTTGGATTTCACTTTACCCGCCGAGCTTCGCGCGCGGCTGGATACGGTCAGCAAGACACCGCCGCCATTCCCGTACGCCTATTTCGGTTCCGACATACAAGCCCGGGTTACCGGCGGCGCCGTGACCGGCGACAAGCCGTTGGGTTATGCGCCGCCGCAGCTGGTCGAGGGCGACGCCGTCAGCATCACCAGCAACTGACGGGCCGCGACGGGAAGGCGGAATTGGGCGAGGGGCGCCGCGTGACATCGCGGCGCCCTTCGTGTATCGGAACTCGGCATCGCGCCAGCGGCGGCGCCCGCGCGAGGGCGGCCTGCCCAGGCTGCCACACGCAACAATGACGAGGTCCAGATGACGGCAAAGCCCCTCTATCGACGTGTCCTGCTGAAAGCGTCGGGCGAAGCGTTGATGGGCGAGCAGCATTTCGGCATCGATGTCTCGGTGGTCGACCGAATCGCCGCCGACATCGCCGAAGCCCGCGCACTTGGCATCGAGGTCGGCGTCGTCATTGGCGGCGGCAATATCTTTCGCGGCGTGGCGGTGGCATCCAAGGGCGGCGACCGCGTCACCGGCGACCACATGGGCATGCTGGCCACCGTCATCAACTCGCTGGCGCTGCGCACCTCGCTGAACAAGATCGGCGTCGATGCCGTCGTGCTGTCGGCCATCGCCATGCCCGAACTTTGCGAGAGTTTTTCCCAGCGCCAGGCCACCGCCTATATGAACCAGGGCAAGGTCGTCATTTTCGCCGGCGGCACCGGCAATCCGTTCTTCACCACCGATTCGGCCGCGGCCTTGCGCGCCGCCGAGATCGGCGCCGACGCGTTGTTCAAGGGCACCCAGGTCGACGGCGTCTATTCGGCCGATCCCAAGAAGGATCCGAATGCGACCCGCTTCGAGCGCATCAGCCATGCCGAAGTCATCAACAAGGGCCTTTCGATCATGGATACCGCCGCAATTGCACTTGCGCGCGAAAACAACATCCCGATAATCGTCTATTCGATCCACGAAAAAGGTGGTTTCGGCGATATTCTGCGGGGCGGCGGCCGTTGCACGATCGTCGCCGACGAGTGACCCGGAGTATACTCTCCTAAAAAGGGGATCAGTTTTCGAAAGCGGGTCCGGATATAGGCCCTAAGCACTGAACCCGGATCAAACGGGTCGAGGAGACTAAGATGAGTGGTGAGTTCGACGACCTCAAGCGGCGCATGGATGGCGCGATCGCCGCCTTCAAGCACGATCTGGCTTCGCTGCGCACCGGCCGTGCCTCCAGCAATCTGCTCGATGCCATCCAGGTCCAGGCCTACGGCACCACCATGCCCATCAACCAGGTGGCCAACGTGTCGGTACCGGAGCCGCGCATGATTTCGGTTTCGGTATGGGACAAGTCGATGGTCGGCGCGGTCGACCGTGCGATCAGAGAATCCAATCTCGGCTTCAATCCGATCGTCGACGGCACCAATCTCAGGATTCCGCTGCCCGAGCTCAACGAGCAGCGCCGCAAGGAACTGGTCAAGATTTCGCATGGCTACGCCGAGAACGCCCGCGTCGCGGTGCGCCATGTCCGTCGCGACGGCATGGATTTCTTGAAGAAGGCGGAAAAGGACGGCGACATCAGCGAGGACGATCAGCGCAAGCGCTCCGATCAGGTTCAGAAGCTGACCGACGAGACGATCAGCACCATCGATCACCTGCTTTCCGATAAGGAAGCTGAAATCATGCAGGTTTAGGGTCGGCCCACACCGGCCCGAAAGCGAGACCATGGCAACGCCCGCGCACGTCGCGATCATCATGGATGGAAACGGACGCTGGGCAAAGGCGCGCGGCATGCCGCGGCTTGCCGGCCATCGCGCCGGCGTCGAGGCGTTGCGCAAGACGGTGCGCGCCGCGCCGGGTCTCGGCATTTCCTTCCTGACCGTCTATGCCTTCTCGTCGGAAAACTGGTCGCGGCCCAAGGCCGAAGTCAGCGATCTGATGGGGCTGTTGAAGCTGTTCATCCGCCGCGATCTGGCCGAACTGCACCAGAACGGCGTGCGCGTCAGGATCATCGGTGACAGGGCGGGGCTGCAGCCGGACATCAGGGGCCTGCTCGAAGAGGCCGAATCGCTGACTGCGCGCAATGAATCGCTGACCTTGGTTATCGCCTTCAACTATGGCGGGCGCGACGAGATCGTGCGCACGGCACGCAAGCTCGCAGCCGCAGTGGCGCGCGGCGAGATCGACGCAGAGGCGATCACGGCAGACACTTTTGCCGGCGCCCTCGACACCGCAGGCATTCCCGATCCGGAGCTGGTCATCCGCACCAGTGGCGAGCTTCGGCTGTCGAACTTCCTTCTGTGGCAGGCAGCCTACAGCGAATTGGTTTTTCTGCCTTGCTACTGGCCTGACTTCAGCCGCGAACACCTGGCCGACGCATTGCGCGATTTTGCTGGCCGCGAGCGCCGTTTTGGCGGGCTTGCCGCTCAAGATGTCGCTGCCTCGTGATCGGCGGCGGGATGAACAATCTTCAGCTTCGCATCGTCTCGGCGCTGGTGCTGGCCGCAATAGCGCTTGGCCTGACCTGGTTGGGAGGGCTGTGGTTCCGCCTGCTTTGCGCCGGGATATCGGCGGTCATCTTCTATGAATGGGCGCGCATGTCGCGCCCCTTGGCCGGTGCGACCCTCGGCTTCATTCCCGAAGCGCTGCTTCTGGTTTTCGTCGTCGCCCTGGTTGCAGGCGTGCCGGCATCGTGGCTTCTGTCTCTTGTCCTGGCCATGGTTGTGGTCGCTGCTGTCGGCGCCCGTATGCGTGGAGCGGCGCAATGGGATGCAGCCGGTCTTGCCTACGCGGCCTTGTCCGGCTTATCGCTGGCGCTGCTGCGCGGCGGCGACCATCCCGGCCTGATCGCAATCCTGTTTCTGTTCGCCGTGGTCTGGGCGACCGACATCTTCGCCTATTTCGTCGGCCGCTCCGTCGGTGGGCCCAAGCTCGCGCCATCTATATCCCCCGGCAAGACGCAGAGCGGCGCGCTTGGCGGCGCTGTCGGCGGCGTGGCCGCCGGCGTGCTTCTGGCTGCCGCCGCCGGGGCCGGCAATCTTGGCGTCCTCGCCTTGGTTGCGCTGGTGCTGTCGATTGTTGCCCAGGCTGGCGATCTCTTCGAATCCTGGGTCAAGCGCCGCCACGGCCGCAAGGATTCAAGCGCGTTGATACCCGGGCATGGCGGTGTCATGGACAGGGTGGACGGGCTTGTCGCGGCGGCTTTTGCCCTATACGTGATCGGCTGGATTTCGGCGGGCGCCGATCATCCGGCGCAGGGGCTGTTTCCGGCTTGAGTGATATTTCACGGCGAAGAAATGGCGCACGCCACGGATTCGCCTGGATTGATGTCACAGTCGCGGCGACACCTTTTGCCGCGGGTGAATTTGAGGGCATGACTTGAACGAAATTCTTCACGCGTTTTTCAGCACGGAAGGCTTTGTCCTCGGCACGCTGGTGCCGTTTCTGTTCGTGCTGACCGTGGTCGTCTTCATTCACGAAATGGGCCATTACCTGGTCGGCCGCTGGTGCGGCATTGGCGTGAAGGCCTTTTCGATCGGCTTCGGCCCCGAACTTCTCGGCTTCAACGACAGCCACGGCACGCGCTGGAAGCTCTGCGCCATACCGCTCGGCGGTTATGTCAAATTCGTCGGCGACATGAGCGCCACGTCGAGCCAGCCGAGTTCGGAAGATCTGGAAACGCTGACTGACGCTGAACGCAAGGTCGCCTTCCACACGCAACCCATCTGGAAACGCGCCGCCACGGTCGTGGCCGGACCGCTGTTCAACTTCCTTTTGACCATTGCCGTCTTTGCCGTGCTGTTTTCCCTCTATGGCCGCCCTGTGTTTGAGCCGATGGTGGCGGCGGTCACCGCCGGCAGTCCAGCCGCAAGGGCCGGCATTTTGCCAGGCGACCGATTCGTCGCCGTCGACGGCAGCAAGGTTGAGACCTTCGCCGACGTCCAGCGCCTAGTTTCGGGCCGCGGCGGCGACGCCATCACCTTCACCATGTTGCGCGACGGCAAGGAGGTCACGGTCGTCGCGACGCCGGAGCCGATGGAGCAGCTGGACGCACTGGGCAACAAGGTCAAGGTGGCCGTCATCGGCGTTGTCAACAACAAGGATGTCGGCCAGCCCAGGCTGATCACCTACAGCCCTGTCGGAGCAGTCGGCGCCGCGGTCGAGGAGACGGGGCACGTCATTCAGCGCACCGGCCAGTTCCTGCAGCGATTCGTTGTCGGCCGCGAAGACAAATGCCAGCTGGGCGGCCCGATCAAGATCGCCAAGATGTCGGGGCAGGCGGCAAAGCTGGGCTTCCTATGGCTGGTGCAACTCGTCGCCGGCCTGTCGGTCGGGATCGGAATTCTGAACCTTTTGCCGATTCCCCCCCTCGACGGCGGCCATCTCCTGTTCTACGCACTCGAAGCCGTTTTCCGGCGCCCGGTATCGGAGCGGATGATGGAAATGGGATACCGGGCCGGCCTCTTTCTGGTGCTGGGATTTATGGGCTTCGTCTTCTGGAACGATCTGTTTGGGTGCTGAAATCATGAAGAAATTTGGCTTCAGCACCGGCAATGTTGAGACGCCGTTTACCATGCACGGGGGTATGCGTGACGCGAAAGCCACGCATCAGGGTTAAGTAATTACAAATTAACCAGAAGCCTTGCGTGTAGGGAAAATCCGGTTAATACGGTAGGAGAAATTACCGCACGTCCGGTTTTCTCGCCGTGGGGACTTCGAGAAAAGGTACAAAAGCCCGATGAAGGCAGCATCCAAATTTTTGAGCGCCGCGTCCGCGGTGGCTATGTCCGCCGCTCTGGTTGTACCAGGTGCGCTCGCCGTGCAGTTCGTTGCCACATCTGCGGCGCAGGCAGCCGTTGTCTCGAGAGTCGAGGTCAGCGGCAACCAGCGTGTCGACGCCGACACCATCCGCAACTACATCACGATCAAGCCGGGCAAGGCGTTTTCCAGCGCCGATATCGACGATGCGGTCAAGGCGCTGTTCGGCACCGGGCTGTTCTCGGACGTGCAGATCAATCAGGTCGGTTCGACGCTGGTAGTCAAGGTTGCCGAATACCAGGTCGTCAACCAGGTTCTGTTCCAGGGCAACAAGAAGCTCAAGGACAACGCGCTGGCAGTCGCCGTGCAGTTGAAGCCGCGCGGGACGTTCTCGCAGGCAACGCTAGACTCCGATGTCGAGGCGGTAAAGGCTGCCTACAGGCGAATTGGCCGGGATGACGCCGCTGTCACGACGCAGATCATGGATCTCGGCGACAACCGCGTGAACGTGGTCTTCAACATCAACGAAGGCGGCCGCACCAAGATCGCCGCTGTCAATTTCGTCGGCAACAGCGCCTATTCGAGCCGCCGCCTGTCCGACGTCATCGCAACCAAGCGCTCGAGCTTCTTGTCCTTCGTGCTGCGTGACGACGTCTATGACGAGGACAAGCTCCGCGCCGACCAGGAATCGCTGCGCCGCTTCTATTACAATCACGGCTATGCCGACTTCCAGGTGGTCTCAGCCGTCGGCGAGCTCGACGACACGACCAACCAGTACACCGTTACCATCACCGTCCAGGAAGGCGACCGCTATACGTTCGGCGACGTCAGCGTCGAGAGCACCATTCCCGAAGTCGACTCGAAGGCGCTGGAATCGGTGGTTCAGACCCACAAGGGCGACGTCTACAACGCCAAGAATGTCGAGGACACCATCATCGCGCTGACCGAAAAGGTCGCGGGTTCGGGCTATGCCTTCGCCCAGGTGACACCGCGCGGTGATCGCAACTTCGAGAACCACACCATTTCGGTCGTCTATACGATCGACCAGGGCACCAAGGCCTATATCGAGCGCATCGAAATCCGCGGCAACGACCGCACGCGCGACTATGTCATTCGTCGTGAGTTCGATGTCAGCGAAGGCGACGCCTTCAACCAGGTACTCATCCAGCGCGCGAAGAAGCGGCTGGAAAAGCTAGATTACTTTGAGAAAGTAGACGTTTCGACTGTCCCGGGTTCTGAGCCAGACCAGGTCGTGCTCGTGGTTGACGTAGTCGAGAAATCGACCGGCGAGTTCTCGGTTGGCGCAGGATATTCGACCGGTGGCGACACTGCGGGTCCGTCCGTCGAAGGTTCGGTCGCGGAGCGCAACTTCCTCGGTCGCGGCCAGTACATCAAGGTTTCGGCGGGTGGTGGCAAGAATTCGCGCGACTACAGCCTGTCCTTCACCGAGCCCTATTTCCTCGGGCGCCGTATCGCTGCCGGCTTCGACATCTTCCAGCAGACACGCAACTACGACCACTATGACAGCGAGACGCTGGGTGCGACGGTGCGCTTCGGCCTGCCGATCACCGACAACATCTCGACGCAGTTGGCGTACAATATCGCCCAGGAGAAGTACAAGCTCGACGACGGTTGCGATAACAATCCTGCCGTCCCGGGCAACGCCCCTGGCGACGGGATTCCCGACGCGGACTGCAACGTATCTGCGGCAATCGTCCAGGGAATTGATGAAAGCCCTTGGATCAAGTCGTCGGTCAGCCTTGGGTTGGTCTACAACACCATCGATGACATGAAGAGCCCGCATGAAGGCATCTACGCCACCACGACCATGGAAGTTGCCGGCCTTGGTGGCGATGCCAAATTCGTAAAGGTTACCGGTCGTGGGACTGTCTACCAGACGTTGTCCGAACAGCTGGACTTGGTCGGCCTGATCTCAGGCGGCGCCGGCCATATCCAAGGCTTCGGCGGTGACGGCCTGCGTATCTTCGATCAGTTCCAGAGCAGCGACCGCATGATCCGCGGCTTCGAGTATGGTGGCATCGGTCCTGCGGATATTGCAACGGGTGACCACCTCGGCGGCACCACCTATTTCAATGCGTCGGCGGAAGCTCAGTTCCCGATACCGGTCATTCCGGAAAGCTTTGGTGTGCGCGGCGCCGTGTTTGCTGATGCCGCCACACTGTATGGCAGCAAGATTAACGTCGCCGGGGTTACTCAAGCTTCAACTGATCTAGAGTTGCGCGCTTCGGTTGGTGTCGGCTTGTTGTGGTCATCGCCTTTCGGCCCGATCCGCATTGACTACGCGATGCCCGTCAAGAAGGAAAAGACCGACGACGTGCAGGAATTCAACTTCGGCATGTCGAGCCGCTTCTGATGCGCGGGTAACGATGCTTCCGGGCCGTTGGGGTCCGGAAGAGAATTGATCCGACCTAGCTGGATATTGCTTCTGGAATGACCGATCCGGTGTTCTTCGCGCCATCACGCCGGTATACGGCCGGCGAAGTCGCGAATCTGACCGGCGCGTCGCTCGTCGATTCCGACCTCGCCCACATATCGATCGATGCGTTGGCGCCAGCCAATGAAGGCGGCGAGGGTGCGCTCGTCTTCGTCGACGGCAAGCGCAATTTCGCGCTGATGCAGTCGCTGAAAGCGGCGGCCGTGTTTTGTCCCGCCGAGTTCGCCGGCAAGGCGCCGGCCGGCATTGCGGTTCTGGTGCATCCGCGCCCGCAGCAGGCCTTCGCCATGATCGGCCGGCTGCTGTTCCCGACAGCGGCTACGCCGGGACCGATGACCAGCGAAACCGGGGTCTCGCCGCAAGCTCATGTCGATGCCACGGCGCATATCGAGGCAGGCGCGATCATCGAAGCCGGAGCCGTCGTCGGCCCGCGTGCTTCCATCGGCAGCGGAACGGTCATTGCCCCCCACGCCGTTATCGGCCCCTCCTGCCAGATCGGCCGTGACGGCTACATCGGGCCGGGTGTCAGTGTTCAATATGCGCTGATCGGCAACCGCGTCATCATTCATGGCGGCGCCAGGATCGGCCAGGACGGCTTCGGCTTTGTCGGCGGCGCCAAAGGCCCCGAGCGTGTGCCGCAGGTCGGCCGCGTCATCATTCAGGACGATGTCGAAATCGGCTCGAACACGACCGTCGATCGCGGCGCCATGTCGGATACGGTCATCGGTCAGGGCACCAAGATCGACAATCTGGTGCAGATCGCCCATAACGTTCGCATCGGCCGCAATTGCATTATTGCCGGGCTCTCTGGTATTTCCGGCTCCGTCACCGTCGGCGACGGTGTCACCATGGGCGGCGGCGTTGGCCTTGCCGATCATTTGACCATCGGATCAGGGGCCAAGCTTGCTGCAAGAAGCGGGTTCATGAGCAACGTGCCGGCGGGCGAGATCTGGGGAGGCTATCCGGCGCAGCCGATGGCGGAAGCCATGCGCGAGATCGCCATGCTGAGGAAGCTCGCCAGGACGCGCAAGCAGGGCGAAGGGGGAAGTAGCTGAGATGGTGCCGGCGACGCTCGAAGCGGTCGATATATTGGGGTTGATGAAGCTTTTACCGCATCGCTATCCCTTCCTGATGATCGATCGCATCATCGAAATCGACGGCAATGATTCTGCCATCGGCATCAAGAACGTGACCATCAATGAGCCGCATTTCCAGGGCCATTTCCCGGATCAGCCGGTGATGCCGGGCGTGCTCATCGTCGAGGCCATGGCGCAGACCGCCGGCGCGATCTGCATCCGTAACCTCAACACGGAAAAGCCGTCGCTGGTCTATTTCCTGACCATCGATAATGCGAAATTCCGCAAACCGGTCGTCCCGGGCGACCAGTTGAAAATCCACGTCAAGAAAATCAAGATGCGCGGCAACCTGCTCAAATTCGCCTGCGAGGCCATGGTGGAGGGCACAAAGGCCGCCGAAGCCGAGATCTCGGCAATGATGGTTACCGGCTGACGGTTCGAAATGCTCATGAAAATACAGACTTCAATCCACCCCTCGGCCGTCATCGAGGCCGGCGCGCAGATCGGCGAAGGCGCCGCAATAGGACCTTTCTGCTATGTCGGCGCTGACGCCGTGATCGGTGACCGCGTCGAACTGGTCAGCCATGTCTCGGTGCTGGGCGCGACAACCATTGGCGCCGCGACCAAGGTCTATCCAATGGCGACACTGGGCGGACCGCCGCAGAACACCAAGCACAAGGGCGGCCGCACCACTTTGGTCATCGGCCAGAACTGCACGATCCGCGAAGGCGTGACCATGCATCTCGGCACCGATTCCAGCCGCGGCGAGACGACCGTCGGCGACAACGGCAATTTCCTTGCCTATGCCCACATTGCCCATGATTGCGTCGTCGGTAAAAACGCCACCTTCGCCAATGGCGCGACCCTGGGCGGCCATTGCGAGGTCGGTGACAGCGTTTATATTGGCGGCCTCAGCGCCGTTCATCAGTTCGTGCGTGTTGGTGACAACGCCTTTCTCGGCGGCTGCTCGGCTTTTGTCGGCGATGTCATTCCCTACGCCATTGCGGTGGGCAATCGCGCGAGCCTGCGTGGACTCAACATCATCGGCCTGAAGCGCGCCGGGTTGCCGCGCGCCGAAATCTACCTGCTGCGCAAGGCTTACAAGACCATCTTCGACCGCTCCCGCACTGTCGGCGAGAACATCGAATTCGCCAAGGCCGAGTTTGCGTCGTCGCCGACGGCCATGAAAATCATCGATTTCGTCACCAGTCGCGGCAAGCGGCATTTTGCCGTCCCGTCGCTTAAGGGTGGCGACGGCGACGATGCCGATGACGAAGGCTGAGGCCACTTCAACGGGCCTCGATCTTGCGCCGGACGCCAGGGTCGGCATCATTGCCGGCGGCGGTAGCTTGCCGGTCGAAGTTGCCGCCGGCCTGGCGGAGGCCGGACATCCGCCCGTCATCATCCTGGTCGAAGGTCAGGCCGACCGTCAGTCCGACCTCACAATCTATGAGCATGAAAGCCTTGCGCTGGAAGACATCGGCTCGCTGGTTGCGTTGCTGAGGCGCCGGCGGATCACCCATCTTGTGCTTGCCGGCGAGATCAGGCGCAGGCCGCGGTTAGTCGACATGCGTCCGAACCTTGGGCTACTGGCACTTATACCCTCGCTCGCCATGGCGCTTGCCCGCGGCGATGACGGGCTGTTGAAGATATTGACCCGCGGCCTGGAGGCACGGGGCGTCAAGGTTGTCGGTGCGCATGAAGTCGTGCCCCGGCTCGTCGCGGCCGAAGGGCCGCTGACCAAAGCAGTGCCGCGAAAGTCCGACTGGCGCGATATCGAGGCGGCACACGCGGCGGCAAAGGCCATCGGCGCGCTCGACATTGGTCAGGCGGCAATTGCCATCGGTGGCCGCACTGTTGCCCTGGAAGGCGTCGAGGGCACCCACGGACTGCTCGAGCGGACGCAGCAGTTGCGCGGCCATGGCAGGCTGGCCGGCAAGACGCGCGGTGTCCTGGTCAAATGCGCCAAGCCTGGCCAGGAATTGCGTGCCGATCTGCCATCTATCGGCCCCCGGACCGTCGAGGCGGCGCATGCCGCGGGGCTCGCCGGCATTGCCGTCGAAGCCGGCCGTTCGCTCATCCTCGAAGGCCCCGCCGTTGTCGCGCGCGCCAATGCGCTCGGCCTGTTCGTGTTCGGCCTGCCGGCTGCGGAGTCTGTCCATGGCAGCTGAGAAGCCGCTGAAGATTGCCATCGTCGCCGGCGAAGAATCCGGCGACCTGCTGGGCGCCGACATCGTGCAGGCGCTGAAGCGCATAACCGGGCGCGAGGTGCAACTCGTCGGCACTGGCGGGCGGCATCTGCAGGCGCTCGGACTGGCGCCGCTGTTCGACGGCGCCGAGATCGCGCTGATGGGGCTCAGCGCCATCCTGCGTGACTTGCCGCGCCTGATGCGGCGGATCAGCCAGACGGCAAGTGCTGTCGCCGCCGAAAAACCCGACTGTCTGATCACCATCGACAGCCCCGATTTCTCGCTGCGCGTCGCCAAAAAGATCCGCGCCGCCGATCCGTCGATCCCGATCGTCCATTATGTCTGCCCGAGCGTCTGGGCGTGGCGGCCGGGTAGGGCGGCCGCGATGAAGCCCTATGTCGACCACATACTGTGCATCCTGCCTTTCGAGGTAAAGGAGCTCAGCCGTCTCGGCGGCCCGCCTGGCACTTACGTCGGACATCGCCTCACGCATGATCCAGGCGTGCAGGGCGCGGCCAGGGCGCAAGCCCAGCCACGCGATCTCTCTGCCGATCACGTCAAGACGCTGCTCGTCCTGCCAGGGTCGCGGCGCGGCGAGGTGAGCCGGCTTATCGGTCCGTTCGGCGAGACGGTGTCGGCGCTGCGCGCGCGTGGCCACCGGCTGCGGCTGTTGCTGCCGACGGTGCCGCATGTCGCCGAACTGGTCAAAACATCGGTGGCGCGCTGGGATCAGGAGCCGGAAATTATCCTCGATCCCGAGCGCAAATGGCAGGCCTTCGGCAAGGCCGATGCGGCGCTGATCGCGTCTGGAACGGTGTCACTGGAACTGGCGATGTCGGGTGTACCGATGGTCTCTTGCTACAAGTTCGATCCGATCATGCTGATGGCGCAGAGCCTGATCACGGTGTGGAGCGCCGCTTTGCCCAACCTTATCGCCGACCGGCCGGTCGTGCCGGAAAGCTACAACCAGTATGTGCGGCCGCACTATCTGGCGCGGCAGCTCGAGGCACTGTTCTCAGACACCGCCTACCGCGCTTGGCAAAAGGACGGCTTTGGCGAGGTTGCCAGACGCATGGCCACTGACAGGCCCTCCGGCGACATCGCCGCCGATGTCGTTCTTCGCCACATCGGGAGAGCGAATAGGGCTTAGCGAGTGAATAGTGAATAGTGAATAGTGAATAGTGAATAGTGAATAGGATTAACGCACTCTCGATTATAATCAAGCTGCTACTTACTACCTGCTATTCACTACTTACCATTCACCATTCACTCTCTTTCACCTTTTCGCAATCGGCACGTAGTCGCGTTCCGGGGCGCCGGTATAGAGCTGGCGCGGGCGGCCGATCTTCTGGTGCGGGTCCTCGATCATTTCCTTCCACTGCGCGATCCAGCCGACGGTGCGGGCGACCGCGAACAGCACGGTGAACATGGTGGTGGGGAAGCCCAGCGCCTTCAGCGTGATGCCGGAATAGAAATCGACGTTCGGATAGAGCTTCTTTTCGATGAAGTAGGAATCGGTCAGCGCGATCTTTTCCAGCTCCATGGCGATGTCGAGCAGCGGATCGTCCTTGATGCCGAGTTCGCCGAGCACCTCATGCGCCGTCTTCTGCATGATTTTCGCACGAGGATCGTAGTTCTTGTAGACGCGATGGCCGAAGCCCATCAGCCGGAACGGATCGTTCTTGTCCTTGGCGCGGGCGATGAATTCCGGGATGTGGTCGACATGGCCGATTTCTCCCAGCATGTTGAGCGCCGCCTCATTGGCGCCGCCATGCGCCGGGCCCCACAGGCAGGCGATGCCGGCGGCGATGCAGGCGAACGGATTGGCGCCCGACGAGCCTGCAAGCCGCACGGTCGAGGTCGAGGCGTTCTGCTCGTGGTCGGCATGCAGGATGAAGATGCGCTCCATGGCGCGCGCCAGCACCGGATTGATCTTGTATTCCTCGCACGGAACCGCAAAGCACATATGCAGGAAGTTGGCGGCGAAGTTCAGCTCGTTCTTCGGGTAAATGAAGGGCTGGCCGATATGGTATTTGTAGGCCATGGCCGCAATCGTCGGCATCTTGGCAATCAGCCGCATCGAGGCGACCATGCGCTGATACGGGTCCGAAATATCGGTGGAGTCGTGATAGAAGGCCGACAGCGCGCCGACCACGCCGCACATTACAGCCATCGGATGCGCGTCGCGGCGGAAGCCGGTGAAGAAGCGCGACATCTGCTCGTGCACCATGGTGTGGCGCGTCACCCGGTAGTCGAAATCGTCCTTCTGTGCCTTGGTCGGCAGTTCGCCGTAGAGCAGGAGGTAGCAGACTTCGAGGAAGTCGCCATGCTCGGCCAGCTGGTCGATGGGATAGCCGCGGTGAAGCAGGATGCCGGCATCGCCGTCGATGAAGGTTATCGCCGACTCGCAGCTCGCCGTCGAAGTGAAGCCGGGATCGTAGGTGAAGGCGCCGGTGGTGTTGTAGAGCGCACCGATGTCGATGACGTCGGGCCCGACCGACCCGCTTCGCACCTTGAATTCATGCGTCTTGCCGGCCAGTTCGAGCGTGGCAGTCGACGGGTGCGTCGTCTTGCTGCCGGTTTCCAGTCTTGTCGCAGCTTCGCTCATTCTCAAACTCCTTCATGTTCCTCATGCCGGCAAGGCAATTCCTGCAAACGACACGTCGAAATCACCGGAATGCGCGAACTCGCCACCGCATTTTGGGAGGTGCGTGCCTGATTGGGCCAAGGCCTAATGTTGCACTGCGAAACCCGCCTTTCAATGCCAATCTTTTTGGGCCAGCTCGCTCCTAATCGATTTGATCCGCAATCCGCGCCAGGCTTTCCTCGCGGCCAAGCACGGCAAGCACGTCGAACACGCCGGGCGAGGTGCTACGGCCGGTAAGGGCCGCCCGGAGCGGTTGGGCCACGGCGCCGAGCTTGTGGCCGCCGGCCGCTGCGAACTCGCGCACCGCGGCTTCAGCCGCGGCAGCCGACCAATCGCCCGAAACAGTCTGCAAAGCGGCATGTGCGCCGCGCAGGATCGCGCGCGCGTCGGCACTGAGCAGTGCTGCCGCCTTCTCGTCGATCGGCAGCGGCCGCTCGACGAACAGGAAGGCCGCGCCATCGGCCAGTTCCACCAGCGTCTTGGCGCGCTCTTTCAGGCCCGGCAAGGCGGCCAGCAGCTGCGCCTTCCTGGCGTCGTCGAGACGGGCGGCGATAGCAGATCCGCCTTCGAGGTATGGCAGAGTGGCGACGAAAATCTCGAACAGCTCGGTATCGGCCATCTTGCGCATATGCGCGCCGTTGATTGACTCGAGCTTGGCGAAGTCGAAGCGCGCCGCACCCTTGTTGACATCGCCGATGTCGAACCACGAAATCATGTCCTTGATCGACATGATCTCGTCGTCGCCATGGCTCCAGCCGAGCCGCGCCAGATAGTTGAGCAGTGCCTCGGGCAGATAGCCCATGGCGCGATAAGCCTCGACACCGAGTGCGCCGTGCCGCTTCGACAGCTTGGCGCCGTCGGCGCCGTGGATCAGCGGGATATGCGACATCGACGGGACGTCCCAGCCCATGGCGTTGTAGATCACCGTCTGGCGCGCGGCGTTGGTCAGATGGTCGTCGCCACGGATGATGTGGGTGACGCCCATGTCATGGTCGTCGACGACGACGGCATGCATGTAGGTCGGATTGCCGTCCGAGCGCAGGATGATGAAATCGTCGAGGTCCTTGTTGGGGAAGCGCACCTCGCCCTGGACACGGTCGTGCACCACGGTTTCGCCCTCGGTCGGCGCCTTGATGCGGATGGCGCCCTTGACGCCGGGAGGCGCCTCCGAGGGGGCACGATCGCGCCACGCGCCATTGTAGCGCGGCGGCAAGCCCTTGGCGCGTGCGGCCTCGCGCATCGCCTCGAGCTCGGCAGGGGTCTCGTAGCTGTAATAGGCCTTGCCCAGGCGCACCAGCTCCTCGGCCACCTCCCGGTGGCGTGGCGCGCGCTCGAACTGCGATATGGCCTCACCGTCCCAGGAAAGGCCGAGCCAGGTCAGCCCATCCAGAATGGCCTGTGTCGCCGCCTCGTTGAAGCGTTCGCGGTCGGTGTCCTCGATGCGCAGCACCATCGTGCCGCCGGTGTGCTTGGCGTACAGCCAGTTGAACAGTGCGGTGCGCGCGCCGCCTATATGCAGATAGCCGGTGGGCGAGGGGGCAAAACGGGTGACGACCGTGTCGGACATGGAACTCTCGGGAACCTTGGAAAGCGGGGCGTGATCGCGCGGGCTTTCGCGCTTTGCGCGTTCATGTAGCATAGGAGGTCTGGGGCGCAAGGGGCAGACCCGATGGCTGGATGAGGCCGGGGCACGTCGCCAATTATCGGTTGCGTCAACGGGCGCCGGAGCCTTGTAGCACAAAATCTGTTCGCACCTCCGCGCAACCTCATTTGGCAGCAGCGTCAATGTCTGGGTTTCATTCGGCTGCAGCGTCCGTCACAGTGCCTGGAACATCGCTGCGACGGTGGTAGCCTCCTCTGACGAGCGGACATTTCTTCACGGAGGCGGCACTGCCCGACTACAACGCCGCCGTGACAGCGTTGGCTTGGTCACGCATATTGACCTTTCTGCAATCATTATCGTGAACACCGCAACTGTGTGCAGTCCGGTCTCGCCACTAAGGAAGCATGATTGAAAGAAGGACTACCGATGACCAGAAACGCTGACCATACGGAGGGTGATCCGTTCTACCATGGCACCCGGGCGGATTTGAAACCCGGGGATCTGCTGAGCGTCGGCCACCCTTCCAATTTCAGAGGTAAACCACTGTCATGGATCTATTTCACCCAGACACTGGAAGCCGCCATCTGGGGAGCAGAGCTTGCAACGGGTGACGGTCGTCGAAGGATTTACATCGTAAAGCCGACGGGGTTTTTCATGGATGACCCTAACCTGACCGATAAAAAATTTCCCGGCAATCCGACGAAATCCTACCGCTCCCGTGATCCGTTACTCATCCTGGGGGAGCTCGCTGAATGGCAGGGTCATACACCCGAACAATTGAAGGCAATGCACGATGGGCTTGCTCGCCTGAGGGCGGAGGGCCGGGATATGATTGAGGATTGAGCGTCCTTGGCGAGTGATGGTCAATTCCGGCGCGGTGGACGCGACCGCACGGACTTTCGCGCTTTGCGCGTTCATGTAGCATAGGAGGTCTGGGGCGCAAGGGGCAGACCCGATGGCTGGACGTGGCCGGGGCACGAAGGAAGGCGAAGGCGCCGAGGCAAGCGTCAGCGAACGCTCGCTGTTTGCCGATAGTCCCTATGCCGAGCCGCTGCCCCTCGCGCTGCCGGAGCCGCATCCCGGCGTCGCGCCTGCGCTGCCCGGTCACGCCTTGCCGGCGCAAGCCACAGCGCCCGGATCTATCGCCCGTCTGCGCAGACGGCTTCGCCGTCCGTCATGGCCCGCGCTCCGCCGCAGCCTTGCCGTGGCCGCCAACACGGAGCTCGACCGGGGCGTCGCCTTCCTGCTGGTGCCGGTTTTCCTGGCGGCCGGCGTCATCATTTATTTCTCGCTGGCCGGCGAGCCCGGCTTTGCGCAGCCAATCGCCATTGTGGTGCTGGCGACATGTTGCGCTGTCGCCACGCGACCTCGGCCGAGGACGCATCTGTTCTGCATGGCCGCGATGCTGTGCGCGCTCGGCGTCGTCGCCGCCAAGGTCGAGACCTGGCGCGCCGGAACGCAGATGCTCGGCTCCGAGATCCAGACACGGCTGACCGGCCGCGTCGTCAGTCTCGAACAGATGGAGAGCGGGCGCATCAGGCTGACGCTCGACGTGGTTTCGACCGCTTACCCCAAGCTGCGCTACGCCCCGGAGCGGGTCAGGCTCTCGGCGCGGACCGTTCCCGCCGATATGACCGCCGGCTCCCTGATCACCGGCTATGCCAGGCTGTTGCCGCCGACCGGTCCGGTGCGGCCGGAGAGCTACGATTTCTCCTTCGACAGCTATTTCACCGGCATCGGCGGCAGCGGCTTCTTTCTCGGCAATCCGAAAACCATTGCTACGCAGGGACCGCCGCCGCTGACCGCACGGCTCTCCTCGGCAATCGAGAACGCGCGCGAAAACATTGCCGACCATATCAGGGGCAAGATCGGCGGCGCCGAAGGCGAGATTGCCGCGGCGTTGATTGTCGGCGTGCGCGCCGGCATCCCGGACGAGGTCAACGAAGCGATGCGGCGCACCGGCATCTACCACATCATCTCCATCTCCGGCCTGCACATGGCGCTGGTTGCCGGCACCATCATGGCGTTGCTGCGTGGCGCCTTTGCGCTGTTTCCCGATTTCTCTTCGCGCCGCCCAGTCAAGAAATATGCAGCAGTGGCAGCACTCGTCTCCATCGCCGCCTATCTCGTTATTTCAGGCGTCGTGGTTGCCGCCGAGCGCAGCTTCATCATGCTGGCGGTCATGCTTGTCGCCGTGCTGTTTGATCGCGCCGCACTCACCATGCGCAATCTGGCGATCTCCGCCATCGCCGTCATCCTGGTGTCGCCGCACGAGGTGGTCGGTCCCAGCTTCCAGATGTCGTTTGCCGCCACCGCCGCCCTTGTCGGCGCCTATGCCGGCTGGGCCGATTACCGCGCCGACAAGGTGAGAACGCCGCTGGCAAAGCGCTCCTTCGTCGGCTTCCTGTCGCGAAAATTCGCGCTGGCCATGGGCGGCCTCGCCATGACCTCGATCATCGCCGGCAGTGCAACCTTGCTGTTCGCCATCTGGCATTTTCAGCGTGTGTCGCCGCTCAGCCTGATCGCCAATCTGGCCGTGATGCCGATTGTTTCGTTGATCGTCATGCCCTTTGCCGTGCTCAGCGCACTGGCGATGCCGTTCGGCGCCGACGGGCCGTTCCTCTATGTGATGGGCAAGGGTCTGATGGCGATGATCGCTATATCGGCCTGGATTTCCGAGCGCTCGCCGGTCGACGCCGTCGGGCTGATCTCCATCCGCTCGGTGCTGTTGGTGGCGGTCGCCCTCGTCATCGCCACCATGGCCACCACCTGGCTCAGGCTGGCGGCCGTGCCTTTCGCGCTGGCCGGCCTGTTGACGGTGCCGCAGGTGCTTACGCCCGACGTGCTCATATCCGAGGACGCACATCTGGTGGCCATGCCGATAGGTGGCGGCGAACTCGCCCTCAACCGCGAACGCTCCAACGAATTCACCACGGACAATTGGAAACGGGCGCTGCGGGCCGAAACCATTATCCCGCCCGAGATTTTCGAGGCAACAGATACGCGGTTCGATCTCGATCCGCTCGATCTGCCGCCCGGGTCGCCCTTCTATTGCATGGGCGATCTCTGTATCGCCCGACACCCTTCCGGAGCCATTGTAGCCCTTGCCAAAGACCGCAAGACGGCGCGGCCGGCCTGTGCCTTCGCTAGCCTGATCGTCATCGATGACGCCACGGCCTACAATCCGTGCCGCGACCCGCTGGTGCTGGTCGTGACGAAGAAACAGCTGGCCCGCGACGGCAGCGCCGCCGTCTTCTTCGATCCGCAATCGGCAGCTGCAGCGCCAACCATCCGCTTCGCCGTCGACAAGCCGTATCGCCCCTGGCACGAGCAGCGCCGCTTCTCCCGCGAAGCGCGCGGCCTGCCGCCTTACAACCAGCGTGAAAAGTACAAACCCAAGCCGGCTCAGTAGCGCCGGATCAATCCGACAAGCTTGCCCTGCACCTTCACCCTGTCCGGTCCAAAAATGCGGGTCTCGTAGGCCGGGTTGGCGGCTTCCAGGGCGATCGAGGCGCCCTTGCGGCGGAAGCGTTTCAGGGTCGCTTCCTCATCGTCGACCAACGCCACCACGATCTCGCCGGGGCTGGCTGTGTCGGCATTGCGGATGATGACCGTGTCGCCATCGAAAATGCCGGCCTCGATCATCGAATCGCCCTTGACCTCGAGCGCGTAGTGTTCACCGCCCATGATCATGTCAGGCGGCACCGAGATCGAATGGGTCTGATGCTGGATGGCGTCGATCGGCACACCGGCAGCAATGCGTCCCATCACCGGGATCGACACCGCCGAAACGGCGTCGTCATTGCCGGCCGACATCGAACGCGACGGCGAGCCCGGCTTGATCTGGCGGCCGATACCGCCTTGGCCCATCGCGCCTTGTCCCTGGCCGCCTTGCCCTTGGCCGGTTTGACCAAGACTGCCCTGAATGACGCTCGGCGAAAACTTCCTCGCCGCATTGAGGCCTGGTGCGATCGAGTCGGGCAGCCGCAGCACTTCCAGCGCGCGCGCCCGGTTCGGCAGCCGGCGAATGAAACCGCGCTCCTCAAGCGCCGTGATCAGGCGGTGGATGCCGGACTTGGAGGCGAGGTCAAGCGCTTCCTTCATCTCATCGAAGGACGGCGGGATTCCGCTCTCCTTCAGGCGTTCATGGATGAACATCAGAAGCTCATGTTGTTTGCGCGTCAGCATCGCGGCCCCCAGGGGTTCTGAAACCAGAATCAGAAAAAACAAACCCAGAACAAACACTATCTGTTCCAGTTGTGTTCCGCAACCTTTTAAAGTTTAATGAATGTGTTGACGTTTTGTTCAGCGTGACGTTCGGCACCGCGAGCGGCGCTCGTAGTCGTTGGCCGGCAACGGGGTGAAACGAAGACAAAGTGCCCTGCGTCGTCGGCTACGATCGCCGCTTCCTTTTCGGATGGGGCTGCGCAGCATCCGCGCCGGGTTCACTCTGGGCATAGACCTGCAGCGTGTAGCCGATGTGAGCGGTCATCAGAGTTTTCGCACGTTCGACGTCGCGATCGAGGGCCGCTTCCATCAGGGCGGTATGGTGTTCGATCGCCACGGCGTCGCGCAGGGCCGCCACGGCCTTCCGGTGGCCATCCGTGCGGCCGGCGGCGGCGCGCAGCGTCGGGGCCAGACCCAGAAAGCGGTGATGGCGATGCAATTGGTCGGAAATCGTCGCATTGAAGCGCAGCAGCCAGCTGGATGTCGCGGCACTGAGCAGCGCCGCATGGAAGGCATCGTGTTTTTCGTACCACGCGTCGACCGCATCATCCGATGGATCGTCGAGAACAGACCCGCACCGTGAGAGACGATAGTGGGCGGCAACGACCGCGTCTTCCCACTCACGGTCGCCCTCCTCGATCGATTCCACCAGCAGGGGCAGTTCGACCACCAGCCGCGCACGCGCCAAATCCTCGAGCTCCGCCCGAGAGACGGGAGCGACCGCAAACCCGCGGTTGCTGATGGCGGTCACAAGCCGTTCCGCCTCCAGCCGCGACAGCGCCTCGCGCAACGGCGTCCAGCCGATGCCGTAGGTGTTGCGCAGCGTGCTCAGCTTCAACGGCGCGGCAGGCGCCAGCCGGGTCGCAAGAATATCGCGCCTGAGCAGGCGATAGGCCGCTTCCGTCTTCGAGGTCTGCTCGTCATCCAGCATCGTGATCCATCAGATATAAACGCTCGGCGGATCATTATATATCAAAGCCTTTCAATGGGTGAATTATATATAATGTTTGACAGTTCAAGGGCGACCACTCAAGATCGCCGGCATGTTTGGGCGGCAGGCTCCGCCGCGCGCGTTTGTCCATGGAGGGGCGCCGGATCATGAGCACGACACCCGATCTCGCTACAATCCAAGCAATGGATGCCGCCGATCCGCTGCGCTCCATGCGCGAACGCTTTGTCTTGCCGCAAGGCGTGATTTATCTCGACGGCAATTCCCTGGGCGCCGCGTCAGCGGTCGTCTTCAGCGAACTGCAGCAGGCCGCCACGCAGGAATGGGCGCAGGACCTCATTCGCGCCTGGAACACGGCTGGCTGGTTCAACATGCCGGTGGAACTGGGAGATCAGCTCGGACGACTGATCGGCGCGGCTGACGGGCAGACGGTGGTCTGCGACACAACCTCGATCAACATCTACAAGCTGCTGCACGCCGCGCTCGGCATGCGGCCGAATCGGTCGGTCATCGTTGCCGAGGGCGACAGTTTCCCGACCGACCTCTACATGGCCGAAGGCGTCGCCTCGACCCGGCCGGGAACGCGGCTGCGGCTGGAGGGCGTCGACGCGGCCGCAATCGAGGACCTGATCGACGACAGCGTTGCCGTCATCCTGGTCAACCACGTCAACTACAAATCCGGCCAGTTGCGCGACATGGCGGCGCTGACGCGCAAGGCACATGACGCCGGCGCGCTGATCATCTGGGATCTCTGCCACACCGCCGGCGCCTTGCCGGTCGAACTCGACCGTGCCAATGCCGATTTCGCTGTCGGCTGCACCTACAAATACCTCAATGGCGGCCCGGGCTCGCCGGCCTTCATCTACGCGGCCGAGCGCCACCATGGTGATATCAGCCAGCCGCTCAGCGGCTGGTGGGGCCATGCGCGGCCGTTTGCCTTCGAGCAGGGCTTTGCCGTCGGCAGCGGCATCCGCCGCTTCCTATGCGGAACGCAGCCGGTGCTGTCGATGCGGGCGCTCAAGGGCGCGCTCGATATCTGGAACGACGTCGACATGGCGGCGGTGCGCAGAAAAAGCATCGCGCTGACCGACCTGTTTATCCAGCTCGTCGAAGCCAGATGCGGCGCCTACGGGCTTGAACTGGAAAGTCCTCGCGACGGCAGCCAGCGCGGCAGCCAGGTGTCGTTCCTCCATCCGCATGGCTATCAGGTGATGCGCGCGCTGATCGAGCGCGGCGTGATCGGCGATTTCCGGGCGCCGTCGACCATCCGTTTCGGCTTCACGCCGCTCTATGTCGGATATGGCGATGTCTGGCAGGCGGTCGAAGTCCTGGAGGATATTCTGCGCACCGGCGCCTGGCAGGACGCCCGCTTCGCGGTGAAGACCGCGGTTACGTGAGAAACTAGAGCAATTTCAGGAAAAGTGTGAAGCGGTTTTCCGTCCGAAATTGCGTCAATCAAAGAGCTAGAGCATTTCGCCGTTTCCGTTAAACGGTGAAATGCTCTAGAGCCGGGTGCGGACCGTCCAGAGCTCCGGAAACAGCACGACCTCCAGCATCTTCTTCAGATAGGAGGCGCCTGAGGTGCCGCCCGTGCCGCGCTTCAAGCCGATGATGCGCTCGACCGTTGTGACGTGGTTGAAGCGCCAGCGGCGGAAATAATCCTCGAAGTCGACCAGCTTCTCGGCCAGTTCGTAGAGCATCCAGTAGCGCTGCGGGTCGCGGTAGACGGTTTGCCAGGCAGCCAGCACTTCTTCGTTCTCGACGCGCGTCTCGCGCCAGTCCGTGCGACTGGCGTCGGCGCCGATGTCGAAGCCATTGCGCGCCAAAAGCAGAAGCGCCTCGTCATAGAGCGACGGCGTGGCCAGGATGGCTTCCAGCCTGTCCGTAAGGTCGGGCCGGTGCTTGTGCGGCCCGAGCATGGCAAGGTTGCGGTTGCCGGCCATGAACTCGATAGCGCGGTACTGCCACGACTGGAAGCCCGAGGATTGGCCGAGCGCGTCGCGAAACTCGGTGTATTCGCTTGGCGTCATCGTGCGCAGCACGTCCCAGGCATTGTTGAGCTGCTCGAAGATGCGCGCGACACGCGACAGCATCTTGAAGCTCGGTTCGAGGCGGTCGGCGCGGATCGAGCGGATCGCGGCGCCGATCTCGTGGAGGGCCAGTTTCATCCACAATTCGGATGTCTGATGCTGGATGATGAACAGCATCTCGTCATGGGCAGAAGACAGCGGCGCCTGCGCATCGAGCACCTTGTCCAGCTGCAGATAGTCGCTGTAGGACATCCGCTCCTTGAACGACATCTGCGCGCCATCGGACGCCGGATCGTGCGGCTTAATCAATTGATCTTCTCCGCGCGCAACCGGAAGCGCTGGATCTTGCCGGTCTGGGTTTTGGGCAAGGCGTCGATGAACTTCACCGAACGCGGATATTTGTAGGGCGCGATCGTTGCCTTGACGTGGTCCTGCAGGCGTTTGACGGTCAATGCGTCCGGCGAAACGCCTTGCACAAGCACGATATGCGCCTCGACGATCTGGCCGCGTTCGCCGTCCTCGGCGCCGGTCACCGCGCATTCGGCGACGTCGGGATGCGAGAGCAGCGCCGCTTCGACCTCGGGGCCGGCGATGTTGTAGCCGGCGCTGACGATCATGTCGTCGGAACGCGCGGCGAAGTGGAAGAAGCCATCCTCGTCCTGCGTGAACGTATCGCCGGTGAGATTCCAGCCGTCGCGGACATAGTCCTTTTGCCTGGCATCGGCCATGTAGCGGCAGCCGGTCGGGCCGCGCACCGCCAGCCGGCCAGTAGAGCCGCGCGGCAACTCCCGCATCTCGTCATCGACGATGCGTGCCTGATAGCCGCCGACGGGTTTGCCGGTGGAGGCCGGCTTCATGTCGTCGAAGCGGTTGGAGATGAAGATATGCAGCATCTCGGTGGCGCCGATCCCATCGAGGATCGGCTTGCCGGTCTTCTCAGTCCATTCCTCGAAGACAGGCGCCGGCAGCGTCTCGCCCGCCGAAACCGCGACGCGCAGCGAGGACAAGTCAGCGCCTTGATCCATGGCCTTGAGCATGGCCCGATAGGCGGTTGGAGCGGTGAAGGAAATGGTCGCTTTGTAGGTCTCGATGATGTGGATCATGTTGGGTGGCGTCGCCTGTTCCAGCAGCGTCGCCGCGGCGCCGAAGCGCAGCGGGAAGATGGCGAGCCCGCCAAGACCGAAGGTAAAGGCAAGGGGCGGGGAGCCGACGAAGATGTCGTCGGGCGTCACCTCCAGGATTTCGCGGGCATAGGCGTCGGCGACGATCAGCAGGTCGCGGTGGAACTGCATCGTCGCCTTCGGCACGCCGGTGGTGCCGGAGGTGAAGCCGAGCAGGGCGACATCGTCGCGGCCGGTGTTGACGGCAGTGAAGGTGACCGGCTTGTCGAGGGCGGCGCGGTCGAGTTCCGCGTCATGGTTGGCCGTGCCGTCGAAGCCAATGACCTGCTTGAGATACGCACTGCCCTTGGCGCAGGCGGTCATCTCGTCCATCAGCCTTGTATCGCAAAGCGCAACCGTGATTTCCGCCTTGTCGACGATCTTGGCGAGTTCGCCGGCGCGCAGCATCGGCATGGTGTTGACGACCACCGCGCCAACCTTGGTGGCGGCCAGCCAACAGGCGACCATGGCCGGGTTGTTGGCCGAGCGGATCAGCACCCGGTTGCCCGGCTTGACGCCATAATTCTCGACCAGGGCATGGGCGAGCCTGTTGGTCCAGTCGGACAGTTCCTTGTAGGTGCGGCGGCGGCCATTGCCGATCAGCGCGGTGTGGTCGCCGAACCCTTTTTCGACCAGCCTGTCGGTCAATTCGACGCCGGCATTTATGTGGTCGGGATAGTCGAAGCCGTCGAGCAAAAACTCCGGCCATTGCTCCGGCGGCGGCAGGTTGTCGCGCGTGAATGTGTCGATATGCGCTGATGGCCCAAGCATTTTCGGCTGCCCCTGTCTGCCTCGCGCCCATGGCTGAACAAGGCGCAGGATCGCACCAGTCGAAATTTGTTTCAAGCCTAAAATGTTTTTAGGTCGCAGCATTGACGCCGCCCTGTTCGGCGGCCATTCCTGTCGACTGAACTGAAGCCATCCGGGAGGGATGCAGATGCTCCAACATCGTGTTGCCGATTGGGACAATGCCTACGCCAACGGCGACAACATTGCCGGCAGCAATCGCTGGCCGGCCGCGTGGGACACACCGGCACAGGCTTTTCGCGACACAATGTCGGCGTCCGGTCGGGCCAAGCTCGACATCGCCTATGGCGACAGCCCGCGCAACAGGCTCGATCTGTTCCTTCCCGATGTCATGCCCAAAGGGCTCGTCGTCTTCATCCATGGCGGTTACTGGAAGGCGTTCGACAACAAGCCATGGTCGCATCTGGCCAACGGCGCGGTTGCCAATGGCTTTGCCGTGGCAATGCCGACTTACACGCTTTGTCCCGACATACGCATTTCCGGCATCGTTAGGGAAATCGCGGCGGCGATCGGCAAGGCGGCGACGATGGTCGGCGGGCCGGTGATCCTGACCGGGCATTCCGCCGGCGGCCATCTCGCCTCCAGGATGGTGACGACAACGACACCCCTGGCCGCCGATGTGGCGGGCCGCGTGCGCAATGTCGTCTCGATCTCCGGCGTCCATGACCTGCGGCCAATCATGCGGACGGGGATGAACGCGACACTGGCCATCGATGAAGCGGAAGCACTGGCCGAAAGCCCGGTTCTGCTGCGCCCCATGCAGGGCGCGCGCATCACCTGCTGGGCCGGCGGCGGCGAGCGGGCGGAGTTCCTGCGCCAGAATGCGCTGCTTGCCAACATCTGGATCGGCCTCGGCGCCACGACCAGCACAGTGGTCGAGCCGGACCGGCATCATTTCAGCATCGTCGACGGGCTTGCCGATCCGACACATCCGCTGACGCGGACATTGCTGGCGGAGTAACAACCAGTCTTATCTCTTGGAATTAACGGCTTGGATCCGCGACCTTCAGCGCAACATCAGAACGCTGCAAGCAGCGCCTGCTTCTGCCGCCGGAGCGAAGGGCTCGCGCACGATCAGGCTGTTGGCGTCGGCCAGCATTCTCAGCATCGAGGAATCCTGGATGCCGAATGGTGTCGCCACCAATGCGCCGGCTTCTTCCCGGACCACGGCGCGCACATAGTCTTGCCTTAGATCATTGGCCGGCATCGCGGCGCCAAGCTGAGCCTGGCGGATGTCCTGCCGGTGGGGACGGCCGCCGAGCTGCGCCAATAGCGGCTTCAGGAACAATTGCGAGCAGACCAGGCTCGCCACCGGATTGCCGGGCAGGCCGATGCACCTGATATCGCCCAGCCGCCCGAACATCAGCGGCTTGCCCGGGCGCATGGCGAGCTTCCAGAAGTCGAGGTTCATGCCTTCGCCGGTCAGCACGTCATGAACGAGATCATGGTCGCCGACCGAGGCGCCGCCGAGCGTGACGATGACGTCGGCTTTCGCATCGACCGCCTTTTTCACCAGCGCCGCGATCGCTTCCTTGCGATCGGCCGCTATACCGAGATCGAGCGCGCGAGCGCCGACCGACTGCGCCACAGCAGCGACGCCATAGGCGTTGGACGAGATGATCTGGGCGGGGCCAGGTTCGCTGCCCGGTGGCAGCAATTCGTCGCCGGTGGCGATGATGGCGACCAGCGGCCGTTGCACCACGTTCAACCGGGGATGATTGGCCGACGCCGCCAGCGACAATGCAGCCGGATCGAGCACGCGGCCTTTCTCCAGCAGCACGTCGCCTTGGGCAAAATCCAGTCCAAGGCGGCGGATGTTGCGGTTCTTCGCCGTCGGTTCGGTGACCTCGATCCGGCCACCGCCGAGATCGCGAACATTTTCCTGGATGACGATCGTGTCTGCGCCTTCAGGCAGCGGCGCGCCGGTGAAGACGCGCACGGCCTCGGATTTACCCACTGTGCCGTCAAAGCCTCGCCCTGCGGGCGCCATTCCGATCACCGAAAGCCGCGCCGGGGCCGACGCCACATCCTGCGCCCGTGCGGCATAGCCGTCCATGGCAGATGCATTGAAAGGCGGCTGGGTACGCAGCGCCACGACCGGCTCCGCCAGCACCCGGCCGGCCGCATCCGCCAGCGCGACCCTTTCACCGGGCAACGCCACAGCGCCGTCGAGTAGGCGTTGAAGCGCCTCGGCGACCGGAACCAGCGCCATTTACGAACCCGCCTTGTAGTCGCCGGACTTGCCGCCGGTCTTTTCCACCAGCTGTATACCGGAAATCACCATGGCGCGGTCGACCGCCTTGGCCATGTCGTAAATGGTCAGGCACGCGACAGATGCCGCGGTCAGCGCCTCCATCTCGACCCCGGTCTTGCCGGTGACGCGGGCGAGCGCGGTGACCCTAAGGCCGGGCAGCGTGGTGTCCGGTTCGATGTCGACCGACACCTTGGTCAAAAGCAGCGGATGGCAGAGCGGAATCAGCTCATGCGTCTTCTTGGCCGCCATGATGCCGGCAATGCGCGCGGTACCCAGCACATCGCCCTTCTTGGCGTCGCCGTCGAGGATCATCTTCAGGGTTTCGGCCCGCATCGAGACAAAGCCCTCGGCGACCGCCGTGCGCGTCGTCTCCGCCTTCTCGCCGACATCGACCATGTTGGCCTCGCCCTTGGCGCCGAGATGGGTGAGGGCGGCTGCCATCCTCAGATGGCCTCTGCTTTCGCCTTGCCTGTCAAAAGCAGCCGCGTTGCCGCAGCGACATCCTCTTGCCGCATCAGGCTCTCGCCGACGAGGAAGGTGCTGATGCCGGTCTTTTGCATCCTGAAGCAATCGTCGTGGGTGAAAATTCCGCTCTCGCTGACCAGCAATCGGCCGCCCGGCACCATCGATGCCAGCCGTTCCGAGGTCTCGAGACTGGTCTCGAATGTTCTGAGATTGCGGTTGTTGATGCCGATCAGCTGCGACGAGAGTTTTACCGCGCGCTGCGTCTCGGCCTCGTCATGCACCTCGATCAGCGCGTCCATGCCGAGTTCGAACGCGGTCGCTTCCAATTCGCTCGCCAAGGCATCATCGACGCTGGCCATGATGATCAGGATGGCATCGGCGCCCCATGCGCGAGCCTCGTAGACTTGATAAGGGTCGAACAGGAAATCCTTGCGCAGCGCGGGCAGGGACACTGCCTCCCGTGCACTGATGAGAAATTCCGGCGCGCCCTGGAAGGATGGCGCATCGGTCAGCACCGAAAGACAGGCGGCACCGCCTTTCTCATAGGCCTGCGCCAGTGCGGGCGGGTCGAAATCGGCGCGGATCAAGCCTTTGGATGGGCTTGCCTTTTTGATCTCGGCGATCAGGCCGAAGCTGCCCGATCTGCGCTTCGCCTCAAGCGCCCTCCGAAAGCCACGCGGTGCGTCGGCGTCCTTGGCTCGCGCCTTGATCTCGGCCAACGGTATCCGCGCCTTCGCCGCCGCGATCTCGTCGCGCTTGTAGGCCTCGATCTTGCGCAGAATGTCAGCCACGGCTCATCCGTTCGAAATCTCGACCAGCCTGTCGAGCACGCCCAGCGCCCGGCCGCTGTCGATGGCCTGTGTGGCCGCGGCCATGCCGTCGGCAAGCGTCGTCGCCTTGCCGGCTACCACCATGCCGGCGCCGGCATTCATCAGCACCGTATCGCGATAGGCGCCGGCAGAACCGCCCAGCATGTCGCGCAACGCCTTGGCGTTGTAGGCGGCATCGCCGCCGCGCAGCTCGTCCTTGCTGTGGCGCTGCAGGCCGACCGCTTCCGGCGTGAGCGTGAAATGGCGGATCTCGCCGCCGGCCAGTTCCGCCACCTGCGTTTCGCCGGTGGTGGTGATTTCGTCATAGCCGTCACCATGGACGACCCAGGCATGCTCGGTGCCCAGCGCCTTCAATGTCTCGGCCACCGGCACGATCCATTCCGGCAGGAACACGCCGACCATCTGCCTGCTGACGCCGGCCGGATTGGACAGCGGTCCGAGCAGGTTGAAGATGGTGCGCGTGCCGAGCTCGACGCGGGTCGGGCCGACATGCTTCATCGCAGGGTGGTGCGCCGGCGCGAACATGAAGCCGACGCCGGCCTCCTGGATGCAGCGGCCGATCACCTCTGGCGGGATATCGATCTTGACGCCGAGCGCGACCAGCACATCGGCAGCGCCCGTCAGCGACGACAGGCCGCGATTGCCGTGCTTGGCGACCGGCACGCCGCAGCCGGCAATGACGAAGGCCGAAGCGGTCGAGATGTTGACTGAATGCGAATTGTCGCCGCCCGTGCCGACAATGTCGATGGCGCCCTCAGGAGCTTCGACGCGCAGCATCTTGGCACGCATGGTGGCGACGGCGCCGGAAATCTCGCTCACGGTCTCCCCGCGCACGCGCAACGCCATCAGGAAGCCGCCGATCTGGCCCGGCGTCGCGTCGCCAGACATGATGATGTCGAAAGCTTCGCGCGCTTCCTCGAAGGTAAGCCCGGTTCCCGTGGCGACCTTGGCGATATGGGTCTTCAGGGCGCTCATTGGGCCAAGACGTTCATTGGGCTAAGGCCATTCATTGGGCGAGGGCTTGGGAAACGGCGGCCTGGTCGACGCTGACGGCGTACTGCGTCTGCAACTGCGCCACCAGCTGGTCGAGCAGATCGTCGGACATGCCTTGCGTGAAGGATTTTTGCGCATCGTCGGGTACCGAGCTGGCGTCGGCTCCGGCCGGCTCGAACACTTCGGCGACCTTGAACAGGATCTGGCCGTCGCCGGTGGGCGAGGGGATCAGCCCGGTGCCGCCTTCGCCGACGCCGAACATCGCAGCAGCACCCTCCTTGCCGAAATCGACATCGTCGGCCTCGCGCTTGACGCCGCGCTTGGTCTGCTTTTCAAGCTTCAGTTCGCCGGCGATGACGTCGAGTGTGGTGCCAGCCTTGAGGCGCTTGTCGAGTTCGTCTGCTTTCGCGGTCAGCCGCTTGGTCGTTTCCTCAGTCGTCCAGTCCGCCACCACGCGCTGGCGGACTTCGTCCAGCGTGCGGTCGCGAGCCGGCGTGATCGATGTCAGTTCATAGAACACGAAGCCGTTGTTGGGCGTGGTCAGGGCTTGATTCTCGGTGTTGGGCTCGGCCTCGAACACCGCCTTGATGAGGTCCGGCGATGCCGGCAGGTCCTTGATGATGGTGCCGTCCGGCTTCAGGCCGGTGCGGTCTATGGCCTCGACGGTAACGTCCTTGAGCTTGAGTTTGGCGGCGGCTTCGGCCAGCGTGCTGCCGGCGGCGCGGGTGTCTTCGTAATTGTCGTGCACGTCGAGCAGGATGCGGCTTGCTTCGCCAAGCGCCAGATCCTTGCGGATCTGGTCTGAGACTTCCGCCAGCGGCTTCACCGTTTCCGGTTTGATCTCGGTAACGCGCAAAAGCACCGGACCGAACGCGCCCTGGACGACCGGGCTGACTTCGTTGACGGCAAGCGCGAATGCGGCATCGGCGACCGCCTTGTCGGTGATCTTGTCCTTGGAGAGCGTGCCGAGCAGCGTGTCGGCCGGGGTCTTGCCCTGCGCGGTGACGATCTTGTCGAAAGTGGCGCCCGTCTTCAGCGAATCGGATGCCGCCTTGGCGGCGTCCGCGGAAGGAAACACCAGCTGTTCGATGGTGCGCATTTCCGGCGTGGTGTAGCGGCCCTTGTTCTTGTTGTAGTCGTCGCTGACCTGCTGGTCCGTTACGGCGCTGACATCCATGATGTCTTCGGGCTCGAGCCGGACATAGGAGAATTTGCGGTATTCTGGCGCCGCGTAGGTTTTCTTGTTGGCCTCGAAATAAGCCTGAAGCACGCTGTCGGATGGCGCCTCGATGGGCTCCACCAACGCCTTTGGCAAGATCAGATAGTCGATGGTGCGGTCTTCGCCCCGATAGAGCGCAACTGCCTTGAAGAAGGTGTCCGGAGCCTTGAGGCCGTCCGAAACCGCTTCGACGATCTGCTGGCGCACCGCCACCTGAGCCCGGTTCTTCAGATAATCCTCCGGCCGCATTCCCAGTTCGCGCAGGCGGGATTCGAACAGCCGGCGGTCGAACTGGCCATTCGGGCCCTGGAAGGCGGGTTCCTGCCGCGTCAGTTCGGCCAGCCTGTCCTTGGAGAAGCCAAGCCCGAGCTTGCGCGCCTGTTCGTCGAGGACGGCGCCGGACACCAACTGAGCCAGCACCTGGTTGTCGATGCCATAGGCCTTGGCCTGGTCGCGGCTGATGCGCTGGCCGATCTGCTGTTGCAGCATGGCGATCTGGCGATCGTAGGCTAGGCGGTACTCGGTGATCGACACGGTGGTGCTGCCGGCGGTGATCACCGCATGATGGCCGGCCAGGAAGCCGCCCGTCATCCGCGTGGTGACGCCCCAGGCAAGGAAACTCAACACCAGCAGCGACAGCAGGGCTTTCGCGACCCAGGTCCCTGCCGCGCTTCTTAATATACCAAGCATTGTTACTTCCGATTTTTGCGCAGTTTTGCGTGCGCCCGAGTCTGAAACAAGCGCAATAGCGCCCTTCCGGCTCACTGTCGATTGCTTTGTGGCCTGATTTTGATAGGGAGGGCGAGACCCCAATGTCGCCCGGAGAACCAGATCCCCATGACGCCAGGAATTCGACCGCTCGTTGCCGGCAACTGGAAAATGAACGGCACCAGCGCTTCGCTGAACGAGCTCAGGATGATCGGCAACGGCTTCATGAGCGGGCTCGATGCAGAGACCGAAGCATTGGTCTGCGTGCCGGCGACCTTGCTGTCGCGCGCCGTCGAAATCCTGTCGCGCACGCCGGTGCGGGCCGGTGGCGAGGACTGCCACATTAAGGAAAGCGGCGCCTTCACCGGCTGTGTCTCAGCCGAGATGCTGAAGGATGCGGGCGCCAGCCACGTCATTGTCGGCCATTCCGAGTGCCGCGAACAGCGTAGCGAGGACGATGCCATCGTCCTCGCCAAGGCCTCGGCGGCGTGGCGGGCAGGGCTCGTCGCCATCATCTGCATCGGCGAGACCAAGGCGGAGCGTGAAGCGGGCACAGCACTCGACGTGTTGTCGCGGCAGGTCGCCGGCTCGGTGCCACCGAGCGCAACGCCCGCCAACACCGTTATCGCCTACGAGCCGGTATGGGCTATCGGCACCGGCCTGACGCCGACCGCCGAAGACGTGGCGGAGGCGCACGCGCATATCCGCCAAAAACTGGCGGAAGCGCTCGGCGCAGCCGTGGCCGGCAAGATGCGCATCCTCTATGGCGGCTCGGTCAAGGCGTCCAACGCGGTCGAACTGCTGGGCGTCAAAAACGTCGATGGCGCGCTGGTTGGCGGCGCCAGCTTGAAGGCGTCCGACTTTCTCGCCATCGCCGAGGCATACCAGAATATCGCGTAGGCCCGGAATTTCGTTGCCGACCAGTTCCGTCATCGACTTATGAACGCAGCAGTTCGGCGGAAATCGTTGCAAAGGGCGCATTGCTTCCCATATTCCGGCCACGGGCTTGGAAATGCCGTTAAAGCATTGTATGGAGCCGCCTCCAAATCACCGGCCCTGATCGCCAGGGAGCGGCAGGGCTTGCCAGGATAAAATATGGAAACCGTACTGATCGTCATCCACCTCATGGTCGTGCTCGCCCTTGTCGGCGTGGTGCTGCTGCAACGCTCCGAAGGCGGTGGTCTCGGCATTGGCGGCGGTTCCGGTTTCATGACCGCGCGTGGCGCCGCCAATGCGCTGACGCGGGCGACGGCGATCCTGGCCGCGGCCTTCTTCGTGACGTCGCTGACACTCTCGATCGTTGCCCGCTATGGCGAAAAACCGATCGACATTCTCGACCGCGTGCCGGCCGACAGCGGCAACGGCGTGCTCAATCAGTTGCCCGGCACGACGGCGCCGACGCCGCCTTCGGGCAACACCGCACCGGCCGCGCCCGCGGCCAACGGCGCCGCCACGACGCCGCCCGCGACGGCTCCCGCCACCACAGCCCCGGCGACGGCTCCATCTCCGGCGACGCCACCTGCAACCGATTCGGCTGCGCCGCCGGCTACCAATGGCGTTACCTTGCCGGTCACGCCGCAGGTTCCGAACCAGTAGTCGGTACGGTCAGATGCCGCGATCTGTTGTTGTTTCAACACAGTCGCGGCAAATGGCACACGATCACGAAGATTCGACGGCACCCCGTGCTTGAGGCCCGTACGCCACTTCGATTATAGATTGCCGGCGGCACTTTCTGCGCCCTTGGGGGGCGCCGGGCGACGCCGTGGGCAACAAGCATTGAACGATCGGATCTTCGCCATGCAGCTTCGCAGCTTCATTTTCATGGGGTTTTGTGCCGTATTCGGCATGAGCTCCGCGGCCTTCGCCGGCACTCCGGCAATGACCTCACCGCAGGCGGTTGGCAAAACCGCTGTCATCAACGTCGCCGCCAAGAGCGATGCGACGCAGCTGAAGCTTCTCAAGAAGAAGAAAAACCCGAGCCCGGATGATCTGGCTCAGATCAGCAAGCTCGAAGACAAGATCGCCGCCGACAGGGATCTCGCCCGCGTCAAGGCGCTCGAGGCCCGCAAGGTGGCGATGCGCGATGCGGCGAAAGCCAGGGCCGACGCCCAGCGCCAGGCGTTCCTGGCCAGCAAGGGCAAGCCGGTGGTGATCGCTGACGCCAAGCCAGGCAAGAAGATCACCAAGATCATCGCTCCGGTTGACCCGATCGCGCCGGTCGAGCCGATCGAATCGGCCGAACCGCTTCCGGCCGAAGCGATGAATATCGCGCTGACCGGCAACAATGGCGAATTGCGCAGCGAGGCCCCGGGCCAGAAGCCGACGAGTGGCGGACTGTTCGCCGGCCTGTTCGGCGGCACGTCCTCTGCCTCGTCCATTGCCTATCTCCCCGAGACGCGCGCTCTCGACCAGGCTCTCGCCAAGCGGCAAGCCAAGAAACAGTTCAAGGTGAAGCCGGAATTCGTGCCGCAGGACGTCGAATTCAGCGGCTACGAGCCGGGTACGATCGTCATCGATACCAGCGCGCGCCGCCTCTACCTCGTCGAATCGGCTTTCACCGCCCGCCGCTATGCGATCGCGGTCGGCCGCGAAGGCCTGCAGTTCAAGGGCAAGGTTGCCGTTGGCGACAAGCAGGAATGGCCGCGCTGGATCCCGACGCTCGACATGCAGAAGCGAGAACCCAAGCATTATGGCCAGTACAAGGACGGCATGCCCGGCGGCGGCCAGAACCCGCTCGGCGCCCGCGCCATCTATCTCTACGATGGCAAGAAGGACACGCATCTGCGCATCCACGGCACCATCGCGCCGCAGTCGATCGGAACCAGCGCTTCCAATGGCTGCTTCCGCATGATCAACGAGCACGTCATGGACCTCTACAGCCGCGTCAGGGTCGGCACCAAGGTCGTCATCATCTGACGCTTTCACAAACCTGCCGAAAGGGCCGGCTTTTGCCGGCCCTTTTGTTTTGACCAAAACACCAGTCTCGAACCTCGGGACTATCGCGCCTTCTCTGGAAAAAGCCTCAGCGGCGGTTTTTTCTCTGGCGGAATCAATTCGGCCGCGTTAAGCGATGACTCCCATGGCGCGATATGTATTCATCACAGGCGGCGTGGTTTCCTCACTTGGAAAAGGCATCGCTGCAGCGGCCCTTGGGGCTCTCTTGCAGGCGCGAGGCTATCGCGCACGCATCAAAAAGCTCGATCCCTATCTCAATGTCGATCCCGGAACGATGTCGCCTTACCAGCATGGCGAGGTTTTCGTCACCGATGACGGCGCCGAGACCGATCTCGATCTTGGCCATTACGAGCGCTTCACCGGCCGCTCGGCCAACCAGCAGGACAACATCACCACCGGCCGCATCTACAAGAACATCATCGAGCGCGAACGGCGCGGTGACTATCTCGGCGCCACCGTGCAGGTCATTCCGCACGTCACCGACGAGATCAAGAATTTCGTCCTCGACGGCAATGACGACTATGATTTCGTGCTGTGCGAGATCGGCGGCACGGTTGGCGATATCGAGGCGATGCCGTTTCTCGAGGCTATCCGCCAGCTCGGCAACGATCTGCCGCGCAACAACGCCGTCTATGTCCACCTGACCTTGATGCCTTACATCCCGACGGCCGGCGAGCTGAAGACCAAGCCGACCCAGCATTCGGTCAAGGAACTGCGCGGCATCGGCATCGCGCCCGATATCCTGCTGGTCCGCGCCGACCGCGCCATCCCCAAGGAAGAGCGCAGAAAACTGTCGCTGTTCTGCAATGTGCGCGAAAGTGCCGTCATCCAGGCGCTCGACGTGCCCCACATCTATGACGTGCCGATGGCTTACCACAAGGAAGGGCTCGATTCGGAAGTGCTGGCCGCCTTCGGTATCGATCCGGCGCCGAAGCCGCGCATGGAGCCCTGGCAGGCCGTGTCCAACCGCATCCACAATCCGGAAGGCGAGGTGACGATTGCCATTGTCGGCAAATACACCGGCCTCAAGGATGCCTACAAATCGCTGATCGAGGCTTTGTCGCATGGCGGCATGGCCAACCGCGTCAAGGTCAAGCTCGACTGGATCGAGAGCGAGATTTTCGAGAAGGAAGACCCCACGCCGTGGCTGGAAAAGGTGCACGGCATCCTGGTGCCCGGCGGCTTCGGCGAGCGCGGCTCGGAAGGCAAGATCCTGGCGGCGAAATTCGCCCGCGAGCGCAAGGTGCCGTATTTCGGAATCTGCTTCGGCATGCAGATGGCCTGCATCGAGGCGGCGCGCTCGCTGGCCGGCGTCGAACACGCCTCGTCGACCGAATTCGGTCCGACCGACGAGCCGGTCGTCGGCCTGATGACCGAATGGCTGAAAGGCAACATGCTGGAGAAGCGCCGCGAAACCGGCGATCTCGGCGGCACCATGCGGCTCGGCGCCTATCAGGCTGAACTCGCCAAGGGTTCGAAGATCGCCGACATCTATGGCGACACCCAGATTTCCGAGCGCCATCGCCACCGCTACGAGGTCAACATCGACTACAAGGAGCGGCTTGAGGATTGCGGCCTGGTGTTTGCCGGCATGTCGCCCGACGGTGTGCTGCCGGAAACGGTCGAATATCCCGACCATCCCTGGTTTATCGGCGTCCAGTATCACCCGGAGCTGAAGAGCCGGCCGCTCGAGCCGCATCCGCTGTTCGCCAGCTTCATCTCGGCCGCGGTGGACCAGTCGCGGCTGGTATAAGCAGGCCGCGTTGCCATGCAAACCTATGTTGCGCTGCTCTACAGCATTATCCTCGGCGAAGGCCGCCGGGTCGTCATGGCCGACCTCAAGGCGATGGCAGAACAGCTTGGGCTGAAGAACCCGCGCACCCTGGTGGCGACCGGCAATCTGGTCTTCGAGACACGGGCGACCGGCATCGCCAAGCTGGAACAGCGGCTGGAAACGGCCTTCGAAAAAACCTTCGGCCGCAATGTCGTCATCATCGTGCGCACTGCCGAGGATTGGCTGAAACTTGCCGCCGGCAACCCATTCCCGGCCGACTCTGCCGAGGCAGGCGATCAGGTGGCTGTGCGGGTGATGCGCAAGCCAGCGCCAGCGGATGGTGTGGCCGCGCTCCAGGCCTATGCCGCCGAGGACGAGAAGGTGGCTTCGGTCGACGGCGACATCTGGGTCGTCTTTTCGCGCGAGCGGCCAAGCTCGCGGCTGCTCGCTGCCATGAACCACAAGCGCATGGGCATCGGCACCGCACGCAACTGGAACACGGTGCGGAGGTTGGCTGAGATGGTGGAGTAGGGAGTAGGGAGTAGGGAGTAGGGAGTAGGGAGTAGGGATTATACTATTCCCCTACTGACTACTGACTACTCCCTATCTCTCATTTCACGCCTTCGCCGTCCTGGCCCCTGCGCCAAGGGCGGCGGTGCGAAGGACGTAGTAGATGACCCCTGCAATGCCGACGCCGAAGAACCAGCCATAAACGCCCCACCATGCCGGCAGCAAGTTGGTGAAGTTCGGCAGGACCGAGGAGAAGATGGCGCCGATGCCGGCGGCTATGAAGGCGTTGACGTGCCAGCCGCCCTGGAAGCGGAACTCGCCATCTTCGCGGTACAGTGCCTCGACGTCGACCTCGCCCTTCCGGATCAGATAGTAGTCGACCATCATCACCCCGAAGATCGGCCCCATCGTCGCGCCGATGACGTTGACGAAAGACGCGGCACTGCCTTCCCACGGCGCGAAGGGATAAAGCACCAGCGCGATCACGGCCGCGATATAGCCGCCCTTCTTGAAGTCGATCTGCCGGGGAAAGACATTGGAGAAGTCGAAGGCCGGCGAGACGAAGTTTGCCACCACATTGATGCCGAGCGTTGCCACGGCAAAAGTCAGGGCTGCAAGCGCTGCCAGGAACCAGCTGTCGAATTTCGCCGAGATCTGGTCGGGATGCAGAAGCACTTCGCCATAGACGTCGAAGGCAGCGATGGTGGTCACGCCGGCGACCAGCGAGAACAGGATGAGATTGATCGGCAGGCCCCAGATGTTGCCCTTGCGCAGCGATGCCTTGTCTGGGGCATAGCGGGCGAAATCGCAGAAATTGAGATAGAGCGCCGAGAAATAGGTGACCCAGATCGCGGCCACCGCAAACAGCGACGTCCAGGAGCCAGGGGTTCCGGGTACGCCGGCATCCTTTGTCTTGTCGAGCAGCACATCCATCGGGATGTCGCTGGTAAAGGCAAATCTCCCGGATTTTACACAGAGATAGATCGCCAGGATCAACATCATCACCCACACCGCCGGGCCGGCCCAATCCTGGAAGCGGCGCACCGTTTCCATGCCGTTCTGGATGATCAGCAATTGCAGTGCCCAGATGACCACAAAACAGATCACTTCCAGACCCGTATGGCCGAGGAAATGCGTGTTGGCGTTGAAATCGGCGAACCATTGCGAGCGGATCAGCAACGCCACGATCGCGCCCGATGCCGCCGCCGTCTGCGCGCCGTACCAGAAGCAGGCGACGATGGCGCGCACCAGGGCCGGAATGTTGGCGCCCCAGATGCCGAAGGAGGCGCGCGCCAGCACGGGGTAGGGCACGCCGGTCTTCACGCCGGCATAGCCGACCATGTTCATCAGCGCGTAGATGATCAGCGAACCGATGCCGATGGCGATGATGAAATTGACGAAGCCGCCGCAAAACAGGAACAGGCTTGCGGCGAGATAATAGCCCCAGAGGCTGTGGACGTCCGACGTCCAGACGTTGAAGATCGAGAACGGCCCCAGTTTCGGACTTTGGCCGGAGCCAGATCCTCATTGTATAGATCAGGTGATGCGCCTTGTATGGTCACTGCGATGTCCTCCCCTTGATGCCGCACGCGCCCTCACGCGTCGACTGCGCAGGTTATGCCTGACGCAGGGGAACCGGCAAGCAATCCATTTGCCGGCTTTGGCCTTAAAGATATTCAATGAGAACAGCGCTTATCGATCGGCTTTTGGCGAAGGTCGGCGCAATCGCGGCGATCTTGATTCGACCCGCAGACGGCAGGGATCAGGACGCTTTGCGGTTGAGGGCCGGTGATGCGTCGAAATTGGCGGCAAGCCAAGCTATCGCGCAGGTGACATCATCGAGCCTGTATTGGGCCACGGTCGGCCCACGCGGCTTGACCCGGATCGAGATGCCGCCGGCCTCGTTGATCGCCTCGAAACCGTTTTCGTCGGCGGTGTCGTCGCCGAGAAAGACCGGCCGGCGTCCGGCAAAGGGCGGGATTGCCATGAAACGCCGCACGGCAGCGCCCTTGGCGGCTTCGAGCGGCATGAGTTCGACGCCGGCATTGCCCGGGATAACCCGATAGCCCTTGGGAAGCTCGGTCAAAGCCTGTTCGACAAGATGCGTTGCCCTGGCCAGCAGATGCGGCGCCGCACGCGTATGGATGGCGAGGATCGGACCCTTGCGCTCGATATGAACAAGGCCGTCATCGAGTTCGGCCTCGATGGCGTCGGCAAGGGCAGCGATATCGGCGGGAGCATCCGCGGTAACGACCGGGCCGTCCGGCGTCAGCCGGTGTTCCAGCCCATAGAGACCGGCAACACGCAGCTTCAACGGATGAAACAGGCGGTCGGCGCCCTCGACCGAGCGGCCGGTGATAAAGGCGACGGCGCCGTCCAGCCGTTTGTCGACGGCGCCGAGGAGGTTGCGCAGTTCGTCGCTCACGGACACGGCGTCGGGGTGCGCGGCGTGCTCCAGCAACGTGCCGTCGATGTCGAGGAAAAGCGCCCATTGTCCTTCCGGCAGGTCGGGTGCGGTTGGCAGGCCCGGTGCTTTCGACAGGCTATTCATGACGCCACCTTCCGCATGCGGTCGAACAGTGAGACGATGTTGCTGCCGGTGTTTGCGGGCCGCTCGGCGACACTTGTCGCTCTTTCGAGGTCGCCGCGTTTGCGCAGGCGCGCCGCATCGAGCAGCATGCTGCCGGCCCAGCGAAAGACATTGTTGTCGCGCACTATTTCGCGCATCGGGCGCATGCGCTCGCGTTGTTCGTCCGGTGACATGGTCAGCGCCTGCAGCAGCACCTGGCTCATCATCGCCGCGTCGTAAGGATTGACGATCAGTGCTTCCAGCAGTTCGCGCGACGCGCCGGCAAACGTGCTGAGCAACAGCACGCCCTGTTCGTCGTCACGCGCGGCGACGAATTCCTTGGCTACGAGGTTCATGCCGTCATGCAGGCTGGTGACCATGCAGATGTCGGCGGCGCGATAGATCTCATAGACCTGTTGCTGCGAATGGTGCTCAGCCACCATGACCACGGGCTTGTAGCCGTCATGACCGTAGCGCTGGTTGAGCTCGTTGGCATAACGCAGGCATTCATCGTGCAATTGCTGGTACGCCGGCAGCGTGCCGCGGCTTGGGGCAGCAATCTGCAGGAACACTACCTTGCCGATCCACTCGGGGTGGCGCGTAAACAATTCGTCCAGCGCATGGAAGCGGTCGAGGATGCCCTTGGTGTAGTCCAGGCGCTCGACGCCGACGCACAGCTTGACGTCCGCCGACAGGCCGAACCGCTCACGCAGGCGGGCGCGGCTTTCCTCGACCGGTGACAGTTTGGCCAGGAGTTCGGCCGGCCATTCGATGGAGATGGGATAGGCGTGCACCAGTGTCGTCCGCCCGCCATACGAGATCGCGGCGTCGGCGCGCTCGATCCGGCTTTCCAGGAACCTGTCTACGCTTTCAGTGAAATTATTGGCATGAAACTGGGTGTGAAAGCCGATGATCGAGCTCCCGAGCAGTCCATCAAGAACGCGTTCGCGCCATGGGCAGATGCTGAACACTTCGGAGTTCGGCCACGGGATGTGCCAGAAGGTGATGATGATCGCCTCCGGCAGGCGCTCGCGGATCATGCGCGGCAGGAGCGCGAAATGGTAATCCTGAACCAGCACGATCGGCCGCTCATTGCGCGCCTCGGCAACCACCATATCGGCGAATTTGCGGTTGACGGCCTCATAGGCCTCCCAGTCCGAGGCACGGAAGACCGGCCGTGTGAAGGCGATATGGCAGAGCGGCCAAAGCCCTTCATTGGCAAAGCCGAGATAATAGCCCTGATATTCGTCGTCGCTCAGCCACACGCGGCGCAGCGTATAGGACGGATTGTCCGGCGGCACCTGAACCCGATCGTTGCTGTCGACCGTCAGACGATCCGCCGTTCCGCCGCCATAGGCGATCCAGGTGCCGCTGCAGGCGCGGGTGATAGGCTCAAGCGCCGACACCAGGCCGCTGGCCGGCACCAGAAGCTCGACGCCGTCGTCCTTGATGTTGTGGATATAGGGTTCTCGGTTCGAGACGACGATGACCTGCGCGTCCGGCAGGTCGTCGGCAAGTATCTTGCGCAAGGTGTCGGGCGACCAGTTCACCAGCGCCGCGTCGGGAGATTGTCCATTCTTCTCGAACTCCCGCAAAACCTTGCGCGTCGCTTCCGATGCGACGTCCTCGCCGGCAGTCGGTGCAACCGTCAAGCTATGGCTACGACGTTGCCTGGAGATCGATAACAGAACGGCTAGAATCGAAAGGCCAAGGCTTGCAAGGATCAAGACCCAGAGCAGGGCCATGCCATAATCAGTCATTCCAATTCCAACTCAATTTTGGCCGTCAGGGCCTTTTTCTTCATGGTTCGATTTTGAGTGTTCGCAGCCGACGATCGCCCGTGAGAACCTGTGTTTTTTGCAACGCACAAACCCTGGGATCGGTTCCCGTTGAAAGCCGTTCCGATCATGTCCGCACGATCAGCGGAACCAGCCCCTCATGGCGGTCGGCGAGAAAGGCGACGACGCGGTCGCCGACGCGCTGAAAGGTAAGATCGACCCTCTTTTCGGCGACACCCAGATGCCTGAGCGTCAGCGTATCGATGCCGATCGGCAAACGGGGTCGAGTGACGTGGATTTCGCCGTTCCAGCCGTCGATTTCCAGACCGAGGCACGCCTGCATCAGCATGAAGGCCGAACCGGCGGACCAGGCTTGCGGCAGGCAGGCGACGGGGTAGGCGATCGGTGCTTCACCCGGCGAGCGGGTAAAGCCGCAGAACAGTTCCGGCAGCCGCATGTTGAAGTGCACGGCGGATTCGAACGTGCCGCTCATCAGCCGCACCACGCTGTCACGCTCGCCGAACCGCGCCAGGCCGGCGCCGCACATCGCCGTGTCGTGTGGCCAGATGGAACCGTTGTGGTACGACATCGGGTTGAACAGCACAGCATCGTCGGAAAGCGTTCGCACTCCCCAGCCGGAGTGGAAGGAAGCCGAAAGCAACTGGTCGGCGACCATCTTAGCCCGCGCCGGTTCGGGCAGGCCGACGTAGAGCAGGTGTCCGGCATTCGAGGTGCGCACCTTGCACGGCTCTCCGGCGCCGTCGATCGCCAGCGCATAGAACCCGAGATCGTCCAGCCAGAAATCACGCTCGACGGCGATCCGCATCTCTTCGGCGCGATTTTCCCAGTGATCGGCCTGCGCGAACTCGCCCCGGCGGCGGGCGAGAGCGGCAAGGCCCCTGAAGGCGGCGAAGACATAACCCTGCACTTCGACCAGCGCGATCGGCCCCTTGGGGATGCGCCCGTCGGCGTGGAAGACGGAGTCGAAGCTGTCCTTCCAGCCCTGGTTCGCAAGGCCGGATTCGGCAGCGCGCTGATAGGTGACGAAGCCGGTTGCGCGGCTGGCCTCTTCCGTCCACTTGGCGGCGGCGCAGAGAGACGGCCACAGGCTGGCGATGAAGTCCATGTCGCCGGTGCGTTCGGCATAGGCGCAGGCGAGGTGGATGTAGAGCGGCGTGGTATCGACGCCGCCATAGTAGCGGCCGAAAGGCAGTTCCTGCAGCGCCACCATCTCGCCCTTGCGCGTCTCGTGCATGATCTTGCCGGGCTGCGAGTCGCTGAAAGGCGATGTCTCGGTCGCCTGGTGCTGGGCGAGGAAGGCAAGCACGCCGCGCGCCAGGCCGGGGTTGAGCCATAGCATCTGCAGCGCCGAGATGACGCCGTCACGGCCGAAGGCCGTCGAAAACCAGGGGATGCCGGCATAGGGGTAGGGGCCGGTCGACAGCTCGGTGGTCAGCAAGGCGACATCCGCGCGGGCGCGTTCGACCCAATCGTTGAAGACGCGGCCCGAACTGTGCACCGTCGCGCCATGGCGGCGCTTGGCCCGCATGCCGAAACGAGCGCGCGCCGCGGCCGCCCGAAAACGGTCGCGATCGGGCGTTTCGGTCAGTTCCGCGCCGACCTCGACGTAAAGCATCTTGCTGCTGCGTTTGGTCACTGCGATGAGGAAATCCGCGCGCTCGGCGCTCAACTGGTCCGGCGGCTGCGAGAACGAGATCGCCGACACCCGCGCCAGCCCGTCCAGTCCGTCATAGCGCAGCAGCACCGAGGCAGGCTCGATCTCCGCTGCATGCGCCATTCCGCGCTTCGTCCGGGTCGAACCGCGGACCTCGAACATGTCGCGGAAATCGGCGGCAAAATGCAGCGAGACGCGGATTGCCGAATGCTCCTGGCTGTAGTTGGAAAGGGTGATTCGCTCGAACAGCCGGTCCTGCCACAACAGCCTGACGCGCTCGATATGGATGGCGCCCTGGGGGATGTCGCGGCCACCGACGCTTTGCATCGGCAAATTGGTCATATTGCTGGTGAACAGCACATTGTCCTGGCTGAGGGAGGCGCCGAGCAGCGATGTCTGCCGGCCGCCGACGGTGAGCCTGAACTCCGACAGCACCCGGGTGTCGTCACGGAAGAAACCGTCGCCCGCACCCCTGATATCGCCGTAGGCATCGGCCACGGCAAAACAGTCGCCTTGCTTTAGGGCAAACAGCCGGTGCGGCTCGCGCGGCGCGGTTTCGTCCAGGGAGGCAAGGGCCACGGCAGGGTCGAGCTTGCGCTCGTCAAGTTCGGTCATCAGTCACAAATCTCTGTTTCGGGCTCGGAACGTCCGCCGTCGTTCACGACGCTTTCGATTCAGCCGGGGCGCCGATGAGACGCGCATAGGCAGTGAGATAGTCGCGCGCCATCCTGTTGGCGGAGAACCGACTTTCGAAGACGGCGCGCACCTTTCGCCGGTCGAGTTGCAGCAAGGCCGGCACCGCGGCGACCGCGGCGTCGAGAGAATCGACGACAAATCCGGTAACGCCATGGTCGATGACTTCCGGCAACGCACCGCAGTTCCAGCCGATGGTTGGCGTACCGCACGCCATCGCCTCGATCGCGGCAAGGCCGAACGGCTCGGGCCAGTCTATCGGAAACAGCAGACCAGCGGCATTGCCGAGGAATTCAGTCTTCTCACTCTCGGCGATCTCGCCGACATAGTCGATGCGGTCGCCATCGATCAACGGCTCGATCGTCTCATGGAAATAGGCGCGATCATCGTCGCCGATCTTGGCCGCCAGCTTGAGTTTCATGCCCGAGCGCAAGGCGATGTCGATGGCCCGGTCCGGCCGCTTGTCGCGCGAAAGCCGGCCGAGAAAGGCGAGGTATGGTTCGCCTGCCGCCGTCTCGAAGGTCGGCTGATAGAGACCCGTCGGCAGCCCGTGATGGATGGTGGCCAGCCAATTGGCATTCGCAAGCCCGGTCTTCTGGCTATGCGAGATCGAGATCAGCGGAAAGCGCGGAAAACGCTCATAGGCTGGCGCCAGATCGACATAATCGAGCCGGCCATGAGGCGTCGTCACCGTCTTGTCCGGCATGGTCTCGAAGAACGAGAAATGCAGGAAATGGCTGAGATGAAAATGAATGATATCAAAGTCGTGGGCTCGGTTCCTCACATCGGCAAGCATCGCAAGATGCGCCGCCGTGTCCGATTTCAGCGGGCGCGGATCGAGGCGTAGCGCGCGTTCGCGACCTGGTATCAGTCTGGCCGACGTCCGGCTGTCGCCGCTGGCGAACAGCGTCACCTCATGGCCGAGTTCGACCAGCCCTTCGGTCAGATAGGAAACGATGCGCTCGGTGCCGCCATAGAGAAGGGGTGGCACCGATTCGTGCAAAGGGGCGACATGGGCTATGCGCATGGTTTGAACGTGTCCCTCAAGGCAATCACGAGAGCGAAATGCATCAGCCGGCCTAACGTTCCGGACAAAAGCGGGCGTCGGCAACCCAAGCCCACCAGCGCAGATTTTTTTGCAATAAGCGGAACAAACGCGCCATCCGCGAATTTAGTAGGGTTGGTTCGCGCTGCGGCCGACCAGGGAGAGAACAAAATGGACCGCTTGCATTTCTTTACGCCCGTGCGCATTGCGCGCGGGCAGGGACACCCCGTCGAGGAAGTCGATAGCGTTGCCGAAGCGATGGTCTTTTTGGAGAAATGGCCATTGGGACGGCGTGGGCCTGTGTATCAGTGCGCCGTGAATTGCTGCTCCGCGGCCCTGTCGGGCAGAATGTCGGCCGAAGCAGCCAGGAAGGCGTTTACGGGCTTTGCCCGCATCACCCGGCTGCTCGATGATGACATGGCCCTGCCGATGGGCGGCGAAAGCATGGCGGAAGTCCACGCGCTGAGGCGCTAGGCGCCGGTCCAGCCATTTGGCTATTGAACACCCGGGCTTTGGCGGCGCGGGCATCATCTTTTCCGCACCGGAGTATTCCGGCGCGGCCCTTCACCTCATGGGCCACACTGTGCTTTCATGCGGCGTTTCGCATGACCGGTGGGTGACGACCATCCACAGGCGGCCCGAACGTGGAGGGGTAGACAATGCCGAGACTGATCCTGGGAACACTCGGCGCTATCGTCATCGCCCTCATCTGGGCGGTCTTTGCCAGTTTGATGGGCGCGCCATCGATCGTGATCACGGTCGGCGCGGTCGCCATTGGGGCCGGCGTCTACACCTACGTCGACCGACGCTCGACTTGACGCGTCCCCGGTCTGCCGCGCGCTCGACCAATTGCACGCCGGTGTTTGACGCGCGCGGCAGTCGCGGCGGGCATTCTTCAAGGACGAGCTTGCTGGCCGCATAGAGAGCCAAGGCGCAGACAGGGCGCCACACGTCGGACCGGGCTCCGCGAGAACTTGGGAGAGATCGTCAAAGATCTTTCAATCCGGCCAATGTAGATCGAAACGGCGAATCTGTGGATTTCCGGTGGAACATCGTCGCCTCGAAACACTTCGGGCGTTGCACTGCCCCATCAGTGCACGTTCCCTTGTTCTGTTGGAACTGGCCGGCTGCCGAAAGGTGGCCGGCTTTTTTGTATATTAGCGGAACCTGAAATTACGGGGCTTGTTCTGCATGCGGCAGCGAGCCCCTCGCTGCTGGTCGAGGGCCGTAACCCTTGGCCGGGCCCGCATCGCTCCGCCAGTGGTGCGGGCCCACGGCCTCCGGTTTTTCCGGGCGTCTCGACTCGCTGATCCTCACCCTGGTCCGGCTAATGCATGTCACTCAAAAAAAGGCTCGGTTGTGAGACAATGACATGCACACGCGGCGCGCTTTAGCACAATCATTCACAAAGCCGTGGGTTCAACTGTTGCTACCCTTCTTGGCTGGATTGTGCGAATGATGACTGTCCTTTTCACCGCCACCCCCTGAAACTCGGCTTTTGGATCGACGGTCTTCATCCGCCGGGGGCTTGTTGATCTGTAAGGGTTTTCTGGCGTTCTCGTGCGATGCGCCTGGCCCGCCCTGCCGGATCGTGTTCGGGTGTTTCTTCGATGTGGACATGATCACCGATCCTGCTGACGGCCCTGATGAGTGGTGTTGACCTTGGTGTTGGCTTGCTGCCCTTGGCGCTCCGGATCCGGCGCTCCGTGAGTGCCGTGCTGGGCATCATCGTGGCTAATCTGTCGCCCTTCTCCTCGACCCTTCTGGCTCTGGTTCTCAGGCGGCACGGGCGGCATTTTGCTCGACATCTGCATCTCCTTGGTTGGTCTCGTGACTCCAAACCGTGATCGTGGGGGGAAGTTCCGTCTGCTTCGTCAGCACCTGTGATTTCGGTGCCGACGGAATCTGACTCCCAACGCGGATTTCAACGAACGGCAGGGCCTGCGTTGCTTGTCGAGGACAGGCAATCTCTGGGCAGGCCCGCGTCGCCCCGCCAGTGATGCGGGCCTGCAATATAAACCTCAAGACTGGGCTGCTATCGCAGTTTATTGCGAGCTTCCGGCGACTTGCGTAGCGGGCTTCAGTGGCTTTCAGGAGAGCAGCGTGTTGTATCCGGTCGATTTCGAGCGACCGAAATACAGTGCTTGACCACGTTGCTGACATGATCGGTGATGGTGTCGCGCCTGGATCGCGGCAGCAGCCTCAGGTCCGCTCTCCCTGCAGCTGATGGCAGCTAAAACGACGTCAAAAGACCTAAGTCTCTTTGATCGCCCTCGCTGCTCGCACGAGCGATGACCAGTCAGCTCCCATGGCTGCGACAAGGTCTCGAGCATCTTCGTCTGATATTCCGGTACGGTCTACGAGCTTCCGTGCCAGCAATTCGAATGCCAATTCTATGATCGTCATAGCTCAGCCCCTACGAGAGTGCCCATGACGATAGCTTGCAAATGGGTCTTCCGCATTTGCACATGTTAAGCGACCATCACGAATGTCTCATGTACCGCAGAATGTCTGCAGGACGCGCTCATCCGGGCGTGGCGGCTCAGCAAAGCGTTCCATTCCCGGCTGCTCATCGAAGGGACGGCTGACGACTGCCAGGATCTCCTCGAACGGTGTGAAGTCGCCGCCCAACGCCGCCTGGATCATCGCCTCGATGCGATGATTGCGGGGGATGAATTTGGGATTGACCGATTGCATGGCAGAACGGCGCGTGGCCGTGTCGCCCTCGCTTGCGATGCGCTGGCGCCACCGCGCCGACCAGGCATCGAATGCACCTGGATCCTTAAACAACTGCCGCGCCGTGCCTTGGCCGTCCGCAGCGTCGAGGTCATCGCCCAGGCGCCGAAAGCCGAGCGTAAAATCCGCTTCGCCGCGAGCCAGCACATCCAGAAAGTCGGCAGCGAGCTGCAAGTCGCCTTCCGCTTCGGTCAGCAGTCCGAGTTTTCTGCGGAAGCCGCGCTGCAACACAGCCTCATAGGAGGCCTGGAACGACCTCAGCACCTCTTCCGCTTCAGACACTGCTTCCTTCTCGTCCGTGCTCATGAGCGGCAGCAGGGTCTCGGCAAAGCGCGCAAGGTTCCATGTGGCGACACGAGGCTGGTTGGCATAGGCATAGCGGCCGGCGCGGTCTATCGAACTGAACACCGCGCTGGGGTCATAGGCGTCCATAAAGGCGCATGGACCATAGTCGATCGTCTCGCCCGAGATCGACATGTTGTCGGTGTTCATGACGCCATGGATGAAGCCGACCAGCATCCAGCGCGCCACCAGGTCCGCCTGTGCGGCGACAACGGCCTCCAGCAAAGCCCGGTACGGCCGTGCTTCCTCCGCCAGCTGTGGGAAGTGACGCTGAATGGCATAGCCGGCCAATATCTTGAGCGCCTCGGTATCGTGGCGCGCGGCGAAATATTGGAACGTACCGATCCTGATATGGCTTGCCGCCACCCGTGTCAGGACGGCGCCGGGGAGCCGGACCTCGCGATAGACCGGGTCGCCGGTGAGCACCGCCGCAAGGCTTCGCGTCGTCGGAATGCCGAGCGCCGCCATCGCTTCGCTGACGACATATTCGCGCAGGACAGGGCCGAGTGCGGCGCGGCCGTCGCCGCTGCGCGAGAACCGCGTGGGTCCCGATCCCTTCAGCTGGATGTCACGGCGAATGCCGTTGACGTCCAGCACTTCGCCAAGCAGCAGAGCGCGCCCGTCGCCGAGCTGAGGCACGAAGCTTCCGAACTGGTGGCCCGCATAGGCCAGAGCGATTGCCTGCAAGCCTTCCGGAAATTTGTTGCCGGCCAGCATCGCCACTCCATCCGGGCTGGTAAGCAGGTCGGCATCGAGCCCGAGTTCCTCGGCGAGGGGCCGGTTGAACCGGATCAGCCGCGGTTCGGATACCGGCCTCGGATCTGTTTGCGCGAAGAAGCGCTCCGGCAGTTGCGCATAGCTGTTGCTCAGGGCAGGAAGCCCCATCTGAATGACCGGGGTTTGTTCAGCAGTCGCAGGTGACGTCATGACGAGCTGTCTCTGAAGAGGAAGGGTTCAACAGATCCCGTTTCGAGGAGCCTGTGTTCATTTGTTCATATAGGGACGCAACGTCGTTGGTGCCATCCGGATCCATCAGGCCGGCACCGGATACAAGCTGGGAACCACCCGCCTCAACTATCGAGGTTCGGGCTGCCGTGGGACGACGGGCCGTGGCGGAATCCAGAGCTGACCCCCGCATCGCCACTGTCTCCGAACTGAGCACCCGGCAATCTAGTCAGTGCGGGCGTGCAATGCCGGCGGCGTCTGCCTTGGTTGGCAGCGGCTCTCTCGGGGCCGCTCCCGGCGACGATGTCGAACCCGGTTCGACTCGCTCCTCGGCGATGAGCCGGGCGCCACGCTCATAGGTCAGGTAGCGCCAGAGCCACTGGATCGAGACCTGAACGCGGTGCTGAAAACCGACGAGCAGGTAGACATGGATGAGCGCCCAGGCAGACCAGGCGAACCAGCCTTTCAGTTTCAGCCTGCCCGATTCGAACACGGCAGCGTGGCGGCCGACAATGGCCGTGTTGCCTCGATTGCTGAAGACAAAAGCGGGCAGCGTGTCGCCAGCATCTATCCGGCGTGCCAGTGCCTTGCCGAGGTGCTCGCCCTGCTGCTTGGCGACCTGGGCAAGACCCGGCAATGGCTGGCCGTTCCCATCGAGGACCAGTGCGACGTCGCCAAGCGCGAAGACATCGGGGTGGCCGACGACGTGCAGGTCGGATTCGACCTTCACCCGACCGCCGCGGTCGAGCCCGACACCGAGCTGGGCGACCAGCGGAGAAGCCGCCACCCCGGCGGCCCAGAGCGTCAAGGCCACCGGGATCACCTGGCCGCCGACGGTGATCTGATGCGCTTCGATCGCCTCGACCCGGTTGCCGAGCGCGACCTCGACGCCCAGGCTTTCAAGGCGCAGACGTGCATATCTGGAAAGCTCCGGGGCGAAGCCGGCGAGCAGACGCTCGCCGGCTTCTACCAGTATGATCCTTGTCTTCTCGGGCCGGATGTTGCGGAAGTCGCGCGCCAGTGTGTGCCGGCTGAGTTCGGCGATCGAGCCCGCCAGTTCGACACCGGTCGGGCCGCCGCCGATAATGGCGATCGTCATCAGCCGGGATTGCTCGACTGGATCGGTGGTCCGTTCCGCGTGCTCGAACGATAGCAGCAGCCGTGACCGGATCGTGCGCGCGTCCTCGATGGTCTTCAAGCCGGGACAAACCCGAGCCCAGCTCTCCTGGCCGAAATAGAATGGCTGCGAACCGGTGGCCAAGACCAGGATGTCGTAGGGGACCGTGGTCCCATCGGCCAGCACCAGTATCCTGGCCTCGGTGCCGATCTCGGTGACATCGCCGAAGAGGACCTGAACCGAGGGATAGCGGCCCAGGATCTTGCGGATGGGCTCGGCGATATCAGGCGCCGACAAGGCGGCGGTTGCAACCTGATAGAGCAAGGGCTGGAACAGGTGGTGATTGTGGCGGTCGATGATCGTCACCCCGATTTCCGCCTTGCCGAGCGCCTTGGCAACCTCCAGACCGGCAAAGCCTCCGCCGACCACGACGATCCGCGGTGTCAGGCTCCGGCCGTGGCTGCTCTCGGTGGCGAATTGCATGCTTGATACTCCCCTATCCCTGTCCGGAAGTCATAGCCTGGCAGGAGTGCCTCGCTGCTGGCTGGAGCTACTGCTCACTCCGGCGGCATCGGTCCAGGCAAGGCATCCGGCAATGACAGGCGTCGTGCTGACCACCAAGGCGCCGCGCGCGTGAAGGGCTACCAACCCGCGCCATGAGACGCGGTCGACCGCCCAGATGGTGCCGCTGGCGTCGACCCATTTGAGATGGGCGTCGGCGACTTCAACGGCCCGCATCATCGCCGCCGGTTCCATCCCGGCCCGAAAGACGATGATGGAATTGGCGGCACCGTTGAAGAACGGGCCGGCGCCGGCTGCCACTCCCGCGAGCAGGACGATGCTGGTCAGCGCTGCCGAAGCACCGCGTGCCGGTCCGCCGCGGTTGGGCAGCACCAGCACCAACACAAGCGGCACGATGCCGAAGATGACCAGCCACGCAATATCCCAGGCGAGCGGCAAGTCGCTGTTCATCTTGATCCGGTGCAGACCCAGCAGCCAGTGAAACACGACGGCATCGACGACATGCCAGACGCCGAACCCGGCGAAGGCGAGCCGCAGGATCTCCGTGGTGCTCCCGGGCCGCGCGCCGGCCGCCCTCGCGGCCACCAGCAGCACCGTGCCGGCGACGGCGAGCACATACATGAAAAGATGGAAGAGGCCGTCGGCCATGATCTGGAAGCGCAGGTCGGAACCCACCGGATCGGCGACGCCCGAGAGAAGATGATGCCATTGCAGGATCTGATGCAGGACGATGCCGTCGAAGAAACCGCCGAGCGCGAAGCCGAGCAGCAGCCAGCCGGCTCGCGTTCTCGGGTCGAGTGTCGCGGTGATCGCGTCCATGTCAGGACCACCGGCTCCAGGCCGGGGCGTTCAGTTGCCTGGGCACCGACATGTCCGGCGGCATGGGGTCATGGAGACCATGACGCGCCTCGAGCCAGAAGGCGGATATCAGCCCACCAACCACCGTCGTCAGAACCAGTGTCGCAGCAATTATCGCCAGCATGGACGTCGATCCTCAGCCGCGCAGGGTCGGCCGCGCGGAACCTAACCGCGGCTTCCGTGGAATGTTCCTACCGCCTGTTCGGTGGAGGGAACAATCAAGTTCCAGCACGGTTCGATGCTGGCGACGGACGGCTCAAGCGGAGAAGGTCATGAACGAATATACGGCGGCAGATCCGGACGGTCTCGACAGCCATCAGCCGAGCGGCATCACCCGATGGCTGTTTTCGACCAACCACAAGGACATCGGCTCACTCTATCTGGTCTTCGCTTTCATCGCGGGGGTGATCGGCATGCTCTTGTCGGTGAGCATGCGAATCGAGCTGCAGCAACCCGGGATCCAGTTTTTCCCCGGACTGGCGTCGATGATCTACGGTTACCAGGGCGACGCGGCGATCGACGCCGGCAAGCAGCTTTACAACGTCTTCACCACGGCCCACGCGCTGATCATGATCTTCTACACTGTGATGCCCGCCCTGATCGGCGGCTTCGCCAACTGGATGGTTCCGATCATGATCGGCGCCCCCGACATGGCCTTCCCGCGCATGAACAACATCTCGTTCTGGCTGCTGCCGCCGGCATTGATGCTGCTTTTATTGTCGATCTTCATGCCCAGCGTCCCCGGCGGCTATGGCCCTGGGACCGGCTGGTTCCTGTACCCGCCGCTGTCGACCTCCGGCCATCCCGGTCCCGCCGTGGATCTGGTCATCCTGTCTCTGCACATTGCGGGCGCCTCCTCGATCCTGGGAGCCATCAACTTCATCACCACCATCTTCAACATGCGCGCGCCGGGGATGACCCTGCACAAGATGCCCCTGTTTGTGTGGTCGATCCTCATCACCGCCTTCCTGCTGCTGCTGGCTCTGCCGGTGCTGGCCGGCGCCATCACCATGCTCCTGACCGACCGCAATTTCGGAACCACGTTCTTCGCGCCGGACGGCGGAGGCGACCCGCTGCTGTACCAGCATCTCTTCTGGTTCTTCGGCCACCCGGAAGTCTACATCATGATCCTGCCGGCGTTCGGCATCGTCAGCCAGGTGATCTCGACCTTCTCGCGAAAGCCGATCTTCGGGTATCTCGGGATGGTCTACGCAATCGTGGCGATCGGGGTGATCGGCTTCGTCGTCTGGGCCCACCATATGTACACCAGCGGGATAGGCCTCGACACGCAGCGCTACTTCACCTTCGCCACGATGGTGATCGCAGTGCCGACCGGGATAAAAGTGTTCTCCTGGATTGCAACCATGTGGGGCGGTTCGGTCAGCCTGCGGACGCCGATGCTCTGGGCCCTCGGCTTCATATTCCTGTTCACCGTAGGCGGGGTGACGGGCGTTCAACTCGCAAATGCCGGCCTCGACCGTGAACTGCACGACACATACTTCGTCGTCGCGCATTTCCACTACATACTTTCACTGGGAGCGATCTTCGGCATCTTCGCGGGCTGGTATTACTGGTTTCCGAAAATGACGGGATATCTCTACAACCCGCTTCTGGCTGGGGTCCATTTCTGGACGACCTTCGTCGGCGTGAACCTCGTCTTCTTCCCCCATCACTTCCTTGGATTGGCGGGCATGCCGCGTCGCTATGTCGACTATCCCGACGCATTCGCCGGCTGGAACATGGTGTCCTCGTATGGATCGTACCTGTCGGCCGCGAGTGTCGTGATTTTCCTCTTCGGCATCTTGGAAGCTTTCTACCGGCAAAGAGCCGCCGGCATGAACCCATGGGGGCCAGGAGCTACCACATTGGAGTGGGAGCTGACCTCTCCACCCCCTTTCCATCAATGGGACAGGCTGCCGCAAATCAGATGAGGCCGGGTTGTCGAACTCCTTTGCGCAAGCCAGCCCGGTTCGCCGCTGAGGCGAACTTCAGCCTGCCGGTGGCAGACGCTGGCTGCAGCTGAGAACCGGATCGCTATCTGAAGCTGATTAACAGCACAGCGAACAAGCTTGCGAGCGCGACTGCCCAGCAGAACAACCAATTGGCGATCAGAAGAAGCGATTTGAGCACGGTGGCATGGCAGTAATCTTCGATGATCGATTGCATTCCAAGCCGCATGTGAACGCAGCTTACGAGAATGAAGCCAATAAGGGCTGGCGCGACATAGATCGATCCTACGACGCTGAGGACGGCGTCTCGAGGCTCACCGACCAGCATTATAACGATCGCGACGATGTAAATGACAAGGATCAACAGGGCAGCAGATGTCAGCCGCTCCAGCATGAACGTTTCGGTTCCGTGTTTCGCCGATCCAAGGCCCCGCACTCGAGCTAGCGGAGTTCTGATTGAGGGTCTGTCAGCCATGGCGTTTCCCCAAAACTACTTGGTTGCCTTGCGCGCAACTCAAGCTGTTGCTGTTTCGATGCCCGGGCCGTCGGTGCCGACGGATATTGGGCAAGCACGGTCTCCAGTCGAGCAAGGCGGGCTTTGTGGGCGTTCAGTTCGTATCCTGAACGCCATCCAATTTGCCTGGGTCTGCCATCTCTGCATAGCTCGCTTTCAAGCAGCGAGATACGAAGGCGGACCGCGTCGATCTCCTTGACAAGCGCGGCCTTCACCGATTTTCGACTCTGCATGGCTGTAGTTCCGGTGCAAGGATGGTTCCAAACCTGACGCGTCTGGAAATGTTCCCGGGTGCCGAAGGCGTGCTGAAGATTAATGCCTCAGTGCTGGACCCGCACAATGGGTCGCCATGAGCTAAAGCCGGGCACTAGCTCAACGGCCGCGATGTGCCCGGCGAATGCTTGTGAAAACGAGCGAACGCCTGGCCCGCCTCCTCCCGAGAGATAAGTAGCCCCTCAGAACAGCGGCCGCACGTGGCCGAGATGACCAGAGGGTGTTCTTGGCCCAACATATGTTAACGGCCACTTTTGTTTCTCTCTCCTGCAAAAATATTTGGGCTGAAAGGCCGGGAACTAACCGATCCTCCGGATGTTGCGGAGTTAGTCAGGAGAAACGGACTATGTCGGACAAAGAAATTCATCGGGGCGCCTCGCGTTTTCGCCCTATCCGCGTCGTGGATGCCCGCGTGTTTCGCGGGCCGCACCTCTATAGCATGACGCCAATGGTCCAGATTAGGATCGACCTCGGAGCCCTTGAGGCGTTCCCGACAGACAAACTGCCCGGGTTTTCCGAACAAATCGTCCGACTGTTGCCCGGCCTTGCGGGCCATGGCTGCAGCTATGGCGCCGCCGGCGGCTTTGTCCGCCGCATGCAGGAAGGAACCTGGCTCGGCCACGTCGTCGAGCATGTCGCCCTGGAACTGCAGAGCATGCTCGGCCACCGGGTGACACGAGGAAAGACACGGTCGGTCAAAGGCAGTCCGGGCACTTACAACGTCATGTTCGCCTACAAGGATGAGCTTGTCGGGCTGCTCGCGGGACGCGTCGCGCTCGAACTGGTGGACAGCCTGCTGCCTGCCAATCTCCATGGCGTCGAGGGGCTCGGCGAGATTGCGGAAACGCAGGGGCCGTTCGAGTTCGCATCCAGGCTGCAGCAGCTCAAGCGTCTGGCCGCCGAGCGTGCCTTGGGCCCCACGACTGCTTCCTTGGTGCGCGAGGCCGAGAGGCGGGGCATACCCGCCGCGCGGATCGACGACAGCAGCCTCGTGCTGTTTGGTCACGGAAAGCATCAGAAGCGGATCCGCGCCAGTTGCAGCGACCTCACTTCCGAGATTGCGACCGAGATCGCCTCGGATAAGGACCTGACCAAATTCCTGCTGCAACAGGCCGGGCTACCGGTGCCACGCGGGGAACTGGTGCGATCGGCGCAGGACGCGGTCGCGGCAGCCACACGGCTGGGCTACCCCGTGGTCACCAAACCACTCGATGGCAATCATGGAAGCGGCGTCAACATCGGTCTGGCAACGGAAGACGACGTCCGCTGGGGTTTCGAACAGGCGCGAGAACACAGCCGCAGCGTTATCGTCGAGCAGCATTTCGTCGGCTCGGACCACAGGATCCTGGTGATCGGCGGAAAGGTGGTGGCGCTTGCCGAGAGGGTTCCGGCCCATGTGGTCGGCGATGGCCGGAGTTCTGTCGCCGAACTCGTCGAGGAGACGAACCGCGACCCACGAAGGGGAGAGGGCCATTCCTCGGTATTGACCCGCATCGAGATCGACGAATGTGTCGAGCATTTCCTGTCAAAATCGCAGCTCACCCTGGCGAGCGTTCCAGCGCCGGGTCAAATGGTGCTTTTGCGGCCCACCGCCAATCTCTCCACCGGTGGGACCGCGATCGACCGGACGGAAGAAATCCATCCCGAAAACGCGCTGATCGCCAGGCGGGCGGCACAGATCGTCGGTCTCGACATTGCCGGGATCGACTTCGTCTGTCCCGACATCTCACGGCCGGTGAGCGAAACCGGCGGCGGCATCATAGAGGTGAATGCCGGTCCTGGCTTTCGCATGCATCTCGAACCCTCGTCGGGGCGCGCCCGCAACGTCGCACGGCCCGTGCTCGATCTTCTCTTCAAAGGCGGCAAGGACGGCCGGATTCCGATCTTCGCGATCACGGGAACCAACGGCAAGTCGACCACTGCCCGGATGCTGGCGCACATCCTGCAGGCGAATGGGGCAACCGTCGGGCTCACCTCCACCACCGGCGTCTACTTGAACGGCGAGCGGATCATGACAGGGGACTGCTCCGGTCCGCAGAGCGCCAGGATCGTGCTGCGCGAGCCGGGTGTCGATGTCGCGGTGCTGGAATGTGCGCGCGGCGGCATCCTGCGCGAAGGGCTTGCCTTCGATGCATGCGATGTTGGCGCGGTTCTGAACGTCCACGGCGACCATCTCGGGCTGAGGGGCATCGACACGATCGAGGACCTGGCGGAGGTGAAATCGGTCGTGGTCGAGTCCGTCCGCCGCGGCGGATGGAGCATTCTCAATGCCGACGACGTCCATACGTCCGCAATGTCGCGAGATGCCGGCGGCAGGATCTGCTACTTCTCGCTGGCGAGCAGGAGCGAGTGGCCCGGTTTCTTGCGCAACCACCTGGCGGAAGGCGGCCGCGCCATGACGCGGGAGCCCAGCAGCGACGGCTGGGACATTTTCATCCACGAGGATGGGGAGTCGATGTTCCTGATGAGCGTCGACGAAATTCCCGCGACCTTCGAGGGTTCGGCCGAATTCAACGTTGCCAACAGCCTGGCAGCCGTCGCCATGGCGCATTGCCACGACGTTCCGGCGGCAACGATCCGGGCGGCGCTGGCCGAGTTTGGCACCTCGTTCGAGCAATCTCCCGGTCGCCTCAACGTCTTCGACGGGCATGGTTTCCGCACGATCGTCGACTATGCGCACAATCCGGAGGGGCTGAAGGCGCTCGGAAAGCTCGTTTCCCACATGAGGCGCGGCTATCAGCGCACGATCGGCCTGGTCGCCATACCGGGCGACCGCCGCGATTGCGACATCCGCGAGATGGGCGCGATCGCTTCGCGGATATTCGACGTCATCGTCTTCAAGGAGGATGAGCAGGAGCTGCGCGGCCGAGCCCCCGGAGCGATCGCCGGCTTGCTGCGGGAAGGTGCCTTGAACGCCGGCTGCGCCCCAGGCCGCATACACGCCGTCTGTCCCGAGAAGGAGGCCGTCGACGTGTGTCTCCGGCTTGCTCGGGAGAACGACCTTGTCGTGCTCACCGTCGACGACGTTGAAGCCGTGTGGCGGCAGGTAACCGGCTTCGGAGGCGCGACGCCTTCGAGGGGAGGGCCCGATCAGACCCATATTCGCCATCTGAGGGCTGGCTGATGTGGTCGCTGATCCTGCACGGCGGCGCCAAGGAGATCGATCCGCAAGAGGAGGAGGCGCATCGCAACGGATGCATCGAGGCGCTCGAGGCAGGTCGGGCCATCCTGGCCGGCGGCGGAACGGCGGTCGATGCCGTGGAAGCTGCCGGTCGCGTCCTCGAGGCGGACCCGACGTTCAATGCGGGATATGGAAGTGCCCTCAATTCGGACGGCGAGGTCGAGATGTGCGCTGGCCTGATGGAGGGCAGGGACTTCAATGTGGGTGCCGTCGCAGTGATCAAGGGCGTGCGCCATCCAATCAGTGTCGCCAAGGCCATGCTGCATGAGGAGCCGATCCTGCTGGCGTCCGAGGGGGCCCGGCGTTTCGCCGCCGACAAGCAGCTGGAGCTTTGCGATCCGGCGGATTTGATCACGCCGCAGCAGCGCGACGCCTCCAGCAAGTCTGAGGCGAAGGATACGATCGGTGTGGTTGCCCTGGATCAATACGGGGACATCGCCGTGGGCACTTCGACCGGCGGACTGGACGGCAGTGCTCCGGGTCGTGTGGGGGATTCTCCGCAACCCGGTTGCGGCTACTATGCCGACAACCAATTGGGAGCCGTCGCCTTCTCGGGAGACGGTGAGCATATTGCGCGAAAGGCTCTCGCGGCCCGTGTCATGCAGGCACTCTCGGCGCGGCAGGCATTGTCCTCGGGGCAGGCTGAAGGCGGCCTGGAGCAGGTGCTGAATCCCGCGCTCAGGGAAGTCGAGGCGATCGGCGGCGAAGCCGGAGCCATCGTGCTTACCGCGACCGGCGTGTCTGGATGGGCGCATAACAGCAGGGAGTTCGCAGTCGCATTCATGACCAGCGAGGACAACCACCCACACGTTTTCCTGCGCAAGAAAGACGTGGACAAATGACCGACAAGAAGAAAAAACGATCCTCGAACGGTAAAGCCGGAACGCTCGTCATCATCGGCGGCCACGAGGACCATGATGGCGATCGTGTCATCTTGAAGGAGGTGGCGAGCCTGGTTCCGAACGGCCGCCTGGTGCTTGCCACCATCGCGTCTCATGAGCCGGATGGCTATCTCGAGAAGTATCAGAGGTCCTTCGGTGAGCTGGGCATCAAGGATGTCATCGAGCTCTACGTCAACGACCGCCTCGAGGCAGCTCATGAAAAGAAAATAAGTGCGCTCGCAGACGTGAGTGCGGTGTTCTTCTCCGGCGGCGACCAGCTCCGGATCACCAGCCAGATCGGCGACACGCCCATCGACGAGCGGGTGCACGAAATCTATGAAGCCGGAGGCGTCATTGCCGGCACCTCCGCGGGCGCGTCGGTCATGAGCGACACAATGATGGTGAAGGGGCCGAACGCAGCGTCCTTTCGGATCGGCCACATTCGGATGGCGCCGGGACTGGGCCTGCTGCCGAATGTCATCATCGACCAGCACTTTGCGGAACGGGGCCGCATTGGGCGGCTCATCGGGGCGGTGTCGCAGAACCCGCGCGTCCTCGGCATCGGCATCGATGAAGACACCGCGATCGTGGTGAAGGGCGAGATGTTCAAGGTCATCGGCAGCGGCGCTGTCTATCTGGTCGATGCAGCCGGCGTGACGCATTCCAACATCGCGGAAGGTGAGCCTGATGCCGCCCTTTCCATCCATGATCTTAGGGTTCACGTGCTGAGCTCAGGCGACGGGTTCGATCTCGCGCTGCGACGGCCGGTGGGGATTCCTTAAGACTTCGCCGCACTCAAGCTGATGGTGTGGCGCGGTCCGCGTACCGCGAAAACCGTATATGAGGCAGTTCTCCTATTTGAAGTCGCCCAACCAGGATTGTCGCGTTGTTGCGGGCCCGGCAGGATTACGGACGGCCTCTCTCGGCTCGAATCCCGCAAAGCTGAAGACCTTCGCTCACCCGGCGTTCTGCCGAGCTAGCCCCGGCGGCGACTGGCCTGAATGGCAGCAAAGGTTACCGGACGAAACCCCCATGCGTCGACGCCGACATCATGCTGGCGCGTCATCGGCTTCAGACGACCGTGCGAATGACCGTGCAGGTTTACCGACCTCTTGCCGATCTGGTTCCAGGTGCGAAAAGGATAGTGGCACAGAACCAGCAAGCTGCCCTCGACAAGAAGCTCCATGTAGTGGTGCACGCTCGCCCAGGCCGGGTCGCCAATGGTGGCGGCGCCATCATTGTTGCCAATTATCAGGTGCTTGGACCCGTTAAGAGACGACAGCAGTGAAGACACGGTCTCGGCTGGACCCTTGGCGAAATCGCCGAGGTGCCAGACCTCGTCGTTCGGGCCAACCGTTTCGTTCCAAAACGCAACCAGCGCCTGGTCATGCTCGACCAACGAGGCGAAGGGACGCCGGTCGAGGCGCAGAATGCGCGGATCGTTGAAATGCGTATCCGAAGTGAAGAAGATCATGCGCCGCGGCCGGCTGCGACGCGCGACCGGCGATCGCGTCTAACTGCCGGAGCGCTCTTCGGCTTCACCATCGATCCCGATCGGGGCTTCCCTGAGCATCTTGAGTGCCTCTTCCTTCGTAAGGCCGCACTTGCGCGCGAAGTAGAGCGCCTCGATCGCCTTTTCGCGATCCGCCGTGGATTTTGCGTGCTGTTTGGGCTTTTTGCCCATCGTTCTCTGCCACCTTCCGAGGCCACCAAACCATCACAGTGCCGCGTTGTTCCCGTGCATCGGCTGACCTGCCGGACTGCGCGACTGCCGATGTCGCCGACATCCCGCGAGCCCCGGACAGCGCGTATATCAGCCGGCTCGCGACAACGGTGGAGCGACTCCAACCCCGACAGCGTGAATTCAAACGAAAGCCCGCGCCGTGGGAGGGGCCGGCGCGGGCGATCGGGCTACCGATCTTGCAGCGCGGGGGTCGACCGCTGCATGGCTCGAACTGTGCAAGCGAGCATTTGTTCCGGCCGCATGCAAAGCATCGGCGTTTCATTGCATCCTGGGGGACACAACCAGCATTTCGCTTCAGTCCGCCGCCGATGTGGGAGGATGAATACCGCCTTGCGCTAATTCGTCCGCCCTGGACACGAAACCAACCGCGCATTGAGCGCGTAGCTTCGGCGATTTAAAAACACCTGCACTGGAATATTTCCGGGCGCATGGAACATCTCCGGCCGCTGATGTTTAGGCCGGAATGACGATGATCTCTGTTCTTACAATGATTTACTCTGTCGCCATCTTTATCGGCGCGAAGCGGCGCAACCTCTTGGTGAATGCGAAACTCGATAGAGTTTTGCGCAATATGGCTGGCGCAGAACTGAATCAACGTGGCCAGTAAACCGCAACAGCGCCGGTTCCAGTTCACAGCCAGTGTCCTCGCGGCCGCTACCTCGGTTCGGGTGGCAAGCGGCTCGGCAGGACTGCAAGGGCCGCCCCCTCTGGGCTGGCTGGTGCGTGGTCGATCCGATTTAGTCGATGGGGGCGGAGCACGCTGGCTCGAATTGGGGAGCCACGTCCACGATCCCCGCACCGGGGCACGCACCTTTAGGTCCGGCCCACGCGAGTGGCTTCGGAGGACCTATCCATGAACGATGATGATCCTATAAATTCGCTCGCCAATGCAATTCGTCATCGCAGCGCAATTTTGTTTGTGGGGGCGGGGGTATCGATCAGCGTCGGACTTCCGTCTTGGGAGAAGCTCATCGAGCGAATGGCAAAGGAGCTCGGCGTCGACGATGAATTTTCCACGCGACGCGATCGTTTTCAGACCTTGGCCGAATACTATCGGATCAAGCATGGCAGCATCGGACCACTTCGCAGTTGGATGGACAGAAACTGGTCTGTCGCCAAGGAACGGATCGAGAAATCGGAATTGCACCGTCTCATCGTGACGCTCGATTTTCCCGTGATCTATACGACGAACTATGACCGGAACCTGGAACTCGCTTTTGAAATCCACGGTCGAGAGTACGTGAAAGTGGCCAACGCACGGCACGTTGCGCAGGCCCGTCGAGGCGTAACGCACATCGTGAAATTTCACGGCGACTTTGACGAGGACTCTTCCCTTGTCCTCACCGAAACCGACTATCTTGACCGCCTGTCCTTCAATTCTCCCCTTGATGTCCGCTTTCGTTCCGATGCTCTCGGCAGCACGATCCTGTTCATTGGCTATAGCCTCTCCGATCCAAACATCAGGCTGCTGTTGCACCGGCTTTGGCAGACCTGGCACCGGTCTGGATATGAGAAAGATCGTCCCCCTTCGTTCATCTTCATGCCCAGCCGCAACCCTGTGGAGGAGGCCGTGCTTGGGCGCTGGGGTATTTCGGTGCTCGTTGGCGCAGGTAATGATCCTGAAGCCGGTCTGACGGACTTCCTCAGGCGTTTGGTGGAAGCGGTGGCGGTGACCTGAGGCGCGCTCCCTGGTGGACCGCAGTTGGGTTTTCTCAGGTGCGCGGTGACCGACGCACCAGGCGGTGGCCGACAGGCGCCAGATCGGCGACTGTTGGAGCCACGACTTCCACAATCAATCCCGCCGCTCTCATCTTGGCGTGAAGTCGATCTCCGGCGTCAATTGCCGGCAATATGCACAAACCAGGTCAATCGTCGTTTGCACATCATCCAGGCAAACAACTTCCGACGGGGTATGCATGTAACGCAAAGGCACGGAGAGCACCCCACTTGCGACGCCGCCTCGGTTCTGCTGCATGACACGCGCGTCGGTAGGGCTTGAGCTTCCCACCGCCTGAAGCTGATAAGGTAGGCCCTCTTTCTCGGCCACCGACTTCAGCAGATTGAACACCACCGGGTTGGTGTTCGCGCCTTGAGTGATTGCCGGCCCTTTCCCAAGGTCCAGTTTGCCCTGATCCTCGGCGCGAGCGCGCGGATAGTCCATTGCCACGCCCATATCGATTGCGAGGCCGGTTCGAGGTGCGATGTTGAACGCTGAGGTCATCGCGCCTCGGGACCCAATTTCCTCTTGAACCGTACCCAGGATATAGAGGCCCACGCCGGGGTGAACGCCTCCCTCCTCGGAGAGGCAGCGCAGGACCTCGGCGCCGATGAGGAGGCCAACCTTGTTGTCGAACGCTCGTCCGACAGCAAGGTTGCCCTGTAGCGCCGCAAACTCGCCATGGATAGTGACCGCGCTGCCGACCTCTACGACCTTCAACGCTTCCTCTCGCGAACTCGCGCCGATATCGATCCATAGTTCCATCAGCGAGGGAGTTTGAGACGTGTCAGAGGCTTTGAACGTCTGGATTGCTTTGCGACCCACGACCCCCAGGATCGGCTCTTTGCCGTGCACCCAGACACGCTGGCCGATTTCAGTGGCAACGTCCGTTCCACCTATGGTGCTGAAGAACAGAAAACCGTCATCGTCGATGTAGTGGACGATGAAGCCGAGCTCATCCATGTGCCCGGCATACATGAAGCGCATAGACGCCTCAGGATTGATGATCGCTGTGACATTGCCCATGACGTCCGTCGTCACCCTGTGGGCATAGGGACGAACATACTCGCGGAAAAGCTCCGCTACAGGTTGCTCAAAGCCGCTCGGCGACGGGGTCGCCACAATTTTCTTCAAGAACTTGAGTGATTCATCGCGCATGAAGCTGACTTTCACGGTTCATGGGTGGAGGGCCATTCGAGCATGGTCATACTCGTCGGGCTTCGCGCCAATTTTGGCCTTCTTCGGTGCGATCGCCCGCGAATTGGTCAGCCCAAGGCAGGTTGTGGAGCCAGGCTTCGCGCCGGGGGGTCCAAAGCTCGTATGTCGGGAGAAGGTCGTTTGGCGCATCGTCGAGAGTGCCGGTCATGATCTCGGCTTCGTCGTCGCGAAGGTTCACCACGCGCGACCCGCATGCCGGACAAAAACCTCTGCCGTTGAACGCCGCAAGCTCGCCCTTGCACTGGTAAGCCGACCGCGGCCACACGGCAAAGGCACTGTAGGTGCTGCCGCTGGTTCGCTTGCAATCCTGGCAATGACACAAGCCAACGCGCAACGGCGCGCCGGTGACAACATACCTCACAGACCCGCAAAGACAGCCGCCGGTCCGCTCTATCTTTTCAACCTTGCCGTTCATGGTCGCCGGAGCCATGAGTGAGGGAAGCGTGTTGGACTCGGCTCTGCCGTTTGCATCCGAGGCGTCAAGTTAATCGGCAATGTCTTCAACAAGGCCCAACTCCAAAGCTCTGGCTGCCATCAGGTAGCAGTTGGTCAAGGCATGGTCGCGCAGCTCTTCCAGCGATGTTCGAGAACCTTGGACGAGATCGGCGAACCCTTCATTCTCGAGTCGCTCTGCCGTTTCCAACAGCGCAAGTTGTTCGCGAACGATCTGAAGACAGCTTCGAATTGGTCCATTCAGAACCAAGTCTTTCTCAAGCCTTCTTTCATGAATCAGCAGGACTGCTTGCGGGCAAAGGAACCTGCAGGCTTTCGGGAAAGCGGCAAGGACCGTTACCCCGGCAGAGTAAACCGTATTCTTGCCAATGATGTAGCCGTTGCGGCCCGAGTGTTTCAGAAAAAGTTTGAACTCTAGAGCTAGACGTCGCGCGCCGTCGGCGTCGCCTCCAGGCGTGTCGATTTCAACGTAGAGATCGTCTTCCCCGGAACGCACGGCTTTCAAATCGTCCAAGGCTTTGGTGACGACAGTGTCATCAATCAAGCCGTGTATACGCAAGTTTGGATCGAACAAAAGCCGGTGAAGGTCTGGAGCGGGCGGCGAGGAGACGGTGTGTTCGGCTGACTGGGGCAACAGATCCATATAGGCATCCTCATTATGGGGGCCGAACTTAGTTGGTACCCTTTTGTTCCCTTGAGGGAGTTCGAGCGGTGGTGATCACGCCGCGTCTCTCGGCGGCTGTGGAGCTCCCTCTTTCATTGCAGATCCTTTTCGCACCAGGCCCGGTAGAGGCACCTCAGCCGCTAGGTTGGCTCCATGGGCATATCGGGCATTTGCCGGAGCTGACGCAGTCGCTTTGCTGATTTCTGCCACGTCCGGGACCAGTCCTGTGGACGGTTCAACTCGACGGCCTCAATGGTTCCCGGCTGCTGCCTTCCGGACCCCCACGGTCGGGCTATTTTTCCTGGCCGTGCCATTTTTCCGGGGGGCTGAAACAAACAGCTTTGTTGGCAGTTCTAGCGTCCGGAGCACCGGCTCCGCGCGGCGCGGCCGAGCGGCCGGGGCTGTCCGGCAGGAGGTCCAGCAATGTCTCACGATATGCAAAGACGATTTGCAACGCGCTTGATCGCGGTTGCGCTGATGCTCTCGGCCAGTGGCGTGGCGCCTGTCCTGGCCCAGGATACCCCGACCGACTTCACAGCGATCATCCAGCAGAAATTGCCGGCCGTGGTCGCGATCACGACCCGGGAGGTTGTCCAGGACCAGACGACGGCGGGCGACTTTACAAGTCCGTTCGACGGCCAGGGCCTCGGACCCGTTCAGCCGCAGGTGAGGGAGGCGCTTGGCTCCGGATTTGTGATCAGTGCCGACGGCTACATCGTCACCAACAACCATGTCGTTGCCGATGCGACAGAGATCCATGTCGTATTTTCCGACAAGGAAACGGCGCCGGCGCAATTGGTCGGCCGTGACCCCGCCACCGATATAGCGGTGCTGAAGGTCGACCCGCGGCCCAACATGACCACGACCAAATGGGGTGACTCGGATGCAATGCAGCCGGGCGCATGGACAATCGCGATCGGCAGTCCCTTCGGGCTCGGAGGGACTGTCACTGTCGGCGTTCTTTCGGCCCGCTCGCGAGACATTCAAGCCGGGCCGTACGACGATTTTCTCCAGACGGACGCGTCGATCAACCGAGGCAACTCGGGCGGTCCGCTGTTCAACGCACGTGGCGAGGTGATCGGCGTCAACACCGCCATCGTCTCGCCGTCCGGCGGCAGCATCGGGATCGGGTTTGCGGTGCCATCGCGCACCGCCCAAAGCATCGCCGACCAGTTGATCAGAACCGGCCGGATCGAGCGTGGCTTCATCGGGGTCCGCCTGCAGGACATCACGCCGTCGCTGGCTGAGGCCCTCGAGATGAAGGATGACAAGGGCGCGCTGGTTGCTTCGGTCGAGCCCGGCAGCCCGGCGGAGAAAGCCGGCTTGAAGCCGGGTGACGTGATCACCCGGTTCAACGGCAAGGGCATTGAGGGTGTCCATGACCTCACGCTTGCGACGGCTAGCCAGAAGCCTGGCAGCAAGGCCACTCTGACACGGAGTAACGGCGGCAAGGACCAGGAGATCGCGCTTGTCATCGGTGAGCGCAAGGATGCGGAGGTGAAGACCGGCGCTGTTCCCGACAAGAAGTCGGCGGCCGAAGGCCTCGGCCTATCCCTCAGCCCGATTCCGGATCAGGCGCGTCAGCAGCTAGGCATCAAATCAGGAACAACCGGCGTCTTCGTCGTGGAAGTGGTTCCCGATGGCCTTGCCGCCCGGAGCGGATTGCAGCCCGGCGATGTCATCATATCGGCCAACGATCGCCGCGTGACGGAGCCTTCGGATATCGTCGAGGAGTGGGCGAACTCTCGCCGGCAGAGCAAGCCCATCCTGTTTCGGCTGGAAAGGCAGGGGCAGTCCGTGTTCGTGGCGGTCGCCGGGAAATGACCGTCTCCAGGACGGCCATGTGACTGCACCAGGATCCGCTTGCGGATCCCGCTCCAAGGGTGTCGGACCCCAGGTGCACCGGGGAAGCATCGCCGCAGAAAGTCTGCGGGATGCGCTCATCGGCCGGGTGCGCACGCGCACTGATTCTGCAGCGCCATCGTGCTCGAAGGCGCTCGCCATCCTCAGGCAGTTTCGCGCCTTGCCGTAAGCCGTGCCTGGAGAAGGACGACGACGAGCAAAAACAGCCCGCGGATCACCGACTGCCAGTAGGCTGACAGCGAAATCCAGCCCATGCCGTTTTCGAAGTTCAGGACGTTGAAAAGGATCCCGAGCAACAGCACGCCGGCCAGCGTGGTCAACACCGAGCCAGAGCCGCCGGTCAGCAGCGTCCCGCCCACGACGACCGCTGCGATGGCAAACAGTTCCCAGCCGACGCCCTCGATCGGCTGGCCTGCGCCGAACTGAGAAGCGAGGACGACGCCGGCGAGCCCGGCCAGGCACCCGCTTGCGACATAGACGAGAAATTTGACGCGGTCCGTGCGCAGCCCCATCAGCCGCGAGGCATCCTCGCCGCCGCCGATGGCCAGCACCGTCCGTCCCGTGCTGGTGTAGTTCAGGACCACTGAGCCGACGGCATAGGCAACCAGGGCGATGACTGCCGGAATCGGGAAAATCCAGAAATTCCCTTGGCCGATGGCGGTGAAACCCGAATCGTAAGACACCGAAACGGTCTGGTTGCCGGCCAGAAGCAGCGCCGAGCCGCTTGCGGCCAGCATGGTGGCAAGCGTGGCGATGAAAGGCATCAGGTTGCCGCGCGTAACCAGGAGCGCGTTGATCAGCCCGGCTGCTAGGCCGGCGCCAACGCCCGCTGCAAGGCCTGCCACGATGCCGTGCGGGCTCGCCAGGGCCGACGCGACGCTGCCCAAGGCGGCGACGGAGCCGACGGACAGGTCTATGCCGCCGGTCATGATCACGAAGCACATGCCGAGCGCGACGAGCGCGAACATCGAGTTGTAGCGCAGAACGCTCATCACGTTGAAGAGGCCGAGGAAGCGGTCGTAACGCAGGAATCCGAACAGGACGAGGGCTGCAAGCGCGATGACGACACCATAGGTGCCGATGATGCGAACCAGTCTGGCGCTGTTCATGAATTACCCCCGGTGTTGCTGCTGCAGCCAGACGGCGAATGCGATGATGCCGGCCTTGACGACGAGCGCAGCGGCGTCGGGCACGCCATTTGCAAGCAGCGTGTAGCGCACCAACTGGATGGTCAGAGCGCCCAGCAGGGTGCCGATGATTGTGGCCTTTCCACCACTCAACAGCGTGCCGCCCACCGCGACCGCCGCGATGGCGTCGAGTTCCATGCCCAGCCCGACGAGATTGGCGTCGCTGGAGGAGTTGATCGCAATGACGACGAGACCGGCTAGCCCCGCGCACAGGCCGCTGATCGCATAGACGGCGAGCTTGATCCTCGATACGGCGATGCCGGCGAGTTCAGAGGCCTTTTCATTGCCGCCGACCGCCAGGATGCTTCGCCCGAACACTGTGCGGTGAAGGGCCCAAGCGGCCGCCGCAACCAGCACGGCCATGATGATGACCTGCGCGGGAATGCCGAGCGGGCGGGCAAGTCCGATCCACTGGAATTGCGGCACGCGGAAGGTCTGCAGATTGCCGTTGGTCATGACCTGCGCGATCCCGCGCCCGGCGATGAACAGCACGAGCGTTGCGACGATCGGTTGGATGCGGAAGCGCGAGACCAACCAGCCGTTGAACAACCCGAACAGGCCGGCGACGAAGATCGAGGCAACCATCGCGACGGCTACCGCCAGACAGATGTTTCCGACCGGGAAGATCGTGCCCATGAAGATCATCGGCGCCAATGCGCCGGAGATCGCCATCAGCGAACCAACCGACAGGTCGATGCCGCCGGTGGCGATCACCAGGGTCATCCCCACCGCGACGATCACAATCGTGCAGACCTGGGTTAGGTTGACGTTGAGTGTCTGCAGCGTCGCGAAATTGCGCGTATAGGCAAGGTTGAAGACCACCAGCAGCACAAGCGCGATCACCGTGCCGTAGCGCGCCAGGAAACCGAACACATCAAAGCGGCGGTTTCCAGCGTCGTTGGCTGCGGATGGTGTGGCCAGATCGCTCACGCTGCCTCCTTCGCCGCGCCGCCATGCGCCATCGCCGCGAGCACGTCCTCCTCGTTGGCTGCCTGGCCTTCCAGTTCGGCCACCCTCACTCCTTCGCGCAGCACGAATATGCGGTCGGCTCCTTCCATCACTTCCTCGAGTTCCGAGGAGATCATCAGCACGCCGAGCCCGTCATCGGCAAGCTTGCGGATGAGGCGCTGGATCTCGGCCTTGGCCCCGACATCGATGCCGCGCGTCGGCTCATCGAGAATGAGCAGCTTCGGGTTCATTGCCAGCCAGCGGGCAAGCAGCACCTTTTGCTGGTTGCCGCCCGACAACTCGCGGACCTTCTGGTTGGGCCCCGAGCATTTGATGTCGAGTTCACGAATGAAGCGCTCGACGATCTCCTTCTGCCGGGCCTCGTTCAGGATGCCATTGCGGCTGATTTTCGGCAGCAGTGCCAGTGTTATGTTCTCCGCGACGGTCATTTCCGGCACGATGCCCTCGGCCTTGCGGTCCTCGGTGCAGAAGCCCATCCCTGCGGCGATGGCGTCAGCGGCACGTGCGGGATGGTAGGACGCGCCCTCCATCGTCATCTCGCCTGCGCTCCGGCGGTCGGCGCCGAATACGAGGCGGGCTGTTTCGGTGCGGCCGGCGCCGAGCAAGCCGGCAAAGCCGGCGATCTCGCCGCGGCGCAGGTCGAAGCTCACGTCACGCACTAACTGGCCGGCCGCCAGCCCTTGCGCGGTAAACAGCACATCACCGATCCTCGACCGATCGCGTTCGCCGAACGCGGTCGCATGGCCTTCGACGGCTGCGACGTCGCGGCCGAGCATGGCCGCGACCAGCTCCAGCTTGCCGATGTCGCTCATCGCCGCGCTTCGCACCGTGCGGCCGTCACGCATGATCGTGACCCGGTCGCAGACCTCGTACAACTCGTCGAGCTTGTGGCTGACGAACAGAACGGAGACGCCGTCGGCCTTGAGCTGACGGATAACGCTGAACAAGACCGAGACTTCACGCTCGTCCAGCGAGGAGGTCGGCTCATCCATGATCACGAGGCGGGCGGAAAAGCCGATGGCGCGGGCGATCGCCACCATCTGCTGCGTGGCGGTGTTGAAATCGCTGAGCGGGCGGCGCACGTCGATGCCGATCGAGAAGCGGCTGAGCAGGCGCTCGGCTTCCGCATGCATCGCGCTCCAGTCGAGCAGGCCGCGGCGGCGCTTCTCGCGTCCAAGGCAGATGTTCTCGGTCACCGAGCGCAGCGGTACGAGATTGATCTCCTGGTAGATGGTGCTGATGCCGCTGACCTGCGCCTGATGCGGAGACCCAACTTCGAACGGCTTCCGTTCGAACAGCACCTGCCCCGCATCCCGGCGGTAATAGCCGGTGAGCACCTTGATAAGTGTCGATTTGCCCGCACCGTTCTGGCCGATGAGTGCGTGGATCTCGCCCGGAAGCACCTGGAGCGAGGCATCGGCCAGGGCAGGGATGCCGGCAAAACGCTTCTGGATGTCACGCATGTCCAGGAGCAGCGCGGCTTGGTCCGGCTGAGCGGTCATCGTCAAACTCCCAAACCCTACCCGCCGAAGCGGGTAGGGCAACTGGAAAGAAAGTGGATATCAGAACGCAATATCGAAGTCTTTCTTCGCGTTCGTGGCGTCGAAGAAGGCATCCTCGTTCTTGATGAACGGCGGGATCTTCTTGCCGGCCGCATAGTCGGCCATCGTTGCGAAGGCCTTCGGCCCGAACAGCGGGCTGCAAGCGCAGATAGCGCCGATCTTGCCGTCAATGATCGCCTGGACGCCTTCCTTCTCGCCGTCGATCGACAAGATCAGCACATCCTTGCCCGGGGTCTTGCCGGCTGCTTCCAAAGCGGCGATGGCGCCTAGCGCCATCTCATCATTATGCGCGTAGATGATATCCGCATCAGGGTGCGCCTGAAGCAGCGTCTCGGCGACCTGCCGGCCCTTGTCACGGGCGAAGTCGCCGGACTGCGATGCCAGGATGGTGAACTGCGAGTGCTTGGCGATGAAATCGTCGAAGCCTTTCTTGCGGTCGGTAGCGGCCGAGGCTCCGGTCGTGCCTTCCAGCTCGATGATTTTCGACTTGCCATTGGCGTTCTTGACCAGCCATTCGCCGACGCGGGTCGCCTCCTCGATGAAATCCGAACCGATGAAGCAGACATAATCCTCGCCCGGCTTGGCCATGGTGTGATCAACGTCGCGGTCGACCAGAAACACCGGTATGCCGGCATCGCGCGCGGCAAGAATGACCGGCACCAGGGGCTTGTCTTCGCGGGGCGGCAGGAAGATTGCGTCGACGCCCTGCGCGATCATCGAGTTCACGTCGGAGGCCTGCTTGGCCGACGAACCGGCGGCATCCGTGTAGACCAGCTGATGGCCGAGCTTGGCGGCTTCGTCCTGCATGCTCTTGGTCTCGGCAAGGCGCCACGGATTGTTGCTTTCCGTCTGGGCGAAACCGACCTTGTACTTGTCCTTCTTGGCGAGTGGCGGGAGCGCCGCGAAGGCGCGTGAGCCGAGTGTCAGCGCGACCGCGCCGGCGGCGGAGCCAACCAGTAGTTTTCGACGGGTAATGATCATGCTCTTTCCTCCTTTATTGTCGCTTTCAGCGACTGTGTAATTTCCTCACGATATCGGCCCAGACGGCTTCGGCGATGACGCCGTCGGCAAGCTGGATCCGGCGCTATGCCGCCTCCAAAATAAAGTCGGCGCAGCGGTCGCCCAGCATCATGGCGGGCGCCGCCGTATTGCCGGCATTGATGTTGGGGCAGGCCGACATGTCGGCAACCCGCAGATTGTCTATTCCGCGCACGCGCAGCGCCGCGTCCAGCACCGCCATCCGGTCGCTGTCCGAGCCCATCCGGCATGTCCCGGCCGGATGGTAGTTGGTCTTCACAAAGCGCTTGCAATGCTTTGTCATGGCTTCGTCGCTGAGATCATCCTGGCTTGGCACGGCAATGGCCTTGACCCGATCGGCGAGCGGCTTGGTCTGAAAAACCTGCAGGAAATAACGCTGGCCGGAGATCATTTCCCTCATGTCGTCGGGATGTTTAAGGAGGTTCGGCGAAACGATCGGCATGTCCTTCGGATCCGCCGAACGCAGCCTCACGAAACCGCGCGACTTTGGCTTCACCACCACTGTCGTCACGGTAAGCCCATAGGTGTTCTCGACCAAGGTCAGGATATCGCGGTCCAGATAGACGTGCGGTACGCAGAAGGCCTGGATCGTCGGTTCGCCCTCGGGATCGGCCGGATTGACGAAGGCTCCGGCCTCCACCCCCGCTGACAGGATCGTGCCGGTGCCGAAGAGCTTGAAATGCAGGCCGTTCCTGATCATCCTCCAGCCTTGGCCCTGCCTGAAATAGCCGTATGGGCCGTTTGCGGTGGCGATGATCGGCACCTCCGGATGGTCGATCAGGTTTTCGCCGACCCCGGGCAGGTCGGCGACGCAGGAAATGCCGTGCCCGGCAAGCGCCTCGGCGGGGCCGATGCCGGACAGCATGAGCAGTTTCGGCGAGACGAGGGCACCGGACGAGACGATCACGTCGGCATCTGCATGGACGGTATGCTCGGCGCCCGACGCATCCGAATAGACGACGCCGGTGACCCGACCGTTTTCGATCAGCAGCCGGCTGACTGTGCAATTGAGTTTCAGCGTCAGCTTGGGATCATTCGTCAGCGGCTCGACGAAGGCATAGGCGGCGCTGCTGCGCTTTCCCCGCCGGTTCATGAACTGGTAGAAGCCGACCCCGCGCTGCGACGGTCCGTTGAAGTCATGGTTGTACGGCAATCCAAGGCCTTGGACGGCCTGGACGAACCAACGGGAAACATCATCGATGTGGCCTGGATCCGAGACCAGCAGCGGACCTTCGCTGCCATGCAGTTCGCCGCCGAGGCGGTTGTTTCCCTCCATGCCGGTGAAATGCGGCAGCACCGCCTGCCAGTTCCAGCGCACGCCGGCATTGTTGCCGCGCAGCAGTTCGTCCCACTCCTCATAATCGGCCGAGCGGCCTCGCATGTAGACCTGGGCGTTGACCGAGGTGCCGCCGCCCAGCACGTTGCCTTGCGAGATTTCATGGACGCGGCCGTCGAGATGGGCCTGCGGCTCGGTGCGGTGATAGCGCATGAATTTCGAGCCGTTGATCATCTTGAAGATGCCGGGCGGCATGTCGAGCAAGGGATGATGATGGGAATGGCCGGCCTCCAGCAGCAGGGTTCGCCGTCCCGCTTTGACAAGCCTTGCCGCCGCGACGCAGCCGGCTGCTCCGCCGCCCACCACGATATGGTCGTAGGACTGCGTCATGCTTCCGGCGCCTCACGGCTTTCGAATGTACCGCGGACATACTCCCAGGCCGCCGAGAGGTGGTTGAGCAGCGCCCGCTCGGCGCCGTCAGGATCTCGCTCAAGGATGGCCGTGCAGATTTCACGATGGCTGAGGAAATTCACGCGGTTGCGCTCGGGCGACCGTGGCATGCGCATCCAATGCGGCGACAGCCAGGCGGTAAATGCCTTGTGCACGACAGGCAGCACCGGGTTGCGCGCGATGTCATAGAGCGCTGCGTGGAACGCCACGTCCGTCGCATAGAATTTCTCGGAATCCGGGATGGCCGCCTCGTTCATCGCCAGCGCCGCCCTCAGGGCTGTGACGTCATCCTTGCGGGCATGGATGGCGGCGTTGCGCGCCAGCGACGCCTCGAGGAAGACGCGCATGTCGTAGAGGTTCTTCACGCCCGCCTGGTCGCTCAGCAGATGTCCTACAATGCCGTCGAGGGCGCCGAGCGCGGCATCCAGGCCAGGCCGGCGCGCCACGGGCCGGAACCGCGGACGCGCTTCCACCAGGCCGCGGCTGGCCAGGCGCGCAATCGCCTCACGCACAACGCCCCGGCCGACACCATACTCGATCATCAGTTCGCGCTCGGCCGGCAGGTAGCTGCCGTCGCCAAGCCTTCCGGACGTGATGTCGGCCTCTATGCCGGCCACCATCGCGTCGGCCGCGCGGGCGGCGAGAATAGCCGCGGGCATCTCAGGACGCTCTTCCGTATCCAGCAAGCCTTTTCCTCCCAGATGGTCCTGTTATTAGAAGGTAAATCGGACCAAAGCACAAGCGGTTTGATGCTTTTGTAGGACCAAAAATGACAGACTGGCTTCAGAATCGCTGAAAGATCAACCACATTGTTGCTAGTCAGCGCTGCCGGTGCAATTATGGTCCGATGAAAAAACCTGAATGGAGCGCAGCATGAGCCGCACCGAAATCAAGGAAGTCGAGACCCGGCTGTTCCGGGTCCCACTGCGTGAGGTGATGACCGATGCCAAGCACGGCGCGCACACGCATTTCGAGCTGGTCACCGTCACGCTGAGGCTTGCCGACGGCACCGAGGGCACAGGCTACACCTACACCGGCGGCAGGGGCGGCTATGCGATCAAGGCAATGATCGATCACGACCTCGCGCCGTTCCTCAAGGCTCGCGACGCAACGCAAATCGACACGATCTACGACGGCATGCTCTGGCACATCCACTATGTCGGGCGCGGCGGCATCGCTTCTTTCGCGATTTCGGCGATCGACATCGCGTTGTGGGACCTCAAGGGCCGGCGTAGCGGCCTGCCGCTTTGGCAGATGGCGGGCGGGGCCGGGAAGAGCGCCAAGGCCTATCGCGGCGGCATCGACCTAAACTTTACCCTCGATCAGCTTTTGGCCAGCATCGATTCCTATCTCAATGGCGGCTTCACCGGGGTGAAGATCAAGGTCGGCAAGGACGACCTGGCCGAGGATGTGGCCCGGGTGAAGGCAGTTCGCGAGCGCATAGGACCTCATGTCACCTTTATGGTTGACGCCAACTACGCGCTCGACGTCCCGCGAGCGATCGAGGCAGCGAGAGCATTCGCCGCCTACGATCTGCTGTGGTTCGAGGAGCCCATCATACCCGACGACTATGAGGGTTACGCCAGCATTGCCAAGGCGACCGGAATGCCCCTGGCAATGGGAGAAAACCTGCATGTCATCGAGGAGTTCGAGCATGCCTTCGCTTGGTCGAATCTCGCCTACATCCAACCCGACGCCTCCAACTGCGGCGGGGTCACCGGCTGGCTGCGCGTGGCAGCGCTCTCACGCAAGGCTGGCATTCCGGTCTGCAGTCACGGGATGCAGGAACTTCATGTCAGCCTCGTTGCAGGTCAGACAAATGCCGGCTGGGTGGAGGCGCATAGTTTTGATATTGACCATTATACCACTGAGCCGCTGAGGCTTCAGGATGGTTTGGCGATAGCACCCGACGAGCCTGGAGTGGGCGTTGTCTTCGACTGGCGGAAATTGGCGGATTTTCGCCAATAGCGCCTTGCATGGAACATGGTGCCTGTCGCTGCCGTTTGGAAATCTTGGAGGCGGCCGCATGCATTTTGTCCGGATCCTGCTTCCTCGTTCCGGCAACGCGGAGAGCGCTTCGCCGAGGAAGACTTCGACCGTCTGAAGAACGAACTCGCCGCCGCCGCAGCCAGCGGGCATACCACTTATCGGATGCCACACTTACATTTGTAATTGCAGTGACGCTTCACCGGCTTTAACTCACGCGATCATAGCAGCGACACGACAAATGCAGGCGGCCGCCCGAAAACGGGCAGAAGCTGCAAGCATTGGGTGCGCCTGCAGGGAGGCGGCGATGGTTGCAACGCGTACGGACACTGCACATCCGGTTATGGAGGACTTCATTCTATCACGGCACCGCTCACCGGTCCGCGAAGTTGGATTTTACGAGGCTATGAGTCAAACCCGACAAGCGATCGCCGCATCGCGCGAGGTGCTGAGGCGCTTTCGCGAACGTCAGGGCGACGACACTCCTCGAGCGAAGAATACAGACCGTGGTCCTGTCGCCGTGTCAGCCTTCGATGCCGACATCATACGCGCTGCATGCCGAGATCTGATCGCGGAGATGAACGTGCCCGAGTGTCAATGGCGCGAGCTGGCGCGAAGTCTGGTGCGCGAATTCGTGGCCTGCGAGCAGACCGAAGCCGGTTTGGTGGATTGGATCGTCCGCCGGCCAGCGATGGCGGAGACGGACGAGGCCGGCTGACCGGAGCCAACTGGCGGGGCGGCGAATGAGCCAGGAGTCGGTCGACCGCAATTAACGCGAGCAAACAGGTCTCCCGGCGACTTGTTGCGCGGGAACTGCGGTGATCCGAGGATCGGAAATTTTGGCGAGCGGCTTGGACACATCTGATCCTCCTCGTCTGTAGCGTCGCGCTCGTGTTCGCATTTGAAGCATGTAGCGAGGACTGGCCGATGGCGTGACCTTTGGTTGAGTGGAGACGAATGCGTCCAGCCTACTGTCCAAGGCACGGCGACGGCCATGTCGCGTTGCTCCCGGCCTTCGCACACAAGGAGCCCAGGCTGGATGCCAACCAGGCTGCATTAGGCCAGTGGGAACAATTTGCGCGGGCCGAGCTTGGGCTAGCGTCGTACAGAGGTGCAAGTATGCAAGATAATTTTGACCGAGCTTCATCCGTCGCGGAGGTTGCGGAATCCTTCGTGAGATCCCGGAGGCCGTTCTCTGTCGTATCGACCCGGGATGCGGTCACGATTGTCAGGAAACAGGCAGCTTTTTGCGAGCATACGGATGGCGAGCTTGCGGAGTTGGTGGCGGCAATTGCGGTCAGGCATGGTCGACTGGTCGCGTTCGATCTTGATCTCGACGACACAGGCTTGGAGATCGGTCGCGCAGCATAGCCAACGCCTCACGCAATGAGATAGCCACCGTCAACCGGCAGAATTGCCCCAGTGATGAACCCCGCGAGCGGCGAACACAAGAACAAGGCGGGGCCGGTCAGGTCGCCCGGCATACCCCAGCGACCCATCGGAGTGCGTTTCATCAATTCCGCGTTGCGAGCTGGATCGGCCCGTGGCGCGGCGGTCATGGCGGTCTCGATCCAGCCAGGCGCCAATGCGTTTACGCGGATGCCATCCCCGGCATAGGCGATGGCGAGCGACTTGGTAAGTTGCACGATGGCGCCCTTGGATGCGGCGTAAGCCGGCGCATGAGCCGCGCCGAAAAACGCGAACATCGAGGCGATGTTGACGATGGCGCCCCCGTTCGAGAGTGCCCTCGGAACGCGCTCGCACTCCGCATGGAGCCGGTGAGATTGATATCGACCACCGTTTCGAAACCCTGGACAGTGAATTCGGCGGCGCGCAGGTTTACCCCTGCGCAATTTACGAGCGCTGCAACGGATGTGAACTGACTGGAATATCCTTCGACCGCAGTCATGTCCCGGACGTCGAGTACTGAATACGAGACGGCGGTGCCGTATGCACGAGCGGCCGCCACCTCGGCGGCCGTGGCCCCCGTCGCGTGGACGATTGCCCCGGCCCCGGCGAACGCCATGGCGATGCCGTTTCCGATGCCTGTCGTGCCTCCGGTAATGACGACGGTCTTGCCCGCGAAGAAGGGCATGGCCCATATGGAATCGGTCACCAAGATCTCCTCGTTTCGCCTCTGTGGCGGAGCGCGAACTCATCGGCGCGGAAGACAAACGGGCGGATGTCTACCGCACGAACTGATCGACGAAATCCTTACCGAGACCCACGCTCGCATAATGATTTCTGCACATGTCGATCTTGGTGAAAACGTCCTCGAAACCAATCTGCTTGTTATCCTTGTCCAGGTAAACCATGCAGCCGGAAATGTTGAAGAAGGTGATCATCTCGGGCACGTCGCTTGGAACCGTGAGCGTGTGGATTTCACCGGGCGGCTCGAAAACGTAAGATCCGGTCTCTGCCACCCAGTCGTGTTCAAGATAGTGCCAACGCCCCTTGATCACATATCCATTCACGGGGGCCGGATGCAGATGACGGCTTAATATCCCGGCCCGGCGTACGCGGAGCAGATTGCACCACTGCCCCTGCATTGTGTTGAGCATAAGTGGTCGAAACCACACGCCCTCCGCCTGTGGGACCCAGACACGCTCGTCTTCGGGGACGGCAGCGATCGCGATCTCTTTCGGTGCCAGGGGATGGGCGGAGCCGTTGAAGGATTGATACATAGGAACCTCTGTCGCCATTCATTGGAGCGTCCATATCAGCGCGATCCTAACAACTCGGCCGAGTTCTGCCGAGGCGCAATCGGGCGCCCACGCATTGGGAAAGTTGTCGGCGCTCGCCCGCCCGCTGCCGCGACCGCAAGCGGGAAGAGGTTCAGGATGGTCCGTTGGGCGTCGAAGACGATCCGTGGGCTCGTTCTTGCCTCATCATGCGGCTATCCGGAGTGCACCGGGCTGGTCCTGGTCTGGAAGCCCCGGTTTCGGGCTTCCAGGACCAGCAAGGCGAGTTCGACCTCGTCCAATCGCGACGGGCGTGCATTTTCCGGCATGCCTTCGGCGGTGGCCAGGTCGATCAGGTACTCGTTCCAGGCCCAGTTCTTGAGCACAGCGCGTTTCTCGTCGGGTGCGAGCACCGGGTCGTCCACGACCTCCATCGGAGAGGCGTAGAATGTCTCGGGCTCCGAAAGCGCCGTCTGTATGTGCGCTGCCTGTGCACCGGCGCCATAGCCGTGACTTGCCTGGAGCCAAGCCAACTGCAGCCGCTGCCAAACCAGGTCGGAAAAGGCCTGTTTCTCCTGCGATACATGCTGACTCCTGATCTTGGCCTGGGAAGCAGGAGGTGCCGCCTGCACCACGTAATTGAGGCCTTGACGCTCGGCATAACGGATGGCCGCTTCCAGCGTCGGAAAGTTAAGTTCAACCTGGGTCAAGGTGTCCCGGCCACCGGTATAGCCCATCAGCGGCTCGATGAACGGGGCTGTGCGGCGTTCGAAGACCAATCGCCAGTCCTTGCGGGGCTTTGCCGAGGTCATGGCCGAGCGGCAGGGCTGGTAGATCCGCGCCACTGCGCCGTCCGGAAACACTGACCGTCCCCATGACAAAGCCGGCCCGTCTAGACGAGGCCGATTGTCATTGTCCGGCCAGACGGACGTCTTGGTTGGGTTCCTGATGTTGTCGCTGCTTTGAACTGTCTCCATTGCCTGTCCCTCCCGTTATGAAGGGTCGCACGGGCAGCGGCCGTAAGGGCCGCCACCCATACTGCATCCGTCAGTTCTTCCCGTTGATTGCGATCCGCTTGGCCTTCGCCTGCGCCCGCTCGGTCTTGGGCAACGTCACGGTCAGCACCCCGTTCTTGAAGGCGGCGTTGACCTTGTCTTCTTCAACCTCGTAGCCGAGCGGAATGAGGCGCTCGAAGCGACCGTAGAAGCGCTCGGAGAACTGCCGGTCCTTGTCCTCGGTCTCGGAACGCTTCTCACCTTTAAGCTTGAGCGCCCCATTTTCCAGCAGGACTTCTATGTCGCTCTCGTCCAAGCCAGGTATTTCCGCCGTGACGCGGACTTCCTTGTCCGTGTCGGAGATTTCGACACTCGGCCAACTGGCGGCGAAAGAGGGACCGAAGGCCGGCAGTCTGGCGCCAAAGCTGCGGAAGGCGTCATCGAACAGCCGGTTTACCTCCCGGTGGAGGGAGACGAAGGGGTCTCGATCTCCGTCGGGGAAGAGACTGGGCGCCGAGTTTCCGTTGCCCCGGCCCATGGGATCAAGTCACGTACGCTCATTGTCTTTCTCCTTTCGTAGGTCTCTGAGCCGGGCGGGACGCCCGGCTCAAGCGAAAGCCTTCATGGTGGATTGCTCAGGCGGCCAGCTTGTCGGTCTCGACCTTGGGCGCCTCGATCTTCGGCATGGGAGCCCCGCTGGAGATTTCGATCTTGCGCGGTTTCATCTCCTGGGGAACCTCGCGCTTGAGATCGATGCTCAGCAGCCCGTTCTCAAGGCTGGCGCCCTCGACTTTGACATGATCGGCCAGTTCGAACCGACGCTCGAAAGCGCGCCCGTTGATGCCGCGGTACAGATACCGGCCGTTCTCATCGCCGGATTGCGACCCGCTCACAACCAGCATGTTGGGCTGGTGGGTGACGGTCAGCTGGTCCTGCGAGAAACCGGCGACCGCCATCGTGATGCGATACTGATCATCATCAACCTTGGCGATATCGTAGGGCGGCCAGTTGTCGAACGAGGCCACACGGCTCGCACTTTCAAGCATGTCGACCATGCGGTCGAAGCCGATGCTGGACCGGTATAGAGGGGTAAAATCGAGGTTTGTCTTCATAGCCACATCCTCCTTGAGCAACATGGACAACAGAAGGCGCCAAGAGCCTTGCCGCCTCCTGGTGTTGCCGGCCCCATTGGGCGGCCGGCGACCATCATTTAGAATCGCGACGTGCACCTTCAAGAGGAAGAATAGGAAAATTTTCATCGGCAATCTGGGCGAACGCACCGATGCCACACCCCTCCCGCCGGCGGGGTCACTCGCCGACGGGTCCATGGTGCAAGAACAACTACGTCGCCCTTAAATCCGATCGACGAATGGTACGAACGCGGCCACTGCCGCGCTGTCACTGCAGTCAGGACCGGCACGCTCATCCGATTGATCCAACTGTTGCAACGCATCCATGATCGTGTCGAAGCTGACCGGTTCACCCGCTCCCGGCAGCATGCGAAGCGCTGGCACGGATTCTACGGCGCAGGCATCCGACGCCCATGACGAAAGAATGGCGCGCTACCCCTGAACAGCCAGGGCAACGTCGGCCAAAACGTCGTGGGGATGTTTGAAATGCCGCGCCGGATGCAGCAAGTGGTCCAGAAAACGTCGGGGGCCACGGGTTCAATCGATGCAAAATAGGTCGAAATGGGTCCTTCCATGGATGGTCCTCCGCTTCAGACAATCTCATGCGAGTTTGGCGGCTCTCGCCAGCATCCAGGAACGACGCTCAAGGACTTTCCCCAGGTGATGTCGATACCGAGAGTCATCGTCCGGCACCCTGGGCGGCTCGATCACGACCGAAGCGAACGAGCCGTTCGCGAGGGTGGCGATGCTGCACTTCCCCAGATGTTCGGAGCATAGCGAGGGCTGCGGCCTTGGAGCGGGGAGGGGACTTGCCTACATCGCACACGTCGTCGATATGGAGGTCGATGAGTTCGCCGAAGGCTTCAGGGGCGCTAACAGGGCTTTGTCGGCGTCTCACTGCGATCGACTTGGTGTCAGTGCCCCGGCGCCGCGCATCCTCGCGTTGCAGGAAGGTCTCGCTGACGCAGCGTGTGCGGTAGGTTCTAAGGTTCTGATGTTAAACAGATGCTGTAAAATCAAGAGCATAGACTGGCCGTGGCCCCTATGATGGATGGGGAAGATAGATTAACAAAATCAGATGTTTATGAGGGTTCGTGTGCAAATACTGCACACGCAAGTTCCGCTTCTCATCTTTTTTCGTTCCTACGAGGGAGCTGCCGAAAGGCCTTTTCGGACCCTCTTTTGCCGACGATACTATCCGCTCCAATGCGAATAAGCATCAGTGGAGGCAGACCACAAACCCTGGCCGACGTTGAAGTCAAAACTTCCGGGGCGGCCTTCTTCTTGTCGGGGTCGATCACCGGCAGTGGCGCAGTCGGCTCATGGAGCGGGGGCGACAGCCCAATTCATGACGAGATTGCTTTGACCAACGATCGGCCTGTTGCGACCGACGCATGGTCGATACCCACAACAGAGAACGATGCGACCAGAGATTTCACAGTCACCCTGTCCGGCTCTATCATCAAGGCCGTGGGCATCTCGTTCCAGTAAGGATCAGCCGGCGATTCGCCATTCCAAGGCCAAGCTAAGGGCACCTAGTGGGCCATATCGCGCAGAGGCTTCTTGCGCTTCGGCGGCACATAGGCCTGCACCAGCCTGACCTTGTCGATGTCGACCGTGACCGGCGGTCCAGTATAATTGTCACCTTGCCGCCTTCCTCGTCGACATAGGTGACGTTGCCGACGAGTTCGATCTGCTGCCCTCGCTTCACCTTCGTCGTGCGATCGAGGATCGAATGGGGGAAGTTGTAGCTGGGTATGCTGACGCTGACGTGGTCCTCGTCGACCCGCCTGCGCACTGTGGCCGTTATCGCCACCTCGTCGCCGATGCCTATTCCCCGAGCCATGACAGGATTCTGGAGCGGACAGCTTTTTAGTCGAGATGTAGCTAATATACGGCGCAGCCCTTGGCGGACTGACGGGCGCCACGGCCGAATCTGCCTATTTCCCAGCCGGCCAGGCCTGCGTAGGCTGACTACCAAGTTATATACGCTCATGCTAATATGAGGGCACCACACCTTATGAAGTAGGCAAAGGTGGAGCATGGTCAACGAGTCGGTGACAACCTACGTTGTGAGCGTGTTTGAAGCGCCGAACTGGCGCACGGTGCTTACGACCAACGACAAGGCTAAAGCCTTGGCCTGGGCGAGAGAGATCGGCGAAAACGTGCAGGTCGAGGAGATCACGCCGGAGCCAAAGGGTGCTAGCGCTGAGTAAAACGGCTGGTTGCTGCTGGGCGGCTGGCCGGAAGGACCGTTATCCTGCCGGAATTGATCAAGCGCGACCGTGACGAGTGCTGCCTTGCCTTGCAGGCGGCTCACGTCGCGTTTGCCAAGACAGGGGAGCCGGATTTGCAAATTGCCACGCCTAGGCCGATACCGAGGCCGAGGAACAGCTTACCTGCCGCATCGATGGCGAAGGCGCGAGCAGGGCGCCACACGTCCTGGCTAGGCTCTCTGAGGGCGCTGGCGATAGATCGAAGATCGCTTCCATGACCAGATTCTAGATCCAAATCGCGAATATGTGCGGCGGGTTTCTCGCAACAAAAACGGGCGCTACTTCTTCGTGATCCAATCCAGCAAGCCGGCTTCGATCTGCTCACACCCGACAAATTCGCGTACCAAGCATTCAGCAACAACGCGCCACTGACACTCGGGCACGTCTGCATCCCTGACTAGGTTTTGAAATGCGGAGCGGAGAACGTCGGCATCGAACCCCGATATGCGCATCGGCGCGAGATCGTCCTCGTCTTCGAGCACCTGGGCCATATCTTCGCGGTAGCGTTGGCGAAGGCGCTTGAGCAGTTCGCGCGACTCTTGGATGGCTTGCCGGGTGTGGTCCATGTGGCTGCGGAACGCAGCTGTTCCGGTCATCGACCGGCTCTGCAACTGAAAGCTGGTTTCCATCACCGCACGTGCGGTTTCTAAGTGCTTTATTAGATCCATCGCGGCCTCCCTTCCGGCGAAGGGAGTTATTTACTCTCTTTTTAGCGAAGGAGGTTCAAAGGTACGGTTTCGTACAGGGGAGGCCCCGGCCTAATCAGCCAACATTGAGCGTGGTCGGCGCTGTCGGGGGCAACGTTACAGTTGGGTGACGTGACGGTGCCGACCACACTGGAGAGTGGCATTAACCACACCCCGATCCTACCCGCAGAATGACAGCGCAGCAATTAAGCCTGATGGTCTAATCCGCGCTGCAACCATAACCCGATTTAAACTCGGTCCCTTCCCGAGTGCCCGTATGAGTTTGAGCTGTGAAGCACCTGCGCGCGAGGAGGACCTCCGCCACGCCTCACTGCAGGACTTCCGCGAGGAGAACTAGCCCGGAGGCTTCTCCCGCGGCTGTGCCGGTCCTGTCATGTTCGGCTGGATGAATGGCGCCCTCTTGCCGGTAATGGTCTCAATCGACTTCAACAGCGGTCGATGGACCTCACGTAGAGCTTGGTAGTGCTCGCTGTGATACGCCAGGAGCGGCCCGACGATGCTCTTGTGCAGCGCTTCGGCTGCCGCGATGAAGCGCTCGATTTCAGCCCGGGAAAGCTGTTCGGAAGGTTTGGTTCTGGCCATTGGCGATCTCCGCTTGAGGGGGTCGCCGCAACGAGGACTACAATCCTACATGCCGGACTGCCTCACAATAGGGCTCGCTGGCCTACTCGAGGGAAGCGATAGGACCAGCGTCAGCATGATCCTCATTGCCCCCGTCCGCAAGCGGCCACCGAAGACCCTATTCCTCAGCCCATCTGGTCTCGGCAAAATGACGCGCGAAGCTCCCCTGGAGCCTTGCGGAACTTGGGCAGATACCCTCTCTAGTTGTTTGATCCCAGGCTTTGATGGCGCATACTTTTCGTCCGAATCAAAGGATGCGCTATGGGCCAGGTTCTTCATGGGAGCGCCACGACGACAGAGGCGATCCGTCGAGCGTTACAGCATAGTCAAGAGAGCCTGAGGGCGCTGGCGAAGCGCTACGGCATCAATCAGAAGACGGTTAGGAAGTGGAGGAACCGGACGTCGGCCGCCGATCTTCCGACTGGCCCCAGAGATCCGAAGTCGACAGTGCTATCGACTGAGGAAGAGGCGGTCATCGTCGCCTTTCGGCGTTATACGCTGCTGCCACTGGACGATTGCCTCTATGCTCTCCAACCGACGATCCCGCATCTGTCGCGGTCATCCTTGCATCGCTGCCTGCAGCGTCACGGGATAGGCAGGTTGCCGGATGTCGAGGGCGACAAGCCGGCAAGGAAGAAGTTCAAGGCCTATCCAATCGGCTACTTCCATATCGACGTCGCCGAGGTCCGAACCGAGCAGGGCAAGCTGCATATGTTCGTGGCCATAGATCGGACCTCGAAGTTCGCTTTCGTCGAGCTGCACGAGAAGGCAACGACAGCGGTCTCCGCCGATTTCCTGCGCCATCTTCTTGATGCTGTCCCTTACAAGATCCACACAGTGCTTACCGACAACGGCATTCAGTTCACGACCCCAGGTGCCGGCGGCTCGGCCGTTCCGCTGATCAAGGAAGCCATGGCGGCGGGAGAAATCATATGGGCGCACGCCTTCGAACATACTTGCGCCAAGGCCGATATCGACCACCGAACGACAAAGCCAAGGCACCCATGGACCAACGGCCAGGTCGAACGCATGAACCGCACGATCAAGGATGCGACCGTCAAACGCTTCTACTACGAGAGCCATGACCAACTGCGCCAGCATCTCGCCGATTTCCTCTTAGCCTATAATTTCGGCCGTCGACTGAAGACCCTCAAGGGCCTCACGCCCTTTGAATACATCTGCAAAATCTGGACAAAAGAGCCCGAACGATTCAGGCTCGATCCAACCCATCAAACCTCGGGACTAAACATCTAGTCTCTACTCAGGAGCCGAATGCTGGTATCGCGACGCAGTTCGGAATCGGCGCGATCGACGCCTTCAACCGTGATCGCGATTGTCCCGTTCTCAATTCTTGCAATCCATCCCTTTGCCTTCATGTACCAGAGATGAAACTCCAGATGCTCTGGTGGACAGCCTAACAACCGTTCGATTTCGACGTCGCCAATGCCCGGATTGCCGACATCCTGGCGGCGCTTCACATAGAGCAGCGAAAGCAGTTTGGCCTGGACCAAAGCATCTTTCTCGACCCCTTTGGGGTCGCTTGCCTCCTCGACCAATTTAAGCCGCTCACCGGCATGCTCTCGATAGGAGATATCGTACTGGGCGCGCTTAACGGGATCCCTCAAGACGTTGTGTGCTTCTACTATTTCGCTGAAGCGGGCTTCGTTTCCAGTTTGCTGATTGTCGGGATGATAGCGCATCGCAAAGTAGCGGAATATTCGCTCAAGTGTCTCCGAGTTGGCGTTTGGGCTGATCTCCAAGAGTTCGTAGTAATCGACGAACAATGCGCTGCTCCCTCAAACATCGCTCGACAGCCGCGGGGGCCGACCGCCTACATGGCGATGCAGTGCCCTCACTCGTCGAGTTCATATACGGACAATACATTGCGCCCGGGGTCAAGATGAGCGGGAGCTAGTGGACGTCAGCCAAGGCGGCTCCCGCGCGGGGTGCAACGAAAATGGCCGGGGCCGCAGTGGGAGATTGCCTGATCAGCGCCGGCCGGAGTTCGGGGTAGAACTCAATGCCGAAGCCGCCTGCGCAGCCAAGGTTGGGGTTTGACCGCGCCGTCCTATAATGGGACAGCGCGGTCCTCGCTAGGCAGCACGCCGGGCGGGCAGTGGTCCTCGATTGTGCGCCGGATGAGCGTCAACGCTGCCCGGCATTCGTCGGCTTCGATCTTCATAACCATTGAAACATGCGTTTGAGCTAAAATGTTCCGGAACCGATTTCGGGCTCGCGGCTTGAGTCGGTGAGGGAAGAACACTAGTCATGCCCATCAGACGAAAAGCCGTGGATGCCGGGATCCTTAAGCCTGCCGAATTGGCCTTGCTAGGGCGCGTTTTCGAGCAGCTTAAACTCGTCGACGACCAATCACCCGATGCGCAGGGCCGGTTGGCCTCTCGGATCATTGCCAACTACATGGCCGGGATAAAAGATGAGGCCGAACTTCTCTCGCTTTCGAAGCAGCCGTTAGGGCGGTAAGGTCGGGAAAGCTAGAGCTTTACCAGCCGCACAACATCAAGCGCGACCGTCACCACCGGGCCACCCAGGCTGACCGTTACGGCGTCCTTCTCGACCCGTGTGACGCTGCCGATCAGTTCGATGGTCAGACCTTTGACCACCTTCGTGGTGCTATCCCGAACGGAATGCGGAAATCCGTAGGTCGGTATCGACACGCTGATCCTGTCGTCAGTGACGCGTCGAATAATGGGTGGCGTAGATCGCCACCTCATCGCCGATCTTGAGACCACTAGCCATGCACTGGAGTCTGGTGCGGCCGTCTCAGGGGTCAAGTAGCGGAACCTAATATGCGCTTTGAACTTATCGGCTGATGAGCACACGCGGCATCAACTTTCTCGATCGGTGGATGGCAGAGCACCTGCCCAACGCAATGACTGATGATCCAGTGGCGGTTAGCGACCTCGCTGACGAAATGATGAAATTTGCGGAGCGTGAGGGAATCGGTGCCGACGAGATCAAGGAGGAGGTCGGCAGCGTCTATGAGGTGATCTTGGAGGCGATGCACCACCGGGAAGGCAGCTTGGCCGAATAACCCTTGCCATCCAGGTCCAGTTAGGAATAGAATCCTTTGCGGCGACCCCTTCAACGGAGATCGCCATGCCCAAAAGACTCTCGCCGACAACCTGGCCGGGCATCCCATGTGCTGCAAGTCGACCAAACTGACGGCATCAACGCGAAGCCGGCGGTCGCGGCCGGCAGCCTTGCAATCCGAGCAGGCGAATAGCCCTCATCTGTTCGGCCGATGTGCCGGGCAAAGGAAGGCGCCAATTTGCAAATGTGATCCTCCCCGGGTCACACCGCCGAACAGCCCCTTCAGCTAGTCCCTGAGTGGGCTGATCTAAGAGCTCCACCGGCTGATTCCGGTGGGGCATCTTGCTTATCCAGGCCTCAGCCAGGCGGCGCGTCAATATTTGATTTTTCTCGATCCCATAGGGCCAAGCCCATCCGACACACGTCTCGCAACGTCCCTGACCAAATGATGGATCGCACTCGGCTCATGCGCCGCGTATGCCGTGAAGAATTGCATCGACTGTGCGACGTGATAGATCTCGCGGAAGTTCTGGGACATCAGTTCGTCATTATCGTCGAATGGATTCAACATGACATGTTCCATTCGCTCTACGGCGTCCGGGAACCTCGCGACGTAGGCTTTTAGGAATTCCTCGATCTCTTCGTCGCGGAAATGCTTGCCCAATGTCTCCTCACCAAAAGGCGCTAGCGTAACGGCATATAGGCGCTCATGCCGGCCATCACGAGGCACGCGGCCACACCCACTATGTCCCGCTGCCGGTAGCGCCAGACACCGTGATGAATGATGACGGCGCTGACCTTACTTGATCTGGAGCGCGTGTCATGACCGCCCTTCGCGTTCTAAAGCCCATGGGATGCCCGCAGGGAACCGACGCGCGCATATGGCGCCAGTCCGTAGAAAAGCGCCTGAACGACCTCCTAGACCGTGCCATGAGCCTGATAACGGCACTGGATCTCATGCAGGCTGATTGCGATCTGGAGGAAACGGCAGACGATGAGCCGTCGCTTGGCTGCCTTGATGATCTAGAGCTGGACAACGTCGACGACGAGGAAGGCGCGGACGCAGAGCCATGCCCGGACACCCACGGTGAAACCGTGATTTGGGGCGAGGATCTGAAATCTCAGGAAGTGCTGGTGGAGAGCGGCCCTAAGATGAAATTACTAGCACCATGTAGTCCTCGACAGGCTGGTTCTTAAAATTGTGTGGAACAAGGAGCCGCCTCTGCGGGTTTATGTCGTGCGCGGTCTTCTCCGGAAAGTGGCCGCTCTATTCAAGGTGAAGAAACCCGCCGCCCTGGGCCCCCTCTCAGCGGCGGGTTTCTCTATTCCGGCGGGTTTTTTTGTTGTCATGTCGCGTTTCTTTACCTGAGCTTTTCAGCGGCGGCGTTTGCCTTGTCCCTGTTGCCCTTGGTTTCCTTGATTATTTTCAAGGCCATATCCTTTGTGATTGCGTGCTTCCGGGCGAAGTAGTTCACCTCGTAAGGCTCGCTGGTGGACACCCTGGCCCGATCTTGCTTTCCCCGATTTGATTTGTTGTCAGCCATAGCTCTCTCCATGTCGCGTCCAAGTCCACGGACCTGCCGATAGTTGCAGGAAAGAATTGGCGCCGCAATCGGCTATGGGTGGCGCGCGCCTTCATTGGCGAACATGACGGGAACAATCCGCCTTTCCGTGTTGCAGTCATGTTGCAATGACAACAAGGTACAGGACGGGACAAGCCCGGAATGCAAGGGTTTGCGCGTTACAGAGCGGGAAAACCGATGCAACACGGTTCGGTCGCGGCCTTGTTCGCTAACTTCATGATTTGCCTGATCAATTGTTTGGCTGGGGTTCCTGGAAGTTTTTCGAACTTTCTGCGTCGCGGGTCAGCCCGAATTGCGCTTGCTTATGGACTCGTTAAGCCTGTGGTCGGGGGGCTCGGACCGCACCGGCCCACGATATCGCGTCGGCGGCGCCGCACCTATTAGATCGCTTATGGCTGGCTGCTGCTCAACAGGGCGAACGTCTACGACGCTCCAACACCTCCTCCGTGCTGTTGTCCTTGTCGGTGCAAACGAGCCAGCCTCCGCTTCTATGGTTTCCGAACGAATTAAAATGATCTTGAGAAAACCATTATCAAATGCGCGTCCCGAAAGGGGGCGAAGGCGATGCCAGCGCATCGGAGCGGAAGTTCTATGCCGGCGACCCTCCGCGGAAGTCGGTGCGAAAACTCCTGCCACAGCCCGCAACCGGAACATCAGATGTGCTGGTGCATTGCTAGTGAACGCCAATTCGACTGGGGCGCAAAATGCATCGCGCGATCACAAATGCATGGGCAATGGTGCGAGAAGCCGTCGTTGGGTTCGTCAACGACAACGCTCTCAGCCATGGCGCAGCAATCGCTTTTTATGCCACAACATCGTTGGCGCCAATTCTGCTCATCGTGGTTGCAATTGCGGGTCTCGCATTCGGTCACGAGGCAGCGCAAGCGGCATTGTCCGCCCAAATCACAGGGATGATGGGTACAGAAAGCGCAAACATCCTTCAAACCGCACTGAAGAGCGCATCCGAAAAGCCATCCGGCGGCACCTGGGCGGCGGTGATCGGCATCATCACCTTGCTTGTGAGCGCTTCCGGGGTCTTCGGCGAAATACAGCAGTCCTTGAACATGATATGGAAGGTCGAAGCGCAGGGCAGTTCGTTGTCGCGCCTGGTGCGCGCACGTGCGGTAAGTCTGGGACTGGTCACCGCACTTGGCTTCATGTTGCTCGTCTCTCTAGTCGCGAGCGCGGCGATTTCGGCCCTAGGCAACCTCATCAAGGCACAGTTGCCGTTCGGGACACTTGTCCTGGGCGTTATCAACGCGGTCGTTTCTTTTGTCCTCCTCGCAGCTATTTTCGCTGCCATCTTCAAGATCTTGCCTGATCGAACCCTGGAATGGCGGGATGTCTGGATTGGCGCTGTTGTGACCGCTGCCCTGTTCACGCTCGGGAAATTGCTTATCGGTTGGTATATAGGCTCCAGCGCGGTCGCGGCCTCATATGGGGCCGCCGGTGGGCTGCTCGTCATCCTGTTGTGGGCTTACTACTCGGCGGAGATTTTTCTTTTTGGTGCGGAAATCACTCGCGCCTACTCCATTCGACACGGCAGCAGGTCCGATCAGGAAGCTGTGCTTCACAATGCTTGACCTGCAAGACATGCCACTATCGCCGGCTGATCCCCGGTCCTGATCGCGTACTCTGATCAGGTCTAGGCTCGCCGGGATCGAGGTGGTTGGGGTCTTCGCCCGGCGAGCTGTCCACCTGCACGGAAAGTACTGGCCGTGGGTTTGCCCATCAGCCGTGACTTATCCAATATCGGTGCGGTTAAGCCCCACAAGCACGCCCAACTGCTGGGGGGCTTTTTTGGGTCAGTCGGGAACATCCTCGCCCTGAGGCTGTTCAGTCACACCCGGCTCGTTCTTAAGCGGTCCTGCCGGTGACCAAGATGGCCCTCACTCATCATGGTCGGCCCGCGCTCGGAAGCAAGCGCGGGCCATCCCTGAACAAGTCCGGGGCAACCGGCCAGGCAATTGCAGCATCGATGGTGGCCGGCCGCCTTGACCGAACTTGCGGGCCAATTCCTCCTAGGTTGACGACGAAATATCGGTAGCAATTTCTACAATTTTCAATTTGGCTGGAAACCCTTTCTACCCGCAAGCGTTGAATTAGCACGGCTGCATTAAAGCAGTTGCATTCGGAGGAATTTTGATGAATTCGAAAATGCTCATTCTCGGCGCGACATTTGCCCTGATGACCGGATCGGCCTTTGCCGGCAGTTCCACTGGCACGTCTGCGCTCGACGATCCTGCAAGAATGTCTCCTTTCTTCACGGACAGCAGCATGAAGACCATGAAGTCTGAGGCCGAAGCGAAAACCGCTTGGTCGGCTATGTCTCAGGAGGATAAGGACGCGGTGATGAAGGACTGCGCTGACGCAGATATTGCGAAGGCCCATGAGAACTTCTGCAAAGCTGCGATGATGATGGGCAAATAGGCCCAGCACCTAGCTTAATATAATACGCGCCCGCTGGCCCCGGCCGGCGGGCGTTTTCATTTGCCCTCGGACCCTGGGCCAGTTCGCACAGTTGCTCCCCTGGGATGGCGCGGGCCACTCGATCTGAGACTCTGTCAATCGCCCGTCGGGCCTGATGCCCTCCATGGCGCAAGCCGGAATGCATAACGATTGCGGATGTGGCTGTTAAAATAGACTCCCTTGGCAAAGGCAGCTTTGAACGCAGCAACGGCCTCAGCAGGTACGTCCAAGAACTCGTAATGCTTCCCGCTCGCTACAAACCAAACCGACAGAACCCTAGTGTTGGGGTCATATTCGAACTTGCGTATCGAGGTCGACGGCATGGTATGCCATTCAAAAACTCAGCTAGCCGAGTTGGATCGCCAGCTACAGGCTGAAACTGTATTCGAATATGTGGCCGCGCTTTTCGTCGGCAACCCTGATCCAGATGGGCTCGCTGGTGCGCAGAGTGACTTCGCGCTCTGTCGCTTCCCGCGCCGCCCTGATCGGCGTTGTCGCATGGACGATGTGGGTAGCCGTCACGGTATCGCCGTCCATTTCCTCAACGTGGAATTTCGGCACTTTTGGTCCTAAGCGTCCAGTTCGAGCGGCTCGTGCTCCGGATCGGCATGATAAATGACCTGGCGAAAATCGCGCATATCAATCTGTTGCCCGCAAACCGGGCAGGGGAGGAAATGCGCGAGTTCGCTCGCGGGCGGGCCTTCATGTCGGTGCCCGATTAGTGGTCTGCCGAGATCAGATAGCCTGGTCATTGTTTCCGCAGCGCCTTGGCTACCCGCTCTAAAGTCTCGCGTTGGTTGCCGTGCTTCGCGATCAGCTCTTTGACCTGCTGGGTTGTGATGCCGGTCTTTGTTGCGAAATATTCAACTTCATAATCCTCATCGGCCGAGACACGGTCCCGATCACGAAAATCCCGCTTGCTCTTGTCGTCGGCCATATCGATTCCTCCTTCGCTCATCCCGCAACGCCGAGTTGACTTGTTTGTTGCACCCAAGAGGCTGATTTCCGGTTTCGGAACTATTTTAGCTTCATCTTATTGAATCGCCGGAGGGTGGTCAGTACATGCGTTTGAAGTTCATCGAGCCGTTGATGCCGACCCTTGTGGAGAAGCCTCCCGAGGGTGAAGGCTGGACCCACGAGGTCAAGTTCGACGGCTACCGATCGCAGATGATCATCGATGAAGACGGCACACGCATTTATACGCGCAACGGCCACGACTGGACTGCGAAATATCGCGACCTGGTGGGGGAGGCAAAGAGTCTTGGTGCCGAAAGCGCGATTGTCGACGGTGAGATCATCGTCTTGAACGAAGCTGGCCTTTCGGACTTCGGCGATCTGCGCAAAGCGATCACCCGCCGACAGCAAGACCTCTATTTCGTCGCCTTCGATCTATTGCACCTCAATGGGCACGATCTGCGCGACATGGCGCTTGAGGTGCGGCGCGAGATCCTGGCCAGCATGATCAAGCCCGGGCGGCGTATTCAGTTCAGCGAGCCTCTGCCCGGCGAAGCCAAGGCGATCCTCCACTTGCTCGACCAAGCCGGACTTGAAGGCATGGTGTCGAAGCGGAAGGACAGCAAATACCGCAGCGGTCCGTCAGCCAACTGGCTGAAGGCCAAGTGCTATGCGATCGACGAGTTCGATCTGCTCGGCGTCGAGCGTGAAGCGGGCAAGCCGGCTTTCGCTCTCATGGCCGAGCGGGGCACAGGGCGCTATGTCGGCAGCGCGTTCGTCACCTTGAACCGGGAAATGCGCGAGAGGCTATGGAAACGCGTCCAAGAGCACCCAGGCACGGCGCCCAAGGGCGTCATGAAGCGGCCTGCGACGCAATGGGTCAAGCCGGGGCTGATCGGCCGCGTAAAGCACCTGCGCGGCGAGGATGACCTGCGGCATGCATCGCTGCAGGACTTCCGCGAGGAGAACAAATAGCAGCTCCACAACTGGTCATCGCTTTTGCGAGAGGCGCGCATCCTAACGCCGCAAAGGCGGAGCTGAACGCGATACCGCAGGAACTCGCCTCACGCTTGTCAACGGTTAACACGGCTAAGAACGCCTAACACAATTCACTTCGTCACTGTCATTGCCAAGAATAGGTATGGAGTTTTTAGACATTTATTCATCTACTCGTGCTTTCTAGTGAGCTATGTCTTTGAGCACCTTCACCCGGATCTGGTTTGGAGGATGTCGTGGTCACGATCATAATTAATGCCGACAGCGGAGGTTTCCGCATGGCACATCTTACCGCCGATACGCCTATCTGATCGCGTTCCCGTTTTTCGATCAATACCCAATCAAGCACTCAACGACCACACCGTCGCGCTGGTTGCGAGCTAAAACACCGCCGGCCTTGGTTTGGAAAAGGGGCTGACATCCTTGGAGGCGCATTATGACAAAGATTTTTGAGATCCTGGTGGGAAGCATGGCCATTGGAGCCGTTCTCGCAAATCTTTCCATGCCGGCGAACGCCGCAGTTGGCGACGACGGAACCACTGCACCCATTGGCACGAGCGGTGCCACTGTCGGAACCGAGTCCCCCGACAATCCGACCAATACGGATCTGACTCGCATTGTCGACGCTATGTCGAGCGCCGAAATCACTCGGTTCAAGAAGCGCTGCATCGACGTGATCGAGAGCCGGGGCGTTTATGATCGTGACCTGCGCCAGCTCTGCCTGCTGATCTGGCGCCACTAACCAAACCGTTCGCAAGTGCCGGAGCTGTCGACATGACACTCTCCAGTTCCGACAGTGGAGGCCCGCCCACCGAAAGGTTGGCGGGCTTTTAGATAGCGGCCCCACCCTACGGTTGGGTAAGTGTTTCCGCCCGATTACCTGGCGTGCAGGCTTTCGTGACACAGTCGGCAATAGCCAAGAACGCTCAATCGGCGCTCGATGCCGCTAATCAGGCGGTTACCGACGCCAAAGCGGCGCTCGACGCGCTGAATGCGAAAGCGGCTGACCCGAATACCCCGCCCGAAGATGTCCCTACGCAGGCCGACCTCGATGCAGCACAGACAGCATTCGATGACGCCACTCAGGCCGCGGCCGATGCTCAGGCCGCCGCCGCTGACGCCGCCGCCAATGTCCCATCGATCGATGCAGCCCTTGCCCAAATGGCCAACAAGCCGGTTGACCCTGAGGTGACAGATTGGGCCAATGGCGTGCTTGCCGACAAGATCGACCAAGTAGCCGCCAAGCTGGCGCCGGCCACGCCTTGAGGGGTCTCATGCGGCGGCAGCAATCCAGTCGACGTCGCCGGGTCCGCCCGGCGGCTGCATCTGATCGGGTCCGCGCTTTCCTTTTTAGGTGGCGCGGGCCGCTTTGGATTAGAAAATTGTGTCAACCGCCCGACGAGCCTGCTGCCCTCCCTGGCGCGAGCCGGAATGCATGACGATTGCGGATGTGGCTGTTAAAATAGACGCCCTTGGCAAAGGCAGCTTTGAACGCAGCAACGGCCTCAGCAGGTACGTCCAAGAACTCGTAATGCTTCCCGCTCGCTACAAACCAAACCGAGAGAACCCTGGTGTTCGAGTCATAGTCGAACTTGCGTATCGAGGTTGAGGGCATGGTATGCCATCCAAAACTCAGCTGGCCGAGCCGAGTTGGATCGCCAACTACAGGCTGAAGCTGTACTCGAATATGTGGCCGCGCTTTTCGTCGGCAACCCTGATCCAGATGGGCTCGCTGGTGCGCAGCGTGACGTCGCGCTCGGTCGCTTCCCGAGCCGCCCTGATCGGCGTTGTCGCGTTGACGATGTGGGTGGCCGTCACGGTCTCGCCGGCGATTTCCTCGACATGGTATTTCGGCATTTCGCGCGCTCCCAAGCGTCCAATTCAAGCGGCTCGTGATCTGGTTGCTCGTGCCACATCACTTGACGGAAGTCGCGGCGGTCAACCTGCTGGTCGCATATCGGGCCATAGGTCGAAACGGGTCTTGTCCGTCTGCCGGCGAATGTGGTTTGCCGGGGATGCGTGGGCCAAGGTCTGCTATTCTGGTCATGCTCGAACGAACACGATTCCGCGGCAAAAGTTCCGTCAGTTTGGTCTTCTCAGTTGGTGAAAGACATCGCACCAAAAGCGGAAGTCATTTGGTCGGCCGTCGAAATGTGCCTCCAAAGCGCAGTGCGCCACGGCGGTCGGTGCTTCCATCCCATAGAGTTCGATCGCAGATTGCGGCCTGACCTTGGTCGACGAGATCGGCAATCTTCAAAGCCGTAAATCAGGCTCCGCATTGCGAGCCTTCCGGTATGAGTTCCGAGCCTAAGACGCTCCTGAGTAGGCTTTTCGCCTTATTATTTTCTCTGCCGCCGGCGCCACTGTCTATTGTCGGTGGCGAGGCCGCTATCACCTTCTGAGCGGGCTAGCGATGGAGTGCCTTCGACGGTGAAGACGATTCCGGCGTCTTCAAACGCCTTGCGGATCGCCGCGATGTTGTGGGGACGCGATTTCCTGAATCCGTTCTCAAGATCGCTGATGGCCATTTCGCTAAGATCTGCCTTTGCGGCAAGTCGCACACGCGACCAGTTCAGTAGGGCTCGTGCTGCTCTGGGTTGGTCTGCTGAGCACGGTACGGCTGCTCATAGACAGTCGAACATTCAATATCGCTAAAATGTTCCTCTTGACTTTCTACGATTTCCAACGGCCTGAGGTTGGCCTCTCGGATAACGCAGAGGGGTCGTCTAATACCTCTGCGGAACGTTGATCGTCACTCCGCAATATCTTCTTTTTCGGCTTCGTCCGCTGAACCAGATCTGGCCTTTTCGCTATCAGGTAGTCAGCCTTGTTCGTTCGATAGTCTTCTTTGTGGATGGACATTGCTACGACCTCCATTGCGAAGATCAACGCAACTGGAAGCCGACACGTTCCCAAAAATCGATTGTTCAAGGTCGAGCCGAACGTCGCACGGGAACACTAAAAGGGCGCGGTTTGTGGACTGCGCCTTTATTTTAGCTAGGTTCAACTGTCCTATCCTACGAGTCTTGTCGACCATACCAGTCGTCAACGTCTCGCCGCACGCGATCCTTCTCAATGCCGTAGCGTTCCTGGATCGTACCTTCGAGCTGATCGCGGTTGCCGGCTATGCGGTCAAGATCATCATCAGTGAGCTTGCCCCACTGCTCCTTGACCTTACCTTTGAATTGCTTCCAATTTCCTTCGACGCGGTTCCAGTCCATGATGGCGATCTCCTTTCGTTGTCCTTTCAAATAACGGTCGTAGTGGCCGTCAGGTTCCGCTGCAGGTAAGCGCGCTTGCTGGTGATCTAGCAATGGAACCGAATGCCCGTCGACCGCTTGTGTGCGCCGGCCTTTTCAGTTTTGGGAACACAGCCGGCCTTTTGCCGTTGGGTCGTGTGGAACAACTTCGCAAGGAAATGCACGTCTCGCCGATCCGGGCATCTGGGTCGCATTGGCGGCTGTGTTCATCCCTTATGGGGTCGGTGTCGCACTGCTTCTGAGGGTAGCCGGTTGATGAACCTGCCAGCGCTGCTCTGGCGTCAAGATGAGCGGATTCCCATAGAAGCCGCCTCAACCTGGCAGCGGGGGGTCTTCGCGTTCGGCCATCTGTTCCAAGAGCTTCCGTGACGCAGCCAGGACGCGGCGTGTCTCGTCTATGGTCGTAAGTAGGGAGTTGAGTTCGCCGACCGTCCGGCGTTGGTTCCGGCGAGCGCTTTCGAGGTATGAGTCGTCAGGCTTCCAACAGTCTGGCATCGGAATCTCCAGCCCGCGTCACCTCGCACGTGACTTTCACCTCAAACAGCGAAATGCTGGTGCCGTCATGAACTCGGAAGGCGACTTGGCGGAATGTGCCGCCCATTTGTTCTTTTGCGATTTCAAACAGCGCCCTTGCCGCCTAATCTTCAGCCGCGTCCAGACTTGCAAGCTCGGTGCCTTCGGTGTCCGGGTAAGGGGTTCCGTTGTCGGTTAGATCGAAGAAGAAGCGGGCCATGGAACCCTGACAGCGAAGCTTGGAAAAGGTTTCCTCGATCCCGAATCCGGGTGACGGCCACGGCGCACAAGGGCATTATGAAGCGGCCGGCGACGCAATGGGTCAAGCCGGGCCTCATTGGACGCGTGAAGCACCTGCGCGGCGAGGATGACCTGCGTCATGCATCGCTGCAGGATTTCCGCGAGGAAGATTGAAGGATATTCGGAGCCATGCCAGCAGCTGATCGCCTTACCGTCCGCTTCGCCTATCAACGAGGCTTTCAGGTCGTCGACGGCAGTGCAATTCTTCAGACGTTCGAGAAGCAGGATGAGGCGTTCAATTTCGTGCTCGGCCGGGGTGCTCGCGTGTGGCTGGCCTGGTCGCGGACCGTGATAGGAGGGCAGACGGCGCCCTTCGATTTCGCCGCAGCTTTCCAGCAGGAAAAGGTCGGCCGCATCCTGAAGATGATGCACGGCCCAGCCGCAGGCACTTGGTTCTGGACCTGCGATGACGGCGGCGCGTGCGGAACAGTCGAAACGAACGATGAGGCTGTTGTTGGAGTCGAGCGGGCATTCACGCAGCGCATCGCCGGGGCAGATCTACGCTAACCAGCCAGCACCCATTCCAAAGCCAACACCTAGGCCGATAGCGAGGCCCATGAACAGCTTGCCTGCCATATCGATGGCGAAGGCGCGGACAGGGCGCCACACGTCCTGGCGGGGCGCTCTGAGGGCGTTGGCGATGTCATCGAAGATCGCTTCCATCGGTCGAGTCCGGAACGCCGAACCTGTGAATCCCCTGTTTGTTCCGTCAAAGTCTAACGATCAGGGAAGCGCCATTGAAAGCACGTGCAGTAACGGTTGATTCAACCATTGCTGGTAAATTGTGGAATGTGGGTGGCGGCTCCGACAGTTCGGGGTGGAACTCAATGCCGAAGCCGCCTGCGCAGCCAAGGTTGGGATTTGACCGCGCCGTCCTATAATGGGACAGCGCGGTCAACGATTCGTTAAAACGCTCCGGAACTAATTAAGCACGCGCTAATTGACTCGCGGTCTCGGGAGTCAGTGCATGCGTGAAGTTCATTCCTCCGATGATGGAGCCGATTTTGGCGGGACAGGCCTCCCGAGGGCATTGGACAGCGTCACGTACCGACCGCCGTCTTCGTCTTCCCTCTTCCTAGAGATCCGCCATTCGTTGGGCGAGTGGGTCGTTCGCATCATAGGGAGGAACGGTGAAACGTATTCCCGAGCATTCGAATATGAAGCAGATGCCGTCGCTTTCGCTGGCGATCAGTCTTCTAGTCTAGGATTGGAAGCTCCCCCGAAGCGAGCAACTTGACGAAATCAGCGAGAGACGCGCTGAAGCAGAGCGACTATCTGTTTCGCGGTCTCGTCGGTCCCGATCACTGGCGACTGTCGTGCGTCATCTTTCTGTATGATCGATGACGCCTGTTCGGGGGTGGTATCATCCTCCAGGCCGAACTCTACTGCTGCGATCCGCGCAATCCCTGGCAACGCGGCAGCAACGAAAACACCAACGGCCTGCTCAGGCAGTATTTCCCCAGGGCAACCAACTTTCCCAAGCCTCGCAGGACCAGCTCGACGCCATCGCTCTGCGTCTCAATCAGCGCCCCCGAAAAACCCTGGACTTCGAAACGCCGGCCGATAGCCTACGGAACGTGTTGCGATGACCGGTTGAACCCACCGCTTCATATCGGCCGTTGAGGCAAACCTTGCCTTGGTCTGGAAGTGAACGGTTTTGGATAGGATCTATGGGTGAGATCTTGCCTCAGGAGGTGGAGCTAGGAGATGACGAAGGGTTGTCCTTAGGAAAGCTGAGGACGGGCAGGGCGCAGGCTCGAGAATCGTGATCGGGTTTACATCGGCGGGTCGCGACGTTGGAACCACTTCGCGGATTGAACGTTGCGAGCAGATGATCAGACGATTTGCCTACGCCCTTATCCTCGTCCAAGTATCTATGGCGACTGCGCTCGCCACGCAGGTATTCCTGTCGACCGCAGACGAAGCCGGTAACGCAGAACTCACGCTTGCGACGGCCCGAGGCGAAGATCAGCGATGCGCCAAGGCGATGTGGCCCAATATTCCGGAACGATGTCTGCAGCGAGCCGAGCCTAAGGTGGTTACGCTCGTCCTCAGCCAAAACAACTAGAGCCCTTCACGTTTTGACGGAAGCATATCCGGCGTTTTCGAAGTAGTTCCTGCATTCGGCTGCCTCGATGGTTTCGACGAGGTGGCCGATGTGACGCCATGTGTCCTCGACGGTGCGCTTTTGAGCCTGGCGCATCCAATGTTTGATCTTGGCAAAGGCCTGCTCAATTGGATTGAGATCGGGAGAGTAAGGTGGCAGGTACCAGAGCCTTGCGCCGGCAGCCTTGATCATCTGCCTGATGGCGGCCGACTTATGGCTTCCCAGGTTGTCCATGAGGACGATGTCGCCGGGCTTCAGCACGGTGATGAGCTGCTGCTCGACATAGGCCCGGAAGCATTGGCCGTTGATTGGCCCATCGAAGACGCAAGGCGCGAGCCGATCGCAGCGCAGCGCGCCAAGGAAGGTCAGTGTGCGCCAGTGGCCGTGCGGGGCCAAGCCGCGCAGCCGCTTGCCCTTCGGCCCCCAGCCTCGCAGCGGAGCCATGTTGGTCTTGATCCACGTCTCATCGATGAAGACCAGGCACTGCGGATCAAGGCCGGTCTGCCAAGATCGCCATCGCTGGCGCCTGCGGGCAATATCAGTGCGCGCCTGCTCAAGGGCGAACAGCGTTTTTTTTGAAGCTCAGCCCCTCGCGGCGCAGGAACAGCCACACTGCCCTGTGCGAGACCTTGACCCCGCGACCGGCCAACTCATCCTTCAGACCGTGCAGCGTCAGATGTGGCGTCCCACGTATACGCGCCTCGATGAAGGCACGGTGCGGCTCCAGCACCCTCTTGCGATGCCCACCCATCTTGCCCGGTGCCACCGGGCCGGTAGTCCCATGGCGCTGCAACAGCTTCACCGCGGCCGAAACCGAAATACCGAACCGTTTGGCGGCAGACCGGCGGCTTTCACCACTCAAAACCGCCGCCACAACCCGCTCGCGAAGATCATTGGAAAGGGGTCGAGTCATCAGATGCTGGCCTCCACTCCAGCCAGCATCTTGAATCACAAAATCGACAAAGCGGGGATCCCCTTCGATTCCATCAAGTCGTGAACCGCTCTAATGGCTGCGCCATACGCGAATGGCTCTTGCAGGCTGCCATGCCCGACTGGCCGCGCCACCACAGAATCACCACCGCTCCGTTAAGCCTCGCGTAATCTCTGCAATCTATCTTGAAGGCAAGATTGTTGAGGGTGACATGAAGCGCAAGTCGATAATGCTCTTTGCCTTCCCATCGCTGATCCTGCTGATCCTTGCAGGGGAGCGCATGGCGACATTCTTGCTGGGAGCATATCCGGCCAGCCCCACAATGTGGCGGGTTTGGCTTGAACTAAGGCCGCTGTCGACGATGTTTTGGCAACAGGTCGATGTCTGTCTGGGAGGGTCGATGGTCGTTGATGCCTCCATCCTGGCTGCCGCGTCGATCGTTTGCTGGACGGCGTGCCGCACAAGAAAGTCAGCTGCCTTCTTCTTTCTTGCCAATCACGTCGCCCTGCTTTTCGCCGGGTTGATGATCGCTGTCACCAGCCATTCCGAAACAGCGAGCACGATCGCCTCATTCACGGTACCCGGGGGGCTTCCCTTCTCGCTAATGGTCGATTTCACCTTGAAGAACAGCCTTGTGCTGGTCCTGGGTCTGACAGCATGCGCCTACTGTCATGTTGTCTTTCTCAGGGAAGCTCGAGAGCGATCCGGAGCGCTGGCCGCGAGGCTTGTTGCTCTGCAGCGAGATCTCTAAGGCAGCCCCATTTTTCCGGCGTTAGTTGATCTTCCGGTAGTAAACCTTGCCGTCGGCCTGCTCAATTCGCTGGTAGTTGGAGCTTGGGGCAGGCGCTGCAGCTGCAATCCGCCTTTTGGGCGGACGCGGTGTATCGACGACGCTGGGCTCGGTCGCGTCTTCACCATCGAGAACAGCAGGCGCCTCCGCCATGCTGCTGGTCGTGTCGACGGAAGGTTCCGCTGCGCTCGACGTGATTTCGTCGTGGACAATAGGCTGGTTTTGTTCCAGCCGGGCTATGCTCCGGTTGATTTCACCAAAGCTGCTCTGCAGCTGACTGTCCAGTTTTTCAAATCGGCTCTGAAAACCGTTGTTGACCGTATCCAACTGGCTGCCGATTCGTTGTTCGAACGTCCCGAGTTGTTCCAGGCGCCCTTCCAGAAAGCGCATATCGCTGATGCCGCGGTAGAGATAAACCGCGGCTATCATATTCACCAAAGTGAGCAGGGACGTGCCGATGATGACCGCGCCGATAATGCTTTTGTCGCGCGGTTTCCCAACGACAGCCTGCTCTCCAATGCGGGCTGCTGTCCCAATCTCGATTGCCGGCATATCCGGTTCGCTGATCATCGTCATTGAACCACCACCTTTGCGCCGATCGCGACGCGCCTGAAGAGATCGATCACATCGGTGTTGGTAAGGCGAAAACACCCCGATGTTCCATCGAAGCCAACACCCTTGGGATCGTTGGTTCCGTGTATCCGATAGAGCGTGTCACGCCCGTCCCGAGAGAGATAGAGCGCCCTGGCGCCGAGTGGGTTGTAGGGACCTGCAGGCACCATTTGCGGCAGGTTCGGCTGGCGGGCGCGCATTTCGCGGGGTGGCCGCCATTCCGGCCATTCGGTCTTCGCCCCCACCTTGACGACCCCGGTCCAGCCAAAGCCGTCCCGTCCGACGCTGATCTGATAGCGAAGCGCCTGGCCTTGTCGGATCACCAGATAAAGCGCTTTCTCGCCCTTGCGGATAACGATTGTTCCGGGCTGTTCTGTCGTCTCGAAGGCAACAGTCTTGCGCAGGCTGGGTCCCATTGCCGGCAGCGGCGGCCGATCCGAAAGTGCCGATCGTGCGCTGGCGAAATCCTGGACCAGCATCATCAGCGCAATGCTCATGACGCACGCCAATCCCGGGCCAATCCGATACCTACTTGGCCGCCCCCTATTTGGCAGCGTCATCGAGCCGCTCTTTGAACATCCGCTTGAGGTCCTTGTTGAAGCGCGCACGCCCATCCACCTCGGCAGGCAGGATAGCACGGTTCAAGGCATCGGACAGAAGCGCATTGTCCAGCGTGACCGACTTGATGTGGGGCGCCTTGAAGATCTTTTCGAGTTCGCTGCGCGAAAAGTGGTTGCCGAACCATTTGCGCTTGTGCTTGTTGGCGACCAGCGTGATGCTGACAGCATTGCCACGCAACTCACGGATCTTCTTGTAGAGCCGTTTGCCTTGCCGCAGCGAGGCGACGTTGAGTTCGAAGACGATGAATATCTCATCGCTCGTCGACAGCACGGAATTGTGCCAAGGCGTCTCGATGTTCGGCAGGTCGATGACGATGTCGTCGAACCGGTAGGCGACGAGGTCCAGCAGCCGGAAGACAAAATCACTGCCCTGCGGTTCGAAAGGCAATTGCGGCCTCTCGAAGGAATAGAGCGTCAGCCCAGACGGGCGCGAGAGCTTGATGACATCCATCAGCTCGACGTCGAGCCTCTCCGGCTGGCCGATGATCCCGCCAAGATCGAACTGGTTGAACTGGTTCAGATAGGCGCCGCAATTGGCGCTCTGGAAATCGAGGTCGACCAGGCAGGTGGAAGCCCCGCGTTCCTTCGATTTCGACGCCAGGAATTCGGCCGCCGACAATGCAAGCGTGGTCGCGCCGGCGCCGCCGCTGGCGCTGATGAAGGTGACGATACGGCTTTTCGTCCCTTGGTTGCCGGTGTCGTGGAAAGTCACTGCGTTGAGCAGTTCCTTGCCGTCGAGCGGCTTGTGCAGCCAGTCCGAAGCGTTCATGCGCACCAGCACGCGCGTCTGCTCCGACGACAGCTCGTCGGAGACCGCGATCAGCGGCACGGTCGCCCAAAGGGCGCGTGCTTCGACGATGCCCGGCCTGCCGAGCATTTCGCCATTGCCGAGGTCGAGAATGACGATGCCTGGGCGCGTATCCGCGGGAGGACCCCTGAGGAAATCGCTCGTCTCGGAAACCCTGACGTCGTAGATCGCCAGCGCGTCGAGCCGCGTCGCCACATCGCGCTTGAAATTCGGATCCGACGAGAACAGCGCCACCTGCTTTCGCTTGGTCGGTGTGACCTTGGTGTTGATGGCATTCATGGATAGCTGCTCTTCATGTCTTCGCCCGTGACCGTGCTCAGCATGGAGGGCATGGTGAGGTTTCCGAATCCGAGTAGTCCGCCCAGGAAGAAGAACTGGAATTGATGATTTACAATGCTGACCGTAATGGTCGGCACCGGTCCGTTCGGACGCGTCCAATATCCGAGGCCTGAGGCCTGGTATTGTATCCTCACCTCGGATTTTGGAAGCATCGGCAAGAACGTGTGCATTCCAGACCGGCTGCCGCTGCCAGTGTAAATGAAGTCAAAGGCAGCCTGACTTGCCGTGAGGTCCTGGCATGTAGCGCCCGTTCCGCAGGTGCAGGAGGCAACTCCCGCGGCACTAGCCGTGCAGATGTAATTATACGTGTTGGCGGGGACCGCTTTGCCGACGTCCAGCGAGTCGCTTGGCGTTTTTGCCTCGAGTGAAAGCCCGCTGGCGACCGGACCGGAAATTTGCGCCAGCCGTGCTCCGGCCTGCACTGCCTTGTTCGCGGCGTTCCATTGGTAGAAGGCATAGCCGAAGTCGACGAAGCCGAGCAGCAGCGTCAGCAGCAGCGGCATGGCGATGGCCATCTCGACCATCGTCGCGCCGGACTCGCTTGCCCAGAATTTGCGCCGCAGCATCACCATCCTAGAACACGCTCCTGATGGAATACCGATAGGCTGATCTGGCCGAAACCGAGATAAGACCAGAACCCTACACCCGCATACGGATATGATGTGCTGACCTGCACCACATCGACGTTGGCGGTGCTGCTGAGGTAGAGCTCAGTGCCGGTGCCGGAATCAATCGCTGGAGTAGATAATGACTTGCTTATGGTGACTTCGCCTGTGGTCCATCCCGTCACCCTTGCGCTGCCGCCAGATATGGCTCCATTCACTGCAAGGTTTTTTGCATACCCCGAACAAGTATCCCAGTCGCTGCTGCAGCGCGCCATATAGCGGGCCGCATCCTTTACGCCGGCGTCAAGGAGCATGCGTGTGTTCAGCATGTTGGAGAATTCGAACACGCCAGCGGCCAACAGCAACACAAATGGTGTGACCATCGCCACCTCCACCAGGGCGACGCCATCCTCGTCGCCCTTGAAATGTCGAATGATTTTCCTGAGCGCGACCAGCATGGTTCTACCGGTAAAGCTGCGCTTCGTTGCGCTGAAGTTTCTTCAGCGTGCCTTGGCCGACGGTAGTGCTGATATCCTGGATCTCGCCGTAGATGTCGGCGTTAGGCGGACCACCGGCCGGTTCGGTGATGAACACGCTGGAGAAGGCCTGCACTGGCAGCGTTTGATTGCCGCCCTTGACCTGGTTGGCCACGCAGTCGATGATTGCAACATAGATTAGCCGACGGTCGGCGGTTTGCGTGGTTGTGTTGCACTGCGGCGGTGTCTTCTCCTGGCCGCTCTTCAAAGTTGGATTGTCGATCTCATACTTATATACGCAGTACCGGCTGGGGCTGGCGCCGCATGCAGCCAACACGCTGGATGTGCTGGCATTGCCGTGGTTGACCGGCCAGTAGCTGTTTGCGGAAGTGTTGAAATCCCAGGAACCGTCACCGAGCACGCCCGCTTGTGTACAGCTCCCAGAGGTGAAGCAATTGTCCTTGGGGAGCTTTTTATAATTGCTTTCCTGTCCGCTGTTGGGGGCCTCATAGGTGCAATTGTTGCCAGTTTTCTTCGTTACCATACCCTTGCGAACATTCGGTGAGGGCGGCGCGCTTGAGGGGACCAGCTTGCCACTGTTGCCATTGGGATAAATGTCGAAACGCGTGTTGATTCCGTCGTTTACCGGAGTAACGTTGCCTGGGCGGGTCTTGACCCCGTTCTGATCGTAGCAGGCGGGCGGGCTGGTCACCGCGAACATTTCCGTCAGTGCTTGCGCCGACTTGTCCCCCTCAGGCGAAGACAGAAACCCGTAATTGCCAGGCCCATATTGAGCGTTATTGCCGCCGGTCTGCTCCTTGAGCCATATCATCGGCTTCTTTGTTCCAGACAGCGCCGTCTGCAGGGCGCCAAGCGACGCATAAGGATTGCAGATGAACATCGGCGTGAACTGACACAATGCGTTGGTGAACCCGGCAACCGCCTGCGGTTGTAAGTCCATCCTGTTGTTGCTGCCGACGACGCTGGCTGGGAAGATGGTTTCGAAAGCGCCCGCGCCGTCCGCCAGACCGGAGGCGTTGATCGTCACCTCGGCAAATCTCACAGCCTTGGGGTCCGTGCTGGCCCAGGTCACCCCGTTGGAGTCGACGCCGTCGGCGGTTAGCGTTGTGCTGTCACTGGCGGGAATCCCGGTCAAATACTTTACCGTGACGTCAGACAGAGCAAGCGTGTGGTCGCCTGCGGTCGAAAACTTCGTTGTGTTGGCGAGAAGATTGGCTACCGCCCGGTTGGCCCGGGTGATCGCATCCGAATTGCCGTCGAGTTCCGCCGCTGCTGCAAGCGCAAGCGCGTCCACACCTTTTTGAAGATCATTGTGCAGCCCAGTGGCGCGGCTCATGTCGATAGCCAGCAATGCGAGCCCAACCAGCACAGGCAGCATGATTGCGACAAGGATCATCGCTATGCCGCGTTGATCATTCCAGAACGCCCTAATGGTCCCCAACATGACCTTACTCTCTGCTTCCTTTGCACCGGGCCCCTCGCTCGCCCGGCGCAATGCAACCGCATCCTTCTGTTCAATTCGCTCCGTTGGTCACACCCGACCCGCCGACATTGACCGTTATCGCAGGCGGTGGCGGTGGTGGCGGTGGAAATTTGTAGCCCTGTGCAACAGCGGCTGCCCGGGCGCCGTCGCCTTCGATATGTGTGTTCTTCGCGTTCGGATTGAACGGATCCACCGTCTGCGCCAGCGAATTGAATTTTTGCGTGTCGCCGGCGGCGAGCGTCACCGTGTCGTAGTGGTTCAGATAGTCCGCGGCGCAGCCCGATAGGGCGCCGGCGCACAGAAAGAGGATCAAGGCGCTATTTCTTGACATAGAGCATCTTGTCCTTCGATTTGAAGTCCAGCATGTGGCCATAGGGGCCGGTGACGCCGTCGCCCGTTTCATATTTTCGGATCATGTCCTTGTTCACCTCGAGCTGACCAAGGATGAAGAACTCCGGGTCATTGGCCGGCCGTGTCTTGTCGAACGGGGTCGCCAGCTGCTCGCCAGGCTTCACCGGCCGGACGATGTGCGGCGTGACGATAACCACCAGTTCGGTCTCTTCCTTCTGGTTGCTCGAATTGCGGAACAGCGCACCGATGACCGGCACCTGGCCCAGCCACGGCACCTGGTTCTGCAACTTGGTGGTCTTGCTGGACAGGAGCCCGCCGACCGCGAAGCTCTGGCCGTCGCGGAGTTCGACGACGGTTTCTAGCTTGCGGTTGGTGAAGATCGGGTCGCCGGCGGTGGTGAAACCGGTGAGGTCACTCACTTCCGGCGCCAGCTTCATATGGATCTTGCCGTCGTCGAGTACGACCGGCGTGAACAGCAGATTGACGCCAAATTGCTTATACGTGATGGTTATCTGGCCATCATTGCCCACGACACGGATAGGCACTTCGCCGCCGGCGTTGAAGCTGGCTGGCTCACCCGACAGAGTGGTGAGATTTGGTTCTGCCAGCGTGCGCACGACGCCCTTGGCCTCAAGCGCTTCAATGATCAGGTCGACCTTGATGTTGCTGTCAATGACACGGGTAATCAGTGCCGCGAAGGGATTGCTGGTCGACAGTAGGCCACTGAGCAGATCGCCCGGGCCAAGCACTACGTTATCTTTGTCGGCGGCGGCAATGCCTGTCCCTGTACGGGTTGTGCCACTGCCATTCGTGCTCCTGATTGAAACGCCGAGATCGCGGCCGGCGTTGCGCTTGGCCTCAAGCACGCGCACCTCGAGATTGACCTGCTGGCTGTCGTCGACGATGACGGAATTTATGATGGCGTCGGGGCCATACTGCTGTACCACTTCCAGGATCGACGCCAGCGTGGCGCCGTCCTTGACGTGACCGCCAAGCCTCACCTTGCCGTTGATCGAACCGATTTCGATGCGCGCCCTGGGCGCCACCTGGCGGATCGCCTGCGCCATGTCGCTGACGTCGACGCCGACTTCGATCTGGATGACGCCGAGCGAGCGCTTTTCCGGAGAGAAGAGATTGACTGTGGTGGTGCCGGCGCTCTTGCCGATGACATAAAGCGTTCGGTCGGTCATGGGCTGGGCATCGGCGATCTTCTCGTCGCCGACAACGATATCGCCGAGATTGGCGCTCACCTGTAGCGTCACAGACTGTGACGTCGGCAGGAAGATGCGATGGACGCTCGGGTTCGATACGTCGATGAAACGGTCGGCTGCCTCAGTCCCGAGGCTAGACGTCAGCAGCGCAGCCAAACAGGACAGTGCGGCCGCCGCTACCCTCATCCAAAACCCCTGCATCCCCATCTCCCAAACTGCTGCCGCCGGCTGCCCCGCTTCGCCGCATCCCTTATGGTTGTCGCGGCACGTCATAGGATTCAAGCTTCACGCCGCGAAAGACGCCCACTGTAACATTCTTCGGCGGTTCCGGCTCCAAATACTTGATAACTTCCTTGACGACTTCTTTTGATGCGGGTGCCGTCACCACGGCCGGCACCGGCTTGACCTTGCTCAACTCGTCGAGCTGGCTTCCCACCCTGTCCACGGCCTTTTCCAATCCGGCGATCTTGTCAGCTGCGCGCTGGCGTTCGGCTGCGGCTGCGTCGGCTGCGGCCTGCTTGTCCAGTTCGGCCTGCCTCTTTGCGACATCGTCCGGCGTCTCGCCATTCAGGTCGGAAAGCGTGACTCGTTCGGTTGTCTCGCCCTTATTGGCGGCAGCCTGGCGCAGTGCAAGAGACAACTGCCCCGCACCGGCGGCCAGCGTCAGTTTCTGCGCGTCCTTTGTGGTGGCTTCAAGCGTCACCGACTTCACAACCGTCGGGTTGTCCTTGCTCACGTCAGCGACCTGGTCGACGGCGAGCACTTTCATGCTCTGCAGCAGAACGTCGACAAAACTCTTGTCCGCACCGTCATCGCCGCGCACCGAGCGCGTCAGCAGCACATCAACCCGGTCGCCCGGGAAGACGAAGCCGGCAACGCCAAGCACGTCGTTGACGCGGATGGATACGGCCTTCATGCCTTCACCCAGCACCGCCGAAAGTGTGGCGCGCTGGCCTGGACCGGTGATCTTGCTGCCGAGGATCGGCTCATTGGTGCTGATCGCTTGCAGCGCCTGCCTTGCGCCACTGCCGGCCAAGGCTTCCTTGGTGGTCTTGAACGCTCCAGCCGGGACTGCGCCCGCGGGCCAAGCGATCTCATGCAACTTGTCGGCGCTCAATGTGTCGCCGAACTTCAGCGGCAGTGCCGCGACAACGATCGTATTGCCTTTGCCGTTTGATTGAGCCAAAGCACTACGCTGGCCAGCGAGCCAGATGTTGATCAGCACGACCGCCAGCACCCCGAAGACGCCGGCGAGAACTATCATGATAAGTGTGTTGGCGCGCATAACCCAAGCCCCCAGCCAATAGAGCGGGAATTCGCCCGCCACGACTGAATTCAGGCCCGGGTCTGGACAACCCGGGCCTGATGCCGATCAATCGATCAAGAACCGGCACCGCTGGCGCAAGATCCGGTACCGGAGGCGTCCATGGCGCTGCAAAGGCCGGTGAAGCGGCCCGTAACCCACCCGCCGATGCCGATGATGAAGCCGATAGAGGCCACTGCGATAATGCCAATCAGAATAGAATATTCGACCATAGCAGCGCCGTTTTCGTCGTCGCGGAACTGCCGGGTCATTGTCATGAGCTTTTTCATGTCAATTTCTCCCTCTGGAGGTTTCAACCCGACGAGACAGAGCCAAGGATGAACTCCATACCCAAGCATCCCCCGTCACCTCAATCCTAGGTCCCGAGAAATTGGAGAGTCAAACGGGATTAACGGTCCTTTAACCTTCTAATACATCAATTTGCAAATTCGGCGTGACCTCAATTTCTAGCAAGAGCTTGATTCGTCTAATTTTTCAAGCGTTCTTAACCATTCGTTCACAATTGCCCCTCTGAGCTAATCAAGGCATACGTACTTTAGCCAGATGGCATATTCCTTTATATCTAAGGCGTTGTAGCATTTGTGAAGAGGATGCCCCGTGTCAGGTCACCCAAGGGGCGCCGGTAACGTGAAAGCTTAGTGCGTCACTCGTGTTTGGCAGCGCGAGTGCCGGAAATAAATCGATATTTTTCTGCCGGACTCCTTAACTATGTTGAAAGTATTGGCCTCACGTGAGGTGCCCTGACGCTTGTGCGCCGCTTGGTTAACGTTTAGTTTCGGCTCATATGGGCTCTAGGGGTATAAGGCATTATGCTGGGGCGGTTTATCAAGGGACCGAGTGAGCCGAAGGCGCTGCAGCAGCTAGCGCCGGTGCCAGCAAGCGTGTCGGCACCAGCCCCGTCGGCTGAAGTCGAACCGCATGGCGACGATTTTCTGACGCTCAAGGTCGAGCTGCATCGACATCTGATTGACAGGTTCAATCTTTCCGCTCTTGAAACAGCCTCCAAGGACCAGATCCTCAACGAGATTCGCCCGATCGTTCGCGAGTTCGTTCGCACTCGTGCCGTGCCGCTAAACGCCCGCGAGCTCGACCAGCTAACCAGCGACACCGCTGATGAGATGCTAGGCCTCGGGCCGATCGAACCACTGCTCAAGGACGATTCCGTCAGCGATATCCTTATCAACACGCACGACCGTGTGTTCATCGAGCGGCGCGGCGTGATCGAAGAGACGGCAATCCGTTTCCGCGACGAGGCGCATCTGTTGCGTGTGATCAACAAGATCGTCTCGGCTATAGGCCGGCGCGTCGACGAATCGGCGCCGATGGTCGACGCTCGCCTGGCAGACGGCTCGCGCGTCAACATCGCGGTGCGGCCGATTTCTGTAGATGGTCCGCTGGTGTCGATCCGCAAATTCTCCAAGAATCCCTATTCGCTTGAGCGCCTGATGGCGTTCAATTCGATACGCCCGCCAATGATCGAGCTGCTGCGGATCGCCGTCCAGGCCCGCAAGTCAATCCTGGTCTCGGGCGGCACCGGCAGCGGCAAGACGACCTTGCTCAACGCGCTCTCAAGCTACATCCCGGCCAGAGAGCGCCTGATCACCATCGAGGACGCGGCGGAACTGCAACTGCAGCAGCCGCATGTCGGCCGTCTGGAGACGCGGCCACCGAATGTCGAGGGCAGAGGCGAGGTTCGTCAACGCGAACTGCTGAAGAACGCGCTTCGCATGCGGCCGGACCGCATCATCGTCGGCGAGGTTCGCGGCGAGGAGGCCTTTGACATGCTGCAGGCCATGAACACCGGCCATGAGGGGTCGATGACCACTATCCATGCCAACACGCCTCGCGACGCTATTTCTCGTCTGGAGCAGATGGTCGGCATGGCCGGCATGCCGATGACGCACGAATCCATCCGGGCACAAATCGCTTCGGCCATCGACATCATCGTGCAGACGCAGCGGCTCGCCGATGGCGGCAGGCGCGTAACGTCGATTTCCGAGATTACCGGGATGGAAGGCAATGTCGTCCAACTGCAGGAAATCTATCACTTCGTGAGGCGCGATGTAGCTGCGGATGGAATGATCATAGGGGATTTTCGCGCCACCGGTGTCCGCCCGCGCTTCGCGCCAGAGGCCGCAACGCTGGGGCTCCATTTCGGCAAGGATGCCTTCAACCCGCAGGTCGCCCTCTGATGCTTAGTGGACAGGCGCTGCTTTATTTTATCTACATGCTTGCGGCAGCCTCGGTGATCCTTGCCGGCGAAGCCCTTTACCTTTCTCTGGCCGGTCGCCGCTCCCGACTCGTGGCGGTGAACCACCGGCTCCGTCGTCTCGCTGATGAAGCGCCCGCGGAAAAAACCTTGCAAGGGTTGCTGCGAGAACGCGGCCTGACTGATTCAGGAGATTTCATCTTCGGCTTTGTCTCGCTGAACAGGCTTTATACCCAGTCCGGCATTACCGGAAACCCGATGACCTTTGCAGCCTCGTTTTTTCTGGCCGGCCTGGCGCTGGCTTTGCTCCTCTGGCTTTTCCTTCACGTATCGGCGTCGGCGGCCTTCATCATCTTTCTCGTGGTGGGCTTTGCCTTGCCTGTTCTTGTTTTGCGCCGGGCACGTAACAGACGGATCAAGAAGTTCGCCAAGCAATTGCCCGATGCACTGGACATGATCGTTCGTTCATTGCGCGCAGGGCATCCTGCCTCAGTTGCGATAGGCCTCGTCGCCCGCGAGATACCTGATCCGCTTGGCACGGAATTCGGCATCGTCGCCGACGAGATTACTTTCGGACTCAGCATGGAGCAGGCCGTGCGAAAGTTAACGCAACGGGTCGGCTTCGAGGGACTCAATCTGCTATCGGTGTCGCTTTCTATTCAGGCGAGGACCGGCGGGAATCTTACCGAAATCCTGGCAAATCTCTCGACCGTGCTGCGGGAACGCCAGAAACTGCGGTTGAAGATCAGGGCCTTGTCAGCCGAAGGCCGGGCCTCGGCCTGGATCATTTCCTTGTTTCCGCTCGTCATGTTTGGGGCGCTCTGGCTGATCGCGCCCGGCTACTACGGCAAAGTCTGGAGCAGTCCTCTCATTACGCCTGCATTCGTCATCTGTGGAAGCTGGGCCCTGTTGGGAGACTTTATCATGTACCGAATGGTCAATTTCGATTTCTGACAGGAGCGAGTCATAAATCTGTTTTCGAACACCGACGACCTGACCTTTTTTGTATCCATCGCAGTCTTCGCGTCCGCGGTGGCGCTGTTCCTGTTTGCGGCGCTGGTCTTCCTGCCGGCACTGCAAACGCGAAAGCTGGTCGCGGACAGCCTTTTGGGCGAAGGCTCGGTCGATCCGCGATCGATCCTGGGACGGGACCGCCTGGCCAAGATCGCGGCGCAGAAGCCGGTCGACGCTTACTTCAAGTCGATCGAAAAAGAACGCAGCGAGCCCAATGCTCTGGAGGCGAAACTCTTCCGCGCTGGATTTTATCGAGCGGGTGCACCTGTCGTCTACACGATTTGTCGCCTCGGCGCGGTTTGTATAGGGTTTCTGGCCATGTATGCCCTGCTGTCGTGGGTGCTGCCGCCACGACTGCCCGGATTCCTAACTTTCGGGGGCTCGGCCTTGTTTGGGTTAGGCTGCATCGTCATTCCCAGCATCATGCTGGACCGGTTCGAGAATTCACAGAAACAGATCTATCGTCGCGCCTTCCCCGATTTCATGGATATGATGATCACTTGCGCCGACGCCGGTATGAGCCTCGAGGCCGCGGTCGAACGGGTAAGCCAGGAACTTGCGGCCACGCACAAATGGCTGGGGATTCAGCTGACGATCATGAATCTGCAACTGCGCGCCGGCAAGCCACTTCGGGAAGGGCTTCGCGAACTGGCTGACCGCATTGGCCTTGACGAGGCGCGGGCGCTGGCCGTGCTGTTCCGGCAGTCCGAAGAACTGGGCACCAGCCTGACTGACGCCCTGCGTGTCTACAGCGCGGAGATGCGCAGCCAGAGGATTCTGCAGGCTGAAGAGCGCGCCAACGCCTTGCCTGTCAAAATGATGATCCCACTCGGCCTGTGCATCTTTCCGGTGGTGATGATGGTAATCATGCTGCCGGTGATCATTCGCATGAAGGGCATTTTCTTCTAGGTGCGTATATGCTCTGTTCTTAATATCGGTCGGGGGACTCGGGGAGATTGTATGAATAGGCCAATTGCAATCGTGGCCTGCCTGTTCATGGCGGCACTCGCCGGCTGCCAGACGAACGGAGCGGACGGCGTCGTTCGAACCAACGAGCCGTCGAAAGGCGACGTAACGTCCTTTGGCGATGCGTTCGACGGGTTGAAGACGGTCGGCGATGTTGAATACTACGCCTCGGACCAAGCGGTCGCGGAGGCCAAGAACCAGTTTCGTGCAGAAAATTACGGCAATGCCGGCGCACTGTTCTTCAAGGCGACGCAGCTTGCCCCCAATGATGGCGGCGCCTGGATGGGACTGGCCGCCTCCTGCGACCGGATCCATCGCTTCGACCTTGCCGATCGGGCCTATGGCCGGGCCTTCAAGCTGTTGGGTGCGACGCCCGAATATTACAATAATGTCGGCTATTCCTATCTGTTGCGCGGCAAGCTGCAGGACGCGCGCAGCAATTTCCTCAAGGCCTATGAACTGGCGCCCAATGATCCGACCGTGGTCAACAATCTGAGGCTGCTATCGTCCAGCGTGCAGAACATCGAGCGGTAGGATGTTGTTTGCCGCGTCGCTGTCCATAAAGGCGCTTGTGATCCCTCTGCTGGCATGGGTCGCCTGGATAGACTTCTCGGCCCAGAAGATATCCAACCGTGATGTGCTGCTGCTCTTGTGTCTCGGGCTGGGATCGCTTCAGCTTGTTTCCATAGCAAGCGGATCGTGGTGGGATATGGGATTGAGCGCAATCGCCGGATTTGTGCTGTTCGTCGCGCTCTTTCCGTTCTGGATTTTGCGCAAGGTCGGAGCCGGCGACGTCAAGCTGATGGCGGTCGTTCCGTTTCTGACCGGTGGAAACGGTCTCGCCCTGTTCTCGGTGCTTCTATTGGTTTTCGCCGTCGCCACCGTGGCCATCATGAAAAACCCTTTCATGCTGCCGGCAGGCGCGTTTCGGGTCTATATACAGCACTTGGACCGCAAGGGCGTCGTGCCTTTTGGCGTGCCGATTTCAGCTGCTGCGATCTGCACGATAGCGTTCCAAATCTATGCCACTCTGGCGCTGGTGGGCAGTTCTGGGATACTGCGGCAGCTTAACTAGCGCTTGGTTCCGGAGATTTTCTTCCATGTCGATAGCGCGGCTGGCGATCCGTACCACTTCGGAGGCGTGGCGCGCTAATCAGCCATTTTTCGTGACGGTATTCGCCTATATTCTACTGGCGCTTATTGCTGCGGCGCATTGGAACATCGTCATAAACTTGAAAATATATAATAAGAATTTCTTATTTTTTGGGGCAGCCGTAACCCTGATCCTTCTCGCTGTAGTCCTGGTTCGGTTGACTATTCAACGGCCGGAGCAACCGTTACGTGCCATGAAGGATCTCATGCTGGCCAACAACCTGCCGGATCGAATTGCATTCGGACTGCCCGTTGCGCTCGTCATCCCGCTCTTTTTCTCGATGTTCACCAGCATCAAGGGGGGACTCAGCAGGATCCAACCATTCTACGCCGACACGTCCCTGGTGGCGATCGACAGGGCAATTCATGGCGGGGTCGATGCATGGAGGTTTTTTCATCCTATGCTTGGCTTTGGCCCTGTCACCTTTTCGCTGAACGTTCTTTACAATCTCTGGTTTGCCGAGGTTTTCATCGTTTTGTTTTGCGTCGCTTTTTCAGCGAGGAATGGACGGCTGCGTTCCCAGTTTCTGGTCGCGTTTGTCCTTACCTGGGTGTTGATAGGTAACGTTTTGGCGGCAGCCTTCGCTTCAGTTGGGCCGGCATTCTTTATGCCCTTTTACGGCGATGGTACCTTTTCTCCCCTGATGGACTACCTTCAGTCGACCAATTTGACCTATACCGTCTCGGCGCTGGTTACGCAAAATTATCTGCTGGTCGATGCCGGGTTTGATGGTCCACGCGTGGGCAGCGGCATTTCAGCCTTTCCGTCGTTGCACGTGGCTGTCGCGACCCTGAACGCGATTTATCTCTGGCGTTTCGGGCGTTTGCTCCGCTGGGCCAGCATTGCGTTTCTGGCCGCAATCCAGCTGGGCTCGGTGCACTTGGCCTGGCACTATGCGGTCGATGGATACGCTTCCATGCTGATGACGCCAATCATCTGGGCAATTTCAAGACGACTGTCGAACGCCCAGCCTTGTCTTCAAATCGGTATGAAAGATCGTCGGGTCGAAATAAACTGAGCTTGCTTGTACCGCGATTGTACACGGCTAGCTCCTATTCCAATGAGATCACCTTCTCACCTACAAATCGCCAACAATAGCGTGTTGAGGGGCGCCATGGCTACATTGAGACTTGGTATTGCGTGAAACAGCGCCTGCCGCTCGAACGGTGGCTCCGTCGAAATGTAATCTGTTATTGCTTTGCGCCTGTAAGCTTTCCTGTGGCACGCCAGATCAGACACACCAGGATGATCGAGACATAGCCGTCAATGGCATAGTGCCAACCGAAATAGACCGAGCCGAACATGATCGCTGCGACGTAAAGCCAGGCGAAGATGCCGGCCGTCCGGTTGATGCTGCTAAGCAGCAGCGCGTTAAGCGTAACCACGGCGACATGGAAGCTTGGCATGGCGGATATGCCGGTCCCGATCGAGGCCTGGCGGCTGGTGTAGGACGAATAGAGATAGTCGCTTATGCGCAGGATGGCCGGGCCTGCATTGCTGCTTCGAAGCGAGGCGGTGAGATCGTCAAACAGGTCCGGGTCAAACAGCCGGTCGTAGAAAATTGGCCCTGCGGATGATCCTATTATCCGCACAAAGATGCCGAGGATGACCGCAGTCGCAGAGAGCGACAAGAAGTATCGCTGGCGCTTGGCGGCGTCGTCCATCCATGCGGCTGAGACGACCACGAAGGCGACGGCCACGAACCATAATTGGGCGTAGAGGACATAGAGGATTTGATCGACAACACCTGGCAAGGGAACCGAGCGCGCCCAACTCCAGACATGCCCGAAATGCAAGGCCGCATCGATTTCGGCAAGCTGCCGATCGGCGAAGAACGGCACCATCTGCGCAAGCTCATACTTGTAGGTGGTGAAGGCGGCCAGGCAGAGAATGAAGATACCAAGGGTGGGGGTCGCGCTGCGCCAGCGGGAGCTGATTTTCGCGAGGAACCAAGTTGCCGGGGCTCGTCGGTCGCTGAATGGTGCCGCGATGCCGATCCCGAGCAGGATGATGAAGGGCAGCAGGAAATAGAGGATCAGCAGCCGCTGCGTTCCCAGTGCCGCGAGGTAGGTTTCAGGGAAAAGGCCAGCCGCGACGCCGGCGTAGCAAAGGCCGAAGATCGCCAGTTTTGCCGATAGCCCTATCCTCGGTGCGGAAGTTAGGTCAGCGCTCGCCGCCATATTCGCTTCTTTGGCGGGTTTTTCTTCAGAAGGACCGGAGCGTCGGCCGCGACCGGAGCCGGTGGGGTAAACATCAAGTATTGGACGACGGTGACGAACCCGCCGGCACCGGCGCTCGCAATCGCGCAAATCAGAAGCATTCTCAAAAAGCTCACGCGGAAATCGCTCCTCAAGGTGGGAGAGAGGATGCGCTCGACTTGGTTAAGAAGCAACTACTACGATGGCCAGAAAGGAGAGACCGATGGCCGTCTAGAGCAGCGAGGCTAGAGGTCTTTGCAAATACCATCGCCAGCCTGCTGCACCTCGCTCGGGTTCGCAGTCTCGGCGAATGCTGTAAAGGCGCGTAGATCGGTGAAAACGACGGTCACCCCGCGACGGTGACTTTAGAAGCGTGGTCGCATCCCGTTAAGGACTGCGTTTGAGAGTTCGCTAACTCAGGGGAAGGGCACCTTCGAAGCCACGAAGCGGGTACCGTCTCCATCTATTGCAGCAACGCGATTGCTGCGTCTCCGAGACCCTTTGGTGGGGTGCCGCTGTAGCCATCCAGGTTGACGCTCGAATCTCCATTGTAAGAGAATTGCCAAGCAACAATCCATCCCAGGCCGGTAGCCAACTTCTTGTCATTGGTCCCTTTCATTTTAAGGTGGTGCATTGGCGAGTATATTGTACCATTTACCCAGTAATTCTTATTTATTGCGAGCGATATAGTCGGCAACAATGGCAAGGCGGTACGCGATCCGAAGATGGCAATGCCGGTATAAACGCCGCTTGTAGGAGCGGAAAGTTCCATGGCGCCGTTACCAACTGCCTGTATGATGCTGGACTTGGAATCGACGAATATGGTGACTTCCTTGCCTGTTATTTTCGCATTGTTGCTGATGCCGACTATCGCATTGTGAAAGTAGTGAACGCCTGGGGAAAGCACAATTTTTCCACCGAAGTCGATGCTTCCGCAGAACACCCGCCCGGCCGGAATGGTGACATCCGAGAGCGCCTGGTTGCTGTAATCGCAACCGGTCGGGGGAACCGGTTCTGGTGTGGTGACAAGTGGGTCGGCGAGGAAGGGCTGGTTCGTCTTCGGGGAAACACTGTATCCGCCGCCTTGGTAATTGCCGACTACCGAGATTTTTGTCGCGGCGATTTTGCCGGCCCCAACGTGTCTCAGTGCTTCGGGGCTGGAAGAATTTACCTGAATGCCACAATTTGGCACCGACACCTTTCCCAACCCGGTCACACTCAGCGCTCCGGTTGACTCTGGATCGAGAGCATAGATGCAGTATTCCGGGGGCGCCTTTCGTGCCTTTGCCGTGACGTGAAGGCTGATCGCCCGAATGCCGGCAAGGTTCATAAAGTCCGTCGGCATTGAGGCGGTGATTTCAACTGCTGCCTCCCGGGACACGGGAGTGGGCGTTGTGATGTCGACTTCAACCACCCCGCCGACCGCAAAAGAGCCGTTGCCAAGCGCAATGTTCTTGGCGGCCGCGACGGCTTCCTCGTCTCCACCGTCGCTCTCTATAGCTGCCAGAGCCGCTGAATCGGCCAACTCTTGCAGTCTGGACTTCCAGGTGACGGCACTGGTAAGGTCAATGGCCACGCCCAAGACCAAGCATAGCGGTAGCGCCACCAACGCCGCTGCCACGGCAAAGTTTCCGCTCCTATCGAGCAGCAGGTCCTTCAGCTTTCGCATTGAGATGCCCTCGCAGAGAAGCAGCCTAGATCGAATCGCGTTTAAACTTTACTAAATTAGAATGTCCTAACTAAATTGCATTCCGCTGCAGGCTGCGCAAACTTTGGCCAAGCGACTCGCGCTAGGCTATCTCGCTCATCGAGGTATCTACATCTTGCCGAGCTACAGGACCGCAGATCCCGCTATTTGAGTCCGAATGCGCTCGCTGCCTGATCCGAACCCAACATATCACTTGCCGAATGCCCGACGCCCGGCAAGATCACAAGACGCCAGTTAAAGGGCCACCCGTTGGCGGTAGCGACAGCTTGCGCCAACTCGTATGTGTACTGCCCCCGTTCCAACCGCGTCGCCCCTTGGCGCATGGCGGCCGCACCTTCGTTCAGCTCGGCATCGCCTGTATCGTCCTCTCCAAGATAGATCGTCAGCGGCAAGGCCAGATACGCTTTCATCTCCTCGGTGGCTTGATCCGGCGTATAGACGCATCCCGAGGAGACGCAGCCGAGGCCGTAGGCCACGGATTCCGCCAGCGAGGGCAAAACATATGAGGACGGATTGGCAACCACCAATCTTTTCGCATCGGCTAGGGCGAATGCGGCAACACGAGACGTGAACTGGCCGCCGGCGGAGTGCCCGAAAAGGTAATACTGCGCGTTCGGCAGTCCTTCTCGCGACCTCGCCCAGTTCACCAGGCCCTTCACATACCAGACGGTCCATCGTTCTCGCGGCTGAATAGCGCCGCTGTTGACGATCCCCCCACGTTGATAGCTCCAGCTTGGGAACCTTTCCAAGTCAAAGAGTGGCGCCATGACGATCAGGCAGTTTCGATCAGCGAGAGACTGCGCATAGTCCCTGTAGGAAGACGCCGTTCGGCTCAACCCATGGAAGACGAACAGAATCGCGGGATTGCTGCAGCTCTTGGGGTGGTAGGTATAGACCGTCAGCTTCGTCCCGTTGATGGTTGCTGTGGTCGTACCCTTGCCCACCTTCCAGGCAAGCACCGGGCCTGAGTAAATCAGGCTGCAGGCCATCACCGCCGCAGCCAACAGACGGATCAGAAATCGCACCTGTCGCTCCTATGGACAATCCACATGATGCCATATTCCATTAGAGATTTCTAAACAAATCAAAACCGCCTGGGCGGTAAAGACTTCGTTTCAGTCATGGGGACTTGGCGCTTGCCGAAGGCTGGCCGTCAGCACGAGGGGATAGACAATTTGAGGCATCTGTCCTGGACATCGGCTACTGCACTGCCCAGTCCAGGCGACAAATCGAGCAGCCGATCGATCGTCGCCCGGCCGGCCGCCCCTCCCATTATTTTTGGTTGGTAGTCGAGGCGCGGATCTCTGTTTTGAGCGTAAACGGGGTATATATCCAGACCTATCTGCCGCGCACCAAAGTGGAAGCACGGCAAGATAGACTCACCCCGGCTGCTTCCCGACCCAAAGGCGAAATTGCCGACACTGTATAGTATCGGCCGATCTTTATAGATCTCGATCGGCTGGAGGATATGTGGATGATGGCCGATGACGGCGTCGGCGCCGAAGTCGATAAACTGCCGTGCTTTCACGCGGTTTTGCTCTGTAGGTTGGCGCCGGTATGTAGCAGTAAACCAATGCACCATCACCGCGATCCGATCGACCAGCGGCCGCAGTCGTGCGAGGTCACGCTCGACCAATTCGGGCAGATCTTGAGCGGAGCCTGGAAGTTCGCCACGAGCCGCCGTTCGGTCGTTCCAGTAATATCCGAGAAGTCCGATTCGGATATCCACGCCGTCAAAAATCGCCGGATCGTGGGCCGAGTTCTGGTTCCTACCGCCACCGTACGGTTTGATAGAATGTCGCTCCAGCGTGTCGAGCGTCTCAACTACGCCACCCGGACCGCAGTCCTGAATGTGGTTGTTCGCAATGGTCATGGCAGCAAAGCCGGCGCGGCGTAAGACAGCGGCTGACTTGGGATCGACCTTGTATGAGTATTTCTTACTGGGATCTGCTTCCTCGGATGTGGAGGCGAACGGCCCTTCAAGGTTTCCAGTTATCAAAGCGCTGCGCCTAAAGATCGGCTTGACCCACGCGAGGGGATAGTCCGGGCCGAACCTGCGGATACGATGGCGCATCCGCATGCCCGTCATGACGTCTCCGACCGCGGCGAGATGGTATGGTGCGGTCGTGGACGATGAAAGGAACAGTTCAAGTTGGTCCGGGTCGATGAGATCGCCATCATCCGGAATTATGACTTCTGAAAACTTCTCGCGAATTTTGGCAACATGGCGCTGCACGTCTAGAGAGCCGCTGAGGCGGTGAGGGAGGGGCGGAACTGACGGCGCGAGCAGCATGTCGGTCACAAGCGAACTAAAACCGATCCCGCGCTTCTCGAAGATCTCCCGGATCGGCGTTTTGTAAAGCCCGCCGGACGCCACGCTGTCCGTATGAAGAAGGCACGAGACAAAGCTGCGTGGTGATGATCTGATCGACCTGGTTTTGACCCGGGAGGGAGCGAAGGGGCTGTCAGAAAGTCGCCCAAGCTCCAAAAGGGCACCAACAACCAACTCCATGCAGGCAAATTCGTGCCCGAGAAATGCTTTGTGCAGATCCCACATCGCCCCCGCGAGGGCTTGTGCGACCAGCGCCTCCTGCGGCTGCATTTCGTCATCGTCAATGCGGGTCTCATTGGCAAGGCTGCCCGCAGGCACAAACTCAGCATCGTGACGAGCGTGCCAGCACCCGACGTGGGGGCTCGATAGCATGGAGGCCGCCAGATAAGTGCTCACGGCATATTCAAGGGCACCCGGTCTGCTGAACGCGGCACGCGGTGCACGCAACCTGTCGGCCTGCACATCAGCGGTATGACGCACGACGTGAAGCCCGAACGCCTGGTATATTTTGCCGGCGTCGTGGGATGGGTCGCAGCGATAGGTGCCGCCTGAAATTCGTGGCAGCCACCCTTCCGCGGTGACCCCGTGCACCGGACCGAAAAGTAACTCTCCGCAAAGCGGAATTGAAAAGTCGTCGAGATTTTCCGTTCTTGCTGGGTAACGATATCTGGCCCCTTTGACCGGCACCCAGCTGCTGGTGTCCTCAGGACTGCCCGGTCGTGGGCTCGGCCGACGTGCATTGACGATCGCCCTGACTTTCGGCAGGGAGCCTATTCCAGATGAACGAAGTGCATCGTTGATGCGCTGGCTCATCAAGGAGACGTGGTAGTAGACGTTGACCTGGCCAAAGCCCGCGGCGGCCTCGCGGCTTTCCCATCCACCGCAATCGCCATCGCCGGACGGCTTGAAAGAAAAATTGCCATACTCGTCGGGCGACACCTCGCCCATCTGGCCAGTCGGCCAATCCTCTTCCATGCTTGGATGGCTGATGACGTCCACGTACCGCCCACGCAGGCCGCGCCTTCCGGCGCGCTGCGAGAGATAGGGCAATTCGACGTCCGCCAGATACACGCGGCCGCCGGTAAAGTCCGAGTCACATGGCTCCCAGACGTAAACAGAGCCAGTCGCCATATTTACTCCCTTGTCGAGCTTACTGCTTTCGCCGTCATGCCGTGCGCAAAGCAGTAACTGCTGCCCCGAGGTGCCTTCACCCTCGCTTTCCCGTCAATGCGTGTCTATCGGACTACTGTCTTTTTTCTTGTTCCCGGTCGACCCATTGCGGGCACCTGATGCGTCAGTAGCCTCGCCAAGCTCCCGCCGTGCATTGTCCAGCACTTCCGAGAGCGATCCCTCACCGATCAGCTTGAGTTCCTTCGCGACCACATTCGATTTTGTGAGCGGCCATTTGTCTAGCGACGCTGCGCGCACGAAGCCATACGCCGACGGCATGCGGACCATCAGCCAGCCCAGGTTCACCATCTCCGCAGTGAACTCCCGCACAAATTTTGCCCCCCCTATACGACGCCCGGTCAAGCGCCTGAATGTCTTGTAAGACATCCTTGCACGGGTTCTAGGCTCCCCCGCCTTGTTCTTGGTGCGTTGCAGGGCCAAGGCGACGAGTGCTGCCGCGTCGCCTTGCGAAACATTTGGTGTCGCAGTTGCTAAAACAGTATCCATGAACGCTACTCCCTTTTTACCTCAGCAGAGAAACTCCTGCTTGCTGGTGAACTCCAATTGCGTAAGGTCGATTCGAAGGTGGCGACTCCACCTCATCGAACCATGCATCCCGTTTTGCCAGATACGAAATTGCCATTGCATGCATTGCAGCCTTGAGCTGCGGCGGTCGCGACGCAAACGTGGCAGGTTCCGAAACCAGCTCGCCAGATCCCGATGCAAGCGTCATCTTGGCTCCGGACCCATCGGTGCTCCACCGCATCGATAGAGCCAATCCACCGCGTTGTAGATGTCGCCGCAAATCAGGGCCAAGCTCAGTCTCGGCACTTGTCAGAATCAATCTTTCAACAGGCAGCGCCGACAACGCCTGGCGGGATACGAAATCCTCATTGTCGACGATAAAACAGCCATGGTTACCGGCGTTCAGAACTGCTTTGGCGAGGTTTTTGAGAATCTCGCAATTCTCGAGGTCCGTCGCCGTCACCGACACGGCGTGGCAAGCGCCCAGACCGAGACCGTTCTCCGAGATTCTTGCTGGAGAAGCGGCATAAACCAGTGCTTCCAACAAAGGATCCCTGGCCAGCATTTGCGGGGTTGCCCGCTGGCTGAATCCTTGTGGTGCGGTGTTGATGTAGGCGCCTTTCTTCGACAAGAGGCCGATGCTCCGCCCCTCTGCCATGAACCGGTGCTCGATTGCTTTTGCCACCATGCTGGTATGCCGGTCGCCAAGGACGAGCACCGTGGCAACTTCCGATGAAGCCGGATCGTCATACATATTGGCCAGGATTATCTCGCTCACATCCCTTGCCGTGCCGGCCCGCGGCCAAAGATGAAACTCGATCCCTGGTCTAGCGTTCACCTCGATGACAGTGCACCCGACATCTTTGTGAGATTGCGCAATGTCGGGCATGATCAGATCCAACCCGGCAATACTGAGCCCAATGACCCTGGCGATACGTTCACATAGCTTATGATTGTCCGGATGGACGGAGTTTGTAACGTCGACCGGTACGCCTCCGCGTGCGAGGTGACCGTTTGGTCGCAGAACCACCTGCTGCCCGGCAATCGGGATAGTCTCCATCGTAAGATGGTGCAATGACAGGTGTCTAAGCAGGTCGTCGTCGATTTCCAGACGCGACAGACGCCTGCCGTCCCTGTCAGGTTCCCGATTCAAATCATCGATCAAGTGGCGCAGCGTTTTTTCGCCGTCGCCAGTAACCTGCGGCGGGCAACATAGGACTGCCGCCACGACACGAAAATCAACAATCGTCGCTCGATACTCCGGGCCGGCGATGAACTCTTCTACCAGCACGCCATACCGGTCAGACTGAGCCACCTGGCACGCTATGTCGAACGCGGCTTCAACAGCTCGGCGTCCCCGCAGCTTGACTGAAACTCCGCGCCCCTGATTGCCTTGGGCGGGTTTCACCACCACAGATTTGCCCAGCTGCTTGGCGGCAGCGACCGCCTCGGATTTGCTGCGAACCGTAAGCTGGCGCGGTACGGGCAAGCCGGCCTGCGCCAAAAGCCTGTTGCCCAGCCTCTTGTCGAGGGCCACTTTCGCGGACGCAAACGATGTCGAACCGGATATCGTTGAGAAGAGCTGCTTTTGGTTTTTGCCTTGGCCGAGACGAAGGTGGTTGCGCGCGACAAACTCGAACGGGATGCGGTTCCTCTTGGCGGCCGCAACCAGCACTGCGGTCGAATTTGAAAGTCGCCGTTTCTTTGCTCTTTCCAGGTTCAATTCCCGTGCGAGGGAATACTTCGATGTGGCATCCCCATCTCGCGTTGCCTCGCTGACCGCATGAACGACAGCCGCCGCGGCCGCGCGCGACATTTGCGGGTCGTCCGACTCCCAGACGATGACTGAATTGCTCTCGGACGGATCGCTCACCAACGTGGCCACAGTTGGAAACGAATAAAAATTCATCGCGCGGCGAAGCTCGAGGTCCGCGGCCAGGATCGCATCAGCAAGATACGAAGCTACCGATGCATCCTGCTCGCACTCCGGAAAGAGATCGGAAAGCACCAATCGGACCTCATGAGTAAAACCGGAGACGCGGGCAGTAGCCAGTTGCCCTAAATTCAGCGTCAATTTAACGACTGTATTCGCGTTATACACGTTGAGGCCGGATAGCGTCTTGAACCCGGTGATCTCAAACGGCTCTAATTCCCCAACTGGGCATACTATAGCCATACATTTTGCCCCCGAATTAACCTTCCGTCTGCTCTACGAAAGGTTCCTGCCTCCATCGCTTGCGCGCAACCCTCAGTTATATTATGGTTAGCTAATGGTTAAGGCAACAAAAAAATAAAGGGAGGTTGGAGCCAGAGGAAAACAAATCTTAAATTAAGTTTTAAATAAAAAGACTCGAACTGCGTAATTGAAGTAGTGTTGGGGTGGGTATCATGTCTGTTTGTAGAATTCAGCGCGGGCGCATGAAGAAAGCCAAGCGTTCGTTCGCGACTCGCCGGGTCGCGGCCTCGCACATGCGCACGTTGATCACAGGTTCCTTGCAGCCGACCGCAGGCGATCTTGTCCTGGCTCGTGTGGACAAACTCGGCAATCACAGCAGATTGGAGCTGATCAACGGGAGAAAGGCGATCATGTTTCCCGGCGATGAGATAATCATTTGTTATGGAAACAGATACGCACCGGACCAGTTCGAAGCTGTTATTGGCCCTGATCTCGGACCATGTGACCTAGTGGCGGGGGGGGGCATCGCAGCGTGTGAGCTTTCCAGACATGATCGCATGATTGCGCCAACAAAGATCACCCCTCTCGGACTGATCGGGGACAAGTTCGGTCGCCGATTGAATGTTTGGGATTACAAGGTCAGCTCCGACGACCTTCGCCCCTCTCTGCCGATTGTCCTGTCGCTGGGAACATCCATGAACGCGGGAAAGACATTGACGGCGACGTCGTTGGTAAGAGGTTTCAAAAGAGCAGGGCTTAAGGTTGCCGCGCTGAAGATTACCGGAACCGGGTCCGGTGGCGACACCTGGATTGTGCGCGATGCGGGCGCTGACATCGTTCTTGATTTCACCGACGCCGGGTTTGCAACCACCTATCTTGCCTCGGTGGAAATGATCGAAAAGGGCGCTTTCCGCCTGCTGAACCATGCTGCCGAAAATGGATGCGACGTTGCTGTCATCGAGATTGCCGACGGGCTGCAGCAGAAGGAAACGTCCGAGTTAATTCTGGCGGAATCATTTCGCAGCATGGCTCTTGGCACGATATTCGCGTCCTACGACGCGATGGGTGCAAAGTATGGAGTGGATACGTTGCGCGCTGCCGGCCACAAGGTGCTGGCCATCAGCGGCAGACTTGGCCGATCCCCGCTTGGCGTGAGAGAGGCTGAGGAAGCTACCGGGCTGCATTGCTATTCCCCGTGGGATCTCCAGGATGGCGCGCTCGGTCCTGTGTTTAGGGCCCGCGCTGCGGACAAACTGTCCAATGGGCAGAGCAACAACCCGTACCTGCGGCGCATTGCGGCATCGTCGGAGGCAGCCATGCCGGTCGGCGTGGATCGAGCCCATTCTCACCAACTCCGGATTGATTTCTTGGCAAAGGTCGCGCGCGAGTTGATTGTAGCCGAACTTGGAGAAGTAAATGCCAATGGCAGCCTGGCGACGTGGCCCAGTCCATTCGGAAGCATCTTGGTCACTCTGCCTGAGCGGCCTTCCCAGGGTTCTATCCCCACATTCATGTCGGTGCAGGCGCCCACGGAACTAGTAGAGGCAGCAGTGCTGGCAAAAAGCCGCGGTGCCCTCAAGTCGTCGCTCTGCGGCATCTTGCAGGCCCTCGGCTGCGCTCCGCTCCCGGCTGCCCGGATGTCCTACCTGCTGAATGAAACCTGGTCAATGTTTGAGGCGGCCGATCATCACGACAGACCTCTGCAAAACGCACTTGAGGCGCCGCCGTTGGATGCTCATGATGACATTGATGCGGTGATCATGAATTTCTCTGGCCTCTTCAATGAGCATTCTGATCAGCACGCTCCCCTTGGACGCGCGTGAAAGACGGTGTCCCGATGAACACACGAGGCAGGCGTCGGTATAGCGGCCCCCTCAGCGAAATGTGGAGAAAGTCGATACCCGGCCTTGCGGCTCTGGTGGTATTCAGCGTGTTTATCAATGTTTTGCGCTTTGCCGGCCCGCTCTATCTCATACAGATATTCGACCGGGTCATCTCGAGCCGCAGCGTTGAAACCCTTGTCATCCTGACCCTGGCTGCCTTGCTCGCCCTGGTAGCCGGCGTCGCACTGGAAACCATTCGCCGTCGCATGCTTTCGCGTTGGAGCGTATGGATCGAGCACCAGTTGACCAGCCAGTCCGTGAAAGCCGGATTGACGTCAGGTGTCGCCAATCCGCCGCTGCTGGCCAGCATCGAGAAAGTCGCGGGCTTTATTGAGCGCGGGCTATCTCCCTGGTTGGACGTGGTTTGGGCGCCGATTTTCCTGTTGTGTGTGTACTTCATCCATCCGGTTCTCTTCCTGATCGCAATAGCAGCCACACTTTTGCTGATTGGCTTGGGCCTGTTGAAAGAAAATTTCACGCGAGAGCCCCGCCAGGCGGAACGTGATGCCGTCAAGCAGGCAAAAGAGGTGTTGGTCTCGGCGGATAGGCATAGAGACGTTGTCAGCGCGTTCGCAATGGCGGATGCGATCGCTGGTCGCTGGGGCAGGAACCGAGTGGACGGCTTCTTGCAACGAGACCGGCTCAACGCCCGCGGATCGAGCCTCGATGCTGCGATCCGGGTGCTGAACCGGAGCCTTTACATTATTCTGCTGGCCTCCGGCATATGGCTGTTCCTGAACGATCAAGCGTCGCTCGGCGGCCTGTTTGCAGCCCGACTCATTGCCAATTTTGCCTACAGGATGGTGGGCAAGGCGGTTGGAGAGTTCAGAGGCTTCAGGGAAGCGCGGGAAGGATATGCAAAGATCAAGGCGGACCTTGCCAAGCCGTCGGACGGAGGCCCGTCGTTGCTGCCTGGAACTCCGCGCGGCACATTAATTCTTGATGAAGTGGCGTTCAGGCACGCGGGATCGCGAGAAGACGTATTCAGGAAACTGTCGCTGTCGCTGGCGCCAGGCGAGTTGCTATTGGTCATCGGGCGCGCAGCTACCGGCAAGACAACGCTTTCCCGTCTCCTGATAGGTTTGCTCAAGCCACGGACCGGACAGGTCCGCCTGGGAGACATGAACGTCACCCGGCTTCCGGATTATATTAGAGCCGAGGCTATTGGCTATTTGCCACAGCAGGTCGAACTGTTCGAGGGAACCGTCGCCCAGAATATTGCCCGGTTTCAACAAAGCTCTATAGACGATGTGGTTTCTGCGGCAAAAATAGCGGGAATCCACCAGGTTATTATTCGCCTAGGCCAGGGCTATGACACCGTGCTTGACGACACGGTCGGACTGTCCGGCAGCGAACGGAAACGAATTGCACTTGCAAGGGCGCTGTTTCGCGCACCGAGACTTATCGTTCTGGACGAGCCTTTCGCCAATTTTGACAGCTCATCGAGAAGGGCGCTTGAAGCGGCGGTGAAAGTCATGAAGGAGTCTGGATGCTCGGTAATCATTACAATGTCGGGACAAACCAACCGTCTTGCCGGATTGATCGACCGGACGCTGATCCTGGGCGGCCGAACGCCTGAGCTCTCCGATCCCACGGAGCGCCCGGTTCGTCCTCAGAAAACTGAGTTGCGGAGCGTCAAGTGACAGTCCCGCTCGCCGTTGACGCCAAACAAGCTGGAGACGATCCTGCGCCCTTTGGTAACAACTTCATTGTTCTCGGTTTCGCGATAATCGCAATTTTTTCGACCCTGACCGGCATGTGGCTTGTTGCGGCTCCAATCCAGGGCGCCATTGTGGCCAATGGGTTGGTGGAGGTAGCCTCAAACGTAAAGACAGTGCAACATCTCGAAGGTGGGATTGTATCCGAGATATTGGTTCAGGAGGGCGATCGCGTATCGCCAAGTCAGGTCCTGGTACGGCTGCAGAGCACTGCTTCTACGGCCGCTGCGAACGAGATCAAGGCGCAATGGTACGAGGCGAAAGCTACCGAGGCACGGTTGATCGCCGAGAGAGACGGCAAGGACTCAATCGAGATTCCGCCAGAGTTAAAGGAGCCCGGTAAAATGGCGGCCGAGGCTGTTTCCGGCCAGGAGAGTATCTTTCGAACACGTCAGACCCTGCTTCGTGAGAGACTTTCCTTGCTGCAGCAAACGACCGGAAGCCTGCATAAGGAGATAGAGGGCTATGAAGGGCAGGTGGTGGCGGCCACACGGAAACTGGAGTTGATCGAGGAGCAGCTGGGCGATGTTCGTGCCCTGTATCAAAAAAAACTGGTGGTAAGGACGCGCCTGACAGATTTGGAGACTGAAAAGGCGGATGTGGGAGGCGACCTGAGCGGCTATATCGCGTCGATTGGCGTTGCCAGGCAAAAAATGGAGGAGACGAAGTTCAAGGTTGCTGAACTTAACGCATCCACGGCGGCCGACATTGTCGCTGAGCTTGGGGTGGTGCGTGCCAAGATATATGAATCCGCTCAACGAATAGCCGCCGCCGATGACGTGATGACAAGAACCGAGATCCGCGCTCCCATCGGAGGCACCATAGTGGGGCTCAAGATTCACACCATTGGCGGGGTAATAGCAGCAGGCGATCCTCTGATGGATATCGTGCCCATCGACGACAACTTCGTCGTGATTGCCAACGTGGACCCGCTTGACGTCGACCAGGTGAAAGTGGGGCTGCACGCGACCATCTGGCTCAGCGCGGTGGGCAGGCGGTATCAGCAGCCCATGAACGGTGATGTCCGCACCCTTTCAGCAGACCGGCTGGTCGATCCGCGCACTGGCAAGGCATTTTATGCAGCTCGCATCGCTCTGACACCTCAGTCCCTGAAGGCGACGCCCGTGGCATTGCAAGCCGGAATGAACACACAAGTGATGATCGAGACTGGAGCGAGGTCAGCATGGGAATATCTTAGCGCTCCGGTCTACGCTGCCATGGGTCGGGCTCTGCGCGAACAATAGGATTGGCTATCGGGGCAGCCGTCTTTGGGGTGGATTGTTAGCGGTGCGCAAGCTCAGCGCCTCCACATCTCAAAAGATAGCGTGCACCTGCTGGGGTGAGAGAAGAGCCCATAAGCGCCAACTTTACACCAAGACGACAAAAATCCTCACCCGCGTCACTGAAATCATTCGTCACGTCTGCGACCCACCAAGACGGCGCAAAAGCCAATCCGCCGACGAAGCCCGCGGCAATGAGGGTCATCGGCTGCAGCCTGTTGGAGCAGCGGCGCTGATTGCCCGCCTTGCCGCCTTCTGGGCCTTTTGCGTGGCCTTCTCATCCTTGCGCTTGACGATGAGCCTTGTCTGCAAGGGCGGCTTGCCTCGTCCCTTGCGACCCGAATGCTCCACGAGCACGTTCATCTCGCAAACCTCACCAGGCCCGCATGGGCTCATAGATGGCGTTCCAGTCGGCCCGTTGCCCGTCGTGTGGTCAGCCGAACACTGGTCCAGCCCGTGCGCACGATGAAGTCGGCACCCGCCGACACCACCTTTTCAAGGGATGGAGCGCGGGCGTAGGCGCGATCGCCAACAACAATGTCGCCTTGGCGTAGCGGAACACGCAAGAAGCTTTCACCCCCGCGCACGTCGCTGATCTCCAGATGCGTGAAGCGTGCGAGCGCCGGTTCGTAGGTGGCATGCAGCCGCCAGTCCGTCCAGGCAATGGCGGATAATGGCAGTGGACTTATGGTTCTATTCGGCATTGCAGTGGGCGGCGGCTGGCCGCTTCGCGCCTCCAATGCGTCACTCATGCTGCGGCCACAATTTCCTGAAGCTGCTGAACCGCCAATGCTGGTCGTGATAGGAAGGTTCAGTTTGGCAGCGCGTCTCGCTGTTCTTTCGATATCGGCAGCAGACTCTTCGCTGCTCGGAATCATGAGTCAGGATTAGGTTTGTGACGTCTTCCAAGGTCAAGTTTCGGAAGCCCCGTTTGCAGACGCCCGATTTTTCGGCAAAGGTTGTGCTTAAGCTCGGCCAGCGCTCAGCGTATCGATGCTCTAATCCTGAATGTGATTCACTGACCATTGGTCCGAATCCAGAGGACATGAAAGCGACTATTGTTGGCGAGGGTGCTCACATCTACGGCGCAAGACGGGGGCAAGCTCGTACCGTGAAGAAATGACTGATGCCGCAAGGGCGACCATGAGCAACGGCATCTGGCTATGCGTGATGTGCCACACGGTGATCGACAAAGAGGAGCGCAACTACTCTCCAGACTTGCTCTTCCACTGGCGCAACTCCCACGAGGCTAAAATTACGGCTGAACGCGGTAAACCAAAGGAACTGATTAGGCTGCGCGAGGAGGAGCGGCAAATGAATGACTTCGCCGACGTTTCACTATTTGCTCAGCAGATCATCAGGGACAAACCGCCGGGCTGGGAATATCAACTCACAGCTGAAGCGCTCGACAACCTGTTCACGCCGATTCTCCGTCGGTGGAAGGGCCTCCACGCAGGCTCCTACACGAAAGCCGTGGGGCAGCAGAAGCCGGACCATTACTTGAGGTGGGTGGGAGCCCAGATTCCCGAACTGCCGAAGATAGCGGAATCGTTGGGGGACCTCATCAACAACCGCTTGAAGGAAGCGTGGGGCGCTAGGGGGTGCCAGGAGACCCAAAAGGAAATTGTACACGTCTGTCGAATGATCACCGCTCGGGCTACGCGGCTGCTCGAATGGGATGAGGCAATGCATTTTGTAACGCCTGCGAAGGGTTTCGAGATTCCGAAACATTTGTCAAAAGGCGTCGCGGTGGTGATGGAGAAAATCCCAGAGATATCTTCTTTTCTCCGCTCCATTTTCCATGAGGGTAAGGCGATCCCCGGCACCTATACAAGGACCATCACCTTCGACCTTTCCGACGACTTTGACACGGGGCTGGAGGATGCGATGGAAGCGGGTCGATTGGCTTACGAGAAGCGCGGGCGTAGGTGGACGTAGTCAAGTCAGTGGTTGGTTTGAGAGCACGAATTGATCCAACCCCCGAGGTTCTGAGCCAGCTTTTAGCTGACCGTGAACATCTTCTTCAGTCGCAGCTTTTCAAATCCGGATAGCGGAAAGATCGATCCGACGGGTAAGAGGGTTGTGTGCGTCAAGTTCTGCAAAATGGGGCGGCCATGATGCTGGTCATGCGGCTTGGCGCAGAGCGAGCTTCTTGTGCTCGCGCAGCTCGTCCATGTTGATGTATCGGTTGGCCTCCATCCAGTTTTCATTGGTCTCGACGGCCAACGCCCTGACCAGGCGCAGGCAGCTTTCGGTATTGGGGAAGATGCGCACGACATAGGTGCGCCGGCGGATTTCCTCGTTGAGCCGCTCCAGCATGTTGGTGGATTTGAGATGCTTGTGGTGCTGTCTCGGCAGCCTGAAGAAGGTCAGGGTTTGTTCGATGGCATCCTCGGCCCAGCCTGTCAGGCGCGGATAGCGTGCCGACCATTTGGCAAGCCATGCGGCAAGATCAGCCCTGGCCTCTGCGAGATCGCGCCGGTCGTAGAGCCAGCGCAATTCCTGCAGGCAGTCGTCGCCGTGCTTCCTCGGCAGATGATCGAGCGCGTTCCTGAGGAAGTGCACGTAGCAGCGTTGCCAGGCGGCTTCGGGGATCACCTCGCCGATCGCTGCCACCAGGCCGGCGTGATCGTCGGACACAACCAACTCGACGCCCTTGAGGCCGCGCGCCTTGAGGCCGACGAGGAAGTCCCTCCAGGCCGAGCGGCTCTCGCGATTGGCCATCTCCACGGCCAGGATCTGGCGCCTTCCGTCCCAGTCGATACCGACCGCGATCAGCACCGCCTGGCTCATGACAACACCGGCTTCACGCACCTTCTCGTAGCGCGCATCGAGGATGAGGTAAGGAAACGGCTCTTGAAGGGGGCGCCTGGCAAAGGCAGCGAGGCTCTCGTCCAGCCGCTTGTTGATGGCCGAGATCGACGAGGCCGAGAAGGCATGGCCGCACAGTTCTTCCGTGATCGCCTTCACCTTGCGGGTCGACACGCCCTGCACATACATCTCCGCCAGTGTCGCCACCAAGGCCCGCTCGGAACGCTGGTAGCGCTCGAACAGCTCGGTGGAGAAGCGCCCGGCCCGGTCCTGCGGAACCCGCAGCTCGAGCTTGCCGACCCGCGTCACAAGGGTACGGCCGTAATAGCCCGAGCGATAGCCAAGCCGTTCGGGCGTGCGCTCGCTCTTCGAGGCACCCAGCGCCTCGTCCATCTCGGCCTCAAGCACCTCCTGTATCACCGCACGGAGCACTTCGTGCAATCCATCCGGGTTCGAAAGCAAAATGTCTTTGACGGCAGCGCTGGCGGTCTTAACTTCAGTCTTGGTCATGGTGGCGTTCCTTCGCGGGAATCAGGTGACGTGAACAATCACCAGCCTGCCATGACCGCCCCCTCTCAGCGAATTTGCAGAACTCTCAGCACACTACCGGTATGAGTTGCGAGGTGTCTAGGCAGCGTACTTCTTCATTCGGTCGGACCACATGTTGGCTGCAACGTTATTTGGCAACCCTTACCACTGAAGCGTGCAGGTTCCGAAAATGGGATTTGGCTCTGTTAGAACTGCGGCAAGCTGATCGATTCTGATCCCGCTTATCACACTGTAGAGCTTCTCAGGGACTGGAAACGGAGAGCGCACGATCAGGCGTTTGTGGAGCTTTCGATTGGGCGGCTGGCGGCCGCTGCCAATCCGGCGTCGGAAGGCGGCGACACTCAGGTTTGGACCGCAGCGGCGGCCGATTTGGCAAAGTTCAAGAGATTGGAGACTTCCCCAAGCAACCGATCGCGGTAAGCCTCGCGATCCAAGGCCATGATCGCGGCGGACTGGTAACACCCGAGAGTTTGGCAGCCGGCCTGGCGATCGAGCGCGAGCTGCTGATCGCAGCCCCTCCCGGTACGGGAAAGTCAACCGCAATGCTCCAGATCGCGGAGGCGCTGGTTGCGACGCCGACGTTCGTTCCAAGCATCGTTCCACTAAACGAGAGGTCGGTCGACATCTTCATGCCGCTCCGCATCGAATGCGTGCTTTCCCTTCGCAGTCCACAGGTCGCGCGCATGCTCACCTTCATGGCTTTGCAGCTTTGCCGCTATCCAGAGTAGCGCGCCGTAGATGGTAGCGCGATCGTCATTGGTCAGATCGACGATGCCTGCCTTGACGACAAGACCGCCGAGTTCAATCAGATGCCGGGTGCGCTTGCGGCGTTCGACCTGCCACGTGCTCATGTCATGCCGAGCCCGTGCCGCTTGCTGTCGATTGTGTGCTGCCCGGTTGCGTTGGAGCGCTGCGAGGGTTGCGCTGAGATGCCGGAGCAGCTCGTCGTGGCCGGCTCTCGAAAAACGTTGCCCCACGCTTGGCCCATGCCTCACGCTTTGCGGTGTCTTTCGTTTCTGCGATCGCGACCAGGGCCCCAGCGAGTTGGTCGGTGCTGAGCTGATCGGCGCCGGTAGTGAGCACCAGCTCACCAAGCTGCTGGACTTTTCGCGTCTTGAGCTCTCGCGCTTTTTCTTCCAGCGCCTTCAGTTCGGCGTCGAAGTCCCTTGGTTTGCGCATGGTTGTCTCCATCGGTTGTCGATCTCTGGATGATAGTTGAGCGTCTGCCGGAAGACTTCAGGCTTGCCAGGACAGCCCGGGACGGGCTGGTCCATCCCGAGATTTTTTCGAGGGAGGGCGCGCTTATACGTCGTGCCGACGTGCGCTTTGACGTGCAAATGATCCTGTCGCGATGGCGATCTATCATCTTCACGTCAAGGTCATTGGCCGCAAGGCAGGCTCAAGCGCTGTCGCGTCAGCCGCCTACCGCTCGGCTTCGCGGTTACGTGACGAACGCATCGAACGTAGCCACGACTTCTCGGCCAAGCGCGGCGTCGTCCATTCCGAGGTGATGCTGCCGGAGGATGCGCCGGAGGCCTGGCGCGACCGCGAACGGCTGTGGAACGATGTCGAGGCGTTCGAGGTGCGCAAGGATGCCCAGCTTGCCCGCGAGGTCGAGTTTGCGCTCCCGCGTGAACTCAGCCAAGGGCAAGGCATCGAACTGGCGCGCGACTTTGTACAAGTCGAGTGTGTCAGCCGAGGCATGGTCGCCGATCTCAACGTGCACTGGGACAGGGCGGAGGATGGCAGCCCCAAGCCGCACGCTCATGTCATGCTCACCATGCGGTCCGCGGACGAGAACGGTTTTGGGTCAAAGGTTCGAGACTGGAATGCTACCCAGCTGGTCGGGCGCTGGCGCGAGCGATGGGCGGAGCTGGCCAATGAGCGTATGGCCGAACTCGACATCGACGCCCGCATCGATCATCGCAGTCTGGAGGCTCAGGGCATTTCACTGGAGCCGCAAACCCAGATTGGTGCACCGGCGCAACGCATCGAGGGCAGTGGCCTTGCTGCTGGCTACAGTGAAGCAGATCGCGCCGAACTGCATCGCGAGATCGCGCGCAACAATGGCGCGCGCATCATTGCCGATCCATCCGTGGCGCTCGATGCCATCACCCATCAGCAATCGACCTTCACCCGAAAGGACATTGCGAAGTTCTCGCATCGCCACAGCCACGGGATGGAACAGTTCAACGCGGTGATGGGTGCGATCAGCAACGCACCCGATCTGATTGAACTCGGTAAGGACGGATGCGGCGAATACCGTTTCACCACAAGGCAGATGATCGACACCGAGCAGCGCCTTCACCGCGCGGCGCATCGTATCGATCTGGACGAGCGCCACGCGGTGAGCGACGTACATCGCGAGGCAGCACTGGCGCGGGCCGCGCAACGCGGGCTTGTCCTTTCGGGCGAGCAAAGCGATGCGCTTGCGCACATCACCGATGGTCGCGGTCTTGGTGTCGTTGTCGGCTTTGCCGGAACGGGCAAGAGCGCCATGCTGGGCGTTGCGCGCCAGGCATGGGCGGCGGCGGGCTACGAGGTTCGAGGCGCGGCACTCTCCGGTATTGCCGCCGAGAATCTGGAAGGCGGATCAGGCATCCCGTCGCGCACAATCGCCAGTATGGAGCATAGCTGGGGACAGGGCCGCGATCTGCTCACCACCCGCGATGTGCTTGTGATCGATGAGGCCGGCATGGTCGGCACGCGCCAGTTGGAGCGCGTGCTTTCCCATGCGGCCAACGTTGGCGCAAAAGTCGTCCTGGTCGGCGATCCGCAGCAGTTGCAGGCAATCGAAGCCGGCGCCGCATTCCGCTCCATCCATGAGCGACACGGCGGCGTCGAAATCGGCCAGGTGCGCCGGCAGCGCCAGGACTGGCAGCGCGATGCCACGCGCAATCTGGCAACCGGCAGGATCAATGCTGCGATCAGCGCCTACGACGCGCAAGGCATGGTGCATGAGGCTGCAACGCGCGACGAAGCGCGATCTGAACTCGTCGAGCGCTGGGATCGCGACAGGCAGGCGCATCCAGAGGCAAGCCGGATCATTCTCACCCACACAAACGACGAGGTACGTGCACTCAACAACGCTGCACGCGAGCGCATGCGCATAGCAGGGAATCTCAGAGATGATGTTCCGATAAGCGTCGAACGAGGTGCAAGGGCCTTCGCCAGTGGCGACCGGGTCATGTTCCTGCGCAACGAGCGCGGGCTTGGCGTCAAGAACGGCACGCTGGGCATTGTGGAGGAAGTCAGCACACAAAGCATGACGGTTCGCGTCGACGATGGGAGATCGGTGCGGTTCGACCTGCAAGACTACGCGCACATCGATCACGGCTATGCTGCGACCATTCATAAGGCGCAGGGCATGACCGTCGACCGGACGCATGTGCTCGCAACACCGGGCATGGATGCGCATGGCAGCTACGTCGCACTGTCGCGGCATCGAGACAGGATGGAGCTGCATTATGGGGCCGATGACTTCGCGACCCGCGAACGTCTGGACCGTACGCTGTCACGCGACCGCGCCAAGGATATGGCGTCGGATTACGAGCAGATCGACCCGGCGCAGACCTATGCCGAGCGGCGCGGCATCACGTTCCGCGAGCGCGTGGTCGAGATCGTGCGCCGGATGGTTCCGGATAAGCTGCGGGACAGGATCGTTGGGTTGCTGGACGCATTGCGCTCACCCGGAGACGGCGAGCCTGTGCAGGAACGTGGCCTTGGGCCGGGAAGGGAAAATGTCGGGGCGCAGATCGGGAATGTCGGCGCCACGCCTGGAAGAGAAGCTTCTGCTGAGCGAGCGCAGCGCGACACGCAGGTGCCGGCGAACCCAGAAGCAGAAATGCGCCGAGCCCGCACCCAGGCGCTTGTTCGTCACGCGCGGGCTATCGACGCGATCCTGCGCAGCGGAGATGCGGACGGGCAGGGCAGTCCCGACCAGATGCGCGAATTGAGGGCTGCCCGTAACGCTTTCGAGAAGGTTCGACCGCATGGCTGGCGCGATGCCGAAGCGGCTTATGTGAAAAATCCCGAGTTGGTTCGCGAGGCGGGGCGGGCCGCGTCAGCAGTATCGTGCTTGCTCTCCAGCTTGAAACGGAAATCCGCACCCGGATAGACATCGATCCCGGTCGCCGCGCCGACCGGTTCGTGGAACGTTGGCAGAAGCTCGACCGTATGGGAGAGGAGCAATATCAGACAGGCGACATGTCCGGCTACAAGTCCACACGCTCGGTTATGTCCGATATGGCCAAGAGCCTTGAACGCGATCCTCAGCTGGAATCCCTACTGGCAAACCGCAAACGCGAGCTTGGCATCAATGTGGATTCGGGTCGTCGCTTAGGCGCGGAACTCGCGCTAAGCCATGGCATCGGTAAGGGGCGGGGCCTTGGGCTCTGACACCCCTCCGATTTGCCGCCGTTTTCACGCCGCAGACGGTTGAAGCGACAAACTGATTGCGTCCAGCGTTCGGTCCGTCCTGTCTGTCTCAGCAGAGATCAGTAAACCAGCGAGGTGCAGGCAGTTATGTCCGAACCGAATCGTATCATACGCCTCAAAACCGTCCTTGCACGGACCGGTCTGTCCCGTTCAACGATGTACCGAAAAATCGGCGAAGGCACGTTCCCGGCCCAAATCAAGATCAGCTTAAACGGTGCGGGATGGAGGGAATCAGAAATAAATCGATGGATCGAAAATCCCGTGGCATGGCGAACAGAACATCAGGGATTGCGGGACAAACGCACGCCCGGGCCGCCGCCATTCTCTTGAATGAACTCAATGCCGGCGCTTTCGAACGTGCTTCTTATCAGATCCACAGTCGATTGCTTCAACGCCTCGCCTCTTTCGAAGCGAACAATCGTCTGGGTGGATATTTTGGCTTCTTTTGAGAGGTCTAAAACGCCCCACCCTAATGCAGCCCGAGCCATACGGCACTGCACCGGATTCATGAAATCACCATCTTATGGTGATTTTGGTTGCCTAGATAATGCACTGTGTGTAGTCTCGGTTTCACTTGGCGGCCGGATGGGTGATGCAAACACCAATCCGGCCTGGCCACGCCAAAGCTGTCGAGGAGCTCGGATCATGGCTGATTCCGACAATACCACGACTTTGCCTTTCGTCACGACTAGTGGCCACGATCGGCAGACCGCAATCGCGCCTGGACATTTCGACGATGCGGACCCGGCTCTTGCGCTGCTCCAAGGCTGGTTGCGAGCACAGGATGTCTCGCATGTCCTTTGCCGACTTCAACAGCGTCTGGAGAGGCGCGTTCTCGACGCAGAGGCCCCGGACGCGATGCATAAGAAGGTCGGTTATGCTATCGCTTGCCAGGCGGAGGTCGAGGCCACGACTGCTGCCTTGAAGCTTCAAGACAAAATCCCCACGTACCGGCGGGGTCGCTTCTTGGCGTTGTCGCCAAGCTAGAAATCATCGCTGGCGCAGATCGTGACATCGACGATCCAACAGACTTCCCTGGCCGCATATTGCGTCTGTCCTTGCCGACTTGAAGAAAATCGCCGGGAGCCTGCCGCTTGACCGGCCTGAGAGATTCATCGTTCAAGCGGACTGTAGGCATTATCAAGCGATGGGGGCCGACTTCGTCGGCCTGCAAATGCAGGGCGCTAACCTACGTTTGGGGAAGGGGCCTGCGTTGGGACAACACGGACCGGAATGAACTCAGGTTTTGAAGGCGGCGGTGCGTCACTGAACGCGGTCTTAAGAGTAAAGCTAGGCCGATCTATCTCGTGCCGGTGCGCGATTCACGAAGCAATCTGGGACGAACGACCCGATTTGATGTCCGCAGCACCAGCTTGCCTGTCCGCGCGGTCGTGTCCAACGAGGCATCGTCCAGCACCTTGAAACCCACACCCTTCTTGTCGAGCGTCTTGACGATCTGGTGGAGGTGCGCAGCCGATCTCGCCAGCCGATCCACCTTGTTCACGACGACCACGTCACCCTCACGGGCAAACTCAAGCGCGTTCTCCAGCTCGGGTCGCGTTTCGTCTAAGCCGGACCGCTTCTCGCTGAAGACCTCCTCAGCGCCGGCAGCCGTCAGCTTCTCAAGTGGGTGTCGAGGTCGTGGCCGGAGGAGCTAACGCGGGCATAACCGACGATCATGACTGTTCACTTTCCTCCAAGAGTGTTGGTGCACATCACTTAGTGGACGATTAGTGGACATGTGAGGAGCAATGTTGACAAAGGTATAGGTTTGTGAACGTTCGGCGCAGGGCGGGGCTGTTCCGAATCGCTAGCGCAGCCAGCCCAAACCGCCAGTGAATGCCGCGCGCCGCAGACAATCGCGATGAAGGGCACTACGCAACCAGCGGTTCTGTCGCTCTTTTTTCGATCTTTGGTGACACCACCGACCTTCGTGTAATAGCCCATCCCGTGGCTAGTCGTGGTTCTAAACCCGCCATCAACTAGGGAGGTGTTTGTGCTCGATTTCGAGCCCTTTGATTTGTACGTGATTGACTTAAGCGCGCCATCTGCGCCGTAGTTGCGCGTAACGTTGCCGCTCTTTTTCCTGCGGCCCCGCTTCCCGTGTTTGATCGGCATTGTTCACCCCCGAGGCTGGAAGATGCACAGCGCGTTTGAGTGATCAATCGGGCCGGTCAGAACTTCCTTTGAAGGCTCCAAGGGGGTACGGGGGTCGGCGCGCGTGCCACTTATCCGATCACCCGCTCGGAAATTGCTCCAAATATTCCCGCCCATTTGCTTAATCCTAACTTACGGCGCATTGTCATACATGAAACAAAGCGAGCGGCATCTTACGGACCTCGCGAACGCCCAAAGGGACCTCTTCGTGCTATCGAAGGCTTTGCGCGCTCAATGCCAGGAAACGCGGACACAACTCGCAAAATCACGCCACGAACTTCGCGAGATGGTCCTTAAGGCGCGCGGCATGCACGTCCTTTCGAAATCGTCTGGCCACCGGGCCGTCGCCTCCGATAACAAAGAGCCTTAGCGCCTCGGGCAAGGGAACCAACTGGGACGCCTGCACGTTCGGGTTGCGACATTGGTAGATGGGCCGTGAGAGAGCTAAACAATGAACGGCGAGAGGCTATTTCGCGCCTCATTCGCAAGTGGATTAGGTCAGAGACTGTCCACCGCCACCTTCGCGACCTGCTGAAGCTACCTGTCGAGACAGAGCTGCCTAGGAGACACCTATCCCTGCTCGACGAGATCGAGGGGAAGCGCAACGGCAGATAGGCCGCATTGGGCGTCAGCAACCTACCGGATTGTACGAAAAACTCATCGGTGGCTTGCAGCCAAAAAAGCTCTTGACAGCGTACCTAAGTAGAAGTCGATTTCCGATTCGTCGCCGGCTGATGTTGCGGTGCTGGCGAGTAGGAAGGTCTTCAACTTCCGCCCTCATGAGGGAATGACGATGGACAGCCAATCGTTGGTGTCGGTTGTCGTTTTGGAGGACGAGGCGCTTATTGCGCTCGACGTTGAACAGTCATTGTGTGATGCCGGCTTCAATGTCTTGGCAGTCCTGTCATTTTGCTCCGAGGCTCTTCGGTGGCTGCAATCGAACTCCCCCGATGTAGCCGTCCTTGATATCGAGCTGAATGATGGAAGCTGCGAGGCCGTGGCTAGGCTCCTTCACGAGCGAAACATCCCGTTTGTTGTCCATTCGGGAAGCGCGTTCGATCCTCGCTACTGCGACCCGATCTTTCAAAAGGGAACGTGGGTGTCGAAGCCCGCTGGGGACGGTGATGTGGCTAATGCAGTGGCCGCTTGTGTCAGAGGAGGGTCCGCCGCATGACGGTTATGGCACTCAATTGGTTCACCCAGCAGTCCGCATTAGGGAACCCCTAGGTCTCCGCTACAACGTCTCCTCGGTCGAGGCAGCCGGCGCGGGCATGAGCGATGTGTGCCGCGAGTTCGGCATCTCGCGCAAGACCGGCTACAAGATCTTCAGAGGACGGGCTGGATGCGCTCACCGACCGCTCGCGGCGGCCGGTGCGCTACGCCAACCAGCTTCCCGACCAGATCGAGCGGCTGATCGTGGAGAGCAAGCGGGAGAAGCCGCACTGGCGTGCCAGGAAGATACGCGAGCTGCTGGTGCGCAGGCTGGCCGGCGACGTCCGCATCCCGGCCAGGAGCACCGTTCATGCCGTGCTCGATCGCCACGGCCTTGTGAGCCAGGCCCGCAAGAGGAACCGAGCGAACAAGGCCGTGGGCACGCAACTGTCCCAGGCGGTTGTGCCCAACGATCTGTGGTGCGCCGACTTCAAGGGCGAGTTCAAGCTCGGCAACCGCCAATACTGTTACCCCCTGACGGAATCGAACCGCCGACCTTCGGTTTACAAAACCGTAGGTCGTTTTACCGGCCGAAGTGATCGAGGCTCTGCTTCGTCGCTGCGCGATTGTAGCCGCGGCCATCCATCGGAGGCGTTCAACGCCGCCCGAGATTGCGGACTGATACCGGCAATCGCGTCAACTACGCAGCCTTCGCCGCTTGGATAGTGTGGAGCATTTCCGGCTTGAGGTGCGTATAGCGCCGCAACATCTTCCAATCCTTGTGCCCCGTGACCAGCGCTACCTGTTCGATTGTGAACCCAGCTTCAAAAAGGCGGCTCGTTCCTTCGTGCCGCAAGTCGTGAAAATGAAGATCGTGGATGTCCAGGTCAGCGCACCCTAGACGGAAGGCGGTGCCGACTGACCTATGATTGAATGGGAAAATTCGATCATCGTCATTGCTTCGCTTGGCCAGTCGGTCCTCGACAATGGCCCATGCGTCGTACCCAGTTGCCGCGAACAAGGGTATGCGTTGATTGTTCCCGTTTTTGTTTCGCGGGTCTTTCCGGTCACGGATGAGAAGCATCCGCGTGCGGGCGTCCATGTCGGACCACCGCGCCTTGCAGATTTCCTCCTGGCGCATCGCCGTTGCGACGGCGAAACGTATTATCTGGCCAACCGGCGCTATTTGACGAGGATTTGCATCGAAGTGGGCGATGAGCCTGTCGAGTTCTTCCTGTGTCGGTCGTCTATCTCGCTGTTGGCCTTTGCCAACGAGACCGAGCCTCGTTAGAGCGACACGCGCGAAATCAACCGGTTCGACCTTGACGGGCAGGCCGTGGACCGCAGCGGCGTGAGTAAGGACAAGTTTTATAAAGCCGATGTCGATACCGAGGGTCATCGGTCCGGCACCTTGGGCGGCGCGGTCACGACCAAAACGAATGAGCCGTTCGCGATCGAGCGCTGCTAGGTTGCACTTCCCCAAATGCCGTTGGAGCATATCGAGGGCCGCGGCCTTGGAGCGGCGAGGGGACTTGCCTACATCGCACATGTCATCGATATGAAGGTCTATCAGTTCGCCGAAGGTTTTGAGGCGCGCTATGCGGGACTTGGTCGGCGTCTCACCTCGATCGACCTGGCGCTCGGTTTCGGTGGCCCAACGCCGGGCGTCGTCTCGGCGCAGGAAGGTCTCGCTGACGTAGCGACCTTTGCGACGGACTTGGACGCGCCAGGAACCGGATGAGAGCTTCGTGTAGGTGGCCATTTTTTCGTGTGCGCTCCGTGTGCACTGAGAGATCGAAACGTGGCGAAAAGGGTCGTATTCTGGCGTAAATTCGTGTGCACTCGGCAGGTACTAACGATTTGATGTTAAAGAAAAAATGCTGAAAAATCAAGATGGTAGAGTGGCCGTGGCCCCGATGATGGACTGGACCGACCGGCATTGCCGGTTCTTCCACCGCCAGTTGACGCAGCGTGCGCTGCTCTACACCGAAATGGTGGTGGCCGACGCTGTCATCCATGGTGCGCGCGAGCGGCTGCTTGGTTTTGACGAGACCGAACATCCGGTGGCACTGCAGCTCGGCGGCTCCGATCCGCAAAAGCTGGCCGAGGCGGCGCGCATCGGCGAGGGCTTCGGTTACGACGAGATCAATCTCAATGTCGGCTGTCCGTCCGACCGCGTCCAGTCCGGCACGTTCGGCGCCTGCCTGATGAAAGTGCCTGACCTCGTCGCCGATTGTGTGGCGGCGATGAAGGCGGCGGTGACAATCCCGGTGACGGTCAAATGCCGCATCGGCGTCGACGAGCAGAATCCGGAGCCCGCGCTCGACGCGCTGGCCGACGGCGTCTTCGCGGCCGGCGCCGACGCGCTGTGGGTGCATGCGCGCAAGGCCTGGCTGGAGGGTCTGAGCCCGAAGGAAAATCGCGACATCCCGCCGCTCGACTATGACAGGGTCTATCGCCTCAAGGCGGGAAAATCGAACAAATTCATCGGCATCAATGGCGGCGTTCAATCGCTCGAAGAGGCGGCTCGCCACCTCGATCATGTCGATGGCGCCATGCTTGGCCGCGCCGCCTACCACACGCCAGGCATCCTGGCCGGCGTCGACGCGGCATTCTACGGCGGCAAGGCCGGCGCCTACGATTTTGCCGCGCTGATCCACACGATGGCCGACTATGCGGCGCGGCATATCGAGCAGGGCGGGCGGCTCGGCCACGTCACTCGCCACATGGTCGGGCTGTTCCACGGCCTGCCGGGCGCGCGCCGCTTCCGGCAGATACTGTCCACCGACGCGACGAAACCCGGCGCCGGACCGGATGTGCTGAAGGCAGCGTTCGCTGCCGTCGATTTCGACCGTGTTGAAAAGGCCGCTTAAGCAGTTCAGTCGCGCAGAATCATCCGGTTGCCGCGCACGTCGAAACCCGACAGCGAACCGATGAAATTCATGCCGAGCAGGCTCTGGCTGAGCGCGCCGGGCGCGGCGACCATGACCTGCATGTTCTTGCGCACGATGCCGCCGATCGCCAGTTCGTCGGTGCGCACCGAAGCGGCGCGCGCCATGCCATTGGCGGTCGAGACCGGGACGGTGAAGCTCAGCGCGGCCGGATTGAAGCCGGCGGCCTGCGCGTCTTCGGCGGTGAGCACTGTACTGGTCGCGCCGGTATCGACGACGGTGCGGATCGGTGCGCCGTTGATCGTGATGCGGGCCTCGAAATGGCCGCTGTCGGCCTTGTCCAGGGTCACGGTGGCATGGCCGTCCTCGACGCCGAGCGCCAGCGGGCTGCCGGGAACGAGGCCCGCCGTCACCCGGCTGGCGAAATCCTGCAACTCGTAGCGGTACTGGTAGCCGGCGACGAGCGCCAACACGATCACGGCCCACGTGCCGAGACTGCGGGCCATGACGCCCAGCGGCCTGCCGGACCGGACAAGGCCGGCGCTGACCAGCAAGCCGATCGCCCCCAGCCAGACCAGACGGCTGAAATCGTAATTCTCGATGCCGAACGTGCTGCCGGCGTCGTTGTTGATCATCAGCAGCACCAGCCCGAGGCCGATTGCCGCCATCACGATCCAGAACAGTCGGTTCATTGGACCTGCCGTTTCAAGAGAGGACGTCGCGCTCGCGCGCCATGCGGCTGCGGCGTGTTTCCCGGCGCGGCCGGCGCTCGACCGTTTCCAATCGGGCCGGCAACTCGGCCATGACGCTGCGGCGTACCTCCGGCGTCATCCCCATCCAGGCGCCGATTTCATCGCGCGTGCGGCCACAGCCGAAGCAGAAGCCGGTTTTCATGTCGATCGAACAGACCAGGATGCACGGGGATTCGATGGCCGTCATGACTTTCTCTTGAAGGTTCCTTCCGGAATCCCTCGTTTCATCTCCACATGGTGCAACGGCAAAGCCAATGCAAGCCCTTCGGAATGCGGCGCGGGCAACCGCTTTCGCGCCAATATCGAGGGGAGTTGTGCCGGCCGGGCAAGGCGGTTATGCCGCTGATCAATCCCAGGGATGATCAGGACCGACATGACCAGCGCGCTGCCCTTCGACGACTTTCGCAATCTGCTGGCGAGCCTGCCGCCTGCCGATACAGTCGCGGAAAACAGGGTGCGCACCCTGTTTTCCAAGGCCGACAAGCCGAAAGCCTCGCTTGGACGTATCGAGGACATCGCCGCCTGGCTTGCTGTCTGGAGCGGGCGCGCCCCGCCGGCGGTGAACCGGCCCCTGGTGGCGATCTTCGCCGGTAACCATGGCGTGACCCGCCACGGCATCTCGCCGCGCCCTGTCGCTGCGACCGCAAACGCCGTTGAGCTGTGCGCCGCCGGCGGTGCGGCAATCAACCAGATCTGCGTCGCCAACAATCTTGGCCTCAAGGTGTTCGATCTGGCGCTGCACATTGCGACCGCCGACATCACCGAGGACGCCGCCCTCGACGAACGCGGCTGCGCCGCCACCATGGCCTTCGGCATGGAAGCCATCGCCGGTGGCGCCGATCTGATTTGCCTCGGCGATCTCGGCGTCGGCAACTCAACCGTTGCGGCGGCCTTGTGCGCCGCCCTGTTCGGTGGCAGCGGCGCCGACTGGGTCGGCCCCGGCTCCGGTGCGGACGCGGCCATGCAGGCGCGCAAGGCTAATGTAATCGATAAAGCCGTCGCCTTCCATGGTGCGGCTCTTAAGGACCCGTTGGAAGCACTGCGCCGGGTCGGTGGCCGCGAGTTTGCGGCGATTGCCGGCGCCATCCTCGCCGCCCGGATGCAAAAAATCCCGGTGCTGCTCGATGGCTTCGCCGCGACCGCCGCCGCTGCCGTGCTGCATGCCGCCAACCCAGGTGCGCTCGATCATTGCCTGCTGGCCAGTCTGTCGCCGGAGCCCGGCCAAAGGCTTGCCGCTGAGCGGCTCGGCCTCAGGCCGCTGTTCGATCTCGGCATCAGCCACGGCGAAGGGGCAGGGGCCGCCCTTGCCGCCGGTCTGGTCAAGGCGGCGGCGCTTACCAGTTCGGGCATGGCGGCGGCGGTCAAAGCCTAGAACAAGCTGTCAGCGTCGGCGAGCCGCCGCGACCGCCTTTGTCGGCAGCGCCGGCAGTTCCTCCATCACTCGGGCGAGCGGGAAGATGGCGATTGCCTCGGTGCCTTCGCGCAATTTCGACTGAAGTTCGAATTCGCCGCCATGCATGGCGAGCAGGCCCTGCACGATCGGCAGTCCGAGCCCGGTGCCCTGTTCGGCGCTCTTGATGGCGATCGAGCCCTGGCCGAAGGCGGACAGCACGATCGGGATTTCGTCTTCCGGTATGCCCGGCCCATTGTCCTTGACCGAAATGTACTGGCCGCCGCCCGCCGTCCAGCCGACGCGCACGCGAACTTCGCCGCCGGTGGCGGTGAATTTGATGGCGTTGGACAGGAGGTTGAGCGTGATCTGCCGCACCGCGCGCTCGTCGGCGAACAGCCGCGGCAGGGCACTTTCGAAATCCTGGACGATGCGGATGTCCTTATTGCGCGCCTTCAATTCCATCATGTGGCAGCAATCTTCGGCGATGTTGAGCAGCATCACCGGCTCTTCGTTGAGCTGATAGCGGCCGGCCTCGATGCGCGACAGATCAAGGATTTCGTTGATCAGGTCGAGCAGATGCTGGCCGGAATCGTGCACGTCGCGGGCGTAGTCGCGATAGGTCGGATTGCTCATCGGCCCGAGCACTTCATTGGCCATCACCTCGGAAAACCCGAGAATGGCGTTGAGGGGCGTCCTCAGCTCATGGCTCATCGAAGCAAGGAAGCGCGACTTCGCCAGATTGGCGTCTTCGGCCCGCCGACGAGCTTCGTCCGACATCGATTTCGCTGTCTCCACCTCTGCTAGCAGCGCGTCCTTTTCGGAGCGGAAGGACAGAAGTATCAGCGACGAGCGGTTGAGATGGCGCGCGATATAGGCAAAGAACGGCAATGCCGCGACCAGCAGGGCGACCATGATCGTCCCGACCGGCACCCAAAATTTCGTTTCGGCATAGGCATAGACCGCCACCGGAACGACGAAGGTGGCAAGCAGCGAGCCGCGCAAGGACGACGCCATGATAGCGGTGGTCGCCATGGCCAGCAGCAGCACCACCGCCTTGGCCACCTGGAACTGGTCGATCTGGCAGGTGGCGCAGCCGAGCCAGGCGAACCACGCCCAGCCGAGGCCGCACAGCGAATGGCCGATCAGAAAATCCCTGCGGGTGCGAACAGGGTTGAGCTCGGCAGCTTCGGTGCGGCCGACGCGCCGCGCCATGAAGGCGACGATCGAATAGCAGATCAGGGTGAACAGCGCCCAGACGCTGATCTGTTTGTCCACACCGGCCAGCAGCCCGGCCGCCGCGACCGCCAACACCAGCAGTGGGATGACGGCTGCGCCGCCCACCATGGTCCCGGCGTGCAGCTTCAGCAGCTCGCGGTCGAAGTCGAGATTGCCGACCTGCTGCGAAAGACGGTCGCGCGTCTTGCGCACCGCGCGCGCCACATCGCTGTTGCGGTGCGGTTTCCGGCGGTCCACAATGAATTTATCCGCTGTGTTCGAGCGTAGCAGAGGCATGGAAACTTCGATTTATGCGCGCAGCGATCTCAATTCGTTAAGCTACGTTCGAATGATTAAGAGACTGTTTGCCATATGAGCCGTTCGTGGTCGCCAAGGCCGCGCCGGCGATACTATCCGCCGCCGCCGCGAAGCCTGTGGCGCAAGCTGCTGGACTACGCGCTGACGGTCATTCTGCTCGGCCTGCTGATCCTGCTCGCCGCACGCCTCGACCGTTTCGAGACGCGCAAGGCGCAAGGGGCGGCGATCGTCAACGATGGCGATTCACTCACTCTTGGCACCGAACGTATCCGCATGCGCGGCATCGACGCTCCGGAATACCAGCAGATCTGCCGTAGGGATGGCGCGGACTATGCTTGCGGCAGGCTGGCGCGCCAGGCGCTGGTGCGGCTGATATCAGGCAATCCGGTGACCTGCAGCGGCTGGCAGCGCGACCGCTACGGCCGCCTGCTCGGCGATTGCAAGGCCGGTGGAAAGGATCTCAACCGGGCCCAGGTTGAGGCCGGCTGGGCAATTGCCTATGGCGATTTCGACACCGAGCAGGCCATTGCCCGCGCCGGCAAGGTTGGCATCTGGGCCGGCACGTTCGATCAGCCGCAAGACTGGCGCGAAAGCCACCACGGCGGCCCGCTCGAAAGAAAGCACGGCACCCTGGCTTCGGTCGGTGACGCCTTGCGAGAGATGTTTCGCTTCTGGTGACGAGCACTATAGTTGAAGGACCAGATCGGGAGGATAAGCATGAAACTGTTCGACGGCGGCCGCGCCCCCAATCCGCGGCGCGTGCGGGTTTTCCTCGCCGAAAAGGGCATCGCAGTGCCGCTGGTGCCGGTCGACATGGGTGCGATGGGGCACAAGCAGGAGCCGGTCAGGTCGCGCAACCCGCTGCAGCGGCTGCCGGTGCTCGAGCTCGACGACGGTACCATCCTCACCGAATCCGTCGCCATCTGCCGCTATTTCGAGGAACTGCATCCCGAACCGGCGCTGTTCGGGCAAGGCGCGCTCGGCAAGGCCAAGGTCGAGATGTGGCAAAGGCGCATGGAGTTCAATCTGCTCAGCTGCGTCGCCCAGGCTTTTCGCCACATCCATCCGGCGATGAAGGAATGGGAAATTCCGCAGATCCCCGAATGGGGCGAGGCCAACAAGGCGAAAGCGGTTGAATTCCTGAAACTGCTCGAGCCCGAACTGGCAAACCGCGAATTCGCCGCCGGCGACGCCTATTCGATCGCCGATATCACCGGCATGATCGCCATGGATTTCATGAAACCGGCGCGCATCAAAGTGCCGGACGAGTGCACCAACGTGCTGCGCTGGTACAGCGCCGTCTCCAGCCGTCCGAGCGCTTCCGCCTGATGGAGGCGGAACTCGAACGCTTGACGGCAAAGGTCCGCGCCTGCCGCATCTGCGTCGACACTCCGGTCGGCAGGCCACTGCCGCACGAGCCGCGCCCGGTGCTGCTGCCATCATCCAGCGCCCGCATCCTGCTCGCCGGCCAGGCGCCAGGCACAAAGGTGCATTTGTCGGGCATGCCGTTCACCGACGCCTCCGGCGACCGCTTGCGAAGCTGGCTGGGCGTGACAAGCGAGGAATTCTACGACACGGATAAATTCGCCATCGTGCCAATGGGGTTCTGCTTCCCCGGCCAGGACGCCAAGGGCGGCGACCTGCCGCCGCGCCGAGAATGCGCGCTGGCCTGGCGCGCGCCGCTGATGGCGCTGATGCCGCAGATCGACCTCGTTTTGACAATCGGCTCCTACGCGCAATCCTGGCATATGGGCGCCACGCGCCGGCCGTCGCTGACCGAAACCGTGAAGGACTGGCGCACCATCTGGGATGCGCCGGCCAGCCTGAAAGTGCTGCCGCTGCCACACCCGTCATGGCGCAACTCAGGATGGCTGAAGCAGAATCCATGGTTTGAAATGGATTTGCTGCCGTTTCTGAGATCGGAAATCCGCTATCGCATAGATTAGACTTTAAGCAAGATATCACTCGCTTTTGTGCCATCCGGCAGAATTTCTTTCTTGTGAAAGGTCGAAATAAGAGGGAGTATAGCCAATCTATTCCCAAAGCGCGTCGCGCTCGAGGGAACGCGGCCTGCACCAGGAGCACCTCAATGGATCGCCTCGACAGAAAAATTCTCCGCCTCCTGCAGGAGGACGCGACGCTCGCGGTTGCCGATGTCGCCAAGAAAGTCGGCCTGTCGACGACGCCGTGCTGGCGCCGCATCCAGAAGCTGGAGGAAGAGGGAGTCATCAAGCGGCGCGTCGCCATTCTCGACCACGAAAAGGTCAATGTGCGCGTCACCGTCTTCGTGTCGATCCGCACCAATTCGCACAGCCATGAATGGCTGCGGCGTTTCTCGGAAGTCATCCAGGAATTTCCCGAGGTGGTCGAATTCTACCGCATGAGCGGCGACGTCGATTATCTCTTGCGCGTCGTGGTGCCCGATATCGCCGCCTATGACGCCTTCTACAAGCGGCTGATCGCCAAGATCGAGATCCGCGACGTATCGTCGTCCTTCGCCATGGAGCAGATCAAGTACACGACCGAAATGCCGCTCGACTACATGCTGCTGGACAAGGAATCCGGCGCCAACGCGGCCTGAGCGCGGTTGTCCGTGACTGGGCGGTGACGCTGCACAAGCAGGCGCCGTTTAGTTCTTCTTTTTGTTGAGGAAACTCCAGGGCGAGTTGACCGGCAGCGTGATCGTGTCCGGCACCGTGTCGACTGCCACCACATCGGCTTTGCGTACGGTGTAGCCGGACTGGATGATGCTGACGCCGTCGAGAATGAACAACTGGCTCTTCTCCAAGCCGGGCCGCAAAGCGCCGGTCACGGCAACCGACTCATAGGACTGCGACATCTTGTAGGGACGGGCCGGCGTCACCAGCACGATCTGGTTGGGCGGCGGCGTCGGCATGTGGCTGCAAGCGCCTGTCCACGGCACCAGCAGGAATTGGTAGACGAGATCGCCATCACGGTCGACCGGCAATGCGTAGCCGGCTAATTGTACTATCTTGTCTTGCAGGTTGAGCGACAATGTCTCGCCACGATCGGGCAGTTTTGCCGCAATCATCGGCAGACCGGCATCTTCGGCCACCGCCTGCGTCGCAGGACGCAGATCTTTCCAGAAGATGCGCGCGGTTTGGCCTGAGGCGTTGGTAGCGGTGAACACCAACAACGCGGCTGCAAGCGCCAAGGTCGATTTGAGAGGACTGCTCATCGGCCGCTTCCTTTGTGCAGGAGTAAAGACGCCGCGGCCGATCGCGTCAACGCTCGAGCCGCATCACATGTCTGCGAGAGCCGGCCATGCCGACCTCATGGAACCCGCGAGCGATGAACATGTCGCGAAACCCCATGAAACGGTAGCTCGGCGATGCCTCGCCGACCGGGTAGGCCTCGATCACGCCGGCGCCCTTGGCAAAGGCGTGATCTATGGCAGCGTCAAGCAGCGCTGCCGCCAGCCCGCCGCCGCGCAGCGCCCTTGGCACATAGAAGCAGACGATCGACCAGATGCCGGTCTCGTCATCGTCCTGTTGCGACGTCAGCTTCCGATATGTCTGGCGCGGCGCGACCGAGCACCAGCCGACGGTCTTGCCGTCAATCTGGGCCAAGATTCCGACCGGCGTGCCGGCCTCGACAAGCGCCATCATGGCCCGTTTCAACTCGGCGTGCTGAACATGCTCGCGGCGGCCGGGCAGGGGCCGCCAGACCATGCACCAGCAATACTTCGGACCGCCTTGCGCTTCGAAGAGGCCTTCGAAATCGGCGCGCGTCTGCCGCGTCACCTCGGTGAACCGGACGTTGGCCAGGTCAGCCTTTTCTGGCGGCGATCCGCTCGATGATCTTGGCATTGGTGAGTTCCCGTACGGCGTCCTTGCCAATCCAGCGAGCCGTCTTGTCGGTCGACTGGGCCAGCCGTTCGGCCACGGCAAGGGCAGCACCGTGCATCTCCAACGATCGCTTGCCGATCGAACGAAGCGCCCAGTTTGCCGCCTTCTTCACGAAATTGCGGCTGTCGGCGGCATGCCCTTCGATGATCGGCAGGAAGCCGAGGAAAGTCGCCACCGGCTCCTGCTTCCGGTGCACGACGGACCAGGCCATCATGGCAAAGGCCGTGCGCCGAACGAACTCGCGCTCGTCCGCCGCGAACTCCTCGATCAGCTCCTTCCAGGCGTCCGTGTCGACGAAGAGATCGGAGACGCCGTCGACGATATCCCAGGAATCGAAGGACGACGCCCATTGTCGTGCATCCGCGGCTGAGAAGCGCTTCGGGTCGGCCGTGACGGAAGCGATGAACTGCGCCTCCATGATGCCGGTCTGCCATAGCTCGAAGGCTCGTTCGTGGTTGCGCTTGATCTTTTTGGCGATCTGCCGCTGCATGCCATGCGAGATGCCGAGCGCGCGCTCGATCTTGATGCCGTAGCGCAGCATACCGCGGCGATTGTCCTCCGAGCCGATCGAGCGCAAATGGGCGACGATCTCATCGGCGCTCGATTGGGGCGAAAGCTCGGCCATTGCGAACGCCTATTTTTCCAGGCGCGCCAGCAGGGACGAGGTGTCCCAGCGCTTGCCGCCCATCGCCTGCACATCCTTGTAGAACTGGTCGACAAGGGCGGTCACCGGCAGTCTCGCGCCATTGCGGTCGGCTTCATCGAGGCAGATGCCGAGATCCTTGCGCATCCAGTCGACGGCAAAGCCGAAATCATATTTACCGGCATTCATCGTCTTGTGGCGGTTCTCCATCTGCCAGGACCCGGCAGCGCCCTTGGAAATCACCTCGATGACCTTCTCGATGTCGAGCCCGGCCTTTTTGCCGAAATGGATGCCTTCGGCCAGTCCCTGAACCAGCCCGGCAATGGTAATCTGATTGATCATTTTCGTGAGCTGGCCGGCGCCCGACGGACCCATCAGCCCGACCATGCGGGCGAAGGCGTCGATGACCGGCCTGGCCTTGTCGAAGGCAGCCTGCTCGCCGCCGACCATCACCGTCAGCACGCCGTTCTCGGCGCCCGCCTGGCCGCCGGAAACCGGCGCGTCGAGGAAGGAAAAACCGGCCTTTTCGGCGGCGTCGGCCAGTTCGCGCGCGACTTCGGCCGAAGCCGTGGTGTTGTCGATGAAGACGGAGCCTTTTTTCATCGCGGCGAAGGCGCCATGGGCCCCGGTCGTCACCGAGCGCAGATCGTCGTCATTGCCGACGCAGGAGAAGACGAAGTCCTGGCCCTCTGCGGCCTCCGCCGGCGTCGCGGCAGACTTGCCGCCATGCTGGGCAACCCATTGCTCGGCTTTCGCCGCGGTGCGGTTGTAGACGGTGACGTCGTGGCCGCCTTTGTTCCTGAGGTGCCCGGCCATGGGATAGCCCATCACGCCAAGACCGAGAAATGCCACAGATGCCATGAGTTTGCCCTTCAGACGGAACGGAATTGTCTTGGAAAGCTCTAGGCTCTACGCGCCATTCGTCAAGACGCGCATGAGCCGATCGACTGGTACAGCCGACCGCTCAGCGGATCAGATGAATGGTGATCCGTCGCTCGATCCATTCGACGCCGTGGCGCAGGATCTCGACCATCACCAGATAGACGATGGCGACCCAGACATAGGCCTGGAAGTCGAAGGACTTGGCGTAGGCCAGCTTCGCGTTGCCCATCAAATCATAGACGGTGATGATGGCAACGATGGCGGAAGCCTTGATCATCAAGACGAGTTCATTGCCGTAGGGCCGGAGCGCGACGATAAAGGCCTGCGGCAGGACGACCTTGCGCAGCGTCTGCAATTTGTGCAGGCCGAGCGAAGCAGCGCCCTCCCATTGGCCCCTCGGAACACTTTCTATGGCGCCGCGCAGGATTTCGGCCTGGTAGGCGGCGGTGTTGAGCGCGAAGGCGAACACACCGCAATTGAAGGCGTCGCGGAAGAACCACCACAGTCCGACGGATTCGAGCTGCACCCGGAATGAGCCCAGGCCGTAATAGACGAGATAGACCTGGACGAGCAGCGGCGTGCCGCGGAAGAAATAGACGTAGCAATAGGCCAGGACAGACAAATAGCGGTTCGTTGACATGCGGGCATAGGTGACGGGCAGCGAAAAGAGCGCGCCGAGCACCATCGAGATGGCCACCAACGCAAGCGTGGTTCCCAAGCCCTGCAGATAGGCAGGCGCGTATCTGGCGAAGAACTCGCCATTCCAGGCGTAAACCAGATAGACGGCGATGCCGATGCCGAACAGGATCCAGAAGCCGACCAGTGCATAGCCGACGACACGGGCCCGCGGCCAGCCCCGCGCCCGTGGTGGTGGCTTCTCGATGTCGACGGCGGCGCGCGTCACGACGCTCATCGTGCCTCCCTCCGCCCGAGCGAACGCAGGATGAAGCCGGTGGCGATCGACGACAGGATGGCAAGGATGAGAAACACCATCGCCGCGACACTGTAGAACAGGAAGGAATGTTTGGTGACACGGGCCGCCACGCCGGCGTTGCGCAAGGTTTCAGCCAGGTTGACGACCGACACCAGGGCCGTGTCCTTGAGCAGGCTCAGCCAGCAATTCTCAAGGCCGGGGAAGGCGATGCGCAGCAGCTGCGGCAGGATCACCTTGCGCATCGTCTGCCATTTCGACAGCCCGATCGCATAGCCGCCCTCGTACTGGCCCTTCGGAATGGCGCGAAAGGCCGACAGGAAGACTTCGCTGGAATACGACGAAAAGATCAGCGACAGCACGATCATGCCGGCGAGGAAGCTGTCGACATCGACCGTCGCTTCCGGCCTGAACAGACGGATGACATACTGCAAGAGGATCGGCATGCCGAAGAAGAACAGGAAAAGCGTCACCAGTTCCGGCAGTCCGCGAAACACCGTGGTGTAGATGTTGGCAGCCACGCGAAGCGACGGCTCTTCGGATTGTTTTGCCCAGGCGACGAAAAAGCCGATCGTCAGGCCGATCGGCAGTGTCGCCAGCGCGAGCGCAATCGTGACCAGTGCGCCATAGGCAATATCGTCAATCCAGCCATCGGGTCCCCAAGTGAGAAGTATCCATATGTTCTGGCTTGGCATTGACGGGTCTTGTCTCCACTTCTGTCAGGCCAAGGCGGCAGCAGGAAACTTCCCCTGCCGCCTTGTTTCAGACGATCAGGACTCGGCGCCGAAGACGTCGAACTTGAAGTACTTGTCGTTGATTGCCTTGTACTTTCCGTTGGCGCGGATTGCGTCGATGGCGCTGTTCAACTTGTTGACCAGATCCGTCTCGCCCTTGCGCACGGCGATGCCGGCGCCCGGTCCAAAGATATCGACCGGCTGCGGCGAAGGCTGGCCGAGAATCTTGCAGCAGGCGCCATCAGGCGAATCCAGGAACTGTTGCAACACGACGATATCGTCCTCGATCGCGTCGAGACGGCCATTGGCGAGATCGGCCTGCTCTTCGGGGCTGCTCGGATAGCCCTTGACCGTGCTGTCCGTATAGGTTTTCGAGGCATAATTGAAATGCGTCGTGGTGGTTGCGACGCCGATGGTCTTGCCGGCCAGGTCTTCCTTGGTCACGCCCTTGAGGGTCGAATCCTTGGGTACCGCGATCGCCGACGGCGTGTTGTAGTATTTGTGGGTGAAGTCGACCTTCTCGGCGCGCTCCGGCGTGATCGACATCGAGGCGACGATGGCGTCGAACTTGCCGGCCTGCAGGGCCGGAATGATGCCGTCCCAATCCTGGGCGACGAAGGTGCACTTGACCTTCATCTCGTCGCAGAGCGCCTTGGCGATGTCGATGTCGAAGCCCACGAGCTGGCCGTCGGAGGTCAGGTTGTTGAATGGGGGGTACGCGCCTTCGGTGCCGATTCTCAGGGTCGTTTCCTGAGCCTGGGCGACGCCGAGCGTCAGCAGCGCAGCCGATGCGGCGAGCGCGATACGCAGTGCAATACGCATGATAGTCCTCTCTTTATGGCTCCCGGCCGTCGTTCCGGAACGGCTCTGTGGGGCGGTGCTTTTGACCGCCCGCTGGCGCGATACTCCCACTGTTTTCGGGAGAAAAGCAACTGTAAAACCGTTGCTTGCGGGATTTGCGGGTCCAGCCAATGCCGACGCCGGGTTAATGCATGTCGCCCAAAAGTGCGCAGCGGTTTTGGGACGACGACATGCATAAATAAAACAACCTGAAGCGCGTCGCATGAGGCCGTTCAGGCGCGACGCGCTTAGACAATGCAACGGCTGAAGAGGGCGGCTGACCCGGGCGAGGGCAGGGGCCTCAAGGTTTGAGGCCGGTCATGCGCTCGATGAAGTCGGCTATCCCTTCCGTGTCGTCGAGATCGAACACAGGCAGGCTTTCGCCGGTAACCGCGAAGTCGGCGGCAATCGCCACGATATGTCCGTCGTTCGCCGACAGCGGCGAGCGGTCCTTGGCCTCCCGCCGCCGGGTCTCGATCTTTTTGTGCGCCTCGCGCTTGTAGCCTTCGACCAGCACGATGTCGCACGGGGCCAACCGCGACAGGACCGTCTCCAGCGTCGGCTCGTCCTCACCGCGCAATTCATGCATCAGCGCCCAGCGTTTGCCCGACACCACCGCGACTTCGGTGGCGCCCGCCTGGCGGTGACGAAAGCTGTCGGCGCCAGGCTTGTCGATGTCGAACTCATGATGGGCGTGTTTGACCGTCGACACTGTCCAGCCGCGCCGGACGAGCTCTGTGACCAGCTTCTCGGTCAGTGTGGTCTTGCCGGAATTCTTCCAGCCGGTGATGCCGAAGATGTTCATGGGCCGATGCTCTGCAACAGACGCTCGGCCACCGCAAGGTCGGGCGGTGTGTTGATGTTGAAGAACGGGTCGATCTCGTCACTGCCGTGGGTCAGCAACGGAAATGCCACTTTGACACAGTCGTGCCGCTCGATGAAGGCGGAGACGCGCCTGTTGTCCTCGATCAGGAAATGGCGCAAGGCCTCACGCAGCCCGAGCGGCCACAGCGCAAAGGTCGGATGCCGCCTGCCGCCGGAACTGGCAACAGCGATGGAGCCTGGTCGCTCGTCAACAGCCGCAGCCAGCCTCTCGACCAGATCCACCGGCAGAAACGGCGTGTCGCCGGCGGCCGTCGCCAATGCCGTGCAAGCGGTGTTCGCTGCCGCCCATTCGAGGCCGGTGAGGATTCCGGCAAGCGGTCCGGCATAGCCTTCGACCGCATCGGCGAGAACCGGAAGACCGGCCGCGGCGAAGCGCGCCGGGTCACCATTGGCGCTGAGCGCCAGCGATCCGACCTGCGGCGCCAGGCGGGCAACGACATGGTCGAGAAGCGGACGCCCGCCAAGCGCCAGCAAAGTCTTGTCGCCGCCGCCCATGCGCCGTGACAGGCCTCCGGCCAGGATAATTCCTGCAATGTCTTGGCTCATGGCCAACCTATATGCCGTCCGGCGCCATGTCGGGTCCAGCGCTTTCGGCCGCCGGCTTCTGCCGGCCGACGACCCGCTCGCGATAGAGCGCGTAGAGGCCGGAGCCGATGATGATTGCGGAGCCAACGATCATCGGCAGGTCGGGGACATCGCCGAAGATGATGAGGCCAAGCAGCATCGACCAAAAGAGGGCGGTGTAGCGGAATGGCGCAATGAAGGAGATGTCGCCGGCCCGCATTGCCATGATGATGAACTGGTAGCCGATCAGCACCAGCACCGCCGCCAATGCCAAAAGTGCCGTGCCTTTGCCGGACATCGGCGTCCAGCCGCCCATCGGCGACAGGAGCACGGCGCCAACGATGGTCATGGCGATTGCCGTTGCCGTCGACACCAGCAAGGTCGGGATAGCGCTCGGGATGCGCTTGGTGGCGAGGTCACGTACTGCGCAACAGGCGACGCTGACGAGTGCGTACAGCGAATAGACGCTGAAGCCTTCGAAGCCTGGCCGCACGATGATCAGCACGCCGCCGAAGCCGACCGCGATCGCCAGCCAGCGCCGCCAGCCGACCGCTTCGTTGAATACGAGTGCCGCCCCCATCGTCACCGCCAGCGGCAGCGCCTGCAGCACCGCCGAGACATTGGCGATCGGCAGATGCGCTAATGCCACAAGGAAGGCGACGGTGGCGCCGGCCTCGGCGACCACGCGAAGCGCCACCAGCGGCTGCAGCATCGACCTCGGTCGCGCGAGCGCGCCTTGCTGCCAGGCGAGCAGGCCGACGAGCAGCGACGCAAAGGCGCCGCGCACCAGCATCACCTGCGCCATGTTCATCGATTCCGACGAGAACTTGGTGATGGCGTCGTTGAGGGTGAAGCCGATCATGGCCACCATCATGCACAGCGCGCCGCGAATGTTTGGGGAAAGAGGCAAGGGCGTTACCGGTTTTGCAAGAGCAATTCCAGGAAAAGTGTGAAACGGTTTTCCGTCCGGAATTGCGTGAAAACAAAGAATAAAGCGGTTCGACGTTTCGGCGAAACGGTGAACCGCTCAAGCCTGTAGCAGCCGGCGGCAAGACAGCAACGTCAAAGAAATAGGCCACGGATTTTCACCCGTGACCCATAGAAATCCCTGAGAGGGCTGGCCGATGACCGGCAGGCTCATTTCGGCGTCAGCACCTCGGTGCCGCTGCCGTTCTTACCGGCGATGGTCCACAGGCCGTGCAGCGAGCCGTCATCTTCTACCTTGTAGACGACGAGACCGATTTCCTTGCCCATGACATAGCCGGCGGAGAAGGCATCGTCGTTGCGCATGCAGATGCCGTCCGACGATGATCCGCCCGTCTCCCAATGGATGGTGCAGGTGGTCTCGCTGGTCAGTGTGATGGTGGCTTCGCCGCCATATTTCGAGCCGTCGAAATTGGTGCCCGCAACGGTGTAGCTGCCACCGATGGACTGTGCTGCTGCCGGCGCGACGGCAAACCCAAGCATTGCAAGAGAAAGTAAGAATGTGCGCATGTCGTATTCCCCCAAACCGAGCGACGAGCCGCTATAGGCCGAAATTTAGGGCGGAACGCGATGGCGGTAAATCGGGTTTGCAGCGTCGAGAGCGATTTATTCCCAGTGTTGCTCAGCCCCATGCAGGCTGTCGCCGATAGCGCCGACCAGTGGGTCGTACTTGGCCTTGAGCGAGGCGGGATATTCGATCCAGACTGTATGGATTGCATCCTCTTTTTCGAAGACGATTCGGGTATAGAAGATCTTGTCGCCTTTGGTGCCTGAGACCACTGCCCAGTTCTTACCGGTTTTGCTGTAAGTGACCTTTTCCCCAGAGTCAGGGTCGGCTTTTTCCTTTTCAACCAGACTGTCGGGCGTATCTTCCGTCAGCTTGTATCCGCCGTAACAGGACAAGCTCGCACCATCGGGGCTAAGCCATTTTCGACCGTCGCCATTGAGGGACTCAGCCATCGGCTTGCTGAAAATCTGGCTCGGGAACGTGCACACCGTGCCATAGCGCGCATTGATGTAGGTGAACGGCTTTGCGAGCGCCACTGTGGTCGCCAATGATAGGGCCACGACCAGCGCTGACAGCCCGGTTTGGCAAACACGCTGCATGGAAATCCCCCTCGCTTCCAACGGAAGCATTCTGCACCAATCGCGGAGAAAATCAGCCGCCGGTGACGCTCATATGTCTCGACACCGACGGGCGGCTGGTGCGGCGGTCGATGATGAAATCATGGCCTTTCGGCTTGCGGCCGATCGCTTCGTCGATGGCAGCAGCGACCAGCTCGTTGCCTTCTGAGGCACGCAACGGCGCGCGCAGGTCGGCGGCATCCTCCTGACCCAGGCACATATAGAGCGTGCCGGTGCAGGTCAGCCGCACGCGGTTGCAGCTTTCGCAGAAATTATGCGTCATCGGCGTGATGAAGCCCAGCCTGCCGCCGGTCTCTGCGACATGGACGTAGCGGGCCGGACCGCCGGTCTTGTAGGGGATGTCGCTCAGCGTGAACTGGCGCTCGAGCGAAGCGCGCAGCAGCGATAGCGGCAGATACTGGTCGGTCCGGTCGGCGTCGATCTCGCCCATCGGCATGGTTTCGATGACGGTCAAGTCCATGCCGCGGCCATGCGCCCAGCGCATCATCTCCGGCAGCTCGACGTCGTTGAAGTCCTTCAGCGCAACGGCGTTGAGCTTCACCTTCAGCCCCGCCGCCTGCGCGGCATCGATGCCTTGCATGACCTTGCCGAGATGGCCCCAGCGGGTGATGGCGTGGAACTTGTCGGCATCGAGCGTATCCAGCGAGACATTGATGCGCTCGACACCGCAATCGGCAAGCTCGGCGGCAAAGCGCGACAGCTGCGAGCCATTGGTGGTCAGCGTCAACTCTTCCAGCGCGCCGCTCTTCAGGTGCCGCGACAGCTGGCGCACCAGATGCATGATGTTCTTGCGCACCAGCGGCTCGCCGCCGGTGAGGCGCAGTTTGCGCACGCCCTTTTCGATGAAGACGGTGCAGAGCCGGTCGAGTTCCTCGAGTGACAGCAGGTCCTTCTTGGGCAGGAACGCCATGTCCTCGGCCATGCAATAGGTGCAGCGGAAATCGCAGCGGTCGGTGACCGACACGCGCAAGTAGCTGATCGTGCGACCGAAGGGATCGATCATGTCCATGCGTTCAAGCGTTTCCAATGCTGCGAGTGGTGCCGTTATATACGGCTATGTGATACGATCCAACCCGCCATTCAAGATAGCCGCTCTCGATCTTTGGTGACATTCCCTGGCCGACATCCGATGTCGGCCGGGTCCAAATGGCCTTTTCCGCTCGCGCGAAGCAGCGTAGGGAAGGGCGGATTGATGCGGGATGCAGAACAATGACGGCGCCGAAGGAACTCAGGGTCTCGAAGGACAGAAAACTGCTGTCCGTCACCTTTCCCGATCATCGGCCGTTCGAACTGCCGGCCGAACTGCTGCGCGTCGCTTCACCCTCGGCCGAGGTGCAGGGCCATTCGCCGGACCAGCGGGTGACGGTTCCCGGCAAGCGTAACGTTGCTATCCTGAAGATCGAGCCGGTCGGCAACTACGCCGTGCGCATCACCTTCGACGATTTCCACGACACCGGCATCTTCACCTGGAATTACCTGCACACGCTTGGCCACGAAAAGGACGCGCGCTGGAATGCCTATCTCGCCGAGCTCCAGGAGAAGGGACTGAGCCGCGACCGCTAGTTCGGCACTGTCGGCAAAACGTCATTGACTGGGGGTAACGCTGGCAACGGTTCGGAGACGGGAAAATGTCTGACATCACCACGGTCGAACAGCTCGAAGCCCTCTACGGCCTGCCCGGCGAAGCGTCGACGGTCAAGGAACTCGACCACGTCATTCCCGAATATGCCGCCTTCATCGAAGCCTCGCCTTTTGTCGCCCTGGCGACGAGCGGGCCGGAAGGGCTGGACTGTTCGCCGCGCGGCGATCTCGCCGGCTTTGTGCGCATGCATGACCCGAAAACGCTGATGATGCCGGACAGGCGCGGCAACAACCGCGCCGATTCGCTTAAGAACATCATCCGCGATCCTCGCGTCGGGCTGCTGTTTCTTGTGCCGGGTTCGGGCACGACGCTGCGCGTCAACGGCCGCGCCCGCATCACCACCGACGCCGCGCTTTGCGCCTCCTTCGCCGTCGAAGGCAAGCCGGCGCGCTCGGTCACCGTGGTCGATGTCGATTCGGTCTATTTCCAGTGCGCCCGCGCCATCGTTCGCTCGGAGCTGTGGAACCCGGCAAAGCACGTCGACCCGAAATCGCTGCCGACACCCGGAACAATCCTGGAAGTCACCAGCCGCAAGAATATCGATGCCGGTACTTACGACAAGGAATGGCCGGAGCGGGCGAAGAAGACGATGTGGTGAGGTGGGAGGCGCGTGGATCGAACGGCTCAGGTATCCTTCAGCACGTCATAGATCTTGCGCATCTGTTCGCCGATCATGTCGCACTGTTCCGCTGTCGACTGGCTCATCGCCTTTTCGATCAGCGCCATATGCACCTTCAGCGCTTTCATCAGGAGCTCCGTGCCGGCCTCGGTAAGCGTCAGCCGCAGCACGCGCTTGTCCTTCTCATCGCCTTCGCGGCGCAGCAGGCCGCGCGCCTCGAGCTGCGGCAACAGCATGGTGATGTTGGAGCGGCCGACCAGCAGTTTGCGGGCGAGATCGTGCTGCGACATGCCGGGATGGCGATAGAGGTTCATCAGCACGTCGAGCTGCGCCGGCTTGAGATCCAGCGGCGCCAGCTTTACCGCCAGCGTACGCTCCAGCACATGGCAGGCGCGCGCCACCGCGACCCAGTTGCGAAAGCGCGGGTTGTCCCAGGGCAGCTCTTGTTTAATGTTCATGTTTGAACTATTATGTTCATGCTTGAACGGAATGGATGGATCGCCACTATGGCATCATTTGGACTGAAGGTCATCCGGGGCGTGTTCCGCGCCGCCGAGCATGTGGCGCCCCGCCTGAGCGGGCGCGCCGCCTTCGAACTGTTCTGCCGCACGCCGAGCGTGAAGGCGCTCAGCGACGGCGAGCGGCGTGCGGTCGACCGCGCCGCCGGCTTCATGGCCGAGGCGCGCCATCATCGGCTGACGACCAAGGCCGGCTGCGTCATGGTGCACGAATTCCGGCCCGAGCCGGGCAGGGCGTCCGCCGGCACGGTGCTGGTGGTCCATGGCTGGCGTTCGCGCACGGAATATATGCGGGCGCTGATCGAAGGCTTTCGCGATGCGAGCTACCGGGTCGCCTCGCTCGACCTGCCGGGCCATGGCCAGTCGCTGGGCCGTCATCTCAATATGGTCAATGCGGTCGAGGCGGTCAGGGTCGCCGGCGAATGGTTCGGTCCGTTCAAGGCGATCGTCGGCCATTCCTTCGGTGGCGCCGTCGCCGCCAATGCCATTGCCGGTTCGATCAAGGGTATCCAGCCCGTCGCGGCCGAGCGGCTGGTGCTGGTCGCCGCGCCAAGTTCCCTGCCGGCGATCTTCGCCGACTTCAGCCGCATGCTCAATGTCGGTCCGCGTTCGCAGGTTTCCATGGCCGATCAGGTGAAAAGGCTGTCGGGCCGGCCGCTGCATGAATTCACCGGCGACCGCCAGTTGGCTGAGGCGCCGGTGCCGACGCTGGTCATCCACGCGCCGGACGACCGCGAAGTCCCCGCCGATCATGCCACACGTTATGCCGGCGCCGGCAGCCATGTGCGGCTGCACTGGGCCGATGGGCTCGGCCACCGTCGCATTCTCGCCGACAAAGGTGTTGTCGAACGCGCTGTGACTTTTGTCAAAAACGAGCGCGAGCCGATACTGCATTGATTCCAATGGGTGTATTGTCGACTCCGACAACGCCGGAGCGGTGAGCTAACCGTTCTTCTTGCCGCCCGGCTCGACGGGCAATCCGGCCGCCTTCCAGGCGGTATAGCCGCCAAGGATGTGCTTGACCGGCGACAGCCCCATATCCTGCGCCGTCTTGGTGGCCAGCGCCGAGCGCCAGCCGCCGGCGCAAAAGAAGACGAAGCTTTTGCCCGAGGCAAAGAACGGCTTGTGGTAAGGGCTTTCGGGATCGATCCAGAATTCCAGCATGCCGCGAGTGACATGTTTGGCGCCGGGGATCTGGCCGTCCCGCTCGATCTCGCGTGGATCGCGCAGGTCGACGAAGATGGTGTCCTCGTCGTCGAGCAGCCCGGCCGCTTCCTCGGGCGAGACCACCTCGATCTCGGCATTGGCCTCGTCGAGCAACTCGCGATACCCTTTTTTCACGGATGATCCCTCCCGGCGCATTTCGCCGCCGACTGGATTTCCAGCACAAGCTCCGCGCTTTGTCACGCTGTTCCGACCAGCCCCTGCCACGCCGCCATCGCTCCGGCCACTGTGGCCATCAGCGCTTCGCACGAGGCGCCGTCGCGGGCCTGGATCGACATGCCGTGCTGGACCGTCGCATAGAAGGTCGCCGCCGCGTTGCTGTCGAAGCCCGCCGGCAATTCGCCTTCCGCCACACCGCGTTCCAGCCGTCTCAGCAAGAGGGTGTGGTTTTCGGCGCGGCGGCGGCGCAAATCATCGCAGATCGCGCCGCTGCTTGAATCCTGGTGCAGTGCGCCCAGCGCGATGAGACAGCCCTGCGGGCGGTCGTCCTGAGAGTACGCTTTTGCCGTCTGGCGCAGGAAATTCTCGATCGCCTGGCATGCCGTCGGCGCTTCGTCCAGCGCGCTCCAGATCTCGGTGCCTTCGTTGCGGGTGTAATACTCGGTCGCTTCCAGAAACAGCGCCTCCTTGCTGCCGAAGGCGGCATAGAGGCTGGGCGAGCTGATCCCCATCGCCGCGGTCAGTCCGGCGATCGAGGTGCCCTCATAGCCTTTGGCCCAGAACAGCTCCATCGCCTGCCGCAAGGCGGCGGTTCGATCGAAGGTGCGGGGACGGCCTCTTTCCGGCATGACGATCTTTTCTGTGTTGATCGATACATAATTCACTTGACGTCGCCAGGCAAGGTTGCCAGATATTTATGTATCGATCGTTACATAACGGAGAATGACATGTCAGCGAACGGATTGAACGGCAAGGCAGCACTGGTCACCGGCGGCAGCCGCGGCATAGGTGCTGCGATAGCAAAACGGCTTGCGGCCGATGGCGCCGACGTCGCCATCACCTACGTCAACAGCTCGGCGCCGGCCCAAGCTGTCGTCGCCGAGATTATAGCGGCAGGTGGTCGCGCGATCGCCATCCAAGCCGACAATCGCGACGCCGCCGCCATCGAAGGCTCGGTCGCCGAGGCGGTGAATGCCTTCGGCCAGCTCGACATCCTGGTCAACAGCGCCGGCATCTGGCGCGCGGCGCCCATCGAACAGATGTCGCTGGCCGACTTTGACGAGACCATTGAGGTTAATCTGAGAGCGCCGTTCGTGGCCTCGAAGGCGGCAGCGGCTCACATGGGCGAGGGCGGCCGCATCATTTCGATCGGCAGCAATCTGGCCGAGCGCGTCACCGACACCAGCCTCAGCGCCTATTCGACCAGCAAGGCTGCGCTGGTCGGCCTGACCAAGGCGCTGGCGCGAGACCTGGGTCCGCGCGGCATCACCGCCAACGTCGTTCATCCCGGTTCGACCGACACCGACATGAACCCGGCCGAAGGCCCGCATGCCGAACACCAGCGGCGGAAGATGGCGACGCCCCGCTTCGGCAAGGCTGACGAGATCGCCGGCATGGTTGCCTGGCTCGCCGGTCCGGAAGGGCGCTTCGTCACCGGCGCCGCGCTCACCATCGACGGTGGCGCCAACGCCTGAAGCAGCAGCCGCTTTGACCGGTCTGGAGCGGCAACGCCGCTCCAGACGTCACGATGTTGTGAAACCGTTCTGCAACAGGCCTGCGGAAATTTATGGAAGCTTAACGAAATCGGTATGAATCGGTATAGTAGCGCCTTACATCCGCCATGCGGTTGGCAAGATCGTCTAGCGGCGCGGAACGGGAGCCGGCTTGCAGCCGGAGCGGGTGATTAATGAAATTCCTCGGAAATAAAGCCACCGTGATGCCGCTTGCAGTGGCGGCAGCACTGGCCTTCGGTGTGCCGCAGGCAAGCGCGCAAGGCCTGTTCGACATGCTGTTCGGCGGTGGCGTCAAGCACAGGCCGCAAGGCGAATTCCCGCCGCCGCCAAAGCGCAAGCCGAAGCCCGCCGTATCGGGCGGCGGCGGCACCAGGATCAGCAGCCCGTCCTACTACACCTACAAGGCCGACCGGCTGGTGCGCGTCGACTTTGCCGCGTTGGTGGCAGCACCTCCCCAGGTGGCAACAGCTGAAGACGCCGCCTTTGTGCCGTCGGCGACCAGCACTGCCTTCCGCGAAGCCGTTGCAGGCCTTAGTGACTATGAACTCTATGCCGAGCCCGATATCGCCAAGGCACTGATTGCCTATTACTCTGCCAATCCTGATTTCATCTGGGTGAACGAGGGCAATCCCAATGCCCGCGCCCAGGATGCGGTGCGGGTGCTTGGCGAAGCCGCAAGCTATGGTCTCACGTCGGCCGACTACACGGTCGAGGTGCCGGCAGCCAACGCATCGGCAGTCGATGCCGACGCCCATCTGAAGGAACTCGTCCGCTTCGAGATGGCGCTGTCGGCGCGCGTACTGCGCTATGCCCGTGACGCCCAGAGCGGGCGCGTCGATCCCAATCGCATCACCGGCTACTATGAATTTCCGCCGAAGCCGGTCGACATGGAAGGCGCGCTCAAGACGCTGGCTCACACCCAGGAAGTGCGCACCTACCTCGAATCGCGGCACCCGCAGAACGCGGAATATCAGGCGCTGCGCGTCGAACTTGAATCGCTGCAGGCGAGCGCCGAAAACGAAATCGTCGTCGATCCCAAGCTGTTGCTGAAGCCCGGCGAGACCAGCGCCGAACTGCCGAAGCTGCTGACGCTGATCGCGCGCAATCTCGACGACGAGATGGGCGGCGCCTATGGCGAGATCCTGTCTCGTCTCGGCACCAGCGATGTCTATGTTCCCGAACTGGTTCCGATCATCAAGGCCGTGCAGGTGAAGGCCGGCATGAAGGGCGATGGGGTCATCGGCCCGCGCACCGTCGCCTCGCTCGCCGGCACGTCCAAGGCCGACAGGCTGCAGAAGGTGCAGGTCGCGCTGGAAGAATTGCGCTGGATGCCGTCCGATCTCGGCAGCCCGCGGGTCTTCATCAACCAGCCCGCCTTCACCGCCAGCTATATCGACAATGGCGAGGAGAAGCTGAAGACCCGCGTCGTCATCGGCCGGACCACCAACCAGACCGCCTTCTTCTTCAAGGAGATCAAGCAGGTCGATTTCCATCCCTATTGGGGCGTGCCGCAGTCGATCATCGTCAACGAGATGCTGCCAAGGCTGCGTGGCGATCCGGGCTATCTCGACCGTGCCGGCTACGAGGTGACCGATTCGCGCGGCAGGCGGGTTCCCTCTTCCTCGGTCAATTGGGGCGCCTACGGCGCCAACATTCCCTACAGCGTGCGCCAGCAGCCGAGCGAAGCCAATGCGCTGGGCGAACTGAAGATCCTGTTCCCCAACAAGCACGCCATCTACATGCACGACACGCCGCAAAAATCCTTCTTCCAGCGCGATATGCGGGCGCTCAGCCATGGCTGTATTCGCCTTCAGGATCCGCGTGGGATGGCGGCGGCGGTGCTCGGCGTCTCGGTCGACGACATCGCCGAAAAGCTCAAGCACGGCCATGCCAGCGAAGACGTGACACGCACGATTCCCGTCTATGTCTCCTACTTCACTGCCTGGCCGGACCTGTCCGGCAAAGTCGAATATTTCAACGACGTCTACGACCGCGACACGCGGCTGATGCAGGCGCTGGACGCGACTGAAGCGGTGCGCTCGCCGACGAGCTGAACCAGCGGAGTTCCTCGTTCAACGAACGAGGAACTCACTTTATCTCTCTGGTTTAATTAGATTTTTGGCCGATGGACGGTCGCCCGTTTCCTGCGATCAGCGCTGGATGAGCGGACGCCGGAAGCCGGCGTCGCGGCCCGCGATCAGCCAATAGACCAGACCGGCTACGAGGCCGGCGGCGGCGATGATGCCGATATCGGCCCAGCGTCCGGCATCCTCTTCCGCGGCCGGCCAGACCAGGAAGAAGCCGGCTGCAGCGGCAGCGGCGCCAAACAGCATGTGCACCAGGAAATTGCGCAGGGCAAAGAATTCGGCGAGCAGCGCGAAGATCAGCGTCTGCAGGCCGGTCAGCACGATCGTCAGGAAATAGACGACCATGCCGAGCGGCGGCCACAGCAGCACGACAATGGGCGAAAATTGCATGGCGCCGAAATAGTCCGGCGCGTTGGGCAATACGGCGAGTGCGCAATATATCGCCACGACCGCGAACAATCCGATCAGCACCGAAACGAAATAGCCGGCAAGCATCATCAGGATGCGCTTCAAAACATGCTTAACCATGGCCATGCACCCCCGTGCCCTGCAACTGTTACGCGCACTCAGCCATCAAAGGCGGACCGGCGCAAGAGTGCATCCAGCAGTGCTTTGCGGCAAATCTTCAGGCGCCGCCGCATAGATGTTGTGAATCCGGCAAAACCCATGTGCCTTTTATCGTGAGGTCGACGCCGTAATAGACCCGCCCGCGCTCGTCGGCCTGCGGACAATCCCTCGGGATCGAAATCAGGCACATGACGACAGGATCGCCGGCTTTCGAACTGGCAAGGCCAGGCTCCCGCTCGTAGGAAACCCCGGCGCCGCCATTGCTGAACCGCGCCAGGCTGCCGGCTTCAGGGCCGGCGGTTTCCAGCGGGTCGTCGCCGAGCCGCGTCGTCAGCGCGGTGATGTGGGTCAAGGCGCATTGGCCGATCGACGAGGGCAGGGGCTGGTCGGGGCTGCCCGGATGGCGGGCCGCGGTGTCGAGCGCCTTCTTGCCGATCAGGGCGATGTTGTAATCCTGCACCCAGGACGGCGCATTGCCGTAGGTCTGCAGCGCATTGTTCTGGGCGCTGACGATGCAGGCGGCATCCTGCCCGCAGGCGTTCCTGTCAGTGATGAGCGCACGGGCGATCTTGCGCTTGTCGCGGCCAAAGGCTGGCTCGAAACCCGTAAAGGCCTTGGCGACCAAGGCATCAATTGCCGACAGTTGCGGGTCGGCACAGATCGCCTTTTCCACCGGCAGGCTGGCTTTGCGGCAGTCGAAGGATGGCCCGTCGGCACGCGCTGGACCAAGGCAGACCGCCGCGCCAGCCAGTGCAACGACAAGCGCAAGCGAGTTGGCAATTCGATTGGAAGAAAGCATGGTCGCCCCGTTGTCCGACAACTGCCACCATCGTAGGCAAAAAACGCGGCGGACGGAATTGCCGAAGCGGTGCGGTATCAGCGCTATTTCGGTTCGGCTGTTACGGGATCGAAGGTGATTTCGACTTTCGCCTTGTCGGCGGTGTAATAGGTGACGGTGTACCCGTCCTTGTCCCAGTCGACCTCCTTCACATAGCGAAAGCCGTCGCGCTGCTCGACCTTGGCGATGATTGCCGACAGTTTCTGGGCATTCGTCGGCGGCAGTGGGCTGTCATCCGCGGCAAAGGCAGTCGAGCCGGCCAGAAGAACGACGACGCCGGTCGCCAGAACAAGATTTCGCATGATTACCCTCATTTCACGTTGGTATGAACCGCACCGGAAACTCGCAGGCAGCACAGTTTGTTCCGAGTGCTGACGTCGCGCAGGTTCCGTGAAGCCCTGGATCGCCGCGCTCAGAGCTACGGCACGCCAATATTTGCGCCAACCGCTGGCCAACCATGAGTGCTGCCACGGCCCGCGCTGGACAACCCGATGGTGGTAGAGCTTTGCCCAAGACCCTGCTAGACTTCTGGTCCTGGCGGGGTGGCATGGCGCGCCAACCCCGCCGGAATCTTCATCTCTCAGCGCGCGGCGAAGTGTTTCAGGAACGGGTCGTCGCCTGTGCTGGACCAGAACCAGAAAGGGAGCGGGGGCTCGAACATGGCTGTACGGAACTACACCCGTCAGCTGGCGACAATCATTTCTATCGATGCCGTCGGGTTCTCCCGGCTGATGGGCATCGACGACGAGTCTGCTGTCGCGGCATTCGAGGAACGGCGCGACATCATCGCCGACAGCTGTGGCACATTTGGCGGCCGCACGTTCGGCGACGCCGGCGACAGCATCATGGCCGAGTTCGGCAATCCGATCGAGGCGTTGCGCGCGGCCTTTGATTTCCAGGGCCGCATCGTCGCCCTCAACGCCGAGGTTGCCGACGATATGCGCATGCCGTTTCGCGCCGGCATCAACACCGGCGACGTCATCGTGCGTGGTGGCCGCCTCTACGGCGACGACGTCAACATCGCCGCGAGAATCCAGGAATTCGCGCCGGGCGACGGTCTCGCCGTTTCGGAGACGACCTGGCACCATGTGAAGGACAAGACGGCGGCCGAATTCACCGATCTCGGCGAATTCAGGCTGAAGAACATCGCCTTGCCGGTGCGCGTTCTGATCGCCGGCCGCAGCGGCAACGGATCCTCGCCGGCGGCGTCGTTCGCGGCCATTCCCCAGGCCAATGCGCAGCAGAAGCTGTCGTCCAAGGGGCCGCCGGCGATCGCCGTCCTGCCCTTCCACGCCGATGGCGGCGAGCATGACATCGGCTACATGGCCGACGGCATCGCCGAGGACATCATCTATGGTCTATCCAACACCAGATGGCTCTCGGTCATCGCCAAGGGCTCCAGCTTCCAGTTCCGCGACGACACGCTGGGCACCCGGGTGATCGGCAACGCGCTCGGCGCGCGCTACATCGTCAGCGGCACGCTGATGCGCAATGGTGGCCAGATCCGCCTCAACACCTCGCTGGCCGACGCGTCCAACGGGCGGCTGGTGTGGTCGCAGCGCTTCGATCGCGATCTGGTCGACATCTTCAACCTGCGCGACCAGATCGGCGCTGAGATTGTTTCGATCCTCGACAAGGAGGTCGACCGGGCGGAACAGGCACGCACCTTCCAGGTTCCCTGGGAAAGCCTGGAGACCTGGCAACTGGTGCGACGCGGCCGCTGGCACATGAACCGGCGCACCCGTGGCGACACCGAAACCGCACTCGAGTTCTTCCAGAAGGCGTACCGCGAGGACGCCAACTCGAGCGCCGTGCTCAATGAACTGGCGTGGTGGTATTTCTGGCGGGCATGGCTGCGTTTCGGCGACAGCGACGATTTGAACAAGGTCGAGCAGTTTGCCCGCAAGGCGTTGCTGGTGGACAGCCTGGATGCACGCCCGCACGCCCATCTCGGCGCCGTCGACATCATGCGCGGCGAACCGCGATCGGCCGTCGACCATTTCGAGGAAGCGATCCACATCAATCCGAGCTTTGCCTTCGCGCGCTCGGCCATGGGCAGCGCCCAGCTGCTGCTCGGCAATGCCGCGTCAGCGATACCGTTCTTTCTCGATACCGAGCGATTGAGCCCGTTCGACCTCTACCGCTTCCACAATCTGGGGGAACTGACGGCGGCCTACTGTTTGGTCGAGAACTGGCCGGCGGCGATCGCTGCCGCCGATCGCTCGCTCAACCTGTCTCCCGGCTATTTTTATTCCAGGTTCCTGAAGATCGGCGCGCTGATGCGAAGCGGCCGGCCGGAACAGGCGCGGCGCGAGATGACCATTTTCACCACCCGGCATCCTGATTTTTCAGAACAGCGTGTGCGCTGGATACCTTTCACCGACAAGGCCGCGAACGAGTTCCTCGTCGCCAATTTCCGACTGGCCAAATGAACATGGCGTCAATGCTGGCTGGAACATGGACCAACTGTGAAAAGATTCACATACGTGCAACCGATGCAAACCTAGGCGTTGAACGGCCGGCATCGCAATAACGTGGATAGCCGGGGGGCTTGAACGCGCATGACCGAACTGAAGTATTTCGACGCTATTCGCGCGGCCCAGAAAAACCAGCGCCCGCTGTCGGAAATGCCGCCCTTCGATCTCGGCCGGATCCGGAAGACAGGGCTGATTGCGCGCATCGTCGGGTCTCTGGCCGAAGACCCCCGCTGGGCGCTTTCCTTGTTGCGGCGTTTCCGGCCGACCGGCAAGCTCTTCGGTGTTCTCGTGGTCACCAAGAACGCCGATGTCCGCGACATATTGGAGCGCGGCGACGAATTCCAGACCCCATACGGCCCGGAAATGACCGAGCTTGCCCGGGGATCCAACTTCATCCTCGGCATGCAGGACGGCGCCGACTACCGGCGCATGAAATCGTCGGTGCTGAGTGCATTCCCGCCGGCCGAGGTCGAAGCCGCCGTCAGGCCGATCGCGGCGCGTCATTCGCAAGAGATCATGACGCGCGCCAGCCCCGGCTTCGATGCGATCTCCAAGTTGATGAAGATCGTCCCGGTGCACATCTGCCGCGATTATTTCGGCGTCGAGATCGACGATGAATCCGAATTCGCCGACTGGGCGATCGCGCTGAGTGCGCTGTTCTTTTCGGACCCGACGGCGAGCCCCGTCATGCGCGAACTCGCAGTGGTGGCGGGCGACCGTCTTCTCAAAGTCATCGATCGCTCCATCCAGTCGGCGAGGGACCGGGGCTTGAAGGCCGAGCAACCGCTGGCGAGGCTGGTTGTCCAGACGGATCAGGGCCGCCTGTCGCGGGACGACCTCAATTCGATCATGCTGGGCATGATCGCCGGCTTCGTCCCGACCAATGTGTTGGCCGCCGGCAATTGCCTCGACGTGATCCTGTCGCGGCCCGACGCACGGCAGGCTATCGATGCCGCATTGGCCGAAAACGATACCGCCAAGCTCGACAGGGCCGTCCTTGAAGCCATGCGCTTCAAGCCGATCTGGGTCGGCCCCTGGCGCTACACGGCCCGCGACGCGATCATCGGCAAGGGTACGCGCCGCGAGCGCCTGGTGAAGGCCGGCACGGTGGTGATGCCGGCGACGCTGTCGGCGATGTTCGATGCCGACGCCGTGCAGAACCCGGACCAGTTCGACACATCGCGCCCGTATCGCGACTACATGGTCTTCGGCCACGGCATTCATCAGTGCATCGGCGCCGAGATTGCCAGGATCCAGATCGGCGAAAGCCTGCGCGCCCTGTTCCAGAAGCAGGGCGTGCGCCGCATGCCCGGCAAGGCCGGGCGGATGACCCGCATCGGCGCCTATCCCGAAACGCTCAAGGTCGATTTCGAACGGGCAGAACTCTGCCGCACCGTAACGCAGTCTATGGTGACGGTGGTCTGCCCGGTCACCCGATCCGCGTCGCTGGATGCTGTCCGCGACAAGGTTGCCAGCCTCGGCAACCCGGCCGTCGAAGATATCCGCACCGCGCTCGACATTGCCGGCACCGTCCACTTCACCAGCCTGACCGTGGTCGGCACCGGCGAGATCGGCGCTGATTCCGGTCAGGAAAAAGGAGCTCTGGTTCTCGAGATTTCCGGTGACGGCAGCATCGACGATGTCATCGATGCGGTCACGCACGCCATCGGGCACCGGCTGCGGCCGATCTTCAAGGATGTCTGCGATCTGCGCGATGGCGGCGCATTGAACGATTTCCTGCGCAAGCACAATGTCGACATATCGCCGTCCTTCGGCAGCAATGCCGGACTGGTGTTTTCGGGCACGCCGGGGCACTCGGTCCAGCGTATCAAGGCCGAGCAGCAGCTTTTCGAAGCCGTGCGCGACATCGTCGAGCGGCCACGCAAAGGCGCCGGCAACGCTCCTGCCGTGCTCGCTGAAGTTCGCCAGCATGTCCAGTCATTAGGAACGTTTGCCTGGGCGTTCGAGCCGGCCGAGAGCCTGCTGGAAAAGCCGCCGGGTCATTGGGGCCGTGCCCTGATGACGACGTTGCTGGTACCGCCGGTCTTCGTCACGGTGGCGATCATCTGGGCTGCTTGCTGGTACATGACCTACGGTGTGGTGTTCGGCAGATCTATCGACATCAGTTCCCAGGAAATCTCCTTCACCGCCATAGCCGTAGCAATCACCTCACTTCTGTTGTCGGGACTTGGAGTGTTGGTGGCAGCGGCGCTGCTGGCGTTTTCGTGCTTGCTGGCGCTGCGACGCCGCGAGGACAGGGATCGGCCGGAAAGCACATCGATCGGCATATCTGAATTGAACGCGATACTCGTCAAGGAGGGCCACGCGGCACAAAACCATCTGACTGCGATTTCGACGATGAAGGCCGGCATTCTGCGGCGGCTGGCGCTCAGGTTTTCCTTCTACCTGATCTCGATAGCTGCCCAGAAGGTATTCAAGCCAGGCTTCCTCAACACCATCAACACCATCCATTTCGCCCGCTGGATACTGCTGCCCGGCTCCAACCGATTGATGTTCTTCTCCAACTACGGCGGCAGCTGGGAAAGCTATCTTGAGGACTTCATCGCCAAGGCGTCCGCTGGCCTCACCGGCGTGTGGAGCAACACCGTGGGCTATCCACGCACACGATGGCTGTTCCTGGACGGCGCGCGCGACGGCGATCGTTTCAAGCGCTGGGCGCGGCGCCAGCAGGTGCCGACCCTGTTCTGGTACTCCGCCTATCCCCAAATCAACACAGAGCGCATCCGGATCAATTCCCAGGTCAGGCGCGGCATTGCTTCCGCCGTCGGCAACGAGGCGCGCGACTGGCTGAGCTTGTTCGGTTCGCTACGGCGCCCGGCGAGCGAAACAACCACCGTTCAAAAGACCACTTCGCTGCTGGCCAATATCAGCTCTGCCTTTCCGGCGCCTCTCGAGCAGCAGCTGGAAACCGGCGAGATCCAGTCCATCTTCTTCGGCCCGCTCGGCCCGCTCGCTTATTCGCATATGCTTGCGATCCGGGTGCCGGACAAGTTGCCGGCGCCCAAGCGCAGAGCCTGGCTCGATTTCGTTGTCGAGCAGACGAGTTTCGGCGAAGGCAGGCCCGCCGGGCGAGCTATGATAGTCGCCTTTGGTCCCGGTGGCCTGCGGCAGTTTGGGCTCGACGAGGGTGTGGAGGGCGATCCACTGGAAACATTTCCGATCGCCTTTCGCCATGGCATGGGCAATCCCGAGCGTGGGCGCATACTGGACGACCGAGGCCGCGACGGCCCGGACGAATGGGAGTGGGGGTCGTTGGAGAACCCTGTGGACCTGGTCATCGTCTGCTATGCTGAAGACCCGGGACGGTTGAAGACCGAGATTGCCACCGTGAGACGAAAGACGACCGGTGCAGGCATGAAGGTCGTCGCCGAACTGCCGCTCGCCGTAAACCGGGGTCCGACCGACACGAAGACGAAATCGTCCGACCGGGCAAAGGGTGACGATCGGTCGGAACGTGGGCCAGCCTACGAGCATTTCGGTTTCGCGGACGGGATTTCGCAGCCGATTGTCCGCGGCACGACCCGCGCCAGCAGGGGCGCCGCGCCCATGCATCTGGTCGCGCCCGGCGAGTTCCTGTTCGGCTATCGTGATGAGCATGGGTTCTATCCAGCCTCGCCCTCGGTAAGCGCATCACGCGATCGGACCGGAATCCTTTCGCAGGTGCGCCGTAGCCGGCTGATTCCGGGCCTGCCGCCACCGCCGCGCGATTTCGGGCGCAACGGTTCCTTCCTGGTTATTCGCCAGTTCGAGCAGCACGTCGACGTCTTCAACAACTACTGCAAAAAGGCTGCAGCCTTGGTCGCGAGCCAACTCGGCAACCAAGCCATCACGCAAGACTGGATTGCCGCCAAGATGCTCGGCCGCTGGCAGAACGGTAGCTCGCTGGTGCGAAACCCCGATCATCCGGGACGCGTCATCGACAACGACTTCGCCGCTGGCGCCGAGGATCCGCAAGGCCATCGCTGCCCGCTTGGTGCCCACATTCGCCGTTCCAACCCACGCGACTCGCTGGGTGAGGACCGCGATACGCAGATCAATATCGGCAAGCGCCATCGTATCCTGCGGGTCGGCCGTACCTATGAGAAGCAGGACGGCAAGAATGGCAAGGTCGAAAAAGGGCTGCTGTTCATGTGCCTCAACGCCGACATAGAGCGCCAGTACGAATTCATTCAGCAGACCTGGGTTTCGTCGGCCACGTTCCAGGGCCTCGTCGCTGAAAAGGACCCGACGATTGGTTCGCGCAGCGGTGATGGCAGGTTCACCATTCCGTCATGGGAAAAGGTCACGACGCTCCGTGACATGCCGCAATTCGTCACCACCAAGGGTGGTGGATACTTCTTCATGCCCAGCCGCTCGGCGCTGCGCTACCTGATTTCGCGGCTCTGAGTCTTAGCCGGGGCTGATTCGGGATCGGCGTCAGTCGTCGTCCTGCGATTCGGCGATATGGCGCAGCGCCCCGGTGTCGGTGATGCGCAGGCCGCCGCGTTTGATGGCAATGAACGAGCGGTTGCGCCAGTCGTTGAGCGTCTTGTTGACGGACTCGCGCGTGGCGCCGAGGAACTCTCCGAGTTCCGATTGCGAGATCGGGATCCAGCCGGCGCTGTCGGCCATCACCTTGGCCAGGAAGACCAGGCGTTTGGCGAGCCTCGCCTCGATGCCGAAGAAGGCCTGGTCGCCGAGTTCGCCGCTGACCCAGCGCAGCCGGGCGCACAGAAGTTCGATCATCGCGCGTGCCAGCGGTGGATTTCTCTCAATGCGATCAAAGAGTTGTGTCCTGCTGAGCGAAACCAGCTCGCAAGCGGTCAGGCAGATGGCGGTGGCGGTGCGTGGCCGCCCGTCAAGCGCGCCGATCTCGCCGACGAGGCTGCGCGACAGCTCGATATTGGCCACCAGCTTCTGCCCGCCAGGCGAATAGATCGAGATTTCCACCGTGCCGCTCATCACCCCGTAGATTCGGTCGGCGGCATCTTCCTGGACGAACAGATGCTGGCCGGCGGCGTAGCGCTCGACCTTGCAGCCGCTGAACAGGATATCGAACAGCTTTGGATCGATGCGTGCCAGGCGCGGCAGATCGTTTCTGTCGTTTGGGCCGCCAAAAGCCATGTTCCAAATTCCCAATTGCCGCAATCGGCGAAGTTTAAGGGCCGAAGTCTAAGGCAAGAGTGCACCGCGTCAAAGGCCGGCGTTCATCCCTTGCGATTACGCCTTGTAAAGGCTTGGCGCAGTGGTCGCGCCCAGTGCCTGGCTCGTGCGGGGCGGAAAGCCGCCTGCACGCGCGGCGAGAGGAGCCGCGCGTGCAGGCGCCAACTGATAAAAATGGATAGGTGATAAAATTTCTGTAAAACCGAGCGGCCGCAATGGCCCTTCCACCCGTTGCGATAGGTGGGCGCAAACAGCGTGAGCGTCTGTGACGGAGATCACATACAGCATCGCTGAAATAATGCGAGCGTCATACATCGCGCGAGCGACTGCGGCAAAGAGACATGCCGACGTTGCACTCCGGTCATCTTCGACGCGAGTTGATTTGTTTCCTTGCCTGCCAGTCAGAATTGCACCAGTCTAAAATGGGGCAATACATTTCTTTTCTTCGACAGAACCTTTGAGGGCGACTATGCCGGTCAGCAGAGAGCAGCGAATCCGTCAATATCTCGATCTCGTCACCGGGGGCGAGGGGACTGAATCAGTCCTCGGCAACGTGGAGACGATGGCAGGCGGCGCTCTGGAATCCCTTGCGCCTGCGGAAGCCGGCAAGACGGAGGCGGCGTTTGAATCGGCGCGCGCTGGCATGGAGAGCCTCGCGCGGGGCGCCGAAGTCGCGCCCGAGCAGCTTTCCGATCTGGAAGCCATAATCATCCCGGAGTTGCGGCCGGTCTATGACATCAAGGATGGCACCTTTACGACGCTGACTTTCGACGGCGCTCCGACACCTGGCCATTCGCTGTGGACGAAGCTTACCAGCGAGGCCGCATTGAAGCAGCGCATCGAAGCCGCCCTGCCGGCGATCGGGCGTATCGAACTGTTGTGGGACACCAATATCCCTTACGGCGGCACGGGCTTCGTCGTCGGCCGCAACCTGCTGATGACCAACCGTCATGTGGCGCAGATATTTGCGGACGGCCTTGGCGACCGCAATGTGCAATTCATCAACGGCCGCGCCGCCGGCATCGACTTCAAGCGCGATTCGGCGGCAGGAAACGTCTTCAAGATCCGCAATGTCCGGATGATCCATCCCTATTGGGACATGGCGATTCTCGAAGTCGAAGGCCTGCCCGACAACATCACGCCGCTGTCGCTCGCGGTCGCCGACGCGCGCGATATGCTGCGCCAGGAAGTCGTCGCCATCGGCTATCCGGCGTTCGACAATCGCAACGCGGTCGACGTCCAGACGGAGATCATGCGTAACCGCTTCCAGGTCAAGCGCCTGCAGCCGGGCATGCTTCAGGGCGGCTTCAACACTGAAAGTTTCGGCAAGATCGTCAGCGCGGCGACACATGATTGCTCGACCACTGGCGGCAACTCCGGCACCGCCATGATCAACCTCGCCACCGGCGAGGTCGTGGCGCTGCATTTTGCCGGCCGCTATCTCGAGCGCAACTACGCCGTGCCCACCGGCGCGCTCGCCAAGGACCAGCGTGTCGTCGACCTCGGCCTCAATTTCGCCGGCGCCGCCAGCGGCGGCCCCAACGATTGGGGCGCATGGTGGAACAAGGCGGACAGTGGGTCGCCGGCCGAGGGCGTAAACCTGGTTGAAGTCGGCGGCGCCCAGCAGATCCCGGGCGTCGCCACCCAGACGCCTCCATCCGGAGGCGTCGTCGTTTCGCCGGGCGGCAGCGTCACCTTCGAAGTGCCGTTGCGCATCACCGTCTCGCTCGGCGCAACGCCTGGCCATGAAGCGGTCACGGAATCGGTCGAACTGGAAGCGGCCAAGCCGACCCCTCCAGGCGGCGCATTCGTTCCCAAAACGGTCGCGGACTATGCCGGCTATAAGGGCTACGACGAAAAATTCCTGTCCGGCGGCACCAAGCTCGCGCCCGTCGTGGTGCCGATGCCGGAGGCCACCGACCTGTCCGTGCTGGCGCAGCTCAAGGCAGGGGGCACGCGGCTAGATTACCAGAATTTTTCACTCAAGATGCAGGCCAAGCGGCGGCTGGCGCTGTTCACCGCCTCCAACGTCACCGAGGAGAGCAATCTGCGCGAGCCGGAAAAGGGCCGCAACTATTCGCGTGGCGGCCTGTTCAGCGAGCGCTGGTTCCCGGATCTGCGGCTCGACGACAAGTATCAGATCCCCGATGTCTTCTACACCCAGGATCAGGGCGCCTTCGACAAGGGCCATATCGTCAGGCGCGATGACGTGGCCTGGGGCAGCACCTTCGAGCTGCTGCTCAGGGGCAATGTCTGCTCCTTCCATGTCACCAACTGCTCGCCCCAGGTCGAAGGCTACAACCGCTCCGACAGCGGCGAGAAGAACTGGGGCGATCTTGAGAACCACGTCCTGTCGGAGGCGGCGAGCGAGCGGCTTTGCGTCTTCGCCGGGCCGGTCCTCGCCGAAGACGACCGGACCTTTGCCGGCAAGGGTCCCAAAGGCACCAGTCTTCGCGCGCTAGTGCCGCGCCGCTTCTGGAAGGTGGTGGTCGCCCGCGTCAGTGACGGCATCGCCAGCTACGGCTTCGTGCTCGAACAGGATCTGTCGGACACGCAGCTTGAGTTTGCCGTCTCCGACGAGTTCATCGGCGCCATGTACCCGCTGACCGAAATCTCCGAAATGACCGGCGTCAGCTTCGACCAGTCGCTGGTCGATGCCGACCAGTACGAAACGGTTCGCGGCACCGAAATTGCCATGCGGGCGGGATCACGCAAGCGGAAGAAGAAGGCTTAGGGTCGGAGGGAATCCCATGACCGAATGGACGCAATCCGAACTGAACAGTCTCAACCGCATCCTCGCCAACCTTTACCCGATGATCGGCGACGGCGTGCGTGTTGCCAAAGGTGTCGGTCTTTCGACGGCCCAGATCGCCTTTGACAACAAGGCGATCAACAACTGGTTTGCGATTGTCCAGCGCGCAAAGCAGGAGACCAGGGCCGACGACCTCGTCGCCTTTGCACTCGATGAGAATCCCGGCGACCAGGCACTGCTGCAGGCAAAGCAGCACGCCCCGCCGCCGCCGGTCGAAGGCCCCGCGACCGCCAATTGGAGCGGCGCGACGGCGCCGGCCCAGCTCGAAAAAATCCTTGGCAACAAGAGCACGCTGGTGCCGATCAGCTATCTCGAACTCGGCCTTGTCAGGGCAAGATCGGTGGTGCGCATCAAGCGTGCGGATGGCAGCTCCGGCACCGGCTTCATGACCACCGGCGGGATACTGATCACCAACAACCATGTCTTGCCTGACGGCGCTTCATTGGCGGGCACGGTGGTCCAGTTCAACTATCAGCGCACCGTTGCCGGGCTCGACGCGCCGCTCGACCAGTTCGACATCGACACCGCCGTGCCTCTTCGTACCTCCAAGGACAATGATTGGTCCGCCGTCCGCATCAAGGGCGATGCCTCCAAATGGGGCGAGTTGGAATTGAAACCCATGACCGTCAAGGCCGGCGATCATGTCAACATCATCCAGCATCCCGGCGGTGCGCAGAAACAGATTTCGTTCGTCGCCAATGTCGTGGCCTTCGTCGGCGGCGGCCGCGTCCAGTATCTGACCGACACACTGCCGGGTTCGTCGGGCTCGCCGGTCTTCGACACCGACTGGAACCTGATTGCGCTGCATCACAGCGGAGGCTGGCTCACCGAGCCCAACGCGCCTGCCAAAAGCACATATTATCGCAACGAAGGCATCGCGATCGACACCATCATCCAAGACCTCGCGGCAAAGCCTGTGTAGATGGTGAGCTATGCAGACCGATGGCGCAGCTCGATGCGCGGCGATTTGGGACTACGGCATGTAAATTTTTTCGGATGTGACGGTTTATAACGCCACACACCAAACACCAGGGAGTTCAGAGATCAGCGCCTATTTCGACCTCAGGCTTCAACTGGCTGATCTCTACCCATTGCCTCCCGATTGGTTGCAGGTAACCAAGGACGCTGGAATCGTCGCTGGCGCCATCAACTTCCAGGGCGCGGCGCTCACAGTCTGGTTCAACATCCTCGACTATGCCTTGACCAACAAGCTGTCGCAGCCGCTGATAGACACTGTCGTTCAGCAAAATCCGCAATGCGCCGCAATATGCAAAGCCTATCTGGATGAACTTGCCGCGGGCGAGAAACCGACGCCCGAACTGCCGGGCCTGACCACCGATGACCGCGTCAACACGGCCGTTGCCGGCTTCGATGCCGTCAACCAGCAGCCAAAGGACATTCAGGCCGTACTCGCCGCCGGCGATGGGCTCACCGCCGTCACCAGCCAGATCGATGTTCTTGCGACCTACAAGAACTTGCATGATGGCCTGCAGAGCTTTCAATATGGCATCGGCAGCTTCCAGACCCTGATGATCGCCGGGCGAGACATGGGCGCTGATTTGAATCAAGTCCGCGTCCTGCGCAAATTCCTCAACCAGTTGAGGCTCTTCTGCGCATCCGCCGGCGACAAGGTCACTGTATTGCCCCCTGGGCCGGCGCTTCGCGACATCGAGCAGGCATGGCTCGACGACCTCGGGCAGGCTGCGGCGAAACTGCAGGGCGCAATCCCCAACACATCGGCCGACGCCTACGATGCCTTGCTGGATGTGCGCACCGTGCTGCGCGTCGTACCCTCGCGGCTGAACCAGCAGATATTCGTCACCGCAAAGAACTTGCCTTTCGGCATCCTGGCCGCGGGGCTCGAAACAATAGCCGGCAAACTTCCAGCCGGCGAGCCTTCCGTGCCTGCGATAAAGGCCGCGCATGACGCGATCAAGGTACTGTCTTCGACCATCTATGCCCGCGTAGTCGAGCACAAGCTCTGGCAGGACATCGACAACAAACTGGCCAACCTCACCGATCTGATCGAACCGGTGGAAGGGGGGGCGGCGGCGGACAAGTCGCTGCCTTTCCAGTTTTCGCCGCTGTGGCGAAATCTGGAAGTGAAGGTCCAGGTTCTCGCCGATCTCGACCCGAACGGAAAATGGCGAACCACGCTCGCCGGCTACTCCACCGACGTCAACGACGAGCTGGCGCGCGAGACCGTCGACCCCGCCTTCATCCTTGCCTTCGAAGCCTATCGGGACGAGGCCCAGCAACGCTTCGTCCAGGTCGATCTGGCGCTGAAAACGGAATGCGCCTCGATCGTCCGCGTCAGCACGCCTTTGCACAAGATCATTGAGGACCTGGGGCCATGAGCGATGAACTTGCGACAGGCACGGAGACCGAAACTCCGGCCGATTTCATTTCGCTGAGCGACATCCGGATCGCACATCTCGAGCTGATGCGCATCGCCAGCAGCAATGAAGCCGTCGACCCATCGATGAGCCGCAGCGACAAGGCCGGCGCCGAGACGACGGAAGCCAGCATCGACAACACGGCCCCCGATGCGCAGGCCATCCGCGACTTCCTGGCCAAGGCACGGCGCGCCGGCAGCACCATCGCGCGGGAATCCGACCGGCGCGCGGCGCAGCGCATACTCGATTATTGGTCCGCCGAACTGGTCACGCGGCCGGGCATCACCTCAGCCGACGTCAGCCCGGCGCGGCTCGCGTCTTTCGCCGGCGGTGGTGGGCTCGAAACAGCCGAGCCAGTTGCCGTTGCGGCCGACGACGAATCCGCATCGCGTGAAATCACCGATTCCGGGGCGATCGCCATCGCTGTCCCTGAACCTGTAGTCGTGACGACCAAAGACGGTGCCGTATCCGGCGACGGCTTCGCATCCGACGACGAACTGAGTTCGGACGAACTGACCGAGCGCTTTCGCATTCGCGTGGCCGCCCAGGCGCGGCAATGGAAGAACACCGGCTATCCCGGCTATCTCCTGCGCGGCGAAGCGCTGAAGGAGGCGGCGGAGCTTCCGCAGGGGCCAGACATCGCCGAGTTCGTCGAGGCGAGCGCCAAGGCGGAGACCGACAGCCAGAAGCAGCGCGATCGCAGCAAGAATATATTGATCGCGCTGTTTGCCATCCTGGCCGCGATCCTTGGGGCAACCACCTATTTCGCCTACGTCCAGAGAAATGACGCTGTTGACGCGCGCAAGGATGCCGAGACGACGGCGAGTGAGGTCGCAAAGCTCAATGGAAAGCTTTCCACCGCCCTTGAAAAGACGGAAGACGCACGCCAGCGAGCCGAGGCTGCACTTGCCGTTGCCGAGAAGAAGGCGGAAGACGCCGCCAAGACGCTGGCCGAGCAGCAAGCCACGCAGGCCACTTTGCGATCCGCGATCTTGCTTGTGGTCGAACAGCTCAAACTCGGCAGCGTGTCCCTGGACAAGTTGGCGCCCGATTTGCGACAGGGGGTGCTGGTCGAGCTGGCCGGGCAGGTCAAAAGCGGCGAGGTCGCGCTCGACCAATTGCCGGCGCCGCTGCGCGCCGCGCTTGAACCGCTGCTTGGCAAAGACATAGACAAACAGCCTAACGTTCTTTCGGGATACAAGGTCGATTTCATAGGGGCCACGATCGGCTTGCCCAGGATAACCGACGACCTGGCCAACGACGCCGTGGCGCCGCCGCTTGATTACATCAACTACTCGCTGGTCATGTGCCGAACTCATCGCATGGCCATCTATTCGGCCGTCAACCTGGATCGGTCGCAGAGGTTGCCGCTGCAATTCACCGCCAGCAGACTGAAACCCGACAGCCGATTGTCGGTCGACTACCAGCCTCGTCCCAACTGGTACTTTCGCGCGGACCGGCCCTGGCTGGCGGCGCGATTTGCAAGTGCCAGCGACATCGCCTGGGGTCCGGAGTTCGCCGGCGATCCGGCAACGGCGGCGCTCAAGCTGGCGCAGTATGCCTCTTTCCTGCCAAACACGATGCCGCAGCCGCGTACTTTCTACGGCAGCCGATGGGTGCCGCTCGAAAACTGGGTTCGCTCGCAGCACAATCCGCTCGCCAATCGGGTGACCATCTTCAGTGGTCCTGTCTTCCGGCCCGCGGACCAGCCGGTCGACGGCGTGCCGGTCCCTTATGCCTATTGGAAGCTCGCGGTGTCCTCGGTGTCGGCGGCCGTGAAGGGAGAGGTGAGGGAGCCGGAATTTGAGGTCGATGCGTTCTTCATTCCAGCCGACGCTACGGGGGCGTTCAACGTCGAGCAGTATCGGCTCCCGGTTGCCGAGCTTGAAAGGCTCACGAGCCTCAATTTCGACCCGCTCATCGAATGGACGGATTCACTGAAGAACCGCGGCCCCAATGGAACCGCGGCCGACGAACTGGCGGCTCGCGTCAAGCTGCTCGACGGCGCAAATGATGCACTGCGCGGTGACCTGATTGCCGTCCTCGAAGACGCAGACCTTCCGGTGGTCGAACGGCAGAAGATCGTCGCGGCTCTCGTCGAGATGGCCGGCCTGCAAAGCATAAGCGGGCTGACACCGGCGGGGCGCCGCAACGTGCTTGAGACCCTGCTTGGGGTACCGCCTGAATTGTGGGAACGCCCGGACTGGCTGGCTGTGTTTGCCGGCGCGCGCCGGGCGGTTGCCGATCTCGCCCTTTCGGCAGCCGACGGCCAGACTGTTATCGGTGAGCAGGATCGCAACGCACTCAACACGCTGAAGGACCGGCTGCGTATCCAGCAGAGCCCACAGACGGTTTACGTCCAGTTCGCCGGCATGGCGCGCGAGGACGCCGGGGCGCTTTCCGCAAAAATGCGGGCCTTGGGCTGGGGCATTCCAAACCCTGGCGAAGAACGTGTCGCCGCTGCCGCCGGCAAGAACGAAGTTCGCTACAACCCCTACAACGACGCCGACCGTGGCGCCGCCGAACTGCTGGCCGCCGACCTCACGGTTGCCGCTGGCCGACTGGTGACAGCCCGTGCGGTGCCGATCATCAAGGCCAACACATTGGAGATATGGACCAGCATATAGAAACACTGAAGGCCCGAGCGGGGCGAAGACAAGGGCGCGTAAAAAAGCCGCGATGCGCCGCTCACTATCGTCGCGACAAATACGGGCTGTTCTCACTCCAGAGGTTTTTACATGCGCACGCGTCACGCCGTCATGCTTGCACTTTCCGCGCTTTGCATTCCAGCCGTCTCCATGCCGCTGCAGAAAGCCAACGCGCTGGAGCCTGAAAAATACACGGTCTATTGCGCCAACGATCACATCGAGGTTTCGTTCTGGGATCTCGAGCAGATGAAGGTGCGCAACGGCTCCGATGTCTGCCAGTTCCAGAGCTACACGAGCTACTCAAGCGCCTTGAACTTCGCGCAGAAGAATTTTGGTGGGGAAGGGGCGAGTTGCAGCTGCTAGGAGTGCTGGCTTGGAGTGCGCTGTTCAGGGAAAGAAAATGGTGGGCGATGCAGGGATTGAACCTGCGACCCCACCCGTGTGAAGGGTGTGCTCTCCCGCTGAGCTAATCGCCCGCTCGTTGCCCGAAGGCCAAGCGAGCCGCGATATAAGGGAGGCAGGGTTGTGAAGTCAAGGCGATGCGCCGACCTTCTGTGCCTGAAATAGGCGAGGGCAGGCGCTGCCGCGCAATCGCCCGTTTCGCTCAGCCGGCCGCAGCTGCAATCAGCCGTTCCGCCAGGTCGAGCGTCAGCGCGTCGAAATGCGAAATCACCGCCGACGGCTCGAATTCTCTGACATGGCGGTCGGTGTAGCCGAAATCGACGGCGACCACCGGAATGCCGGCTGCCTTGGCGGTGTCGATGTCGGTCTGCGAATCGCCGACCATCAGCGCATGATGCGGATCGCCGCCGGCGAGCCGGATGGTCTCGGTCAGATGGCGCGGGTCGGGCTTGCGGAAGGCGAACGTGTCCTGGCCGGCGATCGCGGCGAAATGCTTTGTCAGGCCGAGCGCCTCGATCAGCGCTTTCGAATTCGCCTCATATTTGTTGGTGCAGATGGCGAGCAGATAGCCGGCCTTCTCGAAGCGGGCGATGGCTTCGACGACACCGGGGTAGGGGCGCGACTTGCCGGGGATGTTGAGTGTGTAGTGGTCGAGGAACACCTTCAGCAGCCTGTCGTGCTCCTCCACCGCCAGCGATTTCTGCTGCGCGGTATGCGCGCGCTCGATCATCACCCGTCCGCCCTGGCCGACAAAACGCCGGAAGCCGGCCTCGTCGACAGCGGCAAGCTCGCTGGCGGCAAGGCTGTGGTTGAGGCTGTCGAGCAGATCCGGCGCCGTGTCGATCAGCGTCCCGTCGAGGTCGAACACGATGATCGGTTGGGTCATGGCCTGTCCTGTGGCTGATGCATTGCAGGCAGGCGATAGCGGCTGCGCTTCTTTCAGGCAAGCCGGTGCGAGCCAAAGTCTTTGACCCTGCGGGCAAAAGTGCTAGGAGCGCGCATCCAGAAAAATCAGAACCAAGCCAAACCCCTGGGGCGAGCATGGATGCGAGGCAGTTGAAAGTCGAGGCCGCGCGGGCAGCCCTTGCCCATGTCAGCGACGGCATGCGCATCGGCATCGGCACCGGGACGACGGCCGACGAATTCGTGCGGCTGCTGGCCGAAAAGATCGCCGCGGGCTTGACCGTCATCGGCGTGCCGACGTCGGAGCGCACCGCAGCCCTTTGCCGCGAACTTGGCGTGCCGCTGTCGACGCTTGAGGAAACGCCCGAGCTCGACCTTACCGTCGACGGCGCCGACGAGATCGACGCGGCGCTGACACTGATCAAGGGCGGCGGCGGCGCGCTGCTGCGCGAGAAGATCGTCGCGGCGGCATCTCAGCGCATGATCGTCATTGCCGATCGCTCGAAGATGGTCGACACCCTTGGCCGGTTTCCCTTGCCGATCGAAGTCAACCAATTCGGCCTGTGCGCGACCGAAATCGCGGTCGCGGCAGCGGCCAAAAGTCTCGGCCTTTCCGGCCCGGTTACATTGAGGATGACGGGGGCCAGCCTTTTGTTACAGACGGCGGCCATTTTATCCTCGATGCATCTTTTGGCCGCATTCCGGATACAAGAGCGCTTTCTAATGCTCTCCATGCCATTCCTGGTGTGGTCGAGCATGGTCTTTTCATCGGGCTGGCGTCAGCGGCCATCATCGCCGGCGGCGACGGCATCCAAACAGTCCATGCCGCCCGAAAACCAGGGAGTTCTACCGATCATGATGTTGCATAACCGGGTTCGCAATCTTTGCGCCGTTCTGGCGGCTTCGGCCGTTTTCGCCTTCTCTTCCCCGGCGTTCTCGCAGGAGATCACGGAATCGCATCTGAAGGCGGCACGGGCGGCGGTCACGGCAATCCACGCGACCGACTCGTTCGACAACATCCTGCCGCAAGCGGCGGCCTCGCTCGAGCAGCAGCTCATCCAGAAGAACCCTGATATGCAGGAGCTGATCGGCAAGACCGTCAGCGAAAAGGCACTGGCGCTGGCCTCGCGCCGTGCCGATCTGGAGAAGGAAGCAGCGCTCGCCTATGCCAAGGTGTTCTCCGAGAAGGATCTCACCGACATCGCCGCCTTCTACAATTCCGATGCCGGCAAGAAGCTGCTCGACAACGGCCCCAACGTGACGCGCGAACTGGTCAAAGCCGCCGACATCTGGCAGAACGGCCTGGCGCGCGATCTCGCCCAGCAGGTCGGCGAAACGCTGGCAGCCGCCGCGAAGGCCGCTGCTCCGGCCGCGCCTGCGCCGGATAACGCAACTGCCCCCGCCGATGGCGCTGCACCTGCCGACGGCGATGCGCCCGCAGACGGTGACCAGCCGGAAGCGCCGAAGAACTAAGACGTCTGATTTCGCCACCGGCATCCTTGCCGCTGGACCAGAAAGCCCGGTGGAAACCGGGCTTTTCTTTTGGCTTCATGCAGCCTACCTGTCTCAAACATTTCTTGGGGCAAGGAACAGCAGCATGGCCGGCTACGACTACGATCTCTTCGTCATCGGCGGCGGCTCCGGCGGGGTGAGGGCGGCGCGCGTGGCGGCAGCGCTCGGCAAGCGTGTCGGCATCGCCGAGGAATACCGCTATGGCGGCACCTGCGTCATCCGTGGCTGCGTGCCGAAAAAACTCTATGTCTATGCCTCGCAATTTCCCGAGCATTTTGCCGACGCCGCCGGCTATGGCTGGACGGTGCCCGAGGCGAGCTTCGACTGGCCGACGCTGGTCGCCAACAAGGACCGCGAGATTGCCCGTCTGGAAGCGATCTACGAAAAGAACGTGAAAGGCGCCGGCGGCGAGACGTTCCACTCGCGCGCCATGCTGGTCGACCCGCATGTCGTGCATCTCCTGGGCGATGACCGCACCGTCACCGCCGACCAGATCCTGATCGCCACCGGCGGCCGGCCGGCGCCGCACCCGGCGCTGCCCGGTCACGAGCATTGCATCTTTTCCAATGAGGTTTTCGACCTCAAGCAACTGCCGAAGGCGATCATGATTGAGGGCGGCGGCTACATCGCCGTCGAATTCGCCAATATCTTCCATGGCTTGGGCGTCGACACCACGCTGGTCTATCGCGGCAAGGAGATCCTGTCGCGCTTCGACATGGACCTGCGGCACATGCTGCACGAAACCATGGAAAAGAAGGGGATCAAGATTCTCTGCCACGCCGTGTCGGAATGGGTCCGCAAACGGCCGGACGGCAGGCTGGATGCGTTGGTCACCGGCGGCAAGGTGCTGACGATCGACCAGGTCATGCTCGCCATCGGCCGCCTCCCAAACACCGAGAATATGGGCCTGGAAGGTGTCGGCATCGAGCTCGGCATAACCGGCGCCATCGTTGTCGACGAATTTTCCCGCACCAGCATCGACAACATCTGGGCGATCGGCGACGTCACCAACCGCGTGCAGTTGACGCCGGTGGCGATCCACGAAGCCATGTGTTTCATCGAGACCGCATTCAAGGGCAATCCGACCGCGCCCGACCACGACACCATTCCGACCGCCGTCTTCTCACAGCCGGAGATCGGCACCGTCGGCCTGTCCGAGGACGATGCCGTCAAGCGCTACTCCGACATCGAAATCTACCGCGCCACATTCCGGCCGATGCGGCACACGCTGTCGGGCCGCGACGAAAGGATGCTGACGAAGCTGGTGGTCGATGGCGCCACGCGAAAAGTGCTCGGCGCGCACATCCTCGGGCCGGACGCCGGCGAGATGGCGCAGTTGCTCGGCATTCCGCTGAAGGCCGGCGTCACCAAGGATGATTTCGACCGCACCATGGCCGTCCACCCGACGGCAGCGGAGGAACTGGTCACCATGTACAAGCCCACCTACCGCGTGAAGAATGGCGTGCGGGTCGATTGACGCCCGCGCGCTCGATCTTGAAGACCCCCCATGGCAGCCGCTGTTGCCACCGCGATGGGAGGCCTGAAGCTTATTACAACAAAGTGCCGCGCAGGATGACCAGCGCCACCGAGAAATAGATCACCAGGCCGGTGACATCGACCAGCGTGGCGACGAACGGCGCCGAGGCGCTCGCCGGATCGAAGCCGATCCGTTTCAGCGCGAACGGCAGCATCGAACCCGACAGCGAGCCGAAGGTGACGATGCCGACGAGTGCTGCCCCCACGGTCGCCGCGATCAGCGGCCAATGCGGCCCATAATCGTAGAAGCCCATATATTGCCAGAGCGCGATGCGGCAGATGCCGACCACGCCAAGCATGGCGCCGAGCACGAAGCCGGTGGGCAATTCGCGCAACGCCACCCGCCACCAGTCGCGAAGGCCGATCTCGCGCAGCGCCAGCGCGCGAATGACGAGCGAGGTCGCCTGCGAACCGGAATTGCCGCCCGAGCTCATGATCAGCGGGATGAACAGAGTGAGCACGATCGCTTTTTGCAGTTCGCCTTCATAGCTTTGCATGGCATTGGCGGTCAGCATCTCCGAGATGAACAGCGCGCACAGCCAGCCGCCGCGCTTCTTGATCATCGCGAGAAAGCTCATCTTCATGTAGGGCTCGTCGAGCGCCTCCATGCCGCCGAAACGATGCGCGTCCTCGGTCGTCTCCTCGATCATGGTGTCGATGATGTCGTCGATGGTGACGATGCCGAGGATCTTGCCGTGGTCGACGACGGGAACCGCGAGCAGGTCATATTTGGAGATCGTCTGCGCCAGTGTCTCGCGATCGGTCAGCGGCGTCACCGTCACCGGGGCGCGATCCGGCGCCACCGACAGGATCGGCTCGTCCGGCTCGCCGGTGATCAGCCGGCGCAGGCCGGTCGAGCGCACCAGCACATGCGTGTCTGGATCGACGATGTAGATGGCGTAGACGGTCTCCCGCGTCCGCTCCACCTTGCGGATGTAGTCGAGCGTGCGCCCGACGGACCAGTCCGACGGCACGCTGACGAATTCGGTCGTCATGATTGAGGCGGCGCTGCCTTCGGGATAGCCGAGAATGGAAAGCAGCGTTGCCCGCAGCGGCGGGACCAACCCGCCGAGCAGCTCGGAGCGCGCCGGTTCGTCCAGTTCGCGCAGGATATCGGCGGCGCGGTCGACCGACATGGCGGTCAGGAGCTTGCACGCCTTGGCGCGCGGCAGCGCCTCGGCCAGATCGGAGGCGCCGTCGAGTTCAGGCTGGTCGAAGATCTCGACCAGCCGCTCGAACGGCATTTCGCAAAGCAGTTCTATCGCGGTATCGCGAGCTTCCCGGTTCAGGGCCTCGACGACATCGGCGACGTGATCATTGGCAAGGATACGCGCGATAGCGACGGCATCGTCGCCCGCTACGACGGGGGTAAATTCGTTCATGGCTCACTCCTTGCCGTCCGGCGGGACGTGAGCCGTTAGAGGTCACATCGAGGCGGACGGCGGTTGCGTTCGACTACTGTCGCCAGGCATGGCGCGGTGACCTTTCTGCTCGCGGGTTCGAGTTGGAATTCAGCGAGCGGGCGCAACATAGGAGCGCATCTTGGCGAGTCAATCGCGGGGGTGGCGGAAAACAGCCGGGAGCCGGCCCAATCGCGAGACTGTGATGATTATTGAAGGGGGAGGGAGCGAGTGCCCCGCCGCCAGTGGCGGAACGCGCTTCGGCGTGGCTGCTATTTCTGCTTCAGCCGGCGTGAAAAACGCATCCATTTGTCCTCGACCGGCCGCGGCTGCGTAAGGATAGTGGTGAGCTCGCGCGGAAGGTTCGGAACAAGCGGCCTCTTGGTGGCGACGCCGTCGGCGATCGCGACCACGCTATGGTAGAATTCCTCGCCCGAGGCCGAACGTGGCGGCACCGCCTCATGCATGATGCTGATCACCGTGACATCGGGACAGTTGTGCTTGATGGCCTGGTGGAAGGCGATCTTGCCATCCGGATCGAGCGCGCCGGTCGCTTCGTCGAGGAACAACAGTCCCGGTTGCTGCAGCACGATGCGGGCCACAACCAGCTTCTGCTTCTGGCCGCCGGACAGCAGCTGGTCCCAGATCTTTCCCTCGCGGCTTTCATCGGCCATGTGTTCGATGAAATCGCCAAGGCCGGCCTTGTGCAGGGCTGCCGCGACCTGCGCATCGCCATAGTCGTCCTCGGAGCCGGGCAGGCACACCAGCTGCTTCAGCGACACCTGCTGCAGCTTGACCTCCTGTGCGGCATAGAAGCTCCTCACACCGTCAGGGAAGACGATGGTGCCGCGGCCATAAGGCCACAAGCCGTTGATCGCCTTGATCAGCGAAGTCTTGCCGCAGCCGGATTCGCCCTTGAGGAATGCCCACTCGCCGCGCCGAAAGCGCAGATTGGCTGCGCTCAGGAACGGCGTGGCGTCTTCACCCTGATGCGCCAGTTCAAGCTTCTGGATGGTCAGGCCGAAGACCGGGTTCTGGCTGGCATAGTGGAAATCGGAACGGCCGGTCTGGCTGTAGAATTCCTGCGGCTGTTGGACGTTTTCAATGGCGTGCGCCAACTCGATGACGCGCTGGCTGTTGGCCCGCAAGGTGGCGAGACTCGGCATGACATGGATGAACCAGGAACATTTGCTGATCAGCGCGTTGACCTGCTCGGAACCGGTTATGTAGCCCTTGAGGTCGACGCCGTTGTGGATGAACGGCACCAGACCAGGTCCGTAGGCGACAACTTTGGCCCCGACGAAATTATAGACCGATTCGAATCCCGCATAGAGGGTGTTGACGATGTTGAGCTTCGACCAGGTGGTATCGATATCGAGATAGAGCCGTCCATGTATCGTCTTTTGCACGTCTTCGCCTTGCGACGCCGACACATGGAAACTGCGGCGCAACAAGGTGATCAGCTCGCTGCGATAGGTGCCTTCGGCCTTCTGCATCCTGACATTGAGCCACTCCAGCATTCCGCCGAGTTTGATCGCGATCCAGGTATTGACGGGCACATAGATGGCAACCGCCAGCAGAGCGAGGACGGCGCTGCCATAGCTGCCGAGGGCATCCAGGCCTTTTACCTCCACGGAATTCGCCAGCAAAGCGCCGCCGACAAAATAAAGTGAGGTGAAGACGCCGAAGACACCTTGGGCAAGCCCGATGGCGCCACCCGCCATGTCTTTGATGGATTCCTGCACGCGCTGATCGATGTTGTCGGGCGCTGGCGCATCTGGCGAGCCATTCTGAGCGTGGTAGTGCGTATGGTTGGTATCGAGCAGCGCCGCATTGAAACGCGCGTTCAACCAGGCGCGCCATTTGCGATGCAATGTCGCCGATACAAATTTGCAGGCGCCTATGATTCCCATGTCCTTGAACACGACCAGCAGCACAAGCAGGCCGGCATTGGTAAGCACCGATTCAAGGGGCGTGGTATTCGCGGCGTCGTGAAAAAAAGCGATTGAGGCTGCCAGTTCGCCCGCCAACACGGTAAACCAGACGTCGGCCTTGCTCGACAGGGCTATGATGAGTGCGAGGACGACGGTGAGAGCCCAGGCCTCCCTCCACCGGTCCGAGAACCAGTAGGCCCGCATCAGTCCCCAGAAGGTCCGCATCGACGATACTGGCGTCAGGGGCGACGGCCCGACGGGGGCGTCGCGGTTCCAAAGTGCCGATATTGAACGTCGCGGTCTGTCGACCCGAATCACAATCCCGCCCAAACCTTTTTTAGTTTTGTTACGGATAGTAACACCAATTGATCATTTTCTATGAATTTTATCCTGACGGATGTGAAGCAGCCCACCCGCCGTTGCCATGAGGCAACAGTTGGCTGCGAGAGCGCCGTCTTTGGGCTAAATTTGTCCTTTGTTTCAACGTGTTGCGAGAACGTTCAGATGTGCGAATATATTCCCTGAGGGAAGGCTCATACACGGCTTTGTGACCAAAAGGCCTGCCCGTCGGCCGGTTTTCCCACCGCGCGCTAACCGGATCGCCCGAAAAATTGCCGTCCATGATCGCCCCAGGCCGCCCGAATCATCTCACCGGCCATCATGGTTGGGCACGCAAGATCGTCGCTGCTGTAAAGCGACTGTTCATGAGGTGGCACGCGCTTTTTAGCTGCAGTTCAACACCGTTTGACAATCAAGCGCACTGGAATGAACCTTGCCGGGCACTGTCGGCACCAATGCATGTCCGGTCCCTAACAAGGAAGCTCCCCAATGCTTGCACGCGCAGCCGTTCCCGCAATCGTGACGCTCTTTGCCTGGCTGCCTCTTGCGCATGCCGGCAGCCAGACCATTCCGGCAAGCGCCGAAGGGCAAATCGAGTTCAATGCTCCGTCCGGGAACATCGGCTGCATCTACACGCCGAAGGGCGGCACCAGCACCTACGAGCCACAGGATGACGGTCCGGAACTGAGCTGTTCGCGCGTCGAGCCCAGCTACGTCACCGTGATCCTTGGGCCGAACGGCCCGGCGACATTGATCAAGAATCCGGGCGAGCAGGGCTGCTGCAGCGATGTGGCGAAGCTGGCCTATGGCAACAGCTGGAGCAAAGGGCCGTTTACCTGCCAGTCGTCAACCAAGGGACTGACCTGCACGGGCAGCAACGGGCATGGCTTCTTCCTCAGCAAAGCCAAGGTGACGGTGAAATAACTTCGGTCAGCCGGCCTTTTCCAGCTCGCCCTTGGCCTTTGCAGCCGCGACCTGGCGGATGGCATCAGTCAGCGTCTCGGCGTCCTGCGCGCCCATGACGGCGTATTTGCCTTCGAGCAGGAAACACGGCACGCCGGTGATCCCCATCCGCGATGCCGTGGCGATTTCTGTGCGCACCTCCTCGACGTCGGCATCGGTCGGCAACAGCGTTTCGACCACGGCAGCGTCCATGCCTGCCTCGCGGGCGGCATCGACCAGCACGGCGTGGTCGCCAATATTGCCGCCTTCCTCGAAATACAGCTGGAACAGCCGGCGCACGAGCCGGTTCTGCACGGCTTCACCGGCGGCACCGGCCCAGCGGATGACACGATGCGCGTCCAGCGTGTTGGCGGCGACCTTGATGGCGTCGAAAGCGAAATCGATGCCTTCGGCTTCGCCGAGCGGCTCTATGCGGGCATGCATCTGACGGATGCGCTCGTCGCTGCCGAATTTGGCCAGCATGTATTCGCGCCGGTCCTTGCCCTCGAGCGGGATGGTCGGGTCGAGCTGGAACGGCCGCCAGCGCACATGAACCTCAACGTCGCCGGCAGCGGCAATCGCTTTATCCAGCCGCTTCTGGCCGACGAAGCACCAGGGGCAGACGACGTCGGAAACCACGTCGACCGTAATGGAATTGTCATCGCTCATCTTGATCTCCTGCAGCCGAGCGTTTTACCGAGCATGATCTCGGCTACGCTCAGTTCGGCTTGCGCCACCATGTCGGCCATTGATAACCGAATATGGGTGTCTTTTTGGGATGATCCAGGTAATTCCAGTAAGCGAGCCATTGCTGCGCGTTGTACTGCATCGGCACCATGTAATTGCCGGAGATCAGCAATCGGTCGAGCACGCGCACGGCGGCGACATAGTCTTCCTTGGTCCGTGCTCTCAGCATCGCGTCGATCGCCGCGTCGACCGCCGGATCGGCGACGCCGGCCAGATTGAATGAACCTTCTCTTTTGGCCTCTGAAGAACCCCAGCGAAGGTTCTGCTCCATACCGGGAGACAGCGAGTTGCTGAACCCGCTCGACCCGACAAGAACCTCAAAGTCGAAACGCTGCTTGCGCGACTGGATCTGGTCGGCCTCGAGGCTGCGGATGGTCACCGCGATGCCGATCTTTTCCAGCGAGCGCTGATAGATGGCGGCAAAGCGTTCCTCGTCCTGCGACGCCGTCAGGATCTCGAAACCGAACGGGTTTCCCTTGGGATCCAGCAGGACGCCATCCCTAACGGCGTAGCCCTGGCTCTTCAGCAGGTCGAACGCCAGCTTCAGCACCTTGCGGTCCTGGCCGGTGCCGTCATTCACCGGCGGGCGCCAGCTGCCGTCCATGACATCGGCCGGCACGCGGCCGGGGTAGGGCGCCAGCAGCGCCTTTTCCCTGTCGCTAGCGGGATGGCCGAGCGCGGAAAGTTCCGAATTCTGCCAGTAGCTCATCGTGCGCGTGTACTTGCCGCCGAACAGGTTCTTGTTGGCCCATTCGAAGTCGTAGAGCATGCCGAGCGCGCGCCGCACCTCCGGATTGGAAAACTTCTCCAGCCGCGTGTTGAACAGGAACCCGGTCACCACGGGCGGTATGCCGGTGTCGAAGGTCTCGGCGATCACCTCGCCGCGATGGAAGGCGGGAAAATCGATATCGCGCTCGCGCTTGACCGGATCGCCCTCATCGTAAATGGCGCAGATGCCTTTCTTGAACGCTTCCGTCTTGGCGTTGGCGTTGAGGAAGTACTCGATGGTGATCTGGTCGTAATTGTCGAAGCCGCGCTTGGAAGGGATGTCCTTGCCCCAGTAATTTGGATTGCGCTTGAAGACGATGCGCTGTCCCGGCTGCACATTGTCGATGGTGTAGGGACCGCTGCCGATCACCGGCTTCAGCGTCGTCTTGTCGAAGGTATCCTTGTTGAAGGCGTGCTTTGGGATGATCGGCGTCAGCGCGATGATCAAGGGGGTCTCGCGATTGGCCTTGTCGTTGAAGGTGAAGCGCACGCTGTGATCGCCGGTCTTTTCGAGCTTGGCGATCAGGCTCATGCGATCCCTGTAGGGCGGGCGGCCCTTGTCGGTGAAGACATCGTAGGTGAACAGCACGTCATCCGGCGTCACCGGCTCGCCGTCCGACCACTTCGCATTTGGATTAAGGTGGAATTCGATCGATTTGCGCTCCAGGTCCATATCGGCGCTGTCTGCGAGCAGGCCATAGAGGGTGAAGGCCTCGTCGTAGTTGCGCATCATCAACGGCTCGAAGACGAGATTGCCGAAAATGAGGTCCTGCATGCCGCGCGCCGTGGTGCGCAGGCTCTTCAGGATGAACGGGTTCAGATTGTCGAAGCTGCCGACGACGCAGTAAGTGATGTTGCCGCCCTTCGGCGCATCGGGATTGACGTAGTCGAAATGCTGGTAGTCGGCTGGCAGCGCCGGCTCGCCCTGCATGGCGATGGCATGTTTCGGTTCCGACATCGCCACGCCGGGTGCAAAGGCGAAGAACGAGATTGCGGCGATCAGCCAAACAAGAATGCGGCCCATGACCGTCTCCTTACTGGGCGGCTTGATGATTCGGAGTGCACCCTAACATGGCGCCGCGGCGCTCCGGCCAGATACATCAATCCAAATCGCACGACCCAAATTGCGAGGCCAAGAATTGCAGGCGGCGGGCTGGATTCGGCTGCTCATGCAGTGTAACACGCGCTCCGAAGTCATTCTGTTGCCTCAATTCGGCAACAGGTAGCAGGACCACACGGCGCGAAGAAGCCGGTCCCGGGATCATTTGAGAGGAAATGCACGACATGACGAGCCTGAACAGCAACGCATACCGCCTTTCGGTCCTGGCCGCGGGCGTGGTCGGCTTTCTGGGCGCCGGACTTCCCACCGCTTCGGCACAGCAACAGATTCCGCAGGGTTGGTTCAAGGCCTGCACCAAGCAGGAAGATGTCGACATCTGCAATGTCCAGAACATCATCACTGCCGGCAACGGCCAGTTCGTCACCGGCGTCAGCCTGATCGAGTTGAAGGGCAAGGTAAACCGCAAGGTCTTCCAGGTCACGGTTCCCCCAGGTCGCCTGGTGCCCCCCGGCATCGCCCTGCAAATAGACGCCGGCAAGGCGACGAAGCTGGATTATGTCATTTGCTTCGCCGACCGTTGCGTTGCCGAAGTGCCGCTGACCGACGCGCTCGTCGCTTCCTTCAAGAAGGGACAGGCGATCACGCTGACCTCGATCAACTTCCAGAGTCAGCCAAATCCAATCAAGGTTGCCTTGACCGGCTTCAGCGGCGCCTTTGACGGCGCGCCGCTGCAGCAGTCGGACATCGAGGACCGGCAGAAAAAACTTCAGGATTTCGTCGTCAAGAACAACCAGGACTTCGCCAAGAAGCTCAAGGACGAGCAGGCCAAGGCCAAAGCCGCCAACTGAAATAGATCTGCGCTGTCCGGCCCTTTCGGCTATCGTTTCTCCCTAGAGCGGCTCACCGTTTCAAAAAAACGGCGAACCGCTCTATTTCTTTGTTTTTACGCAATTCCCTAGAGCATGATGCCGAAAAGTGTGAAGCGGTTTTCGGACGACATCATGCTCTATCTCTCTGGTTTCAGAAAGCGCTGTGCGCTTTCCCAGGAGAACCGCGTATACTTTCCTAGAAATGCTCTAGCCTGGAAATCCGTGTAATCGGCAGCCCCAGTATGCGGCTATCGTTCGGCGCTTGCTGAGGTTCGCTAACCCACCCGAGGATCGTGGGATTGTCGCCGTCGCGCGCCACCTTCAGAACGAAAGTTCCGTCGGCGACATTGGCGGCTTCAATGGGCAGCATTTGCCCGTTCAGATAAAAAAGCGGCTTGACGGACTTCATCAATATGTGCGCCAGCGTCTGGACCTGCACCAGATGTTCCCCCGCGGGCAATTGCAGTTCGGCCGACGCGACATCGCTCGACCATCGAAAGGGCACGCCGTCATAGACTTCCGCCGCATGGATCCCGGCAGCGCGCCCGGCATGTAATTCATCTGGCGTCCACAGCGAACCCTCGCCAGCGACTTTTTGCACTTCAAGCGAGGTACGCAGCCGTCGCTCGTGCACCAGTGCGGCGATCGTTTGCCGAAACACTCTGTCGAGTTGCGCGTCCGAACCGAATGCCCGCGCCAGCATCAGCGCGACGTGACGCCAGAGCAGCGTTGCGCGCGCGCGGCTGGTGTCCAGACGGTCGCCCAGCAAGGCCGCGACCCAATGACGCCGGAGCACCTGCAGCATGCCTCGATCGCGCAGCCGCGGACGCAATTTCCGTCTCCTCTGATGCCACGCGATTTGCAGAATATGCCGCGCCAGATCTTTCCGGCGTTCGCCTCGACTGCTCCATTCGAATGGAATTTCGATTATCCGCTCCTGCCGCGGTCCGCCGCGCGCAAGCCAGAGTGCCTCGCCGGCGACGAAATCCTCCGTAAAGCCACGCAGTTCCGGCCATTGCCCAATGTAGTGATGCACAAGTTCGATTTCTGGCGCGTAGCCGATGGCCAGCCCCAATTTGTGGTAGCGGGCAGCCAACAGCCATTCCGAAAAATGCCCGAAGTCAAACTCAAACCCCCCGGCTTCTCCGTAGGCCTTGCGGCGCGTTGCAAAGCACTGATCGAGGATCTTGCGCCACGAGCTCTCCGTCATGCCATGCTGGATATCGGCCTCGTACATCCGTGCTTCCGAACGCGCCAGTTTGTTGGGTGCGCTGGCATGGGTTCGACATGAGAACCCCGCCCATTCGGGGCGCTTTGCGAAGACGTCGAGGCATTGTTCGAGGACGGTTGGCGTCGGCCAGACATGACTTTCGGTGAAGAACAGGAGATCCCCCCGGGCATGCCGCGCAGCTTCCGCAACTTGTGCGATGTCATGTTTGGCAGACGTCTGGACGAGGCGGTCCTGCGGCGCAAGCAACTGGCGAATCTCATCCATATCCGCAGCATCGGCATCGTGGGAGGCAACCAGTATGAGTTCGAACGCTGAGCCCTGCAGGGTCTGGTCCTGCCGCCATTTACGGATCGCGATGGTCGCCTGGTCGCGATGGAACTCAAGCGGCATCAGAACGGAAATCAGCACATTCGAATCGGACGGATTCTGTTGCGAACTTTTCGGTAACAAAGAGCGGCGCATGAGATGCCTTCGTTTTCTGGAGGGTCTACGCATTCAAGGGCCGCATTCTGGACGCGTTGGGGTCTCCGCACCTTCACGGCCAAATCCCAAGTTTGCAACATAGCCGTCGTCCGTAGCAGAAAACTTGTAGCAGATGCAGCACTGGGCACTATTGAAATGGACTACGTGTTGTGTGACGTGTGGCAGCGCAATTGTTGAGGACACCTGATGGACGGCGAGCCGGAAGTCACAATCGCCAATCTGGTGAAAGAGATTTCGTCGCTGACGCAGCGAATCCAGATGCTGGAGGGTGACTATTACCTGCGGCGGCGCAAAAGCTGGCGATATAAATTCCAGCCGAAGGTCTTCGATTTTCATCAATACCAGCCGCGGAAATTGGATACCCCACTCAACTACAGCGTTCCAACACCCAACACCGGCGCGCTTCGGATTGCCATTGTCACGCCGTCCTATCGGCATGCGCATTTTCTGCCAGCTACGATCGACAGCGTTCTGTCTCAGAACTACCCCAATCTCGAATACATCGTTCAGGATGGCGGCTCGCAAGACGGGACACGCGAGATACTGGAGTCCTACGGACAACGGATTGCCTGGAACAGCGCCGCGGATGGCGGGCAGACAGACGCCATCAACAAAGGCTTTGCGATCGTCTCCGGCGACATCATGGCCTATCTCAACAGCGACGATGTCCTGTTGCCCGGAACGCTGCATTATGTTGCACGCGCCTTCGAGAAGTATCCCGAGGCCGATTTTGTCTATGGCAATCGAATCGTGATCGACGAAGCGGGTAGGGAGACCGCTCGCGTGGTCCTGCCGCCGCATGACAGCGAGGTTATCAAATGGGCCGACTACATCCCCCAGGAGACGATGTTCTGGCGCCGCAGCGTTTGGGAAAAGCTCGGTTCATTCGACACAAATTTTCAGTTTGCGATGGATTGGGACTTCATCCTGCGGGCGCAGGCGGCAGGTTTCCGTTTCAAACGGCTTCCACGCTTCCTCGGCTGCTTTCGCGTTTATCCCAGTCAAAAGACGTTCGCCATGCACGACGTTGGGCAAGAAGAGCAGGACCGCCTTCGCCTACGCAGTCACGGCTCCGTGTCCCAATGGGCGGAAATCAATGCAGCGATAGCCGGCTATATGAAGAAGCAGGTTCTCTATCATCGCCTCTACAAATTGGGCGTCATGCGAATTTAGGTCGATAAGTGGCTGCTCTGTCGGATCTCTTGCAAGCTTTCTGCAATTAAGACTGCCACGATGGATTGGACCGTGCTCTCAAATCAATGCGACGCGCGCCATGATGTGGCGGCTAATCGGGGCGTCTCAGTGTCTCGACTGGCGTTTCGGCTCATAGCGTCCGTCCGGCCGCTTGTCGAACATCTCGCCGATCTGCGGATGACGGACCGGCTCACCTGACTGGTCCTCGAGCAGGTTCTGCTCGGAGACATAGGCAATGTATTCGGTTTCCGAGTTTTCAGCGAGCAGATGGTAGAACGGCTGGTCCTTGCGCGGCCGCACGTCCGCCGGGATCGCCTCGTACCATTCGTCGGTGTTGGCGAATTGCGGATCGACATCGAAAATGATGCCGCGGAACGGAAACAGCCGATGACGAACCACCTGTCCGATCGAAAATTTGGCCGTTTTCATCATACTCACCACTAAGCCTCTAGAGCGCCCGGCGTCCCGTCGAATGTGCGAAGAGCGCTCTAAGACTTTGAATTTACACACACCGTGGCCAAAAATCGAGCCCGACTTAGGTCTGGGATCAGGCTTTATTTGGCGCAGATGGCGTGTCAGTTCAATGCCGAAGCGCTTGACGCCCGTTGAAGCTACGGGCTAGCCCGGTCCAGGGGTTTCGGGCCAGGGCAAAAATGTCTGACATTGTCGGTCTTGTTCTTCCGTTCTTCGGGCTGATTTTCATCGGCTTTCTGGTCGCACGCATCACCAGGCAGCCGCTGGAGGCGCTTGGCTGGATGAACACTTTCATCATCTATGTCGCGCTTCCGGCCCTATTCTTCCAACTGCTTGCGCGGACGCCGTTCGAACAGTTGACCGAATGGCGCTTCATCTTCGGCTCGGTGTTTTCCACCTACACGATCTTCTCGATCATGTTCGTATGGTCGGTGACGGCGTCGCGCGGCGAGATCGCCCAGTCGACCATCAAGGCGTTGGCCGCCGCCTACGGCATTATCGGCTATATGGGGCCGGGACTGGCGCTGCTCGCCTTCGGCGAACAGGCGGCGGTGCCCGTTGCGCTGATCTTCTGCTTCGAAAATATCATGCATTTCGCCATCGCGCCGATGATGATGGCGCTGTCGGGCGACGACAAGACATCGCCGTGGCGCCTCATCCTCGGCGTAGTCAGGAAAATCGTCCTGCACCCGTTCATCATCGCGACCGCGCTTGGCGTCGGCGCCGCCTATCTCGGCTTTCACCCACCGCAGCCGGTCGATCGCCTGCTCGAATATCTGTCTCGGGCGGCCGCCCTTTTGCCCTGTTTGCCATGGGCGTGACGCTTGCGCTCCGGCCGCTCAACCGCGTGCCGCATGAACTGGCGTCGATCGCGGCGCTGAAGCTGATCCTGCATCCATTGCTCTGCTACGTCGTGCTGAGCTGGATCGGGAACTTTTCCGAAATCTGGGTTTTTTCAGCCGTGCTTTTGGCGGCATTACCGACCGCAACCAACGTCTTCGTCATCGCCCAGCAATATGGCGTCTGGGTGCAACGCGCCTCGGCCAGCGTGCTGATCACCACCTGCCTCTCGGTGCTGACGGTGACCGGGCTGCTCTACATGATCCGCCACGGCATCTTACCGCCGGACCTGTTTCCCTGAACCGCCGGTAAGCGCCGCAAAGCCGCTGCCCGGCCTCAAGCCTTCGCGCATGAAAAAGGCGCGCAGCGGCGCGAAACTGCCGAGCACATTGAGGCCAGCGCTGCGTGCCATCTGCGCCGGCAGCATGTCCGAAAGCAGCGACATGTTGAGCAGATTGACCGCGCCGGAACGCGCCAGAATGTCAGGACGGCGCCTGGAATCATAGGCGGCCAGGGCCTTCGCGGCGCCGGGGTCGCTGCGATTTTTACCGGCGATTCCAATCAGATCCTCGATGTCCCTGATGCCGAGGTTGAGACCTTGGGCTCCGATCGGCGGGAACACATGCGCAGCCTCGCCGACCAGCGCCACCCGATTTTGCGCGAAGCGCCCCGGTGATGCCGCTGAAAGCGGGTAAATTTGTCGGCCGGGCTCGACCGACACCCGGCCCAGCATCGACTGCATCTGCTGCTCGACACGCTCGGAAAGCGTCGCGTCATCGAGTGCGGCGAGGCCCTTCGCCGTCTCCGGTTTCACCACCCAGACGAGGCTGGAGCGGTTGCCGGGCAGCGGCACCTGGGTGAACGGCCCGGTCTCTGTGTGGAACTCGGTCGAGGTGAAGCCGTGTTCGCTGCGATGGCCAAAATTCAGCACCAGCGCCGCTTGGCGGTAGGATCGCACCGAGGCCACTATGCCTGCCGCCTCGCGCGCCGGCGACAGGCGCCCATCGGCAGCGACCGCAAGCGCGGCCGAGACTTCGCGACCATCAGTCAAGACGGCATGCGCCTGATCGGCGTCCAGACGCCAACTCTCGACCATCGACGTCAGCCATTCGATGCCGGGATGGGCCGCGACGGACTTGGCCAGCGTCGGGTTCAGCGCACTGTTGGGCAGGTTGAGCCCGAACTGCTCCTCGCCGATCTCCATGGCGCGAAAAGTCACCACCGGGCTGCGGATCAGCCGGCTGGTCGCATCAACGATGCGCATGACCTTCAGCGGCGCGGCCTTCGGCGCAAGTTCGGCCAGCACGCCCAGCCGATCGAGAACCTTGAGAGCAGGGTTCATCAGCGCCGTGGTCCGGCCATCGGGCCCGCCTGCTTCGGGTCCGACCAGGGTTACCGGAAAGCCCGCCTCGGCGAAACCGAGCGCCGCGATCAGTCCGGCAGGGCCGCTGCCGGCTACCAGTATCCGTGCTGTCTCGCGATGATCCAAATTGGACTTCCAGTTTGCGATGCAGGTGTCTACCCATGGATATAGGTCAGACCATGCGGCTTGATCAACGCGGCGATTAGGCTCATTCGGTTGTCATGACCGGCCAGCAGGACGATTTCAGCCATCTCGACCGCGCCGGCCGCGCCACGGCAAGCCTGGCCCGCAGCCCCCGCCTGACGGTCAACATCGCCATCGCCGGCGGCATTCTGCTCGCCTGGTTCATTCTCGGCGCCATGGCGATCCGCGGCGCCGAAGGCCGGCTCCCCGGCGTACCAGGCGATGTGGTCCTGCGATATCTGCCGCAACTGCCGCTGCCGGATGTCCTCGACCGCTTCTTCGGCATGTGCCTGACGCCCGCACCACTTGATGCCGGCGGCGCACCGGTTCTGGCGCTGATCGTGATGTGGTTTTTGATGGCCGTGGCGACGATGCTGCCGTCGGCGGCGCCGATGATCCGTACCTATTGTGAAATCGCCGACACCGCCCGCATCAAGGGCGAGCCGGTGGCCCATCCGCTGGTCCTGGTTGCCGGCTACCTCTCGACATGGCTTGTCGCCTCTATCGGCTTCGCGGTGCTGACGTTGCTCGTCCACGCATTTGCGTCCTCCGCTCGATTGCTCGATCCGGTGAGCGGCCTTGCCGCGGCGGCCGCGCTGCTGGTTGCCGGCCTCTACCAGTTCAGCAGCCTCAAGCAGGCCTGCCTGACAAAATGCCGGAACCCGTTCTCGACACTGTTTTCCAACTGGAGCGCGGAGCCGGGTGGCATCTTCCGGCTAGGGCTGAAGCAGGGCCTGTGGTGCCTCGGCTGCTGCTGGGCGCTGATGCTGGTGATGTTTGCCGTCGGCGCGATGAACGTGTTCTGGATGGCGCTGATCGGCCTGTTCACCTTGATCGAAAAACAGACCACCGGCAGCCTTCCAACCCGAGTGGCCGGTGCGATACTGCTTGTCTGGGTAGTCGCCCTGCTAGTAGTCTCGGCATGACGGGGGATAATTCCATGGCAGAGCAAGGCTGGGCAATGAAAGGAGAGCTCGTACTCTCCTGCAATTGCACGGTTTTTTGTCCTTGCGTGCTGTCGCTTGGCAGCCATCCGCCGACGGAGGGTTATTGTCAGACCTGGGCGGGTTTCCGCATCGACGCAGGCCATTTCGGCGAGGTCGACCTGTCCGGCCTCAATCTCGGACTGGTCATGGAAATCCCCGGTTATATGAGCCGCGGCAACTGGACCGCAGGCCTGTTCATCGACAAGCGCGCCTCCGTCTATGCGGTGAAAGCGCTGACCAGGATCTTCACCGGAAAGGCCGGCGGAACCACCACGCTGTTGTCCATCCTTGTCGGCAAGTTCCTCGGCGTCGAGCAGGTGCCGATCACCTACGAGACGCGTGACAAGACCCGTATTTTCCAGATACCGAAGATCATCGACGGGGCGGTCACACCGATTCCCGGCAAGGATCGCGAGAAGGATACCGTGATCGGCAATTCGGAATACTGGATCGCGCCGGAGATCATCGTGGCCAGGTCCGACAAGAGCAAGATGCGGGCTTTCGGCCGCAACTGGAACTTTGCCGGCCGCTCGGCCGAAATCTGCAAACTGGATTGGCGGGGCCCGTGAGCAAGAACACAACCGCCAGGAACGCCGCCAAAAAGATCACCGACCGGATTCCGAGGCCGAAGAAGAAGGTCACCTGGCCGCAGGCGCGGGCATTCTCGGTGCATCTGTTGACCGCGTCTGGCTCGTTCCTGGCCTTCCTGTCGCTGGTGGCGGCAAGCGAGCAACGCTGGACGGCGATGTTCTGGTGGCTGGGGCTGGCGCTGTTCGTCGACGGCATAGACGGGCCGATCGCGCGCAAGCTCGAGGTCAAGGAGATTTTGCCGACCTGGTCGGGCGAACTCCTCGACAACATCATCGACTATGTCACCTACGTGCTGATCCCGGCCTTCGCACTCTACCAGCGCGGCTTCATGGGCGAAGGGCTGTCGTTCCTGTCGGCGGCCATCATCGTGGTGTCCAGCGCCATCTATTATGCCGACACCGGAATGAAGACGAAGGAGAACTTCTTCAAAGGCTTTCCGGTGGTCTGGAACATGGTTGTGTTCACGCTGTTCGTCATCGAGCCCGGACAGTGGGTGTCCTTCGGCGTCGTCGTGGCGGCCGGCATCCTGACCTTCGTGCCGATCAACTTCATTCACCCCGTGCGGGTGGTGCGGCTGCGGCCAATCAATCTTGGCATGACGCTGCTCTGGTGCGCTTTCGGTGCGCTGGCGCTGGCGCAGGCGGCCCTTGCCGCCTTCTACGACCAGATCGGCGTTTTGGGCGAACAGGTCAGCGTCTTTACCAAGGTCGGCATCACCATCACCGGACTTTACCTCGCCTGCATCGGCGGTATCATGCAGTTCTTCCCCAAACTCGGCGCCAAGCCGGACACTAAGAAAGCCTGACCGCAGGAAAGCCCACAAATGTCCAAAGCAATCCGTATCCACGCCCATGGCGGTCCGGAAGTCCTGACCTATGAAGACGCCGATCCGGGACAACCCGGCGCCGGGCAGATCCTGGTCAGGCACACCGCGATCGGCCTCAATTTCATCGATGTCTATCACCGCATCGGCCTCTATCCGCCGCCCGGCGGCTTCCCGCTGATCCCCGGCGGCGAGGCGGCAGGTGTGGTTCTCGAGGTCGGCGCAGGCATCGACTGGCTGAAGCCGGGCGACCGCATCGCCTATGCCGTCAACGTCGGCGCCTATGCCGAACAGCGCGTCGTCGCCGCCGACCGCGTCGTCAAGGTGCCGGACCGCATCAGCGACGAACAGGCCGCCGGCATGATGCTTAAAGGCATGACGGCGGAGTATCTGTTGCGCCGGACCTTCAAGGTGAAGGCAGGCGACACCATCCTGTTTCATGCCGCCGCCGGCGGCGTCGGGCTGATCCTGGGACAATGGGCAAAACATCTCGGCGCCACCGTGATCGGCACGGCAAGCTCAACCGATAAGATCGAGCTCGCCAAGGCGCATGGCTTCGGCCATGTCATCAACTACAAGGAGCAGGATTTCGTCGCCGGGGTCGCCGCCATCACCGGCGGCAAGAAATGTGACGTCGTCTACGATTCGGTCGGCAACGACACATTCCCGGCCTCGCTCGACTGTCTGAAGCCGCTCGGCATGTTCGTCTCTTTCGGTCAGTCCTCTGGACCGATCCCGCCATTTTCGATGTCGCTGCTGGCGCAGAAGGGCTCGCTGTTCGCTACCAGGCCGACTTTGTTCGTCTACAACGCCAAGCGTGAAGACCTCGAAGTCTCCGCCGCGGCATTGTTCGACGTGGTGTTGAGCGGTGCGGTCGAGATCAAGATCAACCAGCGTTATGCGCTGAAGGACGCGGGCAAGGCGCAAGCCGATCTCGAAGGGCGCAAGACCACTGGCACGACCATACTGATCCCCTGATCTGCCTTGCTTTTCAGCGTTTTGCCGCGACGCCAGGCACTGTTTACCCGAAAAACCGGACGATCGGTTTGTTGTGCGAAGCAGGTCAATCTTTACCCCTTGAGTTTCCGCTGAAATTCTTGAAGCTCTTTCAAGGTGGGTGCTGCTTTCGCACGAGAGCGGCCAGCGCATACCATGCTGGCGGGAACACAGAACATGTCCGGGAACCGGATGGGAGGCACTGTGAGTGCAGATCATGATGGAGCGAACCTGCTTGAGGTTCGTGGCCTGACCAAGATATTCGGCACGTTGACGGCGTGCGATCATATCGACCTCAACATCGCCAAGGGCGAGATCCACGCGCTGCTTGGCGAAAACGGCGCCGGCAAGTCGACGCTGGTCAAGATGCTGTTCGGTTCGCTGGAGCCCAATTCCGGCGAGATATTCTGGAACGGCGAAGCGGTGCGGATCACCAGTCCGGGCATGGCGAAGAAGCTCGGCATCGGCATGGTGTTTCAGCACTTTTCGCTGTTCGAGGCGCTGACCGCGGCCGAGAATATCGCTCTGTCTCTGGATGACGGCTCACCGATCAGCTCGATCGCGGCCAAGGCGAGGGCGCTTTCCTTCAGCTATGGCCTGCCGCTCGATCCGGACTCGCTGGTCGGCGATCTCTCGGTCGGCGAACGCCAGCGCATCGAGATCATCCGCTGCCTGTTGCAGACGCCGCAGCTCATCATCCTCGACGAGCCGACCTCGGTGCTGACGCCGCAGGAAGCCGACAAGCTGTTCGAAACGCTTGAGCGCCTGCGCTCGGAGGGCAAATCCATCCTCTACATTTCGCACCGGCTGGAAGAGGTCAAACGCATCTGCGACCGCGCCACCGTGCTGCGTCACGGCAAGGTCGTCGGCCATTGCAATCCGCGCGAGGAAACGGCTTCGTCGCTGGCTCGCATGATGGTCGGCAACGAGGTGAAGGCCGTGGTGCGTGCGCCGGCCGAAGGCATCGAGACCGCGCAGCCGCTGCTCGAAATCCGCGCCCTCAGCCGCAAGCCGGCAACGCCGTTTTCGATTCCGCTGAAGAATATCAACCTCACTGTGCGCGCCGGCGAGGTGATCGGCATTGCCGGTGTCGCCGGCAACGGCCAGGGCGAGTTCTTCGAATCCGTCTCCGGCGAGGTGCTGCAGCAGGACGCCGCATCCGTGCGCATCCGCGGCAAGGATGCCGGCTCGCTCTCGATCACAGGCCGGCGGCTGATGGGCGCTGCCTTCGTACCGGAAGAACGCCTCGGCCATGGCGCCGCGCCGCGCATGAAGCTTTCGGAGAACCTGCTCCTGTCGCGCCACGCCACCGACGGCAAGGTTTTTGTCGGCACCGGCGGCACGGTCAAAAGCGGTGCGGTCTATGCCGCCGCCCAGCGCATCATCGTGGTGATGGATGTGCGCAAGAGCGCGCCCGATCCGGAAGCCGCGGCCCTTTCGGGCGGCAATCTGCAGAAATTCATCGTCGGTCGCGAACTCGACCGCAGCCCTGCCGTCATGGTCGTCAACCAGCCGACCTGGGGCGTCGACGCCGGCGCCGCCGCCCACATCCGCCAGGCGCTGATCGAACTGGCGCGCAGCGGCTCGGCAGTTCTGGTCATCAGCCAGGACCTCGATGAGCTGTTCGAGATTTCGGACGCGATCGCGGTCATGCACAATGGCGAATTGTCGAAACCGCTGCCGATCGCCGAGGCAACTTTCGAAAAGATCGGCCTGTTGATGGGCGGCGCCGAGCCCGGCCACGCCGAACATGTTCTGGAGACGGCATGATGCGCCTCGAACTCGTCAAACGCCCGCAGCGCTCTATGCTCTTTTCGGCGCTGTCGCCCTTCATCGCCTTCGCCCTAACGATCATCGCCGGCGCGGTTCTGTTCGCGCTGCTCGGCGTCAACCCGCTGAGCGCATTTGAGATCTATTTCATCGAGCCGATCAGCCAGGTCTGGCAGTTGCATGAGCTGGCGATCAAGGCCGCGCCGTTGATCCTGATCGCGGTCGGCCTGTCGGTCTGTTACAAGGCCAACATCTGGAACATCGGCGCTGAGGGACAGTTCATCCTCGGCGGCATTTTCGGCTCGGCCATTCCGGTGCTGTTTCCCGGGTTCGAAGGCCCACTGGTGCTGCCGCTGATGCTGTTGTTCGGTATGGTCGGCGGTGCCGCCTATGCAGCAATCCCGGCTCTCTTGAAGACGCGCTTCGGCACCAACGAAATCCTGACCAGCCTGATGCTGGTCTATGTCGCCCAGCTTTTCCTCGACTGGCTGGTGCGCGGCCCCTGGCGCGATCCACAGGGCCACGGTTTCCCGCAGACGATCCAGTTCAACGACTCGGCGGTCCTGCCGGAACTGATGCCGGATGCCGGCCGCGCCAATTGGGGTTTTGTCTTCGCGCTTGTTGCAGCCGTGCTGATCTGGGTGCTGATGAGCCGCCTGCTCAAGGGTTTTGAGGTCCGCGTGCTCGGCTCCAGCCCGAGAGCAGGGCGCTTCGCCGGTTTCGGCCTCAACCGCATGGTGTTCTTTGCCTTCCTGCTGTCGGGCGCGCTGGCCGGGCTTGCCGGCATTTCGGAAGTCTCCGGCGCCATCGGCCAGCTCCAACCGGTGATTTCGCCCGGCTACGGCTTCACAGCGATCATTGTGGCGTTCCTCGGCCGGCTCAATCCGCTCGGCATCGTCGCCGCCGGCCTGGTGCTGGCGCTGACCTATCTCGGCGGCGAGGCGGTGCAAAGCGCGCTCGGCATCTCCGACAAGGTGGCGCGTGTGTTCCAGGGCATGCTTTTGTTCTTCGTGCTCGGCTGCGACACGCTCATCCACTATCGCATCCGTCTGGTCGGCATGGCGCTGACGAAAAGCGCGGCGAAGCTTGAAGCCGCGCCGAAGTTGAAGGAAGCCCGCTGATGGACATCGCCGTCAACATCCTTTTGACCATCGCCACGGCGGCGACGCCGCTTTTAATAGCGGCCATCGGCGAACTGGTGGTCGAGCGCTCCGGCGTGCTCAACCTCGGCGTCGAAGGCATGATGATCATGGGCGCCGTCGGCGGCTTCGGAGCCGGCTATCTCACGGGATCGCCCTGGATGGGCCTGTTGGCGGCAATTGCCATGGGCGCGGTGTTCTCGCTGCTGTTTGCGGTGATGACGCTGTCGCTCGCCACCAATCAGGTGGCGACCGGCCTGTCGTTGACGCTGCTCGGCCTCGGCCTGTCCGGCATGATGGGAACCAGCTTCGTCGGCCAGCCCGGCGAGAGGCTGCCAAATCTCTACGTTCCGGTGCTCACCGACATTCCCGTGGTCGGCAGGTTGCTGTTCGGCCAGGACCCGATCTTCTACATCTCGATCGCGCTGACGGCGGCCGTCATGTGGTTCCTGTTCAAGACCCGCACCGGCCTCACCCTGCGCTCGATCGGCGACAGCCACACATCGGCGCATGCACTCGGCATCAAGGTCATCCGCTACCGCTATCTCGCGGTCATCTTCGGCGGCGCCTGCGCCGGCCTTGCCGGCGGCCACCTGTCGCTGGTCTACACGCCGCAATGGGTGGAGAACATGAGCGCGGGCCGCGGCTGGATCGCGCTGGCGCTGGTCGTCTTCGCCTCTTGGCGGCCGTGGCGCGTGCTGGCCGGCGCCTACATCTTCGGCGCGGTGTGGATCGGCCAGCTTCATGCACAGGCATTTGGCATTCCGGTGCCTTCGCAGCTGCTTTCTTCTCTGCCCTATCTGGCAACCGTCGTGGTTCTCGTTCTAATCTCGCGCAACAAGCGTCTGACGATGATGAACACGCCGGCTTCCTTGGGGCAGCCATTCGTTCCGGATCGTTGACAACAAAAACAAACGGGAAGCTCCAAGGCTAAACTCAGAGAGGTAACACAATGAAAAAACTGTTTATCGCGTTGATGACCACGACCGCCGCCATGTCACTGGCGGCGTCGGCGCAGGCCGCCGACAAGTTGAAGGCATGCTGGGTCTACACCGGCCCGATCGGCGATTTCGGCTATTCCTACCAGCACGACCAAGGCCGCCTCGAGGTGGAGAAGGCGCTCGGCGACAAGGTCGAAACCGCCTATCTCGAGAACGTCTCGGAAGGTCCCGATGCCGATCGCGCTTTCGAGCGTCTGGCGCGCGAAGGCTGCAAGATCATCTTCGGCACCTCTTTCGGCTTCATGGACCCGGAAGTGAAGGTCGCCAAGAAGTTCCCCAAAGTGATGTTCGAGCACGCCACCGGCTACAAGACCGCTGACAATCTCGGCATCTACAATGCGCGCTTCTATGAAGGCCGCTACGTGCTCGGCCAGATCGCCGCCAAGGAATCGAAGGCAGGGGTCGCCGGCTATATCGTTTCCTTCCCGATCCCCGAAGTGGTGATGGGCATCAACTCCTTCATGCTCGGCGCGCAGTCGGTCAACCCGAACTTCAAGGCCAAGATCGTCTGGGTGAACTCCTGGTTCGATCCGGGCAAGGAAGCCGACGCGGCCAAGGCGCTGTTCGACCAGGGCGCCGACATCATCGTCCAGCACACCGATTCCACTGCGGCACTGCAGGTGGCGGAAGAGCGCAAGCTGCACGGCTTCGGCCAGTCCTCCGACATGATCAAGTTCGCGCCGAACGCGCAGCTGACCTCGCTGACGGACGAATGGGGGCCGTACTACATCAGCCGCGTTCAGGCAGCGCTCGACGGCACCTGGAAGCCGGACAATGTCTGGCTCGGCATCAAGGACGGCGCCGTCAAGCTGGCGCCCTTCACCAACATGCCGGACGATGTGAAGGCGATGGCCGAGGCAACCGCGAAGAAAATCGCAGATGGCTGGAACCCCTTCACCGGACCGGTCGCCAAGCAGGACGGCACGCCGTGGCTCAAGGACGGCGAAGTCGCCGACGACGGCACGCTGCTCGGCATGAACTTCTATGTGAAGGGCGTCGACGACAAGTTGCCGCAGTAAGTATCGGAAACGCAAAAGAGAAGGGGCGCCGCGCGGCGCCCCTTTTCATTTCGCGGGCTGCACGGCCTCGACTGCGAAACCGCGCCTAATGCATGTCGCCCAGAAGTGTGCCGCGGTTCTGGGGCACGGACATGCATCAAAATAAAGACTTAAAGCGCCTCGTATGAATCCGTTTCAGCGCGACGCGCTTTAGGGCAGTGCCAAAAATCCGAGGGCGCCGGGAGGCGCCCTTTTGGCAATTTTCTAAACCGCCGAGCCGTAAAGGTCGTAGGCGTCGGCGCGGTCGATCTTGACCGTGACGATGTCGCCTTGGCGCAGCGGACGGCGCGACTGGATATGCACCGAACCGTCGATCTCGGGCGCGTCGTATTTTGTCCGGCCCTTGGCAGACGTGCCATGCGCCTCGTCGATCAGCACCGGCAGGCGCTTGCCAACCTTCTTGGCCAGCTGCGTCGCCGAGATCTTCTGCTGGCGCTGCATGAAGCGATGCCAGCGCGCTTCCTTGATCTCCTGCGGCACCTGTTCGAGGCCGAGATCGTTGGAGCGGGCGCCGCGGACCGGCTCGTATTTAAAGCAGCCGGCGCGATCGATCCTGGCCTCGTCCAGCCAGTCGAGCAGCATCTCGAAATCCTCGTCGGTCTCGCCGGGGAAACCGACGATGAATGTCGAGCGTATCGCCAGATCCGGGCACACCTCGCGCCAGCCGCGAATGCGCTCCAGCGTCTTTTCGCCATGGGCTGGACGGCGCATGTTCTTCAGCACCTGCGGCGAGGCGTGCTGGAAGGGGATGTCCAGATAGGGAAGGATTTTTCCATCCGCCATCAGCGGGATGACATCGGCGACATGCGGGTAGGGGTAGACATAGTGCATGCGTACCCAGATGCCGAGCTTGCCCAGCTCCTCCGACAGGTCGAGGAATTTCGCCCGCACTTCGCGGTCGCCGAACATCGACGTCTGGTACTTGATGTCGATGCCGTAGGCGCTGGTGTCCTGCGAGATGACCAGCAATTCCTTGACCCCGGCCTTGGCCAGCTTCTCGGCCTCGCGCAGCACATCGGCCGCCGGGCGCGAGACGAGGTCGCCGCGCAGTGCGGGAATGATGCAGAAGGTGCAGCGGTTGTTGCAGCCTTCGGAAATCTTGAGATAGGCGTAGTGGCGCGGCGTCAGCTTGACGCCTTGCGGCGGCAGAAGGTCGATATAGGGATCGTGGCTGGGCGGCGCCGCCTCATGCACCGCGGCCATCACGCTCTCATAGGCCTGCGGGCCGGTGATGGCGAGGACGTTGGGGTGCTTCTCTCGGATGACGTCCGGCTCGGCGCCGAGGCAGCCGGTGACGATCACCCGGCCGTTTTCCGAAAGCGCCGAACCAATGGCGTTGAGCGATTCGTCGCGGGCTGAGTCGAGAAAGCCGCAGGTGTTGACGACGACAAGGTCGGCGCCGTCATGCTTGCGCGCGATCTCATAGCCTTCGGCGCGCAGGCGCGTGATGATGCGCTCGGAATCCACAAGCGCCTTCGGGCATCCAAGGCTGACGAAACTGACGCGAGGCGCAGACATGAGAAAACATTCCGGGTTTTTCGGGATCGGCGGCCAGTACCACACTTATTGCGGCATTGGTATGGGCAGCGGCTGCGGCGAACGCGACCACTGCCTCCGGCAGATACCCACGCTGCTACAGAAGCTGTGGGACCGGCAGCGTCAGCTCACCACAGGACTGACATGCGGCCAGACCTCGACAACGCCGCGATAGACCATATCGATCGCGACGTAGAGAATGATCAGCAAGCCGACATAGGCGATCCAGCGGTGGCGATGCAGCAGCTTGGCAATGAAGCTCGCGGCCAAGCCCATCAAGGCGATTGACAGCACCAGGCCTATGACAAGCACCGGAAAATGATCGCGCGCCGCACCTGCGACCGCCAGCACATTGTCCAGCGACATCGAAACATCGGCGACGACGATCTGCAGGGCCGCCTGGCCGAGCGTCTTGCGCGGCGCCTTGCCCCCCACCGTTCTGTCGCTGTTGAGGTCGGAATCGGACAGGGCCTCGGTCGCCTCGAACTCGTCGGCATGCGACGTCCGCAGCTCGCGCCACATCTTCCAGCACACCCACAACAAAAGGATGCCGCCGGCCAGCAGCAGGCCGACAATGGCAAGAAGCTTGACGGTGACGGCGGCAAACAGGATGCGCAGCACAGTCGCCGCCAAAACGCCGATCAGGATGGCTTTCTTGCGCTGCTCGACCGGCAGGCCGGCGGCGGCAAGGCCGATGACGATGGCATTGTCGCCGGCAAGCACCAGATCGATGGCGATGACCTGGAGGAGGGCCGTCATGCTTGCAGCGCTGAAAATGTCCATCGACCGGAGCCCCTTGCTGTATCGGCGTGTTCGTCGTCGGATATGCCGACGCCCTAACGTGTATGGTTCCCGCGCGTCAAGAGACTGCCGGCGCAATTCCAGGAAAAGTGCGTAGCGGTTTTCCGTCCGGAATTACGCAAAAACAAAGAGTTACAGTGGGTCAGCTGCTCCATAAAAAGGCTGAACCGCTCTAACCGCCGACGCTGAAAGCCACGGGAATAGGGAAGGTCGTTCTGCCAGAGAGAATTCTGGTCGCAGCGAATTCAGTCGTAGAGATTGTACTTCGCCCAGTCGGCTTCCGGAATCTCGTCGCCGATGCGGTAACGGAACTGCAGGACCTCCATATGGTCCGGCGCCGTCTCGCATTTGAACTTCAGCCGGTACCACTGTCCCTTGCTGCGGAAGGCAGCACCCGGGCTGCGGATGACATCGGCTTTCATTTCCGGCGTCGCGAAGGCGTAGGCGACGACGCGGTCTGCCTTGTACTTGTGGTCGTCATGGCTGATGCGGTCGAGCACTTCGGCGTCGCATCTCTGCTCCAGCCGGGTCTCCGGGTCGAGTTTCAGCAGGCCGGCGCGCAGGGCGGCGTCCATCGCGTGGGCGGGCCAGGCCAGCGTCACCGAGGCCAGCGCCGCAAGGAATAGTTTTTTCATGGGCGGGAGAGCGACCATAACTCGCGTGAAAAATCAACCGGAGTGCCATTTTGGGGCAGCCGGATATGCGCGGAAATCGCCGTTGGCCGGGCAGGGTGTTTTGACGCAGCCGCTTTGATACGTCGCCGGCGCCATTCTTATTTGTCCGGGCTGCCATGCACCGATTGCCTGTTTCGCCATCTTTGCGCTTCTCGCGATCGCGGCAGCCACCGCCACGGCCGCAAGGCGATATAGGCAGCGAGGAAGGTTCTCTGTGCAAGGCCGGCCTCGCTGTGCCAGACCTCCCTTATCCCCGCCGCCCGCAATGCCCTTCGTTGGGTGCTGTTGCGTTCCCAGCGCCGGCTGATGCTGCCCGCCCGGTAGTATTTGTGGCAGAGCACTTGCGGCACGCGGACAAAGCCGCCGAGCAGCGACAGATGCAGAAGCCAGGTCCAGTCGGCGCTGAATTCGCCTTGGCTGTTGGGCTTGATCCCGCCGCTGCGGTGGAACGCCCAGGCCCTGAATACCCCACGGTTGGGGACCCACCATCCATGCGGCTGGCGCGCCATCACCCGGCCACGCGCAAAACCGTCCTGCAAGCCCTCCAGCAGGTCGAACTTCCACGTGGCACTTTCGCCGCTGACTTCGATCACTTCGACATCGCTGAACGACAGTACGGCCTCGGGATTGGCATCGAGCGCCCGCACCAGCGCCTCGATATAGGTTGGATCGATGACGTCGTCATGGAAGGCAAAGAACATCAATTCGCCGCTGGCATTGGCCATCAGGTCGTTGGAGTTCTTCAGCCATCCCAGGTTTTTGTCCCGGCGCAGGATACGGACATCGTCGCGGCCGCCGGCGAAGGCCGAAACGATCTCGAATGTCGCGTCGGTCGAATTGTCCTCGCCGACCAGGATCTCGATATTGTCCCAGGTCTGCGCGGCGAGGCTGTCCAGCGTACGCAAAATGAATGCCGCCGAATTGTAGCATGGCACCAGCGCGGTGACCTTCGGCCGCCAGCCGGATCGAAGCTCGACTTGTTTCTGCGCTACCTGCTTCGCGCCGCCGTGTTCTGTCTCACCCATTCACTCGATCCCGCAGATTTGCCGCGCCAGCCTGTCGGCAAGCCACGGCGCCGTCGAATATTTACCTGTGTCGACCGAGATGTAGTTGCCCAGGCGGTTGACCCCGAATTGGTCGCGGCGATGGATCGTGGCTTTCGGGTCGCTGAGCGAACCACGCCCTTGCGCAAACACGAAGCCGCCGCGTACCTCAAGTTCCTCGGCATCGTCGAACATGCTGGAAACACTGGGCACCAACCGAGCGAGCGTGGCGCGAACGTCGCCGATGAACCGCTGTCGTGCGTCGGCATCGAGCGCTTGTGGCGTTTCGATCGACAATTCGCCACTCTCCGCAAGCAACCCGCTCGGATACCAGGAGAGATAGAAGTTGCGCCCGTTATAGTTTTTTATGTCGCCGAACGGGCCAAGGGCGACGACCGCGCACGGCACATCGACAGGCTGCCTGGTGCGGCCGAACAGGCAAAGCCGGTAGCGGTGCGACCATCCGTGAACCGGCTCGATGCCGGCCGTGCGGTCGACAGCCAGCCGCCCCTCCCAAAGGCAATTGACGACGATGTCGAACGCCTCACTTTTTTCGCCTGCGACCGCCACGCGCCATTTCCCGTCAATTCCGTCCACCGGCTGTGCCGACAGGACTTTGGCCGCCATTCGCAAGCCGGTGTTGGGTTCACTCCGAAGCACGGCGCAAAGCCGGTCGGCAACCCATCGCGTGTTGACGGATCGCTCCGGCACCTGGAAGCCGCCGACGATCTGGTCCGAGTTGGTGACATCGGCCAATTCAGTTTTGGAAAGCCGATTCGATCGCGCCGCCGATACGTCGGCAAGGTAGCTGGTGGCGTCAGCGTGGCTGCGCACCAATACATCTACACGTTCAAAGATCGCCCCCAGCGCCTCGACAGCGACGACCGAGTTGCGATGGACCAGATAAAGGTCTTCCGAAAAGGTCGTGTGCGCTTCCAGATTGCTTCCGATCAGCTCGGAAACAAGCCTGCCGAAACACAGTCCTCCCGAAAGCAGATGCCGGGCGGTCAGCAGCGAGGGATCGTTCCCGTAGAGATAGCCGAGATGAATCTTGCCCTCGTTCCAACGGCTGGCGCAGACCATCGGCTCGCTCTCCTTGTCGAAGAGGGACACCGCGTAGCCTCTGCGGGCCATCATGAGAGCGAGGCTGGCGCCCATGATGCCGGTGCCGAGAATAGCCATTCTGCCGCGAGGCGCTGTCATGTCCTGGCGCGCATCGCGGCCTCTCCTTTCCTGACGATTGTCATCAGGGATACGAGACGTAGTCTTTAGGGTCGTAACGTAAGCCCGCCAGATGCCGGTCGAAATTTTACCGGTTGTGTGCGTCAAGTTCTGCAAAATGGGCGATCATGATGCTGGTCATGCGGCTTGGCGCAGAGCGAGCTTCTTGTGCTCGCGCAGATCATCCATGTTGATATAGCGGTTGGCCTCCATCCAGTTTTCGTTGGTTTCGACGGCCAGCGCCCTGACCAGGCGCAGGCAGCTTTCGGTGTTGGGGAAGATGCGCACGACATAGGTGCGCCGGCGGATTTCCTCGTTGAGCCGCTCCAGCATGTTGGTGGATTTGAGATGCTTGTGGTGCTGTCTCGGCAGCCTGAAGAAGGTCAGGGTTTGTTCGATGGCATCCTCGGCCCAGCCTGTCAGGCGCGGATAGCGTGCCGACCATTTGGCAAGCCATGCGGCAAGATCAGCCCTGGCCTCTGCGAGATCGCGCCGGTCGTAGAGCCAGCGCAATTCCTGCAGGCAGTCGTCGCCGTGCTTCCTCGGCAGATGATCGAGCGCGTTCCTGAGGAAGTGCACGTAGCAGCGTTGCCAGGCGGCTTCGGGGATCACCTCGCCGATCGCTGCCACCAGGCCGGCGTGATCGTCGGACACAACCAACTCGACGCCCTTGAGGCCGCGCGCCTTGAGGCCGACGAGGAAGTCCCTCCAGGCCGAGCGGCTCTCGCGATTGGCCATCTCCACGGCCAGGATCTGGCGCCTTCCGTCCCAGTCGATACCGACCGCGATCAGCACCGCCTGGCTCATGACAACACCGGCTTCACGCACCTTCTCGTAGCGCGCATCGAGGATGAGGTAAGGAAACGGCTCTTGAAGGGGGCGCCTGGCAAAGGCAGCGAGGCTCTCGTCCAGCCGCTTGTTGATGGCCGAGATCGACGAGGCCGAGAAGGCATGGCCGCACAGTTCTTCCGTGATCGCCTTCACCTTGCGGGTCGACACGCCCTGGACATACATCTCGGCCAGTGTCGCCACCAAGGCCCGCTCGGAACGCTGGTAGCGCTCGAACAGCTCGGTGGAGAAGCGCCCGGCCCGGTCCTGCGGAACCCGCAGCTCGAGCTTGCCGACCCGCGTCACAAGGGTACGGCCGTAATAGCCCGAGCGATAGCCAAGCCGTTCGGGCGTGCGCTCGCTCTTCGAGGCACCCAGCGCCTCGTCCATCTCGGCCTCAAGCACCTCCTGCATCACCGCACGGAGCACTTCGTGCAATCCATCCGGGTTCGAAAGCAAAATGTCTTTGACGGCAGCGCTGGTCGATTTACCTTCTGTCTTGGTCATGGTGGCGTTCCTTCCAGGGAATCGGTGACGTTGAACATCACCAGCCTGCCATGACCGCCCTCTCTCAGCGAATTTGCAGAACTCTCAGCACACTACCATTTTACCTCAGACTAGCGCTTATATCAAAAGACAGGGAATACAACCACTTAGGCGGTGTTTGGGAACACTGCAGCGGATCGGTGTCGAGCTCGGCCTCAGGCCGATAGGTGCCGACTACCGAAGGTCGCCGCGCCGTCACGACTTCTGAGTCGCGGCCGAAACCACGGCTTAAGACCTTGGTCCGAGCGGTCTAGGACCTTTGAGTTCGGAAGGCCGGCCGGTTCCAAGGAGGGTGATCTACTTCAGCAATTTCAAAGAGTTATGCTGGTTGGCGTTTCGCCGGCCGACCGCTTCGTTCTCGCAATGAAAGCACAGCTATATCCAAGTTTAGCCTTTGTGTTAGCGATTCCTCATGTTGCCCGCTATAGCGGTTAGTGGCGGTGGCAATCTCGGAGGTAGTTATGACATCCCGAAAGACCCTTTTTGCTGCATTTGCGGTATTCTCGCTTCTGGTGTCGCCGGCCCTGGCTGCTGCTGGTGGCAACGGCCATGGTAACGGCCATGGCAATGGTAACGGTAACGGCAATGGCAAAGGCAATAGCGGAGGAAACGGTAATGCCGGCGGCAATGGCGGAGGCGGCGGTTCGCTCGGCAAGTCGGCATCCGCCAAGGGCCAGGTCGCCAAGGCCGCTACCGGTTCAGTGTCCAAGGAAAAGAATATCCATGCCAAGCTGGGCCGGTTGAACTCACTGCAGCGCAACGCCAACGCCTTTATGCACTCCAAGAGCAAGAACTTCGCTGGCGTGCAGGCTTTTGTGACACAGTCGGCAATAGCCAAGAACGCTCAATCGGCGCTCGATGCCGCTAATCAGGCGGTTGCCGACGCCAAAGCGGCGCTCGACGCGCTGAATGCGAAAGCGGCTGACCCGAATACCCCGCCCGAAGATGTCCCGACGCAGGCCGACCTCGATGCAGCACAGGCAGCGCTCGATGACGCCACCCAGGATGCGGCCGCTGCTCAGACCGCCGCCACAGCTGCCGCTGCCAACGTCCCATCGATCGATGCAGCCCTTGCCCAAATGGCCAACAAGCCCGTTGACCCTGAGGTGACAGATTGGGCCAATAGCGTACTTGCCGACAAGATCGACCAAGTAGCCGCCAAGCTGGCGCCGGCCGCGCCCTAAGGCCCCATGCGGCGGCAGCGATCCAATCGACGATAAGCCGTCGGGTCCGCCCGGCGGCTGCACCTTTCTCGCCTATCTGCAGCGTTGGTCCCAATGCAGGTCCGAGATTCTGGTCATGGCTATTTTGCGAAATCTCCAGCCGGGCCGCCGTCCTCAAGGCTGAATTCATGCGTGCTTCGCGCATCTTCATCGACCACACGAAACCAATGCTCCTGAAGCGCTCTAGGCGACACCCTTTGGCCCGTGACCTTCTCTACCGCAGATAACGGATCATCGGCGCTCGTGGCCTGAGTTGAGACACACTCCTCTCCATGCCACTCTTCCACCTGGTACTCTGGCATGCCGGCCTACCTACCGCTCCCCAGAGCCTTCGCTTCCCGCTCCAGCGTCTCGCGTCGGTTGCCGTGCTTCGCGATCAATTCCTTGACCTGCTGCGGGGTGATGCCGGCCTTGGTGGCGAAATACTCGACTTCATAATCCTCATCGGCAGAGACGCGGTCCCGATCGCGGAAGTCCGTCTTCGTTTTGTCGTCAGCCATTTGCTTTGCTCCTGGTTGAATGATCAACCGCAACGTGCAGCCGCAGCCTTTTGTTGCAGCGGAGCCCGGATTTCCGAAACGGTCACATGGGAAAACGGCCCTCAGTCGCAGGAGGTGCTGGTGTTGCTGTAACTTTGAACGGAACGGTTCTTCTCCTTGACGGTTGTGACGTGAAGGAGATGCCTCATGTTTGAAAGTGTGATGTGGTTGATCGTCGTTGCTGGTGGGCCACTGTTGCTGGCCCTATTGATGGCATACGTTCTTATGACCCGACGCCACCGTGGTCCTGCAGAACGCATGGAAAGCGACCGCGCGACCAAACGGCTCTATCGCCAGGACGAACGTTGATCCTGAGGCTGGCGCAACGTTTGCGCTCACGCTGGCCCGCTGCCTCGCGGTGGCAGGCTTCTTCGTTTTAGGAAGTTAGGAATAACTTAGGAAAGATTTGGCCCTCTTTGAAAATACAGAGGCAATTCAGCACGGTAGCCAAATATCTGGCGGAGGGAGTGGGATTCGAACCCACGGTGGGCTTGCACCCACGCCGGTTTTCAAGACCGGTGCCTTAAACCGCTCGGCCATCCCTCCAACGTGACTTTTCAATCATCTAGGAACATCAACCGACCCAGTGAACGACAGTTGGTATCGAATGATACCTATCCTTCCGGACCAGCTTGCGGTTCATTTCTCTAGAGCGTTGCCCATCGCCAAGTCAACCATCGGCGCTGCCATGGATAATAGGGGGTGGCGTTCGTTACCCGAACGGAGCTGCGAACCCGTTTTCGAAGGAGCCGGGATCTAATTGCGATCCTTGCTGCCGACCTGCACAAGTTGCAGAAGACCCAGCACGACAAGTGCGAGCAAGGTAGCCAAAGCCGCGATCTGCCAGAACCCGAGCCCAACCGCCAGGCCTATGGCGCCTGCCAGCCACATGCCCGCCCCAGTGGTAAGCCCTTGAACCTCGCCCTTGGAGAAGAAGATCAAGCCCGCGGCCAGAAATGCCACGCCGGCAGTCGTGGCTTCGATCAAGCGGATAGGATCAATGGCGATTTCCTGACCATCGAAGACGTGAAGATGAGTAATCTCGATCGTGAGGATGGCAATTAGAGCCGTCGCAACACAGACCAGGATGTGTGTCCTCAATCCGGCCGGTCGGTTACGCCATTCGCGTTCGATCCCAACGATGGAGCCAAGGACGGCCGCGAGCAAAAGCCTGGCTGAAATTACGGAAAAGGGCAGCCACGTCTGTTGCCCGAAACGTTCAATGAATTCATCCATGAGGCGCAGAACGTATCTCGGGTCGGTCGGTTCCAGGCAGCCGCGCTTCATGCCACAGGTTCACTTCCAGACTCCAAAGGACAGAGGTCTCGGATGCCTCCTCACAGGCGCCCGGCCAGCCCGGGACCTGGCCGCCACATTCCTGCCCGGTTCCGGACACAATCGATTAATACGCTGATAAACAATTCCTGCGCACAAGGGATGGGGATTGGCGCGTCGCAGGCATTGCTCATCTGGCTCCGCCGAAATTCTAGAAGCGGCGCCTGTGTCGAGACGGTAGGGGACATCGGAAAACATGCAGACCACGACGCATCGGCGTCTTCGTCGCGCTCCTGCTTTGGTGTTGTGCGCTCTTTCGGCTGCGTTGCTGGCCGCGTGCGCGTCGCCGCAGTCCGAGCCGAAAGCCATGGTCTACAAGAAGCCTCGCTCCAAGGAATATTTTGCCGAGACCGAGTACGGCGTGAAGGCCAGCCCGCGCGTTCAGTACATGCGGCGCGGCGGCGGCCGCGACCAGTTGGGCAAGCCCTATCAGGTGCGCGGCAAGTGGTATTACCCCAAGGAAGACAAGCGCTACGCCAAGGTCGGTCTCGCCTCCTGGTATGGCGATGCCTTCCACGGTCGCCTCACAGCCAATGGCGAAGTCTACGACATGACCCATCTGACGGCGGCGCATCCGACCATGCCGCTGCCAAGCTACGCCCGTGTCACCAACACCGAGACCGGAAGCTCGGTCATCGTGCGCGTCAACGACCGCGGCCCCTATCACGAGGGACGCATCATCGATGTCTCGGAACGCGCCGCGCAAATGCTCGACTATGCCAAGGTCGGCACGGCCAGGGTCAAGGTGGAATATATTGGCCGCGCACCGCTCGACGGCGACGACGACCAATATCTGGTCGCCTCCTACCGCCCGGGCAACCGCCCGGACCCGTCCGATGGCTTGCCGACCGGCGTCATGGTGGCGATGAACGGACCTTCGCCGAGCCTATCTGTTGGCGCACCCCCTGCCGTAGTGCCGTTTCCTGGTCAGTTGACGAATTCCGACACACAGCCAGTGATGTCGATGCAGGCACCGGCCTCAAGCGATGTGACGCTGCCTGAATTCGGGCCGATCGTGCCTCAGCGCCCGGAATCGCCCTTTGCCGTGGCTTCGCTCTCCTATGCGGATGAGCGCGTACAGCGCGCCGACGTCTTTGCAGCGCTTGACGACCAGGGCATGTCGCCAGCCGACATCCTGCAATCGTGGAAGAAATCCAACCCGCAGGCATCGCCTGCCGTTTCCGACTATGTCGCCGCCGGATCCTTCGACGATGCCGCCGAGGCAAAGCGGGTGGCTGCGGCTCTCGAACCGTTCGGCAGGACCGAAATCCAGAGCACCGAACTCGACGGCAATGACTGGTACGCGGTCAATCTCTATCCGGATGGCCATGGCAATGTCGACGACCTCTTGCGCGCGGCATGGTCGCATGGCGCGCCGGACGCGCTGGCTGTGCGCAACTGACCAACAAAGGCACGCCGGTTTTGTCATTGCGCGGTTGATCCGCCGGGAAGAAGCCTGATAGCGTTGCGGCAAGTTTCTGCCGGCTAACAGTCGAGCCTCTTCATGCGATTTCGCCTTTTCCACCCTTTTGCCGGGCTTTTTGGCCTTGGCTTCTTGCTTGCCGCGCTGGTTCCGGCCAACGCGCAGCTTTTCGAGACCAAGGCGACGCAGGCTTTCATGATCGATGCCGAAACCGGCACGGTGCTGTTTTCCAAGGATGCCGACCAACCGATCCCGCCGGCCTCGATGGCCAAGCTGATGACGATGGAGATGGTCTTCAACGCCATCAAGTCGAAGCGCATGAGCCTCGACGACACCTTCGTGGTTTCGGAAAATGCCTGGCGCAAGGGCGGTGCGCCTTCGGGAACGTCGACCATGTTTGCCAAGCTCAAATCGGCGATCCGGGTCGAGGATCTGATCCAGGGGGTCACCATACAGGCCGCCAATGACGGCTGCATGGTGCTGGCCGAAGGCATGGCCGGTTCGGAAGAGAATTTCGCGGCGCAGATGAACGATCGCGCGCGCCAGATCGGGCTGCCGAAATCGACATTTGTCAATTCCACCGGCCTGCCGGCCGACGGCCAGCAGACGACAGTGCGCGAACTGGCGCAGCTTGGCCTGCATATATGGCGCGAATATCCGGATCTCTATCTCTATTACGGCCGGGCCGATTTCACCTGGAACAAGATCTCGCAAAAGAATCGCAACCCGTTGCTGGCCATGGGCATCGGCGCCGATGGGCTGGCGGTCGGGTCGAGCGAGGCGGGCGGTTTCGGCATTGTCGGCTCGGTCAGCCATGACGGAACCAGGGTGTTCGCGGCGATGAGCGGATTGGCCAATGATCGCGAGCGCGCCGAGGAAGCGCGCAAGCTGCTCGAATGGGGCGTCCGCTCCTTCGAGAAGACCGAGATTTTCGCCAGCAACGAAGTGGTCGGCGAGGCCCAGGTGTTCGGCGGCGCCAAATCCAGCGTAGCGCTGAAGGCAAAGGCGCCGATCGACGTCCTGCTGCCGATCGCCAACCGCGACAAGCTGACCGCCAGGATCGTCTATCAGGGGCCGGTATCGGCGCCGGTGGAGGAGGGGCAACCCGTCGGCGCGCTGCGCGTCTGGATCGGCGATACGCTGAGCCAGGAAACGCCGCTTTTCGCCGCGGAATCGGTCGGCGTCGGCACACTGCCGCAACGCGCGTTTGATGCCGCCAGGGAACTGGCCGTAGGCTGGCTGCGTTGAGTTCCTGCGGCGTGGACCTTTTCTCGGGCGCGGACTAAGACACCAGCGCAAAGCAGGACAAAGGCCTTTCGATTGGCAAGCGGATTTTTCATCACCTTCGAAGGCGGCGAGGGCGCCGGCAAGTCGACGCAGATCGAACGGCTGGCCCAGAAGATGCGCGCCAAGAAATACGATGTCCTCCTCACCCGCGAACCCGGGGGGTCACCCGGCGCCGAGGCGGTCAGGCACGTGCTCCTGTCCGGCGCCGCCGAGCCTTTCGGGCCGAAGATGGAGGCGCTGCTGTTTGCCGCCGCGCGCTCCGACCATGTCGAGCAGGTCATCCGGCCGGCGGTGGAGCGCGGCTCCATCGTGCTTTGCGACCGTTTCCTGGATTCGTCGCGCGTCTATCAGGGCGTCACCGGCGGCCTCGATCCGGCTTTCATGGAAGCTCTGGAGGAGGTCGCCATCAACGGCATGATGCCGGACATGACGCTGATCCTTGACATTGACCCCGCCGAGGGCTTGCGGCGCGCCGCCGCGCGGCGTGGCGCCGAGGACGGTCCGGACCGCTTCGAAAAGGAGACGCTGGACATCCACCAGCGCCGCCGTGACGCCTTCCTGGCGATCGCAACCGCCGAGCCGGACCGCTGCATCGTGATCGACGCGTCGGCGCCTCCCGCTACGGTGGAGGATGTCATCACCGCGGTGGTGTTCGCCGCACTTGAGGCGAGGGCGCCCGCGCGCAACCGACAGGCGGCGCCCGCATGATCTTCGAACGCATCGCTCCCGAGCAGCACGACACGCTGGACGGTGTACCGGAGCCGTCCGAGACGCTGCGCCTGGTCGGCCATGAGCAGGCGGCCGCGATGCTCGCTGCCGCCTATCGCTCGGGAAAACTGCCGCATGCGGTGATCTTTGCCGGGCCGATCGGCATCGGCAAGGCGACGCTTGCCTTTCACCTGGCGCACCATCTGTTGAAGCATCCGGCCTTCGACCAGGCGCCGGATGTGTTTGCCGTTCCCGATCCGGCCTCATCGCTGTTTCGCCAGATCGCCACCGGGGCGCATCCCGGCGTGCTGCATCTGACCAGGCCGCTGAACGACAAGACCAAGAGCTTCAAGACGGTCGTCACCGTCGACGAGATCCGCAAGGTCAACCGCTTCCTGTCGCTGACCTCGCATGACGGCAGCTACCGGGTGGTGATCGTCGATCCGGCCGACGACATGAACACCAACGCCGCCAATGCCTTGCTGAAGAACCTCGAGGAGCCGCCGAGCCGCACGCTGTTCATCCTCATCGTGCATGCGCCGGGCAGCCTTTTGCCGACCATCCGCTCGCGCTGCCAGATGGTGCGGCTGACGCCGCTCGATGCCGGCAGCCTGATGAGCGTTCTGGAAACCGTCGAGCCGCCGCCACCTTCCGATCCTGCCGCGCGCGCGGCACTGGCGGAACGGGCAGGGGGCAGCGCCCGCAATGCGATCCTTCTGACCCAATATGGCGGGCTGGAGATTGCCGGCACGCTCGACGCCCTGGTCACGTCGGGCAGGAGCGACATCGCCGGCGCCTATCGCCTTGCCGAGGCCGTCGCCGGCCGCGACCAGGCGATCCAGTTCGACATCTTCAACCGCCGCGCGATCGATCTGCTCTCCACCGGCGCCAGTGAAGCCGCGCTGGCTGGGGATCTCGCGCGGGCGAAAACGCTGTCCGACACTTGGCACGAGGCGCTGAACGCCATATCTGAGACCGATACCTACAATCTTGACAAGAAGCAGCACGCCTTGACCATGATCGACCGCCTGAATTCCGCAATGCGAATGTGACCGGTTTCGGCATTGGGGCGGGATGGCAATCGCCGTCTCGATGCGATATCCACCGCTCACATTCATTCGGCCATTCATCACGGTTAATTCATGTCACGCGACACATTCTACATCACGACACCAATTTTCTATCCGAACGGCAAGCCGCATATCGGCCACGCCTATACGGTCATTGCGACCGACGCGCTGGCCCGCTTCCAGCGCCTGGACGGCAAGGACGTGCTCTCCCTCACCGGCACTGACGAACACGGCCTCAAGATGCAGCAGACGGCCGAGAAGGAAGGCATAACGCCACTCGCGCTTGCCGACCGCAACTCGGCGATCTTCCGTTCGATGACAGAGGTCCTGGGCGGCTCGAATGATGATTACATCCGCACGACGGAACCACGCCACTACGAGTCGTGCCAGGCGATCTGGAAGGCGATGGCGGCCAATGGCGACATCTATCTCGACCGCTACAGCGGCTGGTATTCGATCCGCCAGGAAGCCTATTTCGAAGAGAGCGAAACCACGCTCGGCGACGACGGCGTGCGCCGCGAGCCGCTTGGCTCGCCGGTCGAATGGAATGAGGAGGAAAGCTACTTCTTCAGGCTTTCCGCCTATCAGGACAAATTGCTTGCGCTGTACGAAAGCCAGCCCGATTTCGTCGGTCCGGCCGAGCGCCGAAATGAGGTGATGAGCTTCGTCAGGTCCGGCCTCAAGGACATCTCGGTCTCGCGCACGACCTTCAATTGGGGCGTGCCGGTGCCCGGCGACGACAAGCATGTGATGTATGTCTGGGTCGATGCCTTGACCAACTACATCACCGCTGCCGGCTATCCCGACACCAAGGCCGAGCAATGGCGCTACTGGCCGGCCACGCACATTATCGGCAAGGACATCGTCCGCTTCCATGCCGTCTACTGGCCGGCTTTCCTGATGTCGGCCGGCATCGAACTGCCGAAGCGCGTCTTCGCGCATGGCTTCCTGTTCAACCGCGGCGAGAAAATGTCGAAGTCGGTCGGCAATGTCGTAGACCCCTTCACCATGGTCGAGCATTACGGCCTCGACCAGGTGCGCTATTTCTTCTTGCGTGAGGTGCCATTCGGCCAGGACGGCAGCTACAGCCATGACGCGATCGTCAACCGCACAAATGCCGATCTCGCCAACGGTCTCGGCAATCTGGCGCAGCGCTCGCTGTCGATGATCGCCAAGAACTGCGGCGGCGTGGTGCCGCATCGCGGCGAGCTGACCGAAGCCGACAGCGCGATCCTCGACCAGGCGGTGGAAGCGCTGGGTACCGCGCGCCAGGCGATGGCGGAACAGGGCATCCATCTCGCGTTGGCGGCGATCTTCGGCGTTATGGCGGAAGCGGATCGCTACTTCGCCTCGCAGGCGCCCTGGGCGCTGAAGAAGACCGATCCGGCGCGCATGGAAACAGTGCTGTGGACGACCGCCGAACTGGTGCGGCGCGTGGCATTGCTGTGCCAGCCCTACATTCCGGGGTCGGCCGGCAAGCTGCTGGACCTGCTGGCGGTGCCGGCGGACAAGCGTGACTTCGCGCATGTCCATGCCGACTATGCGCTGGTGCCCGGCACGGCGCTGCCCGCGCCGGAGGGCGTGTTTCCGCGTTATGTCGAAAACCCTGAGGCGAGCGCCTGATGCTCGTCGACAGCCATTGCCATCTCGACTTTCCGGATTTCACCGAGGAGCGGGCGGCCATCGTCGCCCGCGCCAAGGCTGCCGGTATAGGTCACATGGTGACCATCTCGACACGCGTGAAGCGGTTTGCGCAAGTGCTTGAGATTGCCGAGAGTTTCGACGAAATCTATTGCTCGGTCGGCACTCATCCTCACAATGCCGGCGAAGAGCTGGATGTGACGGCTGAGGACCTTGTGCGCCTGTCCGCGCACCCGAAGGTGGTGGCGATCGGCGAGGCCGGGCTCGACTATTTTTACGACAAGGCGCCACGCGATGCGCAGGCGCAGGGCTTTCGCACTCACATAGCGGCCGCGCGCGAGACCGGCTTGCCGCTGGTGATCCATTCGCGCGATGCCGATGACGACATGGCTGCCATCCTCGAAGACGAAACAGGGAAGGGCGCCTTCCCCTTCATCCTGCATTGTTTTTCGTCGGGGCGACGGCTGGCAGAGGTCGGCGTGGCGCTTGGTGGCTATGTGTCCTTCTCGGGCATACTGACCTTCAAGAACTCCGCCGATTTACGCGCCATCGCAGCCGATGTGCCGCATGACCGGCTGCTGGTCGAGACCGACGCACCGTATCTGGCGCCGGTGCCGTTCCGCGGCAAACGCAACGAGCCGGCCTATATCGCGCATACAGCCAAGGTGCTGGCGGAGACGGTCGGCGTTGGCGAAGCCGAGATCGCGACGCTGACGACGGCAAACTTCTTCCGGCTGTTCGGCAAGATGCCGCGGCCCGCCGGGCTCTGACGCATGAGCGACCGGCTGCGCCTCACCATCCTCGGCTGCGGCTCGTCACCTGGCACGCCGCGCATCACCGGCGATTGGGGCAATTGCGACCCGGCCAATCCGAAAAACCGGCGTACACGCTCAGCCGCGCTCGTCGAGCGGATAGCAGCCAACGGCGCCAGAACCACGGTCGTCATCGACACCGGGCCTGATTTCCGTGAGCAGATGCTGATGGCGGCGGTCCGGCGCATCGACGCCGTCGTCTATACGCATCCGCACGCCGACCACATCCACGGCATCGACGATCTGCGCGGCTACGTGCTGGAGCAGCGCCATTTGATCGATGTCCATGCCGACCAGCCGACCATGCTCAGGCTGCGCGAAGCGTTCGGCTATTGCTTCGAGACGCCGCTTGGCAGTTCCTATCCGCCGATCGTCAGGCCGCACATCATCGATCACGCAAGGGCGGTGACGATCGAAGGCGAGGGCGGTGCCCTCACCCTCGAGCCGCTGCCGCAGATCCATGGCGACATCATTTCGCTCGGCTTCCGCATCGGCGGGCTGGCCTACTGCCCCGATATAAGCGACTTCCCGGATACCACCGCCGAGCGGCTGCGCGGCCTGGAAATGCTGGTCATCGATGCCTTGCAGTACCATACCCATCCCAGTCATCTGTCGCTCGGTCAGGCGCTTGGCTGGATTGAAAAACTGGCGCCGAAACAGGCCGTGCTGACGCATATGCATGTGCCGCTCGACTATGCCACGGTCAAGGCTGAGGTGCCGGCCAACGTCACTCCGGCCTATGACGGCATGGTGATCGAAATTCCTTTATGAGACAGCATGATACGAGCAGATCTTTATAAGGACGTTTGGTTCTTCGGCGCGAAGATCAGCAGCGTTCCAATCCGCTTATAGCCCATGCGGGGATAAAGCAGCGCTCCGGCACGCGTCGCCAACAGCATCGAGCACCGCGACGCATGCGCTTTGTCGTCATGCAGCATTTTGGCCATCAGCGCCTGGCCGATGCCTCGACGCCGGTATGAAGGCTCGACAAACATTGCCGAGCACCATGTGGCGCCGATGGCGTCTATGCTGCGCACACGCCCGACGATGGCGTCGCCATCGAGCGCCACATACTGGCGAAACGGCGCATCGTCGCCGAGTTGATCGTCTGGAAGTGGCCGCCTGCGTATGACCTTTCCCAGTTGTGCAGCGCGTTCAGCCGTCCTCACGCGTTCGATAGAGACGATTGCTGGCGGGTCTGGAATTTGGCGCAGCGACTGGATGAAAAAGCCTTCCGTCCGCAGCAGCCGGTAGCCGAGCGCCTTGTAGGCCGTTCGCGTTGGTTCGTCCGGGCCGTCATTCGCGATCACGACCGAAACGGCAAAGCCCGGCCGCGCATGCTGCCGCACGATGGCATCGGCTTCCTCGGCGGCGACGTCATGGACGATCCATTCTTCGCCACGGTAGTCGCGTGCATTCTTGCGCTCGGCATCGCGCATCAGCCACAAGGGTCCGACGCGGCTGGCTTCGTATGGAAAGGTGCGGCTCTTGTCGGTGCTGAAGCCGTGCACGAACACTTCGATCGCCGCTTCGATGTCACGCTTTCCTGTCGTCATCGACACAGCGTAGCGTTGGCCAACGGCTCATGCCAAGTCATCTGATGCTGGCCTCCGATCCAGCCAGCATCTTGAATCACAAAACCACTCTCACGCTTCTGTCAAAATCTGAAACGCTCTATGAAAGTCCGCGTCCTTTCCCAGCTGCGGCCTGATGCATAAGTTCCATAATCTATCTTATGCGACTTTCATATGTGGCTGCTGCTTCCATTAGGGGCCTGCCAATATACGCCCTGCTGACTGAGATGCAGGCCGGCGGCTCTGATTGCTTGGCGGGAGGAACGTTGACGAAGCAGTGGCGAAATGAGTTGGCGTGGTCTTCATTTCTCAAGGGATGGGGCCTTTCGCAAAGGCCTCGACTTCCTGGTCGACCGGCCCGCGCCGGGATAACGAACAGGAGCGTCATCCCGAAAAGCTTTCCAGGAGGCCGCTGAAGGCTGCTGCGATTGCAACAAGATGGAAGACGCCAAGGGCCAGCCATCTGGAGCCGCCGGCGCCCGCAACAAATGCCCCATAGGCAGGAAACTGCAGCGTAGCCAATCCGATGGAAAGGCTGGTGATCGTTGTGTTGGTCAAAAGCGTTGCCAGCATGGGGACCGGATAGAGAAGTCGCGCCAGCCCATAGTCGCCATGCCCGGCCCCGGCCGAATAGAGCGCCAGGAAAAAGGCGACCGGCGTGACGCCGAGGCCGACAAGGAACCCTGCCCGCGAGGAGAATTTTGGCGACGTCATCTGGCCATGGCCATGGCGGCCGGTGGGTCGCCGCCGGGTGGCAGTGGTACGGGAGCGTATCCGGAGTAGTCGGCGCGCAGGCGTGCCAGTCCGTTCGAACAGGACCGGAGCGCATCCTCCAGCATGAACATGTTCGCGAGCGGCATTGTGGCTTTGACAACGACGACCACGCCGCTGATTTCCCGACTCCGGATCAGGCCCCGGCGGCTGTGCAGTTCGGCGATGATTTTGTCGACATAGGCCGCCGACGTGTTCACCTCGACTTGCATGATCGGCTCGAAGAGCTGCACGCCCAGCTTGGGAGCGGCTTCACGGAAGCAGGCTCGGCCGGCGATCTCGAAAGTCAGGGGCGAGGAATCAGTATCGTGATACGCGCCGTCGATCAGCGTTGCCTTCACGCCAAGCAACGGGAAGCCAGCAAACGGGCCTGAAGACAGAATGTTCCGCAGCCCCTTTTCGACGCCCGCAACATATTCGTTCGGAAGCGCACCGTCGGCGACCTTGGACCCGAAGACGAAGTCCCAGCTACCGCCATTCGGCTCGAACGCAATCTTGACGCGGGCGAACTGACCCGTACCACCGGACTGCTTCTTGTGCGTGTAGTCCTGCTCGTGCTTACGGGTGATCGTCTCGCGATACGCTACCTTGGGCGCGCCGACATTCACCTCAATGCGAGACTCGCGGCGCAGGTGGTCGATGACTATGTCGAGGTGGAGTTCGTCCCTGCCGGCGACGATCGTCTGGCCCGATTCCGCATCCTGCTTGACGTGCAACCAGGGATCCTCGTCCGCCAGCTTCGACAAGGCAGTAGCTAGCTTCTCCTGATCGGCCCGCGACTTCGGCTCGATCGCGATTTGCAGCAGAGGCCAGGGCGCGGCAGACTTTTCCATCATGACGCCATGGTTGCAGATCGATCCGATGACCGCAACGGAGGGGTCTACGCCCGGCCGGCCGCCCTGCCCGTCCCTTTCGCTTCCTGACTGTGGACGCGCGCCAGAAAATCGCGCACCAGCGGAAGCGCCTCATCGAAATGGGTTTCGAGCAACCAGTGGCCGGCGCCGCCGATGAGATGAAGTTCTGCTTCCGGCAAATCGCGCTGGTAGGCATGCGCCGATTGCGCCGGCATGTAACCATCCTCGGGACCCCAAACGATGAGCGTCGGAGGTTGGTGCTCGCGCAGAAAGCTCTGATAGCGGGGGAACCAGCCGAGGTTCGCCTCCAACTTCTCCATCAGGTTGACCGCGAGCCGCCGGCGGATCGGCGTGTCCATCAAAGGCCAGTGGAGTTTCCAAAGATCGGGAGGCACGCGCTCGGCTACAGCGTCATCCACCTCTCCGACAAACTCGTGCCGGAAGCCCTCCTCGCTTACCGCCTCTTCCAACGGCCGATGCTTTTCGGGCGTCTTCTCATTCCAATAGGCTTTTATGGCGGCGTATTTCGGCCCGAGAACGTCCTCGTAGATGTCACCGTTCTGGATAATGAGTGCGGCGATGCGCTCGGGATGTGCGATGGCGTGGCGCAGTCCGATCTGAGAGCCATAATCGTGCAGCCAGAGAGCATAGCGCGACATGCCGAGCGCATCGCCGAAAGCTGTCAGAAACCCGGCATAGGCATCGAAATCATAGCCAAAAACCGACGTTTCGGGCGTGGCGCTGTAGCCAAAGCCGGGAAAGTCCGGCGCGAATGTATGCCAGCGATCGGCAAGTGCCGGCATCAACCTTCGGAATTGATAGGACGAGCACGGATAGCCGTGCGGCAGCAGGAGGACGGGAGCATCAGGCGGGCCGTCTTCGCGATAGAAGATGCTGTTTCCGTCAACGTCGATCCGGCGATGTTGCAATTCTACCTCCTTGCTCAAAGCTTGCCCGCCACTTTGTTTACGGCGCTCCGGCAAGAAGGTTCCCTTGAAGTCAGGGCGTGACGGCTTCCGGCTCTCCATTGCCCGACAGGATCTGCAGCGTTCCGCGCGTGGCGTTGCGGAACGCATCGTCGAAACTGACGCCACGTACCTGCCAGCGATACTCCTTATCCTTGAAGCTGAGCCGCCAGTCGCCGACCCAGCCCAGCGCTTCCTGGCGCCATACCAAAGTGCCGGCAAGCAGGGCGTCCCCATCCAGCGTGTTGGCCACGTCGGCGAGCGCGACGTCGGACGGCCGAGGCAACTCCAGCGGCAAACCGGTCCGGTGCGCCGCGTCCGCCAGCGCAACGCGCATATCCGCCGCAAGCTCGCCGCCGCCATCGCGCACCAGCGTGAAGCCGTCGCCTTTCATCGGCCTTACATCCAGCAGTGCGACGATTTTTGGCCGCGGCACCGCCCACGGTTTGCGCCCGAGCGACGCCAGCAAGGCATCGATCTTGTCCGGGTCGAAATCGGCGGTGATGTAATGCGGCCGGTCGTGGGTGCCCTGCTCGTCATGCGGCGGGCGGTTGTTGAGCAGGTCGCGGTAGCCGACACCAGTGACATAGTCGGCCGCGTGCCGGCTCATGTCCGCAACACGCGGGTCGCCGATCAGCCGCGGGTCGCCGGAAACCTTGACCAGCACCTCTTCAAGGCACGGCGCCAGGCCCCACGCCCGGTTCTCCTCGCCAGTGCCGCTGGTCACCGATTGCGCGCGGTAGAGGCTGGCGGCGCGGTCGATGTCGGCGGCAGCGACCGGAAAGACAATCAGCACAGCCAGCGCCGCTGCCACAAAGCCCAATTTCAAGCATCCAGGCACCCGCCGACCCTCCCGAAACGGTCCGGAACATCCGTTGGAGCCATACTCCTGATCATCAGGGAATTTCAAGGTGCCGCCCATCAAGGCGTATCGCCGACGATGCGCCGGTGTACGCCGTCCAGGCTCTCGGTGAGCGCCTCGAAGACGTTTCGCGCCGTGAGTTCGCGAAGAACCTGTTCGTTGATGCCGCCGCGCGTCGCATAGTCCTGCGCCAGATGCATGAAGTCGGCATCCGGCGACATATCAGGAGCGCTTCCCAAGGCTTTGAAAAGCGAGGCGATGTAGTCGCGCCCCTTTCCTTCCTCGACGCCATTCTTCTTGAGCCAGCTGTTGATCGTATCGAGATATCTGAAGTAGCTTGCATAGGTCGCGGTGACCACGCTCAGCGCATTGAATTCGGCTGGGTTCTCGACCTCGATCACTTTCCCCAGACTGCCGAACAAGGCAGCGACAGTGGCATCCGGCGGGCAGATGATCGTTGCCCCCAGCCGGTGGGCAATCATCGGCATGGGCAGCGCTTTCATCACCTGGTGCGCGGGTGCGGTCAAGCCGGCAATCTCCTCGCGCGGCAGCGTGGCGATCAAGCTGATGAGGTGATGCTCGCGCCGAAACCGCAAACCCGGCAGGACGTCATGCGCAATTTGCGGCCGGACAGCCAGCATGACTAGGTCGCATTGATCGAGAACCGCCTGATTGTCATCAGCGATACACACATCCGGATAACGGGCTGCCAGCTCTGCGGCGATCTCTTCATTGCGCGGCGACAGCAGCACGGAGACGGAGTTATCCGCGACGGATTTGAGCCCGCTGACAATGGCCGCTGTAAGGGCACCCGTGCCGATGAAGCCCAGTTTCATCGCGCCTGTCTCTGGTTCATCGGTCACAGCGGCGCATGCTCGAGCCGTACCTGATAGCTCAGCACGCGCTTTTCACCGGGCGCGATCAGCATCACGCCCGGCTTGTCCGCGAACTCGCCATCGAAATCCACGGGGCTGGCAAGCCCGTGCCAGGGTTCGATACACAGGAACGGAGCGCCGCCCGGCTTCGACCAGATGCCCAATTCCTTAAAACCCTGCCACGACATCTCGATCGCCGCACCGTTCGCGGCGGCATAGCGCACGCTGGTGCTGGCCGGCCGGTCGAGGATCACGGCGTCTGCCTCGAACAGCTGTTCGGAAAGCGCCAGCGTTTTGCCTTCGATTGGCGTCGGCCGCGGTGCAGCCAGCACCAGGCCATCCTTCAGCCGGCGGATCGGCGCCGGCTCGTCCTGGGCAAAGGTCAGGTGGTAGTCTGTCTTGGCGAGCCCCGGCTGCAATGGCCAATTGAAAGCCGGATGTGCACCGATGGAGGCTGGCAGCGTCTCGTCGCCGGTGTTGGCAATCTCGAAGCTCACACCAAGTTCGCGACGCTCGAGCGTGTAGGTGATGGCAAGGCGAAAGGCGAACGGATAGCGCGTGCGTGTATCGGCATCGTCGGTCAACACCAGCGTGCAGGATCGGGGGCTCGCGTCAGCCCACACAAATGGCTTGTCGCGGGCAAATCCGTGCTGCGTCAGGGGATAGACCTGGCCCCGATGGCGAAGCTGGTCGCCCTTCAGCCGGCCGACGATCGGAAACAGCACTGGCGAATGCCGCCGCCATTCCGGCCCGGCCTGCCACAAAAACTCCAGACCCTCGGCATTGCGCAAGGAGACGAGCTCGGCCCCCTGCCCGACAATGGTCGCCGAAATGCCGTCGCCGTGAAGCGTCACTTGTTCCATGCGTTCTCGCGGAAAGCTGCGTGCGAGCGGCAGGTTAGCAAAAGCCCGCATGGACTCAAGGGCGCAGCGACATCGCGCTGATAGAGGAGCGATGTCTCGACGGCAAAAACGACAGTGGCCGGAGATTCTCCTCCGGCCACTGCGAGATCGAGATTGTTGCCCTGCTACGGTTCGACTATTCGCGTTCGCCGGTGAAGTTCAGCAGCAGCTGGAAGATGTTGACGAAGTTCAGGTAGAGCGACAGCGCGCCGAAGACGGCGAGCTTCTGCTGCGATTCCGCGTCGAAATTCTCAGCATACTGTTCCTTGATCGTCTGCGTGTCCCAGGCGGTCAGGCCAACGAACACCGCGATGCCGATCACCGAAATGGCGAACTGCAGCGCGGTCGAGCCGAGGAAGATGTTGACGACGCTGGCGATCACCACGCCGATCAGACCCATGATCAGGAACGACGAGAACTGGGTCAGGTCGCGCTTGGTCGTGTAGCCGTAGAGGCTGGTGGCGCCGAACATGGTGGCGGTGATGAAGAAGGTGCGCGCGATGCTGGTGCCGGTGAAGACCAGGAACACCGAAGCCAGCGACAGGCCCATCACCGCGCAGAAGGCCCAGAACATCAACTGGGCGCTCGCCGCCGACATCGTCTGCATCTTGAACGAAAACAACAGCACGAAGGCGAGCGGCGCCAGCATCACCACCCATTTCAGCGGGCTGGAAAAGATCGGCACGTAGAGGGCCGGCGTCGAGGACACCACCATGGCAACGATGCCGGTGACGACGAGGCCGATGCCCATATAATTGTAGACGCGCAGCATGTGGCTGCGCAGGCCCTCGTCATAGACGGCGCCGGCGCGCGCGCCAGTGCCCATGCGGTATCCGAGGTCAGGGGTATTCATTGCGGGTTCTCCTTATGTGGTCTCAGTAAAGCGTCTTGATCAGTAAAGTGTCCTGATCAGTAAAGTGTCTTGGCAAGCGTCTCGGCGGTGCGGTCGAGGTCGTGGACATCGCTGCGCGCGACGACCGCGTACGCGACCTCGCCGATCTGGAAATAGGCAGAGGAGATGTCGCCGGAGGGCGCGATGGCAGGCTTGACCACGTCGAAGGTTCCGGGCCGGATCGCAAACAGCGAGACCAGCCCCATATCCTTCGTCTCCAGCGCCACCTCGACGCTCGGCCCGAAGCGCGACGGATAGATCTGGACGTCGCGGACCTTCCAGTCCTTGGGCAGCGATGGCATGACGATTGCGGTGGCGGCGCGGATTTCGTCGCCATTGTAGTTGGGCGCCTCCAGCTGCGAGGGCATCGCCTCGCGCATGAGCGTCGTCTTGTGCGCCCGGATCGCTTCTTCGACATAGGCGGGCGGCGGCGGCGAAGCCACGACCTTGGTCACCAGCAGCGGCCCGAAGAGGCCGTTCGCCAGCCAGCCGGCAGCGACAAAGATGGCGACCGCGGCCGCCCGCTGCAGCACGGCGAAGACGCGGCGACTGGCCAGCCCCCTGCCCAGCCGGCGCGCGACTTCAGTCGTCGCCGGCCGCGCCATGCCTGTGGAAGCAGCCAGCGCCAGGCGCAGTTCGTCGCGCGTCCTCAAGTCGGACATCACCCGCGCCGCAGCCTCCGGACGAGCCGACAGGAACGCCTCGACCTCGATGCGGCGCGCGACATCCAGCTGGTCGTCGACATAGGCGTCGAGATCGGTATCGGTCACCGGGTCCCGCAACAGGTCGGTCATGACGGGTCTCCCACGATCCTCAGATGGCTTTTGGCCGGCGAAGGTGCAGCGTTTTCCATCTCGCGCAGTGCTGCGCGCGCCCTGCCGATACGCGACATCAGCGTGCCCAGCGGCACCCCGCTGGCGTCGGCGGCCTGCTGGTAGGAAAGGCCCTCGATGGCGACCAGATGCAGCGCCGAACGCTGCTCCTCCGGCAGACTGAAAAAGGCCTCGCGCACCTGCGCCAGTCGCACGGAATGTTCCTGCGGCGCCGGCGTGCTGGCATCGGTGAGATAGCCGGCCTGCTCGACACGCGCTGATTCCGACCGGCGCGAGCGCATCTTGTCGATGAAAGCGTTGTGGACGATCGACAGCAACCATGCCCGCAGATTGCCGCCCGAGCGGAATGTGTCGCGCCGCTCGTAGGCGCGCACCAGCGCATCGTGCACCAGATCCTCGGCGTCAGTGCCGTCGCGCGTCAGCGAGCGTGCGTAGCGCCTGAGCGAACCCAGCTGTCCGACAATATCGAAGCGTGGCATCGACCGTTTCATGCCCCGTTTACGAAACAGGCGGGGATCTTAATCCATCGCCACCAAAACTTTTTTGCGTCGCCACAATAGGCATCATGCAATCAGAAGTCCGCTGCGCACTTACCCATCTCCCGTGCGGCAGATGTTTGCTTTATGGATGAAGTCTAGCCTTATCCGTCTGTCCCAGGAGCAAAAGATGGCCAATGGTAGTCGTGTAACGGGTTTTGCAGCGTTGCCGATCGTCGGCAGGGTGTTCATCATCTTTGGCATTGTCGGACTGATCGCTTCCGGCGTGCTGGCCATCGTCGAGATGTACGGCCCTCGTACCGCTTCGGCGACAGGCAGGATTGTCGCCGCCGAATACAATCCCCGCATCGAGTTCTCGACCGCCGACGGCACCGTCATCCGCTTCAACAATGCCGTCCACAGCTCGTTCTGGGGTGATGGCGACAGCGTCCCTGTCGCTTACGACGCAACCAATCCGCAAAATGCCTCCGTCGACAGCTTCGCCGGACGCTGGTTCCTTGCCGGGCTGGCCGGCATGCTCGGCGGTTTCTCCCTGCTGACCGGCATCGGTCTCGCCGTGATTGGACGGGTGCTTATCCGGCGGATTGGAATGAACCCGTCGCCATAGCCGCCGACCCCTGCCGTACAGACAAAGCTTGGCGTAACGGTCCAGTACGCTAGCGGACTGGCGCAGATGGAAGCACTGGCGAAACGCGGCCGCTTTGCGTATTACTCCGCCGCCATTGGAGCCGTATTGATGTTCGAGACCCTGCAACCTGCCCCGGCCGACAAGATCATCGCCTTGATCGGCCTCTATCGCGCCGATCCGCGCCCCGGCAAGATCGATCTCGGCGTCGGCGTCTACAAGGACCGCGACGGCAGGACGCCGGTCATGCGCGCCCTGCGCGAGGCCGAGAAGCGGTTGCTGCAGGACCAGGACACCAAGACCTATCTCGGCCTTGCCGGCGACACCGGCTTCAACACGGCGATGGTCAAGCTGGCCTTCGGCCCCGCTGCCGACATGACGCGCATCCGCGCCGCGCAAGCGCCTGGCGGTTCCGGCGCGCTGCGGCTGGTGGCGGAGCTGTTGAAGCGGACCCGCCCCGACGCAACCGTCTGGCTGTCGGACCCGACATGGCCGAACCACCCGCCGGTGATGCGCGGGGCCGGCCTCAAGGTGCGCGATTATCCCTATTTCGATGCCGTTTCCGGCGCGGTGCGCTTCCACGAGATGCTGGCAACGCTTGGCGCAGCCGAGCCCGGCGATATCGTGCTGCTGCATGGCTGCTGCCATAACCCGACCGGCGCCAATCTCGATATCGCGCAATGGGCCAGCGTCACCGATCTTGTCGTCGAGCGCGGGCTGTTGCCCTTTGTCGACATTGCCTATCAGGGCTTTGGCGAAGGCCTGGACGCCGATGCGGCCGGCTTGCGCCTTCTCGCGGGCAAGGTGCCTGAAATGGTCGTTGCCTCGAGCTGCTCGAAGAACTTTGCCGTCTACCGCGACCGCGTCGGCGCGGCGATGATCCTGGCGAAGAATAGCGCGCAAGCCGATGTCGCGATGAGCCAGATGCTGGCGGCGGCGCGCGCCATGTATTCGATGCCGCCGGACCACGGCGCCGCCGCCGTGCGCATGGTGCTGGAAGATGATGGCCTTCGCGCCGACTGGGAGGCGGAGCTGGAGGAGATGCGGCTGCGCATGCTGAGGCTGCGGGTCCAGTTCGCCGACGCGCTGCGCCGGCAGTCCAACTCCGACCGCTTCGACTTCATCGCCAGCCATCGCGGCATGTTTTCCAGGCTTGGCCTGACCGAGGCGCAAGTCGAGCGGCTGCGTGCCGAGTATGGCGTCTACATGGTCGGCGACAGCCGCATCAACGTCGCCGGCCTGCCCGAGGACGGCATGGATGACCTCGCCAAGGCGGTTGTGTCGGTACTCGGCTGATACGGCTGAGCTGTGGACAAGGTCAGGCCGCCAGCTGACAGCGTTGGCCGCACGACAGGCAGCGGGATAGCATTCGCCGCATGAAACCTTCGCGCGACATTTCCCGGCTGATCGAGATCATGGCGGCGCTCAGGGCGCCGAAGACCGGCTGTCCCTGGGACATCGAGCAGGATTTCTCGACCATCGCGCCCTATACGATCGAGGAAGCCTATGAGGTGGCGGACGCCATTGCGCGCGGCGATCTCGACGATCTGCGCGACGAACTCGGCGATCTCCTGCTGCAGGTCGTCTACCACGCGCAGATGGCTGAGGAAGCCGGCGATTTTGCCTTCGGTGATGTGGTCGAGGCCATCACCACCAAGATGATCCGGCGCCATCCGCATGTCTTCGGCGACGAGAAGGCGCGCAGCGCCGGCATGGCAAAGGGCATGTGGGAAAAGATCAAGGCTGAGGAAAAAGCCGAAAAGCGAAGTGCGCGCCTCGCCCGCGGCCTCGACCCCGAAGACCATGGCAAGGGTTTCCTGGACAGCGTGCCCGTCGCCCTGCCCGCTTTGACTCGTGCGCTGAAGCTGCAGGAAAAGGCAGCGCGTGTCGGTTTCGACTGGAGCGAGGCAGCACCCATCCTCGACAAGATCGAGGAAGAGATCGGCGAGCTGCGCGAGGCACTGGCTAAGGGCGAAACGGCTGAGATCAAGGACGAATTCGGCGACATGCTGTTTGCCGTCGTCAATCTGGGGCGTCACCTCAAGCTCGATTCGGAAGCGGCGCTTAGCGGCACCAACGAAAAGTTCCGCTCGCGCTTCCACTATGTCGAGCGCGCGATCGATGCATCGGGAAGCACGCTCGAAAAAGCCACGCTGGACGAGATGGAAGTGCTCTGGCAGCAGGCCAAGGGCGTGAAATAATCAGGCTTACTGCCTGTTTTTGCGGTGCAATCGGCTTTCGATCTCTTGCCGGGCGGTGTGCGTGGCCTTGAGTGCGATGGTCGCGCTGCCATCCTCATTGTCTACCCGCGAAACGACGTCGCCGTTACGGTATAGCCAGTCGACAAGGCCGAACTGCGGCGGTTCGATCGTCACCGTCAATTCCTCGAGTTCGCCCGACATCCTGGTCTCGATCAGCGCCTTCAGCGCATCGATGCCTTCGCCGGTGACGGCCGAGATGGCGATCGGCGGCGCCTTGTTGGCGTCAGTGCCGTCGGCAAGCAGACGCTCGCGGTTGCCGTCGTCGAGCAGGTCGACCTTGTTCCACACTTCGACGACGCGCTTGGCATCGCCGGCATCGACGCCGAGATCGGCGAGAATGCGCTCGACGTCCTCGGCTTGCGCTGCGGTATCCGGATCCGAAATATCGCGCAGGTGGATGACCAGATCGGCCTCGACGACCTCTTCCAGCGTGGCGCGGAAGGCGGCGACCAGATGCGTCGGCAGGTCCGAAATGAAGCCGACTGTGTCCGACAGGATGATCGGCGTGCCGTGCGGCAGGCGCACGCGGCGCAGCGTCGGGTCGAGCGTGGCAAACAGCATGTCTTCGGCCAGCACGTCGGCCCCGGTCAGCCGGTTGAACAGCGTCGACTTGCCGGCATTGGTGTAGCCGACGATCGCCACCACCGGGAACGGCACCTTCTTGCGCTTGGCGCGGTGCAGGTCGCGGGTGCGGCGCACCGTTTCCAGCTCATGCTTGAGCTTGATGATTTTTTCCTGCAGCTGCCGCCGGTCCGATTCGATCTGGGTTTCGCCGGGGCCGCCGAGGAAGCCGGCTCCGCCGCGCTGGCGTTCAAGGTGGGTCCAGCTCCGCACCAGGCGGCCCTTCTGGTAGTTGAGATGGGCAAGTTCGACCTGCAGCGTGCCCTCCTTGGTCCGCGCGCGCTCGCCAAAAATCTCCAGGATCAATCCGGTGCGGTCGAGCACCTTGGCATTCATTTCTTTTTCGAGATTGCGCTGCTGCACCGGCGTCAGCGGATGGTCGACGATGACCACCTCCGCGTGACCCTCTTTGACGATCTCGGCGAATTCCGCGACCTTGCCGCTGCCGAGCAAGGTTGCCGGGCGTGGATCGTTGACGGTGACCACCGCCGTGTGGATCAGATCCAGGTTGATGGCGCGGGCAAGGCCGACCGCTTCGTCGTGGCGCGCATCCGCCGAACGCGTCAGCCGTGGACGGTTCGTTTCGTCATCGTTGCGCTGATGCCGGGTAAGCACCGGCACAATGACAACCGCCCGGGTCGGACCTGTGGCTTCCGTCCCGGAATTATGTGCTGGTTTCCCGCGGACGCCGCGGTCCGCGTCTTTTTCACGTGCCAATCAGGCGCCCTGGCTTTCCTCGCCATCGAACATCTGAACCGGCTGGCTCGGCATGATCGTGGAAATGGCATGCTTGTAGACGAGCTGGGAGTGGCCGTCACGGCGCAGCAGAACACAAAAATTGTCGAAGGAAGTGACCACGCCGGTCAGCTTGACGCCGTTGATGAGAAAGATGGTGAGTGGATTTTTGCTCTTGCGAACAGAATTCAGGAACAGGTCCTGAAGGTTTTGCGATCGTTCCGCCATTGTTCTTGTCTTTCGCCGATCCCCTTCGGTTTGCAGGCTAATGCGCCAAATTAGCGGGCACATGTCAAGCTTGCAAACACCCCCTTGCCGTCAGTAACGACAAGCAGAACGAGATATATTGATGTGCAGTCCGTCTGTGCGGTTATCAGGCTGGACTTTTTTCCGCAACGTCAAAAAAGGCTTGCCGCAATGAAAGTGTTATCGAACCGGGGTGCCCATTGGCGACCGCGGCACCGTCGATTGCCACGACCGGCATGGCGATTGTCGTTGCCGAACTGATGAAAGCTTCTCGCGCAGCCTTGGCTTCAGTGACTGAAAAACCGCGCTCCTCGATCGTCAACCCGAGCTTTGCCGCCACTTCGAACATGGTCGTGCGGGTGATGCCGCGCAGGATGCCATGCTCCGCCGGCCGGGTGACCAGAACGCCGTCCCTTGTAACGATCCAGGCGTTGGACGAGCCGCCCTCCTTGACGTTGCCATCGGTGTCGACGAACCAGGCTTCCTGGGCGCCGGCCTCCTTGGCTTTCTGCTTGGCCAGCACGTTGGGCAGCAGGCCGGTGCTCTTGATGTCGACCCGGTCCCAACGGTTTTCCGGCACGGTGATGACCTTGATGCCCGCCTCGGCTCGCTTGGCGGCCGCCGCCGGGTCGGCCTTTCTGGCCGTAATCACTAGCGATGACGGTGTATCGGCGGGGAAAACGAAGTCGCGGCTGGCAACACCGCGCGTAACCTGGACATAGACCAGGCCGTTGACGACGTGGTTGCGCCGGACGATTTCGCGCAGAAGAAGCGGCAGCACACCCTTGGTGACCGGCCAGTCGATCGACAATTCGCTAAGGGAGCGGCTCAGCCGGGCAAGATGGCGCGGCATGTCGACGATAAAGCCCTGCGCCACCTCGCAGACCTCGTAGACGCCGTCGGCGAATTGATAGCCGCGATCCTCGATATGCACGGCAGCGTCGGCATGGGCGACATAGCGCCCGTTCACATAGGTAATGCGCGGCATGGGTGATCCCTCAGAAAAGTCCCGGTTTTTCTATGCGATTCCGCCGCTGCCGTAACCGGCAATTGAATGGGCCACAGCCCGCTGGACCAACAACAACGGGGGTCAGACCCCCAGCGACTTCAGTTTCCGGTGCAGCGCCGAGCGCTCCATGCCGATGAATTCGGCCGTCTTCGAGATGTTGCCGCCGAAACGGTTGATCTGGGCGATCAGATAGTCCTTCTCGAACTGTTCGCGCGCCTCGCGCAGCGGCAGCGCCATGATGTGCTGGTCGGACTGGTTCGGCGTGCGCGGCATGACATCGCCGATCTCCGACGGCAACAGGTCGGCGGTGATCGGCGCATCGATATCGTCGCCACGCGCCAGGATCATCAGCCGTTCGACATTGTTGCGCAGCTGGCGGACATTGCCCGGCCAGTTGTGCGCCTGCAGCACGGCAAGCGCATCGTCGCCGATGCGGCGCGGCTTGATGCCGGCCTGGCGAGCGATCTGCTTCATGAAATTGTCGACGAGATAGGGAATGTCCTCTCGCCGCTCGGCCAGGCCCGGCACCATGACCGGAACCACCGCCAGGCGGTGATAGAGGTCTTCGCGAAAACGGCCGTCGGCGATCATCGCCTCCAGGTTCTGCGAGGTCGAGGAGATGATGCGGACGTCGACCTTGACCCGCTTGGTGCCGCCGACCCGCTCGAACTGCTGTTCGACCAGCACGCGCAAAATCTTGTTCTGCGTCTCGCGCGGCATGTCGGCCACTTCGTCGATGTAGAGAATGCCGCGGTGCGCCTCTTCAAGCGCGCCGACCTTGCGCTCGGTGCCGTTCGATTCGGTACCGAACAGCTCGATCTCCATGCGCTCGGGCGTGATGTTGGCCGCGCTCAGCGTCACGAAGGGCGCGCCCTTGCGCGTCGACAGCGTGTGGATGGCGCGCGCGGCGAGCTCCTTGCCCGAGCCGGACGGACCGATGATCATGACGCGGCTGTTGGTCGGCGCCACGCGCTCGATGGTCTGGCGCAGCTGGCTCATCGCCGACGACATGCCGATCAGGTCGAAGGTTTCGCCGCTGCGCTGCTTGAGGTCGGACACCTCGCGCCGCAATTTCGAGGTTTCGAGCGCCCGCTCGGCGATCAGGATCAGCCTGTCGGCCTTGAACGGCTTCTCGATGAAATCATAGGCGCCGCGGCGGATGGCCGACACCGCTGTCTCGATATTGCCGTGGCCGGAGATCATCACCACCGGCAGGCTCGGATGCATCGTCTTGATCTCGTCGAGCAGCGCCAGCCCGTCGAGGCGCGAGCCCTGCAACCAGATGTCGAGGAAAATCAGCCGCGGCGCCCGGTCGGCGATTGCCGCGAGCGCGCTGTCGGCATCGAATGCCGTGCGGGTTTCATGCCCTTCGTCGCTCAATATGCCCGCGACGAGTTCACGGATGTCTTCCTCGTCATCGACGATGAGAATATCAGACGCCATTACCGACCTTTTCAGTTTCTCGTTCGTGTTCCGTTTCGCCTTGACCGCGTGGCGGCGCGGTTGCGGCAGCTGGCGGCAGGATGATCGAGATCATCGCGCCGCGTCCACCGTGGAAATCCGCGGGCGCATCGTGCAATTCGAGCCGCCCGCCATGGTCCTCCACGATCTTCTTGACGATGGCGAGACCGAGCCCGGTGCCCTTCTCGCGCGTCGTCATGTAGGGCTCGAGCAGCCTTTGGCGGTTCTCGCGCGGCAAGCCTTTGCCATTGTCGATGACGTCGATTCTGATCGCGCCATTCTGCCGGGCAGCTTGAATCCGGATTATGCCGTGCGAACCGTCCTTTTGTTCCAGCCCGTCAATCGCCTCGGCCGCGTTCTTGATGACGTTGCCGAAAGCCTGCGCCATCAATCGGCTATCGAACGTGCCCTTGAGCGGTTCGTTGCCGAACACGCGTTCGAAAGCAATGTCGGCGCGGCTGACTTCGACCAGGAACGACGCCTCGCGCAGCGATTCACGCAGATCGATGGCTTTCATCTCGGGCTTGGGCATGCGGGCGAAAGCCGAGAACTCGTCGACCATGCGGCCGATATCCTCGACCTGCCGGATGATCGTGTCGGTGCACTGGTCGAAAATCTCGCGGTCCTCGGTGATGACCTTGCCGAAGCGTCGCTTGATGCGCTCGGCCGAGAGCTGGATCGGCGTCAGCGGGTTCTTGATTTCATGTGCGATACGCCGCGCCACATCCGCCCAGGCCGACGAGCGCTGTGCCTGGACGAGATCGGTGATGTCGTCGACCGTCACGACGTAGGATTTCTCCTCCTCGCCGTCGTCGCCGGCCTCGATGGTGATCTGCACGTTGAAGGTACGCTCGGCGCCGGTGCGATAGAAGGTGACCTGCTCGCGATAGACCGGCTTGCCGGATTTGCGGCCGATCTCGAAGACACGCCCGACATGCGGTAGCACGGCGGACAGGTTCTGCCCCAGCGCCGCCGTGGCCGATATGGCCAGCATCGTTTCGGCCGATTTGTTGACGATGGAGACGATGCCGTAGGGATCGACGCCGATGACGCCGGCGGTGACGCCGGCCAGCACCGCTTCCGAGAAACGACGCCGTTCGTCGATCAAATCCTTGGCCGACAGGATCTCGTTGCGCTGCGATTTAAGCTCCAGCAGCATCTTGTTGAACGTATCGCCAAGCGAGGCGACATCGCCGTCGGAAGGCCGTACCGGAACGGCGACATCGAGATTGCCGGTCGCAACCTCGTCAGCCGCGCCGATGAGTTGACGGATGGGCCGCACCAGACGGTCGGCCACCGCTATGCCGGTCCAGATGGCCGACAGGATGATGATCAGCGTCAGTGACAGATAGGGCAGCGCGAACGCCACCTGCGACGTCCGCCTGTTGTCTTCCAGGCCGCGATATTCGGCGGTGTTGGACTGGACGATCGCCCTCGCCTTGATCACTTCGGGGTCGACCAGGCGATTGGTGTAGAGGTAGAGGCCTTCGATCTCCCGCAGCTTGATGATGGCGCCCATGATGTTGCGCGTCTTCGGCTCGATCAGCACCGGTTTGCCGTCGGCCGCGGCGCTGACCGCGCCCTCCGGCGGTGGCGGCATAGAGAAATCCGCATCGGTCTTCGCGCTCATGACAAAGGAGCCGTCTTCCCTGACCAGCGCCGCATGCACCAGGCTCCTGCCCACGGCTTCCTTGTTCATCAGGTCGAGAAAGCCGGTTCGATCGAGGCCGTAAAGCGTGCGCGAGGCGTCGAGATCGTAGGCCATCGACAGCGTCGTGCCCTGAAGATTGCGAGCGTTTTCCTGCACATAGGCGTCGGCGATCGACAGCGACGAGTTGACGATCGCCTTGGTGCGGATTTCGAACCAGCGGTCGAGGCCGATATCGAGCGTGATCGAGGCAATGATGGCCACCATGATGGCGGGGATGGCCGCGACCAGCGCAAACATCGTCACGATGCGCACATGCAGCCGTGACGCCGCCTTGCCGTGCCGGCGCGCCATGGTGATGCGATGCACCTCGCGGCCGACCAGGGCGATCAGCGCCAGCACAAATAAGGCATTGGCCGCAATCAGCGTCAGCGTTGTGTTTGCGTCTGGCGTGATCGGCGTGGCGCCGACAAGTATCGCAAACGAGATTGCCGCCGTAACCAGCGCGCCGGCAATTGCCACAACGCCGGGCAACGCAAGCAGCCGCCGTCCATCCCTCTGGCCGGGTCTGCTGAAAAGCGGTTCGTTTGATGTCAGAGCTTGCGAAGCCATGTCGCCGTCTAAGAGCCAGTGATTGCGTTGGATGTATGCAACGCATTGTGGCGATTATGCAACAAGTGTGGCCGTGACGGAAATCTTTCGGCCGCCGATCCCCTGAAAAGGGGATGACCTCGCGTCACTTCGGGCAGCAGGCGCTCATGGTCTCGACGATTTGTAGACGTTGACGCCCAGCTCGCGAATCTTCTTGCGCAACGTGTTGCGATTCAAGCCGAGCAATTCGGCCGCCTTGATCTGGTTGCCGCGCGTTGCCGTCATGGAAGCGAGCACCAGCGGATATTCGACCTCCGACAAGATGCGTTGATAGAGACCTGCCGGCGGCAAATCACCGGCGAAAGAGGCGAAATAGCGCTGCAGGAAGTGCTCCACCGCCTGGCCGATGGACAGATCGTCCGGGATCAAATTGCCGCCGCCGGGAACGACCGGCCTTTCGCCTGTCTTCAGTTCGGCCTCGATGATCTCGGCTGATATTTCGTCCTGCGAATAGAGCGCCGCAAGCCGGCGCACCAGGTTTTCCAGCTCGCGCACGTTTCCCGGCCACGGATAGCGCTTCATCAATTCGATGCCGCCGGTCGAAATGCGCTTGGTCTGCAAGCCTTCGCTGGCGCCGATCTTGAAGAAATGCCGCACCAGATCGGGAATGTCTTCCGATCTCTCACGCAAGCCAGGCAGCCGAAGCGGCACGACATTCAGGCGATAGAACAGATCCTCGCGGAAAAGCCCCTGGTTGATCAGCGTGCGCAGATCCTTGTTGGTGGCGGCGACGATGCGCACATCGGTCTTGATCGGGGTGCGCCCGCCGACAGTGGTGTATTCGCCTTGCTGCAGCACGCGCAGCAGCCGCGTCTGCGCCTCCATCGGCATGTCGCCGATCTCGTCGAGGAACAGCGTGCCGCCCTCGGCCTGCTCGAAGCGGCCTGTCGAGCGGTTCTGTGCGCCGGTGAAGGCACCCTTCTCATGACCGAACAGTTCCGATTCGATGAGGTCGCGCGGGATTGCCGCCATGTTGATGGCGACGAACGGACCGCCTCGGCGGCGGCCATATTCGTGCAGCGCGCGCGCCACCAATTCCTTGCCGGTGCCGGACTCGCCCGAGATCATCACCGTCAGATCCGTCTGCATCATGCGCGCCAGCATGCGGTAGATGTCCTGCATGGCGGCCGAGCGGCCGACCAGCGGCATGGCGTCAGGCTGTTCTTCCGGTCGCGTATCGATCTTCGGTCGGCGCGGCTCTGACAGCGCACGATTGACGATGTTGAGCAGCTCGGTCAGGTCGAACGGCTTCGGCAGATACTCGTAAGCACCTGTTTCGGAAGCACGAATCGCCGTCATGAAAGTGTTTTGCGCGCTCATCACGATGACCGGCAGCTCCGGCCGGGCCTTCTTGATGCGGGGCAGCATGTCGAAGGCGTTCTCGTCCGGCATGACAACGTCGGTGATCACCAGATCGCCCTCGCCCGCCGCCACCCAGCGCCACAGCGTCGAGGCGTTGGAGGTCACGCGCACCTCATGGCCGACGCGCGACAGCGCCTGATTGAGCACGGTGCGGATGGCCGCATCGTCGTCGGCGACGAGAATATTGCCGCGAACCGTCATTTGCGGTCTCCTTCGCCTTCATCATCGGCAGTGTCGATGGGTGTTTCTTTCCAGGCCGGCATCAGGATTCGGAAGGTGGTGCCGCGCGGCGTCGAATCGCATTCGATGATGCCGCCATGCTCGCCGACGATTTTCGCCACCAGCGCCAGGCCGAGCCCCGAGCCGTTCGGCTTGGTGGTGATGAACGGATCGAACAGGATCGGCAGAATGTCTTCCGAAACGCCGGACCCATTGTCGCGCACGCAGAATTCAAGCGGTAGCGACACGCGGTCCTGGGTTCCGGGAACGGAAACGCGGATGCCCGGCCTGAACGCGGTCGACAGCACGATCTCGCCCTGCGGGTCGCCGCCGATCGCCTCGGCAGCGTTCTTGACCAGGTTGAGAAACACCTGGATCAGTTGGTCGCGGTTGGCGAAAACCGGAGGCAATGATGGATCATAGTCCTCCAATATCCTGATTCTCTTGGCAAAACCGTTCTTCGCGATTGCCTTCACATGATCCAGCACGACATGGATGTTGACAGGATAGCGGTCAATCGGCCGCTCGTCGGAAAACACTTCCATGCGGTCGACGAGGGAGACGATACGATCGGTCTCGTCAGTGATGAGGCGGGTCAGCGCGCGATCCTCGTCGGACGCCGAGAGTTCGAGCAGCTGTGCGGCGCCACGTATGCCGGACAGCGGGTTCTTGATCTCATGTGCCAGCATGGCGGCAAGGCCGGTGACCGAACGCGCGGCACCCCTGTGTGTCATCTGCCGGTCGATCTTGTCGGCCATCGAGCGTTCCTGGAACATCACCACGATCGAGCCTGGGAATTCCGGCACCGGCGCGACATAGAGATCGACGACCTTCTCGATGCCGAGACGCGGCGACGACACGTCGACACGGTATTCGTTGACCGGCGCACGGCGCTCGCGCACCTGGTCGACCAGCTGCAGCAACGGGCTGCCGAACGGGATCAGCTTGGAGAGTGTGTTGCGGGCAAGCATGTTGGCACTTGAGCGGAAGAAGTCTTCCGCATCGGCATTGGCGTAGGTGATGAACCCGTCCGGATCGACCATGATGACGGGACGGCGGATGGTGTTCAGCACTATACTGGCGGCATCCGCCATGTCGGAGCTCGGTGTGACGGTGGCGTTCATGCGGCGCTCCGCAAGGGCGTGGCTTCGCCGGAAAACACCTCATGCAGCAAGGCAATGACGCGGGCGGGTTCGAAAGAGGTGAGGATGGCTTTCCGCCGCTCATCGGAAACGCCAGCAGCGTGGCGGTCGAGATACCAGCCGAGATGCTTGCGCGCCTGGCGCAAGCCACTTTCGACGCCGTAAAACGTCAGCATGTCCTCGTAGTGGGAAACGATGTAGTCGGCCATGGCTTGCGGGCTTTCCGGCACGCCGGAGAGCGCGTCGCCCGCAGCCGTCGCCGCAATGCGGCCCGCCGTCCATGGCGCGCCATAATGGGCACGACCGATCATCACCGCGTCGGCGCCCGACTGTTCAAGGATTTCGGCGACCTCCGCGGGCGAGCCCACATCGCCATTGGCGACCACCGGGATCGAGACGGCGTCCTTGATGCGGGCGATGGCGCCCCAATCGGCCTTGCCTTGATAAAACTGGCAGCGCGTGCGCCCATGCACGGTCACCATTTTAACACCGGCCTCTTCGGCGCGGCGCGCCAAAACGGGTGCATTGAGCGCATTGTCGTCCCAGCCGAGCCGCATCTTGACCGTGACCGGCACTGGGACCGCGCCGATCACCGCTTCGATCAGCGACAACGCATGGTCGAGATCGCGCATCAGCGCCGAGCCGGCATAGCCGCCGGTCACCTTCTTGGCCGGGCAGCCCATATTGATGTCGATGATGTCGGCGCCCTCGCCGGCAGCGATGCGCGCGCCCTCGGCCATGTGCTCGGCCTCGCGGCCGGCAAGCTGGACCATATGGACGGGCAGCCCGGAATGACGGATGCGCAGGTCGCATCCGGCCCTGCCCTTGGCAAGCTCGCCGCTCGCCACCATTTCCGACACGACCAGGCCCGCGCCATGCGCGTAGGCGCGCTGCCGGAACGGCTCGTCCGTTATTCCCGACATGGGCGCGAGGAAGACGCGGTTGCGGATCGTCACGCCGCCAACGTCGAGCGGCGAAGCCAATTTTGTCACTTCAGGCATGCACAAAAACCAAGCATATCGAATTGCTGCACATTCTCTAGCCATAAGAAAGGCATTGTGCAACGCGCAATGACGTCACATTGCGGCGCATTTGGGAAAATGCTGGCCTTCGCCATAAGCCGCGACTAAGCCTCTCGGCATGACAGACGCAAGCGAAAAACCGGCCGAGGCGACGACCGACAAGGTCGGCGTGATCATCGTTGCAGCCGGCCGCGGCGCGCGTGCCGGACAGGCCGACGGGCCGAAGCAATATCAGCGCATCGGCGGCCGTGCCGTTATCGCGCGCACGCTGGAGACGTTCCTGGCGCATCCTGAAATTGGTCCCGTCGTCGTCGCGATCCATGCCGATGACCACGCGCTTTTTGACAAGGCAGCCGGCGTATATGCCGAGCGGGTTACCGCCGTGGTCGGTGGCGAGTCGCGCCAGGCATCGGTCCGGCTCGGCCTGCTGGCGCTGAGGGACCGTACGCCCGGCCGTGTCCTTGTCCATGACGCGGTGCGGCCCTTTGTCGACGCGGCCCTGATCGACCGTACCATCGCCGCCATTGGCGAGCGGCAGGGCGCGCTGCCCGCTTTGCCCGTCGCCGATACGCTGAAGCGCGAGTCGACGACCGGCATGATCGAAGAGACGGTGCCAAGGGCCGGCCTTCATGCCGCCCAGACGCCGCAAGGCTTTCCGTTCTGGCCGTTGCTCGCCGCGCACGAAAAGGCCCATCATCTCGGCAAGGCGGATTTCACCGACGATGCCGCGATCGCCGAATGGGCGCATATTCCGGTGAAAATCATTCAGGGGTCGCCGGACAATGTCAAATTGACTTGGGCAAGGGACATTGCGATGGCGGATCAGCGGCTTACTGGCGAGCGTTTTCCAGACATTCGCACCGGCAATGGCTATGACGTGCACGGCTTCGAGGCCGGCGACCACGTCACCCTGTGCGGCGTCGCCATTCCGCACGGCAAGAAGCTTTCCGGCCATTCGGATGCCGATGTCGGCCTGCACGCGCTGACCGATGCGCTGCTCGCCACTTGCGGCGCGGGCGACATCGGCACGCATTTCCCGCCTTCCGATCCGCAATGGAAGGGCGCGGCGTCAAAGATCTTCGTCGAGCATGCGGCCAGGTTGGTGCGCGAACGCGGCGGCCGCATCGCCAATGCCGACATCACGCTGATCTGCGAGGCGCCGCGCGTCGGCCCGCATCGCGAGGCCATGACCAACGCGCTGTCGGCGATGCTGGGCATTTCCAGCGATCGCATCTCCATCAAGGCGACGACCAACGAAAAACTCGGCTTTGTCGGCCGCGAGGAAGGCATCGCCGCCATCGCCACCGCCAGTGTCGTCTTCCCCGGGGAGGTTCCCGCATGAACAACAGCGATCTTGCCAACGCCCTGCTCCAGGTCTGCCAGCAGCGCGGCATCATGCTGGCGACGGCCGAGAGCTGCACCGGCGGCATGATCATCTCGGCACTGACCGACATTGCCGGCTCGTCCGCTGTCGTCGATCGCGGCCTCATCACCTATTCCGATGAAGCAAAGATGGAGATGCTCGGCGTCTCGCCCGCCACACTCGAGGCGCATGGCGCCGTCTCGCGCGAAACGGTTCTGGAGATGGCGACGGGCGCTCTGGCGCGCTCGCGCGCCGGGCTTGCGCTTGCCGTCACCGGCATTGCCGGCCCAGGCGGCGGTTCGCCGGAAAAACCGGTCGGCCTCGTCTGGTTCGGAGTTGCCCTAAGAGGTGGGCCGGTGGCTGCCGAGCTCAATATGTTTGCCGACAATGGCCGCGACTTCATCCGCCGCGAGACGGTCAAGCATGCGCTGGAGATCGGGCTGCGCGCGCTCGGCGACACTCATGAGATGGGCGTCGTTCTGTAGATGACGTCCGCACGTTTTTCGAAGGCTTCGGAAAACATGCGGAAGGCGCGATCGAACATGGTGCCCATCAACACGCCGAGGATACGGCTCTTGAACTCGTAGTCGATGAAGAAGCGAACGTTGCAGCCGCCGCCGTCGGCCGGCTCGAAGCGCCAGATATTGCTTAGATATTTGAACGGCCCATCGATGTATTTGACGTCGATTGTGTTCTCGTCCGGCTTCAACAGCACCTGCGTCGTAAAGGTCTCGCGGATCGCCTTGTAGCCGATGCTCATATCGGCGAGGAGAATGGTGCGGCCATCACGTTCCTTGCGAGAGCGCACCGTCAGCGCCTCGCAAAGCGGCAGAAATTGCGGATAGGTCTCGATATCGGCGACCAGAGCAAACATCTGCTCCGGCGTGTGGGCAACGCGGCGTGTGGCTTCGAATTTCGGCATTGAAGCAGGATTTAACTGGCTTTTTTGAGCTGCGCCTCACGCGCCGCCCGCAGCCTGGCGAAATCGTCACCGGCATGATGCGAGGAGCGCGTCAGCGGGCTCGACGCCACCAGCAGGAAACCCTTGGTCTTGCCGATCGTCGCGAAGGAGTTGAACTCCTCCGGCGTGACGAAGCGGATCACGGGGTGGTGTTTCTTTGACGGCTGCAGATACTGGCCAATGGTCATGAAGTCGACATTGGCCGAGCGCAGGTCGTCCATCAGCTGCAGGATCTCGTTGCGCTCTTCGCCGAGGCCGACCATGATGCCGGACTTCGTGAAGATCGACGGGTCGAGCTCCTTGACCCGCTGCAACAGCCGGATCGAGTGGAAATAGCGGGCACCCGGCCGCACCGTCAGGTAGTTCGACGGCACGGTTTCGAGATTGTGGTTGAAGACATCGGGCTTGGCCGCCACGACGATCTCCAGCGCGCCTTCCTTGCGCAGGAAATCGGGCGTCAGGATTTCGATCGTGGTCAAGGGCGTCGCTGCTCGGATCGCCCGGATAACCTCGGCGAAATGCTGCGCGCCGCCATCGGCGAGATCGTCGCGGTCGACCGAGGTGATGACGACATGGGTCAGCCCCATCTGCTTGACGGCGTGCGCGACGCGTGCCGGCTCATCGGCATCGAGCGCGGTCGGAATGCCGGTGGCGACGTTGCAGAAGGCGCAGGCGCGCGTGCAGATCTCGCCCATGATCATGAAGGTGGCGTGCTTTTTCTCCCAGCACTCGCCGATATTGGGGCAGCCGGCCTCTTCGCAAACCGTGACCAGCTTGTGCGACTTCACGATCTCGCGGGTTTCGGCATAGCCCTTCGACATCGGCGCCTTGACGCGGATCCAGTCGGGTTTGCGCAGCACGTCCTGATCAGGCTTGTGTGCCTTCTCGGGGTGCCGCAGGCGCGGCGCGTTGGCGATCGTGTCGAGAACAGTGACCATCTCAAACCTGACTTGTTGGCGTCTGCCCGTCGGCATTCGCCCTTCTGGCGTCATCTAGGACTTTTCGGTGCAAAGAAAAAGGCTGCGGCGGCGCATGCCGCCACAGCCTTTTTCGCATAGCGGTAGTCTAGCGGCGTATCAGCCGCCCGGCAAAGATCAGCAGGCAGGCGCCGATGAAGCCGGTGATCAGGTAGGCGAGCCAGCCGACACCGAAGGGTTCGATGTTGAGCGCCCTGAGAATTGCGTTCAGCACCACCGCGCCGACAATGCCCATAATGATGTTCATCAAGACGCCGGTATTGCTCTTCATGACCATCTCGGCCAGCCACCCGGCCAAACCGCCGATGATGATGGCCGCAATCCAGCCCACGCCATTCACGTCCATATGCCAACTCCTCCAGTGTCAGGTGAAAATGCATCCGGAAACGAACTGTCTTGCCGTAAGGTTCCTCCGGCGCATGCGTCTGAGTCTCGCGGCAGCAATTTATCACGCGTTGAGCGCACGGCCATAGGCATCGAGCACGCTTTCCTTCATCATCTCCGACAGCGTCGGATGCGGGAAGATGGTGTGCATCAGTTCTTCCTCGGTGGTCTCCAGGTTCATCGCCACGACAAAGCCCTGGATCAGCTCCGTCACCTCGGCGCCGACCATATGCGCGCCGAGCAGCTGGCCGGTCTTCTTGTCGAAGATGGTCTTGATGAAGCCCTGGTCCTCGCCAAGCGCGATCGCCTTGCCGTTGGCGCCGAACTGGAAGCGGCCGACACGAATGTCCTTGCCTTCGGCCTTGGCCTTGGCTTCGGTGAGCCCGACCGATGCGACCTGGGGGTTGCAATAGGTGCAGCCCGGGATCTTCAGCTTGTCTGTCGCATGCACGCCGGGGAAATCGGCGATCTTTTCGATACACACCACGCCTTCATGCTCGGCCTTGTGGGCAAGCATAGGCGGTCCGGCGACATCGCCGATAGCGTAGATGCCGGGAACGTTGGTCTTGCCATAGCCGTCAATGACGACGCAGCCGCGATCGGTCTTCACGCCGAGCGTCTCGAGGCCGAGATTTTCGATGTTGCCCTGCACGCCGACGGCCGAGATCATGCGGTCGGCGGTGATCTTCTCGACCTTGCCGTCTTTCATCTCGACGTGGGCAGTGATCGAGTTGGCACCCTTCTCGACCTTGGTCACCTTGGCCTCGAGGATGATTTTCATGCCCTGCTTCTCGAACTGCTTCTGCGCGAATTTCGAGACCTCGGCATCCTCGACCGGCATCACCGCCGGCAAAAGCTCGACCACCGTCACCTCGGCGCCCATGGTGCGATAGAAGGAGGCGAACTCGATGCCGATGGCGCCCGAACCCATAACCAGCAGCGACTTCGGCATCTCCTTCGGCACCATCGCCTCGAAATAGGTCCAGATCAGTTTGCCGTCCGGCTCGATGCCGGGCAGCGCGCGCGGCCGGGCGCCGGTGGCCAGAATGATGTGCTTGGCGGTATAGGTGCCCTCACCCTTGACGCCCTTGGGCACCGGCGGCTGCGGCTCCATCGGTTTCTTGGCCGTCTTGGAGACGACGATTTCACCCGGCTTGGAGAGCTTGGCCTCGCCCCAGATAACGTCGACCTTGTTCTTCTTCATCAGGAAGGCGACGCCGCCATTGAGCCTCAACGACACTTTGCGCGAGCGGTCGACGACAGCGGCCGTGTCGGCGCTGACCTTGCCGCCTTCGAGCTTCAGGCCGTAGTCCTTCAGATGATCGGAATAGTGCATGATCTCGGCCGAGCGCAGCAGCGCCTTGGTCGGGATGCAGCCCCAGTTGAGGCAGATGCCGCCGAGATGCTCGCGCTCGACGATGGCAGTCTTGAAGCCGAGCTGGGCGGAGCGCACCGCCGTGACATAGCCGCCGGGGCCTGAGCCGATGATGATCACGTCGTAGGATTCAGCCACGGGGTTTCTCCCTGATTTTTCTCTAGAGTTCCAGCATCACGCGCACCAATGGCGCCAGCGCCTGGCCGATATTTCGCGTGTTTTCGGCATCGAGATGGACGCCGTCGATCGGTGTGGTCTCGGCCACCGTGCCGGCATCGAAAAAGCCGCAGCCGGCCTCGTCGGCGAGCGCGGAATATTGCGGCGCCAGCCGCTTCGAGGCCTCGTCGCCGCCGGCAAACATTTCCTTGAATTCGGCATTGTCGGTGCGGCTGACCGCTGGTGGCGCGACGATCAGGATTTGCGGCGCGGCCCAGTCGAACGGATAATCGTGGCCGCGCACGATGTCGATCAGCCGCTGCACCCCTGCTTGGCCGCGACCGGATTGCCGTGGATCCAGGGCTTCATGTCGTTGGCGCCGAGCATGACGATGATCAGGTCGAGCGGCGCATGGCTGGTCAGGATCGTCGGCAGCACCTTGGCGCCATTGCGGTCGGCACCAGCCAGGTGATCGTCGAAAGCCGTGGTGCGGCCGTTCAGACCTTCGGCAATGACTTCGATATCATCGTCGCCCAACGCCGCCTTGAGCACGCTCGGCCAGCGATCTTCCAGCGCATGGCGCCCGAGGCTCGCCGCGTCATAGCCCCAGGTCAGGGAATCGCCGTAGCAGAGGATCGTCTTCATGCACCCGCACCCGCCTCCGCCCTAAGCCCGCGCCGTACGCGCCATCCCACGAACAGCCACTGCACGATAACCGTGGCGATGCTTGGCAAAATCAGACCGGCGACAACGGGGAGATCGCCCGACCACTGGGCCTTGCCCGACGGCTGAGAGAAGGTCCAGGCAATCAGCCCGATCCCGGCCAGCACGAACAACGCAATCCCAACAAGCCCCGTCAGGTTTATCGCCCTTTGCGGGTTTGGCACGAACTGCGCGATGAAAAACGCCACCGTCGCAACGATGGTGACCAGCGCCGAAACCATGAAGACCAGGATGTATTCGGAATTCGCATTGGTGACGATTGCCAGCCACAGCGCCACCAGCCCGCCGGCCAGGCCGGAAAGGATCAGGGCGAAAAGGCTGGTGACGAATTTCCGCACAGCCTTTTTCCTTCCTAGACCAGCATGCCCATCGGATTTTCGATCATGCGCTTGAAGGCGACCAGAAGTTCGGCGCCGAGCGCTCCGTCGACGGCGCGGTGATCGGTCGACAGCGTCACCGACATCACGTTGGCGATTTTGATCTCGCCATTCTTGACCACCGGCCGCTGCTCGCCGGCACCCACCGCCAGGATCGTCGCATGCGGCGGGTTGATGACGGCGGCAAAGTCCTTGATGCCGAACATGCCGAGATTGGAGACAGCCGTCGTGCCGCCTTGATATTCCTCAGGCTTCAGCTTGCGGCTGCGGGCACGGCTCGCCAGATCCTTCATCTCGTTGGAGATAGTGGACAGCGTCTTTTCGTCGGCGTGGCGGATGATCGGCGTGATCAGGCCGCCGGGGATTGACACGGCAACGCCGACATCGGCGTGCTTGTGCTTGACCATGGCGCTTTCGGTCCACGATGCATTGGCATCCGGCACCGCCATCAGCGCCATCGCCATCGCCTTGATCACCATGTCGTTGACCGAGAGTTTGTAGACGGGAGCCTCGCCCTTGTCGGTCTTCTTCGTCGGAGCAGCCGCATTGATCTGTGTGCGCAGCGCCAGCAGCGCATCGAGCTCGCAGTCGAGCGTCAGGTAGAAATGCGGGATGGTTGTCTTGGCCTCGACCAGGCGGCGCGCAATGGTCTTGCGCATATTGTCGTGCGGGACGAGCTCATAGGACCCTTCGGCAAACAGCTTCAGCACCTGTTCGTCCGACATCGCCTTGGGTGCCGCAGCCGGAGCCGCAGGTGCCGGAGCGCCGGCAGGTGCGGCCTTCGCGGCCGGTGCAGCCTTGGCGCCACCGCCGGCAATCGCCGCCTCGACATCGGCATTGACGACACGGCCATGCGGGCCGGTGCCGGTTACGGCGGACACATCGACGCCTGCATCCTTGGCGATGCGACGAGCCAGCGGCGAAGCGAAGGTGCGCTCGCCTGACGATTGGCTGATCTCCCCCCTTGTGGGGGAGATGGCCGGCAGGCCAGAGGGGGGCGCGACAGACTGAGAGGTCGGCGGGGCAGCGCCCCCCTCTGTCGACTTCGTCGACATCTCCCCCACGGGTGGGGAGTTTGACGCCTTATCCTGTTTGGCATCGGCTTTCGCGGGCGCGGCATCGCCGCCGCCCTTTGCCGCTGCACCTGCATCCTCGCCTTCGCCGGCGAGAATGGCGATCAGCGCATTGACCTTCACGCCTTCGGTGCCGGCCGGAACGACCAGCTTGGCGACCGTGCCCTCATCGACGGCCTCGACTTCCATCGTCGCCTTGTCGGTCTCGATCTCGGCGATCACGTCGCCCGGCGAAACCTTGTCGCCTTCCTTGACCAGCCATTTGGAAAGATTGCCCTCTTCCATCGTGGGCGACAGCGCCGGCATGGTGATGTTGATTGGCATGATGTCCTCCCGACCGGCTCAGCGATACGTGACGGCTTTGACCGCCTCGATGACCTCGCCGACATTGGGCAAGGCCAGCTTTTCGAGGTTCGCCGCATAGGGCATCGGCACGTCCTTGCCGGCGATGGTGATGACCGGCGCATCGAGGAAGTCGAAGGCGCGCTGCGAAACCTGGTTGGCGATGTGGTCGCCGACCGAACTTTGCGGGAAACCTTCTTCGACCACGATCAAGCGGTTGGTCTTCTTCACCGAGGCAATGACGGTGTCGAGGTCGAGCGGACGGATGGTCCTGAGATCGATGATCTCGGCATCGATGCCCATGCCGCGCAGCTCGGCTTCCGCCTTGATGGCATAGGTCATGCCGATGCCGAACGAGACGATGGTGACGTCCTTGCCCTGCTTGTGAATGCGCGCCTTGCCGATCGGCAGCACGAAATCGTCGAGCTTCGGCACGTCGAAGGACTGGCCGTAGAGGATTTCGTTTTCAAGGAAGATGACCGGGTTCGGATCGCGGATCGCCGCCTTGAGCAGGCCCTTGGCGTCGGCAGCCGTGTACGGCATCACGACCTTCAGGCCGGGAATATGGCTGTACCAGGCGGCATAGCACTGCGAATGCTGGGCGCCGACGCGGGCGGCCGCACCGTTCGGTCCGCGGAACACGATCGGTGCGCCCATCTGGCCGCCCGACATATAGAGCGTCTTGGCCGCGGAGTTGATGATCTGGTCGATCGCCTGCATGGCGAAGTTGAAGGTCATGAATTCGACGATCGGCTTCAGGCCGGCCATTGCCGCACCGACGCCGACGCCGGCAAAGCCATGCTCGGTGATCGGCGTGTCGACCACGCGGCGCGGCCCGAATTCCTGCAGCAGGCCTTGCGTGATCTTGTAGGCGCCCTGGTATTCCGCGACCTCCTCGCCCATGACGAAGACATCGCCGTCGCGGCGCATTTCCTCGGCCATGGCATCGCGCAAGGCCTCGCGCACCGTGGTCGAGATCATCTCGGTGCCGGCGGGAATATCCGGATCGGCGGCAGGTTTGGCTGCCGGAGCGGCGGGAACTGCCTTCGGAGCCTCGCCGGCATCCTGGGGAGCCGCCTTTGAGCCTTCCTCGGCTGCATCGGTCCGCTGACCGCCAGCGGAAACGGCATCCTGGGTTGAGGCAGGCTGGCCGCTCTTTTCGACATCGCCTGCACTTTCGCCGTCCTGCAGCAACACGGCGATCACCGCATTGACCTTGACGCCTTCGGTGCCGGCGGGAACCACGATCTTGCCGATCGTGCCTTCATCGACGGCCTCGACTTCCATCGTCGCCTTGTCGGTTTCGATCTCGGCGATGACATCACCGGCGACGACCTTGTCGCCCTCGTTCTTCAACCACTTGGAAAGATTGCCCTCTTCCATGGTCGGCGAGAGAGCGGGCATGAGAATTTCGATCGGCATGTCCTTGCCCTCCCGTTACAATACGATGTCGGTCCAGAGCTCGGACGGATCCGGCTCTGCGTCGTGCTGGGCAAATTCGGCGGCGTCGGCGACGATGTCGCGGACTTCCTTGTCGATGTTCTTGAGCTCGTCCTCGGTCGCCCACTTCTTGGCCGTCAGCCGCGCCTTGACCTGCTCGATCGGATCATGATCCGAGCGCATCTTCTGCACTTCTTCCTTGGAGCGGTATTTCGCGGGATCCGACATCGAGTGACCGCGATAGCGATAGGTCTGCATCTCGAGGATGATCGGACCGTTGCCGGCACGGCACCATTCGGTCGCCTGATCGCCGGCGGATTTGACCGCACGCACATCCATGCCGTCGACCTGAATGCCGGGAATCTTGAACGAGGCGCCGCGATGCGAAAAATTGGTTTCGGCCGACGAGCGCGACACCGAAGTGCCCATGGCGTAGCGGTTGTTCTCGATGATGTAGATCACCGGCAGCTTCCACAGCGAGGCCATGTTGAAGCTTTCATAGACCTGACCCTGATTGGCAGCGCCATCGCCGAAATAGGTCAGCGACACATTGTTGTTGTCGCGGTAGCGGTTGGCGAAGGCGAGACCGGTGCCGAGCGAGACCTGCGCGCCGACAATGCCGTGGCCGCCGTAAAAATGCTTCTCCTTGGAGAACATGTGCATGGAGCCGCCCTTGCCCCTCGACAGGCCGCCACGGCGTCCGGTCAGCTCTGCCATGACGCCCCGCGGTGACAGTTCCATCGCCAGCATGTGGCCATGGTCGCGATAGGCGGTGATCATCTGGTCGCCGTTGATCAGCGACATCTTCATGCCGGTGACGACCGCTTCCTGGCCGATATAGAGGTGGCAGAAGCCGCCGATAAAGCCCATGCCGTAGAGCTGGCCGGCCTTTTCCTCGAAGCGGCGGATAAGCAGCATGTGCCGGTAGGCGGCAAGCTCCTCGTCCTTGGTGAAGTCGGCCGGCTTGGGGGCGGAAAGCCCGGTTGATTTGGCGGATGTCGATTTAACGGATTTGGCAGGCGCTTTTTTGGCGGCGGTGGCCATGCATCACTCCCTGTTGGCGTCTCTTTGCGGACACTAAAGCAGACCATGTCTGCTCCGGGGAGGATCAGCTCCTCCCCACCGATTGGAAGGAAGCTAACATGCGAGACCGCGTTTCGCCATGCAGAAAAACGCATGGCTGGCATGCATCTAAACGCCTAGAATCATTGGAAATAAAAGCGATTAACCGAAATTAGGTTATTTCGAATTGGCCGGCAGCATGATGGTGATTTCATCGGGCTGGGACAGATTGAGCGCCCGGCGTGCCTGCTCGTCGAGCATATCCTTTTCAAGCGTGCCCTCATGCATCAGCTGGACGCGCCGCTCCAGATCGATCCGGCGCGCCTTGATGGCATCGTACTTGGCCTGCAATTCGATGGTCTGCGCTTCGAGCTGATATTTGGAATTGATGCCGAACTCGCCATGATAGGCATGGAAGCCGAAATAGGCCAGGAACGCCACGCAAAGCGACGGGATGATCAGCCGGCCGGTGTTTCTCTGCTTGTGCTGGCGTGTCCACATGGTCGCAATCCTTTGACCGCCATTTGTCGCTCGATTGTGCTTAATGGACGGTTACGGACAGGTGCATTAGCCAGCGGCCGCAACGAAAAAGGGCGGGAAAATCCCGCCCTTCCATCGTTTTCGCCAGTTCGGCAGAATTTAGGCTTTGACCACCGACTTGCCAGCGTAGCGCGCCTGCTTGCCGAGCTCTTCCTCGATGCGGATCAGCTGGTTGTACTTGGCCATGCGATCCGAGCGCGACAGCGAACCGGTCTTGATCTGCCCGCAATTGGTGGCGACGGCGAGGTCGGCGATGGTCGAATCCTCGGTTTCGCCCGAACGGTGCGACATGACGGCTGTGTAGCCTGCCTTGTGCGCGGTCTCGACAGCGTCGAGCGTTTCGGTAAGCGAGCCGATCTGGTTGACCTTGACCAGGATCGAATTGGCGACACCCATGCGGATGCCGTCGCGCAGCCGCGCCGTGTTGGTGACGAAGAGGTCGTCGCCAACCAGCTGCGTCTTGTTGCCGATCAGGTCGGTCAGGTACTTCCAGCCCTCCCAGTCGTCCTCGGCCAGGCCGTCCTCGATCGAGATGATCGGATAGTCGGCGGCAAGCTTGGCCAGGTACTTGGCCTGCGCCTTGGGATCGCGGGTCCTCTTCTCGCCCTCATAGACGTAATTGCCGTCCTTGAAGAATTCGGTCGCCGCACAGTCGAGACCAAGCGCGATCTCCTCGCCCGGCTTGAAGCCGGCCTTCTCGATCGATTCCATGATGAAATCGAGCGCCACCGGCGCACTCTTCAGATTGGGCGCGAAGCCGCCTTCGTCGCCGACATTGGTGTTGTGGCCGGCATCCTTGAGCTTCTTGCGCAGCGTGTGGAAGATTTCCGAGCCCCAGCGCACGCCTTCGCGCAGCGTCGGCGCGCCGACCGGCAGGATCATGAATTCCTGGAAATCGATCGGATTGTCGGCATGCGCGCCGCCATTGATGATGTTCATCATGGGCACCGGCAGCAAATGCGCCTTGGTGCCGCCGACATAGCGGTAGAGCGGCAGGCCGGCGGCTTCCGCCGCGGCCTTGGCGACCGCCAGCGAGACGCCGAGGATGGCGTTGGCGCCGAGCCGGCTCTTGTTGGGCGTGCCGTCGAGCTCGATCATGGTCTGGTCGATGTGGATCTGGTTTTCGGCTTCCAAGCCGCCGATCGCCTCGAACAGCTCGCCATTGACGGCCTCGACCGCCTTGAGCACGCCCTTGCCGAGATAGCGGGCGCCACCGTCGCGCAGTTCGACGGCCTCATGCGCGCCGGTCGACGCGCCCGACGGCACCGCGGCGCGGCCCATCGAGCCGTCTTCGAGGACGACGTCGACCTCGACGGTCGGATTTCCACGGCTGTCCAGGATTTCACGCCCGACAATGTCGATGATGGCGGTCATTGCGATGTCCCCGATTGATCGATTGAAAGCGTCGCGCCCCTCTTAGCCAAAGTGCCGCAAAAGGCAATCAGGAATGGCATGAAATAATGGTGACAGTCGCCCCATGCGCTCAGGCCGTGGGGCATGGGCGACGCCATCTGAACGCAAACAGCCCGCCCTGACGTCATATGTCTGGCGCGGCATGGGGTGGGTGCCCCGCCCCTGCGGCAATGCCTTTGTCACGAAACCAGGCGGCACACAAACTCCACCCGATGCTTCAAAAGAGGCTACCGCCAACGTGACAAACTTCACAATGCAGAGAATTCGAAGATGTTAGGGTCACATCTACAACGCGAACTATTTGGCGACCACAGTGAAATCAACAAACTTGAACTCTTTGGGGAGGCGGCAATGGCAGCGATTTCAGGTACTGGCTGGGAACTTCTTATTAGTCGCCAAGTCGAGCATACGAGGGGCACCAGACGCAGGACAGTTGGTACCTATAAAGTCTTTCACAACGGCACGGCAGTAACGGGTCTATCGGGGTTCGTGTGTGAATCTCGCGGCCCAGGCGACAATTCCAAAGAAGACAATGGCAGGCGCATCGAGCCCGGAACCTATCCACTGGCGACGCAGGCCGGAGGCAAATATGTGACCATCGGCTACACTGGCGGCAAGACGCCACCCAAACCTGGACTCGAACTGCTGAAGACCAACAAGCGCACCGAAATCCTGATCCATCCGGGCGTCAATTTCCTGTCCAGCGTCGGGTGCATCAATCCGACGAAGAAGGTGAGCGGTCCGCTTTCCGACATGGATTTCACGGAGAGCCGGACACGCGTAATCGCCCTCATCGACGATCTGAAAACCTTTGCCGGCGGTGGCTTCCCGAAAAGCAACGGCAAGCGAATTCCCAATGCTTCGGTGGTCGTCGAAGGCGAGCCGGTGCTCTCGACCGAGAGTGTCGAGAGCGTGCTCGAAGCCGTTGCGGGCGATCCGAACAAGGGTTTGCCAGCAGCGGTCTTCCAGAAATTCGCGCCGAGACCGGCAAGCGGTTCCAAGCGAACAATCTATGACGGTTACATCGGCGCCTTTACCTCCGACAAAGGCCTCAAGACACTTGGCCATCATGGCGTGTGCAACAACTATGATCGGCTGATGCATTTCTTCGCTCAAGCGGCGATGGAAACCGGTGGCTTCACCCTCATTCGCGAATCCCTGACCTACACGACCGTGGCGGCAATCCGGAACGCATGGAGGTCGCGAGCCGCGGGCAAGACGGATCAGTGGATCAAGGACAACCTGCTGCGCAAGCCGCAAGCCCTGGGCGACTGGGCCTATGGCGGCCGCATGGGCAATGTGAAAGGAACGTTGGACGGCTTCAATTTCCGCGGCGGCGGCACGTTCCAGACCACCGGGCGCGACGCGTACACGGCCAAGGGCAAGCTCGCCAAGGTTGACCTCGCCAATCATCCTGAACTGATCGAGGATCCGCAGACTTCGCTGCTCGCAGCTTGCGCCGAATGGAAAGGGTCAGGCTGCAATGCCTTTGCCGATGCCGGCCTGATCAAAAAGATCTCGCGCGCGATCAACGTCGGCAACGCCAATTCCGCCACGCAGGCCAATGGCGAAGCGGATCGGATCGCCTGGCACGAAAAGATTTTCAAGGCGGTGAAGAATGCCGGACTCCTCGGCTGAGCATGCCTCGGATCACGTTCGACAACACCACGTCATCATAATTCAGAGATAACAATCTCTGTGTCGACTAGGATGGTGATGCGCGGGGCGAAACAGGAGGAGTTTCGCCATGTCCGAGTTGAGCGGTATCGTGAGTTTGTTCCTGATCGCGGCGGCGTTCCTGACGTCCTGCGATACGCAGCAGCCGCCCAGGGCGGCGACGCAGCTGTCCACGCTTCATGCAGCAGAATAATTTAGAAACTGTCGGGTTGCACTGAAAAGGCCCCCGTTTCGGAATTCGGGGGCCTTTTCACGTCAGGCGTCAGCGCAGCTGATCAATGCCAATACGGCGTGACCTTGTAGTAATCATAGGAAGCGTCACGTGCGGCCTCGCCATCGGCGCCGGCCAGTTCATTGATCGAATAGGCGGGTGCTGCCTTCAGCTGCTCCTTCGAGAACGGCACGACATAGCCGCCCTTGTCCTCGTCATAGTCGAGGCTCGCCCACGGAATGGCGTGATACTTCTCGCCAATGCCGAGAAATCCACCGAACCCGATCACCGCGAACATGATGCCGTTCGACGTCTTGTCGAGCATGATGTCCTCGATGCTGCCGATGCTCGTGCCTTCGGTGTTGTAGACCGACGTGCCGATGACGCGCGAAGCGGCGATGGCTTCGGTGTGGCCTGTCTGGGTGGTCATGGCTGCTGCTCCTCATGTCGTTGATCGATACTTTGACAATGAGGTGCGCGGGCGAAAGTTCCCGTTTTTCGAGCGGCGGGCGGTTACTCCGCGAGGATGAACGTCACCTTCATGTTGACACGATAGGCCGCGATCCTGCCGTCCTCGACGACGATCTTCTGGTCCTGGATCCAGGCGCCTTCGACGTTCTTCAGGGTCTTTGAGGCGCGCTCAATCCCCTTCTCGATGGCGTCCTGAAAGCTCTTTTTCGACGACGACGTGATTTCGGTGACGCGGGCGACGGACATGGCTTCCTCCTGCCAAGACGCTCATTTGCAGCAGCGAGCCTACAGCCGGCTTATGCCTTCCACAAGCAGGGCAGCGCGCGCGCCATAGCCGAAACCATCAGCCTCGGTTCAGGTCAGCAGCATTCTTGGCGATGCGGTCGAATGCCATCAGTCTTTCGAGCAGCGCCGGCATGTCCTTCAGCGGCAGCATGTTGGGCCCGTCGGAGGAGGTCGAATTGTCGGGATCCTGGTGGGTCTCTATGAACACGCCGGCGACGCCGACGGCAACGGCAGCCCGCGCCAGCGTCTCGACAAAGCGGCGCTCGCCACCGGAGGAACCGCCCTGCCCGCCCGGCTGCTGCACCGAATGGGTGGCGTCGAAAATCACCGGCGCGCCGATCTCGGCCATCACGGGCAAAGCCCGCATGTCCGACACCAGCGTGTTGTAGCCGAAGGAAGCGCCGCGCTCGGTGGTCAGCACATTGGGGTTGCCGGAGCCGGTGATCTTGGCCACCACGTTCTTCATGTCCCAGGGCGCCAGGAACTGCCCCTTCTTGACGTTGATCACCTTGCCGGTCTTGGCCGCGGCGACCAGCATGTCGGTCTGGCGCGACAGGAAGGCCGGGATCTGCAGCACATCGACATGGTGCGCTACGATCGCGCACTGCTCCTCGGTGTGGACATCGGTCAGAATGGGAAGCGAAAACGCCTTGCGCAACTCGTCGAACACCGGAAGCGCCGCGTCCATGCCGGCGCCGCGCGTTGCCGACAGCGAGGTGCGGTTGGCCTTGTCGTAGCTGGTCTTGTAGACGAGGCCGATGCCGAGCTTGCCGGTCAGTTCCTTCAGCGCGCCGGCCATGTCGAAAGCGTGCTGGCGCGATTCGAACTGGCACGGGCCGGCGATCAACGCCAAGGGCCCGCTATTGTCGAAGACGACGTTGCCGACGGTTACCGACGAATTCGGCGCCATCGAATTAGGCCCTTGCGGCTTGCTCATGGGGTCTCCCGGAAGATGAAAGCCGCGCCCTGTCCGGATGCCGGCTGCACGACGATTTCGTTGCCCGCTATATCGTGCCCGACGGCGTTGTCTGCAAGCAGCCTCGCGACAGCGCCGACACTGCGGACTGAAAAGACAATCGCGGCGAAGCGAACTCTTGTCGGCGCACCGGCCGGAATGTCGAAGCGCGCGGTGAAAGCCGCAGGATCCAGAACGGTCAGACGCGCATTCGGCAGGTCGAAGACCGCGCTGCTCTGCTGCTCCGAGCCAACCACTGTCGAGATCAGGCTGATCTGTGTGGAAGGCACATCGCTGACCGCAACGACTTCGGCAATGCCGGTCACGCCATTGGCATGAGCGTGCAGCGCCGTACGGTCGATTTGAGGGGCGTTGATCCGCTCGCAAGCGAACAGAAAGGCGTCCATCGTCTCGGCGCCGGCGGCGAAAGCCAGTTTGAACGAGGCCATGTCGCTCTTTCCGGCCGTGTCGGTGAAGGCGCGGGAAAAGCTCAGCACGTCCCCCGCCGACAGACCGGCCGAGACATAGCGCGCATGATCCGCATCGGCATCATCGGTGGCCAGCACCACGGCGGAAAAGCCCTCATCGCCCAGGCTGGCGCGATAGAGCCGGTCGCGGGCGACAAAGACATTGCCGCCGGCGATCGCACTCGCTGCCACCTGTTCATTCCCAACCGCCAGCGGTTCGAGATAGGTGCCGTCGGCAAGGAAGACGCAGCAATTTTCGGTGCCGAAGGGATGAATGCCGGTTGGCGCGACGATGAAGCCAAGCGATGTCAGCCGCGCCCGCGCCACGGCGAGGCTCGCCGTCGGCAGCACCAGATGGTCAAGCGGATGGGTCGTGCTGGTCATGCCGGCGCGGTGTGCATCATTCCCGAAATTGGTTCAAGGCCTCTTGCCGGCCCGATCAGGCCGTCGCCACGATATCGGCCGAATAGCGCAATTCGCGCAAGGGTTTGACTCGGCTGGTCGTCTCGGCATAGAGCGGGTGCGCCTTGTATGCGGCAAGCGCGGCCTCATCCTCGAACTCGGCATAGACGACCACGTCGATCGCATCCGACAGCGGATCGACCTTGGTGTTGAGCGTCACCTCGAAGAGGCTTGAATGCGGGATCTTGCCCAGTGTGAGCAAGCCCGTGCGCACGGCCTCGACATCGTCCTTGCGCCGCGCGCTGAAGAAAACGATATGCCGGATCACGCCTGCCTCCACGTTCGATTTGCGGCATGTTTTGTGTGAGCGGGACCGTCGCGTCAACCGCCACGATGTCGCGCCCGGCAATGCCGGCAGGCGACTTTGCAGAGGCGCAAAAAGCTAGGCTTTGCCGGTGACGTAGCGCACGACGCGCGACATCTCCCTGACCGTCGTGTCGAGATAGCGGCCCTGATTGTAGAGGCCATCCCAGATCAGGAAAAAGGCGATGGCGGTGATGACGATGACGTAACGCATGGCTGAAACTAACGTATGTGGCTGTTCCTAACCACAGCGATTTCACCGGCGGTCGCTCGCCCTCACCGATTCTGGCCCCAGGCACGCCACCTGGGCCAGTGCCGGGCACGGCTTGCCTCTTGAAGTTCCGGTCGATGCGGTGGAAGATTGTGGCGAAAATTTAAGCAGGCTACGGCGTTCGCGCCTGGCGAATGAAAGTGGAGGATGTGGAGGCCGGCAGATCTTGCGCCGCCCCCGCGGAAGTCCAGGGGGGTGTGAGATGGCTGTCAGGGAATACAAAGGCATCGGCGACGCCATCAGGCTGGACGAACTCAATTTCGCCGAGATCGTCAAGGGCCTGCCGGCCAAGGCGCGCATGGTGCTGTCGGCGGCGATGAAATTGCCGCGCGGTTCGCTGAAGGTGAGGATGCCGGATGGCCGGGCGGTGCTTGTCGGCGGCAACGGACCCGGGCCGGATGCCGAGCTGGTGTTGAAGAACTGGCGCCTGCCCGGCCGTGCCTTTTCCGGCGGCACCATCGGCGTTGCCGAATCCTACATGGACGGCGACTGGGAAAGCCCTGATGTAACCAGCTTCCTCGAACTGTTCGTCGTCAACTCGGCCGTTGGGGAACGCATTGCCGGCGGCGCCAACTGGCTCATCAACACGGTCCAGCGCATCCGCCACTGGTTCAACGAAAACACCCGCACCGGCTCGAAGCGCAACATCTCGGCGCATTACGATCTCGGCAACGCCTTCTACAAGCAATGGCTCGATCCCAGCATGACCTATTCGTCGGCGCTCTATGCGACCGGCGCCAACGACCTGGAAAGCGCTCAGGCCGCCAAATACCGCGCGCTTGCCAAGGATACCGGCATCGGCACGAAGGACCATGTGCTCGAGATCGGCTGCGGCTGGGGCGGTTTTGCTGAATTTGCCGCGCGCGAGATCGGCTGCCGCGTCACCGGCCTGACCATCAGCCGCGAACAGCACGATTTCGCCAAGGCGCGCATCCAGAAGGCGGGACTGTCTGACAAGGTCGACATCAAGCTGCAGGATTACCGAGACGAAACGGGCACTTACGACCGCATCGCCTCGATCGAGATGTTCGAGGCGGTCGGCGAAAAATATTGGCCGGTATTTTTCGGCAAGATGAAGGCATGCCTGAGGCCCGGCGGCACCGCCGGCCTGCAGATCATCACCATCAACGAGGCCGCTTACGACACCTATCGGGCGCGGCCGGATTTCATCCAGCGCTATGTCTTCCCAGGCGGCATGCTGCCGACGCCGTCGATCCTGAAGACGCTGGGCAGCGACCATGGCCTTGCCCATCTGCGCGAGCGCGTCTTTCCGGACGACTATGCCCGCACGCTTGCCGAATGGCGCAACCGCTTCTGGGCGTCGTGGGAAAAGATCGTCCCGCTCGGCTTCGACGACCGCTTCAAGAAGCTTTGGGAATTTTATCTCCACTATTGCGAAGCCGGCTTCAGGGCCAGCTACATCGACGTGCGCCAGGTGGTCTACAAGGCCTGATCCGAAGCGTGATTGAGCGGGCGTATGCCCGCTCGTTTTCCCTGTTACCTGCGCGTTTGCCTCAAAGCAGGATGCGATACTTCGCAAACCCGGATTCGCCCTCGCCGGCCGGCTCGATCTTGAGCGATTTCACTCCCGATATAAAATCCTTCGCTTTGGGGCCGGTCTCGAACACGACGCTGGTGCCGGGCAGCGGCGTGAACGACCAATTGTCGTCGGCCAAGGGATTGATCGTGCCTTCGCTAACGACGTAGCGCACGATCACGTCGCGGTTGGTGTCCGGCGCCTCGTAGATGATCTTCGAGGCATTGATGTCGGGGAAATTGCCGCCACCGCCGGCGCGGTAATTGTTGGTGGCGACGACGAATTTCGCTGCCGGATCAATAGGCTTGCCGTCGAAGCTGAGGCCGACGATGCGGTTCGAGCCGGCATTGGCGACGCCACCCTTGGCATCGTATTTCGGCAGCTGCGACAGGTCTATTCCGTAGCTGACGCCATCGATCACATCGAAATTGTAGGACGGGAATTCGGTGTCGATGAGCGCCTGGTCGGCCTTGCCCGGCTCGATCTTCCTGAAAATGCCGGCCGACATTTCCAGCCATTCCTTCACTTGCGCGCCGGTGATTTCGACGGCGCGCACCGTGTTCGGATAGAGATAGAGGTCGGCGACGTTCTTGATGGCGATGTCGCCCACCGGCACGTCGGTATAGTAGTCGGCGCCGTTGCGCCCGCCGGCCTTGAAGGGTGCTGCCGCCGACAGCAGCGGCACATCCTTCCACTGCGTGCTCTTCAATATGTCCTTGAGGTACCAACTCTGCGCCTGGTTGACGATCTGCACCGACGGATCGTCGGCGACCAGCGCGAAATAGGAATAGAGCGGCGCCGAGGTCTTGCCGACCGGTCGGCGGACATAGGCAAGTGTCGCCTCATGGTCCGCCTTCAGCGCATCGACGACGCGCTGGTCGTCCGCCACCGTCGGCTTGTTTGCCTTGTCGACGCGCTGGTAGATCGGCCTTGCCTCCGATGTGGCCGAGGCTACGCGCCATTTCGATCCGTCCCGTTCCAGAAGCAGATCGATCAGTCCCATATGCGAGCCCCAGAAACCGCCCATCACGGCGGGCTTGCCCTGCAGCGTGCCTTTCTCGGTGTCGACGCCTTCGAGCGCCTGAAAATCCTTCTTACCGGGGAAGACGAGATGCTGATGGCCGGTGAACACCGCATCGATGCCTTCGACGCCGGCGACGAAGAAGGAGGCGTTCTCCATGCCGTCGCCCTGCTTGATATCGATGCCGGAATGCGAGAGCGCGATGACGATGTCGGCGCCCTCCTCCTTGATCTGCGGCACCCATGCCCTGGCCGCCTCGACGATGTCGCGCGTCCTGACATTGCCTTCCAGGTTCTTCAGGTCCCAGACCATGATCTGCGGCGGCACAAAGCCGATGATGCCGATCTTGATCGGCTGCTCGGCGCCCGACCCGTCCTTGATCTTCTTGTCGAGGATGACATAGGGCTTGAGGTAGAGCTTGTCGCCGCGCGGTTTGGCGGCAAGCTCGGTGCCGCGGATCAGATTGGCGCAGACGAAGGGGAAATTGGCTCCGGCCAGCACCTTGTCGAGGAACGACAGGCCGTAATTGAACTCGTGATTGCCGAGCGTCGAGCACTCATAGCCCAGCAGGTTCATGCCCTTCATGATCGGATGCAGATCGCCTTCCTTGAGGCCCTTCTCATAGGCGATGTAATCGCCCATCGGATTGCCCTGCAAAAGATCGCCATTGTCGATCAGCATCGCATTGGTGGCTTCCTTGCGCACCGCCGCGATCAGTGAGGCCGTCCGTGACAGGCCCATCGTGTCGTTGGCTTTGTCTGCGTAGTAGTCGTAAGGCAGCACATTCACATGGATGTCGGTGGTCTCCATGATCCTCAGATGCGCCTGATTGGCCTGCGCGCGGGCGGAAAACGGATGGAGCATGATCAGCGCCCCGCTGGCGGCCGTACCGGCAAGAAAACTACGGCGGGAGACGGGGTAATTGAGATGCGGCATTGGTTTTCCTTCCCAGCGACGTGACAAGATCCCAGCCCCGAGCGGAAGCTTCGCGCCGAAAACCGGCCATGTCCATCGGGAAGTCAGTCGATCAGCTAAAGGTGACGGCTGGATGAATATCCTTGGCCGCGGTTGAGAACCTCAGCCCTTGTTATCATCGCCCTGGGTGATCAGCCGCGCGCTGCGCTGGCCGGTGAAATAGATCCATAGCCAGCTAAGCGACACCGAGAGCCGGTTGCGAAAACCGATCAGGAAGTAGATATGCGCCACGCCCCACAGCCACCAGGCAAGCCATCCCGTGAGCTTGATCGAGCCGAAATCGATCGCGGCTGCCCACTTGCCGATCGTCGCCAGGTCGCCGGCATGTTTGTAGCGGAAAGGGCGCGGCGCGCTATCGCCGGCCAGCCGCGCCCTGATCGTCGCGGCAACATGCTTGCCCTCCTGCTTGGCCGAGGGCGCCACGCCGGGCACCGGTTTGCCGTCCGGCCGCAAGACATGCGCGGTGTCTCCGATGACGAAGATTTCAGGACTGTTCGGCACGGTCAGATCGGGCTCGACCATTACCCTGCCCGCCCGGTCCACCGGCGCGCCCAGCCACTCTCCCGCGGGCGAAGCCGCTACGCCGGCGGCCCACAGGATGGTTCGCGCCGGCAGATGCGTCTCGCCAAAGACGACGCCTTCGGCATCGAGGCGCGTGACGGCGCGGCCAAGCTCGACCGTGACGCCCCGCCGCTCCAGCGCCTTGCGCGCATAGTCGGACAGCTTTGGCGCGAAATTGGCTAGGATCCTGTCTCCGGCCTCCACCAGCACCACACGCGCCTCACGCGTGTCGATGTTGCGGAATTCGCCGCGCAGCGTTTCATGCGCGAGTTCGACAATGGTGCCGGCAAGCTCCACGCCGGTCGGGCCGCCGCCGACGATGACCAGTGTCAGCAGTGCCTGGCGCGTGGCCGGATCGGTCTCGCGCTCGGCCTGCTCGAAGGCGAGCAGGATGCGCCGGCGAATGGTAGTTGCGTCTTCAAGCGTCTTCAGCCCAGGCGCGAAAGGCTCCCATTCGTCGTGGCCGAAATAAGCATGACGCGCGCCGGTGGCGAGCACCAGCGTGTCGTAGGGAACAGAACTGCCGTCCTCAAGCAGCACGCGTTTGCCTGGGCGGTCGACGCCGGTGACGTTGCCGAGCAGGGTCGTCACGTCCTCGCGCTTGCGCAGCAGATGACGGATCGGCCAGGCAACTTCCGAGGTCGCCAGCGAGGTGGTCGCCACCTGGTAGAGCAGCGGCTGGAAAAGGTGATGGTTGCGCTTGTCGATCATGGTGATGCGCACGGGTGCGCCGGCCAGCGCCCGGGTGAGTTCGAGACCGCCGAACCCTGCGCCGACGACAACGACATGATGGCTGGTTTCACTCATCGCATTCACCCCTGTTTGTCTCTCTTTATCTAGTGATTTTTGTGCACCGCAACAATGTCGCGGCGCGCTAGACTGCCGCGCGTAAGGCTGCCCAGGACTCGTCGCCGGATGTCGCGAATGCCTATGTCGGCAAGCCTGGACGGGTATAGCCTTGCAGGGGCTGGAACCACGGGAGTGAAGCATGGCCAACGACGATGACAAAGATCGCAAAGGGCGGGCGCAATATTCTTCGCCGCCTTGCTTCATGCACGAACTCGATCCGGAATTTCGCGCGCCATTGACCGACTGGACCGATGTGCGCCGTTGGCGCAAGGCCGAGCGCGAGCGTCTGATCGCGGCACGGTTGGCGGTTTCCGCCGATGCGCGGGTGGCGATGTCGCGGGCTATCGCCGAAGGGCTCGACGCGGCAATCGGCGACATTGCCGGCCGCATGGTCAGCCTCTATTGGCCGTTTCGCGGCGAGCCGGACCTGCGGTCGTGGATGGCGTCGATCAACCAGCGCGGCGGCCGCACGGCACTGCCAGTCGTCATCGAGAAGGGCCAGCCGCTGATCTTCCGCGCTTATGTGCCTGGCGACCGGCTGGAAAAAGGCGTCTGGAACATCCCTATCCCCGCCGAAGGCGACCCGGTGCTGCCCGACATCGTCATCTCGCCGATCGTCGGCATCGACCCGCGAAACTACCGCCTGGGCTATGGCGGTGGCTTCTTCGACCGCACGCTGGCTGCCATGCCGTTCAAGCCATTGGTCGTCGGCGTCGGCTACGAACTGCAGCGCATCGCCACCATTTACCCGCAGCCGCACGACATCCCGATGGACCGGCTGGTGACCGAGGCTGCTCAGGGCTAGGCCAGTTCCGGCTTCATCCCCATGGCGGTCCGGTCGACGATCTCGCGCAAGGCAAACGACGAATTGATCTTGGTCACATGCGGCATCGCCGATAGCCACTCCTTGTGGATGCGCTCATAGTCGACCAGATCCTTGGCGGCGATGCGCAGGATATAGTCGTATTCGCCCGACATCAGGTGGCACGACAGCACATTGGGGCAGCGCTTGATCGCCGCCTCGAAATCCGACAGCGTCTTTTCGAATTGCCCCGACAGCGATATGTGCACGATCGCCGTCATCTGGTGGCCGAGCGCGGCATTCGAAAGCCGGGCGTGATAGCCGCGGATGGTGCCGGATTTCTCCAGATTGTCGAGCCGGCGCGAACAGGCCGACTGCGACAGGCCGACCCTTTCGGCGAGCGCCGCATTGGGTATGCGCCCATCCTTCTGCAGAGCCTCGAGAATGGCGATATCGATCCTGTCGAGCGGCATTTCTCGTGATTCCTGCGAAATTTCCTTGATTTCGCGCAACGATTATCGAAACGCGTGACCCCGCGCAAGCGCATTCGCAAACACCTGCGCAACGATTCGTGGTTCACTCGGTTGATACAGGGAACGAGCCCAAAGGGCCGGATCAGGAGAGAAATATGCGCGTCGGCTGCCCCAAGGAAATCAAGAACCACGAATACCGCGTCGGCCTGACGCCGGGCTCCGTCCGCGAATATGTCGCGCATGGTCATGAAGTGCTGGTCGAAAGCGGCGCCGGCGCCGGCATCGGCGCCGATGACAATGCCTACCGCGCCGCCGGCGCCACCATCGCCAGGACCGCCGCCGACGTGTTCGCCAAGTCCGACATGATCGTCAAGGTCAAGGAGCCGCAGCCCAACGAATGGGCGCAGCTGCGCGACGGCCAGATCCTCTACGCCTATCTGCACCTGGCCCCGGATCCGGAGCAGACCAAGGGCCTGCTCGCGTCCGGCGTCACCGCAATCGCCTATGAGACCGTAACCGACGACCGCGGCGGCCTGCCGCTCTTGGCGCCGATGTCGGAAGTTGCCGGCCGCCTGTCGATCCAGGCCGGCGCGACCGCGCTGCAGAAGGCCAATGGTGGCCGCGGCGTGCTGCTCGGCGGCGTGCCCGGCGTACTGCCCGGCAAGGTCACGGTGCTCGGCGGCGGCGTCGTCGGCCTGCATGCCGCCCGCATGGCGGTCGGCCTCGGCGCCGACGTCACCATCATCGACCGCTCGATCCCGCGCCTGCGCCAGCTGGACGACCTCTTTACCGGCCGCGTCCACACCCGCTACTCCACAGTCGAGGCGCTTGAGGAAGAATGCTTCTCGGCCGACATCGTCGTCGGCGCCGTGCTCATCCCGGGTGCTGCTGCACCCAAGCTGGTGACCCGCGAAATGCTGTCGGGCATGAAGAAAGGCTCGGTGCTGGTCGACGTCGCTATCGACCAGGGCGGCTGCTTCGAGACTTCGCACGCCACCACCCATGCCGAGCCGACCTATGAGGTCGACGGCGTGATCCATTACTGCGTCGCCAACATGCCGGGCGCCGTGCCGGTGACCTCGGCGCACGCGCTCAACAACGCGACGCTGCATTATGGCCTGCAGCTGGCCGACAAGGGCCTGAAGGCGCTGGTCGACGACCACCATTTGCGCAACGGCCTCAATGTCCACAGGGGCAAGATCACCAATCGCGCCGTCGCCGAAGCACTCGGCTATGAGCTGGTCGAACCGAAAGTGGTTCTGGCTGCCTGACCAGACCTAAATCCTGATCTCACCTAAATTGGGAAGACTTGCTCCCGTCAGCCCGCCGGCTCATCCCGGTGGGTTTTTTCTTGCGGGCAAAACACCGGCAACAAAAAGCGGAGCCAAAGCCCCGCTTCCTCGATATCGAGATCCCCGCCGGTTCATCCGCGGTCGGCAACCCATCGACACTCACCTTTGAACGTATGAATGCGACGGCAGTACGACAGTTCGCCGCCAGTCGGCGCGCCACCGTGTGCCGGCGATAGTCGCGGCGCTGTGTGAAGCGTTTCACATCAGCCATCCGAAAAACCTGCACAGACAGGGGTGCCAACTTGACGGATCGAGCCGTCACACGGTTCCCAACTGCCCGCCAGACCAACGGCGGGCATTTTTTTGTCAGGCACGTTCGATTCGGCACTGATAACAATTGTTGCGTGCCGAGCGGACATGGACGTAGGCGATATCGTCGCGTTCGAGCAGGGTTTCGGCCCGCGCCGTGATTGCTGAGGTCACGATGACGCCGCCACTGCCGTAGACGATGCGATTATCCCCGTCATAGCCACGCACGATGTAGTCGGGGCTTTCGAACACCTCTGGCAGCTGCTCGGTCTCGGCGGCGCGTTCGCATTCTTCCGCATGCAGGAAGATCGGACCAGTTTCAGCGTAAGGCTGCAGATCCGGGAATGGGCGATAGGCCAGAACGAGATAGACGTCGCCCGCGGCGATGTTCTTCAGACAGTGCCGGCAAGGGATGCCGTCGCCGTCGGAAATCTTTCGCTCGGGCGTGTGGCCGTAGGCATCCGGGCCTCCAAACTGCAGGGCTCTGACCTCCTGGGTTGGCAAGGCTTTGAACTGAATGGTCATGGCAGAAATCTCCGGTGTCGTTGACCAGAAATTATGCATCCATGCCGATGCTTCCCACCCGATTCCTGCCAAGTATCGAAGCGTCAATTGGGTATCATCAGCCGGCGCTATCGAAATCTCGATGAATCTGCATGGCGGTCGGTCTCGCAAAACAAGCCGGCTAATTAGGATGTCATGGCCTCATGACGCTGGCCGAGCGCTCGGAGAACGGCAGCGGATGCACGATCTCCTTCTTTTGCGCCACCGGCGCAAAACCGAGCTTCTGGTAGAGCGGCAAGGCCGCCGGATGGTCGAGCGTGCAGGTCTGCACCGTCACCCGCTTCGGCTGATACGACCAGGCGGCGGCGATCGCCGCGCCCAGGAACCAGCGGCCGATGCCTAGCCCGGTCGCATGCTCCATCATGCCGAAATAAGCGAGCTCGACCTCTTCCGGCAGATGCGGCTTGAGGTCGAAGAACCCGGCCGGCGCGCCGTCAAGATAAAGCACCCGGATGTCGCGGTCCTCGCGGTGAATGCCGGCCGCAAGCTCTTCATCGTCCAACCGCAGCACATTGACCCAATGCCATTTGCGCCCCACCCGATCCATCAGATAGCGGTAGAAATGCAGCGGAATGTCCTTGGTCTTCAACAGCGCGATCTGCCTGTTGTAGGGCACCGGCGGCGAATAGGCCGGCGGCACATGCATTTCCAGAAACGTCACCGTGACTTCGATGTCTTCCAGCACACCGTTTTCCATCGCCGTCATTCCTTGCCCGTTGCAACGGGCGTATCGGATAGCCCGCCCCATTCCGTCCATGAGCCGTCATAGAGCCGGTTGTCGGTGTGACCGAGCGTCTCCAGCGCCAGCGTGATGACCGCCGCCGTCACGCCGGAACCGCACGAGGTCACGATCGGTTTCGACAGATCGATGCCGGCATCTTCAATGGCCTTGCGCAACTGGTCCTTCGACAGCAGCGCGCCGTCCTGCGACAGCGCCGAATAAGGCAAATTGTGCGCGCCGGGCATGTGGCCGGAGCGAACGCCGGCGCGAGGCTCAGGCTCGGTGCCGGTGAAACGGCCGGCGCCACGGGCGTCGGCAATCTGGCTTTCTTTCGTTTCGACGATGCGACGCATGTCGGCTAGGCTGGCGACGCGGGCGGCGTCGAAATCTGCGTGGAACACGTTTGGCGCGATCTTGGTCGGCTCCGCCGTCACCGGCCGGCCGGCCGCCTTCCAGCGGTCGAAGCCGCCATCCAGCACATAGACCTGGAACACGCCCATGACACGGAACATCCACCAGGCGCGCGGCGCCGAGAAGAAGCCCGGACCGTCATAGACGACGATGGTGTCGTCGGCCGAAATACCCATGGCGCCGACATATTGCGCGAAATGCTGCGGCGAAGGCAGCGTGTGCGGCAGCTTGGCATCTGGGTCCGAGGCCGCATCCTGGTCGAAGAAGCGCGCACCCGGAATATGCGCTGCCTCATATTCGGCGCGTGCATCGCGCTTCTGCGCCGGCAGGTACCAGGACGCATCGACGATCGTCAGGCCGGGCTCGCCAAGACGGCTCTGCAACCAGTCCGCATCGACTGTGAAAGGGCTGTCATCGGCCATCGTTGTTCTCCTGCCTTGTTGGCCGACTACTATATTTTGGCGGCCATTCGGTTCCGGATCCTGTTTGGCCCGACAATCTGAATGCGCGGCGAGCGCACGACGTAGTCAGCCGCAGCAGTGTGTTGATTCTGATTGTTTTCGTGTTTCGTGGCGAGTACGGAGTGATGGTTATGATCTGGGATGGGCGGGGTCAATAAAATCTCGACATGAGCAATCTCTTGTTTTCCCGAACTCCGAGCAATCCGGCTTCGCTCGGGCTTGTTTGCAATTTTCTTGCACACTATCCGCCTTTCGATGGTTACGAGTTCGGCTTGATGGTGAAGACGCTACGCTATCAAATGGATCAGCAGACACATATGATCGGCTCGATCGACGACGTTATCGTGGCCTACGTTGGATGGATCCAGACCAGTCGCGAGATAGCGGAGGCATGGGCGAAGAATGGCGGTCCGCTCAATCCTTTTCCCGGCGGCGACGCTACCGCCGTCACGGTGCTGGCGACGCGGTCTTCGTCCCATATCCTGCCACTTATCAAGAACGCCAAGCTCATAAACCTTGACAAGTCGGTGTTCTGGAAACGCGACTTCATTGACAACCGCGGCTCGGTCAAGCGTGCCGTCCGCAAGCGCGACATCTGATGAGTTCAGCCAAGCCTGCCGAGGCACTGACGCAAGAAATACTTATCCGGCTGGATGACCGGTATGCCGCAATGTTCGTGCGCATCTGGCGGCCAGCCGGCACGCCTCACGCCACAGTTTTCTGCCTTCACGGCTTCACCGGCAATGGTGCCGATTTTAACTACCTCGCCACATTCTTGTGCCGCAATGGTTTCCTGGTTGTCTGCCCAGACCTGTTGGGGCGCGGGCGTAGCGCCTATCTGGGCTCCGGCTACGATATCAACGTCTATTCCAAGTGCCTGCGCGCGCTTGGCGAGTTCGCCGGCACGGAGAACCACTTCATCGGCACTTCGTGGGGCGGCACGATCTTGCTGTTGTTTCTGCACATGACTCGCTCCAAGGCCACGAAAATCGTTCTCAACGACGTTCCAATGCTCGGCGGCCCTAAGGTCGACGCTATGAGAGACAACGTCATGAAGGAAAGTGCGCTTAAATTTGAGAGCCGTGCGGCTGCCAAGGACTATCTGGCCACCACCAGATCCCTCATGGGGCCGGTCGAGGACGCAGTGTTCAATCGCTATGTGGAGAACCGGATCGCAGCCGGTCCCGAAGGCTTCCGGCTCGCCTATGACCCCGCAACGACGGGAAATTTTGGCGCACTGACCGGCCGCCAATACGATCTTTTCCCAATCGCTGCCAAGATCGACGCCCACGTTCTGTTGATGTACGGCCGCGACAGCCAATTCGTCGACCGGCAGGCCATCGAGCGCACACGGCTCGCACGGCCTGATCTGTGGCTTGTCGACAACATCGATGCTGGCGATCCGCCATCGCTGATGACGCTGGACCAGGCTCTGCTCATCCTGGGGTTCCTGTCTGCGGCCTAAATCTGGCGTGTGATTGTGGGTTGGTTCCGGATATGCATTTCGACGATTTGTACAGTGAATACATCTCGGCGACCTATGATCGCCAAAGCTCAACCGAAAATCCCGCCAAGATCCTGATTTGCACCACTCCGCGAACGGCCGGGCATTCCTATTGCCAAACCTTGCAACAGTTCGGCTTGGGAATCCCAACCGAGTATTTTCAGTGGCAGTATGCCTTGCCGCTGACGATACGCTGGTCGGCCGACAACACAATTGATCTTGAAAAACTCAACGAGCGGGCAATGGCCTATGGTCGCCAGCTCCTGGCGAAAAGGACTGAGAACGGTGTGTTCGCCGCCAAGATCTTTTTTGAAAACCTGCCATTCGCACGCAATTCAATCGGCAACGACGACGGCAACTCGTTCTATGTCTTCCTCTCAAGAAGAAACAAGGTGGATCAAACCATAAGCCTGCTTTCGATGCTCCATACTGGCCAGCCGTTCGACAGTCGGGAGACGCTGCCTGGAATCCCCAAGGTGACAATTTTGACCGAGAGGGTTGCCAGGGATACCGCCCAACATATTTTCGACAGCGAAATCAGGTGGAAAAATTACCTGAACACCCTTGATCAGAGCAGAGTGGCTGAGGTCTGCTACGAGGACTTCGTCGCCAACCAGCAGGAAAACGTTTCCGCCACGATGAGCAACTGGTTCCCAGGTTTCGAGTTGAAATCAAAAGCCGTATCGACGGGTGCGCGCTATGCGCATGATGCCGAACTCAAGGCGATGATCAAAAGGCAATTTGGGGACTATGTCGCTCGGTTTTGGCAGGACCATGCCTGACCCTGCGTTTCATCGACGCGAAACACTGACGGAGGCACCCTGCGCCGGGCGCAGTGCCAGCGCATAGTCGAACCGGATGACATCGTCGGCCCGGCTAAAAGCAAACTGGCGTACAATGGCAAGGACTGCCTCCCGAACTTCCAGCCGGCCGAGACGTGCGCCACCGCACATGCGCGGTCCGGTGAGGAAAGGAATGAAGGCCCTCCGATCAAAGCTGTTGTCGAGGAACTCCTTCCGGCTGGCATCGAAGACACGCGGGTTTGACCAGAAAGCCGGGTTCTGGTGCACGCCGACGACCGACACCATGATCAATTGCCCGGCGTAGAGACGCCGACCTTCGAGAACCGTGTCGGCACCGACTTCCCGGGTCAGGAACGGAATCGGAGGGAAAAAGCGCATCGTTTCGTTGATCATGCAATCGGTATACGGCGTCTGCGCATCGCCCGAGAGAACCTCGGCATGGATACGGTCTTGCACATGCTGGTTTGCCCCGAGTCGATCGATCACCCAAAGTGCGGTCGTCACCGATGTCTCGACGCCTGCGAAGAAGTTCATGACAAACTCCTCCACCGGCGAGAAGCCTTCGATATCTGTGGCTTCGCTTCTAAAGCGGTCCATCTCCGCAGCGGCGCGGGGATCCGCCATCAGCAGCGATGCGAAATCGGCGACCACCGCGCGAGCGTCCTGGATGGCGTTCCCACGTTCGGCGGTCGTCGGCGTCACCCAGGAATAATATTGGAGACGCCTCAGAACGTCGCGGACCCTGTCGAGCAGCAACAGCGTCGCCGCCATATCGGGAACAAGGCCGAAAGCCCGGTAAAATATGGTCATCGACGCGGCGAACAACGCTTGCTGGATGGCTGGTAGCGTGGCGTCGCTACTGGACAGACAGGTGGCGAAGATTTCCGCAACGGGATGCTGCTGCGCCGGCTTGGCGGCCGCCAAATAGACGTCCTGGGTGATGGTACGCCGGACCGACCAATCCTGATCGTTCGTGTTGAAACGGCTGAAACCGAGCGCCGAGATCAGGGAGAAGTTCTTCCGAAAGAGCTCCGGCGCCTTGACGATTGTGTCGACGGCTTCCGGATTGTCAAAGACAACCAGGTTGCCGAAGTCGCTGGGCCGACCACTCGTTTCCGCCTGCCCGCCATGAGCAAAAAGCGCATAGACGAGGTTGTTGAGAACGCTTTCGATTTGTATCCGGTCGTCCATCGATGCCCCCCGCGCAGCCGTAGACACCAGGCGGCCAGCGCCGACATCTCGACCAGAAACTCCTACGCTATCATATTCGATTCGCAGAGATAAAACGGGTTCTGTGGCAAACGCGTAACACTGCCCGATAAATGATGATGGCAGCTATGACGAAAGGTGCCGCTGCGGTAGTGTGCGAGTGGGCTAATATCAATTCAGTTCGATTCCAGGCGGGGAAAAATGCGAAATCAGGTTTCAAGTAAGCTTCTTGCTACGGTTGCAGCGTCTGCCGCTTCGGTGACATCAGTTGGTGTGGTCGCGGCTCATGCCGCCGATGCACAGGTAACCGATCCTGCAGTGGTCGATTCCCGCATCAAGATTGCCTTCGAAGGCGCGGTCTATCAATCCAACGTCGACAAGCTTGGCGATACCAGCGACAAGCTCGGCAGTGGCAATGATTTCGGCGATCTCTACGGATCAGTGGCGCTCACCAAAGCGATTTCTTCGGATGTGGACTGGAGGCTCGCTGGTACTTTTCACGCCGGCCAGGACAACGACTTTAGTCTGAATGTCCCGCAAAGTGGCGGCGTCATCGGCCTGTCGTTCGGCAACAGCTACAATTTCCAGACGCTCGACTTCGATGTCGGCAAGCATGTCGAGGCGCAGGGCGCCGACATCCGGTTCTTCGGCGGTCTGCGCTTGCTGCACTCCAAGGAGAAGCTGAATTTCAATGTGAGCGCCACTCCCAATGATCCGGCCGACAAGGGCGGCAACGCTGACAAGCTTGGCTCATCCGAGTTCTACGGCATCGGTCCGCGCCTCGGCGCCGAAGTCTACTATCCGCTGGGTGAGACGTGGGGTCTTACCGGTGCGGTTTCGGGCTCGGCTATGTGGGGCCGACGGACGGACAAGTTTAGCCTCCACGAACATGAGAGCGATCCAAGCGATCCTACTCCTGATCCAGATATCAACGTCAGCGAAAGCCAGCATTCCAACAAGGTTGTTACCAGCATAGACCTTTCCGGTGGCGTGACTTTCAAACCGTGGGAAAATACCACGTTCACCGCAGGCTATCGGGTCGAACAGTGGCACAATCTGCTTGAGATGGCGGACAAGAGCACCCAGACATTCAACGGCCCGTTCCTGCGCCTCGAAGTCAAGATGTAGGCCGGCGGTTCGAGCCTCCCAGCTCGGACTACTGCTTCGAATGGATTGCAATTGACGGAACAGGAAGTGGCGTTTGAATCTAGGGTTGCCGTCAATGGCAACGTCAAACTGCACTACACAGCGGCGGGCTCAGGCCCGCCGATTGTGTTTCTGCATGGCATTCCGGATCACGGAATGGGCTGGCGCCGGCAGATGCAAGCGCTCTGCGACCGATATCGGGTGATCGCGCCGGACCTGAGGGGCTTCGGACAAAGCGATGGACCACAAGGCCACGGCAACTATGCGCTGACCCACCTGGTCAACGACGTGCTGGCTGTTCTTGCAGCGGAAAAGCTGACCCAGGCCGCTATTGTCGGCCATGACTGGGGTGGCATCATCGCATGGTGGCTGGCCATACGCGTGCCGCAGGTCGTGCGCCATCTCATCCTCCTGTCGGCACCGCACCCCCGCAACTATCTGCGTGCGGTCGCCGATCCGGCCAATGCCGAGATCATCGGATATGTACGTGGCTTCCAGGTCCCGGGCGCCACCCAGATGCTGGACATCGACAAACTCGCCACCTGGGTCGCCGATCCGCAGGACAGGCAGGCCCTGACAGATTCGCTCAGGCGATCCGATCCGGAAGCGATGCTGGGCTACTACAGGGCCAACATACCGCTTGGCAGGGTGCCGGATCTGGGCCAGCTGCCTTTGGTCAAGGCGCCGACCCTTGTGCTGTTTGGCTCCGACGATCCCTATGTGCCGTCAAGCGCTTTTGACGGGACCTTCCGAGAAGTCGACAACGTTACCGCCGTGATTGCTTTGCCCGGGGCTGGCCACTTCATCCACCATCAAGCAGCCAAGTTTGTCACCGAGCAGATCGAAGCATGGGTTGAGCGATCACCGTCCAGTTTCCGACACCTTGGTTAAGCCAAGGTGTCTCAGACCGGCTGAGCAATATAGAGGCCACGTGCTATTTGACCCTAATTCGCCGGCAGCGGTCCGAAGCGAATGCGAAAACGCCGGTTTTCGCGGCCCTTCTTCTCGATCTTGCCGATATGGATTTCACCGACTTCGCCGGTGCTTTTGACATGGGTGCCGCCGCAGGGCTGGCTGTCGATCGAAGCGTTGTCGCCGATGCAGACCAGGCGGATCTTACCGGTGCCGGCGGGCGGCCGGACATTCTTGGATTTCACCAGGCCAGGATTGGCTGCCAGTTCCTCGTCGGTGATCAGCCTGATGAAGATCGGATGATCGGCTCGCACCAGTTCCATCAGCCCGGCGGTGACGTCTTCCCTGGTGAAGCCGGCATCGGGAGCGTCGAAGTCGACGCGGCTGTCATCTTCGGAAACCGCAGCACCGGTAATCGGAAACGGACAGACTACGGTGAGCAAATGGCAAGCTGCGTGCATGCGCATCAGGAGATGCCGCCGCTCCCAGCCGATGGCGAGTTTCACCCGCTCGCCGACCTCGGGTGCCGGTTGCTCCGGCGCCGGCACATGGATGATCTCGTCCTTGGTCTCGCCGGTGATGGTGGCGGCAATGGCGATGCGGCTGCCGTCGGCGCGCTCTAATGTGCCGGTATCGCCAGGCTGGCCGCCCGATGTGGCATAGAAGATGGTCCGGTCGAGAATGATGCCGCCGCGCTCGTTGATGGCGACAACAGTGGCGTCAGCCGCTCTGAGATAGGCGTCGTCGCGAAACAGCGCTTCTGTTCTGTGCGCCATCAGGCGACCTTCTCATACGGCACCGGAATTGTGCTGCGCTCATCCATCCAGCCCGGCACCGGCAGGTTCTTCTCGCGCAGGAATTCCGGGTTGAACAGCTTCGACTGGTAGCGCGTGCCATAGTCGGCAAGGATGGTCACGATGGTGTGGCCGGGGCCAAGCTCGCGCGCCAGCCGTATCGCGCCGGCAATGTTGATGCCGGTCGAACCGCCGACGCACAGGCCTTCTTCCTGGATCAGGTCGAAGACGATCGGCAGCGCCTCTTCGTCCGGCACCTGGAACGAGAAGTCCGGCGTGAACCCATCGAGATTTGCCGTGATGCGCCCCTGCCCTATCCCTTCGGTGATCGAGCTGCCGTCGGACTTCAATTCGCCACTGGTGTAGAAGGAATAGAGCGCCGCACCCAGCGGATCGGCGAGCGCGATCTTGACGTTGCTGCTCTTGGCCTTCAGCCCGAAGGCGACGCCGGCCAGCGTTCCGCCCGAACCCACCGCCGAGACGAAACCGTCGACCTTGCCGCCGGTCTGCATCCAGATTTCTTCCGCCGTGGTGCGGATATGGCCGTCGCGATTGGCAACGTTGTCGAACTGGTTGGCCCAGATCGCGCCGTTCGGCTCCGACCTCGCCATCTGCTCGGCCAACCGCCCCGACAGTTTCACGTAATTGTTGGGGTTCTTGTAAGGCACCGCCGGCACTTCGATCAGCTCGGCACCAAGCAGCTTGATCGTGTCCTTCTTTTCCTGGCTCTGGGTGTCGGGAATAACGATCACTGTGCGATAGCCCAGCGCCTTGGCAACCAGCGTCAGGCCAATGCCGGTATTGCCTGCCGTGCCTTCGACGATGACCCCGCCCGGCTTCAACAGCCCGCGCTGTTCGGCGTCGCGGATGATGAACAGGCCGGCGCGATCCTTGACCGACTGGCCGGGGTTCATGAACTCGGCCTTGCCCAGGATCTCGCAGCCGGTCTGCTCCGAGGCCTTGTTGAGGCGGATCAGGGGCGTGTTGCCGATCGCTTCGATCACAGAACGGGGCATCCGGGATTCCTTATGTAGCTGCGGCGAGACCCTAGAAACCCGAAGCTTGCGTTTCAAGGCAAGAATTCGCCTGGTCCAGTCGCATTTCGGGCACTGCAATCTCCCGCGGCCGGACAACGCGCGATGACGATCATTTCAACCAGTACGGAAAAGCGCTCTTTTCATTCGATTTTTTCACCGCTAGAGCACTAATGACAGATCGGCAGGGCGCAGAATGACACTTTACCGGGCCAACCCGAAGCACGGCGTCGCCTGGATAACCGGCGGCAGCAGCGGCATCGGCCGTGCGCTGGCCAAGGACCTCGCGGCAAAGGGCTTTGTCGTCGCGGTCACCGCACTCGACGGCGACCCACTCGACGCGCTCATCGTCGAGACGGCGCAGATGCCGGGACGTGTCGTCGCCTACCCTTGCGACGTCACCGATGAGCCGCGCATGGCAAGCACGGTGGCGGCGATTGAAAAGGAGCTCGGGCCGATCGTGCTCGCCGTCTTCAACGCCGGCAACTACATCGCCACGCCCGGCGAAGACCTCAGGGTCCGCGACTTTCGCCAGACCTTCGAGGTCAACTATTTCGGTATCATCAATGGCCTCGTCCCGCTCATGGAGCGCATGCGCATCCGTGCGCGCGGCCATATTGTGCTTGTCGGATCGGTTACCGCCTATTTCGGCTGGCCGACCACGGCGGCCTATGGCGGCTCGAAGGCGGCGATCAACATCTTGGCCGAGTCGCTGAAATACGATTTCGACAAGATGAATGTCCGGATCCAGGTGATGAATCCGGGCTTCATCGACACGCCGCTGACCGAAAAGAACATGCTGCCGATGCCGGGACTGATGCCGGTCAACCGCGCCTCGCGCCGCATGCTGCGCGGCATCGAGCATGGCGGCTTCGAGGTTACCTTCCCTCACCGGCTGAGCTGGGGGCTGAAGGTGCTGGCACTGCTGCCAAGGCCAGTCTGCCGGTGGTTCATCAGCACGGCGACCCGCTGGACAGGGCGGCCGCTGAATTTCGACCGCAAGCCGCCGAACCAATAGCTGTCCACAGTCCGGCTGTTGCCTGACTGCACCGGCCGCCATAGGCTTTAGAATTGTTGTGGAGTCTGAGATGGGGCGACGGATCGTGCTTGCGGTGCTGGGCGTCGTCATCATCCTTGTCTTGGCCCTCCTGCTTGGTCCGCGCGTTCCCGTCGACACAACAATCAGCTTCGACCCCAAAGTGATCGGCGACGATCCGCAAGCGTATATTGCGCGCGAAGAGGCTGCCGTGCCCAACGTTCGCGACGGGCTCGAGAAAGAAATCATCTGGGCCGATCCGATGGTTCACGCCAGGACGCCATTGGCGATCGTCTATATCCATGGCTTTTCGGCATCGAAGGGCGAGGTTCGCCCGCTGGCCGACGAGGTCGCCGACCAACTCGACGCCAACCTTTTCTACACCCGCCTCACCGGTCATGGGCAGGACGGCGCTGCTATGGCGCAAGGCAGCGTCAATGCCTGGATCAACGACTATGAGGAGGCGCTCGCCATCGGCCGAGCCATCGGCGACAAGGTGATCGTCATCGGCACCTCGACCGGTGGATCGCTGGCGGCATGGGCGGCGACTGAGCCTGGCGCATCGGACGGCGTCGCTGCAATCGCATTCATCTCGCCGAATTTTGGCATCAGGGCTTCAGGCGCCGAGCTGCTGACCATGCCCTGGGGCAGGCAGATCGCCGATTTCGTCGGCGGCAAGGAGCGCAGCTTTCCGACCCGCAACGCGCTGCACGAGAAACTCTGGACGCACACATATCCAATGGCAGCTGTGCTACCGATGGCGGCGCTGACCAACCTTGCCTACGCAGCGCCTGTGGAGAAGGCAACCATACCGGCGCTGTTCATCTTCTCGGATTCCGACAAGGTGGTGCGCCAGGATCGCACCCGCGAAATCGCCGGCCGCTGGGGCGCACCGCATGAACTGGTGCCCGTCGACGACAATGGCGATCCCGACAACCACGTCATTGCCGGCGACGCGCTGTCGCCCTCGACCACGGCATTCCTGGCGCAGCGGATCGTCGTCTGGGTTCAGGCAATTGCCGGGCAGCCCTAAACGAAAAAGGTCGGCCGAAGCATTGCCCCGGCCGTCCTCATATTCAATCGTCAGCAATCAAGCCAGGCTCGACGAGCCTGACCGGTTCGTCTGATCAGGCAGCCCGCGCCGCGGGCCGCTTGCCGCCGAAGCGGCGCTTGTTGTTGCCCTTGAAGGCCTTGGCGCCTTCCGGCTTGCGCTCGCTTGCACCCGCAAAGGCCGGCTTGTCACCAAAACGCTTCTTGGCGAAGCCGTTGTTCTGGCCACCGGGCCGCCTGCCGTCGCGACGGCCATTGCGGTCGTTGCGATCGTTGGCGGGCTCGAAGCGCTCGTTCTTTTCGGCCGGATTGCGCACCGGATCCGGGCTGCCGAGATGGTCGGCAACGATCGGCAGCTTGCTGCGGATGATGCGCTCGACCTGACGCAGCTTGCTGTTTTCGGAAGGATCGCAAAGCGTGATGGCGATGCCGTCCATGCCGTTACGGCCGGTACGGCCGATGCGGTGGACATAGCTTTCGGCCTCATCCGGCAGATCGAAATTCACCACATGGCTGATGCCGGGGACGTCGATGCCGCGCGCCGCGATATCGGTCGCCACGAGAATGCGCACCGAGCCCTCGCGGAAATCGTTGAGCGCCTTCTGGCGGGCGTTCTGCGACTTATTGCCGTGGATGACGGCGGCCTTGAAGCCGTCGCGCTCGAGGTCCTTGGTCACCCGGTCGGCGCCATGTTTGGTGCGCGAAAAGATGATGACGGACTTCATGGCTTCGTCCGCGAGCATCGTCGACAGCACCTGGCGCTTCTGCTTGGTGCGGGCAAAGACGACGCCCTGCACGATCTCGGCGGCCGCGGTGCTCTGCGGCGCGACTTCGACGCGGATCGGGTTCTTCAACAGGCCCTTCGCCAGCTCGGCGATTTCGTTGGGCATGGTGGCCGAGAACAGCACCGTCTGACGGTCGGGCGCGGTCGCCTTGGCGATCCGCTTGACGTCGTTGATGAAGCCCATGTCGAGCATGCGGTCACCCTCGTCGAGCACCAGCCATTTGGTGTCGGAGAGAATCAAGTCGCCCTCGCGCACCAGGTCGGTCAGGCGGCCGGGCGTGGCGATCAGGATGTCGACGCCGGGCGCAACCTTCTTCACCTGGCTGAAGCGCGAGACGCCGCCCAGCACGAGAGCGGTCGAGACATGCGCGCCCTTGGCGAGGATCTTGATGGTGTCCTCGATCTGGACGGCGAGTTCGCGCGTCGGCGCCAGGATCAGCGCACGGGTGGTCTTGGCCCGGCGCTTGGTGCCGAGCGCGATGATCTTCGACAGGATCGGCAGCGCGAAGGCCGCGGTCTTGCCGGAGCCGGTCTGGGCGATGCCGAAGATATCGCGGCCTTCCATCTGCGGCGGGATCGCCTGCGTCTGGATCGGCTTCGGCTCGGTGAAGCCGGCGCCATGCGTCGCCTTGAGCAGCGCGCCGGTGATCCCAAGAGCTGCGAAACCGGTGAGTTCCGTAGTGTTGCCGGCCGAGATTGCGTTACCGGCTGAGGTGTTTTCGTTGGTCAAAATAGTCTTCTTTCACGCGGTCTTGGCCGCAAACATCGATGGCGGCAGGGCGCAACCTGCCGTCGAAAAATTTGATATGAAACGACAAGGCGGGCGGACGGTAACGTCCACTCGGCTGCGCTGTCGTGCCCGCAGGCGTCATGCCACGGGGCTCTTTCGCCACTTCGTGATGTATCGGAAAGAGAGGCCGATATACCGGAAAGAGGGAAAACAGACGCAACCAGTCTCATTTGTCGAGAAGGCCGGAATCTCCGGCCCAAGCGCCTATGGGCTGCATATGGCTGAGTTCGCTCCGGAATGCAAGGGGCCACATGTTGCAGCGCAATAATCGAGGCCGAAAGCGGCGCTTGCACACGCCTGCAGGCATCATTACCACAAAGGCAGCTGCCATTTCTGGGGACCGAGCGATGAAGGACGTGCTGAAGGAACTTGAGCGCCGCCGCGAGATCGCCCGCATGGGCGGCGGCCAGGCCCGCATCGACGCCCAGCACAAGAAGGGCAAGCTCACCGCGCGCGAGCGCATCGATGTCTTTCTCGACGAAGGCTCGTTCGAGGAGTTCGACATGTATGTCGAGCATCGCTCGACCGACTTCGGCATGGAGAAAACCAAGATCGCCGGCGATGGTGTCGTCACCGGCTGGGGCACCGTCAATGGCCGTCCGGTCTATCTCTTCGCCAAGGATTTTACCGTCTTCGGCGGCTCGCTGTCGGAGGCTCACGCCGAAAAGGTCATCAAGGTGCAGGAGATGGCGCTGCGCAACCGCGCGCCGATCATCGGCATCTACGACGCCGGCGGCGCCCGCATCCAGGAAGGCGTGGCGGCGCTAGGCGGCTATGCCGAGATCTTTCAGCGCAACGTGCTCGCATCCGGCGTCATTCCTCAGATTTCCGTGATCATGGGCCCGTGCGCCGGCGGCGACGTCTATTCGCCTGCGATGACCGACTTCATCTTCATGGTGCGCGACACCTCTTACATGTTCGTCACCGGGCCGGATGTGGTCAAAACGGTCACCAACGAGACGGTGACGGCCGAGAGCCTTGGCGGCGCGTCCGTCCACACGACCAAATCGTCGATTGCCGACGGCGCCTACGACAATGACGTCGAGGCGCTGTTGCAGATGCGCCGGCTGGTAGACCTTTTGCCCGCGTCAAATACGTCGGAGCTTCCTGAGATCGAGTGCTACCAGTCGGTCACCGACCATGATCTGTCGCTCGACCGGCTGATCCCAGACAACGCCAACAAGCCTTACGACATCAAGGAGCTGATCCTCAAAGTTGCCGATGAAGGCGATTTCTTCGAGATCCAGCAGAACTTTGCCAAGAACATCGTCACCGGTTTCGGCCGCGTCGAAGGCCGCACCGTCGGCTTCGTCGCCAACCAGCCGATGGTGCTGGCCGGCGTGCTCGATTCCGACGCAAGCCGCAAGGCGGCGCGCTTCGTGCGCTTCTGCGACTGTTTTTCCATTCCCATCGTCACCTTCGTCGACGTCCCCGGCTTCCTGCCCGGCACCGCGCAGGAATATGGCGGCCTGATCAAGCATGGCGCGAAACTCCTGTTTGCCTACGCCGAGGCGACCGTGCCGAAAATCACCGTCATCGCCCGAAAAGCCTATGGCGGCGCCTATGACGTGATGGCCTCAAAACATCTGCGCGGCGATATGAACTATGCCTGGCCGACGGCGCAGATCGCGGTGATGGGGGCGAGAGGCGCGGTCGAGATCATCTACCGTAAGGATATCGGCGACGCCGAAAAGCTCGCAGCCCACACAAAGGCTTACGAAGACCGCTTCCTGTCGCCCTTCGTCGCCGCCGAACGCGGCTATGTCGACGAGGTGATCATGCCGCATTCGACCCGCCGCCGCATTGCCCGGGCACTGCGCATGCTGCGCAACAAGGACATGCAGAACCCTTGGAAGAAGCACGACAACATCCCGTTGTAACATCCAATGTCGCGACTGATCATCAGCGCCGGTCGGCGGTTTGGCAGGTTCACGGTCCTGTTTTTCGTTGTTCCCGCCCTCGTCATCTTCTGCGTCTGGATGTCCCTGCTCGACAACCATCCGATCTGGTTTATGGCCAGCGGCTTCGTCGTCATGCCGATCGCCACCACGGCCTTGGCATTTCTGTTCGGCACATTGTTTGCGGGCTTCCGACGCAGCAAGATCAAAGGCGTCAGTGAAGCAGAAGCGCCCGGCCTGTGGGCGCTGTGGCGGAGCGTCGCCGGACCGCGCCGTGCTGCGCGCACGGTTGTCATACTAGAGGGCAACCTGAACGCCAGCGTGCGCGAGGAGCGCACGCTTCTCGGCCTTCTCGGCAATCGGCTGTTTCTAACCATTGGCATCCCTCTCCTCGCAGTGACCGATGAAAGAGCGCTTGCCGCGATCCTTGCCCATGAGGACGCGCATGTGCGCAACAAGGATACCAATGGCAGCCTCAATCTCGCTGAGTTCGAAAACGGTTTCGGATTTGTCTTCGAGTATGCCCCGCCCGGAACCACGATCACAGGCAGCCTGCTCCACGCCGCTATCGGCTGGCTGTCGCAATCGTTCGAGCGGGAAGAAATCCGGCTTTCGCGCGAAGCGGAGATCAAGGCAGATCGACACGCGGCATCCTCCGGCGACGCCGAGCACGCCGCACGCGCGCTGTTGCTTCTTGCCACGGCAGACGTGCATTTCGCGGAGACGGTCTATGACCCTTTGCAGCATGAATTGCGAGGTGCTTTGCGTCCGCCGCGACCGCCGCTCGAGCGCATGCTGGAAGCTGCCGGCCAGCTGCGAGAACCCATTTGCCTCAATGTTTGCGCCCGCAAGGCGTGGGCAAGCCCGGATGACGCAAAGTCCACCCATCCATCATGGGCTCAACGGCTGGCGGCGCTTGGCTACACGGAGCCGCCCGACCTGGACCCGATCGCCGTGACCGCGCTCTCGACGCTGCTGAACTCGAGCGTAGCACAGCGCCACATTTCGGAATTCGACACCAAATGGACTGCGCGGATGGAAGACTATCTCCAGCGCTGAACTGGTGGTCGCCCAACTCGCAGGCTCACTCCTCTTCCGCCGCCCCGAACCCCGCATCCCTGGGGGCGCTGGTCGCGCTCGCCCAAGGCGTTGCGTGGTTGTCGATGCGCATCTGGAAGATGAAATAGGTCGGCGAGCAGTAGCCGATGCCTTTCACCTTGGCGGCGCCCGGCGTGTCCGGCGGCAGCGACTGGCACATATAATCCTCGCGGCAGAAATGATCGGCCGAACATCCGGGACGGTTGCCGCGGTTGACCGCGCCGCCGAGGCACTGGTCGAAATTGTTGGTGGCGACGCAGGTGTCGAATTTCTTGCCGCCGACCATGCCGCAAATTTCCGATGGCATCGGCTTGCCCGTCTTGAATGCGGCGAAGCTGCGGTCCTTGTCGTCGCAGGCGCGATAAGCGATGCCTGCCGGTACGCCGATTTTCGGTGGCCGGCAGGTGTAGGCGGTCCGCGAAAAGGTCGGCGCAAAAGCAGCGAACTGGCCGGTGATCTTGTAGCGGTCGTTGAACGGCTGAGACGGGTTGCTGGCGATCGACCCGGTCAGGCAGGGATGGCCCGAAAACATCTTTGGACTGTCCGTGGGCAACAGACATTGCGCCAACGCGGTATGCACGCCTGAAGCCGTCGCGAGCGGCGTGCAGACGGTGCCGCCACCGCATTGCCAGGTCGCGCCGAAGCGTTTTGCATCATCCGGCATCAGGCACGGCATCGCGATCTCGGCCGGGGCGTAGTCGACATCGCCGGCATCGGTCCATGTCGCCGGCGGCGCGAAGGACAGCGGCCGGTAGCGGTTCGGCTCCTTGCCTTCTTCCGTCGCGCGCAGCCAGGCCTCACGTCGCGCAATCTCGGCATGGAGATGCGGCGAGATGCCGACCTCGATCCGGTTGAGAGGCGACGTCGTTTTGTCGTCGAGGCCGATGAAGTGAAAGCCGGCCGTCGAGCCCGCCTGGTGGCACCCCTGGCAGGCGCCATTGTCCAGCCGCTCGACCAGCGCCTCCGGTGTCCGCACCAGCTTTAGCGCCGCATAGTCCAAGCCGGCGAAATCCGCTGGCTGGAACAGCGGCGTGAACGGATGGTTGGCCCGTCTCGCGCTGCCGAAGGTCGACCACGAGATGATTTTCTTGGCCAGGAATTCGTCGGGGATTTCGTAGACGCCGAGATCGACGGCCGCGACATTGGCGCTGACGTAGTCGGCGAGCCCTTTCTTCAGTGCGGCATCATCCGAGAGCCGCGCAACGTCAGGCGTATTCTCCAGCGGCTTCTCGCTGATGGCAGCGCCATCGATACCGAAGATCCGCATCAGATAGGCCGCCTGCCCGCCGAATTCGGTCTCCTGTCCCGAGGGAAAACGCACCACCTGCGCATTGAGTTCAAGCTGCTTGAACGTCAGTTCCTCCGGTGCCAGCGAACCGCCGGCCAGCCAGCCGGCATCGACGTTTTCGTCGATCTGCGGTGTCCAGCGCCCGGCAACGCCGACGCAGCCGCCATCGGCATCCGGCGCCACGCTGTAGACGGCGTTGAAATTGAATGGCAGCCGCGATGCCAAAACCTTGCCGTTCTTGCGGAAACTGTAGGCCAGGCGATAGATGAAGCGCACCTCGCCACAGCTCTTGTCGCCAGCCAAAACATTGAAATCGCGCCGGTCGAGCCGGTTGACGACGCCGACCAGGCGGAAGCGCGCGGCCTCGGTCTTCAGCCAGCGCATATCCATGATGCGGCCGACATTGCCGTCGGTCACCTCGTAGAGCGTGCGCCCGCCGGCCTTTATCTCGGCCCGCAGCGCGGCAATATCGGCCGCAACCATGTCGACAACAGCACGATAGGCCGGCGCCTCACTGTAGAGCGTCTTCAGATCGTCCGCGCCGTCGACGGCGAAAATGCGGGCGAAGCCAAAACCCTTGGCATCGAGGGCGGCGAGCACCGCCGGATCGTCGACGATGGTCACGGGCTCTTGAGCACGCACGCCATGTGACGCGAACAGCGCGATGATGGCCGCAACGACGAACGCGAAATGCTTCATCTGATCGCCACCTTCTGCCGTGCATCGACCAGTTCACGCAGCACCGGCACCAGTGCCAGCGGGAGATCCTCGGCGATCAGACCCGGTCCAAAGCGGCTGCCGGCCTCGGCGTGTATCCAGACCGCTGCGCAGGCGGCCTCGAATGCCTGCATGCCCTGCGCCAGCAGCGCGGCGACAATGCCCGCCAGCACGTCGCCGGAACCAGCGGTGGCGAGCCATGGTGCACCATTGGCGTTGATCACCGCGCGGCCGTCCGGCGCCGCGATGACGGTGTCGGCGCCCTTGTAGACCATGATGGCGTTGGCTCGTTCAGCGGCTGCGCGCGCCTTGGCGAGTTTCGACTGCTTCTTGTCCTTCGCGATGTCGGGAAAAAGTCTGGCGAATTCGCCTTCATGCGGCGTCAGCACCAATACCGGCCCCAACGGGAGCAGCGCGGCGTCGAACAGGGCCTGAGGCTGATGCGCCAATGACGTGATGGCGTCAGCATCCAAGACAATGGCAGGGCGCTGAATTCCGAATGAACTCGTCGACGTGCGGTTTAGGTCAGCGACCGTCGCGATCAATTGCAACGCGAAATCCCCCACTTTGGGTTTCGGCCCGAGCCCTGGTCCGAACACAAGTACTTCGGGGTGCCTCGCCGACAAAAATTCCTGCACTTCCTCCATCGAACCGGCCTCGCGCAGCATGATCGATGTCAGATGCGCGGCGTTTACCTGCATGGCATTTTCAGGCGAGAGCACGGTCACCGCCCCTGCCCCGGCTCTGGCTGCAGCCATCGCCGACAGCCGCGCCGCACCTGTCGCGCTCGGCCCGCCGGAAAAGACGCTGACGTGGCCGCGCTTATACTTATGTGTATCGACCGCCGTTTTCGGAAAACTGTATAGCCAGAAGTCAGGCGTGTTCTCGAACGTCTTGATCTTGAACTCATCGACGATCGCATCCGGAATGCCGATATCGGCGATGATGATCTCGCCGCAGAGGCTGCGCCCCGGCATCAGCAGATGGCCGGGCTTTTTCCGCACGAACGTCACCGTCACGTCGGCCTTGAAATAAGCGTTGCTCAAGCCGGTCTCGCCCGACACACCAGAAGGCAGATCGATTGACACCACAGGCACGCGCTCCGCCGCGGCCAATCCTGAGACGGCAGAGGCATGCAGGGATATCTTCTTCGACAATCCCGCACCATAGAGCGCGTCCACGACGACTTCACCCGGTTCCGGGTAGCAGTGTCCGATGTGCTCGACCGGCAGATTGCAGGCCTCGGAAGCTCGCGCCGCATCACTCCCGGGCTTCTGCTTGCCTTCGGCCCAGAGCGCCACATTCACACCAGCCTCGGCCAGCAACCGCGCTACAGCATAGCCGTCGCCACCATTATTGCCGGGGCCGCACAGCACGTGCACGCGGCTTGCTGCGGGATAGCGTGCCAGGACCACAGCAGCGACCGCTTCGCCGGCGCGCTGCATCAGGCCATAGCCGTCGAGCGGACCGGCCGCGATCGCCAGCCGGTCGGTCTCGCCCATCTCGGCCGGCGACAGGACTTCATTGCTCATGGATTGCCGATCCGCATTTCGTTCAAGGCCGACCCCTTTGTCCCTATCGAGCATTGTCCAGTTTCGGATTCGAAGCAAACGGCCAGGTGCTGCGTTGGCGTGCGGCCAATCCTTTCGCAGACTGGTGCCACGGATCCGCGCAGGCCTGCAAAATGCGCAATCTGCCTAATTATCGTGCAGACGCCCGAAGCGGCAATGTGTAGGCTTCGGGCAGCTTTGCCGCAGCCGAAGCAGAGGATGACGCGAATGTGCATCCCGGCGCGGCGCGGCATTGGAATTGCGCGAAACCGCTTCGCGTGGGCTGAAATTGGCACAGTTCGTGCTTGATGGAGGCGCAAGCGGGGCGCACAACCCGTTTTTTTGGCAGTGGAGGCCACTTTCTACATGAAAAAGATCGAAGCGATCATCAAGCCGTTCAAGCTAGACGAAGTGAAGGAAGCGCTTCAGGAGGCCGGTCTGCAAGGCATTACCGTGACCGAGGCCAAGGGCTTTGGCCGCCAGAAAGGCCATACCGAACTCTATCGCGGCGCCGAATATGTCGTCGACTTCCTGCCCAAGGTGAAGATCGAAGTCGTGCTGGGCGACGACGCCGTCGAAGGCGCCATCGAAGCCATCCGCAAGGCGGCGCAGACCGGCCGCATCGGCGACGGCAAGATCTTCGTCTCCAACATCGAGGAGGTCGTTCGCATCCGTACCGGCGAAACGGGGATGGACGCCGTCTGAGCTTTCTGATTTCAGATTAACGTCTCCTCGAAACGTCATCACACAGGGAAGAAACGACATGACGACAGCCAAAGACATCATGAAGCAGATCAAGGACAACGACGTGAAATTCGTCGACCTGCGCTTCACCGATCCGAAGGGCAAGCTGCAGCACGTGACGATGGATGTCATCGAGGTCGAGGAAGACATGTTCGCCGACGGCGTCATGTTCGACGGCTCCTCGATCGCCGGCTGGAAGGCGATCAACGAGTCCGACATGGTGCTGATGCCCGATGCGGACACCGTCCACATGGATCCGTTCTTCGCCCAGTCGACCATGGTCATCCTGTGCGACATTCTCGATCCGGTCTCCGGCGAATCCTACAACCGCGATCCGCGCGGCACTGCAAAGAAGGCCGAGGCCTACATGAAGGCCGAAGGCATCGGCGACACCATCTATGTCGGCCCCGAAGCCGAGTTCTTCGTCTTCGACGACGTCAAGTACAAGGCCGATCCCTACAACACCGGCTTCAAGCTGGACTCGACCGAACTGCCGTCCAACGACGACACCGATTACGAGACCGGCAATCTCGGCCACCGCCCGCGCGTCAAGGGCGGCTACTTCCCTGTGCCGCCGATCGACAGCGCGCAGGACATGCGCTCCGAAATGCTGACCGTGCTCGCCGAAATGGGCGTGCGCGTCGAAAAGCACCATCACGAGGTTGCCGCTGCCCAGCACGAGCTCGGGATCAAGTTCGACACGCTGGTCCGCAACGCCGACAAGATGCTGATCTACAAATATGTCGTGCACCAGGTCGCCAATGCCTATGGCAAGACGGCCACCTTCATGCCGAAGCCGATCTTCGGCGACAACGGCTCGGGCATGCATGTCCACCAGTCGATCTGGAAGAACGGCAAGCCGACCTTCGCCGGCAATGAATATGCCGGCCTGTCGGAGTCGTGCCTGTTCTACATCGGCGGCATCATCAAGCACGCCAAGGCGATCAACGCCTTCACCAACCCGCTGACCAACTCCTACAAGCGCCTTGTACCTGGCTATGAAGCCCCGGTGCTGCTCGCCTACTCCGCGCGCAACCGTTCCGCCTCCTGCCGCATTCCGTTCGGCTCGTCCCCGAAAGCCAAGCGCGTCGAGGTCCGCTTCCCCGATCCAGGCGCGAACCCCTACCTCGCTTTCGCCGCCATGCTCATGGCCGGCCTCGACGGCATCAAGAACAAGATCCACCCGGGACAGCCGATGGACAAGGATCTCTACGATCTGCCGCCGAAGGAACTGAAGAAAATCCCGACCGTCTGCGGCTCGCTGCGCGAAGCCCTGCAGAGCCTGGACAAGGATCGCGGCTTCCTGAAAGCCGGCGGCGTCTTCGACGACGACCAGATCGACAGCTACATCGAGTTGAAAATGGCCGAAGTGATGCGCTTCGAAATGACCCCGCATCCGGTCGAATACGACATGTACTATTCGGTCTGAGCTGACCATCCACCGACATTGAAAAACCCCGGCGGCGACGCCGGGGTTTTTGTTTGGACTTGCCGCTTCTTTAAACCAGTTCGGCACGTGTCCCTTCCTGCCCAAGCTCGATATCGAGCAATTGTGTGACGCTGATACCTTCCAATATTGCTTGATCAGTAATGCTTTTGATTCGATCGTAGTTTTCAAGGAAGACCACGTAGTGCTGCCTCGCAACTTTGATCATTTCTTCGTGCGGTAGCTGCGCTACAACATGACGAATTTCCCTGTGTCGTGCCGCGCGTTCTTCATTCGTATCTACCTCGGCTATCCCTAGCTCTTCCTGCCCCAGCAACTCGACCCAAGAATCGAAGGCCATCATCTTCTTTGATAAATCACCTTCGACTCTGCGGTACAAAATGACGCCCAAGCCAATTATCGACATTGCTTGTTGAGGGTGATGCGAATCCAAAAATGCATCAGGGTCTCTGTCGGCATGTTTCAAGAAATTCGCCACACCGGACATTGCCTTCCAACCTTCGTTCCTCAGGAGCGCATCGAGTTGAGCCGCAAAACCATCTCCGACCCGGTGAGGATAAATGTCGAAGAGCACCTTAAGAACGGCAAAGGCCAGCGTGTGTATGGATAAGCTGTCGCCATTTTCGAAATAGAGATCGATGGCCGTCTCAAGCTGTCGACGCGCCCCTTCGGTCTTGGTGATAGGCATCCGAATTTCCTTGCTCTTGTAGTTGCACCGCGTTCTTGGAATGTTCTATAGTGCCAAGTGCTGAAGGGTGTACTGATTCACTCCGCTGAGGAAGCATCTACTTGGCTGCTCGCACTGCCACTGTTTCGATTCCAGACATTGATGAAATGTCCGACGATGAGTTGGCAGAATTCGCGTTCATGCGGGACGGACGATGGAGTAGCCACACCAAGGCGCTTCTTCGACGCTTCAAAACCAGCCGTCTGAGTCTGAACAGGGGATGGGCCGCAACATGGTATGGATGGGCGTGTCCATGCTGCAATCGGACCAAGCCGCAGTTTGCCCGACTTAACTCGGCAGGGGTTCTCTTGTGCGAGCTTGAAGTCCACCACGATCACCTCGCCGATCGAGCAGGCAGGCTATTCGAGGAACTCAATCCCCTCACCGACGACAAGGAGTTCGCCGTTCAGCGATCGAAAGCCAAGAGCGCTATGCTTCAGTTTGTCGAGCGATTTGACAGAACGCCGGTGTGTATCGACTGTAATCTCGCGGACAACCGGGCAAAGGCCCTCATAGGCGAAGAGGTCGATCGCCATTTCACGTTTTCGCCAAGGGAGATAGCGACTTTCATCGTTGTAACCGACAATCACGTCCATGGGATTGATGTTGACAAGGCTCACGAGATTTGGACGCAGGTAAAACCGGATTTTGAAGATCGGCTCGACTTTGCCGAACGCATGGGGAAGCGGTTTGCCAACGGCAAAAATCGCCGCGAGAGCGCCCCGTCGCGGGTTAACTTCTGGATGGATGAGCCCTCGGTGGTATGGGAGCAATTCTGTCGGGCGACGCCCGGTCTCGGCAACAGTGTCGGCTGGCGGGTGATCGAGCGATCTGTCTCCAGGGATGCAGTAGGCAAGTCGGCCAAGCGTAAAGATAGCGCTCCCGGTCGACCTCCCACCGATGCCGAATATGCAGGCATCGAAGTGCAGAACAGGGGCCAGAAGCATTGGCCTAAGGTTGGTGAGGACTGGACGTGCGGATGCTGCAAGCGCACGAAACGGCAAATATGTCGAAAGTCTCGCAACTCCGGTGAGTGGACCGCCAAAATCCATGTCCTGTATGACTGGATAGTGGAAGAAGACCCGACCGCGCTCTACTGGCGAGGGGCTGAGACCATCGCGCACATGGTAATTGGCAATCATATCCCGGTGCTCGTCTGCCAAGATTGTCGCCACGTTCAAGCTGAGGTTTGCAAGCTGACGGGGCTAAGCTCGTGGTCCCTTACCATTCAGGATACTAACGCGGCGATTAGCAGTGTGGCTCCGCACCAGATGCACGAGGCGGACTATGAATTGGCGAAAGAGACGGCAGCTAACAACCGCGAACTGGTAGCCGCCGTTGAGGAGTACCATGAGCACGAACGTGAGGCGCGCGCCCGGCTGGGCCGTGCCAAGTGGCTCACGAGGCTACATCGGTGCTCTTTCGATGAAGTCTGCGACACCCTTGCATATGAGTATGCAGAGCCCCGCGGTATCGATCTAGACGAAGGCCAAGCCTACTTGACTTGGCTCCTCGCGGAAGCGCAGCGCTTTGAACGATTAAGGGCTCTGGAGTAGGTCTGGCGGTCAGTACGAGGGATGCCATCCGGCCGCAAGCCATGCGCGGAACTTACTTGATCCTTGGCAAATGGAACCCTACATATGGGACGTGAACAGCGCGGAGGCCGAAAGCTTCTTCGCAGTGGTTGATAGCCACGACAACTGATCCTGAACCGGAGTTGAGAAATGGCCCCTTTGCCAGTCTATTCGACGTTGTTTTCCTGCCTTCATGACGAACCTGCCCCCGTTGGTAACATCGGGAGAGGCACTCACTATTCCGTCCTTCGCAGCATGGAATGGCGAAATGTCCTGCGCGAGCCGCTTAGCTCGGCTCAGATCCATGACTTCGCAGTGATCTGGGACGAAGATCACGACACCCGTGTCATACCGGCCATCGAGCGGATTTATGTGGCCGGCCTATTGTCGCCGGTGCAATTCATCGGCGAGCGCAAGGGTTTCCTTACGGTCATCGTCGCTGCCAATTTCTTCTTCCACGGGGACGGGACTGAACTGGAGAACTATCGAGAGGCGATCCACCAGATTTCCGCCAACCTCGAATTCGACAGCTGGACCTCCGAAGTCGGAACGTTCGACCGGCAGCTGGGATCTCCGCACCAGACGGACACGGTGGGCATCATATCCGACCACGATGAGAAGGTGCAGACCTACCTGCGAAACATTGACAATCTGTGGCGGCTTGGGACGCGATACTACGAGCCGAAGCGGGACACCCTTGTGGCTAGCCTTTTCCAGCCGGCCCCCCTCCCTTCACGTTGCCTTTACCTATCGTCCCCTCCTCCTGATGCGAAGGCTAACGATGGCCAACGGCTACAACCGCGGCGGGCTCAGACTTAAAAAGCCCTGGCGTTTCCGCAGGGCTTTTATGTCGCAGAAATGTTCGGTCGCGGCGCGACGCCGCGGCCTCACCGAAAACAGGATCAGGCGGCCGCCGAAACCTGGGCGCTGGTCGAAACCTCCGCGATGGTCTTCAGGATCTGCGAAGCGATCTGGTAGGGGTCGCCCTGCGAATTCGGGCGGCGGTCTTCCAGGTAGCCCTTGTAGTCATTGTTGACGAAGGAATGCGGCACGCGGATCGAGGCGCCGCGGTCGGCGATGCCGTAGCTGAAGCGGTTCCACGGCGCGGTCTCATGCTTGCCGGTCAGGCGCTTGTCATTGTCCGGGCCGTAGACGGCGATGTGGTCCATCAGGTTCTTGTCGAATTGAGCCATCAGCGCTTCGAAATAGGCCTTGCCGCCGACTTCGCGCATATAGGCGGTCGAGAAGTTGGCGTGCATGCCCGAACCGTTCCAGTCGGTGTCGCCAAGCGGCTTGCAGTGATACTCGATGTCGATCTCGTATTTTTCGGTCAGGCGCTGCAAGAGATAACGGGCCATCCACATCTGGTCGGCGGCCTTCTTGGAGCCCTTGCCGAAAATCTGGAATTCCCACTGGCCCTTGGCCACTTCGGCGTTGATGCCTTCATGGTTGATGCCTGCTGCGAGGCAAAGGTCGAGATGCTCCTCGACGATCTGGCGCGCGATCGGGCCGACATTCGAATAGCCGACGCCGGTGTAGTACGGGCCCTGCGGCGCCGGATAGCCGCTCTCGGGGAAGCCGAGCGGACGGCCGTCCTTGTAGAAGAAATACTCCTGCTCGAAGCCGAACCAGGCGCCCTCGTCGTCGAGGATGGTGGCGCGCTTGTTGGACACATGCGGCGTCACGCCATCTGGCATCATCACTTCGCACATCACCAGCACGCCATTGCTGCGGGCCGGGTCCGGGAATACGGCGACCGGCTTCAGCACGCAGTCGGAGCTGTGGCCTTCGGCCTGCTGCGTCGAAGAACCGTCGAAGCCCCACAGCGGCAGCTGCTCGAGCGTCGGGAACTCGGCGAACTCCTTGATCTGGGTCTTGCCGCGAAGATTGGGGACCGGCGTGTAACCATCGAGCCAGATATACTCGAGCTTGTATTTCGTCATTCTAGAGCCTCTCGTTGCTTGATCACCGAACCTGGATGACGCCGGCGCGCCGAGCCATCCAGCAGCCCAGCTGCCGGTCGATAAAATGCAAACCGTGTGCCAGATCAGTTGGTCAGGGTGCGGCAAAAATGCCCTTTCATCCCGCCGGTGATGGCAAGCCGCCTAAGCAATGCGCCCGGATCAATCAAAGGCAGAATTTGCTTAAATAACAGGCAAATGCCGATCTTTCTTTAGGCATCTTGCCTAAAAGGATTGCAGGACCTACCTTGATGGAAAGATGAATCGAAGAGCCTCTCCAGAAGAAAGGAGACCGACCATGGAAATCACCTCAGCCCGTCCGTCGGCCAAAATCCTGATGTTCCCGGTGGCAGCGCGTGCGGGTGCCTCAAATTTAGGCGTAAAGGCCAAGTTTGCGGCAGAGCTTGCTTCGCTGCGCGATCACCCGCTTCACCATGGCGAGGCCTGGTATCATGAGGCCGCCATTGCGGAGGCCGAACAGCCTCGCAAGAGCTAGGCGTCTTCCGCGCTGATAGATCGAACAGGCCCACAAATCAAAAACCCGGCGCGATCGCTCGCGCCGGGTTTTTTGTTTGATACAGGGCCGTCGGCTACTGCTTGGTATGCAGGTCGGTGCCGAGCGTATCCCTGACGAAGATCATGCCGATGATCAGCGTCACCGCCGCGATCACCACCGGATACCAAAGGCCGTAATAGATATCGCCCTTGTAGGCGCTGAACGCGAACACGATCGCGGGCAGCAGGCCGCCGAACCAACCATTGCCGATGTGATAGGGCAGTGACATGCCGCTGTAGCGGATGCGTGTCGGGAACATCTCGACCAGGATCGCCGCGATCGGCCCGTAGACCATGGTCACGTAGAGGACCAGGATGAACAGGATGCCGATGACCTTGGCCCAGTTGACCTGTGCGGGGTCGGCAAACATCGCGAACGCGCCCGCTGCCGGAACGCTGTAAACGGTCACCTCGGTGGCGCCCGCGGCCTCATCCTTGGTCAGCACCTTGTCCTTGATCGCCTGTTCGGTCGGGACTGCGGTCTTCTCGCCGGCGCGGATGGCCGCCGCATCGAGCTTCAGTTCAGGATTGGCCGCGACAAAGGCGTCGAGCTTCTGGTCGGCAACCTTGGCGGCAGCACGCTTCAGCGGATAACCGCCACTCTGAAGCGCGAGGTTGATACCCTTCTTGAAGGCAGCGTCGCTGGCAGCCTTCTTGTCGCCCGCGGCCTTGGCATCATAAGACGCCACGGTTTCGCTGCCGATCATGACACTCGCCGGGGTCCCCGCCGCCGCCGTCGAGACGATGTCGTAAGGCACCGAGTTCTTGGCAAGGAAATCGGTCGCGATATCGCACGAACTGACCGGTACGCGTGTTCCGGTCGGGTTGAACTGGAAGTTGCAGTCTCCCGGAGCCGCCGTCACCGTGGCGCGCGTGTTCTGCTGTGCGGTGGCGAGCGCCGGATTGGCGGCCCAGGTCAACGCCTTGAACAGCGGGAAGGTGGTGACGACCGCCAGCGCAAGGCCGGCCATGATGATCGGCTTGCGGCCGATCTTGTCGGACAGCCAGCCGAAGAAGACGAAGAAGCCCGTACCGAGTGCCAGCGCAATGGCAATCATGATGTTCACCGACTGCGCGTCGACCTTGAGCACATTGGCCAGGAAGAACAGTGCGTAGAACTGACCATTGTACCAGACCACGGCCTGACCGGCGGTGAGGCCGAACAGCGCCAGGATGGCGATCTTGGCGTTTTTCCACTGGCCGAAGGCTTCCGACAGCGGCGCCTTGGAACTCTTGCCCTCTTCCTTCATGCGCAGGAAGGTCGGCGATTCCGAAAGCGACAGCCGGATCCAGACCGAAATGCCGAGCAGGATGGCCGAGACCAGGAAAGGAATGCGCCATCCCCAGGCGTTGAAGGCGTCCTTGCTTACAGAATTCTGCACCAGCAGGATGACAATCAGCGACAGGAACAGGCCGAGCGTCGCCGTCGTCTGGATCCATGACGTGTAGAAGCCGCGACGGTCATCCGGCGCATGTTCCGCGACATAGGTCGCGGCGCCGCCGTACTCACCGCCAAGCGCCAGGCCCTGCAGCATGCGCAGCGCGATCAACAGGATCGGCGCCAGAATGCCCAGTGTCTCTGAGCCCGGAAGCAGGCCGACAAGGAAAGTCGACAGACCCATGATCATGATGGTGACAAGGAATGTGTATTTGCGGCCGACGAGATCGCCGATGCGGCCGAACACCAGCGCGCCGAACGGGCGCACGATGAAGCCGGCGGCGAAGACCAGCAGCGTGAAGATGTAGCGGGTGCTTTCGGGAAACGAGTTGAAGAAGGTCAAGCCGATCGCGCCGGCCAACGCTCCGTAGAGATAGAAATCATACCATTCGAAAACCGCGCCCAGCGAGGAGGCGAAGATGACCTTCTTCTCCTCTCGTGTCATGCCGCGGCTGGCTCCGCCGGCGGTCGATGCCAATGCCATTGAACTGTCCTCCCGTGAAATCCCGTCTGTCCTCGAGGCTGGGCGTCATCGTCGGCGTTCCCTCTGAACGCGACTCGAACCAGCCATCGGCGTAAAAAATGACAGAAAGCGACCGCCGGAGGCAGACAGACCTTGGATTTATGACTTTGGTATTAGGTGCAGTGCGGCAAAAGGCCGAGGATCAGGTCTTCAGCGCGTCGAGCAGGCCGACGGCCGCCATCATGTCGCGTTTGCGGGCCGAGCGGCGTGCGACAGCCTCGGCGTCCTGGCCCCAGTGCTCGACCTGCCAGTCCTCGTCGACATGGCCGGCGGCCCACGCCGCGTCGCCGTCGAGCGCGCCGTAATCGACCGCCAGCGCCAGCAGCGCCGACCCGGTCAGCGAAGTCATGACATGGATTGCAGCCAGCCGCAGCGGCTCGGCACGCTGGGCAAGATGGGCGCCGAGGACGGCGAGGCTTTCGCGCGGCTGCTCGACATGGATGATGCCCTCGGCGAGGTTGAACCGAGCCCCTAATGTCGCCCTCGCCCAGTCGATCACCGGATCCCAATGCTGGTTCTGCCGCTCGACCAGCCCCTGCGGCGCGTCGGCGCGGTAGCAGGTCAGATCGGACGAGGCGAAGCGCAAGACGTCCTCCAGCACCGCCTGCGGGTCGCTGGCGACGCCGTCGATGGCGGTGTTGACCAGACGCAGCACCGGCATCGTGACCGGGTCGATGGTCTCGCCCTGTGCAGCGAACTCATTGGCGACCAGGGCGGCGGCCTTTTCGGTCGGCAGCGCCAGCAGCGCCTTGCCCGGCGTGCGCACCGGCTTGCCATCGAGGTGGACGACAAAACCGTCCTCCACAGCTACGACCGACACGTCCTTGTAGAAGCGCTTCGGCAGGTGCGTCTTCATCTGGATCTGCGCGCGGCGGACCGGATCCGGATCGGACAGATGCTTTCCCGCTTCGAGGTCGTTGAGGATGTCACGCATGGTCGAACTTTCTATCCAGGTACCTGCTTGCGCGCCGGCCGGTTGACGATGATCAGGCCGACAGCGATCAGCCCAAGCGCCACAAAGATCCTGGTCGTCGGCGCCTCGCCCAGAATGATAGCGCCGCAGAGGACGCCGAACACCGGCGACAGGAAAGCGAAGCTCGACAGGGCCGATGCCGGATAGCGCCTGAGCAGCCAGAACCACAGCACATAGGTGAAGGCAACTATATAGAGCGACTGGAACAGCAGCGCCAATGCCGGCAAGGCACTGACCGCGCGGATCGGTGGGCCGGCGAAAGGCAGAACCAGGACACCGACAATGGCCGCACCGGCCAGCTGATAAAGCAGCAATTTCTCGGCACTGGTCTCGACCAGTTTCGAACGCTTGATGACGATACTGGTCGCCGCCCACAGGATACCGGAGCCGAGGCTGAGCAGATCGCCCATCAAGGTCACGTCGGTGCCGCCGGCAATCCCGTCGGAAAACACCGCCACCAGGCCGCAGAAGGCGAGAACGAGCCCGCCAAGCTTGCGCGCGTTGATACGCTCACCGAGCAGGAAATGGCCGCCGACCAGGACCCAGAACGGCATGGTGTTGACCAGCAGTGTGTTGCGGGCAACGGTCGTGTATTCCAGCCCGATATAGAGGCACAGGAACTCGACGCCGAACAGCACGCCGACGATGATGCCGGCGACAAGCGACCCGTCGGCCTTAAACAACCTGATGCCGCGCAGCCAGCACCAGCCGAGCACACAGAGCCCGCCAATGATCGAACGTGCGATCGAGACGAAAACCGGATCGAAGCCGGCATAGGAGATCTTGGCGGCGACGTAGTTCAGGCCCCAGGAAAAGGTCAGCCCGACCATGATGGCAGCAGCCGCCAGATCGACCGCATCGCGGCGATCCAATGCCGAGGCAACGGCCAATGTCAGTCCTCCGCGCTGGCGTCGTCGAAGCCGATCAGGTTCCAGCTCTGGCGCATATGCGGTGGCATCGGCGCGGTGACGTCGATGACGCCCTTGTCCGGGTGCGGAATGACGATGCGGCGCGCATGCAGATGCAGGCGGTTTTGAATGCCGCCCGGAAAGTCCCAGTTGGTGTCGGCCTCGAAATATTTGGGGTCGCCAAGGATCGGGCAGCCGATATAGGCGGCATGAACGCGCAGCTGGTGGGTGCGGCCAGTGTACGGCTCCATTTCCAGCCAGGTCATCGTCTGAGCCGCCTGCTCGATGATGCGATAGTAGGACACGGCGTGGTCGGCGCCCTTTTCGCCATGAGCTGCCACGCGCACGCGGTCGCCGTCCTCGGTCGGCTCCTTGATCAGCCAGGTCGAGATCTTGTCCTCGCGCTTGGGCGGGACACCTTTGACCAGCGCCCAATAGGTCTTCTTGGTCTCACGCGCCCGGAATGACTCGGAAAGCTTCATCGCCGCAAGCCTGGTGCGGGCAACCACCAGCACGCCCGATGTGTCGCGGTCGAGCCGGTGAACCAGGCGCGGCTTCTCGCCCTTCTGGCTGCGCCAGGCCTCCAGCATGTCGTCGACATTGCGGGTGACGCCCGAGCCGCCTTGCACCGCCAGGCCCGCCGGCTTGTTGAAGACGAAGACTTTTGGATCTTCGTGGATCAGCATCTTGGCCAGCACATCGGCGTCGCCCTTGTTGCGGATCGAGTAACCCGTAAGCGCACTCTCGCCCTTCTTGTCGACCTCGAGCGGCGGCACACGCACCACCTGGCCGGGCTCGACACGGCTGTCGGCCTTGACCCGGCTGCCATCGACGCGGATCTGGCCCGAGCGCAGCAACTTCTGCAGATGGCCAAAGCCGAGGCCGGGGAAATGGGTCTTGAACCAGCGATCGAGCCGCATGCCCGCCTCGCCGGCCTCCACCGTGATCTGTTCTACGCCTGCCATGATTTTCGCTTTATCCGTTTCTAACGCGTGACCCCGAAATCTACTCCGGCTTTCGGAAAGGATCATGCGCAAGATCAAAGTTTCTGCAGCGCGTCCAGAGGATGCGGCGTGCTCCAGGTCGGGGCAATAACACTATGAAACGGTTCTTGCGAGCCAAAGTCCCAGAAACAGGGCGATAATGGCGCCAACGACGCTGGCAAGCGCATATCCCAACGCCGTCAGCGTCGCTCCGCGCTCCCACAGGGTCGCGAAATCGAGCGAAAAGGCGGAGAAGGTGGTGAAGCCGCCAAGGATGCCCGTGGCGACGAACAGCCGGAGCTCATTGGAACCGCCGCGCCGCATCAGCGCGGCGACGAACAGCCCCATAACAAAGGAGCCGAGGATGTTGATCGCCATTGTCCCCCAGGGGTAGTTGGGGCCGACGAGGCGCAAGGCGCCGATGTTGGTCAGGTGGCGGATGCCGGCGCCGATGCCGCCGCCGACCACAACAAGAAGCAGATTGAACATGCCCGTTTACTGCCCGGCCAAGGCAGTGCGGTCAATCCCTTCAGGCTAACGCCTCAGGTCGTCTCGACCTTCTTTGCCTTGCTCGAGCCGATCATCTTCCAGTTCTTGTAGAACATGGAATTGATGCGCTCGACGGTGACCGAAACGATGGCGAGAAGTCCGGCGATGAAGCCGGGGAACGGCGACGGGCGGATTATGTCCATGAACACGCAGTAGCGGCGTCCGTCATACTCGTTGACCGAGCGGTGCAGCAGCGTGTCGTCGAAAATATAGAGCGGGTTGTCGTGCCAGTAATTCCTGGCGCCGTTGCATTCGACGAAAACCTCTGCCTTCACCGGCAAGAGATTGTAGAGGATGCGCAGGCTGAGCCGGAGCGGTCCGAAATGCCAGGAAGTCGATTCCTTGCCTCTGAAGACAGACACGGCAATGGTCTTGATGTATTTGAAATCCTTGTTGAATTCCGCGACATTGTCGATCCGGTGCTTGCCGTACCACTGATAGACATACATGCCGCGACGACCGGTGCCGAAATTGGCGTCGATATCGGCGATGATCTCGTCCTTGCGCGCCTTGAAGACGTCAAGAACCTCGTTGACCTCGCGCTGATAATCGGCGGGAAACTGCTCCAGCTTCCACACGCCCGGGTTCCTGTAGCAAACGAGGTCCACCAGCAGATTGAAGGGCGACAGCAGCCAGGTGAAGATGCCATTGCCGAGGAAATAGCCGCGCAACAGCGACAGATCCTTGTTGGCGTTGCGCAGCACATCGATCAGGCCGCAGACGATCCAGATCGTGGTCAGGATCGGAATGAAATAGAATCCGAGCGCGAGCAGCGGGACAGCAATCACAGCCTGGCGAAGCATTTTGCGAAGGGATTTTGTCATTTTCTGTTCGCGCGGCGCGCTGTCCCCGTTCCGAATTATCGCCCGTCCTGGCAGCCTCCCGGCCGAGTCATGCGACGTGATAGGGCTTTTTGTCATGCGGTACAATCACACTGCTGTGACTGGCGGGGACAGAATTTCAGTTCATCGCGGGCAGGCCGAGTTCGTCCCGTTTGTCCCGCGCACCTATTTCTCCCGCTCGCTGCGCAGCTTTGCCCAATAGTCCAGCCGTTTCTTGATATCGCGCTCGAAGCCGCGTTCGGGCGGATCGTAAAAGGTCTGCCGGCCCATCTTTTCGGGGAAATAGTCCTGGCCGGAAAAGGCATCGGGCTGGTCGTGATCGTAGCGGTAGCCGGCGCCGTAATCCTCCTCTTTCATCAGCTTGGTCGGCGCGTTGAGGATGTGCTTGGGCGGCAGCAGCGAACCGAACTCCTTCGCCGCCCGCGTGGCTGCCTTGAAGGCGGTATAGACGGCGTTGGATTTGGGCGCGGTGGCGAGATAGACGGTGGCCTCGGCGAAGGCCAGTTCGCCTTCGGGCGAGCCGAGATAGTCGTAGGCGTCCTTGGCGGCGTTGGCGATAACCAGCGCCTGCGGGTCGGCCAGCCCGATATCCTCCATCGCCATGCGCACCAGCCGGCGGCCGAGATAGAGCGGATCCTCGCCGGCGTCGAACATGCGGGCAAGATAATAAAGCGCCGCGTCCGGGTCGGACCCACGCACCGATTTGTGCAGCGCCGAGATCAGATTGTAGTGACCGTCCTGGCCCTTGTCATAGATCGGCGCGCGGCGCTGGACGATGCGCTGCAGCCCTTCGGGATCGAAAACCTCGCCGGGTTTGGCGGCGCGCCAGACTTCCTCGGCCAGCGTCAGCGAGGCCCGGCCGTCACCATCGCTCATGCGGATGAGCATCGCCCGCGCCTCTTCGTCGAGCGGCAGCGCCCTGCCCTCTGTCTCCTCCGCGCGCGTCATCAGCTTGGCGATGCTCTCCTCGCCCAGCGAGTGAAACACCAGTACCCGCGCGCGCGACAAAAGCGCGGCGTTCAGCTCGAAGGACGGATTTTCGGTCGTGGCGCCAACCAGCACGACGGTGCCGTCCTCCATGACCGGGAGAAACGAATCCTGCTGGGCGCGGTTGAAGCGATGGATCTCGTCGACGAACAGCAGCGTCTGGCGGCCATTGGTGCGACGCAGCTTTGCCGCCTCGAACACTTTCTTCAAATCGGCAACGCCGGAAAACACCGCTGAGATCTGCTCGAAGGCAAGGCTGGTCTCGCCGGCCAGCAGCCGCGCCACGGTGGTCTTGCCGGTGCCGGGTGGCCCCCAGAAAATCATCGAGCCGAGCGAACCGGAGTTGATGAGCCGCGTCAGTGCGCCGTCGGGGCCGGTCAGATGCTCCTGGCCGACGACCTCGCCAAGGTTTTTCGGGCGCAGCCGATCGGCCAAAGGCCGGCCGGGCGGCGCTCTTTCCGGTTCATCGACGCTGAACAGATCGGCCATCTAGGTCTTCTGGTTGGAGCACGATCCTCAGAAATGGGAAGATCGCCTCAGTAACGCAACACCTGGCGCAGTATCTGCCCGCCGCGCTCGACGGTAAAGCGCCACCAGCGTGTATCCTGCTGGGCAAGCTGCGCCAGTGTCGCCGCCGTATCGACCGTCGTGCCGTTCACCTCGCGCACGATGTCGCCCGGCTGGAAGCCGAAATCGGCGGCCGGCGAATCGCGGTTGATGTCGACCACGGTGACCCCCTTGAGGTCGGTGCGCAGGCCGAGCCGCTGGGCGAGCCTGGGCGACAGTTCCGCGACCTTGGCGCCGGAGAATGGGCTGCGGCCATGCAGGGTCACTTCCGACGCCTTGGCTCCTTCCGGCGCGCGCTCCAGTGCAATCTCCATCGTCGCCTGCTGGCCCTTGCTCAGGATGGCGAAGGTCGCCTTGGTGCCGATCGACAGGGTCGCCATGCGGTAATCCAGCGCCTCGATGCCTTCGACCGTCGTGCCATTGAGCTGCAGCACGACATCGCCGGGCTTCAGCCCTGCCTTGGCCGCCGGTCCGGCTTCCTCAACCGACGACACCAGCGCGCCGGTCGGCTTCTCCATGCCGAGCGATTCGGCGATCTGCGGTGTGACCGCTTCGAACTCGGCGCCTATATAGGGCCGCTCGAAGAAATCGAGCCCGGCCTTGGCCGCGTCGGCGAAGGCGCGCACCATGTTGGCGGGGATGGCAAAGCCGATGCCGATCGAGCCGCCGCTGCGGCTGTAGATGGCGGTGTTGATGCCGACCAGCTGGCCGCCCATGTTGATCAGCGCGCCGCCGGAATTGCCGGGATTGATGGCGGCGTCGGTCTGGATGAAGTAGCCCGAATCCGAAACGCCGATATGGCTGCGGGCAAGCGCCGAAACGATGCCGCTGGTGGTGGTCTGGCCGACGCCGAACGGATTGCCGATGGCCAGCACCAGGTCGCCGACCTCGAGCGCGTCGGAATCGCCGATGGCAATCACCGGGAACGGCTTGTCGGAGGTGATCTTGAGCACGGCGAGGTCAAGCGTCTCGTCCTTGAGCATGACCTTCGAGGTGAATTCGCGCCCGTCGGCGGTCGCGACCTTGACCTCGTCGGCATCCTTGATCACGTGGAAATTGGTGACGACGACGCCGCTCGGGTCGACCAGCACGCCCGAGCCGAGCGAGGATTGTGCGCGCGGCTGCGCGCGGCCGAAGAATTCCTCGAAGAAAGGATCGCCGTCAAAGGGCGACGTGACCTTGGCCGTCTGCGAAGCATAGACATTGACCACCGCCAGCGCCGTCTGCTTGACCAGGGGCGCAAACGACAGCTGTACCTCTTCGCGGCCGAACGGCACGCGCTTGTCGGGACCGGAGGTGCCGTTCTCGCCTTCGACGCCATGCAGGAGGTCGGTCAGCACATCGGAGAGCCCCGGATCGGCTGGCTTGGCGGCGTCCTCGGCCAGAGCCTGCCTGACTGTCGGCGCGGCTGCGAACGCCATCATGGCGAAGAGCAGAACAAGAGACAGTCGGTTGGCGCGCATTCGCGAATCCTCCAAGGCAAGTTCGGGGGCATTGTCCCGACGATTGTGCAGAATGAAAGGCTAATGCACTGAAATGCGGCGATTGTCGTGCAAAAGCACTTGGCCGGCAGGCAAAAAAGCCTGGCGAAGCATGCCCTCGCGACAATGCAAAAAAGGGGCCCGAAGGGCCCCTTGAAGTCATTCCTGAAAAACCGAGCCTTATGCGGCAGCGGCTTCCTCGTCGGTGCCTTCGGCCTCGATGCGGGCGCGGTCGCCGGCGCCCTTGGCCGAGGTGTCGCGATCGACGAACTCGATGACTGCCATGGCGGCATTGTCGCCGTGGCGGAAGCCGGCCTTCATGATGCGCAGATAGCCGCCATTGCGGGTGGCGTAGCGCGGCGCGATGGTGTCGAACAGACGCTTGACGACGCCTTCATTGCCGATCTGGGCAATCACCTGGCGGCGCGCATGCAGGTCGCCGCGCTTGCCGAGCGTCACCAGCTTCTCGACGATCGGACGCAAATCCTTCGCCTTCGGCAGGGTGGTGACGATCTGTTCGTGCTCGAGCAGCGACACGGCGAGGTTGGCGAACATCGACTTGCGATGGCTAATGCTTCGGGCGAAGCGGCGGCCTTTAAAACCGTGGCGCATGGCTCTTTTCCTTCTTCAGTTGTTCAAGAGGCCGTGGCCTCTGATGGTTTTCCGCATGACCGTCGGATCGAGCGGCCCACGCCGCCGATCCTTGGAAATTCATGCTCAATATTGGTCTTCGTAACGCTTGGCGAGGTCTTCGATGTTTTCCGGCGGCCAGTCCGGCACTTCCATGCCGAGGTGCAGGCCCATCGCCGCGAGCACTTCCTTGATCTCGTTCAGCGACTTGCGGCCGAAGTTCGGGGTGCGCAGCATCTCGGCTTCGGTTTTCTGGATAAGATCGCCGATATAGACGATGTTGTCGTTCTTCAGGCAGTTGGCCGAACGCACCGAAAGCTCGAGTTCGTCCACCTTCTTGAGCAGCGCCGGGTTGAAGGCGAGCTCGGTGACGGCCTCGGTGGCGACTTCCTTCTGCGGCTCGTCGAAATTGACGAACAGGCCAAGCTGGTCCTGCAGGATGCGGGCAGCGAAAGCCACCGCGTCCTCCCCCGAGATCGAACCGTCGGTCTCGATAGTCATGGTCAGCTTGTCATAGTCGAGAACCTGGCCCTCGCGGGTGTTCTCGACCTTGTAGGAGACCTTCTTGACCGGCGAATACAGGCTGTCGACCGGGATCAGGCCGATCGGCGCGTCTTCGGCGCGGTTGCGGTCGGCCGGCACGTAACCCTTGCCGGTGTCGACGGTGAATTCCATGCGGATTTCAGCGCCCTCGTCCAGCGTGCAGATGACGTGGTCGGGGTTGAGGATCTCGACGTCGCCAACCGTCTGGATGTCGCCAGCCAGAACCGCACCCGGGCCCTGCTTGCGAACGACCATGCGCTTGGGACCATCGCCTTCCATGCGGATGGCGATTTCCTTGATGTTGAGGACGATGTCGGTCACGTCCTCACGCACGCCGGCAATCGACGAGAATTCATGCAGAACGCCGTCGATCTGCACGGCGGTGACAGCCGCACCGCGCAGCGAAGACAAAAGCACGCGGCGCAGCGCGTTGCCGAGCGTCAGGCCGAAGCCACGCTCGAGCGGCTCGGCGACCAGCGTGGTCAGCGTCTTCTTCTTCGACGAGAACTCGATCTTGTTCGGCTTGATCAGTTCCTGCCAATTTTTCTGGATCATGATGCTTTCCTTCCGTTGACCCGCCACCATCCAATCGTGGCGGGCGACCTGGAGTGCCGTGGAGGAGCGCCTTGAGGCGCTCGCGCGGCGTTCGGTAATGTCTTAGACGCGGCGCTTCTTGCGCGGGCGGCAGCCATTGTGCGGGATCGGCGTCACATCACGGATCGAGGTGATGGTGAAGCCGGCCGCCTGCAGGGCGCGAAGCGCCGATTCACGACCGGAGCCGGGTCCGCAGACCTCGACTTCGAGCATGCGCATGCCGTGTTCCTGGGCCTTCTTGGCGACGTCTTCGGCAGCCATCTGGGCGGCGAACGGGGTCGACTTGCGCGAACCCTTGAAGCCCTGGGCACCGGCCGACGACCAGGCAATGGAATTGCCCTGCGCGTCGGTGATGGTGATCATCGTGTTGTTGAAGGTCGAATTGACGTGGGCAACGCCCGACGAGATGTTCTTGCGTTCGCGACGGCGAACACGAGCGGCTTCCTTGGCCATGATAGTCCTTTCAGTTGATCTCTACACCGCCGTAATGCCAGCGGCTCCACCTTTGAAAGCGAGTCGTGAGCAGGGACTAGCGAATAGGGGACCGCTACTCGCTAATGGCTACTCGCTATCGCTCACTTACTTCTTCTTGCCGGCGATCGACTTGGCCGGGCCCTTGCGGGTGCGTGCATTGGTGTGCGTGCGCTGACCGCGAACCGGCAGCGAACGGCGGTGACGCAGGCCGCGGTAGCAGCCGAGGTCCATGAGACGCTTGATGTTCATCGACACTTCGCGGCGCAGGTCGCCTTCGACCTGGTAGTCGCGGTCGATGGTCTCGCGGATCTGCAGCACTTCCGCGTCGGTCAGTTGGTTGACGCGGCGCTCGGCCGGGATGCCGACCTTGTCGACGATCTCCTGGGCGAACTTCTTGCCAATGCCGTGAATGTACTGAAGCGCAATGACGACGCGCTTGTTGGTCGGAATGTTGACGCCGGCTATACGAGCCATATTCTTCTCTTCTCCATGTGGGACCGGCCGGCCTTCAAAACAAGGCATGCGCGGCGCTGTTCAAATTACCCCGCGTCCGGTGGAGGCCGGCCCTTGCGGGAGTTCCCTAGTTTCAATGCGGCTGCCTTGCCCTTGCGGACAAGCAAGCCTCATGCCTGATAGGAAGACGGGCCGCCATAACCCAGCGAACCGTTCCAGTCAAGCGCAATCTTTACTTTACCGTAACGGTCTCCCGCGTCACCGCCGCGAGCAGCGCTTCAATCTCCGCCGTCACGGTGTCGACAGGAGCCATGCCGTCGACACTCCTAAGCGAGCGTTTGGCGTAATAATAGCCGATCAGCGGCGCCGTCTTCTTGTAATATTCCCGCAGGCGCTCTTCGAATACCACCGGATTGTCGTCCTTGCGCACCGGCTGTCCGGCGGCCTTGGCGTCGTCGGCGCGCTTGACGATGCGGCCGACCAACGCTTTGTCGTCGACGACGAACTCGATCACGGCATCGAGGCCAATGCCGCGCTCGGCGAGCATCGATTCAACCGCATCAGCCTGCACCAGCGTGCGCGGATATCCGTCGAGGATGAAACCGTTGGTGCAATCGGGCTGGTCGATGCGCTCGGCCACGATCGCGTTGACAATGGCGTCGGAAACCAGCTCGCCGGCATCCATCACCGCCTTGGCGCGCTTGCCGACTTCAGTGCCGGCCTGTACGGCGGCCCGCAGCATGTCGCCCGTCGACAGCTGCGGTATGCCGTATTTTTCTACCAGTCTTTGTGCTTGCGTCCCCTTGCCCGCTCCTGGCGGCCCAAGCAATATCAATCTCATCTGGCCTTCTTCCCCCCGCGCAGCTTCGACTTCTTGATCAGGCCCTCATACTGGTGCGCGATCAGGTGACCCTGGATCTGCGCCACCGTATCGAGGGTTACACTGACCACGATCAGAAGCGATGTGCCACCGAGGTAGAATGGTACGCCAGTCGCCGAAATCAGGAACTCGGGCAGCAGGCACACCAGCACCAGATAGATGGCGCCGACGACGGTGATGCGCGTCAGGACATAGTCGATGTAATCGGCAGTGCGCTCACCCGGACGGTAGCCCGGAATGAAGCCGGAATGCTTCTTGAGCTGGTCGGCGGTGTCCTTCGGATTGAACACGATGGCCGTGTAGAAGAAGGCGAAGAACACGATCATTGCCGCATAGAACAGCATGTAGAGCGGCTGGCCGTGGCCGAGCGAAGCGAGCACGGTGCTTGCCCAGGCCGGCAGGTTTGTCGTCTGCGAGAAGCCGGCGACCGTTGCCGGCAGCAAAAGCAGCGACGACGCGAAGATCGGCGGAATGACGCCCGACGTGTTGAGCTTCAGCGGCAGATGCGAGGTATCGCCCTGGAACATGCGGTTGCCGACCTGGCGCTTCGGATACTGGATCAGCAGGCGGCGCTGCGCGCGCTCGAAGAACACGATCAGCGCGATGACGATGATGGCCAGCACGATGATCGCGAGTATCAGCCCGGTCGATAGGGCGCCGGTGCGGCCGAGCTCCAGCGTGCCGGAGATGGCGCGCGGCAGGCCGGCGACGATGCCGGAAAAGATGATCAGCGAAATGCCGTTGCCGATGCCGCGGGCGGTGATCTGCTCGCCCAGCCACATCAGGAACATGGTGCCGCCAACCAGCGTGACGACGGTCGAGATGCGGAAGAACATGCCGGGATCGTTGACGATGCCGTTGCCGCCTTCCAGGCCCACTGAAATGCCGTAGGCCTGCACCAGCGCCAAGAGCACCGTGCCGTAGCGCGTGTACTGGTTGATGACCTTGCGGCCCTGCTCGCCTTCCTTTTTCAGCGCTTCCAGCGACGGAATGACCGAGGTCATCAGCTGCATGATGATGGAGGCTGAGATGTAAGGCATGATGCCGAGCGCGAAGATCGCCATGCGCTGCACGGCGCCGCCGGCGAACATATTGAACATGCCGAGCACGCCCTTGGCCTGCGAAGAGAAGGCCTGCGCGAATGCATCCGGATTGATGCCGGGCAGCGGGATATAGGTGCCGAGGCGATAGACGAGCAGCGCGCCGACGGTGAACCAGATTCGCTTCTTCAGGTCCTCCGCCTTGGCGAAAGCCGCAAAGTTCAGATTCGAGGCTAGTTGTTCAGCAGCCGAAGCCATGCCTGATTCTCCGCTAGAGCATGATGCCGAAAAGTGTGAAGCGGTTTTCGGACAACGTCATGCGCTACTTCTTTGATTTGTATGTCACGCTCGATGCCCGCAGCTCAGGCGGCGCGTGGCACCGAAGCTCACGAGATAAGCTCCGGGCTCTAAACATGCAAGCGGCCGCGTTGACGCGGCCGCCTAATTGATTGGATCAAAGCGCAATCATGAACAAAAACGGATACCGTTCCTGCCGACCGCGCTTCAAATTGCCGTTACTCCGCTGCCGCTTCCGGCAGCTTGACCGAACCGCCGGCCTTTTCGATCTTCTCGATCGCGGCCTTGGAGGCGCCGGCGACGTCGAAGGCAAGCTTTGCCTTGAGCTCGCCGTCCGAGAGGATGCGCACGCCGTCCTTGACGCGGCGGATGACGCCGGCGGCAACGAGTGCCTCGGCCGTCACGGTCGCCTTGGCGTCGAGCTTCTTGGCATCGAGCGCCGTCTGGATACGAGCCAGCGACACGACGACAAAGCTCTTGGCGAAGATGTTGTTGAAGCCACGCTTCGGCAGGCGCCGATAGAGCGGCATCTGGCCGCCCTCGAAGCCGTTGATGGCAACGCCGGAGCGCGCCTTCTGGCCCTTGACGCCGCGACCGCCGGTCTTGCCGGAGCCGGAGCCGATGCCACGGCCGAGACGCTTCTTGGAGTGCGTCGCGCCGTCCTTGTCACGCAGATCGTTGAGTTTCATCTGGGTTCTCCTGCGCTTTTGCTCAGCCCTCGTCCACGACGCGGACGAGATGCTGGACGGCAGCGATCATGCCGCGCACCGAGGGAGTGTCCTCCAGCGTGCGCTGCTTGTGCATCTTGTTGAGGCCGAGGCCGACCAGCGTTGCGCGCTGTTCCTTCGGGCGGCGGATCGGCGAACCGATCTGCTCAACGGTGATGGTCTTGGTTGCTTTCTTGGCCATGGTCAAAATCCCTGGTCAGATCGACTATTCTTCAGCCGCAACGGCGGTGCCGCGGCGGGCCTGAAGGGTCGAATACTTGATGCCGCGCGCAGCAGCCACATCCTTGGGATGCATCTGGCTCTTCAGCGCGTCGAATGTGGCCCGAACCATGTTGTAGGGGTTCGACGAACCCATCGACTTGGCGACCACGTCATGCATGCCGAGCGTCTCGAAGACAGCGCGCATCGGGCCGCCGGCGATGATGCCGGTACCCTGCTTGGCAGCGCGCAGCAGCACGCGTCCGGCGCCCCAGCGTCCTTCGACGTCGTGGTGCAGCGTGCGGCCCGAGCGCAGCGGCACGAAAATCATGTCGCGCTTGGCCGACTCGGTTGCCTTGCGGATCGCTTCCGGCACTTCGCGCGCCTTGCCGTGACCGAAGCCGACGCGGCCCTTCTGGTCGCCGACGACGACGAGTGCTGCAAAACCGAAGCGACGGCCGCCCTTGACGACCTTGGCGACGCGGTTGATGTGGACGAGCTTGTCCACCATGCCGTCATCGCGTTCTTCACGATCGCGGCCGCGGCCGCCATCCCTACGTTCCTGTGCCATATCCTGTTCCTTGTTCTTTTCCGGAAGCACGGTTGCTGATAAGATCCGGTGCGCCTCTTTGGGTCACCGGGGGCGAATTATTTTTCCTTGCATGATCTTGTCCGAAAAGTCTGCAACTTTTTGCTGCGCTGACCTTCGGTTCGGGATCAGGCAATTAGAAGCTCAGACCGCCTTCACGGGCAGCCTCGGCCAGCGCCTTGACGCGGCCGTGATAGATATAGGCGCCGCGGTCGAAGACGACTTCCTTGACGCCGGCCTTCGAAGCACGCTCGGCGATCAGCTTGCCAACAGCGGCTGCTGCCTCGGTGTCGGCGCCGGTCTTGAGCGAACCCTTGAGGTCCTTCTCGAGTGTCGACGCAGCCGCGATGGTATGGCCCTTGGCGTCGTCGATGACCTGCACGTAGATGTTCTTCGACGTGCGGTGAACCGAGAGACGCGGACGTTCGCCGGCGACCTTCTTGATCTGGCGGCGGACGCGCTGCGCGCGGCGCTGGATGGATTCCTTGGTAGCCATGATAATCTTCCTTGCCTTCAAAAAACGGGGGCCGCCATGTGCGGTAGGCGAAAGCGCCTCCCGCGACCGCTCCCCGCGGCGTTGCACTTCTTTGGCTTGGCCTTTTCCGAAAAGTCTGCAACTTTTCGGGGCCAGGCCTACTACTTCTTCTTGCCTTCCTTGCGGACGATCTTCTCGCCGGCATAGCGGACACCCTTGCCCTTGTAGGGCTCGGGACCGCGATACTCGCGGATCTCGGCTGCAACCTGGCCGACCTGCTGCTTGTCGATGCCGGTCACGGTGATTTCCGTCGGCTTTGGCACAGTGATCGTGATGCCGGCCGGCGTCTCGTAAACGACGTCGTGGCTGAAGCCAAGCGCCAGCTGCAGGTTCTTGCCCTGAAGTGCCGCGCGATAGCCGACGCCGGTGATCTCGAGCTTCTTCTCGAAACCGTCCTTGACGCCCTGCAGGATGTTGACGATCTGCGTGCGCGACATGCCCCACTTGGAGCGGGCGGTCTTGGTCTGGTCGCGCGGCTGGACAGCGATTTCGCTGCCTTCCATCTTGACCAGCACTTCGTCGTTCACCACGAACTTCAGCTCGCCCTTGGGGCCCTTCGCCGTCACGGTCTGGCCGTTGACGGTCGCGGTCACGCCCTGCGGCAGCGAAACGGGTTTCTTTCCAATACGAGACATTTGGTTGTCCTCGTCACTTCTCTTGTTTCAGGTCTGCCGAATTAGAAAATCTGGCAGAGGATTTCGCCGCCGACATTCTGTTCGCGTGCTTCGTGATCGGCCATCACGCCCTTCGGCGTCGAAAGGATGGCGATGCCGAGGCCGTTGGCGACGTGCGGGATCGACTTGGCCGAAACGTAAACGCGGCGGCCAGGCTTCGAGACGCGGGCGATTTCGCGCACGACCGGAGCACCGTCGAAATACTTCAGCTCGATTTCGATTTCGGACTTGCCGTTGTCGAAGTCGGTCTGGCTGTAGTCGCGGATATAGCCTTCAGCCTTCAGCACGTCGAGGACGCGGGTACGCAGGCGCGACGCCGGCGTCGAAACGCTCGACTTCTTACGGCCATACGCGTTGCGGATGCGGGTCAGCATATCGCCGAGAGGATCGCTCAATGACATGTTATGTCCTCCTTACCAGCTCGACTTGACCAGGCCCGGGATCTGGCCGTTATTGCCGAGATCACGAAGCGCGATGCGCGATACTTTGAGCTTGCGATAATAGGCGCGCGGACGGCCGGTAACTTCGCAGCGGTTGCGGATGCGGATCTTGGCCGAGTTGCGCGGCAGGGCAGCAAGCTTCAGCTGAGCGCGGAAACGCTCTTCCATCGGCTTGGACTGGTCCATGATGATCGCCTTGAGCGCTGCGCGCTTGGGACCGTACTGGTCGGCAAGCTTGCGGCGCCTGTTGTTCTTCTCGACTGAGCTGGTCTTTGCCATTTCAGATTTTTCCTTTTCTCGCTGCCGTTACTGGCGGAAGGGGAAGTTGAAGGCCTTGAGCAATGCCCTGGCTTCGTCGTCCGTCTTCGCAGTCGTACAAACGATGACGTCCATGCCCCAGATCTGATCAACCTTGTCGTAGTTGATCTCCGGGAACACGATGTGTTCCTTGATGCCCATGGCGTAGTTGCCACGGCCATCGAAGCTCTTCGGATTCAGTCCGCGAAAGTCGCGGACGCGCGGCAGTGCGATGTTCACGAGACGGTCGAGGAACTCGTACATGCGTTCCTTGCGCAGCGTGACCTTGGCGCCGATCGGCATCTTCTCGCGGACCTTGAAGCCGGCGATCGAATTACGGGCGCGGGTGACGACGGCCTTCTGGCCGGCGATCATCGCCAGGTCTTCGGCCGCGATCGAAGGCTTCTTCGAATCCGCGGTCGCTTCGCCGACGCCCATGTTCAGCACGATCTTGTCGATGCGCGGAACCTGCATCTCGTTCTCGTAGCCGAACTGCTCCTGCAGCGCCTTGCGGATGGTCTCGTTGTAGACCTGCTTGAGGCGCGGCGTGTTCTGGGCCTTGGACTGTTTGCTTTCAGCCTTGGGCTTCGTGGTTTGAGCCTTAGCCATTGATGACTTCTCCCGAGCGCTTGGCGACGCGCACCTTCTTGCCGTCCTTCTGGAAGATGAAGCCGACGCGGGTCGGCTTGCCATCCTTGGGGTCGGCGAGCGCGATGTTCGACAGCTGGATCGGCGCTTCCTTGGTGATGATCCCGCCCTCTTGGGACTGGGACTGCTTCTGGTGACGACGGATCATGTTGACGCCGCGCACCAGCGCGGTGTCTTCCTTCGGCTGAACCGAGAGGACTTCGCCCGAACGGCCCTTGTCCTTGCCGGCCAGCACGACGACCTTGTCGCCTTTTCTAATCTTTTGCATTGGTCCGGCTCCTTACAGCACTTCAGGCGCGAGCGAGATGATCTTCATGTGGTTCTTGGCGCGGAGTTCGCGCGGAACCGGTCCGAAGATACGCGTGCCGATCGGCTCTTTCTTGTTGTCGACGAGAACGGCCGCGTTCTTGTCGAAACGGATCACGCTGCCGTCCGGGCGGCGGATGTCCTTGGCCGTGCGAACCACGACCGCCTTCATCACATCGCCCTTCTTAACGCGGCCGCGCGGAATGGCTTCCTTGATCGACACCACGATGATGTCGCCTACGGAAGCGTATTTCCGCTTCGAGCCGCCCAGCACCTTGATGCACATGACACGACGGGCGCCGGAATTATCCGCGACGTCGAGGTTTGTTTGCATCTGAATCATGACTGGCCGCCTTCTTCTCTTCTAACGGGACGGGCTCAAAGCCCCTCCCCGGTCTGTCCAAAATTCGGTTTGTTACGCCTGGTCCGAAGACACGACGATCCAGCGCTTGTCCTTGGAAATCGGCTTCGATTCCTGGATGAACACCTGATCGCCGACCTTGTGGGCGTTGTTCTCGTCGTGCGCCTTGTACTTCTTGGTCATGCGCACGGTCTTCTTCATCACGGGATGCGTGAAGCGCCGTTCGACCTTGACGACTACCGTCTTCTCGTTCTTGTCGCTGACGACAGTGCCCTGCAGAATGCGCTTTGGCATGATTTTCGTCCTTAAGCCTTCTTGGCCGCGGACTTTTCCGCAGCGATGGTCTTGATACGCGCAATGTCCTTGCGAACCTGCCGCACGCGCGCGGTCTTCTCGAGCTGGCCGGTGGCCTTCTGGAAGCGCAGGTTGAACTGCTCCTTCTTCAGGCTGGCCAGATCGTCGGTCAGCTGGTCCTGGGTCTTGGTCCGGATGTCTTCGGCTTTCATGATCAGCCCGTCCTTATTCTGCGATGCGCTGTACGAAGCGCGTCCTGACCGAGAGCTTGGCCGCGCCGAGACGCAGCGCCTCACGGGCGGTTTCTTCGTTGACGCCGTCGATCTCGAACATGATGCGGCCCGGCTTTACGCGCGCCGCCCAGTAATCGACAGCGCCCTTGCCCTTGCCCATGCGCACTTCAGTCGGCTTCGACGTCACCGGCACATCAGGGAAAATACGGATCCACACGCGGCCGGCACGCTTCATCTCACGAGTGATCGCGCGGCGGGCCGCTTCGATCTCACGCGCGGTGACGCGGTTCGGCTCAAGCGCCTTCAGCCCGAAACCACCGAAATCCAGGTTGGTGCCGCCCTTTGCGGTACCATGGATACGGCCCTTGAACTGCTTGCGGAACTTTGTGCGCTTTGGCTGCAGCATCGTTCTAACTCCAAATTCCTAAATAATCAGGCGTTTTCGCGACGACGACCGCGTTCGCGATCACCACCACCGCCATGCGCAGCATCACCCTCGGTCGCGCGACGCTCCGAAGCCATCGGATCGTGCTCGAGGATTTCGCCCTTAAACACCCAGACCTTGACGCCGCAGATGCCGTAAGCCGTGTGCGCTTCGGCCGTGCCATAGTCGACATCGGCGCGCAGCGTATGCAGCGGCACGCGGCCCTCGCGGTACCATTCCATGCGCGCAATCTCGGCGCCGCCGAGACGGCCGGCGCAGTTGATGCGGATGCCTTCGGCGCCAAGGCGCATGGCCGACTGAACGGCGCGCTTCATGGCGCGGCGGAACGCGATACGACGCTCGAGCTGCTGGGCGATCGACTGGGCGACCAGGGTTGCGTCGATTTCCGGCTTGCGCACTTCAACGATGTTCAAGTGCGTCTCGGACTTCGTCATCTCCATCAGCTTCTTGCGAAGCTTTTCGATGTCGGCGCCCTTCTTGCCGATGATCAGGCCCGGGCGCGCCGCATGGATGGTGACACGGCACTTCTTGTGCGGGCGCTCGATCACGACCTTGGAAATCGCAGCCTGCTTGAGTTCCTTTTCAAGATATTTGCGGATCTTGATGTCCTCATGCAGCAGCTTGCCGTACTCGCCGGTGTTCGCGAACCAGCGCGAATCCCAAGTGCGGTTGATGCCGAGGCGCAGACCGATCGGATTGACTTTCTGACCCATTATGCGGCCTCCCCTTTTTCTTCGACTTCACGAACGACGATCGTGAGGTGCGAGAACGGCTTTTCTATACGGCTGGCGCGACCGCGGCCACGAGCATGGAACCGCTTCATGACGATCGACTTGCCGACATAGGCTTCCGCCACGATCAGCGCATCGACGTCGAGGTCGTGGTTGTTTTCCGCGTTGGCGATCGCCGATTCCAGCGTCTTCTTGACCGTGCCGGAAATCCGCTTGGCCGAGAATTCGAGATCGGAAAGCGCTGTCGCGACCTTCTTGCCGCGGATCAGCGCGGCAACCAGGTTCAGCTTCTGCGGGCTGATACGGATCGTGCGCAGAACGGCGCGCGCTTCGTTGTCAGCAAGCCTGCGCGGAGCTTTGGCCTTGCCCATGATTATTTCCTCTTCGCCTTCTTATCCGCGCCGTGACCGTAATAGGTCCGGGTCGGAGCGAATTCACCGAACTTGTGACCGACCATGTCCTCGTTCACCGAGACCGGAACATGCTTCTGGCCGTTGTAGACACCGAAGGTGAAGCCGACGAACTGCGGCAGGATGGTGGAGCGACGGCTCCACATCTTGATCACCTCATTGCGACCACCTTCACGAACCTTGTCCACCTTCTTGAGAAGGTAGCCGTCGATGAAGGGGCCTTTCCAAATAGAACGAGTCACTTGGCGTTACCTCTTCTTAGCTCTTGCGCTGATGGCGCGAGCGCAGGATGAACTTGTCGGTCGCCTTGTTGGACCGCGTCTTCTTGCCCTTGGTCGGCTTGCCCCACGGGCTGACCGGATGACGGCCACCGGAGGTGCGGCCTTCACCACCGCCATGCGGATGGTCGACCGGGTTCATGGTCACGCCGCGATTGTGCGGGCGCTTGCCGCGCCAGACCGTGCGGCCGGCCTTGCCGTCGTTGATGTTGCCGTGGTCGGGGTTCGACACGGCGCCGACGGTGGCCATGCAGGAGCCGTGAACGACACGCTGCTCGCCCGAGTTGAGGCGCAGGATCGCCATGCCCTGGTCGCGACCGACCAGCTGGCCATAGCCACCCGCTGAACGTGCGACCTGGGCGCCCTTGCCCGGCTTCAGCTCGATGTTGTGGACGATCGTGCCGACCGGCATCGAGGCCAGCGGCATCGCATTGCCCGGCTTCACGTCGACCGATTCACCGGCCACGATCTTGTCGCCGGCGGCAAGGCGCTGCGGAGCGATGATGTAGGACAGCTCGCCATCGTCATACTTGATCAGCGCGATGAAGGCGGTGCGGTTCGGATCGTATTCAATGCGCTCGACCGTGCCGACGACGTCGAACTTGCGGCGCTTGAAGTCGATGATGCGGTACGAACGCTTGTGACCGCCGCCGATGAAGCGGGCCGTGATGCGGCCGTGATTGTTGCGGCCGCCCGACTTCGTCAGGCCTTCGGTCAGGCCCTTGACGGGCTTGCCCTTGTAGAGGCCCGAGCGGTCGACGATGACCAACTGGCGGGTGCTCGGCGTTACCGGGTTGAATTTTTTAAGTGCCATTGTCCTGTCCTCGCGGCCTAGCTCAGAGACCCGTCGCGACGTCGATCGACTGGCCGTCGGCCAGCGTCACGATCGCCTTCTTGACGTCGCTCTGGCGGCCGATCGTGCCGCGGAAGCGCTTGATCTTGCCCTTGCGGACAAGCGTGTTCACGGCCGTAACCTTGACGCCAAACAGCGCTTCGACAGCGGCCTTGATTTCCGGCTTCGACGCCTTCTTGGCGACGTTGAAAACAACCTGGTTGTTCTCGGAAGCCATGGTCGACTTTTCGGTGATCGCCGGCGAGACGATCACGTCGTAATGACGGAGGTCGGTCATTTAAAGCGCTCCTCGAGAGCCTCGACGGCGGCCTTCGAAAGGACCAGCGTGCCGCGGCGCAGAATGTCGTAGACGTTGATGCCCTGGATGGGCAGCACATCGATGTTCGGGATGTTGGTCGCCGCCAGCTTGAAGTTCTGGTCAAGCTCGGCACCGCCAATCACCAAGGCATTGGTCAGGCCCAGCGTCGCGAAATTCGCGATCAGCGCCTTCGTCTTGGCCTCGGTCAGCTTCAGCTCGTCGATGATGATGATCGACGCGCTCTTGGCCTTGGCCGAGAGAGCATGCCGCAAGCCCAGAGCGCGCACCTTCTTCGGCAGATCGTGCTCGTGGCTGCGAACGACCGGGCCGTGGGCCTTGCCGCCGCCGCGGAACTGCGGAGCGCGTGCCGAATGGTGACGGGCGCGGCCCGTACCCTTCTGCTTGTACATCTTGGCGCCGGTGCGCGCGATTTCGGCGCGGCCCTTGGCCTTGTGCGTGCCCTGCTGCCGTTTGGCCAGCTGCCAGCGCACGACGCGCTGCAGGATGTCCTCGCGCGGATCAAGGCCGAAAATCTCCTCGGAGAGTTTCACCTTGCCGGCGTCCTTGCCGCCAAGCGTTGTGATCTTGAGATCCATTATTCTGCTCCCTCTGCGGCCGGAGCCTCGTTCTTGGCGCCACTCTCGGCGGCAACGGCGCGGATCGCGGCAGGCTTCGGCGCATTGGCCGGCAGTGCCACCTTGGCCGCATCGCGGACCAGGATCCAGGCGCCCTTCGATCCGGGAACCGCACCGCGGATCAGGATCAGGCCGCGATCGGCGTCGGTCGAAACGATCTCGACATTCTGTGTGGTGACGCGGGTGTCGCCCATGTGGCCAGCCATATGCTTGCCCTTGAACACTTTGCCCGGATCCTGACGCTGGCCGGTCGAACCGTGCGTACGGTGCGAAACCGAGTTACCGTGCGTCGCGCGGCCACCACCCATGTGGTGGCGCTTGATGACGCCCTGGAAACCCTTGCCGATCGTCGTGCCCGTCACATCGACCTTCTGGCCGGCGACGAAGTGCTCGACGGTGATCTCGGCGCCGACATCGATCATGTTGTCGGCGGAGACGCGAAACTCGGCGACCTTCGCCTTCGGCTCGACGGAAGCGGTCGCGAAATGGCCGCGCATCGCCTTCGACGTGTTCTTCACCTTGGCAAGGCCAACGCCGAGCTGGACGGCCGTATAGCCGTTCTTCTCCTGCGTGCGCTGAGCCACGACCTGGCAGTTCTCCATCTGGAGAACGGTGACGGGAACATGTTCCCCGGCATCATTATAGATGCGGGTCATTCCCACCTTCTTTGCAATCACACCTGAACGCATCGGTTCAATTCCTTTAGAGTTCCGGGCCAGGGGCACCGCCCCTTACCGCGCTCTCATTCCCTTAGAGCTTGATCTCGACGTCGACACCGGCGGCCAGATCGAGCTTCATCAAAGCATCGACCGTCTGCGGGGTCGGATCGACGATGTCGAGCAGACGCTTGTGCGTGCGCATCTCGAACTGCTCGCGGCTCTTCTTGTCGACGTGAGGCGACCGGTTGACCGTGAACTTTTCGATCCGCGTCGGCAGCGGAATGGGGCCGCGGACGTTTGCTCCGGTGCGCTTGGCCGTCGACACGATTTCTTTCGTCGAGGCGTCAAGCACGCGGTGATCAAACGCCTTCAGGCGGATGCGGATATTCTGTCCGTTCATGCGTCACTTCCTTGTTCTGGCGCGGCGCGGGCAAATCCTGCGCCCGCGACAGATCGGTTTAAGTCTAAATTACTCTTTGATGGTGACGACGATGCCGGCACCGACGGTACGGCCGCCTTCACGGATGGCGAAGCGCAGCTTCTCTTCCATGGCGATCGGCACGATCAGCTCGACATCGACCGTGATGTTGTCGCCGGGCATAACCATTTCCGTGCCTTCCGGCAGCGACACGATGCCGGTCACGTCGGTCGTGCGGAAGTAGAACTGCGGACGGTAGTTGGTGAAGAACGGCGTGTGACGGCCACCTTCGTCCTTGGTCAGGATGTAGGCTTCGGCCACGAACTTCTTGTGCGGCTTCACCGTACCGGGCTTGGCCAGAACCTGGCCGCGCTCGACGCCTTCACGATCAACGCCGCGCAGCAGCGCGCCGATGTTGTCGCCGGCCTGGCCCTGATCGAGCAGCTTGCGGAACATCTCGACGCCCGTGCAGGTCGTCTTGGTCGTCGGGCGGATGCCGATGATTTCCAGTTCCTCGCCGACCTTGACGATGCCGCGCTCGACGCGGCCGGTCACGACCGTGCCACGGCCCGAGATCGAGAACACGTCTTCGATCGGCATCAGGAACGGCTTGTCCAGCGGACGAACCGGCGTCGGGATATAGGCATCGACCGCAGCCATCAACTCGCGGATCGCATCTTCGCCGATGGTCTTGTTGGAATCTTCCAGAGCAGCCAGCGCCGAACCCTTGACGATCGGAATGTCGTCGCCGGGGAACTCGTTCTTCGACAGAAGCTCGCGAACCTCGAGCTCGACCAGTTCGAGCAGCTCGGCATCGTCGACCTGGTCGACCTTGTTCAGGAACACCACGATCGACGGCACGCCGACCTGACGGGCAAGCAGGATGTGCTCGCGGGTCTGCGGCATCGGGCCGTCGGCGGCCGACACCACCAGGATCGCGCCGTCCATCTGCGCAGCGCCCGTGATCATGTTCTTCACATAGTCGGCGTGGCCGGGGCAGTCGACATGGGCATAATGGCGCGCTGCCGTCTCGTATTCGACGTGCGCCGTCGAAATCGTGATGCCGCGGGCCTTCTCTTCGGGCGCCGCATCGATCTGGTCGTAGCGCTTGTATTCGCCAAAATACTTCGTGATCGCCGCCGTCAGCGACGTCTTGCCATGATCGACATGGCCAATCGTGCCAATGTTCACATGAGGCTTGTTACGCTCGAATTTACCTTTTGCCATGTGATGTCTCCAATCTGCTCGCCCGTACGGGCCTTGAATTAAGTTACCGATGCAACCCGTTCAGGTTACGCGTATTTCTTCTGGACTTCCTGGGCGACCGCGGTCGGCACAGGCTCATAGTGATCGAACTGCATCGTGTAGGCCGCGCGGCCCTGGCTCATCGAGCGCAGGTTGTCGACGTACTTGAACATGTTGGCCAGCGGCACCATCGCGTTAATGACGACAGCCACGCCGCGAGCTTCCTGGCCCTGGATCTGGCCACGACGGCCGTTCAGGTCGCCGATGACGCTGCCGACGTAGTCTTCCGGGGTCACGACTTCGACCTTCATGATCGGCTCGAGCAGCTGCACGCCAAGCTTGGGTGCGGCTTCACGGAAGCAGGCGCGGCCGGCGATTTCGAACGCCAGGACGCTGGAGTCCACATCGTGGTAAGCGCCGTCGATAAGCGTCGCCTTGACGCCGATCATCGGGAAGCCCGCGAACGGACCCGACGACATGACACTGTTGATGCCCTTTTCGACACCCGGGATGTATTCCTTGGGAACCGCACCGCCGACGATCTTGGTCTCGAACTCGAACTCCGAGCTTTCCGGGTTCGGTTCGAACACGATCTTGACGCGAGCGAACTGACCGGTACCGCCGGTCTGCTTCTTGTGGGTGTAGTCCTGCTCGTGCCTGCGGGTGATGGTCTCGCGGTAAGCCACCTGCGGCGCGCCGACATTGGCCTCAACCTTGAACTCGCGACGCATGCGGTCGACGATGATGTCGAGGTGAAGTTCGCCCATGCCCGAAATGATGGTCTGGCCGCTTTCCTCGTCGGTCTTGACGCGGAATGACGGATCCTCGGCGGCCAGGCGGTGAAGGGCGAGGCCCATCTTTTCCTGGTCGTTCTTGGTCTTCGGCTCGATGGCGATCTGGATGACCGGATCCGGGAATTCCATGCGCTCGAGGATGACCGGGTGCAGCGGATCGCTGAGCGTATCGCCGGTGGTCGTGTCCTTGAGGCCGGCCAGAGCAACGATGTCGCCGGCAAAGGCTTCTTCGACGTCGGCGCGCGAATTCGCATGCATCTGCAGCATGCGGCCGATGCGCTCTTTCTTGCCCTTGACGGTGTTATCGACCGAGATGCCCTTGGTCAGTTTGCCCGAATAGATGCGGGCAAAGGTCAGCGAACCGACGAACGGGTCGTTCATAATCTTGAAGGCCAGCATCGACAGCGGCTCGTTGTCGTCGGCATGACGCTCGATCTCGGCATCGGTCTTGGCGTCGACGCCCTTGATGGCGGGAACATCGGCCGGCGACGGCAGGTATTCGACGACGGCGTCGAGCAGCGGCTGCACGCCCTTGTTCTTGAAGGCCGAGCCACAGAACATCGGGTAGAACTTGACCGCGATGGTGCCCTTGCGGATCAGCGCGCGGATCTCGTCATTCGACGGCATCTTGCCTTCGAGGTAATTCTCGAGGGCCGTCTCGTCCATTTCGACGGCGGCTTCGATCATCTTCTCGCGGTATTCTTCGGCCCGGGCCTGAAGGTCGGCAGGGATCTCGACGACGTCCCAGGCAGCGCCCAACGTCTCGTCGCGCCAGACCAGCGCGTTCATCTCGACGAGATCGACGACACCCTTGAACTCGGTCTCGGCGCCGATCGGCAGCTGCATGACGACGGCATGCGCACCAAGACGCGAGCCGATCATCTCGACCGAGCGGTAGAAGTCGGCGCCGATCTTGTCCATCTTGTTGCAGAAGATCATGCGCGGAACTTTATACTTGTCGGCCTGGCGCCAGACAGTCTCGGTCTGCGGCTCGACACCGGCATTGGCATCGAGCAGCGCAATGGCGCCGTCGAGCACGCGCAGCGAACGCTCGACTTCGATGGTGAAGTCGACGTGTCCGGGAGTGTCGATGATGTTGAAGCGGTACATCTTGCCGCTGCGACCCTTCCAGAAGGTCGTGGTGGCGGCGGACGTGATCGTGATGCCGCGTTCCTGCTCCTGCTCCATCCAATCCATGGTGGCAGCGCCGTCGTGGACTTCGCCGATCTTGTGCGACTTGCCCGTGTAATAGAGGACGCGCTCGGTGGTCGTCGTCTTGCCGGCGTCAATATGCGCCATGATACCGAAATTGCGGTAGTCTTCGATTTTATATTCGCGGGCCATCTTGGATGCCTTCTCAGTCTCGTTCGCGCTTTACCAGCGGTAGTGTGCGAAAGCGCGGTTGGCTTCTGCCATCTTGTGGGTGTCTTCACGCTTCTTCACGGCGGTGCCGCGGTTATTGGCCGCGTCCATCAGCTCGCCGGAGAGGCGGTCGACCATGGTGGTCTCGTTGCGGTTGCGGGCCGCGGCGATCAGCCAGCGGATCGCCAGGGCCTGACGGCGCTCGGGGCGCACATCGACCGGAACCTGGTAGGTAGCGCCGCCGACGCGGCGCGACCGGACTTCCACATGCGGCGCGACATTGTCGAGCGCCTGATGGAAGACGGTGACCGGCTCCTGCTTGGTCTTCGACTGAACCTGGTCGAGCGCACCGTAGACGATGGTCTCGGCAACCGACTTCTTGCCGTCATACATAACGGCGTTCATGAACTTGGTAACGATCAGATCGCCGAACTTCGGGTCCGGATTGATCTCACGCTTTTCTGCACTGTGACGACGCGACATGGCTTTTGTCTCTCAATCTCGTAGCCCGACGCATTCAAGCAGCGCCAGGGCCGGAAAATCTTACTTCGGACGCCCCTTACTTCGGACGCTTGGCGCCGTACTTCGAACGGCGCTGCTTGCGGTTCTTCACGCCCTGCGTGTCGAGCACGCCGCGGATGATGTGGTAGCGCACGCCCGGAAGATCCTTGACGCGGCCGCCGCGGATCATGACCACGGAGTGTTCCTGAAGGTTGTGGCCTTCGCCGGGGATGTAGCCGATCACTTCAAAGCCGTTGGTCAGGCGGATCTTGGCCACCTTGCGCAGTGCCGAGTTCGGCTTCTTCGGCGTCGTTGTATAGACGCGCGTGCAGACGCCCCGCTTCTGCGGGTTCTGCTGCATGGCCGGGACCTTGTTGCGCTTCACCGGCGCAATGCGCGGCTTGCGGATCAGCTGGTTGACGGTAGGCATTAAACCCTCTTGTCTCTCAATTCCGTGTCTCGCCCGGTCAGGGCCGCTCAAAGCGCCAATTCCATACGCAAATTCGGGCCATAAACCGCGCCTCGCGGTCCTGCCCGAACAAAATGCAGAGGAAGCGGGAACCGCTTCATGCGCGCCGGAAATGTCTTTTCGCTCGTAAAACGAACCCTGTTTGAGGCAAACTCCAAAGCGTGTCGCTTCGGAAGGGAGAGCCTCACATCGGTTCTGACTGGGCGGCTTCTACTCGCAAGACCGTGAACCGTCAAGCCCGGCACGCCAAATATTGCGCGCTGACGACGGCTTGGCAGCCATGCGAAAAACGCATGTAATTTTCTTTCTTCGTTTTGCAAGGCAGAGGAAGAAAGTGACCGGGGCAGACAAGAAAGTGACCGGCTTTTGGCTGTCATGCGCGGGTTCTTCATGGCAAAAGGCGCCATGGACAGCCCAAAACCCCTCGCCCGCCCCCGCCTCAAGAGGAATCAGCCCGTGAACGACAATGAGGAACGCCCGGTCACCATCGTCACCGGCCGGGTCTGGAAAAAGAAGGGCGGCAAGCCGGAAGGCGTCCATGTGATGCTGGTTGCGCCCGACGACGATTCGGCCGTGCGCCGGGTGCTCGAATCGCTTGCGGCCGAAGGCTATGCCGAAGTCGAGCTCGACCAGATCGGCGATATGGACGGCGAACCCGACGAGGAGCCGCATCTGTCAGCCTTTCAGGGTGCCCTCGAAGGTGAGGTGTCGATCGTCACGTTTGACGTGCCGCTCTGAGCGTCACAGGCTGCTTGCGCCTGTACCGCGCCGGCTTGCCCGGCACCGGTTCTCTGCTAAGAACCAAGCGACTTAACAAGCCAAATTCGAATCCGCGGAGTCCCCATGCCCTCGAACAATGGTCCCATCAAGCTCGGCATCGTCGGCGTCGGCAAGATCGTGCGCGACCAGCATCTGCCGGCAGTGGCCAAGGATGCGGACTACCGCCTCATCGCCGCTGCCAGCCGGCACGGCAAGGTGGACGGCATCCCGAATTTTCCGACCATTGAGGCGATGCTCGACGCGGTGCCCGACCTCGAGGCCGTCTCGCTGTGCATGCCGCCGCAGTTCCGCTACGACGCGGCACGCACCGCGCTGATGGCGAAGAAGCATGTTTTCCTGGAGAAGCCGCCGGGCGCCACCGTCAGCGAGGTCGAGGACCTGAAGCGGCTGGCGGCAGCCAGTGGCGTCTCACTGTTCGCCAGCTGGCATTCGCGCTACGCGCCGGCGGTGGAAGCCGCGCGTGCCTTCCTGGCGTCGGCCAAGGTCAACTCGGCCGCCATCGTCTGGAAGGAAGATGTCCGCCGCTGGCATCCGAACCAGGATTGGATCTGGGCGCCGGGCGGTTTCGGCGTCTTCGATCCCGGCATAAACGCACTGTCGATCGCAACCCACATCCTGCCGGCGATGTTCATCACCTCGGCCGTCCTCGACTTCCCGGAAAACCGCGCCTCGCCTGTGGCGGCCCACGTGACCTTCCGCACCTCGGATGGGTTGCCGGTGACCATGGAGCTCGACTGGCTGCAGACGGGACCACAGAGCTGGGACATCCGGGCGGACACCGACAAGGGCAAGATGGTGCTGTCCGGCGGCGGCACCAAGCTTGCCATCGACGGCAAGTTGGTTCACGACGAGCCGGAGGCCGAATACCCCCAGCTTTACCGGCGCTTCGCCGAAGTCGTACGCGACGGCGTCTCCGATGTCGATTTGGCACCCCTGCAGCACGTCGCCGACGCGTTCATGCTCGGCAAGCGCAATGTGGTGGAAGCGTTCTTCGATTGAGCGATGAGTTCTGCCGGACCGCAGTCCGGACACTCACCATGCAGCCTTACTCGACGATCGCAATCGCAAACCCGTCATAGCCTTTGGCGCCGACGGTCTGGATGGCGGTGCCGTCCAGGCCATTGTCGCCGCCGATGAAGGAAAACGCACCGCGTGCGCCTTCGACATACGCGTCACGGCCATCGTCGTTGAGCACGGTGCCGTCGCGGATGACGTTGTCGCAGATGATGACCGTCCCCGGCCGCGACAGGCGCATGGCCCATGACAGATAATTCGGATTGTTCGGCTTGTCGGCGTCGATGAAGATCAGATCGAACGGAGCGGCATTTTCGGCAACCAGCGTCTCAAGCGACTGAAGCGCGGGGCCGATCCTGAGCTCGACCTTGTCCGACACCCCTGCCCGCTCGAGATTCGAGTGCGCGACTTTTGCATGATGCGGCTCGAGTTCGAGCGTCACGATCTTGCCGCCGACGGGCAATCCCCTTGCCATCCAGATGGTCGAGTAGCCGCCAAGCGTGCCGATCTCCAGCACCTTCCTGGCGCCGCTGATGCGGACCAGCAGCGACAGCAGCTTGCCCTGCGCCGGCGATACGTCGATGGCCGGCAGGCCCTGGTCGCGGTTGGCCGCAAGCACCGCTTCGAGGATGGGATCTGCCTCGAAGAGAGAGGAAACGATGTAGTCGTCGACGTCAGTCCAAACCTTCTTGCTCATGTTTTCCTCGATTCGATTGGGGGTCAAAACGCGAAAAGGGGCCACTGGGGCCCCCTTCCTTCTTCTCGTCCTACCGCGCTTACTGCGCGGCGTTGACCATGTCGGTCAGCATCGGCTCAGCGACCTCGACACCGGAGGCCTTGCGGCGCTCGTCGATGATCAGTTCGTCGCGCGAGGTGGCGATGCGCCGGATCTGGCTCATCGTGCCGCCGGTACCGGCCGGGATCAGCCGGCCGACGATGACGTTTTCCTTCAGGCCCTGCAGCATGTCGGTCTTGCCGGCAACCGCAGCTTCGGTCAGCACCCTGGTCGTCTCCTGGAAGGAGGCGGCCGAGATGAAGGACGGCGTCTGCAGCGAGGCCTTGGTGATGCCCAGCAGCACCGGCTGGCCTTCGGCCGGCTTCTTGCCGTCCTCGACCAGGCGCTCGTTGACCTCTTCCAGTTCGATCACGTCGACGTGGTCGCCCGGAATGTAGGTCGAGTCGCCCTGCACCGTGATCTCGACCTTCTGCAGCATCTGGCGAACGATCACCTCGATGTGCTTGTCATTGATCGACACGCCCTGCAGACGGTAGACTTCCTGGATTTCGTTCACGAGGTAGGAAGCAAGTGCTTCCACGCCCTTGATCGCCAGGATGTCGTGCGGCGCCGGATTGCCGTCGAGGATGTAGTCGCCCTTCTCGATGACGTCGCCGTCCTGGAGATGGAACGGCTTGCCCTTCGGGATCAGGTATTCGACCGGCTCAAGCGTCGAGTCATGCGGCTCGATGATGATGCGGCGCTTGTTCTTGTAGTCGCGGCCGAAGCGGATCGTGCCATCGATCTCGGCGATGATGGCGTGATCCTTCGGACGACGTGCCTCGAACAGTTCGGCAACACGCGGCAGACCGCCGGTGATGTCCTTGGTCTTGGCGCTTTCCATCGGGATACGCGCCAAAACGTCGCCGGGACGAACCTGCGAACCCGGCTCGACCGAAAGAATGGCCTCGACCGAGAGCAGGAAGCGGGCGTCGCCGCCCTTCGACAGCTTGCCGACCTTGCCCTTCGGGTCAAGGATGGCGATCGCCGGCTTGAGGTCGTTGCCGCGTGGCGTCGAGCGCCAGTCGATAACCTCGCGCTTGGTGATGCCGGTCGATTCGTCGGCCGTTTCCTGAACGGAAATGCCGTCGACCAGATCCTCGTACGACACCTTGCCCTCGATTTCGGTGAGGACGGGGCGGGTATAGGGATCCCATTCGGCGATACGCTGGCCGCGCTTCACCTTGTCGCCATCGTCCACGAAGATGCGCGAACCATAGGTAAGGCGATGCGAGGCACGCTCCTTGCCGGCTTCGTCGAGGATCAGCACCGCCATGTTGCGGCCCATGACCATCTGCTGGCCGTCCGAGTTGCGCACCACGTTGCGGTTGCGGATCTCGACCTTGCCCTCATACGAGGCTTCAAGGAACGAGCTGTCCACCACCTGCGCCGTACCGCCCATGTGGAAGGTACGCATGGTGAGCTGGGTCCCCGGCTCGCCGATCGACTGCGCCGCGATAACGCCGACGGCTTCGCCCTGGTTGACCGGGGTGCCGCGGGCAAGATCGCGTCCGTAGCAGACCGCACAGACGCCGATCCTGACCTCGCAGGTCAGTGCCGAGCGAATGCGGACCGACTGCACGCCGGCCTTTTCGATCTTTTCCACGTCACGTTCGTCCATCAGCGTTCCGGCCTTGACCAGAACCTCACCCGAAACCGGATGCGTGATGTCGTCGAGCGAGGTGCGGCCCAGCACGCGCTGGCCGACCGAAGCGACGACCTGACCGGCATCGACGATCGGCTGCATGGTGAGGCCCTTGTCGGTGCCGCAATCCACGGAGTTGACGATGCAGTCCTGCGCCACGTCGACCAGACGACGGGTGAGGTAGCCCGAGTTCGCCGTCTTCAAGGCGGTGTCGGCCAGACCCTTGCGGGCGCCGTGGGTCGAGTTGAAGTACTCGAGCACGGTCAGGCCTTCCTTGAAGTTCGAGATGATCGGCGTCTCGATGATTTCACCCGAGGGCTTTGCCATCAGGCCGCGCATGCCGGCGAGCTGACGCATCTGGGTGGGCGAACCACGCGCACCCGAATGCGACATCATGTAGATCGAGTTCATCGGCTTTTGACGGCCACTGTCCTCGAACTCGACGGCCTTGATGCGGGCCATCATCTCGTCGGCGACCTTTTCCGAGCACTTGGCCCAGGCGTCGACGACCTTGTTGTACTTCTCGCCCTGCGTGATCAGGCCGTCATTGTACTGCTGCTCGTATTCCTTGGCCAAAGCCTCGGTGTCGGAAACCAGCTTGATCTTGGCGTCCGGGATCAGCATGTCGTCCTTGCCGAACGAAATGCCGGCGCGGCAGGCGTGGCTGAAGCCGAGGGCCATGATGCGGTCGCAGAAAATGACCGTCTCCTTCTGACCGCAGTGGCGGTAGACGGTGTCGATCATCTTGGAGATGTTCTTCTTGGTCATCTCCTGGTTGGCCGTCTCGTAAGGCACATTGACGTTCTTCGGCAGCAGCTCGCCGATGATCATGCGGCCAGGCGTGGTGTCGTAGATTTTCGACACGACCTTGCCTTCGGCGTCGACCGTGCGGAAACGACCCTTGATCTTGGAGTGCAGCGTCACCGCCTTGGTCTCGAGCGCGTGCTGGAGTTCGCCCATGTCGGCAAACACCATGCCTTCGCCCGGCTCGTTCTGATTGACGATCGAGAGATAGTAGAGACCCAGGACCATGTCCTGCGAAGGCACGATGATCGGCGCGCCGGAAGCCGGGTGCAGGATGTTGTTGGTCGACATCATCAGCACGCGGGCTTCAAGCTGCGCTTCCAACGAGAGCGGCACGTGAACGGCCATCTGGTCGCCGTCGAAGTCGGCGTTGAAGGCCGTGCAGACCAGCGGATGCAGCTGGATCGCCTTGCCTTCGATCAGGATCGGCTCGAACGCCTGGATGCCGAGGCGGTGCAGCGTCGGTGCACGGTTCAACAGCACCGGATGCTCGCGGATGACCTCGTCGAGGATATCCCAGACTTCCGGACGCTCCTTCTCGACCAGCTTCTTGGCCTGCTTGACGGTCGAGGAGAACCCCTTGGCGTCGAGGCGGGCGTAGATGAACGGCTTGAACAGTTCGAGCGCCATCTTCTTCGGCAGGCCGCATTGGTGCAGCTTGAGCTCCGGACCGGTGACGATGACCGAACGGCCCGAATAGTCGACGCGCTTGCCGAGCAGGTTCTGGCGGAACCGGCCCTGCTTGCCCTTCAACATGTCGGACAGCGACTTCAGCGGACGCTTGTTGGCGCCGGTGATGACGCGGCCGCGACGGCCGTTGTCGAACAGCGCATCGACGGCTTCCTGCAGCATGCGCTTTTCATTGCGCACGATGATGCCGGGGGCGCGCAGCTCGATCAGCCGCTTCAGACGGTTGTTGCGGTTGATGACGCGGCGATAGAGATCGTTCAGGTCGGACGTCGCGAAACGTCCACCATCCAGAGGAACCAGCGGGCGCAGGTCCGGCGGGATCACCGGAACCACCTTCATGATCATCCATTCCGGACGGTTGCCGGACTCCATGAAGTTCTCGACGACCTTGAGTCGCTTCAGATACTTCTTCTGCTTCAGCTCGGACGTGGTCGAAGCCAGTTCCGAACGCAGGTCGCCGGCGATCTTCTCCAGGTCCATGCCGGCCAGAAGGTCATGAATGGCCTCGGCGCCGATCATGGCGGTGAACGAATCCTCGCCATACTCGTCGACGGCGATCATGTACTCTTCCTCGCTGAGCAGCTGGTGCTCCTTCAGCGCGGTTAGGCCAGGCTCGGTGACGATGTAGTTCTCGAAGTAGAGGACGCGCTCGATGTCCTTCAGGGTCATGTCGAGCAGCGTGCCGATGCGCGACGGCAGCGACTTCAGGAACCAGATGTGAGCGACAGGTGCCGCCAGCTCGATGTGGCCCATGCGCTCGCGGCGAACGCGCGACAGCGTGACTTCGACGCCGCACTTTTCGCAGATGACGCCCTTGTACTTCATGCGCTTGTACTTGCCGCACAGGCATTCATAGTCCTTGATCGGGCCAAAAATGCGCGCGCAGAACAGACCGTCACGCTCCGGCTTGAAGGTGCGGTAGTTGATGGTCTCCGGCTTCTTGATCTCGCCGAACGACCAGGACAGAATCTTCTCAGGGCTGGCGAGCGATATCCGGATGGAATCGAACACCTGCGCCGGCGCCTGCGGATTGAAGAGATTCATGACCTCTTGGTTCATGCCGTTCTCCTTTTCGGGGTCCTCGAAAACCCCTTGCATCTAACGCGGGCCAAATGCCCGCTGAGTGGTCGGCCCACTGGCCGTAGAATTTGTCGCATCCGGTCGCGGCGTTCCGCGACCGGATGTCTTGCTTACTCGGCCGCGCCCCTATTCGGCAGCATCTGGCAGCCGGACAGGGTTGTCGTCGAGCTTGGTATTCTCCAGCTCGACATTGAGGCCGAGAGACCGCATTTCCTTGACGAGCACGTTGAAGCTCTCGGGAATGCCGGCCTCGAACGTGTCGTCGCCGCGCACGATCGCCTCGTAGACCTTGGTGCGGCCGGCGACATCGTCCGACTTCACCGTCAGCATTTCCTGCAGCGTGTAGGCGGCGCCATAGGCTTCCAGCGCCCAGACCTCCATTTCGCCGAAGCGCTGGCCACCGAACTGCGCCTTGCCGCCCAGCGGCTGCTGGGTAACGAGCGAGTAAGGACCGATCGAACGCGCGTGGATCTTGTCGTCCACCAGGTGGTGAAGCTTGAGCATATAGATATAGCCCATCGTCACCTTGCGATCGAACGGCTCGCCTGTGCGTCCGTCATAGAGCTGCGACTGACCGCTGGTGTGCAGGCCCGCCTGCTCCAGCATGATGTTGATGTCGACTTCATGCGCGCCGTCGAACACCGGTGTCGCGATGGAGACGCCGCGGCGCATCTGCTCGCTCAGGCGAACGATGCTCTCGTCGTCATATTCGCGGACCGGCTCGTTGCGGTCGTTGGCTGGGATGAAGCTCTCGAGCGTCTTGCGCAACGGCTTGATGTCTCCAGCCGTCTTGTACGCGTCGATAAGCTCGCCGATCTTCTTGCCCATGCCCGCGCATGCCCAGCCCAGATGCGTTTCCAGGATCTGGCCGACATTCATGCGGCTCGGCACACCCAGCGGGTTGAGCACGATATCGGCATGCGTGCCGTCCTCGAGGAAAGGCATGTCCTCGACCGGAACGATCCGCGACACGACACCCTTGTTGCCGTGACGTCCCGCCATCTTGTCGCCCGGCTGCATCTTGCGCTTCACGGCCACGAAGACCTTGACCATCTTCATGACGCCCGGAGGCATTTCGTCGCCGCGCTGGACCTTCTCGACCTTGTCCATGAAGCGCTGCTCGAGCGCCTTCTTGGAATCGTCGTACTGGCCACGCAGGGCTTCCAGTTCGCTCTGGAGCTTTTCGTTCTCCACCGCAAACTGCCACCACTGCGAACGTGGATACTCGTCAAGCGTGTCCTTCGACAGCTTCGAGCCCTTCTTGAAGCCCTTCGGCCCGGCAATCGCTTCCTTGCCGACGAGAACGTCGGAAAGGCGCGAATAGACGTTGCGGTCGAGGATCGCCTGCTCGTCGTCGCGGTCCTTGGCGAGGCGTTCGATCTCCTCGCGTTCGATCGCCATGGCGCGCTCGTCCTTCTCGACGCCGTGGCGGTTGAACACGCGCACTTCGACGACGGTGCCGAAGGTGCCCGGAGGCATGCGCATCGAGGTGTCGCGAACGTCCGACGCCTTTTCGCCGAAGATGGCGCGCAGGAGCTTTTCTTCCGGCGTCATCGGGCTTTCGCCCTTCGGCGTGATCTTGCCGACCAGGATGTCGCCCGGCTGCACTTCCGCGCCGATATAGACGATGCCGGCTTCGTCGAGGTTCTTCAGCGCTTCTTCCGAAACGTTCGGAATGTCGCGTGTGATTTCCTCCGGTCCAAGCTTGGTGTCGCGGGCCATGACCTCGAATTCCTCGATGTGGATCGAGGTGAAGACGTCGTCGGCCACGATGCGCTCGGAGAGCAGGATCGAGTCCTCGTAGTTGTAGCCGTTCCACGGCATGAACGCGACCAGCACGTTGCGGCCGAGCGCCAGATCGCCGAGCTCGGTCGACGGACCGTCGGCGATGATGTCGCCCTTGTTGACGCGGTCGCCCATGCGCACCAGCGGACGCTGGTTGATGCAGGTGTTCTGGTTCGAACGCTGGAACTTCATCAGCCGGTAGATGTCGACGCCCGACTTGCCGGGATCGAGATCTTCCGTGGCGCGGATGACGATACGCGTCGCGTCCACCTGGTCGACGATGCCGCCGCGGCGGGCGCCGATGGCGGCGCCCGAGTCACGGGCAACGATCGGCTCCATGCCGGTGCCTACGAACGGCGCTTCGGCGCGCACCAGCGGCACGGCCTGACGCTGCATGTTGGAGCCCATCAGCGCGCGGTTGGCGTCGTCGTTCTCGAGGAACGGGATCAGCGCCGCGGCCACGGACACCATCTGCTTGGGCGACACGTCCATCAGATCGACGTTTTCGCGCGGCGCCATCATCACTTCGCCGGCGCTGCGGCAAATGACGAATTCGTCGACGAAACCACCATTCTTGTCGAGCTCGGCATTGGCCTGCGCAACGTGGTGCTTAGACTCTTCCATAGCGGAGAGATAGACGACCTCATTGGTCAGCTTGCCATTGACGATCTTGCGGTACGGGCTTTCGATGAAGCCGTACTTGTTGACGCGCGCGAAGGTCGCCAGCGAGTTGATCAGACCGATGTTCGGGCCTTCCGGCGTCTCGATCGGGCAGATGCGGCCGTAATGCGTCGGGTGCACGTCGCGCACTTCGAAGCCGGCGCGCTCGCGGGTCAGACCGCCCGGGCCAAGTGCCGACAGGCGGCGCTTGTGGGTGATCTCCGACAGCGGGTTGGTCTGATCCATGAACTGCGACAGCTGCGAGGAACCGAAGAACTCGCGCACGGCGGCAGCCGCCGGCTTGGCGTTGATCAGGTCCTGCGGCATCACCGTATCGATCTCGATCGAGGACATACGTTCCTTGATCGCGCGCTCCATGCGCAGCAGGCCGACGCGGTATTGGTTCTCCATCAGCTCGCCGACAGAACGCACGCGGCGGTTGCCGAGATTGTCGATGTCGTCGATCTCGCCCTTGCCGTCGCGCAGCTCGACCAGCGTCTTGACCACGGCCAGGATGTCGTCCTTGCGCAGCACGCGCACGGTATCCTCAGCCTTGAGCTCGAGGCGCATGTTCATCTTGACGCGGCCGACGGCCGACAGGTCGTAGCGCTCCGAGTCGAAGAACAGCGAGTTGAACATGGCTTCGGCGGTTTCAAGCGTCGGCGGCTCGCCCGGGCGCATCACACGATAGATGTCGAACAGTGCGTCCTGGCGGCTCTCGTTCTTGTCGACGTTGAGCGTATTGCGGATGTAGGCGCCGACATTGACGTGGTCGATGTCGAGAACCTTGATCTCGCTTTCGCCCGTGCCGAGCAGCACCTTCAGCGTCTTTTCGTCGATCTCGTCGCCGGCTTCGAGGAAAATCTCCCCGGTGCCGTAGTTGACGATGTCCTCGGCCAGGTAATTGCCGAGCAGATCCTCGTCGGTCGCCTTGATCGCCTTCAGACCCTTTTCGCCAAGCGCCCTTGCCTGGCGGGCGGTGATCTTCTTGCCGGCCTCGACGACAACTTCGCCTGTGTCGGCATCGACGAGGTCGCCAACGGCCTTGAGGCCGCGGAAACGCTCGACGTTGAACGGGATGCGCCAGTGGTCGCCGGCGCGCTTGTAGGTGATCTTGTTGTAGAAGGTCGACAGGATTTCTTCGCCGTCCATGCCGAGCGCCATCAAGAGCGACGTCACCGGAATCTTGCGGCGGCGGTCGATGCGGGCGTGCACGACGTCCTTGGAATCGAACTCGATGTCGAGCCACGAACCGCGATAGGGAATGACGCGCGCCGCAAACAAAAGCTTGCCCGAGGAGTGCGACTTGCCCTTGTCATGGTCGAAGAAGACGCCCGGCGAACGGTGCATCTGCGAGACGATGACGCGCTCGGTGCCGTTAACGATGAAGGTGCCGTTGAGCGTCATGAGCGGCATGTCGCCCATATAGACGTCCTGCTCCTTGATGTCCTTGATCGACTTTGCGCCGGTATCCTCGTCGATATCGAACACGATGAGGCGCAGCGTCACCTTGAGTGGCGCGGCATAGGTCAGGTCGCGCTGACGGCATTCGTCAACGTCGAATTTCGGTCCTTCGAACTCGTACTTCACGAACTCCAGCATCGAGGAGCCGGAGAAATCGGAGATCGGGAAAACCGACTTGAAAACGGCCTGCAGTCCCTCGTCCGGACGCCCACCCTTGGGCTCCGCCACCATCAGGAACTGGTCATAGGATGCTTTTTGAACCTCGATCAGGTTCGGCATCTCCGCAACTTCCGGAATCTTTCCGAAGAACTTGCGTACGCGTCTGCGGCCATTGAAAGTCTGGGTCTGGGCCATCGTCGCTCCTTAGCTACAAACTCGGGGCGAGCCTCGCCGCGGCTCACCTTGCATGCGCGGCCACCTGGGCGGCGGCCCCTGATCTGTTTCCCGCCGCCTGGCGGCGACGGCTAAAACGGGAGAAAACCCGTTTCCTGAAGGCCGGTTTCGGCCCTCAGGAAAGAGGTTCTCGTACATCTCGCGCTACGCATCCTCCCCTCTGATGAAGGGAGTGGCGGACGGCGCGAGGCCGCCCGCCGCTTTTACGCTTACTTCAGGTCGACCTTGGCGCCGGCTGCTTCCAGCTGGGCCTTGAACTTCTCAGCGTCAGCCTTGGAAACGGCTTCCTTGACCGGCTTCGGAGCTGCTTCGACCAGATCCTTGGCTTCCTTGAGGCCCAGGCCGGTGATGGCGCGGACTTCCTTGATGACGTTGATCTTCTGAGCGCCTGCCTCAGTGAGGACGACGTCGAATTCCGTCTTTTCCTCAGCCGGAGCAGCAGCAGCGGCAGCGCCGCCGGCAGCGGCAACCGCCACCGGAGCAGCAGCCGAAACGCCCCACTTTTCTTCCAGAAGCTTCGACAGTTCGGCCGCCTCGAGGACGGTCAGCTTCGAAAGGTCGTCTACGATCTTTGCCAGATCAGCCATTGTTGTATTCCTTCATCAGGTTCGAACGTGTGTTTGTGATAGCGAGGAACGGCCTCATGCCGCCTCGTCCTTCCGGGCGTAAGCGCCGATGACGCGCGCGACCGAAGCCGCTGGCGCATTGACGATCTGGGCGATCCGGGTTGCCGGCGTGGCGATCATGCCAACCAGCCTGGCGCGCAGCTCATCGAGCGACGGAAGTGTGGCGAGTGCCTTCACACCGTCGGCGTTGAGCGAGGTGGTGCCCATTGCGCCGCCGAGAATGACCAACTTGTCATTTCCCTTGGCGAAATCGGACGCGACCTTCGGCGCCGCAATCGGATCCTCCGAATAAGCGATCAGCGTCTGTCCCTTGAACAGGTCGATGATCGATGCGGAGTCCGTGCCCTGAAGAGCGATTTTGGCGAGACGGTTCTTCGCGACTTTGACGGTGCCACCGGCAGCGCGCATTTTCGACCGAAGGTCGTTCATTTGCGCGACGGTGATACCGGCGTAGTGGGCCACGACGACTGAACCAGCGCCTGCAAAAGCACCATTCAGGCCCGTGACGAGTTCGCGTTTTTCCGCTCTGTCCACTGCCTATCTCCAGTTGACCCCTGCCCCGCTAGTGGGACAGGCGTCGGGTTGCCTTTTTGCCGGCCGGGCCATCCATTACAGATCTCCCGAACGACGCTCGAGGATCCTGCCCCCTTTCGCCACATCGACGGCAAGCCGGAGATGCGCAGACAAAAGGCAAACACGGTTCGAACCTTTCATTGGAGCTTGTCGCTCCGTTGTCCGGTTTTCACCCGTCTCATGCAGGCCCAATTCGATTAAGGCTTCTGGGCCGCCTGCAATCTCGGACAGGATGTCCGGAAGCCTCTCGACTTCCGGTACCGGGCCGCCGACAAGTCGGAGGCCCGGAATTCACTTGCGGATCAACGCCTTGGCAGCCGATCCAGATGTTCGTATCAAGACGCTGCGAGCGTCGAGACGTCGAGCTTGAGGCCCGGGCCCATCGTCGAGGTGACCGACACCTTCTTGACGTAGTTGCCCTTGGCGCCAGCCGGCTTTGCCTTGGTCACGGCATCGGCGAAGGCGCGGACGTTTTCTTCCAGCGCCTTGACGTCGAACGAGACCTTGCCGACGCCGGCATGAACGATGCCGGCCTTCTCGACGCGGAACTCGACAGCGCCGCCCTTCGATGCCTTGACGGCGGCGGCGACGTCGGTGGTGACGGTGCCGACCTTCGGGTTCGGCATCATGCCGCGCGGGCCGAGCACCTTGCCCAGACGGCCGACCAGCGGCATCATGTCCGGCGTGGCGATGCAGCGATCGAAGTCGATCGTGCCCTTCTGGACGATGTCGACCAGATCCTCGGCACCGACGATGTCGGCGCCGGCGGCGCGAGCCTCATCGGCCTTGCCGCCACGTGCGAACACGGCGACGCGGACAGAGCGGCCGGTGCCGTTCGGCAGGTTGACCACGCCGCGGACCATCTGGTCGGCATGGCGCGGGTCGACGCCGAGGTTCATCGCAACTTCGATGGTCTCGTCGAACTTCACCGTCGAACGGTCCTTGAGCAGCTTCAGCGCCTCACCAAGGGCATAGGCCTTGTTGGGGTCGATGCCGTCACGGGACTTCGATACACGCTTTGCAATCTTTGCCATGATCTCAGCCCACCACTTCCAGACCCATCGAGCGGGCGGAGCCCTCGACCATGCGCATGGCCGCCTCGACGTCGTTTGCGTTCAGATCCTTCATCTTCTGTTCGGCGATGGCGCGCACCTTGTCGCGACCGATCGTGCCGGCCTTGATCTTGCCCGGCTCTTTCGAACCTGACGTCAAGTTCGCCGCCTTTTTCAGGAAGTAGCTCACCGGCGGCGTCTTCATGACGAAGGTGAAGGACTTGTCTTGGTAATAGGTGATGACGACCGGGATCGGCGATCCCTTTTCCATTTCCTGGGTCTGCGCGTTGAACGCCTTGCAGAATTCCATGATGTTGATGCCGCGCTGACCAAGTGCCGGGCCGATCGGCGGAGACGGCGTAGCCGATCCCGCTTTGACCTGGAGCTTGAGCTGGCCTGCAATTTTCTTAGCCATCTCTTTCCTGCCTTTATCTCATGCCGGCCCCAGTATCGGGAACACCGGCGGTTGCAGTCTGGTGGTGCGGTCCGCGCGGCCGGCTAAAGCCGCATTCGCCTCCCACCCGTTCATGGCCGCGCGCTTTCCGCGCCGCCTCCCCTTGCCGGGCGAACCGGCGCAGGGTTTTCGGATCAGCCCTTTTCGACCTGTCCGAATTCCAGATCGACCGGCACGGCGCGCCCGAAGATCGAAACTTCCACCTTGAGCCGCGCCCGCTCCTCGTCCACTTCCTGGACGAAACCGTTGAACGAGGCGAACGGACCATCCGAAACGCGGATCGCCTCGCCGATCTCGAAAGTGACCGAGGGCTTCGGCCGCTCGACGCCTTCCTGAACCTGGTTCAGGATGCGCTGCGCCTCGGCTTCGGTGATCGGCACCGGCTTGGAGTCACCGAGGAAGCCGGTGACCTTCGGCGTGTTCTTGACCAGCGAGAACACCGCATCGGTCAGATTGGCCTTGAGCAGCACATAGCCCGGAAAGAACTTGCGCTCGGCATCGACCTTGCGGCCGCGGCGGATTTCGACGACCTTCTCGGTCGGCACCACGATCTGCTCGATATCGGCGGACAGGCCCTTCTGCTTGGCCTTGTTCTCAATGTCCTCGGCGACCTTCTTTTCGAAGTTCGAATAGGCGTGGACGATGTACCAGCGCGCGGTCATTTCAAGACTTCTCCGTAATCGCCGGACTTAATGGCCGAGGCTCAGTAACCGCTCGATCGCGTAGCCCATGGCCACGTCGGCGGTGAAGAAAAAGATCATCGCGATGACCGCGAATACGAGCACCATCACCGTCGAGATCATCGTCTCCCGGCGCGACGGCCAAGTCACCTTGGCGGTCTCCGCGCGGACCTGCTGGAGAAAGACGAAAGGATTTGTGGTTTTCGAAGCCATATGCCGCTCTGTCTTCAAGACCCGTTGGCCGGGTCTCCTGGATGATCCCGCTGGCCGGGACGTGCCGCCTGGGTTCAACTCGGCGCCGAATCAGCGCCATTTCGCCCATGCAAATCGGACGCGTAAAGCCGGCTTCCCAGCTCCACGCGTCGCGTGTCTGTTGTGTCTACATAAAACCGATTCTTGATCCACGCAAGTGGCAAGTGTCCGCTTTATGACCAAACGCCGCCTCGGAACCATCCAGTCGTCCCGTCCCGGCTATCGGCGCCTTATGCCTCAGTTTGCCCAATATGGCAAGCCACCTGCCGTTTTTCAATGCCGGACCCGAATTCCGGAGGTGCATCCGGAAATCAGGCACGTGACTACAAGTTCGAGGAAATGGCGTTGAGGACGAACCTGCGACCTGCTGTTTTGGAAAGCAAATGAAGCACCCAAGGTTGGAATCCAGCTGCCCCTGGCGAGGCAGCTGGATCAACCCAGGGTTAGTTCAGGCACAGGCGAGTTCGACCCCGGCCACTGCGCCGATTCCGCGTGGTGGGCGTGGGCGCGGCGCGATCACTGCCGGGCACGGGGGCGGGTCGTCGTCATCGTCGGGGCCGAAAGAACGGCCACGACGCCGCCAAGCCTTGAGAGCGCTGCGGCGCGAGGAGGGTCGCCAAGGCAGCACTCGGCCTGAAGTCTCTTTCCCCAGCGTGGGTTTCTCATCCAGAGCCTTCAACGCCCTCAGAATCTGGTCGACAGGGATTACAGTGACGTTGTCCAGGCGGCGCAAGGCAGGCTGGTTTTCCACCGCGCAGGCATCGGACGCCCACGAGGAAAGCAGTGCCCGCTTTTCTCCACGGCTGAGGCGTGGATGGTTGATGACGTCGTCTGGATTGTCGAGCAGGCACAAAGAAGTTTCAATTTTGCCCGAGCGTGCCGCAGAAAGTGTCGGTGTCTCGTAGAAGTTGTCCATCTCCATTCTCCGCAATCTGGGCCTCCCGGCCGAAGCCGGGAGGCGGACCGCAGGGATAACTGAATCGATACGATCAGGCCGCTTTGCGGGTGCGTTCCGTATCCTGGGCGATCTGCTTGCCGCCCACCTGAGCGTCGCCGGCCCCGATGCTGATGCGGCGCGGCTTCAGCTCTTCGGGAATCTCACGGACGATGTCGATGGTCAGGAGACCCTTCTCAAGGTTTGCTGCCTTGATCTTCATGTGGTCGGCAAGCTTGAACGTCTGCCTGAAACTGCGGTAGGCGATGCCCTGGTGCAGCAGCTGGCGTCCGCTCTGATCATCAGCCTTCTGGCCTACCACGACCAGTTCGGGTCCATGCTGGGTCAGCTCAACCTCATCCTGGCTGAAGCCTGCGATGGCCATCGAGATACGGTAATCGTTCTCGTCGACCTTCTCGATGTTATAGGGCGGCCAGTCTGGACGCGTGCCGCTGTCGAGCATGTCGAAAAGCCGGTCGAAACCGACGGTGGTCCGATAGAGAGTATCAAAGGTTCTCATAGCCACATCCTCCTTGAAGCAACATGGGTACAAGGGCGCCGCCCAGCAGCGCCGTCTTTTGCCAAGCCAATCGGCCTCGGCGCGAAACGAATTAGGAAGGGCCGAAAACGGGTTCAAGAGCCCTGTTCAGAAAATTTCAGAAGCCAGGCCAGCATCCCGCTTCCAATAATTCGCAGCCGCTGAAAAGCAGCCGGCGGCAGCAAAATATGCCTATTCTGAATTGTGAACGCAAATGGCAATTGGCTCGCCAATGGCAGTTGGATCAAGGAAATCGGTTCGTGGAAATACGCCGACTTCGGCATTGCGCATCAGCGCTCTCGCTCTGCGCATGCCTTCGGAACGTCGCTCGTCGAGTACGCGGCTTCAGCCCAACCAAACGAGGAGCCAAAACAAGGCGTTTCTAAAATGCCGGATTCCAACGAGGAAAATGGCACGGGCAGCAGGGCTCGAACCTACGACCTGCGGTTTTGGAGACCGCCGCTCTACCAACTGAGCTATGCCCGTACGCGCGTTTCAGCGCAGGCGCTTCCTAAAAGCTTCCGGGCGCGCTGTAAAGAGTTGTCTGACGCGCTTTCAGATCCTTTGCCAAAATCCGAATAGGTGATGACCAGCCTGTCCCTGCCTATCTCGATTTTTCGCCTGCCTGAAGCCGCATGCCGGCGCTCAGCCCCCGGCCGGCGGCTTGTACGGCCCGCCCGGCACGCCCCAGCCCCAGGCCGGCATCGGTTCGGTCTGCGGGTCGCAGGTCTCGCCGAGGGTGGAATTCATCTTGGCAAGCCGTGACCCCCATTCGACATAGCCCATGAAGGCGGAACGGAATTCGGGATCGTCCGGCAGCCCGACCGCATCGGCGGCATCGGCAAGCAGGCTGATCCAGCGGCGGCGCTGTTCCTCCGTCAGATGCTTGCCCAAGTGATGCATGACCATCTCGCGATGGCCGCCATGCTGTTCGCTGTAGGTCTTGGGTCCGCCAAAAACCTCGCCGATGAAGGCCGCGACATGCGCGGGATGATCCGGCGACATGTGTTTGAACACTGGGCCGACCACCGGGTCGCGCGACACCTTGTCGTAAAAGGTTTCCGTCAGCCGGTTGAGGGCTTCGATGCCGCCGGCCCATTCGTAGAGTGTCGGGATGTCCTGGCTCATTGTCGATCCTCCGCCAGCCCGGCGCCGGCACGACGATAGCGGAAATCGCGCCCTGCTCAACCTGCCTCGATGGCGAGTGTGAACCCGCCGCGCTACAATTTGGCCGGCGCTTCGGCCTGGGCGTTGGGCGACGGCGCCACGCGGCAGTTCTCAGCTTTCGGCACCGACTTGCAGATGCCGGGACCCGTCAGCGCATCCACCGACTGGGGCCCGGTCGTCAGCCCGACCTCCAGCATCATATCAGGGTCGAGCTCACGCTCGGCGAAACGGTCCTGAAGCGCTGTGAACAGACGGGGGCTGATCGCCATCTCATTCAGATACGTCTTCACCAATTGCTTCTGTCCCATCAGGTGAAGCTGAGTCGCGCCTGGGGGCCGACAAACCGTCTGGCGCCACCGGCCAGCATGAGCGCGCAGGCCGAATCGCAGTCGGCTCCGGCGTCGAAGCTCAGCCCGGCATAGATGCCGTCCTCGACCGGGTCACCGATATCGGTGCGGCCAACGGCGACGTCGAGCTTCTTTTCATGGATGATCCGTCCGGTCGCCAGAGCGCTGAACAAGTCTCCGCCTCGTGAGCTGATCACCACGGGCAGCCGCCGGTTGCCAAGCGTGTCGAGTAATTGGCGCAATTTTTGCGGTGTCTGAGGCGTGATCGCGCCTTGCGCAGAAATCCATTGCGGACACTGCGGCGTGCAATGCTGGTCGCTGCCGCGGACCACGACAAAGCTCATATCCACACGAGCCGCTGCGGGGTCCGGCAAAGGCTTTGTGACAGCGGCGGGCTTGGCTGCCACATTCGCGAGCTTGACTGCGACCGTCGTGGCAGCGACCGGCGGCGTCGGCTTGCCTGCCGGTCCAGGCACTTCCCGGCAATTGGGAGCCGGCGGATCGAACATGCACAGACTTGCTCTGGTAAACAGGTCCAGAGTGTCCGTGCTGGTGGCCAGTTTCATCGTCAGCATATCGTGGAGGCCGATCTGCCTGATGTCGCTGGCCGGCGTCGCCTTCATCAAGTCCAGCACGCCCTGCCCGATACCCATCTCTCGGAGATAGGCCGAGATCTTTCTCGCGTACCCCTTACTCATCTCATAGGTCTTGTAGCTTTCACCGGGAGTGACGGTTTGCGTGGTGACCCGATATTTTTTGCCCCGTTTGACGCGATAGGTGGTCCGGTAGTGCGTTGTGGAGGGGAACCAGGTGGTCGTGATCTGGTGAACACCCAGATAGTTCCAGCCGCCGGCCACGCGCCGGACGCCTCCGGCAAACATTAGCGGACAGGCGGAATTGCAGCTGGCACCGTCAGACGCTCTGCCGAAAAAAGCCGTGCCCTTGCCGTAGTCGGCGCCACAACCCTCTGTCCCGGGCCAACAATCGGGAAACTCGGTCTTGCCTACGGCGATATCGAGCTTGTTCTTGCGGATTATCCGGCCAAGTTCGAGCGCTGCATTGACGTTGCCGCCAAAGGAATTGACGATAATCGGCAGTTTGCGACCGCCTAGCTTCTTCAAGGTGCGCTTGAGCAGGGCTGGCGTGCCGGCTGCGATGTCGCCTTCGGCGGAGATCCACTCCGGACAATTGGGCTCGCAGCCCGGTGCGTTGCTGCGCGCGACGACAAACTTCATCTCCGAGCGATCCTCGGACCATATCGTCGGATCATTCGTCGGATAGGGCACTCCCTGCAGAGGGAGCAATGTCTGCCATGTCCCGGGGGCGGCATCCTCGGCCTTCGCGGCGAAGGCAGCCATCGCCATCGCGGCCACCGTCGCCAGCCGAACCAGCCCGCGCCGCCACCTTGCAGCATTGTCTGAACGGTGTCCCCAAACCACGCCCGGCAAACCCCTCAATGCAATCCATAATAGTTGCGGCGACGGTGCTTGCAATAGCTTTGACCAACCGTGCAATACTTGTGCCGCGCAACGCCGGAAACAAAAAGGCAGCCCAAAAGACCGCCCTCTCCTGGTCGATCCGGCTGACACCGGCTCGACTATTTCTCGATGGTGATGACGACGCCGGCACGACGGTGCGGCCGCCTTCACGGAAGGCGAAGCAAGGCTTCTCTTCCATGACGATAGGCGCGATCAGCCATTGGACGACGGCACCACGCGGCAATTCTCAGGTTTCGGCGCCGACTTGCAGATGCTGGAACCCGTCAGCGCATCCACCGACTGGCGCCCGGTCGTCAGGCCAACCTTCAGCATCATGTCGGGTTCGAGCTGGCGCTCGACCGAACTGCCCTGGAGCGCCCTGAACAAAGCGGGGCTGATCGCCATCTCGTCGAGGTAGGACTTGACCGCCTGCTTCTGCCCCATCAGATAGAGGCTGAGCCGCGCCTGGGTACCGACAAGCCGCCTGGCGCCACCGGCCAGCATGAGCGCGCAGGCCGAATCGCAGTCGCCGTCGCCATCGACGCTCAGCCCGGCATAGGCGCCTTCCCTGGCCAGGCAATTCCACTCTGCCGGGTCGCAGCCGACGAAATCGGTGCGGGCAACGGCAACGTCGAGCTTCTTTTCATGGATGATCCGGCCCGCCGCCAGGGCGCCGGAGAGGTCGCCGCCTCGCGAGCTGATCACCACCGGCAGCCGCCGGTTGCCAAGCGTGGCGAGCAATTGGCTGAGTTTCTGCGGCGTCTGGGGCGTAATCGCGCCTTGCGCTGCAATCCATTCCGGGCAGTCGGGATTGCAGAGCGGGTTGCTGCCGCGAACCACGACAAAGCGCATGCCGTCATCGTGCGGCGCGCTCTCCGGCTTCACCGGCAGCGGCGCAGCCTTTGCCACATCCGGCAGGCCGCCGGCTGGCTTGTTCGCCGGTATTTCCCGGCAATTCGGAGCCGGAAGGTCCAGCCTGCACAGGCTTGCGCTGGTCAGCAGATCTGCAGCGTCTTCGCTGGTGACCAGCTTCATTGTCAGCATGTCGCTGAGGTCGATCTGCTGGATGTCGCTGGCCGGCGTGCTCTTCATCGTCTCGATGATGCTGAGGTCGACACCCATCTCCTTGAAATAGGCGGACAGCTTGCGCTCCACCCCCTTGCTCATCTCGTAGGTCTTGTAGCTGCCGGTGTTCTTGCGGCTGACGACCTTCTTGCTGATGACCCGCTTCTTGCCTTTCACGATCCGGTAGCGGACCTGATATTGCACGTTCATCTGCACGATCGTGGTGGTGATCTGGTGGACGCCGAGATAGGCCAGCGGCCCGACCAGGCGCCTGGTGCCGCCGGCCAGCATCATTGGACAAGCGGATGCGCAATAGCTGCCGAGCACATAGGGGCTGCCGATATAGTGCTCGCCTCTGGCGTCGTTCTCCTTGCAGTTTTTCACCCCTGGCTCGCAGCCGACGAACCAGGTCCTGCCGACCGCGATGTCGAGCTTGTTCTTGCGTATCATCCGGCCCATGGCGATGGCTGCATCGACATCGCCGCCGGGAGAGTTGATGACGATCGGCAATTTGCGGCCGCCGAGCGTTTTCAGGGCAGCCTTGAGCAGCGCCGGCGACTTGGCCGATATCGCACCCTCGGCCGATATCCATTCCGGACAGCTCGGCTCACAGCCCGCCGCGTCGCTGCGCACGACGACGAACCGCATCGGCGGATCCGGATCCGGCTCTGAATTTTTGTCTCGGCCGCCAAGGCGGCAGTGCCCATGGCAAACATCGACACCAGGCAGATCAGCCCCAGTGCCCACCATGACCGACTATGCAAACGGTGCTGTGGAACCATCCGACCAAGCCCTCAATGCAATCTATACTGTAGAGGCTCACAGACTTGCAACAGAGATTGGGACCCCAAAACAGGCACATCTGGCCAACGAAAAAGGGCGGCCCGAGGGCCGCCCCTATCCGTTTCGATCCGGCGATGCCGGGCTCGATTACTCTTTGATGGTGACGACGATGCCGGCACCGACGGTGCGGCCGCCTTCACGGATGGCGAAGCGCAGCTTCTCTTCCATGGCGATCGGCACGATCAGCTCGACATCGACCGTGATGTTGTCGCCGGGCATAACCATCTCCGTGCCTTCCGGCAGCGACACGATGCCGGTCACGTCGGTCGTGCGGAAGTAGAACTGCGGACGGTAGTTGGTGAAGAACGGCGTGTGACGGCCACCTTCGTCCTTGGTCAGGATGTAGGCTTCGGCCACGAACTTCTTGTGCGGCTTCACCGTACCGGGCTTGGCCAGAACCTGGCCGCGCTCGACGCCTTCACGATCAACGCCGCGCAGCAGCGCGCCGATGTTGTCGCCGGCCTGGCCCTGATCGAGCAGCTTGCGGAACATCTCGACGCCCGTGCAGGTCGTCTTGGTCGTCGGACGGATGCCGATGATTTCCAGTTCCTCGCCGACCTTGACGATGCCGCGCTCGACGCGGCCGGTCACGACCGTGCCACGGCCCGAGATCGAGAACACGTCTTCGATCGGCATCAGGAACGGCTTGTCCAGCGGACGAACCGGCGTCGGGATATAGGCATCGACCGCAGCCATCAGCTCGCGGATCGCGTCTTCGCCGATGGTCTTGTTGGAATCTTCCAGAGCAGCCAGCGCCGAACCCTTGACGATCGGAATGTCGTCGCCGGGGAACTCGTTCTTCGACAGAAGCTCGCGAACCTCGAGCTCGACCAGTTCGAGCAGCTCGGCATCGTCGACCTGGTCGACCTTGTTCAGGAACACCACGATCGACGGCACGCCGACCTGACGGGCAAGCAGGATGTGCTCGCGGGTCTGCGGCATCGGGCCGTCGGCGGCCGACACGACCAGGATCGCGCCGTCCATCTGCGCAGCGCCCGTGATCATGTTCTTCACATAGTCGGCGTGGCCGGGGCAGTCGACATGGGCGTAGTGGCGCGCAGCCGTCTCGTATTCGACGTGCGCCGTCGAAATCGTGATGCCGCGGGCCTTCTCTTCGGGCGCCGCATCGATCTGGTCGTAGCGCTTGTATTCGCCAAAATACTTCGTGATCGCCGCCGTCAGCGACGTCTTGCCATGATCGACGTGGCCAATCGTGCCAATGTTCACATGAGGCTTGTTACGCTCGAATTTACCTTTTGCCATAGTCTCTTTCCTTGGACGGCCTTGACCTTCAGTTCAGTCGAATGCGGGGCGATTAGCGACTACGGCCGAAAAACACAAGTGCCTTGTGGCCGGGTGCGCTGTCCACTCGGTGCGAACCGATGATCCGATTGCGGGGATGTGGCGCTGATATAGGAACGCGCGAACGGAAATGAAATGGGGGCTGCGGGCTCCAGCACCTGTTTGCTATTCCCGCCCATGTCCTGTCCCGCCCATGTCCTGGCCTTTGCCTGCCGGATGTGCAGCCGGCGCCTGGCCCATTGCCGCTGCGGCGGCGGTCTGATTTGGTTGCCCCATGCAATTCATACCGACCTCCATACGCGGCCCGCTGTTCATGATCGTTTCGACGGGGTCGTACCTCGTCAACGACACGATGATGAAGCTCGCCACAGCGGGATTGCCGTCCTATGAAGTGCTGTTCCTGCGCGGGGTCGCGGCCACGCTATGGGGCATGCCGCTGCTGTTCCTGCTGGGCTATGGCAGGCAGATCCCTTTGATCTTCGACAAACGCGTGCTGCGCCGCAACCTGCTCGAGCTGGCGGCCATCCTTTGCTACGTCGTGGCGCTGGCCAACATGCAGATCGCCGATTCGACCGCGCTCGGGCAGATCACCCCGCTTTTGATGCTGGTCGGCTCCTCCATCCTGTTCGGCGAACGGATCGGCGGCGTGCGCATGGCGCTGATCGGGCTCGGCTTCATCGGTGCGCTTATGGTGGCCCAGCCGACCATGCAGGGCATCTCGGTCTATGCGTTGCTGGCGCTCGGCAACGCGGCATTGGCGGCGGCGCGCGATCTTGCCGGCAGGCGGGTCGCGGCCGAAGTGCCGGGCATGATCGTCGCCATTTCCGCCGTCGTGGTGGTGCTGATCGGCGCGGGCGCCGCGCATCTCGTTTCCGAGCGCTGGGTGATGCCGGAAGCCCGGCACCTGCTGCTCATGGCCGGCGCCGGATTCTTCCTGATCTTCGGCCATTTCTTCATCTTCATGGCCTATCGCGTCGGTCCGACCGGCGTGGTGGCGCCGTTCTACTACTGCTTTACCGTCTGGGCGGTCATCTCAGGCGTGCTGGTATTCGGGCAGTTCCCGAATGCCCTGGCGGTCTGCGGCATCCTGCTGGTGGTCGCGAGCGGGCTGACCATCGTCTCGCTTGATGAACGCAAACGCAGGCTGACCGTCGTCGCCTGACCTTCAAGTCAACGCGTCGAAGCAGGTTTGGCCGTCCTGCGGTCAGCCAGTCGGCAGACTGGTGCCTAAAGCGTTCGCTTGCCGGAGAACTGGTGATAGGCCCACAGCACGACCACCGCGCCGATGACGGCGACGATCAGGCTCCAGATGTTGAGGCCGGTCACGCCCGTGGCGCCAAAGGCGCTGAAGATCAGCCCGCCGACGATGGCGCCGACAATGCCGAGCACGATATCCATGATCAGGCCCTGGCCGGTCTTGTTGACGATCTTGCTGCCGATAAAGCCGGCGATGACGCCGAGGATGATCCAACTGATAATGCCCATTTTTCCTCTCCATTCCCCCGCCGGCCGATCATGGTCACATGATTGTCAAAAGCTCAAGCCAACTTGAATTTCCGCCCGCATGCTCCATTGTAGCCGGCGGGACGGGCTTGGTCGTTATGGAGGATTGACCTATGGGACTTTTTGACAACGCCGTACCTGGCGGCAACATCACCAAACCGCTGATGATCGCGCTCGGCGCGCTGCTGGTGGGAAAGATGCTGAGCGGCAGAAGCGCCGAACAGACGAGTGCCGAAGAGACGGGCGAGCCCGCCCAGCCTCAAACGCCAGCCCCCACCGGAACCACGGCCTCAGGGGATGGCGGCCTGCTTGGCGGACTGGGCGGACTGCTCGACAAGCTCAAGACTGCCGGCCAAGGCAATGTCGCTGACTCCTGGGTCGGCACCGGACAGAACCAGCCGATCAACGCCAATGATCTCGGCAAGGCGATCGGCCCGCAGGTCATTCGAGAGATCGCGCAAAGGACCGGACTGGACGAGCAGGAGTTGCTCAAGCAATTGTCCACAGCCCTGCCCGGCATTGTCGACAGACTGACGCCGAACGGACAGGTGCCGCAGCAACACCAGGTCGCGTCCGCCTTCAACAGCTAGACTTCTGCGCCTGCATCACGCGCAAACACGCCCGGCACCGCCTTGCGGCTGTCGGGCGTTGCTGCGACCAGCGCCGCGAACCGCCTGGCAGTCGACGCATCGACCGGCGTGTAGACGGAAACCGAGAAATCACTGTCGCGGCCGCCCGGCTGCACGTGGCGAAATCGAACGACATCGCGCCGGCGACAGGGTGCCGGATGGATTTCCGCCAGATCGGTGGCTCGGCGATGTCGCGGCTGTTCCAGCACGTGGCGAACGCTTCGCTTGCCGCTTCCAGTGACGAAACCAGCGCAGCCAGCACCGGATCGCGAGTCATGGCGACAGTGGCAAGCCGGAACTGCGCCGCCGCCGAGCGCAAAACCTCCGGCCAGTCGACAAAGCGCTGCCGCCATTCCAGGTCGAGAAACAGCCGGGCGAGCAGGCTGCCGGACCACTCATCATCCGTCTCGAAATCCCCAAGCAGCACCGCCGCCGGATGGTTACAGGCGACGACCTGCCAGTAGCGATTGACGACATATGCCGGGTGCGGCGCCAGCCCGTCGAGCAGGCTGAGCAACGGCGCGCTGGGCAGGCCTTGCGCGCCGAGCCGGTTTCGCCAATCGAGATCGGGCCGCGCCAATTGGAAGAGATAGGCCTGCTCCGACCGGCTCAGTCTCAGCACCCGCGCCAGCGAGCGAAGCACCTGCGGCGACGCGTTCACCTCCCGTCCCTGCTCGAGCCAGGTGTACCAGGTGGTGCTGATCCCCGCCTGGGCGGCGACCTCTTCGCGCCTGAGGCCCGGCGCCCGGCGGCGGCCATTGGCGCCATCGATCCGCGGCAAGCGGTCCCGCCGCTCGCGCAGGAAGCGGGCAAGCTCATCGTGCCGTGGGCCGTCGTATGGCATGCAGTCACCTCCGATACCAGTATAAGCTATAGTCTTGTACTACTTTAAAGGAAAGCTAGGTTGCGGGCGATCGAACATCTGCCCACGGGACTTCGACAATGAATGCGCTCAATGAAATCCGTCAGATCGACTACACCGTCATCTTCGCCCGCGACATGGCCGCCATGCGGCACTTCTACGGGGATGTGATGGAATTTGATCTGCAGCGCGAACTCGGCGACAGGTGGATCGAATATCGGGTCGGCCCGAACACGCTGGCCTTGACCAGCCTCGGCATGATGTTCAACGACACGCCGCAGCAGCGGGATGCGCTGTCGCTTCAGCTGGCATTCCGGGTGGCGCCGGAGATGGTCGCTGCTTGCGCCGAGGCGCTTCAGGCCAAGGGCGTGCAGCCGGTCCTGCCGCTCACCGACCAGGAATGAGGCCACAGGACAGTGTTCTTCCGCGATCCGGACGGCAACGTTGTGGAGATATTCGCTGAGATCTGATGCGGAGTGGGGAGTTTGGAGCGGGTAGCGGGAATCGAACCCGCATATTCAGCTTGGAAGGCTGCTGCTCTACCACTGAGCTATACCCGCATCGTCCTCAAGGTTCGCGGGCTGGCAGTGGTGGAGAGGGTTGGATTCGAACCAACGTAAGCTAAGCTAACGGATTTACAGTCCGTCCCCTTTAACCACTCGGGCACCTCTCCAGCCTGCCGTCGAAGCCTTGCAACGAGGCATTCTCGCCGATCAGGTCGAAACCAGGGTTTTGTCCGAAATCAGCGAAGCGCCTTATGGCGGCAAGGCCAGTGGGTGTCAACCGCACCGCAAGGCAAAATGCGCTGATTTTGACAGCTCACCCGGCAAGCCGGCTTTCTGCCTGTATCCATGGCCCGGCGACGCGGCTATAGAAGCCGGCCATGAGCAATGACAACACGTCCAAGACCGCCAAAGACACCCACTACGCTAAGCTGCGTCGCGCTCATCGCGACGAGAAGGCCGGCGGCGCGCCTGCCTTCCGGCCGCGCCAGCCGGTGCCGCCGGGCGAGAACGCCGCCGACGGGCTGGTGCGGCTTTATGGCCTGCACACGGTGCGCGCCGCGCTCGACAATCCGCGCCGGCGGATCAGAAAGATGTTGGTGACGCGCAATGCCGCCGAGCGGCTGGCGATCGCCGACCTCGCCGCTTTGCCGTTCAAGGCCGAACTGGTCGAGCCGAAGGACATCGACAAGATCACCGGTTCGGATGCCGTGCATCAGGGCGTGCTGATCGAAGCCGAACCGTTGAAGCCGAAACGCCTCGACACGCTCGGCGACACGAAACTGGTGCTGGTACTCGACCAGGTCACCGACCCGCACAATGTCGGCGCCATATTGCGCTCGGCGGTCGCCTTCGGCGCCGGCGCACTGATCACCACGGCCCGCCACAGCCCGCAGGAATCCGGCGTGCTGGCCAAATCCGCCTCCGGCGCACTGGAGCATATCGACCAGATCGAGGTGAAGAACCTGGCCGACGCGCTGGGACAGCTGCACGATGCCGGCTTCCAGACCATCGGCCTCGATTCGGACGGGCCGGCCGAACTCGAAACGGGTTTTTCAGGCGAGAAGATCGCGCTGGTGCTCGGCGCCGAAGGCAAGGGCCTGCGCCAGAAGACGCGCGAGACGGTGACGACACTCGCCCGCCTCGACATGCCCGGCGCCATCCGCTCGCTCAACGTGTCGAACGCCGCGGCGGTGAGCCTTTATGCGGCACGGAAATTCCTTGGAAAGTGAATGGTGAAATAGTGAATGGTGAATGGTGAATGGAAGCGTTCTTACCATTCACCATTCACCGCACTTCATGTCCCGCCATCCGCTCCAGCGCACGAACCAGCGCTGAGTGATCCTCTTTTGCACCGCCATTCGCCGAGCATGAGTTGAACAGCTGCTGCGTCGTCGAGGTATTGGGCAGCGAGACACCGAGTGCCTTGGCGCCTTCCAGCGCCAGGTTGAGATCCTTCTGGTGCAGTTCGATGCGGAAGCCCGGCGCGAAGGTGCGCTTTATCATGCGCTCGCCATGCACCTCGAGGATGCGCGATGCCGCCAGCCCGCCCATCAGCGCCTGCCGGACCTTGGCGGGGTCGGCGCCGGCTTTTGCGGCAAAGACCAGCGCCTCGGCGACCGCCTCGATGGTCAGGGCTACGACGATCTGGTTGGCAACCTTGGTGGTCTGGCCGACGCCGTTCGGGCCGACAAGCGTGACGTTCTTGCCCATCTTTTCGAACACGGGCTTGGCGCGCTCGAACGCCTTGTCCTCGCCGCCGACCATGATGGTCAGGGACGCCGCCTTTGCGCCGACCTCGCCGCCCGACACCGGCGCGTCAAGATAGTCGCAGCCGAGATCGTTGATTTTCTTGGCGAAAACCTTGGTCTCGATCGGCGAGATCGAGCTCATGTCGATGACCAGCTTGCCCTTGCTCAGGCCGGAAGCGACACCGTTCTCGCCGAACAGCACCTCGGCTACCTGCGGGGTGTCGGGAACCATGGTGATGATGATATCCGCGGCCTTCGCCACTGCCGCGTGGCCGGTGATGCTTCTCAAGCCCTTGGCGACGAGATCGGCCGGCGGCTTCGAGCGGTGGTCGCTGGCAATGACGGCGTAGCCGGCATCCAGGAGATGCCCCGCCATCGGCGCGCCCATGATGCCAAGGCCGATGAAGCCGATGGTTTCCATTGTTTTCTCCTTTGTTGAGGCTGAGTTCCTTCGCGCCCCCTCTGGCCTGCCGGCCATCTCCCCCACTTGTGGGGAGATTGGCAGTTTCGGCGCCTCGCTCACCCTGCAATGTTGGGGAGCGAAAGCCGGGATGACGTCCGATCTCCCCACCTGTGGGGGAGATGGCCGGCAGGCCAGAGGGGGGCGCGAAGGAACGCGACTTCAATCGTAACAGCTAAGCCGCGGCACTCCCCTGCCCGTTAAGCTCCCGAAACCACCCCAGCCCAGCCTCCGTCCCCGCCTTCGGTTTGTATTCCGCTCCGACCCAGCCGGAATAGCCGGTCCTGTCGATATGCTCGTAGAGGAAGGGATAATTGATCTCGCCCGTCCCCGGCTCGTGACGGCCGGGATTGTCCGCAAGCTGGATATGCGCGATGCGGCCGAGGTTGGCCTCGATGGTACGGGCGAGATCCCCCTCCATGATCTGCATGTGATAGATGTCGTATTGCAGGAACAGGTTCTTCGAACCGACGCGCTCGATCAGCGCCAGCGCCTGCTCCGAATAGTTCAGGAAAAAACCCGGTATGTCGCGCGTGTTGATCGGCTCGATCAAAAGCCGGATGCCGGCCTGCTCCAGTTTCTCGGCTGCAAACGCGAGGTTCTCGGCTAAAGTATTTTCCAGCACCGAACGATCCACGCCCTGCGGCGCGATGCCGGCGAGGCAATTGACCTGCTCGCAGCCGAGCGCATGGGCATAGCTGATCGCCTTGGCGATGCCTTGCCGGAATTCCGGCGCGCGGTCGGGCAAAACCGCGATGCCGCGCTCGCCCTTGCCCCAGTCGCCGGCCGGGAGGTTGAACAGCACCTGTGTCAGGCCGTTCTTCTTCAGCCGGGCCGCGACCACGTCAGGCGTATGATCATAGGGGCCGATATATTCGACGCCCTTGAAGCCGGCGCGGGCTGCGGCATCGAAGCGATCGAGGAACTCATGCTCGCCAAAGAGCATCGACAGATTGGCTGAAAAACGCGGCATTCTTTTTCTCCTTCTTCTGCTTGGCCCTAGGCGTGTTGAGATTCAGGTCGGGCAGAGTCGAAAACGGTGACTTTCGAGAACCGGAGCGGAACGTACTTTCTGTACGTGAGCACCGGAAGCGCAGGAAGGCGCCGTTTGCAGGCCTGTCTCACCTGAATATCGGCGCGCCTAATCGAGCAACACAATCGCCGTCGGCGCATCCTCATGGCTTTCGGCAAGGTCCTCGAATTCGGTGATCTTGTCGATTTCCGTGCCCATGGAAATGTTGGTGACGCGTTCGAGGATGAATTCAAGCACCACCGGCACCTGGTATTCCTTCATCAGCCGCTGCGCTTCCTTGAACGCGCCGGCGAACTCTTCCGGTTTGCGCACCCGGACCGCCTTGCAGCCCATCGCTTCTGCGACCGCGACATGGTCGACGCCGTAGCCGGCCTCCGGATCGTTGGCGCGGTTGACGTTCTCGAAGGCCAGGCTCACCTCGAAATCCATCGCAAAACCGCGCTGCGCCTGGCGGATCAGGCCGAGATAGGCATTGTTCACGACGACATGGATATACGGCAGTTTGTGCTGTGCGCCGGCCGCCAGTTCCTCGATCATGAACTGGAAGTCGTAGTCGCCCGACAGCGCCACGATGGAGCGATCCGGATCGGCGGCGCGCACGCCAAGCGCTGCCGGCAGCGTCCAGCCGAGCGGGCCGGCCTGGCCGCAATTGATCCAGTTGCGCGGCTTGTAGACATGCAGGAACTGCGCCCCGGCGATCTGCGAGAGGCCGATCGTGGTGACGTAGGTGGTGTCACGGCCGAACGACTTGTTCATCTCCTCATAGACGCGCTGCGGCTTCAGCGGCACCTGCTCGAAATGCGTCTTGCGCTTCATCGTCTTCTTGCGGGTCTGGCATTCCTTCGCCCAGCCCGACCAGTCGCGCAGCTTTCCTGCCGTCTTCCATTCGGTGGCGACGTCGAGCAGCATCTTTAGTGCCGCACCGGCGTCCGAGACGACGCCGAGATCCGGCGCGAACACCCGGCCGATCTGGGTCGGTTCGATGTCGACATGGATGAATTTCTTGCCCTTGGTGTAGACATCGACCGAACCGGTGTGGCGGTTGGCCCAGCGATTGCCGATGCCAAAGACGAAATCGGCTTCCAACATCGTCGCATTGCCGTAGCGATGCGAGGTCTGCAGCCCGCACATGCCGGCCATCAGCCGGTGGTCGTCGGGGATCGCGCCCCAGCCCATTAGCGTCGGGATGACCGGCACGCCCGTTATCTCGGCAAATTCGATCAACAGATCCGACGCATCGGCGTTGATGATGCCGCCGCCGGCGACGATCAGCGGCTTTTCCGCGGCATTGAGCATCGCCAAGGCCTTTTCGGCCTGGGCGCGCGACATTGCCGGCTTGAACGGGACCAGCGGTTCATAGGCATCGATATCGAATTCGATCTCGGCCAATTGCACGTCGACCGGCAGGTCGATGAGCACCGGGCCCGGTCGCGACGAGCGCATCAGGTGAAATGCCTTCTGCAGCGCCATCGGCACGAGATAGGGCTCCATGACCGTGACCGCCCATTTGGCGACGGGTGCGGCTATGGCGGCGATATCGACCGCCTGGAAATCCTCCTTGTTGAGCCGTGCCCGCGGCGCCTGACCAGTGATGCACAGGATCGGGATGGAGTCCGCCGCCGCCGAATAGAGCCCGGTGACCATGTCGGTGCCGGCCGGGCCCGACGTGCCGATGCACAGCCCGATATTGCCTGATTTAGCTCTCGTGTAGCCCTCGGCCATATGCGAGGCCGCCTCGACATGGCGCGCCAGGATGTGGCGGATCGAGCCCCTCGCCTTCAGCGCCGAATAGAACGGATTGATCGCCGCGCCCGGCACGCCGAAGCCGCAGGAAACGCCTTCCTTTTCGAGAACGAGAACCGCTGCATCTACAGCGCGCATCCTGGCCATGTCCAGCCTCCGCAAATTGTTGGTCTACCGACAATGCCAGTATGGTTTTCATTTTTCAATTTTTTCAGAATAATTTTTCATTTCTAGAAAACGGCTCCTGTCCACTGATTTCGCTGGCTTTTCCGTTTTTCATGAATCCGGGCACCAGAATCTGTGAAAAAGTTTTTCATTGCGATTTCGGCGAAACCGGCGACAATGCCGCCATGGAAACCAGCGAAAAACGCCAGCGCGGCCGGCCGCGCGCTTTCAACGGTCCGTCCGAGGCCGGTTCTGTACAGTCGCTGGACCGGGCCTTGCGCATCCTGGCCATCGTCGCTGAAGGCAGTGGCCTGTCGCTGAGCGAGATTTCGGCGCGTAGCGAGCTCGCGGCGTCCACCGCCTACCGCATGCTGACGACGCTACAGAACCACGGCATGGTCGAGTTCGATACATCGGACCAGCTGTGGTCGATCGGCGTCGAGACCTACCGCATGGGTGCCGCCTTCCTGCGCCGCCGCAAGCTTGTCGACCGGGCCCGCGTGGTCATGCAGGAATTGATGGAGAAGACCGGTGAAACCGCCAATCTCGGCGTCGCCGAGGACGATTGCGTCGTTTTCGTCAGCCAGGTCGAGACCCATCAGGCGATCCGCGCCTTCTTCCGCCCGGGCACGCGCAGCTCCTTCCATGCCTCGGGCATCGGCAAGGCGGTGCTGGCGCAGCTCGAGCCGGAACGCGTCGCCGCCATCCTGCGCAAGTCGGGCCTGCAGCGCTTCACCGACAAGACGCTGTCCGACATTTCGGCGCTGGCCCATGACCTGGCTGTCATCAAGCACCGCGGCTGGTCGGTCGACGACGAGGAGCGGCATCCCGGCATGCGCTGCGTAGCCGCCGCCATTTTCAACGAGTTCGGCGAGCCGATCGGCGGTGTCTCGGTCTCCGGACCGACGGTGCGGGTGACGATGGAGCGGCTGGACGAGATCGGGCCGCTGGTGCGCGACGCCGCCGCTGAGGTGACGAGGATGATCGGCGGGTTCCGATTATAATGCGGAGAACGCTTCAGCTTTTGCTCGCCGCTTCACTGTGCGGATGCGTGGCGACGGCGCCCGAACCCGCCCCTGTCTCCCAGCAAGTCAGCGAGATTCCGATCTCGCTCGCTTTGGAGGAGACAATCACGATCGGCATTCGCCAGCATTTGCAGGATCCTGTATCCGCCAGATTCGGGCAGATGCGTGCCGGCGAGCGAACGCTCGACGGCCGCCGCGAAATCCTGGTCTGCGGCCATGTCGCTGCAAAGACGTCGTCCGGTGGTCATACAACAGACCAACCGTTCGCCGCCAAGATCTATCCGGATGAAGGAAGCAGCTTCGAACTCATCGCCATGGGCGATCAATCGCAGAATGCGAGTGTTGCCCGCATCTGCCGTGCAGCGGGATTGCCGATCTCCGAACCGTAGCCCGCACCGCGGCGCGCTCAAATCAGGAAGGAGGGGCTGCGTACAGCCCCTCCTTTCCGTGTGGGGGTGCCTCCTCCTAAAGGCGGCAATAGTGGCGGTAGCCGTCATAGCCGACATAGGTGTCGGAGTACGGATCGTAACTGGCGTAGCGGTTGGCGCAGCGGCGGACGTGCCAGGAGCCACCCTCGTCGTCGACATAGACGGTGCGGGGCTGCTGGTTGAGCAGGCTGCCGAGCACGAACCCGCCGACGCCGGCGGCGATGCCGATGCCGATTTCGCGGTTGTGGTGATGGCTGTGGGCGGCCGACGGCTGGACGGTGCCGACCAGCGAGGTGGCGGCGACGGTGCTGGCGATAAGAGCGGAAGCGATTTTGCGCGTGAACATGACGATCTCCTTGTTTCGTTGCGAGAGGCGATCCATCCGCCTCTTGATGATGGGTCGTCGCGACGAGAAAAAAGGTTCGAAGGTTTTTGAGATTTCTTCTCGGGTCCGGCAAAAATCTGCTGCGTGCCGGTTTCATCGCTATCGAGGCCAAGCAAAAAAGGGCGGCCGAAGCCGCCCTTTCCGCGAGGCGGTCGTCTCGCTCAAAGGAAGATGATCACCTTGCCATGATGATGCTTGTGGTGGTGGTGCTTGTGGTGGTGGTTCCACCACCACCAAGGCTTGTCGTGGTGGTGGTGCTTGTGGTGGTGGTTCCACCACCACCAAGGCTTGTCGTGGTGCTTGTGATGATGGTGGTGGCTGTGAGCGGAGGACGACTGCACGGTGCCGGCGAGCGCGCCGGTGGCGACGAGAATGGCGACGAGGCCTGACGTAAGAGTGCGCTTCAACATGATGATCTCCCTGGTCGAGGCGACCATTCGCCTCTGGAGATCAGTCGTCGCGGTGCGGCGAAAGGTTCGAAGGTTTCAGCGAGTAGCGAGTAGCGAGTAGCGAAATGGCTTTCGGGAGTTAAGACTTCCCTATTCGCTACTCCCTATTCGCTATTCGCTCCCGTCACCCCATGCCCGTAACGTGCCGCAGCCAGAAGGCCAGCACGATGAAGCCGATGATGGTGGCGACGCCGGTCCAGTCGATCTTGGCGCTCTTCACATCCTTGATGAGCTCCACCACGAGAAACCAGGCGATGACGACAAGCGGCAGGATGATGACAAGTCTGATCATGCGACACCCCGTTCGATGCGTTTGCACGTGAGAGATATGTAGGGATCGCATTGGCGGTTTTCAGCATGGCGGCCCGCCCACCTCGGCGGGGTCCATTAGCGATCGAAAACGGAGTTTTGTCTTTACTGGCGCACGAAATATGCTAACCGGAGCGCCGTGCCCTTGTAGCTCAGCTGGTAGAGCAGCGGTTTTGTAAACCGAAGGTCGGCGGTTCGATTCCGTCCGGGGGCACCACCCCTTCGCTCTTCGAGCTTCGGGTGGCAGGCCACCCAAAGCTCGTTAGACGAAGGAGGACTGCCGACGGTTCTATTCGGCGGAGCTGGCAGCACGACATCAGGCCAACTCGCAGCCGTCGGACCTTCTAGGAAAATGTGGCAGCCTGTATGGCTGCCGTATCGCCGAACGTGTTCCTCACCCTAACCGACCTGTAGACGTAGGCGGCCCAGATCCCTGTGACTATGAAGGATGCCAAAGGTGTAACCAGAGCTCCTCCGGCAAGCAAACGGTTTACCGGGACACCAAGCACAGTCGATATCCAAACTGTGTCCAGTACGAACAAGAGAGGGATCGCGAACCACAGACATATGAACAGCTGCGGAAAGCGGTGGCTTCGCCGCAGCATCGAAACAAGCACGACCAGCTGAAGCACCAGAAATGCCAGATTGAGGGCTGCCTCGCCATAGATGGCCAAGGCCCCGTTGGGCACTGTAACAAGCTGTTGGTAGGTTTTGACCAGACTGGCCATATCGACAAGTGTGCGCAACGGCGAAAGGGACAGGCTGATCGCCAGCAGGATCAGCCAGCCGCCGAACCCCACGAGGTCATCTGGGCTCTGTGAGGATTTGCGCGACGACCGGACGGCGAAGAAAACCGGCACGCCAATCAGCAACAGAAGTATCGCCCAATGCCACATTTACCCACCCTCGAATGCATCCCTGGGTTGTTTAGCTCGCACCTCTGGATTGTGCAAGCGTTTTTACAGAGATCAAGGCATCGTAGAGATTTTCGGGTTTAGGTTTGCAGAGGACGCTTTCGTCGCTCGCAATGGCCGCATCTCACCCCAAGTCAAAATGCCGCGGAAAGGCCTGGTGCAGCAGGAGCAGCATGGTCTTGCGCAGCACGTCGGTGTCGCGGCTGGACGGGTTGAGATGGTCCCAATACCAGGCGCCATGCACCAGATAGTTCAGGCTCTCCGACAGCGTGTCTATGTCGACGCCGGTGTAACCGCCGCTGCGTGAAATCTCGATCAGCAGCTCGCGCGCTTCGGCCGTGTAGGCGAGATCGCTCGGCAGGCCGATTTCATTGTAGATCTGCATGCTCTTGCGGTCGCTGGAAAACACGACGAAGACCGAGACCCATTTCGGATGCTGCCGGGCAAAGCGCTGCGCGCAATCGACCGCGCCCAACACCCGCTCCACCGGCGACAGGCCGGGCGCCCGCACCAGCGTCAGCCACAGCGCGTCATATTGCTCGCTGAGATATTGCAGGACGGCCCGGAACAGGTTCTCCTTGCTGCGAAAATGAAAGACCACCAGTGCGTTGGACGAGCCGACATGCTCGGCAATGCGCTGCATGGTGACGCTGGCCAGCCCCTCCTCCGCGATGAGCTCGATGGTGGCGTCGATGATGCGCTGGACGCTCGCTTCGCCGCGCTCGCGCCGGCGGTCCTTGGGCGCGGCGTCGTTCGCCGCACCCTTGGCCGCCTTGCTTTTTCCCGCATCCGGAGTGGCTATGCGTTGCGCCATTGTCGTCAGGCCTTTCCCCGGCGGCCGAAACATCCCGCCGCTGCCTTGGCATGCCGGCGCCCTGCGGACTCACAGCGCCGGGCGTGTCCCGGCATTCGTGTACCACTGACCACGAGCCGTCTCATAGGCCATACCCGCCCGGAACACGTCAGCGTCGCTATAGGTGCGGCCTACAATCTGGATGCCTGTCGGCACGCCGTTGGCGGCGCGGCCCGACGGGATCGACAGAACCGGGCAGCGGCTCAGCATGTTGAACGGCGTCGTCATCACCCAGCCCAGCGACGGGTTCACCTCTCGTCCATTGATCTCGACCTTGCCTTTGGTCTGATCGAATTCCGCCGGCACTGCGGGAAGCGCATTGGTCGGGCAGATCAGCACGTCGTATTTTTCCAGCAAAGGCCCCAGCGTCAGGTACATCCTGGCCGCCACATCGAGCGTCGCGACAAAATCCGTCGCCTTCGACTTCTGCCCGTCCTGCGCGAACTGCCTGGCATAGCTGGTCATGTCCTTGCCGTTCTTGGCGAGCAGCGGCGACAGCGAGGCGCCGAAGAGATGTTCGAGATAGGCCATGCCGGCCTTGAGCACCTCGTCGCCCCAGCCGAGGTCCACCTCCTCGACGGTGGCGCCGAGCGAGCGGAACACATCGCAGGCAGCGAGCGTGTTCTTGCGCACGTCCGCATCCACCTCGAAGGACCCGAGATCCATGGAGAATGCGATCTTCCAACCCTTGATCGGCTTGTAGTCGAGCGGCAGGCGCAGTTTCGGGCGCAGCGTGGCGATGTCGAGCGGGCTCGGCCCGGCCATGACGTTCTGCAGCAGGATCGCATCCCCGACGTTTCGGGCCAAGGGCCCGGTGTGGCAGAAAAAATCGAGATTGAACGGCGGCTCATCGGGATTGCGGCCGTAAGGCGGCTTGAAGCCGACCAGGCCGCAGGCCGAGGCAGGGATGCGGATTGAGCCCGCTATGTCCGAGCCGGTTGCGATCGACGACGTGCCGGAGGCCAGCGTTGCCGCCGAACCGCCCGACGAACCGCCCGGCGTGAAATCCGGGTTCCAGGGGTTGCGCGTGACGCCCCAGCGCTTCGACCAGGTATAACCGGCGCAGCTGAATTCGGGCGTCGCGGTGCGGGCGTGGACGATGCCGCCGGCCTTCATGACACGCTCGTTCATGGTCGAGGTATGGCCGCCAATGGCGTCCCCGGACAGCAGCGAGCCATGCGAGGTCGGCTTGCCCTTGATGTAGCTCTCATCCTTGATGCCGATCGGCAGGCCCTCGAGCGCGCCGGTCCTGGCGCCTCTGGCGTATTTCGCCTCGGCTTTTCTGGCGAGATCCATCGCCTCGTCGAAATGCGTGAAGGTGAGGCAGTTGATCGTCGCCTTGGTTGCCTCGGCGCGGCGGATGGTGGCCTGCATCAGTTCCAGAGGCGACAGTTTCTTCGCCTTGAACAGCCGCAACGCCTCGCTGGCCGGCATGTAGCAAAGGTCGAGATCGGACATAAAAAATCTCCCGCGGCGGCTTTACGGCATCTGGCATTGGGGATGGCCGAGCCGCGATGCGCGGCCCGATGTTGGTCAGCTTCGGCCGGCGGCGCTGCTATTTCTGCAGATCGGTCCAGATCCTGGTGTAGAGCGCCTGGACGTCGGCGGGACAGGCCGACATGAATTGGCCCTTGTCGGCAAATTCGGCCGGAACATCCACTTCGGGCGCGCCCTTCATATCGGCCGGCAGGAAGGGCTCGGAGCCCTTGATGCCATTGGCGTAGTGCGCGAAGGCCGAGATCATCGCTGCATTCCTGGGGTCCATGATGAAATTCTGGAAGAGCTTGGCGTTCTCGACGTTCTTGGCATCCTTGAGCACCGCGACATTGTCCATCCAGATTGGAAAGCCCTCCTTGGGATAGCCGTAGACGATCTTGTCGTTCTCCAGCCGCTCGCGCAGCGATATGCCGTTCCAGTTGACGCCGGCGGCAATGTCGCCCCTGCCGAGACCGTCGACGGCCGCATAGTCGAGCGACAGCCATTTCGCTTTCGCCTCGATGAGCTTGTCATGCACCTTTTTCAAAAGCACCTTGTCGTCGGTGCAGTACTTACCGCCCTCATAGGCAATGGCGAGGAACATGATGTCTCCCATTTCGGGCACGACATTGATCTTGCCCACGAGTTCCGGCGGCGGATCGAGGAAAATCGCCGAGGTGTTCGGATCGCCCGCATAGACCGATTTGTTGACCGAGATGCCGGTCGTGCCCCATTGCCACGGCACCGAATATTTGCGGCCGGGGTCGAACGGCACGTCGACCCATCTCGGATCGACGTTTCTAAAGTTCTCCATCGTGTTGGGATCGGTTTCCAAGAGCAGGCCTTCGCTGATCCAGATCGGCATCACGCTGGCCGATGGAACGACGATGTCATAGCCGGAAGCGCCCTGGCGGACCTTGGCCAGAGCCGTATCGTTGGAGTCGTAGTCGGTGACGGTAACCTTGACCTTGTAGGTTTCCTCGAACTTCTTGATCAGGTCCGGGCTGGTGTAGTTGCCCCAATTGTAGATTTGGAGTTCGCCCTCGGCGCGGGCAATGCCGGTCATCGCCAGCAGCGACAGGCCGAGCGCCGTGGCGGTCGATTTCAACTGCATGCTTGTGTCTCCCATTGTTGGGACCGGCGGGATTGCGCCTCGAGTCCCTAAGTTCCCTTCGTCCTGGTGATCATTCACCGGCGAATGCCGGCTGACCAACTCGGTATCTCGGGCAACGGTATTAATTACTAAACATACAGTCAATATCTTTTAGCGACACAACTGCATCATCGGCACCGGCAGTGCGCCGGCGAAGCCGACATGATATGGTCAAGGATGGGCCATTGATGAATTGGGGCAAGCCGTGGCGTGAGCGCCGCAGCCTGCAGGGCTTGGATCACGGTCATGCGCCTTTTTCTGGCGGTCGTGCTGCTGATGACCATGGCGCTCTTCTCCGCTGCGCGCGGCGAAGAGCGGATAGCGCTGGTTGTCGCCAATCCGGCCTCTGAGGGCTCACCGGCAATCGCCAACGCCGACCTCAGTGCCGAACTCGTTGCAGCGACACTACGATCGCTTGGCTTCACCGTCCGGCAGGTGTCGGATGGCGACCGCGCCGATGTCGCGCGCGCCATGCATGATTTCGCCCAATCCCTGGCCAAACCGGACTCCGTCGGCATCTTCTACTATGTCGGCCACACCGCGCAGGCCAACGGCAGGAACTATTTACTGACGCGCGGCACCCGGATCGATTCAAAGGAAACGGTCGACCAGACGGCATTGCCCCTCGATCTGTTCATGCAGGCGCTCGAGGCAACCCCGACATTGAAGGTGGTTCTGCTCGACAATCCCGGCGATGGCCACAACCCTACTTCCGGCGTGATGCAGGGTCTGGCGGCGGTCGATCCCCTCACCCACGCCATCGTCGCTCTGTCGGCCAAGCCCGGAACCGTTGCACTGGGCGAAGCCCGCCCCGTCACCGTATTTGCCGATGCGCTCACCGCTGCGCTGGTCAAGCGCGGCGCGGACATAGCCATCATCCTCGCCTCGGTCAGGCAAACCACTATCGACAAAACGTCAGGCGCCCAGTGGCCATGGATGGCATATGGCCGCTCGGCAGACGCTGCCTTTGTGCTGACGCCGGACCAGGTGGCCGGCGCGGCACCGGCGCTGCCGCTTGTGCCGGAACCGGCACCGCCGGCGATGGCGAGCGGCGGCTACATCTCCGGGAGTGGCGGTTGGGAGCCTGATGGCAGCGACTACGCCGATGGCAGCGGTCAGGAGCCCTACCCCATGGACGTTGCACCGGGCTCCGGCAGTCCCGATGCCGCGATGGGCGACAGCGCCAAGGAGGCGGCGCTCTACGAGGAATACAAACGCCAGGAACAGCAGCGCCAATTGCAGGAAGAGCAGGCTCGGCAACGATACGAAGAGGAAAAGCAACGTCTTGAAGACGCAGCTGTGGCCGCTGCCCAGAACAATCTCGGCGGGACCTATCCGCAGGATGGCGGAGCCACCGGCGCCGAACCGCCCCCCGATAAGGCAGGGATCCCCCCTGAGGACGGCATGACATCGGCCCCGCCACCCGCGACCGGCGCCGAAAGTCCGCCGGAGGCGCAGGCGCCACCGAAACCAGCGCCGCCGCCCATCGACCAGGCGCAAAGCCCTCCTTCCGGCGGCGCCCTTCCACAACCCGAGACGGGCGCTGTCGAGGTGGTGCGCCATCCAACCATCGATGCGCCGGATGAGATTGTCGCCGGCGAGACGGTGACCGTTTCGATCGCCCTTACCGAAGAGCAATTCACGCCCGAAGTGAAGGTGAAGGCAGCGCCGGGCTCGTCGGTGACGGAAGATGGCGCCCTGGCCATGGCGATGCCGGCGGGAACCGAGCAATGGCCGATCGATATCGATCTGTTCGCCTCCGGCTTCGATCTCGCTGACGGCGGCAAATGGAGCCGACGGACGACGCTCTACCGCCAGGGCGACAGCGACTTCGTCCGCTTCGACGTCAAGGCGCGGCCGATCGCCAAGGACAGCAAGCCGGCCCAGTTCATCGCGCGCACCTACAGCGCCGAGAGGTTCCTGGGATCGGCATCGCGGTCGGTTATCATTCGCCGCACCGCGCCTGTCGAGGCAGCCGCTCTGAGCGCCACAGCCGAACGCTCCGCAGCACCTGCCATGCTGATGCTGGCCGCAGCGGCGCCGCAGCCGGCGGTAACTGGCAATGTGACGCTCGGCGGCGCAGCCGGCGATGACGTCCCCGATCTCGACGTGACCATCCTCTATGACGATCCGAGCGGGCTGGGTTCGGGGCAGATCATCATCCATTCGCCGCATCTGGCCGGTCCGGTGACCGATACGTTCTCGACGCCACCTGAGATGGCGGCATGGCTGGACTCCGAATACCGCCGCCTGCTGCAGCTCGGATTGAGCCTGCGCGGCGCCGTTTCGCTGCAGCAGCCTGCCGCAAGCAGCGATACGGGGGCGCAAAAGCGCTTTGTCACGCTCGCCGCCGAAGGTTTTGGCGATGCGCTCTACCGCGACTATGTGCCGAAACCGTTCAAGGACGTGTTCTGGTCGCTGCGCGGCAAAGGCGAACTCCATTCGATCCAGATCACCTCGAACAGCCCGACGCTGCCCTGGGAATTGATCCGCCCGCGCAGCGCCGACGGCGCCGTCGCCGACGGTTTTCTCGGCATGGGCTACCGGCTGGCGCGCTGGGCTCCGCGCAGCAGTGCCTCACAGGTCGACAACCCGCTCGACCGCATGACCTTCACCGGCGTCGCGGCCGTCGCGCCCTCCTATCTCGACAAGCGCTCGCTGCGCTTTCAGCAGGACGAGATCGCGGCGCTGAGCAAGCTTTACGGCTACCGCCGCTTCGATGGCGATTTCACCTCTTTCGAGAAACTGGTCGGTGAAGTCTCGACCGGTTTCATTCATTTCTCCGGTCATGGCGAGGTCAACCAGCCGAGCAGTGGCCGGCCGGTCTTTGCCATCGATCTCGTCGACCAGTCGCTCGACCCCGATACATGGGCCGCGCTGGTCGCGGCCGCGCATGGCAAGGGCAATCCGTTCTACTTTTTCAACGCCTGCGACACCGGCCGTTCGCAGATGCTCGGCGGTTTCGTGCAGGGCTGGGGTCCGGCGGTGCTGGCGGGCGGCGCTTCCGGCTTCATCGGCGGCATGTGGCCACTGACCGACCGCGCGGCAGCGGCCTTCTCGACCGATTTCTATGGCGGCATCAGCACGCGGATCAAGGACGGGCCGGTCTATCTGGCCGAGATCCTGCAGGATGTCCGCAGAGAATTCTACCGGACCGGCGATCCGACCTATCTCGCCTACACATTCTACGGCAACGCCAATCTGAGGATTGTCGGGCAGTAGGCGACGGATCGTCGTTGGCGGATTGGCTTCGCCTACAATGCGTTTTGCGGGCATGGCACGCCGGCGCCGCCGCAGCGTGAGGCCATCGGCCTGGAGCTCATGTCTTCGGACTGCCGCACAAGCTCCGCAAAGAGAAGGGCGAAACTTCCCATCACAAGGAAGACGATAATCAGGCGTGTCACCGGCAATAGACAGGTCTCGACTGGCTAGCCCCCCAGCCACCCATCCTCTGTCGGCTAACATGATCGATCAGGCTTTACGAGTGCTTAAGCTCGCACTTAACCATCACATTCGCCGTTCCGGCGACATGAAGCGCGAGCCGCCGATTTCGTTTCGCCGCGGCCGCAACTGGCCCGGACGATGCCTCCCTTTGCAGATGCGCTTGCCCATGCTACCCCACGCAACCGCCGCCGACCGCCATCGGCCGACCGCCATCGGAATGTCATGAGCAAAGCCAATCTCGCCTTCGTCTCCTCCGACACTGCCGATGCCAAGGCGGCGATGGAGAGCCTGTCGGCCCGCTATGGCCAGGCATCCTTCGACGACGCCCAGGTGGTGGTGGCACTGGGTGGCGACGGCTTCCTGCTGCAGACCTTGCGCGACACGATGAGCACGGGAAAGAAGGTCTACGGCATGAACCGTGGCACCATCGGCTTCCTGATGAACGAGTACCGCGTCGGGGGCCTCACCGAGCGCATCGCGGCCGCCGTCGCCGAAACGATCCGCCCGCTGGAAATGCTGGCGTTGACGCATGAGGGCGAGACGGTTTCGGCACTCGCCATCAACGAGGTGGCGCTGTGGCGTCAGTCCTACCAGACGGCAAAGATCCGCATCACCGTCGACGAGCAGGTCCGCATCGAGGAACTGAACTGCGACGGCGTGATGATCGCGACGCCGGCCGGCTCCACCGCGTACAATCTTTCGGCGCACGGGCCGATCCTGCCGCTGGATGCGCCGTTGCTCGCGCTGACCCCGGTCAGCCCGTTCCGGCCGCGCCGTTGGCGGGGTGCCTTGTTGTCAAACAAGGCGACCGTACGCTTCGATATTCTGGAGTCGGAAAAGCGCCCGGTGAACACCGCCGCCGACCACACCGAGGTCAAGGCGGTGGCTTCCGTAACGGTCCGCGAATCGCCGACTGCGACGGCAACGCTGCTGTTTGATCCCAACCATTCGTGGAACGAACGCATTCTCGCCGAGCAGTTCCGCTATTGAGCCGGCGCAAAGAGTGACTACCTAATTAAGCATCGCGATTAAGCTTACGTTTTCACAATCGTGCCAATCCCGCCCGTTTCTGTTGACAAATCGCGGGCTTGCGCCTAATCGCAATACCAATCTTGCAGGCACGCTGTGCTTGCCGCGACGGATGCCGTTGCGCTTCCCCGAACCAGCCAAAGACAGCAACTCTTGTCCTCAGACACCACGACCGCTCTAGAAGCGTTGACCTTTTCAGACCTCGGCCTGTCGCCCAAGGTCCTTTCCGCAGTCACCGATGCGGGCTACACCGTGCCGACGCCGATCCAGGCTGGCGCCATCCCGCATGCCTTGCTCGGCAAGGATATTCTGGGCATAGCACAGACCGGCACCGGCAAGACGGCTTCCTTCGTGCTGCCGATGCTGACCCGCCTCGAAAAAGGCAGGGCCCGTGCCCGCATGCCGCGCACGCTGATCCTCGAGCCGACGCGCGAGCTCGCCGCGCAGGTCGAAGAGAATTTCATCAGATACGGCAAGAACCACAAGCTCAACATCGCGCTGCTGATCGGCGGCGTCTCCTTCGACGAGCAGGACAAGAAGCTGGAGCGCGGCGCCGACGTGCTGATCGCCACGCCCGGCCGTCTGCTCGATCACCGCGAGCGCGGCAAGCTGTTGCTCAACGGCGTCGAGATCCTCGTCATCGACGAGGCCGACCGCATGCTGGACATGGGCTTCATCCCCGACATCGAGCGCATCTGCGAGATGATCCCGTTCACCAGGCAGACGCTGTTCTTCTCAGCGACCATGCCGCCGGAGATCACCAAGCTCACCGAGAAGTTCCTGCATGCGCCGGTGCGCGTCGAGGTTTCCAAGGCGGCATCCGCTGCCACCAACATCATCCAGCGCCTGGTCAAGTCCGGCTCCAAGCCGTGGGACAAGCGCGAGACGCTTCGCAATCTGATAAAGGCCGAAGACGCCGAGCTGAAGAACGCTATCATTTTCTGCAACCGCAAGGTCGAGGTCGCGGAGCTGTTCCGCTCGCTGCTGAAGTATGATTTCGACGCCGGCGCCCTGCATGGCGACATGGACCAGCGCGCCCGCATGCAGATGCTGGCCAATTTCCGCGATGGCAAATTGCGCTATCTCGTGGCGTCCGACGTCGCCGCGCGCGGCCTCGACATTCCCGACGTCAGCCACGTCTTCAACTACGACGTGCCGATCCACGCCGAAGACTATGTCCACCGCATCGGCCGCACCGGCCGCGCCGGACGCTCGGGCAAATCCTTCACCATCGCCACCAAGTCCGACACCAAATACATCGACGCCATCGAGCGGCTGATCGGCAACAAGATCGAGTGGCATGACGGCGACCTGTCGACCGTGGTCGCCAGCGAAGGCGGCGAGGACGAAGCGCCCCGCCGTGGCCGTGGCGCTCCGCGCCGCGCCGGCCGCAAGGACGAGGACCGCAAGGCCCATGATCGCAAGGAGGGTGGCGAGCGCAAGCCGCGCGAACGCCATGCCAAGCGCAGCGACGACGCGCCAGCGGCAGATGCCGCGCGCGAGGAACAGCCGGTGGTAGCCGAGGCCGCGGTCGCCGACATCGGCGAACGGCATCAGCGCAAGGAAGCGATCCGCTCCGAAAACAGCGACCGCAAGGTCTCCGATCGCAACAACGAGAACCGCGCCCCGGAACGCGGCGACACAAGGCCGCAGCGCGCCAGCAACAGCCGCCCTGCCCGCGGCAACAACCGCGGTGAAGACAATGACGGCACCGTCGGCTTCGGCGACGACATGCCGGCCTTCATGAAGATCGTCGCCAAGGTCTGATTCCATGAGCCGCGGCGTCCCGAGGACGCGCGGCTTTCCTGGACGCGATTGGGATGCGAGATCTGGAGCCCGCTCAGGATCAATCAGCGCCATGCGCGGTAATCGCAAGACAGGCTCGATCTGCCCGATCTCTTCCGGCCTGGAGCGCTTCAAATACCCGTCGATGCTACAGGCTTTTGAGTTCCAGGCGGGATGCCAATAAATCCAGAAATGCCCGAACCTTGGCCGAAGATGACCGGCCTTCCTGCCACAAGGCATGGATCGGCACCGGTGCCGGCTCGAATTCCGTCAAAACCAGTTCGACGAGACCGTCGTCGACCAAATGTCTTATCTGCCACAGAGGCGAGAAGCCCAAACCCAGTCCGTGGATTGCGGCGGCATAGACCGAGGTCATCAGATTGGAGCGAAAAGCGCCTGCGACCTTCACGGTCCGGGGTTTCCCGTCGATCTGAAACGTCCATTCACCTGGACGCTCGTTAGCGGTTCTGATGATGCAACTGTGCTCACTCAGCTGGAAGGGATGGGCCGGCCGGTCGCACCGCGCGAAATAGGAAGGCGCGCCGAACACAACGCGCCGCAACGCCCCCAGGCGTTTGGCTTTCAAGTTGGAATCCGGCAAATCGCCGATACGTATTGCCAGGTCGAGACCTTCGGCGCCAAGATCGGCAAATCCATCGGAAAGTTGAAGATCGACCTCGACCCGAGGAAATGTCCTCATGTATTCCGCGATGACAGGCATCAGGACGTTCGGGCCAAACAGAACCGGCGCCCCGATGCGCAGGACGCCTGCCGGCTCCGATCGTTGATTGATCGCCTGAAGTCTTGCGTCGTTTATTTCGTCGACCGCCGGTTTGATCCGGTTGAAAAAGGCTGCTCCGACTTCACTCGGTGTCGAGCGACGCGTTGTCCTGTGGATCAGCTCGACGCCGACTGATTCCTCCAGTGCCGCCAGGGACCGGCTGACCGACTGCAGCGAGCGGTTCAGCCGATGTGCGGCAGTCGTCAGACTTCCATGCTCGACGATCGCGATGAAAGCCTCGAAATCGTCCATCCGGCTCATGTATTCTCCCGATCTTCGACATAATATATCGCAAAAACGGGTAATTGTAACGACAATTGCGACGTCGTACCTCTCTGCAAGTTGTCCCGCGAGGACAGGCTTGATGGAAGGGAATCGTCATGCAAGTAGCCAATCCAACTGTTCTGGTCGTTGGTGCCACAGGCCGAGTTGCGGGACTTGTCGTGCCTGAACTTGTCCGACGCAATGCCAATGTTCGAGCGCTCGTTCGCGACCCTGCGAATGCCGAAAAGGCCCGGAAGCTAGGGGCATCCGAGGTTGCGACAGGAGATTTGCGAAATCGTCAGAGCCTCGAAAGGGCGGTCGAGGGCGTCGACGGCGTCTTTCACATTGGGCCGGCATTTGCTCCCGATGAAGCAGCCATGGGCGTTGCCATGGTTGAGGCCGCCACGCGAGCAGGAGTTCGAAAGTTCGTCTTCTCGTCGGTGATCCAGCCTACCAATACGCGACTGAAGAACCATGCCAGCAAGGTGCCTGTCGAGGCTGCTCTCTACTCGACGACGATGGAATATACGATTCTGCACCCTGCCAATTTCATGCAGAACCTCGCAGCGGCCTGGCCGTCCGTCGTTGAACATGGTGTTTTCTCGGAACCGTTTCCAAAGACGGCGAAGCTGGCCCGCGTCGACTACCGCGATGTCGCTGAGGTGGCGGCGATCGCCCTAACCGAAGCGCGATTGTCCTACGCGACCCTCGATCTGTGCGCTGACGGCATGCACAGCCGGGAAGACATCGTTGCGATGATGAGTGAGGAACTTGGCCGACCCATCTCTTCTGGTGAGCCGACATTTGGCGAGTGGGCGGCCGAGGCACGCCTTCCCTACAATGACCGCCAAATGCAGGTGCTGGCCAAAATATACGCCCACTATGCCCACTATGGCCTTGGCGGAAACAGTCTGACATTGCGCGCCGCCCTGGGCCGCGAACCGCGTTCGTTGCGCGGCTTTATTCGGAACCTGGCCCAGCAAATGGCGCAGGCCGCCTGACTGCGCTCAGCCGCGCATACTTTCACTTTTCGAGAAGGAGATAGGTGATGCGACCGTCATCCCACAAGGTTTTGAAATCGAGAAAGCTACCGGCCTCTTACAATGCGCTGGTGATGCCATTCGTTCTTTCCATCCTGATGTCGTGCATTGTTTCCGCGGTAGCGACGCTGATCAATGCGGGCTGGACAACCGGTTTCGTGGCGACCTGGCCGTATGCATGGGGAGCATCATGGCTAGTGGGCTTTCCAAGTCTGCTGCTGGTCTTGCCGATCGTGCGCCGTATCGTTGCGGCAATTGTCGATCAGCCGACCTCGTAGGCCTTGATTACAGGGTCCGACATGCCAAACAAAACGGCCCTTGCGGGCCGCTTTTACCTTCGACTGACGGCTCGCAGCGCCATTGTCGGCTTCTGCGACCAGATACCTGTCTTCATGCGGGCAGCCTTCCTGCGCGCCAGCCCTCATGCCGATCGTCCTCCGAACCTGATCCCGAGCGCTCTCAAATGCAGCCGGCCAGCTTGCACTCTTGGCACGCTCCTATCCTGGCCCGTCCGTCACATCGGGCCGGGCATCATCTTGGTCGGTTTTTCCAGCATCGGAAACTCTGCCTTGCTGCATTTCACGTTCGGGTTGGTCGGACTGAACATGCCGTTCGGATTGTCTCTGAACAGCCAAGCATGAAGGTCGTAGTGGACGAACTCCCTCGGAATGAGCGGATAGTGCCCTTCCATCGGTCCCATGAAGGTCTGGCCAAATAGTTTTGGAGGTTCCTTGGTGTCTGGCGTCAGGGGCACCAGCCATTCCACGCCAACCAATCTCAAGCCTTTCTTGGTCGGCTCGTAGATCAGCACATTGGGGCGCATCGGATCGAGTTTCTGACCGACACTCGGGACGTTGACGAAATGGATGCCCATAGCGCCCTTCGGATAGTCCATTGCGCCCTCGATCCTGTCCCCGCTGTAATAGACACACCCGACAGTCGACAGATAAAGGTCGCGGACGGCGACCGTGTAGTCCTCATATTTGGCGAGCGATTTCTTCAAAGCTTCGATGTCGGCTTTGTTGGCGTCCTCGGCTCGAGCCGTGGCGGCTGCGCACCAAGCTGAGGCCAGACCTGTCAAAATGAGGACGCCGCAGCGCCCAAGACGAGCTGTTCTTGTCATGCATTCCTCCCAGATTTCCTTATCTGGCCGTGCAGGACCGGGGCCGACTAAGTGACTGCGCGGCCGTTTGTATCGCCCCATCCCCTCTGGAACCGCGCCAATGCTAATCCCTTCAAAGGTCTCCGGAAAGGGATTATTAGAAATCTCTAATGCATTAGACCTTTTGGCGGACCACAGGAGCCCAAAAAGAAAGCGGCCCCTTGCGGGGGCCGCCTTCGCATTTCGATGCCGAACAATTCAGGTCAGCGGCGAAAGCTGGATCTCGACGCGCCGGTTCTGCGCACGGCCGGCCGCCGTTCCGTTGGACGCGATCGGACGGGTCTTGCCGAATCCGGTGACGGCGAAGCGGCGCGAATCGACACCTTGGCCTGAGAGATAGTTGGCGACCGCCAATGCGCGGCGCTGCGACAGATCGAAATTGTGTTCGTCGCCACCGGTCGAATCGGTATGGCCGAACACGTCGACCGTGGTCTGCTTGAACTTCTTCAGCACCAGCGCAACCGAGTTCAGCACCTGGTAGAAGCCGGGCTTCACCGCATCCTGGTCGACGTTGAAAGTAATGTCGGACGGCATGTTGAGGATGATCTGGTCGCCGGTGCGGGTGACGCTGACGCCGGTGCCTTCGAGCTGGCGGCGCAGTTCAGCCTCGTTCTGGTCCATGGTCGCGCCGATGGCGCCGCCGGCCAGCGCGCCGATACCGGCGCCGATCAGCGCGTTGCGGCGGTCATTGCCGCCGGCAAGCAGGCCGAGGCCCGCGCCCGCCAGGGCGCCAAGGCCGGCGCCGGCTGCGGTGTTCGAAACCTTCTGCTCCCCGGTGTACGGATCGGTCGTGGTGCAGGCACTCACCAGCACAGCCGTCGCAACGGCGACGAGCACAGTCTTTTTCATAAGGATCGTCCCTCTCCAAAGCGCGGCCTTTGCGGCTCGCGCATATAAGCCCTTCTCCGGTCTTGTAACATGAAATGCGGCGAAAAACCGAGCGGCGAAAGCGGCTTCTCCCCGCTCGCGCCACACTTCCGCTTCGGTGGCTGGTGCTGGCCTACCAGAGGTTCTTGCCGTCAATGACGACCACCTCGACCTTGTCGAGGTCGAAATCGTCGAACAGCCGCGAATTGACTGAGATCTTGGGATTGTCGAAGTCCGGTTTTCCGGTCGACCAGTCCGGCGTTTCGGTGAAGGTGCCGCAGCCGCAAATGGCGCAAAACCCGTGTTTGACGGTCTTCGATCCCCATTGATAGAAGGAAACGTTTTCCGGCGAGCTGGTGAGCTTGAATTGCGACGGAACGTAGTAAGCCCACAGCGAACCGCGCTTGGAGCAGAACGAGCAGGTGCATTGTGTTACCGTCTCGGGCGCCTGCGAAACCTCGAACGTCGTCGCCTTGCAATGACAGCTGGCCTTGATGGTCATGAAAAGCTTTCCTCTCCGTTGCCCGCCACCCATGCGGCAAGGCACCATAAAGGAAGGCTCCTGACAACTGTCTGTCAGCAGGCTCCGGTCGATCGAGCCGAGCGGCGCTCTGGCTGAAGCAGGCCCGTCGTCACCTCCCAATCGTCGTCACCTGCCGATATAGGCGGCCAGTTCGTCCGGCGTCCCGTTTGGGAAAGCCTGTTTCAGAAAATCCAGGAACGCCGACACGCGCGCGCTGAGCAGCCGCCGGGAGGGGTAGAGCGTCCATAGAGAAATTTCGGGGCCGTCAATATCCCCCCAATTCACCAGTGTGCCGTCAGCCAGGTCGTGGGCCACCAACGAAATGGGAAGCCGTCCTGCGCCGATGCCGGCTCGCACCGCATCCCGGACCATGATGAGCGTCGACAAGGCGAGGACCGGCTCGATTCTAAGTGTTGCCCGGCCACCTGGTGTCTTCACCTGCCATGTTTGCCGCTCGCCCGTCCCGCGCGCAACGCCAGGAGCGGCGAGCCCATCGGCCGGGCGAGGAAGGTCCGGGCTCGCCACAACGACCAGGCGGTCGCGGAGAAACGCCCGTCCGACCAGGCTTTCATCGGGATCCGGATTGACCCGGATTACCAGATCGTAGCCTTCCTCGATCATGTCGACATGCCGGTCTTCGGTGGTCACTTCAAGCCTCACCTCAGGATACCTCAGGGCAAATCCCGCGGCGATCCTCCCCATTGCAGTCTGCGAAAAATGCAAAGGCGCGCTGATCCGCAATCTGCCCTTGGGTCTCTGGCCGCCCGAGGCAATCGCCGATGCCGTCTCGTCCAGCTCGGCAAGCAACGCCCCCGTCCGCTCGAAGAGCGCCCGTCCTTCTTCGGTCAGCTTCAGGTTACGCGCACCCCGTTCGAACAGACGCAGATCGAGACTGCTTTCCAATTCGCCAACGCGCCGGGACAATGTTGCCTTGGGCCGGCCGGTGGACCTTGCCGCTTTGCCGAAGCCGCCATGGCGAGCCACGAGGTTAAAATCGGCAAGGGCTAAAAGATCCATGACTGTCCCACCAGTGAGACGACGTGTCTAAAATTGCCGTCTACTGGGCTCTTTGTGAGCCACACATATTGGGGCTGTCAAGCAACCCAACAGGAGAAATTCCATGACCATTCTCGTTACCGGCGCCACCGGCAATATCGGCCGCCAAGTCGTCGAACAGCTCGCCAAGCGCGGCGCCGATGTGCGTGCTCTCGTGCGCGATCCGTCGAAAACCAGTTTTCCGGCAGGCGTATCCGTCGTGCAAGGCGACTTTCTCGATGTCGATTCGCTGCGCAAAGCCATGTCTGGCGTTTCCACGCTGTTCCTCTTGAACGCCGTGGTGCCGGACGAATTCACCCAGGCTTTGATCGCCTTGAATGTCGCCCGATCGGCCGGCATCGAGCGGATCGTCTATCTCTCGGTGATCCACGCTGACGTCTATGTGAACGTGCCGCATTTCGCGGGCAAGTTCGGCGTGGAGCGAATGATCGAACAGATGGACTTCAAAGCTACGATCTTGCGCCCGGCCTACTTCATCCAGAACGATCTGACGGTCGAAGACGTCATCACCGGCTACGGCACCTACCCAATGCCGATCGGCCCCAAGGGTCTCGCCATGATCGATGCCCGCGATATCGCCGAGATCGCCGCTCTTGAGCTGCTGCGTCGCGAACGGTCCAAGGAGCCGCTTGCGTTCGAGAGGATCAACCTCGTCGGTCCGCAGACACTGACCGGGACGGACATTGCCGCAATCTGGTCAGACGTACTCGCCCGCCCGATCAGCTACAGCGGCGACAATACGGAGGGTTTTGAGCAAAATCTCAAGCAGTTCCTGCCCGCCTGGATGGCCTACGACATGCGCCTGATGGGCGAGCGTTTCTTTACCGACGGGATGCTGCCCGAGACCGGCGACGTCGAGCGCCTGACGGCACTTCTGGGTCGCCCACTGCGGCCGTATCGCGACTTCGCCTCAGCACTCGCTGCTTCCGTCTGACGCAAGCGCCTTCAGCACCAAGGCCGGCTTCCGATGAGAACTGCCAACAGAACTCAGTAGGAACGCGGTGGCACGAACAGGCAGATCGTCTTGCCTGCGTCGAGGCCGGCCTGGTGCGCGCACCAGTGGAAATCGCCGTCGGGTGAGTCCTTGACCCGCTTGTCGCTCATCGGCACGACCTCCCCCGTTCCGGCGATGACATAGCCCTCCGGCTTTTCCAGCACCTCGCCGGTATGGGTGGTACGGCAGTCGTAGTTTGCGCAGCAGGCGAAGGGATAACTCCAGCCTTGCGGCTTCGCCGCCGTAGGCTTGGCGTCATGGGCGAAGGCGGGTGCGGTCAGCACCGCAGCAAGCATCGCGATTGCAAAGATCGGGGTCACGAACAAGGAAAACAGGAGTCGGCCAGCCGGTTGAACGGCTCTGGCCGATCGGAGAGTGGCAGCAGACATGGAAGCGTTCCTTTCAAACGAGCATCAAGCGTTTCGCTTGCCCGTTCCCGGAACGTGTCTTCCCAGTGGCCGGATCGTCAGGTCGCAGATATGCCGCGTCCGGCCATAAATGCTTTTTCTCTTCCAGCCCTCGGATGCTGGGCTGATTCCTAGGCTGGCGCAAGAAGTTGCTGCGCGAGGCCGCCACATCTACGCCGCTATCTGCAACCGCTGACGAGATCCAAGGCCAGGCTCAACTCCCGGCAGACGGGCATCGAAACAACGGGATTGGCCGAATGTGGTTCCAGCCTATACTTCGCCTGGACCGGCGACCACATGCCCTTCATATTGCGGCAAGTCGTCGGCGATGGTGAACCATGGCGCTTTGGAGCCGACGAAGATGTGCGCGGTCGGCCGGATCGTCGGATCGTCGACCAGCGTGCCCATGGCGACATGGACATAGGCGCCGTCGCGGACCAGCGAATACAGCAACGAGCCGCAGCGGCTGCAATGCGCATCGTGGCCGCTGTCATCGCCGAAATGGATGAGCCCGTGATGCCCTTCGGCAAGGGCAAGTTTCTCGCGCTCGATGCCGGCGAAGGGCTTGAAGGCGGAACCTGTGGTGCGCCGGCAGTTCGAACAATGGCAGATCGCGGCATAGACGAACTCGTCCGCCACTTCATACTGAACCGTGCCGCAAAAGCATTTGCCGGTGAGCCTGCGAGTCATGGTTCCTCCTTCGCTCCCCCGCCAAGGGATGTTCTTATTCAAGAAAGTGGCGGAAGCGCAGGTATCATCCATTCGCAGGCCGGCCTCAGCTGAATATGAACATATCCTAGTCGAGGTCGGCCACGGCTTCACCGGCACCGCCCTCGATGCGCTGCGACAACGAGGCTTCCATGAAGTCGTCGAGGTCGCCGTCGAGCACGCTCGACGGGCTGGTGCTCTCGACGCCGGTGCGCAGGTCCTTCACCAACTGGTAGGGCTGCAGCACATAGGAACGAATCTGGTGACCCCAGCCGATGTCGCTCTTCGACGCTTCTGTGGCATTGGCCACCGCTTCGCGCTTCTTCAGCTCTTCCTCGTAAAGGCGCGAGCGCAGCATTTCCCAGGCCTTCGCCTTGTTCTTGTGCTGCGAGCGTTCGGCCTGGCAGGCAACCGCGATGCCGGTGGCGATATGGGTGATGCGAACCGCCGAGTCCGTGGTGTTGACGTGCTGGCCGCCCGAACCGGATGAGCGGTAGGTGTCGATGCGTACATCGGATTCCGAGACGTCGATCTCGATCCTGTCATCGACAACCGGGTAGACCCAGACGCTGGAGAAGGACGTGTGGCGGCGCGCATTGCTGTCATAGGGTGAAATGCGGACCAGGCGATGAACGCCCGACTCGGTCTTCAGCCAGCCATAGGCATTGTGGCCCTTGATCAGGAGCGTGGCGGACTTGATGCCGGCCTCTTCGCCGTCATGGACTTCCAGCACTTCGACCTTGAAACGGCGACGCTCGGCCCAGCGCGTGTACATGCGCAGAAGCATCGAGGCCCAGTCCTGGCTCTCGGTGCCGCCGGCGCCGGCATGGACTTCGAGATAGGTGTCGTTGGCGTCGGCCTCGCCCGACAGCAGCGTCTCGACCTGGCGGGCCTTGGCCTCGCCCTGCATCGAGCGGAGGGCTGCTTCCGCCTCGGCGATCACGCTCTGGTCGCCCTCTTCCTCACCCAGTTCGATCAGGCCGATATTGTCTTCCAGCGCCTGAGTCAGGCTTTTGACGCCGGCGATCCCGTCTTCGAGGCCTTGGCGCTCGCGCATCAGCTTTTGCGCTTCCAGCGGATCATTCCAGAGGCTGGAATCCTCGGCGCGCACGTTCAGGTATTCAAGCCGCTTTATAGCCTGATCCCAGTCAAAGATGCCTCCTCAGCAGGGTGATCGCCTGCCTGATCTCGTCGACAATATTCTGCGTTTCCGCGCGCATGGCTGGTTGTTCTGTCCTGTTTTCGAAGTGGCGCTTGGGTCGGCGCGATACATAGGCACGGCATTGCTGCCTGTAAAGCGAAATGGGCCGGCTCAACAAGCCAGCCCATTCGACGTAAAAAATCAGGTCGTCAGTAGAGTCCGCCGCCGGGTGCCTGGATGGCTTCCGTTGCCTGCGGCGATAGCGGTCCGCCGGCGCCGTTGGACCCGTCGGCGCCCATGCCGATCACCCAATAGCTGTCGGCTGGGCCGGTGCCGGGCTTGAAGGCTTCGATGATGGTGCCGGGATCGCCCGACGCGGCACGCATGCCGGTCTTGCGGTTGATCGCGACCAGGTTCATGCCTTCCGGCACCTTGAAGTCGACATTCGGCGTGCCGTCCAGCGCAACGCGCATGAAGTCCTTGAAGATAGGTGCCGCCAGACCGCCGCCAGTGGCGCCATGGCCGAGACCGCGCGGCGTGTCGTAACCCATGTAGAGGCCGACGACGAGGTTCGGCGTATAGCCGATGAACCAGGCGTCCTTCTCGTCATTGGTCGTTCCGGTCTTGCCGGCGATGTGGCGGCCAAGCTCGGCGATGGTGGCGCCGGTACCGCGCTGGACGACGCCTTCCATCATCGAGGTGATCTGGTAGGCGGTCATCGGATCGAGCACCTGCTCGGAATTGTCGACCAGTTCCGGTTCGGGCTGGTTGTTCCATTCGGGCGCATTGCAACCTTCGCAGCCGCGCTCGTCCTGCTTGAACACGGTCTTGCCGTAGCGGTCCTGGATGCGGTCGATGAGCGAGGGTTTGATCGACTTGCCGCCATTGGCCATGATCGAATAGGCCGACACCATGCGCATCACCGTCGTCTCGCCGGAACCCAGCGCCATCGGCAGATACGGCGCCAGATGGTCGTAGACGCCGAAACGCTCGGCATATTCCACCACCAGCTTCATTCCCATGTCGTTGGCGAGCCGCACCGTCATCAAATTGCGCGACTTTTCGATACCGGAGCGCAAGGTCGCGGGGCCGGCCACCGTGCCGTCATAGTTCTTCGGCGTCCAGGTCGTGTTGCCGCTCTGGATGGTGATCGGTCCGTCCATGATAACCGAGGCCGGCGTATAGCCATTGTCGAGCGCGGCCGAATAGACGATCGGCTTGAAGGACGATCCCGGCTGGCGCATCGCCTGCGTGGCGCGGTTGAACTCCGACTGCGCATAGGAGAAGCCGCCGACCATGGCCAGCACGCGGCCGGTATGTGGATCCATGGCGATCAGGCCGCCCTCCACTTCCGGCACCTGGCGCAACGTGTAGGCGCCTTCCGACCCTTCGTTCTTCTGCACGAAGATGACGTCGCCGGGCTGCAGTACATCGGCCGGAGACTTGGCCTTGACCGTCTTGCCATCGACCACATGGCGCATGGCAAAGCTCATGTCTTCCTTGCTGACGGCGCCTTCGACGCGTTCCTTGACGATATCGCCCGAAATCTGCCGCGTCGGCTGCAGGCCGATGGAAAGGCCGGTCGCCGAGCTGTCGAGCACGACGGCAAGCGACCATTCCGGCACGTCTTCCAGCCCCTTGACGTTGCCCAGCGCCACGCCCCAGTCGCCGGAAGCATCGATATGCGTCACCGGTCCGCGATAGCCGCGCAGCGTGTCGTATTTGAGCAAGCCGTTCTGCATCGACTTGCGGGCGATGAGCTGGATCTTCGGATCGAGCGTCGTGCGCACCGAAAGGCCGCCCTCATAGAGCGCGTTCTCGCCATAGCGCGAGATGATCTGGCGGCGCACTTCCTCGGTGAAATATTCACCCGCAAACAGATAGGAGCCATTGCGACGCGGCGTCACGCCGAGCGGCTCGGCCTTGGCCTTGTCGCCTTCCTCGCGCGTCACGTACCCGTTCTCGACCATCTGGTCGATGACCCAGTTGCGGCGCTCGATGGCGCGGTCGGCATGCTTGAAGGGATGGTAGTTGTTGGGCCCCTTCGGCAGCGACGCCAGATAGGCGGCTTCCGCGACGGTGAGTTCGTTGACCGACTTGTCGAAATAGGTCAGTGCCGCGCCCGCAACGCCATAGGCGCCGAAACCGAAGAAGATTTCGTTGAGATAGAGCTCAAGGATGCGGTCCTTCGAATAAGCCTGCTCGATGCGGAAGGCCAGGATCATCTCCTTGATCTTGCGCTCGTAGGTCTGGTCCGAGGACAAGAGGAAGTTCTTCGCCACCTGCTGGGTGATGGTCGAGGCGCCGACCTGGCGCCTGCCCGAACCCAGATTCTGCAGGTTGACGTAGATGGCGCGGCCAAGCCCGGTGATGTCGATGCCGGGATGGTTGTAGAAATTCTTGTCCTCGGCCGACAGGAACGCCGCCTTGACCCGGTCCGGAACCGCCTGGATCGGCAGATAGAGCCGCCGTTCGCGCGCATATTCGGCCATCAGCGAGCCGTCGGAAGCATGGATGCGGGTCGTCACCGGCGGCTCGTACTTGGCCAGGACCTCGTAGTCGGGCAGGTCTTTCGACAGATGGCTGATGTATATCGCCACGCCCGCGGCGACCATAAGCGCCAGCGTCGTGCCGATACCAAAGAAATAGCCGATAAGACGAATCATGCCCGCTCCAGTCCGAGGTTCGGGAATTTCCTAGACGAAGGCGCCTTTCGCGCAAGCCTTCGCAACTGTCCCGATCCGTGATGGAAAACCCATGTCGCCACCATGTGGGCAAAATACGGCAGTGCCCGGTTTCGGCATCCCCCACCGGAAATAAAAGCGCCTGGTGTTGTCGGCGTGCAACGCTGCCTCCGGTCGTGGGCGGCGGCGACCATCTCAGCCTCCGGTTCCCGTTCCCATCTTGGCGGAGGCAAACAGGGCGACGGCGTTGGTGATGCTCTGCGCCGCCTTGCCGCGCCAGTCGGCGTCGAGCAGTTGCGCCTCATCCTTGGCGTTGGAGAGATAGCCGAGTTCGACCAGCACCGACGGCACATCGGGCGCTTTCAGCACTTTGAAGCCGGCTGAGCGCTGCGGATTGTTGATCAGGCCGACGCTGGTGGACAACTGGCCGACCAGAGTGTGGGCAAAGCTCATCGAGAAATTATGCGTCTCGCGGCGGATCAGGTCGATCAGTATGTCGGTGACTTCCTTGTTGTCGTCCTTGATCACCATGCCGGCGAACTGGTCGGAGAGGTTTTCGCGGTCGGCAAGCGCCTGCGCTTCCGGGTCGGATGCCTTGTCGGAGACGGTATAGACGGTGGCGCCTCTGATACCCTTGACGCTGATCGTGTCGGCATGGATCGAGATCAAAAGGTCGGCCTCGTGCTGCCGGGCGATGCGCACGCGGTCATCGAGCCGCAGGAACTCGTCGGTATCGCGCGTCATGAACACGTCGTAGTTGGCGACGGCGGCGAGCTTGTCGCGCAATTCGGTGGCGAAGGCCAGCGTCACGTTCTTCTCGATGGTGCCGTTGAGGCCTTCGGCGCCACCGTCGATGCCGCCATGGCCGGGATCGATGACGATGGTGAAGCGATGCCCGGGATTGGAGATCGGCCCTGTGCCGACCCTGGAGCCCTTGTCGGTGGAGACGGTCGAGCCAGTGGTCAGCGCCTGGTTGGCAAGGGCTTCGTCGAACTCGCGGTCGGAGGCTGCCGACATGTCGATGGCGATGCGATAGCCTGCGCCGTCCTCGTTCTTGAGCACCTCGAGCTTGTCGACCGAGAACGGCCCCTTGCCGGTCAGGATCAGCCGCGATCCCTCGCCCTGATCGCCATAACGCACCGCTTTGACCAGGCCGCGGGCCTTGGCGTCCTTCGCGCCAATGGCGAATCGGGTGCGCGGCAGGTCCACGACCAGCCGGTTGGGGCCGCGCAGCAGGAACCATTTGATGTCGGGCTCGCGGTCGAAATCGATGACGATGCGCATCTTGGTAGCGTCGCCGGCCATCTTGTAGGCGGTGGCGCCGAGTGGCGCATCGGCGGCGCGTGAAACCGGCGCAAAAGCAAGGCAAAGCGCCAGCAGCAACAGCACACCGGCAGCGCGCAGGAAACGGCCTGCACGGCCATGGCCCTTGTCTATGATGCCCGCCAGTCCCATTTCTTTGCAGTCGCTCCCGGTTTGGCGCTTGCGCCCGCGTGGTTGGTCGAAATGCCGGTCAGGCCGCAGACTCGATTAACGATTGGTATCCAGAGAAGGTTAACCAAGCCTTTTCATCGAGGATTAAGGCCTGTGCTTCCGTTACGGCACTGCTTTTTGCCGGCATCCGAAATCGGGGTTGCCTTCCACCCCGTCAAATCATAAAAGCGATGGTGGATCACTGCAATCCTGGAACCGCTTCTCCCGCAGCTTCCTGCTACAGGTCAGATGAAAGGCGGCTCCTTTCGCTCCAGCGAAAAGGCTTCAGGTGATCGCGACGAATTTCGCAGGTGTGCGCCCGTGGCGGGGGAATCGCCTGCGTGAGGAAAACGGCCGGGTTTGTTCCCGTGCCGGCTCTGTATGAGCAAACAAGCTGGTCCGGTTCGTCCGGGCTTTGGTTCAAAAGGTTCTGCTGGTGACGATGGCTTCAAGCGCAATCATGGAAAGGTCCGCATCAAACCGCGCCATTGTGGCTGCGGGCGGCACCGCCATGGCGCTCAAGCGGCGTCCGGCGGACATTCAGACATCCGGCACCCACATCCCAGACACGCAGCAGCGGGCTTTGCCTCGCAAGCTGCGGCTGACGGCTGCCGGGAGGAAACGAAATAATGCCCAACAAAATGCTGATAGACGCCTCCCACCCGGAGGAAACACGCGTTGTCGTTATCCGCGGTAACCGTATTGAAGAATTCGACTTTGAATCTCAGGACAAGAAGCAGCTCAAAGGAAACATCTATCTCGCCCGCGTAACGCGCGTCGAACCTTCCCTTCAGGCAGCCTTTGTCGAATATGGCGGCAACCGGCACGGTTTCCTCGCCTTCAGTGAAATTCACCCCGACTATTACCAGATCCCGGTCGCCGATCGTCAGGCTTTGCTGCGCGCTGAAGCGCAGGAAGCCGAGGACGAGGAGAACGAGGACAATGACGGCGACGACCGCCAGAGCCGCGATCGCGGCCGGCGCGGCCGCCGGCGCGGCGGCAAGGGTCGTGAGCGCGGCGAACACAAGCGCGACGCCGGCGCCGATGATGAGAACGGCGAACATGGCGATGCCGGCAGCGATGCCGTCTCCGAAGCGCCTGCTTCCGAGCATGCCGCGGCCAATACCGCCGGGCATGACGATCATGCCGGGCATGGCGACAGCGAAGCCTCCGACGCCGAGACATCCGGGACCGAACCGTCGGAAGACGGCCCGACATCGATCGCGGCAAGCGTCGAAGCGGATGTGATCTCCGAAGCTGTCCCTGCGGCGGAGCCGGGTGACGAAAGGTCGTCCAGCGAGGCAAGTGGCGAAGCCACCTCCGAGGACAATGATCGCGGCATGCTGGAAGAGGTGCAGTCCTCGCATCCGGACGACCACGAGATCGAATCCGTAGGCGCCGAGGATGCGCTGGAAGAGGTGCGCAGCCGCCGCAAGCCGGTGCGCCGCCAGTACAAGATTCAGGAAGTCATCAAGCGCCGGCAGATTCTGCTGGTGCAGGTGGTCAAGGAAGAGCGCGGCAACAAGGGCGCTGCACTCACCACCTATCTGTCGCTTGCCGGCCGCTATTCCGTGCTGATGCCCAACACCGCACGCGGCGGCGGCATTTCGCGCAAGATCACCAGTGCGGTCGACCGCAAGCGCCTCAAGGAGGTCGTTGCCGATCTCGAAGTGCCGCAGGGCATGGGCGTCATCCTGCGCACCGCCGGCGAAAGCCGCACCAAGGCGGAAATCAAGCGCGACTACGAATATCTGATGCGGCTTTGGGAAAACGTCCGCAACCTGACGCTGCAATCCACCGCCCCTGCCCTCGTCTATGAGGAAGGCAGCCTGATCAAGCGCTCGGTGCGCGACCTCTACAACAAGGATATCGACGAGATTCTTGTCTCCGGCGAGGAAGGCTATCGCGAGGCCAAGGATTTCATGCGCATGCTGATGCCGAGCCACGCCAAGGTGGTTCAGCCGTTCCGCGACACGACGCCGATCTTCGTGCGCAACGGCATCGAGGCGCAGCTCGACCGCATGCTGCAGCCGCAGGTGACGCTGAAGAGCGGCGGCTACATCATCATCAACCAGACCGAGGCCCTGGTCGCCATCGACGTCAATTCGGGCCGCTCCACCAAGGAGCACTCGATCGAGGACACCGCTCTCCACACCAACCTTGAAGCGGCGGAAGAGGTCGCCAGGCAATTGAGGCTGCGCGATCTCGCCGGCCTGATCGTCATCGACTTCATCGACATGGAGGAGAACCGCAACAACCGCTCCGTCGAGAAGCGGCTGAAGGATCACCTCAAGAACGACCGAGCCCGCATCCAGGTCGGCCGCATCTCACATTTCGGTCTGATGGAGATGTCGCGCCAGCGCATCCGCGCCAGCGTGCTGGAATCGACCATGAAGCCCTGCCCGCATTGCGGCGGCACCGGCCATGTGCGCTCCGATTCGTCGGTGGCGCTGATGGTGGTGCGGGCGATCGAGGAATTCCTGCTCAAGGATTCGCGCAGCCACATCACGGTGCGAACCCCGGCGGCGACCGCTCTCTATGTGCTCAACCACAAGCGCGGCACGCTGGTGGAACTCGAAAGCCGCTTTGGCCTGACCATCACCGTCGAGGCCGATGATACGGTCGGTGTGCAGCACTACGCGATCTTCCGCGGCGCCATTGCCGAAAAGCCGGAAGGCTTTGTCGAAGCGCGAACCTTCCCGGCCTATGTCGAGCCGGAAGAGCCCGAGGACGAGATCGTCATCGAGGAGGAAGACGACGAGGTTGTGGTACAGGCCGAGCAGCCGCGCCAGGCGCAGCCGCAATCGCAGCAGCAGCAGCCGAGATCGGCTGAGGACGGCGAAGGCCGCGACCGCAAGCGTCGCAAGCGCCGCAGGCGGCGCGGCGGCAAGGATCGCGAACGCGAACATGGCGATCGCGAGCATGGCGCCGAAGGTGCTTCGGTTTCGGCGGCAAGCGACGACTTTGCCGCTGAACCAGGCGATGACGATGCAACACAGCAAGACGAAGCCCAGGTTGGCGCCGTCGAAACGGTGGAAGCATCAGATGACGCCCAGGGCAAGAAGCGCCGTCGCGGCAAGCGCGGCGGCAAGCGCAATCGTCGCGAAGACGGCACGGAGACCGAAGCCGGCGAAACCGCCTCGGTGGCCGAGGCCGCTGAAGTCGGAACGGCCGCAAGCGAGCCCGTAGCAGCCGTAGCGGTTGAAGAAGCAGCGGCTCCCGCCGCGGCGAACGACGACGCTCCAGCCGAAAAGCCGAAGAAGAAGCGCGCTTCAAGGGCAAAGAAGGCTGTGGTGGAAGTCGCCGATGAGACGGCGGCCGAGGCTGCACCGGAAGCTGCCGTCGAAGCAGCCGCCCCCGCTGCGGCCGATGCCGCCACGGAAACGACCGTCGACGACGAGCCCGCCAAGGCTCGCCCGTCACGGCGCAAAGCCGTGGCCGCGGATACCTCCGCGGTGCCGGTGGTTTCCTCCAGCGTTGCCGACGAGGCAAAGGCCGAGGAAAAGCCGAAGCGCGCCGGCTGGTGGCAGCGGAAGGGCTTTTTCTAAGCTATTCAGCCGATTAAGATAGGTTCCTGACAAAAATCCCGCGCCGTTCAAACCACGGCGCGGGATTTTTGCATGCGCGAATGACGGAAGGCGTCAGGGGGCGAAAATCGACCAGTTCATCATCCTGGCCAGTTTTTCCAAGGCGATCGACCCCAGCTTGGAATTGCCGTTGGCGTTCAAGCCCGGCGACCATACGGCGAGCGAAGCAACACCCGGCACGATCCCCAATATGCCACCGCCGACGCCGCTTTTGCCGGGAATGCCGACACGGAAGGCGAAATCGCCGGAACCGTCATAGTGGCCGCAGGTCAGCATCATGGCGCCGATGCGCCGCGCCCGCTCGGCAGACACCACGGAGTGCCCGGTTGCCGGGTTTCTGCCGCCATTGGCGAGGAAGCGGCCGGCCAGCGCCAATTGCCGGCAGTTCATGGCGATGGCGCAATGGTGGAAGTACACGCCCAGCGCCAGCTCCGGTGCATGGTTGAGATTGCCGAAGGATTTCATGTAGTTGGCAAGCGCGAAGTTGCGATAGCCGGTGGCGCGTTCGGAAGCCGCGACCTCGCGGTCGATGATGATGGTTTCGTCATCGGCAAGGAACTGGATGAAGCGCAGGATTTCGCCGATCGCCTCGCGCGGCTGGTGGCCGGCAAGCAGTATGTCGGACACGACGATGGCGCCGGCATTGATGAACGGATTGCGCGGAATGCCGTTCTCATGCTCGAGTTGCACGATCGAGTTGAACGGATTGCCCGACGGCTCGCGTCCGACACGCTGCCACAGCGCGTCGCCGACATTGCCGAGCGCCAACGTAAGCGTAAACACCTTGGAGATGGACTGGATCGAAAACGCCTGGTCGGCGTCGCCGGCGACCAGCACGCGGCCGTCATTGGTCACGGCGGCAATGCCGAATTTCTTCGGATCGACCTTGCCGAGCTGCGGAATGTAGGTGGCGACGTCACCGCGATCGGTGCGCTCGGCCATCTCGGCGGCGACATCGGCCAGCGCTTGTTCAAGATCCGGCATGCTCGTCCCCGCTATTTCAGCCAGCGCTCGATGCGCACCATCGCCTCGACCATGTCGTCATGGCTGCCGGCATAGGAAAAGCGCATCGTGCGGTGGCCCTGAAGTGGATCGAAATCGCGGCCGGGCGTAGCCGCCACATGCGCCTCGGCTAGCATCTTGCGCGCAAAGGCCATGCTGTCATTGGTATGCCGGGTAACATCGCAGAAAGCGTAGAAGGCGCCGTCCATCGGCGCCGCCAAGGGAAATCCGAGTTCCGGCAGGCGCCGCATCAACAGCTCGCGGTTCCAGGCGTAGCGCGCCTTTACCGCTTCCAGCTCTTGCGTCGCCTTGAAGGCTTCGATCGCCGCGATCTGCGACAGTTCCGGCGGCGAGATGTAGAGGCTCTGGGCGATGCGCTCGATCGGCCTCACCAGAGCTTCCGGCAGCACCATCCAGCCAATGCGCCAGCCGGTCATGCAATAATATTTCGAGAAGGAATTGATCACCGTCACGCCTGAGCCATGGGCCAGCGCAGTGGTGTCGGGCGCGGCATAGGCCAGCCGATGATAGATTTCGTCCGATATCACCGCGATGCCGAGTTCTTCGGCTGTCCTCACCAGTGCGGACAACTCGTCGACGGGAATGACCGCACCTGTCGGATTGGCCGGGCTGGCGAACAACACGCCCTTCAGCGGTTTTTCCTGGTGCGCCGATTTCAAATGCTCGGCGTGCAGGTAGGCGTCCGTGCCGAGCTCGATCTCGACGATCTCGATGCCGAGCGCGGCCATGATGTTGCGGTAGGCCGGATAGCCGGGTGATGCGATGGCGACGCGGTCGCCGGGATCGAACATCGCCAGGAAGGCCAGATTGAAGGCGGCCGACGATCCCGTGGTCACGGCGATCCGGTTCGGCGAGACATCGATCCCGTAATGGTCGCCATAATGCGCGGCGATCGCCTTGCGCAGATCCGCCAGACCGAGCGTGTCGGTATAGCCGATGCGTCCGATCCTCAGCGCATTTGCGGCTGCTTCCCTCGCGCCCACGGGCGCCGGATCGGATGGCTGGCCGACGGCCATGGAGACGACAGGCACGCCCGTCGCCTTCAGCCGGTTGGCTTCGGCCAGAATGTCCATGGCGTGAAACGGCTCGACTTCACCGCGGCGCGACAGCGAAACTACCATTTGACCTCCGTCCGGCCCGCCGCTCGAAGCCATGAACCGGCGGCAGCGCCGCACAAATGCCCGATTGATGTGAGGATCACAAGTTCGCCTAGTTTCGGTGCCGTGACTTTTCATCGTTCGCCCGCTCGTTTACCAGTGGACCTCATGCTGAGCCGACCCAAATCGACGATGTCCAAATCTTCCATCGGGAAGACAGCGCGCGGCTTCGCGACGCTTTTGCTTGCCGCCGCCGTCGCTGTCACCGGCTCGGTGACGGCCTTCGCGCAGGCGGTGCCGGTCGTGCGCGATGCCGAGATCGAGGCGCTGGTGCGCGACTATGCGCGGCCGATCTTCAAGGCGGCCGGTCTTGCCAATGACGGTGTCGATATCGTTCTGGTCAACGATCAGAGCTTCAACGCCTTCGTCACCGGGCGCCGGCTGTTCATCAACACCGGCGCGCTGATGCAGGCAGAAACGCCCAACGAGATCATCGGCGTCATCGCCCATGAGGCCGGCCACATCGCAGGCGGCCATCAGCAGAAATTGCGCGACCAGCTCGAGCGCGCCAAGACCATGGCCATCATCGCCACGCTGCTTGGCGCCGGCGCCATCGTTGCCGGCGCCACCACCAACAGCCGCGGCCTTGCCGGCGCCGGCATGGGCGTGGCTGCGGGCGGCGGCGAGATGGCGCAGCGCAGCATTCTTGCCTACCAGCGCACCGAAGAGTCGACCGCCGACCGCTCTGCCATCACCTATCTCAATGCCACCGGCCAGTCCGGCATGGGCATGCTGAAGACCTTCGCCCGCTTCCAGAGCGCGCTGTCGCTTTCCGGCACGCAGGTCGATCCCTACCGCATCAGCCACCCGATGCCGCAGGAGCGCATCGCCAATCTCGAAGTGCTGGTCAAGCAGAGCCCTAACGTCGACAAGGTCGATCCGCCGGCACTGCAGCAGCGGCACGACATGATGCGCATCAAGATCGCCGCCTATATGGGCGGCCAGGCCGCCGCCACGCGGCTGATCCGCAAGGCCCCGGGCAGCCTCGCCTCGCGCTATGGCGAAGCGCAGATGGCCTATCTCTACGGCAATCTGGGTGCAGCACTGACCAAGGCCAATGGATTGATCAAGGAACAGCCGAAGAACCCCTACTTCCAGGAAATGCGCGGCGACATACTGATGAAGGCCAACAAGCCCAAGGACGCCGCGGACGCCTATGCCAAGGCGGTCAGCCTCGATCCGGTGAGGTCGGGCCTGTTGCCCGTTTCCCTCGGCCAGGCGCTGATGGCCATCGGCACGCCCGACTCGCTGAAGAAGGCGGTGGTGCAGATCAACAACGGTCTCGGGCGCGACAAGGAAAACACGGTCGGATACCGCTATCTCGCCCAGGCCTATGGCGAGCTTGGCAACATTCCGGCGGCGGAACTCGCCACCGCCGAGGGCCACTTTTATTCCGGCGATTACACGAATGCGAAAATTTTCGCCATGCGCGCGCAAAAAGACTTGAAGCGCGGCGAGCCCGGCTGGATTCGGGCGCAGGACATCATAAACTACAACCCTTCAGGCAAACTCAAGAAATGAACCTTCCGGTCGCCCGCGGCGACTAGGATAGACCGGAACCGGTAAAGAGGATGAGACGATGAACAAGGCAATATTGCTCGGCACGACGGGAGTGGCGGCTGCTCTTGCCATGCTCGCTTTCGGGTTCGTCGCCGGCAGTCCGCAGGTGGCCAAGGCCGGCACGGCGCAGACCGTGCAGACCGCCTCTGCCGACACCAAGATCGATCGCACCGAGGTCGAGGGCATTATCCGCGACTATCTCCTGAAGAACCCCGAAGTGCTGCTTGAAGTGCAGGAGGCGCTCGAGGCCAAGCAGAAGGAAGAGCAGCGCATAGCCAGCCTCGGCGTCATCGAGAAGGCCAAGTCCGAGATTTTCAACTCGACCTTCGACGGCGTCGTCGGCAATCCGAAGGGCAAGGTCACCATCGTCGAATTCTACGACTACAATTGCGGCTTCTGCAAACGCGCCATCGACGACATGCAGGCTCTGACAAAGGCCGATCCGGAGCTGCGCTTCGTGCTCAAGGAATTCCCGATCCTCGGGCCGGATTCGCAAAAGGCCAGCGTCGTCTCGATGGCTTTCCACCTGATGCATCCGGAGAAATACGGCGAGTTCCACAACGCCCTGCTCGGCGGCCAGGGCCGCGCCACCGAGGCGGCGGCCATCAAGGTTGCGCTGTCGCTAGGCGCCGATGAGGCGAAATTGCGCGAGAAGATGAAGGATCCGACCATCACCGAGGCTTTCTCCAAGACCTTCGACCTCGCCAACAAGCTGGCCATCACCGGAACGCCTTCCTACGTGGTCGGCAATGAGGTGGTGTTCGGGGCGCTCGGCCAGGAAGTGCTGGCTGAAAAGATCGAGGCGGCGAAAGCCGCGCTCTGATCTTGCACGCGAGCCTATTTCTCACGGGCACATTTCCGCCTGTTGTGGACAGTGAAAGATCGCACTTGTGCTCTTTCCGCGGGCGGCTATGCCCATTATAGAAGGCCCTGCGCGCCGGCTTGAGGCCGGCGTCGGAAAAGGTCGGCATTTTTGAAAACGATTTTCGTCCTGAACGGCCCCAACCTGAACGCGCTCGGCAAGCGCGAGCCGGGCATCTATGGCGGCAAGACGCTTGCCGCGATCGCCGACGACTGCAAGCAGGCGGGCGCCGCGCTTGGCCTCGAGATTGATTTTCGCCAGTCGAACCATGAGGGCGACCTCGTCGACTGGATCCAGGAAGCCGGCGACAAGGCAGCCGGCATCGTCATCAATCCGGGTGCCTACAGCCACACCTCGATTGCCATTCACGACGCCATCCGCGCTGTCGCGCCGCTGCCCGTCGCCGAAGTTCACCTCTCCAACATCCACGCGCGGGAACCATTCCGCCACGTCTCCATGGTCGCGCCGGTCGCTGTCGGCATGATCTGCGGGTTCGGGCCGCTTGGCTACTCGCTGGCGCTGCAGGCGCTGGCGGCACGCCTATGACCGGCCCACAAACAGAAGGCTCGAAAATGTCGATAAAGAAGACCGGTGTTGACCAGCAACTGATCCGCGATCTGGCGGGCATACTGAACGACACCAATCTCACCGAGATCGAAGTCGAGCTCGGCGACCTGAAGGTGCGCGTATCGCGCCAGGCGCCGGCCGTCCACGCCATCGCCGCACCGCAGGCCGGTTATGCTCCGGCAGCGCAGCAGCCCGCGGCGGGCGCGGCTGCCGCACCAGCAGTGGCCGACCCGTCCAAGAACGCGGTCCCCTCGCCGATGGTCGGCACCGCCTATCTCGCGCCCTCGCCCGACGCCAAGGCCTTCATCGAAGTCGGCCAGAAGGTCAAGGAAGGCCAGACGCTGCTGATCATCGAAGCGATGAAGACGATGAACCAGATCCCTTCGCCGCGCGCCGGCACGGTGACGGCGATCCTGTTCGAGGACGGCCAGCCGGTCGAGTACGGCATGCCGCTCGTCGTGATCGAGTAGAGCGGGCCGGATGTTCCAGAAGATCCTCATCGCCAACCGCGGCGAAATCGCGCTTCGGGTGCTGCGCGCCTGCAAGGAACTCGGCATCCAGACCGTGGTCGTGCATTCGACCGCCGACGCTGACGCCATGCATGTCAGGCTCGCCGACGAAAGCGTGTGCATCGGTCCGCCGCCGTCGCGCGACAGCTATCTCAACATCCACCAGATCGTCGCAGCCTGCGAGATCACCGGCGCCGATGCCGTGCATCCGGGCTATGGCTTCCTGTCGGAAAACGCCAAGTTCGCCGACATTCTCGCCGCCCACAACATCACCTTCATCGGCCCGTCGGGCGACCACATCCGCATCATGGGCGACAAGATCGAGGCCAAGCGCACCGCAAAGCGGCTCGGCATTCCGGTTGTGCCGGGCTCCGACGGCGCCGTCACCGACCAGAAGGAAGCCAGGCGCATTGCCGCCGAGATCGGCTATCCCGTGATCATCAAGGCATCGGCAGGCGGTGGCGGGCGCGGTATGAAGGTCGCCCTTACCGAGGCTGACCTTGAGATCGCCTTGCAGACAGCGAGCACGGAAGCGGGAGCCGCCTTCGGCGACGATGCCGTCTACATCGAGAAATACTTGGAAAAGCCGCGCCACATCGAGGTGCAGGTATTCGGCGACGGCGCCGGCCGCGGCGTGCATTTCGGCGAGCGCGACTGTTCGCTGCAACGCCGCCACCAGAAAGTCTGGGAAGAGGCGCCCTCGCCGGCCCTTAACGCCGAGGAGCGCGCCCGCATCGGCAATATCTGTGCCAAGGCCATCGCCGACCTCGGCTACTCCGGCGCAGGCACCATCGAATTCCTGTACGAGAATGGCGAGTTCTACTTCATCGAGATGAACACGCGGCTGCAGGTCGAGCATCCGGTGACGGAGGCGATCACCGGCATCGATCTCGTGCACGAACAGATCCGCGTCGCCTCCGGCGGCGGGCTTTCAGTGCGCCAGGAGGACATAAAGTTCAACGGCCACGCCATCGAATGCCGCATCAATGCCGAGGATCCGCGTACCTTCACGCCTTCGCCCGGCACGATCACGCATTTCCACACGCCTGGCGGTCTCGGCATTCGCGTCGATTCCGGTGTCTATTCCGGCTACAAGATCCCGCCCTATTATGACAGCCTGATCGGCAAGCTGATCGTGCACGGCCGCAACCGCGTCGAATGCATGATGCGGCTGCGCCGGGCGCTCGACGAATTCGTCGTTGACGGCATCAAAACGACGCTGCCGCTGTTTCGCGACCTGGTCGGCAATGCCGATATCGCCAATGGCGACTACGACATCCACTGGCTGGAAAAGTATCTGGCCAAAGAGGAATAGCGCCCGAATTGCCGCTATGATGCCGCGATGACCCGCCCTTACGCACCCGGCTATCGCATTCCGACCGACCTCTTGCTCAAGGCCTATGCCTCGGGCGTCTTCCCGATGGCGGAGAGCGCTTCCGACCCGGAAGTGTTCTGGGTGCGGCCGGAGACGCGCGGCATCATCCCGCTCGACGGCTTCCACACGCCGAAGAGCCTGCGGAAGACGATCCGCAAGCACCCGTTCGACATCCGCTTCGATTTCGATTTCGAGGCGACGATCGACGGCTGCGCCGAAAAACGCGAGGAGCGCCGCTCGACCTGGATCAACGCGCCGATCCGCGAAGCCTATATCGAACTGCACCGTCTGGGGCACTGCCATTCGGTCGAGGCATGGCGCGAGGAACGGCTGGTCGGCGGCCTCTATGGCGTCTCGCTCGGTCGCGTGTTCTTCGGCGAAAGCATGTTCGCCCGGGAAACCGACGCGTCCAAGACCTGCCTGTATCATCTGGTCGAGCGGCTGAAGGCGCGCGGCTTTGCCCTGCTCGACACGCAATTCACCACTGAGCATCTCAAACGCTTCGGCGCGGTCGACGTGCCGCGCGTCAAATACGAGAAGATGTTGGCCGACGCGCTGAAGGGCGAAGCCGTTTTTTATCCCTGATCGGAGACCGAGCGGCCGAGCCGGCTCGACCGGTGAAAGGGGTCAGCCCTTCGCGGCTTCCATCGGCGTCTGCGAATGGAACATCATCTTCCAGCCGTTGACACGGTGGACATAGCCAGTGCTGACCAGCGCCGCGTAGGGCTCGCCGTTTTCCCGTGTCGCATGAGCCTCATAGGTCAGCATGATAATGTCGCTGCCGGGCTCGATGATACCCTTGAGGTCGATCTGAAGGTCGCGCCAGCGGTTGGGCTTGGTCGCGGTCTTGGCCAGATCGGCATTGTCCATTGCCTGTGCCATCTCAGGAAATGCCACCAGGCATTCTGTGTCGACATTGGCGGCGTAGTAAGCTTCGTCGCCCGTCCAGAACCCCTTTTCGAGTTCGAGCAGGTCGTCTTTGCTGGCCGTTATCCGTTTGCTGTCCGACATCAGAATATCCTCCAAGCGCATAAATGCGTCATCGTCCATGGCCCAACGCATAGTTGCCACCACGGTTCCGGAGGATCAGTTGGTGTTGGTCGCGTCAGGTTCCGTGGGGTCTGGCTGTTCGGCGGCCGGAGCAGCGGCGGGCTTTGGCTTGGACGTGTCGACCTTGGGCGTCTCGGCATTGGCCGCGTCGGGCGGCGGCACATCCGACTTCTGCTTGCAGCCCTTTAGCCAGACGTCATAGACGGCGTGCTCGACGGCGTTTAGGCCGGGGCTCTCGGCGAACATCCAGCCGGTGAAGATGCGGCGGATCTTGCGGTCGAGCGTGATTTCGTCGACTTCGACGAAGGAATCGGTCTTCGGCTCTTCATTCTCCGGCCGCGAATAGCAGATGCGCGGCGTCACCTGCAAAGCGCCGAACTGCACGGTTTCGTCGATGTAGACATCGAAGGTGATGATACGGCCGGTGATCTTGTCGATGCCGGCAAATTCGGCGACCGGATTGGTGATGCGATCGGAGATTGCGGGTGCTGCCGCAGGCGCCTGCGCCGCGGCAAACGCTGTCGGGAACATGGCGATAGCGCCAATTGCCGCCAGTCCGGCCATCGATGTCAGGCTGAAAATGTTCATGCGGAGATACCGGTGGTTTGGGCCCGGGTGATTCTGTCACGCCCAAGGCTATTCGCCGTTGTCATATCAGCAAGCAGCTAAACGCCAATTGTGGCGACAAAGGACCGGCCGGCGGTCAAGAACCAGGCGTCCACGCATCGTAGTCGCCCGTCACCTGCGGACGGTGCTGATTGGTGAGCACGGAACCCTTCGGGCGATAAGCCGCCGGTGTTCCCGTGAGGTTCGGCTCATGCGCCTTTTCCCATTCGCGCGGCCGATAGTCATCGCTTGGCGGCGCCACATCGACGCGGTGATGCATCCAGCCGTGCCAGCCCGGAGGGATCGCCGACGCCTCCGAATAATTGGCGTAGATGACCCAGCGGCGGGTGCGGCCTTCCGAATCGACGCCGCCTTCGTAGTAGACGTTGCCGGCCCCATCCTGGCCGACCTTGTTGCCGTGGCGCCAGGTGTGAAAACGGGTTCCCAGCGTCTGGCGGTTCCACCAGGTGAAAAACTGCAGAAGGAAAGTTTTCATTCAGATCCTCGCGGGGCGCACGGCGGTGCCAGCTTCCTGCTTATGGCGTCAGGACTCCGCGAAGGCAAGGGTTTTGCGGTGCCTGCGGCACTGACGGCATGCCGAAACGCTCAGTGATTGGCCGATCCATTTCGCACCTGCGAACCGACGCTTGCCAAGCCGGCTGTGTGTTCCTAAAGCTCTCATCGTCGGCGCTGCCGCATGACCCCGAAAATCGAAATCGATTTTCGGAAAGGATCATGCGCAAACCAAAGTGCTACAGCGTCCTTTGCGCGTCCACGGGACGCGCGGCGCTGTAGTCAACGCCGGCTGCGGGAGGTGAGGAATGGCCCCAGCTGTCGCCAGGATCAGTGCGGAGACAATACGCGCCCGCAAGGGCGGCGTGCCGGTCGTATGCCTTACCGCTTACACCTATCCCGTCGCCCGCCTGCTCGACGATCATGTCGACCTTCTCCTGGTCGGCGACAGCGTTGCCATGGTGCTGCATGGCCACAAGACCACGCTTGGCGCGTCGCTGGAAATGATGATCGTCCATGGCCAGGCCGTGATGCGCGGCTCGGCAAAGGCCTGCGTGGTGGTCGACATGCCGGCCGGCAGCTACGAGACTTCGGCCGCGCAAGCCCTTGCCTCGGCGCGCCGCATCTCTGAGGAAACCGGCTGCCAGGCGGTGAAGCTGGAAGGCGGCGTCGACGTCGCCCTCCAGATCGCCGCAATCGTCGCGGCCGGCATTCCAGTGATGGGCCATATCGGCTTGCAGCCGCAATCGGTGGAAAAGGACGGTGGCTACAAGATCAAGGGCCGCACGCCGGAGAATGTGGCCGCGCTCATGCGCGACGCCGACGCGGTCGCAAAGGCCGGCGCGTTTTCGCTGGTCATCGAAGGCACGGTCGAGACCGTTGCCGCCGACCTCACCCGGCGCATTGCCATTCCCACCATCGGCATCGGCGCCAGCCGCGATTGCGACGGCCAGATCCTGGTCATCGACGACATGGTCGGCCTGACGGTCGACCGGGTGCCGAAATTCGTCAAGGAATACGCCGATTTGCGCAGCGCGGTCGCCGATGCCGCGGCGCGCTACGCAGCGGAGGTGCGCAGCCGCACCTTCCCCGGGCCGGGCCACGTCTTTTCAGCCGCGAGCGACAAGGACAAGGCATGAACCGGCCCCCCATCAGCCAGCCGCTCGTCGTCGACACCGTGCCCGGCCTTCGCGCGCAGATCCGCGAATGGCGGCGCGAAGGCCTGAGCGTCGCCATGGTGCCGACCATGGGCGCTTTGCATGACGGCCATATCTCGCTGGTCGGGGCCGCGCTCGCAACGGCCGATCGCTGCGTCGTCTCGATCTTCGTCAACCCGGCCCAGTTCGCCCCCACTGAAGATCTCGACAAGTATCCGCGTCAGCTGGCCCGCGATCTCGACCGGCTGACCGAGGCCGGCGCACAGCTTGCCTTCACGCCTACGGTTTCCGAGATGTATCCGGCAGGCTTTGCGACGAAGATTTCGGTCGGCGGCCCGTCTTCTGGCCTGGAATCGGATTTCAGGCCGACCTTCTTCGAGGGCGTCGCCACGGTCGTGGCCAAGCTCTTTCTGCAAGCCCTGCCCGACTACGCCATCTTCGGCGAAAAAGACTACCAGCAGCTTTGCGTCGTCCGAAAGCTCTGCCGCGATCTTGACCTTCCGGTGGAAATCGTCGGCGCGCCAACCGTGCGCGATGCGCATGGCCTGGCAATGTCGTCGCGCAACGCCTATCTCGACGCCGCCGAACTCGACGTCGCGCGACAGCTCAATGTCATCTTGCGCCAGACGGCGGCAGCGCTCGCGGCCGGCGCCGATGAAAACGGCGTGACCGGCAAAGCCACTGCCGCGCTTCTCGAGGCAGGCTTCGACAGCGTCGACTACGTCGCCGCGCGCAAGAGCCTGACGCTCACCTCGTGGCGGCGTGACGGCGATGGCCGCCTGCTTGCCGCGGCGTGGCTTGGCAGAACCAGGTTGATCGACAATGTGGAAGTTTCCTCATTTATTCCCTGAAAAATTGCAATTCCGTTCACTTTGATTTGTATCGCAGAGCGGCCCGAGTGCTCTTAGACAACGGCTCATCAGGCACGTTCTGGCCAGCCCGTAAGCGCTCACAATACACCGAACGCCGCTGTGAGACGTTTCACAGACGTAACCAAGCCGGCTATGTTGTGTGCGACCTCAGGCGGAGACAGTGTGTGACCTGCCACTACGCTGCAATCCTTACGAGGCTCTACGTGTCTGTCCAGGCCAACATATTCGGTCGCGCCCTGCCGCAGATCGTCGAAGCGATTTACGATTCGATTGCCGATGTCGGCCGTTGGCCATCGACGCTTGAATCAATCTGCAAATTGGCGCTCGGCCGGCTTGCCATGCTGGCGGTCGTCGATACGGCGAGAAACTCGGCCCGGTTTTCGACTTCCTGCGGCGATCCGGTCCTGCTTGAGCCGCTGCAGCGCGACTACGCCTGCGAGGTGCCCTTCTTCAAGGCGGTGCCGAAGATGGAAATCGACATGCCGTTCACCGTCGATAGCGTCTACGCCCTGCAAGGCCCTGACGCCCGCCAGAACTGGCTCGAAAGCCGCATCGTGCGCGAGTGGGTGGAACCCAACCGTCTCGACGATTTCTTCTGGGTGGCGCTGATGAAGCAGCCGGCGCGCGCCGGCACGCTGATGGTGGTTACCGACAAGGACAGGCCCCAGATTTCAGCCAGGGATATCGACCTGATGTCCACGCTCGCCCCCCATGTCCGGCGTGCGGTGACCATCGGCGACCTGTTCGAGGCCGAGCGGCGCAAGGCCGACGTCTTTCGCTCGATCCTCGAGAGCCTCGACCATCCGGTGCTGATCGTCGCCGACGATATGCAGATCATTTTCGCCAATCGGGCAGCCGAAGCCCTGCTCACCGAAACCGCCTCAGTGTCCTCGGTGCGCGGCCAGCTGTCCTTCGCTTATGCCAACGCCAACACCGCCATCGGCCGCGCCGTCCAGCTCGGCACGCGCGACGAATTCGCGCTCGGACCGTCCGGCATCAACATTCCGCTGGTGAAGGCCATGTCTCCGGCGGTGGCGCATGTCATGCCTCTGGCGCGACGCGACATTTCGGCCCGCATATCGCCGCGCGCCGCCGCGGCCATCTTCATTGCCGCCGCCGGCGCCACATCAGTGCCGGCGCTGGAAGCGATCGCTGCACTGTTCGGACTGACAGCAGCGGAAAAGCGTGTCGCCGGCCATGTCGCCGCCGGGCTGACACGGCGTGAAATCGCGGCTGCCAGCGGCGTCTCGGACGGCACCGTCAAATCACAGCTGGCGACGATCTTCGACAAGACCGCCACTGGCGACCAGCGAGAGCTGGAACTCCTGATGCGCGAATTGACGCCGCCGCTGCGCTCGGCCTGAAGCCATACTCGGAGCCAATCGTCAGATTTTTCAACTATTTGCCGGTACGCAGGCGTAATCCACAATACCAAGCCGGCATCGTTGCAATTCGGCCAAAATCATGGTGCGGTTCTGCTCCGGTCCGGAGACGGTGCATCGTGCACGACCGGACGTGGAAACCATTTCCTGGGCGGTCCCCGAACTTGATACCGACACGAATTGAACGGCTGCTGCCTTACCTCTTCCTGCTGGCCCTGCTTTGCATCGCGCTCGCTTTTCGTCCGCTATTGCCGGTCGATGAGACGCGTTATCTCAGCGTCGCCTGGGAGATGTATCTCGGTGGACATGTCTTCGTACCGACGATGAACTTTGCGCCCTATCTGCAGAAGCCGCCGCTGTTGTTCTGGCTCATCGATCTCGTCTGGAACATCTTCGGTGTGAGCCGCGCGGCGGCGATGCTCGTCATCTTCGCCGCCTCGTCGCTGGTCATCTGGCTGACGACACTTCTGGCCAAAACCCTGTTTCCCGAGCGCCCGGACATCGCCAGTCGCATCCCCTGGCTGGTGGCCGGCAGCACCGTCTTTGTCATCTATTCGACCCTGATCCTGTTCGACATGCTTTTGACGGCTTGTGTGGTCGCCGCACTGCTGTCGTTGCTGGCCTTCGCCGGCAACCGGTGGCAGGCGGTGCTGGCGGGTCTGTTCATCGGGCTCGGCGTGCTGGCCAAAGGCCCGGTCGTGCTCATTCACATCGGCGCGCCCGTCCTGCTCTATCCTCTCTGGCGTGACCGGCGAGCCGGCCTTGCCCCTTTGCAGTTCTTTGCCGGAGCCGGCCTGGCAATTCTCGCCGCCCTTGTCCCGGTCGCCATATGGCTGGCGCCCGCGACCATCCTGACCAAGGGCAGTTTCGTCTACGATCTCGTGTGGAACCAGTCGGCAGGTCGGGTTACCGGAAGCCTGCACAATTCGCATGGCCGGCCGTTTTACTTTTACCTGATGCTGTTGCCGCTCATGTTCGTGCCCTGGGCCTTTATCCCCCCGGTGTGGCGGCTGAAGCCGGCTGCCCGGATACGCAGCCTGATCGGCACGAAATCCCCGGATCTGCGTGCCCTGCGCCTGCTGTCGTTCTCGTTCATTGCGGTGCTGCTGGTCTTCAGCGCCATATCCGGCAAGCAGCCGCACTATGTCGTGCCGGCACTACCATTCGCGACCATTCTGCTGGGCTACTTCATGGCCGAGATTTCAGTCGCCAGGCTGAGGGCTACGGCCTTTGTCATGCTTGCCCTTTTCGCCATCGGCCACGCCGCCGCCTCGGCAACCGTGTTCAAACGCTACGATCTCACGCCGCTGGCGAGCTTCATCGACGAACGAAAGGACGCGGACTGGGCCGTCGCTTACGACTATCAGGGCGAGGTCGGTTTCCTTGGGCGAATAGAGAAGCCATTCGAGAACGCCGACAAGCCTGAGGAATGGCTCAAGTCTCATCCCGGCGGCTACGTCATCGAAAAGCAATCGAAAGATCCGGGCACATCCGAACAGATCGCCTTCCGGCAGCCGGTGGAACGCGGCTATCTGGTCGTCCTGAAGGGACAGCACTGAACGTTTCGTCGGACGCCTATCCCAGCGGCTTCTCGAAGATCAGCGCCGGCAACCCCGAACCGCCGCCGCAATCGGCGGTGCTGCCGACCGGCAAAAATCCCTTCGAACGGTAGAAGGCGATGGCCGGCACGTTGGCCTCTTCCACCTCGACGCGCAACCTGTTCGCCTCGGGAAAGCTGGCTTCGACCTCGTCCAGCAAGGCCTGGCCGATGCCTTGCCGCTGGCAGGCCGGCAGTACATAGAGCTGGTTCAGCAGCACGATCTTCGTATCCGTCGTTGCGGCGGCAAAAGCCATGCCGCCGATACGCTTGCCGTCATCGGCGACCAGGAATTCCGAGTTCGGCCTTGTCAGCCGCGCCTTGAGCGAGGCGATCGAATGCCAGTCGTCGGTAATTTCGGTCACCCGCTCGGCGCCATAGATCGTGTCGTACGTTGCGTGCCAGGTTTCGACCAGCAGCGCGCGGACGGCAGCAAGGTCACGTTCGCTGGCGGTGCGGACGAACATTGTTCTATTCGATACCGAGCTTGGCCTTGACCAGATCGTTAACTGCTTGCGGGTTGGCCTTGCCGCCGGTGGCCTTCATCACCTGGCCGACGAACCAGCCGGCCATGGTCGGCTTGGCGCGAGCCTGCTCGACCTTGTCGGGGTTGGCGGCGATGACTTCGTCGACCGCCTTCTCGATGGCGCCGGTGTCGGTGACCTGCTTCATGCCGCGGCTTTCGACCAGCTGGCGCGGATCGCCGCCCTCGTTCCAGACGATCTCGAACAGATCCTTGGCGATCTTGCCGGAGATGGTGCCTTCCTTGATCAGGTCGATCACGGCACCGAGCTGCTCCGGTGTTACAGGAGCATTTTCAAGGTCCTTGCCGGCCTTGTTAAGCTGGCCGAGCAGGTCATTGATGACCCAGTTGGCGGCAAGCTTGCCGTCGCGGCCCGAGGCCACCTGCTCGAAATAGTCGGCGATCGGCTTTTCCGACACCAGGATCGAGGCGTCGTATGTCGACAGGCCAAGTGAAGAGATCAGGCGCGCCTTCTTGTCGTCGGGCAGTTCCGGCAACTCCTTGGCCAGCGCGTCGACATAGGCCTGATCGAATTCCAGCGGCAAAAGGTCGGGATCGGGGAAGTAGCGGTAGTCATGCGCCTCTTCCTTGCTGCGCATCGAGCGCGTCTCGCCTTTGACGGCGTCGAACAGCCTGGTTTCCTGATCGATCTTGCCGCCATCCTCGAGGATGGCGATCTGGCGGCGCGCCTCGAACTCGATGGCCTGGCCGATGAAGCGGATCGAGTTGACGTTCTTGATCTCACAGCGCGTACCGAATTCGCCGCCGGGCCTGCGAACGGAGACGTTGACGTCGGCGCGCATCGAACCTTCGTCCATGTTGCCGTCGCAAGTGCCGAGATAGCGCACGATGGTGCGCAGCTTGGTGACATACGCCTTGGCCTCGTCGGCGGAGCGCATGTCGGGCTTGGAGACAATCTCCATCAGCGCCACGCCGGAGCGGTTGAGATCGACATAGGACATGGTGGGATGCTGATCGTGCATCGACTTGCCGGCGTCCTGCTCCAGGTGCAGGCGCTCGATGCCGATCTCGATGTCCTCGAACTCGCCCTGCCGGTCGGGACCGACCGAAATGACGATCGTGCCTTCGCCGACGATCGGCTGCTTGAACTGCGATATCTGGTAACCCTGCGGCAGGTCGGGATAGAAATAGTTTTTCCGGTCGAACACCGACTTGTGGTTGATCTGCGCCTTCAATCCGAGGCCGGTGCGGATCGCCTGCTTGACGCATTCCTCATTGATGACCGGCAGCATGCCGGGCATGGCCGCGTCGACGAGGCTGACATTGGCGTTGGGCGCCGCGCCGAAAGTCGTCGACGCCCCGGAAAACAGCTTTGCTTCCGAGGTCACCTGCGCATGGACCTCGAGGCCGATGATGATCTCCCAATCGCCGGTAGCGCCGGCAATAAAACGTTTGGCATCGGGCGTGCGGGTATCGATAAGGGTCATGGTGGCCTGCGCTTTTGGCTCGCGAAAACTGCGATTTTCGTGATTTGGGTAATCGGTCTTCGCTAGTGCAAACCGCTTCGCGAGACAAGCGCCCAAAGCAGCGCAGACCAGCGGGCTGGCCTTTTCAGCCCCTTTCGGCCGCTCGGCAACCGATAGAATGAACGCCGCCGGCCGGTATTCGGTCGGCGGTTTCTTCGTCAGGTCAGGCCGTTGCGATATAGGCCCTGATTTCGTCGGCCTCGCGCTCGACATCCTCGATGCGGCGCTTGACCACGTCGCCGATCGACACGATGCCGTCGAGCAGCCCATCCTTTTCCACCGGCAGATGGCGGAAACGGCCTTTGGTCATGATCTCCATCACCTCGTTGACCGTGTGGTTCTCGTTGCAGATCTTCACTTTCGGCGTCATCGCCGAGCGTACCGTTATATCAAGTGCGGCAGCGCCTTCCCTGGCAACGACCCGCACGATGTCACGCTCGGAAAGGATGCCGACGATCTTGCGATCGCCATTGGTGATGACCAGTGCACCGATCTTGTGGTCGGCCAGGATTCGAATGGCTTCGCTGAGCTTTACATTCGGCCCGAGCGTGAACACGTCATGGCCTTTTCTCTCGAGAATTGCCTTAACCGTCATGGCGTCCTCCTCCTCCTGCTTGGCTAGCCAGCTCCCGCCCTGACCGGCTTCACATAAGAGTGAACATCGTGCGCCGTGATCGGTTGCTTTTCAAGTGTGCCAGTGGGGTGTGCCAGTGGGCTGCGCCAATAGAGTGCGCTAGTCGGGGGTGCGCTGGTCGTCGGGGATCTCCCATTCAGGCGCCCGCCAGCGCCGGTCGAACCAGCGCAACCCGAAGAAGCCTGCGACGAGGCCGCCAATATGCGCTTCCCAGGCGATCTGGCCGGGTTCTCCGAGCCCGAGACCGTAAAGGCCGGTGGCGAGGTTGATGACCATCCAGGCGCCGAGAAAATTGACGACGCCGCGCATGCGCAAAACCATTGCGATCGGCAGCACGGGACCGGCAAAGGCCGCCCTGCCGGAGGAGCGGTCGGTACGGAACCCGAAGCGAGCCGCCGCACCCATCATGCCCGATATCGCCCCGGAAGCGCCGACCAGCGGTGCTTCGCCATATGGATGGACCGCCCAGAACAGCACCACCGCGGCCAGCCCGGTGGCGGCGAAAAACAAGGCGAACCAGAACCAGCCGAGACGGTTGGCCAGCGGCGACCCGAAGGCGGCCAGCGCAACCATGTTGATGGCAATGTGAGCAACGCCGCCATGCATGAAGGCATAGGTGAAAGGACGGGTGAAGAGGAACCAGTCGAAACCGTATTGGCCGGTGTAGAGGACCGGAATGAAGGCGCCATCGGTGAGCAATGTTATCTGCTGCTCTTCGGTCAGCACATATTGCTGCAGCAGGAAGACGGCGACGCAGATGCCGATCACCGCCAGCACCACCGGTGGCAGGTTGAACACCGGCTCGCGGCGCGGCGGCGGCGCCTCCGCGGTCTGTTCGGTCTCCAGGGGGCCGGTCGGTTCGCTCATATGCTCTGATCCAGGGATTTGCGTGTCGCGAGCATCTAGGCCATGCCCGGACAAATCACAAACTACGAATCACAAAGCGCGAATCACAAACCGCGAATCAAAAAGAAGCCGTCCAAGGTTTCCCTTGAACGGCTGGTCGAGCCCCCTGCTCCCCTAAAACTATTGACCGAAGTGCTGTTGGTCGTCGCGAAACGACCGCTTCTGGAGTGGTTTTGGTGTGCCATGGCGAGCCTGTGCGCGCAACGTAAACCGTTTGTTAACCTTAACGTCCCCGACCCGTGAACAAGTCTTAACGACGCTGGCACGCATCCTGCTCCGGAACGCATGTAGGTCATCGGAGGGCGCCCTTTCTGTTCACCGATGGGACCATCAGACGGCAGAATGCGCGGAGTTTCATAGCATGAACCAGAACGGATCAATCGCGCTGTTCCATTATTGGAATCGCCTGCGTCATGGACGTCCTGCCCCAAAGCGTTCGGAAGTCGAACCGGCCGATATCAAGGCGCTTTTGGCCGACACCTTCATCCTGGAAAGGGATACGCGCGGCGAAGCGGTGTTCCGGCTTGCCGGCACCAGGCTTTGCGCCGGCTACGGCCGCGAGCTCAAGGGTTTTTCGTTCCCCTCGCTATGGCGCGAGAAGGACCAGCGGCTGGTGTCGCGCCTCATTCACGGCGTTTTCGAGCAGAAATCCGTGGTGCTGATCACTTATGAGGGGTTCAGCCGCAGCGGCCGGTCCAACCACTTCGAGTTGCTTGCGCTGCCGCTCGACGGCGGCGTCGAGAACACGCGCTGCCTCGGCGTCATCAGCGCCGTGGAAAAGCCGTTCTGGCTGGGCGCCGACCCGATCACCGATGCGCTGATCGATGCCATCCGCGTCATCGATCCCGACAAGGACCCGATGTTCCTGAAAAACCGGCCGGAAATATCCGTTCCGTCGTTGGCTCCCACCGAACTCGAAGCGGCGGAGACCATCTCGGCGCTCGGTCGGTCGCGCCGTATCCGCCACCTCGTCGTGTTCGACGGCGGGCGCGAGCAATAGTCTCCAAGCCGGCGCTAATCTTAACTATCGGCGACCCACTTTTCTCCTTTGTTAACCTGCTTGGCTGTAGTTTTGGCCGAGATTCCACGCACGACGCGGGAATGCCAACGGGGTGTAGGCAGTCATGAGGTCAGCGGCGGTCGAATACGCACCGTCCCGCGCCGAAAGGCGTAACTTTCAGCGCGTCCGGGTCAAGATCTACGGGCGCTTCATGCTGGAGGACCGCACCGAACACCCTTGCCAGGTCGTCGATATGTCACCGGGCAATGTCGCGTTGCGCACCGAGCGCGTCGGCATGCCGGGCGAAAAAATCATTGCCTATATCGATCATATCGGCCGCATCGAGGGCGTGGTGACGCGCACTTCGCAGGACGGCTTTGCCATGACCGTCATTGCCTCGGATCGCAAGAAGGACAAGCTGGCCGCGCAGTTGACCTGGCTCGCCAACAAGCATGAACTCGACCTGCCGGAAGACCGCCGCCACGAACGCGTGGCGCCGCGCAACCCGACAAGCGTCCTGCAGCTCACCGATGGGCGCCAGTATCAGTGCCGCATCATCGACCTGTCGCTATCGGGCGCGGCGGTCGAGATCGACGTCAAGCCGGCGCTCGGCATCCAGGTGATGCTAGGCACCATGCGTGGCCAGGTGGTGCGTCATTTCGAGGATGGCGTCGCCATCGAATTCGCCGTCATCCAGCGCCCGGAAACGCTCGATTCCGAGTTCAACGCCCCGCGCGCCTGAACGATCGGCAACAGGCAGCAAAAACGAACCGGCCCTGCGCGGCCGGTTTTTTGTTGCCGGCGTTCCGCCTGCCTCTGCAGCTTGTAGCGGCACGCAGCAAATCCACGGCTCCACCCGGAAATCCGCGCCCCGACACCGCGGTTTTACGCCGAGACCCTGAACGATTTTATACTCAAATAGATCAAATTTTACGCGTATTCTATTGAGGTTTTACTCAATGTCTACTTCGGGTTTTTGCGTCAAATAAATCCAACGCTGTCATTGTCTCCTCAAACGGGGAGACTGACGAATGGCAAAGACGTGGGGCAAGCTGTTGCTCTTGGCAATGGCGATGCAGCTTTCCGCTTGGGGAACGGCGCAAGCAGCAGGACCGGCCTACATGCACACTGGCGGCCGCACGACACAGCCGGTCGGTCACTACGAATTCTGCCAGAAGCTGCCGCAGGAGTGCGCTCAGCGCACGCCGAAGCAGGCACCGGTCGAACTGACCCGCAAGCTGTGGGCGGCGATCGTCGACGTCAACAATTCGGTCAACACCCGGATCGTGCCGCGCACCGACATGGAAATGTGGGGTAAGGAAGAGGTCTGGTCCTATCCCGACAGCGGCTTCGGCGACTGCGAGGACTATGCGCTGGAGAAGCGCCGCGAATTGATGGCGATCGGCGTTCCCGCCGGCAATCTCTTGATGACCGTGGCGCGCCAACAAAATGGCGACGGCCACGCGGTGCTGACCGTGCGCACCAGCCTCGGCGAGTTCATCCTCGACAATCTGGAGTCCAAGGTGCTGTCCTGGACCGACACCGACTATACATACCTGAAGCGCCAGTCCGACCAGAATTCCGGCGTGTGGGTGACGATCAATGACGGTCGCGCCGACGCGGTTGCCAGCGTCCGCTAGGACGCCATCACAGAGGTCAAGCACATCGAATAATGCGACGTGCCTAACGAGAAAGCCCGGTCGAGTCCCCACCCTCCCCGTCCCCAACGACCGGGTTTTAAGGAGCCGGCCCCGTCCCCGGGCCGGCTCCACCATTTCAGACCATGATCCCGAGCCGAAGGACCGCGGCAGCGAAAAGTGAGAACCGGTTTTTGCTGCGCTGACCTGCCGTTCGGAAAAGATCATCGTCAAACAGGAATAGAGTTCAGGCCTTCTTCAGCCCCGCCTTGAAGCGCTTGCCGTTTGCGACATAGTGCGCGGCCGAGGCGCGCAGCCTGGCGACCGCGGCGTCGTCCAGCGTCCTGATCACCCGCGCGGGCGAGCCGACGATCAGGCAATTGTCGGGGAACTCCTTGCCTTCGGTGACCAGCGCGCCGGCGCCGACCAGGCAATTCTTGCCGATCCTGGCGCCGTTGAGGACTATGACGCCCATGCCGATCAGGCTGTTGTCGCCGATCGTGCAGCCATGCAGCAAGGCGCGGTGGCCGATCGTGCAGCCCTGCCCGATCGTCAGGGAAAAACCGGGATCGGTGTGCATCACCGTGTGTTCCTGGACATTGCTGTCGGCGCCGATGACGATCGCCTCGTTGTCGCCGCGGATGACCACGCCAAACCAGAAGCCGGCATTGCGGCCGACGCTGATGTCGCCGATCAACGTAGCGTCCGGCGCGATCCAGTTGCTGTCGGCATCCTCGAAACGGGGCGCTTTTCCGTCGATTGCGTAGGTCGGCATTTGCAGTCTCCGATTCGTCGCAGGCCGGGACAAACCCTAGAACAATCCGAGGAAAACCGCGTGCCGGTTTTCTCCCGCAATTGCCTCAAGGCAAATACCGCGCCAGCGATTCCACCAAAAGCTGAAGCGCACCAGGAGAGCCGATGCCCCAGGAGGCAATGGCGATCAGCACGATGCCCAGCGTCAGCGCCCAGGCGATCACCGTGCAGCCGCAGGACATCAGCATCAGCGTCGAAATGCGGCCCTCGCGCCGCGCATCGAGCGCATCGTTGGCGAGCATGAACGGCCCGGCGCAAGCGGTCGCGGCCAGCGAGCGCAGGATGTACGCTGGCGACACATAAGGCTCGGCAAAGGCAAGCCGGCGGCCCGCCGCCAGTTCCATCACGGACCCGGTAAGCCCGCAGGCGGTGAGGCCGACGGCGAAAGCGAAGAGAACGGGCAGTAGCAGGCTCATCTTTACCTTCCGTTTACCATGAAATCGCACAGTCGCGTCCAGCGCAGCAAGAGCCATGCCGCGGCATGTGTGCCGCCCAGGGACAGAGGGCGGCGACTATGGGGATTGCGATGAAGCAGGCAGCGACCGCAGAAGAGTTCAACGTCGTCGATTCCGTGCTGATGAAGCGGGTGTTCTATGCTTTTGCCGCATTGGCGCTGCTGTCGCTGGCGATCAGCCTTGGCGGAAAGTGGTTCGGCCGCTCGATCGCCATGGCCGGCTACACCGACGACACCACGGTCCACAGGGTAGTGATCGGCAACAATGTCATTGCCGTGCCGGCCAACGCCATCCGCTTCCTGCAGGCGCGGCGCGACGGCATCGCTTCGCGCCTCGACCTCTATCTGCGCTATCCCCAGATGGACGGCTACAGCGAAGCCGCCCGCGACGATTTCAACCACACGGGGGCCGCCAAAAACATCATCTTCCTGTCGTTTGAACCGCAGATGATGTCGCGCGACATGAGCGGCCGTTTCGCGCCGATCTATAGCGCGCTCATCAGCCAGCCCGGCGCGCCCGGCCCCGGCGGCACGACGATTTACGGTTTTACGGAAAAATCAGGCTATCTCAACGAGGTGCTCGCGGTCGCCGGCCGGGCCGGCAAGGACCCGTTCGTCGCCCGCTGCCTGAGCGGACCGAGCGCCGAGGAATCGCTGGCGCCCTGCGAGCGGGACATCCAGGTCGGCGACAGCCTCAGCCTGACCTACCGCTTTCCCCGGGAGTTGCTGGGCAACTGGCCGGCGCTTGACGCCGCTATCGTCGCCGAGGCCACGCGCGTCCTGAAGACCGGGCGCTAGCCTGCCTCTGTTCGGGCGAAGCGAAGCGGCGCAGAAGTTTACGAACGTTGGCGGGACAGCACCCCCCTCTGTCCTGCCGGACATCTCCCCCGCAAGGGCATAGGCGCTAAGATAGGTATTGCCCTGCGGAATCGGGTGTGATTCTACACTGCGATGACACACGAATCGCTTGTTGATGACGGCTGGGCCGAGACGATTGAGCTTCTGGGCGGCGAAGAGTTGATCGCAGCAAGTGCCCGCGAGACGAAGGCGTTCCTGCGCCCGCGCGGCGTCAGGTCGGCGAGCGACCTGTTGCGCCTGACACTGGCTTACTGCCTTGGCAAGGTTGGCATGCGGGGCGTCGTGGCCTGGGCGGCGGCGAGCGGGATAGCCGACATTTCGGACGTGGCGTTGCTTGGCCGGCTGCGCAATGCAGGACCATGGCTGCAGCAGTTGATTGGGCACCTTTTGAAGCGCGAGGATGCAGGTTTGGCCAAAGGCCGACTGGTTCGCATCCTCGATGCGACAGCGGTTGCCAAGGCCGGTGCGTATGAGAAGAAGAACAATGGTCTTTGGCGCATGCACTGCGCCTTCGAGCTTGAGCGCGAGCAGTTCGACTTCATCGAGATCACCGACCAGAGCGAGGCCGAGTTGATCGACCGCGTGCCGGTGGTGCCGGGCGAGATCCGCATCGGTGACCGCGCCTATCTGCAGGCCGAGCGGATCGCCAAGGTGATGGCGCAAGGCGGCGATGTTGTTGTGCGCGCGTCGTGGAAAAACGCGCGATGGCTCGACGCCAACGGCAGGGCGTTCGATCTCATCGGCTACCTGGAGAACTGCCGGGAGGAAGTCTGCGAAACGCCTGCCCGGCTGGCACTCAAGAAGGGCGAGCCTGTGAAGATGCGCCTGATCGCCTTGCGCAAATCCGAGGCCGCGGCACAAGAAGCGCGGCGCAAAATCAACAAGGAAGCCAGGGCCAAGGGCAACAAGGTTCAACCGCAGACGCTGATTGCGGCCGGCTTCGTCCTGCTTGTGACCTCGCTTGACCGGGAGGAGTTTCCCGCCGATACGGTCCTCAAGCTCTACCGCATGCGCTGGCGCATCGAACTCGCCTTCAAGCGCCTGAAGAGCCTGATCGGGCTGCGCTCTCCTCCCGCCAAAGACCCAAGGATCGCAAGGCCTTGGATCCTTGCCCACTTCCTCATCGCGCTCGTGACCGAACCCCTCTCGCAGGAGTTGGGTGTCTCTCCCCCTTGAGCGACGGGCGCCCGCTACTGTGGCGCGCAACCCGCCAGATCGTCGCCTCTCTGATCGCGACCATCTTTACTCAACCTTCCTTGGCGGCCCTGCGCCACAATCTCCATGCCTTGCGATATCGCTGGCGCGAACCACCACGAAAGCGCAAATTTCAGTCCATGCCAAAGCTATCTTAGCGCCTATGCCCGCAAGGGGGAGATTACGCCCCCATCACTGCTTTCGCCAATTATCGAGGTTGCAGAAGAAGAGCCGAGGAACTGCCGATCTCCCCCCTTGCGGGGGAGATGTCCGGCAGGACAGAGGGGGGTGGGAAGGATCGCCGAGGCTTGCTCTTCATCTCCCCACTTCGTTGGAGATAGGCAACTCCGATCCCCAGTTCCGCGATCAGGCCAGATCGATGTCGAGGATCGCCATCGAGAAATTATAGTCGCCGTCGTCCTCGTCCTTGAAGACGATGCCGAGGAACTCGTCGCCGACATAGACCTCGGCCGAATCTTCCTTGCGCGGCCGCGCCTTCACCTCGAGTTTGGGATTCTGGAAGACGCGCTTGAAATAGGCGTCCAGCTTTCTGATTTCGTCCGGCTTCAAAAGTCTTCTCCGATCGTCGGGCTTGCTCGTTGGAACGCGCTTCTGGCACGTCGACAATGGCGATGTAAAGGCAAGCCGGCTGGATAGAACGCGAACCCTGGGGCCGGATGATTTCAGGTCGAATCCAAATCCGCCTCTAAATCAAGGAGGTAGAGCATGATGTCGTCCGAAAACCGCCTCACACTTTTCGGCATCATGCTTCAGAGGCAACGGCGCCGGCAACCGGACTTCAGTCCGGCGCGCCGGGTGTTGCAAATCAGATGTCGAAGCTGACGACCTGGTCCATCGATTGCGACGGCAAAAGCTGGTCCATCTGGCGCGAAGGCTGGTCGCAGCCGGTCTCGCCGACGACGCGGGCCGGTACGCCGGCAACCGTCTTGTTGTGCGGCACCGGCGACAGCACGACCGAGCCTGCCGCGATCTTCGAGCAATGGCCGATCTCGATATTGCCGAGAATCTTGGCGCCGGCGCCGATCAGTACGCCGTAACGGATCTTGGGGTGGCGGTCGCCGCCGGCCTTGCCCGTGCCGCCCAGCGTCACGCCGTGCAGGATCGACACATCGTCCTCGATCACCGCCGTCTCACCGACGACGAGGCCGGTGGCGTGGTCGATGAAGATGCCCTTGCCGATGCGGGCGGCCGGGTTGATGTCGGTCTGGAACACCGAAGACGAGCGGCTCTGCAGATAGAGGGCGAAATCCTTGCGGCCCTGATTCCACAGCCAATGTGCCAGCCTGTGCGTCTGGATGGCATGGAAACCCTTGAAATAGAGCACCGGCATGATGAAGCGGTCGCAGGCCGGATCGCGGTCGTAATAGGCCTGGATGTCGACACGCACGATCGACGACCATTCCTTGTCGTCGGCCAGCATCGACTTGAACGTCTGGCGGATGAGGTCGGAGCCGATGTCCTGATGCGCGAGCCGCTCGGCGAGCCGATGGATGACAGCTTCCTCCAGGCTCTCCTGGTTGAGGATGGTCGAATAGAGGAACGCCGCCAGAAGCGGGTCGCGGTTGACCGCTTCCATCGCCTCGTCGCGGACCGAACGCCAGATCGGATCGACCGGCTGGACCATTGTGGGGCGGGAAATGCTGATGCTGTTCATCGACGTCTTGTCCTGCGTCCTGGCCGCTTGCCTATTCTCCGGCGGCACATATAAGCCAGATCATAGCACGATTGAACTCAATTTTCCTTAGTGCTCGGTGAAATGGATTTGGTTCACGGAAATTCAAGCCGCCATGGAAAACGAACCCTTGATCGACGCTCCGCTGAAACGCGCGCTCTCCGCGCTCTATCAAGCTCCGGATCGCCACTATCACAACCTCGCCCATATCGAGGCGTTGCTGGCGCTGGCGGACGAATATCGAGCATCGCTGCATGATTCCGGCGCCGTCGAAGCCGCGATCTGGTTCCATGACGCCATCTATGACAGCCGCGCCAAGGACAACGAGGCCAGGAGTGCGGCACTTGCGCAGGACAAACTTGCCACCCGCACCGATCCGGAGCGCCTCGGCCGCATCGCGGCGATGATCGTCGCCACCGCCACGCATGAACTGCCCAGCCTTCACCCAGGGGGCCTTGCCGATGAGAACGCCCTCCGCGACGCAGCGCTTTTCCTCGACATGGACTTGGCGATCCTGGGTGCGTCAGCCGACGCTTTCGACGCCTATGAACAAGCGGTCCGACGCGAATATGGCTGGGTCGAGGAGCCGATGTGGCGCGCCGGCCGCGGCGCGATTCTCAAGACTTTCCTTGCGCGCCAGCATATTTTTCACTCGCAGGAATTCCGCCAGAGGTTCGAGCCCCAGGCCAGGCAAAACCTGGCGCGGTCGCTCGAAACGCTCAAACCCTAATCCGGAAAGGTCTCCATGCGCTGGGCATAGGCTTTGAAACCGGCGCGCCGGTAAACCGCTTGCGCGCCAGGGTGATCGAAGGTGTCGGTATGAAGCCAGATCCTTTGCGGCGCCCGCGACCAGATGGCGCGAAGCGCCTGGTCGAGCAGGAACGGGCCAAGCCTGCGACCCTGGAAGGCGGGAGCCAGCCCGAAATGAACCAGCTCGACCTCAGGCTGGCCGACGCCGTTGAATTCGCACAGGCCAGCGGCCACGCCCTCGACGCGCAGCACGTGGATATGTGTCGAGGGCAGCGCCAGCAGGCGCTTGAGGTCTTCCGCCGGCATGCGCAGCCGCTGGTCCCATTGCACGGGCTCGCCGACCGCGTGGTAGAGGCTGATATAGTCGGCCACATCAAGTGTTTCACGCGCCACCGTGGCGCCCGATAGCGGGCAGTCGAAAGCCGGCGCCGAATTCGGTTCGCGCATGTCCATATAGGTGACGAGAAGGTCAACCAAAGCGGCACCGCCTCCGGCTGCAAGCCAGACGAAGATCGATCACCTGAAGGCGCCAACGGACTTGGTGGCCGCCCAAACAAAGAACAGGCCGATCACCAACGACAGCCCGTTGAGGATGATACCGACGATGCCGAGGACACGATTGTCGTTTGAACGTCCCAGTGCCATCAAGCCAAAAACCACGCCGGTGATGTGCGCCAGCGGCGCCGCAACGAGAAACACCAGCAGAAAAACCCCGCCGAGGACGTTTTGAGCGGCCAGCGACGCCTCGCCTGGCATCAACGCCAGCGTGACCACCGCCGCAAAATCCATTGCGAACGCCAGCAGGGCCAGGATCACCGAGCGTTTGCCCAAGCTGCTCCGCCCCGCCAAGCCGGGCATTGCTATCGTGCTTCTTCCCCATCCGGCCATTACTCGTCCCCGATCAGGTGAAAGCGCCGATCGTCGATGCCATTGCCACAAGCAGCAGGAAGCCAACCGCCAGGGAGCCGCCGTTGAGCAGGATGCCGACGACCCCAAGCACGCGGCTATCGTTCGAACGCACCAGCGCGATCAGCCCGAAAATCAATCCGGCAATATGCGCCAACGGCCCTGCCAGCAGGAAAACCGCCATGAAGAAAGCCGTGGCGATGTTCTGGGCACGCTCGGATGCGTGGGCCGGCAGCGCCACCATTGTGGTCAGCGCTATCACACCGGCACCGAAGGCGAGCAGCGCCAGGATGACGGAAGGCTTGCCGAACATGCTTGTCACGACGGCGCCCGGCAGAGCGTCGGCGCTTCTTCCCCATTGAGCCATTGTTTGCCACCCCTCGCCGGCCGCCCAATCCATTTCGCCCGAAAAATCGCTTACCGGTTAAAGCGGATTTTCGGCATAAAACTCCAAAACCCGCTGCTTGAAGGTCTTGTCGCCCACAGCCAGCATATGGTCGCGGCCGTCTATGTGAAACACCTTGGCGTTCGGCATCAGCGCGGCGAGCTCGTCGGGCGAGCCGCCGATATCGTCTGTCGTCCCGACCGCAATCAGCGTCGGTTGGGCGATGCGCGTCATGTCGTGTTCGCTGAGCAGTTCGCGCGACGTGGCGATGCAGGCGGCCAGCGCGCGGCGGTCGCTGCGCGTCTGATCGGCAAAGGCGCGAAACGAGCGGCCGCGCGGATGGCTGGTGGCGGCCGGATCGTCGGCCAGCAGCGCCTCGGCGATCGGATCCCAGTCGCCGACGCCGTCGACCATGCCGATGCCGAGGCCGCCGAAGACCAGCGTCGCCACCTTGTCGGGATCGGACAGCGCCAGAAACGCGGAAATGCGCGCGCCCATCGAGTAGCCCATGACATGCGCGCGCCTGACACCGAGATGGTTAAGCAGGGCCGCCGCATCCGAGGCCATTTTGGCTGGTGTGTAGTCGGCCTCGTCATAGCTCTTCGACGACGAGCCGTGGCCGCGATTGTCGAAGGCGATGGCGCGGTAGCCGGCGTCGTTCAGCGTCTTGAACCAGCCGGGCGAGACCCAGTTGACATAGTGGCTGGAGGCAAAGCCGTGGATCATCAGCACCGGATCGCCCGCCCCCGACGCCGGCTGGCGGTCGAGGAAGGCGAAGTCGAACCCGTCATGGGAGAAGAATTGCATCGGGAGCGGCTCAGCCGGCGCCGGGCGTGGGCGCGTTGCCCTTGTCCGATGGCGGCATGCCGGGGCCGGACACCGTGCCGACGGCCGGATGGCGCAGCAGATCGCCATGGTCGATGCCGTTTTTGGCGGCAGTGCCGGCCTTGAGCTCCAGCACGAAGCGCACTGGCACACCCGGCGAGATAACTGCATCGGACAATGGAGTGCCGTGCTTGACGGCCCGGACCTTGCCGTCCTGTCCAACAAAGATCAGGTCGAGCGGCATCGGCGTGTTGTGCATCCAGAAGCCGACCTGCTTCTGCATCTCGAAGACGAACAGCATGCCATGATTGTCGGCCATATCCTGGCGATACATCAGGCCGGCCTCGCGTTCCGAGTCGGTGTCGGCGACTTCGATCGAAAAGGATTTATCGCCGCCTTTCGTCGCCACGACCAAGGGTGTCGGATCGACGGGAAGGATCATCGCCTGACCGCCCGCGATCGTCTGCTGGGATGCGGTCGGCTGCCCGGAATAGAAGTAAGCGCCTGCGGCTACCGCAACGATGACGCAGAGCGCGCCCGCTGTCAGCCAGTTCCTGTACGCCATTGGAAATCCTCGACCAAAGACCATGATCCCTAAAAGTGGTCTCAGGTATTCGGATAAGATCGTGGTGAAACCAAGAAAAACGCCGTCCTGATTTCCTCAGGAAGGCTCGCGTCCTAATGCGCGACCGGCAAGGTGCCCATATCGGGGTGAATCTCGGCAGCCATGAGGCCCTTGTCACCGCGTCCGAAACGCACCAGCACGACCTGTCCGGGCCTGAGCTCGGTGATGCCATAGCGGCGCAGCGTCTCCATATGGACGAAGATATCCTCGGTGCCCTCCCCGCGCGTCAGAAAGCCGAAGCCCTTGGTGCGGTTGAACCACTTAACCAGCGCCCGCTCGAGCCCGCTTTCCGGCGTCACCGCCACATGGGTGCGCTGTTCCTGCATCTCGGCCGGATGGACCGCCGTAGTGGTGTCCATGGACAGCACCCGGAACGCCTGCAAACCGCGGTCGCCGTGCTTGACAAGGCACACGACACGCGCGCCCTCCAATGCCGTCTGAAAACCGTCCTTTCGAAGGCAGGTGACATGGAGGAGGATGTCGCCCGAAGAACCGTCATCGGGTAGTATGAAACCGTAGCCCTTGGCCACGTCGAACCATTTGATGGCGCCGGCGATTTCGACAAGGTCGGCGCTATCGCCGCCACTGTCCCGCTTCAGGGCGTCGTCAAGGTTCTCATCCCGCCTCGTGAAAGAGGCCTTATCCCCCATAAGAACGCCCCCTTTTTTCAAGAAAACCGCAAGTGATTCTTGACATTAGATTAACACCGCCGCTTCCGGGGTGTGCAAGACCTGCCGTGCCTTTTTTCACGGTTGAATACAGGAATAGCTGACTTGTTGTTTGCCGGCGTCGCTGCCGACAGCAATGACGATCCATCAAGGCGGTCAACCGGTCGGCAATTTGCAAGGGATTTCGCCGAAATCGGCAACCACTTGTGTCCGTCGCTTTTGTCAGAGCAATCTGATTTTTCCAAAACCGGTGACCACTTTCAGTCGATGCTCGTTGCCCTTCGGCGGGGTGGACCTTATGTTGCCTCGCAACCCAAACATCCCCGAGGAAATCCCATGCGCTACCTCCACACAATGGTCCGTGTCGCCGACGTCGATGTCTCGCTCGATTTCTACTGCAACAAGCTCGGCCTTAAGGAAGTGCGCCGCTACGAAGACGAGCAGGGCCGCTTCACGCTGATCTTCCTCGCCGCCTCCGAGGATGTAGAAAGCGGCATCACTGAGAAGGCGCCGCTGATCGAACTGACCTACAATTGGGACCCGGAGGAGTATAAGGGCGGACGCAATTTCGGCCACCTCGCCTATGAGGTCGACGACATCTACGCCACCTGTCAGCATCTGATGGACAATGGCGTCATCATCAACCGGCCGCCGCGCGACGGCAACATGGCCTTCGTCAAGTCGCCGGACGGCATCTCCTTCGAACTGCTGCAGAAGGGCCCGGCCAAGCCCAAGGCTGAGCCGTGGGCATCGATGCCGAACACCGGCACCTGGTAGCGATCACGCCATCTTGAGCGAGGCGGCCGCGCCGACAAGCCGGCCGCCTTTGCCATTTCGAGCAACGGCACCTATTTACCTGCCTGTCGCGCCAGCCAAGCAAAGCCAGTGCCTCACCCAGGAGAATTCGTTCATGCCGACCAGCCGTGCCGATGTCTCCACCGCGTATGCCAGCCGCTATTTGCAGCAGTTGTGCAAGCACTGGGCGCACAAATTTCCCGTCGAGTTCGATCCGAACCACGGCACCATCGATCTGTCGCTCGGCCGCACGGTTCTCGATGCCGATGCGGCAGCGCTGCATATCACGGTGTCGACGGATGAAAGCGGATCGCTGGAGCGCATGGAGAGCGTCGTTGCCGATCACATCAAGCGCTTTGCCTTCCGCGAGGAGCTGACTTTCGAGTGGAAGCAGGCTCCGGCGACCTGACCTCAGATCAGGCGCGACGGCGAACACCGGAAGCTAGCAGCCCCCAGATCCAAATAAAGCTATGGCGTCGCATGGTAGCGACGCCATCAGAACTTTCGGAGCGGCCGATCGATCAGAACTTGTAATTTAGGCCGATCTTGATCGTATGGGCGTCGATCTTCACTTTCGCCTTGTCGCCATCGTTGTCGGTCAGACCAACCTTGCCGAAATCGAAGTACTGATATTCCAGCTTCGTGGTCCATTTATCGGAAAAGGCCCATTCGACACCGCCGCCGATCGTGTACCCGACACGACCGCCGCTTTTCGATGCATTGCTGTCTGGGTCAATATCACCGCCGTCGAGGTCGCCGTAGCTCAATTTGTAGTGGGTCGCCGCGACACCGCCTTTGGCATAGATCAGCAGGCTGTCGGTCGCAAAGCCCAGGCGTGCGGTCAGATCGCCGTAGACGCCCAGTTTCGTCGATCCGAAGTTATCGGGGTCCTCAACGACAAAGTTGTCACCTTTGACCCCGAGATAGCCCAAATCCGCTTCAACGCCATAGACGAATGCACCGGACTGCCAGTTGTAACCAGCCTGGACGCCACCCAGAAACCCGTCAGTATCGACGTCCAACGTCTGGCCGGCATCTTCTTCGAAGAAATCGCCGGTCGGGTCGACGGCGTTCCCGCGTCCCCAGCCGTAGCCGGCGTTGATGCCGACATAGCCGCCGGACCAGACAAATCCCGCTGGTGCTGTCTCGATCACGTCGGCGGCGAAAGTCCCGCCGCAGGCTGCCGCCAGAAAAGTCGATGCAAGAAGCAGTCGTTTCATGAAATTTCCCCGAAATGCCCGTACCTGTCTTGAGCTACCAACGGGGCGAGAGATAGATCAATAGGAAATGTTGAAACCACCACAACCGGGCAGCCAAAAATCAGATCGTTGTTGCAAAACGGCGACATCCACCAGCACGGGGGAGAAAGATTAAGGGTTCTGCATCATCTGCAGCAGCGCCAGCACCGACCGCCAGTTGCGCGCGGTGCCCGGACTTTCAGCACGCGCGGGATCAGCCCGGCGAACACCGATTTGCCGAGCCTGTCCGGCGCCTTGAGGTAGAGCACGTCGTCCCTGACCTCGAAGCTTTCCGGGCCGGTGCATTTTTCGGCAAGCCTGGCGATCTCGTCCGCCGTCGGCTGGCGCTCCAGCGTGTAGGCGTGAAGCTTGGTCGAATCGCCGGCGACTTCCGGATAAGGATTCTCCTTCACCAACCGTTCGAACCAGGAGAGATCGCGCACCATGATGCGCGAGTGAAAGCCCCATTTTTTCTCGAACGCCGTTTCGATTTGTTTCGCCAGCTTGGCGGCGTCGCCCTTCCTGGCCCGGAACACGACATTGCCGCTCTGTACATAGCTGGCGACGTCGGTGAAGCCTAGCGCCTCGAATAACGCCCGCAACTCCGCCGTCTTGACGATGCGGTTGCCGCCGACATTGATGCCGGAAAACAGCGCGACGAAGACCACCCTTCGCTCTTCGAGCTTCGGGTGGCAGGCTGTACCGCTCATATGATGAACCCGGCCAGGGTCTCGTTGTCGGTGATGTCCTGATAGTGCACGCCCTCGGCCTCGAAATTCGCCCTCAGCAAATCGAAGTTTCGCCGGTCTTTGGTTTCGATGCCAATAAGCACAGAGCCGAAATTGCGTGCCGATTTCTTCAGATATTCGAAGCGGGCGATATCGTCGTCGGGACCGAGCAGTTCGAGGAAGTCGCGCAGCGCGCCCGGCCGCTGCGGAAAGCGGATGATAAAATATTTCTTCAGCCCCTCGAAGCGCAGCGCCCGCTCCTTCACGTCGGGCAGCCGCTCGAAATCGAAATTGCCGCCCGACACCACCGCGACGATGGTCTTGCCGCGGATTTCCTTGCGCGAAAAATCCTTCAACGCGTCGATCGCCAAGGCACCGGCCGGCTCCAGCACCACACCTTCGATGTTGAGCATCTCGATCATGGTGGCGCAGAGCCGGTTCTCGGGGATCAGCCGCACCGCCTGAGCGGCGAACTCCTTGAGGTGGCGCAACGGCTCGCGGCCGATCTCGGCCACCGCCGCGCCGTCGACGAAATTGTCGACATTGGCGAGCCGGACGCGCATGCCGCTGGCGAGGCTCTGATGCAGGCTCGGCGCACCGGCCGGTTCGCAAAAGACGTAGCGGGCGTCACGTTGCTGATCGGCGAAATAGTGCGTCACCCCCGCGGCCAGGCCACCGCCGCCGACCGGCAGCATGATGATGTCGGGCATGCGCGCGCCCGGCATCTGGCCGGCAATCTCATAGGCGACCGTCGCCTGCCCCTCGATAATATCCTTGTGGTCGAACGGCGGCACCATATGCGCGCCGGAACTTTCGGTGAATTCGAAGGCGGCGCGGTAGCAGTCGTCGAAGAAGTCGCCGACCAGCCTGATCTCGACGAAATCGCCGCCGAACAGCCGCGTCTTGTCGATCTTCTGCTGCGGCGTCGTCACCGGCATGAAGACCACGCCCTTCTTGCCGAAATGGCGGCAGACGAAGGCAAAGCCTTGCGCATGGTTGCCGGCCGAGGCGCAGACAAACAGCTCGGCCTCGTTGCCGGCGGCCAGTGCCTTGCGGAAAAAGTTGAAGGCGCCGCGGATCTTGTAGGAGCGCACCGGCGAAAGATCCTCGCGCTTCAAGAGCACCCGAGCCCCCGTCTTCTTCGACAAATAGTCGTTTTCCTGCAGCGGCGTTTCGGGAAAGATCTCGCGGATCGCGGCTGCGGCGGTGGCGACACGGGAGGAGAAACTGTTCATGGCGCCGTCACCTCTGGATCGAATGGTTCGAAGGCGAAGCCTATTGCACAATTCGCCGTTTGCAGCCACCGATGCGGCGCGGCCGCTTTGACGCGCCAGCAGGAATCCATTGGAGCCATCTTCATGCCTGTTTCGGCTGTCGCCCTGAAGACCATAGACCTTCCTGAATTCGGCGAACCAACAGTGATGCCGCTAGTTCAGCGGCGGACCTACGAAGCGCGCATCGAGGCTCTGCTGGCGCGCGGCGCCGAGGCCGGGCTCGACGCCTTTGCCGTCTATGGCGACCGCGAGCACGCGGCCAATGTCGCCTATCTCAGTGGTTACGATCCGCGTTTCGAGGAGACGCTGCTGGTCATCGTTCCCGGCAGCCAGCCAAAACTTCTCGTCGGCAATGAGGGTTGGGGCTATGCCGAAATCTGCGACGGGCCTTACCAGCGCGTCCTCTACCAGACCTTCTCGCTGCCGGCGCAGCCACGCGACCGCTCGGCCTCTCTATCCGACACGCTTGCCGCCTGCGGCCTGAAAGCCGGCCAGAAGATCGGCGCCATCGGCTGGAAGCCGTTCGGCCCCGGCGATGGCGGCTTTGGCGAAACGACGCTCGACCTGCCGTCCTTCATCGCCGATACGCTGCGCACACTGGCCGGCGACAGAGGCGCGGTGGTCAACGCCGCCAACCTGTTGATGAACCCGTCCGACGGCCTACGCGCCATCAACGAGGCAGACCAATTGGCGTCCTTCGAATTCGCCGCGACCTTTTCCTCGCAGGGCCTGCGCAACGTGCTTAGGAATATCGAGCCCGGCATGAGCGAATTGCAGGCCGCGCGGCTGATGGGGATCAACGGCCTGCCCCTGTGCTGCCACCCGATGCTGTCCGCCGGCAGGCGTGCGCCCTACGGCTTGCCTAGCCCGCGCCTCGACATCATCAAGCGCGGCGATCCCGTCACCATGGCCTATGGCATCCAGGGCTCGCTCAACGCCCGCGCCGGCTTCCTGGTCGAGAGCGCGGCCGAACTGCCGCGCGAGATAAGCGACTATGTCGAACAGCTGGTAGCGCCCTATTTCGCCGCCGTCGTCGACTGGTACGAGACCATCGGCATAGGCGTTGCCGGCGGAGCGCTTTGGAAAGCCGTGCACGACCGCATAGGCGACCCGTTCTTCGGCGTCTCGCTCAATCCCGGCCATCTCGTCCATATCGACGAATGGATGCATTCGCCGGTGTTTTCCGGCTCGGACATCAAGCTGCAATCGGGCATGGCGCTGCAGGTCGACATCATTCCGGCGACCGGAACCAGCTATTTCACCACCAACATCGAAGACGGTATCGCGCTTGCCGATGAGGCGTTGCGCGAGGAGATCGCGGCCCGTTATCCCGAGGCATGGCGCCGCATCGAGGCGCGCCGCGCCTTCATGGGCGATGTGCTCGGCATCAGGCTCAAGCCCGAGGTATTGCCCTTCTCCAACATCCCCGCGTTCCTGCCGCCATTCTGGCTTTCGCGCAACAGTGCGATGACCGTGGCTCGACGCTGACCACATTTCGGCTGGACACGACTTACTTCTGCCGCACTCTCACTGTCCGGGAGGTGCCGCGGGGGTATATGGGCCTTTTGGCCGGAGTGGAATTTTTGACGTGCGTTTGAAGACGATTTGCATTCTTGCACTTGCCCTGTTGATCGCCGGCTGCGGCGGCCGCAAAACCGAGGAACTGCTCGGCAGCGCCGTCATGTCCACGCCGGTGACCGAAATCTCGGGCAATCACTCGATCTTCATTGCCACCACACGCAAGAAATCCGACGATCCCAACAAAGTTTTCGACGGCGAACGCTCGGCGACGCTGAACTATGCCCGCGTCACCGTCACCGTTCCCGGCGTCCACCAGACCGGCCAGATCGAGCGCCGCTCGCGCGGCAAGTCGAACGACCCGGCGAAATACTTCATGGCTTCCGAGGTCGTCGGCTACGATGCGCAGCCTCAATTCTCAAGCGCGCTCAACACCGACATCGCCGCGCGCGGCGGCCGCGTCATGGTCTTCGTGCATGGCTACAACACCGGCTTCGACGACGCGGTCTACCGCCTGACCCAGATCGTCCACGATTCCGGCTATCCCGGCACGCCGGTGCTGTTTTCCTGGGCATCGGGCGCCAGAACCACCGACTATGTCTATGACAAGGAAAGCGCCAGCGCCGCCCGCGATCAGCTGGAGGTGACATTGCGCATGCTGCAGCAGTCCGGCGCGCGGCGCATCGACATCGTCGCCCACTCGCTCGGAACCTGGGTGACCATGGAAACGCTGCGCCAGATGGCCATCACCGGCGACCGCGATCTCGGCGGCAAGCTCGGCGATGTCGTGCTGGCCTCTCCCGACATCGACGTCGACGTCTTCAAGAGCCAGATGCGCCGCTACGGCAAGCCGGACAAGCCGTTCATCCTGCTGCTCTCCGACGACGACCGTGCGCTGCGGCTCTCAGGCCTGATCGCCGGCTCGCGGCCACGCGTCGGCGACTACAAGGATGCCGCCGACCTCGCCGCTTATGGCGTCACCGTGGTCGACCTCTCCAAGGTCAAGGGAGGCGACAGCTTCAACCACACCAAATTTGCCGACAATCCCGAACTGGTGAAGATGATCGGCCAGCGGCTGCGCGAGGATGACGGCTTTGCCAGCGACCAGACGGTGACCGACCGTATCAGCGCGCTCGGACAATAAGGCTGTCGCCTTGCGGCGACCGTCGCCGCGTGAGGTCGCGAATGCCGCTCGGCCCGATCACTTTCAACTGGACCGGGCCGGTCTCTGCCTCTACGACATTGAAATCGGCGCCAATGCGCCAGCGGGAGCCCGCGTGAACGAGCGTTGGAAGACTGTCCTGGTCCTTGCGTTCCCGCTCGCTGCCGCCGGCTGCGCCGGCCCGAACACCCATGACCTGTTGAACAAGACGACGGTTTCGGTGCCTGCCTCCGACATCGCGGCCACCCACGAAATCTTCGTCGCCACCACCCGCAAGCAGGCGACCAAGGACCCACGCCAGGTGTTCGATGGCGATCGCTCGCTGACCACCAGCTACGCCCGCGTCGACGTCACCGTGCCGAAGGTCCACCAGGTCGGCGCCATCGAGCGCGCCAAGGGCTCGGCAAATTCGAACCCGGCCAAGCAATTCACCGCCACCGACGTCGTCCACTATGGCGACGCCTCGCAATTCGCCAAGGCCGTCGGTGCCAACATCACCATGAATGGCGACCGCGCGCTGGTCTTCGTCCACGGCTTCAACAACGGCTTCGACGATGGGGTCTACCGGCTGACGCAGATCGCCCACGACACCGAATATCCGGGTACGCCGATCTTGTTTTCGTGGGCTTCGAGCGGCAAGACCACGGGCTATATCTACGACAAGGACAGCGCCAACGCCGCGCGCGACGACCTCGAGGCGACGCTCAGGATGCTCGCCAAGACAAAGGTCAAGAGCATCGACATCATCGCGCATTCGATGGGAACCTGGGTGACGATGGAAGCGCTGCGCCAGCTCGCCATCACCGGCGACCGCGATCTCGACGGCAAGCTCGGCCGTGTCGTCCTGGCATCGCCCGATATCGATGTCGACGTCTTCAAGAAGCAGATGATCCGCTACGGCAAGCCCGACAGGCCGTTCGTCATCCTGCTTTCCGCCGACGACCGTGCTCTGCGATTGTCCAGCCTGATATCCGGCGACAAGCCGCGCGTCGGCGACTACGGCAACGCCGCCGACATTGCCAGCTACGGCGTGGTCGTGGCCGACCTCAGCCAGATCAAGGGCGGCGACCGCCTGAACCACGCCAAATTCGCCGACAACCCGTTCCTGGTGCAATTGCTCGGCGACCGTCTGCGCGCTCCAGCCGGCCTGGCATCGGACGAACCCACGCAGGGCCAGATCGACAATCTCGGCCGAGGCCTCGGCAAGGCAGTCGGATCCGTCGCCGAGATCATCATCACGACGCCATTCAAGGTGCTGACCATCGCCACCGGCGGATGAGAGCCAAGCAGCGGGCTGATCTCAGATAAAAAGATCGACCTTCTGGAACGTCGTCACGTTGATCAGGCCGACATCGGAAATCCTGAGCTCCGGAATGACGACCAGCGCCAGCAGCGAGTGCTGCATGTAGGCGTTGTTGAGCGAGCAGCCCATCTTGCGCATCGCCTCGGTCAGTTTCTCCGCCTTGGCCGCCACGATTTCCGCCCGCTCGTCCGACATCAGCCCGGCGATCGGCATTTCGACCAGCGCAAGCTCCTTGCCCTTCGAAAACAGCACCACGCCCCCGCCGACCTCGCCCAGCCGGTTGACGGCCAGCGCCATGTCTTCCTTGTTGGTGCCGACGCAGATGATGTGGTGGGCATCATGTGCGACGCTCGACGCCATGGCGCAGTCGCCCATATAGCCGAAGCCTGAGACGAAGGCATTGGTGACGCCGCCGGTGCCGCGGTGGCGCTCGACCAGCGCGATCTGGCAGATGTCGTTGCGGCGGTCCATGGCGACCAGCCCGTCCTCGACCGGCAGGTCGGCCTCCAGCGCCCGCGTCGGCGCCTGGTTTTCGATCACGCCGATGACCCGCACCCGCACCTCGTTGGCGCCCTTGGGCGCCGCAATGTCGAAGTCGCCTGGCTTCAGCTTCTTGCCGAGCTTGACGGTGTTCTTCGCCGATTTGGGGTAATCATAGGCCGGAATGTCGATCTCGAGCTTGCCGCCTTTGGCCAGCCTGACGCCGCGGCCATAGACCTCGTCGATGGTCATGGCGGCGAGATCGGCGACGATCAGCAGATCGGCCAGCCGTCCCGGCGCGATCGAGCCGATCTCGCGCTCCAGCTTGAAATGCTGGGCGGTATTCAGCGTCGCCATCTGGATCGCCGTCACCGGCTTCAATCCCTGTTGGATGGCGTGGCGCACCACCCGGTCCATATGGCCTTCATGCACCAGCGTGCCGGAATGGCTGTCGTCGGTGCACAGGATGAAGTTGCGCGGGTCGAGCCCGCTCTCGGTCACCGCCTTGATCTGCGAGGCAACATCGTACCAGGCCGAGCCCAGCCGCAGCATTGCCTTCATGCCTTGGCGCACGCGGGCGATCGCGTCCTCGGCGCGCGTGCCTTCATGGTCGTCCTCCGGCCCGCCGGCGACATAGCCATGGAACGGCAGGCCGAGATCGCGCGACGCATAGTGGCCGCCGACCGTCTTGCCCGCTCGCACCGTGGCGGCTATCTCGCCCGACATCACCGGATCGTTGGCCACGACACCGGGAAAATTCATCACTTCGCCGAGCCCGATGATGTTTTCCCAGGTCATCGCTTCCGCGACATCGGCGACCGTCAGTTCGGCCCCGGCATGCTCCAGCCCCGGCGCGGACGGCACGCAGGACGGCATCTGGACATGGACGTTGATCGGCATGGCGACGGCCTCGTCATGCATCAGCCGCACGCCGGGCAGACCCAGCACATTGGCGATCTCGTGCGGATCGATGAACATCGAGGTGGTGCCGTGCGGGATGACGGCGCGGCAGAACTCGGTCACCGTCACCATGCCGCTCTCGACATGCATGTGCGCGTCGCACAGGCCGGGCACGAGATAGCGACCGCCGGCGTCGACCACCTTGGTGCCCTGGCCGATGGCATGGCTGGCATTCGGCCCGCAATAGGCGAAGCGGCCGCCTGATATGGCGATGTCGGTGCCGGCTATGATTTCGCCGGAGTGCACGTTCACCCAGCGGCCGTTGCGAATGACGAGATCGGCAGGCTTGCGCCCCGTCGCGACGTCGACCAGATGCGTCGCCATCTCGGTCCAGGGCTTGGGTTTCGTCGCCGACGGCTGCTTGGCCATGAAAGACTCCTGTTTGCCAGACTGTGCCAAGCCGGCAAGGTTTTGGCCAGCGATCACGGACGAAATCCGCTCGATGATCGGCGGATGCGCTGCACCCGTTCACACCGGCGAGCGTCACGGCGGTCATTCAGTTTGGCTTGTGCCGGCACTTATGCTACTATTCTGCCGACGGTGCTGATTTGCGCCGACGACCCGCCGCGAGGCGGGTTTTTGTTGTGATGAGGCCGAAATCTCCTGAGGTGAAGTCATGACCCGGTTCCTGAAAGCACTCGCCTTCGTCACCCTGTTCCTGATCTCGGCCGGCTTTGCATCCGCCGAGGAACGTTGGCAGACCTTGCCCGAACCGGCGGCCATGCCCAAGCCTGAACAGAGCGGATATGCGCCGGTCAACGGCATTCAGATGTACTACGCCGTTTTCGGCGCCGGTGATCCGATTCTCCTGATCCATGGCGGCCTTGGCCATGGCGACATCTGGGCAAGCCAGGTGGCGACCATGTCCAAGACGCATAAGGTTATTATCGCCGACAGCCGCGGCCATGGCCGCTCTACCCGCACCGAGCAGCCTTACGGCTATGACCTCATGGCGTCGGACTATCTTGCGCTGCTCGACTATCTCAAGATCGACAAGACCGCTCTTGTCGGCTGGAGCGACGGCGGCATTATCGGCATCGACATCGCGCTGCATCATCCGGAGCGGCTGACAAGGCTCTTTGCGCAGGCCGCCAACGTCACCACCGATGGCGTCGATCCGGGTGTGCTGACCAACAAGACCTTTGCCGCCTATATCGACCGCTCGGGACGCGACTACAAGAAACTGTCGAAGACTCCCGACCAGTACGATGCCTTCGTGGCGCAGATCAGCCACATGTGGGAGTCGGAGCCGGCCTGGACCAAGGAACAGCTCGGCAAGATAACCACGCCGACTGCGATCGTTGCCGGCGACCATGACGAGGCGATCAAGCGCGAACACACCGAATACATGGCCTCCGTCATTCCGGGCGCCAAGCTCATCATCCTGCCCAACGCCAGCCATTTCGCCATGCTGCAGGCGCCGGACGAATATAGCAAGGCGGCGCTGGACTTCATCGACGCCAAATAGCGCCCCCCAAGATAGAGCACCCAGCGCAGCAACGGGTGCTTCCGATTGTTGAACAATGGGTTCCGTTTTGCGGCGAATAGGATTACCTTCCGGCAAGGCGCCTTCTGAACAGCCTTTTCGGAGAACTCGATGCGGTGTCTGACGATTGCCAGTGCCGGATTTCTGATCGCTCTGGCCGCGCCGGCATTCGCCGCCGACCCGATGGCGGTGCCGATGACCGAACCAGGCTTCGACTGGACCGGCTACTATGCCGGCCTGCAGGCCGGCTACGGCTGGGGCCAGTCCGACATATCAGTGACGGAAGGCGCGCCGTTTTCCATCTCGCCCGATATTGACGGCGGTTTCGTCGGGGGCCATGTCGCCGGCCTGTGGCAGTTCGATCAGGCGGTGCTCGGCGCCGAGGCGGAGCTCAATTATTCCGCCGTCGACGGTACGGCGGTATCAGGCCTTGGAAGCACATTCCGCACGGACATCAAGTGGTTCGGATCTGTAAACGCCAAAGCGGGCTTCGCCATGGACCGCGTGCTGGTCTACGGCGTCGGCGGCGTCGCCTTTGCCGGCATCGAAACGTCGCAAGTCGCGGGCGCGTCGTTCGCCGGCACACGCACGAATATCGGCTGGACCTTGGGCGCCGGCGTTGACTATGCGCTGACCGACAAATTCATCGTCGGCGCGCAATATCGCTATTACGATTTCGGCTCCGAGCACTATGACGTGGCGGAACCCTTCAACGATCGCGATCAGGATGTGAAGCTGAACGCGGTCGGTATCAATCTCAGCTACAAATTCTGAGCCTTCTCGGCGACTGAGATTTTGGCAACAACCAACTGTTTTGCCATCACGAACCACCTTTCATGAGTCCGACACTCGGCAAAAGATGGCTTGACGGGTTTTCGCTGGCGTCTGAAAAGGGCTGGCCTGCGGACGTGGCGGAATTGGTAGACGCAAGGGACTTAAAATCCCTCGATCTCTGATCGTACGGGTTCGATTCCCGTCGTCCGCACCATTTGAAATGCTTAGGATTTGTTCTGTAAGAACTCACTGGCTACCATAGAAAAGGCTGACGCGGGTAGCAACTGAAGAGGTTTAACACTCTTGCTGGAATACCTGCTGCAACACTCCTGTCGGTAGCGACCGACCGCGCGGGCCAGGTCAAGGCACTCCCTTAGGAGCCGGCTGGGGCCGCAGCGGCCTTAAGGTTGTGTGCGTCAAGTTCTGCAAAATGGGGCGATCATGAAACTGGTCATGCGGCTTGGCGTAGAGCGAGCTTCTTGTGCTCGCGCAGATCATCCATGTTGATATAGCGGTTGGCCTCCATCCAGTTTTCGTTGGTTTCGACGGCCAGCGCCCTGACCAGGCGCAGGCAGCTTTCGGCGTTCGGGAAGATGCGCACGACATAGGTGCGCCGGCGGATTTCCTCGTTGAGCCGTTCAAGCATGTTGGTGGACTTGAGGTGCTTGTGATGCTGACGCGGCAGCCGGAAGAAAGTCAGCGTCTGTTCTATGGCTTCTTCCGCCCAGGTGGTCAGCCGCGGGTAGCGGGCGGACCATTTGGACAGCCACGCGGCGAGATCGGCCTTGGCCTCGGCGAGATCGCGCCGGTCGTAGAGCCAGCGCAGTTCCTGCAGGCAGTCGTCGCCGTGCTTCCTGGGCAGGTGATCGAGCGCGTTCCTGAGGAAGTGGACGTAGCAGCGCTGCCATGCTGCTTCTGGGATCACCTCGCCGATCGCCGCGACCAGGCCGGCATGGTCGTCGGACACGGCCAGTTCGACGCCCTTGAGACCGCGTCGTTTCAAGCCGACGAGGAAGTCCTTCCAGGCCGAGCGGCTCTCGCGATTGGCCATCTCCACGGCCAGGATCTGCCGGCGCCCGTCCCAGTCGATGCCGACCGCGATCAGCACCGCCTGGCTCATCACGATGCCGGCTTCGCGCACTTTCTCGTAGCGGGCATCGAGAATGAGGTAGGGGAATGGCTCCTGAAGCGGTCGTTCGGCAAACGCCTTCAGGCTCTCGTCCAAGCGCTTGTTGATGGCCGAGATCGACGAAGCCGAGAACGCATGACCGCACAGCTCTTCCGTGATCGCCTTGACCTTGCGGGTCGACACGCCCTGCACATACATCTCCGCAAGCGTCGCAACCAAGGCCCGCTCGGAACGCTGGTAGCGCTCGAACAGCTCGGTGGAGAAGTGACCCGCCCGGTCCTGTGGAACCCGCAGCTCAAGCTTGCCCACCCGGGTGACCAGGGTGCGGCCGTAGTAACCCGAGCGATACCCAAGGCGCTCAGGCGTGCGTTCGCCCTTCGAAGCACCCAGCGCCTCCTCCATCTCGGCCTCGAGAACCTCCTGCATTACCGCACGGATCACTTCGTGCAGCCCCTCCGGGTTCGAAAGCAGAATGTCTTTGACGGCAGCGCTGGTCGATTTACCTTCTGTCTTGGTCATGGTGGCGTTCCTTCCAGGGAATCGGTGACGTTGAACATCACCAGCCTGCCATGACCGCCCTCTCTCAGCGAATTTGCAGAACTCTCAACACACTACCGGCCTTAACCCGGTGGGCATGCTCCGTCGCGATTTTAAGAAGAGTTGCGGCCGTTTCCTGTGGCGTCCAACCTTGCGCTTCTGACGCAGTCACCAAGGCCGCAAACGCGGCTTCTAATGCGACTTCACAGTTCACCCCACGGTCTGGGCTATCCTCTGGCAATATCGGGGGTTCGACGGATTGGGACATGGTGACTTCTTTCAAAGGGGAAAACCCGCCGCCCCAGCCTTTTGCCACTTGAAAATTTCAGCAAAGGATCATTCCAGCTATCAGCAGCGTGATTAGAACTGACAACGGCACGGCCAGAAGACCGACCAACTCAACATTTCTTGTGTTTTGTCGCTTGTCCATCTTCGTCGCCCGCATGTCGTTGGCTTTGGCATCTTGCCGTCAACGTGCAGCTGTTGGAACCAACCACAAGTGCCGCTGATCGGAGATTCAGTCGGTGCTGCATATTAGCAACACATTGTGGAACGATCGGGCGGCATCAGCCAATTGCTTTTGAATGCGCTTGCACTTGCTTCGTACGATTCCGTACAGTTTCCCCCATAGGGGAGGCGGCCGATGGACCATGACGAGGAAGGCTACAGCATTGACGCCTTCGATTTCGATGTGGTGTGCGAGACCTTCAGGAGATCCGTTCGGGAGTTGAACCTGGCTGAAGAGCATTGGGTAGACCACGCGAAGGCGCTGCTACGGGAATTCACCGACAGCGCACCTGATGACGACATGATTAGCCGGATCGTCGGGCGCTAGTGGCCTATACAGCGGTAGTTGGTTAGAATCGTACCCCGGTCCTGCCACGGAAACCTTTTCCAAGGTTTGCCGCGTCATAGAGGCATCACAGAAGCTCCTGGAACAGATTGCCCAGCGCGGAGGGCCCTATAACGAAAAAGCTCGCCACCGTGAGGCAGCGGGCAGTTTTGGGAGAAACAGAAATGGGAACAATGGACCCCCGAATTGCCAACGGGCCATCGCCAATGCCGTCAGAGAGCCCTGCCTGGACGTGTGGCGTCCTGTCCGGCCCTCGCCATTGATTTCGTCGGCAAGCTTGTCTTTGGCCTCGTGATAGGTCTTGAAGTTGGCATCGGGATGGCAATCGCCGGCTGCCAAGGAGGCCGGCCGCTGGCCGACCCATCAGTTAGGCGTCCGTAGCCAGAGCGTTATAAAGCAGCAAACACGCCAGGATAGGAACGGCGCTGCCTAGCAGCTGGTCTGCCGTGAGGCCGGAAAAATAGACAAGATGAAACGTCACCATCGCTCTACCAATCACGGTTCGGAACACTGCCGAATTAACCGTTGGCCGACGCTAATGTTCCGCTCTGGACTCACTACCGCTTTGGAAGAATCCTGCATCAGCGCCCCGCCGACCTTGATCTCAACGTCCGTGCCACAAGGCTTTCCTTCGTTCGCATGGTTCGCAGAGATTAGCACGATCGCATACTCTCATCTCATCCGGCGTCGTCTCCCTCACAAAGCAGCGCCGGTAAGGCTCGGCGACCTTCTTGTTTGTCCGTGTGCCAAAGGAGGTCGCCGGGCCTGCCGTTGCTCATCTTTGCTGGTGGTTGCTCCTGATGCTGCGCTTGGCGCCGTCGCCCTACTGCTACCTGCGGGGTAAGGCCGGCGAGCCCTCTTGTCAGGCAGTCCGGCATGTAGGATTATAGTCCTCGTTGCGGCGACCCCTCAATGGAGAGCGCCAATGGCCAGAACCAAACCTTCGGAACAACTTTCCCGGGCTGAAATCGAGCGCTTCCTGGCGGCAGCCGAAGCGCTGCACAAGAGCATCGTCGGGCCGCTCCTGGCGTACCACGGCGAGCACTACCAAGCTCTACGTAAGGTCCATGGACCCCTGTTGAAGTCGATCGAGACCATCACCGGCCAGAGGGCGAAGTTCATCCAGTGGAACGGGACAGGACCGGCACAGCCCCGGGACAAGCCTCCGGGCTAAGTCTCCTCCCGGAAATCCAGCAGCTTGGCATGGCGAAGCTTCTCCTCGCCCTTTAGGAACCGCACGCGGCCGACCAGGCCCGGCTTTAGCCATTCGGCCTTGTCACTCTTGAGCCCTTTCGGCGCCGGCCCGCCAATCTTGCCTTGCACGCGGTCCCATAGGCGCTGGCGCTTGTCCGCCTTGAAGGTGACGAAGGCGCCGCCGGCATAGTGGCCTTTGTCGGCCATCAGCACCATGGCAGGCTTGCCGGCCTCGCGCTGCACGCCGATGATGTCCATCTCCTTTTCGGCATAGCACTTGATCTTGCGCCAGTTCGTCGTCGGACCCGACCGATACTTGCTGCCCTTCCGCTTTGAAACGATACCTTCAAGCCCAGCCTGGTCGACCAGATGAAAGACGGCGTCGCCAGTGCCCGGCATCGCTTCGCTGAACTGAATTCGGCCGCCGTCCGGGATCAACGCCCGGAGTATCTCGCGACGGTCTTCCACCGGCGTGTTCCGCAAGTCATGCCCGTTCAGGTGCAAGAGGTCGAATGCTAGCAGATACAGATCGCGCGAAGGCTTGCGGCTGGTCGCGGCTGATTGATGCGCATGGAAGTCGGATAGGCCAGCCTCATTGATCGTAATGGTCTCGCCGTCGATGATGAAGTCTTTCGCCTCGATCGCTTCCGCCTCACCGGCAAGTTGGATGTAGCGGCCCGTCCAATCATAACCGTTCTTGGTGATCAGCCGAATCCCGTCATCATCCTTGATGACCTGGGTGCGGTAGCCATCGAATTTGATCTCATGAATCCAATCATCGCCCATCGGCGGCGTGTCGACCAGTTCGGGTTCCATGGGCTTGATGAATTTCAGACGCATGCACTGACTCGCAGAACTGCGACTTCAATTAGCAATTGCTAAATTAGTTCCGGAACATTTTAGACGAATTGGATGTTTGAAGGGCTATGAAGATCGAAGCCGACCAATGCCGGGCAGCGCTGACGCTCATCCGGCGCACAATGGAAGAACTGTCCTCCTGGCGTGCTGCCGAGCGAAGAGATGGTCAATGGGCTCTATGGTCCGGAACTGATCCATGAGGCGGAAGCCATTGCCGCCGGCATCGTCGCAACCATTGACCAGCTGCAATTGCCCGTGATGAAACCGCCGTCCCCTAGTATCAAATAGAGACCGACACAGGGAAGGTCGCTTGGCCGCGCGATCGTGGGCTCGCAACGACCGGCGAGGCGATGCCGGCCTCACCAAGGGTTACAGCCCCTCGACCAGCAGCGAAGGCGGCTCGCGGCAGTGCAACGCCCGAAGTGTTTCGAGACGACGATGTCCACCGAGCGTAGCCAGCGCGCGTTGTGCTGCACAAGGACCGAGGCAGCGGCACGGCCGCCCGGGCTACTCCAAAGGCGGCTCTTCGCTCTGTGGAGCCAAAACGGTGATATCCATCCTGGCGATTGTCGATGCGGCGCGCCCCTGGGCGCCAGAAACCGTGTCGCCACTTTCTGCCGCCATTGCCTTGGCGCGATGTCCTACGCTGTCTGCGCTTTTGCCTGGCGCAAATCCTTCGCCCGGTTCTGTCTTTGCGGGTTTCGGTCGAGTTTCAGCTGCCTGCCGATGTTGGTTTCCAATCGCCGAGACCATTGATACCTCCCCTTGATGAGGCCGCGACTGTACCTGTCAAGGCTGTAGCGAGGCTGATCACTTAAGTGGTCGGGTTGCGCCCGCTCGTAGTGGCCCTCCGATCACTGGGCTCTCGATGCCTTGGCGCTCGCGGACGTCTGGTCGGGTGGGAAGTTCAAACTCAGCCGCCCTTTGCGGCACCGGTTTCGCCCGACAACTAGGAACGATTTCGGCCGCCATGTGTTACGCAATCATGAATCTCGCGGATCCCGGATCAACAATGGCAACCGATCTTTTCACGATGCAACTCGCTGATGCTCAGCAGCGCATCAAACAGACCGAGTTCGCGCTGGTACTCAGCGAGAAAATGGTGGCTGAGAACCTCGCTTTATCCAGCAGGATACGATCGGCGAGGCGCCGAGTCCTGAAGACCGGAGGGCCTCTGGCGACAGTCGACTCAACAAGCTGAAAGAGTTCTTCAAATGATCTCGACCCAGTCCGGACGTGGGAGAGCTTGCCGGTAACCTTAGCGGTAATCGGCCGAGTCGCAGCAGGAAGCGCGCTGAAAACTTGCTCCATGAAGACTGCGGCGTCGCTATGAATCTCGCCTTTGTGTTGCCGAATCCGATCTGCGCAAAGGCGCGTGGTCGAGACCAGGCAGCGGCTCACGAAGATTGATCCCAGCAGGGCAAATTGACCGCTACGGCTCAGTTGAGGCAGCACTTCGAAATCACGGCTATTGACCTGCTGAGCTATCAGTTTCCCTCGATCTCTAATCGTATGGGTTCTCCGCACCATCCTTCGCTCTTCGAGCTTCGGGGTGGCAGGCCACCCAGTAGCCGTCAAACGTCGAGATAGCCGGCGGCGACCAGCGTTGCCTTATATCGCCGGGCAAATCGGCTGGGCAAACGACTGAGGTAAGCTGACGCGCCAATATCCCAATGCGCGCCCAGTTCGCGGTCGAAGGCAGCCGGGTCGAATTGCAGCAAGCCGCTGCGTGGGTAGACCGTGAATTCTCCGAAGATCGGCTCCCCCTCCTCCTCGTAGAAATCGACACGCACCATGTCGAACTCGCTGCCGAGCGCCTCGGCTGCCTCGATCATCCGCGCCAGGCTCTTGGGAGGGGGAATTTCCAGGCTCGAGTCGATCGCGCCCTGGGCAATGTTCAGCGGGCGCCAATCGCGATCCAGGTGGGCGGTATTCTTGACCGTGGAACGGAAGGCGACGACGACGATGTAGGCGACGCGGCCAGCCAGCACACAGAATTTGTAGTCGACCGGGTCATAGCCCTGGTCCTTGCCCACAAGTGCTTCGACGAAAACCCGCCGCTCTATGTGCGCATAGCTGCGCTCCAGCTTCCGGGCGCCATAGGTTTGGCCAAGGTATTCCGTCATCTCGGCAATGATCGCCTCCCGGTCGGCGTTGGCCGGATCGCGAACGATGACATTCATGGCGCAACCGTGGTTGCATTTGACGGCGTAGGGGATTTTTAGGTCATCGAAGGGGATCTGGCGCGGATCGTCGCCCTGCCACAGCACCTCAGGGATGGCGAGCCCGGGAAGCCGCTCCCTGACGATTTCCTTGGACTTGAGCTTGTCGAGAAGACCGGTAAAGCGAGGATCGTCATCGAAAATCTTGCGCCAGTGGATCTTTTCCGTGAACGTCACCGGGGCTGCAAAATTCGGCAGATGCCGCATCCGCTCAAGGAAACGCTGGGTCAACCGGCGGTAGCGGACAAGCAGCGCGGCGTTCAGCAACAGGAGAGATGCCCGCGCGCTGTTTCGCTTCAGCCATGCCTTTGCGCCACGCGCCATTCCGGTGTCCTTGCAACTTGCGCAACTTCATCCGCGAAGTGGACGGCCACCCTGCCCGCAGCAGTGAGGCACGTCGAGCTTCGCCGAGCTAGCCCTTCATCGGGTACAGTTTCAAATGCTGGATCAGGATGATCGTCTTGGCATCGATGATGCGGCCGTCTGAAATGCCGGCCAGCGCTTCATCAAGCCGCATTTCCAGAACCTCGATGTCCTCGCCCTCGTCGGCCGCGCCGCCGCCGGCCGAGATGCGGTCGGCGGGTGAATAGCGCGCCACGAAGAACCACAGCCGTTCGGTGACGCTGCCCGGGCTCATATAGGGGGAAAACAGCCGCTCGATGTTCTGTAGGCGATAGCCGAGCTCTTCCTCGGCCTCCTTGAGGATGGCGGTTTCGGGATCGTTTTTGTCGAGCAGGCCGGCGCAGGCCTCGATCAGCGGTTCGCGGTGGCCGGTGACGTAGGCGGGGTAGCGGAACTGCCGCACCAGAAGCACCGTCTGACGCTCGGGATCGAAAGGCAGGATCACCGCGCCGTCGCCACGATCGTAGGTCTGGCGAATCTGCGTCTCCCACTGCCCGTCGCGCCGACGGTAATCGAGAACAGTCTTCTTCAGGACCGCCCAGTCGTCGGACAGGACTTCCTCCGAGCGGATGCGGATACGATCTTCCATGATGAGCTCCAAGCTGTCGGCGCCATGGCGTAACCGCGAACGGTTTTGCGCGCAACCGAAACGGCGAAGCTTTCACCGCCTCGTGTCTGGTGCCGGCAACTGCCATCGCCTAAATAGCTGCAGTCCCTCTCCGGAGTTTTTTGATGACCGCAGCGCTTTTCCAGCCGATCGCTCTCGACGGCCTGACCTTTCCGAACCGTATCGCGGTGGCGCCGATGTGCCAGTATTCCGCCGAAGATGGCTCGGCCAGCGACTGGCATCTCTATCACTGGATGAACTTGGCGATGTCGGGCGCCGGCATGGTCACCGTCGAGATGACCGACGTCGAACGGCGCGGCCGCATCACCCATGGCTGCCTCGGCCTCTATTCCGACGACAACGAGGCGGCCGCCCGGCGCACGCTGGATGCAGCAAGGCGCGTCGCCGCGCCGGAAACGAAATTCGGCATTCAGCTTGCCCATGCCGGCCGCAAGGCCTCCAACCGAAAGCCCTGGGAAGGCGGCGGCCCATTGCAGCCGGGCGAGGATCCCTGGCAGACCGTCTCGGCCTCGGCCATCGCCTATGACACCGGCTGGAATGTGCCGCATGCGCTGGAGGAGGATGAAATCCTGCAGCTTATCGAGCGCTTCACTCAAGCCGCGAAGCGGGCCGAGCGCGCCGGCTTCGACTTCCTCGAGTTGCACGCCGCGCACGGCTATCTGATCTTCCAGTTCCTGTCGCCGCTTTCCAACCAGCGCACCGACCGCTGGGGCGGCTCGCTGGAAAACCGCATGCGCTTCCTCATCGAGATCGCCAAATCGGTGAGGAAGGCAGTTCCAAACCTGATGCTTGGCGCCCGCCTGTCGGTGAAGGACTGGGTCGATGGCGGCTTCGAGGTCGAAGAGGCGATCGAGGTGGCCAAAGCCTTGAAGGCGCTTGATGTTGCCTATATCTGCTGTTCGAGCGGCGGCAATTCGCCGTTGCAGAAGCTGCCGACCGGCGCCGGCTATCAGGTGCATCTGGCCGAAGCGGTGCGCAAGGGCGCCGGCATCCCGACACGGGCTGTCGGCCTGATCGACGATCCCTCGCAGGCAGAGGCGATCGTCGCCGACGGCCGCGCCGACATAGTCGCGCTGGCCCGCGCCTTCCTCGCCGATCCGCGCTGGGGCTGGCGCGCCGCCGCCACCTTCAGCGAGAAAATCCATCCCGCGCCACAGCTCGCCCGCTCGGTGACGACGATGCAGCATTGGACGAAGGGCTGAACAGGCAGCGCCGACGGATGCGCCAAACGCATCTGCTGGACAGATTGCCGCAGCTTCGCGTTAATCCGCCCGCTATAGTCCCTGGGGGCAGGCCGCCTTGGCGGCCGGATTGGGAGCAAAGTCCATGGCATCAAGGGCAATCTATCCGGCGGCAGCCGCTCTGGTGGTCGCACTGTCGTTCGCCGCGTCGTCTCCGGTCGGCGCGCAATATTGCGAAGGCACGGTGCACGGCCTGTCCAGGCACTACGATCTGGATACCGGCAGCGGGTTTCTCGCCGTGCGCGTACGGCCGAACTCGTCGTCGCGCATGATCGGGCAATTGTTCAACGGCGACCACACGGAGATTTTCGACCGCCGCGGCAACTGGTACCAGGTCGAAATCGGCGGACGGACCGGCTGGGCCAACGCCCACTGGCTGCGCAACGACTGCGGTTACTGAGACCAACGATTGCGGTTGGTGAGACGTTTGGGCGCAGGCTGACGGCCACTTTTGCAACCATATTGGCTGCTTTGCGTTGCGGCCATCATGGATAACAAACCTTTTGAAACCCCGGTCGTGGTCGAACTCGGCCATGTCGGCAAATATCGCCAGATCCGCAGCACCCAGGAAGCGGCGGAGTGTCTGATGACGGTGTGGCCGCTCAATCGCGGCCCGCGCCATCGTGATGCTCTCGACACTTGCCTCAAAGTGCTGGAAGGTTATCGTTCGACGGCCGATGCACGCAGGGCTTTGATCGAAGCGGCCAAGGAATCGGAAGTGCTGGTTCCCGAAGACCGGCTGCCAGACGCCAAGTTGCATTGAAGCCCAAATTGCAATGAAAAACGGGCCGCATTGAGCGGACGGACGAACCGGAGGATTCCATGGCGAAGCTGACTTACAAGATCGTCGAGCATGACGGGGGCTGGGCCTACAAGGTCGGTTCGACATTCTCGGAGACATTCCCGACCCACCAGGATGCGCTGCGCGCCGCCGAGATCGCCTCGGCCGAACAGCAGATCGCCGGCGCCACGGACGGCATCCAGTATGAGGATGCCGAAGGCAAGTGGCACGACGAACTGGCCGACGGCCGCGACCGGCCGCAGACCGAAGTTTCCGACTGATCCTTGCCCCTCAGCTTTCGCTGCCGGCCATGGATGCTCGCCTAAGCAATTCCCTTGGGAATTGCGTGTCAAAACAAACAGGCGGGACATCCTGCCGGTCAGTCGAAGCCGCGGCTTGATCACTTGCCGCAATATTGATCGTTCACGTTGGGCCTCACATTTCCATAGGGTCCTGACGGGTCGGAGGCGCACGGCCCCGTAGCGCCGCCATAGCCTTGGCTGCCGTCGGCATTGATGCTGCCGGTGGTGCTCTGGTCGACGGTCGATGACTGCTCGTTCCCGAACGGCCACCAGCTGTGATGGTTGGAATACGTGCTGTCCGATGACTGCGCCATCGCCGATGTGGCAAGACCGATCGTCAGCACGGATGCTGCAAAAACTTTCCTGTACATTGAATTACTCCGTATCCGCCGCCTTGGGTGCGACACGGGGTAAAACCGGATATCAGCCGAATGGTTCAGTGAAATTGTTGTGAGGCTGTGGTGAGGTCTTGGCCGGCGAATGTCCGCTCGGCAATGCGCTTGATGAAGGCGATGACGCGGTCCGGCTCGACGAATTGCGGCATGTGGCCGAGGCCTTCGACCGTCTCGAAATCGAGCCCTTCGATCCTGTCCTTCATCGGCTCCCCATGTATGCGCATGGCGATGACGCGATCGGCTGTCCCGAAGAAAATGCCGGCCGGCATGGCGATCTCTTCATAGCGCTCTTCGATGCGGCCAAGATCCTGTTCGACCGCTACGAAATCGGTGGAGGTTGCATGGAAATGGCTTGGCCTCAGCCCGAGCCATCCGCCGCCATCGATCATGTAGTCGGCGGGAACGGCCTGCGGCGCGAAGATGAACTCCAGTGTCTGCCGCGCATATCTGAGGCTTGTCGGTATCGCGACGGTGTAGGCCATGATCCAGCGCCAAAGCCGCGAACGGATATAGAGCAGGCCCGCTTTCTCGCGGGCGCCGGCTTCCAGATGCGTCAGCGGCGCCAGCAAAGCGATGCCGGAAATCGCGCCGGGATGCTCCAAGGCCAGGGTCAGCGCGACGGCGCCCCCCAGCGAGTGCCCGACCACGAGCGGCCTTTCCAGCCCGAGTGTTTCGATGAAGCGCCTGATGATCTCGACCTGTTCAGGCAGACGGCCGGTGGCTCCTCGCGCGCGAACAGAATAGCCCGATCCCGGCCGGTCGAGTGCAATGAGGCGGTAGCCAGGGCCAAAGCGCTCAAACAGCATGTGGCGAAACTGGTGGAGTTGCGCGCCAAGTCCGTGCACGAACAGGATCGGCCGTCCCTCGCCCGTTTCGACATAATGGATGCGGCTGCCGTCGATCTCGACGAAGTTTCCGCTGGCCGGCACCAGCCTTTCGGCCTTGGCGGCAATCCAGAGCGTAGCGGCCACCAGACAGGCCACGATGACGAGAGCCAGCACGGACAGGCCGGCGACAAGCCAAAGCAGAATCGATACCAGCATGTTTTCACCCGGGAAGCGGACCGGCGCGCACCATCACCCACTGACGAACGCTCGGCAAGGCAGATGGCGGCTTGTGTCGGCATTGCCGCCAGTTCGATGGCGCGCTATCTCAGGCGACCTTCTTTCTGCCTCAGGCGACCTTGTCTGCCAACGGGCCTGTTTGCCGGAGCCTTCCATGCCTGAAATCGTCACTGCCGCCATGCTTGTCATCGGCGACGAGATTCTGTCCGGCCGCACCAAGGATAAAAATATCGGCCACCTCGCCGACATCATGACGGCCATCGGCATCGACCTGAAGGAAGTGCGCATCGTTCCCGACGAGGAGGACGAGATTGTCGCTGCGGTGAATGCCGTACGCGCCCGCTACACCTATGTCTTTACCACCGGTGGCATCGGCCCGACGCATGACGACATCACCGCCGATTCCGTTTCCAAGGCTTTTGGGGTGCCGTGCGAATACGACGCCAAGGCCTATGCCATGCTGGGCGAGAGCTATGCCGCGCGCGGCATCGAATACACCGAGGCCCGCAAGCGCATGGCGCGCATGCCGCGCGGCGCCGACCATATCGACAATCCGGTCTCCGTCGCGCCCGGCTTTCGCATCGGCAACGTCCATGTCATGGCCGGCGTGCCGGCGATTTTCCAGGCCATGCTCGACAATGTCGTGCCGACGCTGAAGGCCGGCACCAAGATGCTGTCGGCCACCGTCCATTGCCCGTTCGGCGAAGGCCTGATCGGCGGTCCCCTGGGCGACATCCAGAAGGCGCATCCCGACACCATCATCGGCTCCTATCCGAAATATGGCGACGGCAAATTCTGGACGGAGCTGGTGGTCCGCGCCCGCAGCCAGGAGGCGCTGGATTCGGCACGCAAGGACGTCGAGGCGATGGTGGCCGGCTTCACCGCCGCCAATTGACCCTGGGTTCGCGGACCATCGCCGGGCCGGAACCAAGCACCGCACTCCCACGTTTTCCCTCGGGCGCAGCACGCGCTGGCAGATTTGAGGGATTTCGCATGCGCTTCAAGACCATCGTCGCCATATTGCAGAACGAACAGGACGCCGAACGCGTGCTCGACTGCGCCATCCCGCTTGCCGACCGGTTCGAGAGCCATCTCATCGGCATCCATGCCGAAGCGCTGCCCGTTCCCTACACCTCGGCAACCGGCTTCCCCGACACTGAGTTCCTGCAGGTCTCCGCCGACATGAACCGCGAGCGCGCCGAGAAATTGCAGGCGCTTTTCGTTGGGCGGATCGAGAATTCCGGCCTTTCCTTCGAATGGCGCAGCCTCGAGAGCTTTTCCGGCGACAGCGCGCTGACGGGTATTTCCAGCGTGCGCGCCGCCGATCTGATTATTGCCGCGCAGCGCGAGACCGGGGGCGACACGAGCGCCGATGTCGACACGCTGGTTTACGATGCCGGCCGGCCAGTGCTGGTGGTGCCGCATGAGGGGCCGTTGGTCACCACATTCAAACATGTGCTGCTGGCCTGGAACGGCAGCAAGGAGGCGGCGCGTGCCGCCTTCGACGCGCTGCCCTTCATCATCGAGGCCGAAAAGACCGACATTCTGGTCATCGATCCGCCGGATACGCTGGATGACAACCCGGAAGCCGCCGGCGCCGAGATCGCCGCGGCACTCTCCAGGCATGGCGCAACGGTCAGCGTGTCGGTGCAGAAATCGGGTAATGCTTCGGTCGATGACGTCATCCAGACCCGGATCGCCGAGACCGGAGCCGACCTTCTGGTGCTCGGCGCCTACAGCCATTCCTGGCTGCGTCAGCTTTTGTTCGGCGGCGTCACGCGCACCGTGTTGCGCAGCGTGCCGGTTGCGGCCTTTTTGTCGCGGTAACTCCACAGACTGGCCCCGCCCTTGCCAATGCCCTGACTTTCCAGTTAATTCCGCGCGCATTCCACAATGGTGCGCGCGGAGTGCAGAATGTCCCTTCCCGAAAAAGCCTTTCCGGTCTCCTGGGACCAGTTCCACCGCGATGCCCGGGCGCTCGCCTGGCGGCTTGCCGGCGCCAACAAGGGACAGTGGAAGGCCATCGTCTGCATCACCCGTGGCGGCCTGGTTCCCGCCGCCATCATCTCGCGCGAACTCGGAATACGCGTCATCGAGACGGTCTGCGTCGCCTCTTATCACGACTACACCAGCCAAGGGCAGTTGCAGGTGCTGAAGGAGATCACCCCGGCGCTGCTCGCCGATGATGGCGCGGGCGTGCTGATCATCGACGACCTCACCGACACCGGCAAGACGGCAGGCATCGTGCGCGCCATGATGCCCAAGGCGCATTTCGCCACCGTCTACGCCAAGCCGAAAGGCAGGCCGCTGGTCGACACCTTTATCACCGAAGTCAGTCAGGACACCTGGATCTACTTTCCCTGGGACATGGGTTTTACCTACCAGAAGCCGATCGCCGACGATCACGCAGGCTGATTCGCGCCAGCCCCCATTTCTGCCCAGACGGCCAAACCCGCCCCGTTTGCTATGAAAACAGGCACTGGAAGGGACAATATTCTGTCGAATCGACAGCTGTTGGCGGAGTTTGACGGGTCGGTGTGATGTTTTTTACTTTTAAGACTTACACTTGTCGGTAAGATTCATACGGCGGCTAACGATTCTGAGGGCTGGGGTAGCTTTCACTGATGCTGACGACACCGGCGACACACGACCATCTGGCTGAAAGGGTCCGCAAGCTCTTCGGCACTTCGCCTTGTCGCCTGCAGGTTGCCGCTTTGCCATGGCGCAATAACGAAGACGGCGTCGAGATCATGCTGATCACCAGCCGAGACACCGGGCGTTGGGTGCTGCCTAAGGGCTGGCCCGAGGCCAGGGAGCCGCTCTGCGAGGCAGCGGCGCGCGAGGCGGGCGAGGAAGCCGGATTGCGTGGCAAGATTTCGCTTTTCGAGGCCGGTCGTTACTTCTACGCCAAGGCCCTCGCGTCCGGCGAGGAAGTCCCTTGCGAAGTGCTGGTGTTTCCGCTGCAGGTCGAGCACGTTGCCGACCGCTGGAAGGAAAAGCGCGCGCGCACCCGCAAATGGGTCAATGGGGCCGAGGCCGTACGCATGGTCAACGAGCCGGACCTCTGCCAGATCATCGCCCATTTCTGCGCCGATCCCGACAAGTTCGTCGTTAGAGCCTAGCTCACAGCCACCGCTGCATAGTCCTGCGCGCCCGCACCGGTTCTTGCCCCGATTCCGGGCTCGGTGCTTCGCTCCGCGCGCCAGCAATCCGACACTATAAATCCCTCCCCTTCAGGCCAAGCTTAGCCACAGCTTGACATGCAGGTATTTACCTGCATATTGTGTCTTCAAGATGAGTGAGACCGATGGACGCCGACAAGGTTTTCAAAGCGCTGGGCGACCCGACCCGCAGAAGGCTGCTCGATCTTCTGTGTGAGAAGAACGGCCAGACGCTCGGCGAGCTTTGCCAAAACCTCGACATGGCAAGGCAATCCGCGACCCAGCACATCGATCTTCTGGAGGCGGCCAATCTGATCAGCACGGTCAAGCGTGGCCGAGAGAAGCTGCATTTCATCAACCCCGTGCCGCTGCACGAAGTCTACGAGCGGTGGGTGCGAAAATTCGAACGGCAGCGGCTGAGCCTGCTGCACGACCTGAAACAAGAACTCGAAGGAGACGACCAATGACCCGGGAAACCACCAGTTTTGTCTACGTGACCTACATCAGATCGACGCCACAAAAGGTGTTCGAAGCCATCACCAGGCCCGATATCGCCAAGCGCTACTGGGGCCACGAAAACGTCTCCGACTGGAAGCCCGGCTCGAAATGGGAACACATCCGCGCCAATGACGAACGGACCGTCGAACTCGTTGGCAAGGTCGTCGAAATCTCGCCGCCAACCCGGCTGGTCATGAGCTGGGCCAACGCCTCGCAGGCCGACGATCCGACCAAGCACAGCCAGGTGACGTTCGCCATCGAGGAATACGACACTATGGTCAAGCTGACCGTCAGCCATGACGAGCTCGAAGCCGGCAGCGGCATGGCCAAGGGCATCAGCCAAGGTTGGCCGGCCGTGCTGTCCAGCATGAAATCCTTCCTCGAAACCGGCACAGGCATCGACCTGTTCGCCAAGCCGAAATCGGCCTGAAGCAACCGCGGAGAACGATGATGACCAGGCACTTTACCGGCGGCTGCGCCTGCGGCGCGATCCGCTATGAGGCCAGCGGCGAGCCGATCTTTCAGAACCACTGCCAATGCCTCGATTGCCAAAAGCGCAGCGGTACTGGCCATTGTTCCTATGTGACCTTCGGCCGGCGCGCTGACGTAAAGATCACCGGCGAGCCGAGCACGTGGCGGATGATCGCCGACAGCGGCAATGAAAAAGCCCAGGCCTTTTGCCCGACCTGCGGCACGCCGGTCTACGTAACGTTCGTCGCCATGCCGGAGGTGACGGCTATCCAGGCCACGAGCCTCGATGATCCCGGCCAGTTCGACCCGCAGGCGGTCACCTACACCGTGCGCGGCCACGCCTGGGACACGATCGACCCAGCGCTTCAGCCATTCGAGCGAATGCCTGGATGAACCAGGCAGAGCCCTATCCCTCGGATAGGGCTCTGCGTTCAGCTCAGATCACCAGGCCCTTGGTCAGTTCCAGCGCCTGCCGCTCGAACAGGCGGCGGTAGATGCCGCCCTTCAGCCGGATCAGCTCGTCATGCGAGCCTTCCTCGACGATCTTGCCACGGTCGAACACGAGCAGCCTGTCCAGCGCCCGCACCGTCGACAGACGGTGCGCGATGACCAGCGTCGTGCGGCCAACCATCAGCCGCTCCATCGCCTGCTGGATCAGCACTTCCGATTCCGAATCGAGGCTCGATGTCGCCTCGTCCAGGATCAGGATGCGCGCATCCGCCAGGAAGGCGCGCGCGATCGCCACCCGCTGGCGCTCGCCGCCCGACAGTTTCACGCCGCGTTCACCGACCAGCGTGCCGTAGCCCTTCGGCAGGCCGGTGATGAAGTCGTGCGCGCTGGCGAGCTTGGCGGCATGCTCGATCTCGGCCTGCGTGGCGTCCGGACGGGCATAGGCGATGTTTTCCGCCAGCGAGCGGTGGAACAGGATGGGCTCCTGCTGGACGATGGCAATCTGCGCGCGCAGCGACGCCTGTGCAACCTGGGAGATGTCTTGGCCATCGATCAGGATCCTGCCGCCGCTGACATCATAGAGACGCTGGATCAGCTTCACGAAGGTCGTCTTGCCCGAGCCGGAATGGCCGACCAGTCCGACCCGCTCGCCCGCCGCTATCTCCACCGAAAAGTCGCGGTAGAGCGGCAAGCGATGGCTACCATAGTGGAAGGTGACGTTATCGAAGGCGATGTGGCCATGCGTGATCCGGATCGGCTTGGCGCCGGGCCGGTCCTCGACGCCGAGCGGTTGCGACTGGAAATCGACCAGTTCCTCCATGTCGTTGACCGAACGCTGCAAATTGCGGATATGCGTGCCGATGTCCCTGAGGTAGCCCTGCAGCACGAAGAACGAGGTCAGCACGAAGGCGACATCGCCCGCACTTGCCTGGCCCCAGGCCCACAGCATCAGCGACAGGCCGATTACTGCCGTCCGCAGCACCAGCAGCATGGCGCCTTGCGTCGTGCCCGTTGATGGTGCCGCGCGCCCAGGTGCGGCTGGTCCGCGCGCGCCATTTGGCGACGACCTTGGCAAGCCGCGTTTCCTCGCGCGTCTCGGCACCGAAACCCTTGACCACGGCATTGCAGCTCACGGCATCGGCAAGCGAGCCGCCAAGCCGCGTATCCCAGCTGTTGGCGAGCCGTGCCGCGGGCGCGACATAGCCGAGCGACAGCAGCGCCGTCACGGTGATGAACAGCAGCGAGCCGACTGCCACGACCAGCCCCATCAGCGGCCAGAACCAGCCGAGCAGCAACGTCGAGCCGACCAGCATGGCGACCGACGGCAGCAACGCAATCAGGATGGTGTCGTTGAGCAGGTCGAGAGCCCACATGCCGCGCGTGACCTTGCGCACCGTCGATCCGGCAAAGCTGTTGGCGTGCCAGTCGGTTGAGAAGCGCTGCACGCGATGGAACGCGTCGGCGGCGACGTCGGCCATCATCTTCAGCGTCAGCTCGACAATACCCATGAAAGCCAGGTTGCGCAGCACCACGCCGGTCAGCGCCAAAGCGATGAGCGCGGAGAACGCCGCCATTGCCGCATTCCACGCGACATCGTCAGCCAACGCACTGCTGGCGACGGCGTCGACCAGCCGGCCGGAATAGAGCGGCGTCAAGACGTCGGCCAGGGTCGACAGCAGGAAGCTGCCCATGATCAGCGAAAGCCGCCACGGCTGGCGCCGCCAGTGGCTGAGCGTGAAGCTAAGAACGCTGCGAAAGGCGCTTGCACGCAGATCGATTCGGAAACGAGCCATGTTGTCATCCGGGCGCAAATCTGCCCGGTCCCGGTAAGGTCTGAAATTGAAAACCGCGCTGGGCAATTCGCCCGGGGCTGCGGAGGTTCGGCATAGGTGGCGGCGCGCCCGATTTGCCGGGTGGCGACCGGCATCGGCAGAAGCCTGTGCTCGACCCGGCATCGGTGCGAAGGACAAACCTTCGCCGGACGCCAGGTGAGACCTAGGCTTCGCGGCCTCGCATTACCATGTGAAATACTGCCATTCGGACCTCCCGCAAGGCACTTGCGGAGCGGTCCTTATAGAGACGCCATGAAGGATCGCCAAGGCCGGGCACGTGGCAAAGCGTAACTGGTCCAACCAGTGAGGTTATCTTGCAACAACAGCCGGTCAACCCCCTCGCTATGCCTCATTCCGGGTTGCGATCGAGGCGCATGTAGCGGCCGTCGATCGATGCCTTGAAGCCCAGCTTCTCATAAAGGCCATGCGCGTCACTGGTCGACAGGCTCCAGTGCGAGACCGTGCTGAGTTCAGGGTGGTCGATGAGCGCCCGCACCAGTTGCGTGCCAATGCCTTGGCCGCGATGCTGCGGCCAGATGATGATGTCGGCGAGATAGGCAAACACCGTACGGTCGGTGATGGCCCGGCCAAAACCGACTTGGTTCCCATCGATATAGGCCGCGGTGCAGAACGAGTTGGCAAAGGCGCGGCGATGAAAGTCATCGCTGCGGCCGGCGCCCCAATAACTCGCCATCAACAGATCGGAGGTCGCCCGGAAATCGATCCGTGACATGTCGAAGCTGATTTCACAGTCGGGCATGGTGCCTCGCAAAGAATGGAGGGCGGCCGAATTCAGTCCGGCCGGTGATTTGGCTGCCCACGTGGCGCGCTTATGGCACCACGAGATAGGCCTTCTGGTCGGCGATCGCGATGGTCACGTCGGTGCCGGAATTGAACTCGACGAAATCGAGCTCCATCCCGTCGCTGAAGATGACGCCGCCCCTGCTCTGCCGCGAAGAAACCACCAGCGGCCGGTCGCGGGTGATGACGCCATGCACAAGCGACACGCCGGTCGTGTTGCTCGGAAACGGTTCGCGCACCGAAAAGAACAGCTGTTCGCCTTCGCGATCGTAGCCTTGCGGCGGCACGGTCGGCACGGAGTTGTCACCATAGGCCGCGGCCAGTCCCGCGGCGCCCGCCATCACGGAGCGCAGCCAGCCGGTGGAGCCGGCGCCCGTGGAGATGATAATGCCGCTCGACGACTGGCGCTCGGTCCTGCCGCCATAGGTCAATTCGTAGCGCGCCGAGACATGCGTCGAGGCGCCGACGAACAGATCGTTGAAGGCGATCAGCCGGCGTCCGTCATTGGAGCGCGCTTCGGCCATCACCACCGCCTGGCGCTTCGCCTTGCCGGCTATCGTCAGGCGGAGGACCTTTTCGGTATCGTCGGCATTCCACGGCAGCAGCACGCCGTCGAAAAGCGCCGGGTTCGGGTTGATGCCGATCAGCGGCTGGTACGGGAGGTACTTCGCGGTGTTGGACACCAGCCCGTCCTGACCGAGCGCGATCACCACGTCGGACCCGAATTCGAACTGCGGTACCAGTTCTCGGTCGAGCCGCAACTGTTTGAGGCCTTGGGGAAGCGAACCCATCACCCGGTCGAGCGCCTGGTGATAGACGTCATGCGCCGCCTTGACCGGGTCGAAATTCATGCCGGCCTGCCGGAGATAAAAGCGCGCCTGTCCCTGCGTGTTGAAGCGCGTCGTCAGCTCCTCCAGCTCGGTCTTGCGGGTGACGACGATCACCCGGTCGATCGGCCTGCCGCTCTGGTCGCTTGCCACCCGAGCTTGCCTTTCAGGACCCGGCTTTCGGAGTGGAAAGCTGGCTGAGCGCGCTGGTGAGCATATCAGGCGTGATCGACAGATTGCCGACCGAACCGCCCTTTTCCGCCCAGGCCTTGAAAGCCATCGCCGTCAGCACGTGCGCCGGCGCCGACGAATAGACGGTCAGTTCCAGCTGTTGGGCCTTGGCTTGCGCCTCGGCAAGCGTCAGCTTGTTGCGCGCCTCGGTATCGACCAGCAGCTTGTTGCGTTCGGCAAGCTCGATTTCGGTCGCCAGCTCGCTCTGCTTGATCTCGCGCTCCTTCTCCACGCCCCAGGCACGGCGCCCATAGATCGCGGCATCGGCCTGGCGCTGCAGCGCCTCGCGATATTCGGTCTGGAGCGCCTTGCGGATCTCCGGCGTCGGCTGGACCGAGGTGATGTGAACCTCCTCGATCGACAGGCCGGCGGTCGCGGCAATCGGATCGTTGCGCAGGAGTTCGGCGAGATTGCCACCGAGCTTGGTCACCTCGGCCAGCGCCTGTTCCAGCGTCATGCTCGAAACCACCGCGCGGGCGCGGCTCTGTATCGCAAGCACCAGGCGCTCGGCGATCTTCTCCCGGCCGTCGCCGACGACGTCGGCACGGCTGAGCTTGGCGCTGAAATCAAAACCTTCGGCTGCCTTGAGTGGATCGATGATGCGGTAGCTGACCGACCCCTGGATTGCCAGATCCTGAAAATTCGCCGTCGTCTCGGTGAAGATGAAGGGGTTATCGAGCGACGTCACCGGCACCATCGCTATCGTGGTGCCGAACGTGCCGTACCAGAAGGAGATGCCGCGCCCCTGCTCCCTGATCTTGCCGTTCTTGAAGCGCAGGATGTGATACTCAGGCGTTCCCTTGAAATAGCTGATAAACATGCGCCCCCAAGGTTTACCAATTCAATCAGATGTTTAGCCGCGATCCCTGAAACGGTTGGTGATGGGATAGCGGCGGTCGCGGCCAAAATTCTTCCGGGTGATCTTCACACCCGGCGCCGCTTGTCGGCGTTTGTACTCGGCAATGTAGAGCAAATGTTCGACGCGCGTCACCGTCGCCCGGTCGTGGCCGCGCGCGACGATGTCGTCGACGCCCATTTCGTTCTCGACCAGGCATTCCAGAATGTCGTCCAGCACCGGATAGGGCGGCAGCGAATCCTGGTCGGTCTGGTTCTCGCGCAATTCCGCCGACGGCGCCTTGTCGATGATATTCCTGGGGATCACCTCGCCTGAGGGACCGAGCGCGCCCGGCGGCACATGGCTGTTGCGCCAGCGCGACAGCGCATAGACCTGCATCTTGTAGAGGTCTTTTATCGGGTTGAAGCCGCCATTCATGTCGCCATAAAGCGTGGCGTAGCCCACCGACATCTCGCTCTTGTTGCCCGTGGTGACGACCATCGAGCCGAACTTGTTGGAGATCGCCATCAGGATCGTGCCGCGCGCGCGGCTCTGCAAATTTTCCTCGGTAATGCCTTCCTTGGTGCCCTCGAAAAGCTGCGTCAGCGTATGCAGAAAACCCTCGACCGGTTCGAAGATCGGCACGATGTCATAGCGGCAGCCAAGCGCACGGGCGCAATCCTCGGCATCCTTCAGCGAATCCTCCGAGGTATAGCGGTAGGGCATCATCACCGCCCGCAGCCGCTCCTCGCCGAGCGCATCGACGGCCAATGCGGCGCAGATCGCCGAATCGATGCCGCCGGAGAGACCCAGCACGACGTTCTTGAAGCCGTTCTTGTTGACGTAGTCGCGCAGGCCGAGCATGCAGGCGCGGTAGTCCGCCTCCTCGCGCTCGGGGATTTTCGACATCGGCCCTTCCGAGCAGACCCAGCCGTCAGAGTTTTCTGCATCTTGCGCGCCTGCGGCGACGCGGTTGCGCTTCCAGGTGGTGACATCGACAGTTTCCTCGAACTGGCTCATCTGGAAGGCGAGCGTCTTGTCGGCGCCGATGGCAAAAGAGGCGCCGTCGAAGATCAGCTCATCCTGGCCGCCAATCTGATTGGCATAGATCATCGGCAAACCGGTCTCGATGACCTGGCGGATAACGACCTGATGGCGCACGTCCATCTTGGCGCGGTAGTAGGGCGAGCCGTTCGGCACTAGCAGGATTTCCGCGCCGCTCTCGGCCAGGGTTTCACAGATGCCAACGTCGCCCCAGATGTCCTCGCAGATCGGAATTCCGATGCGCACACCGCGGAAATTGACGGGTCCCTGAGCCTCGGGCCCGGCCTGGAAGACGCGCTTCTCGTCGAACTCGCCATAGTTTGGCAAATCGAGCTTGTAGCGCTCGGCGAGGATCTTGCCGCCATCGGCGACGATGATCGAATTGTGGGTGCCGCTCTTGCGCTTCAGCGGCGTGCCGATGATGACGCCCGGCCCGCCATCGGAGGTATCCGCGGCGAAATCCTGAGCGGCCTTCTCGCAAACCTTGAGGAAGGCCGGCTTCAGCACCAGATCCTCCGGCGGATAACCGGCAAGGAAAAGCTCGGTGTAGAGCACGATGTCGGCGCCCTGGCGGGCGGCATCCGCCCTCGCCTCACGCGCCTTGGCAAGATTGCCGGCGACATCGCCGACCGTCGGGTTGAGCTGGGCAACGGCGATGCGCAGAATATCGGGTGCGGTCTTCTGGGTCATCTGTGCGGTTTAGCGCGGCAAATTTGCCCGAGCAATGGCGTTCGTTTGGACCAATTCGGTGATCAGTCGTCGCCCATATATTCGCGCAGCGATTGCGGCGAATGGTTCTCTCCGATCGACATCGCCAGAATGCGCGAAATGTGCCGGCGCGGCAGGCCGGTTTCTTGCGCCCATTTGTTGATCTGCGCCTGAATCCTGTCGAGATCCCTCTTCGACGTCGGACTTTCGGCGATGTCGAGGCCGGCGTCACGCAAAGCCGCGACCATATCGGCCGAGATGACGAAGGCGTCCCATTGCAGCCAGCGCAGGAAATACTGGCCGGTGTTGCCGCCAAGCCGGCTGCCATGCTTGCCGAGATACGCCATCAGCCCGACCTGGTCGTCGTCAGGCCACTCCGCGAGGAATTTGCCGAAACCGCCATGTTCCTTCGACACACGCTCAACGAAGGCGGCGTTGTCGCGGACGGATTTGATCTTCTGCGGGTTGCGCACAATGCGTTGATCAGCCGTCAGGTCGTGCCAGAAGTCATCAGGTTGAAACAACAGCCGTTTCGGCTGGAAATGGAGAAACGCGTCCTCGAACCCGGGCCATTTCTGTTCGATGACGCGCCAGACGAAGCCGGCGGCAAACACCCGCTCGGCCATCGTCGACAGGATACGATCGTCCGTAATTTCGGCAATCGCAGCATTGTCAGGCGCCGGCCCGAGCAGCGAGGTCAGCACCGCGTCGCCGCCTTTGCGTTTTGCAGCACGGGCGCGAATCTTCGCGAAATCGGGCATCCTGCATCCTCGCGCCGCGCTTTTGACGAAACGCCATCTTCCTATATGCAAACAAGGCTGCCAAGCCGACGCTTTTCCTATGGAGACATCCATGCACAAGACCGTGCCAGAACTTGCCAACCGCTGGTTGAGGCGAACGCCTGAAACCCTCAGCGAGCTCGAGCGGCGGGTGTTGCAGAGCACTGTCGACCGCAAGCCCATCTCGCAGGATATCAACGACAGCCTCACCGGCCTTGAGGGCGCCGGCGACCGGATCGCCGATGCCATTGCCCGCATCGGCGGCTCGTGGACGTTCATCCTGTCCTTCATTGCTTTCCTGGTGCTGTGGATCGGCGCCAATTGGTGGCTGCTCGGGCGAGACTCGTTCGACCCTACCCCTTCATCTTCCTCAACCTGGTGCTGTCGATGATCGCCGCCTTGCAGGCGCCGGTGATCATGATGTCGCAGAACCGACAGGCCGCGCGCGACCGCATCGACGCCGCGCATGACTATGAGGTCAACCTCAAGGCCGAGATCGAGATCATGGCTCTGCATGAAAAGCTGGACGAACTGCGCCACAGCCAGATCATCGGCGTGCGCGAGGACATCGCGCGCCTGGCCGAACAGGTGAACCGCATAGACGAAAAACTGTCGGGCCGGCAAACCTCTCAATGACCGGGATCGTCCATCACCTCATCGAGCAATATGGGTTGATCGCGGTTTTCCTGGGCTGTGTCGCCGAAGGCGAAAGTGCGGCCATCCTCGGCGGCTTCTTCGCCCATCAGCATGTCTTCATCCTCTGGAAGGCTTTCCTCACGGCCGCCATTGGCGCCTTCGTCGGCGACACGTTTTTCTTCATTCTCGGCCGCAGCTTTGCCGACCATCCCAGGGTGCTGAAACTGAAGGCGAGGCCCGGCTTCAACCACGCCTACCGTCTCGTCTCGTCCCATCCCAACATATTCGTCCTGTCCAACCGCTACATCTATGGCCTGCGCCTGGTCGGCGGCATCGCGGCCGGTTTCGCCAGCATTTCGGTAGCGCGCTTCGTTATCCTCAACGCGGTGTCGTCGCTGGTCTGGGCGGCTTTGTTCTGCGGCATCGGCTACGTCTTCGGCCTCGGCGCCGAGCAGATGATAGGCGAGGCACTGCTCCATCACGAACGGCTGCTGATCGCGCTTGCCATAGGTCTGGGTGTCGCCATCCTTGCCTGGCTCATCGCCCGCACCGTCGCCGGCAAGGAGCGCGCCAAGGACGCCCGCGACAGCGAAACCACATCGTAAGGTTCAGTCGTCGTCCTCGACCAGAGCCCGGTCGCCGCGATCGAGGATCAGCGGGATGATGAGATCTTCCTCGTCGGCCAGATGCCGCTTCAGCATGGCGATCAGCCGGCTGTTCTCGTCCGCATAGGCGTCGGCGGCGAAGCGCTGCCTGTCCTCGCTCTCCTCGAGCGTGCGGATGAAGGCGTTCGCCGTCTCGGCGTTGCGCTCCAGCCCCTCATGAATGGTGTGATGGTCGGCATCGAGGATTTCGAAGCCGCGCTTCAGGCGCGGCTCCGCCTTGGCGAAAGCCGGGAAATATTGGTAGTCCTCGACATTGTGGTGGCCGTCGAGATTGCCGAGAAAGTGGTTCAGCCGCGGCGCGAACCAGCGCGCGAAATCCGGCGCCGTCAGCCTGCCTTCGCGATAGTCGCCAATGCCGTTGGTGAGCATGCCGCCCAGCTCTCGGAACATGTCGTGCCGCTGCAGCCACATGTTTGCCATGCCGTGGATGTTGGCGTGGCCCTGCCATGTCTCGCGCGGATATTTTTCCGCCAGCCAGCGCAGGTCTTCCGGCAGGCCGGCTCTTTCAAGCAGCAGAAAATTGGCTTCCACGACGTCAGTCTCCTTTGGTGACTAACATATGGGAGCGTTCAGATCAGATCGGTAGTCCCGTGATGCGCTCGATGAGGGCGATTCCCCAGACGCCGGCGACGATAATAACCGAAATCAGCACCGCCAGCGAGCCGCAGTCCTTGGCGAGTTGGATGTCGACGTTGAACTCGCGACTGAAGGCATCGCAGGCTGCCTCGATGCCGGTGTTCAGCACTTCGACCATGATGAGCAGTAGCACCGCGCCGATCAACAGCGCGTAGCCGCGCCACGAGACCGAGACGAACCAGCCGAGCGGCAGCGCCAGCACCAGCAGCATCAGTTCCTGCTGAAATGCCCTTTCGCTGGCGGCGAGCTTGCGAAAGGCTCGCACAGAATTGAAGTAAGCACCGATCAGCCGCTGCATGCCGCATCCCCTTCGAATCACCGGCAGGGGATATCGCAATGGCTGGATCAAGGGAATAAGGCAGCCGCCGCAAAATCACTCCTCCGCAACCTTGATCGTCGGCGTCGACTTCTCGAACTGCGGCAGTCCATCGTCGATCGTATAGTAATCGCCCTTGTCGCCGACAAAGATGTGGCATTGGCCTTCGAGCCCGGTCGGGTTGTCGAATGATCCGGCCAGAACTGAGACATAGGCATCCTGACCCGGCTTCCAGAACAGCACCGAGCCGCAGATCTTGCAAAAGCCGCGCTTGGCAAAGGAAGACGATTCGTACCAGCTGATGTTGTCGGCGCCGGTTATCGTGATGTCGCCGTCGGCGACGTTGGTCGCGGCGTAAAAATGCCCGCTCTGCTTGCGGCACTGCGAACAGTGGCAATAAATGACGCCGCGCAACGGCCCTCGCGTCTGGAAACGCACGGCTCCACACAGGCAAGATCCGCTGTGGTTGTTGCTCATCCCTACCTCCACCAGCCATCGTCCACGGCTTCGCCGCTGGCCGAGAGGATTTCAGTTTTGCCGCAGCCGGGCACCGGCAAATGCGACATGGGGTGGGCGTGTTCGGACCTGACCTCAGGATCTTTGCAAACCATTTCTGCAGCCTGCGGTAGAACGGACGCGTTACCTGGCGGCACATTAAGGAAACTTTAGCGCCGGCGCATCTATGGTCGTTGCCAAGCGAATGTCGCGATTGGGGACGTGTCTTTCGCAGGATGATCCGAAATACGGCTGGCACTCTCCGGTCGGCGGCATCTCGCACGGTCTGCGATGGTTCCCAGAGGCAGAGTGAACAGAACATGCAGCCGGCAGCCGTCCAGACCGACCGAAACAGCGACATTGCAACAGCCGTTGTGGCGACCATGCGTCAGCTCGGCGTGCTTGGCCTGCCGCGCAATTACGAAATCTTCTACGAAGCACTGAAAAGCACCAATCGCGAACTCGGCCTGGCCGTCGTCGCGCTGGGCAACCAGCCGACGCAGGACGATCTCGACCGCATCGGCCGCGCTTTCTTTGCCCAGCATCACGGTCCCGGCATTGTCGAGCAGGCGCGCGACGTGCTGGCCAGGGAACTCGAGGACATCGCCTTGCTGCTGCGCAGCGAACGTAGCCATATCGAGAAATACGGCAAGATCCTCGATGAGACATCGAGTGGCCTCGCCAACCGCAGCCTGCTTTCGCAGGATCTGCTGCAGAAGGTCGCCAGCGCCATGGCGGCGGCCACCAACTCGACCCTCGACCACGGCAAGCAGGTTGCAACCACGCTGAGCGACAAGACGGCGGAACTGGAGAGCGTCAAGTCGAAGCTTGAGGAGTACAAGCGGCTCGCCGACACCGACCCCTTGACCCATATCTGGAACCGCCGCGCCTTCGACAAGCAAATCACGGCGATTTACACCTCCAACAAGGGGATCCTGTTCAACGCCCTGATCCTTGCCGACATCGACCATTTCAAGGGTGTCAACGATCGCTACGGCCACCCGGTCGGCGACAAGATCATCCAGATCGTCGCCGACATCTTCCAGACCAGCATCCGTGAAGACATGTTCGTTGCCCGCACCGGCGGCGAGGAATTCGCGCTGATCGTCGAGGGCGCCAGCGAGGATACCACTTACGAGATCGCCGAACGCATCCGCGTGCTGATCGAACAGACGCCGTTCACCAGCAGCCAGACCGGCGCCAATTACGGCACGGTGACCGTTTCCATGGGCATCTGCATGGCTTCCGAAGCGGAAAGCCCGGAGGATCTTTACACCAAGGCGGACCGGGCGCTCTACCGCTCCAAGGTTGGCGGGCGCAACCGCGTCACCCGGCACTCGACAATGGCCGGCCGCACTGGCAAGAACTGGCTGCTCTACAAGAAAGACTGACGCTTCGGCGTGCAGCCAATTCCCGGGCACAGGCAAATTTATCGGATCCCGCCTCTTTCCATATGAATTTCCGTGGACTATATTTTCCATGGAAAGAGAGAGGCCATGTCTGTTACACCACCCAATGCTGCCGCCCCTGATCTGACCGCGAAGGCGGCCGAAAACGCGGTTCTGACCAAGGCCACGCTGCGCGCCGCCGAACTCTTGGATATAACCGCCAGGGTGCTTGCGTCGATCATCGGCGTCTCGGAAGCCACGGTTTCACGCATGCGCAGGCAGGAATTCCTGCTGGAGCGCGGCACCAAGCCGTTCGAACTCGCGGTGCTGTTCGTGCGGCTGTTCCGTTCGCTCGATGCCATTGTCGGCGGTGACGAGACGATAGCCCGGGCATGGCTGAAGAACGCCAACACGGCTTTCGATGGCAGCCCGCTTGAAAAGATCCTCACCATTACCGGGCTTGTCGATGTCATTGCCTATCTGGACTCCCGACGCGCTCTCGTCTGAAGCCGTCCGGCTCGACGGCAAATACTGGCGCATGGTCGAGGCGCAGCACCGCGTCTCGACGCTTAAGATCGTCGACACGCTGGACGAACAGGCGCTGCTCGAGGATCTGATCGAGGAGACCAAGCCGCAAATCCCCATGGAATGCCGGCATCTCCACTACCTTCTGGCGACGCCGTTCCGCTACGGGTCGATCTATCCGTACGGCTCGCGCTTCCGCCGCGCCGGCCGCACCCTGGGCGTCTATTATGCGGCCGAGACAATCATGACCGCGGTCGCCGAAATGGCTTTCTACCGCCTGCTGTTCTTTGCCGATTCGCCCGACACGCCATGGCCGCACGACGCAGCCGAATACACCGCCTTCGCTGCCGCGATCCGCGCCGACAAAGCTGTCGACCTGACGCGGCCGCCGCTCGACCGCGACCAAGCCCAGTGGACGCATCCGACCGACTACGCCGCCTGCCAGGCGATTGCCGATGTCGCTCGCGAGGTCGGGCTGGAGGCGATCCGCTACCGCTCGGCGCGCGACCCGAAGGGCGTCAATGTGGCGCTGCTGACATGCCGCGGCTTTACCAAGGCCAAGCCGCTGGAGCCGCATACATGGCGCATCCGGCTGGGCTCCCTCGGCGTCCAGGCCATCTGCGAATTTCCGGAAAGGCGCATCGAGTTTTCCAGAACCGCCTTCGCCAATGATCCCCGGCTCAACGGATTGCGCTGGGAACGCGGGCGTTGATCTAAACGAAAAGCGCCGGATTTCTCCGGCGCTTTTCCACTTCAATCTGAAAACAGGTTCAGCCGTTAGCCACCTGCTTGTGCTGCACCGGATGGCTCTTCTTCAAGAGATCCGACACCAGGAACGCCAGCTCGATCGCCTGGTCGGCGTTGAGGCGCGGGTCGCAATGGGTGTGATAGCGGTCCTGCAGCTCCTCGGCGGTGATGGCGCGGGCGCCACCGGTGCATTCGGTGACGTTCTTGCCGGTCATCTCGACATGGATGCCGCCGGGATGCGTGCCTTCGGCGCGATGCACCTCGAAGAAGGTCTGCACTTCCTTGAGGATGCGGTCGAACGGCCGCGTCTTGTAGCCGGCGGCCTCGATGGTGTTGCCGTGCATCGGATCGGATGACCAGACGACGCTGCGGCCTTCCTTCTGCACCGCGCGCACCAGCTTCGGCAGATGGTCGGCGACCTTGTCGGAGCCGAAGCGGGCAATCAGCGTCAGCCGGCCCGGCTCGTTCTCCGGATTGAGCAGGTCGATCAGCTCCAGCAAACCATCCGGCGTCAGCGACGGACCGCATTTGAGGCCGAGCGGGTTCTTGATGCCGCGGCAATATTCGACATGCGCATGGTCGGGTTGGCGCGTGCGGTCGCCGATCCAGATCATGTGGCCCGACGTTGCGTACCAGTCGCCCGAGGTCGAATCGACGCGGGTCAGCGCCTCTTCATAGCCGAGCAGCAGCGCCTCGTGGCTGGTGTAGAAATCGGTCTCGCGCAGCGCGTAATTGGTTTCCGAGGTGATGCCGACGGCCTTCATGAAGTCCATCGTCTCGGTGATGCGGTTGGCGAGCTTGCCATACTTCTCGCCCTGCGGGCTGTCGGAGACGAAGCCCAGCATCCAGCGATGCACATTCTCCAGGCTGGCGTAGCCGCCTTGGGCGAAGGCACGCAGCAGGTTAAGCGTCGCCGCCGACTGGCGGTAGGCCATTTCCTGGCGGGCCGGGTCGGGAATACGCGACTTGGGGTCGAACTCGATGCCGTTGATGATGTCGCCGCGATAGCTCGGCAGCGTCACCTCGCCCTTGGTCTCATTGTCGGAGGAGCGCGGCTTGGCGAACTGGCCGGCGACACGGCCGACCTTCACCACCGGCTGCGCGCCGGCGAAGGTCAGCACCACCGACATCTGCAGGAAGACGCGGAAGAAGTCGCGGATGTTGTCCGCGCCATGTTCGGCGAAACTCTCGGCGCAATCGCCGCCCTGCAGAAGGAATGCGTCACCGGCAGCGACAGCTGCAAGTTGCTTCTTCAGCTTGCGCGCCTCACCGGCAAAAACCAGCGGCGGAAAGGTGGAAAGCTGGGCTTCCGTGTTCTTCAGCGCGGCAAGATCCGGATAGGTGGGAACCTGCTTGATCGGCTTTGCTCTCCAAGAATTCGGCGACCATTTCGTCATCGCTGCACCCAAACGCTCTTTCCAGCAGGCTTTTGCCCGCCATTCCCGCCCCATATGGGGATGGCGGCTCCATACACGAAGCCGATTTCCTATTCTAGACCGGAATTCAAGCGCTGGCGAATGGTAGCCGGCGGGCTATGCGGCCTTCTCCACCAGCCGCGCCAACTGCGTCATGACGACAGCCGAGCCCGCCAGGCGCTTTTCCGCCGTCGGCCAGTCGCGGATGAAGACCACGCTGTGGTCGGCCCTGATCTTGGCCAGCGAGCCCTGTTCGCCGATGTACTTGACCAGCCCGACCGGGTTGGAAAACTCGCGCTTGCGGAAATGGATGACGACGCCCTTGGGGCCGGCATCGAGCTTTTCGACATTGGCCCTGCGGCAGAGCGCCTTGATGAAGACGATCTTGAGAAGATGTTTCACTTCCTCCGGCAGCGGACCGAAACGATCGATCAGCTCGGCGCCAAAGGCGTCGATTTCCTCCGTGTTTTCGAGATCGCCAAGGCGGCGGTAAAGCGCCAGCCTGAGCTGCAGGTCCGGCACGTAGCTTTCCGGGATCATGACCGCCGTACCGACGGCGATCTGCGGCGACCAGCCGCCATCCTGCACCTCGCCGGAATCCTTCACCTCGGCCACCGCCTCCTCCAGCATCTGCTGGTAGAGCTCGAATCCGACCTCCTTGATATGACCGGATTGCTCTTCGCCCAGAAGGTTGCCGGCGCCACGGATGTCGAGGTCGTGGCTGGCGAGCTGGAAGCCCGCGCCAAGCGTGTCCAGCGACTGCAGCACCTTCAGCCGGCGCTCGGCCGTGTCGGTGAGCTTGCGGTTCGCCGGCAGCGTGAACAACGCATATGCCCGCACCTTGGAACGGCCGACGCGGCCGCGCAGCTGGTAGAGCTGCGACAGGCCGAACATATCGGCGCGATGGATGATCAGCGTGTTAGCGGTCGGAATGTCGAGCCCGGATTCGACGATGGTGGTCGACAACAGCACGTCGTACTGGCCGTCATAGAAGGCGTTCATGATGTCGTCGAGTTCGCCCGGCGGCATCTGGCCATGGGCCACCGCCACCTTCAGCTCGGGGACGGATTCGCGCAGGAAATCATGGATTTCGGCGAGATCGCTGATGCGCGGAACGACATAGAAGGAATGGCCGCCGCGGTAGCGTTCGCGCAGAAGCGTCTCGCGGATGACCAGCGGGTCGAAAGGCGAGATGAAGGTGCGCACCGCCATTCGGTCGACCGGCGGCGTGGCGATCAGCGACAGTTCGCGCACGCCGGTCAAGGCAAGCTGCAGCGTGCGCGGGATCGGCGTCGCCGACAGCGTCAGCACGTGGACATCGGTCTTGAGGTCCTTCAGCCGTTCCTTGTGCTTGACGCCAAAATGCTGCTCCTCGTCGATGATCAGCAGGCCGAGATTCTTGAACGAGATCGCCGACCCGAGCAGTGCATGGGTGCCGATGACGATGTCGACCTGCCCCTCGGCGATGGCTTTCTTGGTTTCCGCCAGTTCCTTGGCGCCGACCAGCCGCGAGGCCTGGCCGACGCGGATCGGCAGGCCGGAGAAGCGCTGCGAAAAGGTCTTGAAATGCTGGCGCGACAACAGCGTCGTCGGCACCACGACCGCGACCTGGAACCCTTCCATCGCCGCGATGAAGGCGGCGCGCAACGCCACTTCGGTCTTGCCGAAGCCGACATCGCCGCAGATCAGCCGGTCCATCGGCTTGCCGGCGCCGAGATCGTCCACGACGGCATCGATCGCGCCCTGCTGGTCGTCGGTCTCCTCATAGGGAAAGCGCGCCGAGAATTCGCCGTAAAGCCCTTCCGCCGGCACCATGGGCGGCGCGGTACGCATCTGGCGCTCGGCGGCAATGCGGATCAGCTGTCCGGCCATGTCGAGCAGGCGCTTCTTCAGCCGCGCCTTGCGCGACTGCCAGGCGCCGCCGCCGAGCTTGTCCAGCGTCGCCTCGGCTGTGTCAGAGCCGTAGCGCGACAGAAGCTCGATGTTTTCCACCGGCAGGAACAGCCGGTCGTCGCCGGCATAGTGGATTTCCAGGCAGTCATGCGGCGCACCGACCGCCTCGATGGTGCGCAGGCCGATGAAGCGGCCAATGCCGTGATCGGCGTGGACGACGATGTCGCCGGCCGACAGCGACGAGGCCTCGGCGATGAAATCCGACGCGCGCTTCTTGCGCTTCGAGCGGCGGATCAGCCGGTCGCCCAGAATGTCCTGCTCGGCGACGACAACCAGCTGTTCGGTCTCGAAGCCGGATTCCAGCGGCAGCACGGCGAGTGCCGCCTGCCCCGGCTCGAGCTTTTCCGCCTCGGCCAGCGTCGCCACCGGCACGAGATTGCCGAGATGGTGCTCGGCCAGGATCTGGCCCAACCGGTCGAGCGAGCCTTCGGTCCAGCCGGCGACGATGACCCGGCGGCGCGCCGCGCGCTCGTCGGCGATGTGTTTTACGACGACATCGAAGACGTTGATGTTTGGGTCAGCCCGTTCCTCGGCAAAGCTGCGGCCATGGCGCGAGCCGCCATGGAAGACCTTCTTGGCCCCGACATCGGGCGCGTCGAAGGCGGTGAAGTCGATGGCTTCGCGCGGTCCGAGCGACGCTACGAGGTTTTCCGGTGAGAGATAGAGCAGGTCCGGCGCCACCGGCTTGTAGGGCACGGCGTCCTTCAAGGCGGCGTCGGCCTGTTTGCGGCGCGCTTCGTAGTGGTCGAGGATCAGCGTGTGACGCTCAGCCAGCGCTTCGTGCGCCAGATGGTCGAAGATGACAGGCGCATCCGGCAGATAATCAAACACTGTCTCCAGCCGCTCGTAGAACAGCGGCAGCCAGTGCTCCATGCCGGCAAAGCGCCGCCCTTCGCTCACCGCCGCATAAAGGCCGTCGTCGCGCTGCGGCGCGCCAAAGGCTTCGATATAGGAGCGGCGGAAGCGGCTGATGGTTTCGGGGGTCAGCGCCACTTCACTCATCGCCTGCAGCGCCATCGACTTGCGCTGGCCGGTGGTGCGCTGCGTGGCGGCGTCGAAGACGCGGATCGATTCCAGCGTGTCGCCGAAGAAATCGAGCCGCAGTGCTTCCGTCCAGCCGGGTGCGTAGAGGTCGAGGATGCCGCCGCGCACGGCGAATTCGCCGATACCGCGCACCGTCGGCACTCGCTCGAAGCCGGAAATCTCCAGCCGGGACACCAGCGCGTTCATGTCGATCTGGTTGCCGGGCTTTGCGTGGAAAGTCTGCGCTTCGACCAGATCGGCCGGCGGAATGCGCTGCAGCAGCGCATTGGCAGTGGTCAGGATGACCGCGCGATGCGGCTTTTTTGCCAGCGCGATCATCGCCGTCAGGGCATCGAGCCGCTTGGCGGCGGCATCGGAGCCTGGCGAAACGCGGTCATAGGGCAGGCAATCCCAGGCCGGCAACTCCAGCACCGGCAGGCCGGGGGCGGCAAAGGTCAGCGCCTCGATGATCGACGGCAGGCGCTGGCCGTCGCGCGCCACGAACAGCACCGGTTTGTCAGGCGCAATCTCATGGATCGCCTGCACCAGCGCAAAGGCTTCGTAGCCATCGGCAACGCCGTCGACGATGAACTGGCCGGCACGGCCTTTCGGCAGACCGATTTTGGGAATGAGGCTCATGGTTGCACGTTTAAAATGTCATGGTCCGGCGCGATGCCAGGATCTTTTGCAGGACGGCACAGTCGATATTCCTGGGAACCGGGCGTTCGCCGGTGACCATGGGCAGGAATTCGGTGTCGGGAATGTCGAGCAGCCTTTCATATTGGTCGATTTCATCGCCGGTCAAGGCGCCGATCTCGTTGTCGGCAAACGTACCGAGGATAAGGTCCATCTCGCGCATCCCGCGATGCCAGGAGCGGAACAACAGCTTGCGGCGCCTGATATCCAGCCCCTCGCTTGATCGTTTCGTCCCGGTCATCGTGCCGCATCCTTGTTTGGTGCGGCGCATATAGCGTGGATAGAGGGCGGTGTCAGCCTTGCAACGCACGGGTGGGCGGCTAAACATCCCGGGTGTGAAGAACACTCCTGACAACGCTGGTGCCGGACACCGCCCGCACTTCACCCTCCCCCTTGTGGGGAGGGTCGGCGAGCACGCTTCGCAAAGCGAAGCGAGTGAGACGGGGTGGGGGTGCGGCGCTGACCTACCGACTTCCTCGAAAGTTAGACGCGCACCTACCCCACCCCGCTCCGCTTCGCGGATCGACCCTCCCCACAGGGGGGAGGGTAAAGGCATGCGCCCCTCCCTCCTCGACCCTCTCTTCGTCCCCATCACTTCGCTTGCCGGCGTCGGCCCCAAGGTTGGCGCTCTGATCGAGAAGGTGGTGGCGGCCGATCTCGGCGAACGGCCGGCGCGCGCGGGCGACCTGTTGTTCGTGCTGCCGCACACCGTCATCGACCGTCGCAATCGTCCCGGCATCGCGCTTGCGCCGGCCGGCGCCATCGTCACGCTCGACGTGCGCATCGACCGCCACCAGCCGCCGCCGCGCGGCAACCGGTCGGTGCCTTACCGCGTCTATGCCCATGACGACACCGGCGAGATCGGCCTGATCTTCTTCCACGCCCATGCCGCCTATCTCGAAAAGGCGATGCCGGTGGGCGAGCATGTCGTCGTCTCCGGCCGCATGGAGTGGTTCAACGGCCGCCCGACCATGGTCCATCCCGACCATATCGCCCTGGTGAGCGAGGCGGAAACACTGCCGCTGGTCGAACCGGTCTATCCGCTGACCGCCGGCCTGTCGGGCAAGGTGCTGCGCCGCGCCATCGGCCAGGCGCTCGGCCGGCTGCCGGAATTGCCGGAATGGCAGGACGGCGCCTTCATGCGCAAGCAGACTTTCCCCGCCTTCGCCGACGCGCTCGCCCGCATCCACTATCCCGCGGACCCGATCGATGTCGCCATCGAGGGGGTGGCATGGCGCCGCCTTGCCTATGACGAGCTTCTCGCCGGCCAAGTCTCGCTGGCATTGGTGCGGGCAAAAGTGCGCCGGCTGTCGGGCCGGCCGCTCATCGGCGACGGTCGCATCGTCGAGAAACTGCGCGCAGCCCTGCCGTATTCATTGACCGGCAGCCAGGAATTCGCGCTTGCCGAAATCAATGCCGATCTGGCCGACCCCGAGCGCATGCTGCGCCTGCTGCAAGGCGATGTCGGCTCCGGCAAGACGGTGGTGGCGCTGCTGGCCATGGGGCGCGCAGTCGAGGCCGGCGGCCAGGCGGCCTTGATGGCGCCGACCGAAATCCTGGCGCGCCAGCATCTGGCGACAATCACGCCGCTGGCCGAACAGGCCGGCCTGCGCGTCGCTATCCTGACCGGCCGCGAAAAGGGCCGCGAACGCACTGAAACGCTATCAGGTCTCGCCAGCGGCGAGATCGACATCGTCGTCGGCACCCATGCGCTGTTCCAGGAAACGGTGACCTATCACGACCTCGTCTTTGCCGTGGTCGACGAGCAACACCGCTTCGGCGTCCACCAGCGGCTTGCCATCACCGCCAAGGGCGACGCCCCCGACATGCTGGTGATGACGGCGACGCCGATCCCGCGCACTCTGGTGCTGACCGCCTTCGGCGACATGGACGTCTCCAAGCTGACGGAAAAGCCGGTTGGCCGCCAGCCGATCCGCACCGTCACGCTGCCGCTGGAACGGCTGGACGAGCTGGTCGGGCGCATGCTTGATGCCGTTGCCGACGGCCAGAAGATCTACTGGATCTGCCCGCTGGTCGAGGAATCCGAAGAGATCAAGCTGATGTCGGCCGAGGACCGTTTTGCCTCGCTGCAGCCCTTGTTCGGCGATCGCATCGGCCTCGTCCATGGCCGCATGAGGGGCGCCGAAAAGGACGAGGCGATGCGCGCCTTCAAGGCCGGCGAAACCCGCATCCTGATCGCCACCACCGTTATCGAGGTCGGCGTCGACGTGCCGGACGCCACGATCATGGTCATCGAGCATGCCGAGCGTTTTGGCCTGGCGCAACTGCACCAGCTGCGCGGCCGCGTCGGGCGCGGCGACAAGCCTTCTTCCTGCGTGCTGCTTTACAAGGACCCGCTCGGCGAGACGGCAAAGCGCCGGCTGTCGGTGATGCGCGAGACCGAGGACGGTTTCCTGATCGCCGAAGAGGATCTGAAGCTGCGCGGCGAAGGCGAATTGCTCGGCACCCGCCAGTCCGGCACGCCGGGCTTCCAGGTGGCGCGCATCGAGGTGCACGCCGACTTGCTCGAAGCAGCCCGCGACGATGCAAGGCTGATCCTGTCGCGCGACCCGGAACTACAGTCTGAGCGCGGCGAGGCGCTGCGCCTGCTGCTCTATTTGTTCGGCCGCGACGAGGCCGTACGGCTCTTGCGCGCCGGCTGAGCGCCCTCGGCGATCAGCCCGCCAAGCGGCGGGTTGGCGAGATCTCCGTCGATCGGCTGGCCGTTCATAGTCACCATTTTCGGCTTGACTTCGGGCGCCACCAGCCCGGCCGAGACGATCAGCCTGGCGCCGTCCTCGATCGTCATGTCGAGCAGCACGATGTCGGATTTCGGCACGTACATCAGGAAACCGGTGGTAGGGTTCGGCGTGCACGGCATGAACACGGCGATCATCGGGTCGCCTGCATGGTCGAGCTTCTGGTTGATCTCGGTTTCCTTCTCGCTGGCGACGAAGACCAGCGACCAGACGCCTTTTCGCGGATATTCGACCAGCCCGACCTGGCGGAACATATCGCCCTTGTTCGACAGCACCGTCTGGAAAATCTGCTTCAGCGAACCGTAGATGCCGCGCACCAGCGGCATACGGCCAAGCAGCCGTTCGCCGAAATTGACGATGGCGCGACCGACGATGTTGGCGGTCATGAAGCCGATCAGCGTGATCAGCACGAGCGCCACGATCAGGCCGAAGCCGGGCACCGGAAACGGCAAATAGGTGTCGGGGCTGTAGCGCGCCGGAATGTACGGCTTCACCCAGGAATCGACCCAGCCGACGAACGACCAGGCGATATAGGCGGTGATCGCCAGCGGCGCGCAGACGATAAAGCCTGTGAGGAAATAGTTCCTCAGCCGGGTCATGCCTGAAGTTCTGGGAGCATCGGACATGGTTCACCGGGGACGCGGGTTGCAGCGCCACACTAGTGAAGCGAACGGCGCTTTGGAACCGCGAAGTTTTTAAGACCGCCGATGAGCGCCGACTACTCCACAGTCACCGATTTCGCTAGATTGCGCGGCTGGTCGACGTCTGTCCCCATAAAGACGGCGGCGTAGTAGGCCAGCATCTGGATCGGCAGCGCGTAGATGATCGGCGAGATGATTTCCGGCACGTCGGGCAGGATGATCGTCTCCATCGTCTTGACGCTGACCTGCGCCGCGCCCTTGGCGTCGGTGATCAGGATGATCTTGCCGCCACGCGCCGCCACTTCCTGCATGTTCGACACCGTCTTTTCGAAAATGCGGTCATGCGGCGCGATGACGATGACCGGCATGTTCTCGTCGATCAGCGCGATCGGCCCGTGCTTCAGTTCGCCCGCGGCATAGCCCTCGGCATGGATGTAGGAGATCTCCTTGAGTTTCAGTGCGCCTTCCATGGCCAGCGGGAAATTGGTGTCGCGGCCGAGATAGAGCACGTCCTTGTAGCGCGAGATTTCGCGCGCGATGCGCTCGATCTGCTCCTCGAGCTTGAGCACCTGGTTGGCGTAGCGAGGCGCCTCCGAAAGAGCGCGTACCAGCGTCTTTTCCTCGTCCTTCGAGATCGTGCCGCGGGCCACGCCGGCGCGCACCGCCAGCGAGGCCAGCACCGAAAGCTGGCAGGTGAAAGCCTTGGTCGAGGCTACACCGATCTCCGGGCCGGCCAAGGTCGGCAGCACGACATCGGATTCGCGCGCCATGGTCGATTCGCGCACATTGACGATGGCGCCGATCTTCATGCCCGCCTTGCGGCAATAGCGCAGCGAGGCCAGCGTGTCGGCGGTTTCGCCGGACTGCGAAATGAAGAAGGCCGCGTCATCAGCCGATAGCGGCATTTCGCGGTAGCGGAACTCCGAGGCGACATCGATGTCGACCGGCAGCCGCGCATAGCGCTCGAACCAGTATTTGCTGATCAACCCCGCGAGATAGGCGGTGCCGCAGGCCGAGATCGCCAGCCGGCCGATCTTGGCGAAGTCGAACGGCAGCTCCAGCGGCTTCGACACGCCGGAGACGAAATCGACATAGTGCGCCAGCGTGTGCGAGATCACTTCCGGCTGTTCATGGATTTCCTTTTCCATGAAATGGCGGCGGTTGCCCTTGTCGACCATGAAGCTGGTCGACAGCGATTGCTGGCGCTTGCGGGCAACCTCTTTGCCGTCGATGTCGAAAATGGTGACGCCATCGCGGCGCACCACCGCCCAGTCGCCGTCTTCGAGATAGGTGATGGAATTGGTGAACGGGGCGAGCGCAATGGCGTCGGAGCCCAGAAACATCTCGCCATCGCCATGGCCGACGGCCAGCGGCGGGCCATTGCGGGCGCCGACGATGAGATCCTCGTCGCCGGTGAACATGATGGCCAGAGCAAAGGCGCCTTCCAGTCGCTTCAGCGCCTGATGCGCCGCCTCGATCGGCTTCAACCCCTTGGCGAGTTCGCGCGCCACCAGATGCGCTACGACCTCGGTGTCGGTCTGCGACGAGAAGGAATAGCCGTCGCGGATCAGCTCATCGCGCAACTCGGCGAAATTCTCGATGATGCCGTTGTGAACGATGGCGACGCCGTTGGAAAAATGCGGATGGGCGTTGGTCTCGTTGGGCACGCCATGGGTCGCCCATCGCGTGTGGCCGATGCCGATGGTGCCGTCGAGCGGTTCTTCCTTCAGCCGGCGTTCGAGGTTGATGAGCTTGCCTTCGGCGCGGCGGCGGCCGAGCGCACCTTTCTCGACGGTGGCGACTCCGGCGGAGTCATAGCCACGATATTCAAGCCGCTTCAAAGCATCGACAATGAGCGGCGCGACTTGGCTCTGGCCGACAATTCCGACGATACCGCACATGCGCCTGCCCCCGATTCACCTGGAAAACTAGTCCCGATGGAAAACCAGCGCTATCTAGGGATTGCCGGCCCGCCGCGAAAGTCACTTTGCATTTCGTCTGGTGTAACGGAACGCTTCTCAACCCGATGCACCATGACACACCGCTCTTGCAATCCGGTTACCGCAATTCCTCGGTTGTTCAATTGCTTCGGCGGTTAATGGTCGGTGCCGGCCTTTTTCTTCGCCGCAGCGGCCGAGGCAAAGCGCTCGCGCAATTCCTTGCCTTTCCCGGGAATGGTCTTCTGGCGGGCGCGGCCGAAGGCCAGCGCATCGTCCGGCACGGTTTCGGTGATGACGCTGCCCGAGGCGATGTAGCCACCCTTGCCGATGGAAACCGGCGCCACCAGCGACGAGTTCGAGCCGACAAAGGCACCCTCGCCGATATCGGTGAAGAACTTTGAATAACCATCATAGTTGCAGGTGATGGTGCCGGCGCCGATATTGGCCCCCGCGCCCACACGGGCATCGCCGATATAGGTCAGATGATTGACCTTGGCGCCCTCCTCGATGACCGCCTGCTTGACCTCGCAGAAATTGCCGACCTTGGCCTTTTGCCTCAGATCGGCGCCAGGCCTGAGCCGCGCGAACGGACCGACGTCGCAATTGGAGGCGATGGTGGCGCCCTCTATGTGGCTGAAAGCGTGTATCTTGGCCCCGGTTGCAATTTTCACGCCCGGGCCGAACCAGACATTGGGCTCGACGATCGTGTCGGCGCCGATTTCGGTGTCGTGCGAGAAATACACCGTCTCCGGCGCGATCAGCGTTACGCCCGACAGCATCGCCTCGTGCCGGCGACGCGTCTGCCAGATGTCTTCCGCCTGCGCCAGTTCGGCTCGGTTGTTGATGCCTAGCGCACTCTCGAAGCTGGTTTCGGTGGCAACGACATCGACGCCCTGCGCGCTGGCGATCTCGACGATGTCGGTGAGATAGAACTCGCCCTTGGCGTTCTTGTTGCCGACCTTGTCGAGCAGTTCGAGCGCATGAGCGCCGGCCACCGCCATCATGCCGGCATTACAGAAGCCAATCTTCTTTTCCTCGGCGGAGCAGTCCTTCTCCTCACGGATGGCGGTGAGCTTGCCGCCCTTTTCGATCAGCCGGCCATAGCCGGTCGGGCAGGGCGGGCGGAAGCCGATCACCACAACAGCCGCGCCATCGGCAAGCTTTTGCCGCGCGGTCACCAGGGCTTCAGCGTCGATCAGCGGCGTGTCGCCGAACATCACGAGAATATCGTCATAACCCTTTGATATCGCATCGCGCGCAGCCCGCACGGCATGCGCAGTGCCGAGCCGCTTCTCCTGCACGAAGGTCTCGGCCTTGGGCGCGAATTTCGCCGCCGCCTTGCGCATATCATCGGCGCCATGGCCGATCACCAGCGCCTGGCTGCGGGCGCCGGCGGCCTCGGCCGCTTTCACCACATGGGCGACCATCGGCAGTCCGGCGATCTGGTGCAGCACCTTCGGCATCGCGCTCTTCATGCGCGTGCCTTCACCGGCGGCGAGAATGACGGACAGGCAGGATCTCTGGCTCATGGATGGCAACCGTATGAAAGGGATCAGGAATCGCAGAGTGGTAGCATCTGGCGTCATGCTGCACCAATGCGGTTAAATTCCGGTGAGGTGATGAGGCAGTTCACTCTCGATCAGCGGATCGCTACCCCAGCCGGCCCAGCACCGGAAAATTCTCGAGCAGCCAGTAGGACACCGTCTGCACGCCGCCGGTGAGGAAGAACATGCCGGCGACGACCAGCAGCGCGCCGATGGCTTTTTCGACGCGGCCGAGATGGACGCGGAACCTGCCGAGGAAGCGCATGAAGGCGCCGGAGAACAGGGCAGCAATCAGGAACGGAATGCCGAGGCCAAGCGAATAGGCGGCAAGCAGAAGAGCGCCCTCGCCCACCGTCTCGCGGCCGCCGGCCAAGGTCAGGATCGGCCCCAGAACCGGGCCGATGCAGGGCGTCCAGCCGAAGGCGAAGGCCAGCCCCATGACATAGGCGGCGACCATGCTGGCAGGCTTGCCCTGCGACTGAAAGCGCGCCTCGCGCGACAGAAGCGGTATGCGCAGGATGCCGAGGAAATTCAGCCCCATCAGGATGATCAGCACCCCGGCCGCCATCGCCAGCGGCTCCTGCCAGACGCGCAGCCAGTGGCCGATGGTCGAGGCGCCGGCGCCAAGCGCCACGAACACGGTGGAGAAACCGAGTACGAAGGCGAGCGAGGAATAGATGAGCGCGCCGCGGGCGCCGGCCTTGGCCGTGACGCTGGCATCGTCACCGCGAAAATCGTCGACCGACACGCCGGCCATGTAGCAGAGATAGGGCGGCACCAGCGGCAGCACGCAAGGCGACAGGAACGAGATCGCCCCCGCTCCGACCGCGCTGACATAGCCGATGTCCAATGGCATTCCAGAACTCCAGATTCCCTGGCGCCGATATAGCGGTGCAAACCCGTGTTCGCCAATCACCATCGTGTGGCATTTGGCTACAGATACGCTCCGGCGGACGAATTGTTGGCGGCCAATCCCAAGTTGACCAAGCCGGGGAAGAAATGTCCCTCGCCGAACGTTCACAGAGCGAAGCCGCGATTTCTGCGCGCTTCGTCGGATCACCAGGGAGATTTCCATGAAAACGATCACCGTCGGCCTGGCCGCCCTTCTGCTCAGCACCGCCGCATCCTTCGCCGCCGAAGCGTGGAAGGAAGCGGAAGTCGGTGGCACCAAGATCTACACCGATGCCAATGGCATGACGCTCTATACCTATGACAAGGACGAGAAGGGCAAGACCAACTGCTATGACAAATGCGCCACCAACTGGCCGCCGCTGAAGGCCGAGGATGGCGCCAAGGCGGACGACGAATGGACCATCGTCGAACGCACCGACGGCACCAAGATGTGGGCCTATGACGGCAAGCCGGTCTACACCTTCATCAAGGACAAGAAGGCCGGTGACATCACCGGCGACGGCGTCGGCGAAGTCTGGCACATCGTCAAGGCCGACTGATCGTCCGAACCTCTATCCCGCACCCCATCGGCGGGACTCGGGTGGCCGCCGGCTCCAAGCGACCCGGCGACCAGTTCGGCATTTACGGGCAGCACGAACTGGTCGCGGCGCCTTTCCCGGTGGCTCGAAACACGAACCCTCCCAGACAAAAATTTTGTGATCTTCTCCATACACTCTAAGAGTGTATTGCGGCACACGCCTCCGCATTTTGGCCGCTTGCCCTTGACCGATCGCAAAAGCGCGGCCATGTGAGCGACCAATTGAATGCGTCACGCAGCGGAATTCTTCTGCCGCCCCACAGCTGATATGAGACCTCATGGACGTCGTCGTCGTCGAATCGCCGGCCAAGGCAAAGACAATCAACAAGTATCTGGGCAAGAACTTCAAGGTTCTGGCCTCGTTCGGCCATGTCCGCGATCTGCCGGCCAAGGATGGTTCGGTGCGTCCCGACGAGGATTTCGCCATGTCCTGGGCGGTCGACACCGCGTCCGGAAAGCGTCTCACCGACATCGCCAACGCGGTCAAGGATGCCGATGGCCTGATCCTCGCCACCGATCCGGATCGCGAGGGCGAAGCCATTTCCTGGCACGTGCTGGAGGTGCTCAAGCAGAAGCGCGTGTTGAAGGACAAGCCGGTCAGCCGCGTCGTCTTCAATGCCATAACCAAGTCGTCGGTGCTGGAAGCGATGGCCAATCCGCGCCAGATCGATGCACCATTGGTCGATGCCTATCTGGCTCGCCGCGCACTCGATTATCTCGTCGGCTTCACGCTGTCGCCGGTGCTGTGGCGCAAATTGCCGGGCGCCCGTTCGGCCGGCCGCGTCCAGTCGGTGGCGCTGCGCCTGGTCTGCGACCGCGAATCCGAGATCGAGCGCTTCATCCGCGAGGAATACTGGCAGATCGCTGCCCTCCTCGGCACGCCACGTAACGACAGCTTCGAGGCGCGGCTGACCGCGTTCGAGCGCAAGAAGCTGCAGAAGCTCGACATCGCCAGCAAGGCGCAGGCCGACGATATCAAGGGCATGCTCGAAGGCGCGACCTTCAAGGCTCTGTCGGTGGAAGCCAAACCGACAAGGCGCAATCCTGGCCCGCCCTTCACCACTTCGACGCTGCAGCAGGCGGCATCGTCGGGCCTCGGCTTTTCGGCGACGCGCACCATGCAGGTGGCGCAGCGCATCTATGAAGGCATGGAGATCGGCGGCGAGACCACCGGCCTGATCACCTATATGCGAACCGACGGCGTGCAGATGGCGCCGGAGGCGATCGACGCCGCCCGCGACACCATCGCCAAGGAATTCGGCCCACGATACCTCCCGGAAAAGCCGCGCCAGTACACAGCCAAGGCTAAGAATGCCCAGGAAGCGCACGAGGCGGTCCGCCCGACCGATTTCATGCGCACGCCGGCTTCGGTCAGGCAGTATCTCGATTCCGACCAGCTGCGGCTTTACGAATTGATCTGGAAGCGCGCCATCGCCAGCCAGATGCAGTCGGCCGAGATCGAGCGTACCACGGTCGAAATCGAGGCGGTCAATGGCGCCCGCACCGCGGAGCTTCGCGCCGTCGGTTCCGTCGTTCGCTTCGACGGCTTCATCGCCGCCTACACCGACCAGAAGGACGACGACGCCGAAGACGAGGAAAACCGTCGTCTGCCCGAGATCCGTGCCGGCGAGCAGCTGGCCCGTCAGGCGATCAATGCCACCCAGCACACCACCGAGCCGCCGCCGCGCTACTCCGAGGCGTCGCTGATCAAGAAGCTGGAAGAGCTCGGCATCGGCCGTCCGTCGACCTACACCGCGATCCTGAAGACGTTGGAAGACCGTGACTACGTCACCATCGACAAGCGCCGGCTGGTGCCGCAGGCCAAGGGCCGGCTGCTGTCGGCTTTCCTCGAAAGCTTCTTCGAGCGCTATGTCGAATATGACTTCACGGCCTCACTCGAGGAAAAGCTTGACGAGATTTCCGACGGCAAGCTCGCCTGGAAGGACGTGCTGCGCGACTTCTGGAAAGACTTTTCCGGCGCGGTCGCCGACATCAAGGAACTGCGCGTCACCGACGTGCTCGATGCGCTGAACGAGGAACTGGCGCCGCTGGTGTTCCCCGCGCGGGAGGATGGCTCGAATCCCCGCATCTGCCCGAAATGCGGCTCCGGCAATCTGTCGCTGAAACTCGGCAAGTTCGGCGCCTTCGTCGGCTGCTCCAACTATCCGGAATGTTCCTTTACCCGCCAGCTCGGCGACGCCGCCAACCCGAATGGCGAGAATGGCGGCGGCGAGGACGGCACCAAGGTCCTCGGCAACGATCCCTACACGGCAGAGGAAATCACGCTGCGCTCAGGCCGCTTCGGTCCTTATATCCAGCGCGGCGACGGCAAGGAAGCCAAGCGCTCCAGCCTGCCCAAGGGCTGGACGCCCGACTCGATCGACCATGAAAAGGCCTTGGCGCTGCTGTCGCTGCCGCGCGATATCGGCAAGCATCCTGAATCCGGCAAGATGATCTCCGCCGGGCTTGGCCGCTATGGTCCATTCGTTTTGCATGATGGCACCTATGCCAATGTCGACAGCATAGAGGATGTGTTCTCGATCGGCCTCAACCGCGCTGTCACCGTGATCGCCGAGAAGCAGCTGAAGGGCAAGGGCGGCCGCAATGGCGGCACTGCGGCGGCGCTGAAGGAACTCGGCGACCATCCCGATGGCGGCGGCAAGATCGTCGTGCGCGATGGCAAATACGGGCCCTATGTCAACTACGGCAAGGTCAACGCGACGCTGCCCAAGGGCAAGGATCCGCAGTCGGTGACGGTCGAAGACGCGCTGGCGCTGATCGCCGAGAAGGAAGCCAAGGGCGGCGGCGGCAAGAAGCCGTTCCGCAAGGCGGCAGCCGCCAGGGCCCCCACAGCCAAGAAAACCACTGCCAAAACAACCACTGGCAAGAAAACCACAGCCAAGAAGTCGGCGACCAAGAAGCCGGCGGCGAAGAAAAAGGGATAGCAGCGTGGCGCGCAGGATCACCGGTAGAAGCCACGGCGATCCGCGCACCGCCGACACGAGGGCCAAGGTCAAGGACGACTACAGGCCGTCGCGTGACGAAATCCTGCGCTACATCGCCGAGAACCCCGACCGCGCGGGAAAACGCGACATCGCAAAGGCGTTTGCCTTGCGCGGCGACGACCGCATTTGGCTGAAGGACATTCTGCGCGACCTGCAGGACGAAGGCATCCTGACCAAGGAGCGCAAACGGCTGGCCCGTGTCGGCGCCTTGTCGCATGTCGCCGTACTCGACATTTTTGGCCGCGATGGCGACGGCATCCTGCTGGCGCATCCTGCCGAGCCCGTAGGCACCGGCGAACCGCCCGTCGTCTCGATCCGCGTCTCGCGCGGCGGCAATGGCCCGCAGCCGGGCATCGGCGACCGTGTGCTGGCCAAGACCTTCCCGACCGACGAGGCGACCGGGCCTGCCTATACCGGCCGCGTAATGAAGATTTTCGAGAAGCGGACAGATGCCGTGCTGGGCGTCTTCCGTATCCTTCAGGACGGCACTTTCCGCATCGAGCCGGTGGAACGTCGCCAGCCCGAACTGATCGTCGACAAGGAATTCCAGAACGGCGCCAGGAACGGCGACCTTGTCGAGGTCGAGCCCGCGCGGGCCTCCCGGTATGGTTTGCCGCGCGCAAGAGTGCTGGCGGTGCTGGGCTCGCTGACCAGCGAAAAGGCGGTCTCGATGATCGCCATCCACGCGCACGACATTCCGCATATCTTCCCGGCCGACGTCATCGCCGAATCCGAGGCGGTAAAGCCGGCGACGCTTGCTCACCGCGAGGACTGGCGCGACCTGCCGCTGGTGACCATCGACCCGGCCGACGCCAAGGACCATGACGACGCCGTCTTCGCCACGCCCGACCTCGATGAGAAGAACCCCGGCGGCGTGATCGCCACAGTGGCGATCGCCGATGTTGCGGCCTATGTCCGCTATGGCACCGCACTCGATCGCGAGGCGCTGAAACGCGGCAATTCTGTCTATTTCCCCGACCGCGTCGTGCCGATGCTGCCCGAGCGCATCTCCAACGACCTGTGCTCGCTGCGCGAAGGCCAGGACCGTCCCGCACTTGCCGTGCGCATGACTTTCGCCGCCGATGGCCGCAAGCTGCGCCACACCTTCCACCGCGTCATGATGAAGTCGGCGGCCAAGCTCGCCTATCCGCAGGCCCAGGCCGCGATAGACGGCGTGCCCGACGACAAGACCGGTCCGATCCTCGATACGGTGCTGAAGCCGCTGTGGCACGCCTACGCCATCCTCAAGCGCGGCCGCGATGGCCGCCAGCCACTCGAGCTTGATCTGCCCGAGCGCAAGATCCTGCTCAAGCCGGACGGCACCGTCGACCGCGTCATCGTCCCGGAGCGGCTCGACGCCCACAAGCTGATCGAAGAATTCATGATCCAGGCCAATGTCGCCGCCGCCGAAACGCTGGAAGCGAAGAAGCAGGCGCTCGTCTACCGCGTCCACGATGCGCCGTCGCTGGCGAAGCAGGAATCGCTGCGCGAGTTCCTGCAGACGCTCGGCCTGTCGCTGGCGCGTGGCGCGCAGATGCGGCCCGCCCAGTTCAACGGGATTCTCGAGCGCGTGCGTGGCGCCGACAATGAGGGGCTGGTCAACGAAGTGGTGCTGCGCTCGCAGAGTCAGGCCGAATATTCGCCCAAGAACATCGGCCATTTCGGCCTCAACCTGAAGCGATACGCGCATTTCACCTCGCCGATCCGCCGCTATGCCGATCTGATCGTGCATCGCGGGCTGATTGCCGCACTTGGGCTCGGCCCCGGCGGGCTGACGCAGGACGAAGAGACGCGGCTGGAAGACGTCGCGGTGCTGATCTCCGGCACCGAGCGCCGCGCCATGGCGGCCGAGCGCGACACCGTCGACCGGCTGATCGCTGCCTACCTCGCCGAGCGCATCGACGACCGCTTCGACGCCCGCATTTCGGGCGTCACCAAATCGGGACTATTTGTCCAATTGCCGCAGTTTGGCGCAGATGGCTTCATCCCGGTGTCAAGTCTGGATGGCGATTACTATATATATGACGAAACCGCGCGATCGCTGTTCGGAGAACGCACCGGCAAGGGCTATCAGCTTGCCGACCGCGTCGAGGTTCGCCTGATCGAGGTGGCGCCTATGGCTGGCGCGATGCGTTTCGAGATGCTGACCGACCCGAAGCCCCTGCCCGGCTCCAAACGGTCGTTTCACAAGGCAAAAGGCCGCGCCCGCGCGTCGCAATCGCGCCCGGGGTCGCGCGGCAGGAGACGATAATGGCAAGCGAAATGAGAATCCAGAAGCAGGTTTTCGGCGGCGAACATCATTCGGGCCGAGTCGCCCGCCCGCTGTGGACGGCGATGAAGCGCGGCGCCCTTGGCCGCTGCCCGCATTGCGGCGAAGGCAGGTTGTTCGCCGGCTTCACCAAAAGCGTCGACAAATGCGCCGCGTGCGGTGAGGAGTTCCACCACCACCGCGCCGACGACCTGCCCGCTTATCTCGTCATCGTCATCGTCGGCCACATAGTTCTCGGCGCCTTCATGGGCGTCGAGGCGACGTCGACGCTCTCCATGTGGCAGCACATCGCCATTTGGGTGCCGTTGACCATCGTGCTGTCGGTCGCTCTGCTGCAACCGGTCAAGGGCGCCGTCATCGGACTGCAATGGGCGCTCTATATGCACGGCTTCGGCGGCGAAAAAGACGGCACCGAGCCGCATCCCGGAACCTAGTTTGCGTCAGGGCAATGTCGCCTGGCGCAACATGCCGACCGTGAAAGGCCACTTTCGTTTGCCAGAAGTTTCCGCTAGGTCCTGCGCATGGAAGGTATGACCAAGGCGGAAGTCAGCAGGATGGACCGTGGCGCAGCCGCCCACAGCGGCCTGCCCATACGCCCGCGCGATGCCGCCACCCTGATCCTGCTCGACCGCGAGGGCGACGAGATTCTGGTGCTGATGGGCCGGCGCCATGCAGGCCACGCCTTCATGCCCGGCAAGTTCGTCTTTCCCGGCGGCCGCACCGATTCGGCCGACAGCCGCATTGCCGTTGCCACCCCATTGCTTCCGGAGGAAGAAACCAGGCTGACCGCCGGCGTCGGCCGCATCAGCCCGTCGCGGGCCCGTGCCATCGCGCTCTCGGCCATCCGCGAGACTTATGAGGAAGCCGGCCTGCTCATCGGCCGCAAAGGCTCGTTCGCAACCGACAAACGCGACTGGCAGGGCTTTGTCGAGCACGGCGTCCAGCCTTCGCTGGCGCCGCTGCGCTTCATTGCCCGCGCCATCACCCCGCCCAATCGCGTGCGTCGTTTCGACACCCGCTTCTTCAGCGCCTGGCGCAGCGATGTCGCCGTGGAACTGCCGGGTGGCGGCCCGACCAATGAGCTGGAAGAACTGGTCTGGCTGCCGCTCGCCAAGGCCAGAGAGGCCGATATCCCCGACATCACCCGAACGATCTTGCAGGAGCTGGAGACGCGGCTTGCCGGCGATCCGCGCCTGCGACCCGGTGGGTCCGTGCCGTTCTACCGGCTTGTCCGCAACCGCTTCGTTCGCGAAATTCTTTAGAGCAATTCCAGGAAAAGTGTGACGCGGTTTTCCGTCCGGAATTACGCAATATCAAACAGACAGAGTATTCAGGCATCACATGACGGTCGATACCCAGCAAGAGGGCGACGAGCGCGTACATTGGCTACCGATGATCGCCGCGATCTCGTCGATCAGCGTCGTCGGCATCGCCATAGGCCTCGGAATGCCGTTGCTCAGCGTTATTCTTGAGAGCCGCGGCCACTCGGCATCGATGATCGGCCTCAACACCGCGGTCGCCGGCCTCGCCTCGATCGCCGGCGCCCCGCTGGCCACGCCGCTGGCGATGCGCTTCGGCGTCGCCTGGACGATGATCGCCATGATCGCCGCCGGCGCGCTCGCCTTTGTCGGCTTCCACTTCGCGCCGGACTTCTGGATGTGGTTCCCACTACGCATCGTGCTGCACATCGCGCTGACGGTGCTGTTCATCCTGTCGGAATTCTGGATCAGCACCTCGGCGCCGCCGCGCCGGCGCGGCCTGGTGCTCGGCATCTACGCCACCGTGCTGTCGCTTGGCTTCGCCGCCGGGCCATGGATCTTCGCCCATATCGGCAGCACCGGCTTCTTGCCGTTCGGCGTCATCATTGTCCTGGTCGCGCTGGCCGCAATCCCGGTGCTGGCCGCACGGAATGAAAGTCCCACAATCGTGGTTGACGGCGAAACCAGCAACTTCCTGCGCTATATCTGGCTGGTGCCGACAGCTACCGCCGCCGTGCTGGTGTTCGGCGCTGTCGAGACCGGCGGCTTTGCGCTGTTCCCCGTCTATGGCAACCGCATCGGCTATTCCGAGGCGGATGCAGCCCTCCTGCTCACCATGATCGGCCTCGGCAACGTGCTGTTGCAGATCCCTATCGGCATGATCAGCGACCGCGTCTCAGACCGCCGCTATCTGCTTTTGGCCTGTGCCACGGTCGGACTTGCCGGCACCATCTTCATGCCGTTCTTCGCCGGCAATTGGCACCTGATGGCGGCGCTTCTGTTTGTCTGGGGCGGCGTGGTGGCCGCCATGTACACGATCGGCCTTGCCCATCTGGGCTCGCAGCTCTCCGGCCATGAACTGGCCTCGGCCAATGCCGCCTTCGTGCTCTGCTACGGCGTCGGCATGGTGCTTGGCCCGCAGGCGATCGGCATCGGCATGGATGCCTTCGGGCCCTCCGGCTTCGGCTGGTCGCTCGGCCTGTTCTTTGCCGCCTATATCGCCTTGGTCAGCGCCAGGCTGGTCCGCAAGATCTGGTAGCCTGTCCGTCGCCAGCCTGCGCAATCCTGACGGGATGTCGCCGCTGCTGACAGAACCGTGTCAGGAGACCTCAGCTAAAAGGGTGTCCCAAAAAACCCGAGTTTGAGGATACGGCGATGATCGACAGCGGCTTTGAAACCACATCTCTGCGCATGACGCTTCTGCTGCTTGTCAGCTTCCAGGCCCCGGCAGCCGATGTCGACCGCATCATGGACGCCGTGGTCGCGATCGCGCCGCTGGCAATGGGCAAATACGACCGCAACGCCTATCAAACGGCGCACGGCATCGAACGCTACCGACCGCTGGAAGGTGCAGCCGCCGGCGTCGAAACCGAACTGCGCCGCCGCCCCGGCACCGTCGAGGTCTCGTTCGAGTTGCCCGACGACCAGGTGCTCGCCGCCCGCGTCGTCGAGGCGATTTTCCAGGCGCATTCCTACCAGGAGCCGGTGATCCGCATCCAGCCGATCCTCGCCAGCCGCTCCAAGGGCCTGGACGACCGCGCCAATCCGAATCGCTGGTGGAACACCACCGGGGACTGGAAGAAAGCGCTTCCAGTTAAGGAAGAAGCCTAGAAATCCGGCCCCGCTGAGGGGAAGCAGCGACCTTACCTTCTCCCGTTGTGAGGTGAGAAGCGGTCCGTAGCGGACGAAAAGCCAATTGCTTGCTTTTTCGAGATTCGAACGCCCTGAGCCTGCGAAGAGTTGTTCGGGGTGACCAATCCACCCTGCCGAACCCCGCCGCTTCGCAGCGTCCCGGCATTCGCCGGCCTATAGCCATGCTGTCCGTCTCATCCTCAGCCTCCATCGGGCCGATGATAAAACCGGACAACTCATGTGCTACCTAATCCGGACAACTCATGTGCTTACGACACAGGCAAGGCGTCGGGCTTGACTTTCCGGGCACGTTCTTTATGTGTCGCGCCAAGTTTCCCGCGTCCGGGTGTTTTCCCCCGCTCCAGCGGCCAAAACCCCACGAACATAACGGACTGATACAATGGCCAAAGCCGCAAACATCAAGATCAAGCTTCTGTCGACCGCCGACACCGGTTTCTTCTACGTGACCAGCAAGAACAGCCGTACCAAGACCGACAAGCTGTCGTTCCGCAAATACGACCCGGTCGCCAAGAAGCATGTCGAGTTCAAGGAAACCAAGATCAAGTAATCTGGTTTTCATACGCTCTGTCAAAAGCGCCGCCCCTTCGGGCGGCGTTTTTGATTCAAGGCCCCGAAAGCCAGAACCCTCCGCTGTTTGGCGCGAAGTGCTCATCTCATTTTTTGGCAAAAAAGGGGGCCGGTCGGCGTATGGCAGCGGTACGAGGAGGCCACTATGTGCCAGCGCCGGCCGGCCGACCCCACGGACCCAGGAGATGCGGCGGACCTGAGCATCATGGGGTATTCGGCGAAGCGATGCGGCTGTCTACCCTCGTGCCCGCATCGCCCTTGTTCTTGCACCGCACATTTGCGCAACAATGTTTGAAAATCAATAGTTTCTTAACCAAGCCTGCCGAATCGCTTGGATTAAGGTAAATTCCTAACCCTGTCCGATTGACTGCATAATCGGTGTTCTAGCCTACGCTGCCTTGGCGACGACCCGGTTGCGGCCGCCACTTTTGGCTTCGTAGAGCGCCACGTCGGCACGTTTCATCAAAGCCGCGACCGTGTCCGCGCCCTTCAGAACCGATGACACGCCGACGCTGACCGTGACTTCGATCGCCTTGCCTTCAGGGCCGATGGCAAAGGGCAGCTGGGCGATTTCGGCGCGAATGCGCTCGGCAACCTTCTCCGCCACCGCGCCGTCCGTGTCCGGCATCACAACGACGAATTCCTCGCCGCCGAAGCGGCAGGCAAGGTCGATGCCCCTGACGTTCTTGCGCAGCCGCCTTGCGAACTCGCGCAGCACATCGTCGCCGCCGTCATGGCCATGCGAGTCATTGACGGTCTTGAAGCGGTCGAGATCGGTGATCATCACAGACAGAGGCCGCCGCCGCGCCACGGCGCGGTCGAACAGCGTCTGCAGATGGCTGTCGAGGTAGCGGCGGTTGTGCAGCCCGGTCAATGCGTCGGTCACCGCCATCTCTATGGTCTGGGTGACGCTGGCGCGCAGCTGGTCATTGTAGCGCTTGCGGCGCACCTGCGTGCGCAGCCGCGCCGTCAGCTCCTGCTGGTCGATCGGCCGCATCAGATAGTCGTTGATGCCGAGTTCGAGGCCTCTGATGATGCGGCCCTCCTCGCCTTCGTCGGCAATCAGGATGATCGGCAGGAAGCGGGTGCGGTCGAGCGAACGCAATTGCGAACACAACCGCAGCGGATCGAAATCGGTAAAACCGGTCGAGATCAGCACGCACTCATAGGGCGCCTCGGCGGCCTGGAAGAAGCCGGCATGCGGATCGGTGGCAATGTCGAGCTCGGCGCTGCCGCGCAGCATGTTCTGGATGCGCTCAACCGACGATTTGCGCTCGTCGATCAACAGCACCTTCGGCGTGGCGTCCTCCGACGCGAAGCTGCGGCTCAACAGCGCCTCGATGCCGATGTTGCGGGTGGTCGATGCGCGCAGCCGCAGCTCGTCGGTCAGCGACTTCAGCCTGACCAGGCTCTTCACCCGCGTCATCAGTTGCAGATCGTTGACCGGCTTGGTGAGAAAGTCGTCGGCGCCTGCCTCGAGGCCGCGCACCCGGTCGGCAACATGGCCCAGCGCGGTCACCATGACCACCGGTATATGCGCGGTCGCCGGATCGCTTTTCAGCCGCTTGCAGACCTCGAACCCGTCCATGCCGGGCATCATCACGTCGAGCAGCACGACATCGACCTTGCCGTTTTCGCAGGTCTCGATCGCGTCCGGCCCGTTGGAGGCCGTCAACACCTCGAAATATTCGGCCAGCAGCCGAACCTCGAGAAGTTTGACATTGGCAGGGATGTCGTCGACGACGAGGATCCGCGCGGTCATGTCACAAGGCTCCGGCTGAAGGCATCAGGCATCACCGAGATAGGATTTGATGGTCTCGATGAAACGCGGCACCGAGATCGGCTTGGAGATGTAGGCCTCGCAACCGCCCTGGCGAATGCGTTCCTCGTCGCCCTTCATGGCGAAGGCGGTGACGGCGATGACCGGAATGGAATGGAGGTCGTCGTCCTCCTTCAGCCATTTCGTCACTTCCAGCCCCGACACTTCGGGCAGCTGGATGTCCATCAGGATCAGGTCGGGCCTGTGCTGGCGCGCCAGATCGAGCGCCTCGAGCCCGTTGCGCGTGCGCACCGTTTCATAACCGCTGGCTTCGATGAGGTCGCGAAAGAGCTTCATATTGAGCTCGTTGTCCTCGACGATCATGACCTTCTTAGGCATCGATTTCCCGTCCCGGCCAGGCTTCTGCCCGAAGCCCTGCCGCTATGCGCCCTTGTCGAAGCACACCAAACCCTCGCTCACCCTTAAGGCAATATGATTGACGAAATGGAAACCCGAAGCGGCAAAAGCCATTCGGATTCCACCTCGAAAACCACATTGGATCGGGGCTGTGGCTTGCCGCAGGCGACGCTTGCGATTACTGCGGAAAAGAGACTCATTTCCGCAACGAGAAGGTAGTGATGGCAAACGCAGCGTCAATGCGCGAGGAAGCGGAAACCATTGCCGTGAAGGCACTGGGCTTCGTCGCCGCCGACCCCGAACTCCTGCCGCGCTTCCTGGCCATCACCGGCATCGAGGCGTCCGCCATCCGCCGCGCCGCGGCCGAACCGGGATTCCTTGCCGGCGTGCTGCAGTTCATCCTCGCCCACGAGCCGACCTTGCTGCGCTTTGCCGAGGAAACCGGCACCCCGCCTGCCTCAGTCGGCAAGGCGTTGCGCGCGCTGCCTCTTGGCGGCGACGACCATGAGCATTCGATATGAGCGACGATCCCGAGACGGCACGCCAGATCGCCGAACTTGCAGCCGACGACCGGCCTCTGCTGATCCTCGATGTCGACGATGTCGTGCTCGAATTCATCCGGCCGTTTCCGCATTTCCTGAAATCGCGCGGCTTCGGCCTGACGCTGGCCTCGTTCCGTCTCACCGGCAACATTGCCGAAACGGCGAGCGGCCGGCTGATCGAACAGCCGGAGGTGACGGCACTTCTCGGAGATTTCTTCGATACGCAGGCCGACTGGCAGAGCGTCACCGATGGTGCCGAACAAGCGCTTGCCAGCCTTGGCGACCGCGCCGAGATCGTCCTTTTGACCGCCATGCCGCACCGGCATCGCGCTGCGCGCCGCGCCCATCTCGATGCGCTCGGGCTGCCCTATCCGCTGTTGACCACCGAGATGGCCAAGGGACCGGCGGTGGCGAAACTGCGCGGCAAGAACGGCCGGCCGGTGGCCTTTGTCGACGACCAGCCCGCCAATCTTATCTCGGCGCGCAATTCCGTCGCCGACGCCCATCTCTTCCACCTGATGGCCGACAATTCGCTGCGCGCCTTCCTGCCGCCGGTGCCGGACGACATCATCTCCGTCGAGGACTGGCACGAGGCCGCGCCGAAGATCGCGAGCGCGCTCGGGCTTTAAGCCCAAGCGCCTCCAAGCTTGGCGATCAAGGCTGCAGCTTCGCCCCTGCTCCGCCATTGTTGCCCTCGCCAGGGATCGCATCCTGATCGGTGTTGTCTTCCACGACCGGATCCGGCCCCTTCAGCATGGCGCCGTTGACCGTCACCGACCCATCGTGCCTGGCGTTGATCACCCATTCGATACGGCCATCCGGCAGCGTCTTGGCAAATCCCTTGATGGCCAAGGCGCCGGTAAAAGCCTGTGAGGCCTGCGGGTCGGTCTTCGCCGCCTCCTGCAGGCTTGCCACGATCTTGTCGTAGCCGGTCACGTCGATCCTCACGTTGGCATCGGGCTTCTCGCCATCGGGAAACGTCATATCGCCCTCCAGCCCGACTTCGGCACCGCCGCCCTTGACCGTGCTGTGGCCGATGAGGATCTTGGGGCCGTTCGCCAGAAAATCTTTCTTCACGCCGTCGCCGAAATCCGCCGAAAGCGGCGGGTTGTTGTTGAGATCGAAGGCCTCGATAGCCTTCTTGGCCATTGTATCGAGATCGATGTTGGCCCCACCGAAATTGAGGTCGATGTCGGTGGGCAACAGCGCGACGCTCCAGGCTGGAACAAGATTTTGCGGTATCGAGAGCCCAGACGCTTTGATCCCGTAGCTGATCGTTCCGTTGCGCAAGACACCGTCCATGCCGAAGGCGATGCCGAGTGTTGCTGCGCCGAAACTGCCGATCGGGCTGCCGACGCTGAAATCCTTGAGACTGTAAGCCCCATCAATCCGCTCCCATATCGGCAGCGCGGTCAGAAGATGCGACTTGAGCTCCGCCTGATTGGCTTTCAGTTTCGCCTCGTCCTCATTGGCCACGGCGAAAGCCAACAGGTCCAGAATAGGCTTCGTGCGCAGCCCCTTGCCTTTCGCGTCGACCGAAAATTCGGGCGACTTGACCGTCAGCGGGATTTTCTGCCCGCTGTTGGGGTTGTCGATCGTGATGACCTCTGCAAAATCGGCAATCGTCTGAACCATGCTAAAATCGACACCGCCATTTGCGCCCTTGGTAGCGCTCATTGTGGCGGTTCCAGCACCAGAACTCATCTCCGTGCGCTGCCTGGCGTCCTGCGACGTCATATTCATGCCTTCAAGTGACGACGTGGCGCTGCTGAAAGCCGCCAACTCGGGATGGAAGACACCAACGAACTTCCCGCCCTTGATAGACATCTTCATGCTTTGCGGCCCCTGAGGGCCGTTGAACTCCATCGACCCTTCCGGCGCCAGATTGCCTGAGACATCCCACGCGCCATCGCTGCGTGGTTTGGTCAACAGCGTATAAGGGGTGAGATCGAGCTTCAGGCCATCCTGTTTTGCCAAGAGTTCCACGACGGGCTTGAAATCGAATGCGAGCTTGTAGGCGTCGCCTTCGACCGAGACCTTCAGAAATCCGATCTCGAACGGCTTCTTGCTGAAATAGCGCGCCAGATTGTCGGTAAGCTGCTTGGCGCCCTCGCTGTCGACCGTCTGCCCAAGCGCCGGCGCACTGCAGGCTAGAAGCAAAGCGAATGGCAAAACGCGCTTCATATCGATCCTCCACTTTATTGCAGTCGTCAAAACCGCTTCTACCACTGGTAGGAAAATACCATCACAGCCGCAAGACAAGACCTATGGATTGCTGCCGCCTACAACACCAGCCGCATCAGCGGCCGTCCGGCCTTGCGTTCGACAAGCCGCTCGAAGCCGGCCTTTTCGAACACACGCGACGAGCCGACGAACAGCCCGATCGAACGCGAATCGCGCGACACGTCGATCGGACACGCTCGACCAGCCGCGCCTTGTTCTGGCGGGCAAAAGCGATGCCGCCCTCGACCAGGCGGTGGCTGACGCCCCGGCCGCGCGCGCTGGCGCGGATGAAGAAGCAGGAGATGGCCCAGACGCCGGGATCTACGGCGTCGGTCGGATCGACCGGCGCCGAGCCCCTGCCCCGATTGTTCCATTCGGGCACGTCGGCGCGCGGGCCGATCTGCATCCAGCCGACCGCTATGCCGTCCTCGAAAGCCAAAAGCCCCGGCGGCGGCCCTGCCTCGATGCGCGCCTTGATATGATCCTTGTTGCGCTGTTTGTCGCTGGCCCGCCGGACCGCCGGCGCCATCCGGAAATGCGTGCACCAGCACCCGTAACAGGCGCCCTGCTTGCCGAAAAGATCCTCGAAATCCGCCCACAGGTCGGGCGCCAGCGGCGCTATGGTCGTGCTCATGAGTTATCTCCCGGCTAACCGCTTGTGGCGGCTTCCGTCCTGACGTACCATTGCATCTGTTCTCTTTATGTTCGCAGCGATGGCGGCCCCTGTCAACAATCCCGAGCACGGTTTTTGCCGCGACTGCCTGACCTTTCAGCGCAGCGATACCAGGCGCTGTGAGCGTTGCGGCAGCCCTCGACTCACCCGCCATCCCGAGCTCTACCAGCTGCATCTGGCGCATATCGATTGCGACGCCTTCTATGCGGCGATCGAAAAGCGCGACAATCCGGCGCTGAAGGACAAGCCGCTGATCATCGGCGGCGGCAAGCGCGGCGTCGTTTCCACCGCCTGCTACATCGCCCGCATCCAGGGGGTGCGCTCGGCAATGCCGATGTTCAAGGCGCTCGAAGCCTGTCCGGAAGCGGTCGTCATCCCGCCCAATACGGAGAAATACGTCCGCGTCGGCCGCGATGTCCGCGCCTTGATGCAGGCGCTCACGCCGCTGGTCGAACCGCTCTCCATCGATGAGGCGTTTCTCGACCTCGCCGGCACCGAGCGCCTGCACGGCATGCCTCCGGCGGTGGTGCTGGCGCGCTTTGCGCAGACCGTCGAAAAGGAAATCGGCATCACCGTTTCGGCCGGCCTTTCCTACTGCAAGTTCCTGGCCAAGGTTGCCTCCGATTTCCGCAAGCCGCGAGGCTTTTCGGTGATCGGCGAAGCCGAGGCGCTGGGTTTCCTGGCCGAACAGCCAGTGACGCTGATCTGGGGCGTCGGCAAGGCTTTTGCCGCAACGCTCGAACGCGACGGCATCCGCAGCATCGCCCAGTTGCAGCGCATGGAGCGCGCCGATCTTATGCGCCGCTATGGCGTGATGGGCACCCGGCTCTACCATCTCTCGCGCGGCCAGGACGACCGCCGTGTCGATCCCCACCAGGATGCGAAAAGTGTGTCGGCCGAAACCACTTTCGACACCGACATAGCTGAAATGGGCGAACTGGTTCCAGTGTTGAGGGGATTGTCGGAAAAGGTCTCGGCGCGGCTGAAGAAGTCAGGCATTGCCGGGCGCACGGTGGTGCTGAAGCTGAAGACGCAGGATTTCAAGCTGCGTACCCGCAACCGCCAGCTCGGCGACCCGACCCGGCTGGCCGACCGCATTTTCCAGACCGGGCTCGAGCTGTTGCGCAAGGAGGCGGACGGGACAAAGTACCGGCTGCTTGGCATCGGTGTCAGCGATCTCTCGGATGACGAGAAGGCCGATCCGCCCGATCTCGTCGACGTCGGCTCGCGCAAGCGCGCCATGGCCGAAAGCGCCATCGATACGCTGCGCGACAAGTTCGGCAAGAAGGCGGTGGAAACCGGCTACACCTTCGGTAAAGGCCGCAACGCCAACCCGCCGGAGCCGATCGAGGAGTGAGACGGCTTAGATACGCTTGAGATCGATGCGGCTCGTCACCACGTTCTTGCCGGTTTTCGGATCGACGTCGGTAACGGTCAATCGCATTCCGTCGCCGCTGGTTTTCTCGACCGTCAACCGCGCCTTGCGATCACCATTGACCTCCGCCGCCCAGCGAATGCCGAGACTGATCGCGTTGCCGGAGCGGCTGCCGGCGAGCTGTGCCGGCCCGGTGCGCGACCCGACATAGACGCCTGTATACGTCGCCCCGCGGGCCTTCAGATTGGCGCTGATGGCGCGCGTCACCACGACAAGACCACGGCAATTGCCGTCAAGCGACAATGAGCTCGAGGTCGCGTCTGAATTGAAGGTGCAGGACACATTCATCGTCGGTGCGTCGGTGGTGACCTTGACTGTCCCCTTGCCGGAGAAATTCCCTTGCAAGGAGCTGAGAAAATTCGCCTCGTCGGCATGGGCCGCGGCGCTTGCAGTTAGCAGGCAGCCGGCTAGCAGAAACCGCGCGAATGATTTCATCGGAACCTTTCCCCCGTTGATGTTGAAGAAACGATGCGTCCAGCAATTGGCCAATACCGGGAACCAACGCCTGCCGTTGCGTCAGGTTCCACTTCCAGCATGGCTGTTTTGCAACGGTCTGGCCCAGTCGAATGCGTCGCCTAACGGTTGCGATAGAAGTCCCGGCTTGCGACATAGCGCCTATGGCACCTTCCCCATCGATCCCCAAAGCCGCGTTCTGGATGGCGCTGTCGATCGCCTCGTTTCTGGCGATGTCAGTCGCCGGCCGCGCAACCACCGCCGAGCTCAACGTCTTCCAGGTGCTGGAACTGCGCTCGGTAATCGGCTTCTTCATCCTGTTGCCGCTGGTGATGATGAGCGGCGGATTCGCCGCAATGCTCACGCAGCGCCCGTTGGCCCATATCGCTCGCAATGTCATCCACTATACGGGCCAGGCGGCATGGCTCTATGCGCTGACGCTGATCCCGCTTGCGGTGCTCATATCGATCGAATTCACCACACCGATCTGGACCGCGATCCTGGCGGTGACCTTTCTTGGCGAAAGGCTCTCCCGCCCGAAAATTGCGGCGGTCGTGCTTGGCCTGATCGGCGTGGTGGTCATCGTTCGCCCCGGCGTCGGCTCCATGGATCCGGGTCACCTCGTCGTTCTCGGCGCGGCCGTGTGCTTTGGCGTATCGGTGGTGTTGGTCAAGTCGCTGACCCGCACGGACAGCGTCGTGCGCATCATCTTCTGGATGCTGATCATCCAGTCGGTGGTCGGCCTGATCCCGGCGCTTTATGAATGGCGCAACCCACCGCTCGAACTCTGGCCATGGATCCTGCTGATTGCCTTCACCGGCATGTCGTCGCATTTCTGCATGGCGCGTGCCCTCACCTATGCCGACGCTACGGTGATTTCACCGATGGATTTCCTGCGCGTGCCGCTGTCGGCGCTGATCGGCTGGCTGCTCTACAGCGAGCAGATCGACATCTTTACAGCCGGCGGCGCCCTGCTGATCCTGATGGGCAACCTGCTCAACCTGCAGCGCAAGGCGCCAAAGCCGGCCGAGGTCGCGGCCTCGTAGCGGTCGGTCAATTCCCCTCATCCGGTATGTTGAGAAGATGCCCGCAGGCCTTGCAGTGCACGGCGTCCGGCTCATGCCGTTGCAGTCCGCATTGCGGACAGGGAAAGAACACCTTGGCGGGTCGAAAAATCGCCGTCGCCAGTCTGACGAACAGCGAGATGCCGATGATCATGGTGGCGATCGCGGTCAGCTTGCCGGCGATCCCCGGCAGCACGATGTCGCCGAAACCGGTGGTCGTCACCGTGGCAACGGTGAAATACAGCGCATCAATGTAGTTTTCGAGGCCGGCGCCGGTGCGGAAGAAGAAGGTGTAGACGAAGCCGGTGATGACGAACAGGAACGTCAACAGGTTGATGACCGCGTGGCTCGCCTCGCGCCAGGGCCTCAAGCCACGCATTTCGAAATGCCGCCACAGCGACCCGCTGCGCGACAGCGACCACAGCCGCAGGATGCGCAGGAACGCCAGATTTGCCAGCGCCGTCGGCATCAGCAGCGTCAAAAGGATGAAGACATCGACCCAGGATGTCGGCTGTTTCATCAGCCGCAACATGTCGTTGGAGGCTAACAGCCGGGCAATCAGGTCGGCGGCGACCAATGCGGCGACGGTATAGTCGAGCCACAGGAATGACGGCTTGTCCTGGAGCACCGGCGTGGCAACGAAGAAGGCGATGATGGCGAGGTCGATGATGACCGCCGCCAGTTGAAACCGGAACGCCGCCGGCGTGCGCCCGTGATAGAGCTTGCGCAGCCTGTCACGCAGCCGCGCCATCGCTGAGTTTTGCTGCAATCCGTCCTTCTCGGCTGCCTTCATCACAAGTGCGTAACGGTCCCAGCCGGGGCCGTCTAGAGCATGATCCCAAAAAGTGGGTGCCGGTTTTGGAAAAGATCATGCTCCAACAAAGGGTTAGATCATGATGAGATTTCAACCAAATCTCATCATGACCTGACCCGGTGATCGTCACCCCTCCACCACCTTGCCATCCGGCCCCACGAGGCGCCAGGCCGAGGCGGTGTCGTAGACGAACCGCTCCTCCGCAATCCGGTCACCATGCCAGCGCTGCAGGGCCACCTCTTCCAGCCGGCGCACGGTGCCGACCTTGTCGACACGGTCGAAGGTCCAGCGTATGGCGACATTGTCGCCATCGACCAGGAATGTCTGGACAGGATGGGTGTGCATCTTCTCGATCCGGTCGAGTGCTGCCTGCTCATGCGCCATCAGTGTTTCCTTGCCGCGCCGCGGGACGCCGAGATTTTCCTGCATGGTGGCATCGTCATGGTAGAAGTCGGCGATCGCCTTGACGTGGCAGCCTTCGACCACCTCCTTGAGGAAGGCTTCGACGCGTTCGCGGCTGGGCATGATTGTGCGTTCCTGTGAAGTTTCTGCTCAACGCATGTGGTTCAAAGGAAGGTCAGTTCAACCACGCCCCGCACGCTGGCCCTATCGGCTGCAATGTCAGGCCCAGAGCATCTTTAGGCCGTCATGCACTGGCCGACGTCGATGCGACTGCCGTGTATATCAGCGCAGCCTAGACGAGCTCGACCTCGACCACCCCCGGCACCGCGCGCATGGCCGACGCGATTTGCGGCGAGATGCGGTAGCGGTTGGGCAATTCGATCTCGATCTCGCCTTGGCCGGCCTCCTTGATCAGCACGAAGCTGACCTGGCCTTCGCCCTTCACCGCCAGTTGGCCGGCCAGCATGCCGATCGGAGCCGCATCGCGCACGAAGATGCGCAGCGCCTTCTGGATGCGGCTGGCCTCATCCTCCAGCGACTGCACCGTCTGGATGCGCAGATTGACCCCTTCGGGCCTATCCTCGGCCGAAACGGTGATCACCACCGAACGTCCGGGCTCGAGCAGATCGCGATACTGCGCCAACCCTTCCGAAAACAGCACGGCTTCATATTGGCCAGATGTGTCGGAAAAGGCGATGACGCCCATCTTGTTGCCGGTTCGGGTCTTGCGCTCCTGCTTGGTGGTGACGGTGCCGGCGAGCCGGCCCGCGGCGGCACCGCGTTTGACCGCAGCCGAGAACTCGCCCCAGTTTTGCACGCGCATCTTCTGCAGGGCCGCCTTGTACTCGTCGAGCGGATGCGCCGAAAGATAGAAGCCGACGACCTGGAATTCACGGTGCAGCCGGTCGGCGGCAAGCCACGGATCGGTCTGCGGCAAATTGAGCGCCTGCTGCTGCGCGCCGAGCGACGCGCCGAAAATGTCGTGCTGGCCCGAAATGGCATTCTGCTGCGCCAGCGAAGCCAGCCCCATCATCCGTTCGACGCCGGCCATCATCTGGGCGCGGTCGTGGCCGAAGCAGTCGAGCGCGCCGGCCATGATCAGGCTTTCGAAGACGCGCTTGCCGACGATCTTGGGATCGACCCTTTCACAGAAATCGGCGAGATTCTTGAACGGCTTTTCGCCGCGCATGGCGACGATGTGCTCGACCGCAGCGTCGCCGACGCCCTTGAGGGCCGCCAGCGAATAATAGATGCGGTTCTCGCCGACCTCGAAATTGCGGAAGCTGGTCATCGCCGACGGCGCCACCACCTCGATGCCGAGACGCAGCGCATCCTGGCGGAAATCGGCGAGTTTGTCGGTATTGCCCATGTCGAGCGTCATCGACGCCGCCAGGAACTCGACGGGGTAATGCGCCTTGAGATAGGCGGTCTGGTAGGACACGACGGCGTAGGCGGCCGCGTGCGATTTGTTGAAGCCGTAGTCGGCGAACTTGGCCAGAAGGTCGAAGATGAAGTCGGCCTGCGGCTTGCCGACGCCGCGTTCGACCGCACCGGTGACGAAGCGCTCGCGCTGCTTGTCCATTTCGGCGCGGATCTTCTTGCCCATCGCGCGACGCAGCAGATCGGCTTCGCCGAGCGAATAGCCCGACAGTTCCTGCGCGATCTGCATCACCTGTTCCTGGTAGACGATGACGCCTTGCGTCTCCTTCACCAGATGGTCGATCTTGGGATGGATCGATGCCATCTCCTCTTCGCCATGCTTTCTGGCGTTGTAGGTCGGGATGTTCTCCATCGGGCCGGGACGGTAGAGCGCCACCAGCGCGATGATGTCCTCGATGCAGTCGGGCCGCATGCCGATCAGCGCCTTGCGCATGCCGGCACTTTCCACCTGGAACACACCGACCACTTCGCCGCGCGACAGCATGGCGTAGGTTTCAGGATCGTCGAGCGGGATCGTCGCCAGGTCGATCTCGATGCCGCGCCGGCGGATCAGCTTCACCGCCGTCTCCAGCACCGTCAGCGTCTTCAGGCCGAGGAAGTCGAATTTTACCAGCCCGGCCTGCTCGACATATTTCATGTTGAACTGGGTGACCGGCATGTCGGAGCGCGGATCGCGGTACATCGGCACCAGTTCCGACAAGGGCCGGTCGCCGATGACGATGCCGGCGGCGTGCGTCGAAGCGTGGCGGTAGAGCCCTTCCAGCTTTTGCGCCATATCGAGCAGCGTCTGCACGATTGGCTCCTTCTCGGCCTCCTCGGCAAAGCGCGGCTCGTTGGCGATGGCATCCGCCAGCTTGACCGGATTGGCCGGGTTTTGCGGCACCATTTTGGAGAGCTTGTCGACTTGGCCGTAAGGCATTTGCAGCACGCGGCCGACGTCGCGCAGCACCGCGCGCGCCTGCAGCGTACCGAAGGTGATGATTTGTCCCACCTGGTCGCGGCCATATTTCTGCTGGACGTAGCGGATGACCTCTTCGCGCCGGTCCTGGCAGAAGTCGATGTCGAAGTCGGGCATCGACACGCGGTCGGGATTGAGGAAGCGCTCGAACAGCAGCGAGAAGCGCAGCGGATCGATATCGGTGATGGTGGTGGAATAAGCGACCAGCGACCCCGCGCCAGAACCGCGGCCCGGCCCGACCGGAATGCCTTGCGCCTTTGCCCATTTGATGAAGTCGGCAACGATGAGGAAGTAGCCGGGAAACTTCATCTTCTCAATGATGGAGAGCTCGAAATCGAGCCGCTCGCGGTATTGTTCGACCGTGTAGCCGGCGGTGGGTCCATGCGCCGCCAGCCGGGCGTCGAGACCTTCATGGGCCTGCCGGCGCAGTTCATCGGCCTCGGCCTTCAGCGCCACCTCATTGTCGGCGACATCGCCGCCGGTAAAGCGTGGCAGGATCGGATTGCGGGTCTTGGGATAGTAGGAACAGCGCAGCGCGATCTCGACGGTGTTGTCTATCGCTTCCGGCAGGTCGGCGAACAGCCGCGCCATATCCGCCTGGCTGCGCAGGAAATTGTCCGATGTCAGCCTGCGGCGGTTGTCGGCGGCGACCACCGAACCTTCGGCAATCGCGATCAGCGCGTCATGCGCTTCATAGTCGTCGCGGGCGGCGAAGAACGCCTCATTGGTGGCGACCAGCGGCAGATCATGGACATAGGCAAGGTCGACCGATGATTTCTCGATGGCGCGGTCATAACCGGAAACGCGATCCAGTTCGACATAGAGCCGGTCGCGGAACAGCGCCTTGAGTGCCAGAAGCCGCGTCTCGGCAAGATCTCGGCGATCCTCCTTCAGCGCCCGGCCGATCGGGCCGCGCGGGCCGCCGCTGAGGCAGATCAGGCCATCGCTACGGCCTTCCAGCATTGCCGACGTCAGATGCACGGGCTCGCCCGGCGGCGTCTCCAGATAGACCTGGCTGACCAGCCTGACGAGGTTGCTATAGCCAACCTCGGTGGCGGCGAGCAGCACCACGGCGTTCATCTCCGGCCCGTGGCGGCGGCGGTCGCGCTGTGCGTCACTGGTCTCGCCGGAAAAGGCGAGATCGATCTGGCAGCCGATAATCGGCTGGATGCCTTCCTTCACCGCCTTCTGGGCGAACTCAAGCGCGCCGAACAGATTGTTTGTGTCGGTGACGGCGATTGCCGGGCACTCGTCCTTGACGGCATGACCGACAACGGCGGCGACCTGCAAGGCGCCCTCGAGCAGCGAATACGCCGAATGCACGCGCAGATGGATGAACGGCCGCGCCGGCGCCTCCGGGCGCGCAGCAGCGAGCGCTGCTTCGCGCCTCAGGGGATCGCGTGGAAGTTTGTCATCAGCCATGATGTTTCAAATTGCTCGAAGGGCTTTGAGTCGATGGAGATGTATTGTCCCGGACCGGGCGATGCCAGTCCAGCACAAATGACCACCGACCACAGGCTTCCGTACCCAGCCGCACGGCTCAGAGATTGTTCGAAATTCGCTCTGGCGAGTCATATGATGGTGGTTTCGAGAACCGGAGCGCAGCGGACATTTGGTCCGTGAGCACGGGAAGCGCAGAAACCGCCTTCAGATGGCCGCCGGAGTAGAATTTCCAAACAATCTCTAGGCGAACTCCATGATCACCGCATCCACAGCCAGGCTGTCACCCGGCTTGGCGTTGAGCTTCGACACGACAAGATCGCGGTCGGCGCGCAACACGTTTTCCATCTTCATCGCCTCGACCACGGCCAGCGTCTCGCCGGCCTTGACCTCCTGCCCCTCGGCAACCGCGATCGACACGACCAGGCCCGGCATCGGGCAAAGCAGCATCTTGGACGTGTCCGGCGCCACCTTTTCCGGCATCAGCCTTTCCAGTTCAGCCGTTCGCGGCAGCATGGCGCGCGCCGTCACCGACATGCCCTTCCAGGCGATGCGCAGGCCGTTCGGCAGCGGCCTGATCTGCGCCGTGACCTTGCGGGCACCGACAGTGCCGCGCCAGATGAGGTCGCCCGGCCGCCAGTCGGACGCCACGGTCAGCGCTTTGCCGCCATCGACCGACAGATCGATTTCCATCGGAATGGAGATCATGCCCTCGATGATCGAAGCCTGGAGATAGTCGTCGCCGAGCTTCACCACCCAATCGCGCTTGAGTGCGCCCGAATGCGGCGCCAGCCGCCCGCCCAGCCGGTCAAGCCGATCGCGGCGCAGAAGCTCGACCGCGGTGGCGATCGCCGCCAGCACTGCCTTTTCATCGCCATTGGGCACGATCGGCGCGAAGCCGTCAGGATATTCCTCGGCGATGAAGCCCGTCGATATCCGCCCCTCGCGCCAGCGCGGATGCTGCATCAGCGCCGCCAGGAACGGGATGTTGTGCTCGATGCCGTCGACGACGAAACTGTCCAGCGCTTCCGACATGGCATCGATGGCCTCGATACGCGTGGGCGCCCAGGTGCAGAGTTTTGCCACCATCGGATCATAGAACATCGGAATCTCGGAGCCTTCGGTGACGCCGGTGTCGTTGCGGATGACGACATCGCCGAACGTGCCCTCCTCCGGCGGCCGGTAGCGCGTCAACCGGCCGATCGAGGGCAGGAAATTGCGATAGGGATCCTCGGCATAGAGCCGGCTTTCCACCGCCCAGCCGTTCAGCTTGACGTCGCTCTGCTCGATCGCCAGCTTCTCGCCGGCGGCGACACGGATCATCTGCTCGACCAGGTCGATGCCGGTAACAAGCTCCGTCACCGGATGCTCGACCTGCAATCGTGTATTCATTTCAAGGAAATAGAAGTTCTTTTCAGCATCGACGATGAACTCGACGGTGCCGGCGCTCTGGTAATCGACCGCCTTGGCCAGCGCCACGGCCTGCTCGCCCATGGCCTTGCGCGTCCTGGCATCGAGGAATGGCGACGGCGCCTCTTCCGCAACCTTCTGGTTCCGGCGCTGGATCGAGCATTCGCGCTCGCCGAGATAGAGGGCGGTGCCATGCGCGTCGGCCAGCACCTGGATTTCGATATGACGCGGATCGACGACGAACTTTTCGATGAAGACGCGGTCGTCGCCGAACGAGCTTTTCGCCTCCGAGCGCGCCCGGTCGAAGCCGTCGCGCACTTCCGACTGGCTCCAGGCAATGCGCATGCCTTTACCGCCGCCGCCGGCCGAGGCCTTGATCATCACGGGATAACCGATCTCGCCGGCGATCTTTTCCGCATGGTCGGCATTTTCGATGACACCAAGCCAGCCCGGTACCGTCGACACTTCTGCGGCATTGGCGAACTTCTTCGATTCGATCTTGTCGCCCATCGCCTTGATCGCCTTGGGTTTCGGACCGATGAAGACAATGCCCTCAGCCTCAAGCGCTTCGCAGAAAGCGGCCCGCTCCGACAGAAATCCGTAGCCGGGATGCACGGCCTGCACGCCCGTCTCCTTGCAGGCAGCAATGATCTTCTCAGGCAGGAGATAGCTTTGCGCGGCAGGCGATGGCCCGATATGCACGGCTTCGTCGGCCATTTCGACGTGCACGGCGTCGCGATCGGCGTCGGAATAGACCGCTACGGTGGCAATCCCCATCCTGCGCGCCGTCTTGATGACGCGGCAAGCAATCTCGCCGCGATTGGCGATCAGGATTTTCGTGAACATCGAAGGCGTTTCCTCGGTCTTTCGTCCTTCTTATGGGCTTCGGCAGCCGGGCTCAAGCACCGCCGGCAGCGCACCCATCAAGACACTCCCTGCCCGCCAGGCCCGTGCCGAGGGGCGAAGGTTGGGCTCGCCGACGACTGGGCCAAGATTTGCGCCATATTTGGTCGCCAAATCGGGTTGAAACAGTATAAAAACCCTGAAAGCCTGAAGACCAATCGCCTTGGGAGGAATTGCCTAATGAAAACCCGCGCCGCTGTCGCTGTCGCCGCCGGAAAGCCGTTGGAAATCATGGAGGTCGACCTCGACGGACCGCGCGAAGGCGAGGTGCTGGTCGAGATCAAGGCGACCGGCATCTGCCACACCGACGAGTTCACCCTGTCGGGCGCCGATCCCGAAGGCCTGTTTCCGGCAATCCTCGGCCATGAAGGCGCTGGCGTTGTCGTCGATGTCGGCAAGGGCGTCACCTCGGTCAAGAAGGGCGACCACGTCATCCCGCTCTACACGCCGGAATGCCGGCAGTGCCCATCCTGCCTGTCGCGCAAGACCAATTTGTGCACCGCCATCCGCGCCACGCAGGGCCAAGGCTTGATGCCCGATGGCTCCTCGCGCTTCTCGATCGGCAAGGACAAGATCTTCCACTATATGGGCTGCTCGACCTTCTCCAATTTCACCGTTTTGCCCGAGATCGCGCTCGCCAAGGTCAATCCCGGCGCCCCCTTCGACAAGATCTGTTACATCGGCTGCGGCGTCACCACCGGCATTGGCGCTGTCATCAACACGGCCAAGGTCGAGCAAGGCGCAACCGCCGTTGTGTTCGGCCTCGGTGGCATCGGTCTCAACGTCATCCAGGGCCTGAAGCTTGCCGGCGCCGACATGATCATCGGCGTCGATCTCAACAACGACAAGAAGGAATGGGGTGAGCGCTTCGGCATGACGCATTTCGTCAATCCGAAGGAGATCGACGGCGACATCGTCCCTCACCTCGTCAACATGACCAAGCGTGGCGCCGACCAGATCGGCGGCGCCGACTACACATTCGACTGCACTGGCAACACCAAGGTGATGCGCCAGGCGCTGGAAGCCTCGCATCGCGGCTGGGGCAAGTCGGTCGTCATCGGCGTTGCGGGCGCCGGCCAGGAGATTTCGACCAGGCCATTCCAGCTGGTCACCGGCCGCACCTGGATGGGCACCGCCTTTGGCGGCGCACGCGGCCGCACTGACGTGCCAAAAATCGTCGACTGGTACATGGACGGCAAGATCCAGATCGACCCGATGATCACCCATTTGCTGAAGCTGGAAGACATCAACAAGGGCTTCGACCTCATGCATGAGGGCAAGTCGATCAGGAGCGTCGTCGTTTATTGAGGAGAAGAAGCCGCCGACCGAAGGGCCAGCGACTGTAGTTGCATGGGTTCAACAAGGGAGGAAGATAATGCCTGAGAAACTGCATCCGAAAATCGACAATGGCCTGCCGAAGGAAAGCGCAAGCTTTGCTGGCGGCACGCTGGTCTGTGCCTGCACCAGCAAGCCGGTGAAGGTGACGGTCAAGGGCCAGATCGCCCACAACCATGCCTGCGGCTGCACCAAATGCTGGAAACCGGACGGCGCGGTGTTCTCGGTCGTGGCGGTCGCCGGCACTGGCGACGTCACCGTCACCGAGAATGGCGACAAGCTGAAGGTGGTCGATCCGGCAGCATTGATCCAGCGCCATGCCTGCACCGGTTGCGGCGTCCACATGCACGGCCCGGTCGAGCGCGATCATCCGTTCAAGGGTCTGTCCTTCATCCATCCCGAGCGCTTCGAGGAAGACGGCTGGTCACCGCCGGGCTTCACCGCTTTCGTCTCGTCGATCATCGAATCCGGTGTCGACCCCAAGCGCATGGACGGCATTCGCGGCCAGTTGAAATCGATCGGCCTCGAACCCTATGACTGTCTCAACCCCGGCCTGATGGATTACATAGCCACCTGGACGGCGAAGAAGTCGGGCGCGCTGCCGGCCTGACAGTACGAGATTTCTGGCATGGGGCCGGGTAACATGCCGGCCCCATGTCCGTTTTGGAGAGATAATGCCCGCACCCGCCATCTACGTCGACGCCGACGCCTGCCCGGTGAAAGCCGAGGTCGAGAAGGTCGCCGAGCGCCATGGCGTGGTCGTCACCTACGTCTCCAATGGCGGGCTGCGTCCGTCGCGCGATCCTATGATCCGCAACGTCGTCGTCTCTAAAAGCGCCGATGCCGCTGACGATTGGATCGTCGGGAACGCAAAACCCAACGACATCGTGATCACCGCCGACATCCCGCTTGCCGCTCGCAGCGTGGCGCTCGGCGCGCATGTGCTTGGGCCAACCGGCCGGCCGTTCACGCCGGAGACCATCGGCATGGCGGTTGCAATGCGCGATTTGAAGCAGCATCTGCGCGAAACCGGCGAGAGCAAGGGCTACAATGCCAGCTTTGCGCCACAGGATCGCTCGCGTTTCCTGGGTGAGCTCGACCGTATCTTGCGGCGGGCTCTGAAATCCGTCACACCCGACCAGACGTGAAGCATCATCCGAGGTCGGGCTATGGCCGACACATCGCCGAATAACCCCTTGCAGCGGCACAAGCAGTTCTTTGTGTCGCTAGCCGTCGGTCTGGTCGTATTTGCCGCGGTATTGCCTTTGATTGGATCGCTCCCCGTCTCCACGCGGCTTGCCTATTCGATCTCGATTGCCGCCGATTCCTTCTTCGTCGTCTTCATCGCGCTCGTCATCGCCAAGATGCCGCTGCTGTCCGGCCGCTATCTCAGCAAGAACGCGCGCGAACTGGACCTCCCAGTGCTGGGCATCTTTGCCATCACGCTCGGCATCGTCGCCATGGCCATTGTCCTGCTGTTCCTTTTGATCAATCACAAGGATCGCGACCCCATCGAACTCGGCTTCGCCATGCTGTCGATCCCGCTTGGCTGGTTCACCATCCATGCCATGGCCGCCCTCCACTATGCGCATGTCTACTGGATGGACGGCGACGCGATCGATGCCGAAACCAAGAAGAAGATACCGGTCGGCGGCCTCGATTTTCCCGGCAGCAAACGGCCGGACGGTTGGGACTTTCTCTATTTCGCGACGGTGATCGGCATGACCGCGCAGACCGCCGACACCGCGATCACGACCTCGCATATGCGCCGCGTGGTGCTTGTCCATTCGATCCTGTCGTTCTTCTTCAACGCCGTCATCGTCGCCGCCGTCGTCAATCTCGCGGTCAGCCTCGGCAATTGAGTATCCGTGCCCGCGATAAACCCGTGCCCGTAATAAAAACGTGATCGCATGAAACATCGCTTTCGATAGCGACGTATTGGGAGGACAAGGACGAGCGCGGCCGTCCCAGGATCGCGCAGCCGGAAGGCGAGGAAAAGATGGAAGCCATTGCCATGAGTCAGCCCGCCGCAGGCGCCAATGCCGCCGGACCGAAGGATGCGACGCTGATCTACCGGCAATCGCGCTGGACCCGCCTGACGCACTGGCTGTGGGCGATCTCGCTGTTCTTCATGCTTTTGTCCGGCCTGCAGATCTTCAATGCCCGGCCGCAGCTCTACATCGGCAAGCAATCCGGCTTCGAGTACAACAACACCGTCTTTGCCATCGGCGCCGAAAACACCGCCACCGGCCCGCGCGGCTATACCGAAATCTTCGGCCATCGCTTCGACACCACAGGCGTGCTCGGCTGGTCGGGCCCGGCCGGGCAGCAAACGTCGCGTGCCTTCCCGTCCTGGGCGACAATCCCGTCCTATTACGATCTCGGCACCGCCCGCGTCGTGCATTTCTTCTTCGCCTGGATACTGACAACCACCTTGGTCGTCTGGCTGGTCGCCAGCCTGGTCAACGGCCATCTGCGCCGCGATCTGGCGCCGCGCCTTGACGATCTCAAGCGGCTGCCGCAGGACATCATCGAGCACGCCAAGCTCAGGTTCCACCACACACGCGAATACAACACGCTGCAGAAAATGGCCTATGGCGGCGTACTGTTCGTGCTGTTGCCACTCATGATCATCACCGGCCTTGCCATGTCGCCGAGCATGAACTCGGTGCTGCCCTGGCTCAACGAACTGCTCGGCGGAAGGCAGACGGCGCGCACCATCCATTTCACGGTGATGGTGCTGCTGGTCGGCTTCTTCATCGTCCATATGCTGATGATCCTCGCCGCCGGCCCGATCAACGAACTGCGCTCGATCATCACCGGCTGGTACCGCACCGATCCGCCCACGCGTGGTGACACCGAGAGGAGTGCGTGAGATGACCAAATTCCAAATCAGCCGCCGCAAATTCCTGACGGGTGCCAGCCTCGGCGTTTCCGGCATCATGCTGTCGGGCTGCGATGCCTTCGACAGCCAGCTCGGCATGGGCGACGGCCTGCGCAGTTTCCTCGAAAATGCCAATGGCCTGACCTATCGGGCCCAACGGCTGCTGGCCGGCCGCGACGCGCTGGCGCCGGAATTTTCCGAGGCCGACATCCGCCAGCCGCAGCGGCCGAACGGCGTTACCGCACCCGACGACGACACCTACAAGGGCCTACTCGCCAACAATTTCGCCGACTGGCGGCTGGAGGTGACGGGCCTGGTCGAAAAGCCGCTGTCGCTCAGCCGCGAGCAGTTGCAGAACATGCCGAGTCGTAGCCAGATCACCCGTCACGACTGCGTCGAAGGCTGGAGCTGCATCGCCAAATGGACCGGCACCCCGCTGTCGCTGGTGCTCGACCAGGCGGTGGTCAAGCCTGAGGCGCGCTACGTCATGTTCCATTGCCTGGACACGATCGACCGGTCTCTTTCCGGCGAGATCAAATATTACGGCACCATCGACCTGATCGACGCCCGCCACCCGCAGACGATCCTGGCCTACGGCCTCAACGGCAAGCCGCTGCCGGTCGAAAACGGCGCGCCGCTGCGCGTCCGCGTCGAACGCCAGCTCGGCTACAAGATGCCGAAGTACCTCTACAGAATAGAACTCGTCGACAGTTTCGCCAATGTCGGCGGCGGCCGCGGCGGTTACTGGGAAGACAATGGCTATGACTGGTATGGCGGGATTTGATTGAGCCGGCCGATCGACCTCACGCTACTTTATCCAGCAGCGGCTTGAGCGCCGGATGGATCTCCGGCGAGGCGTGCTTGATCAGCGTCAGCAGCGCACGTTCGTTGTCGTGCAGCGGGCGGTCGGTGCCGATGCGCTCGGCCAGCCATTTCGCCTCGCCGGCGTCGATCGTCTCGGCCCGGCGGGCGAGCGCTTCGGCGGCACGGTTCTTCGATTCCCACTCGGCCTCGATATCGCCGGGCGAACGATAGGCTTCCATGATGCCGGCAAGTCCGCCCGACACCATGCGGCTGAAGAAGCCGCCAACTTCGGGCTCGGCCTGGTCCAGGAAACTGTCACGACGCAGCGCCACATCGCGCGTCGGCGCTTCGTAGCCGGCCGAACACATGACGAAATTGGCGAGCGCCTTGACGAACAGATCGTTCCAGGACGGGTCGTTGTCGGCGGCAGCACTGCTCTCATTGATCCTGAACAGCACTTCGGCCTCGGTGCGGGTGATGGCGATATTGCCGTCACCGCCATAGGCATAGAGGATGCGGCGCAGCAGATCGACCTCGGCGTTGGCGACCAGCCTGGGAACCAGCGCGCCGCCGAGCATCAGTGGTCCCTTGCCGTCGACCACCGCGTTGGCGACCTGCTCGAGCGCATAGGCGGAGAGCCGGCAGGGCGATGATTTCGCCTTTTCCAGCACATGCACCAGCAGCTCCAGTTCGGTCACACTGTCGACCATGCCGTCGCGCGAGATCGTCCTGATCAGCCAGCCGGCATTGTCTTCAGAGATATAGCCTGCCGGCTTTTCCTGGTGGACGATGTAGTCGGTAACGGCCTCGACGAAGAATTCAGGCCATTCCGGGCATCTGTCCGTCGCCGTCGCATCGAGCGCGAACAGTGCTTCGGCCTCGCCGCGCGTCACCACGCCGTCGGCGAACACTTCGCGACGCAGCATGACGACATCTTCCGCCGTGATGCGGTCCTTCGAGGCCAGCCCCGCCACCAGCGCGCTCCCGATCCCTTCGCCCATCTCTGTCGTTCCCCGTCTACTGCCGTGCCCAACGCAATTGCCGGTCAAACTATCAGCCCAGAATATCGGCATTGTCTTGAAAAACCGGCAAACGGCGTGGTTAGCGAAGACTTGCCGGCTTGCAGGCCGGCATCACCTGAATATCGATATACCTTTGATGTCGCGGGCAGGTGACAAGGTGTCGCCGACAAGCTATGGATGGCGCGTCGAGGGCTCAAGTTTTGAGTCCTACCTGTTTGCGGGAGAGAGCAGCGCGAGCTGCCGCCGAAGGGGAAATCGCCCGAAATCTCTCAGGCAAAAGAACCGTAGACGGGAAAGACACTCTGGAAAGTCGGGGCTTGCCCCCGCGCCGAAGGTGTAAGCGTCGCCGACAGAGTTCCGGTTGCGCGAGTCTCTCAGGCTTCAGACAGAGGGGCACGGACTGGTCGCCAGCAGCGGCCGATTGCGTGCGACTCTGGAGATGACATGACGGGCGACGACACCAAACACCTACCCCTCGAAGATCTGCACACCGCCGCCGGCGCGCGCTTTGGCGCCTTCGCCGGCTGGTCGATGCCGCTGACCTATCCGGCCGGCGTGATGAAGGAGCACCTTCACACCCGCGAACATGCCGGCCTGTTCGACATTTCGCATATGAAGCTGTTCGCGGTCAGCGGACCGGGCGCTGCGGCACTTCTGAACCGCGCCTGCCCGCTCGATGCCGGCGCGCTCGACATTTCGCAGTCCAAATACACCTTCTTCCTCAATGAGGCCGCCGGCATCATCGACGACCTGATCGTCACCCGGCTCGGCGCCGAGCGCTTCATGGTGGTCGCCAACGCCGGGAATGCGGTCGAGGACGAGAAGCATTTGCGTGCGCTGGCGACCGATTTCGACGTGAAGGTCGATGCGCTCGATCGCGTCTTCCTGGCGATCCAGGGGCCCGAAGCCTGGGCTGCCTTGTCCCGCGCCGGCATCGAGACCGGCTCACTCTTGTTCATGCATGGCATCGAGCCGAAGCAAAACTGGTTCATGAGCCGCTCCGGCTACACCGGCGAGGACGGCTTCGAGATCGGCCTGCCGGAGGCGGATGCGCGCGCTCTGGTCACGAAACTGCTCGAGGACGAGCGTGTGTTGTGGATCGGCCTTGCTGCCCGCGACTCGCTGCGGTTGGAGGCCGGCCTGTGCCTGCACGGCCAGGACATCACGCCGGAGATCGATCCGGCGAGTGCCGGCCTGATGTGGGCGATCCCCAAAGATCTCCGCGCCGGCGGGTCCTTCATCGGCGCCGATGCGCTGCGGTCCATCCTGGAGCGCGGGCCGTCGCAAAAGCGCGTCGGCCTGAAGCCGGACGGCCGCCAGCCGGTGCGCGCCGGCGCTGCTTTGTTCGATGCCGACGGCGATCCGGCCGGCTACGTGACATCAGGCGGCTTCGGCCCGTCGGCCGGCCATCCCGTCGCCATGGGCTATGTGTCAACGGCCTTGGCCAAGCCGGGCACGAAACTGTTCGCCGACGTTCGCGGGACGAAAATCCCGGTCGATATCAGTTCCTTGCCCTTCACTCCTCATCGCTACCGCAAAGGATAATTCCGATGGCAAAAACCTATTTCACACAAGATCACGAATGGCTGAGCGTCGAGGGAGGCATCGCCACCGTCGGGATAACCGACTATGCGCAGGAACAGCTTGGCGATCTCGTCTTCGTCGAACTGCCTCAAATCGGCACCAAACTCAGTAAGGGCGACACCGCCGTGGTCGTCGAATCCGTCAAGGCGGCATCCGATGTTTATGCGCCGGTTGATGGCGAGATCACCGACGCCAACGGCGCGCTGTCCTCGGACCCGTCGCTGGTCAACTCCGCTGCGACCGGCGACGGCTGGCTGTGGAAGATGAAGCTCGCCGACGAAGGCCAACTCGCAGGCCTCATGAATGAGGCCGCCTACAAAGCCCATATCGGTTGACATCAGGACCTATTGCCATGAGCGCAGCACTTACCCCCTTCTCGGCCCGCCACATCGGTCCTGATGTAAACGATGTCAGAGCCATGCTTGCCGTGATCGGCGTTCCCTCCGTCGAGACGCTGATCAGCCAGGCCGTGCCGCAGTCGATCCGCCTCGATCTGCCGCTTGCCCTTCCCGCGCCGGCCAGCGAAGCCGAAGCGCTGGCCGAATTGGCTGCGACCATGGCAAAAAACAGGGTGCTGAAGAGCTTCATCGGCGCCGGCTATCACGGCGTCCATGTGCCGCCGGTCATTCAGCGCAACCTGTTCGATAACCCGGCCTGGTACACCGCCTATACACCCTACCAGGCCGAGATCAGCCAGGGCCGCCTGGAAATGCTGTTCAACTTCCAGACCTTGGTTACCGAATTGACCGGCCTGCCGGTGGCTTCGGCCTCCCTGCTCGACGAAGCGACGGCGGTGGCCGAAGCGGTCGGCATCGCGCTGCGCCATCATCGCGACAAGCGCACCAAGGTGGCGCTGGCCGGCACGCCGCATCCGCAGACGCTGGACGTCGTGCGCACCCGCGCCGAGCCGCTCGGCATCGAAATCGATGGCGAGACCATCGACGACAACACCGCCGCCCTGCTGGTCTCCTGGCCGGACACGTTTGGCGTCTATGGCGACCACAAGGCGGCGATCGAGAAGGCTCGCGCCACCGGCGCCGTGGTCGTCTTCATCGCCGATCCGCTTGCGCTCACCCTGACCGAAGCGCCGGCCAGGCTTGGCGCCGACATCGCCGTCGGCCCGATGCAGCGCTTTGGCGTGCCGATGGGCTTTGGCGGCCCGCACGCCGCCTATTGCGCCGTCTCCGACAAGCTGACCCGGCTGATGCCCGGCCGCCTCGTCGGCCAGTCGATCGACAGCAAGGGCCGTCCCGGCTATCGCCTCGCCCTGCAGACGCGCGAACAGCATATCCGCCGCGACAAGGCGACCTCCAACATCTGCACCGCGCAGGCGCTGCTTGCCAACATGGCGACCGCCTACGCGATCTGGCACGGCCCCACTGGTTTGCAGGCGATCGCAGCCCGCATCCATGAGCTCGCCAACGGCCTCGCAGCAGGCCTGAAAACCGCTGGTGTTTCCGTGCTCGGCTCAAGCCGTTTCGACACGGTGACGGCCGAAGTGAAGGGCAAGGCAGCTTCGATCGCCGCTGCCGCTGAAAAAGGTGGCCGGCTGCTGCGCGTCATCGATGCCGACCGCATCAGCATCGCCTTCGACGAAACCTCGACCGAGGCGGATGTCGAGGCTATCGCCGCCCTGTTCGGCGCCAAGTCCGGCGCTACTGAGGCGGGCGCGATGCCCGGCAAGCCGCGCGGCAAGGAGTTTCTGACCCAGCCGGTTTTCCGCGAAAACCACTCCGAGACCGACATGATGCGCCTGCTGCGCAGGCTAGCCGACAAGGATTTGGCGCTCGACCGCACCATGATCCCGCTGGGCTCCTGCACCATGAAGCTCAACGCGGCGGCCGAAATGATGCCGGTCAGTTGGCCTGCTGTCGCCAACCTGCATCCCTTCGCGCCGGCCAGCCATTCGGCCGGCTATCGCGCCATGGTCGGCGAGCTGGAAGGCTGGCTGGCGGAGATCACCGGCTTCGACGCCGTCAGCCTGCAGCCCAATGCCGGCAGCCAAGGCGAATATGCCGGCCTGCTCGCCATCCGCGCCTATCACCGCGCACGCGGTGAAGGCCATCGCACCATCTGCCTGATCCCCCAGTCCGCGCATGGCACCAATCCGGCGAGTGCGGCGATGGCCGGCATGAGCGTCGTCGTCGTGCGTTGCCTGGAGGACGGCAATATCGACATGGACGATATGCGAGCCAAGGCCAACGAGCATTCCAAGAATCTCGCAGCTCTGATGTTCACCTATCCCTCGACGCACGGCGTCTACGAGGAAGGCGCGCGCCACCTGTGCGCTCTCATCCACGAACATGGCGGCCAGGTCTATTTCGACGGCGCCAACCTTAACGCGCTGGTCGCCCTGGCGCGGCCCGCCGATATCGGCGCCGATGTCTGCCACATGAACCTGCACAAGACCTTCTGCATCCCGCATGGCGGCGGCGGTCCGGGCGTCGGTCCGATCGGCGTCAGGGCGCATCTGAAACCCTATCTGCCGGGTCATGTCACCGAAGATTCGGCGCATGCCGTGTCCGCTGCCCCGTTCGGCAGCGCTTCCATCCTGCCGATCACCTGGATGTACATCCGCATGATGGGCGCCGCCGGCCTGAAGCAGGCGACGGAGACGGCGATCATCTCGGCCAATTATGTGGCGACGCGGCTCGCGCCGCACTTCCCGCTTCTCTACAAAGGCAGGCACGATCGCATCGCGCATGAATGCATCCTCGACACGCGCGTGCTCAAGGAGAGCGCTGGCATCAGCGTCGACGATATCGCCAAGCGGCTGATCGATTACGGTTTTCACGCGCCGACCATGTCGTTCCCTGTCGCCGGCACGCTGATGGTCGAGCCGACCGAATCCGAGCCCAAGCGCGAACTCGACCGGTTCTGCGAGGCGATGATCGCCATTGCCGGCGAGGCAGCGAAAGTGGCGAAGGGTGAATGGCCGCTCGAGGACAACCCGCTGGTCAATGCCCCGCACACGGCGGCCGAAACCCTTGCCGGCCAGTGGACCCACCCCTATTCGCGGCTGGAAGCGGCCTACCCCGCCGGCGATGTCGATACAGCGGCCAAATACTGGCCGCCGGTCTCGCGCATCGACAATGTCGCCGGCGACCGCAACCTCGTCTGCTCCTGCCCGCCGCTGTCGGAATATCTCGGCGCCGCCGAATAACACTCTGGCCTGTCAGGCTGAGCGCAGGGCCGGTCCGTCGGCTTTGCCGTTGAGGACAAGCACGCGATTTCGCCCGGCGTTCTTGGCCGCGTAGAGCGCCCGGTCGGCCTCGGCCAGCACTTCATCCAGGCTGCTGCCGTCTTCCTTGCCAAAGCCAATGCCGCCGCTGACGCTGCTGCGCAACGGCCCGCGCGGCGTCGGCACCACTTCCGTGCCGAAGGCGACGCCGATCCTGCTGGCGAAATCGTAGGCCTTGTCTTCGGTCATCCGAGACATGACCAACGCGAACTCCTCGCCGCCCAGCCGGAAGGCGTCGACGCCAACCCTGCCATACTTCTTGATGACTGCGGCGAAACGGCAGAGCACCCGATCGCCGACGGGATGGCCATAGACATCGTTGGTTCGCTTGAAGTGGTCGAGGTCGAACATGGCGACCGACATGAACGGGCCGAAGACGCGCTCGCGATAGAGCGAGTTCAAAGCCCGCCGGTTCATCAGACCGGTCAACGGGTCGGTCAGGGTCTCGGCCTTCAGTTCGATCTGTGCCTGCAGATGATGCAGCGACAGCGTCAGCGCGCCGAGAGCCGTCATGCAGGCGACCGCCACGACCGAATTCAACCGCTCGGCCCAATTGTCGGGTGCGACGCCGAGCACCCAATGGCCCTTGACCAGAAGCACGGCGCCGCAGAGCCCGAAGGATACGCCGCAGACGCCGCTTAGCGCCGAAACGACCAGCAGAATGCCGCGATCCTGACCGCCCTTGATCCAGAACATCACCCCGATCGAGGCGAGCAGCACTGTTACCGTCGTATAGGTGAGGATGAAGCCGACACCATCGAAACCGAGATAGGTCACGCCGGCGCAGACAGCGATCGCGAGCATGGCCGGCAGGACAGCGCGGCTGTAATTGCGCACACCAAGATATTGCATGGCCGAAAGTGAAAGCGCCAGGAAACCGAGGCTGAGCAGCGCCAACGCTGCCTGACAAAGCAACGGACTGGGCTCCCTCGTGTAGCGCCAGAAGACGATGACGTGGGCGACAAGGACGAGAATACCGCACGCAACCGTCAGCACGAAGCGTGCACGCGGCGCCGTGAACCAGATCACAAACATGGTGACGCTCAGGCATGTGCCCGACAGCGCAGCCGCCAGCAATAGCGAACTGAAATCCAGCATGGATGAGCGGCAACCTTTGGGATCTTCGATTTGTGGCGCATCATAGGCATGCAACCGGCCGGAGATACCGTTTTCGGCCGGTTTTCAAAGCAACCTGCCGACAGGGTTTACAAAGCGTCGACTGCCGTCCCGCGAAGCTCGGCACGCGAGTGTCCCTAGTCTCAGCCCTTGTTGAGCAGCGCCAGATTGGCGTTGATCACGCTCGGGTCGGCCATGCCGGCCCTTGCTTCCATGAGCAGCGCTCTCGCCTTCTTCTTGTTGCCGCGCAGCAGCTGCGAATAGCCCATATTGTTGACAATCTGCGGCTTGCGCCCGGCAACCTTCAAAAGCTGGTCGTAGGCGCGGTCGGCGAAGTCGAAGCGGCCGAGTTCGTCATAGGAGGCGGCAAGCCCCATCCATCCCTCGGCACTGTCGGCCTTCAGTTCCACGGCCTTGCGGAAATGCTGTTCGGCAAGGCCGTAATTGGCCTCGCGGAACTGCGCCTTGCCTTGCGCAAGGTCGGAGGTGCTGACGTCTTTTGCCACCGGTTGGATCGATGTGGTCTTGGTTTTGTCGACGTTGTCGGTCGTGCAGCCGCCGACCATCAAGACCGCCGCTAGCGCGGCCATTGCCGTGAAACTTCTGTGACGCATGCCCCTGGCCCCAATCGCCCGATTTACCGGGTCGTTCTCTGAGGAAGCAGACTACAACAGGGCGATTAAACTTCAGTGCGGAAACGCGCCTAAAATTTGGTTTCGGGCACAGAAGCCATTAACCAACCGAAGCCTATTCCGGCTCCAGCTCCTTGAGCCCCGCCGGAAACTGATAGCGCCTGCCGTCGTAGCGCAGCCGGTAGGTTCGTTTCATGGACCTGCCGGGATGGGACTGGCACTCGCCATTCTTGTCGACAGACGGATTGTCGGTGTCCAACCGCTCGAACACCGTGATGTCGTGATAGCCGTGATGTCTCGCCGGGCTCATCGCCAGGCTGACCCGGTTGGATTGAAAGGATCCTGCGCAATTGGTGTCGCCTTCGCCGCCAAAGCCGGCCACGATGATGCCGTCGAGCACCAGGCGCAGAGCACCGCCGTCAAGGGCATAGAGCCGCAGGTCGGTTTCACTGAAAGGATTCGGCTGCGAATGGTTTGCCATGTCGATGCGCAGGCCGAAGGCGCCGACATCGGGCGCCAATCTGTAGCGCCCGGTATCGAAGTCGATCTCGCGGATGCCGACGGCATCATCGGTCATCAGCCCGGGCTGGAGCAGGCGCTGGCGCACTGCCGGGTCTTCCTGTCGACGACCAGAAGCTCGACATCGCCGACATGCCCGTCGTCGCTGGATTGGGAGCTGTCGATCAGCGGCACGGCGACCAACAACAGGTCGTCATGGGCGGGCCAGATCTTGCAGACCACGCCGAATGGCGCATCGCCATCCCAAAGCGTCTGGGCGATGCTGGTGTGAGGTTCGAGCGTGAAGGAGGCGCCATCGGCACTCTTTTGGGCTTTCGGATATGCCTGCTGCACCAGAGCGGCAGCGTCGCCGCAATCGTCGGCCGCGGCCGAGGCCGGCGACAGACTGGCCGCGGCGAGGCCGAGGAAGGCGGTGCACAAGACTATTCGCATGGACGGCTCACTCATTTTGCTTTTTGCGGATTTTGCCGAAGGAGAGCGGCCAAACCGGCCGGATATGACATCCAGGCGAAGCGTAGTTGAAGTGAGTAACCGTAGAAAGCCGCCGGGCGGCCACTTGGTATCTACTGCCTTGGTATCTACTGAACCGCCGTCATTTTGACGATGATCGGGATGACGGCGATCATCAGCACCACCGGCAGGATGCACACCACCACCGGCACCGACATCTTGGCCGGCAAGGCATGTGCCTTCTCCTCGGCCAGCGACATGCGCTTGTGGCGCATTTCGTCGGAGAACACGCGCAGCGCCCCGGCGAGGCTGGTGCCGAGTTCCTTCGACTGCTGCAAGAGCGTGGCGAAGGAGCGCACCTCGTCCAGGCTGAGGCGGTCGGCGAGCGCCTTCAATGCATCGTCGAGGCTGCGGCCGGCCCTGAGTTCCAGCGACACCAGCTGCAGGTTTTGGCTCAGCGACGGATAGGTCTTGGCCAGTTCCTTCGAGACCCGCTCGATGCCTGCCTCCATGCTCATGCCGGCATCGGAGCAGACGATCATCAAATCCATGAAGTCGGGAAAGCCGTTGCGGTATTCGCGCATCTTTTCCCGCACCTTCTGGCTGAGCACCAGGCCGGGCACGAAATAGCCGGCGGCTCCCGACAGGATGATGAAGGTCCAGCGGCTGGTCGCGGTGGAATCGGCGCTGCCCATCCAATAGTTGACCAGGAACGCGCCGATGGCTGCGCCCACCAGGCAGGCGAAGCGGATCAGGAAGAATGTGCCGACCGCGCGCGGCTCCATATAGCCCGCCTGGATCAGCTTCATACGCAGCCGGGCGACATTTTCCGGATCGCTCTTGGCGTAGAATTCCTGCGCCCGCTTCACCGCCTTCTCGCGCACGACGCTCTGGTTCTTCTTCGGCGCCACCTCGGCCTGTTGGGGAGTCTTGCTGTCGTCGATCTTGAGCCGGCGCTTGAGATCGTTGCGGTCGCCTTTGGCCACCACCAGCGGCCATGCCACCGCGCTGCCGCCCAGTGCCAGCAGCAGCGCGGCCACCGGCATCAGCGACGTCGGCGCCAGCGAGGCAAGAAACTGGATCACCTGCTCCATCTCAGAACCGGAAGTTCGACATCTTGAACATGATGATGTTGCCCAGCATCAGCCATGTCACCGAACCGCCCAGCAGATACCAGGTCTTCGGCACATCCCAGACGCTTTGATAGAATTGCGGCATCATCACCATGATGGCGGCGAACAGCAGCGCCGGCACCGCCGTCAGGATATAGGCCGACATACGACCCTCGGTCGAAATGGCGCGCACCTTGCGGCGCAGCTTGCCGCGTTCGCGGATCGTCGTCGACAGCCCGTCGAGGATCTCGCGCAGATTGCCGCCCGAACTCGTCTGGATGGAAACCGCGGTGACGAACAGCGGCAGATCCTCCTGGCCGACGCGATCAAACAGTGAATTCAACGCCGAAACCAGGTCGGAACCATAAGTCACCTCGTCGGAGATAACGCCGAATTCGGTGCCGATCGGATCGGGCATCTCGCGTGACACCATCGAGATCGCCACCGGAACCGGATGCCCGGCCTTCAAGCCGCGCGTGATCAATTCCAGCGCCTCCGGCAACTGCACGCCGAAACGCTTCACCCGCCGGGCACGCTTGGAGCGCAGCACAATTACCGGCAGCAGCGCTGTCAGCACCACAAACAGCAAAATGGCGAGCAACAGCGGCAGGCCGTACCAGAGCGCGACGAGCATCATCGCCAGCGCCACGCCCGTCGTCATCGTCAGGAATTTCGGCAAGGGCATCACCATGCCAGACTGCGTGCGCAGCGCGCGAAAACGGTCGGGCGAGAAGGATGACGTGCCGGAATCGAGGCCGCGTTCCTTGCGCAGCTGGATCAGCACCTGTTCCTGGCTGATCTTGTTTTCCTGCAGCTTCATGCGCCGGTTGATAGCCAGGCGCTTGTCGCTGCGGCCGGCATAGAGCAGATAGCAGCCTTCGGCGATCATGATGCCGGTCAGCGCTGCCGCGGCATAGACGACATAGATCGGGCTGAAATTCTCGAACACCCGGCTACTCCTGCGGCCGGCCGGGTTCGAAATATTTGCCGGGGAATTCAATGCCCATATTGCGCAGGTCCTCGAGGAAACGCGGGCGAATGCCGGTCGCCTCGTAGTGACCGAGGATCTTGCCGTCGGCTTCCATGCCGGTGCGCACGAAGCGGAATATCTCCTGCATCTGGATGACGTCGCCTTCCATGCCGGTCACCTCGGCGACGCTGGTCACCTTGCGCTTGCCGTCCGACAGTCGCGTCAGCTGGACGATAAGGTCGAGCGCGCTGGCGATCTGGCTGCGGATCGACTGCACCGTCATCGGCATGCCGGTCATGCCCAGCATCTGCTCGAGGCGCGAAATGGCGTCGCGCGGCGTGTTGGCGTGGATGGTCGCCATCGAGCCTTCATGGCCGGTGTTCATCGCCTGCAGCATGTCGAAGGCCTCCTCGCCGCGGCACTCGCCGAGGATGACGCGGTCAGGGCGCATGCGCAGCGCGTTCTTGACCAGGTCGCGCTGCTTCAGCTCGCCATGACCTTCGATGTTGGCGGGGCGCGTTTCCATGCGCGCGACATGCGGCTGCTGCAGCTGCAGTTCGGCCGCGTCCTCGATGGTGATCAACCGTTCGTCTTCCGGAATAAAGGCTGACAATGCGTTGAGCATCGTCGTCTTGCCGGTGCCGGTACCGCCCGAGATGATGGTCGTTTTGCGGGCGTGGACTGCAGCCGCCAGCACCTCGGCCATGTTCTGGGTGATGGCGCCGAACTCGACCAGCTTGTGCAGGCCGAGCTTGTTCTTTGAAAACTTGCGGATCGACACCAGCGGCCCGTCGACGGCGACCGGGCGAATGGCGGCGTTGAAGCGCGAGCCGTCGAGCATGCGGGCATCGACCATCGGCTGCGATTCGTCGACCCGGCGGCCGACGGCGGCGACGATCTTGTTGACGATGCGCAACAGGTGCGCCTCGTCCTTGAACGGGATATGGACCTGCTGCAGCTTGCCCCGTTTTTCGACGAAGCAGTTCTGGTGGCCGTTGATCAGGATGTCGTTGATGTCGGGGTCCTTGAGCAGCGGTTCCAGCGGGCCGAGGCCGACCATCTCATCGACGATGTCATCGACCAGCGCTTCAAGTTCGACGGTGTTGATCGCCATACGCTCCTGGCGGGTCTTTTCCGACACGAACTCCTGCACCTGCCGGCGCATCTCATCCTTGGGCAGGCGCTCCAGCGCGACCAGGTTGATTTCCTCGAGCAGCAGCCGGTGGATGCGCACGCGGGCATCGAGCACCTTGTTGGCGCTTTTTCCCGGTGTTGTCTCCGGCTTCGGCGGCAAGGCCTTTCGGTTCGTCGGGATGACCACGGCGTGATGCGCGACCGGCGCCGCCTCGGCCGGCTTCAGCGCGCGGACGTCACGGTTCTGCAGGGTCGAGAAGCGGCTGGTCATCCGGCTTTCCTCTTCAGGAGGCCCCTGCCGATGCCGAACAGCGAGCGCGATTTCTCCGGCGTCACCACGGCTTCTTCCGGCAGGATGATCCTCTTCAGATCGTTGACGACATTGGCGTTCGGGTCGATCTCATGCAGCGGCACGCCGCGGTCGACCGCTTCACGCACAAGCCGGTAATTGTTGGAGATGCCGCCGACGAAATGCTCGCCCAGGATTTCCTGGACATCCGCCTGCTTGATGCCGTTGTCGAACATCTTCTGCTCGAAACGATTGACGATGACGTTCGGCTTCACTTCCTTGCCGGCCGTCTCGTAGACCGCCTGGATCAGCCGCTGCGTGTGGCGCAGGCATGGCACCGTCATTTCGGCGACGATGTAGAGCTTGTTGGAGCCGAGCAGCACCGTCTCCGTCCACGGAAACCAGGTGCGCGGCATGTCGATGACGACGTTATCGAAATAGGCCGAGACGAGATCGAGCATGCGCACCACGACATCGGTCTTGAACGAGCGCATTTCCGACGGATGCGTTGGCGCCGCCAGCACGCAGAGCCCGCTCGCATGCTTGGACAGCATCACATCCAGCAGCTGACGGTCGAGGCGCTCGGGCTGGTTCTCGATTTCGGTGATGTCGAAGCGCGGCTCGAGGTCGAGATATTCGGCGCAGGCGCCTTGCTGGAAATTGAGGTCGACCACGCAGGTCGACGCGCCGCGCGTCACCGAATGATGCAGCTGGAAGGCGGTCTGCAGCGCCAGCGTCGTGGTGCCGACGCCGCCGGCGGCCGGCATGAAGGTATAGATCTGCGACTCGGTGTTTTCCTCGCGCCCCGGCCCTTGCAGCGCGCGCACGACCGACCGCACCAGATCGGCGGTGGTGATCGGCTTGACCAGGAAATCGGCGACCTGGAGCTGCACCAGGATACGCACTGCGGCTGCGTTGAATTCCTGGGTGACGACGACCACCGGAACGCGGCCTTCAAGCCGGCGCATGATGCGCTGCAGCGACTCGATCTCTTCCAGCTTTGCCGCATCCATGTCGACGATGAGCGCGCCGAAATCGGCTTCCTGGACCTCGCCGCGCAGTTCGGTAATGTTCTTCTCGACGGTCGAAAGCTGGATCACCTCCGAGGCCGCGAACGCGGTGCGCGTATCCTGCGCAAAGGTCCGGTCGCTGGACACCAGCAGGATCTTCTTGGTCTTGATGCCGCTTGCCATTTTGTCAGCCTGTCAGGTCATTCCCGGTCAAATCACCGGGGCAAATCAATCGGTTGTCGCTGTCGGTTGCACGGCCTTGGCAGCAGCAGCCTGGTCGGCGGCGTTGACTGCCGCCTCACTGCGCTGCGCCGGCACCAGCAGCCTGGTGTTCTGGACGCCGTATTTCCAGGGATCGACCATCTGCATGGCCGTATTGGCGGCCTGTGCGTTGCCGGCGGCAATCGTCGGTCCCTCGGAGCGGACATAGTCGTCGCTGGTGCAGCCGCCGGCGAGGCCGGCGATCAGCAGGGCGATGCATGATTCCACGCGCATGGCTTCAATCCTTCGGCAGGTCGAGGAAATGCCCGACGGTGGTGACCGCGGCCGGCTGTGGCGTACTGCCGCTGGCCATTGCCACTGCACGATTGGCTTCGGACGATTTCACTTCCTCGGTGTTGTTGAGGAAATAGTCGACATTGCTGGCCGGCTGCGTGCCGTCGGTCGGCTCGAGCAGCTTCTTCGACGGATCGACCGGCTTGACCAGATAGGGGGTGACGATGATCACCAGATCGGTCTCGCGCCGCTGATAGGATTTGGAGGAGAACAGCGAGCCGAGCACCGGCAGCTTGCCGAGGCCGGGTAGACGCGATGTGGTAATGTCGTTCTGTGACTGCAGCAGGCCGGCGATCATGAAGCTCTGGCCATTCTTCAGGTCGACGGATGTTTTGGCGCGGCGCACGATAAAGCCCGGGACCGAGATATTGCCGATATTGTAGGAGGCCGAAGCGTCGATCGAGGACACTTCCGGCGCGATGTCGAGGCTCACCAGCCCGTCCTTGAGAACCGTCGGCGTGAAGTCGAGGCTGACGCCGTATTTCTTGTAGCTGACGGAAATCTTGCCATTGTCCTCGGAGACCGGGATCGGGAACTCGCCGCCGGCGAGGAAGCTTGCCGTCTGGCCCGAGCGGGCGATCAGGTTCGGCTCGGCCAGCCGCCTGGCGAGACCACGTTCCTCCAGCGCCTTGATGGCGACGTCGATCGACAGGCCGTTGGACAGCAGCCGGCCGATGATCTCGCCATTGCCGGCTCCCGGCACCGTGCCAGGATCGAGGGTGACGTCGCGCCCGCCAATGCCGTAAGCGAAATTGGCGCTGTATTTGGCGCCGAGATCCTGTCCGGCCTGGCGATTGATCTCGACGAAGCGGACGTTGAGCTGAACCTGCTGCGAGGACGAGATGTTGACCGAATTGATCACTTCTTCATTGCCGGAGAAGCGGCTGGCGATCTTGCTTGCCTTCTCGGCGGCGACCGCGTCATCGGCCTCGCCCGACAGCACGACGCGGCCATTGGCCGAGCCGACCTTGATCTTGGCGTCCGGCACGCTGGCGCGAATGGTGCTGGCCAGCTGGTCGGTGTCCAGCGTCACCTCGATGTCGACGGTGCCGACCAACTGCTTGTTCTCGTCGAACAGCGCGATGCCGGTGGTGCCGAGATTGTTGCCCAGCACATAGAAGGATTTGTCGGTCAGCGGATTGACGTTGGCGATCTCCGGATCGCCGATGACGATCTGGTAGAAGGCGGCATTGGTCATGACCGTCTTCGGCTTGCCCTTGGCTACCTTGATCGACGCATTCGTTGTGGACGAGACATGGACGATATCGTTGTCGGCCTTGGCTGGCGCACTGAGGCCGAGCATTGCGGCCGCGGCCAGGCAAGCCCCCACCGCAAGCGCCCGCATTGGGCGCAGCCCTTTCGTAGTTCGAAATGCATGAAGTCCCGACATCTGTCCCGTCCCTCGCCCGGTCCCCACCGGCAGTTATTGCTGGTCCCGCGCAGGAACCTGGTATTCTTCGACCTGCGTGCCGCGCGTCACGATGATCGTCTTGAATTTCGGCTTCTCAGGCTCCTTGGTCGCGGCAGTGAACAGCGCGCCGGCAGCGGCCTGGACGCCGGAGGCGACCGATCCGCCGAAGGACGAGATGGTGGTGACGCCGTCCTTGGCGGCCCCTCCGTCTGCGGCCGAGCGGAGCGACAGCGACAAGGTGCCGACGGTGCGGGCAAGCGCCACTTTCTGCGCGCCTTCGGTCGTCACCTCGATGGTGACGGAATTGGCGATCTGCGGTGCGGTCTGGCGCTCGTCGGCGCCCTGCCCCACGGTCAGCACCTTGGCGTCGGAGACGACAATCTCGGAGGTAACGGTCGATCCGGCAGCGCCCTGTGCGTTCTTGGCCACTTCCTGGATTTCGCCCGCATCGCGTGTCAGCACCACGTCGACCCGGTCGCCCGGCATGACGAAGCCGCCGACACCGGCGATCTCGTCGGTGCGGATTGTCACCGCCCGCATGCCGGGCGTCATCATGTTTGATAGCGTCGCGCGGCCGTTCGGCCCCGACAATTTGCTGATCAGCACCGGCTCGTTGACCTCGATCGGCGACAATACCACGCGGCTGCCTTCGGCGAGCAATGCATTGACTGTGGTGAACGCGCCCTGCGGCACCGAATCCTCGGACCATGGGATTTCGCTGAGCTGCGCCCGGTCAAGCTCCATGCCGTAACGCAGCGGCGCGTTGGCCACCACTATGGTCTTGAAGACGACCTTGGGGACGGCGGGCGCCGGGATCGACGCCGTTTTCTCTTCGGCATCGGCCTTGGCCTGGCTTTTCACCCAGAAATCCGCGGCAAAGATTGAAATCGCGCCGAAGACGGCAGCGATGCCAATCATCGTTATGGCCTTGCCCCTCACAACCAACCCCTGACATTCGTGGTCTTTTGTTTTGTTGAGGCGACGCTAGGCCGCTTTGTTAAAGATTCAGGAATCGCGGCCGCTCTCGCTGGACCTATTTCCGCCGGCTTGGTTATCGAAAGGTTTTAGGATAAGAAGGGTTTAATCCCCGAACGTAACAGGAACTTCCGTCGCTTGGCGCCGAAAAGCGTGGCAGTATCGACGGGTGATTCGCGGCACCGGATTCTATGGCAGGCATGGACGACAACAACGATCTTTTCGGCAATCTGGAAAAGCAGCCCCAATCGGCTCGGACACCGGCGCGGCCGGCCGACCCGCTGCTGCAGGCCACGAAACGTTCCGTTGCGACCAAGGACGGCAGCGAGGGCTATAGTGCCGCCGACATCGAGGTGCTGGAGGGGCTGGAGCCGGTGCGGCGCCGTCCCGGCATGTATATTGGCGGCACCGACGACAAGGCGATGCACCATCTGTTTGCCGAGGTCATCGATAATTCGATGGACGAGGCGGTCGCCGGCCATGCCACCTTCATCGATGTCGAGCTGTCGGCCGACGGGTTTCTGACCGTCACCGACAATGGCCGCGGCATTCCGGTCGATCCGCATCCGAAATTCAAGAAACCGGCGCTCGAAGTCATCATGACGACGCTGCATTCGGGCGGCAAGTTCGATAGCAAGGTCTATGAGACCTCCGGCGGTCTGCACGGTGTCGGCGTCTCGGTCGTCAATGCGCTGTCGGACCATCTCGAAGTCGAGGTCGCGCGCGGTCGCCAGCTTTACCGCCAAAGGTTCTCGCGCGGCGTTCCGGTGAGCGGGCTGGAGCAGCTCGGCGAAGTGCACAACCGGCGCGGCACCAAAATCCGCTTCCATCCCGACGAGCAGATTTTCGGCAAGGGCGCCGCCTTCGAGCCGGCGCGGCTCTATCGCATGACCCGCTCGAAAGCCTATCTGTTCGGCGGCGTCGAGATCCGCTGGAGCTGCGACCCATCGCTGATCAAGGAAAAGGACCAGACGCCGGCCAAGGCGGAGTTCCATTTCCCCGGCGGCTTGAAGGACTATCTCAAGGCATCGCTCGGCGATGATTTCCAGGTGACCCGCGAAATCTTCGCCGGCAAGAGCGAGAAGCAGGGCGGCCACGGTTCGCTGGAATGGGCGGTGACCTGGTTCGGCGGTGACGGCTTCGTCAACTCCTACTGCAACACCATCCCGACCGGCGAAGGCGGCACGCATGAGGCCGGCTTTCGCAATGTGCTGACGCGCGGGCTTCGGGCCTATGCCGACCTGGTCGGCAACAAGCGCGCCTCGATCGTCACCTCCGAAGACGTGATGATCTCGGCGGCAGGCATGCTGTCGGTGTTTATTCGCGAGCCGGAATTCGTCGGCCAGACCAAGGACAGGCTGGCAACGATCGAAGCCATTCGCATTGTCGAGACCGCCATCCGCGATCCCTTCGACCACTGGCTGGCCGACAATCCGCAGGAAGCCTCCAAGCTGCTGGAATGGGTGATTGCGCGCGCCGACGAGCGGGTGCGCCGGCGCCAGGAAAAGGAAGTGTCGCGCAAGAGCGCGGTGCGCAAGCTGCGCCTTCCCGGCAAGCTCGCCGACTGCACGCAGAATGCCGCCGCGGGCGCCGAACTGTTCATCGTCGAAGGCGACTCGGCCGGCGGCTCGGCCAAGCAGGCGCGCGACCGCGCCAGCCAGGCGGTGCTGCCGCTGCGCGGAAAAATCCTCAACGTCGCCAGCGCCGGCAACGACAAGCTAGCCGCCAACCAGCAGATTTCGGACCTGATTCAGGCGCTCGGCTGCGGCACGCGCTCGAAATACCGCGACGAGGATTTGCGCTACGACCGCGTGATCATCATGACCGACGCCGACGTCGACGGCGCTCACATAGCCTCGCTGCTGATCACCTTCTTCTACCAGGAAATGCCGAATCTGGTGAATGGCGGCCATCTCTATCTGGCGGTGCCGCCGCTCTATTCGATCCGGCAAGGCGGCAAGGTTGCCTATGCCAGGGACGATGCGCACAAGGACGAGCTGTTGCGCACCGAATTCACCGGCCGCGCCAAGGTCGAGATCGGCCGCTTCAAGGGCCTGGGCGAGATGATGGCCGCGCAGCTCAAGGAAACCACCATGGACCCGAGGAAGCGCACGCTGCTCAGGGTCGATGTCATCGACGCCGTGGCCGCGACCAAGGATGCTGTCGACGCGCTGATGGGCACCAAGCCGGAAGCCCGCTTCCGCTTCATCCAGGAACGCGCCGAATTCGCCGCGACGGAAGTGCTGGATATCTGAGCGCTGGCCAACTCTTCGTTTTGACGCAGTTCCGGGCGGAAAACCGTTTCACACTTTTCCTGGAACTGCTCTAGCCTGCGCTTCCGATACGGAGACCAGCTTATGATCTGGGCGCGGCTGAAGAGCTACTTCGAAACCAGTTTGGCGGGCCTGACGCAGCCGACGCGCTCGGATTGGATTTTCGCCCTGCGCACGGTTTCGGCCGGTCTGATCGCGCTTCTCGCTGCTTACGCGCTAAAACTCGACCACCCGCAATGGGCGATGATGACGGTCTTCATCGTCGCCCAGCCGGTCGCCGGCATGGTGCTGGCGAAAGGTTTTTACCGGCTGCTCGGCACGCTGGCCGGTGGACTTGCGGCGATCGGCATCACCTCGGTTTTCGGCACCAATCCCTGGCTGCTGGTCACGGCGCTGTCCGTCTGGATTGGGCTGTGCACGCTGGTTTCGTCGCTGCTGCGCAATCCGGAAGCCTATGGCGCCGCACTTGCCGGCTATACCGCGATGATCATTGGGCTGCCGGCTTTCGGCCAGCCGCATGTGATCGTCGATCTCGCTGTCGCGCGCTGCGCCGAGATCGTGCTCGGCATCGTCTGCGCCGGCCTGACCAGCCGGCTGATCCTGCCCAAGCTGGCCGCTGACGCCATCATCTCCAGGCTGAAGCGCAGCATCCTCGACCTTGCAACCTATGCGGGCGGCGCTTTTTCCGGCGGCGACCCGGCGAGACTGGCCGGCCTGCACGGCAAGCTGATCACGGACGCCCAGATGCTGGCCGAGATGCGCACCTATGCCCGGCTCGAAGCCCCGAGCTTCGCCACCCGCGCCCATCCGGTCCGCCTCACCATCGGTCAGCTTCTGTCGGCGCTGTCGGCGGCACGCGCGCTGCATTCTCACGCCGCGCCGAAAAACGCAGCGCTCATTCCGGTGCGCTCGGAACTGCAGTCGCTGGTCAGCGAACTGGCAGCCACGCCCGAGGCGCTGGAGGACACGTCGCCCTGGGTGACGCGGCTCGACGCGATTGCCGGCAAGGCCCGGCAAATGCCCGATGCCTCGACCGATCAGGACGACAGGGTCGGCACCATCACGCGCCTCACCATCGCCGCCGATTTCGCCGAAGCCTTCAAGCAGGTGCTGCGCGGCCTCGACGCCCTGCGCGCACCGGTGACGCGCCCGAGCCGGAGCAACAGGCAGCTGCCTGCGCTGGTGGTGCATCGCGATTATCCCGGGGCTTCGCGCAATGCCATACGCGCCGCCCTTGCCACGCTGGCGGTCGCCGCCTTCTGGCTGACGACGAAATGGTCCGACGCGGCCGGCACCGTTATCCTCGTTGCGGTCGTCTCCAGTCTTTTCGCCGCGCGGCCTGACCCGGTGCGGGTGTCCTGGGGCTTCTTCAAGGGTACGCTGCTGGCTTTGCCCTTTGCCTTCCTTGTTGGCCAGGTCGCGCTGCCTGCTTTGCCCGGCTTCGGCTGGTTCACGCTGTTTGTCGTGCCGATCCTGGTACCGACGGCGCTGGGCATGGCCAATCCGCGCACCGTCGGCGTGGCGACGGCCTTTGCAATCAATTTCCTCGCCTTCCTCAGCCCGCATCAAGCGATGGCCTATGCACCAGGCCCGTTCTTCGCCGGCTCGGCGTCGGTGCTGGTCGGCATCCTGCTGGCTATCTGCGTCTTCATCGTGGTGCTGCCGGTGGATCCATGGCGCGCGGCCAACCGCATCGTGCGCGCCATGCGCGAGGATCTGGCGCGGCTGTGCCTGCATGAGCGGGTGCCGCGGCGTTCGGCCTTCGAGAGTCTGGCCTATGACCGCATCAACCAGCTGATGCCGCTCTTGCAAAATGCCGGCAGGAAAGGCGATGCGATCCTGGGCGGCGGGGTCGCCGCCGTTACCGTCGGCCTCGAAATCCTGCGCCTGCGCGCCGCGCAGCAGAGGCCGTCCACTCCTACCGACACCGCGCTCTCGATCGCCAATTTCCTGCGCGGCCTCGCGCGTGAACTGCTCTTTCGCGCAACCGGCGATCCACAGACAGCAACTGTCACTGTGGCCCGGCAATATGCAGCCAGCCTTTCAGAGCGCAGCGGCGGTGCGGATATGCTGCAGATCGCAGCCTCGCTGCGCATCATCGCCGCCGCGATCGAGGATTTCCCGGATTTCTTCGCCAAGGACCGAGTTTAGGGCGTCAGGCCGCGGCTATCGCCAGCGCATGCCCGCGCGCGTTTTCCCGCAGCGCGTCGAGGTGGATCGACTTGACCAGGCCGGCGAGATCGCCCTCGGTGGCCGGACCGCCGAGCTCCTTCAGCATCAGCCAGCTGACCTCCTGCACGCCAGCGAGGCGCTTGCCGTTGGCGACTTCGCGCCAGATTTTGAGCGCGCGCAGGATGATGCCATGGGTGGAAGCGGCAAGGCCGGCGCCGCGGAACAGCGCCTGCAACGCAACGTCCTGGCCGCCTGCGAGCAAGGCCCGCACCCGCTGCTCCGACTGCTGGCTGAGCGCAACCAGGGCCGAGCCGAAAAAGTCGACCTTGCCGTGGGCAATGGCACGGATGATGAAACTTGCGGTCAGGTCGCCGCGCAGGCGCAGATGTTCGATAAGTGCCGCATGTTCCTCCGCGCGCGTGCCTTCGACCAGCCGCACCGAAGCCTTGACGCAAGCATCGCGCGTGACGCGCTCGGCTCTGGCCGCCCCCATCAGCGCCATCACCAGCGGCGAAGCCTTCAGCGTTTCGCCGAGCTTGACCAGTAGCATGTGCCGGCAGTCGGCCGGCAGCCGCACATCCGTGACCATTGCCTCGCGCAAATGAGCGATATGGCCATGCCGCTCGGCGATGCGGCGGAAGGAGAGCGAGGCTATGTCGGCGCCGTCATTGGCGAGCAGCGCCGCACACGCTTCCGGTTCGCCGATCTCGGCGATCGCCGCGGCAACCGCCATCGAAACGACCGGCCGGTCGGCGATCAGTTTTTGCGTCGCCTTGTGCCCGGCCGCGACGCGGTCGATCAGGTCGGCGTCCGTCAGCAGCGGGGAGCGCGCCAGCACCAGGGCTGCCACTTCCGGCTGATCGGAGGCAAGCGCGCTGATGATCTGCAGCGGCGCGTGATGGCTCATCGACAGCGCTTCGGCCATAGCCAGCCGCACCTTCGACGAGGCGTCGTCGAGCAGCAGCGTCAGCGCCGCTTCGGCCGCGCAACGGTCTTCGAAAGGCAGGTCGGAATTGACGTAGGCGCGGGCCAGCGCGCTCGCCGCCGCGGCGCGCTCCGAAACTCTCGCGGTGTAGATCCATTTGAGAAAATGCGAGACAACCATACTGCCTGCTACGCCCCTTGCCGGAAAGCTTCCGGCCCCAGGAATGACCCTAGGCAGAAATGGTTTACGAACGGTTCACCATGTTTATTAACTGGCTTGCGGGTGGCATGGGCAGCGCCTATCAACCGTCAGGCAGCGGAGGAGAAAAACGATGCCCGGGCTTTATCTCGAAGAGTTCGTCGTCGGACATGTCTTTCGGCACACGCTGCGCAAGACCGTCACCGAAAGCGATAACATGCTGTTCTCGGTGATGACGCTGAACCCACAGCCGCTGCACATCGACTTCGACTTCGCCGCCAAGAGCGAATGGGGCAGACCGCTGGTCAATTCGCTGTTCACGCTCGGCCTGATGATCGGCATTTCCGTCAATGACATCACCGTCGGCACCACAATTGCCAATCTCGGCATGAAGGAGACGGTGTTTCCGCACCCGGTCTTCCACGGCGACACCATCCGTGTCGAAACGACGGTGCTCTCAGTCAGGGACTCGAAATCGAAGCCGGACCGCGGCATCGTCGAGTTCGAGCATCACGCCTACAATCAGAACGATGTGCTCGTTGCCAAATGCACGCGCCAGGCGATGATGATGAAAAAGGCGGCCTGATGCGCTCGCTGCTGTTTGTGCCCGGGGATTCCAAAAAGAAACTGGAGAAGGGTTTTGGCGCCGGCGCCGACGTGGTCATCGTCGACCTTGAGGATTCCGTGGCGCCACAAAACAAGCCGTCGGCACGCGACATCGCAGCACGCTTTATTGCCGGCAACAGGCAGCAGACAAGCTCCGCCATCTATATCAGAGTCAACGACCTATCGACCGGGTTGACCGACGATGATCTGGCCGCCCTGGTTCCGGTCAAACCCGACGGCATCATGCTGCCGAAGTCGAACAGCGGCCAGGATGTCCAGCAGCTATCCGTAAAGCTCCGCGTACATGAGGCCGAAAACGGATTGCCGGATGGCGCGATCAAGATCCTGCCGATCATTACCGAGACCGCTGCTGGGTTGCTGGCCGCCGCGACCTATGCCGGGGCAAGCGCCAGGCTTGCCGGCCTCACCTGGGGTGCCGAAGATCTGTCGGCGGCGATCGGCGCGCAGGCTGCGCGCGACGACAACGGCCGCTACACCGATGTCTTCCGCCTTGCCCGCACCATGACCATCCTTGCCGCCGGCGCAGCTGAAGTCGCGGCGATCGACACGGTTTTCCCTGCCTTTCGCGACATGGCCGCCTTCGAAGCCGAATGCACGGAGGCCGAGCGTGACGGCTTTGCCGGCAAGATGGCGATCCATCCGGCGCAAGTGCCGGTCATCAACGCCGCCTTCACGCCATCGGCGGAGGCAGTGCAACGCTCGCAGGCCATCGTCGCGGCCTTCGAGGCGGCCGGAAATCCCGGCGTGGTCGGCATTGACGGCAAGATGTATGACCGGCCGCATCTCAGGCTCGCCGAACGGCTTCTGGCTCGCGCCAAGGCAGTCGGGGTTTAGTCCCGCGCCAGCACGATGACCCGGTCCTCAGGCAGGTAGGCCAGCGCTTGCGACTTCAACGGGTTGACGGTGACGCCGCCCAGAGCCCGCTCATCACTCTGCGCAGCGCGAACGCGCCTATGTCCGATGGCGATCTCGCCGCGCAGCCGCGCCGATTCCGCGATCGTCCAGAACGTCACCGGCTGATCGATGGCGACATAGTGGCCGACCGGACGCATGTAGATTTCGGAGCCCTCCTCGTCGAGCAGGTCATCGAAGATCGCTGCGAGATGCTGGTTCTCCGATGCCTGCGCCAGCATCAGGCTGACCAGCCGGTTGCTGACGACGAAGTCATCGGCCTTGGTCACCGCCGCCAACTCGCGGTTGCGCACGTCGATCATTTCGCTGACAATCGAGATATGCGTGCCGGCATCGTCTGCGATTTTGCGCAAATGCAGCAGCGTCACCAGCGTGCGCGTATCGGCGGGCTGCGCTGCCATGGTCTCGCTGTAGCCGAGGACGAGCACGTGGTCGTAGGAAGGCACGTCCAGGCTTGCCAGTGCTGTGCTGCTCGACGTGTCGGTGATCCGGCAGGAAACCGACAGATTGTCGCCGACGACCGGCAGCCCGGCAACTTCCTGTTCGAGGCCTGGCGTATCGGCGGCGATGGTCAGGATCGAACCAGGCGCGACATAGCGCGACAGTTCATAGGTTATGATCGGACCGCGCCGGTTCCAGCCAAGGATCAGCGTGCGCTCCGGCTTCGCCTCGATGGGCTGATGGCGAAGAATCGCCGCGGCATCGATCTTGGCTCCGGCGCTTCCCAGCTTGATGGCGGCATCGTCCTCGGCAATGATGATGGCGCGCATGTCCTTGCCGATCACCAGATCCGACGGCGGGTTGAGATTGACGCGCCCGGTTTGGTCGCAGAGCCCGATCAGCGTGCAATGCTCATACGCCATCACCGCCTCACCGAAGGTCTTGCCGGTGAGATCAGGCTGCTCGGTCGTGTAGATTTCGCAGCCGTCGAAATCGAGCAGTTCCGAATAGACGCCGCTGAGACCCGACTGCCGGCTCGAATGCACGACGATGCGCGAGATCAGCTGGTCGGCCAGCACAAGCTGCACCTCGGCCCCGCCAACGACGCGGGCGACCTCGGCGTTCTTGCCGTCGCGGATCTCGGCGGCGATGTTGTAGGCCGCCGTGCGCCGGTTCGGGTCGTTGGCCAGCGCGAGCACTGTCTTGATGACCTGCGAATCCGGGTCGTCGCCCTCCGGCGACAGCACGATGATCGAGCGCGAGCTCTGCGGGTTGACGATGGCTAGGTCGTAGAGGTCGGTCGGGTCGCCGCTGCGGCAGATGATGCGCGTATTGCCCAGTTTGTCGACCTTGGCCGCGATCTCGTCCTCCATCGCCACCTTGTCCATATTGGCCATGACGACAATGCGCGGATGGCGGCGGCTGGCATTGGCAATGACGAGTTCGGAGATGACGTCGAAGATCGACGGCGACCAGTTGAGGATGATGGTGTGGTCGCTCTCAAGCACCCGAGAACGACCCTTGCGCAATTCATCGAGCTTGCTGTCGACGCCGGCGCTGAGCACGCCGATGAGGGCCGACACGACGAAGATGCCGGCAAGCGTGACAAACAACATGACGAGACGGAAGGCCCAGCCGGTGTCGCCGCCCATCGTGCCCGAATCGAGCGTGCGCATCAGCGATTCCCAGAACGCTTCGAAGAAGTTCAGCGGTTCGCCGCCCTCCGGCGCGATGCGGGTCACCGCAAGGAAAGCCGCGGCGGCGATGATGATCAGCAGGGAAGCGACGGCGAGCCAGCCGATCAGCGCGATAGGGCCGGCGGCCATGCTCTTGTCAAACCCGTAGCGCAGCCGGGTTCCCAGCGAGTCTCGTTTCTTCATGTCGCCGGCGTCCCCCAATATCCCTATGGTCGATGCGCCAACCCCAACGCTCGCCGAAGCCGCTGTCTTAGCCTGTGTTTAAATAAAGGGGAATCGCTTTCGGGTGTCAGCCGTTCCACGGCCCCTCATAATCGGCATAGAGCTTTGCCGGATCGGGTCGCGGCCGTTCCGGCGCCGGGCCCTGGTAGGAGCCGATATGGATAAAGCCGACGACGCGCTCCTGCGGCGCCAACCCCAGGATCGCCCTGCCCTCGGCCACATCGGAATACCAGTTGCTGATCATGTTGGTGCCATAGCCCAGCGCATTGGCTGCAATCATCAGGTTCAGCGCCGCCATGCCGCCGGACAGGAACATTTCCCATTGCGGGATTTTTGGATTGTCCTTCGGAACCGACACCACGCCGATCACCAGCGGCGCGCGGGAAAACCGCGCAAGCTCCTGGTTGCGGCGGTTTTCCGGCAGCGGCCCTTCGCGCTGTTCGGCGAGCGCCGCCAGCTTCCTGCCGATCTCGAATCGCGCCTCGCCGCGATAAAGGATGAAGCGCCACGGCTCCAGTCGGCCGTGATCGGGCACACGGCTTGCAGCCGCGATCATGGTCGCGATATCGCCATCGCTGGGCGCCGGTTCCTTCAATTCAGGAATCGGTGCGGAGTTTCGGGTCAGCAGGAAGTCGATGATCGGCGACGCCATGGGGGCCAGGTCTCCTAAAGCACTCGATTTTGAGCTGAAGCGCGCCATTGCGGATCGGGGCGGCTCGGGCATTGGCGCGGGCGCGCCGGACGAAAGAACCTGTTGCCAAGGCGGTCGGACTCTTAAGCCTTGAAATTGCCACCGCCTTGGGCTTCAACGCAAGGCATGTTTGAGGGGAGATCGCGCCTTTTCCTGATTTGGCTCGCCGTAGCGCTGTTTGCGCCGGCCTCGATGGCCATGGCGCAGAATGCCGACGGCATCGGCAATCTGAAACTCCCCGATATTTCGAGCTATGCACCGCCCAAGGGCGAGACGCCGCTGGCACTCGGTGGCGGCGGTGCCATAACGCTGTCGGCGCAGTTGACCGACAAGGGCGCCGACATCACGCGCGGCATCGTCTGGCGCGTCTTCAAGCCCGAGGCCGCCGGCGACGGCAAGCTGCCGATGGTGGCTTCCGCGCATGGCGGCAGCGCCGTGTTCCAGCTCGAACCCGGCAGCTATCTGGTCCACGCCTCATACGGACGCGCCGGCGCCACCAAGCGCATCACCGTCGGCAAGGACGCCAGGCGCGAAAGCCTGGTGCTCGATGCCGGCGGCCTCAAGCTCGACGCGGTGCTGTCGGGCGGCGCGCGTATTCCGCCGAAAAAACTGCGCTTCTCCATTTATGAGGGCACCGCCGAGGCCAATGGCGACCGCGCTTTGATCATTCCCGATGTCGAGCCGAACAGCGTCGTGCGGCTCAACGCCGGCGTTTATCATGTCGTCTCCACCTATGGCGCGGTCAATGCCGTTATTCGCTCTGACATCCGTGTCGAAGCCGGCAAGCTGACCGAAGCCACCGTCGAGCATCGCGCGGCGGAGGAGACCATGAAGCTGGTGCGCGAGACCGGCGGCGAGGCCATCGCCGATACATCCTGGTCGCTGCTCAACGAATCCGGCGATCCGATCAAGGAGGCCGTCGGCGCCTTCGCCTCGATGGTGCTGGCCGAAGGCCAATACACCATCATCGCCAAGAACCGCGACCGCATCTACCAGAAGGATTTCACCGTGGTCGCTGGGCAGAACCAGGAGATCGAGGTGCTGGCCACTGATGCCTCTGCGATCGATCCGGAGGAAGGCGCCGACTGACCGGCGCGCCCATTGGCATCGGTTTGGCTGCTCAGTTGAAGTGGTAGTTCAGGGCTACGTCAGGCGGCCTTGCACAGGCGGCGCTGCAGGAAGTGGACCCGGCCGCGCGGCGCGTCGGGCGCTAGGTCGAAGACACCGCGATGAAGACGGTCGAGCAGCGTCTTGCGGTCGCGCAATGGCTCCAACTCATCCCAGCTCAGCACATCGCCGACGCGCACGTCGATCGCCTTGCCGGACAGCCGCGCAAATTCGCGGATGAGCATTGAAAGGCGCAACGTCAGCGACGCCTTGCCGACGAATTTCGCCACCCTTCCTTCGCGCTCGGCCATGTTCATCGGACCGCTGACCAGATGGAACAGCCGGCCGTTCTGACCTGAAAAATGCATCGGCACCACCGACGCCTTGGCGTCCTGCACGAGGCGCGCCGGAAACATCTTCCACGGCAGGTCGCGCGCCCGGCCAAAGCCTTTCGGCGCCGTGGCGACGCCGCCGGCCGGAAATACGACGATGGTGACGCCCTCTTTCAACAGCCGCACTGCCTCGTGGCGCACCGCCATGTTGTTCTTCACCGCGTCCTTGGTCTCGGAAAAGTCGATCGGCAGCGAGTACGGTTCCATCTCGCGGATCTTCAGCAGATCCTTGTGGATCATGACGCGGAACGGACGCCCGAGCTGCTCGACGAGCGACAGCACGGCAATGCCGTCGCCAATGCCGAACGGGTGGTTGGCTACGATCACCAGCGGCGTGTCCGGCAGCCCCGCCGGCGGCCACCGATCGGTGCTGCGCACCTCGACGTCGATCAGCTCCAGCATGCGGCTGAACACGCGCTCGCCGGTCGGCGCCACCTGGCGGCGCCAGAAATCATAGAGCGCGGCATACCGGTCGCGCCCCGACAGACCTTCAATGGAATGGATGAACCAGCGCGTCAGCGCCGGCTGGCTCGCATTGGCGTAGGAGAGTTCGGGAAACGGCCTTTCCCGTATCTTCAGCTTGAGCATGGGGGCTCGTTACAAGGTTGGCGTGACAGGCATGTGAAAATGGCGGTGGATCGCTCCACCGCCATTTCTCCGAAATATTGATTGCTCAGGCCGCGCTGCGCCTTCGGTCGGGCGAAACAGCCTCGTCGGAAAGCAGCTTCAGCGCGTCGGCCAGCTTGAGCGATTCCTGATCGCGCGAGCCGAGCCGGCGGATGTTGACCGTCTCCTCTTCCGCCTCGCGCTTGCCGCATACGAGGATCACAGGAACCTTGGCCAGCGAATGCTCACGCACCTTGTAGTTGATCTTCTCGTTGCGCAGATCCGGTTCGGCCAAAAGTCCTGCCGCCTTCAACTGTGCGACGACCTTTCGCGCATAGTCGTCAGCATCCGAGGTGATCGTCGCCACAACCACCTGCAGCGGCGCGAACCACAGCGGGAAATGACCGGAATAATGCTCGATCAGGATGCCGAGAAAGCGTTCCATCGAACCGCAGATGGCGCGATGCACCATCACCGGCTGCTTCTTTTCCGAATCCGAACCTATGTAGAAGGCGCCAAAGCGTTCCGGCAGATTGAAGTCGACCTGCGTGGTGCCGCACTGCCATTCGCGGCCGATGGCGTCCTTCAGCACATATTCGAATTTCGGCCCATAGAAAGCGCCCTCGCCCGGATTGATCGAGGTCTTGATGCGGTTTCCCGAGCGCGTCCTGATTGTATCCAGCACGTTGCCCATGATCGCCTCGGCATGATCCCAGGCCTCGTCGGTGCCGACGCGCTTATCCGGCCGCGTCGACAGCTTCACGCTGACATCGTCGAAGCCGAAATCGGCGTAGGTCGACAGGATCAGATCGTTGATGCGCAGGCACTCCGCGGCCAGCTGCTCCTCGGTGCAGAAGATGTGCGCATCGTCCTGCGTGAAGCCGCGCACGCGCATCAGCCCGTGCAAGGCGCCGGACGGTTCGTAACGATGCACATTGCCGAATTCCGCAAGCTTTACGGGCAGATCGCGATAGGATTTCAACCCATGCTTGAATATCTGCACGTGGCCCGGACAATTCATCGGCTTCAGCGCGAACACGCGGTCGTCGTCGGTGTCGTCGCCGGCCACCGTCACCTTGAACATGGCATCGCGATACCAGCCCCAGTGGCCAGACGTCTCCCACAGGCTCTTGTCGAGAACCTGCGGTGCGTTGACCTCCTGGTAGCCCTGCTCGTCGAGGCGGCGGCGCATGTAGTTGACCAGATTCTGGAACATCTTCCAGCCCTTGGCGTGCCAGAAGACGACGCCCGGCCCCTCTTCCTGGAAATGGAACAGGTCCATCTCGCGGCCGAGTTTGCGGTGGTCGCGCTTCTCTGCCTCTTCCAGCATCGTCTGGTAGGCATCGAGTTCAGCTTGCTCGGCCCAGGCCGTGCCGTAGATGCGGGTCAGCATGGGGTTGTTCGAATCGCCACGCCAATAGGCGCCGGCCACCTTCATCAGCTTGAAGGCGTTGCCGATCTGCCCGGTGGAGGCCATGTGTGGGCCGCGGCAGAGGTCGAACCAGTCACCCTGGGAATAGATCTTGAGATCCTGGTCTTCGGGAATGGCGTCGATCAGCTCGAGCTTGTAGCGCTCGCCCTTCTCGGCAAAGACCTTTTTCGCCTTGTCGCGCGACCAGACTTCCTTGGTGAACGGCTTGTTACGCGCAATGATCTCGCGCATCTTCTTTTCGATCACCGGGAAATCGTCAGGCGTGAACGGCTCGTTGCGGGCGAAGTCGTAATAGAATCCGTTCTCGATCACCGGCCCGATGGTCACTTGCGTTCCCGGCCACAGTTCCTGCACGGCCTCCGCCAGCACGTGTGCTGCATCATGACGGATGAGTTCCAGCGCGCGCGGATCGCTGCGGGTGATGATCTCGACCTTGCCGGACTTGCCAAGCGGGTCGGAAAGATCGCGAACGGTGCCGTCGATGGCATAGGCGACAGCCTTCTTGGCCAGCGACTTCGAGATCGATTCGGCGAGGCCCGCACCGGTCATCGCCGCGTCATAGTCGCGGACGGAGCCATCGGGAAATGTCAGGGAAACGGAATTCAGCATCGGGTATCTCCTATCCAGTCCCGCAAACGAGCGCGGGTGGTCGTGGTGTGAAGCCGGAGGCATCCGGCAGCGGGCGGGTTTTAGAGGCCACGCGGCATCAGGTAAAGAGCCGTCGTTGGCGCAGCTGTCAGGAAATGGCGCGACAGATGTCGCAGGCCAGTCGCACAGGCTTGCGAATTTCCCCGACACGAGGTTGGAATCCCCGGCATGGAAGACGCAAAATCCAGCCGAACCGCCTTGGGCGTCGCGCGCATGCGGGCCCTCCACCAGTTCTCGCAGCAGGCGGCGCTGTTTCGCGACCCATATGCGAGTGCGATACTGGGCGATGCCGCACCGACGGTGCAGGAGCTCGAGCAGGAAGGTGAGCGCAGCCGGCGCATGCGCCTGTTCGTGGCAGCGCGCGCCCGCCTCGCCGAGGACTGGCTGGCTGCGGCGGTGCGCCGGGGCGTCCAGCAAGTGGTGGTGCTCGGCGCCGGCCTCGACACTTTCTCGCTGCGCAATCCGTACCCTGATGTCGCGGTGTTCGAAGTCGATCACCCGGCGACACAGGCCTGGAAACGGAAATGCATCGCCGATGCTGGTCTTGCCGAACCGCGGGCCACCATGTTCGTGCCGGTCAACTTCGAGCGCCAGCGCCCCGCGGATGGCCTGGCATCGGCCGGTTTGCGGCAGACCGAGCCCAGTTTCTTCATCTGGCTGGGTGTCGTTCCGTATCTGAGCCAGGACGCAATCTTCAGCACCCTGTCCTGGATTGCCGGCATGCCCGGTTCGGAGGTCGTCTTCGACTACAGCGAGCCGGCCGAGAACCGCGATGCGGCTGGACAGGCTGCCCTCTCTTTCCATGCGGCGCGCGTCGCCGCTGCCGGAGAGCCCTGGATCAGCTTCTTCGTGCCCGCGGCACTGGCGCAATCGCTGCGCGAGCTCGGCTTCGATGAGATCGAAGATCTGGAAAGCAGCGACATCGCCGCCCGCTTCTCCAGGACGCCAAAGGCGGAGACAAGGAATTCCGGCGGCCACATCCTTCGTGCCCGCCGGAGCACTTGAAGCTAAAGCAAGTTCACTTCACCAGTTGCGGCAACTCCCTCAGTAACGCCGCGCGTGTCGCCGGGCCTTTCGGCATGTCGATCGGCTTGGTGTCGACGACCAGCCGGGCGAAGACGATCCGGCGGCCGCCCTTTTCGGCCCAGCCGACGAACCAGCCCAGCGCGCGCTTGTCCTTGCTGTTTCCCAGCCTGGTGCTGCCGGTTTTGCCCCGCACCGTCCAGCCGCCGGCCTGGAAAGTCGGCAGGATGGCTCGGGTCATCTCATGCGCCTTGGCAGAAACCGGCATCTTGCCGGCGAGCAGCTGGCGCAGGAAGGCTGTCTGTTCGACCGGCGATATCTCAAGCGAGGAATTTATCCAGGATTGCGTGAGCCCGTTGTCCTTGTCGGCATCGCCCGAGACATCCATGTTGCCGTAGCCGAATTTCGAGACGTAGAGGGCAAAGCTTTTTGCGCCGAGCCGGCGCACGATCTCGCGCGAATACCATACGATCGAGTCGCGCTCCCAGATCGTCGGGTCGACGGCTTTGTGGTCGCGGCTCACGGCCCTGAATTCAGGCTTGTAGTCCCAGGTCGGCGTATGCGCATCGCTCAGGATACCGCTGTCGTAGCCGATCAGCGCCAGCGGCACCTTGAAGGTCGACGCCGGCTGACGCGTTGGTCGCAGACGCCGCTTTGATACAGCGTCTCGCCGCTCGCCGCGTCCTGGATAAGCGTGCAGGCGACATCGCCAAGCGGAGCCGATTGCGCCCGCATCGGAAATCCCAGAAACCAGGCCAGCAGGAAGAGGACCGCGGCAATGATGAAGGGATGGGTTTCGATCCGACGCATGTGGGCTCTCCTGGGAATGAACAGGAGGCGCTTAGCCAAGTGTCTTGGCTCGATTTTGACTCAAATGCGCAGTCTTTGTGCAGCCCGTTGTTAACCTTACCGGATTGTAAAGAAATGCCGCGCTGGCGATCTGGATCAGGGACCAGCGCGCCCGCCGTCAGGCCTCGCCGCGCTTCCTGCCGATCTGCCAATAACGCCATGGCATGAACCAGACATAGCGCTGATCGAGTACCTCCGGCACGCGATCGATGCCATGCGAACCGAAAGGGCCGCAGCGCAGCACGCGGAACAGCCCCATGAAGCCGCCGGCCCACAGACCATGGCGGGCGATCGCCTCATGCGCGTATTCGGAACAGGTCGGCAGATGCCGGCAGGAATTGCCGACAAATCCGGACAGCGTCAGTTGATAGAGGCGCACCAGCGACGTGCCGAAAATGCGGCCGGGTGTTTTGCGCCAGGGACCGGGCCAGTTGCGCCCGCGCCGGGTCCGTCCGGCGGCATGCACATGCCGATGCTGGTCGCCCACCGCAGTCTCTTTCCGAACGCGACCCGAAACCGGCTTCCGGGTCAGCTTGCGTTTCCAAACCGATAGATGTGAGCTTCGGCCGGCAAACGCAATCCTCTTCACTCACTCGCCTCTTTGTCGGCTCAGGGTCGCGAGCGGCGAAAGGGATGCCGCTCCGATGGAGCCGCCCAGCGGGTGGCCGGCCTTTGCTCGGTGCGCTGCACATGATGCCGCCTGTGGCCATGCCACTGAAACGTCGCGATCCGCATCACATCGCAAAAGATTTCCAGTAACTGGATCATGGCCGCATCTCCTTTGAGGTGGATTAGACGCCCGCTGGCCTTCGCCTTCAAACGAGTATAATTTCCGGTTCGGATAACTTCGGGTTATGCGAAATGAAGCGCGGACGGTTGCCCCTGACGGCGTTGCGGAGTTTCGAGGCAGCCGGCCGGCAATTGAGCTTTAGCCGGGCCGCCGAGGAGCTGTTCGTCTCCCAGGCCGCCATCAGCCGGCAGATCCGCGAACTCGAGCAGTTCCTGCACCAGCCCTTGTTCCACCGTCATCACCGTCGCGTCGAGTTGACCGAGGCCGGCCAGCGCCTGCTCGATCAGCTGGTCAGGAGTTTCGATGACATCGACAGGCTGGTTTCGGACCTGGTGGCGGCCCCGGCGCAGTCGGTGGTTCGCGTCAGCGTCGAGCCGTCGCTGGCCTCTGTATGGCTGTTGCCGCGGCTCAACCGCTTCAGCCAGTTGCGGCCCGATATCGACGTTTCCCTCGAAGTCGACCCAAGGCCGATCGAGTTCCGCAGCGATCAGCCCGAACTCGCCTTGCGCTTCAGCGCGCGCGCCACCTCATGGCCGCGCAGCGAGGCCGAATGGCTAGCCTCGACCGTCGATTCACCGGTCTTGTCGCCGGTCTTGCTGGCATCGGGCCCTGCCCTCGAAAAGCCGCTCGACCTTGCCCGCTACACGCTGTTGCACGAGGAAAATCGTCAGGGCTGGGCGCGCTGGTTCGAAGCGGCTGGCGTCGCCGCCGACGCCATTCCGGCGCGCGGCCCTATGCTGGCGGATGTGTCGCTGTCGAAGCAGGCGGCCCTGCTCGGCCACGGCGTGGCGCTGGGCGACCTCTTGCAGATCGGCGAGGAGATTGCATCCGGCGCGCTGATCAAGCCGTTCGACATTGATGTCGCATCGGGCGCCTACTGGCTGGTCGCCAGGAGTTTGAAGGACCTGGCGGAGCCGGCCAAGGCCTTCGCCGACTGGGTGAGAAGCGAATTTGCCGAAAGCAGACGGGCGCAGCAAACCAAGAGCCGCCTGACCGGCCTCAGCTAATTTGGCTTCTTGCGGAATTTTTCGAGGGCTTGGTCGAGCTCCTTCGCATCGATGCCCAGAGCCCTGTCCGAAGTATCCTGTCCCGGGTCGAATGTCAGCACGACATCACGCCACAGATCATAATGGGCCGTATAGGATGTCAGCCTGGAAAATGGTGCGCAGCGCGAGATGGCCCGGACAGCGGCCTCGGCAACCTTGTCCGGCGTCGGTGGCGCAGGGCTGAGGATTTTTGGCGGACCGGCGAGCGAACCGTCCTTGTTCAGGCTGAACTGGACGCGGACTATGCTGTGGGCGTCTACAGGTATGCTCCAGCAGAGCTGGATGGCCTTCTTGAGATACTCGCCGATATCGCGCTGGACCGCCACGTCCGCCCGGCTCGCGCCGCTGCTCAACGCAACTGCGCCAGCAAGGCTCGCGGCGAACACCAGGCTTTGGCGATCAAATGGCAAGGGTCACGCCGCTTGTTCGGCGCGTTTCTTCTCGATCTGACCGATGGCATCGACGACCGCATCGAAGGTCAGCATGGTCGAGGCATGGCGCGCCTTGTAGTCGCGCACCGGCTCCAGATATCTCAGATCGGCAAAGCGGCCTTGCGGCGGCGCGCCATTTTCCTTGAGCATCTTCAGCATGGTGTCGCGCACCGCCCGCAATTCGTCGGCGCTGGCGCCGATGACATGTTGAGCCATGATCGAGGACGAGGCTTGGCCGAGGGCGCAAGCCTTCACGTCATGAGCGAAATCGGTGACGACGCCATTGTCCATCTTGAGGTCGACGGTTACCGTCGAGCCGCACAATTTGGAATGAGCCTTGGCACTCGCATCCGGATGATCGAGCCGGCCTATGCGGGCGATGTTTCCGGCAAAACCCAGAATTTTCGCATTGTAGACGTCGTCAATCATATTTTTCCAATCCGTCGCCGCCAAGCGAACAGCGATTGCCGCTGTGGCGTCTTTCATTCGCTGCGCACGACCATATATAATGCTGGCAGTCGGGTATCGACAAGGCAACGCAAAGCCGCCGTCCTTGCCCATTTCGTTCACGCCGCTTGCGGGCTGGAAACCGGGCGAGTTTTCAGCACCCGAAAGGTCGTGGTCCGTTCAACTCGTTCCTCCTGAGAGAGGAACTACGGGAGACGCCTTTATGGATGCCGTCATCAAGAAAATCATGCCCCCTTCCGACTATCTGGACAAGCCGGTCACCGACAGGCCGAGCGAAGCCGAGGTCGAGGCCGCCGTGCGCACGCTGTTGCGCTGGACCGGCGACAATCCGGACCGCGAGGGCCTGATCGACACGCCCAAGCGCGTCACCAAGGCCTTTCTCGAAATGTTCAACGGCTATGACATGTGCCCGGCCGAAGAGCTCGGCCGCACTTTCGAGGAAGTCGCCGGCTATGACGATCTCGTCATCGTCAGGGACATCCAGTTCCACTCGCATTGCGAGCACCACATGGTGCCGATCATCGGCAAGGCGCATGTCGGCTACCTCCCGGATGGCAAGGTCGTCGGCCTGTCCAAGATCGCCCGTGTGGTCGATATCTTCGCCCATCGCCTGCAGACTCAGGAGGCCATGACCGCACAGATCGCCGGCGTCATCCAGGACGTGCTCAATCCGCGCGGTGTCGCCGTCATGATCGAGGCCGAGCATATGTGCATGGCCATGCGCGGCATCCGCAAGCAGGGCTCCACCACGCTGACCTCGACCTTCACCGGCGTGTTCAAGGACACGCCCGAGGAACAGGTCCGTTTCGTCACCATGGTGCGCGGCCTCGGGGCGTAAGCCTCTCGCCGGCATCGCTAGATCAAGGACCGGCGATGTCGGCACTAACATTTCCCAAGGCTCCATCAGACAAGAAGGCTCTCGAAGAAGGCGCGGTGTTTTCCCCGCGCTTCGATGCTGCCGGGCTGGTCACCGTCGTCGTCACCGACGCCGCTGACGGTATGCTGCTGATGGTCGCGCATATGAATGCCGAGGCGCTGGCGCTGACGCTCGAAACCGGCATCGCGCACTACTGGTCGCGCTCGCGCAGCACGCTGTGGAAGAAGGGCGAAACATCAGGCAATTTTCAGACCGTCGTCGAGATGCTCACGGATTGTGACCAGGACGCCATATGGTTGCGCGTCAAAGTGTTGGGCCACGACGCAACTTGTCACACCGGCCGGCGTTCATGTTTTTATCGGACGGTGGGGCTAATCGGCGGCAAGGCAACGCTTGCCGACGATGGCAGCACGCCGCTGTTCGATGCGGAAAAAACCTATCGGAAGCCCGCGTGAACCATTCAACAGTCGCAAACCACTCATATTCACTATTCTCAAACGTCCTTCCTGTAGAACGGACGCGGGACAAGGGAGATCATGATGCTCGAGTGGGCGTCATTGCGTAGCAGACCGGACGTGCGGGAGGCCAATGGCCCCTCATCGTCCGGCGGGGTGCCTGACCCGCAACCCGCGGGCAAGACAGGCATTTCGCTCGCGCTGGGCGGCGGCTGCGCACGCGGCTGGGCGCACATTGGCGTGCTGCGCGCGCTCGACGAAGCCGGCATCGAAGTCTCAATGATCGCCGGCACCTCGATCGGCGCGCTGGTTGGCGGCTGCTATCTCGCCGGCAAGCTGGACGAACTCGAGGAGTTCGCCCGCAGCCTGACCAAGCGGCGCATCTTCGGCCTGCTCGATCTCAATCTGCGCGGCAGCGGCCTGTTCGGCGGCATGAAACTGGACGTCAGGCTGCGCGAGCACATGGCAGGCATCCGCTTCGAGGATCTGACGAAACCCTTCGTCGCCGTTGGCGCCGAAATTCGCACCGGCCATGAGATCTGGCTGTCCAGCGGTTCGCTGATCACCGCGATGCGGGCTTCCTATGCGCTGCCCGGCGTGTTCGAACCGGTGAATTGCAACGGCCGCATTCTGGTCGACGGCGCGCTGGTCAACCCGGTTCCGGTTTCGGTCTGCCGCGCCTACGAGCAGCCGCTGGTCGTCGCGGTCAACCTTCACTACGATCTGTTCGGCCGCGCCGCCGTCATCAAGCACAGCGCCGGCGAACTGCTCATCGAGAAGGACGCGCCCCGGCCAGGCCAGGCCAGCCCCGACCACCAGCCGCACCAGAGCCGTCTCGGCATCACCGGCGTCATGGTCGAAGCTTTCAACATCATCCAGGACCGGATTTCACGCGCAAGGCTGGCGGGCGATCCGCCCGACATGTCGCTGCAACCGAAACTCAGCCATATCGGCTTGACCGAATTCCACCGCGCGGATGAGGCGATCAGCGTCGGTTACCAGGCGACGATGGCGCAGATCAGCGAGTTGAAGCGGCTGCAGACGGTTCTCGCTTAAACCAATTCGGCAATGTCAGGCTTTGGCCGCATCGGTGATGCGGAACTGCACCGTGCGGTTGCCGTTCCAATAATTCCCCGACAGCGAGCCGGCTACATGGATCGTGTTGCCCCTGTTCTTGAACAGGAATTCGCCCAGCGCGGTATCGACGGATCGAAAGGCGATGCCCTGGATGCGGCCGCCGCTTTCCGACTGCAGATCGGCCCGGATGTGGTTGGTGCCGACGGCCCGCGCGTCGGCCAGCCGATGGCGCGGCAGCGCGAACACCGGCGCGACATGGCCGGCGCCGAAAGGCCCGGCCTTTTCCAGTGCATCGAGCAAAGCAATCGTCGCGCCCTCGGCGGCGAGCGCGCCGTCGACGGCCAGACTTTCTTCGTCCTGCAGCCGGAACACTTCGGCCGCCGCGCGCTCCTCGAAGAAAGCACGGAGTTCGCCGAGCTTGGCGCGTTCCACCGTGATGCCGGCGGCCATGCCGTGGCCGCCGCCCTTGACGATCAGCCCGGCATCGGCGGCTGCGCGCACCAGCCGTCCGAGATCGAAGCCCGACACCGAACGGCCGGATCCGGTGCCGATGCCATTGGCGTTGAAGGCGATGGCGAAGGCCGGCCGCCGCGCATGGTCCTTCAGCCGCGAGGCGATCAAGCCGACAATGCCGGGATGCCAATTGGTGCTGGCGGTGACGATGATGGCCGGCCCGTTGCCGCCGGCAAGTTCGGCGTCAGCCTCGGCGCGCGCCGCTGCCAGCATCTCCAGCTCCATCTGCTGGCGTTCCTGGTTGAGCCGGTCGAGTGTCTCGGCAATGGTCCTGGCCTCAACCGGATCGTCGGTGGCGAGCAGCCGGCTGCCAAGTGCTGCATCGCCGATGCGGCCGCCGGCATTGATGCGCGGCCCAATCAGATAGGCGAGATGAAAGGTGCTTATCGGCTCACCAATGCGGGACACCCGCGCCAGTGTGGCGAGCCCCTCATTCTTCTGCTGCCGCGCCATCTGTAGTCCCTTGACGACGAAAGCGCGGTTCACGCCGATGAGCGGCACCACATCGCAAACCGTGGCCAGCGCCGCCAAGTCGAGCAACGACAACAGGTCCGGTGGCGCTGCGTCGGGCAATCGGCTGCGCAGGACCCTCGCCGTCTGCACCAGAGTGAGGAAGACGACACCGGCGGCGCACAGATGGCCTTGCCCGGAAAGGTCGTCCTCGCGATTGGGATTGACGACCGCGGTCGCCTCCGGCAGCGGGCCGCCGACCTGATGGTGGTCGAGCACCACCACATCGGCGCCTGCGGCCTTGGCGGCATCAATGGAGACAGCGCTGTTGGTGCCGCAATCGACGGTGACGATCAGCGTCGCGCCGCGCGAGACCAGTTCGCGCATAGCCTCCGGATTGGGGCCGTAGCCCTCGAAGATGCGGTCGGGAATGTAGATCTCCGAAGGCACCAAGAAATGCGTCAGGAAGCGTTTGAGCAACGCCGAAGAGGCGGCGCCGTCGACATCGTAGTCGCCGAAGATTGCCACCTTCTCCTTGGCCATGACCGCTTCGGCGATGCGGGTCGCAGCCTTGCCCATGTCGGTCAGCGAAGCCGGATCCGGCAACAGATTGCGGATCGTCGGATCGAGGAAGCGCTCGGCCTGGTCCGCGGTCACGCCGCGCCCGGCGAGCACGCGCGCCACAATGTCGGGCACGCCGTGGCCCTGCGCTATGGCGAGCGCAGTCATGTCCTGCCGCTCGCTCAACCGGTGTTCCCAGGAAACACCGGTCGCCGACTGCCTGACATCGAGGAAGAAGCGTTTGTCGCCCGTCATAGGAGGCGTAATCTATAGATTGTCATTTCCGGCAATATGCGACGGCTAAACACGAAAGTCTCAAAACTTTTCCACATCCTGGTGACGCCTTGATCTCGCGACTCACGCCTCCGCCAGAGCCCGATGATGATTGGTGGGTTCGACCTGAAATCTCAATCCGGCTCCAAATCAAAGAGATAGAGCATTATGGCGTCTGAAACCACTTTTCAGCAGCAGCATCAATCGGTTAAAGGAGAAAAATGACTTGGCCTAGCCCGCACGCTCGATGCGGATAACCTGCGGCTTGTCTGTGAGGTGGCCGTCCTTGGTGATGCCGTCGACAGCCTTGCGCACCGCTGCTTCCGTCGTCTCGTGGGTGACCAGGATCACCGTCTTTTGCGCGTCGGTCTCACCGCTGACGGCATGCTGGACGATCGATTCCAGCGAAATGTCGTTGTCGGCCATGCGCTTGGCGATCGCGGCAAAGACGCCGATGCGATCATGCACGGTCAGTCGGATGAAATAGCCGCCGGCATGGCTGCGCATCTGCGCCTTCTTGTAGGGCCGCAGTTCCTTGGCCGGCAGGCCGAACACCGGACCGTGCTGGAAGCCCGGCCGGCTCTTGGCAATGTCGGCGATATCGCCGACCACGGCGGACGCGGTGGCGTTGCCGCCGGCGCCGGGGCCGGAGAGCAGCAGCTCGCCCAGAATGTCGGTTTCGATGGCCACCGCATTGGTCACGCCATGCACCTGTGCGATCACCGACGCGGTCGGCACCATGGTCGGGTGCACACGCTGTTCGATGCCGCTGTCGGTGCGCTGCGCGACGCCGAGCAATTTTATCCGGTAGCCAAGGTCGCCCGCGGCGCGGATATCGGCCTGGCTGATATTGGAAATGCCTTCCATGTAGATGTCGTTGGCGGCGATCCTGGTGCCGAAGGCCAGGCTGGTCAGGATCGACAATTTATGCGCCGTGTCATGGCCCTCGATATCGAAAGTCGGATCGGCTTCGGCGTAGCCCAGCCGTTGCGCGTCCTTCAGGCACTCGTCGAAGGAGATGCCCTCGGCCTCCATGCGGGTCAGGATGTAGTTGCAGGTGCCGTTGAGGATGCCGAAAACGCGGGTGACCGAATTGCCGGCCATCGCCTCGCGCATCGTCTTGATGACCGGGATGCCGCCGGCAACTGCCGCCTCGTAGTTGAGCAGCACGCCCCTCTTCTCGGCGATTTCGGCAAGCGCCACGCCGTGCTTGGCCAACAGCGCCTTGTTGGCGGTGACGACATGACGTCCGGCTTCAAGTGCTGCCTTGACCGACGCGCGCGCTGCCCCTTCGTCGCCGCCGATCAGTTCGACGAAGACGTCGATATCGGCGGCCTGCGCCATCTTGATCGGATCGTCGAACCATTTGGCGGCGCTGAGGTCGACGCCACGGTCGCGCTTGGGATCGCGCGCGGAAACGGTCGTGACGATGACATCGCGTCCGCACTGGCGCGTCAGCTCCGCTGCCTTGTCGCGCAGCACGCGCGCCACCGAGGCGCCGACCGTACCCAGACCCGCAATTCCAACACGCAACGCTTCAGCCATGCCCGGCGACGCCCCTCAAAAAATCTACTCGAATAAGATGTGCGGCGACTTTAGCGATGCGCGGCGAGCGGCACCACATTGTTCGGCTGCTTGGCGCTGGACGCCAGGAAGCGCTTGATGTTGCGCGCCGCCTGCCGGATCCGGTGCTCGTTCTCGACCAGCGCGATGCGGACGTGATCGTCGCCATGCTCGCCAAAGCCGATGCCCGGCGCCACCGCCACGTCGGCGTGCTCGATCAGGAGCTTGGAAAACTCAAGCGAGCCGAGATGCTTGAACGGCTCCGGGATCGGCGCCCAGGCGAACATCGAGGCAGCCGGTGCCGGAATGGTCCAGCCGGCGCGGCTGAAGGCATCGACCATGACGTCGCGGCGCTTCAAATAGACCTCGCGCACTTCGGCGATGTCGGCGCCGTCGCCATTCAGCGCATGCGCCGCCGCCACCTGGATCGGCGTGAAGGCGCCGTAGTCGAGATAGGACTTCACCCGCGTCAACGCCGAGATCAGCCGCTCATTGCCGACGGCAAAGCCCATGCGCCAGCCGGGCATGGAGAAGGTCTTCGACATCGAGGTGAACTCGACGCAGACATCGATGGCGCCCGGCACTTGCAGCACCGAAGGCGGCGGATTGCCGTCGAAATAGATCTCCGAATAGGCAAGGTCCGACAGGATGATGATGTCGTTCTTCTTGGCGAAGGCGACCACGTCCTTGTAGAAATCGAGCGAGGCGACCAGCGCCGTCGGGTTAGACGGATAGTTGAGGATCAATGCCAGTGGCTTCGGGATCGAATGACGGACACCGCGCTCGAGCGCCGGGATGAAGCCGTCATCCGGCTCGACCTGCAGCGAACGGATGACGCCGCCCGACATGATGAAGCCGAAAGCATGGATCGGATAGGTCGGGTTGGGGCACAGGATCACGTCGCCCGGCGCGGTGATCGCCTGCGCCATATTGGCGAAGCCTTCCTTCGAACCGAGCGTCGCCACCACCTGCGTGTCGGGATTGAGCTTCACGCCGAAACGGCGCTGATAATAGGCGGCCTGGGCGCGGCGCAGACCTGGGATGCCGCGCGAGGAGGAATAGCGATGCGTGCGCGGATCGCGCACCACTTCGCACAATTTGTCGACGATCGCCTTCGGAGTCGGCAGGTCGGGATTGCCCATGCCAAGGTCGATAATGTCAGCGCCGCGCGAACGGGCGCTGGCCTTCAGCCGGTTGACCTGCTCGAACACGTAGGGCGGAAGCCGGCGGACCTTGTGAAATTCTTCCATGTCAGTTCCAGACGATTTAAGATTGGCTTCAGCACAGTTGGCTTGGCTAGGCGCCCTTGGCAAAGACCGCTTTCGGCGCGCGATATAGCCTTATTTGCAGGTAGGGTCGAGGGCGGGATCGCATTTGGCTTCGATCTGCTTCAGCGTGTCCTTGCCATGGTTCTTCGCCAGCGAATTCAGCGCCGCCGGGCTGGTGGACGGGGCACCGCCGCCGCCCTTGGCCACTTGCCCCTGCTGTTCGCCCTTCAACTGGGCAAGCTTGGCCTGCGTCTCCTCAGGGGTGAGTTGCTTTGCCGCCACCTGCGGTGGGATGTTGAGATTGGGATAAGAGCCGGTGTCCTGCGCGCCCTGGGTCAGGCCGACATTCATCCCGTTGCCGGTGTTGGCGCTCGTGCAGCCACTTGCCGCCAGCAGCCCTGGCGCCAGACAGGCGATTGCAACCGCGATGCGGCAAAAGCGGCCTGCCCCCGAAAAAATGGTCTCGCCGGTGTTAATCGTCATATTGTTTTCCTGGCAGCCGGGGTACAGCGCATTGGACCCGGTCAGATGTCCCATGATAATATGTCAAGAAAACGCCTCGGGAGGAACCCCGCGAGCCATGTCCAAAACACCTGATTCGAGCAAAGCGGAAGATGATCAATCTTCGACCGTCGAGCAATATCTGGTGAAAGACCCGGAACGCTTCGCGTTGAACATGGCGCGCATGGTCGAGCAGGCCGGCAAAGCCGCCTCCGCCTGGGCCGAGCCGCGCGAAAAGGGCGAGGTGCGCGATCATGTCGCCGAACCCGTGGTCGACATGGTAAAAACCTTTTCCAAGCTCAGCGAATATTGGCTGGCCGACCCGCAACGCGCGCTGGAAGCGCAGACGCGACTGTTCGCCGGCTACATGACGGTCTGGGGCAACGCCATCCAGAAGGTTAGCCCGAATGCCGAGGCGCCCGAAGATGCGGTCAAGCCCGAGCGCGGCGACAAGCGTTTTCAAGACCCCGAATGGGGTCGCAACGCTTTCTTCGATTTCCTCAAACAGGCCTATCTCGTCACCTCGCGCTGGGCGGCCGACCTGGTCGAGCACGCCGAAGGCCTCGACGATCACACCCGCCATAAGGCCAGCTTCTACGTCAAGCAGGTGTCCAATGCCATCTCGCCGTCGAACTTCATCCTGACCAATCCGGAGCTGTTTCGAGAAACCGTTGCCTCGAATGGCGAAAACCTGGTGCGCGGCATGAAGATGCTGGCCGAAGACATCGCCGCCGGCAAGGGCGACCTGAAGCTGAGACAAGCTGACTATTCGCCCTTCGAGATCGGCAAGAACGTCGCGACATCTCCCGGCAAGGTGGTCGGGCGCAGCGATGTCGCCGAAATCATCCAGTACGATCCGACGACGGAGACGGTGCTCAAGCGCCCGCTGCTGATCTGCCCGCCCTGGATCAACAAGTTCTACATCCTCGATCTCAACCCGCAAAAGTCCTTCATCCGCTGGGCGATCGAGCAAGGCCATACCGTGTTCGTCATCTCCTGGATCAATCCCGACGAGCGGCACGGCGCCAAGGGCTGGGAAGCTTACATACGGGAAGGCCTGCAATACGGCCTCGACACGATCGAGAAGGCGACCGGCGAGAAAGAGGTCAACGCCATCGGCTATTGCGTCGGCGGCACGCTGCTGGCGGCCGCACTCGCACTGCTGGCACAGGAAGGCGACAACCGCATCAAATCGGCGACCTTCTTCACCACGCAGGTCGACTTCACCCATGCCGGCGACCTGAAAGTCTTCGTCGACGAGGACCAGGTGGCAGCGGTCGAGAAATCGATGAACGAAAAGGGCTACCTCGACGGCACCAAGATGGCGACCGCCTTCAACATGCTGCGCTCGGGCGACCTGATCTGGCCTTATGTCATCAACAATTACATGCGCGGCAAGGATCCCCTTCCCTTCGACCTGCTCTACTGGAACGCCGATTCCACCCGCATGGCGGCCGCCAACCACTCCTTCTACCTGCGCAACTGTTATCTCGAGAACAATCTGACGCGTGGCGTGATGGAACTCGCCGGCCGCACTTTGTCGCTGGCCGACGTCACCATCCCGGTTTACAACCTGGCGTCGAAGGAAGATCACATCGCGCCGGCCCTTTCGGTGTTTCTCGGCTCGCAATATTTCGGCGGCGACGTCGAGTTTGTGATGGCTGGTTCCGGCCACATTGCCGGTGTCGTCAACCCGCCGGCAGCCAAGAAATACCAGTACTGGACCGGCGGCAAACCGACAGGCGATTTTGACCAGTGGCTCGCCTCGGCGGTGGAGCATCCCGGCTCCTGGTGGACGCACTGGCAGCACTGGATCGAAACCCAGGACGACACCCTCGTTCCGGCCCGCAAACCGGGCAAGCATATGAAAACCCTGGGTGATGCCCCCGGCACCTATGTGAAGGTCCGCGTGTAACGGCCGGCACCTTTTGCAGGTGCCTGTGTGTAACGGAATGTAATGTCTGGTGAGTTGACGGGCCGGCAAAACGGGGCGAAATGGTGTCGTCAACCTTCAAGAAGCCTCAATTGGCCTCCAACGAGCAAATAATTCAGAGGCTTGCAGAATTGACACAAGTCTCGTTTCCGGTTTGGGAACACAAGGTTATTGGATGTGAACGTTTCAACGCCGCACCAATAGCAGGCCGACCGGACACCGAGGGGGAATTTAGTTTTGAAATCAGTAGGATCGCGTCTCGCGGGGAGAGAAGGTCGCACTATAGCGGCAGCGCTTTTCTCCGTGCTTCTGGCGTCCTGCACCTCCGCTGGCGACCCCACAATGTCCGCCGGCATGCCTGGCTACAACGCGACCGCTTCTGACATCGCCGCGGCTTCCGGCGCCAGCCCTGCGGCGCCGGGCGATTCGACCGTGCAGGTCACATCCACCGGGCCGCAGATGATGATGACGGCAGCGGGCGATGCGACACTGCCCGAGCAGGTCGCCTATGTGCCGGTGGCCAAGCCCGGCACCGGCTTCCCGGTCAATGTTCCCGCCGGCTCCGAAACCATTGTCGGCCAGACGCCGCAGTCGCTGCAGCAGTCAGCACAGACCGCGGCCGCAACGGACGCCGTGGCGCAGAAGATCGCCGCCGCCGATGCCGGCGTGACCGCACCGAAAGCGACGGCAGCGGCACCCGCGACCAACGAGGTCTACGTGACCGCCGCGCCCCAGCAGATCGACACGCCGAAGAAGGGCTTCCTGGCCTCACTGTTCAGCACCACGCCAACCTCGGCGGCACCTGCTCCGCTGGTCAACTCGCGCTCGGGCGAACAGCCTGCGGTTGCTTCCCAGAAGGCCGTCCCGGCAAAGCCGATCATCACGCTAGCGTCAGCCAATTCCGCCGACAAGCCCTTGCAGCTTGCCTCGCTTGGCAACGAGAGCAACCACATCACCGGCAGCGATGCCTTGCCCGGCGTGCGCCAGACGGCGCTGTTCGAGATCAAGCGCAAATCCGGCCTCGACGATGAAAGCGACGTCGACCTGAACGAGGACGAGGGTTCGGGCGGCGCCTATCAGGTGGCTTCCGCCGCCGGCCTCGCCCGGCTGGCGCCCAATGGCCTGTTGAAGCAAAACGAGAGCGTCGACGTCGCCTGCCTGAAGCCGTCGCTGGTGCGTGTGCTGAAGACCATCGAAGGCCATTACGGCCGCAAGATGATGGTTACATCAGGCTACCGCGACCCGGCCCGCAACCGGCGCGCCAACGGCGCCAAGAATTCGCTGCACATGTATTGCGCCGCCGCCGACATCCAGGTTCCCGGCGTCTCCAAATGGGAACTGGCGAGCTACATCCGAACCATGCCCGGCCGCGGCGGCGTCGGCACCTACTGCCATACCGAATCCGTTCACGTCGACGTCGGCCCCGAGCGCGACTGGAACTGGCGCTGCCGCCGGCGGGGTTAGCATCCCCATTCGACAAACGGGCCGAGGGGCCGTTAGCAGCCTGCCGTTTTTCCCGATTAGCTATCAGCGACGTTCGAGATTAGCCGAGGCACCCGCGACTTCGTCATCCTATGGCGAAGCAAGGCGCGCAGCGACGCAGCGCAGACCATAGGATGACGACTGCGCGGGGCGTTCAGGCTAATCTCCAAAGATGTGCAATGACGCGAGGGCAGAAAACCTGGGCTGGCTCACCAAACTGGCCCTTTTCGCCCCTCTTGAAAAAAGTTTCCGCATCTGGCGGCTGATGGGTTGCCGGTTGGCAACAACGCAATTATAAGCCGCTTCGTCTGAGCGCGCCCATCGTCTAGCGGTTAGGACACCGCCCTTTCACGGCGGTAACAGGGGTTCGATTCCCCTTGGGCGTACCAGATATTTCAAGCACTTAGCAGCAGACCTGCCGAATTCGTTGTCGAATTCGTTGATCGCACAGACCGGCCCCGGCGTCGTTTTGGCTTCATCGAGATTCGCAATGTGCTAAGATGAGCCCGGACAAACATGCGGACGGCATCGATTTGCGGCCAATTCTCAAAACAAAACGCACCAAGACGGGCAAACTGTCGGGTCGTCCGGTCAAGGCGCTCGAGCCTGACGACGGCGTGCGCGACATTCCTTCGAAAGAGCGTAGGCGCCGGGGCTCCAAACAGAGTGCCACCCTTGGCATCGTATACCGCGTTGTTGCCAAAAGAGCCGGCGACTCGCCGACGTCACGATCGGCGTGGTTGGTGATGAACGACCACGAACGGTTTCCGACATCGGCGGACAAATCGGCGGGATCCGTGGACAGGATGAAGCGCTTTCTGGTCGATCCAACTCGGTCGAAACCTCCTTCTGCAAATCGACCAAAGTAGGGATACTTTCGGCCAATTCTCTCGCTGTTTCAAAGCCTTGGGCTTGCCCTGGCAATTGATGGCGGTGACCCAATCTCACGCCGTATCATAAAGGCCTCAATCAGTCGCGAGGCCACTCAATGTCATCTAAGAACCCCACGCCAGTCACTCAGGCCGTCTTTTCGGTTGAGGAACTGGCCGACTATTTCCGCATCTCCCGTGCTGGTGTCTGGCGGCTGCTTCAAGACGGCCGGCTACCGAAAACGAAGATCGGCGGCCGGACCCTTATCCGGCGCATTGATGCCGACGCTTTTCTTGCCAGCTGCGTGAGCGCCGCGTGAGGTCCCATAGTCTCTCCGAACCGGAGCCTCGGTTTCGCGCCCGGTATCCGTTGCGATACGACGATCCCTGCTCATCGAGCTTGCTCGGTTTCCTAATCGAGAGCTTTCGCATCATCGGCGAAGCACCGAGCCTCTCGCCGTTCGGCGGGCATGCTGCTGTCGACCCTTCATACTCCCTACCGGTCCAGAACATGCTCAATGACCACAACTCGTTGGTCGCGGCCGTCGAGAGTTCGCTGCGGAGGCGAGCAACTGAACTGGTGACTGCCGCCGGGGTCGAAGTGGGCGCCGCCGGTGAGCCGCTGGTGGCCGAACTGGTGAGGGCGTGGCGAAATGAGAGCCTGGCGGTCGAGTTGCTGTCTGCCGAGCGAGTGCGCCACGATCTGACGTCTCCGGCCGCGCGCGCCATTGCAGGCGCATGCATCTTGCTCCGCGGTGAGTTGGATCCGATCCGGGATACCCCACTATACGCAGAAGTCGCGAAGCTGGTGAACCGAGGCGCAGCGACATCGTCGTTTCTAGCTGGCCGGCATATGCGCGCCGGCGCGAACCGATGGCGAGCAGACCTCGTGAGTGGTTTGCAGAGGCCGCGACGTGTTGCAATTCCTGTCGAAGAGCTGATGCGGTTCGAAGTCGACTACACAACACAGTTCACGCGTGCGCTCTTGGTGTTGTGGTCGCAAGCGCCCGGCGTCGACCGCCTCAAAAGCTATCGCGGCGCCGCCCTCGCCCAAGCGATCGACGATCAGGACGGCTTGATTTATCGGATTGGAAAAGCACACGATCAGCCGCTGAGCTTGCGACAGCTATACGATTTCCGGCGCTGAAATCGCACTCGCATCGTACGGCATCTCTCATCACAATTGCCCGACGACCAACCTCCCAGGAAAGAGAACCATGCGCAAATTGTCAGCAGTCGACCGCCCTGAATTCATCACTGTTCGCCAGGCAGCAATTCTGGCCCAACGATCGCCGTCATGGATCCGCGAGTGGGTGGCTTGCGGCCGGCTGGCGGCTGAGAGGCGCGACCGGCTGATCTTCGTTGATCAGGCAGATGTCGACGCCTTGATCGCCAAAACCATCAGGCGGCGCCCTGCGCGCCGGGGCGTGCCGCATCTGCGGCTCGTCGTCGACAACACTTAAAAGGAAAAGGCCGCCCGCCCCTGGCAGAGCGCGACGGCCGGAAAGTAAAGTGAACAGCTTGAATATACACCACACGCCGGACGGCCCGCAAGCTGGCAAGGCCCGTTGGGAGCAAGTCCGCGACCGCGCTCGAGCTACGCCAGCGACATCCGCCGCTACGATCGTGAAGTCGTCGGCGAGCACTTCGCCATTAGGAGAAGTGGCGTCGGCGATGGTGGCCGCCGGCTATCTACCTTTCCTACGGCCATGCCTGCCCGTCAAAGTCAGTTTCACGAGATGGGATCGGACGACGAAGCTTCTCGTCGAGAAGATATCGGATGGCAAAGTGCCGGGCGAGTTCGCCAACGGAAAGTGGAGGGCGATGGCGAACTGGCCGAACCGAACGCCAACCGAGACGGACGTTGCTGAGTGGCGCACTTGGCCAGACGCAGGGCTGTGTCTCGCCACCGGGACCGTGGCTGCGCTAGACATCGATGTCAAGATCGGGACAGCGGAAACGGGGCGTGAAGCCGATCGCGGCCGGACGCTGGTCGATGCAATCAAACGGCTGGCCGCCGATGCATTGAGCGTGCCCATCGCGCGCCTTCCGCTACGCTGGCGCGAAAACTCGACCAGCTGCATGGTCTTGGTGAAGCTCGCCGCGCCGCGGTCTAGACGGCAGCTGCATCTCGTCGACAACGAGACCGGGCGAGAACATGCGGTCGAGTTCTTGGCGAAGGGTCAGCAAATTGTCGTCGCCGGAATGCACGCATCCGGCGCCCGCGTTCAATCGTCGTTGCCACATGTTCCGTTTGATGCTTTGCCTACTCTGGACAGCGCCAAACTAGACGAACTCATTCCCGCCATCGTCGAAACTGCGCGGTCTTTGGGCTTTAGCCTGGCGGCATCCAAAGGCAGCTCTGGCCGGGAAATGAAACCGCCCTACCCGCCCGCCGTTGCGGTGCGCCGCGCAGTCATGGCACGACGCGCAGAGTGGGTGCCGCAAATCGTCCCGTGCACGCCAACCTCCGATCACGAATGGCGCGTCACGTCGGCAGAGTTCGACCGCGACCTCGAGGAAGATCTTGCAATATTTTCGGACGGAATTGAGGACTACGGAACGGAGCGAACCCACACGCCCGCCTCGCTGATCCAAGAGTTCGGGTCGTTCGCCGGCGACGGCGTAATACACTTCGGAGGGAGCCCTCTCTACGGGCCTAGGGATGGTCAGGCCTTCGCCGTAGTCGGCGAGCCAGATCGGTCGATTCGACGCCCTACTGGAGCTGAGGCGTTGACGTGGCTTTGCCGGACACTGGCGGGCGACCATTTCCCCGCGTTTGCCGAGGGCGCTACCTGGTCGTCCTCGCTGCCAACAATTGCTCGCGCCGTCGGGCTTCGCTGGCAGTCCTTGGTAACAGCCCGCTGGTTTGAATTTGCTGAAGACAACCGGCCCTGGTCCTGGCCGCCGGACGTGCTGAGCGAGAAGGCAGACGTTCTGGTCGCGTTGGAGGCGATTGATCCGGTTGACTTTGCACGAATCGAATTCGCGAATGAGATGAGACCCGACCCAGCAAACCTGCGGAAAACCATCGACGATCGACGGGCAGTCGTGGCCGCCACGTCACCTGAGCAAGGAGCCGCCGCTGTTGATTACGGTGGGGAACCGGAGCCCGTCGACATCTTCGCCCAAGACGACCCCGCCGAGCTCTCTGCACTGCCGGCAGATTGCCTGCCCCCGATGCTCCACCGATGGGTGCGAAGCGAAGCACGACGCAAAGGGGCGCCGGAGAGCTTCGCCGCCTTGGCCGCCGTTGCTGTCGCCTCCGCCGCTGTGGGAGCGTCGCTGCGGATTCAACCGAAGGCGCGCGACACCGACTTTGTGCAGCCGGCTGCTTTGTGGGCTGCAATCGTCGCCGAGCCAGGCCGTGGCAAATCACCAGTCATCAGCGCCGCTGAAAAGCCGCTACGGGAGCTCGACGCGGAATGGTACGCAGCAGGTAAAGATCGGCATGATCGCTGGGCGGCTGCGAGGGATGCGCACCGGAAGAGCCGAAGGAAAATCCCGACCCTGGCTCGGAGCCGATTATACGCCGCATTGTGGTCGACGACATTACGCTTGAGCAGCAAGTCCGCGTACACGCCCAAAATCCCCGAGGCCTGATGCGAGCGCCAGACGAGTTGCTGGGCTTTTTCGGTTCTCTTGGCCAATATAAAAAAGGTGCTGAAGGTGACAGGAGCCAGGCGCTGCGCCTTTTCGAAGGTCGCCCCATCACGGTGGACAGAGTCGGCAGCGGTTCTGTCCGCGCCGATCAGGCCCTGATGGGAGTGATCGCCGGAACGCAGCCGCAGAAGCTGACAGAGATCGCGCGCAACCTCGGCGCAGATGGAATGCTCCAGCGGTTCCTTTTCGTCGTCGATGACGGTGCGGAACGAGAGGCCGTTGACGAAGAGCCGGACGCAGAGGCGCTCGGCGCATACCGTCGCGCGCTCCGCAAGTTGGCGGCAACAGAGTTCCCGCACTCAGTGCCATTGAAGATGGCTCCCAGCGCACAAAAGGACTTTAGGGAAGCTATGGCTTCAATCTCCCGCCTAAGGAACGTGCCCGGCGGTTCCGTCGCGTGGCGCGGCCACCTGGACAAATGGGGGCTGTTCCTGCCGCGCATCGTGCTCACCTTCCACGCCCTGCAATTTGCCTTCGCGCTGGACGACGCCGATTTCAATGCGAACATTGAGGCGCCTACCGTTCGGCGTGCCGTCAATTTCGCCAGGTTCCTTCTGCGCCACGGGCTTCGGATTTACCAATCGTTTTTCGCTCCCGACCCCGCAGCCACCGAGGCAAGGGCGATCGCAGGCTATCTGCTGACGCGACCGGATCTCGAGACGCTGTCACCGCGGACCGTCTCGGACGCTCGGAAGGATCTTCGTTCCGACCGCCGAAAGCTTTTGGCGGCCATGGCGGAGCTTGAAGAAGCCGCTTGGTGTGTCGTGGCTGAACGCAACGCCGATGGGCCGGCTCGCTGGCGGGTCAACCCAAAGGTCCATGTTCGTTTTCAGGCCCAGGCCGCGAGGGAAACATCGGAGCGCTCGCGAAAGCGGCAAGCTATTGCGGAAGCCGGCGAGGCGCGAAAGTGGGTCAACACGGACAGATTGTCCGACGGAGGCAGCGATGAAGGTTGAAGGCGCGGCAAACGCGGCTTGCGTACGCGAAGAGATAGTTTGCATACCACCCTATTTTTACCAGTCTCCCTATCTGGTTTTGAAAATGTATCTCACACGCGCACAAGCCGCGTTTGCCGCAGTGGGCTCGGTCGGACAATTTGTCATCGATACGGGGCGGTGCCGATCAGGTGAGCTGACCGATTCGGGGGCGGCAAGAGTTGGAATAGCGATAACTCATAAGCGCCTTTCATGGGAGTGGCTGTGAGACGCGCCGGCACGCCCACGCCGCCCGACGGATGGCGGGGCAGCGCGGCTCAGATCGCTGTCGGGCGCGCGGCGATCAGGGCATATAACAAGCGGCGACATCTGGTGCCAAAATGCGGGGCCAAAGCTAAGAGCCATGGTGGCCCCTGCGGCCAGATCGCCATGGCCAATGGCCGCTGTTATTTACACGGCGGGCGGGTTCCAGCCGGTGACGGGTACCATCTGCCGGTGTGGCCAGACGGCAAGGCACCTGGCGCCGTAGCGAAGCTGAATCGCAAATTGAACGACCTCGACCGCGCCGCGGCGAAGCGAGCAAAGCGCGTTGCGGCGATGAGCGCGGACGAGCGCGCCGCTTACGAGGAGTGGAAGAAGACGCACAAGCCCGGCCCGGCGGCCGCACGGACTAGAGCGCGGCGGGCGCTGGAGCAGGCGAAGGCTCAGCGCGAGCTGATCGAAACCTTTCCTCCACGGCAGGTGCCGTCTGCGGAGTCAGCGGAGCTTGCACACGAAATCGAGGCGCTGCGCGCAGAGCTTAAGCGGCGGCGAGACGACGCACAAAAACCGAAGCCTATCGGAGCATTCGCATGAGCGACAACGACCGCAACGAACCAGACGATTTCGATGGCGACGAACGACTTCGGGCTGACATCATCAGGCAGGCGCGGACGGTGGGGATCCAGGTGGCGTTTGAAAGCGCCCTAGCGGTGTGCCGGGATCCCGAAGCGCCGGCAGCGGCAAAGGCATCGAGTCAGCGCACCTTGCTTATGGTGGGCGGACTTCTCGATCGCAACGACCGCAACGCCAGCGTAGAGAAGGCACCGTCGGAAATGGATGGCGCCGAACTCGAGAAGGCGACCCAGGACCTTATGCGCAGGCAGCGCCGCCCTACGACGGCTAAGCCGATCGGCGACGCTTTCGATTGAAGAAGGCGGCCCTGCTGGGCCCTACTTCGACACGACAACCTTCGCCTTGCCGGTCTTGGCTGCTATCACCGGCTCGCCCGCCCTCGCCTGCGCACTTTGCGGCTCAGGGATGCCGTCGAGCCTGTCTAGCATGCGCTTGATCGACATTGGCTTTAGGTTTGCGCGGCCCATCAACTGGTCGGCAATACCGCGATATGAACGCCCTTCGTCGCGCATTGCTTTCATATCCGCGAGAATTGCCTGCTGCTCGACGTTCACGACAAGTCGGTCGTCGGCCTTGTCATAACCGAAGGGAATTTTGCCGCCTCCATAGACGCCCTTTGCAGCAAGGTGGCGTTTGACTTCGCGGATGCGCTCACGGATGCGGTCGCGCTCATTCTCGGCGACGGCTGACAGAATGGTGAATACGAGTTTCGATATGCCGTTGCCGGTGACATCGCCGCCCAGGTCAATCATCACCAGGCCCGTGCCTTGCCCCTTCATCTCCTCGAGAGTACCCAGCGCGTCAGATGCGCTGCGAAACATGCGATCGAGTTTCGGCGTGATGATCATGTCGCCCTTGCCGACGGCAGCTAGCAGGCGCTCGCCTTGCGGCCGATCGGCGAGCGGCACCGAACCGGAAACGCCGGCCTCAACGAAGACTTCATCTACCGCCCAGCCCTGCATCATGGCGTAGCCGACGATCTTCGCCTTCTGTGTTTCGAGGCTGTCGCCGTTCGTTGCCTGCTCGGCGGTCGACACTCGCACGTAGCCAAAAACCTTCATTTCATCGGTCCTTTTGTAACCGTGCTTTAGCAATGTTACATTGTAGGCAATGTTACGCCATGAAAGCAAGGTAAAAAGTAGACGCAACGGGGCAGGCATCAGCAGCCGGCCCCTGCCCCCGGGCAACGACCCGGGGGCCGGTGGCACCCCCCGGTACGGTCCGAACAGCCCGGGCCGAGCGCCGGCGAACGCCGAAACAAAGTCGCCCCATTTTCAAACTTTTGGTCCCCATTTTGTTCGATTTAGCGGCTTTTAGAGGCCGTTGGTTCGTTCAACAGAAGCGGGCAAAATAGGTGCACTGAAACAACTGGACCCGCCCTGATGCCGAACGAATTCATTCCCTTCGCCACCGATGGCCATGAAGAAGGCGATCCGCCCACCCAGGGAGAAATCGCCTTCGATGGGCAAGTCGACAGCATTGGGTTTGGGCTGTGGAAGTCGACATTGCTGCACGTCAATATCGCCTTTGAATTGCCGCTCACGTTGGAGTCGATCCGAAAATTCAAGCCCGTCTACCAACTCGACGCAAAGCGTCGCGACCAGTTGGTTCTCGACGCGGCTGACGCCATGGCCTCCGCGGCAAGGCGCCTGCCCCCAAATTACAGCCGTGGCCAAATCGTCACTTCAATGTCGGCAGCGATAACCGTTATCCGCTCCTGGGCGGAAGATGACGTTGAAAAAGCTGCCCATCATCCGCATCGACTGACCGACGCCAAGGTGTGGATAAAGCTGTTTGAACGCGACCTGCGCAATCTTTCGGACTTCCAGTGGTTGCAGCAGCGAAAGGCTCAACGGCGCGAAGAAATCGTCGCAAGCATGCTCATTGGGAGCTCCATGGTTCCCGCCCTCGCCGGGGCTGCGTGATGCTGGCCTTTTCGATCCAAATTTCGTATAGTGATAGCGCTGGAACCGCGCGGGACTCGAGCATCCGCAAATCGCCGCAAGCAGTGCTTGCCAACTTCAACCCTTTCACAGCCATCAATTTGCGAAGCTCGCGCTTCGTCGCTGTTGATTTCGGGGTGATGCGATGACGGAACCCACGCTGCCAATCTCCCCACCTTCCGCCGAAGCTGTTCGTTCTCGACTGGAACGTGCAGCTGGCTACCTGGCCAACGTCACAGAGCCAGGCAAGACCGTACTCAACGCCTTGAGCGGCGTGCGCGAGATACTGTTCGCGGCATGCGAAACCGGCGATCTGCCCGGCGAATTTCCCGACCTGGTGCCAAGGCTCTCGCAGCTGATCGCCGACGCTTGCCCTATCCTCGCCAAAGATGGCGCCATGTCGCCGGAACGGGCCTATTGGGGCTTGGGTCGAACGAACGATCTCTTGCATCCCTGCAAGGCCGACGCCAAGACGGCCGGCATCAGTTACGTGGCCATATTCGTAGGGGAACTTTCGATCGCGTTCCATCGGACGCAGCTTTTGGCCGCCGGTTTCGAAATATTCGAAGACATCTTTGCCAAACGACTGCCGATCGACACCGGCAGCGCTGCACTCCACTGAGGGACCGCCGTGAGCATGAAATCGAGCCCCTACTTTAACTCGCCCCAGTTTGCCCAAGCGGCGAGCAACCTTTCCTCGCTGTTCGAACCGCCGAGCGGCGCGGATGCCGCCGGCTGGGCTGACGCGAATGCCAAGAAAGCTGCAGCTTCGCGGATCCAGCAGCTTTTCGATTACCGCAATTCGCCGGATTTCGATCAGCAGTCGTTCGATCGAGGCAACATCGCGGTCGGCAACTACGCTCCGACTAGCTCGTTTCAGGCGCTGGACATGAACGACGCGACCAAGCGTCGGGGTGACGACATCACGGCGGCCACGTCGCGCGCCAACAATGCCGCGGATAATGTCGGGGCGATGGATCGGACCCGATTGAGCGAGCTCGGCAATCTGTTCGTGCCGCTGAGTGAAGGCCAGGTGCGCCCCGAATTGCCATCCGATATCGCTGGCCAGTTCGGTGTGACGCACGATCTGCCTGCGGCGCAGGGCCGCGAGAAGCCGCTGACGGAAACCGAATTCAACGCCCACACCCTGGCCGGCATGTCGCCGGAGATGCAGCAGGCCGCAGCGTTCGGCAGCACGCCGATCGAGCCCGTTGTCACGCCAGACGGCCCACGCAACGTTACGCGCCCGAACGCGCTCGGCCAGGACCCATACGACAAACCGACGGCCGGCCTTTCCGTGTCGATGGATAAGGACGGCAACGTCACTTACACGCAGGGCGGATCCGGAGGGAAGACGACAGAATTCCAAGGAAAGCAGAATGCGTATGTGACCCGCATGCGCGGGATGGCGCCGATCATCGACACGCTCGGCAACGAACTGACCGACTTCAAACAGGCCGCCTACGACGCTCTTCCGACGGTAGGAACGATCAAAACCGGCAATGGCATGCTGAGCGAAAACTATCAGAAAGCCAACAACGCCGGCCGTGTGTTCCTTCAGTCAGTCCTTCGCCTGGACAGCGGCGCCGCGATCCCGCCCGCAGAAGAAGCGCAGTATGGCGACGTCTTCCTGCCGCGGCCTGGCGACAAGCCGGGAACCATCGCGCAGAAGAAACAGGCCCGCGACCTAGCCTTGAACGGTGTGGAAGCTGGGATGACGCCGGAACAGGTTCTGGCAACCGGCAGGGCCGTGCTGGCGTCTGGCGGTGACCCGAACGCGACAAGCGCCCCTTCAGCGCGAGCTCAGCAGCAAGGCGCGGCGGGTGGCCGCCCCTCGCAGAAGGCTGCCGATTTTCTGAGGTCCAATCCCGGTGCAGCGCAGCAGTTCGACGCGAAGTATGGCGCCGGTGCCGCTGCGGCCATTCTAGGAGGCCAGTGACTTGGCGAACATCTTCGATCAATTCGACGAACCGGCTCCGCTCCAGGGGCCGCCGCTGCTGCGTCCATTCAAGGCCGACGAGAAGCGGCCGAATGCCGATGGCTCTTATTCGACCGAGATCAGCACCACATGGCAGCAGCCCGATGGTCAATGGGTGAACATCCCCTCGCTTTGGATGAGCCCGCAAGGACCGAAGCAGTTCGAAGCCGGCGATGAAGATGGGATCAACACGGCCGCCAATAATTTCGAGCAGATCAACGGACCGACATTCCAGCGATTCCCCGATCTGGCATCCGCCGAGCAGGCCGCGAAGCTTCGGTCTTCCGAAGGCGGTGCTGCGGCGCCGGCCGGAAACGTCTTTGACCAGTTCGACGAGCCGGCCAATCCCGCATCCTCTGCGCCCGGCAACAACATCGAAAGCCTGATTCGCGGCACCGAGCCGGCTCCAGCGGCCCCGGAGATTTCAACAGCGAAGGACGTCGGCCTATCTGCATTGTCCGGCGTTCCGCGCGGCCTCGCTGAGACGGCCATGTTTCCGGTCACGTTGAGCCGCATGGTCGAAGGCGCAGGCAACTATCTCTACAACAAAGCCGAGAATGGTGTGCGCTACGTGGTTGGCGCCGACCCGCTCTCCGACGAGGAACTGGCTCGCCGGGCAGAGCCGATGGGCATCAACGGTTATCTCTACGACGCCCAGGACGCAGCGCGCCGCGGGATGGACAAGGTCTTGCACAAGCCAGTGACGACGCCCGGTAAGTTCGCCGGCACGATCGCTGAATTCGCTGCGCCTGGCGGCCTGCCGAGCAAGGGTGTTCGGCTCGCGGAGACGGGCATGGGCGCACTTCGCAAGTACGGTTCCGAACTGGTCGGGAACGTCGTTGCGCCGGCTGTGGCGTCGGAAGGCGCAGGGCAGTTGGCGGAAGGCACACCATACGAGGGCTTGATGCGCTTCCTTGGCGCGGCCTTCGGCAACGCAGGTGTGGCGGCTACTCGCTCCTACAACGCCCCGGGGGCGGCTGTTCGCCGTGCCACCGAAGGCACTACGGACGCAGAGTGGGCCGCAGCAAAGGCTCTTCAAGACAACAACACCGGCATTGCGCTTTCCGGCCCGGAGGCCCACGCCCAGGCCCGCGACGGCGCCAGCAAGCTTCTTGATCTCCAACGTGTCGTCGAAGGCTCGACCACGGCCGGCAACAAGACGGGGCCGTTCTATGCCCAGCGCCCTGCCCAAGTCGATGCTGCCGTCGGCAGGGAGCTGGATGAGATCGCCCCGCAGAGCCCGGATCCTTATGCTCTCGGGCCGCGAGCGGCCGAAGCTGCCGGGAATGTGATCGACAAGACGCGCCAGAACATCAATGCGCAGACTCGGCCGCTCTACGATGCCGCACAGCCGCAGCAGATCGCCACGGCAGAATTTGCGCCGATCGCCGCCGATCCTCGATTCGTCGCGGGGTTGAAGCGGTTGCGTGAAAACAAGGAACTAGCTCCCGATTACGCCAACATGCCCGACAATTCGGTCGGCGTCGTCGATGCGGTGACGAAAGACATGGCCGCCCGTGGCGAAGCTCTCAGCATCGTTGCCAATCCGCTCTATGGCCCGAGCTCGCAAGCAAGAGCACCGCGGGCGCAGCCAACGCGCGCAACATTGCGACGCAGGAGTCTCCGGAATACGCCCAGGCTCTGGCAGAACAAGAGGCCCTGCGTCGAACTCAGTTGAACCCGCTCGAGCAAGGCCCGGTCGGCAGTGTGGCAAAGGCAACGGACACCAGGACGGCCGGCGAGGCCATTCTGCCCCGCGACCCGCTCGCCGGCGCGGCGCCGTCGAACGCCGATGCGGTCAAGCGGCTCGCTGCTGAAGATCCGGAGACCACAGCCGCGCTTGTTCGGCAAAACCTCGCCGATCGCTATTCTGCGGCTCAGACTGAGACGCAGAGCGGCAGCCGCGAGACCGCCGGAGCGAAATTCCATAAGAGCGTGGCTGGCAATGACGAGCGTAGCGCGCTCCTCGACGCGGTGCTGCGCGCCCTGCCGAACAATCAAGCGTCGGTGACGATGCCCGAGCTTCTCGATGTCTTGCAGGCCACCATGAGGCGGCAGGGACCAGGCAGTGCCACAGAACCGAACCGCATGATCACGTCGGAACTCAGCGCCGCCTCTCCGGCAGCGGCCGTGTTCGATATCGTGAAGTCGGTCGGCGGCAGCATCATCAACAAGGCCGGCGACGCGACGAAGCGTGCGGCGCTGCGCGACGGACTGGAAACGCTCGCCGACATGTTCATCGCGCCCAATTCGATCGATCTCATCCGCAACGCTAGGAACAACAGCGGGGGTCGGATCGCGGGTACGGCAGCGGCTCGCACCGCGGCAGAAGCTGGCGGGACGTGGTTCGACCCGCGTGGGGCGCGCTAATTAGCTGGTTGCCAAGTCGAAATCTCTTGCATTGTTCGAGTCAACGGCCCGGCACTAACTTCGTATTATGACCTATCAACGCAGGCACCCCAGCGGCGCCGGCCGTATCTAATGCCACTGAGTGCGCGAGAGAATTCTTCGATCGCCTCCAGCTTGCTGGAATTTTGTTCGCGCCGAATGCTTCTTCGCCAAATCTTATGAACGGACGCTCTACATAGCGCTCAGAGAGTTGTGACAACGGGATCGTTATCGCCGTAACAACAGCTCCAAAAAACACACCGAAGACACCGTAGTTTGTTCCGATCCAGTCCCAGCCAAAGATCGTGACGACAAGAGGCAAAAGCGCCGACAACACCACCGGATGGATCAGATAAATTCCAAAGCTGATGCGGCCTAAGCTCGTCATTATCGGGTTGGCGAATGCGCGGTTGCTTTCGCCTCCACGGAAAAGAACCGAGACCGCTAAGAAAGAGAGAGCCAACTCAGCTATCAGAGCCTTGATATCTGCGACCGGGAATGCGAACCGGATACAAATCATCGCAAACAACGCCACGAGCACGACCCAACCCGGGAGCTTTCTCGGATCGTCGCTGATTGTCAGCGGAACGAGCATCCCCAGTGCAAAAGATGGTAGGGCTACGTTCATCAGAGCCGGCGCAAAAGGCGCACCGAGAAACAGACAGCTGGTAGCCCAAAACAGAAACAGGACCGAAGCGATGTTGCCAAACACCGATCGTCCGAACGCGGTCAACAAGATGAAAGGCACCATCAGCATTTCGGTTTGTAAGGTCCATGTGGCCCCATTGACATGGTTGGTAATGAGCAAGCTATTTTCGACGAGCTGTCGAATGGTGAACGGGCCAGGCGAATGGCTTGGCGGATACACCCAACTCAGCAGCCCGAACCCGACGACCATGACGATAAGGGCGGGGTAAATCCGAAGTATCCTCCGCGCCGTGAAGCTTACAGCAGTCCAAAAACTGAAAGTCGTTTCTCGCTGAAGCGACGCCATGAGAACGGCTCCGCTAAGGACGAAAAAGAGGTTCACCGCCATCCCGCCGGCAAATACAGAAAGCAAAGCTCTGCCAGCAATGTCCCCGGCAGGCAATGCGCTCAAAGGTGCGTTCAAGACGCGGGGAACGAGATGCGGGTCGGCGATATGGATACAATGATGGAATACAACGCACACCGCCGCGACACCGCGCAGGCTGTCTAGCTGAAGATTGCGATTTGACATGCGGAACAGTCCTTTGGGCGGCTCTCGCGAGTACGCTACCCGCCTTGAGCTTTATTAAGGAGACGGGCAGGAGTTCCAATGTACACACCAGATGCCGTGATGTGGTCGACTACGGTCGCTCCAGCCCCGATCATCACGTCATCGCAGATTGCGATTTTGTCGATAATGGTGGCGCCGGCCCCCACGAATACGTTCGACCCGAGGTGTGTACGGCCGGCGACCGTTGAATTTACGGAGATGTGACAAAAGTCTCCTACCCGGCACTCGTGTTCGACAATTGCCCCGGTATTTATGATCACGCCGCGGCCGACTACCGCTGCTGGCCCTACGTGCGCATGATGACCTACTAGCGTCCCCGCGCCCAGCTCAGCCAGGACGCCGATTGTGGCGTTTGGAGATATCAGTTTCGCGATTGGTGCAATTTGTTGATTGTACACTGCCTTTCGGCTGAGATTGTCTCCTATGGCAGGAAAGATGCTCCATCCTGGGGCCAACCTCACAGGCAAAGCGGTGATCGCCGGAAAGCCGGCGAAGGTCTCGGACGGTCGGGCTTGCACATCCACAAAAATTAGATTCTTCACTCCGGCTGCCAAGGCAACATCGGCTACGCTACGGGCATGACCACCAAAACCTAGAACGTAGATACCCGTTTCTGATGTCACTTTGCCGCCACCATCTCTCGGGCAGCCAGTCCGTCAAGGATCTCCAGATGCTCTCCGACTACATTCGCCCAAGACCGCTTTGCCAGCACATCGTCATAGAATCTCCGTTGTTGTTGGTAGAGCAACGAGCGGTTCTGAATGGCCCATTCTAATTTTTCGCCCAAAGCCTTCCAATCATAGGGATCGAAAAGAGACGCTTCGCGGAGTGCCGGGTCCTTTATTATTTCGCGGGTTACATCAATATCGGCCAAAATCGCCGGAGTGCCGACCGACAGCGCTTCTGTGAAGGTGAAAGGCATCCCGCCCTCAGAAAGGCTGGGACTCACCGCCACATCCGCGAGCTTATAGCAGGCGGCTAATTCCGGTTCGGTCAGTCCGTGAACGCACAACACATCCGAGCGTAAGTTGTGTTGGTCCAAGAAAATCCTGACGCTCTCGTAGTGGCTGAAGCCAGTCAAAATCAGTTTGTGACCTATCCGTCTCTTTCGGAGAAGCCACTCATAGGCGCGAAGCAGTGTGATCACGTTCTTAGATGGACGAAACTGGCTGGCATAGAAAAGAAACTTCACCTGCGGGTTGCTAAAAGTACTGGCATACCGCTCATTGCTGGCCTTCCGGACAGCGCCGAGCAGCAACATCTCGGCGTAAGCGCGCGCGGTTGCTTCGTTGTCGACAAAACCGGTGATCGAGATGGGACGACTTAGGTCGTTCGGGGCATGGGGTATAGTCCGGATTGCATCGGGATCGACGCCGAATTTTTCAACGAGGATCCTCTGTTTGATATGATCACTGTAAGTGACGAAATTCTTATTCCGGCGAATTGTGCTGGCCACCGTCTGGTATGCGTGCTGCATGGGAACGCCGCCGTGTCTCGCAAAGCCTACGGGGAATTCGGCGAGAACGACGTCAGGAACGCAGGTCAGCACAGGCGCCTTCAAATCCGATACTCTTGGCCAGAAGGCGGCTGGGGTGTACCAGGCGCTAATATCACTCTGTCTGTTCCCACTTTGGATCATCAGAGCGGTTTCCCGTTCCAGCATAACTTCGTAGAGTCTGAAACGGACGGTTGAGGGCGACACCAAGCTAAGCGAAGTAATGCTTTGCCATAGTACTCCAGCAGTATGCTTCAACCCGTGACGGGCTAGGGTCCGGCTCCTCCTTACGAGCCGTGTCCCGAGAACGATGGCGGCTAGGGGAACCGACAAGGACACGCAATACAAGGCGAAGGCCGTCAGGGCCGTAAGGCTTCTCGTACTTGCAATACGGCCCTTCAGCCATTCGGCATGGGCAAACGCCACAGGATAAAGTCTATCCCGGATCGCCTGAAAGCGCTTGCGGCGCTTCTTCGTCTCTCTGCCACGCTGGAAAAGTTGATAAACCCGATACAACAGCGGGGTTTCATCGGGGCCGACAAAACTGAAAGCCTGGGTGGGGATATCGGCTTCCTTGCATAGCTTTACTAGGGCTTCTCGAGACCAACTCGGGCAAAGAATCGCGAAATGAGCATCACCCCGGGCCGTGGCCGCCTTGAGAAACGAGGACAAATACCGCCCTAGCCCCTCTGTCCGAAGGTCAATAGTCGGGGCGTATGCGATGAAAATGCCGTACTTTCTCATATGAGTTCGCGTACGACGCGCCAGTAGCTAGACGCTAGGTGTTCCACACCTTGCTCTTCGAGATGTTTCTCGGTTGCCAAAGAGTGCCTTCGCTCCGCCAGATTGAGTTCCATTTCGTGCAACTGAGCAGCCATGTCTTCAGGATCTTCCTGATCCATGAAAGATAGGCCGAGCTGAAATTGACCATCCATCTCACGCATTGCCGGATAGTCGCTCGAGAGAGACGGAACACCGTAGTGCGCGGCCTCAATGACACTAAACGTACCGTTGTCCAATTCTGTCGGGTGCCATAGGAATGCGGCCGCAGCGAGTTCCCTTCGGTAGGCTTCGTCAGACAGCTCGCCCAGAAATCTCACTTTCTGCCGAAGCGCACGGCTACCGGCAACGACCCGGTTAAGGCCTTCAAGGTGTGGCAACTGGCTTTTAAGGATTTCGCTAGAGCCGAAACCCGTCACGTGACAGCTCAGTTTGCCTTGGTAGGTCTCATAGTAGAGCTGCAAAGCGGCCAGAGCTCTACGGTGGTTCTTGTGTGCCGCCAGATTGGTTGTCCAGATGAAGTGTGTACCTTCGTCACCCTCGTTTCGCTGCCGCGTAGCCTGGCCCCTTCCGGGCACCAGCATTGGCACTTTGGTGACACGGCGGGATCGATGCCCGCATATTGGAGAGCGTCCTGCCTGGTAAACTCTGTCGTGACCAGTACGTGTTTGGCCAACCGGTTAGCCAGCAAAATCTGCTCATCAAGATCAGAGACTCGATAGTGGCGCTGTAAATAGTCGAAGACAGTCAGCATCACAGGTCGCATGGGCAATATCGGCAATGACAGCCGATCCGAAATCACTACCCACAGGTCGCAGTCGCCAAGTTGCATTATTCCATCGTCGACCACCAGATATTTCTCATAGACCGGATTCCAGTCAGAGTGGCCGTCGAACATCATTGCCGTCTTTGCTTCGGCCTTGTCCAAGACCCACCAGTTGAAGGTCCTGGTGGTCACAGACGGAGGCAAATCAGACCAATCCTTTGCGGAATACGCGGAAGGTTGATCGAGATGGAGCAACACGACTTCCGCAGATTCCCCGGCTTGCTCGGAACCGCGCGAAACCGCCTCCGCGAGGAGCTTGGCAGCACGCAACGTTCCGCCGCGATAAACGATAGGTAATATAATCGCGATCCGCTTCTTTCGTGTCCGTACAGCGATTTGCGAAGCGCTGGAAACCTGCAACCGCTCAACGACGTGGGTTAGGTTTCTCCGCCATGTGTCCTCGAGTTTCTCCGGCCGCATAGGGTCTAGCAGCACGTGCTGACTTGTTCGGATCTCCTCAATCAGGCGATCGTCTCCCTGTAGCAGCCTCTGGATCTTGGACCTTGCCTCATCTCCTGTCCGCGCCCGGCCAGGGAGGCCAACGCCTCCGAGCTTGTCGAGCATACCGCCGGCCATAAAAACCAATGGCATGCCGGCTCGTACCGCCTCAAATGGATGATAGTGAATATGACGCGGCTCGCGGGAGTGATAGTACATCACCCGCATTTCCCGCATGTTGCGTTCGTGCTCCTCCTTGGAGACAAAGCCGAGGACATTTGGATCGGCGACAGTTATGGGTTGGCTCCCACCGACCGCATAGGGCAAACCGGCAAAATCACGACTGAATTCTTCGAAGATCCCTCGATAGTAGGGATTGAAACCGATGTCTGGGCAGACGAAAAAGACGCGACGATCCCTGCCCGTCCACCCATTTATTACGTCCGTCGCGGGTAGACCGAGCGGCAGGTAGACGGCTCGCCTTTGAATCAGCTCGCCTTCCACCTCACGTAAGTCCTCATAGGCTTCGCCGAACCAAAAACGATCCCCCATTTTCTCGACGGTTTTGACGCCATTCGTAAAATGCTTGCGAATGTTCGAGTAGCTATTCGTTCGCTCGAGCCCATAGGCCCGCCATATTGCAGCCCCCTGAAAATGGTCGGATATGCTACCCAGCGCTTCCGCCGTGTGAACAATGAAAAAGAGTAGCGAAAAATGGCGGTTGGCCACCGCCCAGGCATCACGTCCGGGATCCCCATACCAATCTGCCGCATTTAAGACAGCAAGATCCGCGGGGGGAATCGTCAGGTTTTTATCTTCTGAGAAGTCTACCGACGCGCTGCGGAAACTGGGATCGACCGGATGGATTTTCGGAAGAAAAATTTCATCAAATCCGCAAGCTCTAAGCATTGGGATTTCGAATCGGCGAGCCGAACTGTGGTTCAACAGCCACATGATGCGCGGCATTCCCGTTGCGCTTAGCGTCGCTCCGGAAACCGGATTGGCTTTAGGGGAGATAATAATATCGTTCAATTTCGGAGCACCTTGCGACACCGCTTTTCGAACAGCCTGCAGCCGAAGTCATAGAGCTCAAAATCGTTTGAACTTAAAGCGCGAACGCGGGCCTGTGCTGCCGCAGAGAGGTGCACGTCGATTTCCCTTGATCTGTTTTCACGGGTCGGAGCGACAGCGTATGGCAGGGAGTTCTTGAAGCTAGCCTGAAACAGCCTGATAGAGTCCTCGAAACGTTCGACAATTCCGCAAAAACGGAAGACGGCTTCAAGATTGCGTTTTGCGCTATCTAGCATACCGGGCCTGTCGGGAGCGTCAGCCAAATACCTGGTCTGCACGTCTCTAATGTGCCCCTCAATGTACGGATTTGAGGACATGATAAATTCTTCGAGCGTCGCATTCTGCGCGAAACGGAGCGCTTCGATCTGATAGGGCTCCATGACGTTCAACCAGGCTTCCGTCAGATTGTTGGGGTTCGACCACGACTTCCATTGGGAAATCGCCCTTGCCAGGGGGTGCCGTAGGAAGGTGACGAATGTGAATCTCCGGCCGGTTTCCTTTAGCAGGAAATAATCATAGTGTCCCCAGTAGAGCTGATACGAGCTTCGTCCATCTCTGGTCACTGCCATATCACCCATAAACGGCGGCGCTACTTTGGACTGATCACCAATATTCTCAATTAAATATTCGACGAACGCCGTCCCAGCCGTCTTGGGGATGTGTACGAAGGCGATGGGATATTTCAGATTCCGCAAGTCGTCCGGGGCAGGAGTTCGCAGAATGCTAGAGAGAGCTTTCATTTTGAGAAATTCTCTTCATAGAATTTAATCGCCTGCTCGATTGGTGCATCCAACACGATGTGCCCGTCGGCAAAAACAAGCCCCCGCTGGCACAATTGGCGCACCGTAGCTAGGTCATGGCTAGCCAGGATCATGATTTCAGACTGCTCGACCAGGCTCATGATCCGGGCTCGAGCCTTTCCCATGAAACGAGCATCGCCCGCTCCGACGACTTCGTCCAGAAGAAGAATGTCGCCACCGACAGACGTTGAGATCGCGAAGGCCAAGCGGACTTGCATGCCGACGGAATAGGTCTTGAGCGGGTAATCGATGAACTCACCAAGGTCGGCGAAATCGACGATCTCGGCTTCCATTGATCGCATCTTCTTTGGCGCAAGGCCAAGCAGCAGACCACGATAAAGAATATTCTCGCGTCCGGTAGCATCAGGTTCGAAGCCAAGACTCAAATCGAGCATCGATCTGACTGTTCCGCTAACTTCTCTGCACCCCGACGAAATCGGATAGAGACCCGCAACCATCTTTAGGAACGAACTCTTCCCGGCGCCATTGTGGCCAAGCAAGCCAATCCGCTCCCCTTGGTCGACGCTTAGTGAAATGTCTTTGAGTGCATGGATGTCGGTCAGGTCGCGCTTGCTCCGGCCTTGGCTAACCCAAGCGGCAACCAAGGACTTCAGAGAGCGCTCACGGAAGGCCACCGATGCGTAGTGCAAGTTGACGTTCTTGAGGTGAATGGCGTTTGTCATAGGTAGAAGATCACCCGCTTCTCAGACCGGCGCCCAACTAGGATGGCGATAGTCCCGAGAACAACTAACGTTCCGCCAGACCAGCCATAGTTCTCCATGGTCGGCCACTGCCCGTGCAAGAGCGGAGCCCGCGCGATCTGTAATAAGTGATATATCGGATTGAAGTCGACGAGCGCGTGTAGATCCCCGTTTCGAAACGTCGATGGCTCAAAGTAGATTGGGGAGACAAACCACATCGCTTGCATGATCAGGCCCAGGGCGTGAGGCAAATCGCGAAAGCGCGCTGCGATGTAGGCTGTAATCGTTGCCCCTGCCCAGGCGACGAGGCCAAGTATCGGAAATGCGGAAAGGGCGGCCAGCCAGCACCAGCCAAAATTGTGGGGCATAACGATAAGCACCCATCCAACCAACGCTACGCTTGCCGTCGCGAGAACGATTAAGCCCGACAAAGCATTGCGCAGTGTATAGATCGCAAGGGGGTGCCGTGTTTGCTTGATGTAGGCGTCAGCCTGCACGAAAGCTAGTGACCCTCCGATCACCGAGCCGACCACGTACTCCCACATAATCATCCCTGACAGGATGTAAGGGGCATATTCCGTAATCCGCATGCCGAAGATTCGGCTAAAAACCAGAGACAGCAGCAAAGTTAAGCCGAGAGGCTGGAGTATGGACCAAAACAGACCGAAGAAGGAGCGCCGCCACCGCGAACGCAAATCCGACATCGACAAGTGCCACCAGAAATAGCGGGCAGCCCAGATACCTCTAAGGTAATTCACGATTCATCCCTCTTGCGGCTGCGCCCGCACCGAATCCTGGAGGAGGTTATCTCCAAAACGAGCGTATCGCAGCGCAAATCCTATTGACCTGACCCTGGCTCAAACCGGGGTAGCTTGGTAGGTTGATGCCACGAGCGCTTAGGCTCGCAGCAACGGGGAATTCTCCCTCACCTCGACAATGGGGCATCGTGTGAGTCTGCGGAAAGAATGGTCGGGTTTCTATCCCGTGTTCCGCCAAATGCGCTCTAAGAGGGTCGCGGTCTTGAGGACGATCTACAATCACTGAACACATCCAATAGGAGTGGGTTGCGTTTCCCACAGGCTCGTGGGTGCATAAAGGCAAACCGGTCAGTCCCACGCGATAGGCATGCGCCAATCCAGCTTTCAGAGCGAGGATCTCGGGGGCCATTTCGAGTTGTGCCAATCCAATTGCCGCCTGGATATTCGTCATCCGGTAATTGTAAGCCAACATGTCGTGCCAGTACTCGCGAGTCGGTGATACCCCTTGGTTCTTGAGTCTGCGGCATCGATCCATAATCGCTGGGTCGCGCACCACCACCATTCCACCCTCGCCAGTTGTAATCGTCTTGTTGCCAAAAAAGCTGAACGTCGCTGCGTCTCCGAACGTTCCGACATGTCGCCCATTCCATTTGGATCCGAATGCTTCTGCGCAGTCCTCAATCAGCAGAAGGTCATACTTGCGGCAGATGGCTAAGAGTGAAGTCATGTCGCAAGGATGCCCATAAAGATGAACAGCCATTATTGCTTTTGTCCGGGGGGTTACAGCTAGCTCGGCGCCCTCGGGGTCCATCTGCAGAGTGTCTTCATTCGAATCCACGAAGACAGGCTTCGCTCCGGTCTGCAGAATGGTGTTCACGGTAGCGATGTATGTCAAAGTGGGAACTATTACCTCGTCGCCCGGCCCGATTCCCAACGCGTCCAGCGCCAGATGAATCGCAACGGTCCCGTTGGCAACGCTAGTGGCGCCGGTCCCTCCGATAAATTCCGCGAACCCCATTTCGAACTTGGAAACGAATTCGCCGCGGGATGAAATCCATCCCGAGTCCAAGCAATCGTTGACGTACCTCGATACATTACCCGCCAAATAGGGTTGATAAACGGGAATACGTTCTACTTCAGCTTCGCTGAATACACTCGGCAAAGTTGCGCTTTTCATCCAAATAGGCCCCGTGTACTTGATTCTCATCCTAGCGGGACGGCAGCGGGTACTCAACGGGTTAATAGAGAAACTGCCTATTTTTTGCGCATGTTGGCGTTTTCCGGGGAGCCAGCCAAAGGTCCCGCATATCGTTTATCGACAACAGCCAACGAACCGTTCCTTTCTCGACAATAGCGAGCTTAACTTGGCTTCCGGCCTCTCGATTTCGACGCAAAGCGTGAGTCGGCACAACCCTCCGTATACACCGCTCGTTCGAGTAGCTCCTCAGTGTGCCGGCGCGAAGTGGATTGCTCGCATCTTCCGCGCCGAACAACTCTACCTGATGCGTAGTCGTGAGGCGCGGGTGCTCTGTGGCAGAACTGTTTCCACGGTCGGTCCGCCGGTCGTAAACCGTGTAGTTCGATCCAATATAGGCCGCCAACTTGGCACGCCGTCCGGTGCGCCGCCGAGCCCGGCGTTCGAACTGCCTTATGCAATGCGATGTCTATGTCGACGGCGGATTTCAGTTTCGCTTAGAATAGCCTAGGTTTCCGAGCCCAAATCGGGTAATATTTCCACAGCCGGAACAGAGCAGAACTCGGGCATCTGCACCAACCGCTTCGGAATCCTGCCGGAGCTAACGTCAACGGACTTCCAACAAGCATCTGAAATCTGAGTGCGGAGCGCTGCTCCGGCCGCGATGCGATCTTGGAAGCGACGTTCTTGGTGCACCAAAATGCCCTCTCCGACGAAGCCCGTCCTCGATTATTCATACACGGCATATCAGCAAGAGCAGCAGGGTGTGTCGAACTTCCCCGGCACGAACATGGATGCTGATCTCACCGAGCTCGTGCGCAGCGCCGACGAAACGATCGATGCGCTCGCGGACGTTCGGAGAAGCGACGGCAAGCTCAAAAATCAGGTAGTCACGCCCGACGCGCTATCGCCGGCGACTTTGGCGTTGCTCCGCGGCGACGGCCCGACTGGACCTACAGGGCCGACCGGACCGGCTGGCGTCGGCGCAACAGGCCCGAGTGGCCCGGTTGGGTCTACGGGTCCGGCAGGAGCCACAGGACCGACGGGCGTTACCGGCGGTGTCGGTGCGACTGGTCCGACCGGAATTACCGGGCCGACAGGGGTGACGGGACCGACCGGAGTAACCGGGCCGACCGGTGTGACCGGCGGCGTCGGTGCGACAGGGCCAGTTGGCGCCACGGGTGTCACCGGGATCACGGGCGCGACAGGAGTGACGGGACCGACGGGACCGACAGGCATCACCGGGGCAACCGGACCGACCGGAGTAATCGGGCCAACGGGGGCGACGGGGCCGGGCCGAGAAGTCCTGACGGCCAATCGTACTTACTATGTGCGGGGCGACGGCAACGACAGCAACACCGGCCTCATCAACAGTTCTGGCGGTGCGTTTCTTACGCTGCAGAAAGCAATCGATGTTGTCGCTGCGCTCGACATCTCCATCTACAACGTCACCATTCAGGCCGCAATTGCCACATATACGGCCGGCATTGCCCTTCGCGGACCATGGGTCGGAACGGGGATTGTCACGCTTGCCGGCGACATCACAACACCCAGCAACTGCCTGATCTCAACGACCGCATCGTGTATCGATGTGTCGGGGCCGGGCGCGCGTCTCTCCATCCAAGGCTTCAAGCTTGTTTCAAGTGCCGATTCCGGCATCAAGGCAGCAAGTCTGGCCAATGTGACGATCCCCGGCAAGATGGAGTTTGGTGCTTGCGCCTGGGCATATTTCACATGCCTGTATGGCGGTGTTGTCAACGGCTCTTCGGTCACTCTGCTGTGCAGCGGTGGCGGCAATTTTGCATGGTATGCGGGCGGCGGCGGCATCCTGCAAATTCAGCTTTGTACGGTCACCTTCAGTGGAGCGCCTGCGTTCGTCTATTCCACGGTCTACTGCGAGTCGGGGGCGGTCATGCAGTGCAACGCCAATACCATATCGGGTGCGGCGACGGGTCCCAGATACACGGTAAGAGCAGGCGGCGTGGTCGACACGGGCGCCGCTGGCGTGAACTACTTTCCTGGCAATGCTGCCGGAAACTGTGTGGACGGAGGGCGATACATATAATGGGCGCTTTCAAATCAGACGACCTTTGCGGCTTCTGGACAAAATGTACCGTCTCGGCGGGCGTGCCTACCAACGCCGCCAGCTTCAACGTGACCAGCATCACCGATACCGGCCCAGGGATCCTGACCGTCACCATCGGCACCGACTTTGCCTCGGCAAACTGGATGTGCTCCTGCGCGGCGGAGATGACAGCCACAACCTACGCCGTGGCGAACGCTCGAAGGGCCAACATCCGCAATGGCTCGCAGGCGGCCGGTTCTGTCGCCATCGACTGCACTGACAACACGGCGACAACAAATCTGGCCGTCGATCCCGCCGCGTGGCACGTTTCAGGCTTTGGAGTGCAATGATGATGAAGGTCGACACCGTTGTGGCCGTGAGCTTCGATGATGGCTCAGTCGGGCGCATGCAGCTATTCGAGCGCGATGACATCGCCAGCCTGACCGACGGGCATATTCAAGCCGAGATCGGCAAGACCGGCCAAACATGGGCAGCGCTCGGCCTCACCGCCGTGTCATGGCGGCGCTGCAAGCTTGAAGATTTTCCGGCCGATCTGCACGAGTTTCGGGCCGCATGGGTCGACCGCAAGGGCAAGATCACGGTCGACATGAACAAGGCCAAGGACTGCACCAGGGACCGCCTGCGCGCCGAGCGAGCGCCATTATTGGAAGCGAAGGACGTTGACGCCCTGAGGGCGCTGGAAGCCGACGACAAAGCAGCACTGGCCGATGTCGCAGCAGAAAAGCAGCGTCTGCGAGACATCACCGAGCTTCCGGCGATCGATGCCGCCAAGACCCCGGACGACCTGAAGGCGTTGTCCTGCGAAAGCGTACTGCCTTAGCTGAGCTTGGTAGCCGCGATCGGCGGCGTGTTGCGCTGGATATCACTGCTCATTCGGCGCGTCGGCAACTCTACCAGATAATGAACGGCAGCGGCGATGACTGCGCCAAAACAGATCGCCGCTGCCACCGCGAATGTTCTTGACACCCCGCCACCGCCAACGATGATCAACATCAAGACATACCCTGGAATGGCGTGCACCAAGTAAAATGGATAGCTGATGTTCGCCATGAAATTGACCGCGCGCCCTTTTGGTACAAAGTTTGGGAACCGATAGGCGAGCGTAAAAATGGCTAACCCGACCAGATACGATACGGCGACCTCGGTCATATAGCTGACCTGCAGGACGCCAAAAGAGGCAACGGCCGTTGAGGCAATCGTCACCGAAAATACAGCTATGGCCGAAACTCCCGATATGGCACCGGTGTGTAGATAGTAGAAGCAAACACCGATGAACATGAATACCAGGTAGGGCGAGACCGAAACGACAAAGTCAGGTCTGATGTTCGGAATTGAGGCGGCAACCGCCAATGCAACCGGGATGGCGAAAACCAACACGGACTGCCTTCGGAACAGCGGTGCTGCCAAGGCGCACATCAGGTAGAAACAAAGCTCCACCTCCAGGGTCCAGACAACCCCGTCGATGTCTCTGCTTCCGAAAAGAGCGCGCAACCCAGGCAGAAAGTGAATGGCTATGTCGCTGTTGCTGATCGGCGGCCAAGACGTTCCAAAATACCATGAGCCCGCGCCGATGGCGGCAAGCACGATAGTGAAGCAGACCATATAGGTCGGAAAAAGCCTCATCACGCGAGCCGCGAGAAATCGGACTGTTGAACTCCGACCGATTGAAATCGGAATGACCAGCCCGCTGATCAGGAAAAAGGCCGCAACGCCGACGACCGCAACGTTGATTGGCCACAGCACAATGTTGCTGAACCAAGGCAATGGGTTTTGCGTGGGTAGGATCGGCGTACCTGTGAAATAGGAAATAACTTCCGGCTTTGTCCAGAACATGCCGCCAAAATGGCCGAGAGCCACGCCAAGGGCGGCAAAGCCACGTAGCGAGTTCGCAAATTCAATTCTGCTGTCTTTTGGGGCGGCCATCCTGGCTGCTGTTTCGTACATTTAGCAGCCCATTCTCAATCCACCACAATCTCAAAGCTACCTATGCCGGCACTTGGCGCCGGCGAGCAGGACAAAGCGCGCCCTGTTTTGGCAAGCACCTACCCTCGAAATCTCTCTGTATGCCACACGATCTTGCTGTCGATCTTCATCGGCTTGTGGACCATCAGCCGCTTCGGCAGGTGCTCGGGATGGACCTCGAGAAGCGTGATTTTGATCTGCGGCTTACACCGGTTGCAGTCGAACTTGAGCTTCAAGGGATCGACACCTCCGCCATAGACCATCATCAGGTCGGCGGATCGGCAGTAGCGGACATTGCCGCAGCTGCACTCTGCCTTCACAAGCATGTTGTGCCGGGTCGCCTTGCCCAGCGTGTCGATCGGATCGTGCGCCATGTGAACAAAAGAGGAACATTTTCCTTGCCCGTCAAGACGATTTGTGGAATCTTTTCAGCATGAGCGATGAACCATCACGGCTTGCCGAAGGCATGACAGCGGCACCGCGTGATCGACGGGTCGACAATCATGCGTGCGAGCACGCCGGCTGCGGCAAAGATGGAGGGTTCGGCTTTGCGAAGCCACGGGCGCCCTCGCACTGGTTCTGCATGGAGCACCGCGGCGAAGGAGAAACACGCTTATGATGGAGCTATTTACTTCGCCAAGGACCGGCAGGTCGAACTGACGTCGGTTTTGCATCCCTGAAGTGGCAAGGTGGACTCGGCGGTGATACCGTTGTTATTTGTCGTCCATGCTGATCAGCCCGCCCACAGGTTGGAAACGTCCCGGCAAGACGCTTATCATTGCGACCTTGCAGCGATCCGGCAGCACGCTTCTTTGCGAAAAGATGCGCAGCACGGGCGTGCTGGGAGATCCGAAAGAATACTTCAACCGAGAAGAGAAGACCCCGACGGTTGAGCGTTGCACCCGTATTGCCGCCAGCGCCACGCCAAACGGAGTAGCAGCTACCAAACTGTTCCCGTCCCATTTCTATGAGCTAAGCAGGGATATCAGGCTTACGGAGTGGTTTCCTGACCCGGGGTGGATATACCTTGAAAGGCGCGATCGGCTCGGCCAGGCAATTTCCTGGGCAAAAGCATCGCAGGATGGTGCTTGGACCAGCAAGACTGCTGCCGTGAAGAAGGCCGAGTACTCGGCGTATGGCATCGACTTCGCCCTTGCCCAGATTGCCATCGGCACCGGTCGCTGGAATTCGTTTTTTGCTAGGGCCGGGATCGAACCACTCCGCCTGTTTTACGAAGACACGCTTGACGATTTCGACAGCGTTAGCCCGCACATCGGCCTTCTGGCGGGGTTGGATGCTCCCGTGCCTCGTGAGGGCAAGCTGAGTCTCAGACGGCAGCGAAACGAGCAAAGCGATGAATGGCGGCGGCGGTTTCTTGCCGAGTGCGACCCGGACGACTTCGACAGGCCGATTGTGCGGCTTCGTAAGCGCAGAAGGTCCAAATGGATATTCTGGAGGAAATGGTTCCGCGGCTAGAGCATTTCACCAGTGCGACGCCGCGTTACCTCCAAAAGCGATTCAAATACGCTTTCGACCTCGCCGTTGATTTCGTCGGCAGGGATGCCGGCCTTCTCGGCTGCGGTCATCAGCTGATCTGCCAGCTCGCTGGCAGCGATCGGATCTCCCCGCGCCACAATAGGCAGTTGCTCGGCAGCAACCCACCTGTCGAGAAATCTTAGGCCACGTGTGCTCACTTTGTGCGGCGCTCGGGCGCGCATTAACCACCTCCAAGGATGTGATGCACCCTAAAGATCGCGCTAGGCGTTGTGCAGATATGGAAAATCATCAGCACAGATTTTACTGCCACATGGAAGCCAAGGGAACCTGGGGTGTTTGGGACTGCCTCGCCAATAGGCCTGCCAGGCTAGGAGGCGGTGACCTCCGCGGATGCACTGCTCAAAGGGCAGAAGCCGCAGAGCACGTCCTCACCAGAATTTACAAAAGCGGACTTGATGCAGTCGCCGTCCGGATCGCTGGAATTGTCCGTTAGGCATCAGTGCGGGCTGAGGCGGTAAAGGTCAGGGACATAACTAGGGCGTGCACGATAACCGTTGTGAGAACCCCTGCGACAATCCAGAACCGTTTTGACCTCGGCAAGGGGTGGTCATCCACCCTCGCCGCCGGCGCGGTTCTTCATCGCCTCGAGGATGACCTCGGCTGCCAACTTCTTCGCTGATCTCGTCGGAACTGATGCCCTCTACAAGAGCGTAGCCAGCCTTCGCAGGGTATCGTTCATCACTGGAAGCGGAATAGTTTCGGCCGAGGGGCTATGAACTCATATCGGGTGGAAGAGATTGAAAAACTCTAGGGTCCAGTTTCAGATGGGAGCGCCCTCCGTCACCACTTGACCCGCAACCCCAGTGAGCCGGTCAGCGCGTGACTATCACCGAAGTTTTTGAGGCCTGTCCGGGCGACGGCTTCGCCGAAGACCGAGAACCTGTCGTCGGCCCAATTGATCGTGCCGCCAATACCGACGCCGCCCCAGAGTTGCTCGTTGCGGTTCGAAAGGGTGCTGCCGGCGAGGTCGACAGAGGAGCCATCCTCAAAGTCGTAATAAAGGTTGGCCACGCCATAAAGATTAGTGTGGCCGGCGCGGCCAGTGCGGTCCTGCCACTGCGTCTGGTGGTCGAGCGAGAGACCGAGGCGGCCGAGCAGGCTGTCGTTGGTTCCGGGGGTAACCCTAGCGCCAAAGGCGTCGGTGAACGCGTCGAGATCGACCGACGACCAGGCAATCTGCGCTTGCGGCGTCAGCGACCAATTGGGATCGAGCATGATGCGCTTGCCCGCTTCGACACCGAGCGCGTAGCCGACGCCGTTGTTGCCGTCGACGAGCCGCTGTCCGGCGGTCGCCGAGTCGAGATTGCTGTCGTACCAGACCACCTGCGCCTGGCCGTCAAGGTAGAAGCCTTCCGCCCCGTACCAGGTCAACGAGCCGGAAACGCCGTAGCCGGTGGTATCGATGGACCCGCTGCCGAACACCGACGAGATGTCGGCGGATACCGTGCCATACTGGAAGGCGAGGCCGCCGATGAGCTGACCGGCCGCGCTATCGGAGACAAGCATGTCGGCGCCGGTCTGCAGCCTCCAGGTCGAGGTATCGTAAGTCATTGCGGTGGTGGAGCTTTCCGGATCGTAGGAGCCGCGGTTGCCTTCGATCCTGCCCCACAGCCCGATACCGGCCTCGGCCTTTACATCGTCGGAGATCCCGTCGGCGCCTTGCGCTTCTACGGTCCACGAGCGGTTGCCAAGCCGCTGCTGCAGCGTGCCGAGCTGGTTGAAGCTCTGCAACACGCCCGCATAGGCTTCGTACACAGGTGCACCGGCCTGAAAGAGCAGGCTGTTGTCGAGTTCGGAACGGAGATACCAGTCTCCATCGCCGGGGGTGTTCACGCCGCCCTGGTAGAGCCTGTAGGCATAGGCGCCCGCGACGACCGCCGCATCGCCTTCGAAGATATAATTGCCGTTGAGCGAGAAGGTGCCATTCGAGATGCCGCCGACGTCGACGATCTTGATGCCTCCGACCGTCTGATCGCCCGAGCCGCCGACATTGACGACCTGAAGCGTGCCTGTCCCTGATGTGTTGCCGCCGATCACCAGCATGTCTGTCAGCGAACCGTCACCAGCCAGCGCCGTGTTGAGAACGACGTTGCCGCCATTGCCGACGTAATCGCCGCCGATGGTCAGCGTTTTGCCGAGGCCGCCGCCCGCGATGCGCACCGTTCCGGCGTTGCTCAGCCCCGCAATCGACTGCGAGGTGCCGCCAAGATCGAGAGTGGCGCCCGAGGCGACGGAGAACTGCGAGGAGGAACTGAACGCGTTCGCAGCGCCTGCGGCAAGCGTGCCGCTGGCGACTGAAGTTCCGCCAGCAAAGGCAGAGTTGTCCGAGGCGAGCACCAGCGTGCCGTCGCCGCTCTTGATGAAATTGCCGGCGCCCGAGAGCACGCCGGCATAGCTGGCGTTGGCGACTTGGTCGAATGCGAAGGAGGCGCCGGCGCCGATCGCGACATCGCCGCCGAAGCGCTCGGCCGCCGAGACGAGGCTACCCTGGTCGACGGTCCAGTCGAGCAGCGAGGTGCCCGATATTGTCAGCGAGCCGGCGCCGCCCTTCACCATCGCGCCGGTGCCGGAGATATCGCCGGCAAAGGTGGCGTCCGCCGCCTGATCGAACACGACGGTGCCGGCATTGCCGATGTCGCCACGGATCGAAGCCGCATTGCCAACCAGCGTGCCGGCTGTGATCGTCGTGCCCCCCGCATAGGTGTTGACGCCCGTCAAAACCAGCGTGCCGCCTCCGGCTTTCGTGAGGCCGCCTGCGCCCGAGACGACATTGCTGAGCGTGAGGGTCGTGCTGTTGTCTGTCAGGAACGTTCCGTTGCCGGTCAGGGCGACGCTCCGGTCGCTGGTGATGTCGGCGGTCGTCTGCAGCGTGCCGCTATTGAAGGTCAAGCCGCCCGAAGGGGCTCCCAAATTGCCATCGCTTGAAATCTGCAGGACGCCGCCGGACAGCGTCCACGGCGTAACTGCAGTCGTTGTCCCCGTCAGTGTCCAGGTGCTGCTTCCTGTTTTTTCATAGAGTCCGAAGCCGTCGTATTTGGCGCCAGCGCCGATCTGGGACCCATCGAAACTGGCATTGGTATCACCGCCTAGCTTGAACGTATCGGCATTGCTGAAAGCAACCACATTGCAGTGATGTTCTAACCTGCCTGGATCTCTAGCGAATTGACGCCACCGGTGAACTGGATGGCTTTGCCGGCTAACGGGGTCCCACCACCTGCGCCGACGGCGCCACCTGTAATCGTGCCCGCATTGATGACGGCTATGTTGGCGCCCTTGATCCCCGAGCCACCATCGCCTGCCGTTCCAGCCTGACCACCGGCCCCGCCAATGATCGTAGCCCCCGTCCCGTTGATCACGGTTCCACCCGAAAGTAGAAGAACACCAGCTCCGCCGTCGCCACCGCCGCCGAGAATGGTTCTTCCGCCGGTGCCCCCGAGCAGATTCCCGCTGTTTGGACTGTGCCGCCAGAGGTTAGGACGATGGCAGCTGCGCCGCCGCCGCCGCCTGCTTGGACCCCAATTGTGAGGAGACTCGTGCCGCCGGTAACGCTGCCGCCCGCCTCTACAACAACATTTGCGGACGAAAATATGCCGACGCCGCCACCGCCGCTGCCGCTGTTGCCGCCGTTCCCGCCTCGACCGCCAGTACCACCAAGCACAGATCCTGTGCCAGTGACCGTTACGTCGGCCGTGGCACTGACGCCGACACCACCACCACCACCGCCACCGCTCCTGACGACGCCGTTCGTGCCAGGTGAGCCTGAAGCGCCGGCCCCGCCGCTGATGCTGGTTGCAATGGTCCCGTCCGTGGAGATGACCAGACCCGTAGCACCAGTCGCACCGGCAATGCCATTTGGGTTGTTGGCTGTGGTGCTTCCCGATCCCGACCCTCCGGGCGCACCGTTGCCCGTCGTGAGGTCAATGCCGCCACCGCCGCCGCCGGCGGTCGCGCCGTTGGGGACATTCTGGCCTGTGGCGCCCGCTAGTGCACCGTCGACACCCCCCTGTCCAGCACTCACGCCTGTGCCGTTGCCGCCATCGGCCCAAGCTGGCGCGGCGCTCAGCGCAAGGGCAACAGTTAGGATCGTCAAGGCAGAAGTGCTGGAGCGAAGCGACACGACTTGCTGCAAGCGCGCGAGATGCAAAACCCAATTCCCGTCGCGCGCCAAAATCCGCTCCGCCATGCCTAAGCTCCCTGATTCCTGAGTGCGCCGAAGGCAGCATGAAAGCTATTCGCCCGCAAGACGTTTATAGTCATGAGAGCTACCAAGAAGCTAACGGTGCTCAGTAAAATGAAGTCTGCAGCTGTTGAGTGACAGAAATACGTCACATTAGATTTCGCTTATTAAGAAAGACCTTACCCAAACGCGAGAACAATCTCGCTGTATGGATTTTGTGGGAAACGTTCGAAGCTCCAGGGCGCGGCCGATCCCATAGGGCGGGGGTAAGTTTCGCCTCTACGGGGGAGATGAGGCGCTACGCTGCCTCCCGGCGGCCACCACTATCCTGCAAGAAGTGTTTCTGTAATCGATTCCCACTCTGCGTCCAGCTTGCCAGTTGCCACCGGCTGCCCGGCACGGCGGTACCAGTAGGCTGCATTAGAAAGGTCGCCTTCCTTGCGGTGCAGATAGGCATGAACCCATGCAGAGCCGGATCAGATTCGTTGGCCTGCGCACACTCATGCGCCCGCTCCCAATCCCCTTGTCTATCCCACCATAGAGCTAGGAGGGCCATCCCAAGATTAGCCGGGGGCGCGACATCCTGAAGGGTCGCACGGAACTCATCGATGTCCATTGTTACCTCACGCAAAACCGGATGATTAGTAGCTTGGCATCTGAGCGCTACAGGTCACAAGGTCCTTTATGGACATGGGATCAGGCGAGAGACCCTAGCGCCATGCCGTCTATTCATTGATCGGACTGCTGGTGAGGGCGAGCTCTTCATCGCTTGCTGCTCGACCGATCAGCAACGCTTCATACCCTTCGGCGCCGGCCCAGCGTGCTCCTGGCCGCTGTGAATCGGGATCGAGGAAACCTTTTCAAAGCTTCGCTGTTAGGCCCAAGCGCCCGCCGTAACCAGCGCTGGGCGGAGAGAGAACTGGAATCTCTACAATCGACCATCCAAGAGACACGCCGCATCCTAGAGGCTTCACGGAAGCTCTTGGAAAGGTTGCCGAGCACGAACACCCCTACCCAGCCTTTTGGGAAGGGCTAGACCTCGACAGCCCGGCATGCCGAATTGATTCGCTAATCCCTGACTAAAGCGTAGAGAAGGGAAGTCGCCGGCCAATTGAACGGGCGCTGGCGTTTGGAAGAGTCGATCACGCTTTCGCCCTACTAGGAGGGAAAGCGATGTCATACGACACTTCAATTGATTCCGAGTTGCTTTCAATGCTCGCCAAGGTTCTCAACGACTATTGCACAGAGGCAGGAATTCCCGAAGGCCATCCGGCAAGGGACCATTTCGCACGAAGGCTTATGAGCCTGTTCCAACGCGGGGTAACTGACGCAGCCGACCTCAAAGCCAAGATGAACGATGGCTATGAGGAATGGCTTGGCGAGATTGGCGCAACTGGTCCTTTCCACCCGCCCAAGCTGTCTACCGAAGACCGTTTGTTAGGCGACAATATCTTGCCAGGATCGGATCGCAGAGGCAGACCAGCCGCCGGCAACAGCAATCGCGGCTAGCGCTACCCAGCCGTAGGGGCCGCGTGCCTCCTGATGGCTGCGCTGGCCTTTGTGTTGCTGGCTCTGCCGGCGCGACCCTAGCGTTTCTTCGGCTTCGGCGTGATGTCCTCGACCCGCGCCTTGTTGCCATTTTTCGCGAGAACACCAGATTTTGCCTTGTCCTTACTGGTCGGCAATTCTGGGGCCGCAGCGGCCTCAACCCGGTATGCATGCTCCGTCGCGATTTTGAGAAGAGTTGCAGCCGTTTCCTGTGGCGTCCAACCTTGCGCTTCTGACGCAGTCACCAAGGCCGCAAACGCGGCTTCTAATGCGACTTCACAGTTCACCTCACGGTCTGGGCTATCCTCTGGCAATATCGGGGGTTCGACGGATTGGGACATGGTGACTTCTTTCAAAGGGGAAAAACCCGCCGCCCCAGCCTTTTGCCACTCAAACATTTCAGCAAAGGATCACTCCAGCTATCAGCAGCGTGATTAGAACTGACAACGGCACGGCCAGAAGACCGACCAACTCAACATTTCTTGTGTTTTGTCGCTTGTCCATCTTCGTCGCCCGCATGTCGTTGGCTTTGGCATCTTGCCGTCAACGTGCAGCTGTTGAAACCAACCACAAGTGCCGCTGATCGGAGATTCAGTCGGTGCTGCATATTAGCAACACGTTGTGGAACGATCGGGCGGCGTTGGCCAATTGCTTTTGAATGCCTTGCAGTTGCTTCGTACGATTCCGTACAGTTTCCCCCATTGGGGGAGGCGGCCGATGGACCATGACGAGGAAGGCTACAGCATTAACGCCTTCGATTTCGATGTGGTGTGCGAGACCTTCAGGAGATCCGTTCGGGAGCTGAACCTGGCTGAAGAGCATTGGGTAGACCACGCGAAGGCGCTCCTACGGGAATTCACCGACAGCGCACCTGATGACGACATGATTAGCCGGATCGTCGGGCGCTAGTGGCCTATACAGCCCTAGTTTGTTAGAATCGTACCCCGGTCCTGCCACGGAAACCTTTTCCAAGGTTTGCCGCGTCATAGAGGCATCACAGAAGCTCTCGGAACAGATTGCCCAGCGCGGAGGCCTATTAACGAAAAAGCTCGCCACCTTGAGGCAACGGGCATCGCCAATGCCCTCAGAGTGCCCTGCCTGGACGTGTGGCGTCCTGTCCGGCCCTCGCCATTGATTTCGTCGGCAAGCTTGTCTTTGGCCTCGTGATAGGTCTTGAAGTTGGCATCGGGATCGCAATCGCCGGCTGCCAAGGATGCCGGGCCGCTGGCCGACCTATCAGTCAGGCGTCCGTAGCCAGAGCGTTATAAAGCAGCAAACACGCCAGGATAGAAACGGCGCTGCCTAGCAGCTGGTCTGCCGTCAGGCCGGAAAAATAGACAAGATGAACGTCACCATCGCTCTACCAATCACGGTTCGGAACACTGCCGAATTAACCGTTAGCCGACGCTAATGTTCCGCTCTGGACTCAGTACCGCCCTTTGGAGGAATCTTGCCGCAGCGATCAGCGCCCCGCCGACCTTGATCTCAACGTCGGTGCCACAAGGCTTTCCTTCGTTCGCATGGTTCGCAGAGATTAGCACGATCGCATACTCTCATCTCATCCGGCGTCGTCTCCCTCACAAAGCAGCGCCGGTAAGGCTCGGCGACCTTCTTGTTTGTCCCGTGTGCCAAAGGAGGTCGCCGGGCCTGCCGTTGCTCATCTTTGCTGGTGGTTGCTCCTGATGGCTGCGCTTGGCGCCGTCGCCCTACTGCTACCTGCGGGGTAAGGCGGCGAGCCCTCTTGTCAGGCAGTCTGGCATGTAGGATTATAGTCCTCGTTGCGGCGACCCCATCAAACGGAGATCGCCAAATGGCCAGAACCAAACCTTCCGAACAGCTTTCCCGGGCTGAAATCGAGCGCTTCCTGGCGGCAGCCGAAGCGCTGCACAAGAGCATCGTCGGGCCGCTCCTCGCGTACCACAGCGAACACTACCAATCTCTACGTGATGTCCACGGACCGCTGTTGAAGTCGATTGAGACCATTACCGGCAAGAGGGCGCCATTCATCCAGCAGAACATGACAGGGCCGGCACAGCCGCGAGAGCCGTGGTCGACCTCGCGGAAACCCTGACTTAGCGCAACCCCTGCATGATTAATTTGTAGATCGTGCCGATTTCCTCATCGATCTCCTGGCCGGGAATGCCTTGGGTTTCGGCCGCCCGTTTTGCTTCCGCAGTCATATCGATCACCAGCAGCACCGGGTCGATAATCGGATCGTCCGACAAATGATCCGAGATCCAATGGTAGAGAAAATCCCTACCCCGCTTGCTCATTCTTCTCGAAAGTCCTGCAGCGATGCATGCCGCAGGTCATCCTCGCCGCGCAGATGCTTCACGCGCCCGATCAGCCCCGGCTTGACCCATTGCGTGGCCGGCCGCTTCATGATGCCCTTGGGCGCCGTGCCTGAGTGCTCCTGGACGCGTTGCCATAGCCTCTCGCGCATTTCCCGGTTCAAGGTGACGAATGCGCTTCCGACATAACGCCCGGTGCCGCGCTCAGCCATCAGAGCGAAAGCCGGCTTGCCCGCTTCACGCTCGACGCCGAGCAGATCGAACTCGTCGATCGCATAGCACTTGGCCTTCAGCCAGTTGGTCGACGGACCGCTTCGGTATTTGCTGTCCTTCCGCTTCGACACCATGCCTTCAAGTCCGGCCTTGTCGAGCAAGTGAAAGATGGCCTGCGCTTCCCCCGGCAGCGGCTCGCTGAATTGAATGCGCCCGCCCGGCTCGATCATGCTGGCCAGGATCTCACGCCGCTCCTCCAGCGCCATGTCTCGCAGATCATGGCCGTTAAGATGAAGGAGATCAAAGGCAACAAAATACAAGTCGTGCTGCCGGCGGGTGATGGCTTTGCGCAGCGCTGCGAAGTCCGAAAGGCCCTTGTCGTTCAGAACGACGATCTCACCGTCGACAATGGCGCTTTCGGCACCAAGGCGCTTGGCCTCTCTCACCAGGTCACGATATTTCGCCGTCCAGTCGTGGCCGTTGCGCGTATAAATGCGTGTGCCGTCTTCATCGATGATCATCTGGGATCGGTAACCGTCGAACTTCACCTCATGAGTCCAGTCGCCGCCCTCGGGAGGCTTCTCCACTAAGGTCGGCATCAACGGTTCAATGAACTTCAAACGCATGCACTGACCCACCCTCCGGCGATTCAAGCTGGAAGCCCGAAATCGGTTCCGGAACATTTTAGACGAATTGCATGTTTCAATGGTTATGAGATTACATCATCTGTCTTGAAGATGGTAAGTGGTTCAAAACCCTTCGGCGACATCTGCCCGGGGATTTCGGTCTCACTCCTGACGCGTGACGAACGAAGTGGAACTTGCCATCCACCTATCCGATGGTCGCTCCCAACTATGCGGCCTCACGGTCTGCCATGGCGAAGTCGATCGGTCTGGGTAGGAAGGCACCGCAGCCCACGGCAGCTGTAACGGGCAAGGCAAGGCCGACGGCTAAGGCTCAAGCGTAGCTTCCGCGATCACACCATTACCACCGCGCCACGGATCGGCGATTATGCATAGCGGCGGACCTGTCCGCTCTTGGCCGGCGCCCGCCCAGGTTCCCCAAAACCACTGGCGCCGGCCATTCTGGCGGCACGTCAGCTTCGTATAGGAGCCCAAACTTTTCTTGTTGAAGACCGCTTTCCTCAGTACGGTCCCCGTTTGGCCTGATTGCTGGGGAGGCAACACCATGGCTGACGTAGTTCCAATTCGCAAAGCACACCCTCGTGTCGAAGTTGGCGAAGCCTGCGGCGAGTGGTTTGTCCGCGTGGTCGAGGAAGACCAGGAACTTACCCGATCATTCGAGATCGAATCCTATGCTTTGGCCTTTGCAGAAGGCCAAAGGATGCGTCTGCATCTCAACACGTTTTTGCGGCTGTAGAGCAAGCCTATGCAGAAGTCCGCAGGGTTACTGGCGAATTTGGGCGACAGCATCGAAGCCATCGCCGACCACATCGTGACCATGGAAACGCGGCAACTGCACCAATTGCTCAAGTTGTTGCCATCGAAATCGGAAATCGCCAGCGCGGAAATGGTGATGGGCATCCTCGTCTATCGCGAAATTGAACTGCGTCGCCGGCGGGGGACTGGCGGCGACGTGTCGCCCTTCCCCGGTCTCCGGACTCCACCTGTCCAGCACTAGGTAGCGACGCCGGACCTGTAAGATTCCATCGGATAAAGGCCGCATCCCTGCCGGCGATTTGCGTCAATGATTTGGGCTGATTGGCGGGTGCCGGACTGCCACTGCTCGACGGCGCATCACCTTCCAAGAGCAGTTCGAAGACGCTTGCGACCTCGCCAGCGATTTCATGCTCGCCGATACCCGCTTTCTCTGCTGCTGCCATCAAGTCCTCCGCCAAGTCGCTGGCGGCGATCGGATCGCCCCTCGCTATGATAGGCAGTTGCTTGGCCACCACTTGTCGAGAAACTTTAAGCCGCGTGTGCTCACATCAGTCCTTTCCTGCGCTCTCGCACTGATTAACCACCTCAACCGATATCACGTACCCCAAAGCTCGTGCCGCGCATTGTGAAGATATGGAAAAACACCAGCACAGATTTTACTGCCACATTGATGCCAAGGGAACGTGGAGTGTTTGGGACTGCCTCGCCAATAGGCCCGCCAGATTGGGTGGTGGTGACCTTATCGGGTGCACGGCTCAAAGAGCCGAAGCTGCGGAGCGCGTCCTGACTCGGATTTATAAAGGCGGACTTGATGCCATTGCTCTTCGAATCGGCGGAATTGTCCGTTAGCTGACCCTCGAACACGCTGCCACCCTCTTCGCTGATCTCGTGGCGCCCATGTCCTCCTTTTCGGCCGCCCGCATTGCCTGTCAGCAAAATCGGTGATGGCAGCCGCGATCATCGGTGAAGGCATTGGGGAGGTGCTCTGACATCCATTTGTCGAGGAAATTGGTTCCGCGAACGCGCATTCGGCGAATCTTCCCAGGTGGCAAAGGGGGTCGTATGTTGGGCTTCCAAACAAACCGGACGCCCCACTTTGCGCAGCGTTGATTTTACCGCTTTGAAGATTGCCAATCTCGTCCACCGAGATCAGGCCGCTCAAGCTGCGATTGAGTTCTATGGGCCGGAAGCGCCGACCGCCGTGGCGCACTGCGCTTGGGAGGCACATTTCGACGGCCGACCAGATGACTACCGCTTTTGGTGCGATGTCTTTCACCAACTGAGAAGACCAAACTGACGGAACTTTTGCCGCGGAATCGTGTTCGTTCGAGCATGACGAGAATAGCGGACCTTGGCCCACTCATCCCCGGCAAACCACATTCGCCGTCAGACGGGGACGATCGATTTCACGAATGCCCGATCTGCGGCCAGCAGGTCGACAAGCGCGATTTCCGCCAGGTGATGTGGCACGAGCAACCAGATCACGAGCCGCTTGAATTTGATGCCTAGGAACGCAGCACAAACCCAAGTGGGCCGTCTATCGAACCGGAGTTTGCGGACGGCCGCTTCTAGGAGCATGGTGCCTAAATGAGCCCTATCGAACGGAAGCTGGCCGAATTGCACGACATTCAGGAGCTCTTGACGGAACAGGCTACAATCCTGCGCTTGCGATGCGAGAGTTCGCGCCAAGAAGCGAGAGAGATATGCGAAGAGCTCCGCCAGATGGTAGGTGTGGCTCGCAGCACCAACAAATTCGCGTCTATCCTCACCGGCTCACGGGGTGGTTAGGCGACGGCCGCCCGCGCAGGCCATGGGACAATCAGCCTCAGCGCGAGTTTGAAGGGGCGATGAACTCCGAGCAGGAAGAAGCCCCTGCCGTGAGGCTAGCGCTTGATGGGATGGCCCGCGCCTGCTCCGAGGCTGCGCGGGCCGACCACGATGGGGACGCATCTTGGTCACCGGCACCACCGATGAAGAACGTGCCGGGTGTGCCCGAACAGCCTTGGAGCGAGGATGTTCCCGGCTGAGCAAAAAAGCCCGCGCCAGCATGAGCCTGCGGGCAATCGGTCTGGAGTAGCTGAAGCGAGCCAGCATAGGGTCAACGAGCGGCGAAGGGTTTGGTGCGCCGAGCACCGCTCCAGGCACTGGGTGAAACTCCTAGAAAAGTAGGAAACAAACCTCTGGACTCTTAAGTTGGATTCGCCCCAGTATTTGTCCGGGGGGAATTCAAATGAAAGTCGGAGCACTCATTGCAAGTGCAGCCCTGTTTGTCAGTGGTTGCTCTACGAGCCCTGTTGTATCAGACACCGATCTCACGGCCATGAATACCGTTGCGCTGTGTCACGTTCTCGCTAGCAGCACGGACGAACAGTATCGGAGCCGCGTCGCTGCCCTGCTAGTCCGCCGTGGGGCAACAGCAGAAAAATGCATGCGGCTGGTTCAGGCTGACAATGCTGTAGCGACGGGAATTGCGGTGGCCGCCGTGGGCGGTGTAGCCATTGGCGTTGCCGCCAACAACGGGGGTGGAGGGTATTACGTACCGCCGCCGCGGCCCCAAGCCTATGGCGTGGCCTGGGATCAGTTCTATGGCCCGAACTACAGCGTGATCTGGCGCTGCCGAGACCGGTCTACGGGGCGGTTCGTTGACGACGGCTATTGCCTTGGAATGCCCATGATCGACAGCGCATGGCCGGGCTGGTCGGCGTAAGGATGAGCAGGCCTTACCGGAAATATCCTTCCAATCGGTGGCGGAGACCCATCGGCCCTATGTGGCGACTCCAACTCGCCAGCATCCCGGTGGCGCTCGGGTTGTTGGCGGTGGCGGCAGTGACTGCCTTCCTGGCCCCGTCGAGCGCGCAACGCAGCGATGAAGCATCATGGGCCAGTCAGCCAAAAGCGGTGCAATCGGATGCCACGCAACTTGCCGGTATCGCCTCGGTCATCGACGGCGATACGATCGAGGTCCGCGGACAGCGGATCCGCTTCAACGGGATCGATGCGCCCGAGAGCCGGCAAATCTGCAAGAATGCGAAGGGCGTCAACTATCCGTGCGGCCGGCGATCGGCCCAAGCGCTGGATGCCTTCCTGGCCGCCTCGAGGCCGATCCACTGCACCTTCATAACTTGGGACCGCTACCACCGCTTTGTAGGCGACTGCCGGCGCGCCGACGGCACCAGCGTCGCCGCTTGGATGGTTGAGCACGGTCAGGCGCTGGATTGGCCTCGCTATAGCCAGGGCGCCTATGCAAAGCAGCAGGCGACCGCCGAAGCGGCAAAGGTCGGTTTGTGGGCCGGAACGTTTCAAGCGCCCTGGGAGTGGCGTGCGGCGCACGGCGAAGATGCGGCGCCGTCGAGCAAGCCGCTCGGCCTCGTCAGCCGCAAGCTGGTCGCGCAGAGCGGCTATTCGTGCGAGCAGCGGCGTACATGCAAACAGATAGGCTCCTGCGAGGAAGCCAACTGGTATCTGCAGAATTGCTTATGGGGCGGGAAGCTCGATCGCGATAAGGATGGAATTCCATGCGAAAGCCTGTGCTGAAGTCTGTCTTAGCGCTGTCTCTAATTTCAACGCAGTGCCTTGCTGGCACACCCAAGGGCGAATGCGCGAACCTCTGGAAGATGTACGGTGTATTTATGAGAGCTTCACTGATCTGCAATTTCCCGGAATCGAATGCGGTCAGAAAGACCCTTACCTTGCTGAAGAAGGATTGCCCTAAATCGACAGAAGCTCAAGCCCGACGGTATGTCGCCGACGGTTTCAAGGAGTTCGACAAGGGAGTGGCAAGCAAGGGGCACCCAAAGGCCTGTGGCGAAGCATTCACTTCATGGACACGGTTGGAGGGTCTTAGGTCGCAGCGGTAGAACTAGGCTGCCGCCAGTCTTTTTTCAATTAGGTAGCGAAATCCATGCATCCGATTACCTCGGCATGGCAGACCGGCGATTCGATTAATGCGCTGAAATAGTTCCCAACTGGCAAAGGTCGTCGTACGCTGACGGCTACGCTGAATTGCCGACGGCAAGACTTGGGAGGGGTAAACTGTGGGGAAGTTAATCGAAGGCGACGATGGATTGCCAGCTGAAATAGTAGGCAAATGGGCAAAAGACAAACACGATTTACTCCGCCGATATATCGATATCACGAAGTCAGCCCGCTCGAAGTACCTGCCGCCAGATAACAAGGGCGGCGCTGCATACATCGACCTATTTTGCGGGCCGGGTCGTTGTCAGATAGAAGATACTAGCGAATGGATCGATGGCAGCCCTATTGTCGCGTGGCGCCAAAGTGTCGCCAGCAACTCTCCCTTCACTCGAGTGATTGTCGGCGATTCTGATCAGAAGCGAGTTGATGCTTGTGTCACACGTCTCAAGGCGCTCGGTGCGCCAGTTCTTGGCCTTCATGGCACGGCCAAAGATACGGCCTTCCGAGCGCGCAAAAGCGCACCTGTCTATGGCTTAAACCTTGCTTTTCTCGACCCGTACAACTTGGAATCTCTCCACTTCGATATCATCGAGGCCCTGGCGAAAATCCCCCGCATAGACGTCTTGGTGCATTTCAGTGCGATGGATCTTCAGCGCAACCTCGACGTCCATCTGCTGGCAGAGGATTCGGCTTTTGACTCATTTGCCCCCGGATGGCGCGATGTGGTCCACCGGCGGTCTGTCGCAAGGACGCGAGAGGATTTTTTCGAGTACTGGCGCAATCTGGTGGGCACTACCGGCGCCTACACTTCGAAGGATGTCCGTTTGATAACCGGCTCGAAAAATCAGAGGCTCTATTGGCTTCTTTTGGCGGCAAAGCACGACCTCGCGCACAAGTTCTGGTCGGCGATCTCTCGCTCTACCGTTCAAGGCTCGTTGGACCTTTAGAGCGCAGCCATCGGCATCTCGTCATAGGTCCGGCCGTTGAGCGTGCGGCCGGTAGCCTTCTTGTTGCGCCCTCCCCACTGTTTGAAGAAGAAGGCTGTATTGCTACGCCGGCACATCGCCTCGATCTCGTCGACCCAGCATGGATCCATGTCACGGGCGCCCGGCCCCGATTCTCCTCCGACAATTGCCCACTGGATATGGCTGAGGTCAGCGCCGGCAACCGAGCCGATCAGGGGCTCTAGAGAAACAAAGCGGATCGCTGCCGGCACGCGGCGAAGATCATCAAGCCGTCCGAGAACGCGACTGTCCTCAACGCTTGTCCCGAGCCACACATTAGGCAGGACAGGGAAATCGCCGCGTGTCAGGACGCTCGCCATGACCCCCGGCCGCTTCGTCAAAATCTGATAGGTGTGCCGCGGCGTTTCCTCCATCACGGTCCAGACTTGGCGGATGAAGTCAGCCGGTACATCAATATGGAACAGGTCCGACATTGAGTTGACGAAAACCCGGCGCGGCTTCGACCAGGAAGCAGGGATCGTCAGAGACCTAGGGTCGGTCACCACCTTGCCCGTCCATTTCGCGCGGCCGCCTGTTTTGCGCGTCAGGCCCAGGTACTTCTCCATGCCCATCGCGTCCAGGCGCGCCGCCATGCGCATCGCGTAACAATTCGTGCATCCGGCAGTCAGGATTGTGCAGCCTGCCACCGGGTTCCACGTCGCGTCCGTCCATTCGATTGAAGTTTCAGCCATCAGACGATTCTCCTCGTTGAGAATGACTATTCTGTGAAGCTTTGGCCAACCTTTCGGTTCAGAATGCTGCGCGAGGCGCCTTCCGCAAGACGTGAGCGGCGGTTTCAGGCACTCGCAAACGCTGCCGCCAGTTGCGCGTTGTATCGATCGCAAACTGCCTTCATCTCCAGCGCGATTGCTGGCGGGACCAACGCGTCGACGACGACACGCCCCTTAGCGTCGCGAACCTCGTTGCGCATGATGGGGTCATCCCAAAGGAGAATTTCCAGGTCTGCCGTGTTCGTATCGGCGACAGGCGCACGCTTTTTGAAATCGTAGATGACTGCCATTTTGCTTCTCCAGAAGGTCGCTTCTCAGGCGACGGTTGAGCCGGGGTTGAGAAGACCGAAGCAAAGGTCCTCGCCGCTTTTAGGATTGCGCCTTGGACATGGCGGCGAACCCCGGACAACAGGTGACGAGTTACAGCATCAGGCTTCTCAGGCCAAATACATAATGCCGACCGTTTTCAATTATTGTCAATATGGTTTATAGAAAAGCATACACTTTCGTGTAGATATTGTTGATTCACGCCATCAACAAAATCAACTGTATTATAGATTCTTTACGTAGGTTTGACTTTTATTGATCCGTGTTCAACAATGGGGTCTGCCAACTCACGCTTCTAGCACCTCGGAATCGAGTCTCACGATGCTTTTGACCCAGGATGAAGTCGCCAAACGGCTGCGCTGCTCGACCCAAAAGGTGAAGCGGCTCCGGATCTCCGGGCAGATGGCCTATATCCCAGGTCGGCCCGTGCTGATTGAGGAAGCCGACCTCAAAAATATCTGGAGGGGGTGAAACGCCAGGCCAAGCCGGCCGCTCCGCAGAAGGAGAAGAGCAGCTCACCCGCGCTGGAAGACGCCGGTGTTCTCGCACGACGCATCTGGCTCGCACGGCGCAATTATCAACTCAGCAAGCCGAACCGGGGCAACCACAAATAGGAGGTTCGCAGAAAATGCGTGCAGCCAAATCGCGTTATGAGATCAATCAACTGGGTGCGGTGCAGTGGGAGTCGCTTCATCCGCACGAGGTTCCGGAAGCTGACGCGCCGATGATGTTGATGCAGATCGTCATTTCTCTGGAGCAGTTGCCGCGCTGGCTCGCTTGGTGCAGAAAACTTCGAAAAGAGCATGCGGGCAAACCGGGAATGGATTTCTTGGACATATGGAGCGTGCCCACCGAGCAAGCGAGCCAAAGATCGCGGCTTCAAGTTTTGAACATGCAATACCCTTCCTCATTAGGCTTGGCAGGCTTCGACCAATACTATCGGGAATGGCTTGAATTGATTGGCCAGGCGCCGCAGCCGCAACCGTCGCTGGACGCGGATTCAAACTCCGGTGATGGCACTGACGGCGGACGGAACAAATCGGCTGGACAGCATCGCCAGTCCCCAACCTAACGCGAGCCGCACGACCACCGGCCCAACTGCTGTCAGAACGCCGAATACCACATCGATCTGGCCGCCGGAGGATAGTTGGTCTCGCATCTTCAGGTCCTGATCGTGCAGACGAATGTCAGCAACGGCCAGCGCAGTTATCTCCTGCCAGTCGATGCGCACTGGCGAGCCGCCGGCGGAAGCCGCGGCTTCGATTCCAAGCCGCGTGGTGAGTTCGCCGAGCCAAAGCTGCTCGAGGGTCCGGCTCTTGGTTAGCAACATAGCAGCCTGCAAATGGTCGCTTATCGCCATTGCGAACCCTACGCCGAGCGCTAGCAACGCTGCCAAATAGGCGGGCAGCGGCAGAACGAAGATGAAGCCCGTCAGCAGGACTGAAAACAGTTGCAACATCAGCCCCGACATCCCTTCGGTTCTGATTTCGCTCGGTGTACAGCGCATGAAAATTCCCTCCCAATTTTTCAAATATCGGGTGCCAGCCGCCTGATCGTGTCCGCCACAAAGGATGGCGCCAAATGGGCATAGTGCTTCTCGGCCATCCTGGTATCGCTATGCCCGAGCGCTTCAGCTACCACGATCAGCGGCGCGCCGTTGCGAACCATTGTGCTGGCGTAGGTGTGTCGGATCTCGTGCAGGGTGACGTCTGACAGGTTGGCTTGGGCAAGCAGCGCCTTCCAGGGGCGGTGATAGGTCGCCGGCGCCCAGGCTGCGCCGCTATCCTGCCGAAGCAGCGGCTCGCCCCCTGGACGGTCTCGGGTAAGGCGTTCAAACAGATCGGCGCCGCCCGCCGGCAACGGGATATGCCGGGGCTTGCCGCTCTTGCTCTCAGCGACGAAAACAGACTTGTTCACTGCGTCATAGTCCGACACTCGCAGCCGGGCGAGCTCGCCGAACCGAGCACCGGTGACCAGGGCAGCCGACACTAGATCGCGAATCGCGCCGTTGCTGGCTGCGATCAGCGTTTTCTGCTCGGCCGGTGACAGGAAGCTGACACGGGCGGCCGTCGTGCCGCGGTATGGCTTCACGAGGCGCCACGCAGTGTCATCGGCAACGAGCCGATTGTTGAATGCCCAATTCAACGCGGCCTTCAATGTCGTGAGCGTCCGATTGGCTGTGTCGCGTCGGCGGCGGATCACTTCGGGGTCGGACAAGTCAACGGTGACGCTGTTGGCCTTCTCGGCAAATTTGCCGGTGCGCAGCCGTTTCTGAGCGGAGACCATCCCGTCGCGCCAGACGCGGATATTCTCGATCGTCAGATCGGTGAGTTTCACTGCGCCAAGCTTAGGCCGAATATGGAAGGCTGCTCGCGTCTTGGCGTCGTCGATCGACTTCATCCCTTCGGCAGCGCGCGCTTCGAAATATTTGTCGAGCGCGTCGTTCACCGACAAAGCTGCGGGAGCCTCGTTGCCAGCCTTCAGTGATTTCGCCCATTGCCTGGCAGCATCCTTCGCCTGCTCATGAGTGAGCACCTTGGCGCCGTCGGCCGGCAATTGATCGTCTGCATGGCCCAATCGTGCCTGAAGGCGCTTGCCGTCGACCGAGCGGGAGGCGGCCAGCCATGCGCCCCCTCGCCCGCGGCTACCACGGCCACGCCGATATCCAAGTCGAACGCCTGGGCTAATCACTTCCCATTCGGGCACGTCCGACGCCGGCAGCGATGCGCGACTGGTCTTGGTCGAGAGGGTGCTGCGGCGTTGCGCCATGTGTCGTCCTGAGTTTTCGTTGTCAATTTCGTTGCTTTGTGATCAACGAAACGGCTAGAACCTGGATGACACTATATGCGACAAAGCGTAACAAAATCAAATGTCTAATCCGGTATCAGGCAGTGTCATGTTGTGCCAGATGACGCCCTTTCACGGCGGTAACAGGGGTTCGATTCCCCTTGGGCGTACCAGATCTTTCAGGAAAACAAGAAGCCTCGTAGCAGCCGCCGAACTAGCAGCGGCTGGAACGGTGGCGCGGCGCATCGGTTGAACCGGCGCACGCGCTGCCGTGCCGAGTCCCCTGGCGCCTGCTCGCGGCAATCTCCGGCCACTCATCCCTGGTCGTGCGCCACCTGCGGCCAGCGCTGCAACGCCGCATGGCCACCCTCGGTCAGCGCGTAGACGCCGCGCTCGGCCCTGGCGAACCAGCCATAGACATTGTCCAGGAGGATGCTGGCCGCGCGCGGCGAAATCGCTTTCAGATCGCGCGGGCGTTTCGGCCCGTCGGTCATGGCTGCGGCGCAGGCCAGCGCATCCTGCCGGTAGGCGGTCATGATCGGCGCGCGCGAACCGCCGCCGACCACCGGATCGCCGCGCCGGCGCCGGTGTTCCTCCATCAGCCGCGAGCGCCGCTTTGGATCGCGACGCGGCGGCAGAGCGGCCGGGCTGAGCAGCAATTCGACCTCCCCCTTGCCGCTGACAGCCAGAAGCCCGAAGCCGAGCCGCCGGCACAGCGCGCGAAAACGGCGGTCGTGCTCGCGGCCTTTGCCACGCGCCGACATGCGCGCGGCCAGCCACACTTCGTCGCATGCCGCGGCGCGATCGACACCTTGCAGCACCAGTTCGAGGTTGAACTGCAATTTCAATTCGCAGATGACCAGCACAGGCGGCTCGCCGTCGCGCACCGCCACGATATCGCAGTGGCCGACTTCGCCCTTGACCGTGAATTCCAGGCTCTCGAGAAACCGCTTCACCGGGATGTAGAGAGACGTTTCCTGCATCGCGCAGGCATAGCCGATTCGGATCGGGTCGGCACAGGGATCGCCGAGAGGCCGACGCCTTGCGCTAAGCCGCGTTGAAACCCACTGTTTGCAAAGGTGGCCGTCAGGCAGGTCTCCGGCATGATAGTCCCGCCATAGCGCTCGACGATTTCCTTGGCGATGACCGACGTCGCCAGGGCCGAGCGCGACCAGTATTTCATCGCCTGTCTCGCGTTCAACAAGGCGCCCGCCGTGGCTGGGACGGCACAATCGACAGCGTAAGACCCGAGATCCGTCGACGCCAAGACCGGTCCACGGTTGGCCACACAATGATGAGCGCGTGTGTTTTGAGGCTAGGGGCGGGTGCGCGTCCGGCGCTGCCCTGGTGCGGTATCGTCCGCCTTGAAATGCATCTCGTCCTGGACCGCGGCAAAAAACCGGCGGACATCGTTGGCCGCCGAAGCCGCATCGCAGCCGGCCGCGACCGCCTTGTCGAGGAGTTCGCGCGCCGTGGCCTTCCAGAACGACGTGGCCGTGTCGCCGTGCAGTCTGCCCAGCCTTGCGGCGACCTCGCGCACCAGCACGGTCTGCCGATCTAGCGGGAAGGTACGCACATTGGCTGAAGACATGTTCTGCACCATGAAACCGACGCAACGAATCAGACGCTGCTCCATGGCCTCATGCCTAGCTGTGAAGTGGGAAACGGAACCTTAACGCCGCGGAGTCCGCGCCGATTGGAACGAGTCGGTTGGGTGGCCTCCAGGCCAAGCAGAACTCTAGACCCTCAGGCCCCTCGCCTCGCCGGCGCGCTTGGCCGTAACCATCATGTCCCTGGCCAGCAGGCCACTGACCCGGCAAAACGCCATGAAGGCGCGCCATGCGTCCTCAGTCCTGACCACATCCACCGTGGCGCCGAAACAGGCATTGAACGCCGCTTCATAGACCTTGCCCTGTCGCTTCTTTGGCCAGTCATGCAGGATATCCAGCGCCTGTTCGACGCTGTATATCTCCTCTACCGGCAGCCCGGGCGCGGGCGCGATGCGCACCGGCACCTCGAATTGCAATCTGTCCATTCTATATCTCCCGAACTGGCGTCGACCACAGCAACGCCGTTCGTCGTCAAAAGTTGCTTTGGCTGCTTTTGCGCGAAAATGTGTCGTCAGTGCGATCTCGGCATTCGGAGGAGATCGCGAACCTGGATGTCATCTGAGCGGCCGCGCAAGCCAGGAATATCGCCAGTATCGGTCCATTGCCGGCAGTTCTTCCTTGAACCTTGCGGCTTGCAGTGCCAAATCTGGGGAAATTTTCTAACGGGCTGATATGCGCCGCCCGCTTACAGGCAAACGGACACTATGGTCACCTATCTCGACGCCGCCACGGCACCCCTCAGGAACACCGGCCAGATCCGCCTCTACGGCGAAGAAGGATTTGCCGGCATGCGCAAGGCCTGCGATCTCACCGCGCGCTGCCTTGATGAACTGGTGCCGATGGTCCAGCCGGGTGTCACCACCGAGACCATCGACCGTTTCGTCTTCGAATTCGGCATGGACCAAGGCGCGCTACCGGCGACGCTCAACTACCGCGGCTACACCAAAGCGTCCTGCACCTCGATCAACCACGTCGTCTGCCACGGCATTCCAGACAACAAGCCGTTGAAGGATGGCGACATCGTCAACATCGACGTCACCTACATCCTCGACGGCTGGCACGGCGATTCCTCGCGCATGTATCCCGTCGGCACCATCAAGCGCGCCGCCGAACGCCTGCTTGAAGTCACTCATGAGTGCCTGATGCGCGGAATCGCGGCGGTCCGGCCCGGCGCCCGCACCGGCGCCATCGGCGCCGCCATCCAGACCTATGCCGAGGCAGAGCGCTGCTCGGTGGTGCGCGATTTCTGCGGCCACGGCGTTGGCCAGCTGTTCCACGACGCACCCAACATCCTGCACTATGGCACCGCCTCGGAAGGCGTCGAGATGCGGCCGGGCATGATCTTCACCATCGAGCCCATGATCAATCTTGGCCGGCCGCATGTGAAAGTGCTGTCGGACGGCTGGACGGCGGTGACGCGCGACCGCTCGCTGTCGGCGCAGTACGAACACACGATCGGCGTCACCGAAACTGGCTGCGAGATTTTCACCCTGTCGCCAAACAAGCTCGACCGCCCCGGCCTGCCGGCGGTCAGCTGAAAACAAGATCGCCTCAAGCCGCGGCTTTGAGGCGCCGTCGCCGAAAAAACTCGACCGCGCGCTGCTTACCGCTCTAATCTGCCGTCGAAGCCTTCGGGGAGTGTGGGGGTCGATGGGGAAGAGTGGCGACGACGAACGGGGGTTCTTCTCCGAGCGGTGGCTTGAACCACCGGCGAAGGACAAGGCACCAAGAGACAAATCGACGGAGAAGCCACACTATCACGGCCATCGCGACCGTTTGCGCGAGCGCTTCGTTGCCGGCGGCGCAGACGCCCTGCCCGACTACGAACTTCTCGAACTGCTGCTGTTTCGCCTGATCCCGCGCGTCGACACCAAGCCGATCGCCAAGGCGCTTTTGGCGCGCTTCGGCACTTTTGGCGAAGTGCTTGGCGCACCGGTGGCGCTGCTGCAGGAGGTGAAGGGCATCGGCCCCGCCGTGGCGGTCGACCTGAAGGTGATTGCCGCTGCCGCGCAGCGCATGGCGCGGACCGAGGTCCGCGACCGCGAGGTGCTGTCCAACTGGACGCAGCTTCTTGCGTACTGCCGCTCGGCGATGGCGTTCGAGAACCGCGAACATTTCCGCATCCTGTTCCTCGACAAGAAGAACGTGCTGATCGCCGACGAGGTACAGCAGGTCGGCACCGTGGACCACACGCCGGTCTATCCGCGCGAAGTGATCAAGCGCGCGCTCGAACTGTCGGCCAGCGCCGTCATCCTGGTGCATAATCACCCATCAGGTGATCCGACACCATCGCGTGCGGACATCGAAATGACCAAGCAGATCATCGACAGCGCCAAGCCGCTCGGCATCGCCGTCCACGACCACATCATCATCGGCAAGAAAGGCAACGCCTCGATGAAGGGCCTGCTGCTGATCTGAGCCTGATGGGCGCCGGTGCCGTCATCCCAAACGCCACCGCTCGCGAGCCAATCAGCAACATTCCGGCTTGGCTCAAACGCCCACGCTTGCGGTGTAGAAGTGATATTGCGACGGAAGCGCCCGCTTCGGCGACAATGTCGTAGACTCGCGAATACGAAGCAGCCAGTTCCCGTCAACCATTGCAGGAGATCTATTCAATGACGCTCGAATGCATAAATCCAAATGATCTGCCGATTCCGGAAATGTACTCCCAGGTCGTCGTTGCGACAGGAAGCAAGCTGGTGTTCGTCTCGGGCCAGCAGCCAGAAGACATACACGGCAAGCTCGTTGGCCATGGTGATTTCGCAGTCCAGGCGCGCCTGGCGTTCGGGAATCTCGGCCGAGCGCTTGCTGCCGCCGGCGCTCGGCCTGAGCAAGTCTGCAAGATGACGATCTACATCGTCGATTACAAACGCGACGAACACGTGCCGATCATCGAAGCGGCCCAGATCGAGCTGTTCGGCGATCACAAGCCAGCAAACGTGGTGGTCGGGATAGCTGTAATGTCTCCCGGCTACCTGATAGAGATCGATGCGATCGCGGTCATCGACCCGTAGGCCAAGCGAGGACGCGTCAAGTCGCCCAAACAAATCCCGGAACTCGCTGCGAGATTGCCACGACCTTGATCTCTCCATCCATCCACGATCACATCGTCATCGGCAGGAATTGCGATGTCTCGATGAAGAGCCTGCTGCTCACCTGATCAACGTCGGAAACAGGAAACACGCAATGCCCCAGCCCGGCGACGAACCATGGCCGTTCGACAAGCAACGCGCAGCCCTCCTGGTCATCGACATGCAAAGCGACTTCGTCGATGAGGGCGCCGTCATGGAAGTGGCCATGGCCCGCCATCGCATTCCGGCGATGCGGCAGGTGGTCGAGCTTTGCCGCGCGCAAGGCGTCCCGGTGATCTACACCCAGCATGTGCTCAGCGACCATTTCGATATCTCGCCGCTGGAAACCAGCTATCAGCCGAAGCTGAAAACCAAAGGCATGCGGGAAGGCACGCCGGCGCCGAAATCGTCGCCGCGCTTGCGCCCTTGCCTGGGGATGTCGTCATCAAGAAGCACCGCTACGATGCCTTCCACAACACGCAGCTCGAGACCGTGTTGCGCAACATCCGTGGCGCAGGCCGGGTCGACACGGTGATCATCATCGGCACCGTGACCAGCATCTGCTGCGAATCCACCGCGCGGAGCGCCTTCATGCGCGACTACAAGGTGGCTTTCATCAGCGACGCCAATGGCGGACTGGACGAGGCATCGCACAATGCAACCCTCGACATCATAGGCAAGGTGTTCGGGCGCGTGATGACGGTTGCCGAGCTTGGGAACCTGTTGCGGAGTTGAACCCCAGCGTCAGCTGGCGTGCGTCTCAAGCTCCGGCGCCGAGCCTGCCCTCAAGAAGGTCGCGCCGCTGCTGCAATTCGCCGGAGACGAATTTGGTGAAGGCGTGGACGCGCGCCGTGCGGCGCAAATCGTCGTGCACCAGCACCCACAGCGCCGAGCCGATCTCCTCGATCAGCCCTCCGACCCTTACAAGCCCGGGCAGGCTGTCGCCGAGATAACAGGGCAGCGCCGCAACCCCGATTCCGGCGCCCGCCGCATGCGACATCGTCACCAGGGAATCGGCGCGTATGGCGATCTCGACATCGGGCAGCGACGACCGCATCCAGCGGGCGACGCCGGTGTTGGCCAGGCTGTCGTCGGGCGCGATCCAGCGCAGCGCACCCAGTCTCGGCTCCGGGGGTAGCGTTTCGGCATAGGAACGTGTCGCGTAGGCGGCGAAGGCGACGCCCGAAATGCGCCGGCCGACCAGGATTTCCTGCGGTTGCGACACCGGCCTGATCGCCACGTCTGCATCCCTTTGCGTCAGGTTGGCGATGGAATTCTGCGTCATCGCCTCGACCCGTATGCCGGGATGGAGCTTATGAAACGCCGCCAGGATCGGCGGCAGCACCGATGCCATCAGCGTATCGGTGGTGGTGACCCGCAACCTGCCTTCGAACCTGAGATCCTGCCCCGACAGTTTGCGCGCCAGTTCATTGACCGTCTCGGCCATTGTGCGTGCCGCGCCCAGCAGCTCCTCGCCGCCCGCGGTGAGGGCATAGCCAGTCGGCAGCCGATCGAAAAGGCGGATACCCAGCCGCGCCTCGAAGGCGTTGACGCGCCGCAGCACAGTCGTGTGGTTCACGCCTAGGATCCGAGCCGCCGCCGCCAGCGAAGCGCCATCGGCGACGGCCAGCACCATGCGCAGATCTTCCCAGTCGATATCGCGTGAGCTGTGCATTCTTGCAGAAAGATAAAAGAAAGCGCTGCGCTCTGCGAGTCAAAATGACGCTTCGCTGTGCAAAAACGCAGAGCAAGCGGGCGAATCGGCATGTCGATCTGCGCATGCACGCACGCCATATGGAGTCCGACGACAAAAGAAACAGTCGCGGAGAAGAGCCATGACGCCGATAGAACTCTACACCTGCCAGACACCCAACGGGCACAAGGCCTCGATCATGCTGGAAGAGGTCGGCCTGCCCTACTCGGTCCGCTTGGTCGACATCGAAAGGGGCGACCAGACCAAGCCTGATTTCCTGGCGCTCAATCCCAACAACAAGATCCCGGTGATCGTCGACCGGGACGCCGGCCGCACGGTCTTCGAATCCGGCACCATCCTACACTACCTGGCGCGACGGTCGGGCAAGCTTCAGCCGGTGGGCGCGCAGGAGGCGGACGATACGCTGACCTGGACCTTGTTCCAGGCGGCCCATGTCGGCCCGACGCTTGGCCAATTGTGGAATTACAAAATCTTCGCGCCGGAAAAAATCCCTTATGTGATCGAGCGTTTTGAGCGCGAAACCGGACGCGTCTTCCGAGTGCTCAATAGCCGGCTCAAGAACTATGAGCACATCGTCGGCAAAAGCTACGGCATCGCCGATGTGATGACATGGCCATGGATCAACGCGGCCGTCACCAGGCTCGGCCTCAGCCTCGATGACGCGCCAGACCTGGCGCGTTGGTATGCCGCCATAGGCCGACGCTCCGCAGTTGTCAGAGGCATTGCCGTTCCCGCCCTGCCCGAAGCATCGGCTGCCGCTTAGATCATGATGAGATTTGGTTGAAATCTCATCATGATCTAACCCTTTGTTGGAGCATGATCTTTTCCAAAAACCGGCACCCACTTTTTGGGATCATGCCCTAGCCGCCGCACCCCGCATTCAAGGAATACGATCGTGGAAATCCTCTTCGTCCCTCTGGCGCTTGTCGCCGGTGGCCTGCTTGCGGTGCAAGCCGGCGCCAATGCCCAACTTTCAAAGGCGGTCGGCTCACCCTTTGCCGCGACCACGCTTCAGCTCGCGGTCGGCGCCATCGTGCTGTTGTCGATCACGGCCCTCACCGGAACGACACCGGCTCTGCTTGCCGTTCGGCAAGCCGAATGGTGGCATGCGATCGGCGGCATGGCTTCGGCCTTCTACGTTGTTTCGACCATTCTTCTGTTCCCTCGCCTTGGCGCCGTCGTGTCCGTCGGGCTCTTCATCGCTGGGCAGATGCTTGCATCCTTCGCCCTCGACACGTTCGGCTGGCTCGGGATCCCCGAAGCCGGACTGCGAGCCGGGCCTGCCTTCGGCATGCTCGTCTTGCTTGCCGGGGCTGCCCTCATCGTTCTGGGACAGAAGGGCGCGGCCGACAATACCGCATCCTCAAGACCAGGGTGGATCGGACTGGCGCTGCTGGCAGGCGCCGTGCTTCCGGTGCAAGGCGCTGTAAACGCCTTGCTTCGGCACGACCTTGGCGGCGCGCCGTTTGCGGTCGGCACCATCTCGTTCCTGGTGGCGATGCTGGCCATGGCCGCGGTGCTTCTGATCGCGCTTGCCCTGACGAAGACGCCCCGCCCTCGCCTCGCCGGCTTGTCGTCGATGCCCTGGTGGGGCTGGCTCGGAGGTTTTGCCGGCGCCACCTATGTCACGACCGTGTTCACCGCCATCCCCGTCATCGGAGCGGCAGCTGCCGTCAGCCTGACGGTGGCCGGCCAGCAGGTCGCCGGCATCTTCGTCGACACCTTCGGCTGGTTCCGCCTGCCGCAGCGGCTTGTCTCCGGCATGCGGCTCGCCGGCGTCGTGCTGCTTTTGGCCGGCTGCATCATCATCAAGGCGCTTTGATCCCGCTGGAACAAGGCAAGCCGAATCAAACCAGCCCCTACCCTCCCTGATTTGGGGGGTCAGGTGTCGCTCCGGCGTCACCAACGAAGCAAGGTCCGGGCGCCGCAGAAGCAATTTTTCGCTCCTTCCACAACCGGCTCTAGAATTTCGATCGCAAATCACGCATGATGCACTTGGTATTTTCCCGGGACGGCTTCGCGCCCCTGAAATACCGGGAGGAACGGGACATGCCCATAGTGGTTGTACTCGTTTTGATCGTCGTGGGCTCGGTGTTGTTCCACTTCCTGAGCCCATGGTGGTGGACTCCGATTGCCTCGAATTGGGACTATATCGACAACACCATCATCATCACCTTTTGGATTACCGGCGTCGTCTTCGCCGCAGTCGTCCTATTCATGGCCTATTGCGTTTTCCGCTTCCGTCACCGCGAAGGCAACCAGGCGGCCTACGAACCGGAGAACAAGCGGCTCGAATGGTGGCTGACGATCGTCACCGGAGTGGGTGTTACCGCCATGCTGGTTCCCGGCCTGTTTGTCTGGAGCCGGTTCGTCAACGTTCCAAGCGACGCAACCGTGGTCGAAGTCGTCGGCCAGCAATGGCAGTGGAGCTTCCGCTTGCCCGGCAAGGACGGCAAACTCGGCACATCCGACACCCGCGACGTCACCGCTGAAAATCCGCTGGGCGTGATCGCCAAGGATCCCAGCGGCCAGGACGACGTCGTGGTCGAAGCGGCCGACCTGCATCTGCCGGTCGGCAAGCCGGTCAAGATGCTGCTGCGCTCGATCGATGTGTTGCACGATTTCTACGTTCCGGAATTCCGCGCCAAGATGGACATGATACCGGGCTCGGTCACCTATTTCTGGTTCACCCCCACCAAGACCGGGACCTTCCAGGTTCTGTGCGCCGAACTGTGCGGCCAGGGGCACCCGATGATGCATGGCATCGTCATGGTCGATACCGAGCAGGACTATGTGGCCTGGCTCGACCAGCAGCAGACGTTCGCGCAGTTGTCGGCGCCGCAGCAGACGGGCTCGGTGGAACAGGCGCCGGGCAACGCGACGGCGTCAGCTCTAGAAGTTGCGGCAAAACTCGAAACTGTCGGGTCCCGCTGAAGGGCACGGAGGTGCTCCGCCTATGGTCGATATCACGCCTGCAGATGCCGTCCCGCCCGCCGAAGTCGCGGAAATGGAGCTTTACCATCCGCACAGCTGGTGGACGAAGTATGTCTTCTCGCAGGACGCCAAGGTCATCGCCATCCAGTATTCGGCGACCGCAACGGCCATCGGCCTGGTCGCGCTGGTGCTGTCCTGGCTGATGCGGCTGCAGCTCGGCTTCCCCGGCACGTTCGATTTCATCACCCCCGAGGCCTACTACCAGTTCATCACCATGCACGGCATGATCATGGTGATCTACCTGCTCACGGCACTCTTCCTCGGCGCCTTCGGCAACTACCTGATCCCGCTGATGGTCGGCGCCCGCGACATGGTCTTTCCCTATGTCAACATGCTGAGCTACTGGATCTACCTCCTTGCCGTGCTGGTGCTGGTGTCGAGCTTCTTTGCGCCCGGCGGACCGACCGGCGCCGGGTGGACGCTCTATCCGCCGCAAGCCATCATGACCGGCACACCTGGCGGCCAGGAATGGGGCATCATCCTGATGCTCGTTTCGCTGATCCTGTTCATCATCGGCTTCACCATGGGCGGTCTGAACTATGTCGTGACGGTGCTGCAGGCCCGCACGCGCGGCATGACGATGATGCGCCTGCCGCTGACCGTCTGGGGCATCTTCACCGCCACCGTCATGGCGCTGCTCGCCTTTCCGGCGCTGTTCGTCGCCTGCGTGATGATGCTGCTTGACCGCGCGCTTGGAACCTCCTTTTTCATGCCCGCGGTCGTCGAGATGGGGGAACAGCTACAGCACAATGGCGGCAGCCCGATCCTGTTCCAGCATCTGTTCTGGTTCTTCGGCCACCCGGAAGTCTACATCGTGGCGCTGCCGGCCTTCGGCATCGTCTCCGATCTGATCAGCACGCATGCGCGCAAGAACATTTTTGGCTACCGGATGATGGTCTGGGCCATCGTTGGCATCGGCGCGCTGAGCTTCGTGGTCTGGGCGCACCACATGTATGTCAGCGGAATGCACCCCTATTTCGGCTTCTTCTTCGCCACCACGACACTGATCATCGCCATCCCGACGGCGATCAAGGTCTACAATTGGGTGCTGACGCTGTGGCGGGGCGACATCCATCTCACCATACCGATGCTGTTTGCCATGGCTTTCATCGTCACCTTCGTCAATGGCGGGTTGACCGGGCTGTTTCTCGGCAACGTCGTCGTCGACGTCCCGCTGTCGGACACGATGTTCGTCGTCGCTCACTTCCATATGGTCATGGGTGTTGCTCCGATCGTCGTCATCTTCGGCGCGATCTACCACTGGTACCCGAAGGTCACCGGCCGGATGCTGAACGAGACGCTCGGGCGGTTCCATTTCTGGGTCACATTCCTCGGCGCCTACCTGATCTTCTTTCCCATGCATTACATCGGCCTGATGGGCGTGCCGCGGCGCTATGCCGAACTGACCGACGTGACGGTCATGACGGAGTCGGCGCATCACCTCAACTCGTTCATCAGCATCATGGCGTTCATCGTCGGCTTCGCCCAGATCGTGTTCCTGTTCAATCTTATCTGGAGCATCCGCCATGGGCGCGAGGCCGGTGGCAATCCATGGCGAGCCACGACACTCGAATGGCAAACGCCGCAGACGCCACCGGCGCATGGCAATTTCGGCAAGGATCTGCCGATCGTCTATCGCTGGGCCTATGACTACAGCGTGCCGGGCGCCAAGGAGGATTTCATTCCGCAAAACATGCCGGGCACCTTCGGCCCCTCCAGGGAGCCGGCATGAGCGTCATCCTGGTCTTCCTGCTCGTGATCGCCGGCTTTGCCGGCTGGTGGCTCTCGCATCAGCGGCTGATGACGAAACCATGGCTCGAGCAAGGTGTGGCAGGAGATTTTGTCGCCTTCGACCGATCGAGCCTGCCCACCGCCAAGATCGGCCTCGGTGTCTTCCTCGCCGTCGTCGGCTGCCTGTTTGCGCTGTTCACCAGCGCCTACTTCATGCGTATGGCGCTGTCGGACTGGCAGCCGCTGCCCATCCCACGCCTGCTCTGGCTCAACACCGGCATGCTGGTGCTGAGCAGCATCGCGCTGCAATGCGCCTCGATCGCGGCGCGCAAGCGCCAGATGGACACGGTCAGGCTCGGCCTTGCTGCGGCTGGGCTCACCGCGATCGCCTTCCTCATCGGGCAGCTCATGGCATGGCGGGACCTGACCGCCGATGGCTATTTTCTGGCCTCCAATCCGGCCAACAGTTTTTTCTACCTGATAACCGGGATGCACGGCCTGCATATAGTGGGAGGGCTGGTGGGCCTGGGCAGGACAACCGTCGGCGCCTGGAACGGGGCACGGCCGGAACGGCTTCGCCTCAGCGTCGAATTATGCGCCATGTACTGGCATTTCCTGCTTTTTGTCTGGCTCGCCATCTTCTCTCTTTTGGCCGGCTGGGCTGCGACGTTCATCGATATTTGCCGGCAGTTGCTGAGCTAGGAGGTCGAGTAGCATGGCAGAAACCACACTGACGCATACCGGCCAAACGGAGACGCGGCCCGCAGGCTGGCAAGGCATCGCCGCCGACTGGTCCTCGGATCAGCGCGCGTTCAAGAACGTGTCCTGGGGCAAGGCCATGATGTGGATCTTCCTGCTCAGCGACACCTTCATCTTCGGCTGCTTCCTGCTCTCCTACATGACAGCGCGCGTTTCCACGCGCGTGCCGTGGCCCAATCCGAGCGAGGTCTTTGCGCTTCGCATCGGCGGTTCGGACATTCCACTGATCCTGATCGCCATCATGACCTTCGTGCTGATATCGAGCAGCGGAACGATGGCCATGGCGGTCAATTTCGGCTATCGCCGAGACCGCCGCAAAACCGCAATCCTCATGCTTCTGACGGCAGCGCTAGGAGCCACCTTCGTCGGCATGCAAGCCTTCGAATGGACCAAGCTGATCACCGAAGGGGTACGGCCGTGGGGCAATCCCTGGGGCGCGGCACAATTCGGCTCGACTTTCTTCATGATCACCGGCTTCCACGGCACGCATGTGACGATCGGGGTGATCTTCCTCATCATCGTGGCGCGAAAGGTCTGGCGTGGAGACTACGACGTCGGTCGTCCCGGCTTCTTCACCAGCCGCAGGGGTCGCTACGAGAACGTCGAAATCATGGGGCTCTACTGGCATTTCGTCGACCTGGTCTGGGTGTTCATTTTCGCATTCTTCTATCTTTGGTGAGAGGCTGACATGGCTGAAGCAACCGCAAACGGCCTCGGGCAACACGCGCTGCACTCTGATCATGCGCATGAAGGGCCATCGACCGGCGTCGCGGAGGTTCATCAGGAACATCCGATCAAGCTCTATCTGGTGGTCTGGGCATGGCTGTTCATCCTCAGCGCCTGCTCCTACATGGTCGATTATCTCGGCATCCACGGCTATCTCAGATGGTCTCTGATCCTGATCTTCATGATCCTCAAGGCCGGGCTGATCGTCGCCGTGTTCATGCACATGGCCTGGGAGCGGCTGGCGCTTACCTATGCGATCATCCTGCCGCCGCTTCTGATACTGGTGTTCGTGGCGATGATGCTCTTCGAAGCGGACTACACGCTTCTCACCCGGTTGTCTTTCTTCGGACCGGGGCCCTGACGCACAGTCTTCATCTCCGGTCAAAGACCGGAGATGAAGCTTCCCATCAGCTGATCTGCAGGGTCAGAGGCCTACCCGCGTCGGGGACGATGGCGGCTCCACAACCTTGCGGTAGACATGCCAGGTGGCGTGACCCAGGATCGGCAGCACGACCGCCAGCCCGGCAAACACCGGCAGCGAGCCTATGATCAGGGCGACGGCGACAATCAGTCCCCAGACAGCCATGGGGATCGGGTTCGCCAGCACCGCTCGCACCGACGTGTGGATGGCTTCGTAGGCGCCGACGTCGCGGTCGAGCAGCAATGGGAAGGCGACAACCGTCGTGCACAACACCACCGCGGCGAAGACGAAGCCGATGGCGTGCCCCAGGACAATCAGAGACCAGCCGCGTCCGGTGGCAAATATTTCATTGATGAAGCCCGAAATCGATGCAGGCGGAGCCGGGCCGAAGAGATATTCGTAGAACACCTGCGCCGCCAAAAGCCAGGCGATGAAGATTGCAACCAGCATGATCCCGACTGCGGCGATGGCTGGCAGGGCCGGAGAATTCCTGACCTCGAAAGCGTGCGTCCAGGAGGTGTCGAGCCCGGCTTCTCGTCTGCGGCTGATCTCATAGAGGCCGATCGCCGCGAATGGACCGATCAGCGCAAAGCCAGACACCAGCGGAAACAACATCGGCAACGCATTGGCGCCCGAAGTCCAGGCAGCGAGCACCACGCCGACAAGCGGATAGATCAGGCAGAGAAAGACGATGTGCGACGGTTTGACCATAAAATCGTCAACACCGCGCTTGAGCGCATCGAAAAGATCGGAAACACTGATTTTTCGGATTTTGGTGTGTTCCAGCGTTTCGCTGGCGCCTGCAATCACGTGAAAACTTGTCATGCCCGTTCCTCCAGACCAGGTCCGGCAAGGTCGCGGTTTCACGGTGCTGCCGTTCTGCATGACTGGCCACGCGAACCGCGACCTGCACCGCAATCAATATACTCCATTGACTGGAGCTTGTCGCCCGTTCTTACAAAAGGCTCCCGGAAGGCGAGGTTTCCGAACACAGCGTCATGCCGTCACCCTCCGGCTGACATGAACGCGCGTATCGCTATGGTGTCGGCAAGCAGCACGGCAAAGATCGCGAAAAGATAGAAGATCGAATAGGCAAACAGCGCCTTGGCCGGCTTCATCTCCTTGTCGAGGATGACCAGGGCGTTCCAGGCATGCCAGATGAAACCCGCGCCCAATGCAGCCGAAACAATCCCATAGACCCCGCTCGTAAATCCGAACGCCCAGGGCAGCACTCCGATCGGTGCCAGGAGCAGTGAATAGGCGAAGATCTGCCTTCTGGTCGAGGCCTGGCCGGCCACGTTCGGCATCATCGGGATGCCGGCAGCGGCATAGTCGCCGGCCTTGAACAGTGCGAGCGCCCAGAAATGCGGCGGCGTCCACAGGAAAATGATCAGGAACAGGATGAGGCTTTCAATGCCGATGGCGCCGGTGGCCGCCGCCCAGCCGATCATCGGAGGAAGGGCACCCGCCGCGCCGCCGATGACGATGTTCTGCGGTGTCGAGCGCTTCAGCCACATCGTATAGATGACGACGTAGAAAAAGATGGTGAAGGCCAGCAGTGACGCGGCAAGCCAGCCCACCAGCACGCCGAGCGTCATGACCGAAAGTGCGGAAAGCACCAGGCCGAAGCCGAGCGCTTCGCCGGCCGTGACGCGGCCCGACGGAACCGGCCGCTTTGACGTGCGCGACATCAGCGCGTCGATGTCGGCGTCGTACCACATGTTGAGCGCGCCGGCCGCTCCCGCTCCAACCGCAATCGCACCTATGGCGATCACGGCGATGACCGGGTTCATCGCGCCGGGCGCCACCATCAGACCGACGAAGGCGGTAAAGACGGCAAGGGCCATGACCCGAGGCTTCAAGAGCGCAAAGAAATCACTGGCCGTCGCTTCCGAGAGGCGGACGCCGGTATCCTTAAGGCTTTCCTTGACCGACTTTGAGACGACCATCGATGGAAACCGGGCAGCCTAGAGCAATTCCAGAAAGAGCGTATGCGGTTTTCCGTCCGGAATTGCGTAAGAACAAAGAGATCGAGCGGATCGCCGTTTCCGTGAGACGGTGAAACGCTCTGGCCGGCCGACGAGCCAGGTTACGGGGAAAATTGCTTCAGATAGGCGATGACGTTGGCGACGTCCTCGTCCTTCTTGAGACCGGGAAACGCCATCTTCGTCCCTTTGACCATTGCCTTGGGGTCGTGAAGATACGTCGTCAGTGTCGGTTCATCCCATTTGACGCCGGATGTGCCGGCCGCGATCATGGCTTCGGAATATTTGAAATCCGGATGCGTGCCGGCCGTCCGGCCGATAACGCCATGCAACGAAGGGCCTATCTTGTTGGTATCTTGGTCTGCGACGTGGCAGACCTTGCATTTGGTGAAGACCTTCTCGCCCGCCGCGGCGTCCTGTGCCCGCGATGGATTGGCGATGAAAGTTGCAACGGAAACGACGGCGAAAAACGCAACCAAGCGCATGGCATTCCTCCCTGATCGTCAAATTTGCCTGAGACGGTCTGCACATGCCGGTAGCACCAGCATGCGCCCTGCACGGCAGAATAGATTCTCCGCTCCTCCCCAGATGGAATTGCGGCACTTGTGTACCACAGAATCTGGCCGGTAGGTAGAACAGGTCGACCGTACAAAGGTTCAGGTGGGCTGCGGTGGCTCAAGGCACATCCGCCACAACGAAAAAGGCCGCCTCGAGGGCGGCCTTTTCTGATCTTGTCGTCAGGCGCTTATTCGGCGTCCTTGGCGGCCTTCTTCTTCGGGGCTGCCTTCTTCTTCGGCTCTTCCGCGTCGTCGGCCTTTTCAGCCTTGTCGGCCTTCTTGGCAGCGGCCTTCTTCGCCGGCTTGGCCTTGGCTGTATCCTCTTCGTCGTCAGCCATCAGCTCTTCCTTGCTGACCTTGACGTCGGTGACCGAGATCTGGCTGAGCAGATGGTCGACGACCTTCTCCTCGAACATCGGCGCGCGCAGCGTGTTCAGGGCTTCCGGATTGCTGCGATAGAACTCGAAGGCTTCCTGCTGCTGGTTGGCCGGGTAGCGGCGCACCTGCTCGAACAGGCCGCGCTGCAGTTCCTCGTCGGAAACGGTGACGCCGGCCTTCTCGCCGATCTCGGCCAAAACCAGGCCGAGACGCACGCGGCGCTCGGCAAGCCGCAGATATTCGGCGCGTGCCTCTTCTTCCGTCGTCTCCTCGTCGGCGAAGGTACGGCCGGCGGCTTCGAGATCGCGGTTGACCTGGGTCCAGATGTTGTTGAACTCGGCATCGACGAGCTTCGACGGCGCCTCGAACGAATAGGCCGCGTCAAGCTGGTCGAGCAGCTGACGCTTGACCTTCTGGCGCGTCATCGAGCCGAACTGGTTCTCGATCTGGCCGCGCACCACGTCGCGCAGGCGCTCCAGCGATTCCAGGCCGAGGTTCTTGGCCATCTCGTCGTTGATTTCCAGCGCGCCGGGCTTGGACACTTCCTTGACGGTGACGTCGAAGGTGGCTTCCTTGCCGGCCAGATGCGCGGCCTGGTAGTTTTCCGGGAAAGTGACCGTGACCTGCTTCTCGTCGCCGGCCTTGGCGCCGATCAGTTGGTCCTCGAAGCCCGGAATGAATTCCTTGGACCCCAGAACCAGCGGCTGGTCGGTGCCGGCGCCGCCGGAAAAGGCCTCGCCGTCGATCTTGCCGACATAGTCGATCGAAACGCGATCGCCTTCGGCGGCCTTGCCGGTCTTCGGCTCGAAGCTTCGCGCCGATTCGGCAACGCGCTGGACCTGCTCGTCGATCTCGCTGTCCGGCACTTCGAATACCTGGCGCGTCACCTTGATGTCGGAGAAATCCTTGATCTCGATCGCCGGGATGACCTCGTAGTTGAGGCGGAATTCGAAGTCGGCGCCGCCGGCCAGGATCTTCTCGGCCTCTTTCTCGTCTTCCGTCATGATCACTTCAGGCTGCATGGCGGCCTTTTCGCCGCGCCCCGTGATGATCGAACGGGTCGAATCGTTGAGGATCTCGTTGACCACTTCGGCCATGAACGACTTGCCGTAGACCTTGCGCAAATGCTGCACAGGCACCTTGCCGGGACGGAAGCCGTTGATGCGGACCTTGTTCCTGGCGTCGGACAGCCGCGCCATCAGCTTGGCTTCCATATCACCGGCCGGCACGGTGATCTTGATCTCGCGCTTGAGACCGGAGTTGAGCGTTTCGGTGACCTGCATCGTAAAACCTTTATCTTCACCAAAGAGGCTGCCACGGCGTCTTGCCGTTCACAGCCTGCCGGTACAATCTTGCCGGGAATGGCTTTTGGCACGGAACCTGGTGATTTGACCGAAATTACGGCTCAAATTGTTCCAAACTGCGTTCCAAGATGTGAATAAGTTCTTGTTTTTCCTACTTCTTATCACATTCTGCAGAAGCGGATCGGCGCGTCCCGTCACATTTGACACGCCTTTTGTCACAGGCGAGGCCAATTTTCAACCATCTTCGCGTTGCAGCGAATGACCGCCCCAACGGCAGACATTTTCGCCCCGACATTGACAGAATGATGGCTACATGGGATTGCCGACAAATGCGGATGTGGCGGAACTGGTAGACGCCCTGGATTTAGGTTCCAGTGCCGAAAGGCGTGGGGGTTCGAGTCCCTTCATCCGCACCACCCTTCACTCTATCGAGCTTCGGGTGGCAGGCCACCTGAGAGCTTGTTAGAGCGAAAGGTGTCCTCCGAAGCCTTGGCGCAGCAGGACTGGCGGCGACGGCCTACACTTCAAACACCTTGCCGGTGAACCACTCGGCCAGCTTTGCCAGCTCCGGTCCCAGCACGCGGTCATCCTCGACCGGCGGCACGATCTTCCTGATATCCGCGACAAAATCCTGCAATGCCGGCGGCGCGGCGCGTTCAGTGACGTACAGGGCCTGCGAGGCGATCATGGCCAGCATCGCCATCGCCGCATCGAGGCAGCGTCCGGCGGTCGCCTCCTTGGTCCAGGCGAAGAATGCCGTCGTGGCGACGTCGTCCTGACCGGCGCCCGCCGATTCGGTGCCCGGGATGAAGGTGCGCTGCGCCGCGAGCTTGGCCTGCTCGAGATAGCCGGTGATCGCCATCGGGACATAGCCGACATTGCCGTGGCCGTCGCTGTCGGCCCAGTGGCGCCCGGTCATCAACAGATCGGGCAGCAGCGACACCTTGCCGTTCAGCAGCTTTGAGGCGTGGCGGTCGCAAAGCAGGCAGAGATCGGCCCAGATCGCCGCCAGATCGTCTAATGCCGGCGTCGCAATGGCATTGTGATAGCCGCCGGTGGAGATGCAGCGTCCGAGCGGGTGCGCGGCGTCGGGCGGGATATAGACCGGATTGTCCGAGACCGAGGCAAGCGAGACGGTGGCCGCCTGCTCGGCGCCCGCCAGCGCCCGATGCGCATGGCCGAGCACGCGCGGCACGATGCGGTAGCTGACCGGCGCCTGATAGTTGCGCCGGCCGTCGCCGGCGCCAACCAGGTATTGGCGCAACCCTTGCAAGGCGGCCGCTTCGTGCGCGTCACCCCAGAGCCCGTCGAGGGCCGCATCATAATGCTCGAGCGGCGCACGAAAGGCTTCGATCGACAGCGCAAACACCTTGTGCGCCATGGCGACGCGTCGGCGCGCGGCAAGTGCTGCGTCGGCCACGAGCGCCGCCGCGCAAGGTGAACCATTGATCAGCGAACCGCGCTCCTTCACCTCTAGCTCGAAACGCTGAGCGCGGCAAACAGCGGGTAGAGCGCCAGGATCTCGCCGGCGCCGCCCTGCCCCTGCGACGACACCACCGGCATCGGGCCGCCGTCGAGCATCGCCGCAACGGCTAGCGCGATGCGCGGCGTGGTGGCGGCATTGCCTTCGATGAAATTGGTCAGCCGTGCCAGCACGATCGCCCTGACCACGCGCTCGGGCAACGGCTCCCCGAAGGATGTGGCGGCGGCATACGCTTTGATGCGCGCATGGCGGTCGCGCTCGTCAAGTTCGAGCTTGCGGCTTGCCAGCTCGCCCATCGCGGTGGTGACGCCGTAGATGACCGGCGGCGGATCGGACTCAATGAGTTTCAGGAACGAGGCGCGGCATTCGGCAATGCGTTGCAAGGCCTTGTCGCCGATTTCGACCGTGTCGTTTCTCCAGGCGACGCGCAAAACGGCATCGAGATTGATATCTTCGCGCGTCGTCACCGTAATCGGCATTGTCTTCGCCCGTCTGGTTTGCATGAGGGCGAAGCGATCGATCGTTGCCGAAATCCATGCCCTGGGTAATGTCTTCTAGTAGAGCGGTTCCTCAAACAATGTCTTGTCGCCGTCCATCAGCGCCTTGATCTGTGCCTGGCCACTGGCGGCGAGCGCGACGCGCACGCCGAATGGCCGCACCCGCATGTCGTTCTGGATCGCCATGCCCTGGCCCTCAGGTAGGTAGAAGCGGTCGATGCCGTATTGCGGTGCGATCGTGGATTCAGGATCAAGCGTCCAGCCCGGCGCGACCTGGCCGACAATATCGGCTTCGTCGGCGGTCGCCGGCGTCGGAGCCCTGCCGAACCAGGCCGTGGTCGCATGCCAATAGCCGTCGGCGCCCGGCTTCAGCCGGACCACGATCGGCGTGTTCTCGCTCGCGAGCTGGCCGGCCGGGATGTTGGCGATCAGCTTCACCGGCAAGCGCGATATTTCATAGCCGAGGATAATATTCCGCGCAGCAGATCGCGCGGATCGACCGGCTCGACTTTCAGCAAGACCTCCTTGCCGTTGCGCAGGATCGCCGCGCGGCCGGCGATGATCCAGCTCAGGAAGCCGATCTGGACGAGCGCCAGGACCAGCGCCGAGATGACAAGTTTCTTTCCCGACATCATGCTGCCGCTCCTTCCGGGGCCTTCATGCGTTTTTCCACACGGATGATGACGAGAGCCAGGATGCCGAACAGCACTGCGGCAGCCAGGAAGAAGCCGGCCGTGCCGAGCATCGTCTGCAAGGTCACGACGTAGATAATGGCGAGCTCGAAGGCAAAGCCGGCATAGGCAACCCAGCGCAGCCCCCTGCTCTCGCGCCCGCCCAGCATGATCGCCGCGGCAATGCCGGCCAGCGCGATGACCGACGCAATGGCAAAGCCGTTGCTGAAGGCGTTGTCATCGCCCAGTTCGATCTGCATCATCGCCAGCCCGGTGAGAAAGCCGATCAAGGCGTGCAAAGGCAACCGCCCGCCGAGCTGCAAGATCCGGTCGGCCGGCCCGGCGGCGAAGATCGAAACCGCAAACAGCAGCGCCGACACCACGACGAGAGGAATAGCCAGGGCGAGCGTGTTCTGGTCCAGGCCGCGCACCGCGATATAGAAAATGACCGAGAGAATTATCAAGTGGCGTGCCGGCTGGCTACGCGTCCAGAACGAGACGACAAAAAGCACCGGCGCCATGATAACGAAGAAATCCGGAAATACGGGGCGGTCATAAAAGTCGAATGCGCGCACGAACAGCCAGGCAACGGATATGCCGACGGCAGCGACCGTCAGCGGGTTCGAGCGCAACGCCACCGCGGCAAATGCCGTGCCGATGCCCCAGGTGACGATGGCCGAGGCTTCGTCACCCGTGAGATGGTACATCTGGCCGATCAGCGCGATCGATCCGCCGAAGGCCGCGGCGGCCACGATCCACAGCGCCTCGCCGATCGCCGCATGGTCGCGCATCTTCAACACCGCGCCGCCGACATAGCCGGCGAGAATGACGGCAAACAGTGCCGCGACCCGCACCAGCCGTGGGATGGCGTCCCAGTTGGCGGCGACGAAGAGCAGGATCGCGGCGCCGAACAGCAGCGCCGCCATCATGGCCAATATAGTGCCGAAGCTCAGCGATTTGCGCTCGTTTGCGTCGATGTCGCGCTTAAGCGCATCGGCCGTCTTTGCGTCGATCAGGCCAGCCTGCAGCCACCGCCCGATATCGGCCCTCGCCCGCGACGAATAGCTCGCCATGCCGCTTCTCCCCCAGATTGGTCTTTCTGACAGCCGATCCGCTCAAATCGTTGACGCAACGTCATTTTCCGATTCGGGTTTCTTCATGACGAAGCGTGAATGCGCGTTAATGTTGCATTGCACAATTTGCATTGCTGCCATGCGCCAACAGCACTTTTAAATCGATATAACCCAGCCTATTTACTGTTCGTACACAAACGGAATGATCCGAAGAAAGACGAAACGAGCACTACCATGAACCTGATCCGCAACTACCGCAACTGGCGCCGCTACCGGGACACCGTCTCCGAGCTGAGCCGCCTGTCGAACCGTGAACTGACCGACCTCGGCATCAGCCGCAGCGACATCCACTACGTCGCCCGCAAGGCGGTCTAATCCTCTTCGGATCGCAAATGGTCCGAACCAGTTTTGAAAAAGAGAACGACAATGAACCTGATCCGCAACTATCGTAACTGGCGCGTTTACCGCGACACCGTTACCGAGCTGGGTCGCCTTTCGAACCGTCAGCTCCATGATCTCGGCATCGTCCGTGACGAGATCAAGATCATCGCCCGCAGGGCGACGATCTAACCAGAATTTCGCCAGGGTCGACCTCCTCCCCGACCCTGACGGATACGGTCAGCCTTCACCTCCTCCCGAGGGTTGACCACCAAAACGGCGCCCGCCGCACCTCCTCCCGCGGCGGGCGCTGTTTCCAAAGCGAACGCAGTTCGTCTTTCCGAAGCGAACGCTAGTTCGTCTTCAAAGTGAACGCAGGTCGTCTTCCAGGGATTTCGCCTCCCTCGATCCGGCGAAAAGAATTTCGTCAAAGCCGACCTCCTCCCCGGCGATGGCGAATACGGCCGATCCCCACCTCCTCCCGAGGATCGGCCCCAAAAACGACACCCGCCGCACCTCCTCCCGCGGCGGGTGTTGTTGTTTTTGGGCAGGCTTTTCAATTGCGCATGCAGTCGATCGAGGCGCTTTACGCCGCCATCAGACCGTCGCCGCGGACATAAGAAAGTCGAGCTCCGTCGCTGCACGACAATGACCCACGCTCGCACCGGCCAATTGCAAACGGCGCGCCAAGCGATTATTCCGACGCTCATGAGCAAAAATCCTATCCACGTCGTCGGCGGCGGCCTCGCCGGCTCCGAAGCCGCATGGCAGGCAGCGCAAGCCGGCGTTCCCGTCGTCCTGCATGAGATGCGCCCGGTGCGCGGCACCGATGCGCACAAGACCGATGGGCTTGCCGAACTTGTCTGTTCCAATTCCTTCCGCTCCGACGATGCCGAGAACAATGCCGTCGGCCTGCTGCATGCCGAAATGCGGTTGGCCGGCTCGCTGATCATGAGTGCCGGCGACGCCAACCAGGTGCCGGCCGGCGGCGCGCTGGCCGTCGATCGCGACGGCTTCTCCGACGCGGTGACGAAAAGGCTCGAAGCGCACCCGCTGATCACCATCGAGCGGGAGGAAGTGCCGGGCCTGCCGCCAACGGAATGGGACCAGGCGATCATCGCCACCGGCCCGTTGACCGCGCCGTCGCTCGCCCAGTCGATCGCCGAGGCAACCGGCGCCGACGCGCTGGCCTTCTTCGACGCCATCGCCCCGATCATCCATTTCGACACGATCGACATGGACATTTGCTGGTTCCAGTCGCGCTACGACAAGGTTGGGCCCGGCGGCACCGGCAAGGACTACATCAATTGCCCGATGGACAAGGACCAGTATCTCGCCTTCGTACAGGCGCTGGTCGACGGCCAGAAGACCGAATTCAAGCAGTGGGAAGGCACGCCCTATTTCGACGGCTGCCTGCCGATCGAGATCATGGCCGAGCGCGGCGTTGAGACGCTGCGCTACGGGCCGATGAAGCCGATGGGGCTGACCAATGCCTACAATCCGACGGTAAAAGCCTATGCCGTGGTGCAACTGCGTCAGGACAATGCGCTGGGCACGCTCTACAACATGGTCGGTTTCCAGACCAAGCTGAAGCATGCCGAGCAGGTGCGCGTGTTCCGCACCATTCCGGGTCTGGAAAACGCCGAGTTCGCCCGTCTCGGCGGCCTGCACCGCAACACCTACATCAACTCGCCGACCTTGCTCGACGCCTCGCTGCAGCTGAAGTCGCGGCCGGGCCTGCGCTTTGCCGGCCAGATCACCGGCTGCGAGGGCTATGTCGAGAGCGCGGCGATCGGCCTGCTCGCCGGCCGCTTCGCCGCCGCCGAGCGGCTCGGCCACGCGCCATCGCTGCCACCGCTCACCACCGCCTTCGGCGCGCTGCTCAACCACATCACCGGCGGCCACATCGTCTCAGACGACGAGCCGGGCAAACGCTCGTTCCAGCCGATGAACGTCAATTTCGGCCTTTTCCCGCCGGTGGAAGCACCGAAGACCGAAGGCAAACGCCTGCGCGGCAAGGACAAGACGGTGGCCAAGCGCCACGCGATCACCTCACGCGCGCGGGCAGATTGTCGGGAGTGGCTAGGGCTGCCGGCGCAAACAGCGGAAGCTGCTGAGTAGCCAAGTCTCAGAGTCCTAACGCGATTGACGTTTACGTCAACTCGCTGGCCATCCCCGCGTTGCGCGCCTGAGCAACAGCCAATGCCGGCGCAGAGCCGAAAGCCGGGCTGCGCCACCAAGCGGCGAGCGGCCATTGGCCATCTTGCCGAGATAGGCGCTGGTCAGCGCCAGCGGCAGGAACGCCGGACGCAGCGCTTCCGGAAGTGCGGACGCCCCTTGCTCGAAAGCGCGGAGATGCTCCTGCGCCAATGCAATCATCGCAGCCACCGCGCGCTGAGCGCCGGGGCCGCCGTCGCCGCTGACGAACTCCTCCGGCGACGAGCCGGCCGCGGCAAGGATATCCGCCGGCACGAAGCATTGCCCGCGTCGGCGATGCAGCGGCAACAGCAGCAACAGGCCGGTCATCGCCTGGGCGCAGCCGGCCCTGCCCGCCAGTTCGGCAAAGCGCGGCGCCTCATTGGGATCGAGCACCATCGCCGCCAGTTGGATCAGCGCGGCCGCCGTCTCGCCGCAATAGCCCTCGAGATCGGTGCGCGATGGCATCGGATCGTCATAGAGGTCGAAGATGCGGGCCTCCAGCATGTTGTCGAAGGCAGTTTTGGGCAGGCCATGGGCAGAAATCGTCGCCTTCAGCGCATCGGCGAGCGGGTTGCCTGTGGCTGCGGCTTCAGCAGCGATGACATCGCGCCACCATTGCAGCCTCACTTCGCCCGGCAATGCCTCGTGGATGCGGTCTCGGACAGACGCAATCTCGGCATTGAAGGCGTAAAGCGAAAACAGCGCCGCGCGCTTGTCGGCCGGTGCATAGAGTGCGCTGACATAGCGGTCATGGTCGCCGGCGCGCACCGTCTCCATGACGATGTCAGCTGTATCGGTCACGTCAGTCGACGGCGATCAGCGCCGCGGCCACGGCGCGGTCTTCGGCAAGCAGAACATTGTAGGTCCGCACCGCTGCCCCCGTCGACATCGGGTCGGAGCCAATGCCAGCCGCTTTCAGCGCCGCCCGAAGTGCTGTCGGCAAGGGCCGCAAATCCTTGCCTGTGCCGACCAGCAGGATCTCGACCTTGCTGGCCTCGGCCAGCAGCAGGTCGAAATCCGCCGCCGTCAGGGCCAGCGGATCGGCCGGCTCCCAGCCGTGGATGCCGGAGGGCAGGCACAGAAGCGAGCCGCGATGCGACATGTCGGCGAAGCGGAAGCCGCCATTGCCGTAGGCTTCGATCGGCGCCCGTCCGGGGAAATGCGCCTCGCGAATGACGATGCCTTTTGCCACCAGCGCGGCCGTCAGGTCGCCATGGCCTTGCCGCCACCAACCGGCTTCTCCTCATCGGCGCTCGCTCCCTGCGGCCTGAGCCTGAACAGGATCAGCAAGGGCGCTGCGATGAAGATCGACGAATAGGTGCCGAAGACGACGCCGAACAGCATCGCCATGGTGAACGAGCGGATCACCTCGCCGCCGAACAACACCAGCGCCAGCAGCGCCAGGATGGTCGTCACCGAAGTCAGCGTCGTTCTCGAAAGCGTCTCGTTGATGGCGTTGTTCAACAATTGCGGGAGCGGCATTCGCTTGTATTTTCGCAAATCTTCTCGAACACGGTCATAGACGACGATCGTATCATTGAGCGAATAGCCGATAATGGTCAGGATCGCAGCCAGCGAAGACTGGTTGAATTCGAGCCCGGTGATGACGAAGAAGCCCAGCGTCATCACCACATCGTGCACCGTCGCCACGATCGCGCCGACCGCGAACTGCCATTCGAAGCGGAACCAGACATAGACCAGGATGCCGATCAGCGCGATGATCATGGCGATCGTGCCTTGCTTGGCCAGCTCGCCCGAAACCGTCGGGCCCACCACCTCGACGCGGCGAAAATCGTAATTGTCCTGGAGCTCGCCGCGCACCTTGTCGATGACGGTCTGCTCGGCGTTCTCGCCGCCATCCTGGGTGCCGACGCGGATCAGCACGTCGTTCGGCGCGCCGAATTGCTGGACCTGCACTTCACCGATGTTTAGCTCCGACAGCCGGCTTCTGATATCGCCAATATCGGCGTCGCCTTGCTTGGACTGCACCTCGATGATCGAGCCGCCCTTGAAGTCGATGCCGTAGTTGATGTCGATGGTCAGGAATCCGATAACCGACGCGATCGACAGCAGGCTGGACAGTGCGAAGGTCCAGCGGCGGATGCCCATGAACGGGATTTTCGTGCCGGCCGGAACGAAGGTCACCGGCGCACGCGGCAATTCCTTCGGACGCGCGCGGCGCAGCCAGATCGACACCAGCAGACGGGTGAAGGTGAAGGCGGTGAACACCGTGGTCAGGATGCCGATGGCATAGGTGATGGCGAAGCCCTTCACCGGTCCGGTGCCGAGATAGAACAGCACGACCGTGGCAATCAGCGACGTCACGTTGGAATCCACGATGGTCGCCAACGCCTTGGTGAAGCCGGTGTCGATCGACTGGATGACCGAACGGCCGGCCCGTCGCTCCTCGCGGATGCGCTCATAGATCAGCACGTTGGAATCGACCGCCATGCCGATGGTCAGCACGATACCGGCAATGCCGGGCAAGGTCAGCGTCGCGCCAAGCAGCGACAAGACCCCGACGATCATCGCCACGTGCACGGCGAGCGCAATGTTGGCGAGGAAGCCGAGAAGTCCGTACGCGACGAACATGAAGGCGACGACGAGAATGGAGCCGATGATGCCGGCGACCTTGCCGGCATGGATCGAATCCTGGCCGAGGCCCGGGCCCACCGTGCGTTCTTCGATCACGGTCAGCTTTGCCGGCAACGCACCGGCGCGCAGCAGCACGGCGAGGTCGTTGGCGCTTTCGGCGGTGAAATTGCCTGAAATCTGGCCGCTGCCGCCGAGGATCGGTTCGCGGATCACCGGCGCTGAAATCACCTGATTGTCGAGGATGATGGCGAACGGCTTGCCGACATTCTGCTGCGTCGCCTGGCCGAACCGTGTCGCACCGCGCGAGTTGAAGACGAACGAAACCACTGGCTCGTTGTTTCGGGAATCATAAGTTGCGGTGGCCTTGGCAAGATCCTCGCCGGACACGATGACGCGATTTTCCACCAGATACGGAACCGGCGGATCGTCCTGCGAATAAAGCACCGAGGAGCCTGCCGGCGGGCGGCCGTTCAGCGCATCCTGCACCGACATCGAGGTATCGACCATCTGGAAGGTCATCTTGGCGGTCTGGCCAATGATCTCCTTCAGCCTTTGCGGATCCTGCAGGCCCGGCACCTGGACGAGCACACGGTCGTCGCCCTGCCGCTGCACGATCGGCTCGGTGGTGCCGAGTTCGTTGACGCGACGCTCGACGACTTCGATCGACTGCGCCAATGCGGCTGAGGTGCGGTATTTGATGCCGGCGTCGGTGACGGTGAATTTGAGCAGCCCGGCTTCGGAATCATCCAGGGACATTTCCTGGATGGAGCCACCGGTGAACAGGCCGGCGGCGACCGGATCGGTCAGCGGCTTAAGCGCCGCCTTGGCGGCATCGATCTGGGTTGGATCGGTGATGCGCACTTGTACGGTCCTGCCGGTGCCGCCAAGGCCGGTATAGCCCACCTTGGCATCGCGCAGCAGCGTGCGGATCTCGTCGCGCGTCGTTTCCAGCTGCGCCTTGACGAGATCATTCTGGTCCATCTGCAAGAGGATGTGCGAACCGCCCTGCAGATCGAGACCAAGCGTCATCTGCCGCTTCGGCACCCAGTTGGGCAATTGCGCCAATGTGCTGGCCGGGAAGAGATTTGGCGCGGCAAGGATGAATGTGACGGCCACGGCGATCCAGATCAGGATCATCTTCAGGCGCGAAAAATACAGCATATGGCGTTGTCCGTCAGGGCGTACTGGCGGATCGTTCCGCCGACATTCGGTTATTTCTTGGCGTTCTTATTTGCCACCGGCTCGCCCTTAACCCGCACTTCGCCGATTGTCGAGCGCGCTGAGGTCAATTTGGCGCTGCCGCCGGCAGCGGTTTCGGCGTCAATCGCCTCTGTCGGTTCCATTCTAATTCTGATCACCGCCGGGCGCTATCGTGCGCTACTCGACTATTTTCAATCGTGCAGGCATCGGTCCGGAACGCAAAAGCAAGGCCAGATCATCGGCGTTCTCCTTGGTGAGGTTGCCCGATATCTGGCCGCGGCCGTTAAGAATTGGCTCGCGGACGACTGGCACCGAAAGCACTTGGTTGTCGAGGATCATCGCAAATAGCTTGCCGACATTCTGCGAGGTCGCCTGCGCAACGCGTGCCGTTGCCCTGGAATCGAAGGTGAACGAAACCGCCGGCTCATTTGTGACGGAGTTGGGAGTCGCCTGAGCATTGACAATGTCGTCACTGGAAACGATCGTTCGGCTCTCAACCAGATAGGGAACCGGTGGATCGTCCTTCGAATAAACCACCACCGAGCCAGCGGGCGTCCGGCCATTGATCGCATCAGCGACCGGCATCGACTCATCAACCCACTGAAAAGTCAGCATTCCGGTTCGGGTGAGAATTCTCCTCAGCCTTTGCAAATCCGCAACGCCCGAGGTCCGGACCAGCATACCGTCTTCGCCCTCTGGCCGCACTACTGGGTCGGCTACACCAAGATCACGCAGGCGATTCTTAATGACCACGATCGACTGCGCAAGCGCGATCGACATCCGATACTTGATACCTGTGTCTGTTACCGTGAACTTGAGCAACGCTGCTCCGGTATCATCCAGGATCACTTCCTGGACCGGACCAGCGCTGCCAAGGACAGGATCAGTCACCGCCTCCAATTCCATCTTGGCCGCGCCGACCTGAGCGGCGTCGGTGATATGCACCTGAACGGCCCGACCCGACTTAGCAAGACCAGTATAGCCGATCCTTGCATCGCGCAGCAGCGTCCTGATTTCGTCACGCGTCGCCTCCAACCGGCGATCGATCACATCGGTCGCGTCCAATCGAAGCAGCACGTCCGCGCCGGCAGCGTGAAGACTGGGCGCGTCGACGAGCATTGTGGCCATAGCAAGCCAGATCAGGATCATTTTCAGGCGCGAAAAATGGACCATACGCCGTCTTTTGTCAGAGCTCTGCCCGCGGATCGCTCCGCTTGGGAAACTGGCTTACTTCTTGGCGTTCTGGTTGGCCACCGGCTCGCCCTTGACCCGAACATCGGCGATCGTCGAGCGCAGCGCCGTCACCTTGGTGCCGCCGCCAAGGTCGATCTCAAGCTCATTGTCGTCGATCACCTTGGTCACCTTGCCGACGAAGCCGCCGCCGGTGATGACCGTGTCGCCACGGCGCACGGCCGAGATCATCTCCTGGCGCTTCTTCAACTGGGCGCGCTGCGGCCGGATGATGAGGAAATACATGATCACGAAGATCAGAACGAACGGGAGTATCATGCCGATATCCCCGAACGGACCAAGCGGAGTTCCGGTAGCTTGGGCGTATGCCGGTGTGACGAACATCAAGAACTCCTGGTTACGAAGAAGGCCGTAGGGCGGCCTCGCCAAATTTGGCCGGAATATAGTGGGTAAAGTTACCAATGCAACTGCGCGGCCGGGCTTTCAGCTGCTTTTCCGGCCGGTTGACCCGTGTTAGAGCATGCTCCCGGAATACGGGCGTGGTTTTCGCAAAAGATCATGCCCAAACAAAAGCTTGGAACCAGTTTCTATCTCGCCCGGATCAAGACGATTTCGGCCCCTACGCACGTTCGTGCGGAAACATAAAAGACGAGACATGACCGACAGCACCATCGAGGCCCTGAACCAAAAGCTCGACCGCCTGATCGAGGCGGTCACCCGCCTCGCCCCGCCGCCGGTGCCGCAAACCGATCTTGCGGTTGCCGATTGCTTCGTCTGGCAGGCCGACCCCGGCTATCTCGAGCCGGTGCGCAAGGTCAACCGCGTCGACATCGGCCTGATCCGCGGCGTCGACCGCGTGCGCGACATTCTGGTCGAAAACACGGAACGTTTCGCCGCCGGCCATGCCGCCAACAATGTGTTGTTGTGGGGTGCGCGCGGCATGGGCAAATCCTCGCTGGTCAAGGCCGTGCATGCGCAGATCAACGCCCAGGCCAAATCCGACCTGCCGCTCAAGCTGATCGAGATCCATCGCGAGGATATCGACACGCTGCCCAGGCTGATGGGCCTGCTGAAGGCGGCGCCGTTTCGCTTCATCCTGTTTTGCGACGACCTCTCCTTCGACCATGACGACACCTCCTACAAGTCGCTGAAGGCAGCCCTTGAAGGCGGCGTCGAGGGCCGCCCGGCCAATGTCATCTTCTACGCCACGTCGAACCGCCGGCACCTGTTGCCGCGCGACATGATCGACAATGAGCGCTCGACCGCCATCAACCCGTCCGAGGCGGTCGAGGAAAAGGTTTCGCTGTCCGACCGCTTCGGCCTGTGGCTCGGCTTCCACAAATGTTCGCAGGACGAATATCTCGATATGGTCAACGGCTATGCCACCCATCATGGACTGAAGATCGACCCGGAGCAGCTGCGCGCCGACGCCCTGGAATGGGCAACGACACGCGGCAGCCGCTCGGGCCGCGTAGCCTGGCAATTCACTCAGGATCTGGCCGGCCGGCTCGGCAAGCCGCTGAACGACTGATTGATTTCCGTCAGGTCACTGAAAAAGCCCGCCCCTTGCGGAGCGGGCTGAGCCGGCGGCCGGACTGGAGGTCAGACGGCCTGCAAAACGTTTATTGTTCTATTCTCGACTATTCGAGATAACCTGAGGGATCGACCGGGGCCGAGTTCTTGCGCACTTCGAAGTGCAGTTTCGGCGAGTCGGTGGTGCCGCTCATGCCCGACAGCGCGATCTCCTGGCCGCGCTTGACCTTCTGGCCGCGCTGCACCTCGATCGACCTGGCGTGGCCATAGACGGTGACCAGCCCGTTTTCGTGGCGCACCAGCACCGTATTGCCGAATTCCTTGAGGCCGTCGCCGGCATAGATGACCACGCCGTTCTCGGCCGCCTTGACCGGCGTCCCCTCAGGCACGGCGATGTCGACGCCATCCTTGCCGCCACCAAAATTGGAGATGACGCGGCCACGCACCGGCCAACGCATCTTGCCGATGCCGGTGGCATCGGGCGCAACAGCATCGTCGTCCTCGGCCTGCTGGATGACCTTGGCGTCCTTCTTCGGCGGCGTGTAGGTGGCGAGCGTCTCCGTCGGCTTTGCCGCCGGTTGGGTGGTCGCGGTCGTCACCGGATCAACTTTGGCCGGCTTGGCGCTGGCGACCGTTGCGGTGCCACCTGCCGGAACCTTCAGCGTCTGGCCGATCTTGAGCAGGCCGTCTTGCATGCCGTTCGCCTGCTTCAGCGCCACGACGCCAACGCCGGTCTTCCTGGCGATGGAGGACAGGCTGTCGCCCGACTGGACCGTGTAGGTGCCCGCGCCGGCTTTTGGCGCGGCCGAGGCAGTCTGCGCCGGCTTGTCGGTCTTCGGCTTGTTCGCTGCCGAAGCGTCAACCTGCGCGGCGGACTTGCCGTCCTTGAGTTTCGGCTGCTGCGGCAGTACGGCGACCTTCTCCGGCGCCGGCGCCTTGGGGCTGTTTGCCGGCTTGCCGTCGGCAAGTTTCGGCTCTGTCCCCTTGCTTGAATAGGCATAGGCCGGGATGACCAGTTTCTGACCGGTCTTCAGCCCCTTGGTGGCGCTCAAGCCGTTGACCTTCATGATCACGTCGGCGGGCACATGATAGCGATGAGCGATGCCGGAAATGGTCTCGCCGTCGCTGACCACGATCTCGGTCGCATGCGGCGTACCAGCCGCAAGTGGTTTCGGATCGGAGTCACCGGCATTCTTGAACGGCCTCGCCGGCTGGACGGTGCCGGTAGTCGTTCTGTCGACATGCGGTGCCGGTGCAAGCGCCGGCGCGGAAGCGGTGCGCATCGGAGCAGCTTTGGGCGCGCTCGGCGGCGGCAGCTGCTGGACGGTGACTGGCTCCAGGCTGGAGCGGCTGACCGACTGGTTATGGCTGCCATCGACAGGTGCCGCAGCGATCGGCTCGGCCGCCACATCGCCCGGATAGGGCTGCGCAGTGCTCTGCTTGTCGATGATGGCGCGCTGATTGTTGGTCGAGGAGGTGAAGACGTCGTCGACACCATTGAACCGCGAGACTTGGGAGCTACACCCCGCCGCCACTCCGGCTAGCATGAGGACAGCGCAGCCCCGCGACAGAGTACGCCCGTTTGCCTTCAAAACACTGAATTGCATCGCACTAACCCGCACAGACCCGGTACACACTGGTCATGATTAAAGCGCGTTAATGTTACTGGCGGGTTAACCCCATAGAATCAGACGCAAATTTTCTTAAAACATTTTCGAATGCGCCGAAGCTGCGTTGATTCAGATCGGCCCGAGTCGAAAATGACAGGTTCTGAGAACCGGCCTACGCCGGCCGTAGCCTTCATAGAGCGGAGGCATTTATGACGGCTTCGGCCGGCGAAGGCCGGAGCGGAGCGTACTCAAACACGTGAGCATCGGATGCGCAGGAACCTGCCATTTGCAGGCCGGCCTCACCTGAATATCAGTGCACCTAAATAACCGCCGCGACGCTGCGCAGGATCGGCTGCAGGCGCACGGTGCCGATATCCTCGCGCTCGAAGCGGCTGCCGACCTTGGTCAGCTTGGCCAGCACCTGCTCGCCCTCCTCCGGCCCGATCGGGGCAATGACGATGCCGCCGCTCGACAATTGGTCGAGCAGGAAGCGCGGCAGGCTGTCGAAAGCCGCCCAGGCTACGATGCGGTCGAACGGCGCTTCGTTGGCAAGGCCGTTGGAACCATCGGCCTGGCGCACGATGACATTGCCGATGCCGAGCGCCTCGAAGCGTTGCCTGGCCTGCTCGGCCAGCGTCTTGTAGCGGTCGACGCTGACGATGCGAGCCGCGAGCCGCGACATCACCGCTGCCGTGTAGCCCGAGCCGGTGCCGATCTCGAGCACCCGGTTGCCGGGCTCTGTTGCCAAGGCCGCAATCACCGCCGCCTGCAGATCGGCGCCCTCGATCGCCTCGCCGCACTCGATCGGCAGCATCCCGTCCGACCAGGCGATCGAATGGAACTGGCCGTTGAGGAAGCCGCGCCGCGGCGTCGCCTCGAAGGCTGCGATCAGCGCCTTCGGCACCGCGCCTTGGCCGCGCAGGCGCAGCAGGAAAGCGGCAAAACCCTCGCGATCGTCGAGCGGCATGTTCATGCAGAAACCTTGTTCATGCCAAAACCTTAATCAGACAGCGCTTTGGTCAGTTGGTCACGGATTTCATGCGCGGTGAGGTCGAGCTGCAGCGGCGTCACCGACACCAGCCGGTTGTGCAGAGCATGGAGATCGGTGCCTTGCTTGCCCTCGACCGGCTCGCGGCCGAAGCGCAGCCAGTAATAAGGCAGGCCGCGCCCATCGCGGCGCTCGTCGACCCAAAGGCTGTGCACCAGCTTGCCCTGCGACGTCACGACGGTGCCGGCAACCTCGTCAGGCAGGCAGTTGGGAAAGTTGGCGTTGAGCAGCACGCCGTCCGGCAGCGGCATGGCGACGAGCTTTTTCAGCAACGCCGGCGCCAGCGCCTCGGTGGTCTCATAGGGAACGACGCGGTCCTCGCCGACATAGGAATAACCCTGGCTGAGTGCGATCGAGCGGATGCCGAGCAGCGCGCCTTCCATGGCGCCGGCGACGGTGCCGGAATAGGTGACGTCGTCAGCGATGTTGGCGCCGGAATTGACACCGGACAGGATCAGGTCCGGCGCGCCAGGCAGGATCTTCTTGACGCCCATGATGACGCAGTCGGTCGGCGTGCCGCGCACGGCGTAGTGTTTCTCGCCGATCTTGCGCAGCCGGAGCGGCTCCGAGATCGACAGCGAGTGCGCGTAGCCGGACTGGTCCTGCTCCGGCGCCACGACCCAGACATCGTCCGACAGCGTGCGGGCGATGCGTTCGAGCGACGCCAGGCCCTCGGCATGGATGCCGTCATCATTGGTCAGAAGGATGCGCATTACTTCGATTCGATCTTCGCCAGACCGCCCATATAAGGCCGCAGCACTTCAGGAATGGTTACGCTGCCATCCTCATTCTGGTAGTTTTCGATGACGGCAATCAGCGCACGGCCGACAGCGGTGCCCGAACCGTTCAGCGTGTGCACAAAGCGGTTGCCCTTGCCATCCCGGTCCTTGTAGCGGGCATCCATGCGCCTGGCCTGGAAGTCGCCGCAGACCGAGCAGGACGAGATTTCGCGATAGGCGTTCTGGCCGGGCAGCCAGACCTCGATGTCGTAGGTCTTGCGCGCGCCAAACCCCATGTCGCCCGTGCACAGGACCATGGTGCGGAACGGCAGCTCCAGTCGCTTCAGCACCTCTTCCGCGCACTGCGTCATCCGCTCGTGCTCGGCGAGCGAAGACTCCTGGTCGGTGACCGAGACCAGCTCGACCTTGTAGAACTGGTGCTGGCGCAACATGCCGCGCGTGTCGCGGCCGGCGGAGCCCGCTTCCGAGCGGAAACACGGCGTCAGCGCCGTATAGCGCAGCGGCAGCTTTTCATGGGCCGTGATTTCTTCGCGCACCAGGTTGGTGAGCGGGACCTCGGCGGTTGGAATCAACCCGAGCCGGCCATCGCCATGCTGCACGAAGAACAGGTCGTCCTCGAATTTCGGCAGCTGGTTGGTCCCGAAAAGCACTTCGTCGCGCACCATCAGTGGCGGGATGACTTCTTCATAGCCATGCTCGGTCGTGTGCAGATCGAGCATGAACTGGCCGATGGCGCGCTCCATCCGCGCCAGCCCGCTCTTCAGCACGGTGAAGCGTGATCCCGACAGCTTTGCCGCCCGCTCGAAATCCATCATGCCGAGCGCTTCGCCGATCTCGAAATGCTCCTTCACCCAGTTCGGCCGAGTCGGCACCTCGCCGACGATATGCTTGACGACATTGTCGTGCTCGTCCTTGCCGACCGGCACGTCGTCGAGCGGCACATTCGGCAGCACCGCCAGCGCATCGTTCAGCGTCTTGTCGAGCTCGCGCTCGCGCGCCTCGCCATTCTGGATGAAGGTCTTGATATCGCCGACTTCGGCCTTGAGCTTTTCGGCAAGTGCCGTGTCGCCCGAACGCATGGCGTTGCCGATCTCCTTCGAGGCGGCGTTGCGGCGTTCCTGCTTGGTCTGCAGCTCGGTGACGTGCTCGCGCCGCGCTTCGTCCTTCTTGATCAGCTCATCGACCGTGGACTGCGCCTCGTCAACCGACCACGAGCGCTTGGCCAGCGCCTCGACAAGGGCCTTCGGGTTGTCGCGAATCCATTTGATATCAAGCATGGTTGGTTCGTCCTCAGAATAAGGCTGAGGGGGTAAACCGCATCCTTCATCGATGCAAGATGAGGGTCAGCGGCTGTCGCGTTTTTCCGCTAACGCGGATACCCGAACGCGACAGCCTATGAACGAGCCTGCTTTGAGGACGCGTCCGCCGCCTTTTCGGCCACGGCTTCGGCGGCTTCCTGCTTCTCGCGCGCCAGCTTCTGCTTGACCTGATCGCGCTCGATCAGCCGGGCCGCCCAGATCGACACCTCGTAGAGCAGGATGGTCGGGATGGCCAAACCGATCTGGCTCATCGGATCAGGCGGCGTCAGCACCGCCGCGACGACGAAGGCGATGACGATCGCCCATTTGCGCTTCTCGGCCAGCGCCTTCGACGACAGCATGCCGACGCGCGTCATCAGGCTGGTCACCACCGGCAGCTGGAACACCAGGCCGAAAGAGAAGATCAGCGTCATGATCAGGCTGAGATATTCCGACACTTTCGGCAGCAGCGAAATCTGCACCTGGTCGTCGGTGCCGGCCTGCTGCATGGCGAGGAAGAACCACATCACCATCGGCGTGAAGAAGAAATAGACCAGCGACGCTCCCATCAGGAACAGGATCGGCGATGCGATCAGGAACGGCAGGAAGGCGTTGCGTTCGTTCTTGTAGAGGCCTGGCGCGATGAATTTGTAGATCTGCGTGGCGATCAGCGGAAAGGCGATGACCATGCCGCCGAACATGGCGAGCTTGACTTGGGTGAAGAAGAATTCCTGCGGCGCCGTATAGATCAGCTCGACCTTGTGCGGATCGAGCCCGGCCCACTGCGTGGCCCATTTGAACGGAACGACCAAAAGATTGAACAGCTTCTTGGCAAAGAAGAAGCAGACGAGGAAGGCGACGAAGAAACCGCCGATCGACCAGATCAGCCGCCGGCGCAGTTCGATCAGATGCTCCATCAGCGGAGCCGACGACTTCTCGATCTCGTCCTTTTCGCTGTCCGTAATGCTCACTTGGCGGCCCCCGCCGTCTTCTTGGACGCGGGCTTCGTGGCCGGCGCAGGCTTCGGCTCAGCCTTTGTGACTGCCTTCGGTGCAGCAGCCGGCTTGGTGGCGGCTTTTCCGGGTGCAGCCTTGGCGGGCGCCGCTGACGGCTTGGCCGCAACCTTCACCGCAGGCGCCGGCTTTGCCGGTGCTGCCTTGGCTGCCGCTGTTTTGGTTGCCGGGGCCTTTGATATCGCAGCCCCCTTGGCGCGCGCGTTTCGTGGCGCTGCTGTTGCTGCAGCCGGTGTCACCACCGCCTCGTCGGTCATCGCCGGAAGGATCGGCGCCGCCGGCGCTGTTTCCGGTCCGTTGACGCCGGGCATCACCGTCGCGCCGTTCTTGAGCGGCTCGGCCGCCTGTGGTGTTTCTGCCGCCGGCGTTGCGGGGTCGACGGCGGGCTTCGGCTTCATCACCGCATCGACGCCGGAGCGAACCTCTGCTGCCGCCTGTTCGAACGGATTGAGCTGCTTGCGGATCTCGGCCGCCGGATTGAGGCCGCGCAGCGTATCGACCGACTTCTTGACGTCGTCGAGCTCGGCTTCCTTCAACGCCTCGTTGAACTGCTTCTGGAAGTCAGAGGCCATGGCACGCAGCTTCGCCGTCGTGCGGCCGAAGGTGCGCAGCATATTGGGCAAATCCTTGGGTCCGACGACCACGATCATGACGATCGCGATCACCAGCATTTCGGTCCAGCCGACTTCAAACATGGCAATCAGTTCCGACTAGTGCTTGTCGCCCAAAAGTGCGAAGCGGTTTTGGGACAACGACTTGCACAAAAGCAACAACCTTCGGCTCAGCTCTTGCTGGCCTTTTCCTTCACTGCCGAAACGGTCTCGTCCGGGCGGTGCTCGACGGTGCGCTTGTCTTCGGCGGTATCGTCATCGGCCATGCCCTTCTTGAAGCTCTTGATGCCCTTGGCCATGTCGCCCATCAGCTCGGGTATCTTGCCGCGGCCGAACACCAGCAGCACGATCACCAGCACGATCATCCAGTGCCAAATCGAAAATGAACCCATTGTAACTCTCTCTCGAATGTTTTCCCTGGCGATGATCTATGCGTTTTCGCGTTGGGATTCAAACACAACAGCGACAAAGTTTATGAAGGCGCGGCTTATGTCACGCATTTTCGGCAAAGCTGCCCGCTACCAATCGGCGCATCTACCGCAGCAATGCAGCTTTTTGACAGCGGCTTGCGGTCAATCTTCCGTGACGCGCGGCGTCAGCAGGCCGAGTTCCTCGAGATCGATGTCGGTCAACGCATCCTCGTCCTCGGTCAGCGCGTCCGGATCGGCCGGCGGCAACGGGATGGCGAAATTCGACGGCATGCGGCCGGAGAGCAGCCCTGCCCCCTTCAGTTCGTCCATCCCGGGAAGATCGCGGATCTCCTCCAGTGCGAAATGGTCGAGGAAAGTGTCTGTCGTGCCGTAGGTGACGGGACGGCCGGGCGTGCGGCGGCGGCCGCGCATGCGCACCCATTCCGTTTCGAGCAGCGTATCCAGCGTGCCCTTCGAGGTCTCGACGCCTCTGATGTCCTCGATCTCGGCGCGCGTCACCGGCTGGTGGTAGGCGATGATCGCCAGCACTTCGAGCGCGGCGCGCGACAGCTTGCGCTGCTGCACCGTGTCGCGGCTCATCAGGAAGGCGAGATCGCCGGCGGTACGGAACGCCCAGGCATCGCCGACCCGAACCAGATTGACGCCGCGCCGCGCATAGATCTGCTGCAGCTCAGCCATGGCAGCGGCAATGCTGATGCCATCGGGCAATCTGGCTGCGAGCTGCTTTTCGCTGACCGGCTCGGCGCTGGCGAACACGATCGCCTCGGCCATGCGTATGGCTTCGGCCATATGCAGCCGTTCGCCAGGATTCAGAAGCAGGGTATCAGTCGGGTCCTGGGCGATAATGCCCTCCTCGGTCTCTTCTTCGACCTTGAACGGAATGACCGAAGCGTTGGCGCGTTCGCTCATGATGCCACCTCGACTGCCTTGATTGGTTGCGCGCGGCCGCGCAGATAGAGCGGCGCGAACACCTGGTCCTGTCGCATCTCGATGCTGCCTTCGCGCACCAGTTCCAGCGACGCCGCGAACGAGCTGGCAATCGCGGTACGCCGTTCGTCCGGGCTGGTCAGGTAATTGATCAGATAGCTGTCCAGCGCCGTCCAGTCGCGCAGCGAGCCGATCAGCCGGGTCAGGATATCGCGCGCATCCTTGAGCGACCACACGCCACGCCGGGCAATTGTCACATTGGTGATCGCCTGTTTCTGGCGCTGCTGCGCATAGGCGGTGAGCAAATCGTAGAGCGAGGCCGAATAGGCGTTACGCTTCTCGACGATGACCATTTCAGGCATGCCGCGTGCAAACACGTCGCGGCCGAGCCGGTTGCGGTTGACCAGCCTTGCCGAGGCGTCGCGCATGGCCTCCAGACGCTTCAGCCGGAACTGCAGCACCGCGGCCAGTTCCTCGCCGCTTTCGCCTTCCTCGCCGGGCTGCTTGGGGATGAGGAGCTTCGACTTGAGGAAGGCCAGCCACGCCGCCATCACCAGGTAGTCGGCGGCAAGCTCAAGCCTTAGCGCCCTCGCCGTCTCGACGAAGGTCAGATACTGCTCGACCAGCGCCAAGATGGAAATCCGCGACAGATCGACCTTTTGGTTGCGGGCGAGATGCAGCAAGAGGTCGAGCGGACCTTCGAACCCGGCGACGTCGACGACAAGCGACGGGTCGCCGGTGACCCGTGAATCGTCGTTCTCGGCCCACAGACGGTCCATCGGTGCGGCCTTCGCAGCCTTGCTGTCCAATGTCTCCGCCACTTGTTCCTTTACCTCTGGTTAGAGCATGATGCCGAAAAGTGTGAAGCAGTTTTCGGACGACATCATGCTCTCTCTATCTAATTTAGAGACGGATTCAGATTTCAGGTCGAACAGACCTGAAATCATCCGTCTCTAGGCCACCGCATCGAAATAGGTGGCAAACTCGGCGCGTATCTCGGTTTCGTCGGCCCGGTCGCGATCCCTTATATAGGTCAGCGCCCGCTTGGCGCGCTCCAGCGATGTCCCTTCAAGTCCCGTGGTTCGCGATGCGATGCCCGCCATCTCCTCGAAAACGCCATTGCAGTGAAGGACCAGATCGCAGCCCGCCGCAAGGATCGAGGCCGCCTTTGTCGGGAAATCCCCAGAAAGTGCCTTCATCGAGGTGTCGTCGCTCATCAACAGCCCGTCGAAGCCGATCTCGCGGCGGATGATCTCGTCGATGACCTTACCTGACGTGGTCGCCGGGTTGTTCGGATCGATGGCGCTATAGACGACATGCGCCGTCATCGCCATCGGCAGATGGCTAAGCTCGCGGAAAGGGGCGAAATCATGCCGCTGCAGGTCGCTCAGCGAGGCGTCGACCACAGGCAGCTCGAAATGCGTGTCGGCGAAGGCGCGTCCATGGCCCGGAATGTGCTTCATGACCGGCAGCACGCCGCCCGACATCAGCCCTTCCGCTGCCGCCCGGCCGAGTTCGATGACCGGGCGCGGCTCCTTGCCATAGGCGCGCGCGCCGATGACGTCGCTAGCGCCCTCGATCGGCACGTCCAGCACCGGCAGGCAATCGGCCGAGATACCGTAGCGCAACAGGTCGAAGGCGTGCAGCCGCGCCATCAGCCAGGCAGCCCGGGTGCCGGCATCATGGTCCTTGCGCCACAATGCGCCGAGCGCGCCGCCGGCGGGATAGTTCGGCGCCAGCGGCGGCCGCAGGCGCTGCACCCGGCCACCTTCCTGGTCGATGAACACCAGCGCATCGGGGCGCCCGATACAGTCGCGCATTTCGGCAACCAGATCGCGGATCTGCTCCGTTTCGCCGATGTTGCGGGCAAACAGGATGAAGCCCCACGGGCATTCATTGCGATAGAAACGGATTTCTTCGCGGGTCAGCGATTTCCCGGCACAGCCGAGGATCATGGATTTTGATTCGGTCATTCCGCCAGTTTAGGGCTTCGCGCCGGCAAAGGGAATCTCCCCGGACGGCAAGCGCCTCAACCTCTCGCCCATCCACATGAAAAAGCCGGCGCGACCCTTGGGAACGCGCCGGCTCTGATAATTGGATCCGGCCTTACCGCGACACGAAGCAGTTGCCGCCGGCAGCCTTGTAGCTGGTGCACAGATTGATCGCATCGTTGCGCGATTGCGCAGGCACCCGGACACGGTAGAAGGTGCCCTTGCCGGCGATCTCCGCCTTGACGATGTTGGCGGTGCGACCGGCGAGCACATTTCCATAGCGGCGCTGCAGGTCGGCGTAGTTGGCCTGGGCGCTTTCGACCGTCGGCTGCGAAGCGATCTGCATCGACCACGAACCGCCAGATGTCGAAGCCGTCGCCGGGATGGAGGCAACCTGGTCGGGCTTGACCTCGCCGACCACGTCGACCGGCTGGTCGGACGGGCGCTGCGGCGCTACGGCAACCGTCTGCGGCGTGTTGGCGGACTGGGTCTCAGCCTTCGGCGTGGCCGCCGGCTTCACCGGCTGGACCGGCTTGGCGGTCTCGGCACTTGCCTGGTCGCTATTTGCCTGATCGGCAGGCGCCACGGTGCCGGTCTGCTCGGCATCGGCCGAAGGGGCGACGTGCTGCGGCGCCGGGTCAAGCGGCTCAGTCGCCGCAACCTGTGGCGCGGCCGGCGTCGAGTCCTCGCGGGCCACCAACGAGCCGTCGGGCTTGACCACCATGGTCCGCACCTTGCGCGGGGCGACGGCGACGGTATCGGGGTTCTTCTCGGCTTCCTGCAGCACCTGCGCGATGCGGTCCTCGGACTTTGGCGCCGGCGCGACAGCCGCGTCGGGGTTGCCGGCAGCGTCGGGGTTGACGGCAGCTTCGGGGTTGCCGGCAGCGTCGGGGCCTGGGGCAGTATCGTCGGGCGACAGATCGACGACGCGGCTTTCAGGCTCCTGCGCCTTCACATCGACCGGCTCTTCGGTGTTGGTGACCAGCTTCTCCTGAACCGGCTCGGCCGGCTTGGTGCCCTTGGCGACCGCATCATAAACCTTGTTGTCCTGGTTCGGCACCACGGCGCCGCCCGGATTTTCGGGCTTGACCTTGATCGGCCTGTTGTCGGCTTTGACAATGACCGGCGCATCGCTGCCGCCCTTGCCGCCGAACGACAAGGCGAAGGCGCCAAGGCCGCCGGCAATCGCAACCGCAGCAACGACCCCCGCGACCAGCAGCCCGCTCCTGCGCGGCCGTGCGGCTTCCTGCTCGGCGAGGCCCGGCACCGCCATTGCCTCGTCCAGATCCGGATCGTAGTCGAGTTCGTCGACCGCGAAATCGTCGGCCTGCGAAACCGGCTGGCTGCCGGGCAGATCGTCCATGTCGAAGCCGCCGGCGGCATCGGCGTGGTGAGCTTGCGTGCCTGCAAGCACTTCGGCTGGCCGCGCCGCATAGGCGCGCTGGTCGAGCTCGTGGCCCGAACTGAAGCTGGAACTGTAGGAATCGTCATCATAGCCGGCACTGCGTGCGGCAGTGGGCGGCGCCACTTCCACCGCGTTCATGTCGTTGAGCATGCCGGCGAATTCGGCGTCGATGTCGTCATAGGCGGCCGGCTCGTCTTGCTCGAAGCTGAGTTCTGGAATGTCGAGGTCGTCGGCAATCGCCACCACACGCTCCGGCACATCGACCGTCTCGACATCCGGCATCTCGTCATAGGCCTGAGGCGGCGCCTGGCGCGATGGCGTCGGCGCCACATAGGCAGCAGCGGCAACCGGCTGGTCGCGATAGCTTGGCGCTGCCGCCGGCGGCATGGACGGCTTTTCTGCAAAAGAAGCTTGCGGCTGCGCTGCAAAAGAAGGTTGCGGCTGCGCTGCAAAGGAAGGCTGGGCCGGGGTGGGAGTCACGCGGCTCCACGAACGCGCCGGCTCCGGCGGCGTCGAGCGCCAATCGCCAGCGACCGGTGCTGCCGTATCGTCATGACCGAGATCGATGCCCTTGGCCAGCGCCGCGTCGAAGGCGTGATCATCGAACTCGATCTCGGGCACATGGCCTTCAAGTTCGCCGGCAAGCAGATCGTCGAAATCGGCATCGTCCGCCTGGGCCTCCTGAGGAGCAGGCGCGTGTTCGTCTAGGTCCCAGTCGAGATTATCGACCGGAGCGACCGGCGTCGCGACGGACCGCTGCACCGGGGCAACCGGCTCATAAGTCCTGGTGGGCTCGATGGCGGCAGCCCTGGTGGGCTCGGTGACCACCGGAATCGGGGCGACTGGCGCCGGGCGTGGTGTGGTCATGGCGCCAAGCAGCGCGTTGAGTTCATCTTCCAACGTCCGTTCGTCAGCGACCGGAGCGGCCGGGGTCGCCATATTGGTAGGCGCCACATAGGTTGGTGCGACCGGAGTTGGCTGAACCGGAGCGGGTGCGGTCTCGGCCACCGGCTCGTGATCGGCAAGCGCATCATCGATGCTCAGATCGAAATCGTCGAATGCTTCGTGCGCAGTCTCATGAGAGGGGCTGGCCTCCACGGTCCAGGCCGGCGTCTCGTCCACTTCCGGCGCATCCATCTCAACCGGCGCGCTGGCCTGCAGATCGCTGACATCCAGATCGCGCTCTTCCGGATCCTCGGCCTCAACAGGCTGAGCCTCGAAAGCCTGAGGCTCGAAATGCTCGGCCGCAAAATCCTGGGCTGCAAAATCCTGGGCTGCAAAATCCTGGGCCGCAAAGTCCATGTCGACATCGGCCATCGCGTCATCGAAATGACCCCCAAAATCCTCGTCGGCAACAGCGTGGTCGGCGGAGCCGACGGCGTCGAAGGTATGGATCGGCGCCTCGGCTACTGGCGCGGCATACTGGTCCTGCGCCGGCGCAGGACCGTCCAGCGTCAGCTCGTCTTCCAGCGACATCGAGACGGCATTGTCGAAATCATCGTCGAACGCGAGATCGTCGGCAGGCGCAGCAGCAACCTGCGCGACATCTGCGGCATGGGCGACGGTCGCATCGTCATCGAGCAGCAACCCCTGCTCGAGCGAAGCGGCAAGCTCGTCATCCATCGGCAGGTCGTCTTCGAGCGGCGATACGTTTTCCAGCGAGCTGGCGACGGCATTGTCGAAATCATCGTCGAATGCAGCTTCGTCGAATGCGGGCTCGGCAAACGAAGGTTCGGCAAACGAGGGTTCAACGGGAGCAGCCGCAGCCTGCGGGGCAGCGCCGAAATCCAGATCGGCGGCATCGTCGAAGACGAAATCATATTCCAGCGAAGCAGCCAGCGCATCGTCCATCGCGGCATCGGTGGTTTCGAAAGCCGGCTCGCGAATCTCGGCAGCAGGTTCGTAGGGCTCAGCGGCAGGCTGGTGAACCTCGGGAGCTGGCTGGCTGGCCTCCATGGAACCGACTTCATCGCCGAATTCGCCCATCAACTCCTTCTCGAGGTCGATGTCGAAATCGCCCTCGTCCGCAGCCGTCTCGACGGCTGGCGCCTGCGGCTTGACCGGCTGGCGCGGATCGAAACCCATGATCCTGGTCAGTTCAGCGAACGGATCATCTTCGGCGATGTCGTTGTTGTCGGCTACTCTCAGCTGGGTTCTGTCTGCCATTATTGTTCCCGAACTCGCACTCATTCGGACGCCATGGACGTCGCGTAGGGTTGGCCCTTACCAGCGCAATGTGGGCAAATGGTGACAGGTGTTTTAGTTAAACCTAACGCATCTCAGTGGGCGCATCAGCCCCAATCAGCGTCAGGCCGGAGGTCAAAACATCCGAAACAGCCTGCACCAGCCCTAGTCTGGCATGAGTCAATTGTCGGTCGTTAACCTTAACAAAACGTAAGTCGGCATTCTCGGTGCCCCGATTCCAGTGTCCATGGAAGCTGGAAGCCAGATCGTAGAGGTAGAATGCCAGCCGGTGCGGCTCCAGCGCAAGGGCCGCAGATTCGACCAGCCGGGGATATTCAGCCAGCTTCCGGATCAGGCCGATCTCGCCCTCATCGGTGAGCGACGCCGAGGCCGCGGCCAGGCTGTTGCGGTCGAAATTGGCCTCGCCCAGTTGCTCGCTCGCCTGCCGGAACACCGAATGACAGCGCGCCGAAGCGTACTGCACGTAGAACACGGGATTGTCCTTGGACTGTTCGGTGACCTTGGCGAAATCGAAGTCGAGCGGCGCGTCGCTCTTGCGGTAGAGCATCATGAAGCGGATCGCATCGCGGCCCACCTCCTCCACCGCTTCGCGCAAGGTCACGAAGTCGCCCGACCGCTTCGACATCCGAACCGGTTCGCCATCGCGAAACAGCTTCACCAGATTGCACAGCAGCACCGTGAGTTGCAGCTTCAGATCATCGCCTGCAATCGCCCGCGCCAGCGCTTCCAGCCGCTTGACGTAGCCGCCATGGTCGGCGCCCAGCACATAGATCAGGCCGACGAAACCGCGGTCGACCTTGTCCTTGAGATAGGCGACGTCGGCGGCGAAATAGGTGAACGAGCCGTCGGACTTGACCAGCGCCCGGTCCATGTCGTCGCCGACCGCCGTCGAGCGAAACAGCGTCTGCTCGCGGTCTTCCCAGTCGTCCGGCTTCTCGCCCTTGGGCGGCGGTAGCTTGCCCTTGTAGATATGGCCTTTCAGCGTCAGATCGTTGATCGCCGAGCGGATTTTTTTGGCATTGTCGGCATGCAGCGTGCGCTCGGAGAAGAAAACGTCGTGATGCACATTGAGCAACGCCAGATCCTCGCGGATCATCACCATCATGGCGTCGATCGTGCGGTCCTTGACGATTGCCAGCGACTCATCGTCGGGCATCTGCAAGAGCTTGCGGCCAAATTCGGCAGCCAGCGCCTGACCGACCGGCACAAGGTAATCGCCGGGATAGAGGCCGGCCGGTATCTCGCCAATGTCGTCGCCCAGCGCTTCGCGGTAGCGCAGGAAGGCCGAACGCCCGAGCACGTCGATCTGCGCGCCGGCGTCGTTGATGATGTATTCCTTGGTGACGTCATAGCCGGCGAAGGCCATCAGATTGGCGAGCGTGTCGCCGACAACCGCGCCCCGGCAATGGCCGACATGCATCGGCCCGGTCGGATTGGCCGAGACATATTCGACATTGGTCTTCTTGCCGCCACCAATGGTCGAGCGGCCGTAGTTTTGCCCCTCGCCGAGCACCGCGGTCAGATGTGCCTGCCAGAAAGCGTCCTTGAGCCGGAGATTGACGAAGCCGGGACCGGCGGCGTCGGCTTCGGCAACATCGGCGTCGCTGCGCAGCACTTCCACCAGCCGCTCGGCCAGCGCCCGCGGGTTGTGCCCTGTCGGCTTGGCCAGTACCATCGCCGCATTGGTGGCGAGATCGCCATGGCTGGCGTCGCGCGGCGGCTCGACGGCGATGCGCGACAGGTCGGGCGAAACGCCATTACTGTCTTTCAAATCAAGCGCTTCGACGGCTTTTGTGATTCGCGCGCTGAAATCGGCGAAGATGTTCATGGGTCTTGCTCTGGCGGACTGTGCAGGGGAACCGGCTCATTGGCCGGCAAATCGCGCCCGCCCTAGCTTAAATCGGGCGTATGGTCAAACAGACGGCGGTGTTCCTTCAAGGCGTAGGTATCCGTCATCCCCGCCAGGAAATCGGCGACGCTGCGCGCCTTGATGCGGTCCTCCGCCCGGTCGAGCCCCTCCCGCCAGCCGTCCGGCATTGCGCGCGGATCGGCGAAATAGACATCGAACAGGTCGCGCACGATCTGCTCGGCCTCAGTGCGAACGCGCATCACCTCGTCATGCCGGTAGAGATGCTTGTAAAGAAAGGTCTTCAAATCCTTCTCGGTCGCCGCCATGTCTGCGGAAAAGGTCACCATCGTCTCGCCCGCCGCCCGCACCGCTTCGGCGCTGTCAGGCTTGATGCGCTCAAGATTGGCGGTGGTGGAAACAATGACATCCTCGACCATCATCGTGATCTGCCGGCGCATCAGCTCATGGCCGGTGCGCACATCGTCCAGGCCCGGATAGCGCGCGCGCACGCTTGCCAGGATCGATCCCGGCAGCGCCACCGTTTCCAGCATGTCCAAGGTCAGGAAGCCGGAGCGCAGGCCGTCGTCGATGTCATGGGTGTTGTAGGCGATATCGTCGGCGATCGCAGCACATTGCGCCTCGATGCCGGCGAAACGGTCGAGTTCGAGGTCGTGCAGTTCGGAATAGTCGCGGATCGCTTGCGGCACCGGACCCTTGAGGCCCTTTCCCTTGGCATCGGTCAGCGGGCCATTGTGCTTGACCAGGCCTTCCAGCGTTTCCCAGGTCAGGTTTAGCCCATCGAACTCGGCGTAGCGCCGCTCCAGCCGCGTCACCACGCGCAGCGACTGCGCATTGTGGTCGAAGCCGCCCCATTGGGCCATCCGCTCGTTCAGCGCGTCCTCGCCGGTATGGCCGAACGGCGTGTGGCCGAAATCGTGCACCAGCGCGACCGCCTCGGCCAGATCCTCGTCGCCGCGCAATGCCCGCGCCAGAGCCCGCGCAATCTGCGCCACCTCGATCGAATGCGTCAGCCGAGTGCGATAGTGGTCGCCTTCATGGGCGACGAACACCTGCGTCTTGTGCTTCAGGCGGCGAAACGCTGTCGAATGGATGATGCGGTCGCGGTCGCGCTGGAACGGCGTTCGCGTCGGGCTCTCGACCTCTTCATAAAGCCGCCCGCGCGACCTGGCCGGGTCGCTGGCATAGGCCGCGCGCGGCCGATAGCCGAACCCAATGTCGCCAAGCTCATTTGTCATGGCTGATGCCGCCGCAGTTGACTTGCCCCTTCCCGCTTCATACCTATCATGTGAAACCGAAAGCAAGGTGACGCCCATGGGCGCTGATGCCAAGACTGCCATGAAAGTCGAGATGACCGAGTCCGCCGCCAGGCGGATCGCGAAAATCGTCTCGGGCGATGCCGGCAAGACGGCGCTGCGCGTCTCCGTCGAAGGCGGCGGCTGCTCCGGCTTTTCCTACAAGTTCGACCTGGTCGGTACGCGCAACGACGACGACGTCGCCATCGAAAAGGACGGCGCCACCGTGCTGATCGACGATTTGTCGCTGGTCTATATGGGCGGCTCGGTGATCGACTTCGTCGACGATCTGATGGGTCAATCGTTCCAGATCCGCAACCCCAATGCTGTCGCCTCCTGCGGCTGCGGCACCAGTTTCTCCATCTAGGCAGATGTCCGGCGTCGGCCCGGTCCGTCAGGTCGCACTGTCGGCCGGGCGCGATCTCGAAGTGACGCTGGCCTTCTGGCGCGATGTGCTCGGCCTCAACGTTCACGCCCGCTACGATCCGCCGGGCATCGCCTTCATCATGGCCGGTGATATCAGGTTGCTGTTCACCGATGGCGTTCCGGCCGGCACCGTCTATCTCGATATAGCCGGGCTCGAAGCCTTCCACGCCGAGGCGAAAGCGTCCGGCGTTCCCTTCACCGCACCGCCGGCGCTCGTCCACAACGACACCGAAGGCACGTTCGGAACGGCGGGGGAAAGCGAGTGGATGGCCTTTCTAAAGGACCCGGCAGGCAATACGATCGGGCTTGTCGAACGTCTTTCGCCCGAACATCCCTGAGGCCGCCCATGAAAATCGTCACCTGGAACATAAACGGCATTCGCGCCCGCATCGGCAACCTCACCCACTGGCTGAGCGAAAGCCAGCCCGACATCGTCTGCCTGCAGGAGATCAAGTCGGTCGACGAGCAGTTCCCGCGCGCCGAGATCGAGGCGCTTGGCTACAACGTGGAAACCCATGGCCAGAAGGGCTTTAACGGCGTCGCCCTGCTGTCGAAGCTTCCCTTCGACGAGGTTATCAGGGGCCTGCCCGGTGATGACACCGACGAGCAGGCGCGCTTCATCGAGGGCGTGTTCTCGACCGACCAGGGCGCGCTGCGCGTCGCCTCGCTCTATCTGCCCAACGGCAATCCCATCGATGACGAGAAGAAATTTCCCTACAAGCTGGCCTGGATGGAGCGGCTGCATCGCTGGGCCGAGCAGCGGCTGCTTCTGGAGGAGGCGCTGGTGCTGGCCGGCGACTACAATGTCATCCCCGAGCCGATCGATGCGCGCTTCCCCGAGAACTGGCTTGGCGATGCGCTGTTCCAGCCGCAGACCCGGCAAGCCTTCCGGCGACTGAAGAATCTCGGCTTTACCGAGGCGGTGCGCGCCGTCACCGATGCGGCCGACGTCTACACCTTCTGGGACTACCAGGCCGGCGCCTGGCAGAAGAACAACGGCATCCGCATCGACCATCTGCTGTTGTCGCCCGAAGCGGCCAACCGCTTTTCCTCGGCCTCGATCGAAAAGCATGTGCGCGCCTGGGAAAAGCCTTCCGATCATGTGCCGGTGGCGATCGATCTGGCGCTGCTGCCGGCCTGATATCAGCCGAAACCCTGATATCGCCACAATCGCGCCATTCAGTCAGAGATCAGCATGGCGGCTGGGGTTCCATGGCACTACGATTCCTCTTTTGCCCGATCGGCCTGGCATTTGCCATGGCCTCCCCTGCAGCGGCACTTGCCGACCAGCAGTGCCTGGCCAATGGCAAGTCCTACCAGGTCGGCCAGGTCACCTGCCTGACGGTTTCAGACAAGAGCCATATGGCCCGCTGCGACCTGGTGCTCAACAACACCTCATGGACCAAGATCGGCGACAGCTGCCCCGACAGCACGATGAAGCCGCATCTGCACGTCACGCCGATCTCGATGCCGGTACACAGAGCGGCGCCGGCGGAACTCACCGAGAACTGATGGATGTGAGCTAATCTCCCCCCTTGAGGGGGAGATGGCCGGCAAGCCAGAGGGGGGCGCGAAGAAACGCGACCTTTCGGTCAAACAAGCTCACCCTCTCAGTCCAACCCGGGCAAACTTTAGTCAACTGAAATGCCAGCGGGACAGCGCCCCCCTCTGTCCTGCCGGGCATCTCCCCCTCAAGGGGGGAGATTGGCAATTTCACTGGTCGCCGCCGCCCTTGGTCAGGATGTCGTCGGCAAGCGAAATGGCAGTGCGACGGTCGGCTTCGCCGGCGGCGGCAAATGCCTCTTCCTGCATGCCGCGGATCCACGGCTGGTCGCTCGGCGAGGCGCGTTCGAGCGCGGCGGTCATCATGGCCAGACCGCGCACGATCTTGCCGCTCTGGAACAGAAGATTGCCAAGCGTCGCCTGGGCGCCGGCATGGCCTTTTTCGGCGGCGAGTTGGAACCAGCGGCCGGCCTGCTTGACGCTGGCCTTGACGCCGCCCTCGCCCTTCAAAAACATCTGGCCCATCTCGAACTGGGCGTTCGGGTTGCGGTAATTGGCGGCCGCGCGCATGTAATATTCCTGCGCCGCGACCTCGTTTTCCTCGACCGGGCTGCCGGGGATACCTGTCCGGAGATAGTCGCCCAGCGCCACCAGCGCGTCGGAGACATAGCTTTCCTCCGGCGATCCAGGCTCGACATCCTGATCGACGATCTCGGAGAAGAATTTGAAGGCCGCATAGTCGTCGCGCGTCACGCCGTCGCCTTCGGCGTACATGCGCGCGAGCTTCCAGGTGGCGCCGATCTGGCCGTTCTCGGCGGCGTATTTATAGGCCTCGACCGCCTGTTCCTTGTGGCCGCTCTTGTAAGCGGAGAAGCCGAACTGGAACACGGCCCATGGGCTCGATTGCGGCTTCACGCCGGTCTTGTCGTCGAACACCTTGTCGTCGAAGGCCATGGCCTGGCCCACGGCGCCAAAGATCGCAACAGCGACCAGTGCCGGAAGGACAGACGACCTCAACAACTCAGATATCCGCATAGCAATGTGTTTCTTTGGCACCGCCCGGATGGGTGACCGCGCCGTCGCGGGCAGGCCCTACCGTCTGTGCGTATTTCCAGATCGCGCCCGACTGATAGTCGGTCGTGCGCGCCTTCCAGGCCTTCGCCCGCGTTGCCAGTTCGGCCTCGGACAAATCGACCTCGATCGTGCCTTTGGTTGCATCGATCGAAATCACATCGCCGTCTTTCAAGAGCCCGATCGGGCCGCCCACGGCAGCTTCGGGCCCGACATGGCCGATGCAGAAACCGCGCGTCGCGCCCGAAAAACGACCGTCGGTGATGAGAGCGACCTTGCCGCCCATGCCCTGGCCGTAAAGCGCCGCCGTCGTCGACAGCATCTCGCGCATGCCCGGGCCGCCGCGCGGACCTTCGTAACGGATGACGAGAACCTCGCCTTCCCGGTAGTTGCGGTGCGTGACCGCCTCGAAACATTCCTCTTCCGAATCGAAACACCGTGCCGGACCTGAGAATTTCAGCTCCGTCATGCCCGCGACCTTCACGATCGCGCCTTCGGGGGCAAGGTTGCCCTTCAAGCCCACGACACCGCCGGTTTGAGTGATTGGTCGGTTGGCGGGACGGACCACATCCTGGCTATCATTCCAGGCAACATGCTCCATGTTTTCGGCCAAAGTACGGCCAGTCACGGTCATGCAGTCGCCATGGAGATAGCCGTGGTCGAGCAGCGTCTTCATCAACAGCGGAATGCCGCCGGCCTCGAACATGTCCTTGGCGACATATTTGCCGCCCGGCTTGAGGTCGGCGATGTAGGGCGTCTTCTCGAAAATCGCGGCAACGTCGAACAGGTCGAACTTGATGCCTGCCTCATGCGCGATCGCCGGCAGGTGCAAAGCCGCATTGGTCGAGCCGCCGGTGGCCGAAACCACGGTCGCCGCATTCTCCAGCGCCTTCAGCGTGACGACGTCGCGCGGCCGGATGTTCTTGGCGATCAGCTCCATGATCTTTTCGCCGGAGGCGAAATTGAAGCGGTCGCGCATCTCGTAAGGCGCCGGCGCGCCGCAGGAGTACGGCAGCGCCAGGCCGATCGCCTCGGCGACGGTGGCCATGGTGTTGGCTGTGAACTGGGCCCCGCAGGAGCCGGCGGACGGACACGCCGCCTGCTCGATCTCGAGCAGTTCGGCATCGCTGACCGTGCCGACCGAATGCTGGCCGACAGCCTCGAACACATCCTGCACGGTGATCTGGCGGCCGCGATAGGAGCCCGGCAGGATCGAGCCGCCATAGATGAAGATCGACGGCACGTTGAGCCGCACCATGGCCATCATCATGCCGGGCAGCGACTTGTCGCAGCCGGCAAGGCCGACCAGCGCATCGTAGCAATGGCCGCGCATGGTGAGTTCGACCGAATCGGCGATGACATCGCGCGACACCAGCGACGACTTCATGCCCTGGTGGCCCATGGCGATGCCGTCGGTGACGGTGATGGTGCAGAATTCGCGCGGCGTGCCGTTGGCTGCGGCGACGCCCTTCTTGACCACTTGCGCCTGGCGCATCAGCGAGATGTTGCAAGGCGCCGCCTCGTTCCAGCAGGAAGCAACGCCAACCAGCGGCTGCGCGATCTCGGCCGCAGACAGGCCCATGGCATAGAGATACGAACGGTGCGGCGCACGCGCCGGACCGACGGTCACATGGCGGCTCGGCAGCTTGGCCTTGGAAATGACTCTGGCGTCCATTCTCTTCCTTGCCGCAGGCGGCGCGGCCTGCCTCATGGCCGAGCCTTTTGGCGCGTGTCCCGAGACGAATTCGAGGTGCGCCGGGTTTATGGCGGGAAATGGGCAATTTCTTCGGACAGGACCGTAGCGCGGGGGTTGGCCGGGAACTGTTGCCAAAACGTCACAATTCCGAGAGACGACACAGGTGCGGCGGATTTGCAACACCAAGTTTTCCGTCATCGCTCGATGGTCCACCCACAAAACAAAAAGGCCGGGCTATACCCGGCCTTTCGTTATAATTTTCAGAGCCTTAGAACTTGATCTTGACGCCGCCCGAAATTGCCGTGACCAGATCGTTGCCGAAGTCGTAGCTGACGTCGGTACCGGCCTCATAGCCATTCTCGTCAGTCAACGTGCCTGAGTGACCACTGGTCAGTACACCAACCGCGCCGGCCAACCGCACTTCGATGTTGGCGGTTGGCGTGTAAGCGACGCCGCCACCGAGCGTCCAGGTATCGGTCTGCGAGCCAACACCGTGCGACGTGCCGCGATCCCAAGATAGCTGGGCGGCACCACTCCACTGCTCATTGAACTTGTGGCCGATGCCGGAGGTCACCGTCCAGCCATCGCGGTACATCAGGTCGAGCGAGGTTAGCCTAACTGGAAATGGGGAAATCGTCGTGCAAGGTGCAAGGCCCTTGGTTGCTTGCGAGCAGATCGGAATGCTCTGCAGCACACTCCAGTTGACCCATTTGATCGAGCCGAAAGCGAGCCAGCCAGGCGCGATGCCTGACTGAAGCTTCAATTCCACCGAATCCGGCATAGACGCGGAACCGTAGATGTCAGGTTTACCCTGGCCGACTTGCGATAGGTCGAGCGTACCCTCAAGATTGTCCAACTTGACCTGCGAGTTATAAACGAGGCTGGCACGCAGCGCGATTTCGGGGATCTCATAAGCAAGGCCGGCGCGCCAGCCCCAGCCGGTACCCTTTAGGTCAACGCGGCCAACGGCGCCAGGCGCCAGCGGCGTGATGAAGCTTTCCTTGAAACCATAGACTTCTTGGTAAAAGACGCCGCCGATAAAACGTAGCTGGCCCTTGCCGGCATCCATTTTGTAGGAGCAGGTGGCTGCGTAATTATTGCTCTTGATATCGGTTTCGATGTTGGAGAAAGAGCCGTTCCAGATGCCAGGATTCGTATGCGCGCCCCAAGGCTGCGAATAGTCAGCCATGCAGTCGACGTCTTTAACCACCTCGGCCTTGAAGCCTATGCGCGGCACCCAGTAGCCTTCGCTGTCATCAGCTGTGCTTTTGAAGTTGAGCGTCGCGTTGCCGTCGACGGCATTCTTGAGCTTGCGCTCAGGCATCACGTAGGTCGCCTCGGCTTCGGTGGCGAAGCGCGCCGGATCGAACAGAAGGTCGATGTCGTAGCCACCGCGCTCGATGCCGCCGGCATGTACGGAACCGATCAAGCCCAGCGAAAAACACCCCGCCCCCAGCAGTGTTTTAAAACGCAGATTGTTCATGGATATCCTCCCCGAAATACTAGTGGGTCAAGCTAGAACCAATTCGGGTTAACGGCGCAACAATGAATTCACATAGCGTACATGTACACCTGAGCCGGCTGCCTTTCCGGCACAGCGGCTGGTTCCGAAGCAAGGCCGAAAAACGGCTTTCCGGGGGCAGATCAGCGAAAGAATTCTGTGAAACCCGTCACAAAAAGCTCAAAAACAAGCCCTTTCGGAGCTATTTGGCCCGATTGTCACATTATGGCAACAATGGGGCTGAAACTTTCCGTTTACGTCAATATTAACCGTACGGAATGCCTGTTGTTCGAGCAAAAGAACCTTCGCGAAGCGCTGCAAGCGTCTCGCGAATCCGGCGCTCAATCGGCGTCGCGCACCCTGGTCAGCGCCACCGAAAGCTTCTCCTGCTGATCGCGGTATTCGTCGAGTTTTTCGCGCTCGGCTGCGACGATCTCTTCCGGCGCGCTGGCGACGAATCTCTCGTTCGACAGCTTCTTGTGCAACCGCGCGATTTCCTCGGTCACCTTGGCCAGCTCCTTCTGCAGCCGCGCCGCCTCGGCTGAGAGATCGATCAGGCTGCCGAGCGGCAGGCAGATCGTCGCCTCGTTGAGCACGATCTGGGCCGAGCCCTTGGGTGCCGCGTCCTGCAGCGAGATATCGCCGACCCGCGCCAGCCGCTTGATGGCGGACGCATGGCGGTCGAGCCTCTGCCGGGTCTCGACGCTGGCGCCAACCACCACCAACGGTGCGATCGCCGCCGGCGGCACGTTCATTTCGGAGCGCACTGAGCGGATGCCGGACACCAGATCGACCAGCCAGTTGATGTCGGCGGCCGCGTCCGCGTCCTCGAAGTCCGGCGACGGCCAGGCGGCGTGGCAAAGCAGCGTTGCGCGCGTCCGGCCCTCGCCCGCCGTCTGCGCCCACAACTCCTCGGTCATGAACGGCATCATCGGGTGAAGCAGCTTGTAGATCTCGTCGAGCACGAAGGCGACGCAGGCGCGGCTTTCGGCTTTGGCCGCCTCGTCAGTGCCCATGAACACCGGCTTGAGCAGTTCGAGATACCAGTCGCAAAACAGGTTCCAGACGAAGCGGTAGGCAGCCCCTGCCGCCTCGTTGAAGCGGTATGAGGTGATGCCCTCGGTGATCGCGTGCGACGCCCGGGTCAATTCGGTCAGGATCCAGCGGTTGACCGGCAACTTGGCGTCGTTCAGCCAAAAATCGTCATTGCGCGCGACCTCGTTCATCTCGGCAAAGCGTGTCGCGTTCCACAGCTTGGTACCGAAATTGCGGTAGCCGGCGATGCGCGCCGGATCGAGTTTCACGTCGCGCCCCTGCGCCGCCATGACCGTTAGCGTGAAGCGCAGTGCATCGGCGCCAAACTCGTCGATGAGGTCGAGCGGATCGATGACGTTGCCTTTCGACTTCGACATCTTCTGCCCGTTCTTGTCGCGCACCAGCGCATGCACATAGACGGTGTGGAACGGCTCCTCGTGCATGAAATGCAGGCCCATCATCATCATCCGGGCGACCCAGAAGAAGATGATGTCGAAACCGGTCACCAGCACGTCGGTCTGGTAATAGGTCTTCAGCTCCGGCGTGTGATCCGGCCAGCCCAGTGTCGAGAACGGCCACAGTGCGGACGAGAACCAGGTGTCGAGCACATCCTCGTCGCGGCTCAGGATTTCGCCCGGCTTGAAGGTCTCGAGCTTCTCCTCGACCCAGGCCTTCCACGGGCCTTCCAGCGCCAGATAATATTCGATCGCGGCGCCCAGCGCCTCTTCCTCGGTCTTCTCGACGAAGACGCGGCCGTCCGGCCCGTACCAGGCCGGGATCTGATGACCCCACCACAGCTGGCGTGAAATACACCAGGGCTGAATGTTCTCCATCCAGTCGAAATAGGTCTTTTCCCAGTTCTTCGGCACGAAGTTGGTACGGCCTTCGCGCACCGATGCGATCGCCGGCTTGGCCAGCTCGGCGGCGTTTGCATACCACTGCTCGGTCAGAAACGGCTCGATCGGCACGCCGCCGCGGTCGCCATGCGGCACGGCGTGGCGATGCGGCTCGATCTTGTCGAGGAAACCGCCGGCCTCCATCAGCTCGACGATTTTCTTGCGCGCGACGAAACGGTCGAGACCGTCGAGCTCATCCCAGACGGCCTGGCGCTCCGGCGTCACGTCGAGCCCGGCGAGGAAATCCTCATTATCCCTGAGCGTTATTGCCGCCTCGATGGTCAGGATGTTGATCGCCGGCAGCTTGTGGCGCTTGCCGACTTCGAAATCGTTGAAGTCGTGCGCCGGCGTGATCTTGACCGCGCCGGAGCCCTTTTCGGGATCGGAATACTCGTCAGCCACAACCGGAATTTTCCGGCCGACGATCGGCAACACGACATTCTTGCCGACCAGATGCCGGTAGCGCTCGTCGTCCGGGTGCACGGCGACTGCCGTATCGCCCAGCATCGTCTCGGGCCGTGTCGTCGCCACGGTGATGAATGTCCCAGGATTTTCCGGATCGAAAATCTCGCCCTCGATCGGATAGCGGAAGTGCCAGAGATTGCCATTGACCTCCTGCGGCTCGACCTCCAGGTCGGAGATCGCCGTCAACAGCTTCGGGTCCCAGTTCACAAGGCGCTTGTCCTTGTAGATCAGCCCTTCCTTGTAGAGGCTGACGAAAACTTCGAGCACGGCCTTGGACAGGCCTTCATCCATGGTGAAGCGTTCGCGCGACCAGTCCGCCGAGGCGCCGAGCCGCTTCAGCTGGTTGAAAATGGCGCCGCCGGACTCGGCCTTCCACTCCCAGACCTTCTCGATGAACTCCTCGCGGGTGAGATCGCGGCGATGGATCTGTTTCTCCATCAGCTGGCGCTCGACCACCATCTGCGTGGCGATGCCGGCATGGTCCATGCCCGGCTGCCACAGCACGTTCTTGCCGCGCATGCGCTCAAAGCGCACGAGTATGTCCTGCAGCGTGTTGTTGAGTGCGTGGCCCATATGCAGCGAGCCGGTGACGTTGGGCGGCGGGATGACGATGGTAAAGGCCTCGGCCCCCTCTTCCGCACCTGCGCCGGCGCGAAATGCGTCCGCCTCTTCCCAGATTTTGGCGATCTTGGGTTCGACGGTCTTGGCGTCGTAGGTCTTTTCAAGCATGGGAAAGTGGTCCGCGCGGTCGGGAGTTTTGCTGACCCGGTGTAAATCGGAAGGTTTTGGCCGAGTCAACCGCGAGGGCTGCCTCAGTCCTTCAACGCAGATAGGCGGGGCCCTGGTCATTTCAACGGGAAGGCCATGCCCGCACCTTCATCGTCAGCGATCCCGACGGGAAGCTGATCGCATTCGCGACATCAGCCGGACGCTGGCCTGCAGCGAGAAAGCGCCGCCCGAAGGCGGCGCTTTAATCAGGAACGGGCTGTGGTGATGCCTATTGCGCGCCGCGCGCGACGCGCTCGATTTCTTCGCGTACCAGGCGCTCGACCAGCGTCGGCAGGTTGTTGTCCAGCCAATCCTGCAGCATCGGCCGTAGCATCTCCTCGGCCATCTCGTCGAAGGTCTTCTTGCTGCGGCTGGCGAAGGCTTCGGAGAGCTCGCCGAAGGCGGCTGCGACTTGCCGTCCCGTATGTTCCGAAACGATCGCCGGCCGAACCGGAATTGTATCGGCCGGGCGCGCGTGCTCGCTGCGCGAAGGATGAGGCTCGAAAGCCGGCTCGGCAGCGAGATCGTCTTCGAAAGCCTCGACCTCCGCGATTGCTGCCTGCCGATTTTCAGTCTCTGGCTGCCTGATCTCGGGCCGCCGTACTGTCTCAGCCGGTTTTGCCTGATTGCCAACGGCCGCGATTTCGCGGCGCCAATCCGTGACGATCGAGTCGGTGGTTTCCGTCTTTGCCCGCACTGCAGCTTCTGCCCCGACGGCGGGGGCAGGTTCACTGGCTATCCTGGCGCTCACTTCCGCCAGGGTCATCGGAGCATGCGCGGGTGGCGCGGCGGTCGTGGCATTTGCCGCAATGGCCGGCTTCACTGGCGACGGCTCGGAGCGCGGCTCCAGCCGCGCAACCACCGGCTCGGCCAGTTGGGCCTGCACCTCGGCCAGCGTCACCGGCTTCTTGCTTTCGGTCGAGCTGTGCAATTCGCTGCGGAAGGCCTCGACATCCGAAACAGGCCCGGCGGCCGGCACAAGGTCCTGTCGCAACTCATCGGCGTCGCCCTTGCGGCCGGTGTCGCTGTCTTCGATGATCCTCCTGATGGAAGCCAGTATTTCTTCCATGGAAGGTTCGCGCTGTGCGCTGCTTGCCGTCGCCATCGTCACATCCGCCGCCCCCGCGCATGATCCCGAAAATCGATCTTCGATTTTCGAAGAGGATCAGGCGCAAAATCAAAGTTCTACAGCCTCCTTTGCGCATCCATCGGACGCGTGGCGCTGCAGTGACCCGTTCCTGGATTCCTGTCCGGCAAAGCCGGATACGAATCATGGCGACAGCGTAGCCGACGGATCGCCATCCGAGAATCCCCAATCTCGGAAGACGCCGGATTTCAACAATTTAGGCTACAAAAGACAAACGCCGCGCATCCTTGGAAAGCGCGGCGCTACGATACTTTCAATCTTTTGAGCCGCCCAGGTGGGCTCAACGACCGTCCGGCGTACGCAGCCCGATCCATTTGTCCTTGACGGCTCTGTAGTGCTCTTCAGGCTTGTACTTCACCACATTCAACGCCAGGCGATCGGCCGACAGGCGGCCCATTGCCGAAAGGATGGCGTAGCTCGCTACAACCACATCGCGCTCGGAGCTGGCGAGGTCGATCTTTGCCGAGATGACGGCGTTCTGGGCGTTCAACACGTCGAGCGTGGTGCGCTGTCCGACATTGCGCTCCTCGATGACGCCGTTGAGTGCCAACTGTGCGGCCGCGATCACCTGCCGATTAGCGTCGACGCTTTCCCGCGCTGCAATGTATTGCGTCCATGCCGAGGTCACGGCCTGGCGCACCGAGTCACGGCTGACATCCACCTCGATGCGAGCCTGGCTGAGCGATTCCTTCGACTGACGAACGAGTGCGGAGGTACGGCCGCCCGAATAGATCGGAACGGTCAGCGTCGCGCCGACGGTGGCGGCATTGGAGTCGCCGTCCGAATTCCCCGCGCCAGGTACGGTATTTTGATAGGCATGGGAAAGGCCGGCACTGGCAGTCAACTGCGGCAGCAACGCACCTTCCTGCGTCTTTACATCAAATCCCGCTGCATCGACGGAATGTAGGGCGGCCAGGATGGCCGGATGCTCGTTCGATGCAATACCGATCGCCGCCTCGAGACTCCTCGGCAACAGCTTCGCCAACGGCGACGCGGCCTTGAGCTTGCCCGGCTCGTCGCCGACGATCTGATGATAGGTTGCCGCACTGGCCAGAGCCTGCGCACGGGCGGCACTCAATTGCGCCACCGCGGCCGAACGCGACGCGTCGGCCTGCGCCACATCGGTGCGCGTGCCCTCGCCGACCTCGAAGCGCGAGCGTGCCGCGCGCGCCTGCTCGGTCAGGAACTGCAGGTTCTGTTCGGTCAGCACCGCCACCTGGCGGTCGCGAATCACGTCCATATAGGCGCTCGCCGCGTTGAACAGCGTGTTCTCTTCGGTGTTGCGCAGGCCCTCGACCGAGGCCCTCACCTGCGCAGCGGCCGACGCGACCCTGTTCTTGGTCTGAAAGCCGTCGAACAGCGTCTGATCAATCCGAACGCCGAAGCTGCCGGTGGTCAATGCCAGGCTCGCGTTCCTGCCGTTTAGGTGCCTGGAGGTGTAATCGATATCAGCCGAACCAGTGATCACCGGGCGATAGCCCGACTTGGCGATCGCCACGCCCTCATCGGTGACGCGCACGCCGGCACGGGCCGAATTCAGCGAGGAATTGTTCTGGTAGGCCTTGGAAAGCGCGCCGAGAATGGTTTCCGCCGAGGCGGCTATCGGCGAAAGCGCTGTCGCGGAAATGAGGACGGTAACAAACAGACTCTTGGCTAAGGACGGCACTTTATATCCCTCATTCGTTTTGCACGGGAACCACGCCACGCCAGCCCATTCCTAGAGATGGGCCAGCGCCGCGTCGATGTATCGTTCCCCCGCTGACAGCCTCCCGAAACCCCGGTTAACCAATCAGCAACGATTGTTCAATCGCAAGCCAACATGACAGAGTCTTTGCTGCAAGGCAAAATCACTTAGAACTCGAAGGCATGAATGCGTTCAAATCCGGGTAGTGGCTTAATTGCCGCATTAAATGCCCGTCTTCCGGTTACAACCCCCCCTGCATTGAAAAAGAGCCGAGCTACGCCCGCATTGCCCTGCCCTTCCACAGCCACCAGCCGGCCGCCTTCGGCAAGCTGGTCAAGCAGCGCCGCAGGCACTTTCTCGACGCTGCCGCCGATGAGAATCACATTGTAGGGCGCCTTGGCGGCATGACCTAGCGGCAGTGGGCCGGTGACCACGGTGACGTTATCGCAGCCCTGCGCCGAAAGCGCCGCTTTGGCTGCTTCCGCCAGTGTGGTATCGCTTTCCAGCGCCACGACGGATTTGGCCAGCCTGGACAGCAGCGCCGCGGAATAACCGGTGCCGCAGCCGACATCGAGCACCGAATCGCCGGCGTCGATCTCGGCCAACTGCAAAAGCTTGGCCAACGGCGACGGCTCCATGAGGTAGCGCGCACCGCTGCCATCGGCGCCGTCGGAGATGCGGATATCCTCGTCGATATAGGCGAGAGCCTGTCGGCCGGCCCCGACAAAGGCCTCGCGCGGCACGGCAAGCATGGCATCGAGCAATGCTGCGTCGGTCACATCGGTGGTGCGGACCTGGCCGTCGACCATCTTGACGCGAAGTTCGGAGAAATCAGCGCTCATGTCCCAACCAATCCGTCAAAGCCAATGCGCTGAAATGCGCTTGTCGCGCCGACACTGCGGCGCATTCGACCGGAACTCAAGCCCCCGGCATGCGGGAGTTGAAGCGATTGGAGGCCTCGCCCGGAATCGAACCGGGGTGCAAGGATTTGCAGTCCTCTGCGTAACCACTCCGCCACGAGGCCTCATCGCTCCCGGCGAGCGAACTCAATATGGTGGCAGCGAAAGGTCGTCAAGCGTCCGCGCGGCATTCCGGCGCGCTTTCCTCATCAGCCGCCGCAACGTGGTTCCCGAGCGGTTTCAGCGCTTGGCGCACCGGCATATTGGCCGCTCCTCAAGCATGGCTGCGCGACCGGCGAAACTCGAACCCGCGGCTTTATGCAGCGGGTGCAAACTGGCTTCCACCGTAAACGCGCGGCTGACACCAGGGCTGCCGTTCTCAAGGAGATATTCGAGGGGAAGGTCTGCGAGGGGCTGGAAGCGAAGCGTCCGCTGAACCGGGACCGCGCGCCATCGCTTTCAATTTGGCCGGCGACGCCGTTCCCACCAGACGACGAACCGGCGCCGCAGGCGGCGCACCGCGGCAAATTCGTAGGAAAGCACCAAAAGGCCGAGCGGAATCATCCAGAAGCCGAGAATCGGGAGGAAACCGAGAAGGCCGAAAAACACCAGCACGATACCGATGGCGATCCTCAGCCCGCGCGAGCGCGGCATGGTGAACTCGCGCCCGAACACCGAGATTTTCCGCGCCGGTGCCTGGTTTTCGTCTGCTGCAGTCATGTCGAAAGTCGATCCGGTTGCCTTCGATAAAGCCATATGCGCTAAAGGCTGCAATCGCCTTTCAGGTTCCGCCGACCAAGGTCCGACGGCGCCCAAGACGGCTCATATGTGGTGTCATCCGGCGATTGCCAGAAACCATTGGGTGAAAATGCGCTAAAAAATGCGAAATGCTTCTTTGCAAAGCCGAAAAGGGTTTGCTATAGGCTGCGCCACTCACATGAGAGCCTCTATTCCCCGGTAGCTCAGTGGTAGAGCAACCGGCTGTTAACCGGTTGGTCGCTGGTTCGAATCCGGCCCGGGGAGCCACCGCCTTTTCTAAGCCGTGGTGCGATCTTGTACACTACAGCGCCATTGTCCGCGCACTTCGGTCCGCTTAGCTTCTGCCAGAACGGCTGGTAACAGCTACGAAGCCGATCGAGGCAGTTTGGTGGGCATCGCGCCCCTGCCCTCGCCCGAAGGCAGCCTGATAACGCCCGGTATCACCTATGAAAATACCAAATCGGGAGGACGTTGGTGCAAACCAAGAAGATCATCAATGACGGCAATCGGGCCGTCGACGAGATGCTGGAAGGCATCCTGGCTGCGCATCCCCGCCATCTCAAAGCCGTTGACGGAAGCCCGCGCTCGATCATCGCCCGCGATGGACCGCGCCAAGGCAAGGTAGGCCTCGTCATTGGTGGCGGCTCGGGCCACGAGCCGAGTTTTCTCGGCTTCGTCGGCAAGGGGCTGGCCGACGCGGCGGCGATCGGCAATGTCTTCGCCTCTCCGCCGCCCGACCCGATCCTCGAATGCGCCAAGGCGGCGAGCGGCGGCGCCGGTGTGCTGTTCATGTACGGCAACTATGCCGGCGACGTCATGAATTTCGACATGGCGGCCGAGATGGCCGCGATGGACGACATCGAGGTGCGCACGGTGCTGAGCACCGACGACGTCGCTTCCGCGCCCGTTGGTGACAGGCACAAGCGGCGCGGTGTCGCAGGGAACTTCTTCATCTTCAAGGCGGCAGGCGCCGCCTGCGACCGCATGTTGTCTTTCGATGAATGCGAACGCATTGCCGGGAAAGCCAACGACCACACCTTTACCATGGGCGTCGCATTGGCGCCCTGTTCGTTGCCGCAAACCCGCCGGCCGAATTTCGAAATCGGACCCGACGAGATGGAGATCGGCATGGGCATCCATGGCGAACCCGGCATCGCACGCGGAAAACTCAAAACGGCCGACGAGATCACCGACGAAATGCTGGACAGGATTCTCGCCGAGATGGCGCCGGCACGCGGCGAGAAGGTCGCCGTGCTGGTCAATTCGCTGGGTTCGACACCGCTGATGGAACTCTACATCATGAACCGGCGCGTGAAGCAGCGGCTTGACGATATCGGTGTATCCATTCACGCAAGCTGGGTCGGCAATTACTGCACCTCGCTCGAAATGGCCGGCGCTTCGATCACGCTGCACCACCTCGACGACGAGTTGCAAACGATGCTCGACCACCCTTGCGACTGCGCCATGTTTCGCGCCGGGTAAACTGGGGACGGCAAGGAACAACAGATGACAACAATCGACACCACCCGCCTTGCCGCGATGTTCGTTGCCATCGCCGACGCCATGTCAGCCGACCGGGACCGGTTGTGCGCGCTTGACGGGGTGATCGGCGATGCCGACCACGGCATTGCCATGGAGTTGGGATTTGCCGCGGCACGCGACGCGGTGGCCGCATTGGACGACGGGACCACCGATCCGACCATCTTGCTGAACACGGCGGCGAAGTCGTTCCTCAACGCCGTCGGCGCCTCCTCGGGCCCGCTCTATGCCACGGCATTCATGCGCGGCGCGGCCGCCGTCAAGGGCAAGGCGACGCTCGACGACGCCGACGCGGTCGCTATGTTCCAAGCGATGGCCAGAGGCATTCAGGATCGCGGCAACGCCGAGCCTGGCGAAAAGACGATGATCGATGCGTGGGCGCCGGCCGCGAGGGCTGCGGGCGAGGCACTGGCCGCCGGCAAGGGGCTGGCCGGCAGCCTCGCGGCTGCAGCCGAGGCGGCAAAGGTCGGCGCGGAGGCGACCAAGACGATGATCGCCACCAAGGGCCGGGCCTCCCGCCTCGGCGAACGCTCGCTTGGCCATATGGATCCAGGCGCGGCGTCCGCCGTAACTGTGATCGAGGCGATGCGGATCGCCTTGACCGGCTAGGTCGGGAGCGGATCCTCAGCGCTTCGCGTCGAGCTTGTCGACAGCCTGCACGTTGGCGGCAGAGGGACCGTTCGGATCGAACTCCGAGGCCAGCCAGGCGTCGGCGATCGATTTGGCCAGTTCGGGGCCGATGACGCGCGCACCCATGGTGATGATCTGGGCATTGTTGGATTTCGCAGCGCGTTCCGCCGAATAGGTGTCGTGGGTTAGCGCGGCACGGATTCCGGGCACCTTGTTGGCCGAGATGCTGACGCCGATGCCGGTGCCGCAAAACAGGATGGCGCGGTCGTAATTGCCGTCGACAATTTCGTGGCCGACCGCAGCGGCAATATCGGCGTAGAATCCGGCCTGGCTGAGATCGACGACCTGCAGTTCTGGCTTGGTGGCGAGATGCTTGGCGATGACATCGAGCAGCGGCTTGCCGGCGCTGTCGGCTCCGAGTGCGATCTTCATGGCAATTAACTCCTTCGTTTTCGTGGTCAGCGCGCAATGGCGGCCGACGCCTTTTTGAGAATGTCGATATAGCCTTCCGCTTGCCATGCCGAGCGGCCGATGAACAGCCCATCGATATGCGGCTGGCCGATCAGTTCGGCCGCGTTGCCGGGATTGACGCTGCCGCCGTAGAGCACAAGCGGGGCGGTCGGCAACCGGGTTGCTGCGACCTGCTTGATCAGCGCCTGCTGCTTGTCGGCATAGTCGGCGCTGGCCGGAATGCCTTTCTCGCCGATCGCCCACACCGGTTCATAGGCAAAGAGTATCTCTGCCGACAACTCATTGTTTGCGAGACCCTGCAGCGCGCCCAAAACCTGCGCGGTCAGGATTTCGTCGGCGCGGCCGCCCTCGCGCTCGGCCAGCGTCTCGCCGACACAAATCAAGGGTACGAAGCCGTGCTTGACTGCCGCTGCGGTTTTCAGTCCCACGATCTTGTCCGTCTCGCCAAAATGCTCACGGCGCTCGCTATGGCCGAGTTCGATCAGGTCGAGCCCACAATCCCTCAGCATCACCGGCGAAATCTCGCCCGTCCAGGCACCGGCATCGGCCCAATGCATGTTCTGGGCGCCGACCTTGACGCGGGTGTTGGCGAGCGCCGCCTTGACCTGCCGCACCGCGGTGAAGGGGGGAATGACGAAAGGCTGTATCGCCGGATCGAAGCCCGGCACGAACGCCGCCAATGCCTCGGCGAACTGCAGCGCCTCCGCCAGCGTCTTGTTCATCTTCCAGCTCGTGCCGACCCAATATGGGGCCATTCTTCTCTCCTTCGATCCGAAATTCGAATGATGCGTGTTTCCGGGTCTGCGCCGGCCTTCGGGCCGGCGGTTTGCCTCAAGCGCGAGGCTTGAGACTTTCGCGGCCGCTGTCGATGTAAGGCGCCCAGAAATCCACCGACTCACGGATCATTGCAATAACCTGATGATCGACCGGTTCCCTCTCCCGGAAGGAAAGTTCAAGGCAGATTTCATTGTCGGTTCCGCCACCCGCCCGCACGGCGTCGAGCAGCTTCTGCGGGATGATGCGGCCATCCTTGTTGTAGGCGGCGGTGAACGGCCAGTGCCCGCCCTTGTTCATCGACGATTGCTTGATGTGGATGATCGGCGATTGCAACGGGAACGCTTTCGCCCAGGCATAGGGATCGGTGTCGTCAGGACTGGGCGAGGTCACGTCGCCATGGTCGATGTCGACCATCATCTGCATCGGGATCGGCAGCTTGGCCGCATCGATGGCGCCCTGCAATTCGACGCAGCTTTCGATCGTGTGGCCAAACTCGCGCCCGACCGACATCGGTTCCCAGAAAAGGTAGGTCAGGCCCGCCGCCTTGGCGTGCTCGGCCACTTCGCGCCAGCATTCGAGCGCGATGTCGAGAAGCGCCGCGCGCCGCTGCGGATCGTCAAAATCCTTGTAGGTGAATATGGCGAACTGCGTGCCCATGCCCGACGCGCCGAGTTCGGCGGAGATGTCGGCGAAGGTCTTGAACCAATCGACATAATAGCGGCGCACATCCGCGTCCGGATGGCCGAAATGATTGAGCCGGCCATAGGGACCGGTCATACCCGAAGTGATCCGCACGCCGGTCCGCGCCAGGGCGCTGTTGAACAGGCGAACGAACTTGGCGATCGTTGCCGCCGGCCAGCCCGGATTGACGAATTCATGCGTCAGTTGCACGTCGCGGATGCCGATGCCATAGGCAATGGCGTCGATCAGATCGTCGGGATCGGCGAAGCGATTGACCAGCGGGTTGGTGTTCAGCGAAAGCGTGAAGGCCATCAGTTCACCGCCGCCATTGTCTTTGTGCACCAGTCTTCGAATGTTTTCCGCTCGGCCGCATTGATATGCAGCCCGTGTTTGGTCCGGCGTTCGAGAACGTCGGCGGCGGTCATCGCCCATTCGGTCTCGAACAGGAAGACAGCTTCGAGCTCATAGAAATCCGGGCCGAAACGACGGCCGAGATCGGCTTCGCCTTTTACGCCTTTCAGCAAGGCGCGCGTGCGCGTGCCGTAGCTGCGGGCATAGTGCTTCACCAGCGACGGGCTAAGCCACGAAAACTCGGCGTGCAGATCGCCCAGGAACTGCTGGAAATCCGCGTTGGGCAGGTCGCCTCCCGGCAGGGGAATTTTGGCTGTCCAGGCCTTCTTCATGGTCGGAAAGAAGGGCTGGATCTTTTCCAGCGCATGTTCGGACAGTTTGCGGAAGGTGGTGATCTTGCCGCCGAACACAGAAAGCAGCGGCGCGCCACCGTTCGGGGCGTCGAGTTCGAAGATGTAGTCGCGCGTCACCGCGCTCGGGTTGTCGGCATTGTCGTCATAGAGCGGCCGCACGCCCGAGAAACTGTAGACCACGTCCTGCGCGGTGAGTTGGCGCTTGAAGTAGCGGTTGACCACCTTGATCAGATAATCGATTTCGCTGGCTTCGGCCGCCACTAGCTCAGGCCTGCCTTCATAGGGTATGTCGGTGGTGCCGATCAGCGCCAGATCATTCTCATACGGATTGACGAAAATCACCCGCTTGTCGTTGTTCTGGATCAGATAGGCCTGCCGTCCCTCCCAGAATTTTGGCACGACGATATGGCTTCCTTTTACCAGGCGAACGTTGCGGGTGGAATTCTGTCCGGCGACGCGGCTGACGATGTCATTCACCCATGGCCCGGCCGCGTTGACCAACCCGCGTGCGCGGACCCTCGTCACAGCGCCCGTGCGGCCGTCCTGCATGTCGATCGACCACAGGCCGTCTTCGCGCCAGGCAGCAATACAGGCAGTGCGAGTGAAGACTTTTGCTCCGCGCTGACTGGCATCGAGCGCATTGAGCAGCACCAGCCTGGCGTCATCGACCCAGCAGTCGGAATATTCGAAGCCACGCTTGAATTCGTCCCTGATCGGCGCCCCTTCCGGCGCCGTTCTCAGGTTCAGTGTCCTCGTTCCCGGCAGCCGCTTGCGGCCGCCAAGATGGTCGTAGAGAAACAGCCCGAGCCGCACCAGCCATGCCGGCCGGTCCTCGGGGCTGTGCGGCAGCACGAAACGCATTGGCCAGATGATGTGCGGCGCCGCCTCAAGCAGCACCTCGCGCTCGATCAGCGCTTCGCGCACCAGCCGGAACTCGTGATATTCGAGATAGCGCAGGCCGCCATGCACCAGCTTGCCGGAACGCGAGCTGGTGCCTTGCGCCAGATCGTCCTTCTCGCACAGGATGACCGACAGCCCGCGACCCGCGGCATCGCGCGCTATGCCGGCGCCGTTGACGCCACCGCCGATCACGAAGAGATCGACAATATCCGTTGTATCGCTCAAGACTTAGCTCCTGTGCGGTGCGCCATCGATTTCCACACCGGATGCAGCGCCTGACGCGCCGCGACAAAAGACGGAAACAGCGCATCGTAGGTTTGCGAAAGCGCCTCGTCATAGGCGTCGCATTCGCCCAGAAGCGGCGTCACCCATTCGGCGCAGCAATCATCCATCGAGCGATAAAAGCCGAGCCCGACCGCGGCCATCATCGCCGCACCCGCGGCACCTGCTTCTTGGCGGCTGCTGGTTCTGACCTGCGCGCGGGTTGCCGCGGCGATAATACGGCGCAGCGACGGACTGCGCGCCGCGCCGCCAGACAGGCGGATCTCGCTGGGCATGCTGCCCATGGCCTGGTAGCAATCGCGGGCCGCGAAGGCCAATCCCTCGAGAACGGCGCGCGCCAGATCGCCAAAACCGTGCTTGACCGAGAGGCCGATGAAGCCCGCGCGTGCGTCGGGGTCAACGAACGGTCCGCGTTCGCCGGCGAGCGAGATATAGGGCTGATAGACCAGCGATCCCGGCTCCGATCCTTCGACCCAGACATCGAGCGCTTTCAGCAGCTCGTCGCGCGAAGGTTTTGCGCCGCTGGCGGTCAGCACGTCGCGCGCCAGGCCAAGCAGCCAGTCGATGTTGAGCGTCGCCGCCATATTGGATTGCAGCTGCGCATAGGCGCCCGGAACCGGCATGGCGATCGTGTAGCCGGAGGCATTGTCGTTGAGGACGACATCATCAGGAGTGCGCGCTAGGCGTGTGTGGATGCCGGTCGAGCCGATGACCGTGCAGCCGACATTGCCGCTTGGATCATAGAGGCCGGCGCCGAGCGCGGTGCTGACCATGTCGACGTAGCCCAGCACCACCGGCGTGCCCGCAAGCAGGCCGGTCTCGCCTGCTGCCGACGCAGAAAGCGGATGATGGTCGGTCGTGCCTTCGAGCATGGGGGGCAGCAGGCGGCGGTGCGACGTCAGATCCAGAATGTCGAGCACCTCGTCGGAATAGCTGCGCGCGCGGAAATCGCCGAAGGTGAATGTTCCCTCCGAAGGATCGGTGGCGCGCTCGCCGGTCATCTTGAAATAGAGCCAGTCCTTGCAGTGAAAGGCAGTGGCGGCGCGCTCCAGGATTTCCGGGCTGTTTTTCTTCAGCCAGCTGAGCTGAGCGCCCTGCTGGCAGGCGTTGAGCCCGGTGCCGGTGATCTCGAACCGCGTGCGATCCCGGGGATCGCCGCGCATCTCGTCCACCAGATGTCCGGCGCGCGCATCGAGCCAGAGCCACGCGCGCCCGACCGGCATGCCGTCGCCATCGATCAGCCAGGTGCCGTCGCCCTGCCCGGTGACCGCGACGGCCGCGGTTCGCCGCGCGAGGTCTGGAATTTTCGTCGCCAGATCGAGAACGGTCAGCACCATGTCGCGCCAGGTCTGATTAAGGTCCTGTTCGGCGCCGCCGCCTTCCAGCGTGACGAAGCTGTTGGTCACCGATGCCATGGCGAGCTGCCGCCCCGATAGATCGAAAGCGACCGATTTGATCACGGACGTTCCCGCGTCGATCCCGATCAGCAGGTCTTTCATGCCGCAAGTTCCGGATGGTTATGAAGGCAAGTCACAAGGAGCAGTCTTTGTTGTCTCGAAGCCATGGAAGAGCCAGGGAGTGTCCGCGAAGGACACCCCTGAGCAGGTTTTTATTCCGACAGCACGAAGGGTGCGGTGTACTTGTCCACATTGTCCTTGGTGATGAGCAGGCAATCGAACAGTTGCTTCTCGCTGGTGGCGCCGGTAGCGCCCGTCTTGATGAACGAGTCGGCCTGCTGCACGGCCTTGGCCGAGAAGATGGCCACCGGCTGAAGCACGGTGTACTGCAGTTCGCCGGACTTGATGGCCGCAACCGCATCCGGGGAGCCGTCAAAGCCGCCGACCTTGATGCCGGCGAGCTTGCCGGCTTCCTTCAGCGCCGCAACCGCGCCAAGCGCCATTTCGTCGTTGCCGCTGATCACCGCGATGATGTCGGGATTGGCCTGCAGCATGCTCTGCATCTTGTCGTGTCCCTGGGTACGATCCCAGTTGGCGACCTGCGAAGCGGCCTTTTCGAGATCCGGATACTGGCTCAGCACAGTCGCGTAGCCGTTCGAGCGCGTGGCGGCGTTGTTGTCCGAGGGGGCGCCGAGCAGTTCGACATACTTGCCCTTTTCACCGACCGCCTGCACCCACTGCTGGGCGCCGAGAGCCGCACCCTGGGCGTTGTTGGAGACGAGCTGTCCCTTGGCAAGACCTTCCTGGTTGATCTCGGCATTGACGAGGAAAACCGGGATGTTGGCGGCAATCGCCTTCTTCACCGCGCCGACCGAACCATCGGCATTGGCCGGGTCGAGGATGATCGCCACCGACTTGTTGGTGATGGCGGTGTCGATCAGATTGCTTTCGGTATTGGTGTCGCCCTTGTGGGCGGCGACGTTGGCTGTATAGCCAAGCTTTTCGGCTTCGGCCTTGGCGACGTTGCCTTCGGTCAGCCAGTAGGGGTTGGCCGGATCGTTGACGATGATCGAGATCAGGCCCGCGGCCGATGCGGCTGCGCTAAACCCGACCACCATCGCGGCGGCAAGCAAACTTCTAAGCACGATTTTCATGTACATTCCTCCAATGATTTTACGCGGTCTTGCTGCCAGTCAGCTGGCAGTCTTCCCTTGGGCAGGATTGGCCGGTTCGGCCTTCCCCCGTTTCTGAGAAGTCGGTTGGCCGCCCGTCGAAGCTGGAAGCTTGCTACGGCGGCGATACTGAACGGCATTGAGGAGCACGGCGAGCACGATGACGGCGCCGGTGAACACTGTCTGCCAGTAGGATGAGATGCCGATGATCACCAGACCATCGGATAGGAAGCCGATGACGAAGGCTCCGAGCAAGGTGCCGCGAATGTTGCCGCGCCCGCCGGTGAGTGCGGCGCCGCCGATGACCACGGCGGCGATGGCCGTCAGTTCGTAGGTGGTGCCGGCGGTCGGCCCGGCCGAGGTCAGCTGCGAGGACAGGATCAGGCCGGCAATGGCGGCGCAGATGCCCGACAGCACATAGACCGAAATCTGCACGGTCTTGACCGGAACGCCGGAGAGTTCGGCGGCGCGCTCATTGCCGCCCGAGGCGTAGAGCCAGCGTCCAAAGGCGGTGCGGTTCAGGACGATGCTGCCGATCAGCGCGATAACCGCCAGCACCACCACGCCGGTCGGCACGCCGAACAGGCGGTTGAAGCCGAGAGCATCGAAACCGGTGTTGCCCAACTCCGGCTTGCCGCCGAGATTGTTGTAGGTCAGGCCGCTGGTCATCAGCAGTGCCAGGCCGCGCGCCATGTACATGACGCCGAGCGTGGCGACGAAGGCCGGAACCTTGAACCGCGCGATCAGCACGCCGTTGATAAGCCCGACGGCCGCACCCAGCATGCAGGCCAGCACCGCGACCATCCAGACCGGCGGGTAGAGAACGACGCCCAGCCAGGTCAGCGTCACGCCCTGCATCAGAAACCCAGCGACGACGCCGGCAAGCCCGAGCGTCGACCCCACCGACAGGTCGATGCCGCCATTGAGGATGACCAGCAGCATGCCGACGGCGAGAATCCCGAAGATGGCGACATGCGAGGCCATGGTCAGGAAATTCGCCACCGAGAGGTAATAGGGCGACAGGATCGAGAAGACGACAATGATGACGATCAGGGCAAAGAAGGCCCGGCCTTCGAGCAGCAGCTTGGCCACGTCGAAGCCCTCGCCGCCCGCATTGGGGCTGGACTGTTTGCTGGCCTGGCTGACATCGCTCATGGGTCGGGGCTCCGAAATTCTATGGTCAGGCGACCACGGCTTCGCCGGAGGCGGCCATGATCTGCTCTTTGGTGGCGTTGGCGCCGAATTCGGCTGAAATCTTGCCGCGCCGCATCACGACGATGCGATGGGCGATGCTGAGGCACTCATTGACCTCCGAGGTCGAGAAGACGACCGCCAGGCCTTGCGCGGCACGCTCGCTGAGCAAGCGAAAGACTTCGGCCTTGGCGCCGACATCGATGCCGCGGCTCGGCTCGTCGAGAAGGATGACCTTGGGATCTGTCGTCAGCATCTTGCCGATGACGACCTTCTGCTGGTTGCCGCCCGACAGCGATCCGATCATGGCGTTGCCGCCCGCGGTCTTGATGGTCACCTTGCGGATCGAATCGTCGATCAGTGCGCGTTCCCTCGGCCGGGAGAGGAACAGGCCTTTCGCGAACGCCTCGATGCTGGCAAGCGACAGATTGCGGCCGACGGTCATGGTCTGAACCAGGCCGTCGCGCTGGCGATCCTCGGGGACCAGAACCAGACCTCGGGCGATGCGCTGGGCAATGGTCAGCCCCGAAACGTCCTCACCCTCCAGCAGCGCCCGCCCGCCCGCCATGGGCACACGGCCGGCGACGGCCTCCAGCAATTCCGTGCGGCCCGCGCCCATCAGCCCATAGATGCAGACGATCTCGCCCGCTTTGACATCCAGCGACAGATGATCGACGACGTAGCCTGAACCCGAAGCGTCGGTGACGCTGACATCCTCGATCGACAGCGCGACCTCACCAAACGCATGGCCGGTCGGCGGCGAGCCGAGGTCGAAATTCTCACCCACCATGTTGCGGACGATCCATTCGAGGTCGATGTCCTTGGCTTCGGCCGTCGCCGTGATCGCCCCGTCACGCAGCACGACGGCGTAGTCGGTGATCTGCAGCGCCTCTTCGAGGTGATGCGAGATGTAGACGATGGAGACACCGCGGCTGGTCAGATCGCGGATCACCTTGAACAGCACTTCGACCTCCGTGGCGCTCAGCGCGGAGGTCGGCTCGTCCATAATCAGGATGCGGCTGTCGACCGATAGCGCGCGTGCGATCTCGACGATCTGCTGCTGCCCCAGGCGCAGGTCCTCCACCAAGGTCATCGGATCGATGTCTTCTTCGAGGTCGGCCATCAGCGCCCGCGCTTGGCGCGACTCCTCGGCGAAGTCGAGGCCGGTTCTGGTGCGCAGTTCGCGGCCCATGAAGATGTTGTCGCGAACGCTGAGGTTCGGCGCCAGGCTGAGCTCCTGGTGGATGATCGAAATGCCGCGATCGCGCGCGTCTGAAGACGAGGCAAAGCTGACGAGATTGCCGTCGAGTACGATGTCGCCGGATGTCGGCGTCACCACGCCGGACAGGATCTTCATCAGCGTCGATTTGCCGGCGCCATTCTCTCCGAACAGGGTGGTGACCTTGCCGCGATGGATGTCGAAATTGACGCCCTTGAGCGCGTGGACGCCGCCATACGACATGACGACATTGCGCGCCGAAAGCACGGCATCGCCAGTCGCGGGTTCTGTGCCGGCAGCCATTGTCATTTGACGTCCAGCCTCACCGGTGTGACCAGCCAGCTCTTCGGATTGACCAGCTTGAAGACGCCGACCACCGCTATTGTCTTGCCGGTCAAGGCGCTGGTGTCGACTTTCGCCAGCACCTCCTTCTTCATCTCGTTGTTCAGCGCCGAGCCGGCGTCCTGATACTCGATCTGGTTGGTGAACTGACCAAAGGTGATCTTGCCGGTGGCGTCGCGAAGCTCGGTGCCGTTGATCGCCGGCCCAGTCTGTACGCGGACGGTCAACGTGTCCGGCAAACCGTCGACGGCGACCTTGTAGATGCCCGATTTTCCCTCGCCGACGACGCAGGTGAACTTGACCGAGATGACCGGTCCGACTCCCGCCGGCACGCCATATTCCTTTTCGGCCGTCGCCCTGTCCTTGGCGATCGCCGTCGCCACCGTCGCGGCGTCGGCGGCACGCGCTTCGACATCGGCTTGCACCTTGGGGAATTCAGATTTGCCGTAGTCGGCCGCCGAAAACACGGCGTTGCGGACATCGCCGGCAGAGCCGATCTTGATCACCTTGGTGTCGAGCGCCATGGCGCCGAGCAGAACCACAACCGCGGCGCCGGCAAGCACCCGGCGCAAGCGGGGCGAAGCTTGCCGGGCGGTGGCAGCCTTCGCGCTCATGATGCAACCACCAGCGATTTTCCGTTGTCACGCATTCGAAGTTCCTCCGTTCACGCGGCGCTTCGCGGTCCCGGCTGCATCGTCGAGCTCGACCAGCGCGCGGGCCGTGCATTCGTCGGTGATCAGGCCGCTGAGATAACGGCTTTCGAGTACTGCCTTGATGGCGCGCACCTTCACCTTGCCGCCGGCGACGGCAACGATCCTGCGGCCCTTCAACTGATCCCGCGGAAGCGCCAGTATTCTTTCCGACAGCGCCGTTTCGACCGGACCACCCTTGTCGTCGAAGAAATGCGCCAGCAATTCACCAACGCCGCCGTCCCGCTTGACCTCATCGATTTCGGAAGGCTCGATCATGCCGGTGGCGACCAGCGACGCCTCCCGCTCGGCCGTGCCTATTCCGACGAACATCAGGTCGGACCGGCTGGCGAGAGCGAACACATCGCTGATGCCGCGTTGGCCAAGCAGCACTTCACGGTCCTCGGCGGTATTGGCGACAAAAGGCACCGGCATCACAAAGGCCTGCGCGCCTGTCCGCTCTGCCAGGCGATGCATGACGTCGTGCGGGTTGGCGGCGAATTTGCGCGTCACGCCGCCAAGCAGCGAGACGAAACGGATGTGAGCAGCAGTTGCGCGCGTCAGATATTCGACGCTGGCGGCAAGCGTGCGGCCATGGCCGACGCCGATCAGCATGTCTTCGCCGCGATCGATTTCGCGCTTCAGGAACTGGGCGCCTGCAATGCCCAGCCCCTTCAGCGGCAGTTCGTCCTGATCGAGATCGGGAACCACCTCGCAATAGTGGAGCCCAAAGGCGGCGATCAGGCGCTGTTCCAGGTCGACGCATTCGGCGACGTCGCCGTCGATGAAGACCCTGACCAGACCTTCCTGGTTGGCCTTGGTGATCAGCCTATGCGCCTTGAGGCTGGTCAGGCCAAGCCGCTTGGCCACCTGGGCCTGGGTCAGACCACCGGCATAGTGCAGCCAGGCCGCGCGCGTGGCGAGGCTGGATTCATGGTCGCGGTTTGCGCTTCCGCCGGAATTCAAGCTATCCCCTCCCCAGGGTGATAATATTATCTTTGTGTGCAAAAATTTTCATACCTTTGCACCGCTGTCAATCCCTCCGCAGATGGTTGCCTCAGCCGACGTTCGGCAGCCAACGCGAGCCTATTAGAAGGTGAGCATATAATATGACCATACGGTACTGTTAATTTAACGTCAATTTGTGTTACCGTATCCAGTGACGGCATGAGCCCGTAGGCGCCGGCAAATCCCAATCCGGGTGCAAAATGGGAAGGTGATGCACACGGCGCAACAAGGGCAAATCGATCGGATTGCCTCAGGAAAAGCTAGGCGTCGGCGATCAAGCGATCAGTCCAGCCGCATCAGGTTCCTGCCCTCGAGCTCGACAACAGCGGATTCGACCTCCCGCGTGAGGCGCTCGGTGCTCCACCCCAACGCCCGCCCCGCGATCGCGGCAATCTCCTGCAGGTCGCGGCTCGTCAGCGAGCCGCCTATCGCCAACGTGCTGCGGCGCATAACGACATCGGCCAGATGTTCGACGAATTCGTTGCGCACGATGTAGTCGATTTCCGCCTTGCCGTAGCCGTCCGAGTCCGGCAGACGACGACCCTCATCATCCGACCCGTGCCTGGCGATCTCAACGGCTCTGGTCCCGTAGCGCGACAGCAATTGGTCAAGGCGCCTTTCCCCGGCGCCTGTTGCCTGCTGTGCCTTAGCCAGCCAGTCCGCGCGCGCGGCGGCATTGGCCGGAAAATTCCTCCCGCCGCCGATCGGCATGGCTCGCGTCGTCACCTTGCGGCTGCGCTGCAGGCGCTTGAGTACCGTGTCAGCGACTTCCTCGGCAAAGCCGCGGAACGTCGTCCATTTGCCGCCGACCAGCGAAATGACTGCAAAGGGCCTGTTGCCGTCCGGCTCGGCGACCGGCGCTGAATGATCGCGGCTGATCAGCCCTGGTGTCGACGCCTCGGACGTCGGCAGCGGCCGGATGCCGCTATAGGCGTAGACGATCTGGTCGCGCTCGAACGCCATGCCCGGCAGCAGCGTTCGCACGCTGTCGAGCAGATAGTCGACTTCTTCGGGTTCGCAGCGGACCGCGTCCGGATTGTCGGCCTTGATGTCGGTCGAGCCGACCAGCGCCAGGCCGAGATAGTCGTAGACCAGGCAGATGCGGCCGTCATCGGCCTCGAAATAGAGCATGCGCCCGGCGAGGCTTTTGACCAGTTCGTCATGCCTTAACAGGATATGCGAGCCCTTGGTGCCGCCGATCATCTTCGATGGAGCACCAAGCAGCGCGTTGACGTCGTCGATCCACGGACCGGCGGCGTTCACCACCAGCTTCGGCCGCACCGAAAAGGCCGCGCCGTTTTCCGGCTGGAATGTGAGCACGCCATTGGCTGAAGCCGCCAGTGTCGTGTAGTTGGCACCGGCAGACGCCGCGTGAGCCTGCAAGCCGTCGAGGATCAGTTCCAGCACCAGCCTTTCCGGGTGACTTATCTTGGCGTCGTAGTAGGTGCCGGTGGCGACGATCGCCGGATTGAGCGCCGGCATCTCAACAAGCGCCTGCCGCCGCCCGACCATGCGGTGGCGCGGCATGACCTGGTTTCGTGAACCGTAGAAATCGTAGATCATCAAGCCGATCTTGATCAGTATGGCGCCGCGGCTGCGCGGCGCGCTGGTCGAGCCGAACAGCGTTCGCAACGCCGCGAGCATGCCCTTGCTCCACGAGAAGATCGGGATGACGGTCGGCAGCGGGCTGACATAGTGCGGCGCGTTTTGAAGAAGCAGATTGCGTTCGAGCGTCGACTGCGCCACCAGCCCGAACTCGCCGGTCTCGAGATATTTCAAGCCGCCGTGGATGAGCCTCGACGGCGCGGCACTGGTGCCCGAGCCGAAATCCGCCTTTTCGACGATCAGGCAGCTGACACCTTGCGCGCACAGATCGCGAAACAGCCCAGCCCCGTTGATGCCGGCGCCAAGAATGACGACGTCGACTTCGCCGGTCCCGGCCATCGCGGCGAGACGCCCGGCGGGATTGTCCGCCCCGGCTCCATCTGCTGGGTTCATGGCGCCTTCGTCTTGACGATGCGCAACTTCACCCCCGCCCGTTCGAGGCTCTGCGCCTGCGCATCGCCCAGGCCCTCGGTCACCAGCACGGCGTCGAAACTGGTCAGATCGTCGAAGACATGCAGCGCGATCCGGTCGAATTTTGCGTGGTCGACCAAAAGGATGCGCTTCACGGAGGCGGTCATCATCGCCTGCTTGACCCGCACGACATTCGGATCCTGGATGAAAGCCGTGGTTCCGGTGACGGCCGAAGCCGAACAGATCAGCACATTGGCGCGCAACTGCGCCACGGCGTTCTCGCAGACGATGCCGATATAGGCATTGTAGGTGCCGTGATACTGGCCGCCGAGGCAGATGAAATCGATATCGTCCACATTGATCAATTGGCCCGCCGTCGAGACGCTGTTGGAAATGACGGTCAGCGGCTTGACGTCGAGCAGCAGCGTCGCGACCGCGTTTGCCGTCGATGAATCGTCCAGCATCACCACCTGGCCGGCCTCGATATAATCCAGTGCCGCCCGCGCCAGTGCATCCTTCTCGGCTCGATTGACGGTCACCCGGTAGCGGAAAGCGCTCTCGTAGAGGCCGGAAGGCTGGACCGTCACCGCACCGTGCAGCTTGCGCAGCACGCCCTGCTGCGCCAGCCGGTCGATATGCCGGTGGATGGTCATGCGCGACACGCCGAAATGCTCGACCAGATCATCGATGCGCACCTGGCCGAGCTTGATCACATAATCGGCGATCTCTTCGCGTCGTTCGTCGGCCTTGATCATGCGTTTACCCCCGCCAGCCTTTCGATATCAGGCCAATGCGACTTCAGCTGCTCGGCTATGCGGCAGTAGAGCGAAAACCGCTCATTGAACACAGCACTGGAGGCGGGCACGGTTTGGTACGTCCGCTCCGTCATGCCGACCTGCCTGGCGCCCTCTTGCGGCGTCTTGAACAAGCCGACCGCAGCACCTGCGCAAAGCGCGGCACCGAGGGCCGCGGTCTCATCCGTCGAGGTGACGGTGACCGGGGCGTTCAGCACGTTGGCAAACATCTGGACGAAAGCAGGATTGCGCGAACCGCCGCCGGTCAGGCGGATCTCGCTGACGGCAAAGCCGTCGCGCAAAGCCTCGACATGGGTGCGGTGATTGAAGGCGATGCCTTCCAGAACCGCCTTCAGCATGTCGCCGCGATTGTGCCAGCCATGCAGGCCGACAAAGCTGCCGCTGGCCAAATCGCCATAGGGAGAGCCGAACAGATAGGGATGAAACAGGATGGTCGAAGGCTTCTTCAACGCCGCGTCGATCTCTCCCGCCAGCAATTCGTGGAGCGAGCCGCCATCCGTCCTGTCCTGCTCCGCGCGGCAAAACGTGTCGAGAAACCAGTCGTAGTTCGCGGTCGAGGCCGGCGAGATCGACATGTTGTTCCAACGCCCCGCATCGATGGCGTTGCGGCAGAACCAACGTCGGTCGACGCGCGGTTGCGAAGAGACGACTTCGTTGATGGAATACGTGCCGGCGACGATGGCGAGCACGCCGTCTTCATGGCCGCCCATGCCAAGCGCCGAGGCGGCCACGTCGTGCAGGCCGCAGGCGACCGGTGTTCCCCTGCGAAGGCCGGTCCTTTCGGCGGCATCGGCTGTGACTTGACCGGCGATGTCAGCGGAATGCGCCACCGGCGGCAGCGCGTTGAACAGATCCTCCAACCCGAAGATGCGCAGCGCTTCAGGCGCATAGGCTTGCGTGCGAAAATCCGTGAATGAAGTGCTGGCCTCCGTGCGGTCGGTCCCGATCGTGCCGGTCAGGCAAAAGCGCAGCCAGTCCTTGCAGGCCAGCACATGGCCGATGCGGCCATAGCGATCAGGATCGTTCTGCTTAAGCCACGCCAGCAGCGCCGACGGCGCCGAAACATGCGGCGTCTGGCCTGTCGTCGCCAGTGCATCGGTGAAAACGGTACCGGCGGACCACCTTTCGACAATGTCGCCGGCGCGGCTGTCGAGCGACAGGATGCCTGGTCCCAAAAGCTGACGATCATGATCGAGCAGATAGAGACCATCGCCATGCGCGGTCGCCGCCACCGCCTTGATGTCTTCCGCCGGCCTGCCGGAGAGCGCGATCGCCTCCTTGATGGCGTCGGCTGTTGCTTGCCACAGGCCTGACATGTCGCGCTCCACCCAGCGCGCGTGGGGCATCGATTGCGGCACCCGGCGACGGGCCACGGACAATTGCGTGCCGTCGGCATCGAAGATGACCGCCTTGGTGACCGTGAGGCCGTTATCGATTCCGAGCAGGCTGGGCATGATCACCGCCTCTTTCAGCAACTGGCGATTGCTACAGGGCGATCCTGCAGTCTGATGCAAGGGCGAAACACATGGCGACAACCCCGATTGAGCAAGGGGGACAAACGGCAAAAGCACCTCGCCGCAACAAAGAACTCATATCTTTATGTGAATTTAACGTCAACATACGCGACAAAAAGGCTTCGGCGCCAGGGAGCCACGGATGGATCTCGCGGTTGCCAGGCGACGCGTAATCAGCTGCTAAGGCCGTCACGGATGGCGCTGAAATAGCGGTCGGTTCCAACCTGCCCGCCCTTGAGTGCCACCTCCAGCCCATCGATCGCCTTGACGCGCGAGTGAGCGACGCAAAGCGGCGAGCCCGGCGACGCCGGCAACGGCATCCGCACGGTCAGCGCATCGACGCCCATCTGGCCGAGCGCGTGGCTCGACGTATCGCCGCCGGCAACGACCACGCGCTGCAACTTCTGCTCGATGGTCAGCGCGCGAAGCAGTTCGCCGAGGCCCCGCCCGAGCTTGTGGCGGGCGCCTTCCTGGCGGTCGATGTCGCCCCCCTATCGGCCGCGGGTCCAAGGGCCGTGTAGAGAACGACGCTGCGTCCGCCTTCCAGGCTGGCGCGACCGGCTGCCGTCGCGCGTGCGATCGCATCTCCGGAAGCTGCGGAGATCAGTTCGACGGGATCGACCTCGATGCCATCGAAGCCGTCGGTCAAAGCGTGCCGGATCTGTCGTTCGGTCGTCGGCGAACAACTGCCCGAGACGACCGCGATCCGGTCGGCAGCACCCGGCGGTGAAAATTTTGGTTCAGCTCTGACCGTCCCGTTCGACACCCATTCGGCCAGCAGCGCATATTCGATCCCCGACGAGCCGACGACGAACGAACCGCCCGGCTTGCGGGCGCGCCATATCTCCTTGCCGGCAAGCGCCTGCGTCTCGAGGCTGTCGACATCGACAAGTACGATGTCGGTGCCCTTTGCGAGCAAGCGGTCGAAGGCTTCCGAGCGCGACGCCGACTGCAACGTCGCGAGATCGACCAGCCCCGACGTGAGCTCCGTCTGCCGCGACAGATGGATCAGCAGGTCGGATTCATCCATCGGCGTCGTCGGGTGGCGGCTCATCACCGGATGGCGGTCGATGCGGAAATACTTTTCACGATAGGCCGCGAATAGATGACCGAAGGCAGTGTAACGCTTGAGTTGCGGCGCCCCGACCAGCAGCGGCACGCTGTCCTGCGCGAAGACCGAGCGGCCGATCTCGATCGCCCGGCCGATGCTGCCGATCGCCGGGCTGGAATCGAAGGTCGAGCAGACCTTGTAGTGACAGATCGCGGCATTCAGCGTCTTCAGCCAAGCGAAGGCATCGCTCAGATGCGTGTCCATCCATTGCGGCGTCTCGCTGCGGCTGGTGCCGGCCAGGCCAATGGCGCGGCAATGGCTGAACTGCTCAACCATGGCCGCGTCCGGCTGGCGCATGAACAGCACGGTCGGGACGCCGCCGAGTTCGAGCGCTTCCATGACGTCGGTCGAGCCGGTGAGGTCGTCGCCATAATAGCTGAGAAGCAGGTCTTGCATTGCTTCAGGCCGCTTTGCCGTCGCCGAATTTTTCGATCGACCGCGCCAGTTCGGGATGGCTCAAGGCGAAATCCGCCAGCGGAATGCCGTCGACCGCCGCCTGCCAGGCCTGCTGCACGGCACGCACCCCGGCGCCCGGTCCATCCGGATGGCTGACGATGCCGCCGCCGCACAGATAGAGCAGATCGACCGTGCGGCCGGTCCGTTCATAGGTCTCGGGCGCTTGCCCGCCCCATTGGCCGGAGCCCGCCACAGGCAAGGCGCAATCCTCAGGCGCAAAAATCGGCGTCGTCACCGCCTTGAAGGACTCGACGAAAGACGCGTCCGGCTCCCAGTATTTCGATTGGATGCCGTTGATCTGGAACTGGTCGACGCCGAGCAGCCGCCAGAACTGTTGCCAGACCTTGAAGTCCATGCCGAGGCCGGGATGGCGGGTAAGAATGTCCCAGCCGTTGCGATGGGCATGCAGCACCAGGCTGGAGCGTTTTCTAAGAAACGCCATGCCACCGAAGCCTATCGAATTGATGTTGACCACCGCGCAATTGCCGCCCGCCTTGGCCACCAGATCGTGGTTGCGCATCATCTCGTCCGGGTCGGCATGCGAGATGCCGAAGGCATACATCACCTTCTTGCCGGTCCTCTGCTCGTGGTCGAGGATCAGCGGCATGATTGCCTTCACCCGCTCCGCCAGCGGCGAATAGGCCGGGCTCATCAGCTTCTCGTCGTCCTTGATGAAATCGACGCCGGCGGCGATCAGCTCCCCCACCATTGCGGCGGTCTCGTGTGGCCGAAGCCCCAGCGCCGGCTTGACGATGGTGCCGATAATCGGTCGGTCCGCAACACCTGTCAGCCTGCGGCTGCCGGCGACGCCGAACTGCGGACCCGGATGGGCGCCACTGAATTCCCCCGGCAATTTCATGTCGACGACGCGAATGCCGGACAGGCCCTTGATCGAATAGGCGCCGCCGATGGCAATCGTCATCAGCGCCGACAGGTCGGTCCCGATGGCATCGAATGGAAAGGCGATGTCGACATCCGCGCGCTTGAACGGCCCGTCACCGGCCTCGGGAAGCGATGGCCTGTCAGCCTCAGGCAAATGCCGAATGGTCAGGACACGCGCGGCCACCCGGGCTTTCAGTTCCTCGGTCTCACCGGGCAGCGCGACGAAGGTTCCAGTCGACTGGTCGCTGGCGATCTTGGTCGCCAGCGCCTCGATGCTGCCTGACGTTTCGATGCGGTAGGTGAGCGTGATCATGGTTCGTTGTCTGAGGCCGCGGAGGTTCGAAATTAGTTCCTTGATCGTCAGAATCTGGTATAATGAGTACATAAGCTTTGCAAGCAATATCCTGTCTTGCGGCTATGGCCGATCGGGGCGACAGCCATTCCGGGAACAGCTGCGGCAGTGCTAGATAGACACAGGTCAAGGGAGTGATTCGCGACGATGAACCGTTCGGAGCCGATCGTCCGGCGCAAACTTTCCGACGAAGTTTTTTTGCGGCTGAAGCGCCTGATCACCAGCGGAGAATTGACGCCGGGCGACGACATGCCGTCGGAGCGCGAGTTGATGGAGCGCTTCGAGGTCGGCCGTCCCGCGATCCGCGAGGCGATGCAGGCGCTGAGCAATATGGGCCTCGTCGCGATCTCGCATGGGGAACGCGCCAAGGTGCTGCAGCTGACCGCCAAGTCGATCATCAAGCAGGTCGACGGCGCAGCCAAGATCATCCTGTCGTCGTCGAAGGACACGCTGGAGCACCTGAAAACGGCGCGCATCTTCTTCGAGCGCGGCATGGTCAGGGAAGCCGCCGAAAATGCCACTGCCGAGGACGTTGAGCAGCTGCGGGCCACAATTGCCGAACAGCGTGGCTTTCGCGGCGATTCCGAGGCTTTCATTTCAGCCGACATGAAGTTTCACACCCAGATCGCGGCCATTTCAGGCAACCCGATCTATATCGCCGTCAGCGAGGCGATGCTCGGTTGGCTGAAGGAATATCACACCGAAATGCTGATCTGGACCGGCAAGGAACAGTTCACGCTGACCGAGCATGAAGAGATCATCGGCCGCATCGAGAAGAAGGATGCCGACGGCGCCGAGAAGGCGATGATCAAGCACCTCGAGCGCTCGCGCGCGCTTTATGTGATGAACTCCGGCAACTGATTCAGCCGATCCGCGTGATCGCGTAAGGGGTCATCACCAGTTGGCCTCGGCCAAACGCTGAGATGTCGACCGTCACGTCGTTCGCCGTCAGGTTCGCCAGCCACGCCACGGTCTTGCCCGAAGCGGAGCGGCCGGCCAGCGCCAGCACCTTCGTCTGATCGCTCGTCCTTGCCGCCACATGCGCAAGGCCGGCCAGTTCGCAAAGCCCCTTGATGGCACCGAAGATCGGCCGAGGCGATCCTTCCGCGACGGGTTCGCCGGATGCTGCGAGCACGCCGAAGGGCCCGGCGAAGCCGGACAGCGTGAGCAGTTCCAGCCCAGCCGGCGCCACGCGCGCGGCATAGCCGATCGCCCATGCGGCTGCGAACAGGCCGGCATGGCGAGGGTCGCGATCGGCCATGGCGATGCGCTGTCCCCCGGGATTGCCCTTGGTCGCGCCGCCATAGGGGTTCTGGCGCATGGCGATCGTCGATGGACCGATGCGGTAAGGCTTTTCCCCGAAGATCGCCCGCGCCGACGCGGTGATGAAGGGCAGCGCCTCCAGCGACTGCATGACGCTGAGATCGTCGGCGGCGTGCACGATCGGGCACGTGCAGTGGGTGACGAAATCGAGTTGGCCCGCCGGCACGCGCTTGCGGTTGAGCTCGGTGAAATAGCTGAACATGCCGCCGCCGAGCCGGATATCGGGAAAGGCGCGACGGGCCGCGGCATAGACGTCTTCGAGCGGCGGACAGTCCGGCCACGCGCTGCCCGGCGGTGTCGACTGCCGGTCAACCGAAGGCGAGACGGCAATGGCCGAAAGCTTCAACCCGGCTTGACGCACCATGTCGGCAACGCCTGACAGCTCGGCATCGAGGTCGCCCGCGCAGGCAACGACGCATTCCAGCGTCGTCTGCACCGGATAGGCGGCGGTGAGCCTTGCATAAGACTGCAATGCTTCGACGCCGTGACCGCGCGTCGGATCGTAGTGGAAGACAAGTTGCTGCGGGCCGAGCTCGGTCAATGTCGAAAGATTTGCGAGCGCTGCTTCGACCTCATCCGGGTAGATGATCACGCCGAGATCCGGCAGCCTCTGCCCGGTCTCGCCGAGTTCGACGCTGACCGGTTCGGCGGCAGATGCTGCGGCCGGCATTCCCCCCTCGCCGGTGATGCGCAGGCTGACCGTCTGGCTTACAGTTTGGCCGGCCGGCAGCACATAGGGCCAAGGCAACGCCAGTGGCCGCACATAGGTCTTGTAGGACGCGTCCGACCAGTTACGCTGGTCCTCCATCTCGAAAGTGTCGCCCTCCATCCGGCATTCGGCAGTGATGCCCGGCCGGACCTCATGGGTGATCGCGCGCAAATCCTTGAAAGGCTGCCAGGGATCGATCAGCAGTGGCAGTTTCGTCGCCACCACGCTGCCGTCGGTATGCTCGACCGTGACCGGGCTGCCGGCGAGGCCGGCGATCGGATGCAGGACGCAAAAACCGCAGCGATTGGTCTCGAAATCGCTTTCAGGGACCGCGCTGACGTCGAACACTAGGTGACCGTTGGCGGAGCCCTTGATCGTAGCGCGAAAGTCGAGCCGGCTTCCGCCCGGTGCTAAGCAAGTTGCGGAGTAGCTGACGGAGCAGCTGTCGGCGTCCTGATCGACGGCAAGTTCCGTCAGCGCCGGTTCATAGGTGCCCCAGTCGCGGTCGCGCACGATGTAGGCGATGGCGCGCAGCACTTCGATGCCGCCGTAACGGATGGTGCGCAGGCTGCCGTTGACAAAGTCGGCGCTGAGCAAGCCCGCACTCAGCCTAACCGGCTCGGCCTCGACCACGCGTGTGCCGTATAGGAGGAAGGCGTCGGCTGTCATGTCAGCAAGCCATCCAGGTGGACAGGTTCGTGGCTCGCGGCGCCCAGATAGGCCGCCTCGACCAGCGCGAATGTCTTGAGATTGTCGGCGCCCGAGGTCGCCGGCTCGGTTCCCTTTGCCAGGCAGTCGACCCAGTGCTGCTGGATGGCGACGACGCTCTCCTGGATGTTGTGCCATGGGCGCGATGCCCAGGCGAGTACGGGCGGCGAAACGTCGGTAATCTTCGTGCCGCTCCTGCCGGTGACGGTGAGCCGATATCCCTGCGCCAAGCGGATCGTGCCGTCGCTGCCGTCGATCTCGATCAGCGTTTCGGGAAATGGTTCGGTGGCGAGCTTCGTCGCGTAGCTACAGTCGACCACTGACGTCGCCCCGCTCTTGTGGTCCATCAGCATCGTCGCGACATCTTCGCCCGCGATGCCGGGGTTGATGCGCGCGGTTCGCGTCGTGATCGTCGACACGTCGCCCAGTAGAAAACGGGCGATGTCGAGACTGTGGATACCGAGGTCCTCGATGATGAAGCGCTTTCCCTTGGCGAGATAGGGCTGGCCGGAAAACACGTCATAGGCAGAGCGGAAGGAGATGCGCCCGAAGAACGGCGTGCCGATCTCGCCGCTGTCGAGCACGGCACGCACCGCCTGGATCGCCGACTGCCAGCGAAAATTCTCATGCACCATCAGCGGTACGCCGGCTTCCACGCAGGCCCTCACCATCGCCTTGGCGTCGGCAAGCGTCGGCGCGAACGGCTTTTGGCAAATCACCGGCACACGGTGCAGCGCCGCCATCTCGACCAGCGGACGATGGCTGGGAACGGTAGTGGCGATATCGACGAAGTCGAGGCATTCGCTTGCAAACATCTCTGCCGCGTCGGTGTAGCGCTTCGCAATGCCGAACTGGTCGCCGATGATGCGCAGCCGCTCCGGGTCGCGGTCGCAAATGGCGACCATCGCGGCGCCTTCAATGTCGCGCCAGGCATGCATCTGGTTGATGGCAAAGAAGCCGCAGCCGATGAGCCCTCCCCGCAACTCCGCCATGCTCAGCCTGCCTTTGCCATCTGCATCAGCGTCACCCGGCTCTGCAGCCGGCGCTGCGCCTGGTCGACGACGACGGCGACGATGATGACAAGGCCCTTGATCACCATCTGCCAGAAGGAACTCACGCCCATCATCACCAACCCGTCCGAAAGAATGCCGATGACGAAGGCGCCGACAATGGTGCCGCCGATCGTGCCGCGCCCACCCGACATCGAGGTGCCGCCGAGCACCGCCGCCGCAATGGCGTTGAGCTCGAAACTTTCGCCTGTTGCCGGGTGCGAGGCCATCAATTCGGACGAGATGATCAGGCCGACGATCGCCGCGCAGAAGCCGGAGAACATGTAGACGAACATTTTCACCATGTTGACACGAACGCCCGAAATTCGCGACGCCCGTTCATTGCCGCCGACGGCGAAGATGTGGCGGCCGAGCGGGGTGTATTTGGTGAGGTAGGCCGCCGCCAGCGCAACGACGATCAGTATCCAGATCGCCACCGGCAGGCCGAGCAGCCGCCCGGCGCCGAGGAAACCAAACCCGGTGGTGCCAAGCTCCGGCTTGCCGACGAGGTTGGGGAAGGTGCGGCCGTCCGACGACAGCAACGCCAGGCCGCGCGCGACATAGAGCACGCCGAGCGTGGCGATGAACGGCGCGACGTTCAGCCTGGTGATCAGCAGTCCGTTGACGGCGCCGATCAATATGCCAACCGCCAGCGTGATCAGCGCGATCTCGACGACGTTGAAATAGATGGTGTAGCCGAATTGCAGGTCGATGCCGTTGAGCACGAAATAGCCGGCGACCATGCCGCACAGGCCGACGATCGAGCCGACTGAGAGATCGATGCCGCCGGTGATGATGACGAAGGTCATGCCCATGGCGAGGAAGGCGTTCAGCGCCACATGTTTCGACATCAGGATCAGGTTGGCGGTCGACAGGAAATTCGGCGCCGCGATCGAGAAGAAGACCAAGACGGCGATCAGCGCGATGAAGGTCCTCGCCTTCATCAGCGTCAGCAGCAGCGAGCCGCTCGAGACGGAGGGGGCAGCCGCCTTGGCCGGGATGTCAGTCATGGGTTCTCCGTGTGCGGGGCCGGTCCGTGGCCAAGTGCCGAGGCGGCGACAAGGGCTGCCTCCGTCGCCTCGGCGCGATCGAACATGCCGGTCAGTTTTCCGTTGCTCATCACCGCGATGCGATCGGACAGCGCCATCACCTCATCGAGATCGGAGGTGGCGAACAGAATGCCGAGCCCGTCTCGCGACAGTTTGCGCATGGTGCGAAAGACGTCGGCCTTGGCGCCGACATCGATGCCGCGGCTGGGCTCGTCCATCAGCAGCACCTTCGGCCCGGTGAGCAGCGCCTTGCCGATTACCACCTTTTGCTGGTTGCCGCCCGACAGCGATGAGACCTCCTGCGCCGGGTCGGCGACCTTGATCGCCAGTTCCCGCACCATCTGCGTCACCGCCTGCTTCTCTTGGCCGCCGCGAATGTGAAACAGGCGGACAAAACGCGACAGGCTGGCCAGTGTCAGATTGCTGGCGACGGAGAGGATCGACACCAGCCCTTCGCGTTGGCGGTCTTCGGGGATCAGCGCCAGCCCGCGCCGGATACGCCGCGTCGTGTCGCGCTCCTTGACCTTTTTGCCGGCGATGAAGATCGCGCCGGTAGCCTGGCCATGGCGGCCCATGATGCAGTCGAACAGCTCGCTCCGCCCGGCGCCCATCAGGCCGTATATGCCGAGGATCTCGCCGGCGCGCAGCGACAGCGAGACGTGATCGACCGCCAGCCCGCCGGTGGCGCGCGGCAGGCAGATGTCCTCGGCGCGGAATATTTCTTCGCCGGGAACATGGCCGTCGGCCTTGGCGAAATCCTTGGCGTCGGAGCCGATCATCTGCCGCACGATCCACCGCGTGTCGACGTTTTTCATCTCTTCCTGGCCGGTGATGTGTCCATCGCGCAGCACCGTGATGTAGTCGCCGATGCGGATCAGCTCTTCCAGCCGGTGCGAGATGTAGACGATCGCCACGCCGCGCGCCTTGAGGTCGGCGATCACCTTGAACAGGATCTCGACTTCCGCCGCACTGAGCGCCGAGGTCGGCTCGTCCATGATCAGGATGCGCGCATCGAGCGAAACCGCCTTGGCGATCTCGACCAGCTGCTGCTGGCCGATGCGCAGATCCTCGACCAGCATGTCGGGCCTTATCCCGGCCTGCAGGCGTTCGAGAAATTGCGCCGCGCGACGCTCCTGCTCCTTGCGGTCGATCTTGCGGAACCGGTTGGTGATCTCGCGCGTGGCGAAGATGTTCTCGGCGACGGTCATATTGCCAAACAGGTTCAGCTCCTGGAACACCATGCCGATGCCGCGGTTCACCGCGTCGCCCGATGACGAGAAGGAGACCTCCTCCCCTTCCAGGAGGATCCGGCCGAGCGTCGGCTGTTCGACGCCGGCGATAATCTTCATCAGCGTCGATTTGCCGGCGCCGTTTTCGCCGACCAGCACATTGACGGCGCCCTTGCGCACCTCGAAATTCGCGCGCTTGACCGCGACGGTGCCGGAATAGACCTTGGAGACGTCCTCCAGCTTCAAGACGACATCGTGAGCAACCGCAGCGCTCATGGCTTCGGCCCGATTTCTGCCTCCGCCGGCGTCACCAGCGGCAGGTCCTGGCCGTTTTCGAGCGTATAGGCGCCGAGGACCTTGGCGGTCCGGCCTTCCAGCGCGTCACGTGGCAGTTTGGCAAGCACGGCCTTGACGGCATAGGCGTTGAACGCCTTGCCGAACTGGGCGAAGTCGATCTGGTTGGTAAAATCGTTGAACTGGATGAAATCGAGACTGTCGCGCAGCGCGGTTCCGCGCATCGCCGGTCCGATCTGTACCCGCGCATCGGCCTTGCCGTCGCCGTCGACATCGATATCCATGGTCGCGGCCCGCGACTGCGTGTTGGCTGCGATGATCTTGCCCTCGACGCGAACCGCGAAGGTCCAGGGCGAATTCGCCTGCTTGTTCGGATTGCCATATTTGGTGCCGGCGGAAGCAGGATCAGTTTTTGCCAGAGCGTGGACCTCGGCAAAAGGCCCGGCCTTCTGCTGGAGGTAAGGCACGACCTTCGCGGCCCAGATCTCCTCGACCATCTTGTCCGGATTGAAGGCGGCAGCGCTGCCGCTATCCCCCGAGGGAGTCGGCAAAATCTTGCAGGCGGTCAGGCTGATGCCGACTGCAACGACAAGCATCGGCCAGGTCGGCTTGTTGTTCAGCATGATGGCCTGTTGAGCATGGTGATTGGCACCCACGGAAAATGGCGGCGAGGGACGACCTTGATCGCCCCTCGCTATTCATGTCACGCCGGCTCAGTTGGTAAGCGCAAAAGTTTCCAGCTTGGAAGCATTGTCGCCATTGACCAACACGCAGTCCATCAGCTGCTTTTCCTTCTCGGGCGACTTCTTGTTCTTGATGAAGTCGTTGGCCTGCTCGACCGCCATCTGCGCCTGCGCATAGGCCGGCTGCAGCACGGTTGCCTTGATGCCGCCCGCGGTGATCGAATCGCGCACGTCGTTGGATCCGTCGAAACCGACGACGATGACGTCCTTGCGGTTCGCCGCAACCAGCGCCGCATACGCGCCCATGGCCATCGTGTCGTTGCCGGAGATGACGCCCTTGATATCCGGGTTGGCCTGCAGGATCGATTCCATCTTGGAATAGGCTTCCGTCTGGCTCCAGTTGGCCGATTGCTGGGCGACCATCTTCAGGTCCGGATAATCGTCGATGACGTCATGATAGCCCTTCGAGCGAATGCCGGCATTGGTATCGGATTCCTTGCCGACCAGCTCGACGAAATTGCCCTTCTCGCCCATCAGCTTGACGAACTCCTGCGCGCCGAGCTGGGCGCCCTGGTAGTTGTTGGAGACGATCTGAGCCACGGCGACGCCGGTGGCGTTGATCTCGCGATCGATCAGGAACGACGGCACGCCTGCGTCCTTGGCCTTCTGCACGGCAGCGACGGTGGCGTCGGCGCCGGCATTGTCGAGGATGATCGCCTTGGCGCCGCGACCGATCGCCGTGTCGATCAATTCGGACTGCTTGTTGGCATCGTCGTCATGGACGAGCACCAGCGCTTCGTAGCCGAGTTCCTTGGCCTTGGCTTCGGCGCCGACGGCTTCCGCCTTGAAGAACGGATTGTCATGCGAGGGCGTGATGATCGCAATGAGGTCGGCCGCATAGGCGGGCACCGCCGTGCCAAGCGCCAGCATGCCGGCGAACGCCGCAAGTGTCATTCTGCGTGTGAGTTTCATGATGTCCTCCCGTTTGAAAAATTGCCTTGATCAATCAAGGCCCCTGCATTCGAATTCGTCGCGCAAAGCGGGCCGCCGATCGGTTCAGGCTGAATGCCGGTGCCGGCTTCCCAAACGATCGCTGCTCCCTCGCCGTCCCTCCACTCGCCCAGGCTTCGTACTTCCCGCGAACCCTTGCCCAAGCCATCAACAGCTAAGCCAACTGGTATGATGAGTCAATCACTAATTGAGGTGACATGTGCCCACTGAGCAAAAACAGTTGGGTGTCATGGCGGGTGTGTCGAGCCACCGAGGCGCTCCGGCAAGCCCCCGACTCGGCCTTTCTCAGGTAATGCGCCGAATGCTCGCGGCGATCTCTTCCGGCTCGAACACCCGCTTCCAGTCGTCGCGCATCAGCACCGGCTTGCCGAATTCGATCGCCTTGTTGCAGGCGTCGGAGAACACACCCTTGGTCTCGCCGAAAATGACGGCGCCGAGCACGTTCATATGGCCGAGCAGGAAATCGAGCGCCGCCTGTTGGTCGACGCCACGCGCGACGACCTCGTCGACGGCTTCCTTCATGACGACAAGCAGTGAGGCGCACACCGTCTCCGATAGACCGGGCTCCAGCAGCGCCATCTGCTCGACGGTGACACGGTGCGAGCGCATGACCGGCGCCCAGATGATTTTCGCGACCGCCTCGCCCTTGGCGTAGTCCGCTTCCGGCCCCTGCATCAGCGCGCTGACCATATGCTGCTTGGCCTTGACGCCGCCAAAATAATCCTTCTTGGCCGCCATGTCGGTCTCGTCGTTGAAGATCGGCGGATGACAGGGATGGGTGACGAAATAGGTCAGGTCCGGCCGGTTGGGCAGATGGCCGGCGAAGGGTGCGGCCGCGTCGAGCACTATCACCATCGTGCCAGGCGCGAGCTTGCTCTCGATATCAGCCGCCACCTTGCCGATATGCGTGTCGGGAACGGCCAGGATGACGATATCCGCCCCGTCCAGCGCCGCATCGGCACTGACCGCGTCGAAGCCCAGTCCGGTCTTCAGCCGATCGCGGCCGGCCTCGCTGACCTCGACATGGCGTACCGTGTAGGGCGATCCGCGAAAATTGGTCGACAGGCGGTAACCCATTTTGCCGCCGGCACCGAACAGCGCAATCGTCGTCATCTATCCCTACTCCCGCTTTGAACGACGGCCGCGCCGATCGTCATGTTATTAACTGGTATAATCACCTTACCACGAATTGAGGAGTTGAACAGGGCTTTGATGAGCGGCTATGCAGTCGCCGTTTGGCTTCCGTCCGCACGATTTCCGCGGTGGCGGCCGATAATTCAACCAAGCCAGAGCGCCGTTGCCTTTCCAGACAATCGATGCCCGCGCTAGAAGCCTCCAGGTCCATTTTCTCGGGGGCTCGGTTGCGAAGTGACGGTGGGGGCGTCACCAGCAAGGCGAAGCGCGTCCGCGCGGTCCGGTCGCGTTTTCGGGCCGTGAGTTCTCACGGCGATTTGGCGAAGGGGCTATAGAGAATTCGCGCTTCGCCGGGGTTCCGGCGAGCCAAATCACTTCTAGTCGATCATGCCGACAACTATTTACCGGTAGCTTCCCGGGTCCTTGGCTTTCTCCGCCCGACAGCTGTCCGTGCGTTGCGCCGCCGTGCGGTAAGCGCCTTCATAAAACCTGATGGCTCTCTTGAATTCGGGGGGATTGGGTATCAGGTGTTTATCTTGCACATCGTACAAGATGTATATCGCCGTTATTTTGGATTTTCCGTCTGGAGTCAGCTGCAGCGCCGGGCATCGCGTCGTAACGGCGATGACGTTAGCTGACCATGTTACGACCAATTTCAACTGGGCGTCGGACAGCCCGGCCAGATAGTTGATGTTTTTTTGATAGGCAGGGTCGATGTGTTGTCGATTATCTTTTGCAGACGCAGCGGAAGACAGGACACCTACCACGCCGAGTATAATCAATATGCATTTCAAAAGCTGCCTCCCCCAATGTTACGGCCATCTCGACCACGGCATTGTCCGTCCCCACAAAGCAGGTTGAAACAAGTCAATTTGAAAAGCAATTGGGGTTCGCGACCTTATACGGATCACCGCACCTTCAGAACCCGGTTGCTCGCGGACGCCCTTCTTCAACCAAGTGAAACCGGTAGCGGTCGCGCACGAACTCGTTGAAAAATTGCCCTTTCGAGAAGGCGGCCCGGAACGCCGCATAGGTCTCAGGCTCGACCTCTTCATAGTCGTAGCGGGCTCCGCTTGGAACGAACCAGACCGAGAGGATTTTCGTCGACGGGTCGTAATGGGTGTTGCGGATGGCAGTGGACGGCATGTCGAAAATCCTGCTTCGTCCCAAAATCTTGCTTCGCCCCAGATCCTGCTTCGAAAATGCGTAATGCCGCAACGATGCGGAGGTTCCGTCAGGGAGGCGCATCACAACGCCGAAAATCTTGCCCAGGCGGCGAGGCTTCCTATCTCTCCGTCAGATGGCACAGACGAAATCCAGCACAACAGCGTATGCCAGCCAGGGCGATCTCTTCGGCGCGGCCGACACGCTGCCGGAAGGATTTTCCTACCGGCCGGGCCTGATCACAACGGACGAAGAGGCGGAACTGGTCCGTCACCTCAATGAACTGTCCTTCAAGCCGTTCGATTTCCATGGCCATATTGCCAACCGGCAGGTCGCCGGCTTCGGCTGGCGCTATGACTACGACCGGCGCCAGGTCGTCGAAGCGCCGCCCATCCCGAAATTCCTGCTGCCGCTTCGCGACAAGGTCGCGGATTTTGCCGGCAGGCAGGCCACGGAATTCGCCCAAGTGCTCATCAACGAGTATCCGCCGGGCGCGGGCATAGGTTGGCATCGCGACAAGCCGCATTTCGATCTCGTCGCCGGCGTCTCGCTGCTGGCGCCCTGCAGCTTTCGGCTGCGCCGCAAAAACGGCTCCAAATGGGATCGCGAGACGATCGAGGTCGAACCGAGGTCCCTCTATCTCATGGACGGTCCGGCGCGCCACGAGTGGGAGCACAGCATTCCGCCGGTCGCCGGTCACCGCTACTCCATCACGCTGCGCACTCTTAAATAGGCGATACTCCAAGCCACGCAGCAGCCGCTCTGGAAGGCCGAGCGCTGTTGTGCTTCGATTGCACATGAGCGTTGACCGCAGCAGAATTTTAGTTACCCGCGTAGCGCCCTTTCTGTGGGCATGCCTGTCCTGCCTGCTGGCTCTGCAGTGGCTCGTCGACCTTGGCATGGTCGGCTTTCCCGACGGATACATAACGCCCTATGCAAGAGCAACGAGCACGCTGTTGCATGTCCTTGTCTGGGCGTGCCTGGCTCAAAGTCTCTACTTCGCTTGCCGAGCCTTGTTTGGCAAACGCTTCGAGCCTGCTCCTCTCTTCCTGCAAATCCTGATCGCCGCCGCACTGACTGTCGTGCCGGCATTCATCGTAAAACACTGTCCGCGGTCTCAGGTATGCAGCAACATCTATGAAGCGCTCACGAATACGATGATGGACGACGGCACCGGCGGATGACGTTGTGTCTCCAGTAACTGACGAGAGTTAGAACTTTGGCGTCGCGCCGCGCGGTGGCGGTAAAACCTGGAGGAACCATGCGAAAGATCCTGGCATCGATGCTGCTGTTCGCGGCAGCGCTATCTGCAAACCCCGCTCGGGCGCTGGACAGTACCATCCCGCCGGTTGTCGTCACACCGCTTGCCGATCGCAGCCAGACGGCGTCCGGCCAGCCGATCGTGCTGCCGCAGAAAAATGTCCAGGTCCTGGTTTCAACCTATGACATTGCGGTCGGTGCCACTCTGCCGGTGCACAAGCACCCGTTTGCCCGCTACGCCTATGTCGAGGCCGGGACACTCAAAGTGACGAATGTCGAGACCGGCAACAGCAACACCTACAAGACGGGCGATTTCATCATCGAGATGATCGGCCAGTGGCACCAGGCCACCAACATCGGCGACGGCCCGGTCAAGCTGCTGGTCATCGACCAGGTCGAACAAGGCGCCAAGAACACGGTGCTGCGCCAGTAATTGCGGATCGGCCGGGTTGCCGGGCTGGCCCAAGCAGCGACTGGCTGTTCCGGCTTCCCCACCAACCGAGCCGATGCTAGGGCTGGCCGTCATGCAATCATAAAGGATCGCCCCTTGGTCGGAAATGCTCGCCCCCTGATCGAAATCTGCGTCGAAGGCATCGATGGACTGCTGGCTGCGCAGGCCGCCGGCGCCGACCGGGTCGAGCTCTGCGCCAGCCTGGTCGAAGGCGGCATCACGCCCAGCCTCGGCACGGTGCGCGCCGCACTCGAGAGCGCGACAATTCCCTTCCATGTCATCGTGCGGCCGCGCGGCGGCGATTTCCTCTACAGCGAGGCCGAATACAGCTCGATGCTCGCCGATGTCGCAGCGCTTCGTGACCTCGGCGTCGCCGGCGTCGTTGTCGGTTGCCTCGATGCCGACGGCACCATCGATGAAACCCGCATGGGCGCGCTGGTCCATGCCGCCGGTCCGCTCGCCGTCACCTGCCACCGCGCCTTCGACATGACCCGCGACCCGGCCGAGGCGCTGGAAGCGCTGATCCGCTGCAAGGTCGGCCGCGTGCTGACCAGCGGCCAGAGGGACACCGCGGTGGAAGGCGCCGGCCTGTTGGCGGATCTCGTCCGCCAGGCCGACGGCCGCATCATCATCCTCGGCTGCGGCGCGCTGGACCCCGAAAACATCGCCGGGGTGCTGGCATCAACCGGGCTGACGGAAATGCACTTCGCCGCGCTCAAGGATGTACCGAGCGCCATGGCCTACCGCAACCCGCAAGTCGGCATGGGCGGCGGCGATCTCGACCGCGAATACCGCACCACAGTCACCGATGGGGCGCTGGTTGCCGCGACGATTGCGGCGGCCAGAGCATGATGAGCGAAGCCGTGACTGGGCCGTCGCCGATCAGCCGTGTCTCGCCTCAGGACGAAGCGGCCATCCTCGCACTCAACAATGAGCACGCCGCCGAACTGTCATGGCTCGAGCCCGAACGGCTGTCCTTCCTGCTTGGCGAAGCGTTTTACGTCAGGCGCATCGGCACGCTCGAAGCCTTCATCATGACCTTCGACCAGAATGCGGCCTACGACAGCCCGAATTTCCTCTGGTTCCGCGAGCGCTATCCACGCTTCGTCTATGTCGACCGCGTCGTCGTCGCGGCGCAAGCGCGCGGCCGCGGCCATGCCCGCCGGCTCTACGAGGATCTGTTCGGGGAAGTCGCCCGCGCGGGCCACAGCATCGTCACCTGCGAGGTGAATGCCGAACCTCCCAATCCGGCTTCGGACGCCTTCCATGCCGCGCTTGGCTTCGCCGAGGTCGGCGACGCGGTGATCCATGGCGGCAAGAAGGCGGTGCGCTACTACCTCAAGGAGATCGCCGGCTGATGGGTCGCTGGCTGATGATCGGCAAGCAGATCGTCGCGGCAGCATAAGATTAGGAGTCCGTAGCCCTCACCAATTCCGGTTCAGCCAGGCCCGCGCGGGCTTCTCGACCAGATAGTAGCTGCATAGTGCACAGGCGAAGACAGCCGCCAGCATCGGGATCGGCGCACTGCCCTGCTCGGCGACGAATTTGTAGAAGGGCTGTTGCCAGAGATAGAGCGAGTACGACCATAGCCCGATCATCACCATCGGCCTGGATGAAAGCAGGCCGGTAAGATGCCAGTTGCTGGTGTCCAGCGTATTCACGGCAAGCGCCAGCAACGGCACCGCCAGTAGGTAATGGATCGGCGTCGGCACCGGATCGAGGAACAGCAATATAGCCGCCGCCGCCGACACGAGGCTGACATAGGGGCTCTTCAGGAATGCCGGCAGCCGATCATCGTGCTTGAGCAGGCAGATCGATGCCGACAGCAGGATCGAGGCGATATGCACATCGGTGCGCCAATAGCTGTGCTCGTAATCCATGCCGAGTACCCAGTACGAAATGGCGCCATTGGCCATCGCCAGCAGCGACAGCGTCACCAGCAGCCGAACGACATTACCCCGCCCGGTCACCACCACGCTGATCAGCGCCAGGATGATGTAGGCATGCTCTTCCACGCATAGCGACCAGATGTGGTCGAGCGCGCCGGCGCGGGTGATGAGAATTCCGGCATAGTTGTAGGTGAATGTCAGCGCGGTCAGCGCCGCCTTCCATTTGAAGGCGATAAAGGTGCCGGAGAGCCCGATCATGGCTGATATCACGAACACCAAAAGCGCGGGATAGATGCGCGAAAAGCGGCGCTTGAAGAATTTTTTCAGCGGGAAGCGTTCGATGAACAGTATCTCGCCCATCAGCCGGCCTGAGAGCACGAAGAAGAACTCGACGCCGAGCACGCCGAGATTGATCCCGGGAACGGGGAAGAAATGGCCGATCAGCACCAGTGCGATCGAAAGCCCGCGCCAGCCATCGAGATAGGCCAGTCTTGCTCTAGCTGCTTTGTCGGCTGTGGCCCGCGGCAGGGCAACAGACGCTGCGGAGATGTCGGCCATGCCCGTCCTTCGCACTCAAGAACCGATGCAGCGCGCATCGCTGCGCCACGGATTCGCCTCGTATTCCCGCCCGGTTTATATTGCAGTGCGGGATAACTTTGTGCAAGTGCGAAGCTTTGAGATTGGCGCGTGTTGGCGCCAACGTTTGTGATCGCAAAAAAGAAAGGGGCCGCAATGGCCCCTTCCCGTCTCGAATTGGCACTGTTCAACCGTTGGCGGCGTTCACCGCGCGCTTGGCCATCACGGCGATCAAATTGGCGCGGTATTCGGCCGAAGCGTGGAGGTCGGTCATCAAATTCTTCGCCGGCACTTTCACGCCGTCGAGCGCCGATGCGGCAAAATTCTTCGCCAGTGCTGCTTCGATCTCCTTCGAGCGGAACACACCGTCATCGCCGGCGCCGGTAACGGCAACGCTGACCCCGTCCTTGCCCTTTGCCACGAACACGCCGACGATCGCATAGCGCGAGGCCGGGTTGCGGAATTTTTCGTAAGCAGCCTTGGCCGGCGCGGTAAAACTCACCGCGGTGATGATCTCGCCTTCTTTCAGCGCCGTTTCGAACAGGCCGGTGAAGAATTTCGCGGCTGAAATCTCGCGCTTGTTGGTGACTATGGTGGCGCCCAGCGCCAAGAGCGCCGCCGGATAATCGGCGGCTGGGTCGTTGTTGGCGGCCGAGCCGCCGATCGTGCCCTTGTGGCGCACCGCCGGATCGCCAATCAGCGACGCAAGGTGCGCAAGCGCCGGACAGGCCTTCCGCAGCTTCTCGTCATTGGCGACGTCGTAATGGGTTGTGGCGGCGCCGATGGTGACGGTCTTGCCCGACACCTTGACGCCTTGCAGTTCCTTGATCCGCGACAGGTCGATCAGGTCGGAGGGTGCGGCGAGCCGCGTCTTCATCGCCGGGATCAGCGTCATGCCGCCTGACAAAAGCCTGGCGTCGCCGCTCTTCACCAGCTTGGCGGCGTCGGCGACCGAGGCGGCGCGGTGGTAGTTGACTGCGTACATGGGATCCTCCCCTGAAGTGGTTAGGCAGTAGTGAGTAGGGAGTAGGGAATAGGGACGCTGTCATCTCCGGTAATGCCCATTCCCTACTCACTACTCCCTACTCACTCATTTCTTCGCCCTAATCGCCGCCCACACCGTCGACGGCGAGGCCGGCATGGCGATGTCCACAATCCCCAAAGCGTCGGTGATGGCGTTGATGACCGCCGGCGGCGAGCCGATGGCGCCGGCCTCGCCACAGCCCTTGATGCCGAGCGGATTGCTCGGACACGGCGTGTTCGAGGTCGACACCTTGAATGACGGCAAGTCGTCCGCGCGCGGCATGGTGTAGTCCATGTAGCTCGCCGTCAGCAGCTGCCCGCTATCGTCATAGTGCGCGCCTTCCAGCAGCGCCTGGCCGATACCCTGGGCGATGCCGCCATGCACCTGACCCTCGACGATCATCGGGTTGATGATGTTGCCGAAATCGTCCGCCGCGACGAACTGGACGATCTCGGTCGTGCCGGTTTCCGGATCGATCTCGACCTCGCAGATGTAGCAGCCCGCCGGGAAAGTGAAGTTCGCCGGATCGTAGAAGGCTGTTTCCTTCAGTCCCGGCTCCATGCCTGCCGGCAGATTGTGAGCGGTGTAGGCGGCAAGCGCCACCTGGAACCAGGGCAGGCTCTTGTCGGTGCCGGCAACCTTGACCTCGCCATTCTCGATGACGATGTCGCCCTCGTCGGCCTCGAGCAGATGGGCGGCGATTTTCTTGGCCTTGGCCTCGACCTTGTCGAGCGCCTTGGCAATTGCCGACATGCCGACCGCGCCCGAGCGCGAGCCGTAGGTGCCCATACCCATCTGCACCTTGTCGGTATCTCCATGGACGATCGAGACCGAGTCCAGTGGCACGCCAAAACGCTGGTTGACGAGTTGCGCGAAGGTCGTCTCATGGCCCTGGCCATGGCTGTGCGAGCCGGTCAGCACCTCGATCGTGCCGACGGCATTGACCCGCACTTCGGCCGATTCCCACAGACCGACGCCGGCGCCGAGCGAACCGACCGCCGCCGACGGCGCGATGCCGCAGGCCTCGATATAGCAGCTCATGCCGATGCCGCGCAGTCTGCCCTGGCTGGCGGCCGCCGCTTTGCGCTTGGCAAAGCCGGCATAGTCGGACGCCTGTGTCGCCGCATCGAGCGAAGCGCCGTAATCGCCGGCGTCATAATTCATGATGACCGGCGTCTGGTGCGGAAACTCGGTGATGAAATTGATGCGCCGCAACTCCGCCGGCGAGACCCCAAGTTCACGCGCGGCCGTCTCCATTGTCCGTTCGAGCAGATACGTGGCTTCCGGCCGCCCTGCCCCGCGATAGGCGTCGACGGGTGCCGTGTTGGTGTAGACGGTGCGCACATTGGCGTGGATCGTCGGGATGTTGTACTGGCCCGACAGCAGCGTCGCGTAGAGATAGGTCGGCACGCAAGACGAGAACAGCGACATGTAGGCGCCGAGATTGGCGATGGTGTCTACCTTGAAGCCGGTGATCCGGTTGTTCTTGTCGAACGCCATTTCGACTGTCGAGACATGGTCGCGGCCATGCGCGTCGGTGAGAAAGCTTTCGGTACGGTCGGCAACCCATTTGACCGGCACGCCGGTCTTCTTCGACGCCCAAAGGCAGACGATCTCTTCGGGATAGATGTAGATCTTCGAGCCGAAGCCGCCGCCGACATCGGGCGCAATGACGCGCAGCTTGTTTTCCGGCGCGACATTGTAGAAGGCGCTCATCACCAGCCGCGCGACATGCGGGTTCTGCGACGTCGTCCAGCAGGTGAAATGGTCCTCGGCCTTGTCGTAATGGCCAAGGGCCGCGCGCGGCTCCATGGCGTTGGGAACCAGCCGGTTGTTGACGATCTTCATGCGGGTGACATGGGCCGCCGCCTGGATCGCCGCGTCGGTCGCCTTGGCATCGCCGATCTCCCAGTCGAAGATAAGATTGTCCTCGGCTTCGGCATGGACCTGCGGCGCACCTTTTTGCAGCGCCTTGGTGGCATCGACCACCGCCTTCAATTCCTTGTAGGTGATCTCGACCGCTTCGGCCGCGTCGCGGGCCTGGCCCTTGGTTTCCGCCACCACGATGACGACCGCATCGCCGACATAGCGCACCTTGTCGACCGCCAGCGGCGACCACGCGCCCATCTTCATCGGCGAGCCGTCCTTGGAATGGATCATCCAGCCGCAGATCAGGTTGCCGATGCCGTCGGCCTTGAGCTCCTTGCCGGTCAAGACGCCGATGACGCCGGGCATCGCCTGCGCTCGTCTGACGTCGATCTTCTTGATCTGAGCATGCGCGTGCGGGCTGCGCACGAAAGCGGCATGCTTCATGCCGGGAACCACCATGTCGTCGACATAGCGGCCGGCGCCGGTGATGAACCGTTTGTCTTCCTTGCGCACGACCCGAGCGCCGATGCCTTCAATGCCCATAGGAATTCCTCCGGAATAGCGAATAGTGAGTAGCGAATAGTGAACAGTGAGTAGGGAATTGTGCTCGGAGCGGTTCGGCTAAACCGACTACTCGCTATTCACTATTCACTACTCGCTTCTTTCTACGCCGCTTGTTTCACCCTGCCCTTCGGCGCCTTCGCCATCGTTTGCGATGCGGCAAGGATCGCCTTGACGATATTGTGGTAGCCGGTGCAGCGGCAGATGTTGCCTTCGAGCTCGGCGCGCACCGTCGCCTCGTCAAGGCCTTCGGGATGGCGCGCGATCATGTCGGTCGCGGTCATGATCATGCCCGGCGTGCAGAAGCCGCATTGTAGCCCATGATGTTCCTTGAACGCGGCCTGCATCGGATGCAGGTCGCCGCCATTGGCAAGCCCTTCGATCGTCACCACGGTCGACCCGGAGGCCTGCACAGCCAGCATCGAACAGGACTTCACTGCCCTGCCGTCGACATGCACGACGCAGGCGCCGCATTGAGAGGTGTCACAACCGACATGCGTTCCGGTGAGACCAAGATTTTCGCGCAGGAAATGAACCAGAAGCGTTCGGTCCTCGGCAGCGCCGCTGATCCGTTTTCCGTTCACGACAAACGAAACGTCCGACATGCATCCTCCCTGGGTATGACCTTGGTAGTCATGCTGCCGATGCGGCTTTGGCGCTCGGCCATGCGCTATTGGTACACTGCACAAAGCGCAAAAAACACACGGCGCTCATTGTACTTTCGGTCATGGAGAAAACGAAAATCATGGGCCTGTCCGCCCCATTGCCAAAGAGCGAATAGGGGGCAACAATGCCCTCGACGCCAGCGCGCCGAGAGACATAAAACGGGCGCGCGCAGGAAGCGTCGGAGGATATCGGGAGGAAGCCTCTGGCCAGTTCACGGACGAGCTATGCATCCGGTCTGTCGGCGCTCACCACCGACGAGCCCGACGCCGATGCATTCGCCCTGGCGGTCGCCGTCGAGGCCGCAGCCATCGATGCCGGCTTTGCCCTGCTGTTCTTCTCCCAGAGCCTGTTTGACGCGAGCGTCCTTTCGCAAGGGCTGAAGACCCACGCGCCGACGCTGGCCTACGCCGCCTGCTCGACCGCCGGCGAGATTACCCCCCAGGGCCTGGAGGAAGGCCATGTGCTGGCGCTGCTCTTTCCCTCCGCGTCGTTTTCGGCGGTCAGCACCATGGTCGACAATCTCTCCTCGTCGGGCATGGACAGGATCACTGATGAAGTCGAGGCCCTGCGGCGCCTACTGCGCGGGCGCCTCGGCTGTTGCCATACCAAAAGCACCTTCGCGCTCTGCTTCATCGACGGCCTGTCCTTTGCCGAGGAAGCGGTGACCTCGGCCATCCATTGGGGGCTGGACGACATCCCGCTGCTCGGCGGTTCGGCGGGCGACGACCTCAAATTCGAAACCACCAGTCTGATTTCGAACGGCAAGGTGGCGTCAGACAGCGCCATCATCGTGTTGATTGCTACCGAAATTCCCTTCCACGTCTTCAAGACCGACAATTTCATCCCCACCGACGAAAAGCTGGTGGTGACGGCATCCGACCCGGACCACCGCACCGTGCGCGAGTTCAACGCCACCAATGCGGCCGAGGAATATGCAGCCTCGGTCGGCATCGTTGCGCAGAACCTGACGCCGCTGAGCTTCGCCTCTCACCCCGTTGTGGTGAAGGTGGGCGGCGAATACTACTGCCGCTCGATCCAGAAGATGCATCCCGACGGCTCGCTGTCGTTCTTCTGCGCCATCGACGACGGCGTCGTGCTGTCCATCGCCCAGCCCAAGGACATGGTGGAATCGACGCGCGCCGCACTGCGCGACGTCGAGGAGCGGCTCGGCGGCATCGACATGATCCTCGGCTTCGATTGCGTGCTGCGCCGGCTCGACGCCCGCAACCGCCAGGTGTTCCGCGACATTTCGGAGCTTTACCGGGTCAACAATGTCATCGGCTTCGGCACCTATGGCGAACAGTATCGTTCGATGCACCTCAACCAGACTTTCACCGGCATCGCCTTCGGCGAACGCCAGGCGGCGGAATAGCCCATGCCGCTCAGGGACATCGACGACGTCGACAGGCTGAAGAAGATCAACGCCGCTCTGGTCAGCCGCGTCGAGCGCTCGATGGACCAGCAGGGCAATGCCTTCTCGCTGTTCCAGACTGCAATTTCACTGGAAAACCGGGTGCGCATGCGCACCGAGGAACTGCACTCGACCTTGCGCCGGCTGGAACAGTCGAACATCGACCTCAGCGCCGCCAAGGAAAACGCCGAGCTGGCGAACCTGTCCAAGACCAGGTTCCTGGCCGCCGCCAGCCATGACGTGCTGCAGCCGCTGAACGCCGCCCACCTCTCGGTCTCGGCACTGGCCGAAGTGCAGACCAGCGACGAGGGCAAGAAACTCGTCCGTCAGGTCGAGCGCTCGCTGGAGACGATGGAAGACCTGTTGCGCACGCTGCTCGACATTTCCAAGCTCGACGCCGGCGTGGTCCAGCCCGACATTGGCGACGTCAATCTGGAGACGTTGTTTTCGTCGCTGCGCTCGGATTTCAAGCCGGTTGCCAAGCTGAAGGGGCTGACACTGAAATTCCGCCCGGTCAGCGCCGTGGTGCGTTCGGACCGCACGCTTTTGCGCCGCATCCTGCAGAACATCCTGTCCAATGCGCTGCGCTATACCCGCTCGGGCGGCGTGCTGGTCGGCACCAGGCATCGCGGCGACACCATCCGCATCGATGTCGCCGACACCGGCTGCGGCATTCCCGACGACCAGCGCGAGGCGGTGTTCGAGGAATTCCATCGCGGCTCCGCCATTCCGGCCGATGCCGGAATTTCCGGCGGCGGGCTGGGGCTGGGCCTTGCCATCGTGCGGCGCATGGCCGCCGCGCTCGGCCACCCCGTGACGTTTTCGTCGAAAGTCGGGCGCGGCACCATCTTCCACATCGATGTGCCGGTCGGCATCGGCGCCAGCGCCGACGCCATCGCCAGCCTTGCCGAGATGGAGCGGCCGCGCGGCTACGGCCTGTTCGGCACCAAGGTGCTGCTGGTCGAAAACGACGCCGATGTGTTGCAGGCGATGACCTTCCTGCTCGAGCGCTGGCAGTGCCTGGTGCGTGCCGCGACCTCGACCGAGGATGCGCTCAGCCTGCTCGGCGACACCGACTGGGTGCCCGACATCGTCATTGCCGACCAGCATCTCGACGACGGCGACCTCGGCACCGCAACAATAGCCGAAGTGCGCGATTATCTCGGCCGCGCCGTGCCGGCGCTGATCGTCACCGCCGACGGATCGGAGGCCGTCGCCAAAGCCGCCCGCGCCGCCGGCATCGAACTGATGCGCAAGCCGCTGAAACCGGCGCAGCTAAGGGCGCTGCTGGCGCATCTGCTGGCTTGAGCCCCATACCCTCCCCTTGATGGGGAGGGTCGGCGCGCAACGCCGGGGCGGGGTGCAGCGCCAAGGTCCCCCACCCCGCTCCGCTTCGCGGATCGACCCTCCCAACAAGGGGGAGGGTAAAGATCAAAACCCGGCCTGATCGCGAAACAGCTCCGCATTGTCCAGCTTCGACACCTCGATCACCGCTTGCGTGCGGCTGTAGACGTTGAGCTTGCGCAGGATCTCCGAGACATGCGCCTTGACCGTGGTCTCGCCGACCTGCAGCTCGTAGGCGATCTGCTTGTTGAGCAGGCCTTGGCGCAGCATCTGCAGCACGCGCAGCTGCTGCGGCGTCAGTTTGGCCAGCCGCTGCACCATGTCGGCGCGGTCGGCGCTGTCGGCGTCGGGCGGCTGTCCCTCATAGGTCTCCGGCACATAGATCGCGCCCTCCATCACCGAGCGGATTGCGGCCGCAAGATCGCTCTTGCGCGCCGATTTCGGGATGAAGCCGGCAGCGCCATAGGACAACGCCTCGGAGATGATCTTCGGCTCCTCATAGCCCGAGACGACGACCACCGGCAGCCGCGGATGGCGGGTCCTCAGCTGCAGCAACCCGTCAAAGCCATGCACATCGGGCATGTTGAGATCGAGCAGCGCCAGATCGAACGGTTTTATCCCACCCAGGAGATCGAGCGCTTCGGCAATCGAGCGCGCCTCCACCGTGTCGACTTCCGGGTACGCCATCTGCACGGCGCTGTGCAGCGCCTCGCGAAACAGCGGATGGTCGTCGATGATCAGAAACCGGGCGCGATCGTTGACTGCGGTCATGGTGTTCGTTTCAGTCCTCCCTGGGCACGATACTCCCGCTGGTATGGCCAGCTTATTGGCAAATAGTCTATCGCCATCTTAACCCCAGGAGGCGAAGCCGACTTTATCAGACAATCAAGGCGCAGCCGACGCTTTTGCGGAGGCTCCTGCCTTGCCCGGCGGTCCAAATCGGTCAAATGTGCCGGCAGTTGAAGCAGAAAGACCTGGCATGACAGACTTCGTCCTCCCCTTGCCCGCAACCCCATCGGTCGCCATAGAAGGCTCGGCCCAGCGTTTTGCGGTGCGCCGCATCTTCTGCGTCGGCCGCAACTACGCCGCGCACGCGCGCGAACTCGGCAATGACGAGCGCGACCCGCCCTTCTTCTTCACCAAGCCGGCCGATGCGGTGGTCGATAGCGGCACCACGGTCCCCTACCCGCCTTTGACCCAAAACCTGCACCATGAGATCGAGCTGGTGGCGGCGATCGGCAAGGCCGGCTTCCGCATCCCCCGCGCTGAAGCCCTCGAGCATGTCTGGGGCTACGGCGTCGGCATCGACCTCACCCGCCGCGACCTGCAGGACGAGGCCAAGAAAGCGGCGCGGCCCTGGGACTGGTCGAAGGCCTTCGACCGATCGGCGCCCTGCGGCCCGTTGGTATCAGCCGCCAAATCCGGCCACCCGCAAAAGGGCCGCATCTGGCTCGCCGTCGACGGCACGGTGAAACAGGAGGGCGACCTCGCCGAACTGATCTGGCCGATCGCCGATATCGTTTCGATCTGCAGCGGTGCGGTTGTACTACAACCGGGCGACCTGATCTTCACCGGCACGCCGGCCGGCGTCGGCGCGGTGGCGCCGGGTCAGACGATGACCGGCGGTGTCGACGGCATCGGCACCATCGAGATCACTGTCGGCCAAGATTCGATCGGCCAAAATTCCACCGACAAGCCGTGATCCAATGAGCGACCTCGTCCTCCACAACTACTACCGCTCCTCCACCTCCTACCGCGTGCGCATCGCGCTCGAGATGAAGGGGCTGGGCTACGACTACGTGCCGCATCATCTGCGGCATGGCGACCATCTGGAGCCGGCCTATCGCGCGGTCAATCCGCAGGGGCTGGTGCCGGCGCTGATCCTGGGCGACGGCACGCTTTTGACGCAGTCGCTGGCAATCATCGAATATCTCGACGAGACCCACCCCGAACCGTCGCTGCTGCCGAAGGACGCGCTCGGCCGGGCGCGCGTGCGAATGCTAGCGCAGATGATCGCCTGCGACATCCACCCGGTGAACAATCTGCGCGTGCTGACCTCGCTGCGCACTTTGTTCGGCGCCGGCGACCAGGATGTCATCCACTGGTTTCGCCACTGGGTGAACGAAGGGTTCCAGCCGCTTGAAAAGATTCTGGCTTCATCGGATGAGACCGGCACATTTTGCCATGGCGACGCACCGGGCCTCGCCGACATCTGCCTGGTCGCCCAGATCGCCAGCAACGCCCGCTTCGGCGTCGACCTGACACCCTACCCCGAGATCTCGCGCATCCACGCCGCCTGCGTGGCGCTGCCGGCCTTTCAGAAGGCGGCGCCGGAGAATCAGATAGATGCCGAATAGGCTCACAATGCCGGAGCTGAGCACGGAGAGTTGCCGATGAAAGCCGTCGTCTTCGAAAGATTCGGCGAGGCGCCGAGAATCCAGACCGTGCCGGATCCGAAACCGGCCGCGGACGGTGTGGTCATCAAGGTCGAGGCGACCGGGCTCTGCCGCAGCGACTGGCATGGCTGGATGGGTCATGATGACGGCATCACGCTGCCGCATGTGCCGGGCCATGAACTGGCCGGCATCGTCGTCGCCGTCGGCAAGCGGGTGACCCGCTGGAAGGCCGGCGAGCGCGTCACCGTGCCGTTCTGCGTCGGCTGCGGCCGCTGCTTCGAATGCAATTCGGGCAATCATCAGGTCTGCGAACACCAGACGCAGCCCGGCTTCACCGCCTGGGGATCGTTTGCCGAATATGTCGCCATCGAGCATGCCGACACCAATCTCGTGCGCCTGCCCGAGGAGATGGAGTTCGCCACCGCCGCCAGCCTCGGATGCCGCTTCGTCACCTCGTTTCGCGCCATTGTCGACCAGGGCCGGGTGACGCCGGGCGAATGGGTGGCGGTGCATGGCTGCGGCGGCGTCGGCCTGTCGGCGATCATGATCGCCAGTTCCATGGGCGCCAATGTCATCGCCATCGACCTCACCGACGAGAAACTGGACTTCGCCAGAAAGATCGGCGCCGTGGCGACCATCAACGCCTCGACCACGCCGAACGTGGTCAAGGCGATCAAGCAGATCACCAATGGCGGCGCGCATATGTCGATGGACGCGCTCGGCCACCCCACGACATCGTTCAACTCGATTGCCAATCTGCGCCGGCGCGGCCGCCATGTGCAGGTCGGCCTGATGCTGGGCGAACACGCCCGCCCGCAAGTGCCGATGGACAAGGTGATCGCCTTCGAGCTGGAAATCCTCGGCAGCCACGGCATGCAGGCCCACCGCTACCCCGCCATGATGGAGATGATCCGCACCGGCAAGCTCAAGCCCGAACTGCTGGTCGGCAAGAAGATCAGCCTTGATGAGGCGCCTGCGGCGCTGGTGGCAATGGGCGGGTTCGAGGGGATTGGCATTGGGGTGGTGACCAAGTTCTAGGCGTTACCGGCGCGCATTGGATTATGCAAGCCCTTGGCCGCGCAATAACTGGCGAAATAAGACAGGCACTTTCTCTAGAAGTTTCTCAGCTCTCGCGGCTCAGAGAGTATGCTTCATATAGCAGAATTCATTTGATAAAAACCGTCAAATAGCTGAACTAATGAGCTGATAAAAATAAGGGGGAAAGAATGCCATTTTCATCTACTGTTTTTAATGTGTTAATAGCGTCTCCCTCAGATGTTCCCGAGGAACGGGCGACAATCGCGCAGAGTTTGCATGAATGGAATTCCTTGCAGGCTCAAGATCAGGGAAAAATTCTCCTACCAGTGATGTGGGAGACACACAGCGCTCCGGCGATGGGTGACCGACCCCAAGGCCTAATCAACGAGCAGGTCGTTCGCGGCTGCGATATCCTTATCGGCTCCTTCTGGACTCGCTTGGGTTCGCCAACCGGAATTGAAGAGAGCGGTACCGTAGAAGAGATAAAATGGTTTCTGGCGAACAAGAAACCCGTTATGCTTTACTTCTCTAAGGCGCACGTTGAATTAGACAGCGTTGATTTGTCTCAATATCAGAAACTTAAGGAATTTAAGCAGTCGATAAGAGATAAAGGAATACAGGAAGAGTATCGCTCTATCTCAGAGCTAAGAGAGAAATTATCTAGGCAATTGACTATCGTTATGCGGGAGATGTCGGTTGGCCCGGTTATAGACAAGAAAACAGTGGCGGCCGCAAAAGCATCAACGCGAACCGGGGAACTTTTTGTTCTGGAGAAAGAAGAAGCAGCGCCGGATACCAATGAAGTATTTATGGAAGACTACACAGAAAAAGCTTTCATAGTTCGCGGTAACACAATTGACTACAAGGAAGCGTTTAAGGGTGCTAATGGCCGATGGATTTCAGTCAAAGGCGGCAAAGCTTGGATGTTTTCAAAACGCCATTTGAAAGATGTTGCAAAGATACTCAAATTGAAACCGGTGCTCCGACCTGCAGGCTAGCAGGTAAGGACGGAGAGGTTTCACCGCCATCGCTACCGCGCAAACTTCTTCGCGCCGAACACGCAGGCCACCACGCCGAGCGTGACGACAACCATCAGAGGGCTGACCTGTTCGTGCAGCAGCGTCGCTGCCAGCGCCAGGCCGAAAAAAGGCTGCAGCAGCTGCAACTGCCCGACCGCCGCGATGCCGCCCTGCGCGAGGCCGCGATACCAGAAGACGAAGCCGATCAGCATGCTGAACAGCGAGACATAGGCGAGACCGATCCAGGCGTGGGAGCCGACGGCGGCAAAGGATGACGGCAGCGTCGCAAAGGTCAGCACAAGCATGATCGGCAGCGAGATCGCCAGCGCCCAGCAGATCACCTGCCAGCCGCCCAGCCTGCGCGACAATGCGGCCCCCTCCGCATAGCCCAGCCCGCAGACGATGATGGCGGCCAGCATCAGGCCGTCGCCCACCGGTGACGCCGTCACGCCTTGCATCAGGGCAAAACCGGCGACCAGCGCGCTGCCGATGCAGGAAAACAGCCAGAAGGCCGGGCGCGGACGCTCGCCACCGCGCAGCACGCCGAAGATCGCGGTTGCCAGCGGCAGCAGGCCGACAAAGATGATGGAATGGGCGGAGGTGACGTGTTTGAGCGCGAGCGCCGTCAGCAAGGGAAAGCCGACGACCACGCCAAGGGCGACGATCACCAGCGACAGAAAATCGCTGCGCTCCGGGCGTTTCTGCCGGAATAGGACGAGCATCGCAAGACCAAGCAGCCCGGCAATCGCCGCGCGGGCCGAGGTCAGGAATATCGGATCGAACTCCGCCACTGCGACGCGCGTCGCCGGCAGCGAGCCTGAGAAAATCAACACGCCGATGAATCCGTTCACCCAGCCGCTCGCGGTCTTGTCCATTCCAGGCTCCATTGCTTTCGCCCTCTATCGGGCAAGTGCCTATGGTGCAGCCAGAGACAATGCAGTACAATTCCGCAAAACTGTAATGGCTATCAGAGCAATACAGATGACCGAACTCATTTTGGAAACCGGCAATGCGCACCCTCCTGTCGCGACCACGCTTGTGGAAACTGTCATGGCGACCATCCGCCAGCGGATATCGGCGCGCAGCCTGACGCCAGGCGCGCGGCTACCTTCGATCCGCGCCTTTGCCAAGGCCATGCAGGTGTCCAAGTCGACCGTGGTCGAAGCCTATGAGCGGCTCGCTGCCGAAGGCGCGATACGCTCACGGCCGGGTTCGGGTTTTTATGCCGCCGGATCGCTGGCGCCGTTGTCGCTGGCCGAGATCGGCCCGCGGCTCGACCGCGCCGTGGATCCGCTTTGGGTGTCGCGCCAATCGCTGGAAGCCGGCGACGAGATGCTGAAACCCGGCTGCGGCTGGATGCCTGCCTCGTGGATGCCGCAGTCCGCCTTGCGCCGGGCGCTGCGCACCGTTGCGCGCGCCGACGATGTCGACCTTGCCGATTACGGCACGCCGCTCGGTCTGCCGCCGCTGCGGCAATTGCTGGCGCGGCGCATGGAAGGGCACGGCATCGAGGTCTCGCCCGAACAGATCATGCTGACGGAATCGGGCACGCAGGCCATCGATCTCCTGTGCCGCTTCCTGATCGGGCCCGGCGACACCGTGCTGGTCGACGACCCCTGCTATTTCAATTTTCACGCGCTGCTGCGCGCCCACCGCGCCAAGGTCGTCAGCGTGCCCTACACGCCATCCGGGCCGGATATCGAGCTGTTCGCCCAGGCACTGGCCGAGCACAAGCCGCGCCTCTACATCACCAATTCCGCCATCCACAACCCGACCGGCGCGATCCTGTCGCCGGTGACCGCGCACCGGCTGCTGAAGCTCGCCGACCAGTCGGACCTGACCATCATCGAGGACGATATCTTCGCCGATTTCGAGCACAGCCCAGCGCCTCGGCTGGCGGCGTTCGACGGCCTCAACCGCGTCGTCCATATCGGTAGCTTCTCCAAGACGCTATCGGCATCGGTGCGCTGCGGCTTCATCGCGGCACCGCGCGACTGGATCGAGCAACTCACCGACCTCAAGATTGCCACCACCTTCGGCGGCGGCCGGCTGGCGGCCGAACTGGTGCTGACGCTGCTTAGGGATGGCAGCTACCGCAAGCACATGGATCTGCTGCGCGCGCGCCTTTCCCGCGCCATGGGCGAGACGGGCGCGCGCCTGAAGGCCATCGGCATCACGCCCTGGATCGACCAACCGGCCGGCTTGTTCCTGTGGTGCAGCCTGCCGGATGGCGTGGACGCGGCTGAAATGGCACGCCGCGCGCTGGCCGACAACATCGTGCTGGCGCCCGGCAACGCATTCAGCCTGTCGGGAACCGCCAGCCGGTTCCTGCGCTTCAACGTTGCCCAATGCCAAGACGAGCGGATTTTCAGGGTGCTCAAGGCGGCAATGGCGCGCTGAGCGCTCAGCGGGAGGCCGCGCAGACCTCCCGAACGCAATCTCGCAGCCAGCGTTGCGCCGGATCGGCATCGAGCCGTGGATGCCAGAGCATCGAGATGGTGACCTCCACCGTGGCGACCGGCAGCGGAAAGCTGACCATGCCGGCGCGTGCGCCTTGCGTGTGCCGTTCGGGCACGCTGGCAATAAGGTCCGAAGCGCGCGCCATGGCGAGTGCAGCCGAAAAGCCGGAGACCATGCACATGACGGTTCGCTGCAGGCCGAGCAGCGCCAAAGTCTGATCGATCGGCCCTCTTTCCCGACCCCGCCGTGAAACGCTGATGTGGCGGCCGGCCGCGTAGCGTTCAGGCGTTACCGCGCCTTCACTCAAAGGGTGGCCGGCTCGCACAGCACCGACGAAGCGGTCGCGAAACAGCGCCTGTGTCAGCACTTCAGGTCCGGCCTCGCCGGCAACGCCGATTTCGAGGTCGATGTCCGCGTCGCGCAGCGAGGCGACATCCTTGTCGGATTTGGGCCCAAAGCGCAGCCGCGCGCCCGGCGCCTCGGCTTGGATGCGGGCGACAAGACGCGGCCCGAATTCCTCGACGAACCCTTCATTGGTGCGCAGCGTGAAGATCTGTTCCAGCTTTGCGAGATCGAGAGGCCTGGCAGGGCGCAGCAACGTTTCTGCTTCCTGGACGACATGGCCGGCCTGCTGCCGCAATGCCTCCGCGCGCGGCGTCGGGACCAGGCCGCGGCCGGCGCGGACCAGCAGCGGATCGCCGGTCGCTTCCCGCAGCCGCGCCAGCGTGCGGCTCATCGCCGAAGGGCTGAGCCGCAGCCGGGTTGCCGCGCGCGCCACGCTGCCTTCGGCGAGCAAAACGTCGAGCGCGAACAGCAGATTGAGATCGGGCGATGCCATCGGCGGATTGTAGCACATGCCATGGCGTTTGCCGCACGAATAAGATGCAAATGATGCGCCTTCCGCCATTCCATCCTGACGACTAGATCTCCGACAGGTCCGGTTGCGGGACTGACAAGGAGGAAATCGCCATGGCAATTGCTGAGCAGAACGAGTGCGCATCGGCGCCGCAGAACACCCGGTCCGCAGGCCTGGCCCACTCTCCTGTCTTGGCATTGGCCAGCCTGTCGCTCGCCACGCTGCTGTCGTCGCTTGGAACCAGCATTGCCAGCGTCGGCCTGCCGTCGCTGATGCAGGCCTTCGGCGCGTCGTTCCAGTCGGTGCAATGGGTGGTTCTCGCCTATCTGCTGGCCATTACCGCCCTGATCGTCAGCGCCGGTCGGCTGGCCGATATGCTCGGCCGCCGGCCGTTGCTGCTCGGCGGCATCGCGCTGTTCACACTGGCCTCGGTGCTCTGCGGCCTGGCGCCGACGCTCTGGCTGCTGATTGCGGCGCGCGCCGTACAAGGACTGGGTGCCGCGCTGATGATGGCGTTGACGCTGGCCTTTGTCGCGGAGACCGTGACCAAGGAGAGAACCGGCAGCGCCATGGGCCTGCTCGGCGCCATGTCGGCGATCGGCACGACGCTCGGACCCTCGCTCGGCGGCTTGCTGATCGCCGGCTTTGGCTGGCGGGCGATCTTCCTCGTCAATGTGCCGCTCGGCCTCCTGACCTTTGCCCTCGCCTCGCTGGCCCTGCCTGCCCGCGACAAGACTGCGGAAGCAGCTCAAAACAGCTTCGATGCGATCGGGACGGTCTTGCTGGCCCTGACGCTGGCCGCCTATGCATTGGCCATGACGCTCGGCCGCGGCCATTTCGGCGCCCTCAACATCGGCCTCCTGGTGGCCGCCGGCATCGGCGTCGTTCTGTTCGACGTTGCGCAGACGAAGGCGAAAAGTCCCTTGATCCGGCTTGCCCGGTTGTACGACATCCGGCTCAGCGCCAGCCTCGCCGCGAACCTCGTTGTCGCCACCGTGATGATGGCGACCCTGGTGGTCGCTCCGTTCTATTTGTCGCGAGGGCTGGGGCTCAATGCTGCGATGGTCGGCGTGGTCCTGTCGACAGGTCCGCTGGTCTCCGCGCTCTCGGCGCTTATCGCCGGCCGCCTCACCGATCGCTTCGGTACCAACAGGATGATGATCGCCGGACTATTCGGCCTGGTCAACGGCACCTTGCTTTTGTCGCTCGCCGCAACAAAACTCGGCATTGTCAGCTATATCGTGCCGATCGCCGTCACCTGCTTCGGGTACGCCCTGTTCCAGACATCCAACAATGCCGCCGTCATGAGCGGTGTCGCTGCCGGCGAGCGCGGCGTGGTGTCCGGCCTGCTCAATCTGTCGCGCAATCTCGGCCTGATCACCGGCGCATCGCTTATGGGCGCCATTTTTGCGGCTGCCTCGACGGGAGAACGGCAAAGCCAGGACATGCTGACCTCAGCGGCAGCCGCGCGCGGCATGCAGGTTACCTTTCAGACGGCAACGGTCCTGGCGGTGGCTGCGCTGTTGCTGGCACTGCTCTCGACCCGCGCCGGCGGCAGGCTGTCGGGTGCGGCAACAGCCATCATGACCGAAGATAGGGAGCTTACGCTCCCGCCCGCTTGCGCCGCTCATAAAGCATGACCAGCGTTTCGGCGGTCAGCGCCGGCCTCTGTTCGCCCTCGATCTCGACCGTATTGGCGGCCTTCATCAGATACTGGCCCGGCCCCTTGTCCTCCACCGACAACAGCGTCGTGCGCAGCCGGATGCGTGCGCCGACCCTGACGGGCGCCAGGAACCGCACCTTGTCGAAGCCGTAATTGAAGGCGGCTTGCGTGTTTTCGGGTACGATGCCCATGCCCAGCGCCAGCGCGCCGATGATCGACAGCGTCAGATAGCCATGCGCGATCGTGGTGCGAAATGGGCTCTGCCGCTTCGCCCGCTCCGGATCGACGTGAATCCACTGATGGTCGCCTGTGCATTCGGCAAACTGGTTGATGCGGTTCTGGTCGACGGTCGTCCATTCCGACACGCCGAGCTCCTGCCCGGCCATCGCCCTTAACTGCTCGAAGGTCGGCGGCGTTTTCGGCCGTAGTTCCGTCATTCCTGCTTTCCCGATGGCTCCCAGTGCCTCGGACCACGAACGGACGGCTCCTGTCAATTCGCCCGTTGCGATTCCGTTCCGCCATTTTCCGCCAAACAGCGTCCCTCGTCCATGCTCATGCGCCGCAACCGGCCCACTCCTCTCATGGTTGCGTTGAGAGTCACTTCTTGTCATAGCCCGAGCGGATTTCCTCCATCGCTTCCTTGATGCGGCTGCGCAGGATTTCGACCGATTCGGTGCCGGATTTCTTGACCAGCTCGGCCACTTCGCCGGCATTTTTCAGGGCGGCTTCGAAGGATTTCCTGGCGAACTCCGCCTGTTTTGTCATCAGTTCCTGGGGATTGCCCGGCGCCTTGTAGCTCTGCGCCATGTCGCTGACTTCACGCAGCGTGTCCTGCAGCATCTCGCGCTGTCTGGACAACAATGAGGTCGCGCCGGCAGCTCCCGCCCGCGCCGATCTTTCCAGGGCCTCGAGGTTCTTGCGATGATGCGCGAGGATCGCCTCGACATTCGGCACCTTCAGGTCACGGCCGAACCGGCTGAACATGTCAAGGAACGAATCGGAGTCGGGTTGTTTGGCCATTGCTCGTGCTCCCCAGTTGTCGCAAATGCTGAACCTCGAGCAATTCCAGGAAAAGTGTGAAACGGTTTTCCGTCAGGAATTGCGTCAAAACAAAGAGTTAGAGCAGGTCGCCGTTTCCTTGAAACGGTGAACTGTTCTGTTCTGGACAATAGCACTCGCGCGCCGTGTGTCCATTCGCACGCCCAAGCAATTCAGCGGCAAATGCAGCATCAGCCAGCGAGAAACAGCCTCTCCGCCGTGTAGAGCACGAGACCGGCCAGGCCGCCAATAATCATGCCATTGAAGCGGATATATTGCAGGTCCCTGCCGATGTTCATCTCGATCAGCCTCGTCAGCTGGGCAAGGTCCCAGCGCTTGACCTGATCGGCGATGAACGTCGACACACCGCTCTTCTGGCTCTCGACGAATGACGACAGCGCCACGACAAAGCCCCGGTTCATGTCGGCCCTGATCTGCGGATCGCCTGAGAGATGGCGGCCGACCTCGACGAACATGTTGGCGAGATGCGCGCGAACAATCGAATTCTCCGCCTTGGCGTCCTGTTCGATGAACACGCTGAGGCTCTGCCACATGTCGCCGGCGAGCGACTTCACTTCCGGCCGCGCCAGGAAATCGCGCTTCAGCTTCTCGGCCCGTTTGGCGTATTGCTTCGAGGTTCTGAGCCGCTCGATGAAGCTGTGCGCGAAACGGTCGAATTCGGCGCGCATCGGATGGTCGGGGTCGGCCCGCACCTCGTCAAGCAGCGAACCGGCGGAAGCGACGATCTTTTTCAGCAGATAGGCGTCGGCTCTGAACAGGTTGAACAGCGACGGCAATTCCTCGCGGATTTTCTCGCGCATGGTCGCCAGCGCCTCTTCATCGTTCAGGAACCGGCCGATCACCCTGGTGAATTCGTCGAAGAGCTTCTGGTGGCGGCGGTCGTCGGTCAGTGCCGACAGCAATTCGGCCGCGAGCGGCGCCAGCGGCACCTTGTCGATCTGCTCCAGCATGCGGCTGGTGACGAAGCCGCGCAGGCCGGATTGCTCGATCGCCGCAAGCGTCTGCGGGACCAGCCGTACGACGAAGCGTGACAGGCCGGCAGAGCGTTCGGCGTCAGTCAGCCAGTCGGCGACGAGTGCTGCAAAATCGACCTCGGCCAGCTTTTCCTGCACCGGCTCCGGCGCCAGAAAATTGACCTCGATGAAGCGGCCCAGATTATCGGCGATGCGGTTCTGGTTCGCTGGGATGATGGCGGTGTGCGGGATCGGCAGGCCCAGCGGCCGCTTGAACAGCGCCACCACCGCGTACCAGTCGGCCAGGCCGCCAATGGTCGCCGCCTCGGCGAAGGCCGCCACGAAGCCCAGCCACGGATACTTGGCCTCGAACGATTTGGCCACGGCAAAAACCACGACGCAAAGCACCAGCGCAGCCGTGGCGAGGAACTTTGTCCGCCGCAACGCGAAAAGCTTGGCGCCCGTCTCGGCATCAAAACCGCCAGGCGCCAGGGACGAAGCCGATTGGACATGATACGCCGCTCCTCATCGATCTCTTGGCTATCTGGCATGGGCTATTTAGGGGGTGTTTGGGCCCGTAGCATGATCGGATGGGCCGATTTCGTCCGGGAATTGCCGGTTTCGCACGCAAAGTTGACAAGAATGTTCATCTATCATGAAATCCCAGTCTGGAATTGTTCCAAGGTATAGGCCATATTCCGATCGGGCCAGTGTGGGCGAATCCGAAACTCCGGGTGAGAAAGCCGCACCAGCACAATCTAAAATCTGGTGCAGTTCCAGCGCGCCAGCACTCGGGTGAGGAATTAAATGCGGCTGACGCGCCAGACCAACTACGCCATGCGCATCCTGATGTATTGCGCCGCCAACAACGATCGCCTGAGCCGCATCCCCGAGATTGCGGCCGCCTATTCGGTGTCGGAGCTTTTCCTGTTCAAGATCCTGCAGCCGCTGGTCGAGCATGGCCTGGTCGAGACGGTGCGCGGCAGGAATGGCGGCGTGAGGATCGGCCGCCCCGCCGAGCAGATCAGCCTGTTCGACGTCGTACGGGTGACCGAAGAGAGCTTCGCCATGGCCGAGTGCTTCGAAAACGACGCCGCCGAATGCCCGCTGGTCGACAGCTGCCAGCTGAATTCGGCGCTGCGCGAGGCGCTCAACGCCTTCTTTGCCGTACTCTCCCGCTACACCATCGCCGATATGGTGGCGGCGCGCCCGAATGTGCGTCATTTGCTCGGCATCGACATGCTGGTCCAGCGAGCTCCGGCCGCCTGAGTTTTCTAGTGCATGTCGCTCAAAAGTGGCCCCGGTTTTGAGACAACGACATGCATAAAAACAAAGACCTAAAGCGCGTCGCCTGAGTCCGTTCAAACGCGACGCGCTTTTAGGCGGCTGACTGCGGCAAGACGAACGGCATGCTCGCCGCCGGCAACACACCGACCCTTAGCCGACAATCGAACACCTTTTCGATCAGATCGTCGCTCAGCACCTCCTGCGGTGAACCGTCGGCGGCGAGCCGGCCGCGATGCATCACGAAAATCCGGTCGGCATACATGGCCGTCAGATTGAGGTCGTGCAGGATGGCGATCACACCGCCGCCGCGCCGGGCGAAATCGCGGGCGATGTTCATGATGATCAGCTGGTGCTTGATATCGAGGCTGGAGACCGGCTCGTCGAGATAGAGATAGCGCGGCTTGCCGTCGAGCACCGGCGCCCAGACCTGGCACAGCACGCGCGCCAGTTGCACACGCTGTTGTTCGCCGCCCGAAAGCTCCTGATAGAAGCGGCCGGCAAAGCCGTCGAGGTCGACCCGCACCAGCGCCCGCTCGGGCAGACGATCATCTTCGCCCGGCAGAACGCCGGAACGGCCGCCGATAAGGCCGAGCCTGACCACTTCGTGCACGGTGAAGGGAAAGGACAGCGTCGCGGCCTGCGGCAGCACGGCACGCACAGTCGCGGCCTCCACCGGCTTCATCGCGGAGAGGTCGCGCCCGTTGACGGCCACTGTCCCCGCAAACGCCAGATCGCCCGACAACGCCTTCAAAAACGTCGTCTTGCCCGAGCCGTTGGGTCCGACGATTGCCGCAATTTCGCCCGGCCGCGCGACGAAATCGACATTGGCAACAATGCGCTTGCCGCCGATCGCCACCGAGACATCGCGTGCTTCGATCATGCCGCCTCACAAGTCGATTACGCCGCGCTTGCGCAGCAGGATCCAGAGGAAGAACGGCGCGCCGGCGATCGCCGTGACGATGCCGATTGGCAATTCGGCCGGCGCCACGATGACGCGGGCAACTGCGTCGGCAAGAAGCAGCATCGAGGCGCCGAGCAGCGCCGATGCGAGCAAAAGATAGCGATTGTCCGGACCGATCAGCAGCCGCAGCAGATGCGGCACGACGATGCCGACAAAACCGATGCCTCCGCTGACTGCGACAGAGGCGCCGACCGCTGCCGAGACGCCGACGATCGCGGTGTATTTCAGCCGCTGTACCGGGATGCCGAGATGTCCGGCCGTCGCCTCGCCGAGCGCCAGGGCGTTGAGGCCTTTGGCCAGGAACGGCATTGCCGCAAGCGCCAGGATGATGATCGGACCGACGGAAGCGATCTTCGGCCAGGTCGCGCCGCCCAGCGAGCCCAGTTGCCAGAAGGTCAGGTCGCGCAACTGCCGGTCGTCGGCCATGAAAATCAGGATACCGGTCAGCGCCATGGCAAGGGCTGCGAGCGCAATGCCGGCAAGCAGCATGGTAGCGACCGATGTGCGCCCCTGCCGCGTGGCGACGCGGTAGAGCACCAGCGTGACCGCAAGGCCGCCGCAGAAAGCGGCGAGCGGCAAGGCCAGCCCGCCGAGCGCCAGAGTGAGCGGCGCCAGCCACGTCGTGCCGAGCACGATGACGGCGACCGCGCCGAGGCTCGACCCGGCGGAAACGCCGATCAGGCCGGGATCGGCGAGCGGGTTGCGAAACAGGCCTTGCATGACCGCACCCGATACGGCCAGTGCCGCCCCGATGAGCACACCGAGCAGTACGCGCGGCATGCGGATATCGTAGACGATCAACCGGTCGCGGGCACCAAGCGCGGCGTCGTCCGGCGTGGCGCCGGTCAGCCAGTCACGAATGACACCAACGGCCGATGCATCGGAAGCGCCCGACCTCAGCGACAGGAACATCGAAAGGGCAAGCGCCACACACAGGAGCACAATAACCAGGCGAGCGCGCCCGGAACGATCGCCCTCGGCCACCTTGCCCGCCGCGCCGGCGATCGACTGATCCACCATCGGCTCAGTCCGTGACCTGGCTGCCATAGAGCGAGGCGGCCAGATCGTGGATGGCATCGGCCGTGCGCGGCCCGAAGCCGAGGAGATAGCTGCCATCCATCAGGGTCAGCTTGCGGCCTTCGCCCGCCGGCGTCGAGGTGATCGACGGGATGGCGAACAGCTCGGCCTCCGCAATCGGCGGGCCGGCATTCTTCATGGCCAGGATCACGTCCGGCCTGGCAGTGACGATCGCCTCGTCGGACATCTGCTTGTAGCCGGAAAAACCTTCGACCGCATTGACGGCACCGGCGAGCTTGATGATGCCGTCACCGGCGGTGTCGGTGCCGGCGGCCAGGATCTTGCCGCCCTGGATCGACAGCACGAACAGGATGCGCTTGCGCTGCTTGATCGACGCCGTCTGCTTCTCGGCCGCCTTCAGCTTGGCGTCGGTCTCAGCCACCAGCGTCTCGGCCTTGGCGTCGACGCCAAGCGCCTTGCCGACGATGCGGATCTTTTCCAGGATGCCGTCATGGCTGTAATGCTCGGGCACGTCGATGAACGGAACGCTCGACTTTTTCAGCACATCGACCGCTTCCTTCGGCCCACTGCCATGCAGCGCCAGAATGCCCGAAGGATTGACCGACAACACGCCTTCCGGCGACAGCTGGCGCATATAGCCGACGTCGGGCAGCGCGACCGCGGCGGCGGGGTAGCGGCTGGTCGAATCGCGGGCGACGAGATGACCTTCCTCGCCAAGCGCGTAGACGATCTCGGTGATCGAACCGCCGATCGCCACGATCCGCGACGTGTCGGCCAACACGGCCACGTTCTCGCTGGCCGGCACTGGGGCGGCAATAAACAGCGACAGGCCCATGGCCGCGGCAAGCGTCCTGAACAGTGAAATCATCGTCGTTTCCTCAGGCTGCGGTCGGGCTTGGAATGCGCGGCAGGTTCTCGGCAAGGAACCGCCAGTCGTCGCGCTCGCCCTCGCCTTCACGGCGCTTGCCGAAGAACTGGATGATCATCTTGCCGTCGGCGCCATAGGCTTCGAGCGAGGTGACATGACCGTCCTTGGTCGGTTTGCGCACCGCCCACACCTCCTGGATGTGGTCGGTGCGCAGATGCAAATGGAAGGTCTCGTCCATGACGTTGATCCACGGCCCCATCGGCTTGATCGACTTGACCGGGCCGGAATGGATCTGGATGCAGCCTCGGTTTCCGACAAAACACATGATCGGCATGCCGTCGGCGGCGGCATGGTGGAACATGGCGCCGATGGCGTCATTGTCGAGCAGCCAGGCATAGTCCTGGCCGACCATGCGCACGGCCTGGCGGCGGCTGAGCTTCAGCGCTTTCAACATGCCAAAGAACTGGTGGACGTCGGTCAGCCGGCTCCAGCGGTCGCGCAGATCATCGATGTCTGCGGCAATGCCCGACGTCTCCGCGTCGTCGTCGGCCAGGCCTGCGATAGACACGGTCGCCTCCTGGTTCGGCGATTCGAGTGCGGCCACGAGCTTCTGGTAGGCATAGAGATTGGACGCCGGCCGCAGATGCACCTTGTGCACCGCATCGCCGGCCGCGTCGAAGAATTGCAGGCTGCGGCGGATGTCGCCACCGTCGCGCTTTTCCACGGCAAAGCCATGCGCCCAGACCTTTGGAAAGATACGCAGGTCGATGTTTTCGCCCAGCACCATGGCATTGTGCGCGCCTGTGACAACCTTGTCGTAGACGCCGATCTTCTCGTGCACCGCGCTTTCGTTGCGGGTCAGCGCCATCACTTCGCCGACGGCGTCGAGGCCGGTCAGAAGATCGTTGACCCTGGGCTCGACGCGCACGACACCGTCGCCGCAATGCGCGGCCACCAGCTCGGCTTCGGAAATACCGAGCTCGGCGGCAAGATCGCGCTCGCGCGCTTTCGGATTGTCTGCCCGCGCTCGCCGGATTTCATGCGGTGCGGGTTTTACGCGCTGGTCCATGTCCTGCTTACCTGTCCTGCCTGGCGTTTTGGCCTGCCTGGCTGTTTCGTCACTTGTTGAGGATGAGCTTGCCCTGGCGGGTGATCTTCAGCCGATAGAGCGCCCCATGGTGCTCGATGCCGATCTCGTGCTCGCCCTGGAACAGCGTGTTGGAGGACAGCGTCCGCACCGCCAGCGGCACCCGGTCGAAGCGGGTCGGCGTCTCCTCGGAACGGCGGACGCGGTAACGGAAGTCGTTGGGATTGTGGGTGTTCATCTCTTTCGATCCCTTTCCTGTGCCGGGCAACTGGCTAGCGTTGTAAAAATGCCGATTCATTTCTTGACTCGAATAATCATGTTTATTAGTCAGTGCAATACCGGACAAAATGAGTCAACATTTAAGACGCCGGACAGAATGAAAAATGCCAGCGAGCACCAAGCCAGCCAGCATCGAACCTGGAATTTTGGAGTTGGGGCATGGGCTTGGGAAATTGTGGACGACTGGGTCTGGCGAACGCCGATCCGGTGCATCGGCCTATGGCAAAGGCAATGGCAGCCTTGCTTGCGGGGGCAGCGACGATCGCGCTGCTGACATCGCCGGCCAGCGCTCAGCAGGCTGCTCAGCCGGCCGCTGACCAGGCCGACCAGACCAGGAAAACCGAAGACACCAAGCCGGCGCCCGCCGGCGCGACCCTGCTGGACAAGATCCTCGTCATCAGCCGCACCGGCGAGACGGCAATCGAATCGCTGGCCTCAGCCAGCCATGTCGACCAGGAACAGCTCGACCGCCGCATGGCGACGACGCCGAACGAAATGCTGCTCGGTGTGCCTGGTGTCGCCGTGCAGGCCGATGCGCGACGCGTCAGCTCCAGCATCAACATCCGCGGCCTGCAGGATTTCGGTCGCGTCGCCGTCATCGTCGACGGCGCCAGGCAGAATTTCCAGCGCTCAGACCACGGCACGCAGTCGACCTTCTATGTCGATCCCGAGCTCATCAAATCCGTTGACGTCATTCGCGGACCGACCGCCAACACCTACGGCTCCGGCGCCATTGGCGGCGTCGTCTTCTTCGACACCAAGGATGCGGTGGATTTCCTCAGATCGGGCGAAACCTGGGCCGGCTCCGTCACCGGGCGCTATGAAAGCAACGGCAAGGGCTGGACCGCCAGCGCCAGCGGCGCCTACAAATTCAACGACGATTTGGATGTGCTGGGCAACATCGTCTACCGCGACTACGGCGACTACAAGAATGGCAGCGGCGACACCGTCGCCGGTACCGGTTTCGACGTGCTGAGCGGCCTGCTCAAGACCACAATCCGCCCGAGCGAGAACAGCGAATTGAAGCTCGGCTGGGTCGGCTCGAGCGACGGCTGGACGGAAACCAGCGGCGGCGTGCCGGCCAACGACGTCGACCTGAAGTCGAACACCTTCACCGCCCGCTACAACATCACTGACGACGCCAAGAGCTGGCTCGACCTCCACATCAACGCCTCCTACAACAAGACCAATCTCGACCTCACCACGCTGGTCCCGCAGAACCGCTTCGATCCGTCGACCGGCCTTCCCGTGCTGCTGCCCGTCGGTTCGACCTCGACCTTCGACGTTGGCACGGCCGGCGTCGACATCTGGAACACGTCGCGCTTCGAAACAGCCGGTGTTGCGCACGAATTGACCTATGGCGGCGACTGGGTGGGTGACGATGTCGAGACCGGCGGCACCGCCGGCGGCGACAGCTTCTACACCCCATCGGGCAAGCGTAGTGTTTCGGGCGCCTACATCCAGGACAAGCTCACCTGGGACTGGCTCGAGGTCATTGCCGGGCTGCGTTACGACAATTACAGCCTCGAAGACAGCACCCACGAAACGTCAGGTGATCGTCTGTCGCCGCGCATCACCGTTGGTGTCACGCCCTTCGAAAGCGCCAGCCTGGCGGGCCTGCAGTTCTATGGCACCTACGCGGAAGGCTACCGCTCGCCGTCGCTGACCGAAACGCTGATCAGCGGCAACCATCCGGCGGGCGTCACCTTCCCGTTCCTGCCCAATCCGAACCTGCGGCCAGAAACCGGCAAGACCACTGAATTCGGCGTCAACTACAAGCTGAACGACCTTATCGAGGCCGGCGACGCGTTCCGGCTCAAGGCCGGCTACTTCCACAACGATGTCGACGACTACATCGAAGGCGTCACGTTGTCGGCATTCGACCCGACCAGCGGTTGCCCGTTCGGCCCCGGCATCCCGATCTGCTTCCAGTACCAGAACGTCGCCCAGGCCAAGATCAACGGCTTCGAACTGGAAAGCGTCTACGATGCCGGCTGGGGCTATGCTGGCCTCTCAGCCTCGATCATCAACGGCCACACCATCTCCGATGAAGGCGAGCGGGCCGACCTTGCCACCATCCCGTCCTCGCAGGTCACCGGGCAGCTCGGCTTCCGCTTCCTTCAGGACAAGCTGACCGTCGGCGGCGAGGTGCAGTACAACGGCAAGCCGAAGGGCAACCCCGTGGCCAAGGATTATACTCTGGTCAACGCCTTCGCCAGTTACCAGGCCACCGACAATCTGAAGGTGGACTTCCGCGCCGACAATTTGTTCGACGTCAAATACACCAACCCGCTGAACGGCGGTACCACCGCCGTCATCTATGAACCCGGCATCACGCTGAAGCTGGCCGCAACCATGCGCTTTGGAGGCTGACACCCATGACAAGTTTGACGGCATCGCTTCGCCTCCTGACCTCGACGCTGGCGATGTCGCTTGGCTTGATGCCGGCGTGGGCTCAGTCCGCGTCGGCTCCGCAACTCAGCCTCGAGCTCAATGCCGCGCAGCCCTCCGAAAAGGGTTGCCGGCTGACCTTCGTCGTCAACAATGCGCTCGGCGCCGATCTTTCCAAGGCGGCATTCGAAATCGCGCTGTTCAACGAGGCCGGCATTGTCGACCGCCTGAGCGTGCTCGACTTCAAGGACCTGCCGGCCGGCAAGACCAAGGTGACCCGCTTCGACCTCGCCGGCACCGACTGCACCAAACTCAGCCGCGTGCTGATCAACAGCGCCACCGAATGCGCCGGCGTCGAACCGGGCGCCTGCATGCGCGGCCTGAAGACGCAGACCAAGACCGGTATCGCATTCGGCGTCTGAGGTGGGCCTGCATCCCGCCTTCCTGCACGACAATGCGACACGACCCGTCGCAGCTCCGCCGTCATGGCCGGCAACCGATCTTGATTTGACAATCCCACCCCGCTCGCGGCAGGTCTCGCCGCGAACCATGCAGGACATCACCCCCCTCCCCGACGCCGGCAACGAACCGGCGATTACGATGGACGAGCTCGCACAGCCGGCAGCCGCGGACCGCAAATGGACTGTGGCGATCGTCGCGTCCTGCCTGCTCCATGCCGCTGCCGCAGCGGCGTTCTTCATCGGACCCGCAGGGACATTCGATTCCAGTAACGCGATACAATCCGAAGGCACCGACCAATCGGGCGCCGAGGTGGTCGGCAGCGCCTTGGACAGCCAGGCTCCCGACGCGGTCGATGTTACCCTGGTAACCGATCCGCAGCCGGCCAAGCCCGAGGCCGTTCGACCCGTGCCGCCGACCGAGGCGCCTCAACCGGTAAAGGAGCCGGCGGCGCCCAAGCCTGCGCCGGAAGCCGCCGAACAGACGACCGCCGCGCCAGATACACTGACGGCCGCCATCCCGAATGATCAAACTGTCGCCCCAAGCGCTGAGACGTCGACTCCGCCAGGGGTTCAAACGCAAAGTTCAGAGGCACCGCCCGCCGACGAGCCCGCCGTTGATTTGCCTGCTGCCAAACCACCAGTCCCGAGCCCGCGGCCGACCCCTCCAGCCGGATCTGGAGATACCCGCGGTGCGGCAGATGGCGAAGAACGCGACGCACCGGCGGTTGCCAGCAAGGGTAAAAACCAGGACGCGGCTGGCAATGCGATGGAATCTCGTTACGGCGGTGAAATTCAAAAGAAGCTTGCCCGCGCTAACCGGCGCGTTTCGAAGGAAATTCAAGCCAAGGCTCGCAACAATGCCAGGGTCTATTTCGTCGTCATGGCTGACGGCAGCGTCAGCGACTTGCAGCTTGTCGAAAGTTCAGGGTCTGCCGAACTAGACCAATTCGCTTTGAAACTGGTGCGCCAGCAAGCCCCGTTCCCGCCCATTCCACCCGAGACCGGATTATCAAGTTGGGTGTTCAGGGCGCGGATCGGTCCGTTTTAACCAGCTCGCAGACCTTCGCCAAATCGTCCATCAATTCAAGAGGAAGCCCAATGTACATCGCCATGAACCGCTTCAAGGTCCAGAACGGCTTGGAGACCGCTTTCGAGGATGTCTGGAAGAACCGCGATTCGAGCCTCTCGGAGATGAAAGGCTTCAGGGAATTCCACTTGCTGCGCGGCCCGGTCAACGAGCCCGAGGGTTACACGCTATTTGCCTCGCACACGGTGTGGGCAAGCCATGAGGATTTCGTCGCCTGGACCAAATCCGAGAATTTTCGCGCCGCCCACCGCAACACCGGCACGTCGAAGGTGCACTATCTCGGCCATCCGCAGTTCGAAGGCTTTTCGGTCGTCGAAGGCGCCTGATTGAGATTTCACCCGTCGACGAGATCTGACGACGGGCAGATGCCGTCATGTTCCGGTTGAATTCCGGCCGCCCAGTCGCTGAAGCCACTGGGCAATGTGCAGGCGCAGCCGCCGCCAGGGCTGTCCGCGTGTCAGGTAGCGCGCCAACCGCGGATCACCGGCCAGCTCCGGGAATTGGCGCACATGCTGCGTCAGGAATGCAGCTATGAAATTGCGCCCGTTGAGATCGCTGAGCCAGGCAGAATTCGCCAGCAAATAGTCTGCGGCATCCGCCGCCAACACGCTCCTGTAGCTCCTGTATGCAGGCGTTTGCCGCACATTGGCGCCGGCAAAGGCAGTTCCGGTGGACAGGTTGGAGCCATGCAGGCGATAGAGCCCGAGACCTTCTGACAGGATGAGGCTGCCGCCGGCCTGGTGCGCGAGTGTCGCCGTCAGATAATCCGTCCCGACCTTGGCCTTGAACGGGAAGGACAATACCGGTTCCAGCGCGCCACGCCGGTACATGATCGCCGAGCATTGCGACCACAGCCAGCCCGTCACCGCAGGTGCGAAATAGGTTACCGGATGCTCCGATGCGTAGGCGATCCCGGGCGCCATGCCGGCAAGCCGGCCACCGGGCGCGATGGCGACGCCACTGCGATCCGCTCCGGACCGCGGTTTGCGCAAGGCAAGGAAGGTACCGCCCAGCAAGGTGCCGTCGCCATCGACAAGGAACACATCGGAACTCGACAGTGCGGCCGAATGCGTCGTGTTGAGGTGGGCGGACAGATGCGCGAGGAGAAAATCCGGCAGCCACACGTCATCGGCGTCGAGAAACGCGACGAAGGGCGCGTCGGTTGCGGCAAAGCCGTCGCGGAATCCCGCGGTCTGGCCGCCATTCTCCGTGCGCGCCAACAGGCGCAGGCGCGGGTCGTCTATATCCCTTAGAAGCTGTCGGACATGGTCGGCCGAGCCGTCCGTCGAGGCATCGTCGACGATGACGCATTCCCAATTCCGGTAGGTCTGCGCAAGCACCGAGCGGATCGCCTGTTCGACGTACGGCCGATAATTGAAGCAGGTGATGACCACCGCCACGCGCGGCAGCTCAAACGGTCGGGACGTGTCTTCCATCTGTTCGGCTGCCCCGCTCGAGTTGCTCTCTATCCCTTGCGCATACCCTTGCAACCCGACGCAGGCAAGCGAGCCGCGAAAAGCCCCCTAGGCCGCCGCGAGCAGGCTGGCATTGCCGCCGGCGGCCGTGGTGTCGACGCAGACAGCGCGTTCATGCGCATAGGCCGCCGGGTTGAGCACCTCGCTGACCAGCGGCACGATCGGCCCGCTGCGGTCGGCAATGACCTTGCGCACGATCCGCGCCGCCTCGGGCCTGCCCGAGAAGGCGACGACATGGACGCGCAGCGAACGCGCTTCGACTGGGTCTGGCCGACCGTCTATGGCCGCCAGCGGCAACCCCTTGCCGGTCAGCGCCGACAGTGCCGCCGGCGCGCTCGGCGCCACGGCCAGCACCGCATTGCCGGCGGCCAGCGCCTGGATCGTCTGGGCAAGCAGCGTGTCGGCGTCCGGACCGAGGCACAGCACCCGGCCACGCGGCGACAGCGACAGCGTGTTGGCCTCGCCGGTCGGTCCGGGCAGGTCGACCTGGCCGAAATCGATGGCGGCTGCAGCGCCGATCGCTGCAGCGCCCTTGCCGCGCAGATGCTTTCTCAAGATGGCGATGCGGTCCGGCCGCGTCGACCAGCCGCCAAGCGTCGGATCGGGCAGATTGTCGGCCAGTTCGGTCGCCGTCACCTTGTGGCCCTCGGCAATCTCCGTGCCCGCCTCCGGCCCCTTGCGGAACCGCCGGAGATAATGCGGCCCGCCGGCCTTCGGCCCGGTGCCCGAAAGCCCCTCGCCGCCAAAGGGCTGCGAGCCGACGACGGCGCCGATCTGGTTGCGGTTGACATAGATGTTGCCGGCATGGATGCCGTCGACGAAATGCTGGACGCGGCCTTCGATGCGGGTGTGCAGGCCGAAGGTCAGGCCATAGCCTTTGCGGTTGATGGCGGCGATGACGGCGTCGATCCCGTCGGCGTCGAAGCTGGCGACATGCAGCACCGGACCGAACACTTCGCGCTCCATCTCCTCGATGCCTTTGACCCGGAACACATGCGGCGCAACGAAGCGGCCATCTTTGGGTGCTTCGAGCTTGGCGATCAGCCGGCCCTGCAGCCCCATTTTGGTGCAATACTCGCGGATCGAGTTCTGCGCCTCGTCATCGATGACCGGCCCAACATCGGTCGAAATCTGCCAGGGATCGCCGATGGTGAGCGCTTCCATGGCGCCCTTCAGCATCTCCAGCATCTTCTTCTCGACATCCTTCTGCACGTAAAGCACGCGCAGCGCCGAGCAGCGCTGGCCCGCACTCTGGAAGGCGGACGCCAGGATGTCGCGCACCGCCTGTTCGGGCAGTGCTGTGGAATCGACAATCATGGCATTGAGACCGCCGGTCTCGGCGATCAGCATGGCGTCGGGCGCAGCTGTCTCGGCCAGTTGCTTCTCGATCAGCTTTGCAACCTCGGTCGAGCCGGTGAAGCAGACGCCGGCAATGCGCGGATCCGCGGTCAGCGGTCCGCCGACCGACGGGCCGTCGCCCGGCAGAAGCTGGATCACATCTTCCGGCACGCCGGCCTCGCGCAGCAGCTCGACGGCGCGGAAGGCGATCAGCGGCGTCTGTTCGGCTGGCTTGGCGATGACCGAATTGCCGGTGACGAGCGCTGCCGCGATCTGGCCGGTGAAGATGGCGAGCGGGAAATTCCACGGCGAAATGCACACGATCGCGCCGCGCGCCTCGGTGCCCGCTTCGTTGTTGGCCGCTTCGGCAGCGTAGTAACGCAGGAAGTCGACGGCTTCGCGCACTTCAGCCACGCCGTCGGCCAGCGACTTGCCGGCTTCCCTTGTAGCCAGCGCGAAAAACTCGACCGCATTGGCCTCATAGAGGTCGGCGGCGCGGTTGAGGATGGCGGCGCGCTCGGCGACGGGACGCTTCGCCCAGGCCGGCTGCGCTTCCACAGCAAAGCGCACCGCGGTCGCGACCTGCTTGGCAGCGGCTTCGGCGACCGTGCCGACGATCTCGGCAGGCTTTGCCGGATTGACCACCGGGCGCTGCTTGCCGTAGCCGGCGGCGCGCGTGATCGGCTTGGCATGCCAGCGCTCGGGCCCGGCAAAGGCCGCCTTGGCCTTGTCGATCGCCGCCAGCGTCACCGGATCGGTGATGTCGAACCCCTTCGAGTTGCGCCGACCAGCGCCGAAGATCGTCGCAGGACGAGCGATTGCCGGATTGGCGGCGGGGCCCTGGCTCTCGACCGTCTCGAGCGGATCGCGCGCAATATCCTCCGGCTCGACGTCCTCGTCGGTGAGCTGATGGACGAAGGAGGAGTTGGCGCCATTCTCCAGCAGGCGGCGAACCAGATAGGCCAAGAGGTCGGAGTGCGCGCCGACCGGCGCATAGATGCGGCAGCGCGTGCCTTCGGCCTGGCGCACCGTCTCATGCAGCGCCTCGCCCATGCCGTGCAGGCGCTGGAATTCGAAAGCGTCACGGTTGTCAGCCATCGACAGGACGGCAGCGACTGTATGGGCGTTGTGCGTGGCGAATTGCGGATAGATGCGGTCGGTCATCGACAGCAACTTCCTGGCGCAGGCCATGTAGGAAACATCGGTGTTGGCCTTGCGGGTGAAGACAGGGTAGCCGGAAAGCCCGAGCGTCTGTGCCCGCTTGATCTCGGTGTCCCAATAGGCGCCCTTGACCAGCCGCACCATGATGTTGCGGTCGTACTTTTTCGCCAGCGCATAGAGCCAGTCGATGGTGAAGGCCGCGCGCGGGCCGTAGGCCTGGACGACGACGCCAAAGCCATTCCAGCCGGCAAGCTCCGGCTCGGACAACACACGCTCGATCACATCGAGCGACAGGTCGAGCCGGTCGGCCTCCTCGGCGTCGATGTTGAGGCCCATGCGCGAATGGCGTGCGGCCAGCGCCAGCGACAGCAGCCGCTCGGCCATCACCGGCAGCATCTTTTCCTTCTGTGCCTCTTCGTAGCGCGGATGCAGCGCCGACAGTTTGACCGAGATGCCGTGGTTCTGGCGGATATCGGGACCGTTGGAGCCTGAATCGAGCGAGGAGATCGCATCGGCATAGGCCTTGAGGTAGCGCAGCGCGTCGGCCTCGGTGCGGGCCGCCTCGCCCAGCATGTCGAAGGAATAGAGATAACCTTTCTGGATCATCGACTTGCCGCGCTTGACGGCTTCCGCAATGGTGCGGCCGAGCACGAACTGCTCGCCCATTTCGCGCATGGCGGCGGCGACCGCCTTGCGGATCACCGGTTCGCCCAGCCGGCGAACCATCGAGCGCAGCGTGCCTTCAATGCCGCCCTCGCCTTCGTCGAGCACACGGCCGGTCAGCATCAGCGCCCAGGTCGAGGCGTTGACGAAGATCGAGCTCGAACCGCCCGAATGCGCCGACCAGTCATGCGGTGCGATCTTGTCGGCGATCAGGTCGTCCATGGTCTCGGTGTCGGGCACGCGCAGCAGTGCCTCGGCCAGGCACATCAGCGCCACGCCTTCCTTGGTGGAGAGGCCGTAGGCCGAGAGAAAAACCTCCATCAGCCGCGGGTCGGACGAGCCGCGCACCGCGCGCACCAGATCCGCGGCACGGGCCGAGACGGCTTTGCGGTCATCGGCCGAAAGTTCTGTCGCGGCAGCCAGGCGCTTCACAGCCGCGTCTTCGTCGGGCAGGTAGTTGGCGCGGATCTGCTGGCGGATGGTGTCGAGCGGCATGGCGGTCCTGCGGAGCAAGCATCTGGGAGCGGGCCGGCGGTCGCCGGACCGAATGGCGCAAGCTAGCACAGAGCCGCATTTTCGGCCGGTCCAAAGAAATCGACATGCCAGGCCGAGCGGTCTATCATGCGGCTAAATTGTTATCAGATGGACTGTGATATCCGTGACAGGAGACCAATTGGACCGCATCGACAGAAACATCCTGTCGGCGCTGGCGCGCGACGGGCGGCTGTCCATGTCGGAACTGGCCGGCAAGGTCGGCCTGTCGAAGACGCCGGTGCAGGCGCGGGTGAAGCGCCTGGAGAAGGACGGCTATATCAGGGGCTATCAGGCGATCATCGATCGCGAGCGCATGGGCGAAGGTCATGTCGCCTTCGTCCAGGTCAAACTGTCGGACACACGCTCGGCCGCGCTCGATGCTTTCAATCGCGCGGTGCAGGCCGTGCCGGAGATCGAGCAGTGCCACATGATGGCGTCGAGCTTCGATTATCTTCTGAAGGTCCGCACCACGGACATCGCCGCCTATCGCCGTGTCCTCGGCGAGCGCATCTCGGCATTGCCGCATGTTGCGCAGACTTCAACCTTCGTGGCCATGGAGACGGTGAAGGATCGCTGACTCACTCCGACAGCGTCTTCAAAAACGCCACCAGCGCCGCGCGTTCGCGGTCCGACAGTTGCAGCGGGTGGACCTCGGAGGTGCCCTCGACGCTCGCCTCCGCCTTCGCATAGTGCGCCACCACCTCCTCCAGCGTGGAGAACTGTCCGGCATGCATATAGGGCGGCCGTGTCGCCGCGCCCCGCAGCGACGGCGTCTTGTAGGCGCGCATCAGTTCGGGTGCTGCCTTGACGATGAAGCGCAGCTCGCCGCAGGCGCCGGCGTCGCCATCGCGGAAGGCGCCGAAGCAGTTGAATGGGTCGGCCTGAACCTGGGCCACCGCATCGAAACGGCCGCGATCCAATGGCAAATCCCTGACCGGCGGCACGCCGGTGTTGTGGAAAGCGTTGTCGGTGAAGCGCGGGCCGTTATGGCAGGTGACGCAATTGGCCTTGCCGATGAACAGTTTCAGCCCGAGCATCTCCTCCGGCGAAAAGGCATCGTCGGCTTTCGGCTTGGCGCCTGACGCAAGATCGATGGCAAAGCGGTCAAAGCGCGTCTGTGCCGGTTCGACCGACCGTTCGAAGGCGGCGATCGCCTTGCCGATGTTGGAAAAGACGCGGTTGACGTCGTCCATTTCCGCCGCGGTCATTGCCTTCCATGCCGCCTGCTCGGCCTCGTTGCCGAGCGGGCTGGCGTTGGCCGGCACGGCGGAAAGATCCGGCAGTGGCCCGAAGATGCGCTCGTAGCGCGCACCAAAGCGCTTCTGGATGTAATGGGCGAAGGCGGCGCGGTTCCCCGCCTGCTCAAGCGGGTTTTCCAGCGGCGTCAGCGCCTGCGCCCACAGGCTGTCGCGCCGTCCATCCCAGAAGAACCACGGATTGCGGGCAATGCCGGCCAGCGGCATCGAGCGCCTGTTGGTTCGGCCAACGCCGACGGATTGCGGCAGGTCATCCTGGAATTGCCGGTCGATCTTGTGGCAGGTCGAGCAGGATACGTTCCCGTCACGGCTCATCCCCTGGTCGAAGAACAGAGTGGAGCCCAGGGCGGCGGCGGCCGGCACGTCGGCGAAGCGGTTGGTGGTGTCGGGTTTGAGCGCCGGCAAGGTGTTCAGCGCCAGCGAAGCGATGGTCTTCTTCTCGGCATCGGAAAAATCCGGTTTGCCGCAGCCGGCAACGAGCACGACCGCCGCCAATGCCAGAAGGCGCAACAGGCCGTTCATCCGCTCACAGCACCACGTTGAAGACGACCGTGTCGGAACCGGCCGCCGCCGAAATGGCGAAGCGCAACTGCCACACGCCGCTCATGGTGAATTTCAGCCCCTCGATCCGGTAGCGCCCCTCGCCAAGATAGTCGGTCGCCTGCGGACTGGTCGGCAAGCCGTGATTGTGCTGCGGCATGCCGCCGGACACCGAGATCGCCGCACCTTCCACGGAATCGCCCTTGACCGTCTTCAGGGTCAGCAACCAGGATTGCAGTTCGCCTTGCCGGATAACGCCGCGTTCCGGCTGAATGCTGGCGACAAACAAGCCGTTCGCCGTCTTCTTCGAGCGCGAAATATCCGGGCTCGGCGCCGACTGCGGCGCGGTCAGATAGACGATCGCCAATATGCCAGCCAGCAAGGCGGCCAGACCAACGCCCGCAAGAAGATAACGCCATATCGATGCCAAACCGGTTCCTCTTCTGGGCATAACGTCTCGGGAAGCAATTCGCGTCCCGCCGCTTCTGTGGGAAAACGCTTCTGGCGCAAAAAACCGCCGCCGCCAAGCATGGCGCTGCCGGCCGCAAAAAGCTACAGCAGCGAACTGATCCGGAGACAGATACATGGCAGCAGACGGCGTCGCTTCGATCGGTGAATGCATGCTCGAACTGTCGGGCCAGGCCGGGCCGAACTGGCGCATGGGCTTTGCCGGCGACACGTTCAACACGCTGTGGGCGCTGCATGCGCTGAGCGGCGAGCGGCCGGCGACCTATGTCTCCGCCTTTGGCGACGATCCCTTCTCGCAGGGCCAGATTTCGTTCTTCGCCGAAAACGGCATCGGCATCGGCGCCAGCCCGGTCATCCCAGGCGCGCGGCCCGGCCTCTACGCCATCACCTTGACCGGTGCCGAACGCGCCTTCACCTATTGGCGCAGCGACGCGGCGGCCAGGCGGCTTGCCTCGGACCCGGCCGCCTTGGCAAAAAGCCTTGAAAGCCAGGCGCTTGTGTATTTTTCCGGAATCACTTTAGCAATTCTGGATGCCGCCGCGCGCAAGACGTTGCTGGCAGAAGTGGCCAAGGCGCGGGCTGCCGGTTCGCTCGTCGCCTTCGACCCCAACTACCGGCCGCGCCTGTGGCAGAGCCGCGAGGAGGCGCAAGCCGCGATACGCGACGCGCTTGCCGTCGCCGACATCGCGCTGCCGACCTTTCCCGACGAGCAGATGCTGTTTGGCGACTCGGCACCGCAAGCGACCGCCGAACGGTTCGGAAAACTCGTCGGCGAAGTCGTCGTCAAGAATGGCGAGAAGCCCGCGCTGATCGCCACTGGCGGAGCCCTGCAGCCGGTTCCGGCCCAGCATGTCGCCACCCCGGTCGACACCACCGGCGCCGGCGATTCCTTCAATGGCGGCTATCTCGCCGCCCGGCTTGCCGGCCATGCCCCGGCGGATGCCGTGCAGCGCGCGCATCGCGTCGCCGCCGCTGTCGTGCAGGTGCGAGGCGCGCTGGCGCCGTTCGAGGTTCTAAGAACCGCTTTCGAGGGCTAGTCTAAGACCTTAGGGAAGCCTGAAACGATATTCCGTCACCTGATGATAGATCTGGCCCGGCCACAGCGTGGCCTGCGGAAAATAGGGCCGGTTCGGCGCGTCGGGCCAGGTCTGCGCTTCCAGGCAAAAGCCGGAAAACGCCTTGTAGCGCCGTCCGTCCAGGCCGCCCGAGGTCGGCGCGACATACTGGCCGGTGTAAAGCTGCAGGCCCGGCTCGGTGGTCCAGACTTCCATCTCGACGCCGGAATTGGCGCCTTGCGCCCACGCCACCTGGTGAAGCGGGCCCCGGGCTGACGCCAGGCAGAAATTGACGTCGTAGGGAAGCTGCTCGCCTTCCGTTTCCATCCGCAGCGGCCGCGCCTGGCGGAAGTCGAAGGGCGTGCCGTCGACAGGTTTGACCACGCCGGTCGGGATCATCTCGCCATCGATCGGCGTATAGGCGCCGGCATTCAGCATCAGCCGGTGGTCGAGAATGTCACCGGCGCCGCCATCGTCGAGATTGAAATAGGAATGCTGCGCCAGATTGCACAGCGTCGGCTCCTCGCAAGTGGCGGTCAGTTCCATCGAGAGCGTGCCGGGAATCTTCAGCCGGTAGGTGCAGGTGACGTCGAGCGCGCCGGGAAAGCCCATCGTGCCCTCGGGATCGTGCAGGGTCAGCGTGACAAAATCCCGGCCGTGCAGCGAAACCGTCCACGGCCGGTGGAAGAAGCCCTCCGAGCCGCCATGCAGCGTGTGCTTGCCGAGGAAATTGCGCTCGGTCTGGTAGCGCTGGCCGGCAATGGTGAAGCGGCCGTCGCGGATGCGGTTGGCATAGCGGCCGACGACCGCGCCGAAGAAGGCCCGGTCAGTCTCGTAAGGCTCGAAGCGATCGTAGCCCAGCACCAGCGGCGCATCGTGGCCGGCGAGCCGCAGATCCTGGATGATTGCGCCGAGCCCGATGATGTTGGCGCTGATGCCGCCGCCCCGGATGGTGAAACGGCGAACGGATTCGCCTGCCTGCGTCGTGCCGAAGACTTCGCCGTCCTTCATCGCTATGTCCAAATGCTAATTCGTCGATCTATCGACTTAGAGCAATTCCAGGAAAAGTGTGAAACGGTTTTCCGTCCGGAATTGCAAAAAACAAAGAACTGGAGCGGTTCGGCGATTCCGTGAAACGCTGAACCGCTCCAGTCCGGCTGAATGTCGTCTGGCAAGGGCAGGCGCGCGGCCTGCCCCGTCAATGATTTAGAGGCCGAGACCCCCGATGCAGACATATTTGGTGTCGAGGTAATCCTCGATGCCCTGGTGTCCGCCTTCCTTGCCGAGGCCCGATTCCTTGACGCCGCCGAACGGCGCTTCCGGCGTGGTGATCAGGCCTTCATTGACGCCGACCATGCCGTATTTCAGGCCTTCCATGACCCGGAAGGCGCGGCCGAGATCGCCGGTATAGAAATAGGCGGCCAGGCCGAACTCGGTGTCGTTGGCGAGTGCAATGGCTTCCTCCTCGGTCTCGAACTTGAACACCGGGGCGATCGGGCCAAAAATCTCTTCCTTCATGAAGCGCATGTCAGGCTTCGCATCGGCGATGACGGTCGGCTGGAAGAATGAGCCGCCAAGCGCGTGGCGCTTGCCGCCGGCAACGACCTTGCCGCCCTTCGACGTGGCGTCGGCGATGAATTCCTCTACCTTCTCGACCGCCTTCACGTCGATCAGCGGTCCCTGCTGCACGCCCTCTTCCAGGCCCGAGCCAACCTTCAGCGCATTGCTGGCAGCGGCCAGCTTCTCGACAAACTTGTCGTAGATGCCGGCCTGCACCAGGAAGCGGTTGGTGCACACGCAGGTCTGGCCTGAATTGCGGTATTTGGCGGTGATGGCGCCGGCGACGGCGCGATCGAGGTCGGCATCGTCGAAGACCAGGAACGGCGCATTGCCGCCGAGTTCCATCGAGACCTTCTTGACGGTGACGGACGACTTCTGAATCAGCAGCTTGCCGATCTCGGTCGAGCCGGTGAAGGTGATCTTCGACACCAGCGGATTGGCGCAGATCTCGTCGCCGATTTCGCCGGCAGCACCCGTCAGGATGTTGATGACGCCCTTGGGGAAGCCGACTTCCTCGGCGAGCGCGCCCCATGCAAGGCCGGAATACGGCGTCTGCGAGGCCGGCTTGACCACGGCGGTGCAGCCGGCGGCAAGCGCGGGGCCAAGCTTGCGGGCAAGCATCGAGGAGGGGAAATTCCACGGCGTGATGGCGGCAATGACGCCGACCGGCTCCTTGGTCACCAGGATGCGGCGATCGCCCCATGGCGATGGCACGACATCGCCATAGGTGCGGCGGCCTTCCTCGGCAAACCACATGATATAGGCGGCGGCCGAACCGATCTCGCCCTTGGATTCGGCGAGCGACTTGCCCTGCTCGATGGTGAGCAGTTCGGCCAGCACATCCTGATTGTCCATCATCGCGTCATGCAGCTTGCGCAACAGCTTCGAGCGCTCAAGCGCGGTCGTCTTGCGCCAGGTCTTGAAGGCTTCGCTTGCGGCTTCGATGGCGCGGCGGGTTTCCGCCTTGCCCGACTTCGGCACGGTGCCGATCTTGAGACCGGTGGCCGGGTTGTTGACGTCGACCGTCTGGCCGCTGTCGGCCTGCACCCATTCGCCGTTGATGAGATTGGCCTGGCGCATGAAATGGCTGGTTTTCTGCAGCATGGTCTAGCCTCCGTTCGGCGCACTGACGGGCCGGTTTCCTGGATCTCTTGAACGAGCGTGCACAATGGCGGCGGAGCCGACACGCTGAAGCCACTGCTCTTTACCTAGGGCAAGCCCGGCAAGCAATTGCAAGATGGCATATAGGCTTTGGGCCAGCCCAACGCCAGAGAAAATTCACATGTAAATTAGTTTGGGCCGCAGCCTTGCCAAAGACCAGCCTTGCCAAAGACCAGCCTTACAGAAGACCAAGCCTACCCAAAGACATGCACCACCACCGTCAGCCAAAAGGCGGTTGTAACAACCGCGCTTGCCGTGGCGATGGTCATCTGGTTCGACGCCAGCGCCTGGCCGGTGTTGAACTGCACGGCGATGAGATAGGAATTGATGCCGGACGGCAGCGCCGCCACCACGACCGCCACTTTGGCCGTCAAGGGCGGCAGGCCAAACAGCCAGACCAGGCCGAGCACCAGCGCCGGCATCAGGAACAGTTTCAGCGTCGACAGCGCCAGCGCCGGTCGGATGTTACCGGAAATGCCGAAACGGCGCAGGCTGAGCCCCATGGCGAACAGCGCCACCGGCCCGGCGGTGTTAGCCAGCGCATCGGCCAGTCGCATGGCAAGGTTCGGCAGCGGCGCGCCGGTGAGGCGCCATGCCAGCCCGGCCAGGATGCCGATGATCAACGGATTGGTGAACAGTCTTCTCAGAAAGCTCTGGATGATGTGCAGCGGGTGTACGGGCTCGCTGCCGCCGCGGCCAAATATCTCGAACATGATGATCGAAGCCATCATCATGGTCGGCAGATGCACGGAAACGAGCAGCGACAGCACTTCGAATCCGCTGGACCCGAATACGCCGAGAACGAAGGGAATGCCCAGCAACACCACATTCGAGAAGGACGACGACACTCCACCGACGATGCCGGCGCGCGCGTCCCGCCCAAAGATCCGTGTCGTCACCAGATGGCCGGCGGCCCATGTCATTGCAACCGCCGTGAAGTAAGCGCCCCACAGCGACCAGGGCGCCACGCCGTGGAAATCCGAATTCACCATCGTCCGAAACAGCAGCAGCGGCATCGCGACGTTGATGGCGAATTCGGAGATGCCGTCCCCGCTGGCCGGTTTCAGATAGCCGGTGAGCCCGGTGACATAGCCGAGCGCGACGAGGCTGAAGACGAAAAGAACGGTTTCGGTGAGCGGAGACATTTTTCAGGGATAGGCGAGCCCGGATTCCAGTGCAATCGCCATGATCTTCAGAAACTGATCCTCGATCCGCCCGGCGCCTGAATTTGATCATGGTCGGGTGGCAGCGCTATACAGGCTTGGGATCATCAGGGCGGACACACAGCGAATGGTTGCGACGCCGAAACAGCGTCATTTCAGACAGGGGTGGCTGGTCAGACAAGTGTGGCTGGTCAGACAGGGGTGGCTGGCGGGTTTCGTCGCTATACTGCTTTGCCTTGGCGTATCTGAGGCCCAGGCCGCCGAGACCAAAAGTCTCAGGGGCGTGGCGCTGATCATCGGCCAGTCGAAATACGAACACATCGCAGCCCTTGCCAACCCGGCCAACGACGCCCGCGACATGGCCAAGATGCTGACCGACCTCGGCTTCGACGCCCGCAACGTCACCGATCGCGATGCCGCCAAGCTGAAGCGCGATCTCGATCGGTTTGTCGAGGACGCCGAAGGCGCCGACGTCGCCTTCATCTATTATTCCGGCCACGGCATCGAGGCGGGCGGCGAGAATTATCTGGTGCCGGTCGATGCCGACGTCTCGTCGTTGAAAAATGCCGGTGAGGCGCTGGTGCCGATTTCAGCCGTCATGGACGAGCTGAAAAAGACCGTGCCGGTGACGATCGTGCTGCTTGACGCCTGCCGCACCAACCCGTTTCCGCCGGACGCGGTCGTGCGCCGCGGGCCGACGGCTTCCGCCGAGCCTGTCGGCGCCGGCGGGCTGGAACCGGTGCGCGGCGCCAAGGCGCTTGCCAGTGCCTCAGTGGATGATGCTAGCCTGGGAACCGTGGTCGGCTTCGCCGCCGAGCCGGGCCGACCGGCGCTCGATGGCGCCGCCGGCCAAAACAGCCCCTACGCCGCCGCCCTGCTGCGCCACCTCACGGCGATGAAAGGCACCGAGTTCGGCTCGGTCATGCGCATGGTCACCGAGGAAGTCTATCTCGACACCAAGGCAAAGCAGCGCCCCTGGGTCAGCGAGAGCCTGCGTCGCCTGCTCTATTTCGGCGTCGCGCCGCCGGAACCGACCGGCGACGACGGGCTGATCACCGGTGAGCGGCGGCAATTGCTGCTGACCATTTCCGACCTGCCCGATCCCAAGCGGGCTCAGGTGGAGTTGGCTTCTCTCCAGGACGGCGTGCCCCTTGACGCGCTCTACGGCGTGCTCAAGGCGCTCGGCACGGAAAAGATCCCTGAGGATCCCAACGACCTGCAGAAGGTGCTGGACAGCCAGGCTGAGCGTCTGAAGAAGATGATGGCCGAGCGCGCCGCGCTGCGCACCGACGATCCCGAGATCAGTCGCCTGGTCGCATCCGCCGACAAGGCCATAGGCCAGGGCGCCATGGTGACGGCGCGCAAATTCCTCGACGACGCGGTCGGCCGGATCGAGGAAAACAGCGGTGCGGTCGACGAGGCCGAGGACCTGCTCCGGCAAAAGCGCATCGCCGACGCCGCCATCTATGCCAAACGCGCCGACGCCGCCGCGCTGGTCTTCGACTACAAATCCGCCGCCAACGACTATGCCAAGGCGTATTCGCTGGTCGAGAAGTGGGACGAAAAGCTGCGCTGGAACTACAAGAACCAGGAGGCCGAGGCGTTGAACGCTGATGGCTACGCCACCGGCGACCTCGATGCGCTGCAGCACTCCATCGAGGCCTATCGCACCATCTTGAACTTCATCCCCAACGGCGAACAGAATCGCGACTGGGCAATCACCCGCAACAACATGGCGGTGGTGCTGCAGACCATTGGAGAGCGCGAAACCGAGACTGCGCATCTCGAAGAAGCAGCGGTGATTTTCCGCGATTCGCTGGTGGTGTTCGAGCGCGAGAAGGACGACCGCAACTGGGCCGCGGCGCAGAACAACCTGGCCAACGTGCTTCTGAAGATCGGCGAACGCGAGAGCGACCCGAAGCGTCTCAATGAAGCGGTGGCGGCGACGCGCGCCACCCTTGAGAAGCGTCCGCGCGACAAGCTGCCGTTGGACTGGGCCGGTTCGCAGAACAATCTAGGCCTCGCGCTCTATGCACTCTCCGAGCGTGAGCCTGCCGGCGAGCATCTCACCCAGGCGGAAGCAGCCTACCGGCTGGCGCTTGAGGAATACACACGCGAGAAAGCACCCGTGGAATGGGCGATGGTCGAGAACAATCTCGGCAACACGCTTGTAACGCTTGGCATCCAGCTCAACGACAAGGCGAAGATCAACGAGGCGGCCGACGCGTTTCGCGCCGCGCTGGAAGTGCGAACCCGCGAAACTTTCCCGGTGTCCTGGGCGACCAGCCGCCTCAACCTGGGCAATGCGCTGAGCGGTATCGCCCGCTTCGATATGGGTACGGCTACGCTCGAAGAAGCTGCTGCTGCCTATGACGACGCTCTGACGGTGTTTACCCGCAAGCGCTTCCCGATGGACTGGGCGTCAGCCCAGAACAATCTCGGCTCGATCTATCAGACGCTGGGCCAGCGCACGCGTGATGCGGCCAAGCTGGAACAGTCGGCGGCAGCCTTCCAGGCGGCACGGCAGGTCTATGTCAGGCGGAAGTTCCCGCAGGACTGGGCGATGAGCTACTACAATCTCGGCAACACGCTGCAGCTTCTCGGCGGCGTCACCGACAAGCCCGAGCATTACAGCGAGGCGGTCGACGCCTACGGCAATGCGTTGCGCGAGTACAAGCGCGAGACCAACCCGCGGCAATGGGCAATGGCCCAGGCCGGCCTGGGCTCGACGCTGCACTGGTTGAGCATGAGCAATGGCGATGCCAAGACGCTGCAGGATTCGATTGCGGCGCGGCGGGCAGCGCTCGAAATACTCACCATCGAGGCCGCGCCGGTCGACTGGGCCAACGCTCAAAATGGCATCGGTATGAGCCTGCTCAATCTCGGCAATCTCCAGCGGACCGACAAATATCTCAACGACGCCGAAGCGGCGTTCACGGCGGCGCTGAAGGTGTTTACGCGCGAAAGTCAGCCGCTGCAGTGGGCCTTCGAGCAGAACAATATCGGCGACGTCCACTGGAACCGCGCCAGCTATGGCGCGGGCAAGCCGGAATATCTCAAGGCGATCGAATTCTTCGAGAACGCCAAGCAGGGCTTCACCGAAGCCGGCTACACGATCCCTATCCCGCTCACCGATCAGAAGATCGAGCTGGCGAAGAAGCAAATGGCGAAAATGTGAAGCGAACCGAGGGTTCGCCTTTCGCTTGTCTTTGTGCCGGCTTTCCGATCCCTATATCAGAATGACCGGAGCCGGCATCCGGCTCCCGGAAAGGTTTCGATGATTCGATTTGTGCTGTCGCTGTTCCTGCTTGCTGTTCCCGCCGTCGCCCACGCGACCGACGCCGGCTGGGCGCTGCTGCGTGACGGCGGGCATGTCGTGCTGCTTCGCCACGCACTGGTCACCGGCACCACCGACCCCGCCAATTTCGTCATCGACAACTGTGCCACCCAGGTCAATCTATCGGCGCGCGGCAAGCAGCAGGCGAGCAAGATCGGCGCGCTGTTCGGCGCCCGCGCCGCCCCCATCGAGCGGGTGCTGTCCAGCCGATATTGCCGCTGCCTCGACACTGCCCGCATCGCCTTCGAAGCGGAGCCGGAGCTTTTTGCGCCGCTCGACCTCCTGAGGAGCGATCCGACCGAGAAGGCCGCGCAGCTCGACGCGGTGATGAAGGAAATCCGCGCCTACACCGGTTCCGACAATCTGGTCATGGTCACGCATCTCGAAAACATCGTCGCGCTGACCGGCGTCTCGCCGCGCGAGGGCGAAGCGGTGGTGGTCGAGCCGCAGGGCGATGGCTTGCGCGTGCTCGGCCGCGTCACGTTCTGAGAAAGCCAGTGGTCAAGCTCCCTAAAAACTGATCTGACGTAACGTCAACTGGAAGGGCCGCCGGCTTGTCGGGCAGCCCTTCTTGTCTTTATGGGAAGGCCATACCATCTGCGCCCCGCGCATCAGGCCTTTTCCTGCCGGGAAAAACCGATTAGACAGCGCCCAAACCAGATGCGGACAGATTCCGCCCGCAACCGAAGGAAGAGCCCTTGTCCACCACGTTCGACAAAGTCGCCAAGATCATTGCCGACACCAGCGAGATCGATATCGACACCATCACTCCCGAGAGCCACACGATCGACGATCTCGGCATCGACAGTCTCGATTTCCTCGATATCGTCTTTGCCATCGACAAGGAATTCGGCATCAAGGTGCCGCTGGAAAAGTGGACCCAGGAAGTCAATGACGGCAAGGCTTCGACCGACGATTACTTCGTCATGAAGAACCTGTGCGCCAAGATCGACGCGCTGGTCGCCGCCAAGACCGCCTGATATCGGCTGGCGCGCGGCCTTGACGGGCTGCGCCGCCTGACCCACAAAGCCGCTCATGAGCAGCCCTCGCGACGTCGTCATCACCGGTATCGGCCTTGTCTCCTCGCTGGGAGAGGGTCCGGATACCCACTGGCAGAAGCTGGCGCAGCCCGGCCTGCAGCCGGTGCTCGAAGCCGCGCGCTTTGCGCCCTACACCGTGCATCCACTGCCGGAGATCGACTGGAACCTGCAGATCGCCAAGCGCGGCGACCAGCGGCAGATGGAAACATGGCAGAGGCTGGGCACCTATGCCGCCGGCATGGCGCTGGACGACGCCGGCATCAAGGGCAATGACGAGCTCTGCACGACCATGGACATGGTTGTCGCTGCCGGCGGCGGCGAGCGAGACGAGGCGGTCGATGCCGCCATCCTCGCCGCGTCCGAGAGCCGCAACGACCGCGACGTGCTGCTCAACGAGAAGCTGACCACCGAATTGCGGCCGACGCTTTTCCTGGCCCAGCTCTCCAATCTGCTCGCCGGCAACATCTCCATCGTCCACAAGGTGACGGGATCGTCGAGGACCTTCATGGGCGAGGAAGGTGCCGGCGTCGCCGCCGTCGAGACCGCCGCGGCGCGCATCCGCTCCGGACAGTCGACCCACATACTGGTAGGTGGCGCCTTCCAGACCGAACATTCCGACATGCTGCTCGGCTATGAATTGGCCGGCTATCTGCATCGCGGCCCATGGAAGCCGGTCTGGCAGAGACAGGGCGCCGAGGGCGGTGGCCTGGTCTCCGGCTCCGGTGGCGCCTTCCTGGTGCTGGAGCAGCGCGAACACGCGCAAAGGCGTGGGCGGAAAATCTATGCCGAGCTCGGACCGGTCGTCTCAGGCCGCGCCCGGCGCTCGCGCGGCGAGCTTGACGCCGAGATCGCGGCATTGCTCAAACAGGCGGCTCTCCCGAACGGCAAGTTGCTGGCCCTGTCGGGCGCATCCGGGGCGCATACCGCAACGTCAGCCGAAAAGTCAGCGCTGGATGCCAATCCGGCGATATCGGCGCGCGGCTTCGCCACGCTGACCGGGCATATGAAGGAAGCGCAGTTTCCATTCGCGGTCGCCCTCGCCGCCCTGGCCGTCGACCGCAAGGCCGCCTACCCCGTATTCGACGCCGCGGCCGAGAAGCGGTTCGAAGGCATTCCCGAAACCGTGCTCGCAACGGCGATCGGCTATCACCAATTCGAGGGCATGGCGCTGGTCAACGCTGCTTGAAGCAGCGCTGCGCGATCGTGCTGCAAAGTTAAGAGGTTCCGGATGGCCAATCTCAGAGATCACATGGGCAGGCCGATCGTCGCCGTCACCGGCATCGGCGTGGTAACGTCGCTCGGCATCGGCAAGGCCGATAACTGGGCGGCACTGACCTCCGGCAAATCGGGCATCCACCCGATCACCCGCTTTCCCGTCGACCACCTCAACACCCGCATCTCCGGCATGGTCGACTTCCTCGACTCAAGCTCGAAAGGCGCCAGCCTGCTGACCTACGAGCTGGCCGAAACCGCAGCGAAGGAGGCGGTGGCCGAATCCGGCCTCGATTCCTCTGATTTTGGCGGGCCTCTGTTCCTCGCCTCGCCGCCGGTCGAACTCGACTGGCAGGATCGCTTCGCGCTCTACAATTCCGACGGCAAAGGCGCCGGCGCCGAAAGGCTGCTCAGGGTGGCGCGCGGGCTGAAGGAAACAGATACGTTCGCAAGCACGCAGTTCGGCGCGATCGCCGACCGGCTGGCCGACCGCTTTGGCACGCGCGGCCTGCCGATCACGCTGTCGACGGCCTGCGCTTCGGGCGCCACCGCCATCCAGCTCGGCGTCGAGGCGATCCGGCGCGGCGAATGCGACCGGGCGCTGTCGATCGGCGCCGACGGTTCGGCAACCGCCGAGGCGCTGATCCGCTTTTCGCTGCTCTCGGCGCTGTCGACCCACAATGACATCCCGGAAAAGGCGTCAAAACCCTTCTCCAAGGACCGCGACGGCTTTGTGCTGGCCGAAGGCTCCGGCGCTCTGGTGTTGGAATCGCTTGAGGCGGCCCTTGCACGGGGCGCAAGCGTTCTCGGCATCCTGCGCGGCTGCGGTGAAAAGGCCGACGATTTCCATCGCACCCGTTCCAAGCCCGACGGTTCCCCGGCGATCGCAGCAGTGCGCGCCGCTCTTGCCGATGCCGGCTTGAGCAAGGACGAGATCGACTACGTCAACGCTCACGGCACCTCGACACCGGAAAACGACAAGATGGAGCATCTGTCGCTGTCGACCGTGTTCGGCGATCGCATCGGCTCGATGCCGGTCTCGTCCAACAAGTCGATGATCGGCCACACGCTGTCGGCGGCCGGCGCCGTCGAAGCGGCGTTTTCGCTGATGACCATGCGCGAAAGCGTCATTCCGCCGACCATCAACTACGACAATCCCGACCCGGCAATCGTGCTCGACGTGGTGCCCAACAAGAAGCGCAATGCCGAAGTCGGCACCGTGCTCTCGAACTCGTTCGGCTTCGGCGGCCAGAACACTTGCCTTGTCATGGCGCGGGAACCGGTCTAAGCGACCTTTTTCAGCCAGACTGACAGGCCCCATGCGCGCACTGCAACTTATCGAGGACCGCCGTCTTGAAACGGTGGACCTGCCGCCCCCGCCGCCCCCCGCATTGGGCGAAGTCACGTTGCGCATCAAGGCGGTGGCGCTGAACCATATCGACGTCTGGGGCTGGCGCGGCATGGCGTTCGCCAAGCGCAAGCTGCCGCTGGTCGTCGGCGCCGAAGCCTCCGGCGAGGTCGAGGCTGTCGGCCCCGGCGTGTCCAGCCTGCTGCCCGGACAATTGGTATCGATCTACGGCGCGCGCACCTGCGGCCTTTGCCGCGCCTGCCGCGAAGGCCGTGACAATCTCTGCGAACATGTCTCGGGTGTCCACGGCTTCCATCTCGACGGCTTTGCGCAGGAGAAGATCAACCTGCCGGCGCGCCTGCTGGTCCCTGCCCCTCCCGGCGTGACCGATGTCGGCGCTGCCGTCGCCCCTGTCACCTTCGGCACCGTAGAGCACATGCTGTTCGACAATGCCAAGCTGCAGCCCGGCGAAACCATCCTCATCCATGCCGGCGGCTCCGGCATCGGCTCGGCGGCGATCCAGCTGGCCAGGCGCATGGGTTGCACCATCATCACCACGGTCGGCTCCAACGACAAGATCGACAAGGCCAAGGCGCTCGGCGCCGATCACGTCATCAACTACCGCGACGACCGTTTCGAAGGCGTCGTGCGCAAGCTCACCAGGAAGAAGGGCGTCGACGTCGTCTTCGAGCATGTCGGCGCCGACACCTTTGCGGCCTCGATGCTGTGCCTCAAGCGCGGCGGCCGCCTGGTCACCTGCGGCTCGACCTCCGGCGTGTCGACGCAGATCAATCTGATGCAGCTGTTCCAGCAGCAGCTGAAGCTGCTCGGGTCCTTCGGCTGCCGCATGGAGAACATGGCCAACGCCATGCAGAAGATGGCGGCGGGACAGGTCGCACCTGTCATCGACACCGAGGTCGGCTTCGACGGCATCGACGCCGCGTTGAAGCGCATGGAAGGCCGCGACGTGTTCGGCAAGATCATCCTGCGCGTTTCCTAGGACTATGGCCGGCTCGGTGTTCAAGAAAGCCCGCCGGGACTTCATGTTCCGCTATGGCCGAAGACTGCGCCAGATGGAGCACTGGCTGGTGGCGCGCGTGGCGATGACGATCATATCGCTGCTGCGCCTCTTGCCCGCGGACAGGGCGCTCAATTTCGCCGACCGGGCGGCCCGGCGCATCGGTCCGTGGGTCGGGCGCCACCGCGTCGCCATCAACAATCTGCGCCTTGCCTATCCCGAAAAGAGCGATGTCGAGATCGAGGCCATCGCCTCCGACATGTGGGGCAACATGGCCCGGCTCGCCGCCGAATACATCTTTCTCGACGCGCTCTTCGACTATGATCCGAACGCAGCGACGCCCGGCCGCGTCGAAGTTGGCGGCGCCGATCATTTCCATCAGATAGCTGGCGAGGACAAACCGCATATCCTGTTCACCGGCCATCTCGGCAATTTCGAACTGCTGCCGGTGGCTGCCGCGACGTTCGGCATGAAGATCACGGCGCTGTTTCGTCCGCCGAACAATCCTTACCTCGCCGATTATATCCATTCGACGCGGCGTTCGAGCATGGGCGCCTTGCTGCCGTCTTCGACCGGCGCCTCCTTCGCGCTGGCGTCGATTCTGGAGAAAGGCGGCAATATCGGCGTGCTGGTAGACCAGAAATTCTCTAGCGGACTGGAGACAATCTTCTTTAACCGCCCATGCCAGAGCAATCCGGTTCTGGGCATGCTCGCCCGTCACTATGATTGCGACGTCTATCCGGCGCGATGTGTGCGGCTGCCTGGCAACCGCTTCCGCCTCGAGATCGAGGACAAGCTGACCTTGCCGCGCAATGAAAGCGGCAGCGTCGATGTCGCGGCCACCACCCAACTGCTCGCCAACGTGGTCGAGCGCTGGGTGCGCGAGGATCCGGGACAGTGGATGTGGTTCCACAAAAGGTGGGAAATCTCGGGCCGGCGTCGGCGCCGGCGCGGACAGGCCAACGCCACCGGCCAGCGGCAGCGTCAATCTTAAGTCGTCGATAGCCTCAGTTCGTCACAACGATCCGCGTATTGCCGAAGCCGACTTCGCGCACCATCGCATAGAACATCGCGGCATTGGCGGTGTGCAGCCGCACGCAGCCATGCGATGCGGGACGCCCTAGCTGCCTGACCGCGCCGGTGCCGTGGATGGCGTAGCCGCCATGGAAGAACACCGAGTAAGGCATTGGCGACATGTGGTATTTTTTCGAATACCACATCCTCGCCGTGCGTTGCGGCCGATAGGTGCCGCGCGGCGTGAAATAGCCACTGCGGGCGGTCGACACGCTCCAGCGATAAAGCACCTGGCCGTATTGGCTGACGGTCATGGTCTGCGACGAGACGTCGATGCTGGCCACCAGCGAGGCAGCCCTGCTTTCGATGGACGTGCCGAACAGCATCGCAGCAAAAGCAGCTGCCATGAGAACGATTTTAGTCATGAGATCAAACCCCTTTGATGCCCCTTGCCTGCCCTGTCATCACGCGGTTTTTCATCTTTTTAACGACAGGTGAGTGATCTAACACACACTCCTTGATAAATTCGCCAATCTAAAGCAGCGAATTTGAACGATTTTCCGCCATAGTTGCCGCTGCGACACGAAGTTTCGGCGCCAGTGGCGCGATGCTTGCAAAACCACCCCCTTGCCTGCTCAAATCCGGGAATGAACAAACGACTCTTCAAAGCGATAGACGCCCGTGTTGATGACTTGGTCGCACTGACCGCCGACCTGATCCGCTTCCCGACCATCAACCCGCCTGGCGAAGCCTATCGCCCCTGCGCCGAATATATCGGTGCGCGCCTAGGCAGGCTTGGCTTCGAAACCGAATTCATCCGCGCCGAAGGCACGCCCGGCGACACCGACCGCTATCCCCGCGTCAATGTCGTCGCCCGCTTCGACGGCCGCTCGCCTGGAGCCTGTGTCCATTTCAACTCCCACATCGATGTGGTCGAAGCCGGCGAGGGCTGGAGCGTCGATCCCTTTGCCGGCGTGGTGAAGGACGGCAAGGTCTACGGGCGCGGCGCCTGCGACATGAAAGGGGGCATGGCCGCCTCGATCATCGCGGCGGAAGCCTTCATGGAGGTATTCCCCGACTTTCCTGGCGCCATCGAAATCTCCGGCACCGTCGATGAAGAGTCCGGCGGCTTCGGCGGCGTCGCCCATCTGGCGAAGCTTGGCTATTTCTCGAAACCCAAGGTCGACCACGTCATCATCCCCGAGCCGCTGAACAAGGACCGCATCTGTCTTGGCCATCGCGGCGTCTGGTGGGCGGAGATCGAGACCAAGGGCGAGATCGCGCATGGCTCGATGCCGTTCCTCGGCGACAATGCCGTGCGCCACATGGGCGCCGTGCTGCAGGCCTTCGAGGATGAACTGTTTCCGGCGCTCGACCGCAAGGTGACGCGCATGCCTGTCGTGCCCGAAGGCGCAAAGCGCTCGACCATGAACATCAACTCGATCCATGGCGGCCAGACCGAGGATTTCCGCCCCGGCCTGCCCTCACCCAACGTGCCCGACGCCTGCCGGCTGACCATCGACCGCCGCTTCCTGCTCGAGGAGGACCTTGCCACGGTCAAGAGCGAGGTGACCGATATCCTCGACCGGCTGAAGCGCGAGCGCAAAAAGTTCGACTACGAGATTCGCAACCTGATGGAGGTGCTGCCGCTGATGACCGAGCGCGACGCGCCGGTGGTCAAGGCGGTGGCGCAAGGCATCATGGCGATCTTCGACCGCGAGCCGGATTATGTCATTTCGCCAGGCACTTACGACCAGAAACACATCGCCCGCATCGGCCACATCTATGATTGCATCGCCTATGGCCCGGGCATTTTGGACCTCGCCCACCGGCCCGACGAATGGGTCGGTATCTCTGATATGGTGGAGTCGGCCAAGGTGATGGCGATCGGGCTGAATGTGCTGCTCAGAGGCACGGCCGCGGACTGAACCATCGACTTCGCTGAAAAAACATTCCTCCCCGCGCCGCTGCAGAGCACGAAACGCAATTTACTCCACCTCGAAATCACGCTTCTATCGCACCAGGGTTCGAGCATTTGGGAGTTGCACGATGAAATTGTGGAAAACCATTCTTGCCGCCGCGGTGCTGGCACTGGCCGGCAGTCAGGCATTTGCCGCACGCACCGACCTGGTGATCGGCATTACGCTCGAGCCGCCACATCTCGATCCGACCGCCGGTGCTGCCGCGGCGATCGACGAAGTGCTCTACGCCAACGTCTTCGAGGGCCTGACCCGCATCGGTCCGAATGGCGAAGTGCTGCCCGACCTTGCCGAGAGCTGGGCCATTTCCGACGATGGCAAGGTCTACACCTTCAAGCTGCACACCGGCGTCAAATTCCATGACGGCAGCGATTTCGACGCCGGCGACGTGAAGTTCTCGCTCGACCGCGCCCGCGCCGACAATTCGGTCAACGCGCAAAAAGCCCTGTTCGCCTCCGTCGATACGGTCGAAGTCGTCGATCCGACTACGGTCAAGGTGACGCTGAAGAACCCGCAGGGGTCGTTCCTCTACAATCTGGGCTGGGGCGACGCGGTGATTGTTGCGCCCGAGAGCGCCGACACCAACAAGGAAAAGCCCATCGGCACCGGCCCGTTCAAATTCCAGAGCTGGGCCAAGGGCTCGTCGATCACGCTGGTGAAATCGGACACTTACTGGGGCGCCCCGGTGTTCCTCGACAAGGCCGAGTTCCGCATCGTTCCCGACGCCGCCGCGGCCGTGCCGGCGCTGCTCTCGGGCGACATCCAGGCTTTCCCTTTCTTCGATCCCGACAGCGTCGCGCAGGTCAAGGACGATCCGCGCTTCAAGGTGGTGATCGGCTCGACCGAGGGCGAGACCATTTTGGCGATCAACAACAAGAAGCCGCCTTTCGACAAGCTCGAGGTGCGGCAGGCGATTGCCTTTGCGCTCGACCGCAAGGCGATCATCGACGGCGCCTCGGCCGGCCTCGGCGTGCCGATCGGTTCGCACATGTCGCCCGCCAGCAAGGCCTATGTCGACCTCACCGGCCTGTACCCGCACAATGTCGACAAGGCCAAGGAGCTGCTGAAGCAAGCCGGCTTCGAAAACGGCATCAAGGCGACGCTGAAACTGCCGCCGCCTTCCTATGCACGGCTTGGCGGCGAGATCATCGCCTCGCAGCTGCGCGATGTCGGCATCGACCTGGAAATCATTCCGGTCGAATGGGCGCAGTGGCTGGATCAGGTGTTCACCAAGAAGGATTACGACCTGACCATCGTCTCCCACACCGAGCCCGGCGACATCGATATCTATTCGCGCAAGGACTACTACTTCAACTACGACAACCCCGCCTTCGACAAGATCATCGCCGAGCTGAACCTCACCTCCGACGACGCCAAGCGCAACACGCTGCTCGGCGAAGCACAGAAGATCCTGGCCGACGACGCCGTGGTCGGCTTCCTCTATGAACTGCCGAAGGTCGGCGTCTGGGACGCCAAGCTGCAGGGCCTGTGGGAGAATGCGCCGATCCAGGCGAATGATCTGACCAAGGTGAAGTGGACGGATTGAGGCGGCGCCCGACAGGCAACAGTGTGCATTCCTTCACACCCCCCTCTGCCCTGCCGGGCATCTCCCCCGCAAGGGGGGAGATTGGGCTCTCATCTCCGCTTTCGCCTATCGCGAACGTTGAACGCTGGTCGACGACACGGAAACTGCTGATCTCCCCCCTTGCGGGGGGTGAGGAGTGGTCCGCGCAGCGGACGGAAAGCCAACTGCTTGGCTTTCCGAACAACGAACGCCCGAAGCGACAGCGAAGGGCCGGGTCCGGCAGGACAGAGGGGGGTGTGACAGAACGCTGCCTTTGCTCAGTCATCGCACTTGGCAACGCACCATTCCCTCCACCATGACCGCCTACCTCCTCAAACGCCTCGCCATCGCCATCGCAACCTTGATCCTGGCCTCGATGATCGTTTTCGCCGTGCTCGAAATCCTGCCCGGCGACCCGGCGCGGCTGATGCTCGGCCTCAACGCCAGCGCCGATCAGGTCGAACTCCTGCGCAACCAGATGGGCCTCAACGCACCGCTTCTCCTGCGTTACCTCCACTGGGTCGGTGGCCTGCTCAGCCTCGATTTCGGCCGCTCCTACACTTATTCGGTGCCGGTCATCGACCTTGTCCGCGAGCGCATGGCGGTTTCCCTGCCGCTGGCGCTGATCGCGCTGGCGCTGTCGACCATCATTGCCATCCCGGTCGGGCTCTATTCCGCCAGCCGGCGCGGGCGGGCCGGTGACACGATCGCCATGGGCGCCGCCCAGCTCGGCGTCGCCATCCCGAACTTCTGGTTCGCGCTGATGCTGATCTACCTCTTTGCCGTCTGGCTGCGGCTGGTGCCGGCCGGCGGTTTCCCCGGCTGGAGCGCCGGCGCCTGGCCGGCGCTGAAATCGCTGCTGCTGCCGGCCGTAGCACTCGCTCTGCCGCAGGCCGCGATCCTGGCTCGCGTTGCCCGCTCCGCGCTGCTCGAGGTGCTGAACGAGGATTATATTCGCACCGCCCGCGCCAAGGGCCTGCCCTATCGCGCTGTGCTGTGGCGGCACGCGCTGCGCAATGCGATGATCCCGGTTCTGACCATTCTGGGCCTGCAATTCGCCTTCCTGCTCGCCGGCACCATCATCATCGAGAACGTCTTTTATCTGCCTGGTCTGGGACGGCTGGTGTTCCAGGCGATCACTCAGCGCGACCTGATCGTGGTGGAAAGCATCGTCATGCTGCTGGTCGTCGCCGTCATTGCAGTCAACCTCGTCGTCGACGTCTCCTACGCCATCGTCGATCCGCGCCTTCGAGGCCGGCAATGACGCTGCACATCGACATCCCGCAGGAGACGTTGGGCAGCATTCTGGCCAAGGCCTTCCGCAACCGCTCCTTCCTCATCGGCTTCGCCATCACGGTGCTGGTGGCTGCAATAGCGGTCATCTCCTACGTCTGGACGCCCTACGACGTGACCAAACTGGTGATCTCGGACAAGACGCTGGCGCCCTCTGCGGCGCACTGGTTCGGCACCGATCATTTCGGCCGCGACATCCTGTCGATGATCATGGTCGGCGCCCGCAACTCAATTGCCGTGGCGCTGGTCGCGGTCGGCATCGGCATGGGCGTCGGCGTGCCGCTCGGCGCCTTCGCCGCGGCGCGCGGCGGGTTTGTCGACGAGGCGCTGATGCGGCTGAACGACCTCGTCTTCGCCTTCCCGGCGCTGCTGTCGGCGATCATGATCACCGCCATCTTCGGACCGGGCGCAATCAACGCCATCATCGCAATCGGCATTTTCAACATCCCGGTGTTTGCGCGCGTCGCCCGGGCAGGTGCGCTGGCGATCTGGCCGCGCGAATTCATCCTCGCCGCGCGCGCCGCCGGCAAGAGCAAGACGCAGATTACAATCGAGCACGTGCTGCCCAACATCGCCACGCTGCTTCTGGTGCAAGGCACCATCCAGTTCGCGCTCGGCATTTTGGCCGAAGCCGGCCTCTCCTATGTCGGACTCGGCGCCCAGCCGCCAATGCCGAGCTGGGGCCGCATGCTGTTCGACGCTCAGACGCGCATGGTGGTGGCGCCTTGGATGGCCATCTTCCCCGGCATGGCCATCGTCGTCACGGTGCTTGGGCTCAATCTGCTCGGCGACGGCATCGCCGACATACTCGACCCGAAATCGCGGCGGCAGCGATGAGCCTGCTGCAGATGGAGAACCTGTCGCTGGCCATCGGCGACACGCCGATCCTGAAAGGGGTCGACCTCTCCGTCGCGCCCGGCGAGGTGATGGGGCTGGTCGGCGAATCCGGCTCGGGCAAATCGATGACGGCGCTGACCATCATGCAGCTTCTGCCGCATGCTGCGCGCGCCACCGGCCGCGTGACCTTCGACGGCATCGATATTCTGGCCGCAACCGAGGACCAGATGTGCGCGCTGCGCGGCGACGACATCGGCATGGTGTTCCAGGAACCTATGACGGCGCTTAACCCGGTCAAGACGATCGGCGAGCAGGTCGCTGAAGGCATACGCCGGCACACCAGGGCAAGCCGCGCGGAAGCCGAAGACCGGGCGCGCAAAATGCTCGACCGCGTCGGCCTGCCCGAGGCCAAATTCCCGCTGTCGCGCTATCCGCACGAACTGTCGGGCGGCCAGCGCCAGCGCGTCGTCATCGCCATTGCCTGCGCATTGAAACCCAAGCTGCTCATCGCCGACGAGCCGACCACGGCGCTCGACGTGGTGCTGCAGGCGCAGATCCTCGACCTCTTGCGCGGCCTTGTCAGCGAAAACCGCATGGGCCTGCTGTTGATCTCGCACGATCTCGCGGTCGTCACCGAAATGACCGACCGCATCACCATTCTGCGCCATGGCGAGGTGATGGAAGCCGGCGACACCGCACGCACGCTGTCGGAACAGCTGCATCCCTACACGCGCCAGCTGGCGCTGGCCTCCATGCACGTGCCCGCCCGCGCCAAGGTTCACGCCGCCGGCCAGGGCAAACCGCTGCTTGAGGTCGAAGGCGTGACACGGGACTATCCGGGCCGGCGCACCTCCCTGTTCAAGTCAGCGTCTCCGATCCGCGCCGTCGACGACGTGTCCTTGTCGCTGGCGCCGGGCCAATCGGTGGCGCTGGTCGGCCGCTCCGGCTGCGGCAAGTCAACGCTTGCCCGCATGATCCTGGCGCTCGACAAATCGACATCGGGAACGATCCGCTTTCGCGGCGAGACCATCACCGGCAAAAGCGAGGCGGAGCTCAAAGCCGCGCGGCGCGACATGCAGGTGGTGTTCCAGGATCCCTACGGCTCTTTCGACCCGCGCCAGAAGGTCGAGAAACTGGTCGCCGAGCCGCTGCATGTACTGGAAAAGAAGCCGACACCGGCCGAGCGGCGCGAGATGGTGGCGCATGCGCTGCACGAGGTCGGCCTCGGCGTCAGCGACATGGACAAATATCCGCATGAGTTTTCCGGCGGCCAGCGCCAGCGCCTGTCGATCGCCCGCGCCATCATCACAAGGCCGAAGCTGGTCGTCGCCGACGAGCCGGTCTCGGCGCTCGACGTGTCGATCCGCGCCCAGATCCTCGATCTGTTCGCAGAGCTCAACCAGAAGCTCGGCATCGGCTATCTCTTCATCACTCACGATTTGACCGTCGCCCGCGCCATCACCGATGAGGTGCTGGTCATGCATGACGGCAGGATCGTCGAGCGCGGCAAGACCGGCGACGTGCTCGATCATCCGCAGTCGGAGGCGGCCAGGGCGCTGGTCGCGGCTGCGCCCGATCTGCATCGGGCGATCGCTCACCGTATGCAGGAACAGGGGTGAGTGACCGGTTCGCGCAGCGAATTCATCGTGCCAGTGGCACGATGAAAGGTCACGAACGCTGGGACGCTGCGAAGCAGCGGGGACCCGGCCGGGCGGCCGTTGCCCCTGGTCTGCCTCACTCCTCCGGCTTCACCACATCGACCGGGCTGATGTCGAGCAAATCGAGCGTGCGGCGCAACAGCCGCACTTCGCTCTCGGCCAGTTTGGAATCGGCTTTGGCGATCTCCGCCATGTGGAGCGCCAGCAACTTGCGCCGTTCGACATCGAGATCGCGGAACAGCGCCATGGCTTGCGAACCGTTGGTCTCGTAGCCGAAATCATTGAGATATTCGATGACCGCGTCGATGCTGCTTTCCGGGATGCCGAAGGCGTCCTTGCAGATGCGCCGGAAGGCGACCATCTCGCTCTCCGAAACCGAGCCGTCGGCCAGGATCATGCGAAACAGCATCAAGAGTTCCGCCGACAGCACCGGGTCGTCGGCAACCTTGCGCACGCCGGGGTCACCATCGAAGATCGAGCGTATCTGGTCGAGCAATGCCATCGCCAACAGTATCCCTTTTCCGAGTCCGCTCAGTGCACATGACCCAAAATTGCCCAGCGGTATTGGGATAATGACATGCACCACAGGAAATCCAAGCGCAACGCGCTTGGATGGACGTAGCGCGGAATCGGCCTTGCGCAAACCAGATGGCCATGAGAAGGCGCGGCATCACCTTTCCCGCCGGAATGTTCAGAAATCCCGATGCTCCACCTCGCTACCCACACCGTCATCATGCTTGCCTTGGCCGCCTTTGCAGCCGGCTTTGTCGATTCGATAGCCGGCGGCGGCGGGCTGATCACCATCCCGGCCCTGCTGCTTGCCGGATTCCCGCCGGTCGCAGCGCTTGGAACCAACAAGCTGCAGGGCATTTTCGGCACCGCTTCGGCGACCATCCACTATGCCAGGAATGGCCATGTCGATCTGCGCCGACAGCTGCCATCGGCGCTTCTGGCCCTTGCCGGCAGTGCCGTCGGCGCCTTGCTGGCGGCATTCGTGCCGGGTGATCTCCTGCGGGCGCTGCTGCCGCTGCTTTTGATCGCCATCGCGATCTACTTCGCCGTGAAACCCAACATGAACGATGTCGACCGCGCCGAGCGCCTGTCGCACTTCCTGTTCGGGCTGGTCATCGCCCCTTTGGTCGGCTTCTATGACGGGCTGTTCGGGCCGGGAGCCGGCTCCTTCTACATGCTGGCCTTCGTCAGCCTTGCCGGCTTCGGCGTGCTCAAGGCGACGGCACACACCAAGCTGCTCAATTTCGCCTCCAACATTGGCGGCTTCATCGTCTTTGCCGTCGCCGGCGTCGTCTACTGGAAGATCGGGCTGATGATGGGCGTCGCCCAGTTCCTCGGCGCCCGGCTCGGCGCCAGCCTTGCCATCCGCATCGGCGCAAGGCTGATCAAGCCGCTGCTGGTGATCATCTGCCTGTCGCTGGCGGTGAAGCTGCTGGCCGACCCGGCGAACCCACTGCGCCAGCTGATTGGTGTATAGGCCCACGCCTGATAGAATGCCGTTGTACGAATCATGTTGGAGGGACCACACATGAATCTTAGTGCACCCACTCAGCTTGTTTTCATCATCTCCCTAGTTATCGCCATCATCGGCGTGCTCGCCGCGCTTGGCGTTCTTGCGTTCATTCCTCTGGCTGCGGTGTGGATTGTCCTCATCGCATACATTGTGCTTGCCGCCGCCTGCCTGATGCGCGGCGCCTAGGCACCCGCGACCTCTGCAATTCGAAGCGCCCGGTCAAAAGCCGGGCGCTTTTGCTTTGGATGCATGGTCTGTTAGGGTCTTCCGCGGAAGGATGGCCACGAAGCAAAGCGGACGCGCAGACCCGAGGATGACGAAACGGTGGACGGCCCTACCTCGCTAACCCAAAAATCGCATCGCAATCGAGATGGCGCTCCAGTTCGGCTGCGATCTCGTCCAGAGCGTTTTCCACGTCCGCCCGATAGTCGACGCCGCCGCCTTTCACGCCGAGGCTTTCCAGGAATCTCGCTCGGAAAGCGTCGGCGGAAAACAGGCCGTGCAGATAGGTGCCAAAAACCTTGCCATCGGCGGAAATGGCACCGTCGTCGATGCCGTTGATCACAGCCGACGGCCGCGCCATGTCCGGCCCGGTGGTACGGCCGAGATGGATTTCGTAGCCCTCGAGCGCCAGGCCGAACGGCACCGAGCGCGCGCTGACATTGCGCACCGTCTTTTCCGGTTCCATCACCGTCTCGATGTCGAGCAGACCAAGACCTTCCGCCTCGGTGACGCTGCCCTCGATGCCATCGGGATCGCGCACCAGGCGGCCGAGCATCTGGAAGCCGCCGCAAATGCCGACGATATGGCCGCCGCGTTTGCGGTGCGCGAGGAGATCGCGATCCCAGCCATTCTCGCGGAATTTCATGAGATCCCCGATCGTCGATTTGGAACCGGGAATGACCACCAAGCCGGCATCCTCCGGCAAGCGCTGCCCCGGCGGCACGAACACCACTTCGACCTGCGGCTCGGCCTTGAGCGGGTCGAGGTCGTCGAAATTGGCGATGCGGCCAAGCATCGGCACGGCGACCTTCAACGCCCGCTTCTCGCCCGATGCCATGCGTTCGAGCACGACCGAATCCTCCGAAGGCAATCGCGCCGCCGCCTTCAGCCACGGCACGACGCCAAAGCAGCGCCAGCCGGTGAAACTTTCGATCGACCGGATGCCGTCGTCGAACAGCGAGACATCGCCGCGGAACTTATTGATGAGGTAGCCGACGATCATGCGCCTGTCTTCCTCCGGCAGGATCAGATGCGTGCCGGCGACCGAAGCGATGACGCCACCGCGGTCGATGTCGCCGACCAGGATGACCGGCACGGCGGCGCGCGTGGCAAAGCCCATATTGGCGATGTCGCGGCTGCGCAGGTTGATTTCGGCCGGCGATCCGGCGCCCTCGACGACGACCAGATCGGCGCCCTCACCGACCTTCGTCCAGGACTCCAGCACGGCGTCCATCAGCCCCGCTTTCATTGCCTGGTAGTCGCGCGCTCGCGCCTCGCCGAACACCTTGCCCTGCACGATCACCTGCGAACCGATGTCGCTCTGGGGTTTGAGCAGCACCGGATTCATATGCACGGTCGGCTGAACACCACACGCCAGCGCTTGCAGCCATTGCCCACGGCCAATCTCGCCGCCGCCGGGGCGGTCGTCGCCCGGAATGTCGGCGACGGCGGCATTGTTCGACATGTTCTGCGGCTTGAACGGCCTGACTTTCAGCCCGCGATTCCTGGCCGCGCGGCAGAGCCCCGCCACCAGCACCGTCTTGCCGACATCCGAACCCGTGCCTTGCAGCATGATCGCCTTGGCCATGCTCAGCCCCTGCCCTGCGCGCCGGAAACGGTCGATTTCTGCGCCAGCGGCCCGCCGCGCCAGATGTAGAGCGCCAGCAACGCTTCGCTGCCGGTGCGCATGGCATGGCTGACATTGGAGGCGTGATGGATAATTTCGCCCGCCTGGCGGGTGCGAAAGCCGCCTTCGCCCATGCGCCACTCGGTGCCGCCGGTCAGCGGAATGTAGATCTCCTCGGCAATGTGATGATGGTCGGGATAGGTGATGCCGGGCCCCAGGATCAGCAATCCGGCCGCGACCTCTTCATTGGCGAAATGGCCGCGCGTGCCAAACACCTCCAGCCAGCCGTATTTCTGCAAGAACGCTTCACCAAAATCGCTCGCGTTGTAGGTCTGCCCCCAGCACAGATCGTCACGACGCTCCGCCAGCAGTTGCACCAGAGGCTGCGGGTCCGGCGGCGCCAGTTCGACAATGCGGTCGAGCAGACCAAGGCAAGGCAGCGGATGCGCTTCGAGCACGCGCGCCGTCATATTCCAGCCGATCCGGGTCACGGCGTCCCGCACCAGCGCGTTGTCCACGCCCCGGAGATAGGCATGGAAGCGGTCGAGCAATTCGTCGAAATATGTCGGCACGCAATGCTCCGTTGATCCATTCATGCACAGCGGCTGCGCGGCGAGCCGGGTTGCGCGGCGGCATCATTGGTCTAGATTGAGCGGCGCGCAAAGCCAAAAACAACAGGCCAGCAAGCCAACCCCAGCTGGGGAACACAGGGAGCACGCCATGGACGCCGCGGTCGATGCGAGCACCAGCCAGTTCGAGCTCAACGAGGAACAGCGCGCCATCCAGGAGATGGCACAGGCCTTCGCCGCCGATCGCGTTGCGCCCAATGCGCTCGAATGGGACCGGGCAAGACACTTTCCCGCCGATGTAATCCGCGAGACCGGCCCGCTCGGCCTCGGCGGCATCTATGTCAGGGACGATGTCGGCGGCTCGGCGCTCGGCCGGCTCGACGCCGTGCTGATCTTCGAGGCACTGTCGCACGCCGATCCGGCGTTTTCCTCCTTCATCTCGATCCACAATATGGCGGCGTCGATGATCGATCGCTTCGGCGACGACGAGCAGCGCCAACGCTTCCTGCCGAAGCTGACCTCGATGGAATGGCTGGCGAGCTACTGCCTGACCGAGCCGGGTTCAGGCTCGGATGCCGCGGCGCTGAAGACGCGCGCGGTGAAGAACGGCAACGACTATGTGCTTAACGGCGCCAAGCAGTTCATCTCCGGGGCCGGCGACAGCGACCTCTATGTCGTCATGGCGCGCACCGGCGCCGACGGGCCGAAGGGCATTTCCACCTTCGTCGTGCCGAAGGATGCGCCCGGCCTCTCCTTCGGCGCCAACGAGCACAAGATGGGCTGGCACATGCAGTCGACCCGCCAGGTGATCTTCGAGGACTGCAAGGTGCCGGCTGCAAACCTGCTGTCGGGGGAAGGCGCAGGTTTCGGCATCGCCATGGCCGGCCTTGACGGCGGCCGCCTCAACATTGCGGCATGCTCGCTCGGCGGCGCGCAATCGGCGCTCGACAAGGCTTTGGCCTATACCGCCGAGCGCAAGGCTTTCGGCTCGAAGATCAACCAGTTCCAGGCGCTGCAGTTCAGGTTGGCCGACATGGAGACCGAATTGCAGGCAGCGCGGATCTTTCTCTACGCCGCCGCCTCGAAACTCGACCGCAAGGCGCCGGACGCCGGCAAATGGTCGGCCATGGCCAAGCGCTTCGTCACCGACATCGGCTTCAACGTCGCCAACGAGGCGCTGCAGCTGCATGGCGGCTACGGCTATCTCCATGATTACGGCATCGAAAAACTGGTGCGCGACCTGCGCGTCCACCAGATCCTCGAAGGCACCAACGAGATCATGCGCGTCATCATCGCGCGGGCGTTGATCGGACGGCAGTAGGCAGTAGGCAGTAGGCAAAGATGACCGGCAAGATCAACTCGTACAAGGATCTTATCGTATGGCAGCAGGCGATGGATCTGGCTGTCAGCACCTACTCATTGACCAAGACATGGCCCAAAGAGGAAATATATGGGCTGACCAGCCAAATCCGCCGTTCAGCAACCTCTATCCCTGCAAACATCGCGGAAGGCTATGGCCGAGACAACCGAGGCTGCTATCAGCAATTTCTCAGGATAGCCCAAGGCTCGCTTAAGGAGTTCGAGACACACCTCCAAATCGCTCAACGCATTGGCGTTGCCACGCATGGGCAAGCTGAGCACCTGCTTCTGGCGGCCGAGGCCATCGGAAAAATGCTTCGCCAACTTATTCTCAAACTCGCACCCGAATAGGTCGCCCTACTGCCTACTGCCTACTGCCTACTGCCTACTGCCTACTGCCTACTGCCTACTGCCTACTCATCATGGAGCACCGCTATGACCACCATCGCCTTCATTGGTCTCGGCAATATGGGCAGCCCGATGGCTGCCAATCTCGTCAAGGCGGGGCACGCGGTGCACGGCTTTGACCTGATGCCGGAAAACCTCACCGTCGCCCACGAGCATGGCGTCATTGTCACGGCGAATGCCGTGGCGGCGGTGAAAGACGCCGATGTCGTGATCACCATGCTTCCCGCCGGCAAGCACGTGCTCTCGGTCTACGAGGACATCGCACCCAAGGCCAAACCAGGCGCCCTGTTCATTGATTCCTCGACCATCGATGTCGAGTCGGCCCGCAAGGCGCATGCCGTAGCAAGGAAGCACGGGCTGCATTCGATCGACGCCCCCGTCTCCGGCGGCACCGGCGGTGCTGCTGCGGGAACGCTGACCTTCATGGCCGGCGGCGCCAAGGATGCCTTCGCCAAGGCCGAACCGGTCCTGAAGCCGATGGCAGGCCGCATCGTCCATTGCGGTGACGACGGCGCCGGTCAGGCAGCCAAAATCTGCAATAACATGATGCTCGGCATTTCGATGATCGGCGTCGCAGAGGCCTTCGTGCTGGCCGAAAAGCTCGGCCTCTCGCATCAGGCCCTGTTCGACGTTGCCTCGACCTCGTCGGGCCAGTGCTGGTCGCTGACCACCTATTGCCCGGTGCCGGGTCCCGTGCCGGCCTCACCCGCCAACCGCGACTACAAACCGGGCTTTGCCGCAGCACTCATGCTGAAGGACCTGAAACTGGCGCAGGAGGCGGCCCAAAGCGCCGGCGCGGTGACGCCAATGGGGGCCGAAGCGGCCCAGCTTTATGCGCTGTTCAACGCCCAGGGAAATGGCGGATCGGATTTTTCCGGCATCATAAATTTCCTTCGCGGCAGTTCTCTATAAGTTTCGAATTTGGCAGCGCTTTTCTCGATTTTTATTGCGCGGAAAAATTGCAAATTTAGATTTGCTTAAGCTCTCGATAACCCGGCGGTAACGATGTGCCTATATAACGGATGGCGAGGCGGACATATCGCATCCGCCCGGCGCTCCGGATCAGGTCTCGCGTACCGGAGCCCGTAAGTTTCGCAAGTGTATTGTTGGCGAAATGCCATGCGTATCTGGCAAAGCCGCGTTCCTATGGAGCGCGGTTTTTGCGTTTTGCAGTACTATACTGCTCGGTCTGAATTATTATTCCGGTTGCAGCGTTCGGAATTGCCTCATGGCCTTTATTGACCAGCACGATCGGTGCGCTGACCCCGTCGACCCTGACGATAAGCAGGCGCACAGTCCGGGCGCCCTGTTTGCAAGGCGCCCGGCGCTCGTTCCATCTACTTCTTGCGCAAATCCGCTTGCGCCAGATCCAGCGCTTTGGCGATGCGATCGCAAGCCATGTCGATCGTCGCGCGGGTCCAGATCAGCGGCGGCGACAGGATCATCGTGTCGCCGGTGGCGCGCAGCATAAGGCCTTGCGCGATGGCGTGGTCGCGGACGGTGACGGCGGCACTGCCCGCCGGCAGGAAGCGCTCCTTGGTCGCCTTGTCCTTGACGATCTCGATCGCGCCCATCAGCCCGATCGATCGCACCTCGCCGACCAGTTCGTGGCCGGCAATGCGCTCTTGCAGCGCCTGGGCGAAGTAAGGTCCGGTGTCGTTCCTGACCCTGTCGACCAAGCCTTCGCGCTCCATGATCTCGAGATTCTTCAGCGCCACCGCGCAGGCCACCGGGTGACCCGAATAGGTATAGCCGTGGTAGAATTCGCCGCCCTTTTCGACCAGCGTCGCCGCGATACGGTCGCCGACCAGCAGCGCCGACAGCGGCTGATAGCCCGAGGTCAGTGCCTTGGCCGTGGTGATGGTGTCAGCCTCGACGCCGAAGGTCTGCGCCGCAAACCATTCGCCGGTGCGGCCATAGCCGGTGATGACCTCGTCCAGCATCAAAAGCACATCGTATTTGCGGCAGATGCGCTGCACTTCCGGCCAATAGCTCATCGGCGGTATTTTCACCCCGCCCGCGCCCATCACCGGCTCGCCGATGAAGGCCGCCACCTTGTCGGCACCGGCTTCGAGGATGGCGTCCTCGACGGCCTTGGCCGCGCGCAGGCCGAAATCATGGTCGCTTTCGCCGGGCAGCGCCAACTCATAAGCATAGGGCATCATGACATGGACGATGTTGGGAACCGCCCCGCCGAGCTGCTTGTGCATCAAATCCATGCCGCCCAGCGACGTCCCGGCGACGGTCGAGCCGTGATAGGCCGACTTGCGCGAGATGATGCGGTTCTTCTCCGGCTTGCCTTCCAGCACCCAATAGTGGCGCACGAGCCGCAGCGCCGTGTCGTTGGCCTCCGAGCCGGAGGAGCCGTAGAAAACCTGGCTGATGCCCTTGGGCGCCAGCTCGGCCAGCTTCTTCGACAGCAGCACGGGCGTCGGCGTCGAGCATTTGAAGAAGGAATTGTAGTAGGGCAATTCCTTCATCTGCGCGTAAGCGGCGTCCGCCAGCTCGTCGCGGCCATAGCCGACATTGACGCACCACAGCCCGGCCATGCCGTCGAGTATTTCGGTGCCGTCGGCATCGTAGATGAACGGGCCGTTGGCGTGGGTGATGATGCGCGAGCCGGTCTCGCGCAATTCCTTGTGGTCGGTGAAGGGATGCAGATGATGCGCGGCGTCAATCTGCTGAAGCTGCTTCAGCGAATAGTTCTGGTAAGTCATGGGTTTGCTCTTTCCTCTGGAATCAAACCGGCAAGCTGCCGGGGCGACTTCGTCAGAGGACGGCGGGCGGCGAATAGCCGATGCGGGCGCACAGCCTGAGCAGTTCGGCGCGCAGCGTGCGCGGCGACGGTGTCACCGCGACCCCGAAGGCGCCGGATGTGCTCATGTAGACCATGGCGGCAGTCTATGCCGCCCGAGGCCCGGAATTCAAGCGGTGCCGCTCAATACCCTTTGCAGGAACACGTATTTCATGGCGGTTTGCGCCGCTTGCGGCCGGCGGTCGCCGCGCCCGCCATGGCCGCCTTCCGTCTCCTCGAAGAACAACGTCTTGCCGTGACCTGCTTCCTGCAGCTTCGCGGCCATCTTGCGGGCATGGCCGGGATGGACGCGGTCGTCGGCGGTCGATGTCGTGAGCAGCACCGGGGGATAGTCGGCATCGGCCGAGACATGATGGTACGGCGAATAGGCGGCGAGCCACTTGGCTTCTTCCGGTTTTGCCGGATCGCCATATTCGCCGATCCACGAGGCGCCTGGCGGCAGTTCGGTGTAGCGCAGCATGTCGAGCAGCGGCACCTCGATGATGACGGCGCCGAACAGTTCGGGATGCTGCGTCAGGGAAACGCCGGTAAGCAGGCCGCCATTCGAGCCGCCCTGGATGCCGAGGGAAGCAGCCGTGGCTATGCCGCGCCTGACGACGTCCTCAGCCACCGCGGCGAAATCGTCGAAGGCAGTCTGGCGATTGCCCTTCAGCGCGGCCTGATGCCAGGCCGGCCCGAACTCGCCGCCACCGCGGACGCAGGCCTGCACATAGGCGTTGCCCTTTTCCAGCCACAGCCTGCCGCGCACGCCGGCATAGCCGGGCAGCAGCGGTATTTCGAAGCCGCCATAGCCGTAGAGCAGCGTCGGCACCGGACCCTTCTGGTCGCGCCGCCTGACGACGAAATACGGGACCATTGTGCCGTCCTTCGAGCGCGCGTCGAACTGTTCGGAGACCAGCGGCGCGGCGTCGAACCGAGCCGGCTGCGATTTCACGGTGGCCAGCGTCGCCCCGTTATCATCCGACCAGATGATCGAACTCGGCGTCAGGAAATCGGTGAAGGAGAAGGAGACGCTGGAACCGAAATGCTCAGCATGCGCGATGCCGACATTGCCGTTCTCGGGCAGCGCCACCGGCTTCAGCGACCAGCGGTCGCCGCTGCGCTCGGCGACAACGACCTTGCCGCGCACATTGTCCATCAGATTGATGAACAGCCGGTCCTGAGTGCGGGCAATGCCGGCGACCGAAACACGGTGCGCTGGCGCGAGCATGGTTTCAACAGGGCCCAGGTCGCCGGTGTCCATCCAGTGTTCGAAATCGAAGGAATAGAGGCCGTCCGGCAAGCACTCAGTGCCGCCCGGCGCCGTCCATGGGCTGCGCACCCCGAACACGAACCGGCCCTTGAACAGCGCGGTGTCGGTGACATCGTCCGGCAGCGGGATGCGCCGGTTTTCGCCCGACGGCAGGCGCAGAAAACTGTGCGAGGAGAAGAAGGCGATCGTGCGGGCCAGAAACAAATACTGCCTGTCGCCATCATGCTCGACCCCCGCGCCGGCCGCGAGATCCTGCTTCTCGGCCTCGAAGATCGGCGTCGCCTCCTCCAACCGGGTGCCGCGCTTCCACAGCTTGACGACGCGCGGATAACCGGACTGGGTCTTGTCGTCTTCATTGAAGGCAGCCGAGACAATGACCGTGTCCTTGTCCAGCCAGGAAAAGCCGGATTTCGAGGCGGGAGCGCGGAAGCCGCCCTCGATGAATGATTTGGTCTCGATGTCGAATTCGCGCATCTCGCTGGCATCGCCGCCATCCGGCGACATCGCCACCAGGCAAAGGTTGAAATCGGGGTAAAGGCGGCTGGCGCCGCTGAACACCCACTTCACCCCCTCCTTGGCCGACAGCACGTCGAAGTCGATGATCGTCTCCCACACAGGCTTCTCGGTCTTGTAGGAAGCAACCGTCGTGCGGCGCCAGAGGCCGAGCACATTGGTCTTGTCCTGCCAGAAATTATAGACTTGGCCGTTGAGCGCGGCACCGGCCGCAATGTTGTCCTCGGCCGTCATCAGGTCGAGCGCCGTCTCGAAGGCCGCCTGGTAGGACGGATCGCCCTGTAGTTCGGCCACGGTGATCTCGTTCTGGCGATGCACCCAGTCGAGCGATTCCTTGCTGGTCCGGTCCTCCAGCCAGAGGAACTTGTCCTCCGCGGTGGCATCCGTCTGGCGTTTTGTCATCGATTGGGTCACGCATGGTCTCCAGGCTAGTGGCGGGCAGCCCTGCCTACATCGCGTTGCAAGCGGTTTTATTCAAGATGGTGACGTCAGGTCATCGGGGGAATGCGGCCTCAAACCATCCGCCGGCGCAGGACCGTGGCCACAGCCAGTGCCAGACAAATCGTGCCCAGCGTGATCGGCAGGCCGGAGGCGCCGATCACATCCATGACGCCACCCGCCAGCGGCGGCACCACGATGCCGCCGATGCCCCACATCAGGGAGAAGGCGGCATTGCCGGCGACCAGCGCCGAGCCGGTAAAGCGCTCGCCGAGCTCGATGATCGACATGGTGTAGATGCCATAGGAGACCGCGCCCCAGATAAAGACGCAAGGCCAGATCAGCGGCGTCTCGATGAGCAGCGGCAACAGGGCGCAGCCCAGCACCGTCACCACGACGCAGATGAATCGCACCAGCCGCGCCGTCAGCCGTTCCGCCAGCAAGCCGAGCGGCACCTGCATGGCGATGTTGCCTGCGATCATCACCGACAGCAGCGCCGACATGCGCGCTTCCGCGATGCCATGGTGCGTGCCGTAGACCGGCAGCAGCGCCAGCACGCCCTGTTCGAAACCGGCGGCAACGACCACCGCCGACAGCAGTAGCCATGCCAGGGGCATGAAGCCCATGACCGAAACCCTGTGCCCGGCTTCGTCGACCTTCGGCAGTCGCGGCAGCACCAGCGCCAGGCAGGCGCCGCAGAAGATGAAGGCGGCGATCCCCACCAGGAATGGCGGCCATCCCACGGTGCCGACAGCGAGCAGGCAGAGCGGCCCGGCAGCGAAGCCGGCCGAGATGATGGTTGAATAGACACCCATGACGCGACCGCGGCGCGATGGCGGCGCAGTGCAATGACCCAGATTTCGCTCAAGACATAGAGCGGATTGGTCACCACCCCGATCAAGAAGCGCAGCGGAAACCACAGATAGACATTCTGCGTCCAGCCGATCAGCGCAAGCACAATAGCCGAAAACGCCGCGCAGGTAAGCGCGGTGCGCCCTGCCCCGAACCGGCGCGCCAGTGCCGGGATCAGCGGCGACGAGACAATGAAGCCGATCGGCGTCATTGCCGCCGAGAGCCCGATGATGGCCGGCGAAACGCCTTGGCGTTGCAGGATGAAGCTCAGCAGCGGATAGGACAGGCCTTGCGCGATGGCGAACACCGAGACGGTCGCGATCACGCCGCTGATCGCCGCCCACTGCATCTTCTCGTTGTCAGCTTCCGCCAGGTTCATCATTTGCACCTAAACCAGGCTCAGGACTAGCTTTTCTGTCCGACGCGGGTAAGCCCCGCCCCGGGAAAAACCGTTTGCTCCAGACAAGGCCTGTCATGAGTTTGGGCCTGTCAGGAGTTTTTGGGCCTGTCAGGAGTTTGGCGCTTGAACGATCGGTAAAGCGCGAAGCTCACCAGCAGCGCGTGGAGTCCGGCGATGGCCACCGGCAGACCCAGCGGACCGATGATCTGCATCAAGGCACCGGCGCCAGGCGGGCCGACAATGCCGCCGGCGCCCCACATCAATGCGAGGCGGCGTTGCCGGCGACCAGCACGGTTCCCCTGAAGCGGCTGCCGAGCTCCACCAGCGCCATGGTGTAGACGCCGTAGCCGACAGCGCCCATGACGAGAAGGACGAGCCAGATCGCCGGCGTCGTGATCAGCAACGGCAGCAAAACCGCGCAGGTCGTTGTCGCCAACGCACAGAAGATGACCATCGCCCGCCCGCCGAAACGCTCGGCCAGCAGGCCGAGCGGGATTTGCAGGAAGATGTTTCCCAGCGACAGTGCCATCACCAGGGCCGCCAGCGTCCTCTCGGGCAGGCCATAGGCGGCACCGAAGACCGGCATCAAAGCGTAGGTGCCCTGCTGGACCGCCGCCGAAACCAGCACGGCAAACAACAGCGCCGGCGCCAGCCTGGCGAAACCGAAAAAGCCGCCGGGCAATTGGCCGTCATCCTCGAAGCCGGCGAGGCTTGACGAAACAGCACGAAGGATCGCGGCGCACAGGATGAAGCCGGCCATGCCGACCAGGAAAGGAACCCAGCCCGATATCCCAACCGCGGTCAGGACCAAAGGCCCCGCAGCATAGCCAGCGCCCAGCACGGTGTTGAATGCCCCCATCACCCTGCCGCGGCGCGACGGCGGCGCCAGCGACAGCGCCCATACTTCGCCCAGTATATAGAGCGGGTTGATGACGATACCGATGATGAAGCGGATGACGAACCAGCCCACCCAGTCCTGCAGGTAGCCGATGCCGAGGAAGCACAGCGCCCCAATCAATGAGCAACCCACAGCCAGGTTGCGCGCGCCGACCAGCCGAACGGCTGCCGGCACGAACGAGGCCGAAAGGATCAGACCAAGCGGCATCATCGCTGCCGACAAGCCGATCAGCGCCGGCGACATGCCTTGCTTCTGCATCAGCAGCGTAAACAGCGGCGAGCTCAGCCCTTGCGCCGCACCGAACATCGCGAGGGCGGCAGTTACGCCGGCAAGCGCTGCCCATTGCGTCCCCGCTTCGCCATCGCTCGAACCGGTCGCAGCCATGATGCCTTCCACATGAATTGCCGGCCCATCCAGCGGCAAACCACTGAGCTAGCGGTTCGATTTAGGGAAAGGAAGGGCCGCGCCTGAAATCCCCTTGCGCCAAGAGCCGCAGTGGGCGCGTCCTGTCCGCCAATCCCCGGCAAGGTTGTCAGCTATCGGACTGCCGTTCGGGCATGTCGCTTCCCTCGTCCTAGTGGTCGCCGCCTCCGCAATGGCCGGACAGCCGCCGGTCCATTATGCCGCCCGCTACCAGCATCGTACGAGGACCATCATGACCGCCGCCCTGCATCCAGCCGAACCGCCTTTGGCAACCGACCGGGCCCGTCGCGGTGGCCGTGCGGGCAAGCGCGCCGGCGGCTCGGCCGCCTTCGAACAGCCGGCTTTTCGGCAACTGAGAAATCCGCTAACGCCGACCAAGCTGGTCTCTGACGACGAGCTGGAATCGATCCACCTCGCCTCGCTGCGCGTCTTGAGGGAAATAGGCGTCGACGTGCTGCATGACGAAGCGCGCCGCATCATGAAGGAAAATGGCGCTGATGTCCGCGAGGGCAGCGAGCGCGTGCGCTTCGACAGCGACATGATCCTCGATCTCATCTCCAACTGCCCGTCGGAATTCACGCTCCATGCCCGCAACCCGGCGCACAATGTGCGCTTCGGCGGCAACAATGTGATCCTGTCGATGATGGCGTCGGCACCGAACTGCTCCGACCTCGATCGCGGCCGCCGTCCGGGCAACCAGCAGGACTACCGCAACTTCCTGCGCCTGGCGCAGATGCACAACATCCTGAACTGCACCGGCGGCTATCCGGTCGAGCCGACCGACATCCACCCGTCGGTGCGCCACCTCGAATGCATCCGCGACCTCGCCACGCTGACCGACAAGGTGTTCCACATCTATTCGCTCGGCAAGGAGCGCAATGTCGACGGCATCGAGATCGCCAGGATCGCCCGCGGCATCAGCCATGAGCAGATGCTCGAAGAGCCGTCCGTCTTCACCATCATCAACACCAATTCGCCGCTGAAACTGGATGTGCCGATGATGGAAGGCATCATCCAGATGTCGAGCAAGGGTCAGGTCGTCGTCATCACGCCCTTCACCCTGTCCGGCGCGATGGCGCCGGTGACCATCGCCGGTGCGCTGGTGCAGCAAAACGCCGAGGCGCTGTCCGGCATCGCCTTCGCCCAGATGGTGAGAAAGGGCGCGCCGGTTGGCTATGGCGGCTTCACCTCGAATGTCGACATGAAGTCAGGCTCGCCGGCCTTCGGCACGCCTGAATATATGAAGGCGCAGCTTGTCGGCGGCCAGCTTGCCCGCCGTTACAAGATCCCCTACCGCACCTCCAATACCTGCGCCGCCAACACGGTCGACGCGCAGGCAGCCTATGAAAGCGTGTTCTCGCTGTGGGGCGCCATCCAGGGCGGCGGCAATCTGATGATGCACGGCGCCGGCTGGCTCGAAGGCGGCCTGCGCTGTTCCTACGAGAAGACCATCCTGGACATCGACCTGTTGCAGATGGTGGCCGAGTTCCTCACCCCGCTCGACCTGTCCGACGAAGCGCTCGGCTTCGACGCCATCCAGTCGGTCGGCCCCGGCGGCCATTTCTTCGGCACCCAGCACACGCAGGACCGCTACAAGACAGCCTTCTACTCGCCCATCCTCTCCGACTGGCGCAATTTCGAAACCTGGGCCGAAGCCGGATCGCCGACCGCGCTGGAAAAGGCCAACAAGGTCTGGAAGGAGCGGCTGGCATCCTACGAGGAACCCTATATGGACCCGGCAATTCGCGAAGAGCTCAACGACTTCGTCGAAAAGCGCACGTCCGAAGGCGGCGCGCCGACCGATTTTTGATCAATGTTGTTGATGAACTGATCATTCGTATGGATCTGATGAACAGTCGACCCCCACTCCGTCGAGCTGCGCTCGACACCTCTCCCCCGACCGACGGGGGAGAGGAAAGGCGCGAAGTTATGCGGGCTGGCTCCCTTCCTCTCCCTCCGGAGGGGGGAGAGGAAGGGCCGCGAAGCGGCGACGGAGTGGGGGACGGCGCTCATGAAACCCGCAGTCGCCGCAAGATGGGCACCACTCAACGCGCGCGAACGCTGAGGCAAGGCGGCCACCAGGCGGAAGCATTGCTGTGGCTTGAATTGGAGGCGCACAAGCTAGGGGGCTATCGCTTCACCCGCCAGTTTTCCATCGGACCCTTCTTTGCAGACTTCGCCTGTCGCGAAAAATGGCTTGTCGTGGAAATCGACGGCCATCAACACGCCGACAGCTCCTATGACCGTCGCCGTGACGATTTCATGCGCGCCCAAGGCTATTCGATCCTGCGTGTTTGGAACCATGACGTCCTGAACCATCGCATTTCCGTCTGCGAGACCATCCTTGCCGCGCTTGATGGCAGGTTGGCCGAGAACGTCGCTGCGGCCGATTCCGCTTTGTTTTCACGCCCCGCCCATTCGATTCAATCTCTTAAAAAACGGACCTATCTCTCATGAAATCTCATGTAAAAGCGGTTGTCATTGGCGGCGGCGTCGTTGGCTGCTCGGTGCTCTATCACCTGGCCAAGGCCGGCTGGACCGACATCATGCTGATCGAGCGGTCCGAGCTCACCTCCGGCTCGTCCTGGCACGCAGCCGGCGGCTTCCACACGCTGAACGGCGATCCAAACGTCGCCAAGCTGCAGGCCTATACGGTGCAGCTCTACAAGGAGATCGAGGAAATCTCCGGCCAGTCCTGCTCGCTGCATCTGACCGGCGGCGTGATGATGGCCGATACGCCCGAGCGCATGGATTTTCTGCGCCTGGCCCACGCCAAGGGCCGCTATCTCGGCATGGACACCGAGCTGATCACGCCCTCCGAAGCCAAGGCGATGTTCCCGCTGATGGACGAGACCAATTTCGTCGGCGCCATGTGGGATCCGGTCGAAGGCCATCTCGATCCCTCCGGCACGACGATCGCCTACTCGAAGGCGGCCAAGAAGCTGGGCGCCGAGATCGTGCTGCGCAACCGCGTCGTCGACTTGACGCAGGAAGTTGACGGCACCTGGAACGTCGTCACCGAACAGGGCACCGTCCACGCCGAGCATGTCGTCAACTGCGGCGGCCTGTGGGCGCGCGAGATCGGCCGCATGGTCGGCGTCGAACTGCCGGTGCTGGCCATGGAGCACATGTACCTGCTCACCGAGCCGATGCCCGAGGTCGAGGAATTCAACAAATCGACCGGCCGCGAGATGATCGGCGTGCTCGACTTCAAGGGCGAGATCTACACCCGACAAGAGCGCAACGGCATCCTGCTCGGCACCTATGAAAAGGCCTGCAAGCCATGGTCGCCGGTCAACACGCCGTGGGATTTCGGCCATGAACTGCTGCCGCCGGACCTCGACCGCATCGCGCCGTCGCTGGAGATCGGCTTCAAGCATTTCCCCGGCATCGAGAAAGCCGGCATCAAGCAGATCATCAACGGCCCCTTCACCTTCGCGCTCGACGGCAATCCGCTGGTCGGGCCGGTGCAGGGCCTGACCAATTTCTGGTGCGCCTGCGCCGTCATGGCCGGCTTCAGCCAGGGCGGCGGCGTCGGCCTCGCGCTGTCCAACTGGATGGTGCATGGCGATCCCGGCTTCGACGTCTGGGGCATGGATGTCGCCCGCTTCGGCGAGTGGGCCGGCCTGCGCTACACCAACGCCAAGGTGCGCGAAAACTATTCGCGCCGCTTCTCCATCCGCTTCCCCAATGAAGAGCTGCCGGCTGCGCGCCCTGCACAAACCACCCCGCTCTACGACACCATGCTCGCCAACAACGCCGTCATGGGCGATAGCTGGGGCCTGGAGACCCCGCTGTGGTTCGCGCAGAAAGGCAAGGAGCCGAAGGACGTCGTCTCCTTCCACCGCTCCAACGATTTCGGTCCTATCGGCGAGGAAGTGCGCGCCACACGCGAACGCGTCGGCGTCACCGAAATCGCCAACTTCGCCAAATACGAAGTGTCGGGACCTGCGGCTGAGGATTTCCTCAACCGGCTGATGACCAACCGCATGCCGAAGATCGGCCGCATCGTGCTGACGCCGATGATCAACGAGTTCGGCAAGCTGATCGGCGACTTCACCATCGCCAAGGCAGGCGAAGACAGATTTATGATCTGGGGTTCGTCCGCCGCGCAGAAGTACCACATGCGCTGGTTCGAAAAGCACCTGCCGAAGGATGGTTCGGTGCGCATCCACCGCTTCGATCAGACGCTCGTCGGCCTGTCGATCGCCGGGCCGAAATCGCGCGATCTCTTGCAGAAGCTGGTCGATGTCGACATCTCGACCAAGGCGTTTCGCTTCATGGATTTCCGCGAAATGGCGGTCGGGGGCGCGCCCTGCATGGTCAACCGCATCACCTATACCGGTGATCTCGGCTATGAAATCTGGATGGCGCCGGCCTATGAGCGCCTGGTCTACAAGGCGATCAAGGACGCCGGCGAGGAGTTCGGCCTCGTCGATTTCGGCATGCGCGCTTTGCTCTCCATGCGCCTGGAGAAGAACTTCCCGACCTGGTACCGCGAGTTGCGGCCGATCTACGGCCCGTTCGAAGGCGGGATGGACCGCTTCATCAAGCTGGAGAAGAACGACTTCATCGGCCGCGAGGCCGCCGCCAAGGAACAGGCGGAAGGACCGAAACTGCGCCGTGTCTCCTTCATCATCGATGCGGCCGACGCCGATGTCATGGGCGACGAGCCGATCTGGGCCAAGGTCGGCAAGGACTATGGCACGGTGGAAAAGCCGCATGGCTATGGCGCGCCGCGCTTCGACATGGCGGGCAAGGAAGTGCGTGGCTCGAAGGCTGCCGAAGGCGCTTCCGCCGTGCGCGGCATCGTCGACGGCGACTGGCGCGTGGTCGGCTGGGTCACCTCGGGCGGTTATGCGCACTATGTGCAGAAATCGATGGCGCAGGGCTATGTGCCGGCGGCACTCGCCGAGGACGAAAGTGCCGGACTGTTCGAGATCGAGATCCTCGGCCACCGGCGTCCGGCGCGTATCAATGTCGAGGCGCCCTTCGACCCCAGCGGCGAGAAGATGCGGACCTGAAAAGGCGACAGGGAGCGTGAGATCGTGTAAGGGGCCTTCGGCAGTTGGCCGCAGGCATTTCCCTCGATGAGAAGACGATCCCCTTGCAGTATCTAGAGAAATGGACGGACTGGCTCGGCGAAGGCAAGGTCGGTCCCTTCAACGCCGCACTGGTCTGCGTCGCGGTCTATTGCGTCGTCCAGATCGTGGTGATGGCGCTGCTGTCCCGTGTCGTGGGAACCGGTGTCGGCGTCGACGATTCCGAACAGCTGATGTACATGCGCTACCTCTGGGCTGGCTATGGCGGCTCGCAGCCGCCGCTCTACACCTGGCTCGCCCGCCTCGTCGCCGCCGTGGTCGGAACGAACATCCTCGCGCTCAAGATCGTGAAGTACCTACTGATCGGAGCGGCGCTGGCGTCGGTTTTCATCGCTGTCCGCCGCCTGGGCTATTCCAGCCGCGCTGGCGCCGCCGCATTGTTCGGCCTGCTGTTGTTTCCGCAGATGGTGTGGGAGATGCAGCACGCCCTCACCCACTCGATCGCCGCTTTCTGTTTTTCAGTGGTGCTGTTTCTTGCGCTCGTCGAACTGGTGCAGCGGCGTTCCCTGGCCACCTATGTGCTGTTTGGCGTGGCGATGGCCGCCGCCATCCTGTCGAAATACAACAACGCGATCTTTCTCGGCGCGCTGATCCTGTCCACCCTGTCGCTGCGCGAAACGCGCGGCGTCATCCTCAACCGCCGGTTTTCGATCAGCCTTGTCGTGGCGGTGCTGCTTTGCCTGCCGACGCTCTACTGGAACCTGACCTACACCGACCAGCTGCTGTCGCACAGCGGCGGCTTCGGCATGGGCAGAGGAGAAAGCGCCATACAAACCGCATTCTACGGAATGCGCGGACTGGGCAAGGCTATCCTGTATTTCGCCGTGTTGCCGGCCGGCATATTCGTCGCGGCTTTGCTCATCGCATGGAAAAAGCCGGCGCCGGCTCTGCAACCGGCGCCATGGACCGAGAAACTGGTGTGGCGCACCATCGCTTTTGCCCTGGCGATGACCATCGTGCTCGTCCTGGCGAGCGGGACGACGCAATTTCGCGATCGCTGGATGCTTCCCATTCTTGTGTTGCTGCCGGTCGCGCTGGCCTTGCGGATGGATGCCAGAGGCGACAAGGGAAGGAAGGTGCAGGACGTCGTCGTCTTTGTCGGCGCAACGCTTGCCATCCTCGTGCTGCCGGTGACCTGGTACACGCACCTCAATGGCGGCGACAGCCGCGGCAGCATCGTGCGTGTCGACTACCAGTCGCTCTATGGCCAGCTGACGGCAAACGGTCCGGTTCGCACGGCGATATCGAGCTGGCACTGGGTGGGAAATCTGCGTCTTGTCGATCCCGATCTGGTCGTGCTCGACGACGAGATGCCGGACTTCGGCCATTTGCTGATCGAGCCGGCGGTGCTCGTGATGGCCAATGACAAGGAACCTCCCGAGGGCATCCTGCGGGCCTTGAGCGAGGCCGGCTATGTCGCTGACGGCTCGCCGCAGCAGTTGGTCGTCCCGATGCTGTTCGACAGCGAGCCGCCCACCCGCACGCTGACGGTCACGCGGCTGAAGAAAGCGGCCGCGGGCGCAGCGCCACAGTAAGTCGGCAGGGAGGCGTCGGGTGGAGAAACAAGGGTTCGGCCGTCACCGCAAGATCATGCCGTTCGAGCCGGGCTCCGTCGAAGCCTTGCGCGACGCCTCGCGCCAGAAAGCGGCGTCGCTGAACCAGCATGTGCTGGGCTATGGCGCGCTGGCTGAAACCGAATGGCAAGCGGCAGGCATCGCCGCGCCCGATTTTGCCGCTATGCGCCAATACCGGCTCGAGCGCATCCGAGCCGAACTGAAGCGCCGAAACTACGCCGGCGCGCTGCTCTACGACCCCGTCAACATCCGCTACGCCACCGATTCGACCAACATGCAGCTGTGGGTCGCGCACAATCCGACCCGCCACTGCTTCATCGCCACTGAGGGACCCGTGGTGCTGTTCGACTATTTCTCCTGCGAGCATCTGTCCGACCATTCCGGCGTCGTCGACGAGGTGCGGCCGGCAGTGTCGTGGATGTACCTCTATGGCGGTGAGCTGACCGAGCACAAAGTCCGCCGCTGGGCGGCCGGCATCGCCGATCTGGTCAAGGAGCATGGCGGCGGCAACAGCCGCATTGCGGTCGACCACATCAACCCGGAAGGCGTCGAGGAACTCGCCCGGCTCGGCATCTCGATCGGCAATGGCGAAGCGGTGATGGAAAATGCGCGGCTGATCAAATCGCCGGACGAGATCCTCGCCATGCGCCGCGCAATCGTCGCTTGCGAAGCGGCGATGGGTGAAATGGAGAAGGCGCTGACGCCGGGCATTTCCGAAAACGAATTGTGGGCCGAACTCCACCGCGGCAACATTGCTCGCGGCGGCGAATGGATCGAAACCCGGCTGCTTGCCTCGGGGCCGCGCACCAATCCGTGGTTCCAGGAATGCTCATCGCGTGTGATCGAGGAAGGCGACCTCGTCGCCTTCGACACCGACCTGATCGGTCCCTACGGCTTCTGCGCCGATCTCTCCCGCACCTGGCTTTGCGGTGACGCCAGGCCGTCGAACGAGCAGCGCGACCTGTTCCGCATCGCCGCCGACCAGATCGCCCACAACACGCAATTGATGCAGCCCGGCATATCCTTTCGCGACCTGGTCGAACGCTCCGTGGTGCCGCCGGGAGATTGCTTCCCGACACGCTACGGCGTGCTCTATCACGGCGTCGGCCTGGCCGACGAGTACCCGACCCTGCCGCATGCAAGCGACTGGACGCCGGACACGCCCGACGGCGCGCTGGAGCCGGGAATGGTGCTGTGCGTGGAAAGCTATATCGGCCGTCTCGGCGGCCATGAGGGCGTCAAGATCGAGGAACAGATCCTGATCACCGCGACCGGTAACGAGCAGCTTTCAACCTACAAGCTGGATGCGAGGCTGCTCGGCTGATCCGGCAAGCGCCTCGCGCAGAGCCTTGAGCGTCTTTTCCGGCGTCGTCCTGGCGGTGATGTAGGGCAGGCCTTTGCGCCTTGCCGTCCAGCCGACGACCTTCACGGCGTTTGCCGCAGGTTCGAAACGCTGCGCCAGCGCCCAGCTCTCACAGTCGATGGCAGCTATATCCGCCTTGCCCTCGGCGACCGCGACGATCGAGCCGCGATGGCCACCGCTTTCGCTGCGCGAGGAAAAGATATCCAGGCTTTCGCCGGCGGCCTGCAGGTCGCGCGCCAGTGCAATGATGCCCGACATCGAATCGAGGCTGTTGTAGGTAAAACGCTTGCCGCGCATCAGATCGAGCGGCAGCGAGGCTTTGCCATCCGCGGGCGAGCTAACCTCCGGTCCCTCGCCCGTCCGCATCACCAGCGCGCTCGAATAGAGTTCGCCTTCGCCGCCCTCGTAAGCGTCGTAGCTCGGCTGGCCGACCACCTGCACATGCTTGCTCAGGCCGAGTTCCATCGGCCCCCAGCAGGTCTGCGCGAACAGCAGCGCCGGATGCAGCCAAAGCTGGTGATGGTCGAGTTCGTCCGGCGGCAGTGTCGCCGGATCGGGCGCGATCAGTCTGCCCTCGGCGTCGTGGATACCGCCCGGCACCGGCGGCAGGTCGCCATTGCGGCGCACGATTGTCTGCGGCCCATCGACGCCCTTGTGCCGAAAAGCATCACGCAACGCTGCCCATTGCGCGTCGACCTCGCCGCGCACTTCGGGCCAGTCATACATCGGCAATGCCGCAACCAAATCACTCATGCCGACACTCAATCATCATGGCTCGGGAAAGGATCGCAAAAACGCGGCGTCCAATCAGAATTGGCCGACACGGGTTCGGGAAGTCCGGGGATTATTCCTTCGGCGGCTCGGCCGGAACCGGCGCGCTGCCAAGCCCGCTGATGCTGCGCGCCCTGATGCGCGGCTTGAACGCCCTGCCCGGCTCGGGCTGGCGGCGCAGCACCGGGTGCACGATCGGCTCCTTGGCCTTGAAGGCGTAGGCTTTGATCAGTGCGAAATAGTTCGGATAGGCGTAGCCATTGTTCATCCGCAGCCACTCGTCGCGGCGGTCGGCAAACAGTTTTGGCAGCCTGTACCAGGCAACGGTCGGGGTCTTGTGGTGAACGAAGTGCAGATTGTTGTTGAGGAACAGGAACGACAGCGGCGAGCGCTCGATGATCACCGTGCGTCCTTCAGGGTGCTCGGACCACTGATGTTCGGCGAAAGTCCGGACCGCGATCAGCGACTGGCCGAGCCAGACCGGCACCAGAATGTAGAGCCATACCGGAATGCCGAAGCCGAACTGCACGATCGGCACCACGATGGCGAGGCCGATCGCATGCAGCAGCCATGCCTTGCCGATCACCTTGTCGCCGGCAATCACATGCCTGGCGTCGTCGACGAAGAAACCGATGCAGGACAGCCAGGGGCCGAGAAAGAAACGGCCGGCCATGGTGTTGTTGATCTTGAGCAGGAATTTCATCGTCGGCGGCAGATCGTCATGCATCCACAACGCCTGGTAATAGCTCTCTGGATCGTCGAGCGGATCGGTCAGGCGCTCGTCGGCGTGGTGGCGCAAATGGAGCGTCTTGAAGCGACGGAACGGCCATACCAGGCCGATCGGCAGGAAGACGAAGGCTTCGTTGATGAGCGCGCTGCGCGTCGGATGGCCATGCAGCACTTCGTGCATGATCGACGACTGCAAGGCCAGGATGAAGCCGAGGAGAAGAAGTGCCGGGGTCGGATAAGAGGGCCAGAGCAGGAGCCCGGCAGCGAGCCACATTCCGTAACAGAAGAAAGCGAGGACCACGGTCGGCCACTCGATGGCCGCTGCGTCGCGTCGCTTGATGCGCTTGCCTGTCATGCTATCGACCACTGTCCCTCAGTCGCCGGAATTGTTCCTGACAGCATAGTGTCAGGAGAAGCGATTCCGCTCAACGAGACAAAGTGTACAAAATGTTGCGATTGCGCATTTTTGACCGCAGATGTTATGCATTGTAAACAACCCTACGGATTCATTTACGCTGGAAGTGCTGATTCGACGGCTCGGGCGCAAATTTTTCCTAAGAGAGTGCGGAGAACGAACAGTGGACAAACGGGACCTTTCGGCAATCTTCCGGGAGCGCCTGAAGCTGCTCCTGACACGGTCCGATCTCAACCAGTCAGCTTTCGCGTCAGCAGTCGGCATCGACCGGTCGGCGCTGTCGCAACTGATGTCCGGCGCCTCGACGCGCCTGCCACGTGCCGAAACGCTGCTCAACATCGCCGCCGAATTCAAGATCTCGCTGGACTGGCTGCTCGGCCTCTCCCAGGATGAAGGCGTCACCGGCGAAATCCGCGAAAGCCTGGAGATCGAAGAGGCGCCCGACGGCTTCGACCGCACGCTGCTCGCCAAATGGTTCGCCGAGGCCGCAGGCACCAAGATCCGCTATGTGCCGGCCGGCATTCCCGATCTCCTGCGCACACGCCAGCTGGTCGACTACGAAGCCAACATCACCAACCGCAGCCGTCTGGCGCAGGCCAGCGAGACGCAGTACCGCATCGAGTACAACCGGCGCCCTGAGACCGACATGGAGGTCTGCATGCCGCGCCATACGCTTGAGATCTTTGCCCGCGGCCTGGGCGTCTGGGACCGCTTTCCCGAGGCTGACCGCCGGCAGCAGCTTGCCCATATGGCGACGCTGCTTGACGATCTCTACCCCACCTTCCGCCTGTTCCTCTATGACGGCCGCATGCGCTATTCCATCCCGCTGACCATCTTCGGCCCTTATCGCGCCGCCATCTATGTCGGCGACATGTATGTCGTGCTGAACGCCACCCAGCCGGTCCAAGCGCTGACCCAGCATTTCGACAATCTGATCCGGGCCGCCGACATCAACCCGCATGAGGCCGCCGCCTACGCGCGCAATCTGGCCGGCGCGTCATTTCCATCGGGTTCTGCCTGATCCCCAACGCCCCGGAAAGGTGCGCCGCGCGGCAATTGCAGGTCGCAAACACATTGACTGGACATAAAGACTTCTTTATATCCTTATTCCATTCAAATATCTGAAAGTCGATCCGATGACCGCGAACAATCCCATCGATGCTCTGCTGGCCGAAAAGGGCGTGCTGCTCGCCGATGGCGCCACCGGCACCAATCTGTTCGCCATGGGTCTGGAGGCCGGCGAAGCGCCGGAGTTGCTGAACGAGACAGCGCCCGATACCATCACCAGCCTGCACCAGAATTTCGTTGACGCTGGCGCCGATATCATTCTCACCAACTCGTTCGGCGGCACGCGCCACCGGCTGAAGCTGCACCATGCGCAGGACCGCGTGCATGCGCTGAACAAGCGCGCCGCAGAGATTGCCCGGGCGGTCGCCGACAAGGCCGGCAGGAAAGTCATCGTCGCCGGCTCGGTCGGGCCGACCGGCGAGTTGCTGGTGCCGCTCGGCGCCATGACCTATGACGAGGCGGTCGAGGCCTTCGCCGAACAGATCGAAGGCTTGAAGGAAGGCGGCGCCGAAGTCGCCTGGATCGAGACCATGTCGGCGCCGGACGAGATCCGCGCCGCGGCGCAAGCCGCTATCCGCGTCGGCCTGCCCTACACCTATACCGGCTCCTTCGACACTGCCGGCCGCACCATGATGGGCCTGCTGCCCAGGGATATCCACGGCGTCGCCGACGGACTTTCAGAGACGCCGCTCGGTGTCGGCGCCAATTGCGGTGTCGGCGCCTCCGACATCCTGGCCTCGCTGCTCGACATGACCGAGGCGAAGCCGGAAGCGACGGTGATCGTCAAGGGCAATTGCGGCATTCCCGAATTTCGTGGCACCGAGATCCATTATTCCGGCACGCCGGAGCTGATGGCCGACTATGTCCGGCTGGCGGTGGATGGCGGCGCGAAGATCATCGGCGGCTGCTGCGGCACCTCGTTCCAGCACCTTGCCGCCATGCGCAAGGCGCTCGACGCGCACACCAAATCCGAACGCCCGACCGTCGCGGGGATCATCGAGCGCATCGGTCCGATGCGCAACAAGGTGGCGACGGAAAACACCGCCGAGACCAGCGAAGCCCGCCGCGAACGCCGCCGCAGCCGGGCCTGATATCGAACTTATTCGCTGTTTTCAGCGTAACGCGATAGCGCCGTCGTGAAATCCAGGGCGGTGCTGTCGGCCCTTTCATTCATCGTCACCAGGTCACCCGACGACTGCGGATTGCCGATCTGCTCCAGCATGACGCGAAAGCGGTCATTGGTCAGCGCCGACTTTGCGGTATTCCGGGCTGCGTCGACGTCATCCATGATGCGCCTGGATTCTGGCGACAGCGTTCCCGACGCCTGCGTGTGTCTCACCGCCGGCGTCGTGTTTCCAATGTTCATGATCTGCAATTCCCGGCTCCCCAAGCCCAGTCCCGACCCCATGCAATAATAGCAGGGCATTGCGATGACGTTCCGGAAAAGCCGCGCAATTTAACGATCAGGCGGATCATCTGTGCGCTTCGGATCAATCGATCCGAAAAAAGGCCGGCAGGGTTTCCCCCGCCGGCCTGCCTCACCCGCCCGTAGCCGGTTCCCCGTATCAGAACGACCCCCGTCTGAAAGGAACCGGCTGTATTGCCACTACCGGTTACCGCCGAGCGCCGAGGCAAGGCGCACAAGCGAAAGGAACTCGGACCTGTACCCAAACGGGTCGGCTCCTCGGGCGGCGGTGGCAATCTCCATGATCTTGTCGTAGCCGAACTTCGCGGTCGCATCCTCGTCGCGCAGCTTCTGGCCGAAGGCGGCGACAGCGATGGAGAAACGCTGGTCGGTGCTGGCCTGGTCGAAGGACGCGACCTCGTTGGCCGACGTCACCGGCGTGGTGATCAGCTTCGAGACGTCTTCGTTCGGCAGCTTGTAGCGGATTTTCACGAAGGCATATTCGTCGGCATTGGCGACACCGCCATTGTTGACCGTCGCCTGGCCGTAGCGCAGCGGATCCATCTGCTCGCCGCCACTGCCCTTCGGCGTGATCTCGTAGATGGCGGTCACCGAATGACCGGAGCCGATATCGCCGGCATCGACGCGATCATTGTTGAAGTCCTCGCGGTTCAAGGCGCGGGTTTCATAGCCGATCAGCCGGTACTCCGAGACCTTGTCCGGATTGAACTCGACCTGGACCTTGACGTCCTTGGCGATGGTGAACAGCGTCGAGGAAGCATCCTCGACCAGAACCTTCTCGGCCTCGGCCAGCGTGTCGATATAGGCGGCGGTGCCGTTGCCGTTCTGGGCGATGGTCTGCATCATCTGGTCGTTCAGATTGCCGCGTCCAAAGCCGAACACCGACAGGAAGACGCCGGTCTTGCGCTCCTGCTCGATCAGTCGCTTCAGATCGTCGTCATCGGTCTGGCCGACATTGAAGTCGCCGTCCGTGGCCAGCATCACACGGTTGATGCCGTCCTTGACGAAGGACTGCTGGGCAAGCTTGTAGGCTTCCTTGATACCCGCCTCGCCGGCCGTCGAGCCGCCCGGCTGCAGATTGTCGATAGCGTTGAGGATCTTGTCCTTCTCGGTGACCTTGGTCGGCATCAGCACGGTGCCGGCGTCACCGGCATAGGTGACGATCGAGATGGTGTCGTCCGCCTTGAGCTTGCTGACCAGCAGCCGGAAAGCCGACTTGAGCAGCGGCAGCTTGTCCGGCTCATCCATCGAACCCGAGACGTCGATCAGGAACACCAGATTGGCCTTCGGCTGCTCGACCGGCTTGATGTCGAAGCCCTTGATGGCGACGTGCATCAGCTTGGTGTGCCCGTTCCACGGCGTCGGCATGACGCTTACGGTCGAGTTGAACGGCGTCGAAGCCGAGTCCGGACCCTTCCAGTCATAGGGGAAGTAATTGACCATCTCCTCGACGCGCACCGTGTCGGCCTGCGGCAGGTAGCCCTGCTTCAGCGAGCCGCGGACGAAGGAATAGGAAGCGGTGTCGACGTCGATCGAGAAGGTCGAGACCGGATCCTGAAGGGCTGCATGCACCGGATTGGTCTTGAAATCCTCGACGCGGTCGCGGTTTGGCTCCTGCGGCGCTATCTGGTCGGCCGGCATCGTCGAAGGCTGCGCCAGGTACTTGGACTCGGTCGCGCCGGCCATGCGGTCGACCCGCGCGCCGCCGGCCGGAGCAGCGGTGCCGTCAAGCGAAAACTCGCGGCTCCCAACTGGCGCAGGCTCGGCCAACACGCCGCGCCCCAGCGCATCCTGCTGCGCAGGGGCGACAGCAACGGTCGATTCGGGCTTCGGCGGCGCGGGCGGCGTAAGCGTCGTAGTGGTGTCGCGGCTTCGCACATCGGCGTCGGCCTTCTTGTCGCCTTCAGGCGCCTGCTTTTCTTTTACCGGCGCGTTGATCGCCGGCCCATTGGTTGCCGGCTTGTCGGCCAGCGTCTCAGTGATCTTCTCGTCGCTACCGAACGGCAACGGCTGTTCCCTCAGGATGTGGAAGGTGGCGTATCCGGCGATCGGCAGGGCGACGAGCCCGGCAATGGCTGGCGTGGCGATGAGTTTCTTTTGCATGATCTCGCTCCAGAGCTTTTGTGCTCGCTCTGTGAGACGAAGCCCGCCGACCGATCCTTGGGTGACGGCAGAAATATTTTCCTGATCATAGGCGCGCATGGCGGCTTCGAAGGCGCGTGTCTTCGCGCTCTCGCCCGGCGCCGGTACTGCTGCGTCGCGCAGCCTGTTGAGTTCGTTGTCGTCGACCATGGTCACACTTCCCCGGCTGAACGCATCAACGTCTTCAGCCGTTTCTTCGCTTCATGGATGTGCCAGGAAACCGTCGTCTCCGAGATTGCCATCGCCTCGGCGGCGGCCGCATGGCTCAAACCTTCGCCATAGACCAGAAGTACTGCATCGCGCTGCTTGTCCGGCAATTGCCGCACCGCTGCCCAGAGCGCCTCAGTCGGATCTTCGGGCTCGGCGGATGCCTCTCCCGATATCATGCTGTAGGCGCCGAAAGCCTCGGTCTTGACGTTTTCGCGCGTCGTCTTGCGCATCATGTCGCGCGCCGCGTTCAGCGTCACGGAATAGAGCCATGTCGTAAACGCGCCGCCGCCGCGGTAGTCGCGGATCGCCTTGCCGAGACGGACACAGACCTCCTGGGCGATGTCTTCGGCATCGGCCTTCTTTCCGCACCAGCGATAGGCGGCGCGATAGACGAAGTCGTAGTGCCGCTCCAGCAATTTGCCGAAGGCACCCCTGTCTCCGCCCTTCGCCCGCCCGATCAATTCGGCGTCGGAGGCTTCGCTTTCATCCAGCATCATCGCCATCATTTGCCTGTTGGACGAAGGCTAATGGCCAATCCTTGGGGTTATGGAAAGATTTTTTTCCGAGGCGACGGATGCACGCGCAACAGGTGCGCTGAGATTCAGGTGAGGCCGAGCCGAAAACGATGGATTTCGAGAACCGGAGTGGAGCGTACTTTTGGTACGCGAGCACCGGAAGCACTGAAAGCCGTCGTTTGCAGGCCGGCCTCACCTGAATATCAGCACACCTGGCCCGAGGCCCAGCCGGACGACCAAGCCCACTGAAAATTATAGCCGCCCAGCCAGCCCGTGACATCGACGACTTCGCCGATGAAAAACAGCCCCGGCACGGATTTCGCCTGCATCGTCTTCTGATCGAGCCCGTTGGTATCGACACCGCCAAGCGTCACTTCCGCCGTGCGGTAACCCTCGGAGCCGGCCGGCTTGATGCGCCAGTCGTTGACGGCGGCTTCGACGGTTTTCATTTGCAGGTCTGTCAAATCAGCGAGATTGCCATCGATCCCACTGCGCTCGGCGACTGCTTGCGCAAGGCGCTTCGGCAAATGGTTTGCAAGCACCGTCTGCACCGCTTGCCTGCCGTTGACGCGCCGGGCGGCGCGAAGCAGTTCCGCCACATCCCTCCCCGGCAGCATGGCGATGCGGATCTCGTCGCCCTCGCGCCAATAGGACGATATTTGCAGGATGGAAGGCCCGCTCAAGCCGCGATGCGTAAACAGCATCGCTTCTGAAAACCGCGTCTTGCCGCAGGCGACTTCGGCATCGACGGCATTGCCGGCCAAAGGCGCCAGCCGCTCCAGCGTTCTTGCGTCGAAGGTAAGCGGCACCAGCGCCGGCCGTGTTTCCACCACCGCAAGGCCGAATTGCGCCGCAAGCTCGTAGCCGAAACCGGACGCGCCCATTTTGGGGATCGACTTGCCCCCGCAAGCCACGACTAACGAGCTGCAAGCGACGCTGCCAGCGGAGAGCGTCAGCACAAACCCGTCCGCGGTCTTGCTGACGTTCCTCACCTCGGTCGACAACGCCAGTTCCACACCCCAATCCTGCATGTCGGAAACCAGCATGTCGATGACCTGGCGCGCCGAGCCGTCGCAAAACAGCTGTCCCAGCGTCTTCTCGTGATAGGCAATGCCATGGCGTTCGACGAGCGCGATGAAGTCGCCTTGCGTGTAGCGGCTGAGCGCCGAAATGCAGAAATGCGGATTGCCGGAGATGAAATTCTTCGGGCTGGTGTGGATGTTGGTGAAATTGCAGCGGCCACCGCCGGAGATGCGGATCTTCTCGCCGGGCTTTGCCGCGTGATCGAGCACCAGGACCGAGCGGCCGCGCTTGCCCGCCTCGATGGCGCACATCATTCCGGCCGCACCGGCGCCGATCACCACGACATCATAGGATTGCATCAGGCTGTTCGTTCCCGCTCGACTGGCGCTGTTTTAACAGGCCGCGCCAATCGTGCAGTCTCTACCCGTTCGTTGCGACTTCAGGCAACGCCTCGTTAGATCAGCGTCTCGGCGAACAGCGTCGTCAGTCGCTTCCAATGACGTTCGGCGCCGGCCGCGTTGAAGACGCTGTGGTCCGACACGCACCAGCCATGCGCCATGCCGGCATAGTTTTCGATGGCGTGGTCGACCTCCGCCACGCGCAGCGCCTCGACCAGCCGCGCCGACTGCTCCGGCGGAAAGCTGCGGTCGACGCCCGATGTCCCGACATAGACGCGCGCCTTGATCATTGCGGCCTTGCGGTGCGGGCTGTCGGCGGCATCGCTGGCCAGATTGCCGCCATGGAAGCTCGCCGCCGCCACGATGCGATCGGGATAGGTTGCAGCCGCATTCAAAGCCCGCGCCCCGCCCATGCAGTAACCGACGACACCGACCGGTCCGGTGACACCTTCAGCGGTAAGCGTGTCGAGGAACGCCCTGCTGTCGCGGATGGTCATGTCCTGTGTCGTGCCGTGGACCAACGCCGTCAGCGCGACCTTGGTCTCCTCGACGACGAAAGCGGTCTTGGGCTCGAACGGCCCGTAGGGTGCTTTGCGATAGAAAAGATCCGGCACCAGCACGGCATAGCCCTCGCCTGCCAGCCGTTCCGCCATTGCGTCGAGCGCCGGTCGCGGACCGAAAGCGTCCATATAGAGAATGATGCCGGCCCTGGACGAGGAAGCGGTCGCCGAGCGGAACAGCCCGGCTTTCGCCACGCCGTCCCCGGTCTTGATCTCAATGTCCTGCTTCGCCATGGCCCGCTCCGTTAAATGTCGTGCGATACATATAAGCAGGCACCGTCAGGGCAAGCCGTTCCCTGACAATCCCGTTCAACACTTTGTGCGGGCTTTCGACCCGGCTACAGGCCGGCAAACGCCGTCATGTGAAAGGCCTGAACCTCAGGCGGATAGCGATGGGCCGTGCCATACGGACAGGCGTTGCGGTCGAGGCAGCCGCCGCCGCGGCATGGTTCGCCCTTCGATCCCCGCACATGCGCCAGGCAAGCCTGATGAGCGAAACCATCCGCGGAATAGGCGTCAACCGGACAGGATTTCAGGCAAGGTTTTGCAACACAGGCGTCGCAAAGGTGAATCGCTTCGCGACGTTCAGGAAGCGCGATCTCATCCTCGAACAGCAACGCGCCGCGATAGGCATGCCAGAGCCCGTACTGCGGATGCATCAGGATGCCCAGCGGCGACGGTCTCAGCCCCTCCGCTCGCATCGCCCATTGCTGGAACGGCAGATAAGGTCTGTCCGAAGGCGAAACGGCGCGCGCGCCGAATTTCTCCGCCACCGCACCGATCACTGCGCGCGACCATGTGTCGAGCGGATTAGCAATGGTTTGCGGTTGCCGGTCGCGCCAGCGCAGGAAATGCGGCCAGGGTGCCGCTCCCGCCTGCCCCACCAACAGCACGGATTTGGCGGGGGCAACTGAAGGGCCATGCGGCGGCGTTTCGCTTGTTGCGAAATTGAAGCCGCCGCGCAGCATGAGGCCGTCGGCGGAAAGCGCGGCCGCTATCTCGTCAGCCCGGCGCCGCGCAATCATCCCTTCTTGTCCGGGTCGGAGAAAGCGCTCCGCCAGACTTCCTTGTGGATGATGTTGGCGACTTTAGCCCCGCCTGACTCGGGCTCCTTTCAGGTGAAGGCGTCAGCCATCGACGCCTTCTTCGTCGCGATGTAGTCCTTCAGCCCGTCGTCGATGCCCGGATCGAGATACGGCGCCTCATAGGTCTCCAGCCAGCGGCGGGCGAGTTCGTTGGCGCGCTGCGGCGCTGTCTTCTCGCCCTCGGCCAGCCACTGCTCGTAGGAATTGTTGTCGGCGATGCTGGAGCGGTAGAAGGCGGTCTGGAAATTGGCCTGGGTGTGGTCGCAGCCGAGATAGTGGCTGCCCGGGCCGACCTGGCGGATGGCGTCCATCGCCTGGCCGTTTTCCGAGAGGTCGACGCCTTCGGAAAACTTTTGCGTCATGCCGAGCTGATCGATGTCCATCATGAATTTTTCGTAGCAGGACGCCAGTCCGCCTTCGAGCCAGCCGGCCGAATGCAGGACGAAATTGGTGCCGGCAAGAATGGTCGAGTTGAGCGTGTTGGCGCTCTCGTAGGCGGCCTGCGCATCCGGAACCTTGGAGGCGCAGAGCGAGCCGCCGGTGCGGAACGGCAGACCGAGCCGGCGGGCAAGCTGTGCGGCGCCGTAGGAAACCAGCGACGGCTCCGGTGTGCCGAAGGTCGGCGCACCAGACTGCATGGAGATCGACGAGGCGAAGGTGCCGAACAGCACCGGCGCGCCGGGACGGATCAACTGCGTGAAAGAGGCGCCGGCCAGCACCTCTGCCAGAACCTGCGTCAGCGTGCCGGCCACCGTGACCGGGCTCATCGCGCCGGCAAGGATGAACGGCGTGACGATGCAAGCCTGGTTGTGACGCGAATAAACCTTCAGCGCGCCCAGCATGGTTTCGTCGAACACCATCGGCGAATTGGCGTTGATCAGGCTGGTCAGCACGGTGTTGTTTTCGACGAAATCGTCGCCGAACACGATCTTGGCCATGGCGACGGTGTCTTCGGCCCGCTCTGGCGCCGTCACCGAACCCATGAACGGTTTGTCAGAATATTTGATGTGGCTGTAGATCATGTCGAGATGGCGTTTGTTGACCGGCACGTCGACCGGCTCGCAAACCGTGCCGCCCGAATGGTGAATCGACGGCGCCATATAGGCGAGCTTCACGAAATTCCGGAAATCCTCGATCGTCGCGTAGCGCCTGACACCGTCGAGATCGCGCACGAAGGGCGGACCATAGACCGGCGCGAAGACCGTGGCGTTGCCGCCGATCTGCACCGAACGTTCGGCGTTGCGCGCATGCTGGGTGTAGATGGGCGGCGCGGTCTTCAGCAGCGAGCGGCAGAGGCCCTTGGGAAAATGCACGCGCTCGCCCTTGACGTCGGCGCCCGCCTCTTTCCAAAGCTGCAGCGCCTCGGCGTCGTCGCGAAAGATGATGCCGATCTCTTCCAGCACCGTATCGGTGTTGTTTTCGATAATCGCCAGGCCTTCCTCGTTGAGGACCTCATAGATGTTGATCTTGCGCTTGATATAGGTGAGCTGGGTGCCCGGTCCGCCGCCCGAGCGCGCCGCCCGCCTTGCAGCCGCGCCGCCGCTGGCAGCACGTCCACGTCGCGCATTGGACGCTTCCTGGTCGACTGACGCGTTTTCACTCATGATCGTTTTTCCCTAAAAACCGTTTGCGGCCGCGTAGGCGGCTTCTCGCCCGGATCGTAGCCATGCACCCTATTCGAAACGGCCCGCCAGCGCCAACGCCTGTCGCAAAATCGACAAGAATTCCAATAGATTTGCGGTCGCTTTCCTTTTGCGGGAAGTCGCAAATCAGCTATGGATACCTGCCCCCGCCGGGTTAGGTATTGACGCGATTATTTTAAGCCGCCGTGATCGCATCCGCGCGGCAAGGAGCCCGAGAAAAATGGCCGACGACGAGATCATCCTCTCCGAGCTTTCCGACGACGAGTTGGTGCAGCAGATGCACGACGATCTCTATGACGGACTGAAGGAAGAGATCGAGGAAGGCACCAACATCCTGCTCGAGCGCGGCTGGGTGCCCTACAAGGTGCTGACCGAAGCTCTGGTCGAAGGCATGCGCATCGTCGGCGAGGACTTTCGCGACGGCATCCTGTTCGTTCCCGAGGTGCTGCTGTCGGCCAACGCGATGAAAGCCGGCATGTTCATCCTGCGCCCGCTGCTGGCCGCCACCGGCGCGCCGAAGCAGGGCAAGATGGTGATCGGCACCGTCAAGGGCGACATCCACGACATCGGCAAGAACCTCGTCGGCATGATGATGGAAGGTGCCGGCTTCGACGTCATCGATCTCGGCATCAACAATGCGGTGGAAAAATACCTCGACGCCATCGAGCAGCACCAGCCCGACATTATCGGCATGTCGGCGCTTTTGACCACGACCATGCCTTACATGAAGGTCGTCATCGACACGATGAAGGAAAAGGGCATCCGCGACGACTATGTCGTCCTGGTCGGCGGCGCGCCGCTAAACGAGGAATTCGGCAAGGCCGTCGGCGCCGATGCCTATTGCCGCGACGCGGCTGTGGCGGTCGAGACCGCCAAGGACTTCATGAAGCGCAAGCATAACGTGCGCGCTTCAGCCTGATCTGTTACGCAAGGCGTCTGGGCCACAATCGAAAGCCGCGCCTTGCAGCGCGGCTTTTTTGTTCCAGCTATTGGAACGGATGGCTGCGTCAGGGTTTGGTGACGGTGTCGTCGACGGCTTTCGCAGTCGATTTGATATCCCGGCCGACACCACGGACGGTGTTGGCACAGGCCGTAAGCGCCAGGATGCAGGCAAGGATTGCAATCGGCGCAACGCGTAACAGTTTCATGGACGGTTTATCCCTCTCTCGATAGATTCGCCCCACAGCAACGAAGGCCGCTTCGACCGGGTTCCATGGCCAGAATGCAAAAAACGAAACCGAATCAGGACGACAGGCTGCTAGTCATCGCCTGCGGAATGATTGCGCGCGAAGTTTTGGCCGTCAAGGAGCAGCTCAAGCTCGACCATCTCGACCTGACCTGCCTGCCGGCGGAGTTCCATTTCTACCCCGACCGCATCGCACCGGCGATGGACAAGGCGATCGAAAAGGCCAAGGCGGAAGGCTATAGCAACATCTTCGTCGGCTATGCCGATTGCGGTACCGGCGGCATGCTCGACCGGGTCCTGGAGAAGCACGGCGTCGAGCGCATGGCCGGGCCGCACTGCTTTGCCTTCTACCAGGGCATGGACGCCTATGCGAAGGTCGCCGACGACGACATGATGTCGTTCTACATGACCGATTTCCTGTGCCGCCAGTTCGACGCCTTCTTCATGAAGCCGCTCGGCCTCGACAAGCACCCGGAGCTGATCAAGGACTATTTCGGCAACTACCAGAAGCTGATCTACATCGCCCAGACCGACGATCCGGAACTCGACAAGGTCGCCGAGAAGGCCGCGAAGATGCTTGGCCTCGCCTATGAGCGCCGCTCGACGGGCTATGGCGACCTGACGGCCGGACTGGCGCAGGCCGCCGCCCACGCCTGAAGCGGTTCTTGAGCCGGGACGCTGTCGAGAACAGATGACAGGCCGCCGCGAATGGTTAAGTTGTGAGCCAAAAGCAAACAGGCTGATTCAGCCATCCGAACACGGAACGTCCCGATGACCCCTCGCGTCCTGCTTGCCGCCCTTGGCCTCCTCTGCCTCGTCTTGCCCGCTCGCGCCGACGGCGAGGTGCAGAAGATCATCACGCCTGCCGACAAGGTTCGCCTCGACAAATATGGCGAGACCCGCAAGGCGGCGCTGGCCGAGGCAAAAGCGGGAGACCCGGCTGAGGTCAGCCAACTCGACGCGCTGCTGGCAAAGCCGATAGTGGCCTTTTCCGACAAGGACCTGAGCGGCAACTGGCAATGCCGAACCATCAAGGTGGGCCTGACCGGCCCGCTGGTCATCTATGGCTGGTTCAAGTGCAAGGTCACGGACGATGGCTCCGGCTGGCAGCTGGAAAAGGTCAGCGGCTCGCAACGCACCAAGGGCCGTTTCTTCGACGATGGCGAAAAACGCGCGATCTATCTCGGCTCCGGCTATGTCAATGACAACAAGCCAAAACCCTATGGCAGCGGCCCGGAAAGCGACCAGGTCGGCTATGCCTTCCGCACCAGCGCCAATGAATGGCGCATCGAATTCCCGGCGCCCTACTACGAATCGAAACTCGACATCATCGAGTTCAAGCGCTGATCCGTTGGTCTCTCGCTGGCCGGGCGGTCATCAAGATTTAACCTCGCCCGGCACAGAATTGAGCCGGGCAGCGCACGGCAAATGGTTGCGCGCCGGCAAGAAAGCGTGCCATGGCATCAGCGGTTGAAAAAAGTGCTGCGATCGTCATCGTCACCGAAGGCGGACCGCACATCTGGGCAATCGTCAACGCCATCGCCGACCAGTTCGGTCCTGTCAGCGTCATCCTCGAAAGCCCTGAATCCAAAAAACAATTGCTGCTCGGCCGGGCGCGCCGCCAGGGCTTGTTTTCGGCCATCGGTCAACTCGGCACGATGGTGTTGACGAGGCTCGGCAAGCGCTTCTTCGCTGGCCACGCAGAGCGGCTCATCGCCGATCAGAAGCTTGAGACCGAGCCGAAGCCGGGACAAAAGATCATCCACGTCTCCTCCGCCAACGCAGCCGATTGCCTGCAGGCGATCGCCGACATCCGCCCGGGCGTGGTGCTGCTCGCGGGCTGCCGGCTCTTGTCCCGGCAGACGCTGGCGCAAATGCCCTGCCCGGTGCTCAACTACCACGCCGGCATCGCGCCCAAATACCGCGGCATGAATGGCGGCTACTGGGCGCTGGCCTCCGGCGATCTCCAGAATTTCGGCACCACCGTGCATCTGGTCGACGCCGGCGTCGATACCGGCGGCGTGTTGAAACAGGCGCGCGGCAAGCCGGAGCCCGGCGACACTATTTCGAGCTATGCGTTGCGCCAGGCGGCGTTCTCGCGTGACATCTGCGTCGAGGCGGTCCGCGGTGCCTTGGACGGCAAGCTTGTCACGATCGACCCCGGCCTGCCGTCGAAACAATGGTACCATCCGACGATCTGGTTCTATCTCTGGACCGGCCTGACCAAGCGGGTTTGGTAGCCAGCCTTCCCTCGGAATCTCGCCTTTCTTTTTGCGACGTCCAATAGCGTCGCTTTTGAATGCGCGCGCGTCGTCCCATAACAAGCAGCCCCACTGCGCATCCGGCAATGCTCGCACCTGCTGGACAAAGTGGTGGAGCGTCGTTTCCCTCATGGACGCACGGCGCTCTACAGGGAGTGAGAGAATTCATGGCCGATCTGATCGTCGTCTATTGGCGCGACATCCCCGCCCAGGTCATCGTCAAGAAGGGCCGGCAGAACGCCAAGCGCGAACTGCCGCTGCGCTTCACCGAGGCGATCGATATGTGCGCCATGCGCACCGGCGCCGGCGGCACCGACGATTACCTCGCCGAATGGCGCAAGGCCGATCCGATCCCGGTCGGCGACGACCTCGAAGCCGAGGTCGAGAAGGCATTCAGCGACATCGACGCGAAATACGACCGCGAGCGGCTGGTCGCTCTGGTCAAGGCGGGCGGGAAAGAAAATGTCTGAAACGACTCCCGGCAAAGGGGGCCCGGCGGTGACCCAGGCCACGCAGGTCAAGAAGGCAGCGCCGAAATCCGACTACAAGCCGGCCGACGTATCGCCGCAGCGGCGCGTGCAGCGCTCGTTTGCGATCAGGCTGTGGTCGATCCGCCATTCGCGATTGCTCGAATGGTTCTACTCCAGATTCGCAGACATGTTCCTGCTGCTCCATCCGCTGTGGAAAGGCCTTGGCTACGGCCGCGTCGAAGCGCCGATCAAGTTCGTTGAAAAACGCGTAAAAGGCTTCATGTTCGACTGCCGCATGTGCGGTCAGTGCATATTGTCCTCGACCGGCATGTCGTGCCCGATGAACTGCCCCAAGCAGCTGCGCAACGGCCCGTGTGGCGGCGTGCGCGCCAACGGCAATTGCGAGGTCGAGCCCGACATGCCTTGCGTCTGGGTCAAGGCCTGGGAAGGTTCGCGGAACATGGAGCATGGCGACAAGATCCTGACCGTTCAGAAGCCCGTAGACCAGTCGCTGCGCGAAACCTCGGCCTGGCTGCGGGTGACGGCCCAGTCGGCAGCGGCCCGTGAAGCAGCGGCCAAAGCCAACACTGGAGCGGCCGCGTGATCGGCCGCCAGCGCGACGAAAACCCGGCCGGCATCCATCTGCCGCTCGATCCGCTGCCCGGCCACTCCTCGCGTGGCCGGCTGGAGCGTGTGCTGAGGCGCGGCGAATTCGCCGTCACCACCGAGCTCAACCCGCCCGACAGCGCCGATCCCGAAGACGTCTATAACCGCGCGAAAATCTTCGACGGCTGGGTCGACGCCATCAATGCCGTCGATGCCTCCGGCGCCAACTGCCACATGTCTTCGGTCGGCATTTGCGCGCTGCTCACCCGCATGGGCTACGCGCCGATCATGCAGATCGCCTGCCGCGACAGGAACCGCATCGCCATCCAGGGCGACGTGCTGGGCGGTGCCGCCATGGGGGTCGCCAACATGCTGTGCCTCACCGGCGACGGCGTCCAGGCCGGCGACCAGCCCGGCGCCAAGCCTGTCTTCGACCTCGATTCCATGTCGTTGCTGGAAACCTGCCGCATCATGCGCGACAACGGCAAGTTCCTGTCCGGCCGCAAGTTGACGACGCCGCCGCAAATTTTCCTCGGCGCCGCCGTCAACCCCTTCGCGCCACCCTTCGATTTCCGCCCGATCCATCTCGGCAAAAAGATCGCCGCCGGCGCGCAGTTCGTGCAGACGCAATACTGCTTCGACGTGCCGATGTTCAGAACCTTCATGCAGAGGGCGCGGGACTTGGGGCATACGGAAAAAGTTTTCATCCTGTGCGGCGTCGGCCCGCTGGCTTCGGCCAAGACGGCCAAATGGATCCGCTCCAACGTGCCCGGCATCCATATTCCCGATGCCATCATCAAGCGGCTGGAAGGTGCGCAGGACCAGAAGAAGGAAGGCAAGCAGCTCTGCACCGACATCATCAACGAGGTGAAGGAAATTCCTGGTGTCTCCGGCATCCATGTGATGGCCTACCGCCAGGAGGAATATGTCGCCGAGATCGTCGATGAATCGGGCGTGCTGAAAGGCCGCCAGCCATGGAAACGCGAGATCCGCCACGACGATCAGATGGTCGCCGACCGGCTCGAGAGCATACTGCACGACGACATTACCGAAACGCAGGTGGATATGGTGAAGACCGCGCACTGACAGCGCGGACGGCCAGCCATTCGCTTGAATGAAACCAGACAACGATATAAAGAAATCTTTATATCAGGCGGAGAGACTTCATGACCCGGACCATCGTCGCCTCGGCGACACGAGAGATCATCATCGGCTTCGACCAGCCTTTCTGCGTCATCGGCGAGCGCATCAACCCGACCGGCCGCAAGAAGCTGGCCGCCGAGATGATCGCCGGCAATTTCGAGACCGTCATCAAGGATGCGCTGGAACAGGCCGCCTGCGGCGCCACCATGCTCGACGTCAATGCCGGCGTCACCTCCGTTAATCCGAACGAAACCGAACCCGGCCTGCTGGTGCAGACGCTGGAGATCGTCCAGGGCCTGGTCGACCTGCCGCTGTCGATCGACTCGTCGGTCACCGCCGCCATCGAGGCAGCGCTCAAGGTCGCCAAGGGCCGCCCGCTGGTCAACTCCGTGACCGGCGAAGAGGAAAAGCTCGAAGCCATCCTGCCGCTGGTCAAGAAGTACAACGTTCCGGTCGTCGCGATCTCCAACGACGAGACCGGCATTTCGATGGATCCGGATGTGCGCTTCGCCGTCGCCAAGAAGATCGTGCAGCGCTGCGCCGATTTCGGCATTCCGGCGCATGACGTCGTCGTCGACCCGCTGGTGATGCCGATCGGCGCGCTCGGCGATGCCGGCCGCCAGGTCTTCGCGTTGCTGCGCCGTCTGCGCGAAGAGCTCAAGGTCAACACCACTTGCGGCCTGTCCAACATTTCGTTCGGCCTGCCGCACCGCCACGGCATCAACGCTGCCTTCATCCCGATGGTGATCGGCGCCGGTATGACGAGCGCTATCATGAACCCGGTGCGCCCGCAGGAAATGGAAGCCGTGCGCGGCGCCAATGTGCTCAACGGCACCGACGAGAACTGCACCAACTGGATCCGCACCTACAAGGATTACAAACCGGCCGAAGGCGGCCAGGCGGTCGCAGCGCCCACCGCCGTTAACGCTCCGGGCGAAGGCGGCGGCAATGGCGGTCGCCGTCGCGGCGGCCGTGAAGCCCGCATGGCCAGGGGATAAGCGCGCAATCGTGAACTCGCCTGCAAACATTACCGATCCGCTCGTGCTGTTCATGCCGTCAGGCAAACGCGGGCGGTTTCCCGTCGGCACACCGGTGCTCGATGCCGCACGTCAGCTCGGCGTCTATGTCGAGAGCGTCTGCGGTGGCCGCGCCACCTGCGGTCGCTGCCAGATCGAAGTGCAGGAAGGCAATTTCGCCAAGCACAAGATCGTCTCGTCCAACGACCACATCTCGCCCAAGGGCGCCAAGGAAGAGCGCTATGAGCGCGTCCGCGGCCTGCCCGAGCGGCGCCGCCTGTCCTGCTCGGCGCAGATTCTCGGCGACCTCGTCATCGACGTGCCGCAGGACACGGTCATCAACGCCCAGACCATCCGCAAGGATGCCGACACGCGCGTCATCGCCCGCGATGCGGCGATCCGCATGTGCTATGTCGAGATCGAAGAGCCCGACATGCACAAGCCGCTGGGCGATCTCGACCGCCTCAAGATCGCCTTGATGAAGGATTGGGGCTTTAAAAACCTCGAATTCGACTTCTACCTGATGCCGCAGATGCAAGGCATACTGCGCAAGGGTAACTGGACCGCGACCGCGGCCATCCACAAGGATGCCGAAAGCGACATCGCCCGCGTCATAGCACTCTGGCCCGGCCTCAAGAACGAGGCCTATGGACTGGCCTGCGACATCGGCTCGACCACCATCGCCATGCATCTGGTGTCGTTGCTGTCGGGCCGCGTCGCCGCTTCGTCGGGCACCTCCAACCCGCAGATCCGCTTCGGCGAGGATCTGATGAGCCGCGTCTCCTATGTGATGATGAACCCGGACGGCCGCGAAGGCATGACGGTCGCCGTGCGCGAGGCGATCTCGGGCCTGGTCGACAAGGTCTGCGCGGAAGGCAATGTCCAGCGCAACGACATCCTGGATTCCGTCTTTGTCGGCAATCCGATCATGCACCATCTGTTCCTCGGCATCGATCCGACCGAACTCGGCGGCGCGCCCTTCGCACTCGCCGTCTCGGGCGCGGTGCGCATCAAGGCCTCCGATATCGGCCTGAAGCTCAACCAGGGCGCCCGCCTCTATATGCTGCCTTGCATTGCCGGCCATGTCGGCGCCGACGCCGCAGCCGTGACGCTGTCGGAAGGCCCGCATCGCCAGGACGAGATGATGCTGATCGTCGACGTCGGCACCAATGCCGAGATCGTGCTTGGCAACCGCAAGCGGGTGGTCGCAGCCTCCTCGCCCACCGGTCCCGCCTTCGAGGGCGCGGAAATCTCCGGCGGCCAGCGCGCTGCCCCCGGTGCAATCGAGCGCGTGCGCATCGACCCCGATACGCTGGAGCCGAAATACCGCGTCATCGGCTCTGAACTCTGGTCCGACGACCCCGGCTTCCTGGATAGCGTGCAGGCGACCGGCGTCACCGGCATTTGCGGCTCCGGCATCATCGAGATCGTGGCCGAAATGTACCTCGCCGGCATCATCTCCGAGGATGGCGTCATCGACGGGTCGCTGGCCGAGCGGTCGCCGCGCATCACGGTCAACGGCCGCACCTTCTCTTATGTCTTGAAGGAAGGCGAACCCAAGATCACCATCACGCAGACCGACGTGCGCGCCATCCAGCTTGCCAAGGCGGCGCTCTATGCCGGCACCAAGCTTCTGATGGAAAAGCAGAACACCGAACACGTCGACCGCATCCATTTCGCCGGCGCCTTCGGCTCGTTCATCGATCCGAAATACGCCATGGTGCTTGGGCTGATCCCGGACTGCGACCTCGACAAGGTCTCGGCCGTCGGCAACGCCGCCGGTGCCGGCGCGCGGATGGCGCTGCTCAACCGCGGCTATCGCCGCGAGATCGAGGACACGGTCAGCCACATCGAGAAGATCGAGACCGCACTGGAGCCGAAATTCCAGGAGCATTTCGTCTACGCCATGGCGCTTCCCAACAAGGTCGATCCATTCCCGAAACTGTCGGCGGCGGTGAAATTGCCGCCACGCAAGACCGTCAGCGAGGATGGCGTCGCCGGCGACGCCGCCCCGCGCCGGCGTTCGCGCGAAGGCCATGCCGCCAGGCGCAGCCGGGAATAAGCCGCCTTACGAAGGCCGCCAATTCGACCAATTTCATTTGTATGCAAATGTTTCCAGATCGCACCGATCTGGAAACCGAGCCGCTGTTTTGGCGCAATACGTCCGATACAGACGTGAAGCATTTAACGGACATCGAATGGCGGACCGGACTATTCCGCCGCCACAATCCTCCAAAGGAGAATAGAGATGTTCGAGACCCTCGGCCGTTTTCGTGCGGCCATGAAGAATGCACAGGCCGTGCGCGCCATGAACAACCTGCCACCCGAAATCCAGAAGGACATCGGCTGGCCCGTGTCGCCGCGCATCGACGCCCAGACCAACCTGTCGCGCCTGATCCTGGGCTCGGGCCGCTGATGACCTTCGCCGACAAGTGCAAATTGCTGACTAAGCGCCGGGGCCGCCGCATGGTCCCGGCTGCGACCGACATCAAGCTGCGCGCCGCGCTGCTGCCCCGGCGCTGAGCCGCGCTGCCCAGAGCCGCGGACGTGGCTGATCAAACAACCGTGTTGGCTTGGGCCAGAATCTTGACATTTCGGCTGGAGGTACGATCTTCGAGATAGTGGGGAATTCTCTTAGTCGGCTGCTGCCGAGCTTGTGTATTCGAATGCCCAGTTTCAAAAGCCACCTCGTTTCCTTCATCCTCCGGCACAGCCGCAAGAAGGCATTTGCCAGCCCGGAAAACCTGCAGCGCTGGATCGCCTATGCCCGCAAGACCGAGGATCATCATCCCCCGGCATTGCTGCGGGAGCGGCTCGATATCACCGAGCGCAGCGTCGATGGCTTTCCCGTCTACGAGATCGCGCCGAAGGCGGGCGAACGCAGGCGCATCCTCTACATGCATGGCGGCGCCTATGTCTTCCAGATCACATCCTATCATTGGGGGTTGATCGCCGAGATGGCCGAGCGCTTGGGTTTCGGCATCACCGTGCCGATCTATCCCATCGCGCCGGAGCATGATTTCCACGCCATGTTCGGCATGGTCGGCGACGTCTACCGGCAGATGCTGGATGAGACCGACGCTGAAGACATCGTCTTCATGGGCGATTCCGCGGGCGGCAACATGGCCGTCGTGCTGACCATGATGGCGGCTGAGGAAGGCCTGCCCTTGCCGTCGCGCCACGTGCTGATTTCACCCGGCCTCGACATGTCGCTGTCCAACCCCGAAGTGTTCGAGGCGGAACGCAAAGATCCGTGGCTCGGCATTTCCGGCGGGCTGGAAGCGATCCGCATGTACAGTGCCGGCATCGATCGCAGGGACTGGCATATCAGTCCGCTCTATGGCGACCTCTCGGTGCTGCCGCAGACCCTGCTTCTGACCGGCTCGCACGACCTGCTCAGCCCCGACAATCTGATCTTCGCCAAAAAGGCACGCGCTGCCGGCGTCAACGTCGAGGTCGTCTACGGGGAAGGCATGTTCCACGTCTGGCCGCTGATCGAGATGCCGGAGGCGCGTCGCGCCAGGGACAGCATCGTCGCCTTCCTTGAAGGTGAGCCCACCAAGCGGCACGCAAGTGCGCGGCGCAGAGCGCGACCCGCTCTCGCGGCGCGCCCCGCCCAAGCAGCGGAATAGCAGAGCAATTCCAGGAAAAGTGTAAAACGGTTTTCCCGGGAAAGCGTGTAGCGCTTTCCCTTGGGAATTGCGTCAAAACAGGAGTTTGAGCGGCTCGCCGTTTCCGTGAAACGGTGAACCGCTCTAGAACTTGCCGGTTTCGCGAAACAGCTCGAACGTCGCGCGGATATGGTCGGCGACGGCCTTGACCGGCGCACTGGCGTCGGGCGACACCACCATCGCCAGATTGTAGGTGCCGATATCGGGCATGCCGTCCTTCGGGCAAAGCTCGACCATGTCGTTGCCCAGGAACGACTTCGGCAACGGCGCAACCGCGAGATCCGACATGATGGCGGCGCGCTGGCCGGCCGTGTGGGCGCTCATATAGGCGATGCGGTAATTGCGGCCTTCACGGCTCAGCGCATCGAGCGCGCCGGCCCGCCAGGCGCAGCCCTCTTCCCACAGCGACACCGGCAAAGGCTCGCGCAGATGCGCGCTGCCGCCCTTGGCGCCGGCCCAGACGATCGGCTCGGTGAGCAGCACCTCGGCGCCGAGCGCGCTGGTCTTGTAGGAATTGGTGAGCAGCGTGATGTCGAGCGCCCGGTCGTCCATGCGACGGCGCAGATTGCTGCTCTGGTCGATGGTGACGTCGACGGCGATCGACGGATGCGACTGCGCGAAACGCTTCAGCACATGCGGCAACACGCGCTCGCCATAATCGTCCGGCGATCCCAACCGCACCACGCCGACGATCTCGGGGATGATGAACTTCGACACCACCTCGCGGTTGATCGACAGCAGCCGGCGGGCATAACCGAGCAGCATCTCGCCATCGGTGGTCAGCGTCACCGAGCGCGCATCGCGCGCGAAGACTGAGCGCCCGAGAATGTCCTCGAGCTTCTTGATCTGCATGGAGACCGCCGACGGCGTGCGGAACACCGCATTGGCCGCCGTGGTGAAACTGCCGGTCTCGGCAATGGCCACGAAGGTGCGCAAAACGTCGAGATCGAGCAGCGGCAGCGGATGATTGAGTGGGGCGTTCATCGGGATCGACCTTCAATTTTTCTGATGTGAAGCATCATTCCATTTCGTTTGATTGAACATCAGATTGGGATGATAGTCAACTCCATCGAAGGCAGGACGTGCCATGGCTCCAACGCTCCTGACACGGAATTGCACTCGATGCGGAATATCCAGGCGACGGAACGCGTTCATGCGGGACGTGCCACAACCAAAGGAGAATGAAATGTCTATCCTGTCATCCATCGGTCGGCTTGCGACCGAGTTCAGCGCGGCCCGCGCCCGCTTCCAGACCGAACGTGCGATCCGCTCGCTGCCGATCGAACTGCAGAAGGATATCGGCTGGCCTGAAGCTGCCGACACCAAGACCGGTGCACGCCACGGCGTCGGATCCTGGGCTGGAGCAAAGTAAACCATTGTGTACCATGTGCTGAAGGCCTGCCGCGCAGACCAGCCCGGCAGGCCTTCTCTATTTGCCCCGCAGGCTTCTCCAACTTATTTGCATTCAAATGATTTTCAGAGCCGTGTCGCCGCTGCATGGCGCATATGCGTCACTTGCATGGCGCCTCAATGTCGCCGGTAACACGCTGTAAGTAATCGCAAATTTTGGGCACCATGCCCAATAATGTCGCAACCGATGTCGCATTTCCATTCAAGCGCTTCGCATTTGCGATTTAGTTTCTGCTCACGCAGGCCTATATCAACGCCAGCAAACGAGCTGCCCCACTCCATCAAGCGAAGGCGACCCGTCTGAGCAACCGATAGGAGATGATGATGAAGCTTTTTGCCCGCCTCTTTGCCCGCCGCGAAATGAACCTGACGACCGCTCTCGAGCGCCAGCGCCTTGCCAACACCATGCCCGGCCAGACCGGCGCCATGAATGCGGTGCGCCTCGGTTTCGTTGCCTGAGATAACGGCTAGCGCTCAGCGCTTCCCTGCCGCTGCCGATAGTCGATAACAGCGCCGCTTCGGTTTGACCGAAGCGGCGTTTCTCGTTTTTGGCACCTATGCCGCCACCACCATGCCCAATCCGTCGGCAGCCCGTCCCTGTCATCCCGGACGATTGCCCATTTGCGACCCATGTCGCAAATATAGTTTCCGCTTAGCCCCCTAGCCAATTGACAGGAATGGTTTTTCCTGATGTCGCTGTGCTGTTCGCGACATCCTGTTCGCGCCATGGCTGCGTGAGGTTCCCTTGAACGCCGTAAAGCATCCGATCAAGCGATCGTTTGTATTCTTCCTTGTCCCGGACTTCACCATGATCGCCTTTGCGACGGCGCTCGACCCGCTGCGCTCGGCCAACCGCATGCTTGGCTATGAGGCCTATCGCTGGCGCCTCGCCAGCATCGACGGCAAGCCGGTGCGCGCCTCCAATGGCGTCGAATGCGCCGTCAACACCTCGCTCGAGGAAGAGCGCAAGAAGATGGCCGGGCCGGATCGGCCGAACATGGCCATCGTCTGCAGCGGCATGAATGTCGAGCGCTACCAGAACAGGTCTGCCTTCGCCTGGCTGCGCGAGGAATATAACAGAGGCGTCGCCGTCGGTGGCCTGTGCACCGGCGCGCATATCCTTGCCGCCGCGGGCCTGCTCTCCAACAAGCGCTGCGCCATCCATTGGGAAAACCTGCCGGGCTTTTCCGAGGCTTTTCCGAAGGCCAATGTGTTTGCCGACCTCTTCGAGATCGACCAGAACATCTACACCTGCGCCGGCGGCACCGCCGCCCTCGACATGATGCTGAAGCTGATCGGCGACGATTTCGACGACAATCTGGTCAACCGCGTCTGCGAGCAGGTGTTGACCGACCGCGTGCGCAGCCCGACCGACCGCCAGCGCCTGCCGCTGCGCGCCCGCCTTGGCGTGCAGAATTCCAAGGTGCTGACCATCATCGAGCTGATGGAGGGCAACCTCTCCGAACCGCTGTCGCTGATCGAGATCGCCGACCATGTCGACCTGTCGCGCCGCCAGATCGAGCGCCTGTTCCGCACCGAGATGGGCCGCTCCCCTGCCCGCTACTATCTCGAGATTCGCCTCGACCGTGCCCGGCATCTGCTGATCCAGTCATCGATGCCGGTGGTCGAGGTAGCGGTCGCCTGCGGCTTCGTCTCGGCGTCGCATTTCTCCAAATGCTACCGCGAGCTCTATGCCCGCTCGCCGCAGCAGGAGCGCGTCGACCGCAAGCAATTGCTGGCGGCCTGATCCGAAAACGCACTCAGGCTTCGGCGGGCTGCGCCTCTACTGTCCGCATAGCCTCGACGCGGATATCCTCGGTCAGCCGCGCCTTCAGGCCTGAGAACTCCGGGCTGGTCTTCAGCGTGTAGTGGCGTGGATGCGGCAGGTCGATGGCGACATCCGACTTGATGCGGCCTGGCCGCGCGCTCATCACGATCACCCGCGAGGCCATGAAAATCGCCTCCTCGATGTCGTGGGTGACGAACAGCACTGTCTTCTTGCGCCGTTCCCAGATGCCGAGCAGCAGCTCCTGCATCAGTCCGCGGGTCTGGTTGTCGAGCGCGCCGAACGGCTCGTCGAGCAACAGGATCTCGGGGTCGTTGGCCAGCGCCCGGGCGATCGCTGTGCGCTGCTGCATGCCGCCGGACAGCTGCTTTGGCCAATGGTTCTCGAACCCTTTGAGCCCGACGAGATCGACATAGGAGGCGACGATCCCATCGCGCTCCTTGTCCGCCATGCCGCGTTCGCGCAGGCCGAAGGCGATATTCTGCGCCACCGTCAACCAGGGAAACAGCGTGTAGGACTGGAACACCATGCCGCGATCCGGTCCCGGCCGCGTCACCGCCTTGCCGTCAAGCAGCACACGGCCTTCGCTCGGCGCTTCCAGGCCGGCAACGATCCTGAGCAGCGTCGACTTCCCGCAGCCGGACGGCCCCAGAATGGTGATGAAGTCGTTGGCCGCGACCGCAAGGTCGACCGGCATCAGCGCCTTGACCGGCTGCCCGCCGCGCACGCCGGCGAAGGTTCGCGAGACGCCTTCGATAAGCAACTTGCTCATGCCAGGCTCCAGGGAAAGAGCCAGCGATTGAACGCCTTGAAGGCGAAGTCGGACAACAGTCCGATCAGCCCGATGACGATGATGCCGAATATGATCTGCCCTGTCGCCAGCCGCGACTGGCTGTTGATGATCATGTAGCCGATGCCTGAGGACGAACCGATCAGCTCGGCGACGATAACATAGGTCCAGGCCCAGCCGAGCACCAGCCGCAGCGTCTCGGCAATCTCGGGCGCATTGGCCGGCATGATGACCCGTTTGATGATGCCATTGTTGGTCGAGCCCAGCGTATAGGCCGCCTCGACCAGGTCGCGCCGCGTCGAGCCGACCTTGACCGCGACGATCAGGATGATCTGGAACACCGAGCCGACGAAGATGACCAGCAGCTTTTCCAGCTCGCCAATGCCGGCCCACAGGATGAGCAGCGGAATGAAGGCCGAAGCCGGGAGGTAGCGGGCGAAGGAGACGAACGGTTCCAGAAACGCCTCTATTGGCTTCCAGGCGCCCATGGCGATGCCGATCGGCACGGCGACGATCGACGCCAGCAGGAACCCGCCGAAGACCCGCCAGATGGTGATCAATATGTCGAGCCAGAAGCGATCCTCGACCAGCAGCCGCCAGCCATCCCGCAGCATTGACAGCGGATCGGCGAGGAAGATGCGGTTGACGTGGCCGCCAAGCGTGATCCACGCCCAGAAGGCGACGAACAGCACGAAGAAGGAAATGCCAAGCACGGTTCGAATGCCCGGCGACACCGGATGCAAGGGGCGCATCTTCAGATCGTCCGCATCGTCAGATCGTCCCCATGCTCAGTCGCGTTGCCCGGTAGAAAGCGGCGGCGCGCTGGCACCGCCGCATGATGGTCAAAGGCAGGACTATCAGTTCGCCACCGCGCTGGTATCGGCAAGCGCTGCAACATCTGGCGCTTCCTTGATCAACCCCATCTGCAGCAGAAGCTCGCCGGCGGTCTTGGAAAAGTCCTGGAATTCCTTGGTGAAGAACTGCTTGTTCTCCGCCTTGTCGGCCCATTTCAGGTATTTCGCCGAATCCTCGAATTCTTTCGCAGACTGCTTCACGTCGGCGCCCATGATCTCGTAGGATCTCTGCGGATCGCTCTTGATCAGCTCGAGCGCTTCGAAATAGCTGTCGGCCAGCGCCTTGGCGGCGTCGGGATTGGCGGTGAGGAATTCAGGCGTGCAGCCGACCGTGTCGAGCACCATCGGGTAGTCGAGCGTGGTCGCCAATATGTGGCCCTGATCGGACTTGTCGCGCACCGCCGAGATGAACGGCTCATAGGTGACCGCCGCATCGTTCTGGCCGGCGAGGAAGGCTTGCGCCGCCGCATCCGGTTCCAGGTTGACGACGGTCACATCCTTGGTCGACAGGCCGTTCTTGTTCAGCACCCAGGCCAGCATGAAATAGGGCGACGTGCCCGGCGCCGAGGACGCGACATTCTTGCCCTTGAGGTCGGCGACGGTCTTGATGTCGTTGCGCACGACAATGCCGTCGGCGCCATAGGATTTGTCGAGCTGGAAGATCTGCTTGGTGGTCACCCCTGAGGCGTTCCACACCAGCCAGGTCTCGACCGTGGTGGCGGCGCATTGCAGATCGCCGCTGGCGATGGCGAGCGGCCGGCTGGCCTGCGGCACTTTCTTCAGGGTCACGTCGAGGCCATGCTTCTCGAAGATGCCGGCCTGCTTGGCGAGCGTCAGCGGCGCAAAGCCGGTCCATCCGCTGATGCCGATGGTGACCGATGTGGCAGCCTCGGCCGGCACGGATATTGCAGCCGCAAGCGCCAATACCGCGGCAGCGACGATGGTCTTGTTCATGTCGGTTCCCCTTGTTTTTTCGGATGCCGAATTGTGTCACAGACGCCCATGGGCTTGTCAATGAAACCGGCCCTTCACGGCAGCGTGATGATTCGAACGCTAACGCGCATCGAACATCCAGCTGCGGTCGCGCCACATCTTTTCGCCGACCTGGCAGTCGGTCGGCCGGTCCTGCGCCAGCACCACCGGCGGATGCCCGGCCTCCTCGCGCGCCCGTTGCGGCGAAGCGGCGCCGGCCAGCTCCAGCACCAGCTTGCGGCGGATGGCTTCGGGAAACTGCGTCCAGTCATTGACCGGGATCATGAAGGATCCGGGACCGCCGATGACGCAGTCGCTGTAGTAGCGGTCGAGATTGTTGACGTCATAGGCGCCGCCGAACCCGCCGCGCGTCATCAGCGGCAGGCCGTTGATGATGATGCCTTGCTTGACCACCGCGTCGCGGGTGATGTCGACGGGCGCGCCCTGGTTGTTGGGCCCGTCGCCGGAAATATCGATGACGCGCTTTGTCCCCTGAAAACCGCTTTCGGCGAACAGATCGCTGCCGAATTCCAGCGCGCCGGAAATCGAGGTGCGCCGGGCGCTGGCCGGCGGATGGGCGGAAAGCTGCGCGGCCACCCGCTCGGCATCGGCCCGGCTGGCGATCACCGTCCACGGCACGACGACCTGCTGCGTGGTCGCACCCGCCCATTCGACATAGGTGACGGCGACCTTGCCGTAGGCGCCATCGGCGACAGCCTGCAGCACATTGTCGTGCGTCAGCGCCGCCGCATAGCCGTGACGCTGGATTTCGAGTTCGCCCGGCGACATCGACAGCGACACATCGACCGCCAGCACCAGCTCGACGTCGACCGGCTCGGCGGCTTGAACCGGCGGCACCAGCCAGAGCCCCAGCGCCAGTGCGACGCTGCCTGAAAGGAAATGTCGTGCGCAAGAAAAAGCAGACATACCCGAAGGTAAGCGAAAATCGGCTGCTGACAAAGCGAAAAGCCCGGCGAGGTGCCGGGCTTTTCGATGTGTTGGTTGGAACCTATGACGCTCAACTCCGCGGTTTCAAATTCTCCGGATCGTAGAGCGGCTTGTAGCCGACGGCAGCCACCTCGACCGGGTAGGTCTCGCCGAAATATTCGATGGCGAACTTGCGGCCCTCCTGGGCATGGGCCCAGGGCAGATAGGCGAGGCCGATGTTCTTGCCGATGGTCGGGCCATAGGCCATCGACGTGGTGAAGGAGCGGCGGCCGAGTTCGTCGACCAGCGTCTCGCCGGTCTTCGGATCCATCACCGGCATGGTGCCGACGGGATAGCGGGCAACACCCTTCGAATCGACGTTTTCCGTCATCACCAGTGTGCACAGGATCGCCGGCTGGTGCTCGCGGGCGCGGTATTCGACATGTTTGGCCTTGCCGCAGAAATCGTTCTCCTTGACCTTCGGTCGGGCAAGGTCGGCCTCAAGCAGATTATACTCGGTCAGAAGGTCGGCGTTCTGCAGGCGCAGGCTCTTTTCCATGCGCCGCGTGTTGGCATAGGTCTCGACGCCGAACGGCATGACGCCGGTCGAGCGCAGCGCGTCCCAAACGGCCAGGCCGTCCTCGTAGCGCATGTGCAGTTCCCAGCCCTGCTCGCCGACATAGGAGATGCGGAAGGCGGTGACGTCCTTGCCGCCGATCCTGACCGGCTTGATCGCCGCGAAGGGGAAGTTCTCCAGCGAGAGACCATCCGGATTTTCGACCACTTTCCGCAGTGTCGCCCGCGCATTCGGTCCCCAGATGCCGATGGTGACATATTTTTCCGTCACGTCGGTGATGGTGACGTCAAAGCCTTTATCCTGCGCGGTGCGCTGCATGTAGCGGAAGTCGCGCGGGCCGGCGTCGGCGCCGTCGATCAGCCGGCAGCGGTCGGCCATGCGGATGACGGTGAAGTCGGCGCGCACCATGCCTTCCTCGTCGAGAAAGTGGGTGTAGATACCCTTGCCGATATTGTTGTCGCCACCAATCTTGGCCGCGCACAGCCACTCCAGCAGCGCGACATGGTCCGGCCCTTCGATGTCGTACATCGAGAAATGCGAGAGGTTGACGATGCCGCAATCCTCGCTCATCGCCAGGTGCTCGGCATTGGACACCCGCCAGAAATGGCGATTGTCCCATTCGTTCTCACGTATGGGAACCCGGTTGCCATACTTCTCCAGCAGATGCTCGTTGGCGGCATAGCCATGCGCGCGCTCCCAGCCGCCCAGCTCCATGAAGTAGCCGCCAAGCTCCTTCTCGCGCTCCCAGAACGGCGAGCGGCGGATGTTGCGGCCTTTGGAGAACGGCTCGCGCGGATGCACCGCTGGATTGTAGACCTTCATCGCCGTCTCGGTGCAGCGATCCCAGATGAACTGCTCTTTCGTCTGGTGCGGATAGAAGCGCGCATAGTCGATGGCGTGATGGTCGATTTCCGTGCGGCCGTCCGTCATCCAGTCGGCGATCAGCTTGCCCATGCCGGGGCCGTCCTTGACCCAGATGGCGACGGCGTACCAGAGGCCCCTCACCTTCTGGCTCTCGCCCATGGACGGGCCGCCATCGGCGGTCACCTGCAACAGGCCGTTGAAGGAATGGCTTTCATTGTAGCCGAGTTCGCCCAGGATCGGCGTCAGTTCCATGGCGCGCTCAAGCGGCGCCAGGATCTGCTCCATGTCGAGATCGCGCTGCGACGGCGACAGCCGCGCCTGATCCTTTTCCAGCAAATCGCGCGGATGGCAAAGACGCGGATTGGTCTCTTCGTAGTAACCCCATTCGATCTGGCCGCCCTCGGCAGTCTTGGGATCGCCGGTGTCGCGCATATAGGCCGAATTGCCTTGGTCGCGCAGCAGCGGCCAGCCGATCTCCTTGCCGGTGCCGGCGAACTCGTTGTAAGGCCCGAAGAAAGTCAGCGGATGGTCGATCGGCATGACCGGCAGGTCTTCGCCGACCATTTCGGCGATCAGCCGGCCCCAGATGCCGGCGCAGACGATGACATAGTCGGCCATGATCGTGCCGCGGTCGGTGACGACGCCCTTGATGCGGCCTTCCTCGACAATGAGGGATTTGGCCGGCGTGTTGGCGAACGACTTCAACTTGCCGGACGCTTCCGCCTGGTCGACCAGCTTGCCGGCGACGGTCTGCGAGCGCGGGATGACCAGGCCGGCATCGGGATCCCAAAGGCCACCCTGCACCATGGACTCTTCGATCAGCGGGAATTTTTCCTTGATCTCGGCCGGTTCGATCAGCCGGGCGCGGGTGCCGAAGGATTTGGCCGAGGCGATCTTGCGCTTGATCTCGTCCATGCGGCTGTAGTCGCCGACGCGCGCCACTTCGAGGCCGCCGATGCGGGCATAATGGCCCATCTTTTCGTAGAAATCGATCGAGTAGAGCGTCGTCCAGCACGACAGGAAATCATGGCTGGTGGTGTAGCAGAAGTCCGAGGCATGCGCCGTCGAGCCGATGTCGGTCGGGATGCCCGATTTGTCGATGCCGACAATGTCGGTCCAGCCGCGTTCGATCAGATGATGGGCGATCGACGCGCCGACAATGCCACCCAGGCCGACGATGACGACCTTCGCCTGTTTCGGAAACTCTGCCATTGCCGCGACTCCAAGGGGATAAAGCGGGCGTGTCCGCGCCCGTTCGAATGGCGCACAATATGCAGAGGACGTGGATGGAGCTACCGCCTGTTTGCGACACGTCGCGGATGCGACGCGACCCGGCGCGCCGACGTGCCGCCAGTGGCGATCTATCTCAGGCGAAGGCCCAGATGTCCTCGGCCTGGAAGCCGACCTGGTAGCCTGATGTCTTGAGCTTGACCACTACCTCGCCGATTTCGGCCGCCGGCAGCGCGCCGACCTCGACCTTGATCATGCCCGGACGATAGCGCTTGAGATCGAGCTGTTCGAAGACGATCCAGTCGGCGCCCTCGCAATCGACCAGGAAGGCGTCGATATGCGTGATGCCGTTGCGGTCGAGCAGCGTCTGCAGCGTTTCCGACGGCACCTCGATATCCCTCACGTGCGGCGCGAACTTGTTGAAATTGGCGTCGTCCTCGCCCCAGGCATTTTTGCCCGACATCAGATTGGTGTCGGTGACCGACGAGCAGCCGATGAACTCGATCGGCAGCGTGCCGGCCTCGAGTGCCGCGGCATCGAAAGTGTGGACGGTGATCGTGCCCTTGGTCTTCGTCACCGCGACCGGTTCGATGACGAAGCGTTCCGTGTCGGGATAGTTGGCGCGCAACCGCTTCTGATTGTACGGGATCGGCTCGACCAGCACGGCCCGCGCCCGCGGAATGCGGTGCAGCCACGGCGTGACGTCGTCGAACAGCGCGCCGTCGCAAGCGCCGACATTGACCATCTGGAAGGCTTGCCCACCGCCAAACCGCGCCTTCAGCGCCGCCTTGGCCAGGAATTTCGTGCCACGCAACGCCGGCCCGCGATCGAGCAGGCCGGCGGGCAGGCCGAGCGAAAGGGCGATGCGCGCCAGCCCGGAAATGGAACTCATGGCTTACCTCCAGGTATGGCGATGGGCCGCCTTCCATTCAGGCTTGCCGACGCCCACAGCGCCATGATCGGGCCGACAAGCAAAAGGTAGGGCGGCAGAAGGTTCGGGAAGTAGATGCGGGTGTCGTGGATCGGAAAGACGGTGAATTTCGCCAGCACGCCGAGCACCAGTGCTGCAAGCAGGATGCCGGCGCGGCGATCGAGCCGGAAGCCGGCGCGGCCGAGCGCAAACCACGCGGCCAGCGCCAGAACCGAGACCCCGACCCAGCTGTTGATGCTGATAGCGCGAATGAAGGATGCGGCAAACGCCTTGAGATAGGCGCCAACCGAGAACGGCGGCTCGAAGCCATCCATATTGTAGTGCTGCTCGATGCTGGAGAACCACAGATGCGGCCACCAGCCGGGATGCTGGGCCCAGTGCGAAATCGCGAAATAGGCGACGAAGGACGCGGCAAAGCCGGCCAGCGCGCCCCACGCCCGCTGCCGGAAGACCAGCAGCAGCACGGCGAAAACGGCCAGGAACACGATGTTGTCCGGCCGCGCCATGAAGGCGAGGAAAAGCAGGACAGCGGTCGCTGCCTCGCGGCCGCGCATATAGGCAAGTAGGCCGCCGAGGAACAGGGCCGAGCACAACAGATCCGGGGTCGAGGCGCGTGCCGCGTCGCCGAAATCGGCCATGATCAGCACCGCGCCGGCCACCGGCGCCAGCGCCAACGCGCCTTCGGTTCGCAACCAGAGCAGCGTGATCATCCCGAACAGCAGCACCGAGACCACCTGCAGCACCCGCATCGCCTCGACCGGCGACATCACCGAACTCATCGTCGACAGCATCTCGGCATAGAGAAACTTGATCCGGTACATGCCGAGCAGCGAATGGAAGTCGGCGGCATTTTCAGCCATGTGGCTGCGGAAACCGCCGCCGTCGTCGGTCAGCGCCTTGTAGTCGGCGGCCGACACGCCGGCCTGGACCGTGCTGTAGGCGTAGTCATGCAATGCCTGCGCATCGGGATAAGCGCCCTCCTCGGCGACGGCGAGATAAGGCAGCATGTCCCAATTGGCATCGGGCATCGTCCAGGCCATGAACGCCGTCAGCAGGATATAGAGCGAAAACGCGATCGCGCCAACCGGAGCCGCCCATCGCGCATAAGTCCCCTCGCCCCACGCCAGAGCGGCCGCGGTCAGCCGGTCGAGTGTGTTTTGCGGGGCGGGAGACTTGCTCAGCATTGTCGGACTCGGGACTTCGCTCAACGGACTTCTTTTAACGGACTTGGCTTTTGACGAAATCCTTGACGATCCCCACGATGCCGCGCGACAGCAGGCTATCGAAGGCATCGACGAAATGGTCGACATGCTCGCGCTGGCAGATCAGCGGCGGCTCGAGACGGATGACGTTGCGGTTGTATTCGGTGAAGGCGACGAGCACGTCATAGTCGCGCAACAACAGCGCGCCGACGAAGCCCGACAGCGAGCCCTTCAGCTTGTCGTCGAGGACGCTGACGATCGGACGCAGCACCATCGGCAAGGTCTGCGAGAAGTCGTGGAACTCGAGCCCGACCATAAAGCCTTTGCCGCGCACATCCTTGATGATCTTCGGGTACTTCTCCTTCAGCGCCTGCAGGCGCTGAAGCAGATAGTCGCCGGTAGTGGCGGCGTTGTCGATCAGCCCCTCATCATAGAGCACGTTGATGCCCTCGATCGCGGTGACGCAGGCCTCGCCCATGCCGCCAAAGGTGGCCATGGCATGGATCATCGCCGTCTTCGGCGTGCCATAGGCCTTCATATAGACCTCGCGCCGGGCGATCATCGCGCCGACCGCCGCCTTGCCGGCGCCGAGCGATTTCGCCAGCGCCGTCACATCGGGCACGACGCCATAATGCTCGAAGGCATAGAAGCGTCCCGAACGGCCATAGCCGCACTGCACTTCGTCCGCCACCCACAGCACGCCATATTGGTCGCACAGCGCTCGCAGCTTCTGCCAATATTGCGCCTCTGCCTGGATGATGCCGCCGCCGCCCTGGATGGTCTCGAGCACTATGACGCCGACCTCCGGGTCGGAGCGGAACAGCCGCTCGACCGCTTCGATATCGGCGAACGGAATGCGCACGGTGTTCTCAGCCATCTTGAAGTCCGCGCGGTAGAGCTGGCCGTCGGTGATGCCGAGCACGCCCTTGGTCTTGCCGTGGAAGGAATTCTCGGCATAGACGACCTTCGGCCGCTTCGGCCCGGCGGCGCGCTCGGCGAGCTTCACCGCCGCTTCCATCGCTTCCGAACCCGACGAGCCCAGAAACACCATGTCGAGATCGCCGGGCGAGCATTTGGCGATGTTGTGCGCAAGGGCCGATGCATATTGCGACATGAAGGCGATGGCGATTTCCTGGCGCTTCTCCTCCTGGAATTTGCGCCGGGCCTCCAGGATGCGCGGATGGTTGTGGCCGAAGGCCAGCGAACCGAAGCCGCCGAAGAAGTCGAGAATCTTGCGGCCGTTCTGGTCGATGTAGAACATGCCTTCGGCACGCTCGATCTTGATCTTGTGGAAGCCGAGCAGCTTCATGAAATGCAGCTGGCCCGGATTGAGATGCGCCTTGAACAAGTCGGTCATGCGCGCAACATCCATCGCCTTCGCCTGCTCGACGCTGATCAGGTCGGGCTTGGCGATGGCGGTAGGCGACAACGCCGGCGCGCCGACCATGGTGCGCGCGTTCGTCTGCTCAGGCTTGGCCATGACGGTCATTTCGGAGTTCTCCTGGTCGTCCCACCTATTCGGCGGGGACATGATTTGCGGTGACGGCAAGCCCGTCTTTCTTGGCGCGGTATTCGCTGTAGGCGGCGATCAGCATGTCCTCGTCGCGATATTGCGGCACCCAGCCGAGCTGGCGCTCGGCCTTGGATACGTCGAGCACGCACTCCTCATCGGCGATCAGATATTGTTCGGGATCCATGATCGGCATGTTCATGAGATCGAGCAGGTCGAGGGTGCGCTTGACCGCCCAGCCCGGCGTCGGGATCAGCAGCGATTTCGAGCCGGCATGCTTGATCAGGTCGCCCAGCAATTTCTTCACCGGCGGCGGATTGAGGGAGCCCAGATTATAGGCCTGGTTGGGCACGCCTGCCTTCCAGGCCGCGCGGGCAGCTTCCGCGCAATCGAACACCGAGATGAACTGATAGGGGTTCTTGCCCGAGCCGATCATCGGCACAGGAAAATTCCAGTCGATCAGTTTGAACAGCTTTTCCAGGATCCCGAGCCGGCCGGGACCGATGATCAGCCGCGGTCGAAAAAGCGAGATCGACATGCCGCGCTTGCGCCATTGCGCGGCGAGCTCCTCGGTCTTCTGCTTCGACCAGCCATATTCGCCGAGCGGCGCGACCGGGTGCTCCTCGGTCATCGGCTGGGTGACCGTGTGGCCGTAGATCATGTCCGTGGTGTAGTGGACGAGCTTGGACGCGCCGGCCTTGTCCATCGCCTGCATGATGTGTTCGGTGCCGTGGAGATTCACCGGAAAGAAGAAGTCGTGACGCTTGGCCCGCACCTGGATCGGCGACAGCATTTTGGCCGACAGGTTGTAGACCATGTCGTCGGCCTTCAATCCGATGTTGGCCACCGAGGCCGTATCCGTGACATCGCAGGTGACGAAGCGAACGTTGCGATAGTGCGCCAGGTCGCTCTTGACGATGTCGGCAACGACAACCTCTTCACCATCGGCCACAAGCTTCGGGGCAAGATGACGGCCGACGAAGCCGTCGCCGCCGAAAATAACATGTCTCATCGAACGATCTCGCTGGTCTTGTTGGGGATGATGGAAGCGGTTTGGTCGTCATGCCCGCGCCCGCCCAAGTCTCGACCGCTTTGCGCGATCAGCACGGTGCCGACGCAGATGAAGGCGATGCCGGCAATGCGCCAGGCATTGAGGTCCTCGCGGAAGATGAAATAGGCGAAGATCGCAACCGCGACATAGGCAAGGCTGAGGAACGGATACGCAAAGCTGAGCTCGACCTTGGACAGCACATAGAGATGCGAAGCCATCGAGATGACGAAGGTGCACAGGCCGAGAAACACCCATGGGCTGAAAACGACCTGCAACAGCCTCAACAGCGGATTGGTGCCTTCGAACGAAATCGGCCCGAGTGACATCATGCCTTGCTTCAGCATCAGCTGCGCGGCGGCATTGGTCATGACCGTGAACAGAATGAAGACGATGTATTTCATATTTTGCACCCGCCACTCGCAACGGTCGTATTACGAACCTGCAAACATTTCATGAAGTCACGACAATGCTTTGAGTAAACCACGGAAATTACGATCTATTCACCATGACTTATTCGGATTGTACCTATTCAGCTGCCTCGACACGCCCTGGCCGGACGTTGAGCTTTTTCGCCGTCCGCAGCCAGAAACTGGACACGAACGCCGGGTCGCGCAGCGCTTCAAGCCGCTGCCAATTCGGGAAGGAGGCCGCGAAAGTATCAGCGCCCATGCGCGCATCCTTGTACGGGTTGACCGCGCCGCCGGCCGCGACCGTGATGCCGTCGAGTTCGCTGAGCAGGGCCAGCGTCCTGTCGCCGCGATTGGGGAAATCCAGCGTCAACGTGAAGCCTGGCCGCGGAAAAGACAGCAGCCCCGGCGAGCGGATCGAGCCGAAGCGCTTCAACACGGTGAGGAAAGAGCCCTGCCCGGCCCGTCGCGCCGCCTCGAGCAGCGCCGGCACGGTCTGGCGCGCGACATTTTCCGGCACCAAGCTCTGGTGCTGGTAGAGACCTTTCGGGCCATACAGCCGATTCCAGTCGCCGACACCATCAAGCGGAAAGAAAAAGCCCTGGTAGCCGGTTTGGCTCGGCCCCGGCGAGCGCCCCTTCTTCCACCGATAGGCGGCGTTGAAGGCGGTGAGGAACGGCCGGTTGAGCACATTGAACGGCGGCTGGAACGGCACTGAAAAACGGGAGCCGGCGCGAGACGCCGCATGCGAGCCATACTCGGCATGATTGCCTGTCAACAACAGGCCGCGCCCGCGGCCATGGCCGCCGGCAAGCTGGTCGATCCAGGCGACGGCATATTCATTGGCCTGGTCGGCGGCCTCGGCCAGTTCGAAGAATTCGCCGAGATCGGCAAACCGCGTTATCTTCTCGGCGATATCGAGCGAATGCACCCGCATCAGCCGGATCGAGGCCGACAGGATCAGGCCGGTCAGCCCCATGCCGCCGATCGTCGCCGCAAACAGCCTTGCATTGTCGGTTGCCGAGCAGGTGTAGGTCCGCCCGTCCGAGCGCAGCAGCGTGAACGACTCGACATGGCAGCCAAAGGTGCCGCGCCGGTGATGGTTCTTGCCATGGACGTCATTGGCGATCGCGCCGCCAAGGGTGACGAACTGGGTGCCTGGGACGACAGTCGGAAAGAAACCGTAAGGTGCAGTGTGCGCAATGATATCGGAGAGGAACACGCCGGCCTCCGCCTCGAGCAGGCCGGTCTCGGCATTGAAGGCGCCGATGCGGTTCAGCGGCCGCATGTCCACGACCGCACCTGGCCCGTTCTGGCAGGAATCACCGTAGGAGCGGCCATTGCCATAGGCGAGCAGAGCGTTCTTTGTCGCCTTGCCGCTTCGCATCAGCGCGATGGCATCGTCGGCCGCGATGGCTCGCTTTGCGGCCGGCGTGGCGAGGCCAAAACTCCGGTACCGTTCGCCGGCCATGCCCTACCAGCCTCCCGCGACCAGAAGGGCGGCGCCGATCACCACGACGATCTGGCTTCGCCAGTCGCGAATGATGAAGATGACCGGATCGTCATTCATCTCGTTGCGGCGCGCCAGGATCCAGACCCGCATGGTCAAATACAGCACGATCGGCGCCAGCGGCCAGACCAGCCTGGGATGCGGATAGAGTTCGCGCACGGAGACGCTGTCCATGTAGAGCGCCAGCACCAGCGCCGAGGAGAAGGCCGACGCCATGCCCGCCTGGGCGACGATCTCCTGATCTTCGATGCGGTAGCCGCGACCGGCAATGCGCTCGCCCACCGGAATGGCTGTGGTGCGCAGTTCGACATAGCGCTTCACCAGCGCCAGCGACAGGAAGAAGAAAATCGAGAAGGCGAGCAGCCAGAACGAGACTTCGACCCCGGTCGCCGCAGCACCTGCCAGCACACGCACTGTGTAGAGCCCCGCCAGCGTCAGTACGTCGGCCAGGAGCATGCGCTTGAACGACAGCGAATAGGCTGTGGTCACCACCAGATAGCCGGCGAGCACGCCCAGGAACTCGATCGGCAACAGAAGCCCGGCGGCGATGCCGATCGTCAGCAGAGCGGCCATCGCGCCGAGACCGAACGGTATCGACAGCGCGCCGCTGGCGAAAGGCCGGTTGCGTTTGGTCGGGTGCTTGCGGTCAAGCGCAAGGTCGAAGAAATCGTTGAGGATGTAGATGGCGGAAGCCACGGCGCTGAAGGAGACGAACGCCAGCAGGCATTGCCAGATCATGTTGATGTTGAAGTATTCATGCGACAGCACCATCGGCACCGCTATCAGCGAATTCTTCAGCCACTGATGCACCCGCAGCATCTTGACGAATGTCTTCAATGTCCTTTTCGGCGCCGGCATCCTTTCGGCGCTATGCGCGGCCTGCCAGCGCCTCGCATGGCGGTCGGGCGCCACGACGATGGCGTTGCGTGCGGCTCCGAAAACCTTGAGGTCGTGCCGGCTGTTGCCGGCATAGTCGAAACCGCCGTCGCCATAGGCGGCGATGAGCGCGTCGCGCTTACGGCCCGAGGTCATGTTGTGGGGACCGTCGGTCGCCAGCACATAGTCGAAGACGCCCAGATGCGCGGCGATCGCCTCGGCGAACTTGCGTGGCGTACCGGTCGCCAGCACGATCTTGCGTCCGTCGCTATGGTCGGCGCGCAGCCGCTGCAGCAGCGCTTCGCGATAGGGCAGCGAGGCCGGATCGATGTCGATGCGGTCTGCGATCGCTTGTTTCAGCCGCGCCGGGCCGGCGGCCAGCCAGAACGGAACCAGGAAAACATAGAGCGGATTCTTCTTGAGCAGGATGAACAGGCCTTCCCAAAGAAGATCGGTCGCAATCAGCGTGCCGTCGAGGTCGACCGCAAGCGGGATTGCGTTCTTGTCCGACCGCGCATCCATGTCCGTTCTGCCCTATTCATAACCGGTTGCGCCGTGTTTCGGCGTCTTCGCACCGGTATAGCGGCGGAACGGCGTATTGAACGTTAAAACGCACGGTTGCAGCCGGTAGGCGCCACGATATTTCCCGCGTCATTGTTAAGCAATCGCTACCGCGAACAATAAAAGGCCGGGCATTGCCCGGCCTCTACTACATCTGCCTGCCGACTTTACTTGATGCGGGCAACGCCACCCGAGATTTCGACCGTTTCCGAGCCGGTCAGGGCCTCGAGGTCACCATTGGGCAAGGTGACAAAACAGCCGTTCGGGCAGAATTCCACGGTTTCGCCAGCGGCCAGCGCCAACTCCGTCTTGCCGCCGCCTTCCGTCACGATCAGCGTACGGGTCTCAGCATCCTTGTTGACCGCGCTGGCGGCAAAGGCCGAGCCACTCGCTGCGGTAAGAGCGATGGCGACGACGAGCGACTTCCACATTTTGCAATATCGGTGTTTCCACACCGCCTCTGTTGCATTTCGCAAGGCATTCTCGCCTTTGCATGTGAGCTTATATGAGATGCAAGCTGAACCGCAACTGAATGCCGCATTCATGCCGCAATCGGTTTGGGAGGAGCTTGGGGCCTAGCTGGGATCGGGTTTGCGGGCCTTGCGACCAGTTTTGGCCAGCCGCTTCGCCTCGGTGGCGGCTCTGGCCTCCGCCTGCTCCTTCTCGGCGAACTCGACCTCGATCTTGTCGTCGTCGATCGGCCATGCGTCGGTCTGCTTGACCTTGACCTCGGCGCGCGGCGTCGAGGGGATTTCTATGTGCTCGGCGTCAAAAGCATCGAGAACGGCAAAGCGGATATCGTTCTGAACGATGGCGCCGTTCAGCACATCGGCCAGGAACACGCGGATCTCGAACTCGAGTGCTGCCGGCCCGAAATTGGTGAACAGCACGAAGGGTTCCGGGTTCTTCAGCACCAGCGCATGGCCGCGCGCAATCTCAAGCAGGACCGCGTGTACCCGCTTGACGTCGCTGCCATAGGCGACCCCGACCTTGATCTCCACACGTCCGAGCTTGTTGCGGTGCGTCCAGTTGCCGACGGCGTTGTTGATGAGGTTCGAATTGGGCAGGATCACCGATTGCCGCTGGAAGGTCTCGATTTCGGTGGCGCGCACGCTGATCTTCTTGACCGTGCCTGATGTGTCGCCGGCGACGATCCAGTCGCCGACCTTGAACGGCCGCTCGGCGAGAAGGATCAGGCCCGACACGAAGTTGGACACGACATTCTGCAGGCCAAAGCCGATACCCAGCGAGAGTGCGCCGGCAACGAGCGCCAAATTGGAAAGATCGATGCCCGCCGCCGAGATGCCGACCAGGCCGGCGAGCGCGACGCCGGCATAGCCGACCGCCAGCCGGATCGAGTTGCGCACGCCGGTATCGACCTTGCCGCGAGCCATAACCGAGCCGTCGAGCCAGCCCTGGAACCAGCGGGTCAGGAAATAGCCGATGATGAAGACGACGATGCCGGTGAGGATGCCGGTGACCGAAATCGTCACCGAACCGACGGTGACGCCTGTCGCCAATTTATAGCCCCAGGCCTGGATATCGCCGGGCTGGAAGCCCCACATCAACAGGATCAGCGGCAGGAACACCAGCACGATCATCAGGTTGATGGCGACGCTGACGACGAGGCCGAGTTGGTCGAGCGCGGTGTCCTCATAGCTGGAATTGGTCTTCAGCCAGCGCCCGATGGACGTGCCGGCGAAACCACCTTCCTCGCCGATCTCGCGCGCCGACAGGAAGCCGATATAGGCGGTGAGCAGGATGGTGCCAGTGACCACGACCTGCAACGAGACGAAGATGGCAAGACCGATATAGCCGAACAGCGCCGCCGCAATCGTGAACAGGCCGAGCGCGACACAGGTGTAGCGCAGCCAGGCCGGCCAGCGGCGCCAGCGCCCAGCGACGTCCTTGTAAGGCTTCAGCAGCGCCATCAGGATCAGGATGACCCCGACGATCACGGTGGCGACAAAACTCCTGGCCACCGTCAGCGACAGAGGCGAGCCCATCTTGTCGTTGACGATCGACAGGAAATTGTTGATGCCGATGACGACTGCCATGGCCGTCGTCAGCCGCACCAGCCAACGCGCCGGGCCGGTCTCGACCTGGATCAGACGCCAGTTCGGCATGCTGGGCGACAGAGCCGCATTGGTCAGGCGGTTGACACAGAACACTATGGCGATGACGGCTGCCAGAGCGTTGAGGAACACGCCTATGTCGCCGCGCAGCACATTGTAGTAGTTGTACAGGAACACCGTCGAGGCGAGGAAGGCGCTGACCGCCAGCGTCGGCAGCAAGGTCGACCAGAACGCCACCGACAGGCGACTGAGATACGTCGGATCTTCAACCGACGCGTCGGGCTCGAAGATGCGCCCAAACAGGCGGCGCCCACCGACCAGAAGCACCACGGCCAACGCAAGCGCCATGAGGGTCGCCGCGAGCATCGCCTGGAACTTGAACTTGAAGGCAAAGCTCAGCCACGACGACACCGCCCTGTAAAAATTGGCGTATTCGTCCCTTGCGTCGGAAAACACCTGCGGGCTCAGTGCATCGGACAGCACATAGCGCTTGGTTAGGCCGCTGCGAAACAGCTCGCTGCGCATATTACCGATCTTCTCGATCAGCGAATTGATGCGAATCGACAGGTTCTGCGCCCCGGCGATGACGGCGTTGATCTCCGCCTTTTCCGACGCCAGCGCCTGGCGCTCGCCGGTCACGATGTCCGGTTCAGGGGGCTGTCCGGCAGCCGGCGGGGCGCCAAGCTGCTCGAGCCTCGAATTGATCTCTCCCAGCCGCGAACGAAACGCCAGCGCGCTGTTCAGCGCACCGCGCGACAGCTCTTCCAGCTGCAGGCGGATCTCGACGAGGGTGGTGTCGTCGACGCCGTCCTCCTGGACTTTCTTCTCCAGAGCGTCGGTTTTCGTCGTCAAACCCTGCAGGATTTTCTGCTGGTCGGCGACCAGCCCGGCAGGCGCCTGGCCCAGCCCCTGCGCCATCGCGCCGAACGAATGCGGCGCCAAGGCAACGAGCGCGAGGACCAGGATCAGGCGAAAGAAGCGAAAAAGCATAATGGTGGCGACTCAAAGGGCGGCAAGGCCGCTTCTAAAGCGGTCCTTGATAGAGACGCTCATCCCGTGGAGCAAGTCGTGGCGAAGTCATGACAGTTGGGCGCCTTGCGGGAGTCGGCCAGTCGAAAAGCCATGGCGCAATCTTGGCTTTGCGCCCGCCGCCTGCTCTATAGTCTGCCGCATCGCACCCGAGCCGGATGGCTTCAGGTCTGTTGGACCTGAAATCATCCGGCTCTACAAATCAAAGATGTAGAGCATGATGTCGTCCGAAAACCGCTTCACACTTTTCGGCATCATGCTCTAGGGATGACATGAAGAATGGCGGAATATTCAGCCCTTTCGCTTCTCACGAACGCGCTCAAGGGAAACAAGGACTGGAAGCCGGCCTGGCGCAAGCCCGACCCCAAGGCTTCCTATGACGTCATCATCATCGGTGGCGGCGGCCACGGCCTGTCGACGGCGTACTATCTGGCCAAGGAGCACGGCATCACCAATGTCGCGGTGCTGGAAAAGGGCTGGCTGGGTTCCGGCAATGTCGGCCGTAACACCACGGCGGTGCGCTCCAACTACCTTTTGCCGTCCAACACCCGCTTCTACGAACATTCGATGAAGGTGTGGGAGAACCTTTCGCACGACCTCAACTACAACGTCATGTTCTCGCAGCGCGGCTGCCTGAATCTGGCTCACACGCCGGGCCAGTTCGACGACTTGGCAAGGCGCGGCAACGCCATGCGCCATCTCGGCGTCGATGCCGAGCTGATGAGCACCGCCGAGATCGCGCGCCTGGTCCCGGCGCTGGACATGTCGGCCTCCGCGCGCTTTCCCATCGTCGGCGGCCTGATGCAGCCGCGCGCCGGCACCGCCCGTCACGATGCGGTTGCCTGGGGCTATGCCCGCGGCGCCGACCGACGCGGCGTCGACATCGTCGAGAATTGCGAGGTCACCGGCTTCCTGCGCGACGGCGACCGCATCACCGGCGTGCAAACGACGCGCGGAGAGATCCGCGGCAAGAAAGTTGCCGTGGCCGTTGCCGGCAGCACCGGACGGGTGATGCAGCTTGCCGGCATCGACAGGATGCCGATCGAGAGCCATGTGCTGCAGGCCTTCGTGACAGAGTCGCTGAAACCGTTCTGCAACACGGTCCTGACCTTCGGCATGGGCCATTTCTATATGTCGCAGTCCGACAAGGGCGGCCTCGTCTACGGCGGTGACATCGACGGCTACAACAGCTACGCTCAGCGCGGCAACCTGCCCATCGTCGATGAGGTGATGAGCGAGATGCTGGCGCTGTTTCCCGGCCTTGCGCGTGTACGCATGCTGCGCTCCTGGGGCGGCGTCTGCGACATGTCGATGGACGGTTCGCCGATCATCACCACCGGCCCGCTGCCCGGCATGTATCTCAACTGCGGCTGGTGCTATGGGGGCTTCAAGGCGACGCCGGCCTCGGGCTGGTGCTTCGCATACACCATCGCCAAGGACGAACCGCACGCGTTCAACGCGCCGTTCACGCTCGACCGTTTTTATCGCGGCCTGGTGATTGACGACAAGGGCCAGGGCGCAACGCCCCGGCTGCATTAGGGTTCAAACAAATGCTTATCACTTGTCCCTATTGCGGCCCGCGCGACGTCATCGAGTTCACCTATCAGGGCGACGGCAACCGCGAGCGCCCGCAGCCCAACTCGCAGGACCTCGACGCCTGGAACGCCTATGTCTACGACCGCCTGAACCCGGCCGGCGACCACAATGAGATCTGGCAGCATTCGGGCGGCTGCCGCACCCATCTGAGGATGGTGCGCAACACGGTCACGCATGAGATTTCCAGCACCGGTTTCGCCCGCGGCGACCACAATGCCGCCGCCCGGCACAAAGCCGGAGGCAAGTCGTGAGCCCGCGTCGCACCGAGACCGGCGGCCGCATCGACCGGCTGCGCACCATCCGCTTCACCTTCGACGGCACGCCTTACTCCGGCCATGGCGGCGACACGCTGGCCTCGGCGCTGCTTGCCAACGGCGTGACGCTTTTCGGCCGCTCGTTCAAATACCACCGCCCGCGCGGCCTGCTCTCGGCCGGCGTCGAGGAGCCGAACGCGCTGGTCACGGTGCTGCGCGGCGAAGTGCGCGAGCCCAACATCGCCGCAACCATGGTCGAGATCTATGACGGGCTGGTCGCCGTCAGCCAGAACCGCTTTCCCTCGCTCGCCTGGGACATCAACGCCGTCAACCAGCTCGGCGGCAAGATCCTGGCCGCCGGCTTCTACTACAAGACCTTCATGGGCCCTGTCTTCGGCCCCTTGAAAGGCACCCGCTTCTGGATGTTCTGCGAGCATTTCATCCGCCGCGCCGCCGGCCTGGGCCGCGCCGGTATTGCCGCCGACACCTCGCGCTACGAGCGTATGAACGCGTTTTGCGACGTGCTGGTGGTCGGCTCCGGCCCGGCCGGCCTGTCAGCCGCCAAGGCCGCTGCCGACCAGGGCGCGCGCGTCATCCTGGCCGAACTCGAGCCGCGTTTCGGCGGCTCGGCCAACTGGTCCGGCGAGACCATCGACGGCGCGCCGGCCGCCGACTGGGCGGCGCGCACCGTCAGCCAGCTTGAGGGCCATGACACGGTCCGTCTGCTGCCGCGCACCACGGTGTGGGGCTATTATGACGGCAACACGCTAGCCGCGCTCGAGCGCGTCACCGACCACAAGGAAACGCCCGGCAAGGGCGAGCCGCGCCACCGCTACTGGGCGATCCGCGCCAAAACGGTAGTGCTGGCCACCGGCTCTTTCGAGCGGCCGCTTGTGTTCCCCGGCAATGACCGGCCGGGCGTCATGCTGGCGCATGCCGCCGAGCGCTATGTTAACGATTATGGCGTGCGGCCCGGCGACAGGATCGCGCTGTTCACCAACAATGACAGCGCCTATCGCTCGGCGCTGGCGCTGAGGAAGGCCGGCGCGGCTATTGTCGCCATCATCGACGTGCGCCCCGAACTGTCGGCCGAGATGCGCAGTCTCGCCACCGAGGCCGAAGCCGAAATCCTCTCCGGCCATGCCGTAGTCGCCACCGAGGGCGGCAAGGCGCTCTCCGGCCTCAAGGTGCAGCGCTTCGACATGACCTCGGGCACGCTCAGCGGTGACGCCCGCAGCATCCACGCCGATAGCCTGCTGATGTCGGGCGGCTGGTCGCCGACCATCCACCTCGCCAGCCAGGCTGGCGCGAGAGCCGAGTGGAATCCTGCCCGCCAGGCCTTCCTGCCGCCAAAGCAAACGCAACAGCGCTGGCCAAATCAGCAATGGATTGGTGCGGGTGCTTTCAACGGCAGCTTTTCGACCGTCGAAGCCATCACTGAGGGCCGTGCAGCCGGCCTGTCCGCCGCGGGCGGAGCGGCTGGGCCGGCAGCTTTGCCGGATGTCGAAGCAGCCCCGGGAAACCCCGATCCGGCGCCGGTGTTCGAGATCAAAGCCAAGGGAAAAAGCTTCGTCGACTTCCAGCATGATGTCACCGCCGAGGACGTGCGGCTGGCGCATCGCGAAGGCTTCGTCTCGGTCGAGCACCTGAAGCGCTACACCACGCTCGGCATGGCGACGGACCAGGGCAAGAATTCCAACGTGCCGGGTCTCGCCATCATGGCCGAGGCGCTGGGCAAACCGATCCCCGAAGTCGGCACGACGCGCTTCCGCCCGCCCTATTCCGCGGTGTCGATCGGCTCGCTTGCCGCCGAACGCTTCGGCGATCTGAAACCCGAGCGCCTGACGCCCATGCATGACTGGCACCTCGCCAATGGCGCAACGATGTATTCCGCTGGCCTCTGGTATCGACCAATGATCTACGGCCTTGCCGGCGAGACGGTCGAGCAGGCTTATGTCCGTGAAGCCAGGGCGACGCGCGAAAGCGCCGGCATCGTCGACGTCTCGACGCTGGGCAAGATCGCCGTTCAGGGGCCGGATGCGGGCGAATTCCTCGACCGCGTCTACACCAACATGTTTTCCACCCTCCCCGTCGGCAAGGCCCGCTACGGCCTGATGCTGCGCGAGGACGGGCTGGCCTTCGACGACGGCACCACCTGGCGGCTTGGCGAACAGGATTTCCTGATGACGACCACCACGGCCAACGCCGGCAAGGTGATGCAGCATCTGGAATATTTCCTCGACGTCATCTGGCCGGAGCTCAAAGTGCACGTCACCTCGGTAACCGACGAATGGGCGGGCGCGGCCATCGGCGGGCCGAAGGCGCGAGCCATCCTCGCCGCCTGTGTTACCGGCACCGCGGTCGACAACACAGCCCTGCCCTTCATGGGCATCGTGCGCGGCGAGATATCAGGCGTGCCGGTGATGATTTGCCGGCTGTCCTTCTCCGGAGAAATGGCCTTCGAGGTCTATTGCGGCGCCGGCTACGGCACCCATGTCTGGCAGGCCCTTGTCGAAGCCGGCAAGCCGTTCGGCTTGGTCACCTACGGGCTGGAGGCGTTGGGCACGATGCGCATCGAAAAGGGCCATGTCACCGGCGCGGAGATCGACGGGCGCACCACGGCGCGCGACCTGCATCTCGACTGGATGCTGTCGAAGAAGAAGCCGTTCATCGGCTCGGCGATGATGGACCGCGAAGGCCTGATCGCGGCCGAGCGGCTGCAGCTGGTCGGCCTCGTCTCGCTCGACAACCGGCCGTTCAATGGCGGCGCCCACCTCGTCGAGGAACTGGACGAGGCCAATCCGCACGATTCCATCGGCCATATCACCGCCTGCTGCTACTCGCCAGCGCTGGGCAAGCACATCGCGCTGGCCCTGGTCGAAGGCGGCAAGGCGCGCCACGGGACCCGCGCGTTCATCTCCGATCCGCTGCGCAAGCGGTTCGGGCCGGTCGAGATCGTCTCCAACCATTTCTACGACCCGGACGGGAGCCGCATGCATGGCTGAGCGCCAATCACCCGAACGCCAACTGCCCGAGCGGCTCTCGCCGCTCGAGCCGGTGTTCCATCCGGGTTCGCACGGCAACTTCGAGCATGGCGTCGATGTCATTCTGACCGAAATCAGGCCAGGCTCGATTCTGCAGCTGGCCGCATGGCCGAGCGCGGAAAAGCAGCTGATCGAAGCGATCCGCAAGGTCACCGGCCTAGATTTGCCCGATGGCGCCGGCGGCGGCGTTGCCAAGGACGGCAAGGCCGCGTTCGGTTTCGCGCCTGGAAAATTCACCGCCGTCGACGATGCCGAGGGCCTGGCGACGCGTTTTGCCGGGGACGTAAGCCCGGCAATCGGCACGATCACCGACCTGTCGCATGGCCGCACCGCTATCCGCATCGCCGGCCCTAAGGCCGAATGGGTGCTGGCGAAATTCTTCGCCATCGACTTTGCGCTGCCCGCCTTCCCGATCGGCTCCGGCCGTTCGACCACCCATCACGACGTCTTTGCGCAGATCCAGCGCACCGGCACCGACCAGTTCGACATCTATGTCTTCCGCTCCTTCGCCCGCTCGTTCTGGAAGGCGCTCTGCCATGCCAGCGAGGAGGTCGGCTACGAGGTTCAGTAGGGCCAAAAGCCGTTCTGGCCTCAAGGCCAGCCGGTTCTGCCGCTAGAGAATGCTCCAATGGAAGCCCATGGTGGGAAACGTGGCCCAACCGGCCCAGGGGATTAAAAAAATCCCGTCTCAGAGTCGGCATCGTCGTTTGGTTCGAACATCCCCATGACCGCAGAACTATCTGCCGGCGCCACGGATCGCGCCGATGTGTCGGCCAGAGCCTTGCTCCTGCTGCCGCTGACGGTCGCCTGCGGCGTGTTCATGACCAGCCTCGACCAGAATGTCGTGGTCACCGCCCTGCCCGGTATCAGCGACAGCCTCGGCCGGCCGCCGAGCCAGCTCGGCCTGTTGATCACCGTCTATGTCGCCAGCCTGATCATCTCGATGCCGCTCGGCGGCTGGGCGGCCGACCGCTTCGGCCTGCGCAACGTTTATTGCTTCGCCTTGCTGGTGTTCGCCGCGTCATCGGCGCTGTGCGGATTGTCCAACGACATCTGGACGCTGGTCGGCGCCCGCGCGCTGCAAGGCTTCGGCGGCGCCTTGATGGGGACGCTCGGCCAGGTCGTCATCCTGTCGACCTTCCCGCGCAGCCGCACGCTGAAGATCAACATGTATATTTCGCTGGCCGGCCAGTCCGGACCGCTGGTCGGCCCGCTGGTCGGCGGCGCGCTGACGACCTACATTTCCTGGCGCTGGATCTTCTTCATCAACGTGCCGTTCGCGCTGGCCGCGGCCGTTCTTGCCGCGTCGCTGTTTCCGGCCGTTACCAAACCGGTGCGCACGCCATTCGATTCCCGGGCTTCCTGCTGGTCGGCAGCGGCATGGTCCTGCTGGTCTTCGGCATGGATTCGCTTGCGGCCAAAGACGCCGCCGGCAGCATGATCGCGGCCGAGCTGGCGCTGGCGATCGTCATCCTGACGCTTGCCTCCTTCTACTGCCTGCGCGCCCGCAACCCCTTGCTTGACCTGAAACTCCTGCGCATCCGCACCTTTCGCATCTCATTCCTCACCGGTGGTGGGCTGGACACGATCGGCCTGAGCTCGGTCGTTTTCCTTTTGCCGCTGATGTTCCAGCTCGGCTTCGGCATGAGCGCGGTGCAGGCGGGATCGCTGACTTTCGTCGCCGCAATCGGCTCGCTGATCATGCGCGTCTTCATGCCGCGCCTGCTCAACCGTTTCGGCTTTCGCCGCGTGCTGGTCGTCAACACGCCGATCGTTGCTGCCATGGTAGCGGGCTTCGCCTTGATAGAGGCAACAACGCTCGTCTGGATCGTGCTTGCCTATATCTTCGCCTTCGGTGTCCTGCGCTCGGCGCAATGGGCTTCGACCGGCAATCTCGCCTATTCCGACATCGCGCCCGACCAGCTCGCCCGCTTCAGCGCGCTCTACTACATACTGTGGCAGTTGGGGGTGGCGATCAGCGTCGGCCTGGCGGCGGCGCTGTTGTCGTTCCTGGCTGGCGGCAGGCCGGCGGTGACCAACGATTTCCGCATCCTGTTCGTGGTCGAGGGCGTCATCACTTTGTGTGCGCTGTTCGCCTATCTAAGACTCACACCTCAGGACGGCGCCCATATCAGCGGCCACGGCGCGCAGATGAACGTGGAATGAGGCCCCGGTAGCCGAGCCCTATTCGCTGAATGTCACCCACTCTTCCAGCGGCACGCGGTCGGTGCGGAAGTCGTTTTCGGGTTTCGACGTATCCTCGAGGCCGAGCGCCATGCCGCAGACGACGATCTCCTCGTCGGGGATGTTGAGCACCGGCCGGATCTGCCGGTGATAGGGCGCGAAGGCGGCCTGCGGGCAGGTGTGCAGGCCCCTGCCTCGCGCCGCCACCATGATGTTCTGCAGGAACATGCCGTAGTCGATCCACGAGCCCTGGTTCAGCCGCCGGTCTATGGTGAAGATCATGCCGACCGGCGCGTCGAAAAAGACGAAGTTGCGGTCGTGCTGGGCGCGCATCTTGTCGACCTCGCGGCGGCCGATGCCGAGTGCCCCATAGAGCCCGAAACCGTTGGCGCGGCGGCGGGTCAGATAAGGCTCGAAGAACTGGGTGGGGTAATAGCGATACTCGTCCCAATCGGCCTTTTCGGCGCGGATACCGGAATTCAGGATGGCATCGGTGATCTGCTGCTTGACCTCGCCCTTGACAACATAGACCCGCCAGGGCTGCATATTGGTGCCCGAAGGCGCGCGCGCGGCGACGCCAAGAATGGCTCGGATCGTCTCGTCATCGACCATGTCGGGCAGGAAGGCGCGCACTGAACGGCGCGAGATGATCGCCTCGTCGACAACAGCCGCGTTATGCGCTGCCAGGCCGTTTTTTTCCAGCATGGGCCGTCCCTTTGCGCACACTTCGAAAGCCGAACCGGCTATCGGAGAAGACCTTGCGCAGATTTCAATCCTTGGTCGCCGACCCGCATTCCCACACCCGCCGCTCGTGCCAGAGCCTTTGCATGAACCGCCAAAATCGCGCAAGCAAATCTTGTGTGTCCATGAAAATTCGCTTGATTTTTTCACGGACATGAGCTCTCATGAAATTCATTTCCAGTTTTTCATCAAGTGAGCGTTTTGCCCCCAGCTATCCCCAAAACATTGCAGGGACCTGACGAGCGCCTGCTGGCGAGCGACATCCGTGCGCTGCGCAAGGCGCGTGGGCTGACGCTGGCTGAGATCGCGCTGAAGCTTGGCCGCTCTGTCGGCTGGGTCAGCCAGGTCGAGCGCGGCCTGTCGATTCCTTCGCTCGCCGACCTCAGGGCCTTCGCCGATTTATTCGGCGTGCCGCTCAGCCTGTTCTTCAGCCACGACGTGCCTATCGAGAAGGAGCGCGGCGTCATCGTGCGCGCCGGCAGCCGGCGCACGCTTGGCACAAGCGAATCCGGCCTAGTGGAGGAGCTTCTGTCGCCCGATCTCGGCGGTAGTTTCGAGATGGTGCGTTCGATCTTCGCGCCGGGCGCCGAGATGAAGAGCGAGCAGCTGCGGCCGACCGAGGAAGCCGGCTACATCGCCTCTGGCATTTTCGAGATCGAGATAGCCGGCGTCTGGCACCGGCTCGGCGAAGGCGATTCTTTCCGCTTCGAGCGCAAGCCGTACCGCTGGCGCAATCCCGGCAGCGAGCCGGCCGTGGTCATCTGGGTGGTTTCGCCGCCTGTTTATTGAATGCATGTCGCCCAAAGTGTGCAGCGGTTTGGGAAACGACATGCATCAAGCAAAAAGATAGAAGCGCAGCGCGCTTCAGGTTTGGGAGAAGAATATGGCCGGTTTGCCAACCACGGCACGCGTGGTGATCATCGGAGGCGGTGTCGTCGGCACCTCCTCGCTCTACCACCTTTGCAAGGCGGGCTGGACCGATTGCGTGCTGCTTGAAAAGAACGAGCTGACATCGGGCTCGACCTGGCATGCCGCCGGCAATGTGCCGACCTTCTCGTCGTCCTGGTCGCTGATGAACATGCAGCGCTATTCGACCGAGCTCTATCGCGACTTGGCTGATGCCGTCGACTATCCCATGAACTACCACGTTACCGGCTCGCTGCGGCTCGCCCACACCAAGGAGCGCATGCAGGAGTTCCAGCGCGCCAAGGCATGGGCCGCTACCAGGGCATGGACATCGACATTGTCGGCCCCGAGGAGATCAAGCGCCGCTATCCCTTCATCGAGACGCATGACCTCAAAGGTGCGCTCTACGATCCAAACGACGGCGACATCGACCCCGCGCAGCTGACGCAGGCACTGGCCAAGGGTGCGCGCGACATGGGCGCCAAGATCGTCCGCTTCTGTCCGGTGTCAGGTGTGCGTCGCGACAACGACGAATGGGTTGTCGAGACGCCGCAAGGCGAGATCCGTTGCGAGATCGTCGTCAATGCCGCCGGCTACCGTGCCGCCGAAGTCGGCAAAATGTTCGGCCGCGACGTCCCGATGATGGTGATGAGCCATCAGTACATCTTGTTCGAGGAGATACCCGAACTGGTGGCGTGGTCGAAGGAGCAGGGCAAGAAGCTGCCGCTGCTGCGCGACGTCGACACCTCCTACTATCTGCGCCAGGAAAAGAACGGCATGAATCTCGGCCCCTATGAGCGCAATTGCCGCGCGCATTGGGCAACCCACCACGACCCGATGCCGGAGGATTTTTCCTTCCAGCTCTTCCCCGACGATCTCGACCGTCTCGAGCACTACCTTGCCGATGCCGTCGCCCGCGTGCCGATCCTCGGCACTGGCGGCCTGTCCAAGGTGATCAACGGGCCGATCCCTTACGCGCCGGACGGCAATCCGCTGATCGGTCCAATGCCCGGCGTTCCGAACGCTTTCGAGGCCTGTGTCTTCACGTTCGGCATCGCCCAGGGCGGCGGTGCCGGCAAGGTGCTGGCCGAATGGGTGACGCAAGGCCAGACCGAATGGGACATGTGGTCCTGCGACCCGCGCCGCTTCACCTCATTTGCGGCCGCCCCCGACTATAGCGTCGCCAAGGGTATGGAGATCTACGGCAACGAATACGCCATCCAGTTTCCGCGCCATGCTTGGCCGGCCGGGCGCGACCGCAAGCTGTCGCCGATCCACGATCGCATCAAGGCGCTCGGCGCCCAGTTCGACGCCTATAATGGCTGGGAGCGTGCCACCTGGTATGCGCAACCCGGTGACGACACGTCGGAAGAAGCAACACTCACCTTCCGCCGCGACGGGCCGTGGCAGCACCGCGTGCGCGAAGAATGCCTGGCGGTGCGCGACGCCGCCGGCATTCTGGACCTGCCCGGCTTCTCGCGCTTCAACCTCGAAGGTCCTGGCGCAGCCGAATGGCTGGCGCTGCAGGTCACCGGTCTGGTGCCCAAGCCCGGCCGAATCGGCCTCGCCTATTTCGCCGACGACAAGGGCCGCATCGTCACCGAGATGTCGGTGGTGCGCCATGGCGAAGAGCAGATGACGCTGATCACCGCGGCGGTAGCGCAGTGGCACGATTTCGAATGGCTGAAGTCGCGCCTGCCGAAGGACGCAGCTTTCACCCTCACCGACAGGACCGAAGACTATTCGACGCAAATTCTCGCCGGTCCCAATTCGCGCAAGATCCTGGCCGAGGTCTGTGGCGCGGATCTCTCGCTGCCCTGGCTGACGCATCAGGAAACCACCATCGCCGGCCGCTGGGCGAAGCTGGTGCGGGTATCCTTCGCCGGCGAACTCGGCTGGGAAATCCACACCAAGGTGGGAGACACCGCCGCCATCTTCGACGCCATCTGGGCGGCGGGACAAAAACACGGTCTGAAACCGTTCGGCATGTATGCGCTGGATTCGCTGCGCCTCGAAAAGGGCTACCGGACCTGGAAGGGCGACCTGTCGACCGACTATACGGTCCTGCAGGGCGGGCTCGAGCGCTTCGTAAAATGGGACAAGCCCGACTTCCGCGGCAAGGCAGCCCTGCAGAACGAAAAGCAGCAAGGCGTAAAGAAGCGCTTCGTCACGCTGGTGGTCGAAAACCCCGGCGATTGCGACGCGCCGTCGGTGTCGACGCTCTGGCATGACGGCAAGATCGTCGGCGAGACGACGTCCGGCGGCTGGGGGCATCGCATCGACAAATCGATCGCGCTCGGCATGCTGCGCGCCGACCTGGCTGAACCCAATACCGCGATCGAGATTGAAATTTTTGGCGATCGTTTCAAGGCGGTCGTGCAGAAAGACGAGCCGCTGTGGGATCCGAAAAACGAAAGATTGAGAGCATGAAGAAAGTCATTCTCACCGATGGCGGCATGGGCCAGGAACTGGTCCGCCGCAGCAGCTCCGAGCCGACGCCGCTCTGGTCGGCCAGGGTGCTGATCGACGAGCCGGATCTGGTGCGTGACCTGCATGCCGAATTCATCCGGGCCGGCGCTCGCGTCATCACCATCAACACCTATTCGGCAACGCCGGAGCGGCTCGCGCGGGAAGGAGCAGAAGACCTCTTCAAGCCCTTGCAGAAGCGCGGCATCGAATTGGCAAGACAGGCACGCGACGAGGCAGGCGATGCAGCGATCGCCGGCTGCCTGTCACCGCTGTTCGGCAGCTATGCGCCGGCGCTGACCGTATCGTTCCAGGAGACGCTGGACATCTATCGCCGCATCGTCGCCGAGCAGACCGACGGCGTCGACCTGTTCCTGTGCGAGACCATGGCCTCAGCCGAGGAAGGCCGTGCGGCCGTTACCGCTGCGTCGGAAAGCGGCAAACCTGTCTGGGTGTCTTGGACGCTCGCCGATCACGGCGCGCCGCGGCTGCGCAGCGGCGAAACAATAGCGGCAGCGGCGGACGCCCTCGACGGCCTGACGGTTGCAGCGCGCCTGGTGAATTGCTGCCGGCCAGAAGCGATCGCCGCGGCACTGCCCGAATTGATTGCTCTCGGCGGCCCGGTCGGCGCCTATGCCAATGGCTTCACCTCTGTCGAAGCGCTCAAGCATGGCGGAACGGTCGAAGTGCTGCACGCACGCCACGACCTTGATCCGGATGCCTATGCCGACCAGGCGCTCGGCTGGGTCGCCGCTGGCGCCACCATCGTCGGCGGCTGCTGCGAAGTCGGCCCTGCCCACATCGCCGCGTTGCGCGACCAGCTGGAACAGGCCGGCTACGAAATCTCGGGAGTATCCTGATGCCCAGACCGTCATCGCGCATTTCCGGCATCGTGCCTTCGGGCAAGGATGGCTGGGAGGTCCACACCGAGGCCTGGGCCCGCAAGGAGGCCGGCCAGGACATCATCATGCTGTCGGTCGGCGACCATGATTTCGATACGCCGAGCCAGACGATCGAAGCCTGCGTGACGGCGGTTCGCGGCAGCAACCATCACTACACCCCGCTTTCCGGCGTTCCGCGCCTGCGCAGGGCGATGGCGGCGGCCTCGACCGCTTGCACCGGGGTCGAGACGGCACCTGACCAAGTTATCGCCACGCCGGGCGGCCAGGCTGCCCTTTACGCGGCCGTGCAGGCCGTTCTCGACCAAGGCGACCACGCTATCGTGGTGGCGCCCTACTACGCGACTTATCCCAACACCTTCAGCGCCGCCGGCGCCAGCTTCACCGTCGTCGAGACGCCGGCCGAAGACGGTTTCCAGCCGCACGCCGAGATGATCCGCGCGGCGCTCAAGCCCAACACGCGCGCCATTTTGATCAACACGCCGAACAACCCGACCGGCGCCGTCTATTCGCGCGAGCGTCTGGAAGAGCTGGCCGAGATCTGCCGCGAGCACGATCTCTGGCTGCTGTCGGACGAGGTCTACTGGACGCTCGGCGGCGGCGAGCACATCTCGCCGCGCGGCCTGCCCGGCATGGCAGAGCGCACGCTGGTCATCAATTCGATGTCCAAGAGCCATGGCATGACCGGCTGGCGCATGGGCTGGCTGACCGGCCCAGCGCAGATGATCACGCTGTTGACCAATCTCAATCTGGTGACGACCTACGGCCTGCCGGCCTTCATCTCGATCGCCTGCGCCGAGGCGCTGGAGAACCGCTATGGCGTGAAAGAGATCGCCGAACGCTATGCGGCACGCCGCACCGTCCTGCTCGACGCCGTGCGCGGCATGAACAATGTCAGCGTGCACGGCTCGGAGGGCGGCATGTATGTCATGCTCGACATCTCCGCCGTCGAGCCCGACGACGAGAAATTCGCCTGGGCCTTTCTCGACCAGGAGAGTGTCGGCGTCATGCCGGGTTCCAGCTTCGGCAAGGCCGCTGCCGGCCACATCCGCATCAGCCTCTGCCAACCGGAACCGGTGCTTCAGGAAGCCGCAAAACGCCTGCGCCGCTTCGCATCCGGCTATCGCCGCGAGGCCGCATGACCAGAAGCATTCCCACCAAGGCCCGCGCGGTTATTATCGGCGGCGGTGTCTCCGGCTGTTCGGTCGCCTACCACCTGGCCAAGCTCGGCTGGACCGACATCGTGCTGCTCGAACGCAAGCAGCTGACCTCGGGTACGACCTGGCACGCCGCCGGCCTGATCGGCCAGCTGCGCGGCTCGCAGAACATGACGCGGCTGGCCAAATATTCGGCCGACCTCTACGTCAAGCTGGAAGCCGAAACGGAAGTCGGCACCGGCATGCGCCAGGTCGGCTCGATCACCGTGGCGCTGACCGAGGAGCGCAAGCACGAGATTTACCGGCAGGCCTCGCTCGCCCGCGCCTTCGATGTCGATGTGCGCGAGATTTCGCCTGGTGAAGTCAAGGAGATGTACCCGCATCTCAACGTGTCCGATGTGGTCGGCGCCGTGCATCTGCCGCTCGACGGCCAGTGCGATCCGGCCAACATCGCCATGGCGCTGGCCAAGGGCGCCCGCCAGCGCGGCGCCACAGTCGTCGAGAATGTGAAGGTCACCAAGGTCCACACCAAGGCCGGTCGCGTCACCGGCGTGTCGTGGGCGCAAGGCGACGACCAGGGCACGATCGAGGCCGACATCGTCGTCAACTGCGCCGGCATGTGGGCGCGCGAACTCGGCGCCCAGAACGGCGTCACCATCCCGCTGCATGCCTGCGAGCATTTTTATCTCGTCACCGAGCCGATCCCCGGCCTTGGCCGGCTGCCGGTGCTGCGCGTGCCGGATGAGTGCGCCTACTACAAGGAAGACGCCGGCAAGATGATGCTCGGCGCCTTCGAGCCGGTGGCCAAGCCCTGGGGCATGGACGGCATAAGCGAGGATTTCTGCTTCGACCAGTTGCCGGAGGACATGGAGCATTTCGAGCCGATCCTCGAGATGGGCGTCAACCGCATGCCGATGCTGGCAACCGCCGGCATTCACACCTTCTTCAACGGCCCCGAAAGCTTTACCCCCGACGACCGCTACTATCTCGGCGAAGCGCCGGAGCTGTCGGGCTACTGGATGGCGACCGGCTACAACTCGATCGGCATCGTGTCGTCCGGCGGCGCCGGCATGGTGCTGGCGCAGTGGATCAATGACGGCGAAGCGCCCTTCGACCTCTGGGAAGTCGACATCCGCCGCGCCCAGCCATTCCAGAAGAACCGCCGCTATCTCAAGGAGCGGGTCTCCGAGACGCTCGGCCTGCTCTATGCCGACCATTTCCCCTACCGGCAGATGGCAACGTCCAGGAATGTCAGGCGATCGCCCCTGCATGAACACCTGAGGGCGCGCGGCGCGGTCTTCGGCGAAGTCGCCGGCTGGGAGCGCGCCAACTGGTTCGCCCGCGAAGGGCAAGAGCGCGAATACCGCTATTCCTGGAAGCGGCAGAACTGGTTCGACAACCAGCGCGAGGAACACCTGGCGGTCCGCAACAAGGTCGGCCTGTTCGACATGACCTCGTTCGGCAAGATCCGTGTCGAGGGCCGCGATGCCTGCGCGTTCCTGCAAAGGCTCTGCGCCAACGACATGGACGTGGCGCCGGGCAAGATCGTCTACACTCAGATGCTCAACCAGCGCGGCGGCATCGAGAGCGATCTTACCGTGTCGCGGCTGTCGGACACGGCCTATTTCCTCGTCGTACCGGGCGCGACGTTGCAACGCGACCTCGCCTGGCTGCGCCGGCATGTCGGCGAGGAATTCGTTGTCATCACCGATGTGACGGCGGCAGAAAGCGTGCTCTGCCTGATGGGTCCGGATGCGCGAAAGCTGATCCAGAAAGTCAGCCCTAACGATTTCTCCAACGAGAACAATCCGTTCGGCACCTTCCAGGAGATCGAGATCGGCATGGGCCTCGCCCGCGCCCACCGCGTCACCTATGTCGGCGAACTCGGCTGGGAGCTTTATGTCTCTACCGACCAGGCGGCTCATGTCTTCGAGGCGATCGACGAGGCCGGCGGCGATATCGGCCTGAAACTTTGCGGCCTGCACACGCTGGATTCCTGTCGCCTCGAAAAGGCGTTTCGGCATTTCGGCCACGACATCACCGACGAGGACAATGTGCTGGAGGCCGGCCTCGGCTTTGCGGTCAAAACCGCCAAGGGCGAGTTCATCGGCCGCGATGCGGTGCTGAAGAGAAAAGAAGCCGGCCTGTCGCGCCGGCTGGTGCAGTTCCGTTTGAAAGACCCTGAACCCCTGCTCTTCCACAACGAGGCGATCCTGCGCGACGGCAAGATCGTCGGCCCGATCACATCGGGGAATTACGGCCACCATCTCGGCGGCGCGATCGGACTGGGCTATGTGCCCTGCCAGGGCGAGAGCGAGGCGGATGTGCTGGCCTCGTCCTACGAGATCGAGATCGCCGGCGAGCGTTTTGCGGCGGAAGCATCGCTGAAGCCGATGTACGATCCCAAGGCGGAACGGACGAGGATGTAGCACCTTTTTACCCTCCCCCTTGTGGGGAGGGTCGACTCGCAGTCGGAGCGAAGCGGCGATTGCGAGACGGGGTGGGGGTGCGCCCTACGAGACCCCCCACCCCGCTTCGCAAAAGCCGCCTTGCGGCATTTGCTGCGCGACCCTCCCCACAAGGGGAGGGTGAAGAAGCTCAAAACCGCTCCAGCTTCGTCCGCACCTTCACCAGAAACGCCGCCCTCGTCCTTGGCGTCGAGGCGTCCATCAGGTAGTGCGCCAGGAAAAACGTCCGGCAGCGGCGGGCGCACAGCGCGCGCATACCGCGCAGCAAGGTCTTGCGGCCGGGCTGGCCGACGACGACGCTCCACCAGGTCGGCGCGCCGCAGGTGGTGATGACGCCGACCCTGGTGACATGTGTCATCAGCGACGTGATGCGCCCCTTGCCCAGCTTGAAGGCGACATCGGTCGCCCAGACCCGGTCGAGCCAGCCCTTCAGCATGGCCGGCAGCCCGTACCACCAGGTCGGATAGATGAACAGGATCGCCTCAGCCCAGGCGAGATGCTCGAAATGCGGTTTTAGGGCCGGATCCTCCGGCGCCCGCTCATTGTAGGCGCGTCGCTCTTCGCAGCCCATCACCGGATCGAATTTCTCCGCATAGAGGTCGAGCAGCCGCACCTCCCAGCCGCGTGCCTTCAGCACATCGACTGCGGCATCTCTGATGGCTGCGCAAAAGCTTTCGGGCACCGGATGGCAATAGACCACCAGCACGCGCATCAGAATTCATCCATCCCGGCCGCGACCTTGGCCATGAAGGCTGCCCGCGTCTCGTCGGTCGACAGGTTCATCGAATAATGAGCGAGGTAGGACACCGAGGCGCCGGGCCTGATCGTCGCGCGCAGCATCCGCTTGACCAATCTGCGTGGCGGATCGCCCATCAGCATGGCGCGGAAGCGGCTGCCGCCATAGGTGGTGACGGCGGTCAGCTTGCGGATGTTGTGGAGCGAAGGCTGCGCCTTGCCGTCGACCAGCTTGAACGACACGCCGGGCAGAAACACGCGGTCGAAAAAGCCTTTCAGTATGGCCGGGAAGCCGTAGTTCCAGACGGGATATGACAGCACCAGCGCCTCGGCCTTGAGCAGCCGCTCGACATAGGGCGCGGCCGGGTCCGCAGGGCTGCGTTGGTTATGATAATCCAGCCTCTCCCCGCGCGTCAGCCTGGGGTCGAAATCCTCGGCATAGAGATCGCAATCGTCGACCTCATGGCCGGCGGCCGTCAGCCGCTCGACGATCGTGCGGTGCAGACCTGCATTGAAGCTGGTCTCCACCGGGTGTGCGTAGAGGACGAGGACTTTCATGGGGAAATACTTGCGAGGTGGGCGCGAGGCACCCCCCTCTGCCCTGCCGGGCATCTCCCCCTCAAGGGGGGAGATCGGACTGCCGCATCGCTTTCACTAATTGTCAGCGTGTCAGATTGGCCGCGGCGTTCAGGCTGCCAATCTCCCCCTTGCGGGGGGTGAGAAGTGGTCGGCGAAGCCGATGGGAAGCCAATTGCTTGGCTTTCCAAACGACGAACGCCCGAAGCGGCAGCGTAGGGCCTGTGCCGGCAGGACAGAGGGGGGTGCTCAAGCTCAAACCTCTGCTCATTCTGCTTTCTGCAACCCCTTGAACAAAAAAGTCCGGCCCGAGCGATAGTCGTAATCCGGATTTTCCCAGGCGATCATCTTGCCGGGATTGAGCAGGCCTTGCGGATCGGTCTCGCGCTTGAAGGCGAGCTGGATTTCATCCGTCTGCTTCATGCCGCCCTCTTCCAGTGTGTAGCGGTGCGGGTTGAAGATCGGGCAGCCGTTCTCCTCATGCAGCCGGATGATTTCGTTGAGCCGCGCCTCGGTGGTGAATTTCACCAGCGGCAGGCCGAAGCAGGTGATGTTGCCGTCGAGGCGCACGAATTCGAGATGCGAAAAGACCTCGTTCGGAAACATCGCGTCCATCTTCTCCACCAGCGCCAGCTGGTTGGGAAACGGATAGAGCGATTGCAGATAGGTGATCGCGGGATCGACCCGCAGTGCCCTGAGCGTGGTGTGGTTCCACGCCAGTTCGAAGCCCGGCGGCAGGCCCTTTTTCTCTTCGTCCGTGGCCGTCGCCGCATTGAAGATGACTTCGCCGCCGGCGCGGCGGGTGAAGGCGAGGAACGCGTCTACCCCATGCCGGGCAACCATGACGACGCAGATGCTTTGCCCACCCCGGAAGTACTTCTGGTGGCGCTTGAAATAGAGCTGCGGCACGGGCGCGGCGACCGGCGTGATCAGCTTGGTCAGGATGCCGTCCTGGCGTGCCAGCGCGTTGCCGTAGCGGGCTGCCGGCATGAAAGCGTCGAAGCCGACGATCACGTCGATCCATTCATAGGCTGCAGTCAGCGGCATCTCGACCTCGGTGATGATGCCGTTGGTGCCATAGGCGTGGGTGACCTTGTGCAGGTCCTCGCCGGCGAGTTCGAGCGCCTTCGGCTCCGCCTCCATAGTGACGACGCGCAGGCGCAGCACATTGCCGAAATCACGCAGACCGCCGAAATTGATCGAGCCAACGCCGCCCGAGCCGCCGGCGATGAAGCCGCCGATCGAGGCGGTGTTGTAGGTCGACGGCGACAGCCGCAGTTCCTGCCCGGAATGCGCGCGCGTCGCTCTGTCGATGTCGGCGAGGATCGCGCCCGGCCCGGTGACGACGCGGCCCGGCGCTATGGCCTTGATCTCGTTCATCTCGGCGAGGTTCAAAACCACGCCGCCCGACAGCGGCATCGCCTGGCCGTAATTGCCGGTGCCGCTGCCGCGCGGCGTCACCGGAACGCCATGACGGTGGCAAGCGGCAAGCACGCGGATCAGTTCGGCCTCGTTCCTGGGCGTCACGATCAGGTCGCCGGTGACGTGGTCGAGCTGCTGCTTCAGCACCGGGCTGTACCAGTAGAAGTCGCGGCTCTTCTGCTGGACGATGGCCGGATTGTCGTCGAGCTTTATCCCGTCGAGATCGCGTTTGAGCGCCGAAACATCCATCATTCCACCATCAGTTCGTCGAGCTCGGCATAGTCGGGCAATTGCCTGTCGATCGCTCGGCCGTTGCGCACGACGATGCGATCCGATTCGGGCCGCGACAGCAATTCCGTCCAGCTCCGCCCTTTGAAGACGATGAAATCGGCGCTGCCACCGGCTGTCAGTGTCCCGACACCGTCGAGCCGCATCACCTTGGCCGGCGTCGCCGCCACCGTCTGCGGCCAGTCGCCGACCGGATGGTCGAAATGCAGGATGCGCGTCGCCATGCGGTAGACCTCCAGCATGTCGAGATCGCCATAGGCATAGAACGGATCGCGGGTGTTGTCGGAGGCGACCGCGACCGGGATGCCCCTCGCCTTCATCTCATGCAGCAAGGTCACGCCGCGCCAGCGTGGCGTGGTCTGGTCGGCGCGCCGGTCCTGCAGATAGAGATTGCACATCGGCAGCGACACCACGGCAAGCTTGGCCTTGGCGACCTTGTCCAGCGTGTCGAGCACGTCGAGGTCCGGCTGGCGCGCCAGCGAGCAGCAATGTCCCACCAGGATGTTGCCCTCAAAACCGTTCCAGAGTGCGGCCTCGGCAATCTTCTTCAGCGATATCGCCGCGATGTCGTCGGTCTCGTCGGCGTGGAAATCGAGATCGAGCCCGTGCCTGTTCGCCTCGGCGAACACCTTGTCGAGAAGCTCTTCGAGATCCGGCACCATATAGGTGACGACGCCGAGCACGCCCTTGGCCGCAGCCACACGCTTGGCCAGCCTCTCGAACCACTTTCTGTCGCGCACGCCTTCGATGCCGAGCAGGCAGGCTGCCTGCAATTCGATGCGGCCGCGCCATTTCTCCCGCATCGCCTCGAACACCGGCCAGGAGATTTCCTCCTGTGGCGGCACGCTGTCGAGATGAGTGCGCAAGGCCTTGGTGCCGTGCGCGTAGGCCGAGCGCAAAGAGAAATCCATGCGCCGCGCCACGTCCTCGGCGCTCCAGCGCGCTGCACGGTCGGCGCCGGTGGCATTGAGCGCGCCCATGAAACTGCCGTCGGGATTGGGTTTGCGCGGCCAGATCTGGCCCTTGTCGATATGGGTGTGGCAGTCGACGAAGCACGGCAGGATGATGCGGCCGGCAAGGTCGATGGCGGTGGCTGGCGCTTTTGATTTCTTGTGCGCGGCGATGCTGGAGAGCTTACCGTCGGCGACGGCGATGTCGGCCAGCGCGAAACCGTCGGTGTCGTAAGTGGGTGCAAGACCTGATGTCAGCGACCGGTGAAGGCGGACGTTGGTGAGATGGTACGAGCCAGAGGTCGGTATCAAGGACCGCCCCCCTCTGCCCTGCCGGGCATCTCCCCCTCAAGGGGGGAGATTGGCAGCTTTTCCGACAGCACCCGTCTTCCAACGTCGATAATTGGCGAAATCCCGGATGACGTCCAATCTCCCCCCTTGAGGGGGAGATGGCCGGCAGGCCAGAGGGGGGTGTTTCGCGCCAGCATCTCAATCACGTCACCCAACCCCCTACCGCTCCTGCTTCAGCGCGCTCTCGTGCCAGCGGCGCAGGATGAGATGCGACACCAGCGACAGCACCAGGAAGATCAATATGCCGGTGAGCGAGATCAGGATCAGCGCCGCGAACAGCCTTGGCGCGTTGAGGCGGTAGCCGGCCTCGATGATGCGCGACGCCAGCCCCGACGACTGCCCCTGCGCGCCGGCGACGAACTCGGCCACCACGGCGCCGATCAGCGACAGGCCGCCGGCTATCTTCAAGCCTCCTAGAAAATACGGCATGGCCGCCGGCAGTCTGAGATAGCGCAATTGCTGCCAGCGCGTCGCGCCGTTGAGCTTGAACATGTCGCGCAGATTGCGGTCGACCGAATTGAGGCCGAGCGTGGTGTTGGACAGGATCGGGAAGAACGCAACGATCCAGGCGCAAAGCAAAAGCTTCACCGTCTGGTTGTCCACATAGATGTTGATGAGCGGGAAGACCGCCACGATCGGCGTTACCTGCAGCACGATGGCGAAGGGAAAGAACGACATCTCCACCCATTTCGATTGCGCAAACAGCACCGCCAGTCCGACGCCGCCGACGACCGCGAGCAGCAGGCTGAGAAAGGTTATGCGCAACGTGACCAGCAGCGCGGAGAACAGGAGCCCGGCATCGCTATAGAGCGTCCACAGCACCACGCCGGGGCGCGGCAGAATATATTGCGGGATCGCGTTCCACACGCAAATGCGGTCCCACAGCCAGATCGCCAGGATCATGATCGCCAGCGGCAAGACCCACCGGCCGATCCGCTCCAGCCGCTCCTGGCGTACGCGGCCCGCCTCTTCCGCGTCGAGCGTTGCGGCATTCTGGTCAATGGCCGTCATGGTGCGGTCCGGCTGATGTGTTGATGGCGTTGACCAGGATGTCCGAGGCCTGGCGGCAGAGCGCGGCATAGTCGGGCGAGGTGCGAAACACCTCGTCGCGTGGATAGGCGGCATCGATTGCCAACTCGGCATGGACGCGGCCCGGCCGCGCCGCCATGACGACGACGCGGTTGGACAGGAACACGCTTTCGAAGACGCTGTGGGTGACGAAGACGACGGTGAAGCGCTCTTCCTGCCACAGCTCCAGAAGGTCGTTGTTGAGCTTGAAGCGGGTGATCTCGTCGAGGGCGGCGAACGGCTCGTCCATCAACAGAATGCGCGGCTTCGTCACCATCGCGCGTGCGATCGAGACGCGCATCTTCATGCCGCCGGAAAGTTCGCGCGGCACGGCGTTTTCGAAACCGGTCAGGTGCACCCGCTCCAGCATCTCCATCACCACCGGCGCCGCCTTGGCACGCGACACGCCTTTCAGCCTGAGCGGCAGCCAGACATTGTCGAAGACATCGGCCCAAGGCAGCAGCGTCGGTTCCTGGAAGACGAAGCCGATATTGGCGCGGTCGATCGAACCGCCCCAGTCGAGTTGACCGGATGTCGGCGTCGACAGGCCCGCGATCAGCCTCAACGCCGTCGACTTGCCGCAGCCGGACGGACCGAGCAGGCTGACAAAATCGCCCTCGCGGATGGCGAGATCGACGTCGCTCAATGCAGTCACGCCATTGGAAAACACCTTGCCGACATGGCGCAGCGTCAGCAGCATCGGGCCTTCACCCGATGCCGTCATGGGCGCCTGCGCCATCTTTTCCAGCTTCACGATTACTTCTTCAGCTCGATTCCGACACCTTTGTTGATGAAGGCCAGCGTATAGGCCTTCTCGATATCGATGCCCTCGGGCGTGACCTTGGCCTTGACCATCTTGTCATAAAAGCTCTTGATCCGGTCTTCGTTCATGGCGCCGATGCCGAGCTTTTCGGTGTCGCCGGAATCGGCCAGGCCGAACTTCTTCATCTGCTCGATCGAGAAGGCAATCTGCTCGTCGCTCATGTCGGGATTGTCTTTCTTGATCATCTCGTTGGCGGCCTTGTTGTCGCCGTAGAGGTAGTTGTACCAGCCCTTGGCCGAGCCATCGACGAAGCACTGGACCACCTCCGGCCGCTTGTCGATCGTGTCCTGCATCACCTCGATCGTCGTCGAATAGGTGTCCCAGCCATAGTCGGCGAGCAGGAACTGGTTGGGCACGAAGCCGCCTTCCTTCTTGACCGCAAAAGGTTCCGAGGTGACGTAACCCTGCTGGATCGACTTCTTGTTGGCCAGGAATGGAGCGGTGTTGTAGGTGTAGGGCACGCGCTTGGCGGCATCGAAACCGAGTTCGATGACCATCCACTGGAAGAAGGTCTGGACGCCCTCGTCGCCGAGAATGTACTGGTCGGCGTTCTTCAAATCCTCCCACTTGTCCAGCCCCTGCCCCGGGTGGGACATGATGACTTGAGGGTCCTTCTGGAAATCGGCGGCGACGACGCGCATCGGGATGCCCTGCTGGACGGCGTCGAAAGCCGACAGCAGATTGCCGCCCATGTAGAAATCGAGCTTGCCGGCCAGCAGCAGCGGCCGCCCGCTGACCTGCGGACCTCCCTGCGAAATCGTCACGTCGAGGCCACATGCAGCGTAGGTGCCGTCGGCGACGGCCTGGTAGTAGCCGCCATGCTCGGGCTCGGCCAGCCAGTTGGTGCCGAAGGTGACCTTCTCGTTTGCTGCCGCGCCGAACGTGCCGGCTCCAAGCAGCGCGACCGCAAGCGCTGAAATCTTCTGTTTTCCGTACATCGACACCACCCTTTGTTGGCTCCGGAGCGTCACGCGCCGGGCTCGACACCATTGATCCAAGAAGCAAGACACATGCCACCGCCCGGGCCGCCTGCTTGCGCGGCAGTCACTGCCAACACCGGACGGGTCATGCTGTGCGGGAGGCATCGTGCCTATTTTTTGGACGCCTGTCCACAATCGCCCTTGTGCCATGCACCACATCTTGAACGTACTATCGGTCACGTCTTAGGCTGCTCTCGCAGACAGGAGATTGCCATGTTCAGATACCTCGCGCCGAAGTCGATCAAGCCGCCTTTCGCCCGCTACAGCCACGGCGTCGAGGTGCCGCCAGGCAAGCGGCTGGTTCTGTGCTCCGGTCAGGTCGCCATCACGGCGGACGACCAGATCCCCGAGGATGCCGGCGCGCAGGCCGAGCTCTGCTTTCAAAACATAGCGGCGATTCTGGCTGAAGCCGGGCTGGGCTAGGCGACATCGTGCGCATAAACGCCTACGTCACCGACCGCGCCTTTCTGCGGCCCTATATGGACGTCCGCGACCGCTTGTTTGCCAGCCCCGCGCCCGCCTCGACGCTGATGATCGTGTCAGGCTTTGCGCGGCCGGAGTTCAAGGTCGAGGTCGAGGCGATTGCGGCTGGGTGATCGACAGACGACGTTTGGCGCGCTAGGTCTCCCTCACAGTCAAGAGGCATGACATGACCGTTGCAAACAGACGCGTTTGGTGGGGCGACTACCGGACCACCGAATACGCCGCGATCGATCCGGAGGCGACGATTGCCGTGCTGCCGGTGGCGGCGATCGAGCAGCACGGCCCCCATCTGCCTGTATCAACCGATACCTCGATCATGAACGGCATGCTGGAGACGGTCATCGCCCGCCTGCCCGGCGATCTCGACATCCGCATCCTGCCGGTCCAAACGGTCGGCAAGTCGAACGAGCATCTGCAGGCGCCGGGCACGCTCACCCTGCCGGCGGCCACCCTGGTCGATGCCTGGACCGAGCTTGGCCTGTCCGTTGCCCGCGCAGGCGTAAGGAAACTGATCGTCGTCAACTCGCATGGCGGCAATGAAGAGATCATGGGCATCGTCACGCGCGAGCTGCGCGTGCGTGAGAGGATGCTGGCGGTGAAGACCAGCTGGCAGCGCTTCGGCCGCCCCGCCGGCATGTACACCGAGCTGGAAGACCGCCATGGCATCCATGGCGGCGACGTCGAGACCTCGTTGATGCTGCATTTTCGCCCGGAGTTAGTCGACATGGCCAAGGCCGACAATTTCGCCTCCAAGGTCGCCCGCGCCGAAACCGAATTTGCGCTGCTGCGCCACACCGGAACGCACGCTTTCGCCTGGATCGCTGGGGATCTCAACCCCAACGGCGTGGTCGGCGATGCCAGCATTGCCACGGCCGAGAAAGGCCGACTGACGGCGGAGCATCAGGCCGACGGCTTCATCACCCTGTTGAAGGATGTGCGCAAGGCGAAGCTTGCCGACTGGCTGGCATAGCGGGCCGCCTTAGCCGTCGATCTTCAACACGAAAGGCGTACCCTCAAAAGCATCGGCGCCGCGTCCGATCGCCTCGATCGCTTCGATCATGCGGCCTTGTCGTGAGAGCAGAGCATCCGCGACGGCGATCAACCGTGGATTGGGTGTCGCCGAGGGCGAAAGCTTCCGCAATGTCTGCGCAAGTTCGACTTCGTCGCGCTTCGGGGCGAGCGCCGCCGCAATGATATAGGCCGAGGCGGTCGAGCGGCTGATGCCGGCATAGCAATGGACGACCATGGGTTTGGCGCGGTCCCATTTCCGGGCGAAATCGAGCAGATTGCGCACATGGCCTTCGCCGGGCATGGTCATGCCGTCCTGCGCCACCGCGATGTCGTGCATGACCAGATGCAGGTGGTTTTCCCTCGCGATTGAGGCCGGCCGCGTCACCTCGGTGCCGGCAGCGAGCAGCGACAGCACGCGCTCGGCGCCGCTTTTGGCCACCGTCTCCTCAAGCTTTGCCAGCGAACAGATATGGATCATGGCGCGATCTCCTTCGACCCATCGTCGCGCCGTGCGTGCCAGTCGGCAAGCGCCGATTCGAGCCGCTGCCATTCCTCCTGACTTCCAGGCAGCCCCGCGCGGAGCACCTGGGGACGCTCGGAAAAATGCCTGAGCAATATGCCGCGCTCACCGAGCGTCGAAAACAGCCCCGGTGCATCGGCAAGCCGGAGATAGCGAAACAGCGTCGTGCCGCCGGCGACAGCAACGCCAAAGCGCGAAAGCAGCGCATCGAGCCGCGCCGCATCCTGCGCCAGCCGCCGCCGCATGTCGGCCTGCCAGCCGCTGTCGGCAAGCGCGCGGATGCCGTATTCGAGCGCTGGGCCGGCGACCGCCCAAGGGCCGAATTGCGTTTCAAGCCTTTCGACCGTCACGGCATCGGAAAGTGCGAAGCCGAGCCGCAGGCCGGCGAGACCGAAGAATTTGCCAAACGAGCGCAGCACGACGATGCCGCCCCGCCCGACATCGCCGGCCAGGCTTTCCGCGTGCGGGCCGACATCCATGAAGGCTTCGTCGACGACCAGCAGACCGCCTATGGCGCGCAATGTCTCGGCAAGCCGAAGCAGCCTTTCCCGCGACACGACTCGCCCGTCGGGATTGTTGGGATTGACGACGATCGCAATTTCGGCTCCGGCAAGCGCCTCGAAATCGTCGACCTCCGCCACCGCATGGCCGGCAATCGCGGCGGCCCTGGCATGCTCGGCATAGGTCGGCCCGAGCACCAGCGCTTTGCCGGGGCTGACCAGCGAGGCGACGCGCGGCAGCAGGATCTGCGTGCCCGGGGCGACCGCCACATTCTCGGCCGAAGGCGCGCCATAGGCGCCGGCCGCGACCCTGGCCAGCTCACGCAGGCGCGCGGCCTCCGGCAATCGTGACAGGGCGGTGGCGGGCAGCTCGAAAAGCGGGTAGGAGTGCGGATTGATACCTGTCGAGAGATCGATGAAAGGTTGTGGCGCGTGAGGGAAGAGCGCCCTCGCCCGGCCAAGGGATCCACCGTGATCCACCACAGTAATCGCTCCATCAGAAAGCTTCATGTCGATCCTGATCGCTTTCCTGTCGCTCGCCATCGAACGCATCCTGGGTTACCCGGACTGGGTGTTCCGTGCCGTCGGCCATCCCGTCACCTGGTTCGGCAGGCTGATAGCCTTTCTCGACCTCAGGCTCAACCGCGACACTGATTCCGACGCGCTGCGTCGCCGCCGCGGCGTGCAGGCGCTGCTGGTGATCGTGCTGGTGCCGGCGGCAATCGCCTTCATCGTGCAAATCCTGCTCTGGCAGCTCTTTCCTGCCGGCATGATCATCACGGCAATCCTGGCCTCGTCGCTGCTGTCGCAAAAGAGCCTTACCGAACATGTCGAGGCGGTGGCCGATTCGCTGGATACCGGCGGGCTGGCGCTCGGCCGCATTGCGGTTGCGCGCATCGTCGGTCGCGATCCAGAGAAGCTCGACCATGCCGGCGTCAGCCGCGCCGCCATCGAAAGCCTGGCCGAGAATTTCTCCGACGGCATCGTTGCGCCCGCCTTCTGGACAGGTGTCTGCGGTCTGGCCGGCGGCGTGGCCTACAAGGCCGCCAACACCGCCGATTCGATGATCGGCCACCGCACCCCGCACCACGAGGCCTTCGGCCGCGCGGCAGCACTCTTCGACGACTGGATCAACCTGCCGGCGTCCCGGCTGACCGCGTTGCTGATCGTTGCCGCCGCCTTTCTCGTTGACGGCGCCGATCCCCGCAACGCCTGGCAAGCAGTGCGGCGCGACGCCAAAAAGCACCGCTCGCCCAATGCCGGCTGGCCGGAAGCGGCAATGGCCGGCGCACTCGGCCTGGCGCTCGCCGGCCCGCGCAGCTATGGCGGCGTCATCATCGAGGACGCCTATATGGGCGAAGGCGGTAGGCGCGCGGCGGAAAGCCAGGACATCAGGCAGGCGCTGAAATTGTACCAGGTGGCGGACTATCTGCTGATTGGGCTGTTCGGGTTGCTGTCGGCGGTGCTTATCGCGGTGACGTTCTGAGAGCTTACCGTCGCCCTTCCTTTACCCTCCCCCTTGTGGGGAGGGTCGGCGCGAAGCGCCGGGGTGGGGGACTGCGACCTACGAGAACCCCCACCCCGATCCGCTTCGCGGATCGACCCTCCCACAAGGGGGAGGGTAAAAGGTGAGGATAGCCCCTCAGAACTCGATCCCCTGCTGCGCCTTCACGCCGGCCGAAAAATGATGCTTGGTCACGCCCATCTCCGTCACCAGATCCGCCGCCTCGACCAGCGCCGGCTTGGCGTTGCGGCCGGTGACGACGACATGCAGACCTTCGCGCCGCGCTTTCAGCGCCGCCACCACTCTGTCGAGATCGAGATAGTCGTAACGCAGCGCGATGTTCAGTTCGTCCAGCACGACGAGGCTGATCGAGGGATCGGCGATCAACTCCAGTGCCTTGGCCCAGGCGGCTTCGGCCGCCTTAATGTCGCGCTTCAGATCCTGCGTCTCCCAGGTGAAACCCTCGCCCATCGTGTGCCAGACGACGCGGCCGCCAAACGCCGCGAAGGCATCCTTTTCGCCGGTGTGCCATTTGCCCTTGATGAACTGGACGATTCCGACGCGCTTGCCATAGCCGAGCATGCGCAGCGCCAGCCCGAAGGCAGCCGTGGTCTTGCCCTTGCCGGGTCCGGTGTTGACGATCAGCAGCCCCTTCTCGACCGTCTTTTCCGCGACCTCGGCGTCCTGCACCGACTTGCGCTTGGCCATCTTGGCGCGATGGCGCTCTTCGTCTTTTGTGTCGATATCGGTCATCTCATTTCACCTTGAGCGGCAGCCCCGCCACCATCAGAAGCACCATATCAGCTACGACCGCGATCTGCTGGTTGAGCCGGCCGGCGGCATCGCGGAACCGGCGTGCCAGCGCATTGTCGGGCACGATGCCTTGTCCGACTTCGTTGGAGACCACGAACCACGGTCCGCGCGGCCGCGAAAGCACATCGGCCAGCCGCCGGCACTCCCCCTCTAGATCATGATCGGCCAGCATATGATTGGTCAGCCACAGCGTCAGGCAGTCGACAAGCACCGGCTGGTTGTCCGGCAGCGCCTCAAGTGCACCGGCAAGATCAAGCGGGGCGTCGATGGTCGCCCACCCCTCGCCGCGGCGCGAGCGGTGCTGCGCGATGCGCTCGCGCATTTCGCCGTCATAGGCTTGCGCGGTGGCGATATAAGCCCATGGCGGCGGCAACGCCGTCGCCAAACTTTCGGCATGCACGCTCTTGCCGGAGCGCGCACCGCCGATGATGAAGGTCAAACTGCGATCAGGCAAAGCTGTCGCGCAGGCTGGTCGCGGTGCCGGTGAAGCGCGCGCGCACTATGCCGACAACTGCGCCGAGCACCACCCAGAACACCAGATTGGTCAGCGTCACCGCCACCACGAACTGATGATGCAGGCCCTCCGGGATCGGCGTTACAAAACTGTCAGGCTGCGGCGCGCCGACAATATGCGGGGCGACGATCAGGACGACGGCGAGCACGGTCAGGGGCGCCGACGTGCGGAAGGTGATAAGGGCAAGACCGATCGCCGTTGCCATCACCGTTGCCCACCACCAGATCTGGCGCTGCATGAGATCGGCCGCCGGCATTGCCGGCAGTTCCGGCGGTAGGCCGAGTCCCGGCGCCAGCGTGAACACGGCAAAGCCGGCCAGACCCCAGAACACGCCCTGGCGCCAGCTGCCGATGCCGCCGGCGAACTCGGAAACCGCCACCAGGACCAGCGCGAAGCCGATGCCGGTGACGATATTGGCGACGACACTGAAGGCGAAGCGCTCGAAGCCGTCGGCCGGCGCCCAGCCTTCGTCCTCCGCCGGCGCGGCTGCTTCAGCCGGGGCTGCGCTGCTCACGGCATTTTCCGCCGGCGCGGCGGTGCTCATGGCATTGGTGTCCGCAGCGTTGGCGGCGGGCGCCGCGGCATGCTCATGCTCATGGCCACCAGCCCTTTCGTAGACCTCCGCCTTGAGGATCAGCGGCACGGTGGCGTAGGCCTGCATGCAGGCGAGAGCGACACCGGCCACGAGCCCTGCGATCGCCGCGATGAACACGACGTTGCGAAACAGGTTCATGATGTCAGATCCTCGTCAGTGGCAGGGAAACGCCATCGAATGGCGATAGTCGTGCGCCGCATTGTGGACCGCATCGATGTGCGAGAAACCGACAACGCCGACGACGAAAATGCCCAGAAACGCGCTAAGCACGAGCTGCATGAAGCGCGACTGCGAGGAGACGGAAGCGCCGAGGGAGACGGAAGCGGTATTCATATCTTGTCCTTTCGCCCTCCACCCGAGGGCATCGAAGTCAGTTCCCTGTCGCCGGCAGGTCTCCTGGCTCGCGGATCAGCGCCCTTCCCCACCTTCCCGAAGAAAAAATCCTCAGTGGCTTGGAGAGGACTACCGCACACAGTTGCGGGGGCAGCCACGGCATTGGGCCAACAAGTCAGCCCTCACCGCATTCCCTCTTGGTCCCTAACGGAACCGACGACATGCATGACTATAGGCTGAAACGGCCGCATCCGGCAAACCAAATTCCGCCGGCCAACAGCGCGAATGCGCCATGCGGCGTTACGGGTTCAACGCGGTGATCCGCTCGGCAACCAGCCGCTGCAGCCGCCACAGATGGCGATCGTGAATGCCGCGCTCTTCAAGGTTTTTCACCGTATTGTAGAGATAGTCGGCGCCCGATCCCCAGTGCCCGCAGGACGTGGCCAGCCTTTCGACGACCTTGCCCTCGTCGAGCGGCCCTGAATAGGTCAGGCCGTTGCGGTTGATGACGAAGGCCAATGCCCTGAGCGGTCCGGCCTCGCTTGCAAGCTTCAGCATGCGCGGCCGGTAGCTTGTCGGCTTCAGCGTGACTTCGCGCCGGAAAAGCCGGCCCAACTGCTCGCGCCGGTTATTGTCGGTCAGCCGAAAGGCGACGCCCTTGCATTGTCCGCCACGGTCCAGCGCCATCATCAGGCCGGGGCTGTCCTTGGTGCCGCGCCAGCGCGTCATGTTCATGCAAAAGGACCGATGCCAGCCGCGCGCCAGCGCAACGCGGTCCTCGACATAATCTATTTCCGGTTTCCAGATCAGCGATCCATAGCCGAACAGCCATAGCGGTTCGCTGTCCGGGAGTTCGACCTGCAATTCATCCAGCAGCGCGTCATAGTCGGCTTCATCGAGATGCATCGCGTCCGGATCCGGCCCGGGGTCCCTGATCTCGCGCCAGCAGCGCGCGACCAGCTCCGGCGTAAGCGACATCTGTCGTGCGGCCACTTCCGAATCCCCCCAATTTCCGAATGTCCCGTGTCCACGACATGATTATGCGCCGCGCCTGCAACCGGCAATGCGGCACTCTGATTGACAAACGATTTGCCGGGGTGTCGGCTGACGCTTCATAGGAAGCCAGCCATGCATCCCAGCCCGAGCGAGCGCGACCCCTATAACGGCCTGAGCCGGGCCGAACCGACGCTACCGTCGTCGGCCTATTGGGATAGCGAGGCTTACCAGCGCGATCTCGACGCCATCTGGCACAAAAGCTGGCTGCTCGTCTGCCGCGAGGCCGACCTCGCCCAGCCGCTGGCGTTCAGGACATTCCGCGTCGGCACGCAGGAAATCGTCATTCTGCGGGACGAGACCGGCGAACTGCGCGCCTTCCACAACACTTGCCGGCATCGCGGCTCGCAGCTTTGCCAGAAAAGCGAGGGCCGGCTGAAAGCGCGGCTCATCACGTGCCCCTACCACGCTTGGTCCTACTCGCTGCGCGGCGATCTCGTGCGCGTTCCCTCGAAATCGCTGCCAGATGGTTTCGACAAGGCCGATCATCCGCTCTACCGGGTGGCGCTGTCGGTGTGGCGCGGTTTTGTCATTGTGAACCTTCAGCAGGCTGCGGCCGGCTCCGCCGGGACCTCCTTCGATCCCGCATCCGGCGACCTCGCCAACTGGCCGCTGGAAACGCTGGTATCAGGCCATGTCCTGCGCAAGGTGATGAACTGCAACTGGAAGATCTTCTGGGAGAACTTCAACGAGTGCCTGCATTGCCCGGGCGTCCACAAGGACCTGTCTCGGCTGGTGCCGATTTACGGCCGCGGCCTGATGAGCCGGCACGACGACCCCGACTGGGTCCGCCATGCCGACAATGACGCGCCGGAGTTTTCGGGTGGCCTGCGCGCCGGCGCCGAGACCTGGTCGCGCGACGGACATGCCCATGGCCCGGTCTTCCCGGGCCTGACGCCAGCCGAGCGTGCGGCCGGACAGACCTATGCCACCAGCCTGCCCTCGATGTTCATCGTCGGCCATGTCGATTATGTCAGGACGGTGCGACTGATGCCGCTCGGTCCCGAACAGACCGAACTCACCGCCGAATGGCTGTTCGCGCCCGAGGCGCTCGCCGAGACGGACATCGACAATGTCGTCGCCTTCGGCACCCAGGTGCTGAGGAGGATGCCGCGATCTGCGAGATCAACCAGAAAGGCCTGCGCTCCATGCGTCACGCGGCCGGCGTGCTGATGCCGGAGGAGTACGATCTGCACCGCTTCCACAACTGGGTGCGCGAGCGGCATGCAGCGCTTGAGGCAACCGCCTGATCGGCGACTAAAGCGACTTCGGCAGATAGCGCCAGGTGATAAAGCCGCAAACAGCGGCCAGAATGCCCAGCGTCACGAACACCGAGCCGAGGCCGAAAAACGCCAGCACCACCGAATAGACCAGCGGCGGCGTCAGCTCGGAAAAGTCGAGATAGGTGCGGTAGACCGCGGCCATCTGCGCCCGCTCATAGGACCGCACCGAGCGCATGAAGGCGGTCGAGCCCAGTGCATCGAGCGCGATGGTGAAGAAGGCGCCGCAGAGCAGGAAAAAGCCCGTAAGCAGCGGCGCGGTAGTGCCGACCGCGCCCGCCGCAAGCAGCGTCGCCGACATGGCGAAATAGGCGAAGGTCATGGTGCGCCGGCCGCCGAAGCGTTTTCCCGCTTTGCCCCAGAAGATCGCCATGAACAACAGCGCATTGCCGGCCGAAACCAGCAGGCCGCCGGCAAGCTTGCCCTCGCCGGTAATCACCATGAACAGCGGCCCGTAGACGAAGAACGTCGTCCAGAAGCAGGAGCGGCCGAAGGCGATCAGCCAGGCCAGCCTAAGCCTGGGTTGTGCTACGAAGCGGCCGATATTGGCCAGCGGATTGGCCGGCCGTGTCTTGCCCGGCCGGATCGACCGGTTGTCGCCCAGCCTGTAGGTCCAGAACAGCGCCAGCAAGGCCAACGCAAACACCGCGACCGCGCCATGCGCGGCATAGATGCCGTAGCGTGTGTAGAGGAAGATGCCGAGTGTCGGCCCGCCGGTCCAGGCCAGCATCGACCACGCCATGCGCAGCGATTCGGCCTGCATGAAATCGGTCTTGCGGATGTGGTCCATGATGTAGAGGTTGAGCGTGATCGACAGGGCGCTCGCCCCCATGACGCGGCACAGCATGCCTGCCAGTTGCCCGGCAAGCGTGTGGGTGACGAAGAACAGCGAGCCTATCGCCAGCAGGCAGGCGCCGGCGCTATAGACCCAGCGCCGGGCAAACCTGCGGATCAAGATCGGCATGAACAAGGTCACCGACAGGCCGAGCAGCGCCACGATGGTGTAGAGGATCGAGACGATCTGCTCGTTGTGCAGAATCTCATAAGCCTGGATCGGGATGACGCTCGACACCGTGGCACGGGCGAAGGATTCGACCGCATAGAGCGAGGCAAAGGTGCGCGCATCCGCCGGACGCAGGGCCGGAAGCCAGATCGGATGGCGCACATGGGTGGACATTTGATCCCCAAATCAGACTCGCGGCGTCAAATCTGCGCTGGCGCTTCCTCCGCCGGTAACAGGAAACCGACCCCTTCCCGGCAAAAAGCGAATTCGGCCAAAGGCTTTCCGGCTCTGGCCTAAAGCGCCGCCCGATGCAGCCGCACGGCGCGACCCGGAGCGTAGAGGGCGGCCTTCTTTTGTCCGGTGCAACCGTGATAGTCGTCTTTGGGGCTGAATCAGATCGCGAGACCATGAGCATCCATACCGCACCCCCTGGAGATCAACTGAAGCGAGATCAACCGAAGCGCATCGTCGCCATCGATGTCGTACGCGGCATCGCGCTGATCGCCATGGCGAGCTACCACTTCACCTGGGATCTCGAAAATTTCCACTACACCGACCCCGGCCTCACCGCCGTCGGCTGGTGGAAGATCTATGCGCGCTGCATCGCCTCGACCTTCCTGTTCCTGGTCGGCGTCAGCCTGTTTCTCGCGCATGGCAGGCAGATCCGCTGGACCGGCTTCTGGAAACGCTTTGCCATGGTTGCCGTCGCGGCGATGGCAATATCGGCGGTGACGTACTTCATCACGCCGGACAGCTTCATCTTCTTCGGCATCCTGCACGAGATCGCGCTGGCCAGCCTGCTCGGCCTTTTGTTCTTGCGGCTGCCGTCCTTGCTGACGCTTGTCGTGGCGGCGGTGGTGATCGCCGGGCCGATCTATTTCAGATCCGAAGCCTTCGATCATCCGGCGCTGTGGTGGGTCGGCCTGTCGGCGATCAACCCGCGCTCCAACGATTACGTGCCGCTGTTTCCCTGGTTCGGCGCCGTACTTCTCGGCATCGCCGCGGCAAAGTTTGCGTCCACCACTGGCCTGCTGGCGCGGCTGGCCACGCTGGGATCAGGAAGCTGGACCAGGCCGCTCACCTTCATCGGCCGCCACAGCCTGGCTTTTTACCTGATCCACCAGCCGCTGCTGTTCGGCTGCGTCTGGCTGTTCTCGCAGATTGCGCCGGCGCCCGTCGAAACAAGGGAAGTGATCTTCCTCAAGGAATGCCAGGTATCTTGCGAACAGCAGCGCGACACGGAGTTCTGCACCAGCTATTGTGTGTGCATGCTGGACACGCTGCAAAGCGAAGCGGCATTCGACCGGCTCTACAATGGCGACCAGACCCCGGAGTTCAAAGCGCATCTCGGTGAACTCGCCGGCATCTGCACCGCCAAGACGGAGGAGAGTCCGATGACGCAGGGAGGGCAACAATGACCGACAAGCTCACAAAACCCGGGCTGGCAAAACCCGATCTATCGAGACCACGGCTGATCCCGTGGCCGCCGCTGATCTACATCGCCGCCATCGCCATCAGCATCGTGCTCGGCCTGTTCTATCCCCTGCCCTGGATCGGCGACCTCTTGGGCGACCTTTTGTTTGCCGCCGGCTTTGTGGTGCTGTTTGCCGTCGCAGCCCTCTGGTTCACCGCTATCCGCACCATGATCCGGGCCAAAACGACGATGAACCCCAATGGCTTGCCGGAGCATCTGGTGACGTCTGGCCCGTTCGGCGTCACGCGCAACCCGATGTATCTGGCCAACACGCTGCTTTTGATCGGCGTCGCCTTCGTCTCGGGGATCGTATGGTTCCTGCCGCTGGCCCTGATCGCGGCTTTTGCAACGCAGAAGGTCGCCATCGAGAGCGAGGAGAAGGTGCTGTTCGCCAAATTCGGCAAGAAGTACCGCGACTATACGAAGCGGGTGCGCCGGTGGATTTGAGGCGGGTGTGATCGCTGGCAGGGTTCGCATGCCTTGGCGACTAGCCGAACGCCCATCTCTTCGTCATCCACGGGCGGAGCAAGGAGCGTAGCGACGCAGCATAGACCCGAGGATCCATGCCGCGACTCCAGAGCGTTGCTATGGTCCAGAATTCGCTACCGTTGCACTCCACGACCGATGTCACGGAATGGATTCTAGGGCCTCCGCGACGGAGCTTCGCTCCTGCTTCGCCCTAGAATGACGAAGTGTGGAAGGCCTCCGCTAATCGCGAACGTTTGCGACGGGCGCGCGCAAACGCTCGACGGTCCGCTCAGGTATTAACCCCCAGCTCCACCAGCCGCTCGACGCATGACTCCTCAGCCTGGTCGAGCTCCGCCAGCGTCTCCTCGAGATCGCGGCGCTTCTGGCGCAAATCCTCGCGCTTCTCCTCGATGCGCTTGATCATCAGGTTGAGTTGACCGACCTCGCCGGGCGGTTCCTTGTACATCTGGATGATTTCGCGGATTTCGTTGATCGAGAAGCCGAGCCGTTTCCCGCGCATGATCTGGCGGATCAGATGCCGGTCAGATGGGCGAAACAGCCTTGTGCGGCCCCGCCGGACCGGTTGCACCAGCCCCTCGTCCTCATAGAAGCGCAGCGTCCGCGTCGACACGTCGAATTCGCGGGTCAGTTCGGTGATCGAATAATATTCCCGCATCTTTGCTCCAAATGTCGGAACATCGGAAAACGCCCGGTCGCCCGGGATTTCCAACGCATTCCGATCAACCCCGTTCCAAGCCGGACTCGGCATGGAACCCCGCGCAAGCCTCGCACCACATTTACGTAAAAGTCAATTGAACCCGCAACGCCTCTTTCTCAAGGGATAGCGAACCACCAGGTGGCCAGCCCGAGGAAGGCAAAGAAGCCAACGACGTCGGTGACGGTGGTGACGAAAACCGCCGACGCCACCGCCGGGTCGATCTTGAACCGGTCGAGCAATAGCGGGATCAGGATACCGGCAAGGGCTGCCACGAACATGTTGATGATCATCGCCGCCGCGATAATGCCGCCCAGATTGGGATCGCGGAACCAGACGGCCGCGACGATGCCGATCAGCACGGCGAAGATGATGCCGTTGATGGAACCCACGCCCATTTCGCGGCGGATGATGCGGCCGGCATTGTAGATGTCGAGGTCCCTGGTCGCCAGCGCGCGCACCGTGACGGTCATGGTCTGCGAACCGGCATTGCCGCCCATGCCGGCCACGATCGGCATCAGCACGGCCAGTGCCACAATGTGCTCGATGGTGCGGTCGAACAAGCCGATCACCGATGCCGCCAGGAACGCCGTCAACAGGTTGACCAGCAGCCAGGGCACGCGCGAGCGCGAGGTCGAAAGAATGCTGTCGGACAGCTCTTCGTCGCCGACGCCGCCCATGCGCAGCAGATCTTCCTCGGCCTCCTGCTGGATGACGTCGACGACGTCGTCGATGGTCAGCACGCCGACCAGCCGCTCGTTCTCGTCGACGACAGCGGCGGACAGAAGATCGTATTGCTCGAAGTCCCGCGCCGCCTCTTCCTGGTCCATGGTGGCCGGAATGGCGTGCCTCGTCTCGTGCATCACGTCTCCGACCTTGGTCGTGCGCTTGGTGCGCAGGATCTGGTCGAGGTCGATGGCGCCGAGCAACTTGAAGCTTGGATCGATGACGAAGATCTGGCTGAAGCGCTCGGGCAGGTTCTTGTCTTCGCGCATGTAGTCGATGGTCTGGCCTATGGTCCAGAACGGCGGCACGGCGACAAATTCGGTCTGCATGCGGCGACCGGCGGTCTCTTCCGGGTAGTCGAGCGAGCGGCGCAGCCTGATCCGCTCGGTGAACGGCAGCTGCGACAGGATCTCGTCCTGGTCTTCCTTTTCAAGGTCTTCGAGAATGTAGACCGCGTCGTCGGAATCGAGGTCCTGCATGCCCTGGGCAATTTGCTCATTGGGCATATTGTCGACGATATCGCGGCGGATCGCCTCGTCGACCTCGGTCAGAGACGAGAAGTCGAAGTCAGCGCCGAGCAGTTCGACAAGGGCGCGACGCTGTTCGGGGTGCAGGGCCTCCAGCAGATCGCCAAGTTCCGACTGGTGCAGGTCGTCGACTTCGCGCTTCAGCGTCAGCGTATCGCGATCGGCGATCGCCGCCCCGATCTGGGCGAGGAATGATGACAGGACGGCGCCGTCCTCGCCATAGATGTCGGCGTGGGCATCGTCAGCGGCTTTGGCGCCGGTCTTCTGGTCGTCCTGGCGTTCCACCAGCGGCTCCCGCCATGGGAATTTCGGAAAAGGTGCCTGTCAGGTCTAGCGCGCAACGCACGGGAATATCAAACGAAATGCGCCCCGCCCTGCATATGGGGAGAGAGCGATTTCATCAGGATATGACGCCGCCCAGGATTCAGGCGGCGCGACAGCACATGTCGCTGGGGAAAGAGCACCCGAGCACGGTTGGGGCAGAATTGTCATGATGCAGGTCCTGCCATCTGCCGGACCCGCCCAGGCCAGGAACCAGAACAGCCGGAAGCCCTTGAAGATCAGGTCACAGACGCAGAAGGCAATCGAGGAACGGCGCGTGCGCGTGGTCGTCGCCGAACGCAATCCGCTCGTCATATCGGCGCTGCGCGACATGCTGGACTGCGACGGGCGCTTCGATCTCAGGGCCTGCGTGCAAAGCGGCAGGCATTTTCTGGAATTGGCAGCCGAAGCGGAATTCGACGTCGCCGTTATCGGCTGGAAGCTCTCCGACATGGACGGCGCCGATGTGCTGGCCGAGGTTCACAGCCGCAAGCTGGGCGTGCGCATCGCGGTGTTTTCCAACGACCACGACATCGGCATCCTGAAGCAGTGCGTGCGGCTCGGCGCCCAGGGCTACTGCTTCCAGTTCGACGATCCGGCGATCATCTTCGAGACCATCCTGGCCGTCGCGCATGGCCGCATCTGCATCCCCTACATCGACATCAACAAGGTCAACGACACACCCTTGTCGCTGCTCACCGTGCGCGAGCGCGAGCTGCTGGCGGTGCTGTCCGACGGCTGGACCAATCTGCAGATCGCGACGCGCACCGGGATTTCGGAGAACACGGTGAAATACCACCTCAAGAATCTCTACGACAAGCTCGACGTCCGCAACCGGGCGATGGCAGTCGCGCTCTACGCGCGGGAGAGGCGTACCCAGAAGCAGCCGTTGGGGTAGGCGAGCGACTGGCCGCGGGTAGGTCACCCGGGTAGGCAACCCCCACCCGCGCGCGGCAAGATGTTACCCCTTGAGGTGTTGTTGCCATTAGCCGTCGAGACGAAACTCCCCTCACCGCTTTGCTGGATCAGGAGGAGTTCGCGACATGGCCGGTTTCACCCATCTTTTCATTCCCGGACCGACCAACATCCCCGAACAGGTCCGGCAGGCGATGAACCTGCCGATGGAAGACATGCGTGCAGCATCCTTCCCCGATCTCACGCTACCGCTGTTCGAAGACATCAAGACGGTGTTCAAGAACGAGACCGGCCGCGTCTTCATCTATCCCTCCTCCGGCACCGGCGCCTGGGAAGCGGCGATGACCAATGTGCTCAGCCCCGGTGACCGCGTGCTGATGTCGCGCTTCGGCCAGTTCTCGCATCTGTGGGTCGACATGGCCGAACGGCTCGGCTTCGAGGTCGATGTCATCGACTGCGAATGGGGAACCGGCGTGCCGCTCGAGCTCTATGCGGAGCGGCTCAGGGCCGACAAGGCGCACCGCATCAAGGCAATCTTCTGCACGCAGAACGAGACCGCGACCGGCGTTACCAGCGACGTCGCCGGCTGCCGCGCCGCGCTCGATGACGCCAACCACCCTGCTTTGCTCTTCGTCGACGGCGTCTCGTCGATCGGCTCGATCGACTTCCGCCAGGAGGAATGGGGCGTCGATTGCGCCGTCAGCGGCTCGCAGAAGGGTTTCATGCTGCCCGCCGGCCTCGGTTTCCTCTCCGTCAGCAAGAAGGCGCTGGTGGCCTCGCGGAGCGCCACGCACCGCCGCTGCTTCTTCTCCTTCGAGGACATGATCCGCGCCAACGATGCCGGCTACTTCCCTTATACGCCGGCTACACAGCTGCTGCGCGGTCTGCGCGCCTCGCTCGACCTGATCGCCGAGGAAGGGCTGGAAAACATCTTCGCCCGCCACCATCGTCTCGCCGAAGGAGTGCGCAAGGCGGTCGACGCCTGGGGCCTGAAGCTCTGCGCCAAGGCGCCGAAATGGCACTCCGATACGGTCAGCGCCATCCTGGTGCCGGACGGCGTCGACAGCGGCGATGTGGTCAAGCGCGCCTACCAGAAATACCAGACCGCGCTCGGCGGCGGCCTCAACAAGGTGATCGGCAAGGTCTTCCGAATCGGCCATCTCGGCTGGCTGAACGAGGTGATGGTGCTGGCCTCGCTCTCGGCCGCCGAAATGGCGCTGCTCGACTGCGGCGTACGGCTGGCGCCCGGCTCCGGCGTCGGCGCCGCCATCCAGCACTTCCGCGCCTCGGCCGCCGTGCCGGTCGCCGAAGCCGCCTGAGGAGCCGACAATGAGCCACACCATCAACCACCTCAAGAAATTACGGCTGCAGCGCAGCGAGCTGGCGGTTCCAGGCTCCAGCCCGGAAATGATCGACAAGGCGGCCAACAGCGCCGCCGACTTCATCTTCCTCGACATCGAGGATGCGGTCGCCCCGCCCGACAAGGAACGCGCCCGCAAGAACATCATCCAGGCGCTCAACGACATCGACTGGCGCGCCAAGGGCAAGACCGTCTCGGTGCGCATCAACGGCCTCGACACGCACTACATGTACCGCGACGTGGTTGACGTCATGGAGCAGGCCGGTGACCGGCTGGACACCATTTTGGTGCCGAAGGTCGGCGTGCCGGCCGACCTCTACATGGTCGAGGCCATGGTCAACCAGATCGAGATGGCAAAGGGTTTCAGGACCCGCGTCGGCCTCGAAGCGCTGATCGAGACCGCGCTCGGCATGGCCAATGTCGAGGCGATTGCCGCGACACCCGGCCGGCTGGAAGCCATGCATTTCGGCGTCGCCGACTATGCGGCAAGCTGCAAGGCGCGCACGGTCAACATCGGCGGCCTCAACCCCGACTATCCCGGCGATCAGTGGCATTTCGCTCTGTCGCGCATGACCGTCGCCTGCCGCGCCTATGGCTTGCGCGCCATTGACGGGCCGTTCGGCGACTTCTCCGATCCGGAGGGCTACATCGCTGGCGCCAGGCGCGCGGCGGCGCTGGGCATCGAAGGCAAGTGGGCGATCCACCCCTCGCAGATCGCGCTTGCCAACGACGTCTTCTCTCCACCGGAAAAAGAGGTCACCCGCGCCCGGCGCATCCTCGAAGTGCTGAAGGAGGCGGAGGCGCAGGGCAAGGGCGCGGCCGCCCTCGACGGCAAGATGATCGACGCAGCGTCGGAACGCATGGCGCGCAATGTTCTGGTGGTCAACGAGGCAATCGAACGCGCCGGTCAATTCTCTAGTGAGCCGCGCGTCGCCACGCATTGACCGTTCAGGGAGGACAAAATGGACATCCACGAATATCAGGCCAAGGAACTGCTGGCACGCCACGGCGTGCATGTGCCGCGCGGCGGGCTGGCCTACAGCCCCGAGCAGGCAACCTACAGGGCGCGCGAGATCGGCGGCAGCAAATGGGTGCTGAAGGCGCAGGTGCATTCCGGCGCCCGCGGCAAGGCCGGCGGCATCAAGCTATGCGCCAATGACGAGGAAATCTCCGACGCCGCCGAAGCCATGCTCGGCCGCAAGCTGGTGACACAGCAGACCGGCCCGCGCGGCAAGCTGATTTCGCGCCTCTATCTCGAGGAAGCCGTCGACATAGCGCAGGAGCTCTATGTCGGCTTCGTCCTCGACCGCAAGGAAGAGCGCGTCATGATCGTGGCTTCGGCTGCCGGCGGCATGGAGATCGAGGACATCGTCGAAAAGGCGCCGAACTCCATCCTGCGCACATCGGTCGATCCCGGCGTCGGCATGCAGCGTTTCCAGGCGCGCGAAATCGCCTTCGGGCTCGGCCTCGACCACAATCTGATCGGCAAGGCGACCGAGACCATCTTCAGCTGCTACCAGGTGTTTCGCGACTACGACGCCTCGATGCTGGAGATCAATCCGCTGGTGGTGACCCGCGACGGCAATTTGATCGCGCTCGACGCCAAAATGTCGTTCGACGAGAACGCGTTGTTCCGACGGCCGGAAATCTCCGAGCTGCGCGACAAAAGCCAGGAAGATCCGCGCGAAACCTTCGCCAGCGATCGCGGCCTCTCCTATGTCGGCCTCGACGGCAACATCGGCTGCATCATCAATGGCGCAGGGCTCGCCATGGCGACCATGGACATGATCAAGATCGCCGGCGGCGAACCGGCCAACTTCCTCGACATCGGTGGCGGCGCCTCGCCCGAGCGGGTGGCGAAATCCTTCCGCGCCGTGCTCGGCGACAAGAATGTCGAGACCATCCTGGTCAACATCTTCGCCGGCATCAACCGCTGCGACTGGGTCGCCGAAGGCGTCATCAAGGCGATCCGCGAGGTCGGCGTCAACGTGCCGCTGGTGGTCCGTCTCTCCGGCACCAGGGCCGAGGAAGGCCGCCGCATCCTGGCTGATTCCGGCGAGGCGGTGATCGTTGCCGGCACGCTTGCAGAAGCCGCCGAAAAAGCCGTCGCCGCATGGCGCGCGGCCACCAAGAAAAAAGCAGCCTGAGGGAGGTCGAGAAAATGGCAATCCTGCTCAACCGCAGCACCCGCGTCATCGTCCAGGGGTTCACCGGCAAGATCGGCAGCTTCCATGCCGACGACATGAAACGCTATGGCACCAAGCTGGTCGGCGGCGTCACCCCCGGCAAAGGCGGCCAGAAGCATCTCGGCCTGCCTGTCTTCAACACGGTCAAGGGCGCGGTGCGCGAGACCCGCGCCGAGGCCAGCATCGTCTTCGTGCCGCCGCCCTTTGCCGCCGATTCCATCATGGAAGCGGCCGACGCCGGCATAAAACTCTGCGTCTGCATCACCGACGGCATCCCGTCGCAGGACATGATGCAGGTCAAGCGCTACATGCTGCGCTACCGCTACGAGGACCGCATGCGGCTAATCGGCCCGAACTGCGCCGGCGTCATCACGCCCGGACAGGCGCTGATGGGCATCATGCGCGGCAGCATCTATCTGCCTGGCCGCGTCGGCATTGTCGGCCGCTCCGGAACCCTGGGCTACGAGGCGGCGTCGCAGATGAAGTCGCTCGGCATCGGCGTCTCGACCAGCGTCGGCATTGGCGGCGACCCGATCAACGGCTCGTCCTTCAAGGACACGCTGAAACTGTTCGAACAGGATGACGACACCGACGCGGTGGTGATGATCGGCGAGATCGGCGGACCGCAGGAAGCCGAAGCCGCGATCTGGGCGCGCGATAATATGCGCAAGCCCCTGATCGCCTACATCGCCGGCCTCTCCGCCCCCAAAGGCCGCCGCATGGGCCACGCCGGCGCCATCATCTCGGCCTTCGGCGAGTCGGCGCAGGAAAAGGTGGAGATCCTCAAGGACGCCGGGGTGATCATCGTGCCGACGCCGTCGTCGTTTGGTGAGGTGGTTGCAGAGACGCTGGCGGGGATGAAGAAGGCCGCCTGAACAGCGGCCTTCGCGTTCGACCGCGCCTCATGCTGCCTTGTCGGCTGCCGGCTTCGCGACCTTGGTGCGGGTGGCGCTGCGGCGGCCGTCGACGCTGACCGGAATGTCGCCGTCGACCGTGGCGCGACGCACCACCCGGTGCTGGTCGCCGTAATCGTTGACGGCGTAGTGCTGCGTCGCGCGGTTATCCCAGATCGCCACATCGCCGGCCTTCCAGCGCCAGCGCACGGTGTTCTCCGGCGCCGTGACATAGGACTGGAACACCTCGTAGAGCTTCGCCGAATCGCTTTTGGAAAGACCGATCAGCCGTTGCACGAAATTGCCGAGCAGCAGCGAGCGCTCGCCTGTTTCGGGATGGACGCGGACAACGGGATGCTCGGTCTCGTAGATCGTCGAGGTGAAGATTTCCTCGAAGTGCTTCTTTTCCGCGGCGCTCGCACGCGGCCGCACCGCGGCGTAATCGTAGGCGTTGCTGTGCACCGCCCAGAGATTGTCGGCCAGCAGCTTCAACGGCTCGGGCAGGTCCTGATAGGCGGCCGCGGTGTTCGACCAGATGGTGTCGCCGCCGGCCGGCGGTATGACGACGCCGCGAAGAACGGAGAATTTCGGATAGGCGTCGACGAAGGTGACATCGGTATGCCATTGGTCGGCGCGACCGCCGCCACGGCTGGAATCGAGTTCGAGAATGGACGCCGTTCCCTTGACGGGACCTTGGGTCGGATGCGGGACGAGGTCGCCGAGACGCTGGGCAAAGCGCTCCTGCTCGGCATCGTCGAGATGCGCCTGGTCGCGGAAGAACACCACCTTGTGCCGCAACAGGATCTGGTTGATCGCCGCGACCGTCTGCTGCGGCAGGTCGCCGGAGAGCCGAATGTTCCTGATCTCTGCGCCGACGCGTCCGGTAAGCGGGACAATATCGGCATCCGGGATGATCTGCTCTACGGGGGTAAGTCTGGTCATGGGAACCTCTTCCTCTAAAGCCGCGGGCTGGTGGCAATGCTCCGCCGTCTGCCGGCCGCATAGCGATCGGCGGAGCAACTCCCTCATCGGGAGCCGACTTGCTTGGCAACGAGAGCACTGATCTCAACTCAGGAGGCGAAGGCCGCCAAGGCTTGCGAGCAGTACCGAGATCCCATTCAAAGCATAATTCTACAAATTCCATAGACATTTCTTTTCAAAGTTCGGCGGCCCTGAGAAAAATGCCTTCTGTCCAATTCGTTCGTGAGCGGCAGGCGGTGGAGCGCTGCGCGACGCGGCCCGCACCAGTAGTGACGCTGTCGTATCCCCTTCGATATTGGAGATGGCGGGTGAATTGCATGCCTGATATTGATGGCTTCCACGCATCACGCAGGCGCCGAGATGACAGACTCCGATAAGGCTGACGCTGTCGAGCAATTGCTCGATACGCCTGACCTCGCCACCGCGCTGGAAAGCGACCAGTTCAAGAAATTTCTCGACCAGATGCCGATCGCGATCGCCGTCTCGGAATTGATCGCGAAGGAACGTGTCGTCTACGCCAATCCCGAATTCGAGAAGCTCTCGGACCTCAAGGCGCCGAAGCTTGCGCGGGAAAACTGGGCGGCCCTTTCCGGCAGGGGGCTTCATCGGCAGAAGGACAGGCCGCTCGCCGAGGCTGTCGTTGAAGACACCGATTTCGTCGGCACGTTTCGCCTCGAGCGCGGCGAGGACAAGCCGGCAATCGTCGACGTTTATTCCAACGTTATCGAGGACGACAACGGCAAGCTCTGCTTCCGGCTGGTGGCGCTTGTCGACGTCACGGCACACGGTGAGACCGAGGACGCGCGACCCGCGGAGGAGCTCATCCGGGAGAAGGACACCCTGTTGCGCGAACTGCAGCATCGGGTGAAAAACAATCTGCAGATGATCACCGCTTTGATCCGGATGGAAACCCGCAACGCCACCGAACCGGACCAGAAGCGTTTCGAAAGGCTTGCCGGCCGGGTAGACGCATTGGCAATCCTCTACCAGACATTGTCGGCTGACCAGCAGAAGGATGAGGTGGATCTTGGCGTGTACCTTAGCCAGATCGCGTCCGCCGTCATGGCGTCGCACGCAGTCGAAGGTATCCGCCTCGACCTTAAGGTGGATACCTATCCGGTATCCATCAACGTTGCCATGCCGACAGGCCTGGTCGTCAATGAGTTGCTGACCAACGCTCTCAAACATGCATTCGTCGGGCGCGATGGCGGCACGATCACGCTGCACAGCGTCGTCAGCGGCGATGGTTGCCGGGTGACTGTCGCCGATGATGGGATCGGTCTGCCGACGGGTGAGACCTGGCCCAGGCCCGGCAAGCTCGGCTCCTTGATCGCGCGGTCGCTGACCGAAAATGCCAAGGCGCAATTCGACGTCAAGTCGAGTGCCGGCGAGGGAACCAGGGTCACCATCGTCTTCAAGCGATCGGCGGCGACGGACTGAGGCTATGCAACGGCGCGCCGGCAAATCCCGGCCGGACAGGTGCTTCGGGCGCTCGCGGGTGTGGCCTTAAGTCGCAAACGATTTGGCTGCAGAAGCGGGGCGCCGGGCTTCTTTGACGGTGCTATCAGCACCATATGTGGTCCACAGCCCTCCAAAACGAGAGAAGCTCGCTCCGACCGGTCGCATCGCGGCCGTCAGCCGGCAATGGCTATGAACCAGGAAACTGAAAACCATCATGCGTGAAAATATCAGACCAGCGTCGAGAGACGTCCCCCTCATTCAGCTAGGCCTGCACCAGTGCCGCTTCCCGGTGAGCGAAGACCGGTCGGTACCCGGTGGTTACCGGTTTTGTGCCGGGCCGACGTCGCCGGATCGCGTCTACTGCGATCACCACCACACCGTCGTGACGGCCGTTGACCCTCGTCGAGCCCGTCCGGGTCTCCATTTCCCGCAACGACGCGCCGCTTAGGTCAACCACATCCCCTGCCCCGCCACCGGCAAAGCCGGGGACTCAGGTGCAGGAGGCTGGCCGGTGCGAGCCAAGCGGCGTTCGCGTGCGGCTCTGCGACCTCTTGTTGCAACTCTGCTGCGGCCGGTTCAAGCGCCAAAGGCGATGATTTGGCGTCGACGGCCTGAGAAGCCGCAATGATTTCAATGGCCGAAAAATTATGGTGCGGTCGAGAAGACTCGAACTTCCACGGGTTGCCCCACAGCGACCTCAACGCTGCGCGTCTACCAATTCCGCCACGACCGCCCGTGGTAGGAGCCGGAACGAACCGGCTCGCGGCGTGTAGCAAATCGTTTCCTGCGAAACAAGGGCGCGGCGCGCAATAATCGCCGCGAATTGGCATATCGGCCTCTACAGCGCCGCGCGTCCTGTGGGACGCGCAAAGGACGCTGCAGCACTTTGATTTGGCGCATGATCCTTTCCGAAGATCGTTCCTATCTTCGGGGTCGTGCGCGAAGGCCGAAATGCGTGGCGAACTGGACGTTTCAGCCGGATACCGCCATATGAAGGGCAAATGCATTTGGCCCCAGAGCGCAAGGCGGTTTCGCCAAGCCGGCGTGCATCACGCGAAAAACGAAAAAGCCATGACCGAACGCAGCCAGATCGCCACGTCGTTCCTGCCCTTGCCGGGTTCGGCGCCGGTCGAATGGCGCATCGAGCCCGGCCTGACCGGCTACACCGATGCGCTGGCCCTGATGGAAGCGCGCGCCGAGGCGATCCGCGCGGGTGCAGCCGCCGAGATGGTCTGGCTGGTCGAGCATCCGCCGCTTTACACCGCCGGGACCAGCGCCCGCATCGAGGACCTGATCGACCCCGACCGTTTCCCGGTCTTTGCCGCGGGGCGCGGCGGCGAATACACCTATCACGGGCCGGGGCAGCGGGTTGCCTATGTCATGCTTGACCTGAAGCGCCGGCGCGAGGATGTGCGCGCCTTCGTCGCCGCGCTCGAGCAGTGGATCATCGGCACGCTTGCCGCCTTCAATGTGCGCGGCGAACGCCGCGAGGACCGCGTCGGAGTCTGGGTGGTGCGGCCCGAGCGCCCGTCCCTGCCCGACGGCTCGCCGGCTGAAGACAAGATCGCGGCCATCGGCATCCGGCTGCGGCGCTGGGTGAGCTTTCATGGCATTGCCGTCAATGTCGAGCCGGATCTCAGCCATTTCAGCGGCATCGTGCCATGCGGCGTGCCGGATCACGGCGTCACCAGCCTCGTCGACCTCGGCCTGCCCGTGACCATGGGCGATTTCGACCTGGCGCTGAAATCCGCCTTCGAGGATGTTTTCGGGGCAGCGAAGTCAACTTCTGCAGAACCGGCTCGCAAGGCCGGCTGAGTCTCGCCTCGACCAACGCTCAAAGCAACCGCGCCGAGGCCCACAACAGCCCGAAACCGTGAATGGCGAAGACGGCCAGCAGCGCGCCGGCCATGGCGAAACGATCGAAGATGCGGATCGGCTTCAATTCGTGGCGCGGTTTTACCCCGCTACCCACTGTCATCAGGCTGAGGATGGCAAAGACGGCGCCCGCCACCAGCAGAAAGCTTTGGGAAAAGCCGGCCAGCCAGCCAAGCCACAGCAAGGCCGAGAGCAGGGAAAACGAGGCGAGCGCCAGGGCGACCGGCCCCGGGCAGATCTGGCGCAGCACCTGGCCGCCGTCGAATTTCCACACCGGCACCAGATTGGCGATGTTGAACAGCGCGGCAAAGCCGGCAAGCGTCGCCAGAAGGGCCGCGGCGAGCCGATGTCCCTCGCCGGACGCGAGCCCGCTGGCGACGATCAGCAGCGGAACCAGGAACGCGGAAAAGCCGGCGCCCATCAGCGCCACGAAGGCGACCTCGAAGCGGCTGTCATAAGGCCGGCCACCAATGGCGATGCCGCCGAGCAGCGGGATAAAGATCATCCGCGCCTTGCGATGACCGGTCAGCCGGAAGGCCGCCATGTGGCCGAGCTCATGCAGGGCGACCACCGAGGTCAGGATCGCGGCCAGCGCCAGGCCGCCAAGATTGAGCCCGAAGAACGGCCAAAGGATGAAAGCCGACAGAACGGCGAAACCGACCTGGCTCAGCGGATGCTCGAACCAGCCGCCCTTGCGATACTGTCCGGTCCTCGCCCAGATCTCCAGCTTGCCGAGCTCGCGGCGCATGGCGAAGTAGCGGAACACCAGGAAGGCGACGCCGCGATAGCGATCGGTCTGGCTGAGCGTCACCCGCGTGCCGGCACCTTCCGAGGTGAGTTCAGTGGTCTCATAAAAATCCTTCCAGAACGACGCGTCGAGCGCGGTATCCTCGATGACCCGCATCGAAAAACGACTGCCTTCGACGACGTCCTCGAAGCGCGACCTTCGCTCGATCGGCTGGCCGTCCCGGCCCTCCCAGGACAGCAGGATGCGGGCCGTGCCCTGCCCGTCCAGCGGCTGGGCCGAGAGTATCTCGCCGGACCAGCCGGCATCGCTGCCGAGCGGCCACAGCGCCTGCCAGAGGCGCTGCCGGTCCACGGCAACCACGCGGCTCAGCCGCACCGTGCGCAAACCGAGCGGCGCAGTCATCAGAAGGAAAATCAGTCCGAGATTACCGGCCACGAGAAGGGCCGTCACGATCGGCGACACCTGAGGTTTTTGCTCCCTGTCTTGGCGGGGCAGCCTAGCGTCATGGCGGCAAGAAAGGCTTAACGGCACAGCGCCTTCCTGCCCGCCTAAAACAGTGCGGCGAACCGCAGTTGCATCACATGGCGCCGATCCAGACAGCCATGGAAACCAGAAACGCACTCATGCACACCAACGAAACGACGTCCTGAACAAGATCGCTCATAACTCTCTCCTGTTGTTGATATGTTCGTATTTTGTTCTAACTTTGTTCGTAAGTCAATGAGCGGAAAGCGGCAGGCCGACGAATCCTGACAGCCGGTTTGGGCAGGGTTAAGGAAAGGTTGACGGGGTGACGGCAGTGCTGACGCAGGGCGCATCGCATGCCTTTGCGATCGGGACACGCACCAATCACTTCGTGATCCTAGGGCGGAGCAAGGAGCGCAGCGACGCGGCGCAGACCCTAGGATGAGGAAGTTGGGGCCTACAACGGAACGACCTTGCCATCCGCCAACGTCACCCGGCGGTCCATGCGCGAGGCGAGTTCGTGATTGTGGGTCGCGATCAGCGCGGCAAGGCCGGACTGCTTGACCAGCGCGCCAAGCGCCTCGAAGACATAGGAGGCGGTGACCGGGTCGAGATTGCCGGTCGGCTCGTCGGCGAGCAGCAGCAAGGGCGCATTGGCGACCGCGCGGGCAATGGCGACGCGCTGCTGCTCGCCGCCGGACAGCTCCGACGGACGGTGCGACGCGCGCTTGCCGATCTGCATATAGTCGAGCAGCTGTGCTGCGCGCTCCGACGCCTCCTTGCGCGAAAGCCCTTTGATCAGCTGCGGCATCATGATGTTTTCCAGTGCCGAAAACTCCGGCAGCAGATGATGGAACTGATAGACGAAGCCGACATCGTTGCGGCGGATTGCCGTGCGTTCGTCGTCGGAGAGCCGTCCGCAGGCGCGGCCGGCCAGAATGACGTCACCGGCGTCGGGGCGCTCGAGCAGGCCCGCCGTATGGAGCAGCGTCGACTTGCCGGTGCCCGACGGCGCCACCAGCGCCACCATCTCGCCGCGCTTCAGCGAAAAGTCGGCGCCGTTCAAAATGGTGAGCTTGCGCGGCCCCTGGACATAGTGCCGCTCGACGCTCTTCAGCTCGATAATGATCTCGGACTTCATTCGTATCTCAAGGCCTCGACCGGATCGAGCCGTGCGGCGCGCCATGCCGGAAACACTGTTGCCAGGAAGGACAGGCCGAGCGCCATCAGGATGACATAGGTGGTCTCGCGCGGGTCCATCTTTGCCGGCAGCTGGCTGAGGAAATAGAGTTCCGGATTGAACAGCACCTTGCCGGTCATCCAGGAGAAGAACTGGCGGATCGATTCGATGTTGGTGCAGATGAGCACCCCGAGCAGCACGCCGGCGAGCGTGCCGGTTACGCCGATCGCAGCGCCCGTCATCAGGAAGATGCGCAGGATGGCGCCGCGCGAGGCGCCCATCGTGCGCAGGATGGCGATATCGTGGCCCTTGTCCTTCACCAGCATGATCAGGCCGGAGATGATGTTGAGCGCCGCCACCAGCACGATCAGCGTCAGGATCATGAACATGACGTTGCGCTCGACCTGCAGTGCTGAAAAGAACGTCTCGTTGCGCTGGCGCCAGTCGACCATGTCGATCGGCCGTTGCGCCGCCGCATCGACCAGCGGTTTCAGCGCGTCGACATTATCGGGATTGTCGACATAGATCTCGATCGTCTGCGCCCTGCCGTCCATGTTGAAATAGAGCTGCGCTTCGGAAAACGGCATGTAGACGATGGAGCTGTCATACTCCGACATGCCGACCTCGAAGATCGCCGCCACCTTGTAGCCCTTCAGTCGCGGCGTCGTGCCCATCGGCGTCACATCGCCATCCGGCGAGATCAGCGTAATGGTGTCGCCGAGCACAAGGCCGAGATTCTCCGCCATGCGCTTGCCGATGGCGACGCCCTCGCCGGAGTCGAAGCCCTCAAGCGTGCCTTGCTTGACGTTTTGGGCGACGATTGCGATCTTGCCGAGGTCTTCGGCCCTGATACCGCGCACCAGCGCGCCCATGCCGCCGCCGACATTGCCCTGCGCCAGCACCTGGCCGTCGATCAGCGGGATCGCGTATTTGACGCCGGCCACGCCGTTGATGCGGGCTGCGACCTGCGCATAATCCTCAAGCGGCGAATCCAGCGGCTGCACGATCAGATGGCCGTTGACGCCGAGGATGCGGGTCAGAAGTTCGGCTCGAAACCCGTTCATGACAGCCATGACGACGATCAGCGTGGCGACGCCCAGCATTATGCCAAGGAAGGAGATCGAGGCGATGACCGAGATCACCGTCTCCTTGCGGCGCGACCGCAAATAACGCCAGGCGACCATGCGTTCGAACATGGAGAACGGGCCGGCGACCGGAGACTTGGCGACCGGAGATTTGGCGACCGGAGACTTGCCAACCGGAGACTGGGCTACCGAAGACTTCGCTGCCGCGGCTTCGCTCATGCGGTTGCACCGAAGCGTTTCCTGGCCTCCGCGACCGGCAGCGTCTCGCGCTCGCCGGTCCGGCGGTTCTTGATCTCGATCTCGCCGGCGGCCACGCCGCGCGGCCCGACGATCACCTGCCAGGGCAGGCCGATCAGGTCGGCGGTGGCGAACTTGCCGCCCGGCCGCTGGTCGGTGTCGTCGTAAAGCACATCCTTGCCGGCGCCGGTGAAGGCGGCGTAGAGCTCGCCGCAGACGCGGTCGCACTCGGCGTCGCCGGCCTTCATGTTGATCAGGCCGATGTCGAACGGCGTCACCGCTTCCGGCCAGATGATGCCGTTATCGTCATGGCTGGCCTCGATGATCGCCGCCACCAGCCGCGACGGACCGATACCGTAGGAGCCGCCGGAAACGAAATGATCCTTGCCGCCGGGCCCGGTCACCTTGGCGCCCATGGGCTTGGAATATTTGTCGCCGAAATGGAAGATGTGGCCGACCTCGATGCCGCGTGCCGAGACCCGGTCGGCTTCGCCAAGCTTGTCCCAGGCCGCCTCGTCATGCATCTCGTCGGTGGCGGCGTAAGGCGTCGTCCACGTTTTGACGATGTCGGCGATCTCGCCGTCATTGCCGAAGTCGGTTTTCTCGCCGGGCACCTGGAGCGACAGATATTCGCGGTCGCAATAGACCTGGCTCTCGCCGGTGTCGGCCAGGATGATGAATTCATGGCTGAGATCGCCGCCGATCGGCCCGGTGTCGGCCCGCATCGGAATGGCCTGCAGCCCCATGCGCGTGAACGTCCTGAGATAGGATACGAACATGCGGTTATAGGCGGCCTTCGCGCCCTCGAAATCGAGGTCGAAGGAATAGGCATCCTTCATCAGGAATTCGCGCGAGCGCATAACGCCGAAGCGCGGCCGCACCTCGTCGCGGAACTTCCACTGGATGTGGTAGAGGTTTAGCGGCAAGTCCTTGTAGGACTTGACGTAGGCGCGCACGATCTCGGTGACCACTTCCTCATTGGTCGGACCGTAAAGCATGTCGCGGTCCTGCCGGTCCTTGATGCGCAGCATCTCCTTGCCGTAATCGTCATAGCGGCCGCTTTCGCGCCACAGATCGGCCGACTGGATGGTCGGCATCAGGATTTCCAGAGCGCCGGCGCGGTTCTGCTCCTCGCGGATGATGCGGCAGACCTTGTCCAGCACCAGCTTGCCCAGCGGCAGCCAGGAAAAGCTGCCCTGCCCCTGCTGGCGGATCATGCCGGCACGCAGCATCAGCCGGTGCGAGACGATCTCGGCCTCGCGCGGATTTTCTTTCAGGATGGGCAGGAAAAACTGCGACAAACGCATGGACAGGTCCGTGAGAGAGGAGGCTGCGCCGGAATCGGCGCGGCTGGCTTGCTTGCCCCGGCTTCATAGCTATTTCGTGACGGAATGGAAACCCGACCGGCCGCATCGGCCGGAAATCGCAAAAATCGATTCTTCTTCCAAAGACCTTCGCACCGAAAACGATAATGCTTTTGATACAAAATGATGACCTGACTCCGAAGTGCTCACACACGCTTTGCGCGTCCGTGCGACGCGGCACACCTGACCAGATTAAGGCGGCAGCCCCGGTGTTGTTCGTTTCGCAAGCAAAGCCTGCCGCACTATTGTGCACTGCAGCACAGATTGCCCGATTGCGGGCAAAATTCTGCGTGACAATTTCATCAGGGTTAGGCTAGTGTGCCCCGATAACCGAGAGGGTGGAGAAAAATCTGCTCTCCTACGCGGTCAAAGTCTTGGGAGGATGCGATCTAGGCGCGGTTACCCGCTGCCGCCGGAAACCGGAAAACAGATCGGAACGCGTTTAAATTGCAAGGCCTTGTGCCTTGCATTTTTTTGCCCGATCATCTGGTTAGATCAACCTGTTCCCAAATCACGTGAGCTTGCGTCAGCCTGATGCCCAGTCTTGATTCTAATACGGGTGGGCCATGCCTGGCCGCCTATTGCGCATTGCAGGCTGGTGAGACAAACCTTAGTTTGGCGCTTCGAAAACAGGCACGAACACCCCACCCGATCTGTCGGCGGGAAAGTGGTTAGTTAGCCGGTGCCCGGCTGGCTTCGGGGATGATGTGCGGGACTTCGTCGAGGCTGTAGCCCAGCCCGTGCGTCAGGCTGTAGAAAACCCCCATGACGACAGCCGTGACGATGGTGGTGCGGATCACGGCGCGCAGCATATGCGGTCCGCGCGGCGCGCTCGCAACCGTGCCCAGCGTCACGTCCTGGTCGTCATCCTGCGTCTTGACGCTGAACGGCAGCACGATGAACAGCATCAGCCACCAGGTGATGAAGAACAGGGCGGCAAACGAAATCCAGCTCATGCCTGCTCCAGTTCGACCAGCGTGCCGAAGAAATCCTTGGGATGCAGGAACAGCACCGGCTTGCCGTGGGCGCCGGTTTTGGGATTGCCGTCGCCCAGCACGCGGGCGCCGCTCGCTTTGAGGTGATCGCGCGCGACAAGGATGTCGTCGACCTCGTAGCAGACATGATGCATGCCACCCGAGGGGTTCTTCGCCAGAAAGGCCGCGATCGGCGACAGTTCGCCCAGCGGCTCCAGGAGTTCGATCTTGGTGTTGCCGACATCGACGAACACCACGGTAACGCCATGCTCGGGCAGCGCTTGCGGCGCGGTGACCTTCGCGCCAAGCGTATCGCGATAGGCCGCAATCGCCGCGGCCAGGTCCGGCACGGCAAGCGCTACATGGTTCAGGCGTCCGAGCATCGATGCTCCGTGGCTAGTGGGTGAATGGTGAATACCAATCTCGATCAGCGCAGCACGTCGACCCTTCACTATTCACTATTCACTATTCACTATTCACCATCCACTACCTCGTCACAAACACCGTCACCAGCGGCTTCTTGCCCCAGGCTTCGTTGGCGGCGCCGCGCACGGCGCGGCGCACCGCTTCCTGCACCAGGTCGAGGTCCTTGCGGCGCTGGCGAGGGATCGAGTCGACCGCGCCGACGGCCGCGTCGAGCATCAGATCTTCCATGTTTTCGCCACGGGCATCGGCCTCGGCGACGCCGATGGCGACCAGGTCGGGATCGCCGGCGAGCTCATATTTGTCGTCGAGCACGACATTGACCGCGACATGGCCGGCAAAGGATAGCTTGCGCCGGTCGCGTATGCCCATCGCCTGGTCGGTGCCGATCAGCCTGCCGTCCTTGTAGATGCGGCCGAACGGCACCTGGTCGATGATCGTGGCCGGACCCGGCGCCAGCCGCAGCATGTCGCCGTCGCGCACTTGCGCCACCTGGCCGATGCCCGACGTCGACATCAGCGACCCCTGCGCCACCAGATGCGCGGCTTCGCCGTGCACGGGAACGCCGATCTGCGGCCGCACCCATTCATACATCCTGCGCAACTCGCTGCGGCGGGGATGGCCGGAGACATGCACCAGCGCGTCGCCATCCTCGATGATCTTGATGCCGAGGTCGATGAGGCGGTTCTTGATCTCGAGGATCGCCTTCTCGTTGCCGGGAATGGTGCGTGAGGAAAACACCACCGTGTCGCCGGCCGTCAGCGACACCGACTTCATCTCGTCGCGCGACAGTTTTGCCAGCGCTGCCAGCGCCTCGCCCTGGCTGCCGGTGCAGATGATGACCAGGTTCTCGCGCGGGATGAAGCCGAAATCCTCTTCGGCGATGAACTCCGGCAGCCCGTCCATGTAGCCGAGTTCGCCGGCGACATCGATGACCCGCTTCAGCGAGCGGCCGAGCACCAGGCACTGGCGGCCGGCATCGCGCGCCGCCTTGGCGATGGAGACGATGCGTCCGACATTGGAGGAGAAGGTGGTGACGGCGACACGGCCGACAGCGCTCTGGATGACGCCCCTGAGGCCTTCGCCCACCGCCACTTCCGACGGCGATTCGCCTTCGCGCAGCGCATTGGTGGAATCGCAGACCAGCGCCAGAACGCCCTTGTCGCCATAGGCGCGAAACCGCGCCTCGTCGGTCTTGGGGCCGATCGTCGGTTCCGGATCGATCTTCCAGTCGCCGGTATGGATGACGGTGCCGGCCGGCGAGGTGATCGCCAGCGACATCGGCTCGGGGATGGAGTGCGCAACCGGAATGGCCTCGATCGAGAACGGGCCGACGGTGAATGTCTCGCCTGCCCGGTAGATCGTCACCGGAATTTTCTTCGGCGCGCCCTGCTCGCCCTGGCGCTTGGCGTCCAGCAAGCCGGCGCTGAACGGTGTCATCCACACCGGCGCCTTCAGCTTTGGCCAGATGTCGAGCAGCGCCCCGTAATGGTCTTCATGCGCGTGGGTGATGATGATGCCGCGCAGGCCGGCGAGGTTCTCCTCGATGAAGCGCGTATCGGGCAGGATCAGGTCGACGCCCGGATGCGCCGCGTCGGGAAAGGTCACGCCGACATCGACGACGATCCACTCGCGCGCGCTAGGCGGCCCATAGCCGTAAAGGGCGAAGTTCATGCCGATCTCGCCGACGCCGCCGAGCGGCACGAAGACGAGTTCGGCGTTTTGCGCTTTCGCCATCAATTTTCCCTTCCCGGCCCTTGCGACCAGCTCTAAATCTTTGCCGACGCGACGGCGCCGAAATGCACGTCGCCGGCGGCTACCGTCACGACCGACCCCTCATCATCGCGGATCACGAAACGGCAGTCCGCGTCAATGGTCTCGAAGGTACCGCGCACCACATTCCCGTCAATCCTGACAGCAACCTCGCCGCCAAGCCCCGCCGCGCGCGCCAGCCAGCGACGCCGGATGGCGTCGAGCCCGCGTCCGTCATCCCACAGCCGGGCATTGTCGGTCCAGGCATCGGACAGCGCCAAGAACAGCGTTTCGGCGTCGCATGTCGCGCCCAGCGCCTGAAGCGATGTCGCCGGATACGGCAAATCCGGCGGATGCGCCACCACATTGACGCCGATGCCCACCGCCACCGCGAAACGGCCGCCATCGAGAATGGCCGATTCCAGCAGGATGCCGGCCAGTTTGGCGCCGGAGGCAAGCACATCGTTCGGCCATTTCAGCTCGAAGCGGTTCTGCCCTTGGCTGGCGCCGTCGAGGCCGATGGCGATCCTGCCCTTCGGCACCACGGCGTCAAGCGCATCGGCCAGCGACAGGCCGGCGACGAAGCCCAGCGTCGCCGCCAGACGCAACTCACCGCCGGTGATGACCAGCAATGTCGCCGCCAGATTGCCCTCGGGAGATACCCAGGCCCTGCCGCGGCGGCCACGGCCGCTTTCCTGCTTCTTGGAAACGACCCACAATTTGCCGGGGTCGCCTGCCCTTGCATGGTCCAGCGCAAGCGTGTTGGTGGAACCCACGCTGTCATGGGCCTCGAGCCGGAACCCTTCCGTCTCAGAGGTTGGAGCCAGCCGAAATGCCATCCGGTCAGAAAAATGTCTTGGCGGCGGCTTCGGCGTAGGTCGCGATCGGACCGCCGATCAACACATAGAACAGCACGAAAGCGCCGGAGACACCAAGCACGAGGCGCAGCTCAACCGCCATCGGCACGAAGCCACCGGCCGGTTCGTCGAACCACATGATCTTGATGATACGCAGATAGTAGAAAGCGCCCACGACGGAGGCCAGCACGCCGATGATCGCCAGCGCATAGAGGTTGGCGTTGATGGCGGCGAGGAACACGTACCATTTCCCCCAGAAACCGGCGAGCGGCGGGATGCCGGCCAGCGAGAACATCAGGATGGTCAGGATCGTCGCCATGATCGGGTTGGTCGACGACAGACCGGCGAGATCGCTGATCTGCTCGACATTGCCTTCCTTGCGCCGCATGGCGAGGATGAAGGCGAAGGTGCCGAGCGTCATGACGAGATAGATCAGCATGTAGATGGCGACGCCGCGCACGCCGGCCTGGCTGTTGGCGGCTAGGCCGACCAGCGCGTAGCCCATATGGCCGATCGAGGAGTACGCCATCAGCCGCTTGATGTTGGTTTGGCCGATCGCGGCGAAGGAGCCGAGCGCCATCGAGGCGATCGAGATGAAGACGATGATCTGCTGCCAGTCGGAAGCGATCGGCTTGAAGGCGCCCATGGTGACGCGCACGATCAGCGCCATTGCCGCCATTTTGGGGGCAGCCGCCAGGAAGGCGGTGACCGGCGTCGGCGCGCCCTCGTAGACATCGGGCGTCCACATGTGGAACGGCACCGCGGAAATCTTGAAGGCAAGACCGGCCAAAACGAAAACCAGGCCGACGACGAGGCCGAGCTGGCGCTCACCGCTGCCAAGCGCCGAGGCGATTTCCTGGAAGCCGACATTGCCGGTGTAGCCGTAAATGAGGCTGATTCCGTAAAGCAGCATGCCCGACGACAGCGCGCCGAGCACAAAATACTTCAAACCTGCCTCGGTCGAACGCAGATTGTCGCGATTGATCGCCGCCAGCACGTAAATCGCCAGCGACTGCAGTTCGAGGCCGAGATAGAGCCCGATCATGCCGTTGGCCGAGATCATCAGCATCATGCCGAGCGCGCACAACAGGATCAGCACCGGGTATTCGAACTTGTCGAAATGCTCCTGCCTGGCGAAGCGCATCGACATCACCAGCGTCACCGCCGAACCGATCAGCGACAGCACCTTCATGAAGCGGGAGAACGGATCCTGGATGAAGGCGTTGCCATAGGCTGCGCCCTGCCCCGTGGGAAAGATCAGCCATAGGCCTGCGATCACCAGCACGGCGACGGCAAGGACAGTCACCAGAATGGCAGTGTTGGCGCGCGAATAGGCGCCGACCATCAACAGCGCCAGCGCGCCGATGGCGAGGATCAGCTCCGGCGTCGAGAGCGAAAGGCTGGAATAAAGGTCCGGCGTCATGGTTCGCAAAACCTCTGGTCAGTTCGCCGCCGCGGTCTGCGCGGCGCCGATGGATGCGGTGACATTGGTGACGAGCGCCTTGACCGACTGGGCCGTGGCATCGAAGACGGGAGCGGGATAAACGCCGAAGAAGATGACCAGCACGACCAGCGGGTAGATGATTGCCTTCTCGCGCGTCGACAGATCGAGCAGGCCCTTCAGGCTTTCCTTGGTCAGCGCGCCGAAGATGACCCGGCGGTAGAGCCAGAGCGCGTAGGCCGCCGACAGGATGACGCCGGTGGCGGCGAAGAAAGCCACCCAGGTGTTGACCCGGAACACGCCGAGCATGGTCAGGAACTCGCCGACGAAGCCTGACGTGCCGGGCAAGCCGACATTGGCCATGGTGAAGATCAGGAACACGGTTGCGTATTTCGGCATGTTGTTGACCAAGCCGCCATAGGCGTCGATCTCTCGCGTGTGCATGCGGTCGTAAATGACGCCGACGCACAGGAACAGTGCGCCCGAGACGAGGCCGTGGCTCAGCATCTGGAAGATCGCGCCCTGCACGCCTTCCTGGTTCATGGCGAAGATGCCCATGGTGACGAAGCCCATATGGGCGACGGAGGAATAGGCGATCAGCTTCTTCATGTCCTCCTGCATCAGCGCCACCAGCGAGGTGTAGATGATGGCGACGACCGACAGCGTGAACACCAGCGGTGCGAACATTTCCGACGCCAGCGGGAACATCGGCAGGGAGAAGCGCAGGAAGCCGTACCCGCCCATTTTCAACAGTATGCCCGCCAGGATCACCGAGCCCGCCGTCGGCGCTTCGACATGCGCATCGGGCAGCCAGGTGTGCACCGGCCACATCGGCATCTTCACCGCGAAGGAGGCGAAGAAGGCTAGAAATAGCCATGTCTGCATGTGGGCCGGGAAGTTGTGGGTCAGCAGCGTCGGGATGTCGGTGGTGCCCGCCTGGAAGAACATCGCCATGATGGCGAGCAGCATCAGCACCGAGCCGGCGAGCGTATAGAGGAAGAACTTGAACGAGGCGTAGACGCGGCGCTTGCCGCCCCAGACGCCGATGATGATGAACATCGGAATCAGGCCGGCCTCGAAGAAGACGTAGAACAGCACGATGTCGAGCGCGCAGAACACGCCGATCATCAGCGTTTCCAATAGCAGGAAGGCAATCATGTAGGCCTTGACTCGCTTGTCGATCGCTTCCCACGACGCCAGGATGCAGAGCGGCATCAGGAACGTCGTGAGGATGACGAACAGCATCGAAATGCCGTCGACGCCCATATGGTAGGAGATGCCGGAATCCAGCCAGGCAAACTTCTCGACGAACTGGAAGCCGGCCTGCGAATTGTCGAAGCCGGTCCAGATGAACAGCGAGATGATGAAGGTGGCCGCCGTCGTCGTGAACGCGATGGCGCGGATGTTGCGACGCGCATTCGGGCTGTCATCCCTGATGAACAGGATCAGCAGCACACCGACCAGCGGCAGGAAGGTGACCAGCGAGAGGATTGGCCAGGCGGTCATCAGAGCATCATCCAGGTGACGAGTGCGGCCACGCCGATCAGCATGGCGAAGGCATAGTGATAGAGGTAGCCGGTCTGCAGCTTGACGACGCGGTCGGTGACATCGACGACGCGCGCCGAAATGCCGTCAGGACCGAGCCCGTCGATGATGGTGCCGTCGCCGGTCTTCCACAAGAACCTGCCCAGCGCCTTTGCCGGCCGCACGAACAGGACGTCGTAGAGCTCGTCGAAGTACCATTTGTTGAGCAGGAAGGCATAGAGCAGCCGATGGTTGGCGGCGACGCTCCGGGGCAGTTCCGGCGAGCGGATGTAGAACTTCCAGGCGACTGCAAAGCCGATGACCATGGCGACGAACGGTGCCAGCTCGACCCACAGCGGCAATTCATGGATGTCGTGCAGGATGTGGTTGTCCGGCAGCGTGAACAGCGACGCCTTCCAGAATTCGGCATAGCCTTCGCCGATGAAGGCGCCATGAAAGATAACGCCGGCAAACAGCGCGCCCGCGGCCAGGATGAACAGCGGCACCAGCATCACCGGCGGCGATTCATGGACATGGTGCATGACGTCGTGGCTCGCCCGCGGCTCGCCGTGGAAGGTCATGAAGATCAGCCGCCAGGAGTAGAAGGAGGTGAAGCAGGCGGCGATGACCAGCAGGACAAAAGCGAGGCCGGCGACCGAATTGTGGCCGGCAAAGGCAGCCTCGATGATGGCATCCTTGGAGAAGAAGCCGGCGGTGCCGATGACGGTCACCGGAATGCCGACGCCGGTCAGCGCCAGCGTGCCGATCACCATCATCCAGTAGGTCTTCGGAATGAGCTTCCGCAGGCCGCCCATCTTGCGCATGTCCTGCTCGTCGGAGACGGCATGGATGACCGAGCCCGAGCCCAGGAACAGCAGCGCCTTGAAGAAGGCGTGCGTGAACAGATGGAAAATCGCCGCGCCATAGGCGCCGACGCCGAGCGCCACGAACATGTAGCCGAGCTGCGAACAGGTCGAATAGGCGATGACGCGCTTGATGTCGTTCTGGACCAGGCCGACGGTCGCCGCGAAGAAGGCGGTGAAGGCGCCGATGAAGGTCACCACGGTCAGCGCCGAATGCGACAGTTCGAACAGCGGCGACAGCCGGGCCAGCATGAACACGCCGGCCGTAACCATGGTGGCGGCATGGATCAGCGCGGAAACCGGCGTCGGGCCTTCCATGGCGTCCGGCAGCCAGGTGTGCAGCGGCACCTGCGCCGACTTGCCCATGGCGCCCATGAACAGCAGCAGGCAGACGATGGTCATGGCCGCCTGCTTGTCCAGCGCATAGCCGAGGAAGGTCAGCACGGCGGCGCCTTGTGGTGCGCCTTCGGCCGGAATGAACGTCGCGGCATTGGCGAAGATGGTGCCGAGATTGACCGAGCCGAACAAAACGAAGACGCCGAAAATGCCGAGCGCAAAGCCGAAATCGCCGACGCGGTTGACGACGAAGGCCTTGATCGCAGCGGCATTGGCCGACGGCTTCTTGTACCAGAAGCCGATCAGCAAATAGGAGGCGAGACCCACCCCTTCCCAGCCGAAGAACATCTGCACCAGATTGTCGGCCGTCACCAGCATCAGCATGGCGAAGGTGAACAGCGACAGATAGGCAAAGAAGCGGGGCCGGTTTGGATCGTGGTGCATGTAGCCGATCGAATAGATGTGGACCAGCGCCGACACCGTGTTGACCACCACCAGCATGACCACCGTCAGCGTGTCGATCCTGAGCGCCCAGGACGCGTCCAAGCCGCCGGATTGGATCCAGCGCAGTACCGGCACGGTGAACACCTCGCCTTCGCCGAAGCCGACGGAGAAGAAGGCGACCCAGGACAGCACGGCCGAGATCACCAGGAAGCCCGAGGTGATGTATTCCGATGCCTTGGCGCCGAGCGCATTGCCGAACAGGCCGACAATCAGGAAGCCGAGCAGCGGAAGGAAGACGATCGCTTGATACATGTTAGCCCCGTCAACCCTTCATCTGGTTCACGTCTTCGACCGCGATCGAGCCGCGGTTGCGGAAGAAGACGACGAGAATGGCAAGACCGATGGCCGCTTCGGCGGCCGCGACCGTCAGCACGAACAGGGCAAACACCTGGCCGACGAGATCGCCCAATGCCGCCGAGAAGGCGACGAAATTGATGTTGACCGCCAAAAGGATCAGCTCGATCGACATCAGGATGACGATGATGTTCCTGCGGTTCAGGAAGATGCCGAACACGCCGAGCGTGAACAGGATCGCCGATACGGTCAGGTAATGTGCGATGCCGACGACCATAGCCAGATCAAACCTTTCCCGGCATTTGTTGAATCATTGAACGCGCGGATACGATGGCGTCCAAAAGGCTGTCTATGGCAGAAGGCTCGAAGATAACTGTTGCATCATTCCGGCCTGCCCCCTGAACGTATGTGAAATCTTCGCTCTTGATGTTCAGCGTAAGATTCCCGTCGCGATTCCAGACGAATACCCAGGCCTTTTCAGTCGAATCAACCCGCCAAGAGGCAACCTGCTCTCCCCAGTATTTTTTCTTCAAACGACCGAACATCGTCAGAGCCCCTCGCCCGACTTGACCTTGCGGATTTCCATGCCTGTCGCCGGCGTGCGGCCGACCTGGGCTGCGATCGACTGCCGCTTGATCCCTTCCTTGTGGCGCAGCGTCAGCACGATGGCGCCGATCATGGCGACCAGCAGGATGAGGCCCGAAATCTGGAAGTAGTAGAGGTAGTCCGTATAGAGGATGTCGCCGAGTGCTGCGGTGTTTGTCCGCGCGGCAAGATCCGGGATGGGTTTGGAGACCGTCGAGGCCAGTTGCGGCGCGAAGGTGTAGCCGCCGAGCACCACGATCAGCTCGGCCGCCAGGATCAGCCCGACCAGCGCGCCGATCGGCGCATATTGCAGGGCGCCTTCCTTCATCTCGGCGAAGTCGACATCGAGCATCATGACGACGAACAGGAACAGCACCATGACCGCGCCGACATAGACGACGAGCAGGATCATCGCCAGGAACTCGGCGCCGGTCAGCATGAACAGGCCGGCGGCGTTAAAGAAGGTCAGGATCAGGAACAGCACGGAATGCACGGGGTTGCGCGACGAAATGACCATGAAGGCCGACGCCACCGCGACAAAGGCGAAGAGGTAGAAAAAGGCCGCCTCTAGTCCACTCAGCATTGGGGATCCCCCGGGTTCCTGTCCAAACAGGACATCCGTCCTGTTTGATTTCTGCGACCGCCTCCGGCCGGCAAGTTGCGTTGTCCTTAGACGAGGCCCCTCGCCCCGTCCATGCGTCAAATGTCAGCGGTAGGGCGAGTCCAGCGAGATGTTGCGCGCCAGTTCGCGCTCCCAGCGGTCGCCATTCGCCAGCAGCCTGTCCTTGTCGTAGTAAAGCTCTTCGCGCGTCTCCGTCGCGAACTCGAAATTCGGCCCCTCGACGATAGCGTCGACCGGGCAGGCTTCCTGGCAGAAGCCGCAATAGATGCACTTCACCATGTCGATGTCGTAGCGCACGGTGCGGCGCGTGCCGTCATTGCGGCGCGGGCCGGCCTCGATGGTGATCGCCTGCGCCGGACAGATCGCTTCGCACAATTTGCAGGCGATGCAGCGCTCTTCGCCATTGGGGTAACGGCGCAAAGCATGCTCGCCCCGGAAGCGCGGGCTGATCGGCCCCTTTTCGTGCGGATAGTTGATCGTCTCCTTCGGCGCGAAGAACTGGCGCATGGACAGGAAGAAGGCGCTGACGAAATCCTGCAGCAGCAGCGATTTTGCGGCTTGAGCAAGCGCACTCATTCGGCACCCCCAAAAATCTGTATTGCAGCGATGGCGCCGACAAACCCAAACAAAACAGGCATCAGGAAACGGTAAGCAAGTGTCGTCAGAGCAGCCAATTTCTGCTTGTCCCAGCTAAACACCGGGGCTCGATAGTTTGCTGCCAACCTTTGTTCCTGTTGCCGCAAGACGTAAGGAAGCACGACCAGATTGCCGAACAACGCCACGACTACGCCGGCAACTGCTCCCAAAAAACCAAGGGTGAAATCGCCCATCACGCCATCCCCGTGATCTTGAGGAAGGCCGCGGTGGCAACGACCATGAACAGGGAGATCGGCAGAAAGACTTTCCAGCCCAGCCGCATCAGCTGGTCGTAGCGGTAGCGCGGCACGAAGGCCTTCACCATCGAGAACATGAAGAACATCAGGCAGATCTTGAGCACGAACCAGATCACGCCGGGCACCCAGGTGAAGGGGGCGAAGTCGAAGGGCGGCAGCCAGCCGCCGAGGAACAGGATGGTGGCCAGCGCGCACATCATCACCACGGCGACATATTCGCCGAGGAAGAACAACAGGAACGGCGTCGAGGAGTATTCGACCATATGGCCGGCGACGAGTTCCGACTCGGCTTCCACCAGGTCGAAGGGCGGGCGGTTGGTCTCGGCCAGCGCCGAGATGAAGAAAATGACGAACATCGGGAACAGCGCCAGCCAGTGCCAGTCGAGGAAGCTGTTGGGCAGGCCAAGCTTGGTGCCCAGCCCATCCTGCTGCGACAGCACGATGTCCGACAGGTTGAGCGAGCCGACGCAGAGCAGCACGGTGACGATGACGAAGCCGATCGAGACTTCGTAGGACACCATCTGCGCCGCCGAGCGCAGCGCGCCGAGGAACGGGTATTTCGAGTTGGACGCCCAGCCGCCCATGATCACGCCATAGACCTCGAGCGAGGAGATGGCGAAGACGTAGAGGATGCCGACATTGACGTTGGCGATCCCCCAGCCCGCATTGACGGGAATGACCGCCCAGGCCGAGATTGCCAGCACGGCCGACACCAGCGGCGCCAGCAGGAACACGCCCTTGTTGGCGCCGGACGGAATGACCGGTTCCTTGAAGACGAATTTCAGCAGATCGGCGAAAGCCTGCAGCGTGCCCCACGGGCCGACGACGTTCGGGCCGCGGCGCAATTGCACCGCCGCCCAGATCTTGCGGTCGGCGTAAAGCAGGTAGGCAACCCCGATCAGCAAAACGACGATCAGCACGACCGACTTTAAAAGGATGATCAGCGTCGGCAGCACGTAGAAGGAGAAGAAGGTGTCCATGTCTACTCTGCCGCCTGCCTGAAGCCGTTTTTCGCCAGCGCCGAGCATTCCGCCATGACGGCGGAGGCCCGCGCGATCGGGTTGGTCAGATAGAAATCCGTGACCGGCGAGGTGAAAGTGCCCTTGTTCAGCCGCCCGCCGAGCTTCGCCACCTTGGCGACGTCATCGGCATTGCCGGCTTCGACATGATCGATGCGGGCGAGATGCGGGTATTCGCCATAAAGTTTGGCGCGCAACTGCTGCAGCGAATCGAAGGGTAGTTTCTTGCCCAGCACATCGGACAATGCCCTCAGGATCGCCCAGTCTTCGCGCGCGTCGCCCGGCGCGAAGCCCGCGCGGTTGGTCTGCTGCACGCGTCCCTCGGTGTTGACATAGGTGCCGGACTTTTCGGTGTAGGCGGCTCCCGGCAGGATGACATTGGCGCGGTGCGCACCGGCGTCGCCATGCGTGCCGACATAGACGACGAAGGCGCCGCCGGTCTTGGACATGTCGACCTCGTCGGCGCCGAGCAGGAACAGAACCTCGCTCTCCCCCAGCATGCCGGCAACGTTCTTGCCGCCCTTGCCAGGCACGAAGCCGACATCGAGACCGCCGACGCGCGCGGCCGCAGTGTGCAGCACGGCAAAGCCGTTCCAGTCGGCGCGCGCAGCGTTGACGGCCGTGGCGAGTTTCGCCGCCTGGCCGAGCACCGCCGCGCCGTCGGCACGCGACAGCGCGCCCTGGCCGACGATGATCAGAGGATGCGTCGCCTTCTTCAGCGCCTGGAAGAACTTGCCATTGCCGTCGGCCAGGTCTTTCAAGGACTCCGGACCGGCGCCGAGCTGTTCGTAGTCGTAACGCGTGTCGCCGACCTCGCCGATGACGCCGACCGGCAGATTGCCGATCCGCCAGCGCTTGCGGATGCGGGCATTGAGCACCGAGGCCTCGAAGCGCGGATTGGCGCCAATGATCAGCACCGCGTCGGCCTGCTCGATGCCCTCGATGGTGGGGTTGAAGATGTAGCTGGCGCGGCCGAGCGCGGGATCGAGTGCGGCGCCGTCCTGGCGGCAATCGGTGTTCTTCGAGCCCAACGCAGCCATAAGCTGCTTCAGCGCGTAGATTTCCTCGACGGCGGCAAGATCGCCCGCAATCGCGCCGATTTTCTCGGGCGCAGCATTCGACACCGCATCCCTGATCGCAACGAACGCTTCGGCCCAGCTGGCCGGCGCCAGCTTTCCGTCCTTGCGGACATAGGGGCGGTCGAGGCGCTGCGTTCGCAATCCGTCCCAGATGAAGCGGGTCTTGTCGGAAATCCACTCCTCGTTCACCGCTTCATTGACGCGCGGCAGGATGCGCATCACCTCGCGGCCACGGCTGTCGACGCGGATTGCCGAGCCGACGGCGTCCATGACGTCGATGGATTCGGTCTTGGTCAGCTCCCACGGCCGTGCCTGGAAGGCGAAAGGCTTCGACGTCAGCGCGCCGACCGGGCAAAGGTCGATGACATTGCCCTGCAGCTCCGAGGTCATGGCGCTTTCGAGATAGGTGGTAATCTCGGCATCCTCGCCGCGGCCGATCAGGCCAAGCTCGGAAATGCCTGCAACTTCCGTGGTGAAGCGGACGCAGCGCGTGCAGTGGATGCAGCGGTTCATAACCGTCTTGACCAATGGGCCGATATACTTGTCTTCGACCGCGCGCTTGTTCTCGTGATAGCGCGAGGAATCGACGCCGAAGGCCATCGCCTGGTCCTGCAGGTCGCATTCGCCGCCCTGGTCGCAGATCGGGCAATCCAGCGGATGGTTGATCAAAAGGAATTCCATCACGCCTTCGCGGGCCTTCTTGACCATCGGCGTGTTGGTGAAGATTTCAGGCGCCTCGCCATTCGGACCCGGACGCAGGTCGCGCACATTCATGGCGCAGGAGGCCTGCGGCTTCGGCGGCCCGCCCTTCACCTCGATCAGGCACATGCGGCAATTGCCGGCGATCGACAGCCGCTCATGGAAGCAGAAGCGCGGCACTTCCGCGCCGGCGTCCTCGGCCGCCTGCAGCAGCGTGTAGTGGTCGGGTACAGTGATCTCTTTCCCGTCGACCTTGAGCTTTGCCATCAATTGCCCCCGGCGGTCTGCGCCGTCTCATATGCCTGAAACAGATCGCTCAGCCTGATGCCATTGATCATCATGCCGGCGACTTCAGCGTTTTCTATCTTCAAATTGCTCATATTCACATTGCTGAAAAACGCGTCCGAGAGGTTCGCGTCGTCCACAACGGCCGCCGACAGGTCGACGTTGTGAAACTGCGTGTTCGACAAGTTCACATCGTCAAATCTGGAGTTGCTGACGATGGCATTGCGCACATCGAGAACATCGCTCCTGTCGTGGATCTCCATGCCTGCCACCCCTACTTCTTCGCCTTGGCGGCCAGCGTCAGCGCCGCGGCCTGGCGGGTCCACTCGTCGCGGCCGATTCGGCCGGTGAGCGACAGGTAGTCCTCGACCCAGGCGATCTCTTCCGGCGTCCACGCCGCGATCTGGGCAAAGGTCCAGATGCCGAGGCCGTTCAGCACTTTTTCCAGCTTCGGTCCAACGCCGGTGATCGCCTTGAGATCCGACGGCTTGGCCGGACGAGCCACGGCCTTGGGCTGTCTGAAATCCTCCGGCATCAATCCGATCGTCGCGCCTTCGGCGACGGCATCGGTCTTCTCCGGCTCGGCATCGACGGTGCGAGCGGCAATATCGGTCACATCCTGGGCAAAACTCTGCGCCTCGGCGATCAGGGTTCTGGTCGCCGCGCGCGCCTTGGTGGCCGGCGCGGTCTCGGAGAACTCTTGGGTGCGCTGCTCGAAATCGTCGATGATCGGCTGGAAAATCCGCTGCGATGCCTCGGCAGCACCCGACAAGGCGCCTAGCCACACGCCAAAGGCATGGTTGGCAAGGCCGAAGCCCAGCGCCGACATGGCGGCGGCACCCGCGACAGGATGCGCGAGAAGGTTGACGGCGCTGGCCATCTCCTTCGGCATCATCCTTGTCAAATCCTGGTTCATCTTCTCAAGCTGGTCCAAATTGGGCATCAAAGGGTTCGAATAGGGCGCCATAGACATCTCCTGGTCGTTTCTTCGTCAGCCCCGCCCCTATATTTCCGTCCGGGGCTTGCGCCCGATTTCAATCTACTCAGCAGCCACCATCACCGGTTCGGCCCGGTGCGCGTTGCGCGAAAACTCGTCGATGCGCCGCTCCACCTCGCCGCGGAAATGCCGCATCAGGCCCTGGATCGGCCATGCCGCGGCATCGCCCAGCGCGCAGATCGTATGACCCTCCACCTGTTTGGTGACGTCGAGCAGCATGTCGATCTCGCGCTTCTGCGCCTCGCCGCGCACCAGCCGCTCCATCACCCGCCACATCCAGCCGGTGCCTTCGCGGCATGGCGTGCACTGGCCGCAGCTCTCATGCTTGTAGAAATAGGAAAGCCTGGCGATCGCCTTCACGATATCGGTCGATTTGTCCATGACGATGACAGCCGCCGTGCCAAGGCCGGATTTCAGGTCGCGCAAAGCATCGAAATCCATCGGCGCATCGATGATCTGCTCGGCCGGCACCAGCGGCACCGAAGCGCCGCCCGGAATGACCGCCAGGAGATTGTCCCAGCCGCCGCGAATGCCGCCGCAATGGGTTTCGATCAGCTCGCGGAACGGGATCGACATCGCCTCTTCGACGGTGCACGGATTGTTGACGTGACCCGAGATGCAAAACAGCTTGGTGCCGACATTGTTGGGCCGGCCAAAGGACGAGAACCAGGCGGCGCCACGGCGCAAAATGGTCGGCGCGACCGCGATTGACTCGACATTGTTCACGGTAGTCGGACAACCGTACAAGCCGACATTGGCTGGGAATGGCGGCTTCAGCCGGGGCTGGCCCTTCTTGCCTTCGAGGCTTTCGAGAAGTGCTGTTTCCTCGCCACATATATAGGCGCCGGCGCCGTGATGCATGTAGATGTCGAAATCGTATCCGGACGTGTTGTTCTTGCCGATCAGCCTGGCCTCGTAGGCCTCGTCGATGGCGCGCTGCAGCGCCTCGCGCTCACGGATGAACTCGCCGCGCACATAGATGTAGGCGGCGACCGCGCCCATGGCGAAGCCGGCGATGAACGAGCCCTCGACCAGGGTGTGCGGATCGTTGCGCAGGATATCGCGGTCCTTGCACGTGCCGGGCTCGGACTCGTCGGCGTTGACAACGAGATAACTCGGCCTTCCATCGCTCTGCTTGGGCATGAACGACCATTTCAGCCCGGTCGGGAAGCCGGCGCCGCCACGGCCGCGCAGGCCGGACGCCTTCATCTCATTGACGATCCACTCTCGCCCCTTGGCGATGATGCCGGGCGTGTTGTCCCAGGCGCCGCGCGCCATCGCGCCGGCCAGTGACTTGTCGAAGAGCCCGTAGATGTTGTTGAAGATGCGGTCTTTGTCAGCCAGCATGACTTACCTCTTTCCCCGCAAGACGATCGAGACCCACACCAGCACGCCTATGCCGGTCGCGGCCATCGATTCCAGGGTATCCGAAAACGGCAATTCGACGAGGCGCCGAAGCCCCTCCAGAAGGATGTTGGCAGCAGCGATGCAGACAACGCCGATGACAATGCTGCGCAGCGACAGCAAAGATCCGGTGCTTTGCGCTTCAGCCATCAACGTGGCTCCTTGCCGAAGACGCGGATGTATTCGGCGACGCCGCCCTTGGCGAGCGCCTTGGCCTGCTTGCCCCAGTCGTCGCGCTCGATGCGGCCCTGGAAAGCGAGATATCCATCCACCCAGTCGCGCTCGGCCTTATTCCAGGATGCGACCTGTGTGAAGGTGAAGATGCCAAGCGAATGAAGGATGCCCTCGATCTTCGGGCCAATGCCCGAGATCAGCTTGAGATCGTCGACCGCAGCCGGCCTGTCGATTCCGGCCGGACGGTTCTTGTCCTCGAGCGACGGCTTTGCGGGTCTGGCTGTCGGCGCCTTGACGGTCGGGGCCACCGGGGCGTTGGCCGCTGGCGCCTTGAATTCCGGAGCGATGAAGGCAGCTGCCGGCGTGGAGGTGGTCTTCGGGCCATTACGCTGCTTGGCGACCTTCTCGACTTCAGGCGCCGCGGTGTTGGCGTTGGCGGCCGAATGCAGGGGCGCCGGGACGCTCGCCGCTTTTTCCGCCGCCGGTGCAACCTTGGCCCTGGAGGGCGACTTCAACGCCGAGCTGGTTTCCGGCGCATCGGTTTTCGGTTTGCCGGCGTTGGATGGCGCGACCGGGGCGGCCGCTGCAGGAGCGGCAGGAGCCGGAACAGGCGCCGCAATGATTGCGTCGGGCGCCGCGTGGGCAGCCTTGCTCGCCGCCCTGGCTTCCTTGTCGCGCGTTGCTTTGAGGATCGCCTTTTCGCTCTTCAGCGTCGTCAGGCCAGGCGCCGGCTCCGAGCCGGTTCTGCCGTTTTGCGGTCCCGTGGGAACCGAGGCGCCCTTGCCCGCATCGTAAAGATCGATGATTTCGGCCAGCCGCTCGGGGGTGAGATCCTCGAACGTATCCTTGAAGACCATCACCATCGGCGCGTTGACGCAGGCGCCGAGGCATTCGACTTCCTCCCACGACAGTGTGCCCTTGTCGTTGGTGTGGAATTGGTCGTGATGGATTTTCGAGCGGCACACATCCATCAGCGCTTCCGAGCCGCGCAGCATGCAGGGCGTGGTGCCGCAGACCTGGATATGTGCGCGCGTGCCGACCGGATTGAGCTGGTACTGCGTGTAGAAGGTCGCGACTTCGAGGCCGCGAATGCGCGGCATGCCGAGCATGTCCGAAATCGTCTCGATCGCCGCCTTGGTGACCCAGCCTTCCTGCTCCTGCGCAATCATCAGCAAGGGAATGATCGCCGACTGCTCGCGGCCCTTCGGATATTTCTTGATCCATTGCTTCGCAACCGCCGCATTCGCCCGGTTGAAGGCGAAGGAGGCTGGCTGGACGCTTGCTTCTGCGAGACGGCGGACTGACATTTAGCGATCGGGCCCCTGCTCTGCTACGAGAGCTATTGCGGTTTCACATTCTTTCTGATGAGAAAACGGAATGCGTTCGGCAGATCGAGCAACACTCGCAAATCGCTCTGCGGGCAACATGTATTGCCACAGCCCCAGAACAGTTTGCCTTACTTGAGGCGAGATCCATGCCATGACCGCATCAGCGTCGATGTCATCGTCGAACAAGTGCTCGTAAAAAGCGACACCAGCCGCATTCCAAATCTGTTTGTTCGGGTGAACGGCAGCCCATTGGGCGAACCCGTGCATTCTACCCAGCTTGTCGACGTCATTGTCGCGGTGGGCAAGGCGCGTCTTGGGTAGCAAGGTAAAAAAGAAGTCATAGATCGAACAGTGCTGAGTCGAGTTGTAAGAAGCCTCTGCGAACTCGACCGGCAGCATGGCTTTTGCCAATTCGCGCCACCGCGGTAGGGCAGCGTCGGCATTCCCTCGAACACCGACCTGAGAGCGCACTGTAGGATTGGCTGCCGCCATCACCGATCAACCTCCCCGAAGACGATATCGAGGGAACCCAGGACGGCAGTGACGTCGGCCAGCATGTGGCCGCGGCAGAGGAAATCCATGGCTTGCAGATGCGCGAAGCCGGGCGCGCGCAGCTTGCAGCGATAGGGCTTGTTGGTGCCGTCGGAGACGAGATAGACACCGAACTCGCCCTTCGGCGCCTCGACGGCAGCATAGACCTCGCCGGCCGGCACGCGATAGCCCTCGGTGTAGAGCTTGAAATGATGGATCAGCGCTTCCATCGAGCGCTTCATCGCCTGGCGCTTCGGCGGCACCACCTTGCCGTCGAGGTTCGACACCGGCCCGGTGCTCTCCTTGCCGAGCAGAAGGTCGACGCACTGGCGCATGATTTTCGCCGACTGGCGCATCTCTTCCATGCGCACGAGATAACGGTCGTAGCAGTCGCCGTTCTTGCCGATCGGGATGTCGAAATCCATCTCGGAATAGCATTCATAAGGCTGCGACTTGCGCAAATCCCAGGCCGCACCCGAGCCGCGCACCATGACGCCGGAAAAGCCCCAGGCCCAGGCGTCGGCAAGCGACACGATACCGATATCGACATTGCGTTGCTTGAAGATGCGGTTGCCGGTAAGCAGCCTGTCGAGGTCGTCAAGCGACTTCAGGAACGGGTCGATCCACTTGCCGATGTCCTCGACCAGCTTCGCCGGCAGATCCTGGTGCACGCCGCCGGGACGGAAATAGGCCGCATGCATGCGCGAACCGGAAGCGCGCTCATAAAACACCATCAGCTTTTCGCGTTCGACGAAACCCCACAGCGGCGGCGTCAGCGCGCCGATATCCAGCGCCTGCGTCGTCACATTGAGGATGTGCGACATGATGCGGCTGAGCTCGGAATAGAGCACGCGGATCAACTGGCCGCGCTTCGGCACTTCGATGCCGAGCAACCGCTCGGTGGCGAGCGCGAAGGCATGCTCCTGGTTCATCGGTGCGCAATAGTCGAGCCGGTCGAGATAGGGCACTGCCTGCAGATAGGTTTTGTGCTCGATCAGCTTTTCGGTGCCGCGATGCAGCAAGCCGATATGCGGATCGACGCGGTCGACCACCTCGCCGTCAAGCTCCAGCACAAGACGCAAAACACCGTGCGCCGCAGGGTGCTGCGGTCCGAAGTTGATGTTAAAGTTGCGGACGGAGGTTTCAGCCATTCTGGCGCCTCTGGCGAAGAGTCAGTAGTGAGTAGTGAGTAGTGATCATCAATCTCAATGCCTGCTTCATTCCGCCTGCTTGGCCTGCACCGTTCGGATAAGAGATCTCATCATTTTTCCAATCTCTTCGCATCGCAGCAGCAGCTCAATCTCATTGTCTTTTCGCAGCAGGCCAACCCGACATGCCAGCAGTATGTGTGTCTCCAGTTCCTTCAACGAGCCTTGCGCCATGCGCAAAAATTGAACGAACGACCCTCTGTTCTCCCGACCGTATCCCTCCGCGACGTTCGCTGCGACCGAAACCGCCGATCGGCGCATCTGAGAGGTCATGCCGTAAATCTCATCCCTCGGAAACTCTTTGGTGAAACGGTAGCAATCCTCAGCAAGCGTCATCGCCGATTGCCACACCTTCAAGTCGCGATAAGATTCGATCCGTTGCTCCAAATCTTTTGCTACTGACTACTCACTACTTCCTACTCACTGTTTCGCCTTCTCATCGCCCGGCAGGACGTAGTCCGTCCCTTCCCATGGCGAGAGAAAATCGAAGTTCCTGAATTCCTGCTTCAATTCCACCGGCTCGTAGATCACGCGCTTGGCTTCGTCGTCGTAGCGCACCTCGACGAAACCTGTCAGCGGGAAGTCCTTGCGCAGGGGATGGCCCTCGAAACCGTAATCCGTGAGGATGCGGCGCAGGTCCGGATGGCCGGAGAACAGCACGCCATAGAGATCGTAGGCTTCGCGCTCATACCAGTCGGCGCCGGGATAGACAGCGGTGAGCGACGGCACCAGCGTCTCTTCGTCGGCCTGCACCTTGATGCGGATGCGCAAATTCTGCTTCGGCGACAGCAGATGATAGACGACATCGAAACGCTTGACGCGCGACGGGTAGTCGGCGCCGCAGATATCGATGATCGAAATGAACTGGCAGCCCGAATCGTCACGCAGGAAGCTTGTCACCTCGATCAGATTGTCTGTAGCAACCGAGATCGTCAGTTCGCCATAGGCAAGCACTGCATCGGTGACGCGGCCCGGCAGCCTTTCGCCGAGATAGGTCGACAGTTCGCTCAGGGATGCGGCCATGGGTCTACCGTTCGATCGTGCCGGTGCGGCGGATCTTCTTCTGCAGGAGAAGAATGCCGTAGAGCAGCGCTTCGGCGCTTGGCGGGCAGCCGGGCACATAGATGTCGACCGGCACGATGCGGTCGCAGCCGCGCACCACCGAATAGGAATAGTGATAATAGCCGCCGCCATTGGCGCAGGAACCCATCGAGATGACGTAGCGCGGCTCCGGCATCTGGTCGTAGACCTTGCGCAAAGCCGGGGCCATCTTGTTGGTCAGCGTTCCCGCCACGATCATGATGTCGGACTGGCGCGGCGACGCGCGAGGAGCCACGCCAAACCTTTCAGAATCATAGCGCGGCATCGAGGTGTGGATCATCTCGACGGCACAGCAGGCGAGACCGAAGGTCATGAACATCAGCGAGCCGCTGCGTGCCCAGGTGATCAGCGCCTCGGTCGAGGTGACCAGAAAACCCTTGTCGGCCAGTTCATTGTTGATCTCGAGGAAGAACGGATCGTCGGAACCGACCGGACGTCCGGTATTGGGGTCGATCAGGCCTTTGGGCTTCGGCGCGACGAGCGTTCCGGAACTGTCGTTCAATCCCATTCCAGCGCTCCTTTTTTCCACTCATAGGCAAAGCCGATGGTCAGCACCGCCAAAAACACCATCATCGACCAGAAACCGAGCATGCCGATCTTCGAGAACGACACCGCCCACGGAAACAGGAAGGCCACTTCCAGATCGAAGATGATGAACAGGATCGACACGAGGTAGAAGCGGATGTCGAATTTCATCCGGGCATCGTCGAACGAGTTGAACCCGCACTCGTAGGCGGAAAGCTTCTCCGGATCGGGATTGCGATAAGCCACCAGGAACGGCGCGATGATAAGCGCCAGGCCTACAACTGCGGCCACGGCGATGAAGAGGACGATGGGCAGGTATGAACTGAGGAGTACGTTCATGCTCGGCTTTCCGTTGGCGGCCAATCCACTTTGATTACAGCAACCAACCCTAATGCGGAAGCGCGACAGTTTAACCGCTGAACCGTTTTAGGTGCCTTTGCTGCGACGCGGCGAGGGTTAGCGCAGGGCTTTCAGCGAAGCAAGTCAAACCTTGTTCAAAAGACAGTGCTGGACGGCAGGCCGGGAAAAACTGGTCCGATCTCCTCCTGTTTGATTTCCTTCATCTTTCACTCCACTTTTGTCTCCTGACACATCTCCCGCCATTTGCCTGCTAGCATGACCGGAATCGCCGGCTAAAGTCGGGGAAAATGGTTCGAGGCAAGACACTTTGACGAAGGACAATATCTCACTCCCGACGGCCAGGCGCATCGCGCTCGCCGCGCAAGGATTTCTCGATCCCCGCCCGGTCGGCACGCCCGATCGCCGCCACCTCGCCCGCGTGCTGTCGCGCACCGGCTTGCTGCAGATCGATTCCGTCAGCGCGGTGGTGCGCGCCCACTATATGCCGCTCTATTCGCGGCTTGGCCCCTACCCGCTGGCTTTGCTCGACAATGCGGCCATCACCCGCAAACGCACGGTGTTCGAATACTGGGCGCATGAGGCCTCGTTCCTGCCGGTCGAGACCTACCCGCTGATGCGCTGGCGCATGCAGCGGGCCGAGCAAGGCGACGAAATGTATCTCGGCCTCGCCAAATGGGGCCGCGAGCACGCCGCCTATATCGAAGAGATCTACCGCGCGGTCGCCGAGCGCGGCCCGATTGCCGCTTCGGCACTGGAAGGCCAGAAAGGTTCGGGCGGCTGGTGGGGCTGGAGCCACGCCAAGCACGCCTTCGAATGGCTGTTCTGGGCCGGACGCATCACCACGGCGCACCGCCGTGGCTTCGAGCGTTTCTACGACCTGCCCGAGCGCGTGCTGCCGCAGGCGATCCTCGATCTGCCGGTGCCGGCGGCCGAGGACGCGCACCGCGAATTGCTGCGCATTTCCGCCCGCGCCCACGGCATCGCGACGTCGGGTGACCTGCGCGATTATTTCCGCTTGTCGCCAGCCGACATGAAGGGCCGGTTGGAGGAACTGGTTGAGATGGGCGAGTTGCTGCCGGTAAACGTCGAAGGCTGGGACAAGCCGGCTTACCTCTATAAGGACGCCCGTCTGCCGCGAAAGATCGAGGCCCGCGCGCTACTGGCGCCCTTCGATCCGGTGGTCTTCGAGCGCTCGCGCACCGAGCGCCTGTTCGATTTCCACTACCGCATCGAGATCTACACCCCGGCTGACAAGCGCCAATATGGCTACTACGTGCTGCCCTTCCTGCTCGGCGACCGGATCGTCGCCCGCGTCGATCTCAAGGCCGACCGGCCTGCGAGTGTCTTACGCGTCCACGCCGCCTACGCCGAAGCAGGCGCACCGCCTGAGACCACCGCACAGCTTTTCGAGGAACTAAAGGAGATGCAGGGCTGGCTTGGACTTGAGCGCATGGAAGTGACGCCCGCCGGCGATTTGGGGCCGGCATTGGCTAGCGAGAGAGATGGCCAACCCTTGCAGCGTCTGTCATAGACGCCTCAATAAGCCTCGTAGGTTGTGCAATGGCATCGGACAAAGTGCTCGACATGATCCATGGCGCCCTCATTGCGCATGGAATAGATGCAGTCCGCAGAGATAGGGACGTCATGCTCCAATCGAAGCAGCTTCGGTTTGAGGCTGAGGTGTTCGAGACGAGTTCTGACCGGCTGGTCCTGGAAATCTACATTTTTTCTCCGCTGCTTGATGTTCAGCCGGTCATTGAATCCTTTGCTGGCTTCGGCGACACGCGCGAACAGGAACTGAACCAGGCGTTTGAAAAGTTTCTCCGTGGTGTTTTCCATGTGGCCATTGAGGGACTGGCCGATCACGTCTGCGAGAACATGCAGGCCGAAATAGAGCTTTGGCAGCGAAGCAGCGCCAGTTGGAAGATCTGGCGAAAAGATGCCCGCTGGAAAATCTATAGCGGCCCGGTCATTTCCCAGGCCACAACCGAGCTATGCTCGCTGACACCAGGCTATCCAGCATTCTATGCCAAGCTGGAAAAGCTGTTCACAGCTTCGGTACCCCCCGGAAGCCATTTTGTCCGGACCTTTCTGGCAGGCTTGAAGGGCACGCTGATTAGTGCCGAAGTCCTTCTGGACAACGCGGTTTGGCATGAGGGACAGAATCTGGCTGTCGGTCATGACTGGGACTATAGCGATGGCTATCAAGCTATCCGACAGGTCATCCTGGCACTGCCGGAAGCCGGGACATGACAGCCCCTGCCGACATCGCCATGTCGTAGCCGTGCGTTGACACCGCCGCCCGCAAAAGCCTAAATCCGCTGCCCGCAACGGCAAGGGCCAAGAGGGAATGCGGTGCGGGATTTCGGTCCCAAATCCGCGGCTGTCCCCGCAACTGTAAGCGACGAGCCAAGGCCGAAAGCCACTGGGTAACACCGGGAAGGCGGCTAACCAAGGCGACGACCCGCGAGCCAGGAGACCTGCCGTCTGAGACAAAGTATCCGATCGCCTGGCGGGTTTCCGGGCAAGGAGCACGGTTTTTGGACCAGAACAGCAGTTTTTCGGCTGGCACAGCGGACATTGCGTCCGGGGACAACGACGCCCTGACCGGCGTGACCGTCATCGTCTGCGCCTCCTGCCGCGATGAGACCGGTTCCGACGCCCATCCGCGCGCCGGCGAATTGCTGGCTGAGGACACACGCCGCGCCGCTGCCGGCGATATCCGGGTCCGCACCGCCGAATGTCTCGGCAATTGCAAGCGCCGCCTCAGCGCCGCGATCCTGCGCGATGGCTGCTGGAGCTATGTCTTCGGCGATCTGACCGCAACCAGCGGCGCCGACCTCGTTACCGGCGCAAAGCTCTTCGCGACTTCGGCCGACGGCCTCATCCCGTGGCGCGGCCGGCCCGATAGCCTCAAGCGCGGCCTCGTTGCCCGCATCCCACCCCTCGACATGCTGAAGGACTGACGATGAACGCTTCAAACCCGGCCGCCAACCTCTCCCGTGTTCCCTGCACTGTCGTTACAGGCTTCCTCGGCGCCGGCAAGACGACGCTGGTCCGCCATCTCCTGGAAAATGCCGGCGGCAAGCGCATCGCCATCATCGTCAACGAGTTCGGCGACATCGGCATCGACGGGGAAATCCTGAAAGGCTGCGGCATCGACACCTGCCCCGAGGAAAACATCGTCGAACTGGCCAATGGCTGCATCTGCTGTACAGTCGCCGACGATTTCGTGCCCGCCCTCGACAAGATCCTCGCGCTGACACCGAGGGTCGACCACATCCTGATCGAGACCTCGGGCCTCGCTCTGCCCAAGCCGCTGGTCCAAGCGTTCCAGTGGCCAAGCGTGAAGAGCCGGGTGACCGTCGATGGCGTCATCGCCGTGGTCGACGGCCCGGCGCTGGCCGAAGGCCGCGTCGCCAACGACATGGACGCGTTGCAGGCACAGCGCGCTCAGGACGAAACGCTCGACCACGACGATCCGGTCGAAGAAGTCTTCGAGGACCAGATCGCCTGCGCCGACCTGATCATCCTGTCGAAAAGCGATTTGATGGATTCAGCCGGTTCGGCCCGCGCCAACGCCATCATCAATGAGCATTCCGCTCGCGCGGTAAAAATCGTGCCGACTGCGCATGGCAAGGTCGACCCGTCGGTGCTGCTTGGCCTCGGTCTCGCCGTCGAAGACGACATCGAGAACCGCAAGTCGCATCACGACGGCGCTTTCGATCATGAGCATGACGATTTCGACACCTTCATCGTCGACATCCCCTCGATCGCCAATCCCGACGACTTAGCCAAGCGCGTCGCCACCGCCGCCGAACGGGAAAACGTGTTGCGTGTAAAAGGCTTCGTCGATGTCGGCGGCAAGCCGATGCGGCTTTTGCTGCAGGCCGTCGGCCCACGCGTCAACCATTACTATGACCGCGCCTGGACGGCCGAGGACGATCGCCGCTCGCGTCTTGTCGTCATTGGCCTGAAAGGACTGAACCGCCCGGCGATCGAGCGTATACTCGCCGGCTGATCCAAACCACGAGCCGAAATGCATATACTCACCACCACATCCGCCTCGCTCGACGATCTCGCCGAGCCCGTCGATCTCGGGCAGACGCCGGCGGATATCGTGGCGCTGTCCTTCACCGACAGCGACCTCGCCGGCCTCGCTGCGGCGTGGAAGGCCGATGCCGCCGCCTGCCGTCGATGCGGCTGGCGGCGCTGCGCGACCTGCGCCATCCCATGTCCGTGGACCTCTGGATCGACAGCGTCGCCCGCCAGGCCAAGGTGATCTTGGTGCGCATCCTCGGCGGCTATGACTGGTGGCGCTATGGCTGCGACCAACTCGCAGTGACTGCTCGCGAACGTGGCATCAAGCTGGCGCTGCTGCCTGGTGAAAGCCATGACGAGGACCTCAGGCTGATCGAAGCCTCGACGCTGCCGCGCGAGGAGCTGGACGGCCTGCTGGGCTATTTCCGCGAGGGCGGGCCGGAGAATATGGCAGCGCTGATGCAGCGGCTGGCGGGGTTGGCTGGGCAGGATGCGGCGGCGGCTGAGCCGGTCAGCGTGCCGAAAGCCGGGTTTTATGAGCCTTGCTGCGGCGTGGTCGAATTTGCCGATGTCGGCGTTCCGTCACACCCCCCTCTGTCCTACCGGACATCTCCCCCTCAAGGGGGGAGATCAGCCGTCACCAAAGCCGGCTCCTCTTCGGCCCCGTTGAACAGGAAGCTGTCTGGGTCATCTAAGATTGGCGAAACCGTTGACGACAGCTCAATCTCCCCCCTTGAGGGGGAGATGTCCGGCAGGACAGAGGGGGGTGTGACAGAACTCCACGCTGATAACCCCATGGTCCCCATCCTCTTCTACCGCTCGATGCTGCTGGCAGCCGACGTCGCCCCCATCGACGCGCTTTTTGATGCACTGCGCCAACGCGGCATGCGCGCGGCCCCCATCTTCGTCTCCAGCCTCAAAGACCCGACCTCCCTGGCCTTCGTCGGAACCGCGCTGGCCACGCTCAAGCCCACCGCCATCATCACCGCAACCGCCTTCGCTTCCGGCGCCGAACCCGGCGTCGAAACGCTCTTCGACCGCGCCGGCGTGCCTGTCTTCCAGGTCATCGTCGCCACCACCCGCCGCGACGTCTGGGACAACAACCAGCGCGGCCTGGCGCCCGCCGACCTCGCCATGCATGTCGTGCTGCCCGAACTCGACGGCCGCATCCTCGCCGGCGCGATTTCCTTCAAGGGCGAGAGCGAGACCGACCCGGCGCTCGGCCACCGCGCCTTCGCCAACCGGCCGGAACCGGATCGCGTGGCGCAAGTGGCGGACAGGCTAGCGGCGTTCACACGGTTGCAGCAGACGCCCCGCGCGACGCGTAAGTTGGCGATCCTCATTCCGGATTATCCGAGTGCGCCCGGCCGCACTGGCTATGCCGTGGGCCTGGATGTGCCGTCCAGCGTGCTGGCCATGCTGCATGACCTGAAGGAGCAGGGCTATCGGGTTGAAGGGATTCCGCAAATGCCGCGTGCGCTGCTGGACGCGTTGGAGCGGAGCGGTGGTGGGCTGGGGCTGGATGAGTATCTGGACTTCTCAAAGGATTTGCCGGCTGAGGCACTGGCTGCAGTCGAGGCGGCATGGGGCGCTCCTTCACCCTCCCCCTTGTGGGAGGGTCGGTTCGCGACATTCGCGAAGCGGATGGCGCGAAACGGGGTGGGGGTAGCGGTGCACCACCCCCACCCGGCCCTGCGGGCCACCCTCCCCACAAGGGGGAGGGTAAGAGCGGCTTCCCCTTCCGCGCCGCCACCTTCGGCAACATCACTGTCGCTCTCGCCCCCGACCGTGGCCGCTCGGCCGACCGGCGCGCCGATTACCACGACCCGACGCTCCCTCCCCGCCACAACCTCATCGCCTTCGGCCTGTGGCTGCGCAAATCGCTCCGCATCCATGCTCTCATCCATGTCGGCGCTCATGGCACGCTGGAATGGCTGCCCGGCAAGACGGTAGCGCTCTCACAAAACTGCTTCCCCGAGATCGTCACCGGCTCGCTGCCCGTCATCTATCCCTTCATCGTCTCCAATCCCGGCGAGGCGGCGCAAGCCAAGCGGCGCATAGCAGCCGTCACGCTTGGCCATCTGCCGCCACCACTGGCAGCTGCTGGCCTTGATGAAGGGCAGCACAAGCTCGAACGCCTCGTCGACGAATACGCCCAGGCCGACGGCCTCGACCGCCGCCGCCGCGATCGTCTGGCCAAGCTGATCGTCGACACGGCGCAAAAGACCGGCTTCGCCTCCGAAGCCGGCGTCGCCGGAACCGATGCGCCCGACGAGGCGCTGCGCCGCATCGACGCCTGGCTCTGCGACCTCAAGGATTTCGCCATCAAGGACGGCCTGCACATCTATGGCCGCGCTCCCGACGACGAGCCCGACGCCATGCGCGTGCAAAGCGCGGAGGCCGAGAAAGCAGCACTTCTTGCCGCGCTCGACGGCCGTCACATCAAGGCGGGTCCGGCGGGCGCACCGGCGCGTGGCCGCTCCGACGTGCTGCCCACCGGCCGCAACCTGTTCACCTCCGACCCGCGCACCATGCCGACGCCGACCGCCTACGATCTGGGAAAGGCGGCGGCAGAAGAAGTCGTGCGCGGCTATATGCAGTCGCATGGCGACTGGCCGCGCTCGCTGGTCATCGACCTCTGGGGCTCGGCCTCGCTGCGCACTGGCGGCGAGGAGATCGCGCAAGGCCTGGCGCTGATGGGCTGCCGGCCGCAATGGGACAGTGCCACCGGCCGCATCACCGGCATCGAAGTGCTGCCGCCGGCCACGCTCGGTCGCCCGCGCGTCGATGTCACCTGGCGGATTTCGGGTCTGTTCCGCGACATGTTCCCGACCCAGATCGCGCTGATCGACGCCGCCGCCAACGCCGTAGCCGCGCGCGACGAGGACGATTCGGAAAACCCGCTCGCCGCCAGAACCCGCGCCGATGGCAAGATCGGCCCGCGCATCTTCGGCACCTCGCCCGGCACCTACGGCGCCGGCGTCGAGGACCTGTTGTCGAGTGGCGACTGGGCCGCGCGCGAAGAAATCGGCCGCGCCTATCTCGATGCGACATCGCATGCCTATGGCGGCGCCGAGGGCGAAGGCATCGCCTCCCCCGGCGCTTTCGAGACCCGCATCGCCGAGGCCGATCTGCTGGTCCACACCGGCGACGATCCCGGCCGCGACATTCTCGAGGGCTCCGCCGACGTCGCCTTCATCGGCGGCTTTTCGGCTGCACTTGCGACGCTCGGCCGAAATGCCGACGTCATCGTGCTCGACACCACCGACCCGCACAAGCCGAAGCCGCGCTCGGTCGGCGAGGCTGTGTCGCGGGTTGTGCGGGCGCGCGCCGTCAATGCCCGTTTCATCGCCGGCCAGATGCGCCATGGCCCGCGCGGCGCTTCCGAATTTGCCGAAACCGTCGACCGCCTCATCGGCTTCGCCGAAACCACCCACGCCATATCAGGGGCGCTGATCGAGGCCGTGCATTATGCCTATGTCGGCGATCCCACGGTTCGCGCCTTCATCCTGCGCGAAAATCCGGCGGCGGCCAAAGTCATTGCCGAACGCTTCCTGTCGGCGCGCCGGCGTGGGCTGTGGCATCCCTTGCGCAACTCGATCGACGACGATCTCGCGGCGTTGATCGCCGAGGCCGAGGCGCTCGGGGTCGCGGCATGAACGCCTTCTCGCGCCGCGGCGCCTGTCCGGCTCTCTCGGCGCCGATGCAGACCGGCGATGGCCTGCTGGTGCGGCTTAATCCTGTAGCTGGAGGTCTTTCGCCCAAGCTTTTGATCCGACTCGCCGAATCCGCCCTGCGGCACGGCAACGGCATCATGGAAGTGACCGCACGAGGCAGCCTGCAGATACGCGGCCTGACAGCGGAAAGTGCTGGGCTGCTGGCGGCGGAGGTGGATGCGCTGGGCATCGCCGTGCGCACCGGCGTGCCGGTCGAGATCGGGCCGCTGGCTGGCATCGATCCGCGGGAGATTGCCGATCCGCGAGCTTTGGCTGAGCGGGTCAGGGCTGCGGTCGAGGAAGCTGGGCTGACGCCAAGGCTCGGGCCGAAGGTTTCGGTGGTTGTCGATGGCGGCGGGCAGTTGACGATGGATGGGGTGACGGCCGATGTCAGGCTGAAGGCGGTGCGGGACGGCGGCAACGTTATGTGGGCTTTGTCTGTTGCCGGCGATGGCCAAAGCGCGAGGCCGCTTGCGACGGCCGATGAGGATGCAGCGCGCGATATTGCGGTTGCTGCCCTCAGGATGACCGCGGAGAAAGGCCGGGAGGCACATGCGAGGGATTTGTCGGAGAGGCAGCTAGCGTCTCTCGCAGGTTGGCATTCCTTCGCGCCCCCCTCTGTCCTGCCGGACATCTCCCCCACAAGGGGGGAGATCAGCAGCTTCGCTGTCAGCTCTTCGCCTTCGACGTTGAAAACTGGCGAAACCGGCGGCGACAGCACAATCTCCCCCCAAGTGGGGGAGATGTCCGGCAGGACAGAGGGGGGCGCCGTAGAGCGCTCTCGCTCGCCGATTGGCCTCTTCGACTTGAACACCGGCCACGCCCTCGGCATCGGCCTGCCCTTCGGCAGCATGCCAGCGCAAAACCTTATCGACCTTGCCAGCCGAGCGTCGAACCTCGGCACCGCCGAAATCCGCCTCGCCCCCGGCCGCGCCTTGCTGTTCCTCGGCCAACCGTCGTCCGCAAACCACCCCCTGCGAGCCACCGCCGCCGCCCTTGGCTTCGTTACCACCGCCGCCGACCCGCGCACCCGCATCGCCGCCTGCCCCGGCACTCCTGCCTGCGCATCCGGCCGCATCGCCACGCGCGATATTGCCGAGACAATCGCCGCCGAAAACGCTGATATCCTCGACTTCACACTGCACATTTCCGGCTGCGCCAAGGGCTGCGCTCACCCCGGCTCTGCCGCGCTAACAATCGTCGGCGGCGAAAACGGAGCCGGACTTGTCGTGAACGCGACGGCAAAGGCCCTTCCTGCGGGCTACAGGCCGGGCTATGACGCCGCGCGCGGCATCGGTCGCGTCGCAGCGATGGTCCGCAGCGCTCGATATCCAGGTGAAACCGCCGCCGCCTGCCTGACAAGGCTCGGACCGGCGGCAATCGCCAAGGCTTACCGACAAACTGAACAACGGAAATGAGCATGGCCGCCTACGACTACATCCATGACGGCAACGCGATCTATGAACGTTCCTTCGCCATCATCCGCGCCGAGGCCGACCTGTCCCGGTTCTCCGAGGCGGAAGCCGACGTTGCCATCCGCATGATCCATGCCTGCGGCCAGGTCGAAGCATCAAGTCATTTTGTCTTCTCCAGCGATTTCGTCGCCGCCGCCCGCAGCGCTTTGGCGGCCGGCGCACCGATCTTCTGCGATGCCGAAATGGTCTCGCATGGCGTCACCCGCGCCAGGCTGCCGGCCGGCAATGAGGTGATCTGCACCTTGCGCGACCCGCGCACGCACGACATCGCCAAGCAGATCGGCAACACCCGCTCGGCCGCCGCGATCGACCTCTGGGGCGAACGCATGGCCGGTTCGGTCGTGGCCATCGGCAATGCGCCGACAGCGCTCTTCTATCTCCTGGAAAAGCTGCGCGATGGCGCGCCGAAACCGGCCGCCATCATCGGCATGCCGGTCGGCTTCGTCGGTGCCGCCGAATCCAAGGATGCGCTGGCCGAAAACTCCTATGGAGTGCCCTACGCCATCGTGCGCGGCCGGCTCGGCGGCAGCGCCATGACCGCCGCCGCGCTCAATTCGCTGGCGAGGCCCGGCCTGTGAACGCAACTGTCAAAGAAGATCTGGCAAAAGGCCGCCTCGTCGGCGTCGGCACCGGTCCCGGCGATCCCGAGCTCTTGACGCTGAAGGCTGCCCGCATCCTGGCCGAGGCCGATGTCGTCGCCTACTTCGCCAAGCGCGGCAACAACAGCAACGCGCGCGCCATCGTCGAGGCGCGTTTCCGGCCGGATATGCTGGAACTGCCGCTTCTCTATCCCGTCACCACCGAGATCGACAAGGATCACGACGACTACCGTTCGCAGATCACCGATTTCTACGAGCAGTCGGCCGAGAAGGTCGCCGAACACCTCGAAGCCGGCCGCATGGTCGCCGTGCTCTCCGAAGGCGACCCGCTGTTCTACGGCTCCTACATGCACCTGCATGTCCGCCTCGCCCATCGCTTCCCGACCGAAGTCATCCCCGGCGTCACCGCCATGTCGGGCTGCTGGTCGCAGACCGGCGTGCCGATCGTCCAGGGCGACGATGTCCTGACGGTTTTGCCCGGCACGATGAGCGAATTCGAACTGACACGCCGTCTCGCCGACACCGATGCCGCCGTCATCATGAAGGTCGGCCGCAACCTGCCCAAGATCAGGCGGGCGCTGGAGGCCACCGGCAAGCTCGCCCGCGCCGTCTATGTCGAGCGCGGCACCATGGCCGGCAGCATCACGATGAGGCTTGCCGACAAGCCGGACGACAAGGCGCCCTATTTCGCCATCGTGCTGGTTGCCGGCTGGTCCGGCCGGCCTGGCGTCATGGGAGCCAAGCCATGAGCGGCCGCCTCACCGTCATCGGCCTTGGGCCCGGCAATGCCGATCAAGTGACGCCGCAAGCCAGCCGCGCCGTCGCCGAGGCAAAGTTCTTCTATGGCTACAAGCCGTATCTCGACCGGCTTGATCTTCGCCCGGATCAAACCCGCGTCGCCTCGGACAATCGCGAGGAACTCGCCCGCTCCAAGGACGCGCTGGTAAAGGCGGCGGACGGCCATGACGTCGCCGTCGTCTCCGGCGGCGATCCCGGCGTGTTCGCCATGGCGGCCGCCGTCTGCGAGGCGATCGAGGCCGGTCCGGCCGAATGGCGCACCGTCGATGTCACTGTCGTGCCCGGCGTCACCGCCATGCTGGCGGTTGCCGCCCGCATCGGCGCGCCGCTCGGCCATGATTTCTGCGCCATCTCGCTGTCCGACAATCTGAAGCCGTGGGACTTGATCGAACTGCGCCTCCTGGCGGCGGCCGGCGCCGGCTTCGTCATCGCGCTCTATAACCCGATCAGCAAGGCGCGCCCTTGGCAGCTCGGCCGTGCCTTCGAATGCCTGGCCGCCATCCTGCCCGGCACCACGCCGGTCATCTTCGGCCGCGCCGCCGGCCGCCCGGACGAGCGCATCGAGGTCTTTTTGCTGGCCGATGTCGACGCGCAAAAAGCCGACATGGCGACCTGCATCATCATCGGTTCGCCGGAAACACGGATCATCAAGCGCGGCGACAAACCGGCGCTGGTCTACACGCCGCGCTCCGCGACGGGGTCGAGACCATGATCGATCATCGCGGCCAATGCTTCGACAGTTTCGGCCGACGGCACCTCCGGCAGGATGGGCCTGCGCACCATCACCACCTCGATACCGAGCGCCCGCGCCGCCGCGATCTTGCCGTAGGTGGCCTCGCCGCCGCTGTTCTTGGACACGACACCATCGATGCGGTGCTCCTCGAGCAGTGCGCGTTCATCCGCCTCGCGAAACGGCCCGCGCGCCAGAAGGTAGGTCGCATCCGGCACCGCCAGTTTCGGCTCGACCGGATCGACGCTGCGGATGAGGTAGTGATGCTGCGGCGCCGCCTCGAAAGCCGCGACCTCTTGCCGGCCGAGCGCCAGGAAGGCGCGGCGCGGCGTCGATCCAAGCGCGTGCACCGCATCGCCTGTCGTATCGACCTGCGTCCAGCGGTCGCCGTCGACAGGCTTCCAGCCGGGACGGCGCAGCGCCAGGATCGGCACACCGGTCAGGCGCGAGGCTTGCGCCGCATTGGCGGATATCTGCGCCGCATAGGGATGTGTGGCGTCGATCAGCAGGTCGATGCCCGCCTCCCTGAGATAGGCGGCCAGCCCGTCGGCGCCGCCAAATCCGCCGCTGCGCACCGGCACGCCTTGCGCGACCGGGCTTTCGGTGCGGCCGGCCAGCGACAGGGTGACAGACAGATCGCTCCGCGCGGCCAGCTTTCCCGCCAAGTGCCGGGCTTCGCTGGTGCCGCCAAGGATCAGAATGCGGTGGGTCATCATGCCTGCTGAGAGTAAGCGCGGCGCCAAGCCGAAATGGCTGACGGTGATCGGCATCGGCGAGGACGGTTTAGCGGGTCTCGGCGACGAGGCCAAGCGGCTGATCGCCGAGGCCGAATTCGTCTTCGGCGGCAAGCGGCATCTGGCGCTGGTGGCTTCGCTCATCAAGGGTGAGCAGCGCCCATGGCCGGTGCCATTCGATGCCGGCATGGCAGACGTGCTGGCGCTGGCCGGCCGGCGCGTCTGCGTGCTCGCCTCCGGTGATCCATTCTTCCACGGGGTCGGCGCCACCCTTGCCCGCAAGGTCAAGCCTGAAGAGATGCATGTCATCCCCGCGCCATCGGCGATTTCGCTGGCTGCCGCCCGGCTCGGCTGGGCGTTGCAGGACATCGAGACGATCTCGCTGCATGGAAGGCCGCTCGACCTGATCCGGCCGCTGCTGCATCCCAGGGCGCGCATCCTGGCGCTGACATCGGACGGCGACGCACCAGCGACAATAGCGCGCCTGCTCGTAGAGCTCGACTTCGGCGGTTCGCGGCTGACCGTTCTGGAAGCGCTGGGCGGACCGAACGAGAAGCTTCGCTCGGCACGTGCCGACGCTTTCGATCTCAGAGACATCAATCCGCTCAACGTGCTGGCGCTTGAGCTTGAATCGACACAAGAGGCCCGCATCCTGCCGCTGACCGTTGGCCGCGCCGACCATCTGTTCGAGCACGACGGCCAGATCACCAAGCACGACATCCGCGCCATCACGCTTGCGGCGCTGGCGCCGAGGCGTGGCGAATTGCTGTGGGACATCGGCGCCGGTTCCGGCTCCATCGGCATCGAATGGATGCTCGCTCACCCCTCGATGCGCGCCATCGCCATCGAGGCCAACACCGACCGCGCCGCCCGCATCGTCCGCAACGCCGCGCATTGCGGCGTGCCCGGTCTTGTCGTGGTGGAAGGGTCGGCGCCCAAGGCACTGGCCGGGCTGGACACGCCGGATGCGATCTTCATCGGCGGAGGTGGCAGCGACGCCGGCGTACTGAACGCCGCCATCAAGGCGCTGCCATCCCGTGGCCGTCTCGTTGCCAATGCGGTGACGCTGGAGATGGAGGCGCTGCTTCTCGCGGAGCACATCAAGCGCGGCGGCGACCTTACCCGCATCACCATTTCCCGCGCTTCTCCTGTCGGTTCGATGCAGGCCTGGCGCCCGGCCATGCCGGTCACCCAGTGGAGCTGGGTGAAGCCATGATGGTGGCGGGCATCGGCAGCCGGAAGGGCGTGAGCGTCGAAGACGTGCTCGCGGCGATCGAAACCGCCCTCGAAGCGCACGGGCTGGCGATAACGGCGCTGTCGGCCTTGGCGACCGCCGCGCTCAAGAAAGACGAAAAAGCGATCTCTGCCGCTGGCCGCACGCTCAACCTTCCCGTCATCATCGTTGATGACGCAGCACTTCAGGCCGTCTCGTCGGAGGCACTCAGCAAATCCGATCTCTCGCAGGATCTCGCCGGCACACCCTCCGTCTCAGAAGCCTCCGCCCTTGCCGTTGCCGGCCCCGGTGCAAAGCTACTTGGTCCACGCACCGTGCTCGGCCCGGTCACCTGCGCCATCGCCATCAGCGGAGACGCGCCATGACCGTGCATTTCATCGGCGCCGGTCCCGGCGCCGCCGACCTCATCACACTGCGCGGCGCCAAGCTGCTGGCAAGCTGCCCGGTCTGTCTGCATGCCGGCTCGATCGTCGCGCCGGAATTGCTGCAACACTGCGCACCGGGGACCAAACTGATCGATACGGCGCCGATGTCACTCGACGAAATCGAGGTCGAATATGTGACAGCCCACCAGGCCGGCCACGATGTCGCCCGCCTGCATTCCGGCGACCTCTCGGTGTGGAGCGCCGTGGCCGAGCAGATCCGCCGGCTGGAAAAACACGGCATTCCTTACACGCTGACGCCGGGCGTTCCCTCTTTCGCCGCCGCAGCCGCAGCCCTTCGCCGCGAACTGACCATTCCCGAGGTGGCGCAAAGCCTGGTGCTGACCCGCGTCTCCGGCCGCGCCTCGAAAATGCCGCCGGGCGAAACGCTGGCCGGCTTCGGCCGCACCGGCGCCACACTGGCCATTCATCTCGCCATCCACGCCATCGATCGCGTCGTCGCCGAATTGTCGCCGCATTATGGCGGCGATTGCCCGGTGGCGATCGTCTTTCGCGCTTCATGGCCGGACGAGCGCGTGCTGACCGGCACGCTAGCGACCATCGAGGCGCTGCTCGCCGCCGATCCCATGGAGCGCACGGCGATCATCTTCGTCGGCCGCTCGCTGGCAGCGGAAGGTTTTGGCGAGAGTTCATTGTACGACGCCCACTACCAGCGGCGTTTTCGCGGGCGGGACGGATTGTGAGCGGTAAAAGCGAAAACACCACGCTCGAACAGGCCCTTGCCCGGCTGAACTTCAAGCCGCGCCGGCTTGAGCCGGGCCATGTCTGGCTGGCCGGCGCCGGTCCCGGCGATCCCGGCTGCCTGACGCTGGAAGTGCTGGCGGCATTGGCCGAGGCCGACGCTGTGGTCTATGACGCGCTGGTCTCCTCTGACGTTGTCGCCGTTGCGGACAATGCCCAGCTGTTCTTTGCAGGAAAACGCGGCGGCAAACCGTCCATGAGGCAGGACGATATCACCGCTTTGCTGGTGCGGCTGGCACGCGAGGGCCGCCGCGTCGTCCGGCTGAAGGGCGGCGATCCCTATATTTTCGGCCGCGGCGGCGAAGAGGCGCTGGCGCTGGCGCGCGAAAAAATCCCTTTCCGCGTCATGCCCGGCCTGACATCGGGGCTGAGCGCGCTGGCCGCCACCGGCATTCCCGCAACCATGCGCGGCATCAACAAGGCGATCATCCTGGCGACAGGTCATGCCGCCGGCACAGATGACGATCTCGACTGGGGCGCGATCGCCCGCACCGGCCAGCCGGTGGTCATCTATATGGGCATGGCCAATCTGCCTGTTATCGCCGCGTCGCTGCTCGAAGGCGGGCTGGCGCCGTCGACGCCGGCGGCTGTCATCGTTTCGGCGACGACACCGCAGGAGCGGACCGTCGTCGCGACACTCGCCACCATTTCCGAAGCGGCCGCCGCGGCGGAATTGGCCTCGCCGGCCCTCATTGTCGTCGGCGGCATCGTCGCCATGCGCGCAGCACTGGCGGGTAACGCATGACCCGCGCCATCATCATCGGCGCGCCGCGTTCCGGCTCCGGCAAGACCAGCGTCACCATCGGCATTTTGCGCGCGCTCGCCCGGCGCGGCATCAAGGTGCGCGGCGCCAAGTCCGGCCCCGACTATATCGATCCGGGTTTTCATACCGCCGCAACTGGCCTGTCCGGCGTCAACCTGGACAGCTGGGCGATGTCGCCTGACCTGCTCAACGCGTTGGCCGGCAATGCCACCGAGGATGCCGATTTTATCTTCCTCGAAAGCGCGATGGGCCTATTCGACGGCATCCCGGCCGGACAAGGCCGCACCGGCTCGGCCGCCGATCTGGCGCGGCTCTACCACCTGCCGGTGCTTTTGGTGCTCGACGTCTCGGGACAGTCGACGACGGCGGCCGCCGTCGCCAAGGGTTTTGCCACCTACGACCCGGATGTGCGCATGGCCGGAATCGTGCTCAACCGTCTCGGCAGCGAGCGCCACCGCAAGCTGTGCAGCGAGGCGATCGAAACGCTCGGCCTGCCGGTCGTCGGCGCCATCCTGCGCGATCCCACGCTCAATTTGCCGGAGCGCCATCTCGGCCTCGTCCAGGCCGGCGAATATGCCGACCTGATGACGCATCTCGACCGCCTCGCCGACATGGTCGAGAAATCCCTCGACCTTGACGCCATCATGGCGCTGGCCGCGCCGTTTTCGCCGGCATCAGGCAGTTTCGAACATGCCTTGCAGCCGCCCGGCCAACGAATCGCGCTCGCCGAAGACGCCGCCTTCACCTTCCTCTATCCGCACGTCGCCGCCCACTGGCGTCAGGCCGGCGCCGAGATCGTGCCGTTCTCGCCGCTAGCCGACGAAGCACCGGTGCAGAATTGCGGTGTCTGCTGGCTGCCCGGCGGCTATCCCGAGCTTCACGCCGGCAGCCTCGCGGCGGCGACCAATTTCCGAGCTGGCATGGCCAGGTTTGCCGAGACCAAGCCGATCCATGGCGAGTGCGGCGGCTTCATGGTGCTGGGCGAAGCGCTGGAGGACGCGGCCGGCGAGACGCACGCCATGCTTGGCCTGCTCGGCCATTCCACCAGCTTTGCCAAGCGCAAGATGAACCTCGGCTACCGCGAGGCACGCCTGCGCGTCGCCTGTCCGCTGGGGCCGCAAGGCGCGCTGATCCGTGGCCATGAATTCCACTATGCGCAGATGATTGCGACCGGCAATGACGAGCCATTGGCCGATCTCGCCGACGGTCAGGGCAATCCGCTCGGCGCCTCCGGCTATCGCCGCGGCCATGTCAGCGGCACCTTCTTCCACGCCATTGCGAGGGGTGCATGACCTCCGTGCCCTCGCCCCGGCAAGCGCTCGACGACGTCGCGCTTTGCCTCGTCTTCTTCACCCGGCTGCCGCTGCCGGTCTTCGACCTTCGTGGCCGCAGCCTGGCCGATGCGATCTGGGCGGCGCCTGTCGCCGGCCTCGCCGTCGCTGTGGCTGGTGCTGTCGTCTACGCCGCGGGCGTACAGCTCGGCCTTGCCCCCGGCCCGGCAGCAGCCCTTGCGCTTGCAGCAACCCTGCTCGCCACGGGCTGCCTGCATGAGGACGGGCTTTCCGATGTCGCAGATGGCTTTGGCGGCGGCAAGACGCGCGATAAAAAACTGGAGATCATGCGCGACAGCCGCATCGGCACCTATGGCGCAGCAGCTCTTGGCCTGTCGATGCTCATCCGCTGGAGCGCGCTGTCGCAACTGGCGAATCCGACAAGCGTGCTCTTCGCGCTGATCGCCGCCCACGCCGCCTCGCGCGGCCTGCTCGGCGCGTTCATGCATCTGGCGCCGGCGGCGCGCAGTGACGGCCTGTCTGCCGGCGCCGGGACCGTCTCGGCTCAGACAGCTGTTCTCGGCGCCGTGCTCGGCGCCATCCCGCTTCTGACTCTGGGGCTCGGCGGCGCCTTTGCCGCACTGATCCTGCTCGCTCTCGTGTTCAGCGCCTTGCGCGCGCTCTGCCTCAACCAGATTGGCGGCCACACCGGTGACACGATCGGCGCCCTGCAGCAGTTGGGCGAGATCACTGTCCTGCTCGTCGCTTCCATTTCCCTTTCCTGATTCTTCCCCGGAGATTCCTTCCCCATGCCCTTCAAATCATTCGATGAACTGCGCGCCGCCTGTTTCGATCTGCCTGCCGGCAGCGATACCGCCGCAAATGCAGTCGCCCGCCGCCAGGACACATTGACGAAGCCGCAAGGCAGCCTGGGCCGGCTGGAAACCCTCGCCGCCTGGCTGGCACGCTGGCAGGGCCGCGACATGCCGAAACTCGATCGCGTCAAAGTCTTCGTGTTCGCCGGCAATCACGGCGTCACCGCGCAGGGCGTGTCGGCCTTCCCGTCGGAAGTGACCGTGCAGATGTTGGCGAATTTTGCCGGCGGCGGCGCCGCCATCAACCAGCTTGCCCGCATCGCCGGCGCGGAACTCGACGTCATCCCGCTCGATCTCGATCATCCGACAGGCGACTTCACTGACGTGCCGGCAATGGACGAAAAAAACTTCCTCGCCGCCGTCTCGGCTGGCTATGACGCGGTGACGAACGACCTCGACCTCGTCTGTTTCGGCGAGATGGGCATCGGCAACACCACGCCGGCGGCCGCCATCTCGACCGCCCTGTTCGGCGGCGGCGCTGAAAAATGGACCGGGCGCGGCACCGGCGTCGACGATGCCGGGCTGAAGCGCAAGGTCACCGCCATTGAATCCGGCCTCAAGCGCCATGCCGACGCGCTGTCCGACCCGCTGAAGATCGCCGCCGCCCTTGGCGGCCGCGAACTCGCCGCCATCTTCGGCGCCACGCTCGCCGCCCGCCGCAAGAACGTCCCGGTGCTGCTCGACGGCTTCGTCTGCACGGCAGCGGCAGCGCCCCTGGCGCGACTGCACCCCTCAGGCCTCGCCCACACCATCGCCGCCCATGTCTCGGCCGAATCCGGCCACCGCCGCCTGCTCGAAGCGCTCGGCCTGCCACCGCTGCTCGACCTCGGCATGCGGCTCGGCGAAGGCTCGGGCGCCTGCCTCGCCGTCAACATCGTCCGCTCGGCACTGGAATGCCATGCGAGGATGGCGAGTTTTGCCGAGGCTGGCGTGTCAGAGAAGTAGGCTTTCGCAAGGTTTGCAGGGACGCGCGGACTGGGTGGCCATATCAAGTGGAAGGCCACCCGCGCGGGCCATGTCGCGCCTCCTAGGGTGGAAAGAACGTCCATGACGCGCCCGGCCACTCGCGCAACAAAAAAGCCTCGCCGAAGCGAGGCTTTGAAAGAAGGCACAGTCAGAAATCAGAACTTGTAGGCAAGTCCAACGCGAACATCGTTGGTGGTCAGATCAAGCCTGGCTTGCTGTGTCGGGAAGTCGAACGGCGCAGGCTGCGATTTGCGGCCATAGTCGGAATAGCGGTATTCGAACCGCGCAATCAAATTGTCGGTGACGGCATAGTCAAGTCCGGCGCCTACCGTCCAACCAACCATGTTATCGCTGTTCTCAATCGACCCACCTGGAAAATTGTTTGCGCCGGAGTAATGACCGATAGCGAGACCGCCAGTTACAAATGGCAGAAAACGATCGAACGCATAGCCTGCACGCAAGCGTGCCGACCCGAACCATTTTAACTCACCGCTTGCGAAGACAACGGGAGGCCCCGCAGGAAACGTATTGTCGCCCTTTACGTCGGCGAAATTGGCATCCGCTTCAACGCCGATGACATAGTTGCCATTGAACTGGTAGTTATAGCCAACATAGGCACCGCCAAAGCCCCCTTTGGGATCGACGGAGGTGCTGATGAAGGGAGGCCCGGCCGGAGACCCAGCGCCGTCGTAAGTTGAATTTCCCCAAGCGTACCCGCCCGCCGCACCTACATAAACACCGGTCCAAGTATAAACCACAGGCTCGGTTGGCTGGGGGGAAAGGTCCGCCGACAATGCAGGGCTGGCAAATGCAAGGGAAGCAAGAAGGGCAAACTTCAGTGTGCGCATCGGATCATTCCTGGGACAGAAGCAGATGATTCAGGTTTAGCCTGGTTCTTCAGCAAGCCATGTAACCTTTCTGCCACAAATCGGAAAAAATGCTTGATCATAGGCCGACAGAAGGGGCCATTACTGCCGCTATCAAGGATAGGCCAGGATATCAGTCGTTACGAAGCTCTGGCCCGATCCGTCGTCTGCCATCTCAGAACTTGTCCGGCATGCCTGTTCCACCTCAATGGCGCGACACTGACCCTGCCCCACCCTGCCATTGAGCGCCTGGATAAGGCCGGCAAGAAACTCGGCCGCATGCGGCTACCGCGTGGAATCCACGTGAGCCGTGAGCCGGTCCGAAACCGGCTCACATCGCCCTGTATTCCAACGGTCTTTCCACCTAAGCTTTTGAAATCTTTGGTGGGTGCGCACAGGATTGAACTGTGGACCCGCTGATTAAGAGTCAGCTGCTCTACCAACTGAGCTACGCACCCACTCGACCGGTAAAAACCGGCGTTGGCGGGCATATAGCCGCCGATACCGGTCCTGTCCAGCCCTGCCGGAATCATTTCCCGACAAATCGCTGAACTGCCGCAGGCGGTCACACGAACAGCTTGCCTTCCGCCACCTTTACCGCATGGCCGCCGATGCGCGCGGAGGCCAGTTTTCCGCCTTCGACAGTGAGTTCGAGGCGGATGCGCGAAGGGCGGCCCATCTCCAGCCCCTGCTCGATCCACAGCTGCGAAATGCCGTCGGTCGGGCCATCGAACTGCATGATGGCGCCGGCAAAGGCCGCCGCCGCCGACCCGGTCGCCGGGTCTTCATAGGACGGCGTGCCCGGCACGATCATACGGACATGGAAGGCGCTGTCATGGTTCACCGTCTGGCGGCAATAGACATACGGGCTGGCGAAGGCCCATTCGCTCTTGCGCGGCGCCAGTTCCGACCAGGCCTGGTTGTCGAGCTTGATCCGGCCGGCAGCCTCCAGATTGGCGACCGGAATGGTGACGTAAGGCACGCCTGCCGACCAGAACGACACCAGGTGATTCTCGAAGCCGATCTCGTGCGGCGCCAGCCCGAGGGCGGCGCCGATCGCCTCCGGGTCGGCATCGAGCTTCAGCGGCTCCGGCAGCTTCGCCAGGTCGAACTCGGCAAAGGTGGCGCCATCGTGCCGGCTGACGGCGCAGCGCACCGGGCCGATATTCTCCTCCAGCACGAAGATGCCGGCTTCGCCCTCGCCTGTCAGTTCGGCCAGCGCGATCGCGGCGCCAACTGTCGGATGTCCGGCGAACGGCATCTCATAGTCGGGCGTGAAAATGCGGATGCGGTTGCGATGTTTTGGATTGTCCGGCGGCAGCACGAAGACCGATTCGGACAGGTTGAACTCGCGCGCAATGGCCTGCATGGCGGCTGTATCCAGCCCTTGGCTGTCGAGCACGACAGCCAGCGGATTGCCGGCCAGCCGCTCCGTCGTAAACACATCGTAGAGCAAGTAATTGCGGGTCTGCATCTTGAAAAACCTTCCGCCTCAATCCGAACATGGCCGAAATTTAATTTGATATTCGAACCACCAAGCCTGATCTGTGCACAACTAGGGACATTACGCTTTCATAGGGGTCCGGCGTGGACCAGCTTGTCAATCTGCCAAAGACGGAATCGGATTCCGCCATCGAGGCGGCGCTCGGGCTTGATCAGAGCGGCGTGCGCAAGACGCGCCGCCGGGGCTGGCTTTACGCGCTGCTGGCGCTGATCGCACTTGCCGCCGGGTTGGCTGGCTACCAGTGGTTTGCCGGCTCGCCGGCCAAGATCGACTACACCACCACGCCGGCTACCATTGCCGACCTCACCGTCGCGGTTTCGGCGACCGGCACGCTGCAGCCCCTCACCCAGGTCGACATTTCAAGCGAGCTGTCCGGTATCATCCGCTCGGTCTCGTCCGAAGAGAACCAGCAGGTCAAGGAGGGCGACGTGCTGGCGACGCTCGACACGGTGAAACTCGAGGTCCAGATCGAACGCGCCGAGGCCTCGGCCAAGGCCGCTGCCGCCAATGTCGAGGACGCCACGGTAACCCTGAAGGAGAACGAAAGCGCCCTCACCCGCGCGGCCGAACTGACCAGGCGTGGCATGGCGACCGATCAGTCGCTCGAGGCGGCGACTGCCACGCGCGACCGCTCCAAGGCGGCGCTCGATAGTGCGCAGGCCAATCTCGCCATCGCCCAGGCCGATCTCAAGGCGCAGCAGACCGACCTTGCCAAGAGCACCATCTATGCGCCGATCGACGGCATCGTCTTGACGCGTTCCGTCGACCCCGGCCAGACGGTCGCCTCCTCGCTGCAGGCGCCGGTTCTGTTCATCATCGCCGCCGATTTGAGGAACATGGAATTGGTGGCGGCGGTCAACGAGGCCGATATCGGCGCGGTCAAACCAGGCCAGCATGCACGCTTCACCGTCGATGCCTTTCCGGAGCGGCCGTTCGACGCCGAGATCCGCGACATCTCCTACGCCTCGGTCACCACCGACGGCGTCGTCACCTACAATGCACGGTTGGAAGTCGACAATAACGAGCTTTTGCTGCGGCCCGGCATGACCGCCACGGTTTCGGTCGTCACCAGGCAGGCCAAGAGCGTGCTCACCGTGCCTTCAACAGCGTTTCGCTATCGGCCATCGGCACCTGCTGCCCGCGCGTGGAGCCTCAGCGATCTGTTCACCGGCCGCATGGGTCGTGGCGGCAACCGCCGCCAGCCGGTGAAGGCGCCCACCGACGGCTCACGCACGCTCTATGTGCTGGAGAACGGCCGGCCGCACCCGGTCAACGTGAAGATCGGCTCCACCGACGGCGAACTGACCGAGATCACCTCCGGGCTGGATGAAGGTGCAGAGGTTATCACGACCTCGCAGCTGCGGAGCTGACGCCATGGCCGCGGGCCTCATCGGTTTCGACACGGTCTGGAAGAGCTATGGCCAGGGCGAAGCCAAGGTCCATGCGCTGGCCGGCGTCGACCTCGCCATCCAGCGTGGCGAATTCGTCGCCATCATGGGCCCGTCCGGTTCGGGCAAATCGACCGCGATGAACATCATCGGTTGCCTCGACACGCCGACGGCCGGAACCTACTCCTTCATGGGCATCGACGCCGGGCGGCTCGACCGCAACCGCCGGGCGCTTCTGCGCAATCTCTATATCGGCTTCGTCTTCCAGGGTTACAATCTGTTGCCGCGCACCACGGCGGCGGAAAATGTCGAGCTGCCGCTGATCTATCGCGGCGCGCCGGCCCGCGAGCGCCGCGATCTTGCCATGCAGGCGCTGGCGGAGGTCGGCCTGGTCGGGCGCGAACATCACACGCCGGCCGAACTCTCCGGTGGTCAGCAGCAGCGCGTGGCGATCGCGCGCGCCATCGTCACCAGGCCGACGCTGCTCGTCGCCGACGAGCCGACCGGCAACCTCGACACCGCCCGCACGCATGAGATCATGGAGCTGTTGACGCGGCTGAACCGCGAGCTCGGCCTGACCATCGCCATGGTCACCCACGAGGCCGATGTCGCCGATTATGCCGAGCGCACCATCCGCTTCCTCGACGGCCACGTCGCGTCCGACACGGCCAAGTCGGAGTTGGCGTCATGATCTGGGAAACCGTCCGCCTCTCTCTGCGCTCCATCCGCCGCAATGTGCTGCGCTCGTTCCTGACGCTGCTCGGCATCGTCATCGGTGTCGCCGCCGTCATCGCCATGCTGACCATCGGTTCGGGCACCACGGCCAAGGTCAAGTCGGACATCGCCAAGCTCGGCTCGAACCTGCTCGTCGTCCGTTCCGGCCGCCCGGCAGGCACCGGCGGACCAGGCGGGCTCGACCAGGCGGTACGGCCTCTGGCCGACAAGGATGTAGCCGCCCTCGTAGCCCACCTGACCGGAGCGCGCGCCATTGCGCCGGCGTCGCAGAAACAAGTCCGCGTCATCTTCGGCACCGAGAGCCTGACCTCGGGGGTCACCGGCACCGACAGCGCCTATCTCGACGCCCGCGACTGGAAGCTGGTGTCGGGCCGCCCGTTCTCGGATTCGGAAACACGCTCCGGCACCGGCGTGTGCCTGATCGGCGAAACGGTGCGCCAGCAATTCTTCGGCGCCGGCGAACCCGAGGGCGAGATCATCCGCGTCAACCGCACCTCGTGCAAGATCATCGGCCTGCTCGAACCCAAGGGCTATACCGGCTTCGGCCAGGACCAGGACAATGTCGTCTTGATGCCGCTTGCCGCCTATCAGCGCCGCATCGCCGGCAACCGCGACATCGACAACATCTACGTCGCCGCCGACGACCGCACCCCGACCACCGAATTGCAGCCGCGAGTCGAGGACGTTTTGCGCGACACCCGCCGCATCACGCCGGACCGCGAAGACGATTTCTCGATCCGCGACATGACCCAGATCGCCGACGCCATGGCCAGCGCCACCACCACCATGACCGGCATGCTAGGCGCCGTCGCGGGCGTCAGCCTGCTGGTCGGCGGCATCGGCATCATGAACATCATGCTGGTCTCGGTCACTGAGCGCACCCGCGAGATCGGCATCAGGCTCGCCATCGGCGCGCATGAAAAGCACATCCTCATCCAGTTCCTGGTCGAGGCGACGGTGCTGTCGCTGCTCGGCGGCATTATCGGCATCCTGATCGGCCTGGCGCTGGCCGGCCTCGCCTCGGCAACGCTGGCCATACCGTTTGCGCCGAGCCCGGCGGTCATCCTGCTCGCCGTCGGTTTTTCGGCGCTGATCGGCATGGTGTTCGGCTTCTTCCCGGCGCTGCGCGGCGCCAGGCTCGACCCGATCGACGCGCTGCGCCACGAATAAGCGCCAGATCAGCTCCACCGCAACCAACCGCTATCCACAAGGATGGGTGCTTGTCGACATCGGCAATACTTGTTGTCGTCCGGTCTGCGATGCTAATTTTAGAGCAAAGCATCTGGTCAAGGAGTGGCAATGAGCAAGAAGGCGCGGCTGATTCTGACGATGGTGATCATCGAAGGCGCCCTTGCGGGACTTTGGTGGTATCTCGCCCGCTACGGCATGGCCAATCCCGATCGTGTCACCGCCGATTTTCAGGCAGTCGTCGGCCAGACGATGGGCATGGTCATGGGTGGATTGCTGGGCATCGGCGTCATCCTGTTCCTCGTCGCCGCCCGCAACGACCGCAAGGCGGCGCAGAACAATCCGCGCCGTTAGCCCCCGCCACCGCCAAAATGCCACTCGACCAGCGGCTTCATATGCGGTGCCAGCCCTTCCGGCAGGTCGGCGGCGTGGCGGATGATCACCGGCCCCTCGATCTCCGGCTCGGTCTCGGTCGCGACGAAGGCGCCGATGCGCCGCGCAATCTCGTCGGCCGGCGCATCGACGTGGTAGCGGCGGAAGAGGACCGTGCCGGTCGAAGTCGACAGCGCATGGTAGCGCTTGCCGCGCGCAGCGCCTGTCAGGTCAAGCCCGGTCTCCTCGCGCACTTCGCGGATCATGTTGAAATCGACATCGACGCGGCCATCGCGAAAATCGATCGGCTCGAACGAGCCGGCAGCGAAGTAGACACTGCCGGCCGGGACCGTGTGCGCGCCCATGCGGATCGCCACCAAGGCGTTGTCGCCGGCGACCAGCATGGCGTGGCCATAGGCATGCTCGGCGCCCGTCCCCTGCCGGTTCTTTCGCCACAGCAGGAAGGTCGAGTACTTCACCGCGTGACAACGCCCGACGATCCGGTTGTCGCGCCAGGCGAGCGCCGAGAGCAGCACCACCGTGCCGTCGAACAGCGCCGGATTGGCCGTGACCTCGCGCCGCCAGTTGTCAGTGATTGCCTGCGCGTTGTCGCGCTCGAACGGATGCGGGCCAGGGTCGAGCCGGACGTCGATTTCGTCGACGGGCAGGATGACGTTGCGCGGCAGGTCGAAGCTCACCGTGCTCAAGCCATGTCCAGGGTAATTGCGACGGGACAATGGTCCGACGCCTTCGGCCGGTCCCAGCCGGCGCGCGGAAAGCGCTCCACCGCCTGTCCCGCCGGAAAGATGGTGCGCCAGGGCTGGCCGTTGCGGATGATGTCGGGAACCGCCGTCGCATTCTTCGCCGCCAGCCCTTTCGACAGCAGGATGTAGTCGAGCTGGCACAGATGCCGCTCCTTCGGCCCGCGCGTGTGGTAGAAACTCCAGCGGTCCATCTCCGGCCGGCGTTCGACGACGTTTTCGCAAAAGCCGCCGGCGGTGAGCACATCGATACAGGACTGGCTCTCGTCGATCACCTGGAAGCGGTAGCCGTCGACGGCGTCGCCCTCGATCTTCACCCGCTGGCGGTAGTCGTTCATGTCGCCGCAGATCGCCCAGTTTTTATCGGCTGCGTGCTCTTTGCCGAAGCGCTCCTCGATGATGCGGCGCACGGCTTGCGCCTCGGCGATGCGCACCGGCATCGTCGCCTCGCGTCCGTCGAGCCCGTTGCGCGGCGAGCCCATCGATTTGAAATGGACGAGGTAAAGCGTCAGCGGCACGCCGCCGACCTTGATGTCGACCTCCAGGCAATCGCGCCGGAAGATGCGTTCATTGGCCAGGTTGCCGAGCGCCTCGAGTTCAGGCGTGTGCAGCCCGAACTGCTCGAAGGTGACATAGGCATGGCTGGTCATGCGCACGAATTCGATCGGCTGACCTTGCGCGGTCTCGTTGCGCATCATCACGGCAACGTCGATGCCGCGCGAATCATTGCCGGCGGTGGTGTATTTCTGCCGGTAACCCTCGCCCACCATCTTGAAGAGATAGCCATACTCGAACGCCTTCAGCGCCTCGATGTTGTCAACCTCCTGCATGCAGATGATGTCCGCGCGGGTGGCGGCGATGGCGAGCGCGGTCAACTGGCGCGTATCGTCGGATTGCGCGATGGCGCGCGCCTGCTCCAGCATCCGGTATTCGGCTTCGCTCTGGATGTCGAAAAGCGCCAGCGTGCGGTCTTCGTTGAGCTGGTTGCGGAAGCCCGAGTAATCGAACCTGTTCATCAGGTTTTCGACATTGAAAGTGGCGAGGCGCAGCGACATGGGCTGACCTTTGCCTGCAAGCGCCAATGAAAACAAGGGCTGCTCGTCATGGCTGATGGAACCTTTCTGTTCATCCTCCGTTCAGACGCCAAGGTCCATCAATAGGCCACTTCCCTGGGGTATCCGGGCGTGGGGCCTGTATCACTTGGAGAGTGCAATGAGCTCGCTCTTTTCGTCCACAGTCAAATCCGGGCTGTTAGCGCTCGGTCTTTTCTCGGGTCTCACGGCGCCATCCGCCGCCGGCCCGATCCTGCAGCCAAACCTGGCGGTGCCGACAAGCACCGCATTGTCTGACATCACACCGGTTCGCGACAGCTGGGCGGGCGGCAATGACCGCCGCTCCTTCAACGATTGGCAGTGGCGCCGCCACGACGGCCGTCGCTTTGCCCGGTCAGGCAACTGGAACAACGGCAACTGGAATGGCGGCAACTGGAACGGCGGCGACAACTGGCGCTGGCGCCATCACCGCCACCATCGCGGCCGTGATTTTGACACCGGCGCCGCAGCAGTTCTCGGCCTCGGCCTGGGTCTCGGCCTCGGCAGCATCTACAACAACGGCTATTACAATGACGGCTACTACGTGCAGCCGGCGCCCCGCCGCTATTACCGCACGCAGCGTCTGTCCAGCGCCCATGTACAGTGGTGCTACGACCGCTATCGGTCCTACCGGGCCTGGGACAACACGTTCCAGCCCTATGGTGGCCCGCGCCAGCAATGCTGGTCGCCCTACAGCTGAACTATAAACGACAATACACGACGGCGCCGCCCCATCGCGGCGCCGTTTTCATTTGGGAAAGACGGCTGGTCTCGGTCACCGCTAACCATATGTTTATCGGCTCAGCCTATCCGTGATATCGTGCCCCATCTGACGATCGCGCCGATCCGGTCGCGAAGGACGTGCCGTCATGGCCGACAACGAGTTGCGAAACAAACACCGGCAGCGCGTGCTGAAAGGCGCGACGATTCTGACCGGCCTCACCAATTCCGAGGTCAAGTGCACGGTCCGCAACATGCATGCCGGCGGCGCCGAACTGAAAGTGTCGATAGACGCGCGCGTGCCGGACGAGTTCCTGCTCTATGTGCCGGTCGACGGCATCGGCTACAAGGCCATCGTGCGCTGGCGCCGCGACGACCGCATCGGCGTCGAGTTCACCGGCACCGAGCCGAAGCCGCATTGGCACTATGGCTGAGCGTCCTGATCGATAAACCGGCATGAAAGAGCCGGCGAATCGCTCCGCCGGCTCTTTGCTCCCAATCCCGACGACTGCGGGTTAGTTCTTGGCCTTGTCGACCAGCTTGTTCTTGGAAATCCAGGGCATCATGGCGCGCAGCTTGGCGCCGACTTCCTCGATCTGGTGGCTGTCATTGTTGCGGCGGATGCCCTTGAAGCGCGACATGCCGGCGCGGTATTCCTGCATCCACTCCGAGGTGAATTTTCCGGTCTGGATGTCTTTCAGCACGCGCTTCATCTCGGCCTTGGTCTCGGCGGTAATGATGCGCGGGCCTGAGACATATTCACCCCATTCGGCGGTGTTCGAGATCGAGTAGTTCATGTTGGCGATGCCGCCTTCATAGATCAGGTCGACGATCAGCTTGACCTCGTGCAGGCACTCGAAATAGGCCATTTCGGGTGCGTAGCCGGCCTCAACCAGCGTCTCGAAGCCGGCGCGGATTAGCTCGACCAGGCCGCCGCAGAGCACGACCTGCTCGCCGAACAGATCGGTCTCGCATTCCTCGCGGAAATTGGTCTCGATGATGCCCGAACGGCCGCCGCCGACGCCGCAGGCGTAGGACAGAGCGAGATCGAGCGCATTGCCGGAAGCATCCTGGTTGACGGCGACCAGGCACGGCACGCCGCCGCCCTTCTGGTATTCGCCGCGCACCGTGTGGCCGGGGCCTTTCGGCGCGATCATGACGACATCGACGGTCGACTTCGGCTCGATGAGGCCGAAATGCACGTTGAGGCCGTGCGCGAAGGCAATCGCGGCGCCGTCACGAATGTTTGGCGCGATTTCGTTTTTGTAGATGTCGGCCTGCAATTCGTCAGGCGTCGCCATCATCATCAAATCGGCCCATTTGGCAGCGTCCGCCACGCTCATCACTTTCAGGCCATCAGCCTCGACCTTCTTGGCGGTCGCCGATCCCGCCTTGAGGCCGATGGCGATTTCCTTGGCGCCGGAATCCTTGAGGTTGAGCGCGTGCGCCCGGCCTTGGCTGCCATAGCCGATAATGGCGACCTTCTTGCCCTTGATCAGATTGAGATCGGCGTCGCGATCGTAATAGACACGCATCTTTTGCTTCCTTCCCACAGAGATTAGAGGCCTTGCGGCCCGGTTTTTGCTCCATAAAGAGCGAGAAACTGCTGCGTCGCCCGGGCGGCATCGCCGCCGATCGCCGCTTCAGTCAATTCCAGCCTGTCGCCGAGCAGCAGACGGATCTGCACGTCGCGGGCGACCAGCCCGAAAAAGGTCCGGAACGCCATTTCGGCGTCCGTAAAGTCGAGCAGCCCGGCCTGCTTGCCGGCAAGCAGCACCGGCTTCAACCGTCTGGCCAGCGCGAAACGGCCATTCTCCAGCACGATCGCGCCGAGATCGTCCTTTCCGGATCCGGCATGGCCGACCGCGACGCGGTTCAGCGCGATCGAGGTATCGCTCGAAATCACCTTCAGCCAGTCCGAGGCGAAGCCTTCCAGGCTTGCCGTCAGCGAGGCAAGATCGAGCCGCTCACCGTCGACCGGCACCACGCGCACTTTCGATGCCTGCCACTGCACGGTCGCCGTCAGCAGTCCGTCGCGGTCGCCGAACCATTTGTAGAGCGTTTCCTTCGAGCAGCTGGCGCGGCGCGCCACCGCCGTCATGGTCAGATTGTCGCCCTCCTCGACCAGCAGCCGCAAAGCCGCGTCCAGGACGGCCTTTTGCCGCTCTGTGAGCACTTCGCTGGTATCGATCTCGGCCCTTGCCTGCAACAATTTCCTGCCCATTCGATGAGGTCGCCGGGTCGCCTCAAACGGCGTACCGTACGTTACGGTTCGGCATATTGCGCAATCCTATGCTCGACGCAAGGGGTCAGGTAGAAAAATCGTCGACGTGAGAGCCGCCGGGCAAACCACGAGATTCTGACGGATCAATCATCGGCGGGCGGATGGCGCAGCTCTCCAAGCAGGCTCGCCAGTATCTTCAGCTCCTCGGCGGAGAGTTTTGCGCCGACCAATTCCGCAATAGACCGTCCATAGACAGCCCACATCCGTCGCCGCGTCTGACGGCCCTTGGCCGAGATGCGGATGGTCTGGCCGCGGCCGTCATCGGCAGCCCTGAGCTTCTCGACCAGTCCGTCTGCCTCGAGGCGCGCCAGAAGCCGCGAGATGTTATACTGCGCAAACAGTGTGCGCTCGGTCAGCTGGAATGGCCGCAGCCCGCCCTCACCCGCCTCGGCGAGTTCATGCAGCACGTCATACCAGTCAAGCGGCGGCAAGCCGCTAGTCTTCAAAGCCTCTTCCGCCTTTTCGATGAGCTGGCGCGAAACCCGCATCAGGCGGGCCCAGGCCTTGACGGCTTCGGGCGAAGGCGTGGTTGTTTTGGCCATGACCCATCCTAGGCGATAGATGCAGTTGCATCAAGCTTGACGGTCAATGCACTTGCATCTATATGCATGCAACTGCATCGATCCGGGAAAGATCCATGAAACACGAAATTTGCAAAGTCGCCGACGTCCCACAGACGGGCAGCCTGATCGCGCCATTCTTCGGCCGCGAGGTCCATATTTGGCGCAGCGGTGAGCGCATCCGCGCCGCCGCCAATGTCTGCCTGCATTTCGGCGGGCCGCTCGACTGCAAGGACGGCAAGCTGGTCTGCCAATGGCACGGCGCCGCCTTCGACATGACATCAGGCGACCGGATCGAAGGTCCGGCGCCAAAAGCGTCGCGACTGATGTTCTTGTCGACGCGCGTCGAGGACGGCGCGTTGAACTATGTCTGGGGAGAGTGACATGCCTGAGAAGAATGAAATGACTGAGAAGAATGAAATGACTGGCAAGCTCATTCTCGTCAGCCATCATCTATGCCCCTATGTGCAGCGCGCGGCGATCTCGCTGGCCGAGAAGGGCGTACCGTTCGAGCGTGTCACCATCGACCTCGCCAACAGGCCGGACTGGTTCAAGGCGATTTCGCCGCTGGGCAAGGTGCCGCTGCTGATCGTCCACGCAAATGGCGAGGAGACGGTGATCTTCGAATCCGCCGTTATTCTCGAATTCCTCGAGGAGACGCAAGCCAATCCTCTGCATCCGGCCGACGCCTACGCCCGTGCCCGGCATCGCGCCTGGATCGAGTTCGGCTCGGCGACATTGAACACCATCGGCCGGTTCTACTCGGCATCGACGGAGGCCGCCTTCCTGGCGGAATCCGCAGCGCTGTCAGCCATGTTCGATCGTGTCGAGAACGAATTGGCCGACCAGGCCGGACCGTGGTTCAGCGGCCAGCGCTTTTGCCTCGTCGACGCCGTCTACGGCCCGGTCTTCCGCTATCTCGACGCCTTCGACCGGATCGGCAATTTCGGCATTCTGGACGGCAAGCCATTGGTCCAGGCCTGGCGCAAGGCGTTGAGCGAACGCGCCTCGATCAAGGGTGCCGTGGCGCCGGACTATCCGCAGCGGCTGCGTCTATTCCTGCGTGCGAGAAATTCGCTTCTCTCGAGCCTGATCCCGCCGGATGATCTGGCCAGTGCACCTCCTCTAGCCCGATCCGCCTGAACGGATCGATCAGCGTGCCGGCCACCATCGAGGCAAGCACGCTTGGCACTGGCGGGATTTTGGCGATGGTTGCCACCAGCCTGTCGCGGAAGAAGGGCAGCATCGTGCCGTCCGACTGGTAGAACGGCGTCAGCGCCAGCGACAGCAGCTGGAAGATTCGGACATGCCATCGCCGCGCCCGGGCGTAGCTTTCCAGCGCTGCCTCGACGTTGCCCGTTTGTGCCAAGGCATGGCTGAGTGCTGCCGCGTCGAGCAACGCCATGTTGGCGCCTTGCCCGAGCTGCGGGCTGGTCGAATGCGCGGCATCGCCGATCACGGCCAGCCTGCGGCCGGCCGGCAGCTTCATCGTGTGGTGGCCGTAGCGCGCCAGCGACAGCTGGTCGAAGCTGTCGATCTGGCTGGTGAACGCCTCGCACTGCGGCCACAGCGAGACCAGTCTCGCCTTCCAGGCGTCGAGCCCTACCGCGCGCACGTTTTCGGCATCCGCCGGCTTCAGGCTCCAGAAGAACGCCGCCATCTTTTCCGCGCCCGGTTCCGGTCGGCCGATCGGCAGGACGCCGATCATCACGCTGGCCTTGTCGTAGCGCTGCAGCAGCGCATTTTCGTCGAAGCCTTGGCGCCAGCCGAGCGAGGCCCAGAACGCGCCGTAAGTGAGCTGCCGCGGCTGGGCCGGATCGTTGAGGCACCGGCGCAGCTTCGAACGCGAGCCGCTGGCGTCGACCACGAGGTCGAACGGCCCTGCCCTGCGGCCCCCCACCGTTCGGCTCTTGTCGAAGATCAGGATCGCCCGCTCACCGACGTCCAGCGTCTCGATCTCGACACCGGTTTCGATGGCGATGCCTTGGCGCTGCGCGGCGCGAAACAACATGTTGAACAACGCCGCCCGGTGCACCGCCAGCCCGAAACGGCCGCCAGGCTGCGCATCGTAGCGCACGGCGAGCACGGTGCGGCCGCTCGAGGCATCGGCGCCATGCAGACGCTCGATGCGGCTCCCCAGCGCCAGAATGTCGTCGAGCAGGCCGAGATCGGCGAGCACGCTCAGCCCGGTCGGCTGCAGGATCAGTCCGGAACCGACGGGCTTGGGTTCCTCGAAACGTTCGAAGATGGTGACGTTGTGGCCCGCGCGCTTGAGATAGAGCGCGGTGGCGAGCCCCGCCGGGCCGGCGCCCGCAATCGCGATGTCGAGAGATTTTTCCATTGCCCGCCCAACTACTGGCCGGACAATCCTTCAGCGCCATTGTCAAATCAAGCCTTTGCTGCATGGACCAAAATATCAGCCACCGGCGTCGAAGGCAGCGCGCGCCTTGCGCACCGCACCATGGTTGAGTTCGGCCCACAGGATCAATTGATGCAAGGCGCCGAACATCGAACGGCCGAGATCGGTCAGGCTGTATTCGACGCTTGCCCAACCCCGAGCCTGGTTCGCCGGTTGTTTTCGCGCCCGACCACTACGACACCGAACAGGCGATCAAGGCGACCGGCATCCCCTACACGATATTCCGCAACGGCTGGTATAACGAGAACCTGTTCACGGCGTTGCCGCAGGCTCTGGCATCGGGTCAGTGGTCCACCTCCGCCGGCGACGGCGCCATTTCCTACGGCACGCGTGACGATTTCGCGGCGGCGATCGCAGCGGGGCTCGCCTCGGACAGCAGCGAAAGCGCGACTTACACGCTGACCGGCCCCAGTGCGTATACGGCTGCCGAAGTGGCGGCGTTGGTCACCGAAGTCACCAGCAAGCCGATCCAGGTCATCCAGCTTTCCGACGAAGCCCTGACCGAGGGAATGAAGTCGGCCGGCCTGCCTGAACCCTTCGCCAAGGTGCTGGTGTCGTTCGACGCTGCCGCCCGCGCAGGTGACCTCGGCATGGTGACAGACGCGGTCGAAAAACTCTCCGGCCGAAAGTCGGTGCCGCTGAAGCAGTTTCTGGAGACGAACAAGGCTGCACTGGCCGGCTGAAAGCTGCCATTGCGGGACGCGGAGCCCTTAAGGTTCGGCCTCCCGCACAATTACTTACGTCGCTTGACCAGTCCCAGCCGGATCAGGCTTTCGCCCGTGGCAATCAAAGCATCTTCGCGCGAGCGTGGCGCCCAGCCGAGCACGCGCACCGCCTTGGCGTTGGTGGCGTTCTTGATCTTGCCCAGTTCCGTTGCGAGTTGGGCCGCTTCCGGATTGAACAGCCCGATGATGCGCACCAGCCAATCGGGAAACTCCCGCGTCGAGACGCGCGACGCCGCCGGCCCGAGCCGCGTCTTCAGGGTCTGCGCGATCTCGCGGACCGTCATGAAATCGCCGGCGACAGCGAGGAACCGTTCGCCCTTGGCGGCGGGGTGGGTCATGGCGCGAACATGCAGATCCGCCACGTCGCGCGCGTCGACGACGCCGAAGGACAGGCGCGGCAGCCCAGGCACGGCGCCGTTCAGCATGCGCTGGACAAATTCGGTCGAGGTCGAATGGTCCGCGCCGAGCACCGGTCCAAAGATGCCAACGGGATTGACGACCGCAAGCTCCAGCGCGCCGCCCCGCTCGGCGATGAAATCCCAGGCCGCGCGCTCGGCGAGCGTCTTGGACTTCACATAGGCGCTGACCTTGCCTGCCGGATCGGTCCAGTTTTCCTCGTTGAAAGGCTGCCCATCCGCGCGCATTTTGCCATAGCCGACGGCCGCGAAGGATGAGGTGAGCACGACGCGCCTGACCCCGGTATCCCGCGCCGCCGCAGCACGCGCAACGCGCCCTCGCGCGCCGGAAGGATCAGGTCATCCTCATGCGTGGGCACGCCGGGCGGAAAAGGTGATGCGACATGCAGCACGTAATCGCAGCCGGCCACCGCCGCCGGCCAGCCTGCGTCGGCCATCAGATCGGCATGGGCGAATGAAAGGGCGTCACCGGGCTCCGTGCCACCTGCCTTGAGCATGGCGAGCACATCGGCTTCGCGCCTGGCCGATCGCACGGAGGTGCGGACGCGGTAGCCGGCCTTCAACAGTTCGAGGATGCAGTGAGCGCCGAGGAAGCCGGACCCGCCGGTGACCAGCACCAATTCGCCGCTCATATTAGCCTCCTCGACGATTTATCCGTTCGAGACCCTCAGATCGCCACCTGCGTGCCGATCTCGACCACACGTCCGGTCGGGATCTGGAAATACTCCGTCGCATCGGCCGCCGAGCGGGCGAGCCCGATGAACAGCTTGTCCTGCCACACCGGCATGCCGGAATTGGGCGATGCCTTGAGCGAGCGCCGCGACAGGAAGAACGACGTCGTCATGATGTCGAACTTCCAGCCCTGCTTGCGGCAGATCGCCAGCGCGCGCGGAATGTTGGGCTGCTCCATATAGCCGAAGGTCAGCGTCACCCGCATGAACAACTCGTTGACTGTCTCCATCTTGACCCGCTCGCTGTCGGGCACCAGCGGCTGCGGTGCGGTGACCACCGACAGAATGACGTTCTGCTCGTGCAGCACCTTGTAGTGCTTCAGGCTGTGCATCAGCGCTGTCGGCGCGCTTTGCGGATCGCTGGTCAGGAACACGGCGGTGCCGGACACCAGCTGCGGCTTCTTCTTCAACAGATTGCCGGCGAGGAAATCGAGCGGGATTTCGTTGCGACGGGTCTTGTCGAACAGATAGCGGCTGCCGCGCACCCAGGTCCACATCGCCAGAACGATGGTGAAGGCCACCGCAAGCGACGCCCAGCCGCCCTCGAACACCTTCACGATGTTGGAGGCAAAGAAGCCGATGTCGATGAATGCGAACACCGCCGTCATCGCCACCGCCACCCACAGGCGCCATTTCCAAATGCGCGTCATGACGACGAACAGCAGCACCGTCGTCACCAGCATGTTGCCGGTCACCGAGATGCCATAGGCGGAGGCCAGCTTGCTCGATTCGCCGAAACCGACGACCAGCAACATCACCGCCAACGCCAGCAAAACATTGACGCGGGGCATGTAGATCTGGCCCGACTGCCGTTCCGACGTGTGCAGGATTTCGAGGCGCGGCAGCATATTGAGCTGCACCGCCTGCCGGGTCAGCGAGAAGGCGCCGGAGATGACCGCCTGGCTGGCGATAACCGTCGCCGCGGTTGCCAATACCACCATCGGGATCAGCGTCCAGCCTTCGTTCATCTCGAAGAATGGATGGCCGACGTGACCGTTCTTCGCCAGCACGAAAGCGCCCTGCCCGGCATAGTTTAACAGCAGGCAGGGAAACACGATGGCCAGCCAGGCGAGCACGATGGGCTTGCGGCCGAAATGGCCGAGATCGGCATAAAGCGCTTCGGCGCCGGTGACGGCGAGGAAGATGGCGCCGATGGTGACGAAGGCGACATCGGGCGAATTGATCAGGAAGGCGACGATGTAGTGCGGGCTGACCGCCCACAGGATTTCGGGATCGGCGATGATGTGGTTCAAGCCCGAAAGACCGATAGCCAGGAACCAGACCGCCGTGATCGGCCCGAAGATCAGCGCCACACCGCCGGTCCCGAAGCGCTGCACCGAAAACAGGATCGCAAGGATGACCAGCGTCAGCGGCACGACGTAGGGCTGGAAGGTCGGGGTAACGACATTCATGCCTTCAACCGCCGAAAGCACCGAGATTGCCGGCGTGATGACGGCGTCACCGAAGAACAATGACGCGCCGACAATACCGATGGCCAGGATGATCGCCGAGCGGGTCGGGAAACTGCCGCGCGCCAGCGCCATCAGCGACAGCACGCCGCCCTCGCCTCGGTTGTCGGCTCTGAGCACAAACATGATGTATTTGATGGTGACGATAATCGTCAACGACCAGATGATCAGCGACAGCACGCCCAGAATATCGCCGCGCTCGGCGATTTCGCCGCCGGAGGACGCAACAAGCGCTTCCCGGAAGGCGTAGATCGGGCTGGTGCCGATGTCGCCATAGACCACACCGAGCGCGCCCAGCATCAGAACTTTGGTGCTGTGCTGTTCGATTTCGGGATGGCTCGATTGTTCGACGGGTTCTGCCTCAATACCAGCATTGGTAAGGGCCATGGACGACACTCCGATAAGCGCGCGGTGCTCTACGCTTGCTGCGATGCAATATCAAGTGCCGTGACGGTAGGGCTACCATGTTCCCAGCGCAGGGCTTGCCCCGCAATGACCGGTGCGTGGCGTCAAAGGCTGCCGGAAACCTCAGATCGCCACCTGCGTGCCGATCTCGACCACACGTCCGGTCGGGATCTGGAAATACTCCGTCGCATCGGCCGCCGAGCGGGCGAGCCCGATGAACAGCTTGTCCTGCCACACCGGCATGCCGGAATTGGGCGATGCCTTGAGCGAGCGCCGCGACAGGAAGAACGACGTCGTCATGATGTCGAACTTCCAGCCCTGCTTGCGGCAGATCGCCAGCGCGCGCGGAATGTTGGGCTGCTCCATATAGCCGAAGGTCAGCGTCACCCGCATGAACAACTCGTTGACTGTCTCCATCTTGACCCGCTCGCTGTCGGGCACCAGCGGCTGCGGTGCGGTGACCACCGACAGAATGACGTTCTGCTCGTGCAGCACCTTGTAGTGCTTCAGGCTGTGCATCAGCGCTGTCGGCGCGCTTTGCGGATCGCTGGTCAGGAACACGGCGGTGCCGGACACCAGCTGCGGCTTCTTCTTCAGCAGATTGCCGGCGAGGAAATCGAGCGGGATTTCGTTGCGCCGGGTCTTGTCGAACAGATAGCGGCTGCCGCGTATCCAGGTGGTCATGATCAGCCCCATGAGGCAGGCAACGGATATTGACACCCATCCGCCTTCCACGATCTTGACGACATTCGCCAGGAAGAAACCCATGTCGATGGTGCCGAACAGCAGCGCCAATGCCAGGGCGAGCCCAAGCTGCCATTTCCACAAATTGCGCATGACAACGAACAGCAGAATGGTTGTCATCAGCATCTCGCCGGTCACCGAAATTCCGTAAGCGGAAGCCAGCGAACTCGAGCTGCCGAAGCCGACAACCAGCAGCATCACTCCCAGGGCGATGAGCAGGTTGACGCGCGGCATATAAATCTGGCCGCTCTGCATTTCGGACGTGTGCTGCACCTCGATGCGGGGCAGCAGGTTGAGTTGCACTGCCTGACGTGCCAGCGAAAAAGCACCCGAGATCACCGCCTGACTGGCGATCACGGTGGCGGCCGTTGCCAAGCCGACCATTGGCATCAGCGCCCAATCCGGCAACATCTCGAAGAATGGATTGGTCGGCCTGCCGCCATTCGCCAACACAAAGGCGCCCTGGCCGAAGTAGTTGAGCAGCAGGCAAGGAAACACCACGGAAAACCACGCGAGCACGATCGGCTTGCGCCCGAAATGTCCAAGGTCGACATAAAGCGCCTCGGCCCCCGTTACCGCCAGGAACACTGCACCAACGGTCACGAAAGCGGCGGTCGGCGTGCCGGCTAAGTAGGCGATCGCATAATACGGGTTGATCGCCAACAGCACCGAAGGATCATCCATCAGGTGGTAGAGCCCGGAAACGCCGATGGCCAGGAACCATAGCGCCGTCACCGGCCCGAATACTGCCGCCACCTTCCCCGTGCCGAAGCGCTGCACGGAGAACAGAAACGCCAGGATGACCAAGGTGATCGGAACGACATAGGCCTCCAGCGTCGGTGTCACCACTTCCAGGCCCTCAACTGCCGACAGCACGGAAATGGCCGGAGTTATGATAGCGTCTCCGAAAAAAAGCGACGCCCCGCAAAGTCCGATGCCGAGGATAAGCTTGGCGCCTTTTGGATAGGCGCTGCGCGCCAGCGCCATCAGGGACAGCGTGCCGCCCTCGCCCTTGTTGTCGGCGCGAAGCACGAAAGCGACGTATTTTATGGTGACGATAATCGTCAGCGCCCAGACGATCAGCGACAGCACGCCCAGGACATCTATGCGCGTGTCGGTACCAGGCGAAGCGTGAAGCGCCTCGCGGAAGGCATAGATCGGGCTGGTGCCGATATCGCCATAGACGACGCCAAGCGCGCCCAGCATCAGAACTTTGGTGCTGTGCTGTTCAGTGTGGGAGTGGTTCGGTTGTTCGACGGGTTCAGCCTCGCTACCGATGCTGGAAAGAGCCATCGACTACTCCCCGATCACCGCGCGGTGCGCCTTGCTTGCTGTCATGCGATATCACCTTCGACACGAGCCTTCCACCGCTACCAACCGCAAGCCTTCAGAAACCGCCCCACCGTGCCGGCCATGCCATACTCCAACGCATCGGCTGTCAACCCGTGTCCGATAGACACTTCGGCCAATGCCGGAATGCGCTTTGCCAATGCCGGAAGGTTGTTCACCACCAGATCGTGCCCGGCATTGACCTGGAGCCCGGCGGCGAGTGCGGCATCCGCGGTTTTTCCCAATCTTTCCAGCTCCTTCCGCGCCTTGGCGGAATCGGAATGGTAGCTGCCGTAGGGCCCGGTATAGAGCTCGATGCGGTCGGCGCCGGTGTCGCGCGCGGCATTGACGCCGGTGGGATCCGGATCGGAAAACAGCGACACGCGGAAGCCCCCTTTTTTCAGACGCTTGACGATCGGGTTAAGGAACGCCGCCTCGGCGGCAAAGTTCCAGCCATGGTCCGATGTCGCCTGCGCCGGATCGTCGGGCACCAGCGTCACCTGCTCCGGCTGGTGCCTTTCCACAAGCGCCAGAAAATCCTCGGTCGGGTAGCCCTCGATGTTGAACTCCGCCTTGGGAAACTCGTCGTCGATCAGCGCCCGGATCTCCGGCAGGTCGGAATGCCTGGTGTGGCGCTCGTCGGGCCGCGGATGAACCGTCAGCCCGTGCGCGCCGGCCGCCAGCGCCAGGCGGCCGAGCCCGGTGACGCTCGGCCACGGCAGGTCGCGGCGGTTGCGCAGCATGGCGATGGCGTTGAGATTGACCGAGAGTTTCGCGGGCATGGCGTGAGGTCCGGCTGTTTGTGCAGCGCATCTATACTGCCTTTGATGGGAACAGACAGGGGCTTTCGGGTGTTCCAGTGATGACATCTGCTCGCAAGGGGGAACCCAGCCAATGAATTTTCTCCAATCCGTGCCCGCGATCCGCCGCCTCGAAACCGACCGTGAGGACCTTTTCGCCATCGACGTCGTCGGCCATGTATCGGCCGCCGACGGCGAAAATCTGTTCGGATTGCTGGAGGCTGCCTACGCGCTGCACCCGAGGATCGATGTCTTGGTGCGGCTGGTTGATCATGAGGGCGTCGACTGGATCGATATGGACGACGAGACGCTGAAACAGGGCACGGTGCACGCCCTGGAGCATATCGCCCGGTGCGCGACGATCGGTGAGCCCGACTGGATAGCGGATGCGCGGAACTTCCTTCCGGCTTCGCCACCCATCGAGTTCAGGCACTTCGCGGCCGAGGATGAAGCGGATGCCTGGCAATGGCTGGGTGCGACGCCACTCAGCCCTGCTGCGCCGGCTGCTACCTGACGCCGGCTATCTAACGCCAGCTATCTAACAATCGTCAGCCGCTCTGCCGCCCGCGTGATGGCAGTATAGAGCCAGCGCTGGCGGGTTTCCTTGAACGCCCAGCTCTCGTCGAACAGCACGACATCGTTCCACTGCGAACCCTGCGCCTTGTGCACGGTCAGCGCGTAGCCATAGTCGAAATCGTCAAAGCGCTTCTTCTGCTGCCAGGGGATATCGGCGTCCGGATCCTCGAAAGCCGACTTGAGCAGCTTGATCTTGGCGACGCCGCGGTCGGGATCGTCCTCCTCGGGCGAGACCAGAAGGTTGATGCCCGGCTTCACCGTCTCGCGCGACGAGGTCATCACCTTCCACAGCGAACCGTTGAGCAGGCCCTTGGCGGGGTCGTTGCGCAGGCAGACCAGCTTGTCGCCGGCCTGCGGATAATCGGCATTGAAACCCTTCAGCTCGCGCAGGCGCTGATTGTAGCGGCGGCGTGTGCGGTTGGTGCCGACCAACACCTGGTCCGCCTTCAGCACCAGCTCCTGGGTGACGTCCTCCTTGCCGATGACCTGCGCGCTGCCGTAGTCGCCGCGCATGAACTCGCGGCCCTCGCGCACGTCGAGCGCCAGCTGGATGATCGGATTGTCGCGCGCCTGGCGGTGGATTTCGGTCAAGAGCACATCCGGCTCATGCTCGGTGAAAAAGCCGCCGCCCGAGATCGGCGGTAGCTGCGCCGGATCGCCAAGCACCAGGATCGGCGTGCCAAAACTCAGAAGGTCGCGGCCAAGCTGCTCGTCGACCATCGAGCATTCGTCGATGACCACCAGCTTCGCCCGTGAAATAGGGCTTTGGCGATTGAGCGAGAAGGTCGGCGACATCGAGGTCTTGCCGGTCACCTCGTCCGACACCGATTCCTCGCCCTTCGGCCGGTAGATCAACGAATGGATGGTGCGGGCATTGACCGCGCCCTTGGAACGCAGCACCTGCGCCGCCTTGCCGGTGAAGGCGGCGAACTGCACCTGCCCGTCGACATGCTCGGCAAAATAGCGCGCCAGCGTGGTCTTGCCGGTGCCGGCATAGCCGAACAGCCGGAAGACCTGCGGCCGGCCCTCTTTCAGCCAGCGCGCCACCGCCTTCAACGCCTCATCCTGTTGGGGAGAGAATTCCATCGGTTCGACAGACCGGATTCGCGAGAGAAAGACAAGCTTGGTGCCAACCACCGCTTAAAACGATGGGATTGCCTCACCTTCAACGGGACAAACTAGCAGGCGCAAATGCGAACGTAAAGTGAACATGCAAGCGGATAACGAACGATTTGAGTTCAGGCACTTGAACCTAGATCGGGCAATGCCACTATCACGGACATGATCGAGATGCAGATCGGCGCAGACACCTATAAGCGAGGATATTGATGAGGTCGTTCGCAGACAGGCTGATCGGAAAGTCGATAAAGAAGATCGAAATCGGCGAACCTGGTTATGGCATCGTTGTCTCCTTGTCGGATGACGCAGGGTTCGCGATATATACCGAGGTCACGGCCTGTCTGAGTGACGAAAATGCCAGAACCATAGAACGTGTTACCATCAGCGACGAGCAAGTGATCCTCCACTTGGGTGACAACGACTTCGTCGCCATTTCCAAAAACCGTGGCCGCTTCGCCGTCGTTGAGGCGTTTGTCTATGGGGACGACGAAGGCATGGTCGTCGAAAATTAGTTGCATCGGCCGCCAGATTTCAAACACCAACCACAGGCGGACTATATGTTCGCGCCGCCGCCGCTACCTCTGGTCGGCCCCGGATCGTTCTCCAACAAAATCGGCTTGCCGTGCGGGGTTGCATGCGCGGCGCGTTCCCAGGCGGCGGCGAGCGTGTCGACGTCACTTTTTCCCGCGACGCCCTTGGCCGCCAGCAGCGTCTCCAGCGCAGCCAGCCAATGCTCGTAGTAGTCGTGGCCGTCGCTTGCGGCGCCCGGCTTCTTCACTTGCGCCGACAGCGCATCGGCCCATTCGCTCCACGAAAACAGGCCCTTGTCATGCAGCGCCACCGTCATGGCGAAGGCTTCGGCCTGCCAGGGTTCGGCGAATACCGGTTCGTCCAGACCCGCCGGCAATGCACCTTCAGGCCGGCTCAAGATAGCTCTCCCAGGCATCGATCGAGACGGTCAGCGTCGGGTCGGCGCCCTCGCCCCAGATTTCCGAGCCATCGAAGACCACGGTATAGACCCATTGCGGGTTTTCACCGTTGCCATGCGCGTTGCTGTCGGGGAACACAAAACCGTCACGCACGGCCTCGATAACTCCGTGCTTGCCGCGCGCATAACGCGGCAGCCTCGTGTGGGCGGTGGGATTGAAATTCCTTGTCCGCACCGGGTCGCCGGCCTTGAAGCGCGGCGCCGTCTCGACCGGCCGGTCGCAGGGACTGCCCTTGGCCAGTACCGCCGGCACGTTTTCGGCCTTCAACACCCTTTTGGGCGTCGCCGCCGGATCGACCGCCTTACCCTCCGTCAGATCGCGCTCGCTGACGAAGCCATGGCGCTTCAGCAGCACCTCGAGCGCTTTGATCCAGATCTGGTAGTAGCTCGAGGAATAATAGACGGCCGGATGCAGCGATTCCCTGGCGTGCCGGCTCTCGTCGATGTTCCACGCGCCCATGGCGCCGGCAGTCAGCGTGACGCCGAGCGCCCGCCTCTCCCAATCCGCATGAAAATACGGTTCGTCCTTTTCGGGCGCGACCGGCCCGAAACCCATCTGCCCACCGAGATCCTGCGGCCCGTTCATGCCGGTACCTTCTTTGTCCCGGGTTCTTTGGCCACCGCCGTGCCGATCATCGCATCGCGGCTGACCAGTTCGGCGAGCTGGTCCTCACTCCAGCCTTCGGTACCGCCAGGCCGCATCGGCACCACGAGATAGCGCAGTTCGGCAGTCGAATCCCAGACGCGGATGTTTTTCTCCGCCGGCAAGGTCAGCCCGAACTCCTCCAGCACGCCGCGCGGATCGATCACGGCGCGTGAGCGATAGGGCGGCGCCTTGTACCAGACCGGCGGCAGGCCGAGCACCGACCACGGATAGCAGGAGCACAGCGTGCAGACGACGAGGTTGTGCGTCTCGTCCGTGTTGAACACCGCCTGCATGTGCTCGCCCTGGCGGCCGGTGTAGCCCAGCGAGGTGATCGCCGCAGTCGCGTCGCGCTTCAGCCACTCGGCAAAGGCCGGATCGCTCCAGGCTTTCGCCACCACCCTGGCGCCGTTGCGCGGTCCGATCTTGGTCTCATAGGTGTCGACGATGACGTCGATTGCGGCCGGATCGATCAGGCCTTTTTCGGTGAGGATGGTCTCCAGCGCGCGCACGCGCGCCGCAAACGGGTCGAGCTCATTGTCGTGGTCATGATCATGGGACATGATCTCAGATTAGGATCGGCGGCCCATGGCCGCAAGCATGACAGCTTGGGCCACGGGCTATCCCCTATTCGGCGGCGGCCTTCTGGGGTTCGATGAGCCGGTCCTCGGGGCCGAACAGCGACGCCTGCTCGCCGCTCTCGACCGCATGCAGCGCCGGCTTGTTCTTCTTCGAAGAGAAGAAGCTCACCAGCCACCCGGAGAAATTCTCGAAATAGACATAGATGACAGGGGTGACGAACAGCGTCAGCGCCTGGGAAGCGAGCAGCCCGCCGACGACCGCGACACCGAGCGGCTGGCGCAGCTCAGCACTGGCGCCGGTGCCGAGCGCGATCGGGAACGTGCCCATCAGCGCCGCCAACGTCGTCATCATGATCGGCCTGAAACGCATCAGGCACGCCTTGTGTATGGACTCCTTGGCCGACATGCCTTCTCGTCGCAGCTCCAGCGCGACGTCGACCATCATGATGCCGTTCTTCTTGACGATGCCGATCAGCATCAGGATGCCGATCACCGCGATCACCGACAGGTCCATGCCGGCAAAGCGCAGCGCGACCACGGCGCCCAGCACCGCCGAAGGCAGGCCGGTCAGAATGGTCAGCGGATGGATGAAGCTCTCATAGAGGATGCCGAGTACGATATAGATGGTCAGAATGGCGCCGCCGATCAGCAGGCCCTGATTGGCCAGCGAGTCCTGGAAGGTCTTGGCGGTGCCGGCAAAGCTGGTCGAAATCGCCGGCGGCATGCCGATCTGCTCCTTCAGCGCGGCGATGCGGGCCGTGCTGTCGCCCAGCGCCACGCCTTGCGGCAGGTTGTAGGAGATGGTCACCGCGGGCAGCTGGCCGAGCTGGTTGACCGTCAGCGCGCCGGCGGTGCGGTCGACGCGGGCAAAGGCGCCGAGCGGCACCAGGCTGCCGCTTGCCGTCCTGACCTGGATGGCCAGCATGCGCTCGGGCGACCATTCGATGTTGGGATCGAGCTCCATGATGACTTCGTAGCTGTCGGCCGAGCCGAAGATCGTCGAGACCTGCTCCGTGCCGAAGCCGCCATAGAGACTGGAGCGCAGCGTGTCGGTGTCGATGCCGAGCGACGCCGCCTTGTCGCGATCGACCACCAGCGTCGCCTGCAATGAATTGTTCTGCAGATCGCTGGTGACGTCGGTGAAATTCGCATGATCGGCCGCCATCGCATCGTTGAGCTTTTGCGCCCATGTGTCGGTCAGGCCGGTATCGAGGCCCTGAACGACGAGCTGGTAGGCGCTGGCGGAAGAACGCGCGCCAAGTCGCAGGTTCTGCACCGGCTGCATATAGGCATCGATCCCCGGCACGACGGCCAGCTGCCGCCGCAGATCCGACAGCACCTTATCGATGTCGGGGCGCTGGCTCTTGTCCTTCAGCTGCACATAGAGCTGGCCCTGGTTCAGCGCATTGTTGCCGCCGCCGGCTGACCAGGCCACATGCGAGACATAGGGCGAACGCGAGAAGACACTTGCCGCCTGGTTCTGCAGCTTGACCATGGCGTCGTAGGAGATGTCCTGCCTGGCGATCGTCGTCACCGAGATCTGGCCGATATCCTCTTGCGGGAAAAAGCCTTTCGGCGAGACCTCGATCAGCCAGACCGACCCTGCCGCCGTGCCGACGAAGACGAGGAACACCAGAAAAGTGTGGCGCAGGCAGAAGGTCAAAAGCCGGTCATAGCCGCGGGTGACGATATCGTGCTTGTGGCCGGGGGCATGCTTGTCGCGATCGGCCTTGGTCACCGACAGCAAGCGCGAACACAGCATCGGCGTCAGTGTCAGCGACACGAACATCGAAGCCAGGATGGCGACCGTCACCACGACGGCGAATTCGTTGAAGATGCGGCCTATGACGCCGCCCATCAAAAGCACGGGGATGAACACCGCCACCAGCGAGATCGAGATCGAGATGATGGTGAAGCCGATCTCGCGCGCGCCTTTCAGCGAGGCATCGAAGGCCGAGAGACCGTCCTCCTCCATGTGGCGAAAGATGTTTTCCAGCATGACGATGGCGTCGTCGACGACGAGGCCGACTGCGAGCGTCAGGCCCATCAGCGAGATGTTGTCGATGGAAAAGCCGAACAGGAACATGGCGCCGAGCGTCGCGATCAGCGAGATCGGCACCGCCACGGCCGGAATGATGGTTGCGGTCACCCGGCGCAGGAAGACGAAGATCACCGTCACCACCAAAGCGATCGTCAGAAGCAGCGTGAACTGGACGTCGTCGACGGCCTGGCGGATCGAGGTCGAACGGTCGTTGAGCAGCTTGATGTCGGCGGCGGCCGGCATTTGGTCCTTGAACGACGGCAGCATCGCCTTGACCTTGTCGACGACGTCGACCGTGTTGGCGTCGGGCTGGCGCTGCACCGCCAGGATGATGGCGCGCGTGCCGTCGTACCAGCTTGCGGTCGTCGTGGTCTCGACCGAGTCGATGACGCGCGTCACCTCGCCCAGCCGCACCGGATGGCCGTTCTTGGTGGCGATGATGAGGTTGGAGAACCCGGCGGCATTGGTGAGCTGCGTGTTGGCCGTGATGGTCAGCTGCTGCTTGTCGTTCTGCAAGACCCCGAGCGGCGTGTTGGAATTGGCCGAGGCGATCGCCGTCTGCAGCTGGTCGATCGAAATGCCGCGCGCCGCCAGCGCCGTCGGGTCGATCTGCACGCGCACCGCATATTTCTGCTGGCCGAAGATCGACACCTGCGCCACGCCGTCGATGGTCGACAGCGAGGGCGAGATGACGTTTTCGGCGAAGGCGTCGAGGTCGGTGAGCGGAACCGTGTCGCTGACCAGCGACATCAGAAGGATCGGCGCGTCGGCCGGATTGACCTTGCGATAGCTCGGCGGCGACGTCATCTCCGGCGGCAACTGCCGCTGCGTGCGCGCGATCGCCGCCTGCACGTCGGCGGCCGCCGCGTCGATATCCCGGTTGAGCACGAACTGGATGGCAATGGACGTGCGTCCCAGCGAATTGCTGGTCGAGATCGAATCGATGCCGGCGATGGTGGCGAACTGCTTGATCAGCGGCGTCGCCACCGAAGTGGCCATGGTTTCGGGCGAAGCGCCGGCCAGGGTGGCCGAGACGTTGACGACCGGGAATTCGGCGCTCGGCAGCGCCGCCACCGGCAGGAACTTGTAGGCAAACAGCCCGCCCAGCACGAGGGCGAACGACATCAGCAGCGTGGCGACAGGCCTGCGTATGCAGAATTCGGAAATCATTGGGCAGCCGCCTTGCCGGCCTCGGCGACCTTGGGAGCAGCTTGATCACCGCTGGCCGCCTTGCCTTCGTGAATGGCGGCGCCGTCCTTCAGCCTGGTCTGGCCCTCGACCACCACCTTCTCGCCTGATTTGACGCCCTCGCTGATGGCGCTGTTTTCGCCTTCGGTCAGCGCCACCTGCACCGGTCGCATCTCGACCGTGTTGTCGGGCTTGACGACATAGACGAACGGTCCCTTTTGGCTGGGCTGCACGGCAACGGTCGGGATGGATGTCATCTGCGGCATGATGCCGGCGTCGAGCACGACATTCACATATTGCCCGGGCCACAGTGAAAGATCGGCGTTGGGAATGCTCGCCCGTGTCGCGATGGTGCCGGACGCGGTGTCGACGCTGGAATCGACGAAGTCGAGCGTGCCGTTGCCGATCGGCGTCGGATCGCCATCCTTGGTCAGCGTCACCGCGCCTTGCTGCGGGTTGGCCAGCGCCTTGTGCAGCAGCGCCAGGTTGCTCTCCGGCAGGTTGAAGTTGACTTGCAGCGGATCCATCTCGGTGATCGTCACCAGCGGCGTGGCCGTGCTCGAGTTGCCGTTGCTCAAGGTGACGAGGTCACCGACCGAAACGTTGACCGCGCCCAGCCGGCCGGCAATCGGCGCCTTGATGCTGGCAAAGCCGAGCTGGACATTGTCGGCGTCGATCGTCGCCTTGTCGGCATCGACCGTCGCCGCGGCAGCCTTTTGCGCCGCCACCGCCTGATCGTAAGTCTGCTGCGTGCCGGCCTGCTTGGCGACGAGATCCTTGGCGCGCTGAAGGTCGGAGCCCGAACTGGTTAGCAGCGCCTGGTCCTTGGCGAGCGTCGCCTGATCCTTGGCAAGCTGCGCCTTGAGCGCCCTGTCGTCGAGCGAGAACAGCAGGTCGCCGGCCTTCACCATCTGGCCGTCCCTGACGTCGATCGATACGATCTGGCTGGACACGCGGGCGTTGATGTTGACCACGGCCGGCGAAGACACGAAGCCGATGGCGTAACGGCGGATCGGAAAATCGGCCGTTGTCGCGGTGGCCGAGACGATCGAGGCCGAACGGGCGGCATTGCCGCCGGCGCCGGATTTGCCCCCTGCCTTGTCGGCCGAAGCCTTGTCCGATCCAGCCGGCTTGTCCGCCGCTGCCGTCTGCCTGGCGCCCGGCAGCATCTGCTGCAGACTGCTCATCGCCGCCGGCGAAAAATAGACCCATGCCGCGGCGACACAGGCCGCTGCCACCACCACCGCCAGAACGACTTTACCGCGCATCGACTAAAAGCCCTATGATCCGACACGCCGAACCCGGTGGTCTCATTCTACGCAATCACGGCGCCTTGCCGCGATCTCGCCGAAGTAGATAGGACGCACATTTGTCGGAAAAGGGCCAAAACACGGCATTACGAAGATTTAATGTGCACTGCACAATGACTATGCAGCCGGCTCAGCAGTCGGAAAACCAGCCAGGATGCGGTTGAGATCTCAGGCGGGATGCGTCTATTTCAGCATCGGCCAGAGCGTCGCCGCCAAGAGCACGCCCATGGCGATGTTGAACCATTTCAGCCGCACCGGATCCGACAGGAACCCGCGCAGCGCTGTGCCGAAACCGGCCCACATCGAGACGCTCGGCAGGTTGACGACGGTGAAGGCGATCGCGATCAGCGCCACCGACAGGAACGGGTGGTCCGGATTGGAGTAGACGGCCATGGCGGTGATCGCCATCACCCAGGCTTTCGCATTGACCCACTGGAATGCGGCTGCCTCGATGAACCGCATCGGCCGTGCCTCCGTCTCACCCTTGCTGGACAGCGAGCGCGACATGGCGATCTTCCAGGCGAGATAGAGCAGATAGGCCGCGCCGGCGATCTTCAATCCGGTGTGCAAGGCCGGAAACGCCGTAAGCACCGCGCCCAGGCCAAAGCCGACAGCAAGCAACAGCACCAGGAAACCCATGCTGATGCCCAGCATATGCGGAATGGTTCTGACCAGGCCGAAATTCACGCCCGACGCCAAGAGCATGAGGTTGTTCGGCCCCGGCGTGATCGAGGTCACGAAGGCGTAGACCAAAAGGGCAAGGAAAGCGTCGAGGGTCATGACGGCTCACAAAGGTCAGCAATGCTGACTTAAATCGACAGAGCGCTGGACGCAACCTCATTCCATTGGTCCAAAGCGCTCCGCCGTGATCCGCCTATCCCGAGCCAGCCAGGCCGGCACAGTCTACCTGCCGTGGGCCCGCGCCGACAACAGGCTGGGAGCGGCGGCGGCCTCCTGACGGCCAGCCACACGCCGCAGGCCTTTGCGCCTCGGCGTGTTCCCGGGAAGCTTCACGCCATGCGCGAGGCCGAGGGCAGCCAGGATGCGGATGAAGAGCCAGCCGAGATCGATCTGCCCGCGTTCCAGGCCGAGCTTTGCGGATTCGGGAAACGCATGGTGATTGCCGTGGAAACTCTCGCCAAAGGTCACCAGGCCGAAACGCGGCAGGTTGTAGCCCTGCACGGCAACGCCATCGACGCGCCAGCCCTGCTGCCCGCTGCGATGTGCGAAATGCCCGACCAGCCAATGCCCGGTCAGCGACACGGAGATACGCACCGCAATGCCCCAGACCACCCAGCTCCACCCGCCGAGGAGCAAGAAAAGGATCGCCCACGGCAGTTGCTGCAGCATCCAGGTCCGCTCGACGAATTTGTAGAAGCGGTCGTTTCTGATCGACGGCTCGATGACGAAGTCAGGCGGATTGCGCAACGCTACGGCGCAATGCATTTGCCAGAAAGCGTCGGTGAAGAAAGGCCGGCGGTGGGCGTGCAGGTCGTGACAAGCCGTCTGGCGCTGCGCCCAGTCTCGTATGTCATGCGCATAGATCATGCCGAACGGACCGGCCATGCCGACGAGCGTGCCGAGATAGACCAGCGCGTGTTTGAGCCAGATGTGAACCTTGAACGAGCGATGGATGAGCAGGCGATGCATGCCGACCGAGTGTCCGGCGCAGATCGTCACCGCCGTCGTCGCTACGAACAGGGCGAAAGCGCTCCAGCTGAAGGTCAGCGGCCCGAACACCAACGCAATCAGCGTCATCGCACCGACCCAGATCGACTTGGCCGGCATCCAGACGACCTCGCCATCTTCGGCATCGCTCAAGGGCTGCGAGATCATTCTGCCTGTGGATATGGTCTTCATCGGTACCCCTCCTCTGCAGGAAACATTTCCGGACCAAAGAGCCTTGCCTTCCGGCGCGCCGGCGCTTATTTAGGCAATAAGCTAACTATCTACTATTCCGATTTAGGTATTTAGGCAATAGACTAAATACCGGAAGCGAAACGACAGAGGCAGGCGGTGATCGAAGACAATGCAGCGGATGGCGACACGGCTATCGGGGCAAGCAGCGCCATACAGCGCGTGTTCGAGGCGCTGTCATCGCAGCCGAGGCGCAAGATCCTCGCCTATCTCGCCCACTCCTCGCTGACCGCGGGCGAGATCGCGGCGCGCTTCGACATGTCGAAGCCGTCGATCTCGCAGCATCTGAGCATCCTGGAGACGGCCGGCCTCATCGCCAGGGAGCGGCAGGGACAATTCATCCGCTACTCGCTGGTCCAGAACAATCTGGTTAACACGCTGAACGGCTTCGTCCAGGACGTCTGTCCGGTATCGCGCCCGATCAAAAGGGAGAGTAAGAATCTGGCGAGCGGCAAGGTCGATCCCAAGCCGGTAAAATAGTTGGACTGAGACTACATCCCTTGCGGGCCGCGGTTCATCGCCGCCACGCCGGTGCGGCAGATCTCGACCAGGCCGAGCGGCTTCATGATGGCGATGAACTGGTCGAGCTTCGAACCCTTGCCGGTAATCTCGAAGATGAAGTGCTCGGTGTTGGCGTCGATGACCGAAGCGCGAAAAGCGTCCGCCAGACGCAGCGCCTCGACGCGGGCTTCGCCGGTGCCGGCGACCTTGACCAGCGCCAACTCGCGTTCCAGCGGCCGCTCCTGGCCGAACTCGTGCGAGCGCACGGTGAGATCGACGACGCGATGCACCGGTACGATGCGTTCGAGCTGGTGCTTGATCTGCTCCAGCACATGCGGCGTGCCGCGCGTCACGATGGTGATGCGCGACAGGTGCTTCTCGTGTTCGGTCTCGGAGACGGTGAGGCTCTCGATGTTATAACCGCGGCCGGAAAACAGGCCGATGACCCGGGCAAGCACACCGGGCTCATTGTCGACCAGCACGGAGAGCGTGTGGTTCTCCGGCTTTTCCGTTTCCTTGGCGATGAAATAGGCGGAGCCGGTCGGTTGAAGCTGTGCGTTCATGACATGAATCTCGATTTCAGACTTTGAGCTAATTCTCTGTTTGCGCACGGCTTCTCGCGACAGCCCTGCCCCGGCTTGGACCTAGACCAGTTCCCTGCCCTTGGCGTCGATGGCGTTGGCCACGGCTTCGTCGGTCGCCTCGTCGGGCAGGAGCATTTCATTATGCGCCTTGCCCGACGGGATCATCGGGAAGCAGTTGGCGAGCGTCGCCACCCGGCAATCGAACAGCACCGGCTTCTTCACCGCGATCATCTCCTTGATCGCATCGTCCAGCTCGTCCGGCTTCTCGCAGCGAATGCCATGGCCGCCATATGCGTCGGCCAGCTTGACGAAGTCGGGCATCGCTTCGGTGTAGGAATGCGACAGACGGTTGCCGTGCAGCAGCTGCTGCCACTGGCGCACCATGCCCATATACTGGTTGTTGAGGATGAAGATCTTGATCGGCGCATTGTGCTGCACCGCCGCGCTCATCTCCTGCATCGTCATCTGCACCGAGGCATCGCCTGCGATGTCGATGACCAGCGCATCCGGGTGCGCGATCTGCACGCCGAGCGCAGCCGGCAGACCGTAGCCCATCGTGCCCAACCCGCCCGACGTCATCCAGCGGTTCGGCTTCTCGAAATGATAGTGCTGCGCCGCCCACATCTGGTGCTGGCCGACCTCGGTGGTGATGTAGGTGTCCATGTCCTTGGTCAGTTCGTAGAGCCGCTGGATGGCATATTGCGGCATGATCACATCGTGGTTCATCTTGAACGCGAGCGAGTCACGCGCGCGCCATTTGGCGATCTGCTCCCACCAGGGATGGAGCGCCTTCTTGTCGGCCTTGGCGCTCGCCCGCCACAGCCGCACCATGTCCTCCAGCACCCGGCCGACATCGCCGATGATGGGCACTTCCGTGTGCACGTTCTTGTTGATCGACGATGGATCGATGTCGATGTGGATCTTCTTCGAGTTGGGCGAGAAGGCGGTCAGCCGTCCGGTGATGCGGTCGTCGAAGCGCGCGCCGATGCAGATCATCACGTCGCAATCATGCATCGCCATATTGGCTTCATAAGTGCCGTGCATGCCCAGCATGCCCATCCAGTTCTTGCCCGATGCCGGATACGCGCCGAGGCCCATCAGCGTCGAGGTGATCGGGAAGCCGGTGAGGTCGACCAGTTCGCGCAGAAGATGGCTGGCCTCCGGACCGGAGTTGATGACGCCGCCGCCCGAATAGATGATCGGCTTCTTGGCGCTGGCCATCAGTTCGACGGCGGCCTTGATCTTTTCCAGGTCGCCCTGGACCTTCGGCTGGTAGCTGGTGCGCGGCGCCGCCTGCGGCGGCACATAGATGCCTTTGGCGAACTGCACATCCTTCGGAATGTCGACCACCACCGGGCCGGGGCGGCCGGTCGTCGCGACATGGAAGGCCTCATGGATGGTGGCGGCCAATTCGTTGACGTCCTTCACCAGCCAGTTGTGCTTGGTGCAGGGGCGCGTGATGCCGACCGTGTCGCACTCCTGAAACGCGTCGGAGCCGATCAGCGAAGTCGGCACCTGCCCGGTCAGGCAGACCAGCGGGATCGAATCCATCAGCGCATCCTGCAGCGGCGTCACCGCATTGGTGGCGCCCGGGCCGGAGGTCACCAGCATGACGCCGGCCTTGCCGGTCGAGCGGGCATAGCCTTCGGCCGCATGCCCTGCGCCTTGCTCGTGGCGGACGAGGATGTGCTCGACCTCGTCCTGCTGGAAGATTTCGTCATAGATCGGAAGCACCGCGCCGCCGGGATAACCGAAGACATGCTTGACGCCATTGTCCTTCAGCGCCTGCACCACCATTTCGGCGCCAGTCATTTCCCTGTTTGGCATTTCGCGCCGTTCGTTCTGTCCGTTGCTCATCGGTCTGGTCCCGTACTTCTAGCCATGAGGCGATTGCTGGTCGTTTAGTCGTGTTTCGGGCAATAAAAAAGGCCCCCGATGGGAGCCTGTGTGTTGCGCATGGGAGGTTTTCGCCCGGCGGTTACACCGCCTTGCCCACGCGCTTTCCTACGAGAATGAGTGCCTTTTTCATCGTGGCGGACACTACGAGGGTGAAAGGCAGGGTGTCAACGGGAAAAACGCGCGATGCGAAAGACAAAGCAAGTGGCCCGCCGCCTCTGGTCGGCGGGCCACCGCGGCGCATACGATACCCCTCAATCGCACCGCGCCGGGAACAAGAGTCACTGCCGTGTCACGTCAGGATCAGCACGATCTTGTACGTATCCGGGTCGACGATGACGATGCGCCCGTCGGCCAGCACGAAGTACTCATAGGATTCGTAGGCCGGGACGATCTTGACAATGCGCGCCGGCAGACGGTGCAGGCGCACTTTGTGCCGCGGCACCTCGATGCCGACCGAAATGTCGAAGTCTACGTTCTTCACCGGCTCAACCCTGGTCTCGTGGATGATCTGCGTGACCTGCGTCTTCTGCTCGACGGTCACGTTGTTGATCGAGGCCGTATTGCCCTGGTCGGTCTGAACGTTTGTGTTGCCCTGAGCGTTCTGCTCGGTGGTGGTCCCGGCCTTGCCCTGGGCCTGCTGGTCCGTGCTGGTGCCGGTCTGGCCCTGAGCGTTCTGCTCGGTGCTGGTCCCGGCTTTGCCCTGAGCCTGCTTCTCGGTGCTGGTGCCGGTCTGGCCCTGAGCGTTCTGCTCGGTGCTGGTCCCGGCCTTGCCTTGGGCCTGTTCATCCGTCTTGAGCTTGGCCTTACCCTGAGCCTGCTTCTCGGTGCTGGTGCCGGTCTGGCCCTGAGCATTCTGCTCGGTGCTGGTCCCGGCCTTGCCCTGGGCCTGTTCATCCGTCTTGAGCTTGGCCTTGCCCTGAGCCTGCTGATCGGTCGTGGCGCCGGCCTGACCCTGAGCATTCTGCTCGGTACTGGTCCCGGCCTTGCCCTGTGCCTGTTCATCCGTCTTGAGCTTGGCTTTGCCCTGAGCCTGCTGATCGGTCGTGGCGCCAGCCTGGCCCTGTGCATTCTGATCGGTCTGTGACTTCATCTTGCCTTGCGCCTGTTCTCCGGCCTTGCCGCCCTTCTGGCAATCGGCCGCGCCGGCGGCGCAGTTGTCGCCACCGCTCGGCTGCACGGCCTGGGTCTGGGCGATCGCGGCGCCGCACCCGACGCCAAGCGCAATCATGCTCGTGATCAACACATGTTTCATCTGCTTTCTCCTTAAAGAGTCGGTCCCTCAGCCTAGCCAACTCTGCCAAAAATACTTTGTTCCACATTTTGTGAATAAAATCGGGCTTCTAAGAAGACCAATGAATGTTGGCAGTAATTTTGCAACAATCACCTACAAATTGCATCAAACAATTAATGCAACGCAACATTTTGTTTTTTCCTGAGCTTGTGATCCCATAGCGATGACACCAGCCTCACAAGCTTAGAAGTACTCCCGTCGTCATGACCAGGATGGCTACCCCGAAAACAGGCAAGAGCAACCATCGTGCCTGATGGACGCTGTTGTGCATTAACGCCTCCCACAAGTGCTGACCTCAACGATGCCGAGAACCCTGTGTTCCGCCCTGAGGAGGCTCTAGGACCTCTACAGCCTGGCACCAGACTTTGGTCCCTCCCCCTATCGTCCATTGGCCCGATGACGCCCGGACCGAAGCCCCACACGGGAACGCAGCCGCGAAAAGCCCGTTCGGCTCCCGGTGTGTGCATCAACCTCATCAACACCACCCGTATCGGAATCGAGCTCGCGCAAGATGCATGAGCGTTGCTCGCATGAAGGAGAGAATCATGACGACCATGTACCAGTCGACCGCAATTGCCGGATTCTTGCTGCTCGCGAGCGCCGGCGTAGTTGCTGCTCAAGACGTCATCATCGCGCCGGAGCAGGAAACGGTTGTGCGCGAATACGTGAAAAAGCAGCCCCTTGCGTCGGTGAAGATTCCAGGTGTCGAATTGAACGTGGGGACCGCCATTCCCGACACGGTGGAACTGCATGAAGTGCCGAGCGTCAAGTATCGCTACGTTGTGGTCGACGGGCGAACCGTGCTGGTCGACCCCGGCACGCGGAAGATCGTCAAGATCATACAGTAACGCTGATCCCACCGCCGTTCCCCGCGGGTGGCGGTGGGATCATGCCCTGAATTGGCGGTTTCCCCAGCAATTCAACCTGGCGCTTGCTCGCACCATCGACCGTTCTAGATGTAGGATGGCTTAGGCATTTTGGCACGGCCAAAGCTCGCGGGGTCGGTTGAGACGTGCGCTACATTGATAGTCTCTATCAAAACTGGAACAGGCTATCGTTGGCTTGGCAGTTCATCATAGTCGGAAGCATTGGGCTGCTGTCGCTGATGCTGGTCGTCGGCCTATGGGTCACCTCGCAAATACGAGATGGAGTGATCCGCAACTCTGCAAGCACGACCGCGCTTTACGTCGACAGTGTCATCGCGCCAATCCTGCCGGACATGCGCAAAAGCCAGCAGCTCAGCGACACCGTTAAACGGGCACTCGATGAAACCCTGGACCAGGGTGCTCTCGGAAAAAAACTGGCGTCCTTCGTGCTTTGGCGGCGTGATGGCAAGGTGCTGTACGCCAAAGACGCGGCTCTTATCGGCCAGACCTTCGAGCCAAATGCGAACTTGCTGCATGCGTTCGGTGGAAACGTGGTGGCGCAATTCAATGATCTGGACGAAAATGAAAGGAAGGAACGCAAGAGCCCCACCGCCTCGCTGCTCGAGATCTACAATCCGGTTCGAGAGCCGTGGTCGGGCGATGTTGTGGCCGTTTCCGAGTTCTACGAGATAGCCGACGATCTTCAGGGCACTTTAAACTCGGCACTATGGTCGAGCTGGCTGCTCGTGGCTGGCGCGACCGCGGTCGCCTTGGCGATGCTCTCGGGAATCGTGCTTCGCGGCAGCAGCACTATCGAAACGCAGCGTTCAGCGCTTGAGACACAAGTGGCCGAACTTCAGTTGCTTTTGGAGCAGAATTCCGCTTTGCGGGAGCGCGTCCAGCAGGCGTCGCGCCGCGCAACGGCAATCAACGAGCGCTACTTGCGCCGCATCGGGTCTGATTTGCATGACGGTCCAGCTCAGCTCGTCGCACTGGCTGCGCTGCGCATGGACAGCCCTCTGCTGCTCGATCCCGCCGCATCCCCAAGCCACCGCAAGACCGAGATCGCCGATATCCATCATACGTTGGACGAGGCGATGCGGGAGATCCGCGCCATCTGCACCGGCCTCGTGCTGCCACAGATCGAAGCTTCGACGGTCGCGGAGATATTGCGGCTTGCGGTTGCCGAACATGAACGCCGGACGGCCTCCTCCGTATCGCTTTCACTGCCATCTCGCCTGCCCGACCTGGGGACGTCCGAGAAGATAAGCATCTTTCGCTTCGCGCAGGAGGGGCTGAACAATGCCTGGCGACACGGTCTGGGCAAGGGGCAGGCTGTCAAGGCGCGAGTGACGCAGGGCAAGCTCCTCATTCAAGTGCTTGATCACGGCCCTGGATTCCAGTCGGGATCGTGTGAAGGGCTTGGACTCGCCGGTATGAGGGAACGTATCGAAAGTATCGGAGGTCACTTCGAGACCTTTTCGAGCCCCAGGGGGACCCGGCTGACCATAACGCTCAACATCGAGGACCAGAAATGACCGCTCCCATAAGGATTGCCATTGTTGATGATCATCCGCTGTTTCGCGAGGGTGTGGCTCGCAGCCTCGCCGAAATCGGCGGCTTCGAAGTCGTTGGTGCGGGCGAAACCGCGGCGGATGCCGAACAGCTTGCGGCCTTGGCAAATCCCGACATATTGCTGCTCGACATCAGTTTGCCGGGAGGGGGCCTAGCGGCAGCGGAAAATATTCTTGCAACTCAGCCTGACTGCAAGATCGTCATGCTCACCGTCTCGGAGGCGAACGCCGATCTGGCAACGGCGCTCAGGCTGGGCGTACGCGGATATGTGCTGAAAGGGATTGGGGCGGCATCGCTGGCCGAGGTGCTGACTTATATAGCCGCAGGAAAAAAATATGTTTCGCCGACCCTGTCAGCGCAGCTTTTGAATGAACTGATCCGGCCGGAAAAGCGCACAACCGATCTCGTTGCCAATCTCTCGGGACGCGAGCTTGGGATAATCTCCTTGGTAGGCGAAGGACTGAGCAATAAAGAAGTCGCCAAACGTCTCAACCTGCAGGAGAAAACGGTAAAACACCACATGACTCGGATATTTCAAAAGCTAAAGGTGCGAAACCGCACCGAAGCAGCCATTCTTATGCATGCGCCCAAAACGGGTCTTGTATAGGGAGATCGGGGCTTGTCTGAAGGTCGGATGCTGGTTGGCGAACCAACAGTTACAGCCCTTTCAGACGAGCAATGTCGGAGGCCCTTACGGCGCGTTCGACAATTGTCCTTCCAAGCGGATCCTTCATAGTGAAGCGGCCGGCCTCGATGCTTTCGCTGAATCCATCGCGATGCACGACCTGGATTTTGGCGCCCTGTACCGTCACCGTGTCGCCAGCGGCATTGACTTGGCTACTGGGAGCTTGGCTACCGGGGGCGTTGTCGCCGGCACCATTTTTTCCCTTTCCGTTGGCGTTGCCATTCCCGGCGTTGCCGCCTGAGCCATTACCGTTACCACTACCGTTGCCACCACCGTTACCATTGCCATTGTTTCCGCTCTTGGCGCTGGCAGCGGCGAATTCGATCTTGTAGCCGTCGACATGGCTCAACCGCAGACCAAGCACCGGCATCGTCACCGCAACCGCCGCGAATACGCGCAAGCTAAAGTACGCCCAGCGACGCACGGATGAAAACAGGGGCTGCCTTTCTCCATTCATGCCACCATCACATCATGACGTGTCACGGTATTCAAGAATGAACAGCCCAAAATTGCGGCTTACAAACGCTGAGGAAACTCTCCTTTCGTGCTTTCAGCTCGATTCTCAGACCTTCGTCTGAGTCAAATATACACCGAAGTCTGACCTACTGATCTTGGCCGCGCCGACGGATGTCGCAATAAAATCCGCGGTGACAAGGCTCGTCACCGGTAGGGATCGGCAGCGAGGCGCGAGCGCCTGCGGCACGTAGACGCTCGCGGCAGGTCTCCGGCATAGGGTTAGCGCATGGTCGCCGTCGAAGCGGTAGCACATGCCGTCCTTCCCCGGATTACGATCAGGCGCGATTGGCGAAGTCGCGGACAACCCGTTGCAGCAGCGGCATGTAGTCGCGGAATGCCCGGGTCTTCATGTTGGCGATCTTGCCGGCCTCGTCCCAGATGCGGACCCGAACCGCTTCCTCGTGGAACGGGTTCTTGCGGAACTCGGCCACCTCTTCGGCATTCATCGGTCCGCCTTGCAGCGACAGCGTGCGGACCGAGGCCTGCGACAGCCTGCCGAAATAGCTTGGGTCGGTAGCGCAAAGGTAGCGCTTGGCCGCGACATGCAGCCTGACGCATTCGACGATCACGGGTGGAAAGAACGGCGCCAGCACTTCGCCGCCGGCTTCGTCGTCCTCGACATCGTCGGGCGAATAGGTGCCGAACTCGCTGGTGTAGTGGCCGATATCGTGCAGCAGTGCTGCCGCCACCAGCACATCGGGCGCGCCGTCCTTTTCGGCGAACCAGGCGCCCTGCAACATGTGCTCCGACATGGTGACGGGTTCGCCGAGATAGGATTCCGCCCCTCGGCGTTCGAAAATATCGGCGATGAATTCGACGATGTTGCTCGCGTTCAAATCCTGGCTGCTCATTCCGCTGCTTCCTTGAACTCGTGTTCGATCGCCGACAGCGTCGACAAAAGGCCATCCTTGTCGGCGTAGCAGCCCTGCAGCCAGCGCTTGCCGGTGCCGGAGAACGCCTTGCGGGCATGCATGACGCGGGTGTTGTCGACGATGAAGGCCTGCCCTGCCTCGAGCTTGAAGCTCACTTCGAAGGACGGATCCTCGATCAGTTCGGCAAACCGCCGATAGGCGGCGTAATAGGCTTCCATGTCGGCGAACCGCACATCGACGGTCGGCGCCAGCGAGCGGTTGTTGAAGCGGATGGCGATGAGTTCGCCATCAGGCCCCAGCTCGATCATCGGCCGCTTGGCCTGCAGCCGCACGCCCGACGACCCCGCATATTCGAAACGCGCCGGGTATGAACTTAACAGCCGGAAGCCTTCGGAGTTTTCGGCCTGCAGCGCGGCCGCCACGGCAAAACCATCGACGACGCTGGATTCGCCGCCCTCCACCGTGTTTTCGATGCAGGACAGGATCTGCAAGGTCGGCACCGGATCACGATAGGGGTTGTCGGTGTGCGCCTGCAGGCCAAGATTGGTGTAGGCCAGATTGGTTGGATTGACCTCGGCGCGCACCTCGAACCAGCGGCCGTAATTGGTCTCCCTGATATAGCCGAACAGATCGGACACTTTGCACAGCGCCCCGGATTCGGCCGGCAGATCGTCCATCACCGCGAAGCCGTAGGTCTTCACCGCCGACAGCCATTGCCGCAAGACGGCGCGGTCGCGGCTGGCCGCGACATAGCCGGCGCGCGGCACCGAATTCTGCATAGAGGCCCTGGTCCATCGCACGGTGCCCTCGCCTGTCCAGCCGGGCTGTCGGGCGGCATCGCGGTCATAGGCATTGGCGCTCAGCCATGCCGCAGGAAAGCGCACCGTCTTTCCCTCCGGTTCGAAACTGACTTCAAGCGCATCGCCCTTGATCGCGGCTGCGCCGATCCATGTCTGCGCGGGAATGTCGAGAATGGTGATCAGCCGCTGGCCGTTGCCGGCGCTGCGCGTCTTGTCGTCGAGCGCATTGTCGCGCAACCACACTGCGTGAAAGCGAGTGCGCGCGCCGTCCTTCCACCCGAGGTCGATCGTTCTTCCTTCGTCGCCGATCAGCGCCTGGCTAAGCATGGGGACTCCGTTCCTGTCCGCTGCGCCCCGCAGCCAACTCCGCAGGGTTTCCGATTGCATCGTGATGATGTCGAAGGCATAACTCAAATTATCATTTTGCAGCCAAAGGCCCTAAACGGTTTATGACTGAAACAACCCTGCCCTTGCCCCCGCTTGACTGGCTGCGGAGTTTCGAGGCCGCCGCGCGGCTGTCGAATTTCACCGCCGCCGCGGCCGAGCTTGGCCTGACCCAGGCTGCGGTCAGCCAGCACATCCGTTCTCTCGAAGAGCGGTTGAAGCAGCCGCTGTTCATCCGCCTGGCGCGCGGCGTCGAATTGACGCCGGAGGGTGCCGCCTACCTGCCGCATCTGCAATCGGCCTTCGCCGTGATCGCCACCAGCACGCGCGAGCTGTTTGAACCCAAGACCGTCCAGAGCGTGACGATACGCTCGCCGATCTCGTTTGCCGTGCTGATGATCGCGCCGAAGCTGCCGCAAATAGCCAAGGACCTGCCCTTCGTCCAGCTGCAGATCGAGACCATCCACACACCGGCCGATTATGGCGAGCGCTTTGTGGGTCTCGACATCCGATTCGGCATTGGCCCCGGCTCTTTTGCCGGACGGCAGGCCGACCGCCTGACCCGCGAAACCTTGACGCCGATGGCGTCGCCGCATCTCGCCAAGGCCAAGGATTGGACAGGATTGCCGAGACTTACAGTGGTCGGCGCGCGGGAAATGTGGGGCGAGTGGTTCGCCGTCGCCCGGATGAAGCCGGCGCTGGGGCCGACGCACAAATTCGACAGTTTCGTTACCGCATTGGAGGCGGCGAAGCACGGCGCCGGCATGGTGCTGGGATCGCGACCGTTGGCCGACGCGGCACTGCGCGACGGATCGCTTGTCACCCTTTCCGGCTTCGCTGTGTCGAGCGGTGCCGGCCACTATCTAACCGCACCCTCGGGCGCGCATCTGAGCCCTGCCGAAGAAGCGGTCCGCCGCTGGTTCGTGACGGTCTTCGGCGTCCCGATTTCCCGATAAGCCCCTGAATACGCGGCAAACTATTGGACGACGTGACGCGGCGCATAATTTGTCGCGATACTGCGCCAGGCCGGACGTCAAGCTTCGGCAGGGTTCCGCTCGCTACAGGCGGCCAGGAAAAATCGCGGAGGAAATTCAATGCTCGACAAGGCCCCCAACAAGAAGCTTTCCGACCTGCTCGATCGCTTCGGCGCGGCACTCACCGCCGGCGACATCGACAAGGCGGTCGCCTGCTTCCAGGAGGATTGTTACTGGCGCGATCTCGTCACCTTCACCTGGAACATCAAGACGATGGAAGGCCGCGATCAGGTGCGCGACATGCTGGTCAGCCAGTTGGCCAGGACCAAACCGTCGAACTGGGCGATCGCCAAGGGCGAGGATGCCACGGAAAGCGACGGCGTGCTCGACGGCTGGATCAGTTTCGAAACGTCTGTCGCGCGCGGCTTCGGCCACATCCGGCTGAAGGACGGCAAGATCTGGACGCTGCTCACCACTATGGTCGAGCTCAAGGGCCATGAGGAGCCGGCCGGTTTCGACCGCCCGCTCGGCGCCAAGCACGGCCATGGCAAGAACCGCCCGACCTGGAAGGAGGAGCGCGAGAAGGAAGCCGCCGAACTCGGCTTCAAGACGCAGCCCTATACGCTCATCATTGGCGGCGGCCAGGGCGGCATCGCGCTCGGCGCCCGGCTGCGGCAACTCGGCGTGCCCACCATCATCGTCGAGAAGAACGAGCGTGCCGGCGACAGCTGGCGCAAGCGCTACAAATCGCTCTGCCTGCACGACCCGGTCTGGTACGACCATCTGCCCTATATCGACTTCCCCAAGAACTGGCCGGTCTTCGCGCCCAAGGACAAGATCGGCGACTGGCTGGAAATGTACGCCAAGGTGATGGAGCTGAATTACTGGTCATCGACCGAGGCCAAGAGCGCCGTTTATGACGACAAGAAAAAGGAATGGACCGTTGTCGTGCGCCGCGACGGCAAGGACATCACGCTGAAGCCGAAACAATTGGTGCTGGCCACGGGGCAATCCGGCAAGGCCAACATGCCGAACTTCAAGGGCATGGACACATTCAAGGGCGACCAGCATCACTCCTCGAAGCATCCGGGACCCGATGCCTATGTCGGCAGACAAGCTGTCGTCATCGGCTCGAACAACTCCGCCCACGACATTGCAGCAGCCCTTTGGGAGGCCGGCGCCGACGTCACCATGGTGCAGCGCTCGACCACGCACATCGTCAAGTCGGACACGCTGATGGAGATCGGCCTGGGCTCGCTCTATTCGGAAAAGGCGGTCGCGAGCGGTATGACCACAGCCAAGGCCGACCTCGTCTTTGCCTCCCTGCCCTACAAGATCCTGCACGAATTCCAGATCCCGGCCTATGCCGAGATGAAGAAGCGGGACGACAAATTCTACAAGGGCCTGGAAAAGGCCGGCTTCATGCTTGACTGGGGCGATGACGGCTCCGGCCTGTTCATGAAATATCTGCGGCGCGGCTCGGGCTATTACATCGATGTCGGCGCCTCCGACCTGATCATCGACGGGTCGATCAAGCTGAAAAGCGGTGTCGACGTGAAGGAGATCAAGGAGCACTCCGTTCTGCTCTCCGACGGATCGGAACTGCCGGCCGATCTCATCGTCTACGCCACCGGCTACGGTTCGATGAATGGCTGGGCGGCCGATTTGATCTCACGGGAGGTCGCGGACAAGGTCGGCAAATGCTGGGGCCTCGGCTCCAACACCACCAAGGACCCAGGCCCCTGGGAAGGCGAGCTGCGCAACATGTGGAAGCCGACGCAGCAGGAGGCGCTGTGGTTCCATGGCGGCAATTTGCACCAGTCGCGCCATTACTCCCAGTTCCTGGCGCTGCAGCTGAAGGCGCGCATGGAAGGCATCGCCACGCCGGTCTACGCGCTGCAAGAGGTTCACCACAAGGGTTAGGCAGCGCCGCCGATGCGCTTCCAGTAGATGAGCGTGCCGGTCAGCCCGCCATGCGGTTTCAGGGCAAAGTCCGGTATTTCGCCAGTGAGCGTGAAGCCGAGTTTTTCGTAAAGGCCGGAAGCGCCCTCCTCGGTTGCGGTGTCCAGCACCAGAAGCGTGCGGCCTTTCTCGACGGCGAGCGTTTCGGCCGCCCGCATCAGCCGGCTCGCTATGCCCTTGCCGCGGTGTTCGACGCGGGTCATGAGCTTGGCGATCTCGGCCCGGTGCGGCTGATTGACCGGAAAGTCGAGCAGCAAGGTGACGGTGCCGACCGACGCGTCGCCATACCAAGCGCCCAGCACCGCTCTTTCGCCTCTCTCTGCTGCCATCAACGAGTTGCTCCAGAAAGTTTCCGCCGCTTGCCTGGATAAGGGATGCATGAAGCTGACGGAGCCGCCGGCCGCGACCGTCTCGATCAGGAGGTCGGCCAGCATGTCGCGTGTTTCCGCAGTCAGCGACCTGATTTCGATGGGACTCACCTGCACTTTCCCTTGCTAATCCAGACGCGCGACGCGGCGCCGCTTTCGTCTCGCCTTGATCGCGGCGATGCGATCGGTGTCTTTCGGCTGCAGATGCAGCCCGCGTTCGAGGATTTCGAGCGTGTATTCCTCATAGGTCAGGCCAAGCCACTCGGCCTTTTCCATGCGCATCAGCATCACGTCACGGCTTGGCGCCTTCCACGCCTTGGCATGCGCTGCCTGCCAGGCCAGGAAGATGTAGGGATCGCCCTTGCCCCATGGCGGACCCTTGTAATCATCGAGCGGCGGTCCGCCATTGTCGGAGCGCTTGGGACGTCTTGCCACGATTTCAGCCCCTGACCAGCGCGACCAGGTATTCAGCTGGCTGCGGTCCGACGGCATGGAACGTGCAGTCCGACGGCGCGCCGAGCGCCAGGCAGTCGCCGGGCTCGAGACTATGCACCATGTCACCCTCGGTGAATTCGAGCCGCCCGGAGATCAGCCACATCTGCTGCTTGATGAAGGCATAGGACGCCGCCGGGAAGCTCACATTGGCGCCCGCCGGCAACTGCACCCGGATCAATTCGAGCGGCGTGTCGGAAACCGGCGACAGATGCCGACGGACATAGCCCGTACCGGGGTCGCGCCAAACCGGCTGCTCACTCTCGCGCAGCAGGCCGCCACCTTGCTGCTCGGCGCGTGCAATCAGCGTCGACAGCGTCATGCCGAAAGCAGCGGCGATGCGCACCAGTAGCGCGGCCGTCGGGCTGGTCATGCCGCGCTCGATAGTGCTGAGCATGGCTTTGGAGACGCCGGAGCGGTTCGCCAGGTCGGCCAACGACCAGTCCCGCAAGGCTCTTTCGGCGTGGATTCGTCTGCCTATCGTGGCCGACATGTCATTCGCTATATCAGTCATTCGTCCAATATATCGAATATTTGGATTCGGAAAAGAGGCCGGCCGGTTGAATTTTCGCTGACGGGTTAACCCCTGCTACACCATCCCGCATCACGCCACCTTAACCCCGTCTGTGTAGGATCGACGCTCCACGAGAATGGGGATCGGATCGTATGTTTGTCGAGCGCGAAGCCTCCGTCGGCGAACCGACCTCGCAGGAGCGCCGCCGCGCAGAGCAGAGCGACAAGCGCATTCTCGGCAACGTCGTGCAGTGCGACGGTGCGCGCGCCACCATCAGCGCCTATGCCGACGACATCGAAGGCGCGGTCACCGGCCTGTGGACCGTCGGCAAGATGATCTCCATCAATCTCGGGACATCGCGCACCGTTGGTCTGGTCTACGAAATCGGCAAGTCGGATCGCGCCTGGAGCAATGAGGGACAAAACCCCATCGAGGTCAGCGTCGAGCTGATCGGCGAAGTGCGCGACGGCGCCGAACCGGGGGCCAAACCGGTGTTCGACCGCGGCATCACCACCTATCCTCATATCGGCGCCATAGCGCACCGCATCCGTACCCGTGATCTGCAGGCCGTCTACGATCTCGCCGGGCGTCATTCAATCACCATCGGTACGCTGTCGCAGGATGCGTCGATCGACGCCAACATCGCCATCGACGACACGCTGGCGCGCCATTTTGCCGTTGTCGGCACAACCGGCGTCGGCAAATCCACCGCCATCTCGCTGCTGCTGCGCAAATCGATCGCCGCCCGGCCCGATCTGCGAATCCTCATTCTCGATCCGCACAATGAATTCGCGGCATCCCTGCCTGAGTTCTGCGTCCGGGTCGATTCCAAGACGCTTGATCTGCCGTTCTGGATGTTCAGGCTCGAAGAATTCGCCGAAGTGCTGTTTCGCGGCCGAGAGGTCGTGCCGGAAGAAGTCGATGTCCTGCGCGACCTGATCCCCGCCGCCAAGAACCTCTATCGCAATCCCAATTCAGGCTCTTACGTGCGCCGCGGCAGCGATGCGCTGACCGCCGACACGCCGGTGCCCTACCGCATGGTCGATCTCATCAAGCAGATCGACGAGCGCATGGGCCTCTTGGAAAGCAAGAACGACCGCCCGACGCTGAAATCGCTGAAGACGCGCATCGAGTCCGCCGCGTCCGACCCGCGCTATCGCTTCATGTTCAATTCGCGGCTGATCGAGGACACGATCCACGAGACGATCGGCAATATTTTCCGTGTGCCGCATCATGGCCGCCCGGTGACCTGCTTCGAGATGGCCGGCATGCCGTCCGAAGTGGTCAACTCCGTCTGTTCGGTGCTGGCTCGGCTCGCCTTCGACCTTGCGCTGTGGAGCGAGGGCCGGCTGAAGCTGTTGCTGCTGTGCGAGGAAGCACACCGCTATATGCCGGCCGATCCACGCCTTGGCTTCGCCCCGACAAGGCATGCACTGTCGCGCATCGCCAAGGAAGGCCGCAAATATGGCTGCTATCTCGGCGTCGTCACCCAGCGCCCGGGTGAACTCGATCCGACCATCCTGTCGCAATGCTCGACCTTCTTCGCCATGCGGCTGGCCAATGAGCAGGACCAGGCGATCATCCGCTCGGCGATCGCCGATTCCTCCGCCTCGACGCTGGCCTTTCTGTCCTCCATGGGCCAGCGCGAAGCCATCGCCTTCGGTGAAGGCGTGGCGACGACCATGCGGCTGAAGTTCGAAAAACTGGCGGAGAACCTGATCCCCGGCACCGCCAAGCGAGAGCAGGACGAGTTCTCGCAGGACGGCAACGACGTCGATCTCGCCGCCATCGTCGAGCGGCTGCGCAACGTCCCGAAACCGCAGCAGCAGATGGCCTTCGCCGAGGTCGTGGACTCCGGCCGCCAGGCCGGCGATCCCGATTACCGCAAGCCGGCCACCGCCCAGCGCGTCCAGCCCGACGACGATTTCGACCTGCGCTACGGCCTCAAGCCCACAACCTTCGGCATGCGCCCGCAGAACGATTGACCTTCAGCGTAGCGACTTTTTTGCCGGCCAATTGAGAAGCCGCCGGGGCGGCAGGGCTCGGCTTCGTTGGCCCGCTTGGGCAAATCCCGAAAGGGAATTCATCAGGCCGGATTGAATGGCGTGGCTTTCGAGAAGCCGGACCGGAGCGGACATTTAGTCCGTGAGCACCGGAAGTCGAGAAAGCCACGTCAGGCAACCGGCCTCATGAATTCTTCTTCGGGATTTTAGGCGCAGACGCGGTTGCGGCCTTGCCTCTTCGCCTCGTAGAGCTGGCGGTCGGCGCGGCGGTAGAATTCCTCGGCGGTTTCCTTCCGATCCCAGACGGCGAGTCCGACGCTGGTGGTGATCTTGAGGCGGACATTGCCCGACAGCACCGACATGTTGGCAATCGCTTTGCGGATGCGTTCGGCGAACTTCCCCAACAACTCCGTATCCATGTTGGGCGTGACGACGGCGAACTCCTCGCCCCCAAGCCGCGCCACCACATCGTGGTAGCGCGTCATGCCTTTGAGGCAATTGGCGACTGCCCTAAGCACCTCGTCGCCGACATCGTGGCCATGCGTGTCGTTGACCTGCTTGAAATGATCGAGGTCGAGGATCATGAGCCCGACGGGCTTTTCGATGCGGCGGAATTCCTCGAGATATTCCTTCAGCGCATCGTCGAAATAGCGCCGATTCTGCATGCCGGTAAGGCCGTCGGTCAATGCCGCATGCTGCAGCGTTTCCGAGCGGGCGCTGAGCGAAACCGTCATGGCGCGCAGCTTGCCCTCTTCCGTCGCCTGCCTACGGATCAGCGGGTAGATGAAGAACACGCCGAAGAACAGCGCTGTCGCCAGCAGCACCCCGGTGACAAACAGCAGCGTGTTGAGATAGGCGATCCGCTCGACCCGGGAAGTCGTATCGTGACCGACCGCGATGGACTGCAATTGACCATAGGCATAAAGCGTCACCAGGCCTGCGGCCAGGATCACGAAAATAAAGACGAAAAATGCGGATTCCGCCTTGTGGAAACGCATCTGCTCCCCGTTGGAAAAGTACCCGCCGGATCTATGGCATGCCGGCGCCTTACGGACGGTTAATCCAGACAACCGGAGCGGGAATGTTCATTCCTACTTCTGTTTCTTTAATTGTATTGGCAGCACGAAAATCAAATCACGGTTTGCAGGCCGTCGCCGGGCTGCAATCTCAGCCATTCGGGTCCCAGCTGATGGCGAAACCACGTCGTTTGCCGTTTGGCATATTGCCGCGTCGCTGCCTTGCAGCGCTCGATGGCCTGGGGAAAGCTGGTGTCACCCGCCATGGCAGCCGAAAGTTCGCGAACGCCGATCGCCTTCATCGCCGGCAGCTCGGGATCGAGGCCAAGCGCCGCAAGCCGTTTGACCTCATCGAGCGCGCCGAGATCGAGCATGCGGTCGAACCTTGTTTCGATCCGCTCGACAAGGGGGGCGCGGTCCGGCTCGATAACGAAGAACCGAGCGCTGTCGCGGTCGATCAGCGGCCGGCCGCGCGCTGCCTGCCATTCTAGGATGGAGCGGCCGGATGCGTCGAGCACCTCCAGCGCCCGCACGATGCGCTGGCCGTCGGTCGGCTTCAGCTGCATGGCGACCGCCGAATCTTCATGCATCAGGATGCGGTGCAGCTTGGCTGCGCCTTGCTCCTTTAACTCGTAGCGCCAGCGGTCGCGTACCTGCTGCGGAATGTCGGGCATTTCCGAAATGCCCTCGGCAAGTGCGCGAAAATAGAGCCCGGTGCCCCCGACGAAAATCACCGGACGTTCGAAGCCGGCGCCATCGGGTCGCCGGGCAAGCGTGCCGTCATCGATCAGCTTCATCACGTCGCGCAGCCAGGCGCCGGTGGAATAGGCGGTCGAGGGATGCACGTGGCCATAGAGAAAGTGCGGCGCGCGGGCGAGATCGGCGGCATTCGGCCGCGCCGTCAGCACGTCGAGCACCGAGTAGCCTTGCATGGAATCGGTGTTGACGATGACACCGCCCTTGCGTTCGGCGAGATCGAGCGCCAGCGCCGACTTGCCGCTGGCGGTCGGCCCGGCTATCAGGATCGCGTTCTTCACGCGGCCCTCGCCCGCCTGCCCGCCCTCGCCTAGCTGCTTGGAAGTCTCGATGCCGCTCATTGCCACGCTTGTGTCTCACCCCGTCCGCCGCGCGATGTCGGCCTCGCTTGCGAATATGGCCTCACGGTCGGTCGGCGCAAGCGCTGTTCGCTGGCTGGGCGAAGGCGTCGCCTGCGATCTGGTGTTGCCCGAGGGGGCAGAAGCCGCTGAGGCAAGTGCGGCCTTGCGCACAGCACTTGGTTCAGAGCCGGTCGACGTGATCGTTCAGCAGGCCGAAAGCCGCCGCAAGACAATCCTGCTTGCCGATATGGATTCAACCATGATCGACCAGGAATGCATCGACGAACTCGCCGACGAGATCGGCGTCAAGGACCGCGTTGCCGCCATCACGGCACGCTCGATGAACGGCGAGATCGCTTTCGAGCCGGCGCTGCGTGAACGCGTGGCGCTGCTGAAAGGCCTCGATGCCGCCGTCGTCGACCGCATCATCGCGAACCGCCTGACGCTGGCGTCGGGCGGCCGCGCTCTGGTGCGGACGATGCGCGCCAATGGCGCCTGGACGGCGCTTGTCTCCGGCGGCTTCGACGTCTTCACCAGCCGTGTCGCCGCCATGCTCGGCTTCGAGGAAAACCGTGCCAACCGCCTGATCGAGGAGAACGGGCGCTTTGCCGGCCTGGTCGCCGAGCCGATCCTCGGCCGCGCCGCCAAGGCCGATGCGCTGAACGATATCTCGGCCCGCCTCGGCCTGACGCCATTCGATGCGATTGCGGTCGGCGACGGCGCCAACGACCTCGACATGATCCGCCTGGCCGGCACCGGTGTCGCGCTCCACGCCAAGCCGGCCGTTGCTGCCGAAGCCAAGGTCCGCATCGACCATGGCGATCTCACCGCGCTGCTTTATCTCCAGGGCTACCGCCAGGAAGAGTTCGCCCAATGAAACCGATGCGCACCGAGCGCCTCATCCTGCGCAACTGGGAAGACCGCGATCGCGAACTCTTCCACCGCATCAATTCGGACGAGCGGGTGATGGAATTCTTTCCGTTCCGCCGCGACCGCGCCGAGACGGATGCCAAGATGGACGAGTTTCGGGGCTGGATCGCCGAGGACGGCTTTGGTTTTGCCGCCGCCGAGATCGCCGCGACTGGGGAATGCATCGGCTTCGTCGGTCTCTTAAAGACCGATCACGTGCCGTCCCTGCCTTCCGATACGATCGAGATCGGCTGGCGGTTGGCGCCGGAATTCTGGCGAAAGGGCTATGTCACGGAGGCCTCCGAAGCCTGGCTCGCCTTTGGCTTCGAGACGCTTGACCGGGACGAGATCGTCTCCTTCGCCGTCGCGGCCAACCGCCGCTCGACGGCCGTCATGGAGCGTCTTGGCATGAGCCCTGACCCGGCTCGCGATTTCGACCACCCATCCATCCCTGACAGCCACCCGCACCTCAAGCGGCATGTCCTCTACACCCTGTCGCGCAAGGACTGGCAGGCAAGAAAAAGGGCGGCTAACTAGCCGCCCTTTTCATTTCGAAATCAGATCGTTGCAGGCCTGACCGGACTCAATCCATCCGGATCGTCACGAAGCGCAACTCGCCTGTCTTGGACGCCAGCATCAAGAGCGCATTCTTGCGGCCCTGCTCCTTCAGCGCGCCGATCCGGTCCATCACGTCCTTCGGGGTCGCGACCGATTCCTGGGCGATTTCGGTGATCACCTCGCCGGCCTGGATGCCGCGCTCGGCGGCGGCCGAATCCTTGGTGACGTCGGTGATGACGACGCCGGAGACGTCGGCCGCGATGCCGAATTTTTTCCGTGTGTCGTCATTGAGCTCGCCGACGGTCATGCCGAGCACCGAGGCCGTGGAGACCGCGGGCGCCTTGTCGCCGCCCTTGTCCTCATCGGTAGTGCCGTCCTCACCGGCGGCGACCTTCTCGCCGTCCTCAAGCCGGCCGAGCGTCACCTTCACCGTCTGCTCGACGCCCTTGCGCACGATAATCACGTCGACCGCCTTGCCGACCGGGCTTTCCGCCACGACGCGCGGCAGGTCGCGCATTTCATGGATGTCCTTGCCGTCGAACTTGATGATGACGTCGCCGGCGAGAATTGTGCCGTTGTCGACCGGTCCGCCCTTGATGACGCCGGCCACCAGCGCGCCCTTGGCGGTCGCCATGCCGAGGCTCTCGGCGATGTCGTCGGTCACCGGCTGGATGCGCACGCCGAGCCAGCCGCGACGGGTCTCGCCGAACTGGCGCAGCTGGTCGACGACGCCCGAGGCAAGCTGCGAGGGGATGGAGAAACCGATGCCGATCGAGCCGCCCGACGGCGAGATGATCGCCGTGTTGATACCGATGACCTCGCCCAGGCTGTTGAACAGCGGCCCGCCGGAATTGCCGCGGTTGATGGCGGCGTCGGTCTGGATGAAGTCGTCGTAGGGGCCGGAATTGATGTCGCGGTTGCGGGCCGAGACGATGCCGACCGTCACCGTGCCGCCAAGGCCGAACGGATTGCCGATCGCCATCACCCAGTCGCCGACGCGCATCTTGTTGGAATCGCCGAATTTCACCGCCGTCAGCTTGTGGCCCTTCGGGTCGACCTTGAGCACCGCCACGTCGGTCTTGGTGTCGGTGCCGACCAGCGTCGCCTTCAGCGTCACGCCGTCGGAGAAATTCACCTCGATGTCGTCTGCATCGGCGATGACGTGGTTGTTGGTGACGACAATGCCTTGCTCGGCGTCGACCACGAAGCCGGAGCCCAGCGACTGTACCTTTTGCGCGCCGCCATCCTTGTCGCCGCCACGGTTCTTGAAGAAGTCGTCGAAGAAATCCTGGAACGGCGAACCCTCGGGCAGCTGCGGCATCGGCACCGCGCCCGGACCTTCCGTGCCCTTCACGGTCTGCGAGGTCGAGATGTTGACCACCGCACCGAGCAGGCCTTCGGCGAGGTCGGCAACCGAAGCCGGTCCGTCCGCGGCCACCGTCGGCGTCACGAAAGCCGGAACGGCAAGCGCGCCGACCATAAGTGCCGCAGCACCTGCGATGAACGTCCGCCGCGCCGCGCGCAGAAGGGTGTTGGATGTCATCGAAAGCCTCCCGGAATCTGAAAAGAAAAAGCGCTTCGGCAAAACGCCGCGTCGCGTCATGTTGGCAAGAAATACGGCACGTTTGCGGCTATGGCCACATCAGGAGGATAAATCCTCCGTTACACCTTAGAGCGGTTCGCCGTTTCGCGGAAACGGCGAACCGTTCAATCCCTTTGCTTTTACGCAATTCCGGACGGAAAACCGCTCACACTTTCCTGGAATTGCAGATCAGCGGTCCTCAGCCACGCACCAACCAGACGATGCCGACGCCGATGGCGATCGCCACCAGCCCGACGATGCGCAGCGCAATTTCCGGCGTCGACAGCACTTCGCCGGCAAGGCGTTTGGCAAGGCCGGGAAAGCCGCCATAGACGAGACCCTCTACGACGAGGACCAGGCCTATGGCCGCAAGGAAATCCTGCACCGCCCTACTGGGCGGGTGCAGGTTGTGCAGCCGGCGCGGCAGGTGCCGTCGCCGGAGCCGCAGGCGCCGCCGGCTTCGCGTCCGTCCCGTCCGGATTGCGGAAGAAGCGGAAGAACTCCAAGTTCGGCGACAGCACCATCGTCGTCCCGGAGTTGTCCAGCGCCGTGCCATAGGCATTCATCGACCGGTAGAAGTCGAAGAACGCCGGATCGCGTTTGTAGGCGTCGGCAAAGGTCGCGCTGCGCTGGGCTTCACCTTCACCACGCAGGATTTCCGATTCCTTGCGCGCTTCGGCGACGATTTCCACCACTTCGCGGTCGGCGCGGGCGGTGATGCGCTGCGCGGCCTCTTTGCCGCGTGCCCTCAGCCGTTCGGCCTCGGCCAAACGTTCGGCCTTCATGCGGTCGAAGGTCTGCTGCGAAACCTCGGCCGTCAGATCGGTTCGGCGGATGCGCACATCCTCGATCTGCAGGCCGAGCGAGGTGGCGTCGGGCCGAAGCTGATCGCGCACTTCGCGCATCATCACGGCCCGCTCTTCCGAAAGCGCCGCCTCGAAGTCGCGCAGACCGTAGACACGGCGCAGCGCCGCATCGAGACGCGTCCTCAGTCGTGCTTCGGCCAGTGTGATCTGGCCGGACACGGCTGAGCGGAACACCCGCGGATCCGAGATGCGGTACGCGATGAAAGCGTCGACCTCATAGAACTTGCCGCCCGAAACCTGGACGCGGATGTTATCGAGATCGAAGCGCAGCACCCTGTTTTCGATCAACTGCACGCTGTCGGCGTCGAAGAAGGCGAAAGGCGCCTTGAAATAGATGCCGGGTTCATTCTTGACGTCGACGATCTCGCCGAACCGCAGCACGAGCGCCTGCTGGCGCGCGTTGACCACGAAGACCGAGGAGTAGAGCAGGAACAGAAGCACGGCCGCGATGACCGCGATGATGGGAAGACGATTGGCCATCACTGGGCTCCTCCCGTGGTCGCAGGCGGCGGCGCCTTCGGTTGCAGTGCCGGCAGCGGCAGATAGGGAACGACCCCTTGCCCATTGCCCTGTTCGACGATCACCTTGTTGGAATCCTTCAGCACCTTCTCCATCGTTTCCAGATAAAGCCGCCGGCGCGTAACATCGGGCGCCTTGGCGTATTCGTCATAGACCGAGATGAAGCGCTGCGCCTCACCTTCGGCTTCCTGGACGACACGGTTCTTGTAGGCTGCCGCGTCCTCGCGGATCTGCGCCGCGGCGCCACGCGCCTGGCCAAGCTTCTGGTTGGAATACTGGTTGGCCTGCTCGACGAACTTGTCTTCGTCCTGCTCGGCGCGCTGCACTTCGTCGAACGCGTCGGCCACTTCACGCGGCGGCGCCGCGTCCTCGATCGAAACCGCGTTGACATTCAGGCCGGCCTTGTAGCCGTCCAGCGTCGTCTGGATGATTTCACGCACCGACGCGGCGATGCCCTGACGGTCGTCGCGGAAGATGTCCTGCGCCGGTCGCCGGCCAACCGCTTCGCGCATGGCGCTCTCTGCGACCTGCTGCAGCATGCCTTCGGGATCGGAGACGTCGAACAGATAGGCCCGGGGATCGGAGACCTGATAGGCCACCGAAAACTGCACGTTGACGATGTTCTGGTCGCCGGTAAGCATCAGCCCCGAGGAGTTGCCGCTCGTCGCGCCGCCACCACCGATATCGACGAGTTGTTCGGCGATGTTGGCCGTCTCGACGGTTTCGACCGGCCACCAATGGTAATGCAGACCCGGCTGCGACAGCTCCGCCTTCGGCTTGCCGAAGCGCAGCTCGACCGCAACCTCGTCCGGCTGCACGGTGTAGACCGCCTTGAACGCCCACAGCACGATCAGAGCCGCTGCGATCAGCGCAAAGACGGCCGGGCTGGCGCCGCCGCCACCGGGCAGCGCGCGCCGCAGCCGGTCCTGGCCGCGGCGGATGATGTCTTCGAGATCGGGAGGTGACCCCGGCGGGCCGCTGGGCCCCTTCGGTCCCTGCCCCAGGGTCCCTGATTGTTGCCGCCGCCGCCCCATGGGCCGCCGCCGCCGCTCTTGTCGTTCCAGGGCATGAATGTCCTTTCGCTTGGGATTCCCTCAGCGCCGACGTTGCGGCGCAAAATCCAGTTGTTCTTCTATAGGGACGCAGCGATGCGCTTTCAACGCGATCCGCTGCCGAGCATGTCCGTTTTGGACGTTCGCGACCCTTTTATCGTCTCAATGCACGCCGCGGCGTCGCTCGTAAACCGAATAGCGCGTCGCATGGCTGTCCTTTTCACCGGCCGGAACGTCCTTAGCGCTGACAAGGCGCCACAAATCCGGATCGATGTCGGGAAAATGCGCGTCGCCATCGACCGCCGCCAGCACATGGGTGACGTGCAGCCGGTCTGCCAGCGGCAGCGCCTGCGCATAGATCTCGCCGCCGCCGATGATGCAGATTTCGTCGACGCCGGCCATGCAACGCCCGCGCACCGTGGCCAGCTGGATCGCTGCCTCCAGCGAGTGCGCCACCTCTATGCCCTCGGCGCGCCAGGCCTTGTCGCGGGTCACCACGATGTTCAATCGGCCCGGCAGCGGCCGGCCGATGCCTTCATAAGTCTTGCGGCCCATGATGACGGGCTTGCCCATCGTATCGGCCTTGAAGCGCTTGAGATCGGTGGACAGCCGCCACGGTAAGCCGCCGTCGCGCCCGATGACGCCGTTCTGCGCAATGGCGACATAGATCGCGACGTCCATCAGTTGGCTCCCCCGGCGCCGTCATCCGACGGCTCCAAAAGCAATATGTCGATGTTGTGCTCGGGATAGAGATCCTGCGCCGCCGTCTCGAAGGTCGTCGGCCCGACCTTCTTGACATTGTCGCCGCAAAACGAGATCAGCGCTTTCGGATTGCCCTTGTCGACGGTTAGCTTGAACTTGCCGATGCTGCCATTGGCCCAGTTGCCGCCGGTGGTCAGGATATAGGCTATGCGGTTCTCGTAAAAATGCGGATAACCGTCGGCCTTGGCGGCCTGCCGCACCGCATTCTCGAAGCTGTCGTCCATGCAGTAGCGGGTCTTGTAGGTCGTGTACTGGCTGCCCTCGGTGAACTTGCCGTCATAGAAGAAACTCACCGATGACGTGCCGCCGACGCTCGGTTTGTAGCGGTGCGAGACGTGGACATCCTTGTTGGCCGGAAATATCGCGCGCCACCAATAGGTCGAGCGCAACTGCCACCACGGCGTATAGACCTTGTTCGCCTCGGTACCGTCGCTGCCCGTATCCTCGATGATGATGCCGCGGTTTTCCCAATCCTCGGCGACCGTTTTCGGCAGCTTCGCCAGGGCCGCCTTGGCCGCATCGCCGAACGGATTGAACGGCACGTTCTGCGCCTTCAGATCGGCGCCGATATCGATGCCGACAGCGAACACTTTCTGCTCGAGCTGCGGCTTTGCCGGCGCTCCGTCGATCGTCACCTCGAAGCCAAGGAAATTGTCGCTCTGGTTTTCCGGGATGGCCGGCATTTCCTCCGGATTGCCTTCGATGTCCGGCAGCGGAAAAGCGACGATGGCATTTACATCCTTGTCGGTGTTGTTGTGGAAGACGTAGTCGACCGTGATCTTTTCCGGCGAGATATAGAGATCCTCGCTTTGCATCGACACTGCGTCGCTACGCGACAGGATCAGGCCACCTGTGCCGAGTTCGGCGGTCGTATCATTGGCCAGCGCGGGCACGGCAAAAAGCGCCAGCGCTACGGACAGAACATATTGCAACATCGAAGCCCCTCGCCAAGAATGCCGCGACCCTAGCCGTTTCAATGTGGCGTTTCAAAGCCTTCCGTCTCCCAGCAGGACGCCACAGTGTCTGGACACGCCAATCGGCGGTCTGGACTAACAGGTTTCGATCGGGCAGGAGTTCGCGTCATGCGCAAGCTTCTCGTCATCGGCATCGGCGCCGGCAATCCCGACCATATGACCGTGCAGGCCATATCAGGCCTAAACCGGGCGGACGTCCTGTTTATCCCCGACAAGGGGGCGAAGAAGAACGACCTTGCCGAATTGCGCCGCCATATCTGCGACCGTTTCGTCAGCAATCCGAAATCGCGCCGCGTCGAGTTCGACGTGCCGGTGCGCGCCGAGCCGGCGCCTTCCTATCGCTCGACCGTCGATGACTGGCACGAGGCCATTGCCCAGATCTATGAGAGCCTAGTCCGCGACGAACTTGCCGAGGACGGCTGCGGCGCCTTCCTGATCTGGGGCGACCCCTCGCTCTATGACAGCGCGCTACGCATCCTCGCGCGCGTACGACTGAGGGGCAATGTCGCATTCGAACTGGAGGTCATTCCCGGCATCACCGCCGTCCAGGCGCTAGCCGCCGGCCACAAGATGGCGCTGAACCGCATCGGCGACCCCGTGCTGATCACCACCGGCCGCCGCCTCGCCGAACAAGGCATGCCGCACAATGCCGGCAGCGCCGTGGTCATGCTCGACGGCAAATGCGCCTTCAACACGCTGGCAGACAAGGATCTGATCATCCATTGGGGCGCCTATCTCGGCACACCGGACGAGATCATCGTTTCCGGTCGCCTGGGTGATGTCGGCGAGGAGATTGAGAGGACGAGAGAAGAAGCCCGGAAAAGAAAGGGCTGGATCATGGACACCTATCTGCTGCGTAAAGCAGGAGAGCCCGAGGAATAGCGCGCTCAAAGGTCGAGTTCCTTCGCGCCCCCCTCTGTCCTGCCGGACATCTCCCCCTCTAGTGGGGAGATTGGCCGTCACGGAGGATTTCGCCAATCGCCTAACAGATTAGCGCCCGTCTACGGGCTAGCTGATCTCCCCCCTTGCGGGGGAGATGTCCGGCAGGACAGAGGGGGGTGTGACGGATCGCAAGCTTCAACCCTCACCCAGCATCGATCTCCGCCTGCAAGGCGTCCATATGCGTGGCCGCCGCTGCCGCCGCAGCGCGCTCGATAGCGCGAAAACGGCTGACAACTGCAAGGCCAACTGAGGTCAGCTGTGCGCCGCCACCCTTTTTGCCGCCGGTCTGCGCCGCGACCAGTGGCTTGCCGAACACACGGTTCATATCTTCCACCAGATCCCAGGCGTGCTTGTAGGACATCTCCATGCCGCGTGCCGCAGCCGAGATCGAGCCGAAAGTGGCGATCTGCTCCAGCAATTCGATCTTGCCCGGACCTATGCGCCCGTCCGGATCGAGATTTATCCGCAGGCTCAGCGACGGCATCTCTTGTCCTCCACGGTCACACTAGCCCCTCTCGACCCATAGCGCTATTCCAAAACGATATAGCGGCTATCAGCCATCCGCTTCGGCCGGCAGCCCGGCGCCGGTGTTGGCACGGTCGAAACTGACCGTCTTGATCACCGCGAACACCTTGCCGCCGAGTTGAAGGTTCAGTACCTGCCTGGATTGTTCGGTGATGCGCGCAAGCACGGTTGCGCCATTGCAGTCGATGCCGATTTCGACCGTCGGCCCCTCGCCCGAGCCGATTGCGACGATGGCGCCCGGCAGGATGTTGAGCGCACTGAGACCTTTCGGCTGTTCGGTGGCGATCATCACGTCGCGGGCGCGGATTCGGATGCGCACAGGCGCGCCGACCGAGACCGCCAATTGCGGCACCCGGATTTCCCCCGCCGCCGAGCCGAGCACGGTCATCCCGAAGATCTCGTCATGGCGCAGCACCTTGGTGTCGAGAACCGCGCCGCCCTCGCCGCGTTCCTCCGTCGGCAGCAATTCGAGCCGTTGCATGATCGCGCCGGTCGGGCCTGAGGCAGCGACCTTGCCTTGCGCCATCACCACCACGTCGCTGGCCAGCCGCGCCACCTCGGCGACGGAGTGGCTGACATATACGATGGGCAGCTTGGTCTCGTCGCGCAGCCGCTCGATATAGGGCAGGATCTCGGCTTTGCGCGCATCGTCGAGCGAGGCCAGCGGCTCGTCCATCAACAGCAGTTTCGGGCTGGCAAGCAGCGCCCGGCCGATCGCCACGCGCTGCTTCTCGCCGCCCGAGAGCTTTGCCGGTCGCCGGTCGAGCAGAGGACCGATGCCGAGCAGTTCGACGACCGCGTCGACATCCGCATAGCGCTCCGCCGGTGGCGTGAACCAGCGGCCATAGCGCAGATTGCCGGCCACGCTCATATGCGGAAACAGCCGCGCGTCCTGGAACACCATGCCGATCCGGCGCTTGTGCTTCGGCACGAAAATGCCGGCATCGGTGTCGACCAGCACACAGCCGTCGACCGCGATACGGCCCTTGGTCGGCCGGATCAGGCCGGCGATCACGTTGATCAGCGTCGTCTTGCCGGAGCCCGATGGCCCGAACAGCGCCGTCAGCCGCCCGGCGCTTTCGAAACGCGCGTCGACGGCGAAACCGCCGAGCCGATGGCTGATGTCCACCAGCACGCTCATTCGATGTCCATCCGCCGGCCGACGCGCCGCGCCAGCACTTCCGAGGCGACCAATGCGGCCATCGAGATGACGATGGAGATCAGCGTCAGCCTGAGTGCCCCGTCATCGCCGCCAGGCACCTGCGTGAAGGTGTAGATCGCCGAAGGCAGCGTCTGCGTCTCGTTGGGAATGTTGGAGACGAAGGTGATTGTGGCGCCGAACTCGCCCATCGCCTTGGCGAAGGACAGGATCGAGCCGGCGATCAGCCCGGGCAGGATCAGCGGCAGCGTGATGGTGGCGAAGACCCAGAGCGGGTTGGCGCCGAGCGTTCCCGCCGCTGCCTCCATTTTGCGGTCGACCGCCTCGATCGACAGCCGGATCGCCCGCACCATCAGGGGAAAGCCCATGATACCGCAGGCCAGTGCGGCGCCGGTCCAGCGAAACGAGAAGACGATGCCGAAATGCTCGGCCAGGAACGCTCCCGCCGGCCCGCGCCGGCCGAAGGTAAGCAGCAAGAGATAACCTGTCACCACCGGCGGCAGGATCAACGGCAGGTGAACCACACCGTTGAGCAGCGTCTTGCCCCAGAATTTTCCGCGGGCCAGCAAAAGCGCCATCAAGATGCCCGGCGGCAGGCTGAACAGCATCGCCACCGTCGCCACCTTGATCGACAGCCGGACCGCATTCCATTCGTCGGGAGTGAGGTCCAGCAGCCAGTTCATGCGTCAGCCGCTACCTTAATTGCTCGGCGTGAGCACGGTGAAACCCTGATCCCTAAACAGCTCCACCGCCTTGGCGGACTGCAGGCACTTCAGGAAAGCCGGGGTATCCTTGTCCTTCGAATCGGTGGTCTGGGCAACCGGATAGATGATCGGCGGGTGCGAATCCTCCGGGAAGGTGCCGACCACCTTGACTCCCTTGTCGGCATGCGCGTCGGTGGCATAGACGATGCCGAGCGCGGCCTCGCCCGTTGAAACCAGCTTCAGCGCGGCGCGCACATTCTCGGCCTGCGCCACCTTGCCTTCGACCGACGACCAGACGCCGAGCGATTCAAGTGCCGCCTTGCCATACTTGCCGGCCGGCACCGCCTTGACGTCGCCCATGGCGAGCTTGCCGTCGCTGATCAGCTTGGCGAGGTCGAAGCCTTTCTCGATCCTGGTTTCGACCTTGGAATCCTTCGGCGCCACCAGCACGATCTGGTTGCCGAGCAGTTTCACCTCGGTGTCCGGCTTGGTCAGTTTCTTGTCGGAGAGATATTTCATCCAGTCGAGGTCGGCCGAGATGAACACATCGGCGGGCGCCCCGCTTTCGATCTGCTTGGCCAGCGCCGAGCTCGCGGCGTAGGAGACGGTCGCCGCTTCACCGACATCGGCTTCGCAGGCCTTGGTGACGGCGTCGAGCCCGTCCTTGAGGCTGGCTGCGGCAAACACGATCACCTTGTCTCCCGCGTGAGCCGCCGGCATCACGGCCATCAGAGCTACGGCAAAGCCGCCAATCGCGATCGCCCTCAAACCAAAACCTTTGTGCCCCAACATGAAGACTCTCCCTGGGCTTGAAATCTGCTGGCTCGACTCCTGCCGACCGATATATCTGGATGAATATAACAAGGGAAGGCCGCCTCCTGCGAAAGCGTATGTTCGGCATCGATTATTCTGGTTTGGACGTGCACCGAAACCCGGAAAGGAACTCCGATGAAGATCAGCGCCCGCAACATCCTCAAGGGAACGATCGTCGAGATCGTCAAAGCACCTCGCCTGTCCGCGGTGATGTCGCCGGCTCCGTCGTCACGCTTCGATCACCAACGAGGCCGTTGCCGATCTCAAGCTCGAAAAAGGCAAGCAGCCTATGCCATGATCAAGGCAACCGACGTCATGGTCGACATCGATTGAGGGTCGGAATTGATTGACGGTGGACGGATCAGACCGCGATCGGCGCCTTGATCGACGCGTCGGCAAAATAGTTTTCCAGCCGGAAATCCTCGAAGCGGAAGGCGAACAGGTCCTTCACCTCCGGATTGATCCACAGCGTCGGCAGCGCCTTGGGTGTGCGCCGCAATTGCTCGCGCGCCTGCTCGAAATGGTTGGAATAGAGATGCGCATCGCCCAGCGTATGGACGAACTCGCCGGGCTTCAGCCCGGTCACCTGCGCCACCATCAGGGTCAGCAGCGCGTAGGAAGCGATGTTGAAGGGTACGCCGAGAAAAATGTCGGCCGAGCGCTGGTAGAGCTGGCAGGACAGCTTGCCGTCCGAGACGTAGAACTGGAACAGGCAGTGGCAGGGCGGCAGCGCCATCGCCTCCACTTCGGCCGGGTTCCACGCCGAAACGATCAGCCGGCGTGAATTCGGATTCCTGCGTATCTCCTTCAGAACATTGGCAATCTGGTCGATCGACCCGCCATGGCCATCCGGCCAAGAGCGCCACTGCTTGCCATAGACAGGGCCGAGGTCGCCATTCTCGTCGGCCCACTCGTCCCAGATCGAAACGCCATGATCTCTAAGGTATTTGATGTTGGTGTCGCCGGCCAGGAACCACAGGAGTTCATGGATGATCGACTTCAGATGCAGCTTCTTGGTCGTGGTGATGGGAAAGCCGTGCGACAGGTCGAAGCGCATCTGGTAGCCGAACACCCCACGCGTGCCGGTGCCCGTGCGGTCGCCACGATCGGCGCCATTGTCCAGCACATGCTGCAAAAGGTCGAGATACTGGCGCATCGGCTTCGCCTCGATTCGGGATTGTCGGCATCATAGCCGACTGGCCGCCGGCCGAACACAGCAAAAGGACCAGAACGCGGCTTGCCCCATCACTCTTCAAGGGTTAGCGCTGCCCCTCACCTGCCTGCCGGCATCCTCTCCCCGTATAGGGACGTGGAGAGGGGCGCTGTGATCAGCGGTTTCGCCAATCACAAGCGTTCGAGAGAGAGAGAGAGAGAGCCAAGGCTGCGGTCAGCCCTTTCTCCCCGTCACTATACGGGGAGAAATGCCCGGCAGGCAATGTGGGGCGGTGCTGACCTCCGGTGAGGAGCAAAATCAAACGCGCGCTCTGCCTATCGGCAATAATCTCTACAAAGAGCCGAGCTTGCCCAGATTCTTGGCGACCAGATAGTAGAAAGTCACGCGGCTCTTGAAGCTGTCGGCGGCCAACGCCTTGCAGGTCTTCTCGATCGCTGAGTCGGCTTTCGCCCCGTCGGTCACGCCGAGTTTCTTGGCAACCCAGTTGGTCTTGACGCGCTCCAATTCCTTGGGGTCGGTGCAGGATACCAGCGAGGAATCGCGGTTGCGCAGCGCGATGCCCAGATGTTTCACAATCTTGGCAACCACATCGGCATTTGCGGCGGCGTCGTATTTCTTCACGTCTGCGAGATAATCGGCCATCAAATTTCCCCATGTCGGCGCCACGGGATCCGATCGATGAGGGCTGTGGCGCGCTGCCGCAACTTGTGCGCTCGGTCGATACTCCTCACCATCGCAAAGCTTCGGTTGAGACCGCGCGCGAGTCAACCCTCGGCGCCGCAGTTTGGTGCGGCCAAGAAGTGTCATTGCGGCCTTTCATTTTGTGCGCCCGCCCCCTATATTCGTTTTGTCGGCTTGACCGACTATGGCGATAAATGGGCGATGTAATAAGCCGTTCGGACCCGGGGGCGGTACCCGGCGCCTCCACCAAGAACCGCTCTGTGATCAGAGCGGCTGTTGCTGGGGGCGAAATAGGATCGACGAAGGTGTAAAGATCGTACTTTTGCCCGGCATGGTACCACCGTCATCGGGCTAAACCTGTAGTTGCAAATGACAACTATGCGGAAGCACGTCTCGCCGCGTAAGCGGTGCGATAGCTTCAAATCAAGCCCTAGAGGTTCGCACTTCTAGGCGGGGTTCGGAGGTACCTGGCAACAGAAACCTCCACTTCTCCCCCTCGACATCGTTCTCGCAACGCCGGCTGCCGCTTTCGGCTATCAACTGGTTTAATTGCCCGCTGGCGTCGGTCGAAGGCCGTGGTTCTGGCCGGGGCCGGATTACCCCAGACGTGAAAAAGGCCGGGATGACCCGGCCTTTCCGGTCGATTGCGGTCAGCTTACTCGGCCGGCGCTTCAACGGCTTCGCGCGAGCGGCCGAGCGTCAGTTTGGCCAGCGTGAACGAGATCACCGCGCAGAGCGTGATGCCGGCCACCATGGGCAGCGGGGTGCCGTCGAAGAAGATGCCGGCGACGCCCATCGCCAGCGCACCGATGGCGAAGTGCAGCGTGCCCATCAGCGCCGAGGCCGTGCCGGCGATCTCGCCATGCTCTTCCATGGCCAGCACCGACGTCGTCGGGATGACCAGGCCGAGGAAGCCGTAGCCGACGAACAGCAGTGCCGCCATCACATCGAGCCGGTCGACGCCGGTCGCCATCACTGCGAACAGCACCACCATCGTCGTGGCATAGCCGGTCACCGCCACCCAGACGACGCGCTTCAGCCCGAAGCGCTCCGACAGCAGTCCCGTCAGCTGCGACATGCCGATGAAGGCGACCGCATTGATCGAGAAGAACACGCTGTAGACGGAAGGCGACAGCCCGTAATGGTCGATCAGAATGAAGGACGAACTCGAGAGGTAGACGAAGAAGCTGGCGATGCCGAAGCCGGCGATCGCCACCAGGCCGAGGAAATTGCGGTCATCCATGAGGAAGCGATAGCCGGCGAGTGCGGTTCCGAAGGAGGAACCGACGCGTTCTTCCGCCGGCCGCGTCTCCTTCAGCGAGGTCGCCAGCAGAATGGTGGCCAGCAGGGCCGCGCCCGTCACCGTCCAGAATACGGCGCGCCAGCCGAAATTCTCGATGATCTGGCTGCCGGTCAGCGGCGCCAGGATCGGCGACACCGAAAACACCAGCATCAGCAGCGACATCAGCTTGGCGGCTTCGGTGCCGGTGTGCAGGTCGCGCACGATGGCGCGCGGCACCGCCATGCCGGCGCTGGCGCCCAGTCCCTGCAGAAAGCGGAAGGCGATCAGCCATTCGATGGTCGGGCTCATGGCCGAACCGATGCCGCCGACCATGAACAGCGCAAGGCCGCCGTAAAGCGGCAGCTTGCGGCCGACCATGTCGGAGATCGGTCCGACGACGATCTGGCCGAAGCCCATCGACAGGAAGAAGATCAAAAGGCTCATCTGAACGGCGGCGGTGCCGGCATGCAGATCCTCGCCGATCGAAGGCAACGCCGGCAGATACATGTCGATGGCGAAGGGGCCGATAGCGGACAACAGGCCGAGCACGACCGCGATGCGGAGGAATTTGGGACTCATGATAAAGGCTTCTTTCAAGTCTGGTTGGCGCCGCCAACGCGACGACTAACCCTAGGACGTTCCATCCCGTTGAAATCCGACGGCTCAGAGCGAGATTATTCGTCTCTACGGAGCGAATTCCCATTTATTGTGTCCACAAATTTAGACAGCCTTGTCTAATTCGTCAATCACCTCTATATAGATTTCTATGAAGCTTGCCGTTTCTCCTGACATTTTCCCGCCACGCGGCCACGAGGCCAAGCGTATGTCGATCATCGATGCGGCGGCTTCGGTCTTCTGCCGGGAAGGCTTTGCCGGCGCCAATATCGACCTGATCGCGGTGGAGGCCGGCGTGTCGCGCCAGACCATCTACAATCACCACCGCGACAAGGAAAAGCTCTTCGTGGCTGTGGTGCGCGATCTGACGGAGCGCTGCAATGCCGGCATCTTCGCCACCTTCGCCTCTTTCCCAGACCAGCCGAAGGATCTGGAAGCCGACCTGATCGGCTTTGCCGTGCGCATGAATCAGAACTGCATCTGCAACCGCGACGGACGCTTCCTGCGCAAGCTGATCCAGACCGAAGGCGAGCGCTATCCCGAGCTCTTCGCAGAATGGCGCGACCAGGGGCCGGGCCGGACCTGGCCCGCACTTGCCGCCCGTTTTGCCCGCCTCGCCCATGCCGGCCATCTCGCAGTCGACGATCCCGATGTCGCCGCACGCCAGTTCCTGGCGCTGGCCAACGCCGAACTGCAGACCACCTTCATGCTAGGCGGCATGCCGTCCGAAGACGAAGTGTTGCAATCCGCGACCCACGGCGTGCGCACCTTCCTGCGCGCCTTCGGCAAGCGCAGATCCGCGGCAGCGGTGGAAAAACAGCTGGCCAGCGCCTGAACGTCAAAGCCGGCGATCAAATCGTTCGTCACGGGCTTCGCTTCGGCGCATCAGCGATCTATATCCGGTTTACGCCGCGCTCAAGCTTGATTACAGCTATGCGGACGATTCAACGGAACCCGACCAGCACATGGCCGACGACCACATCCGCTACGACATTCTGGCCCAGGAGGCATTGCGCGGCGTCATGCGCAAGGTCCTGGCCGAAGTCGCGCGCACCGGCCTTCCCGGCAATCATCATTTCTTCATCACATTCCTGACCGGCGCGCCGGGCGTGCGGGTGTCCTCCAGGCTGCGCGAGCGCTATCCCGAACAGATGACCATCGTCATCCAGTTCCAGTATTGGGACCTCAAGGTGACCGATACCGGCTTCGAGGTCGGGCTGTCCTTCTCCGACGTGCCGGAGAAGCTGGAAATCCCGTTCTCGGCCGTACGCGGCTTCTACGACCCATCGGTCAATTTCGAACTCGAATTCGACGTCAAGACCGACGTCCCGGCGGAAGACGATGCAGCCGCCCAGCCGGCTCCCGAGCCTTTGGCTATCGTCTCCGAGAAAAAGCCGAAGGCCGAGAAGAAGGCAGCTGCCACCGAGGCCGAGAAAAAGCCCGCCGTGGCCGATGCCGCCGCCGGCAAGGGCGCCGACGTCGTGTCGCTCGACGCCTTCCGCAAGAAGTAGCGGGACGGTCGGCGCGACATGGGCGAAATCGTCAACCTTCGCCAGGTCCGCAAGCAGAAGGCGCGCACCGAAAAGGAAAAGCTCGCCGGCGAGAACCGCGCTCTGCACGGCCGTTCCAAAGCCGAAAGAACTCGTGACCGGCTGACATTGGACAAGGCCGAAAAATTCGTCGCCGGCCACCGCCGCGAACGCCCGGAAGACCAGGGCGATTGATGGACGGCCTGCGGTGAGCCCGGTCGAAAAACGCTCGGTGACCATCCGCGGCCATCGCACCAGCTATTCCCTCGAAAAACCCTTTTACGACGATCTCCTCGCCATCGCCGCCGCGCGCAAGCTGACGCTTGCTGCCCTGGTCGCCGAAATCGACGAAACAAGGCCGCGCGATGCGAATCTGTCGTCGGCCCTCAGGCTCCACGTGCTGGACTGGGCCAAGCGCGGCGCGGTCTGAATGGTTCTTAATTGCCCAGCGACTTCAGCAAATTGTCGACGGAGAACGGATTTGTCCTGGGCTTCGGCGGCACCGGGGCCGAACCGTCACTGACACCGGGAAGTGAGCGGTCGACCTTCGGCGCCTGCTCCTGAGCCTTGCGCTCGGCCTCCAGCCTGGCTTTTTCCTGCGAAGCGATCCGAGCCTGTTCGGCCTTCTTCCGTTCGTCCTCGGCCTTGGCGGCGTCTTCGGCAGCCTGCTCTTCCGCCTGGGCTTTCGCGTCCGCATCTGCCTTGGCCTTTGCGTCAGCCTCTGCTTGCGCTTTCGCATCGGCATCGGCCTTTGCTTCGGCATCCGCCTTGGCCTTGGCATCCGCTTCGGCCTGTGCCTTCGCATCGGCCTGTGCCTTCGCCTTGGCGTCGGCCTCGGCTTTGAGCCGTGCCGCTTCCTCCTGCTTGCGCAATTCCTCGGCCGCGTTGTCGCGCTCGGTCTGCAGGGCGGCGTAGTAGCGCACCTCGCGCCGCAGCCGCTGCTTCTCGAGCAGTGCGGCCTGCATCGCCTCGACCCGCTGCTGCTCCTTTTCCAGCGCGCGCTGGGTCAAAAATTGCGCCAGCGGCTCGCTGTCGAACTGCTTCTTCAGCGCCCCGAACGGCCCATCGACGCTGAAATTGACCGTCGGATCGGAGCCGATCAGCGCCTCGTCGCCAGGCTTGTAGGTGACAGCGCCCTTGGTGGCGACGGTGCCGGTGTTGAGGTCGGCCGTGATGTCGGCAGACAGCGTCGCCGCCTGGTTTTCGAATTTGATCGGTGGTGCCCGCAACGTGCCGCCGGCGACCGTGAAGGCGATGTCGGCATCGCCGGCAGCAAAGCTGCCGTCGCCAGCGATCTCAGGTGCAAAGCCCGCGGTCTTTGCTGTGTCGATGTCGCGCCCGATCGCATCAGCCTTGGCAATCAACGCGCCGAAGGCATCGGGATTGACGCCGGCAATGGTGAGGCCTTTCAGCGCCGCCGTGCCCGAGCCGGAGAGTGCGGCAATCATCGCGTCGACCGATTTGCCGCTGGTCGACAGCCCTGTCGAGAAGTCGCCGCTGCCACTCAGGCCGGCAGCCGGCAGCACGGTCGCCAGGTCAGCGCCGGCAAGCCTCATCTGGCCGGAGAACAGCCCCGTGCCGTCTGTGTTCTTCAACTCGAACAATCCGGTGAGCGCGCCGCCGAGCAGTTTTGCCTTCAGGTCCGAAACGCGGATGCCTTCCTGGTCCAGTTTCAACGACAGCGACGCGTCATAGGCTGTCGCCAGCGGTCCGGCGGCAAGCGTCGCCGTCGTCAGATCGAGATCGGCGCTGAACGGCAGGCTGGAGTTCTGGCTGAATGGCGCCGTCGGCCAGTTCGCGTTGCTGCTGAGGAACGACTGGTCACCGAACAGCGCAACCGCAATCGGGTCGAGGTCCAGTTCGTCGAGCGCCAGCGCACCGGCAAAATGCGGCAGCCCCTGCTTCGCATCGATGTTGACGTCGCCCGAAATCTCCGACTCGTTGATGGATCCGCTGAGGCCGCTCAACACCAGCAGGCCATTGCCGAAATCGGCATCCGCGCTGAGCGAGGTCGAGGTGCCCGTTCCCATGCCCGGCAGGCCGGCGCCGGTCGTCATCAGCCAGGGCTCGATGTCGGAGGCGTCGAGGCCGATCTTGCCCTTGGCGGTGGCGCCTTGCGGCGTCTGAGCAACGGTGCCGTCGAACGTCGCCTTGAAGTCATCGGCGGCGAAATTGAAGCTCGTCGCCAGGCCGCCGCCAAACGTGCCTTTCGCCGAAATATCGGTGCTTGCCTGGCCGAGCATGCCGAGCGGCAGCGCCGGCAGGCCGTAGAGCGCCAGCAGCGCCGTGGCGTCGGGGTTTTTGGCGTTGAAGGTCAGCGTCACCGGCGCGTCGAGCAACTGGCCGACGGCCCCCTTGCCCGACAGCGACGCCGAAAAGGCCGAACCACCGGCCTTGCCTTGTCCGCTCACCGCCAGCCCGGTCGTGCCGTCGCCATTGTCGGCGGCGCTCGCCACCAGATCGACGCGCGCGTCCTGGAACAGTTCAGGATAGGCGGCCGTGCGGCCAGCCAGTCCCTTCAGCATCAGATTGTCGGGATAGTGTTGCGCGGCAATGTCGATCAGCGGCTTCAGATCGACTGCGACCACCGAGGCATCGAGCTTGCCGGTCGGGCTTGCCGGAAAATCCTTGATCCGGCCGGTGGCGCTGATCGAGGCGCCGGCAAGGCCGCCAATCGACAGCCGGTCGATTTCGAGCAGCCCGTCGCGGAGCCGGAGCGCGGTATCGACCGTGTCGGCGGTGAGCCCGCCGGCATTGACCGGCCCTGCCTTGATCTGAAAATCGAGGTCGCGGTCGGAAAAGCGGTTGGCGCCCTTGTCGCTGACGAAGATCGAGGCGAAGGCCGTCAGCCCGTCGACATCGAGTTCGCCGCCCTCGAGCCGCATCAGCACCGAGGACTTGGCGTCGTCGGGCTGGCTGGAATCGATGCGGCCGGTGAACTTCGACTTGCCGAGGATCAGTTCGAGATCGCTGAACGCCTGGCGCTTCTCCGACAGGTCCACCTTGGCCTTGAAGCCGGCGGCCGGCAGCCGGCGGATCGCCTCGTCGACATCTTTGGACAACCAGGCAGCAAAGCCGGAAGGCTGCGCCACCGCCAGCAGCATGGAGCCGCTGAAACCGAAATGATCTTCGACGCTGAGCATGCCGCTGGCTTCCAGCGTCGTGCGCCCGGGCAAGGTCGCGGCCAGCGATTTCACCGACCAGCCGCCCTCGACCGGCTCGGCCGAGAGATGCACGTCGCGCACCGTGGTGTCGCCAGCCACCACCGCCGGCAGCTTGACCTCGACAGTGCCGGGGATACTCGGCTTCGGCAGTTCGAGCAGCGCCTGCTCGATCCCGGCAATGCGCTGGTCCAGCGTCAGGCCGGCGCCCTTCTCAGCGCCCACCGCCTCGTCCAGTTGCACCTGCGCGCCATTGGCCTCGATGGCGAAGTTCGGCCTAAGGCCGAGATCGACCGAAGCCTTGCCGTCGGCTGTGTAGGGATTGTCGAGCGGCCCGGTCTCGAAGCGGAATTCGTCGACGCCGAGCTTCTGGTGATCAAGCGAGAACTTGCCGTTCAGCCGGAAGCCCGGATCGGGCTTGCCGGCGCTGACCTTGCCCGTATTGATCTCGACAACCTCACCATCGCTGCCGCGCAGCGTAGCCGAATTCTTGTCGTTGCCGGAAATCTTGAACTGGCCGGAATAGACGGCAGCCCCATTGACGATGCCTGCATTGCCGTCGGTTTCGATGACCAGTGGATAGGCATCGGGATCAACCTTGAGCCTCAGCCGCATCTGGCCGCTGCCTTCGGCCTTGCCGGTCGAAGCCGCAACCGTCGAACGCAGTCCGTCGAGCAGCAACGTTCCGTCCATGCGCCACGGCCCGGCCAGCGACTTGGCAGAGATGGTCGAATTGATCTCGGAAATCAGATGGCTGCGCCCGCCTGCGGCATGGCGGAGCGCAATTTCTCCCTCCGTCACCGTGAGCTTCTCGATCGAGATCTGGTTGAGATCGAAGGGCGAGGACGGCCGTATCGCCCAGTCGACCGTGCCGTTATCGGCGATGTCGATCGTCGCCTTCGGATGCACCAGCCGCATGTCGAAAATCAGCACTTCGCCGCGCAGGAACGGCGCCAGTTCCGCGTCCATCGAAAAGGTCTCGACGGTCATTGCCGGCTGGCCGCCGGGGCCGCCGGCGACCGTGACGTTTGAGAAGGTCACCGAGGGGAACGGCAACAGCCGCGCCGTGGCGTCGCCTTGCACCGTCACCTTGCGGCCGAGAATGGCGCTCGCCTCGCGCTCGAATTGGGCGCGGTACCCGGTCCAATCGACAAAATACGGCACCACCAGCGCCGCAACCAGCACCAGCACAAACAAGCCACCGAAGATCACGAACAGGCGTGCGAGCATCAGCTCCGAACGGGTTGATTGAAAGTCAGCCGCACTCTACCCGCATCAGCGTGTCGATAAAGAGGCAATTCATCCAGAGTTGCTTGATCTCTGATGTATCTGGAAGAGCAGAGATTTTTGGACGCCTTTGACCGCGGTCCGGCCTGTGCGCAAGAGACTATCCTGCCATGGCCCGTCGGCGATATTCGTTCAGCAGCACCACCATCTCCTCAGGCGACAATGTCCAGCCCTGCGGTAATGCGGCTTCGGCGCCGAGGCTTTTGGTCACGCTGCCCATGACGGAGCTTTTCTTGACCCCCGGTGCGAAATTGTACCCGATCATATCGCCTATCCTGCGCCGGCGATGGACGACGAAGAAGCTTTCGATATTCTTCCAGGGGACCAGGTTGGGCGATCGAACAAGGCCTCCGCCGAGACTGAAACCTTGTCCGTTCAGCACCAGAATCTGCGGCCGCACAAGCTGCCAGGCAAACACCAACGCGACCAGCCCGAAAAAGGCCACGCACCACCAAAGGCCGGCAGTGTCGCCGTCCTCGGAGACATAAATCAGGAAAGCGCAGGCCAGGACAAAGAAGAGGCTGGCCGACAGCAGTAACAGTGTCTTGCCAAGCGATGCCCTTATAATCAGGGTATCCATTGCCGCTCCTCACATTTCGGCTATGCAGGTAATATCTTGCCCGGGTTCATGATGTCTTGCGGGTCGAGCGCTTTTTTTATGGAGCGCATGATGTCGACACCATGGCCGAGCTCATGGCGCAGGAAGCCGATCTTGCCCTGGCCGATGCCGTGTTCGCCGGTGCAGGTGCCGTCCATGGCGATCGCCCGCATGTTCAGCCGCGAGACGAATTTCTCCGCCAGCGCGATCTCTTTGGGGTCGTTGACATCCATCAGCACCAGCACATGGAAATTGCCGTCGCCGGCATGGCCGACGATCGGCGCAACCAGGCCCATCTCGGCAATGTCGGCCTCGGTTTCGGCAACGCATTCGGCCAGCCGCGAGATCGGCACGCAGACATCGGTCGAAAGGCCCTTGGCGCCCGGCCGTAGCGTCAGTGACGCCCAATAAGCATCGTGCCTGGCTTTCCAGAGTTTCGTGCGCTCCTCGGCGACGCTGGTCCAAAGGAATGGCCCGCCGCCATTGTCTTCAGCAATGGCACCGAAGGTCTCGGCCTGTTCGGCGACGCCGGCATCGCTGCCGTGGAACTCGACGAACAGGCACGGGCTCTCGGGATAATCGAGCTTCGAGTAATTCTTCATCGCCCGCATCTGCAGTCCATTGACCAGTTCGATCCGCGCCACCGGAATGCCCATCTGGATGGTCGCGATGACCGCGTTGCAGGCCGCCTCGAGGTTTGGAAACGGGCAGACGCCGCCGGAGATCGCCTGCGGAATGCCTTGCAGCTTCAAGGTCAGCGAGGTGATGATGCCGAGCGTGCCTTCCGAGCCGACCAGAAGCCGCGTCAGATCGTAGCCGGCCGAACTCTTTTTCGCCCGCTTGCCGGTCGTCACCGTCTCGCCATCGGCCATGACGGCCGTCAGCGACAGCACGTTTTCACGCATCGTGCCGTAGCGCACCGCATTGGTGCCGGAGGCCCGCGTTGCCGCCATGCCGCCGAGCGAAGCATTGGCGCCGGGATCGATGGGGAAGAACAGGCCGGTATCGCGCAGGTGCCGATTCAAATCCTCGCGCGTTACGCCAGGCTCGACCGTGCAGTCGAGATCCTCGGGGTTGACCGACAGGATGCGGTTCATGCGCGAGGTGTCGACCGAGATGCCGCCACCCGGCGCGTTGGTGTGGCCCTCCAGCGAGGAACCGACGCCGAAGGCGATGACCGGCACGCGGTGCGCGGCGCAGGCACGTACGATCTCCTGCACCTCTTCTGTCGTCTCCGGGAACGCGACACCGTCAGGCGCCTGCGTCGGAATATAGGTGGTGGTATGCGCATGCTGCGAGCGGATCGCCGCGCCTGTCTGGAAGCGTTCGCCGAGCTGCTGCTTGAGAATGCCGAGCACGGCGGCGATGCCTTCCTCGTTGCGTTCGACCGGATTGAGGTCGCTCAGAGCCATGAATTCCTCCGCGAATGGACCAGCGTCCACGCTTGTTATGCGATTATGGATGCGTAGTCTCGACTGCCGCGCTCTGTCCAGCACCAGAACAAGGAACTTTCCATGCCTGTTCCCGCCCCCTTAGTTTCCAAACCGATGGACATCGAGAAGGACTGGATCGACTACAACGGCCATCTCAACATGGCCTATTACAACGTGTTGTTCGACCGCTGCTCGGATGAGGCGTTCGAGGCGATGGGCATGGGGCTGGACTATGTCGAAGAGCGGCGCCTGACCATCTACACGGCCGAAGTCCATGTTTGCTATGTCCAGGAACTGCACCTCGAACACAAGGTCGTCGTATCCTTCCAGCTGATCGATCACGACGACAAGCGGCTGCGGGCCTACCAGGAAATCCGCCATGTCGATGGCTGGCTTGCCGCCACCTCCGAAACCCTGTCGCTGCATGTCGACATGTCCGGGCCGAAAGTCGCGCCCTTCCCCGCCGATGTGCAGGCCAAGGTGGAAGCCATGCGCGCCGCCCATTCTGCACTGCCGATGCCCGAGCGCGCCGGCCGTTCGATCGGTATTCGCCGCAGGACCGCTTGAAGCGCTGCCGCGCCCGCGTTAACCTTACCAAGGTTTTAACGTGAACAAGCCATTTGGGCCATTGAACGACTCAGCTGACCGTTTGAGAACGGTGCCATGCGAGTTGTGACGGGCGGCGGGCAACAGGCGGTTCGAGGAACGTGCATGAAAACCGACATCAAGGTCGAGGTGGACAGGCTGGCTGCCGATCCGCGCATCACCGACTATGATTTCTGGCGCTCGTTGAAGAACGTCAACAACGAGATCTTCCACATCGCCAACAACAACGAGCCTATCCCCTTCGACATGATCCGCTGGCGCGCCATCCTGAAGCAGGCGCGCATGAAGCGTGGCCACGCCTGATGTTTCCGCTGTTCTGAGAAAGCCGCCACCGGCGAGCGCCGCCACGGACCATTGCGACCTGATCATTTCCAAAGGTCTGCGCCAGCCCCGCTTTCAGCGAATCGGCTGCATCCGACAACCTTCAAAAACCGTTCATTTCGACAGTTTGCGCAACCGGCGATTCGGTTTCGCAAACGGCTGCCTGCGACAAGAAGATCAAGATTGAACCAATTCCACGTCTAAGCCGTTGTGACCCCTGAAAAACGGCTTGGAGTGAAAGCATGGACTGGAAAAGGACCAGGGAACCGGCCGACGCATGGCACATGACGGACAATCTGCATGCCGAGCACGGCAAGGGCGATCCGTTCGCGGCCGCCATCCGCGCCACCCGCATGTCGATGGTCATCACCGATCCCCGTCAGGCGGACAATCCGATCGTCTTTGCCAATGACGCGTTCCTGCGCCTGACCGGCTACGAGCGCGACGAGGTCATGGGCAAGAACTGCCGCTTCCTGCAGGGGCCAGAGACAGACAAGGCAGCTGTGGCTAGCGTGCGCGACGCGATAGCAGCGGGAACCGATATCGCCATCGATCTGTTGAACTACCGCAAGGACGGCTCGACATTCTGGAATGCGCTCTACATCAGCCCGGTTTCCAACGACAAAGGCGAACTCCTGTTCTTCTTTGCCTCACAGCTCGATGTCTCCGATCGCAAGCGCTCGGAGGATCGCATCACCGCCGACAAGAACCGCTTTGAAAAGGCTGTCAAGGAACGCACGCGCGAGCTTGAGGCCGCCCTTGAGGCGCAGACCACGCTGCTGCACGAGGTCGACCATCGGGTGAAAAACAACCTGCAGATGATCTCCTCGCTGATCATCATGCAAAGCCGGGCAATCAAGGATGAAGCGACGAAGCGATCCCTGACCACCATGCTGGAGCGCATCGAGGCGCTGAGCACTGTGCATCGCCGTCTCTACCAGTCAAAGGATGTCAGCCGCTTCGATGTCTCGGATTTCGCCAGGGATCTGGTCACCGACCTGCTGACCGCATCGGGGCGCGCCGAGATCAAGCCGGCGCTGGACCTCGAACCCATCGTCATTCCGGCCGAAAAAGCCACGCCTGTTGCCTTGATGGTCAATGAGCTTGTCACCAACGCGCTGAAGCACGCCTTCAAGGAAAAGCCGGACGGCACCACCGCGGGGCGCATCGGCATCAAGATGAGCCAGCCCGACGGCCACTTCAACATCGAGGTTTCCGATGACGGCGTCGGCATGGCCGAGGCCAGTGGCGATGCTTCCTTCGGCATGCGGCTGATCAAGTCGCTTGCCCGGCAGTTGCATGCCGACATCGAATGGCGCGACGCCGGCCCGGGCACAAAGGTCGTCATCTCGATGCCGAACGAACCGCAGCAGAAAGGGAAGCTGTCATGAACGAACCGCTCAAGGTCCTGATCGTCGAGGACGAGGCGTTGCTGGCGATGGAACTGGAAAGCCTCGTCGAGGAAGCCGGCCACAGCGTTGTGGGTTGGGCGACATCCTTGGCCGAAGCAAGAGGTATGATTGATACCGCCGATGCCGATATTGCCTTTGTCGATATCCACCTCGCCGACGGACCAACCGGGGTCGAGGTTGCCGAGCATATCCGCGAGGGTAACCGTTCCATGGTGGTGTTCATGACCGCCAATCCAAAACGCATCCCCGACCATTTCGCCGGCGCGATCGGCGTCATCGCCAAGCCCTACACGATGAACGGACTGGTGTCGGCGTTGCGCTATCTGCAGGAGGGCGTGCGGCGCCCGCCCCCGGTCTCGGTGCTGCCGGCCGGTTTTACGCTGTCGCCGGCCTATGAAAGCGTATGGGCGTCGTCGGCGGCCTGAAGCCTACGCCAGCTTCTCCTTGAGGAAAGCGATCGTCCGTCCCCAGGCGAGATCGGCTGCCTTCTTGTCGTAGCGCGCGGCCGAGGTGTCGTTGTTGAAGGCATGGTTGACGCCGTCATAGACATAGAGCGTGTATTCGACATGGGCGGCGTCGAGCGCTTTCTTGTAGGCATCGATGCCGGCGTCGATGCGCTCGTCGAGCCCGGCATAGTGCAGCAACAGCGCCGCCTTGATCTTCGCCACATCCTCGGCCTTCGGCTGCATGCCGTAATAGGCGACGCCGACGGCGAGATCGGGCGCGTTGACCGCCAGATTGTTGACCGTGCCGCCGCCCCAGCAGAAGCCGACAGCACCGACCTTGCCGTTGCCGTCCTTCTCGCCCTTGAGATAGGCGATGGTCGCCAGGCCATCGGCGGTGACCTGGCTGGCGTCGAGCTTGGTGAACATGTCGCGCGCCTTGTCTTCGTCAGCGGGCGTGCCGCCGAGCGGCGACAGGAAATCCGGCGCCAGCGCCACGAACCCTTCCAGCGCAACGCGCCGCGCAACATCCTTGATATGCGGGTTGAGCCCCCTGTTCTCATGCACCACGATGACGGTGCCGAGCTTGCCGGACTGGTCCGCCGGCCTGACCAGATAGCCCTTCATCTCACCGCTGCTGCCGGAATAGGTGATATCTTCAGCCTTCACGCGCGGATCGTTGTCGGCGACGATTGCCGCCTGCGCCGAATTCGCCGCAAGCAGCGGCGCGATCGCGGCCGCCGCCGCGCCCGATCCGGCAAGCCTGGTCAGCTGTTCCATGAAGCGGCGGCGGTCGAGCGTCAGATGCGTGTATTCGTCATAGGCATCGATCATCGCCTGGGTGATGGCAGGTTTGGCAGGTTTGACGGCTTCGGCGGTGGGTTTCGTCATGGCGTGCTCCTCGTTAGGAGATGATCTCACGGTCACTCCGGGATGACCTCATGGTCACTCCGGGATGACCTCGCGGTCACTCCGGGATGACTCGCGGATCAAGATAGGGTGCAAGCTCGCACGGTCCAGTCTCGGATGGGTGACGCTTGCGCCATCGAACGATGCGGCCGCCCCGCCGAACGCGCCCATCACATTTTGGTCATTTCAGAGAATGTCGATGGTGCCGCCACAATATGGAAGGAAGCTGATGATGGTCTCGCTCGTAGCGGCGAGCCCGACGAGAAGGAACAACGCCATGACCTTGTCTACTCCGATCCTTGCAAGCGCGCTCGTGCTTGCTGTTGCTGCCTTGCTGGCAATGCGCTCCGCTGCTGCCGCAGCCGCCGCTCGGATGGTGAAGGTCCGCGTCGACCGGCGTCGGCCGGCACCACGCTGATCCAGCAGGCCGAAACAGGGCCGCAGCTAACCAATGAAGTACTGGGCTCCGTGCCCGGCCTCAAAGGCCATCTCTTACGCAAGCTGACCAAGGCTGCTGCTGCCCTCATCGCCCTGCCGGGCACTTCTCCCCGTATAGATGCCGGCAGGCAGATGAGGGGCGGCGCGACAGAATATCTGCCGGGCCGATCACTTACCTAAGTCACATCGCTGCTACTTCGGCAGCGTATAGGCCATCACATAGTCGCCGGGCTTGGTGCCGACCGAGCCATGGCCGCCGGCGACGATGACCACGAACTGGCGGCCGTCGGCGACGGTGTAGGTCATCGGCGTCGACTGCCCACCGGCCGGCAGCCTGGCCTGCCAAAGCTGCTTGCCCGATGTCAGGTCATAGGCGCGCAGATAGTCGTCGACCGCCGCGCCCAGGAAGACGACGCCGCCGGCGGTGATCATCGGCCCGCCAATGCCGGGAACACCGACCTTCAGCGGCAAGGGCAACGGCGTCATGTCGTAGACGGTGCCGTTGCGGTGCTTGTAGGCGATCTTGCCGGTTCTGAGGTCCGCTCCCGCCACATAGCCCCATGGCGGCGCCTGGCAGGGCACGCCGAGCGGCGACAGGAACGGCCCCATCACCACCGCATAGGGTGCGCCCTCATTGCGGTTCAGCCCCTGCTCGCTGCCGCGCCCCTCATCCGGCGGCGGCACCTGGTCGCGCGGAATGAGCTGCGATTTGAACGCCAGATAGGTCGGCATGCCGAACATCACCTGCCGCACCGGATCGACGGCGACGCCGCCCCAGTTGAATGTGCCGAAATTACCGGGATAGACCAGCGACCCCTGCACCGATGGCGGGGTGTAGCGGCCCTCGTAGCGCAGGCCCTGGAATTCGATCCGGCAGGCCAGCTGGTCGAACATGGTGATGCCCCACATGTCGGCGCCGGTCAGCGGCCTCGGATTGAAGGAGAGATCCGAGACCGGCTGCGTCGGCGACGTGTGATCGCCCTCGACAGCGCCGCCCGGCGCCGGCACTTCCTTGATCGGGATGATCGGCTCGCCGCTGCGCCGGTCGAGCACGTAGAGGTCGCCCTGCTTGGTCGGTCCAACCAGGCCCGGAACGACGCCGGCAGCGGTGGTGATGTCGACCAGGGTCGGCTGTGCCGGCACATCCATGTCCCAGAGGTCGTGATGCACGGTCTGCCGCACCCAGCGCACTTGTCCGGTGGCCAGATCGAGCGCGGTGATCGAGGAGGAAAACTTCTCGACATTGGCGCTGCGGCCCATCCCGAGCTGGTCCGGCGTCTGGTTGCCGAGCGGCACATAGAGCAGGCCGAGCTTCTCGTCGGCGCTTGCCGTCGACCACATGTTGGGCGAGTTGTGGGTGTAGGTCTGGCCTGCCGCCAGCGGCGTTGTCTGGTCCGGATTGCCGGAATCCCAGTTCCACACCAGGGCGCCGGTGTCGACGTCGAAGGCCCGGATGACGCCGGACGGCTCTTGCGTCGAATAATTGTCGTTGACCGCGCCGCCGATGATGATCTTGCCGCCCGCAATCAGCGGCGCCGAGGTCGAGTAATAATAGCCCGACTTCGGATACGGCATGTTGGTCAACAAATTGAGCGTGCCGGCTTCGGCGAAGGACGGGCAGACCTGGCCGTTGGCGGCGTCGAGCGCGATCAGCCGCGCATCCGAGGTCGGCAGATAGACGCGCGTCGCGCAAGGCTGGCCGGCGGCGATCTTGGCATCGGCATAATAGGACACGCCGCGGCAGGTCTGGTGCTGGCGGTCCTTGTCGAGCTTGATCTTGGGATCGAAACGCCATTTCTCCTTGCCGGTGGCGGCATCGATGGCGATGGCGAAATTGTGCGGCGTGCAGATATAGAGCGCATCGCCCACCTTCAGCGGCGTCACCTGGTAGGTGGTTTCGCCGACATCGTCCGGCCCTTTCACGTCGCCGGTCTGGTAGATCCAGGCCGGCTGCAATTTGGCGACATTGTCGGGCGTGATCTGGTCGAGCGGCGAATAGCGCTGGCCAAATTGCGTACGGCCGTAGAAATGCCATTCGCCCGGAGGCACATTGCCGCCGAGATCGGCAGTCGGCGTCACCTTGTCGGCGCTGAGGTCGCCGGCGATGTCCTTGGGATCGGCCGTCATCGAATAACCGGCGACGGCGAGCGATGCGAGCACGGCCAGAATGAGCGGCGCGCGCGCGTCGGGGCCGATCAGGCCCCGCCTTGCCCAAGGCGTCAGCAGCCACAGCGCCAGAAGCACGATGATGCCGCCGCGCGGTCCGAGTTCCCACCAGTCGAAGCCGATTTCCCACACCGCCCAGGCCAGCGTGCCGAGCACGATCGCCGCGTAGAGCCAGAGCGCCGTCGATTTGCGCCGGAAGAGCAGCCATGCGGCGATGAGGAAGGCGAGACCGGTGACGACATAGTACCAGCTGCCGCCCAGCATCGCGAGCCAGACGCCGCCGCCGCCAAGTGCGAGGCCGATGAGGAACAGGATGAGGGAGGTGATGACGACAGCCAAGACGATACTCCTTCGACTGATGCGCTTTGCAGCGCCTCACGGGCAGCCGCCCCTGCCCTGTCGCCAGCTTTCTCCCCCAGGCCGCGTGTGTCAAGCTGGCCCTGCCAGCATAAGGCGAGAGCAAACGCTCGACTTCATTCCGCTCCCACGCTGCAGCACCTCCACGACATTGTCGGGCGTCGGGACGATGAAATTCGCACTGCGCCCCAGAATCTCACTTTCAAACCAGAACAAAACGTAGACACTTCTGGTCTTTCGCTCCCGAATCACTACATTCGGGGGAGATGTCCGGCTTTGCGGAAGACATGCCCTTTTTTGACGAACCCAATGCGCGGCCCGCAGCCCCGTCGGGCATAGCTGCGCGCGCCATGGCGGCCCGCAGCGGCCCCAACAGCGCGCCCGATTATCTCAACGGCCTCAACCCCGAGCAGCGGCTGGCGGTGGAAACCACCGAAGGCCCGGTCCTGGTGCTGGCCGGCGCCGGCACCGGCAAGACCCGCGTGCTGACCACCCGCATCGCCCATATCCTGGCCACCGGCAGGGCTTTCCCCTCGCAGATCCTGGCGGTGACCTTCACCAACAAGGCCGCGCGCGAGATGAAGCAGCGCATCGGCCATCTCGTCGGCGAAGCCGTCGAGGGCATGCCGTGGCTCGGCACCTTCCACTCCATCGGCGTCAAGCTCTTGCGCCGCCACGCTGAGCTGGCCGGGCTCAAATCCGATTTCACCATCCTCGACACCGACGATGTCGTACGGCTGATCAAGCAGCTGATCCAGGCCGAAGGCCTCGACGACAAGCGCTGGCCGGCCAAGCAGTTCGCGCAGATGATCGACGGCTGGAAGAACAAGGGCCAAGGCCCCGCCGACATTGCCGAGGGCGACGCGCGCAGCTTCGCCAACGGCAAGGGCCGGGAACTCTACAAGGCCTATCAGGAGCGGCTGAAGACGCTGAACGCCTGCGACTTCGGCGATCTGCTCTGCCACCCGATCCGCATCTTCCGCGCCAATCCGGACGTGCTGAAGGACTACCACAAGCGCTTCAAATACATCCTCGTCGACGAGTACCAGGACACCAACACCGCGCAATACATGTGGCTGCGGCTGCTGGCGCAAAGACCTACCTCCCCCTCGATGGGGGAGGTCGCGCCGCGTAGCGGCGCGGGTGGGGGTGGCAGCGCCGGCGCCAGTCACCCCTCCCCGCCGCTTCGCGGCGACCCTCCCCATCCAGGGGAGGGTAAAGCGCGCTCGGCCAAAGGCCGCATGCCCGACCGGGCGTCCGAGCCGTTGCGAGGGCCCGCGCCGGCAGGCGCGGAACAGCCCGTGAGCGTGAATATTTGCTGCGTCGGCGACGACGACCAATCGATCTATGGCTGGCGTGGCGCCGAGGTCGACAACATCCTGCGCTTCGACAAGGATTTTCCCGGCGCCACCATCATCCGTCTGGAGCGCAATTATCGCTCGACCGCGCACATCCTCGGCACTGCCTCGCACCTCATCGCCCACAATGAGGGCCGCTTCGGCAAGACGCTGTTCACCGAGAAGGTCGCCGAGGACGACGAGAAGGTGCATGTCCACGCCGCCTGGGATTCCGAGGAGGAGGCGCGCGCCGTCGGCGAGACCATCGAGACCTACCAGCGTGCCAAGCACAAGCTCAATGATATGGCCATCCTGGTCCGCGCCTCCTTCCAGATGCGCGAATTCGAGGATCGCTTCGTCACGCTCGGCCTCAACTACCGCGTCATCGGCGGCCCGCGCTTCTATGAGCGCATGGAAATCCGCGATGCACTGGCCTTCTTCCGCGTCGTCGCGCAGGGCGCCGACGACCTCGCCTTCGAGCGCATCGTCAATGTCCCCAAGCGCGGCCTGGGTGAAGCCACCATCCGCCAGATCCACGACACGGCGCGGAGCTTGCGCATCCCGATGCTGGAGGCAGCCGCCAAGCTCGCAGAAAGCGACGAGCTGAAGCCCAAGCCCCGCGCGGCCTTGCGCGAAGTGGCGGCCAATTTCGAGCGCTGGCAGAAGGCGCTGGAAACCACGCCGCACACCGAACTCGCCGAGACCATTCTGGAGGAGAGCGGCTACACCGACATGTGGAAGAACGACCGCTCGGTCGAGGCGCCGGGCCGGCTGGAAAACCTGAAAGAGCTTATCCGCTCGATGGAGGAGTACGAATCGCTGCGCTCCTTCCTCGAACATGTCGCCCTGGTCATGGACGCCGAGCAGAACGCCGAGCTTGACGCCGTCAACATCATGACGCTGCATTCGGCAAAAGGCCTCGAATTCGAGACCGTGTTCCTCCCCGGCTGGGAGGAAGGCCTGTTCCCGCACCAACGCGCGCTGGACGAAGGCGGCCGCTCCGGCCTGGAGGAAGAGCGCCGTCTCGCCTATGTCGGCCTGACCCGGGCCAAGAAGAACCTGCATCTGTGGTTCGTCTCCAACCGCCGCATCCACGGCCTGTGGCAATCGACCATCCCGTCGCGCTTTCTGGACGAACTGCCGGAAGCCCATGTCGAGGTCGCCGAAAGCGGCAACTCCTATGGCGGCTACGGCAATTCCTATGGCGGCGGTTCGTTCGCGTCGGGCCGTGGCGGCCAGGGCGCAGGGCGGCAGAACCCCTACGGCGCCTCGCGCTTCGACAATGTCGGCGCGGAAAAATCCGGCGCCTTCTCCAACACCTATGCGACGCCCGGCTGGCAGCGCGCGCAGGCCAACCGCACCGAGGCGACCGACCGCAACTGGGGCTCGCGCTCCGGCCACCAGGTCGAGCGCATCGGCTATGGCGAGACCGACTCCGGCTACGGCGCCGGCCGAACCAGCGTCAAAGGCCGCACCATTGACGGCGAACTGGTCGCCAAATCCGTCGCCGACACGCCGTCGCCCTTCAGCGTCGGCGACCGCGTCTTCCACCAGAAATTCGGCAACGGCAACATCTCCAACATCGAAGGCAACAAGCTGACCATCGACTTCGACAAGGCCGGCCAGAAACGCGTGCTGGACGGGTTTGTGGCGGCGGTGTGAGCGCCCGCTTGTCCTGTTGTCCTACAAGCGACCACATTGTTGTAGTCTGGCGGAGCCCTCCCCGCCTCGTCATCCACGGGCGGAGCAAGGAGCGTAGCGACGCAGCGTAGACCCGAGGATCCATCCCGCGTCTTCAACGCGTTGCCACGGTGCGGAATCCTGCGCAGCTGCACGCCAAGGTCGCGGAATGGATTCCAGGGTCTACGCGACGGAGCTTCGCTCCTGCTCCGCCTTAGAATGACGAAGCGACGGGCGTCTGCCCAGTCGTCGGGGCATGCGGTCCGCAACATGAGCGTCCCCGTCAATTTAGCCCGCCCCTCACCTGTACCGCGCCTGGTTCCACTTGTGCCCCAGCAGCGACAGGATGATGATCAGCCCGTTGAAGAACTGGACGTAGAAGCCGCTCAGGCCCGCCGCCACGACGCCGGTCTGGATGAACGACACGGTGACCGCGCCGATCGCTCCACCGGCAACCGTACCGATGCCGCCCCAGGTCGGCGTGCCGCCGACGAACACCGAAGCCAGCACCGGCAAGAGATAGCCGTCGCCCGCGGTCGGCCACCAGGTGAAGTTGATCATCACCGAAAACGTGCCGGCGATCGCGGCCCCGATGCCGGTGAAGATGAACACTTTCACCCGCACACGCTTGACGTCGATGCCCATTTGCTGGGCGCTGTCGGGGTTGTCGCCGACGACCCTCACCTGCGCGCCGAAGCGGTGCCGGTTGTAGAGCATTGCCGAAAAAATGACGAAGGCGAGTGCCCATAAGACCTGTACCGGAAAACCCCACACCTGACCGGAGAAGATGGTGTACGCCCAGCTGTCGCTGAGACCGGTCAATGCCGTCGATCTGCCCTCGTTGATGATCTGGATCAGTCCTCGCAGCAGGAAATTCATGCCGAGCGTGGCGATCAGCGACGACAGCCCGCCATAAACGACCAGGGATCCGACGAGAAAGCCGAGCAGCGTGCCGGTGAGAATCGCCGCTGCGATGCCGAGAAACGGATCGTAGCCGGCCTGCACCACCAGCGCGAACACCCAGGAGGCAAAGCCCATGGTTGCGGGAAACGACAGGTCGATCTCGCCGCAGGTGACGACGAAGACCAGCGGCACCACCACGAACAGGGCAACCGGCAGCGTGGTCAGCACGGATCTGTAGAGATACCAGGTGGTGAACACGGTCGGGTTGGCGATCAGGAACGCCGCCATCATGATGATGAACACGGCGAGCGTGCCGAGCGCTGCGCGGTTGTCGATGACGAAACCGCGCAGCCAATGGTCGGACGGGTGCTTCCACTCAGGCCGGGCCGCCTTGCCGCCGAGCGGGCTCTGCAGATCGGGTTCCATGGTCTTGCTCATCGTGCTGCCCTCTCCGCGTCGCCGGCCTCGTGCAGCCCCGGCAATCCTCCGGGATGCGCAACGTCTTCCATGAAATTGATCAGCTCTTCGGCCGACTTGACCTCGGTGCGATCGGCGGTCAGCGCCACCTTGCCGCGGTCAATCACCACGAAGCGGTCGGCGATGTCGAAGACATGGTGGATGTTGTGGCCGATGAACAGGATCGAACGGCCGCTCGCCCGCACCTGGCGCACGAAATGGAAGACCTTGGCGGTCTCGGTCAGCGACAGCGCCGTCGTCGGCTCGTCAAGGATGATCAGCTCGGCCTGCTTGTAGATGGCGCGCGCGATCGCCACGCCCTGGCGTTCGCCGCCGGAGAGCTGGCCGACGATCGAATGCGGCGTGAACACTTTCGAGGTAAAGCCGATCTCGCGCATCAGCCGGCTCGCCTCCTCTATCTCTTTATTGACCTTCAGAAAGCCCATGAAGCCGGTGAGTTCGCGGCCCATGAAGATGTTGCGCACGATGGTCTGCTGCACGGCCAGCGCCCGGTCCTGGAAGACCGTCTCGATGCCGGCGTCGCGCGAGCGTGCCGCACTCCAGCCGGTCACCGGCTTGCCGCGCACCAGGATCTCGCCGCTGGTCGGCTTGACGACGCCGGACAGGATCTTGATCAGCGTCGATTTGCCGGCGCCATTGTCGCCGATCAGGCCAACCACCTCGCCGCGGTCGACCGAGAGATTGACCCCGCCCAGCGCATAGACCTGGCCATAGGATTTGCTGATGTCGCGCAGTTCGATGATGCGTTCGGCCATGGCGATCCTCGCTCCTGTGGTATCATCCCGGCCTGGTGCCGGCGGTCCTGCCGGCCGGGCTTGCGCCCAGCCGGCAGTTTGGGAGGTCAGCGCAGCGCCTGCTTGGCGAGCTCGGCGACGATCTCGTAATTCTGCGGCGTGACGAAGCCCGCCCCGGTGTCGACATTCATCGGCGCCAGGCCCAGCACCACCTGCTGGCAAAGGCTGAGGATCGGCAGATAGCCTTGCAGAAACGGCTGCTGATCAGCCGTCAGCTGCACCCAGCCGCCCTTGAACGCCTCGACGATCTGCGGGCTGGTATCGAAGCCGAAGTTGAAGATGTCGCCGGGCTTGCGTCCTGCCGCCTGCATGTAGGTGGCGACGTTGCCCAGCATCTGGCCGCCGGGATAGCCGACCGCCTTGACGTCGGGATTGTTGAGCAGGGCCGCGGTGATCACCGGTATCGCCAGATTGGGGTCGGACGCCCATTCGCCGCTCGGCGGCGACGACAGCTGGATGACCTCGACGCCGGCTTCCTTGAGTGCTGCCACCGTGCCGCGCTCGCGCGCGCCGCGGGCCTCGTTCTCGAACGGACCGATCATGATCGCCTTGTCGCCGGACTTGAGCTTCCCGAGCTTGAACGCCTCAGTGCCGAGCGCGCGGCCCTGCTGCTCCTGCTGGGCGCCGACATAGCCGCCGCCGAACGCGTCCACCACCTTCGGCACCGGCACGTTCTGGTACATCATCTTGATGCCGTCCTTATGCGCCTGTTCGGCCAGCGGCATGATCGCGGCGTCGCCCGGATGGCCCATCATGGCAATGCCGTTTGGCTTCACGGCGACGGCCTCACGCAATTGCTGCACCATCTTCTCGACGTCCCACTGCGAGAAGATGTAGTCGACCTTCGGCCCGAGATCGGACGCCGCCTGCTTGGCGCCATTGTAGACGATGGTGCCGAAAGCGTCGCCCTCGGCGCCGCCGACGAAAAAGCGGATGTGGACATCCTTGCACCACTGGGCGTCGAGCGCCTGCGCCGGCAGAGTGGAGATGGCAGCGCACAGCGCCGTGGCGGCGGCCACGACGGTCGAGCGCAGAAGTGTCGTTCTCATTGCGATGCTCATGCACGTTCCTCCCTTTTGTCCTCGGTGAGCCGAGGGGTTTCGTCGTTCGCCTGTCGGCAGTGCTTGTCGGCAGTGCTTGGCAATCTGTCAGGCCGGCTCCTCCCACCGGCCCTCGGTCACGCCGGGTTCGGCAGGTAGGTCGCTCCTCCCCGGCATTGCTTGAGGTATTCCAGCCCGCGCACCTGGCCTGTGATTTCGAGGTCGCCGCGATAGACCGGGTCGTGCCAGCCCTCGATGTCGATGGCGCCCTTGTAACCGGCCAGCCGCAATTCGCTGATCACCCGCGTCCAGTCGCTGTCGCCAAACCCGGGCGTGCGCATCTGCACGAAGGGCAGCTTGCCGAACACGCCGTGCTCGCGGATCACATCCCAGCGCACCGTCGCGTCCTTGCCGTGGACATGGAAAATGCGCGGCGCCCATTTGCGGATCTGCGGCATCGGGTCGATGAGGTAGACAAGCTGGTGGCAGGGCTCCCATTCGAGGCCGAGATTGTCGTCGGGCAATTCGTTGAACATCAACTCCCAGGCATCGGGATTGTGGGCGATGTTCCAGTCGCCGGCCGCCCAGTTGCCATCCATGGCGCAATTTTCGAAGGCAATGCGCACGCCCTTGTCTGCGGCGCGCCTGGCCAGCGGACCCCAAACCTCACGGAAGCGCGGCAGGCTGTCTGTCAGCTTCTTGCCACGCAGACGTCCGGTGAAGCCGCTGACGATCGAAGCGCCGAACAGATGCGCATTGTCGATGACGGTTTCCCAGGCCGCGAGCACGCCGCGATCGACCTCGCCATCCTCCAGCGGATTGCCGAACACGCCGATCGACGACACGGCGACATCGGCATCGCCGATCGCCTCGCCAATCTCACCGGCGAGCCGCGCCAAATCCTTGCCGCCCAGCGTCTGCCAGAAGAAGGGCTGGATGCTCTCGAAGCCGAGCGGCAGAATCTCTTTGATGTAGGCGGCCGGGTCTTCGAGATTGGCCCGCACCATGGCGCCGATCCGGATGTCGAGAAGCGGGTTTGGCATCATGATGCTTCCTGTGTGATTGCGACGCGCCGTCCGGTCTCGGCGCTTTCGATGGCGCCAAAAACCATGGCCAGGCTTTTGATGTTGTCGCTGCCACGGGTTTCCGGCTCGCTGCCGGTCTCGATGGCGTGCATGAAATCCTTGATGATGCCGAGATGACCGCCGACGCGGTCGGCGGGATCGAGCGGCGGCACGATGATGGGCTGGGTCAGGTCGAACAGGCCGTCGCGGACCGACAACACAACCTCGGCCTTCAGCCCGTCCTCGCCGTCCCAGAGCAGGCTGCCGTGCTCGGCGACGATGCGCCATGTGCTCTCCCAACTGGTGCGGAAGCCCGCCGCGCACCAGGAGCCTGCATAGGTGAAGCGCTTGCCGCCACCGAGATCGAAGATAGCGCTGGCCGACGATCCCTGCCGGTACCAGGAATTGGCCGGCTCCCATTCCTGGCAATAGACGCCGGCGGGATCGCCTGCGACCATGTAGCGGGCGGCGTCGAATGTGTGGATCGCCATGTCGAGCAAGAGCACATGCGCCATCTCCTCGCGAAAGCCGCCGAAATGCGGCGCGACGAAGAAGTCGGCATGGATGCTGGTTGGCTTGCCGATGGCGCCGGAGTCGAGAAAGCGCCTTATGCGCCGGACATTGGCGACATAGCGGCGGTTCTGCACGACCGCATGGACGCGCCCCGCGTTACGCGCCGCATCGACGATGGCGCGCGCATTTTCCGGAGTATCGGCCAGCGGCTTTTCCGTCAGCAGATGGCAATTATGGGCAAAGGCGGCAAAGGCGACATCACGCCGGGCGGCTGGAACCACGACATCGAACACCGCGTCGGGCCTGGTCTGGTCGAGCACCGCGTCGAGGCTGGTGCCGATTACCGCGCCGTCGAGCCCGTATTCGTGCGCCCTCGCCTTCGCCCGTTCGGCGTCGAGATCGACAAGGCCGACAATGGCCAGCCCGTCGATCTGCCTCGCGGCATCGAGCCAGGCCTTGCTCATCGCACCACAGCCGACGAGGACGGCATTCATCATCCGGCATTCCTCCCGTCCGGTCCCTCCAGACCGAATGTCACGGCATTTCCGGCATCACCGTAAACGTTTCTCCGTAAACGTTTACGAGAACACACCCGATGGCGTAGAATGTCAATCGGCTGCCAGCGAAAATCATCCCGAAGCCTTGGCCTGGGCGGCAGCCGGTGCTAGCCAAGACAGGGGGAGAACTGTCCTTGGCGTCCAGCATCCATGACCTTGCGCGTCACCTGAACATTTCGATCGGCACCGTGTCGCGGGCGCTGAACGGCCGCGCCGACGTCAATGCCGACACCCGCCAGCGCGTGCTCGCCGCCGCCAAGCAATTGAACTATTCGCCCAACCAGTCCGGCCGCAGTCTGCGGCAAGGCACCACCCATTCGATCGCCTTCATGCTGCAGCCGCATCCGGGCGACCAGCAATATGGCGAACCGTTCTTCATCCCGTTCCTGATCGGTCTGCAGGGCCGACTGGCCGAGGATGACCTGGATCTGATGGTCGTCATGGGCGAGCCCGGCCAATATCAGCAGGAGAGGCTGCGCCGCGTGGTTGAGACGCGCCGAGCCGACGCGGTCGTGTTGGCCAATACACGGCGGGAAGACGATCGGATCGACTATCTCAGCAAGGCTGGCTTTCCCTTCGCCACGCTTGGCCGAAGTCAATCCGGCGACGACACCTATCCTTCGCTCGATATCGATTTCGAGAGGGCGGGTGATGAAGCCGTCGACCGGCTGGTCGCGCGCGGCCACCGCCGCATTGCCGCCATCCGCCCTTCGCTGGATCTCAACTTCGGCTACCTGTTCCTCGACGGCTACCGCAAGGCGCTGGGGCGGCATGGCATCGAAGTCGACCCCGGCCTGATCGCCGACGGCTTCATCAACGAGGCCGGAGGCTACCAGGTGACGCCGCGCGTGATGCTCTCCAAGGACCGGCCCACAGCCATCATCTTCAACAATGACGCAATGGCGCTCGGCGGCTGCAAGGCACTGGCCGAGATGGGCATCAGGCCCGGCCACGACATCGCGGTGATCGTCATCGTCGACACGCCGCTCTGCCGTTATTTCTCGCCGGCGCTGACCGCCTTCCGTCCGTCGCTGGAGCCGATGGGCCGGCGGCTGGCCGAAATGCTGCTGGCCTCGCTTCCCGCCTTTGCCGGCCCGGAAGGTCCGCGCATCATCCGCGAAGTCTGGCCGCTGGAACTGATCGCCCGCGACAGCGATTGATCATTGCGCTCTTCCCTCTCCTACAAGGGAGAAGGAAGAGGCCCTCTCTGTCACGCAAGTATCATGTTCGCGTCCTAGACCGCTTTGCGAGAGGGCGACATCGTCGATGCGATGCGGTGGCCCCTTTGCGCCGCTCAAGGCTTGTCACAAAAAGGATCTCCATGAAAATCTCGCACCGAACCGTGTCGCTCGGCGCCGCGCTGGCGCTGTTTACCGCCCTGACCCCTGCCCTTGCCGACAGCACCGCCACCGTTGGCGGCTTCGTCAACAAGGGCCTGGTCGGCGTCGGCCGCATCCCGGCCGATCAGAAGGACAAGTTCGGCGAGACCTTCGGCTCCGGCTCCGGCATGTCCATCGACGCCGCAAGCTGGACCCGTGGCGCGGACGGCTACAAGGGCTCGCTCTGGTTGCTGCCGGACCGTGGCTACAATGTCGTCGGCACCACCGATTACCGGCCGCGCCTCAACACTATTCGCATCGAGTTCACGCCGGTAGCACTAGGCGCCACGCCCACCTCCGGCCAGGAACAGACAGGCGTCAAGGCGACGCTTGCCGATTCCCTGCTCCTCACCGACGACAAGGGCGCTGACGCCACCGGCCTCGATCCGCTCAACGGCGTGCGCGCGGCCAATGGCGACCTGCCGATCCTGCCCGAGGCCAATGGCAAGCTGGCGCTCGACAATGAGGCGATCGCGCGGCTGCCCGACGGCACCATGTTCATCTCTGACGAATACGGCCCCAACATCTACCGCTTCTCGGCCGACGGCCATCTGTTGTCGGCAACGCAGCCGCCCGCCGCTTTGGTGCCGATGCGCAAGGGCGCGCCGAACTTCGCCTCCGACAATCCGGGCCCCGGTGCAGCCGAACCCGATCCGAAGGATCCCGAAACCGGCCGCCAGAACAATCAAGGCCTCGAAGGCATGGCGCTGACGCCGGACGGCAAGTCGCTGATCACTGTGCTGCAGTCGGCGCCCCGCCAGGATGGCGGCGATTCGCCCGCGACGCGCCAGAACACCCGCGCGCTGGTCTACGACGCCTCCGACCCGGCCCATCTCAAGCTGGTGCATGAATATGCCGTGCCGCTGCCGGTGTTCAAGGACGCCAAGGACAAGACCAAGGTCGCCGCGCAGAGCGAAATCGTGGCGCTGTCCGACAAGACCTTCCTGATGCTGGCGCGCGACAGCGGAAACGGCCAGGGGGTGAAGGGCGATACTTCGCTGCTGCGCCAGATTTTCGTCGTCGACGTCTCTGGCGCCACCGACATTGCCGGCGGCGCCTTCGATGCCGCCGACAAGCCGCTGGCGCCCAAGGGCGTGCTCGACCCCTCGGTGACCCCGGCCAGGCTGACGCCGTTCATCGACATCAACGACAACAAGGAACTTGGCCGTTTCGGCCTGCATGACGGCAAGCCCAACGACAAGAACAATCTGTCGGAGAAGTGGGAAGCAATGTCTGTGGTCAGCGTGCTCGATCCGGCGCTGCCCGACGACTATTTCCTGTTCGTCGGCAACGATAACGACTTTCTCACCCAAGACGGTTTTCAGGTCGGCGCGCCCTACAAGGCCGACGACGGCGCCGATGTCGACACCATGTTCCTGGTCTATCAGGTCACGCTTCCGGGCCTCGCCAACAAGTAGCCGTATACGGAAAGGCGGACGCGCCCGGCGCGTCCGCCTCTAACCGTTTGTCGGCGATCAGCGATGCCGTGAAGGCACCTATTTCAAAATCTCCGCATCCCTTGGCACGCCGGCATCGATCGGCTCGGCGGTCCGGCTCGACACAGCCATGATCTTGCCCGCGGCCGACAGGTTCGGGCGCACATAGACCTGGGCTACGCCGTTGACCCGGCTGTAGAGGTCGATGATGTCCTGGTTCATGAAGCGCACGCAGCCCGACGACGCGTTCTTGCCGATGGAATCCCATTCCGGCGTGCCGTGCAGCCGGTACATCGTGTCCTTGCCGTCGCGGAACAGATAGAGCGCACGCGCGCCGAGCGGGCTCTGCGGTCCCGGCGGCATGCCGTCCTTATATTTCGCCAGTTCCGGCCGGCGCTGGATCATTTCGGGCGGCGGCGTCCACACCGGCCATTTCTTGCGCGCCTGGATCACGGCGCTGCCGGTCCAGCCAAACCCGGCCTTGCCGAGGCTGACGCCATAGCGCATTGCCTTGCCGCCGTCGCGCACCAGATAGAGAAAATGCTCGGATGTATCGACAACGATCGTGCCGGGTTTTTCGCCGGTCGGATCGTCCACGATCTGGCGCACGAACTTCGGATCGAGCTTGGCCACGGGGATTGCCGGCAATGAAAAGCCCTCATCGACGCGCGCCGAATACATGGTGGCGGCATCGCCGAAAGCGGGCTCGGGTGCGGGTGCCGGCGCCGGCGTTGGCGGCACCACGACATCGGTCGTGGTGCAGGCTGAAAGCGCCATGGAAGCGGCACCCAAAGCGGATATTCCAAGAAACGCGCGCCGGTTCAGGCGCTCGGAAAAAAGCGGATTGTCGGACATGATCCCCCCAGCCTATTCATCATATCCAACAGGATATGCGACCCCACGCGGCGACGACCCATATCCCATTCCGGATGTTTTGAGAACTGATTAGCGTGAAGCCGCCAGGTGGCATGTTCCAATGCCGCATCGACCTTGTCCGTCAAATCGGCGATCATTGCCGGGCGGACTTTGAGATGAACCTTCGCCGAACAGCCCATGGACGAAAAAATACCACCGCGCCGGCGCACCGGCGACCTGACCAGCGGCCCGATTCCGCGCACGCTGCTTTTGTTCGCTCTGCCGGTGCTCGGCTCCAACGTGCTGCAATCGCTCAACGGTTCGATCAACGCCGTCTGGGTCGGCCGCTTCCTCGGTGAATCGGCGCTGACCGCCACCTCCAACGCCAATCTGGTGCTGTTCCTGATTCTCGGCACCGTGTTCGGCATCGGCATGGCCGCGACCATCCTGGTGGCGCAATCGGTCGGCGCCCGCGACCTGCCCGAGGCGCGGCGCATCGTCGGCACCAGCGCCAGCTTCTTCTTCCTCGTCTCGGCTATCTTCGCCGTCTGCGGCTGGATCTGGGTCGACGCCATCCTCAACACACTGGGCACCCCGCCCGATGCGCTGCCGCTGGCGCGCTCCTATCTGCGCATCATCTTCGTCGCCGTGCCGATGATGAATCTTCTGTCCTTCGTCATGACGGTGCTGCGCGGTGCGGGTGATTCGCGCACGCCATTCCTCTTCATGGCGCTCGCCGTCGTGCTCGACATCATCCTCAATCCGCTGCTCATTCGCGGCATCGGCCCCTTCCCCGAGCTCGGCATCGCCGGCTCCGCCACCTCGACGCTGATCGGCCAGACGGTGAGCGTGATCGCCATCCTCGTCGTGCTTTATGCCAGAAAGCATCCGTTGCGGCTCGCCGGCGCGAACCTCGCTCTGCTGCGGCCGGATCCGGCGCTGCTCAGGATCGTCGTCCTCAAGGGCGTGCCGATGGGCCTGCAGATGATCGTCATTTCGGCGGCGGCGCTGACCGTGATGGGCATCGTCAACTCCTACGGCTCGCAGGTCGCCGCCGCCTACGGCATCGCGGCGCAGCTGTGGACCTATATCCAGATGCCTGCGCTGGCGATCGGCGCCGCAGTCTCGTCGATGGCGGCCCAGAATGTCGGCGCCGGGCGCTGGGACCGCATCGGTCGCATCGCGGCGTCCGGCGTCGGCTTCAACCTGGTGCTCACCGGCGCCCTGGTGGCGCTGCTGTTCTTCTTCGACAGGCCGGTACTCGGCCTGTTCCTTAGCGGGGACAGCACCGCAATCGACATTGCAGCCCACATCAACAAGGTGGCGTCCTGGTCGTTCATCCTGTTCGGCGTCACCATCGTGCTGTTCGCGACCGTGCGCGCCACCGGTGCCGTGATGCCGCCGCTGATCATTCTGGTGATTTCCGTGATGGTCGTGCGTACCGGCTTTGCCTACTTCTTCAGGAGCTACATCGGCGAGGAAGCGCTGTGGTGGAGTTTTCCGGCGGGATCGATCACCTCGCTGGTGCTGGCCGCCGCCTATTATCGCTTCGGCCGCTGGCGCACCATGCACATGATCGAGGACCGGCCGGCCGCCGGCGAGCCGCCCGACACCGGCCTCGGCATCCCGCGCGGACGGGCAAACATGGCGCCCGGGACGCCAAACGGGTGAGGCTCAGCGCGCGTATTTGACGCCGAACCCCAGCGCTACGACAGAGAACAGCGTGATCATGCCGGCGAAGGCCAGGCTTGCCGTCGTCGGAGTGGCCCAACTCGACAGCAGCCCAATGCCGATCACCGGCAGCGCATTGCCGCAGAAGCAGCAGATGAAGAACGCCGACACCAATTCGGCGCGACGCTCGGCAGGTGCGATCTGGTTCACCACCTGCAGCCGCCGCGATAGCCGAGCGCCGCCGCCACGCCGCACACAGCGGTGGCGGCAATCATCAGCGACATCGACGCGAAAAACTGAGCAGCAACCATCAGCCCTACGGCCGGGATCATCAGCGCCAGCGCGGCCAGCATGCCGGCGCGACTGGACAGTCGGGTCGTGGCCAGAATGGTCGCGGCCGCAACGATCGACAGTTCAAAGAACAGCCCGCCAGCCTCGGCATGGTTGGCCACATGCAGCTGCTGCGCCAGGATGCTCGGCGCCAGGGCTGCATAGAAGCCGACCAGCGCCATGGCGCCGAAGCCGGTGACGGCCGGCGCCACGAAAGCGGCGCGGATATTAGCGGGCACCGACAGCCGCGGCCGCAGCGAAACATCGGTCAGCCTGCCCGGCCGGGACACGGTTTCGCGGGTACGCCAGATCAACAGCGTCACCACCACGAGCAAGGCAAGATAGACCGCAAACGTTAGTCTCAACGGCCAGGGCGCATATTCGGCGAGCAGGCCCGATGCCAGCGCGCCCAGGCCAAGGCCAACGAAGTTGGTGCTGGTGGCGATGATTGCCGCGCGCGATTTGTCCTTACCCTCGATCAACTCGGCAAGCCAGGCCGTGCCGGTTCCCGCGCCGACGCCGATGCCAAGGCCGCTCAATATGCGGGCGACATCGAGCCATGCGACATTCTCGGCCAGCAGGAACACCACCGCGCTGACCACCGCTATGGCCATCGACGCCAGCGCCGCAGGACGGCGACCAATGCCGTCGGACAAGCGCCCGAACATCAGCAATGCGCCGAGATTGCCGACGACATAGACGGCGTAGACCAGCGTCAGCGTGATCTGCGAGAAACCGAAGGCCTGCTTGTAGATGACGTAAAGCGGCGTCAGCACCGTGCTGCCGGCGAACAGCGCGGCGATCATGGCGGCAACCGCGGCCATCGCGGGCCGGCCATCGAGTCCGTTGTCGCGCGTCGTGGTCTCGGCATAGCTGGTCATGGCAACCTCCGGCCAATCGCCCAACGCCCAATTGCGCCCCAACGTCCATGTAAGGATGGCCGTTCCACGCGCCGAACTTCATCCTGACAACCTTGTCAGGATGGTCTTGCCCGAAGTCCTCGCTTAACGTCTTTCCATCGAGAGGGAGAATCCATGGGAAAAGGTAGAGTCGAGGCATTCACCGATGGGGTGGTCGCCATCATCATCACCATCATGGTGCTGGAGCTGAAAGTGCCGCATGGCGAGGATTTTTCAGCGCTTCTGCCGCTGTGGCCGATCTTTTTCAGCTATGTCTTGTCGTTCATCAATGTCGGCATCTACTGGAACAATCTGCACAACATGTTCCACACCGTCCAAAGGGTCGACGGCCGCGTGCTGTGGGCCAACCTCAACCTTCTGTTCTGGTTGTCGCTGATGCCGGCAACGACGGCCTTCATGGGCGAGAACCATTTCGCGCCGGTCCCCGTCGCCGTCTATGGCATCGACCTGGTGCTGTGCGCGGTCGCCTACACCTTTCTCGCCACCAAGCTGCACCATTTGCACGGCAACGACACCGCCTTCGCCAAGGCGCTGGGCAATGACCGCAAGGGCAAGATCTCGGTGGCCCTCTACGCCGCAGCCGTCCCGCTTGCCTTCGTCAACCAATGGATCGGCGTTGCGATCTTTGTGCTGGTGGCCGCCGTCTGGTTCGTGCCGGACACGCGTTTTTCGCGGGTGCTGGAAAAGTAGCGTAGGACGTCTCTACTTGCGCATCGCCTTCAGCTTTTCGGCAACCGACGCCGCAAGGTCGGCATAGCGCTCCTCCAGCCGCTCGGCCGCCTTGATGATCGAAAAATCATGGCCGAATTTTTCCAGCGCCATGCGCAATTTCTCGACGAACTCGGCCTGTTTTTCGAGTGCCGAAAACAAGGTCTTCACCTGCGCTTCGCTTATGTCCGGATTGGCAAGCATCTGCGGCACCTCGCGGCCCATCTGGTCGCCGGTGGCGGTCTGCTCCTTCAGGATCGCAACCCAGTCGGTCAATCGGCAATCTCCCTGTTCGGCCGCAGCATGCACAGCCGCCGTTGATGCGGTCAACCCGAACACGCGGGACGGCCTTGCACGATGCGCGTCCCGCGCTAAGTTCGGCGCCACCCGAACCCTAGGAAAAAGATCATGACCTCCGACGCCGAAATCCAATCCGCTTTGCCCGCCCTCAGCCGAGGCAACGTCGCCGTCATCACCGGGGGCGCCAGCGGCATCGGGCTTGCCGCTGCCAAAAGGCTGGCGGCTATGGGCATGAGACTGGTGCTGGCCGACATTGGCGGCGCGCGCCTCGATGCGGCCCGCCAGGCAGTCGCCGCGATCGCCGGCGAGAATGCCGTGCTTGCCGTCGCCACCGACGTGTCGAAGGCCGACAAACTCGGCCGGCTGGCGGAAAAGACGCATGCCGCTTTCGGCGCCGTATCGCTGCTGATGAACAATGCCGGCGTCGGCAACAATCCGGGAAAACCGTGGGAGAACGGCGACGCCTGGAAGCGGATGATCGACATCAATTTCTGGGGTGTCGTACATGGCGTCGAGGCCTTCGCTCCGGCCATGCTGGCCTCCGGAGAGCCTGGCCTGATCATCAACACCGGCTCCAAGCAAGGCATCACCACGCCACCCGGCAATCTCGCCTACAACGTCTCCAAATCGGCATTGAAGACGTTCACCGAAGGGCTGGCGCACGCATTGCGCAACGAGCCGGGCGCGAAGGTCGCGGCGCATCTTCTCATTCCCGGCTTCACCTTCACCGGCCTCACCGAAGGAGCGGTCGAAAAACCCGCTGGCGCCTGGACCGGCGAGCAGGTGGTCGACTTCATGCTGGCTTCGCTGGCGCGTGGGGACTTCTACATCCTCTGCCCCGACAATGAGGTGATGCGGCCGACCGATGAAAAGCGCATGGCCTGGGCGATCGGCGACATCATCGAGAACCGGCCTGCTCTCTCGCGCTGGCACCCCGACCATAAGGACGCTTTCGCGGCCTTTATGGGAAACTGATCGTCGAACTCAGCCAAAGCCGAGACTCAGGCGGGCGCGCGTTTTTTCGCGGTGCGCTTTTGCGCGACGGCCTTCTTGCCCGCCAGTTCGGCGAGCTCGTGGTCATGGCGTTTTGCCGCCCGCTCGCATTTGTCTCTGATCTCCTCGACCTCGGATTCGGTCAGGTGCTCGATGCCGATGAAATGATTGTGGCCCTCGCTGACGCGGATCAGTTCGTCGAGCTTGGCCTGAACCGCGGCGCCGTCGCGGTTCTGGGTGTTCTGAATCAGGAACACCATCAAAAAGGTGATGATCGTCGTTCCCGTGTTGATGACGAGCTGCCACGTATCGGAGAAGCCGAAGAATGGCCCGCTTACCGCCCAGACGATAACGATGGCGCAACAGGCGATGAAAGTCGGCGGCAGGCCCGCCAAGTGCGAAACGGTGTTGGCGATTCTGGTAAACAGCTTTTCGATCATTCACATCCTCAACCGTTCAAAGCGCGACGAGCTGACCAAGGCCGCATTCATCGCTCCAACAATAAACAACCGGCAGCCGCTTCCGGTTCCCTGTCGCAGAGGGCATCGCTGGTGCAATTGTATGCACGCCAAAGGCGCAGCGCCGTGAAAAGCCGCCTTATCGGTTTGTTGCCATTAGTCACCATGCAGGCCAAAACCTGTTCGTTCCGCTTCACGGCGGATTTGTCTCCAAGCCCCTTCCGCTGCGCCACCCCCGCATGGCGGAAGGGGTCCGTTGCGTTGCCGCAGACCGGCGGAACTCTTCCCGACACGTGCCGTTCAGAATTTTGGCGCCAGGATTTCGGCCAGCCAGTCGATGAAACCGCGCACGCGCGGCGAGCTCTCAGGAATGCTCTTGCTCCCAACGATCGAGGAAATCCTCAATCGGCAAGGCCTGCATGTCGGGAACCGCTTTGGCGAGTTTCTCCGGCGGCCAGTCCCACCAGGCAAGGCTTTCGATCCGCGCCGCGATCTCGGAGGGAAAGCGCATGCGCAACGGCTTCGCCGGTACGCCGGCGACGATTGTGTAGGCCGGCACATCCCGCGTCACCACCGAATTGGCGCCGATGATGGCGCCATTGCCGATGCTGATCTCGGGCATGATGACGGCGCCATGGCCGATCCAGACATCATTGCCGATGCCGACCGCCTTGGCCTGCCGCCGCGCGCGGAACGCCGCGTCGACGCCCAGCCAGCGGAAATACTCGTTCGGCCGGTAGCTGAGCTTGTGCTGCGTGATCCGCTCGATCGGATGCTCCAAGGCATTGATGCGGCTGTTGGCGGCGATCGAGCAGAATTTTCCGATCGTCGTGTAGATCGCCTCGGCGTGGCGCTCGAAATAGGAGAAATCGCCGACATTGACCTCGCGCAGCACCACCCGTTCGCCGATCGAGGCATAGCGGCCAAGCTTGCACGCTTTCAGCTCCGCGGTCGGATGGATGCGCGGCTCCGGATCTTTCAGGACGAGGTTTTCGGTACGGTCCATCTGGCGGATTTACCCCCGCGCAATTGCGGAAGCAATTGTCGCGTCGCCGTCGGGCCCGCAGGCGGGTCGATCTTGCGTCGGCTCCGACCGGCTATTTCGGCTTGCCGCCGGTCCACACCACGTTCTGGCCGAACAGCGGCACGGTCGTCACCGACATTTTCGCCGAGCCGTCCTGCACCTGGCGCGAATGCGAGAGATAGATCAGCGTCTCGTTCTTCTTGTCGTAGATGCGGTTCACCACCTGCTTCTTCCAGATCAGGCTGATGCCTTGCTTGAACACCTCTTCGCCGCCCTCGCTCATGTCGATGTCGCCGATGGTGATCGGCCCGGTCTGGCGGCAGGAGATCGAGGAATCAGACGGATCCTCGAACCAGTTGCCCTTGTGCAGCCGGTCGATGACGCTGCGGTCGAAATAGGAGACATGGCAGGTCACGCCGTCGATCTTGGGGTCCTTGATCGCCTCGACGATGATGTCGTTGCCGACCCAATCGACGCCGACCTTGCCGACCTCCTCTGCCGCGGCGGCACCGGCGCCAAGGGCAATGCATGCGGCCAGCGCGCCGCCGATCAGTTTCTGCCCAATCCGTCTCTGCCCAGTCCGTCTTTGCAAGGGAGCCTCCTCAGGTTCGGTTTGCCGCTCTCAGGTGGGATAAGGGCCAGCTGTTTGCAAGGTAGCGTCCAGCCCGGTTGCGGCAACGCGGCATCTTTGCCTTGCTCCCTGCGACCGGCTAAGACTGCTCGCCAACAGGAGCGCCGATCCGGCGCTCGATTTCTGCGACGGACACTTCCTGATGATGCGTTCAATTCTGGTCGGCATTCTGGTTCTGATGGCGGCGGGCATCGGCTGGCTCACCTTTGACTTCTATCGCGGCCATTATGGTGGCGAGCCGTATGGTGCGCCATTCACGCTGGTCGACCAGAAAGGCGCGCCAATCACCGAAGCCGCCTTCAGGGGAAAACCCAGCATCGTCTTCTTCGGCTTCACCCATTGCCCGGAAGTCTGCCCGACCACTTTGTTCGAAATGGCCGGCTGGCTGAAGGCGCTGGGCGACGACGGCAAGAACCTCAACGCCTACTTCGTTACCGTCGATCCAGAGCGCGACACGCCGCCGGTGATGAACACTTACGTCAGCAATTTCTCCGACCGCATCGTCGGCATATCGGGCGATCCCGACAAGGTGCACGCCATGGCGAAGTCCTTCAACATCTACTGGAAGAAGGTCGACACCGGCGACGGCGATTACACGATGGACCACACCGCCTCCGCGCTGCTGCTCAACGCCAAGGGCGAGTTTTCGGGCACCATAGCCTATGGCGAAAGCGCCGATACCGCGATCGCCAAGCTGAAGCGGCTGGCGGCAGGCTAGGCATGATCCCGAAATGTGGAATCCGGTTTTCTCGGACAGAAAAGTGTTGTCCAGAGATCATGCTCAAGCAAGAGAACAGCTGATGGGTCAGACCAGGCTCCACTTCATCGCTGGGAAGATCGAGGCCGACCGCATCTTTGCCGCGCTCGAGCCAGCTTTCGAGGATGAAGGCCTGCCGATCGCCGTGCTCGAAGTCGATGAAGACCGCGACATCTACGAGGTTTCGCTCTACACCGACGGCAATGTCGACGCGGTTGAGGCGCGGCTAAGGGACAGCCTTGCCGGACTGTCCCTGTCGAAGCCGATCGAGCGCGAGGTTCTGCCCGACATCGACTGGGTGGCGCGCTCGCTGGAGGGACTGAAACCGGTGCGCGCCGGACGTTTCTTCGTCCATGGCGCGCATGACCGCCGGAAGCGCCACAGCGGCGAACTCGCCATCGAGATCGAGGCCGGCCTTGCCTTCGGCACCGGCCATCACGGGACCACTGCCGGCTGCCTCGAAATGCTGGAACGGGTCGTGCGCCGCGAACGTCCCAGGAATGCCCTCGACCTCGGCACCGGCAGCGCGGTGCTGGCGATCGCCGTCGCCAAACTGGCGCATATTCCGGTGCTGGCGACCGACATCGATCCGATCGCCGTCAGGGTCGCCGCCGCCAACGCCCGCCTCAACCACGTCAAGGCACTGGTCGAAACGGTGACGGCGCCCGGCTTCCACCACCCGATCTTCGGCAAGCGCGCGCCTTTCGACCTCATCGTCGCCAACATATTGGCGCGGCCGCTGATGCGGCTGGCGCCTGAGATGGCGAGGCACATCAGCCTCGGCGGCTCGATCGTGCTGTCCGGCATCCTCGAGCGCCAGTGCAATGCGGTGATCTCGGCCTATGTCGGCCAGAATTTCCGCCATGTCAGGACCTTGCACCGCGAAGGCTGGGTGACGATCCACCTCAAGCACTGAGACGCAACGCGCTTTGGACAATCCGAGCCTGTTGCGATTGGCGAAAATCGATTCCGGTTTTCCGGGTCATGCGCTACGGTCGCGCCCGATACAGGAGGCATACCATGTTCCAGACCTTCGATTCCGCAGGCGACCCCAGCGTCGGCAAGCCGCGCGTGACGTTGCTACGGCGATGGCTGGCGGATAATGGCCTCGACGGTTTCCTTGTGCCGCGCGCGGACGAGCACCAGGGCGAGTATGTCGCCGATCGCTCGGCGCGGCTGAAATGGTTGACCGGCTTCAGCGGCTCGGCCGGCGTAGCACTTGTGCAGCGTGACCGCGCCTTCATGTTCGTCGATGGCCGCTATACCTTGCAAGTGCGCCACGAAGTCGATCTCGACATTTTTGCAAACGAGAGCCTGGTCGACAACCCGCCGGCCTCCTGGATCAAGGACAATCTCGGCAAGGGCGCCAGGCTTGGCTTCGACCCCTGGCTGCACACGATCGCTGAGGTCAAGGCGCTGAAAACCTCGGCCGAGCAATCCGGCGCGACGCTGGTGCCGCTCGACAGGAACCCGATCGACATCATCTGGAAGGATCAGCCGGCGCCGCCCGTGGCGCCAGTCGAAATCCACCCGATCGGCTTTGCCGGGGAACTCGCCAAGGACAAGCTGGCGCGGCTGGCGGCGGTAATCGGCAAGGAGGGCGCGTCACACGCCGTGCTCACCGACCCCTCCTCGATCGCCTGGGCCTTCAACATCCGTGGCGGCGACGTGCCGCACACCCCGCTGGCGCTCGGCTTTGCGATCCTTGCAGCAGATGGCAAGCACCAGCTGTTCATGGACCAGCGCAAGTTTTCGCGCACGGTTGCCGCCTATCTCACCCAACTCGCCGATCTGTACGAGCCCGGCGAATTCGAGGCGGCGGTCGCAGCCCTTGCCAAGGGCGGCGCCAAGATCGCGCTCGATCCGGTACTGGCGGCGGAAAAGCTGAGAATGCTGGTCGAGGACAATGGCGGCACATTTGTTTCAGCAGCCGATCCCGCCCGCATTCCGCGCGCCACCAAGAACCAGGCGGAAATCGCCGGCAGCCGCGCCGCGCACCGCCGAGACGGGGCGGCGGTGGCGAAACTGCTGTGCTGGCTGGAACGGCAGAAGCCGGGCACACTCGACGAAATAACCGTTGTCACCAAGCTGGAGGAGGTGCGCCGGCAGACCGGCGAGGAAACGCAGATGCCGCTGCGCGACGTCTCCTTCGACACCATTTCCGGCAGCGGCCCGAACGGCGCCATCATGCACTACCGCGTCTCGCGCGCCACCAACCGCGAGCTGGCAAACGGCGAGCTGTTCCTGCTCGATTCCGGTGCCCAGTATCAGGATGGCACCACCGACATCACCCGCACCGTGCCGATCGGCCAGCCGACCGAGGAGATGCGCGAGCGCTTCACGCTGGTGTTGAAGGGCATGATCGGCATTTCCACGCTGCGCTTTCCCGCCGGCACGCGCGGCTCGGAGATCGACGCGGTGGCGCGCATGGCGCTGTGGAAGCATGGCTGCGACTTTGCCCACGGCACCGGCCACGGCGTCGGCTCCTATCTGGCCGTGCATGAAGGGCCGCAGCGCATCGCCCGCACCGGCACCGAAAAGCTGATGGCCGGCATGATGCTGTCCAACGAGCCCGGCTATTACAAGGAAGGCTCCTACGGCATCCGCATCGAGAACCTGATCCTGGTGACACCGGCTGAACAGGTGGAGGGCGGCGACATCGCCATGCACGGTTTCGAGACGCTGACGCTGGCGCCGATCGATATCAGGCTGATCCGCACCGACCTGTTGACGCGCGAGGAGTTGCACTGGCTGGATATTTACCATGCCTGGGTGCTGGCCGAGATCGGCCCGATGCTCGACGGCGAGACGCTGGCCTGGCTGGAGAAGGCGACGGCACCACTGCCGCATGATGCCAAGATCTGAAATGAGCTTCTTTCTCCCCGTCACTATACGGGGAGGTGAGGAGCGGTCCGCGAAGCGGACGAAAAGCCAATTGCTTGGCTTTTCGAGTGACGAACGCCCGGCAGGGCAATGAGCGGCGGCGCCGACAGTTCGAAACTGTTCCGCGCGCAGGCGCCCTATGCCACAAACTGCCGGGCGAGGATCAGCACCACCGCCCCGGCCAGAAACATCGCCATCAGGCCGCCGCGCAGCGAGACCACAGCGGCGACGACCAGTGCCGCCCATTCCGCCGGTCCGGCGCTGAGTGCGGCGGGCGCCACCAGCGTCGTCAGCACCGCCGCCGGCACTGCGTTCAAGCCGGCCTCGACGCGTGGATGGATGTGGTCGAAACGCGAGATCACCAGATGGCCGCCGACGCGGGTGAGATAGGTGGCGAGCGCGCCGGCAATGATGATCCACAAAGTCGCGCTCATCGTTTTGCCTCCACGCCGCTATGGTGCGGCGGCAGGATGACGGCCAGAAGCACGCCGGCAGCGGCGCCGACGGAGACGTGCCAGGGCGATCCCACAGTTTGGTAGGCAATGATCGACGCGGCGGCGCTGGCGATCACCACCGGCAGCCAGAGCGGCCGCTTGCGAAAGCCCATGACCAGCCCGAGGAAATAGATCGGCAGCATGAAATCGATGCCAAGCGCATGCGTGTCGGGGATCAGCTTGCCGAAAACCGCGCCCAGCGCGCTTTCGATCCCCCAGAACACATACACCGGCAGGCCAAGGCCCATATACCAGGCAAAGCCAACGGTCTCGCCGGCTTCGGCCTTGCGCTCCGCCACCGCGAACTGCGGATCGGTGAGCACGAAATAGCCCAGCGCTTGGCTGATAACCGGCCAGTGCGCGATTCGCCGGCCGATGCTGGCGGAGTAAAGCACGTGACGGAAGTTTACCGCGAAGATCGACAGCACGATCAGCCATGGCGCGACATGCTGGCCGAACAATTCGATGCCGACCATCTGGCTGGCGCCGCCGAAGATCAGCGCGCTCATCAAGAAAGCTTCGAGAACGGAAAAGCCGTTGTCGACGGCGATGGCGCCGAACAGCAGCCCAAATGGCGCCGCGGCGACAACCACCGGCATCGACAGCCGCACGCCGTCCCAGAAGTCGCTGGCCACGGAATTTTCGCTTAAGGTCTCTGCCGACATGTCACATTCCCATCTCGCGCTGCTATGTAGGAGCCGGCGTTTGAAAAGTCAGACGAATTCGCTTGAGCCAACAAATCAGCGAAACTGATGTTGTAAAAACAGGTAAGGGGTTCGGATGATCGCTTATGATTTCACCGGCAGGCACGCAGTCGTCACCGGCGCCGGTGGCGGCATGGGCGAGGCGATCTCGCTGGCGCTGCTCGAGGCCGGCGCCTCGGTCACCGCCATCGACGTCAAGCCGCGTCCGGCGTCGCTTGCCGCCTATGACGACCGGCTCACCTTTGCCCAGGGCGACCTTACCGACGCCGCCTTTGTCGAGCAGACCATCAATGCCGCGGGCCGCAAGCGCGGCGGCATCGATTATCTCGCCAATGTCGCAGGCGTGCTCTGGTTCGGTCGCGACAAATCGGCCCTCGAGATGGACCTCGATGTCTGGGACCAGGTCTTCAACATCAATCTGAAATCCTTCGTCCACACCGCGCGGGCGGTGGTTCCCCATATGCGGGCCGGCGGACGCGGCGGCGCCATGGTGCACTTCTCCACCATCCAGTGGTATCGCGGCGATCCGACCCCGCAGGATGCCTACCAGGCATCGAAGGCCGGCGTCTGTGCGCTGTCGAAGTCGCTCGCCATGCAGTTGGCGGGCGATGGCATCCGCTCCAATTCGATCTGCCCGGGCATGGCGTTGACGCCGCTGCAGGCGCGCTGGGACACCGAGGAGAAACGCGCGGCCGTTGCCAATTATGCGCCGCTCGGCCGCATCGGCACGCCGCAGGACATGGCCAATGCCGCGCTATTCCTGCTTTCCGATGCGGCAAGCTACATCACCGGCATCGAACTGGCAGTCGACGGCGGTCTTTTGATGCGGATGTAGCCGTGCAGTGCGCCGGGCTGATTTAGCTCCGCGGTGCCGTGCCCTGGATCGCCCTGCCCCAGTCAAGCAGCGGCTTGGCGCGCAAGGCGAAATCGACAAGCTCGTCGACCAGCGTCGGCGCGTGAATTCCAGCCGGATCGATCATGTGCTGGACATAGAAGTGCCGGTTGCGGATGGCGTCGACAAGATCGGGTTCGTTGACCTGCTCGAAGCCACGCGGCGTGCGCTTCATGCGGCCCTCGGTTTCAAGTTCGAAGCCGTTTTTCTTCAGCGTTGAGAGCAGTTTTCGGAACTCGGCCGGCCGGGCGACGATCGCCTTGCGCATCGCCAGCAGCAGGGACGGCTCCGGATTCCACCAGGCGACATCGGCAAAGCAGCGGTCGATCCCGACATAGACGAAGAACACGCCCTGCTCCATCTTCGTGCCATCCGGCGACAGCATGGCCGACAAATGCTGGTTGTAGGGCCGCTTGTCCTTGGCGAAGCGCACGTCGCGGTTGATGCGAAACAGTGACTTCTTGCGGTCTCCGCGCAAGCCCAGACCCGCCGCCGCGAAGCGCTCGGTCAGCGTCTCGACCAGATCGCAGAACGGCTCATGCAACTCGCTGTCGTAAAGCGCGCGGTTTTCCTGGAACCATTCGCGGCTCTGGTGGAAGTCGAGCGCCTTGAGGAACGGTAGGGCCTTTTGCCCGAACCCTTTGAACGAACCGGCCATCACGCCTTGCCGACCCGTTGCAGCCAGGTGTCCTCGTCGATGACTTCGACGCCGAGTTCGCTGGCCTGCTTCAGTTTGGAGCCTGCGCCCGGCCCGGCCACCAGCAGATCGGTCTTCGCCGACACCGAACCCGCCACCTTGGCGCCGAGCCGTTCGGCCATCGCCTTGGCTTCGGAGCGTGTCATCTTTTCCAGCGTGCCGGTGAAGACGATGGTCTTGCCGGCAACCTCGCTGTCGGCCGACACGGTGACGACATACGGCTTCGGCTTGACCTGTTCGAGCAGTCTGTCGAGCACGTCGTCATTGCGTTCATTGCCGAAGAAATCGCGCAACGCATCGATCACCGTGTCGCCAATGCCGTTGATGGAGGGGAAGACGCTGTGCGGATCCTCAGCCGCCGCCGTTTCCTTGCCGACGCGGATCAGCTGCTCGATGGTCGAAAACGTCCGGGCAAGCACGGCCGCCGTCGTTTCGCCGATATGGCGGATGCCGAGTGCGAAGATGAAGCGGTCGAGCTCCGGCTCGCGGCGCGAATCGATGGCCGCGAACAGCTTGTCGAGGCCTTCATAATTGCGGTCCTCGACACCGCGCACATTCTTGCGCGCCTTGCCCGATGCCGCCTCGCGCTGCCTGGCCTGCTCCTCGCGCCGCTCGGCCAGCGCCCTGGTGACGGCCGGGCGGCGATCCCTGAGGGTGAAGATATCGGCGGCGGTCTTGACCAGTCCCGAATTGAAGAACAGGTCGATATTCTCGGCGCCCAGCCCCTCGATGTCGAGCGCGCCGCGCGACACGAAATGACGCAGCCGCTCCACGGCCTGCGCGGCGCAGATCAGCTCGCCGGTGCAGCGCCGGCGCGAATCCTCCTTGCCGGTCTTCTCGTTGATTTCGCGCGTCGCCGGCGAGCCGCAGACCGGACAAATGTGCGGGAATTCGTAAGGCACCGCATCAGCCGGCCGCTTGTCGACGACGACGCTGACGATCTGCGGAATGACATCGCCCGCCCGTTGTATGACAACCGTGTCACCGATGCGGACATCGATGCCGTCGCGAATCGGCAAGCCGTTGCTGTCAAAACCCTTGATGTAGTCCTCATTGTGCAGCGTGACGTTTTCGACCACCACGCCGCCAACCGTGACCGGCGCCAGCCGCGCCACCGGCGCCAGCGTACCGGTACGACCGACCTGGATGTCGATCTTCTGCACCGTCGTCATCGCCTGTTCGGCCGGGAATTTGTGCGCAACGGCCCAGCGCGGCTCACCGGTGACAAAGCCCCAGCGACGCTGCAATTCCAGCTGGTCGACCTTGTAGACGACACCGTCGATGTCGTAGCCGAGCGACGAACGCAGCTCCTCGATCTTGTGGTAGTGCGCGATCAGCTCCTCGACCGACTTCGCCCGCACCATCAATGGGCTGACCTTGAACCCCCATTCGGCGAATTTCTGCACCGAATCATATTGGGTCGGCGCCGGATCCGCTGTCGTGTAGCCCCAGGCATAAGCAAAAAATTTAAGATTGCGGCTGGCGGTGACGGACGCATCCTTCTGTCGCAAGGAGCCCGCTGCCGTATTGCGCGGGTTGACATAGTCCTGGCCGCCCACCGCCGCCGAGCGGGCCTTCAGTGCCTCGAATTCCGCATAGGTCATGTAGACTTCGCCGCGGATCTCGATGGTCTCGGGCCAGCCCGATCCTTTGAGCTTGGCGGGGATGTCGGCGACGGTCCTGAGATTGGCGGTGATGTCCTCGCCGACAGCGCCGTCGCCGCGCGTAGCACCCTGCACGAACACGCCGCGTTCATAGCGCAGCGACGCCGACAGTCCGTCGATCTTCGGCTCGGCCGTAAACGCGATGTCGAGATCCTTGTCGCGGTCGAAGAAGCGCCGGCCACGCTCGATGAAATCGGTGACGTCCTCGTCTGTGTAGGCCTTGGCGAGGCTGAGCATCGGCACCGCATGGCGCACCTTGGCAAAGCCTTCCGCCGGCGCGGCGCCGACCCGCAGCGAGGGCGAATCCTCGCGTACCAGACCGGGAAACCGCTCCTCGATGGCAAGGTTGCGCCGCCGCAGCGCGTCATATTCCGCGTCCGTAATCGTCGGCGCGTCCTCGGCATGATAGCGCCTGTCATGACCGGCGATCTCCTCGGCCAGCCGCTGGAGCTCATCCGCGGCTTCGCTTTCGCTCAACGATTCGACTGGCTTTTCAGACATGCAGCGGTCCCTGGACAGTGGCGCGACACCATAAATCAGGATTTCGGAAAAAGCATTCCTGAACAGCGGGATGGAGCCATATCCTGACTCAGTCCGAAAGCCTTGCGACGACTACGCTGCAGCAATATTCTCGCGTAGCAGCCGTTCGGCGGCTGCGCGCGCCTCTTCGGTGATGGTGGCGCCGGCCAGCATGCGCGCGATCTCTTCCTGGCGCGCCGCCCGGTCCATTTCGGCGATGCCGGTGGCGACCTTGTCCGAGCCGCCGGATTTGGAGATCAGGAAATGCGTTGCCGCGCGTGCCGCCACTTGCGGAGCATGCGTGACCGACAGCACCTGCACGCGCTTCGACAGCCTGGCCAGCCTTTGGCCGATCGCATCGGCCACGGCGCCGCCGACGCCGGTGTCGATCTCGTCGAAGACCAATGTCGGCGCCGAGCCACGGTCGGCCAGCGCCACCTTGAGCGCCAGCAGGAAGCGCGACAGCTCGCCGCCGGAGGCGACCTTCATCATCGGCCCAGGCCTGGTGCCGGGATTGGTGCGCACCCAGAACTCGACCTGGTCGATGCCTTCTTCCATGCGGTTCTCGCCATCGCTGGCCAGTTCGACGATGAACTCGGCCCGTTCCAGCTTCAGCGCTGGCAGCTCGGCCATGACAGCCTTGGTCAGCCCGACCGCCGCGGCATGGCGAAGCGAGGACAGCTGGGCTGCGGAGATATCGTAGGCCTCGCGCGCCGCCGCGGCCTGCTTTTCCAGGACATGCAGGCGCCCCTCGCCGGCATCGAGATCGGCAAGGTCGGCCAACATGGTGTCGCGCAGTTGCGCCAGATCGTCGACAGCGACACTGTGCTTGCGTGAGGCCGCACGCAGCGAAAACAGCCGCTCCTCCGCCTTCTCCAGCCGCTGCGGGTCGTATTCGGTAGCGCGCAGTGCCGCCTCGACGCCCGATTGCGCTGCATCCAGCGACAGCATCGCCTCATCCAGCGACTTCACCACATCCTCGAGCAGGCCCGGCGCTTCGCTGGCCTTGCGCTGCAGGCGCCGGAGCAAACTGGCCAGTTGCGGCAGTGGCGAGGACGGGCCTGACAGCACATCCTGCGCATCGTGTATTTCCGAGGCGATCTTTTCGGCCCGCATCATCGTGGCGCGCAATTCGGCCAGTTGCGTCTCTTCGCCGGGCTGCGGATCGAGCTTTGCCAGTTCCGCCACCGAGGCCCTGAGATAATCGGCCTCGCGCGCCGCCGCCTCGACCTTGGCGCGGTGCCTGACGAACTCCTGCTCGGCGCCACGCCAGTAGCGCCACGCCTCGCCGGTCGCGCGGGCAGCGCCCAGATGGCCGCCAAAACTGTCCAGCAATTCGCGATGGGCGCCGGGATCGACCAGAGCCCGCTCGTCATGCTGGCCGTGGATCTCGACCAGCGCGTGGCCGATGTCGCGCATCAGGGTGACGCTGGACGGCTGGTCGTTGACGAAGACACGGGTGCGGCCATCCGCGGTCTGCAGCCGGCGCAGGATGATGTCGCCGTCATCCTCGATGGCGTTTTCGGCCAGCAGCGCGCGCACCGGGTGGTTGCGCGGCACATCGAAGACGGCAATGACCTGGCCCTGTGCCGCGCCGTGGCGCACCAGCGAGGCGTCGCCGCGCGCGCCAAGCGCCAGCGACAGCGCGTCGAGAAGGATGGATTTGCCGGCGCCGGTTTCACCGGTCAGCACGGAAAGGCCGGGCTGGAAGTCGATATCCAGCTTCTCGATCAGGACGATATCGCGGATCGACAGTCTGGAAAGCATCAGAACCCGGACCTCAAGCAATTCCGGGAAAAGTGCGTAGCGGTTTTCCGTCCGGAATTGCGTAGAACAAAAAGTTAGGACGGTTCAGCGCCTCAATCAAACCACTGAACCGCTGTGAAGCGGCATGCGACCGATGGAGTCGCAGCGCCGCACTATCTTTTTGTTTGAGCGTCGGATCAATCCGAAAAGCGCGTTCCGCCTCAGTCGATGCTCGGGCGTCAGGCGCCGGTGATCAGCTTGCCGGCCTTGGATATCCACGATCCGGCATTCTCGCGCGGCTCAAGCCCGTTGCTCTGCAACAGCTTGTAGGTATCCTTGTACCATTGGCTGTCGGGATAATTGGTGCCGAGCACAGCAGCGGCGGTTTGCGCTTCCGAGGTCAAGCCCATGGCGTAATAGCTTTCGGCCAGACGCGCCAGCGCCTCTTCGACATGGCGGGTGTTGGAATAGTTCTCGACAACGTTGCGGAAGCGCTTGACGGCAGCAATGTATTCGCGCCGCTCGAGATAATAGCGGCCGATCTGCATCTCTTTGCCGGCCAGCTGGTCGTTGGCGAAACGGATCTTTTCCTTGGCGTCGTCGACATATTCCGACGTCGGCCAGCGCGTCACCAGATCCTGCATCGTCTGCACGGTCTGGCGTGCTTCCTTCTGATCCTGGGTGACGTCCTTGATCTGCTTGTAGTAGCTCAGCCCGATAATATACTGGGCGTAAGCCGCGTCGTCGGTCGACGGATAGAGCGTGAGATAGCGCTTGGCCGAGCCGATCGCTTCGTCATAACGGCCGGCGCGATAGTCGGCGAAGGCGCCCATCACCATCGATTTGCGGGCGAATTCCGAATAGGGGTGCTGGCGGTCGACGGCGTCGAACTTCTTGCTCGCCTCATCCAGGCGGCCGGCATTGAGATTGGCAAGGCCTTGATTGTAAAGGACGTCGGCCGGTTCGGTCTGGTCGACATAGGTCGACAGGTCGACGTCTTTCTCGGACGACATGCAGGCCGAGAGGAAGAGCGATGGCACAACCACCGAAAGCGCCAGGAAAACAGCCCGATACGGCGCTTTCGATTGACCAACTCGCTTGAAGAACATGATTGGATTGCGCCCTTTCGGCGTTAGTTCAATGCCTTTCGCATGGCGTTCCCTCAAAACTGATCCCCACTTTTGAGCGACATGCGCCTAACAGACGGCAGCAGCCATAAACCATAACTGCCTTGCCCAGCAACGCTATGTCTAGCCAATCGCACATTTTTGTGGCGGCTTGGTGTTGCCCCGAATGCTACGCACTTTCACTGGCCGGTGATGCTTTCGTGCAACACCGGCCAGCGTTCAGAGAGCCAGAAAATCGTTAAGAATCAGATCACCCAGGGCGCAAAGACAGGGCCGGTGACGGCGCTCATCTCGGCGGTGCGGCCGCGCTCGCGGCGCGTGGTCTCGACGACCTCGAAGGCCGAACGGTCGGACAGAAGCCGCCGCAAAGCAGCCGCATTCATCCGGTGACCGCCGCGATAGGAGCGGAAGCAACCGATGAAACGGGCGCCGGCCAGCGCCAGATCGCCCATCGCGTCCATCGTCTTGTGGCGAGCGAACTCATTGGGGTAGCGCAGGCCGCCCATGTTGATCACCCGGTTGTCGTCGCCGATCACCAGCGAGTTCTCCAGCGAGGAGCCCAGCGCATAGCCGGCCGCCCACAGCCGCTCGACATCCTTCATGAAGCCGAAGGTGCGGGCGCGCGCGATATCCTGGCGAAAGATGTCGGGGTTGATGTCGGAGGCGAATAGCTGGCGGCCGATCGCCGGGCTTTCGAAATCGATCTCGACCTCGAAGCGCGTGCCGCTATAAGGCCTGAACTCGGCCCAGGACGCGCCATTCTCGATGCGGACGGGCTTGACCACCCTGATGTAGCGGCGCTTGACCGCCAGCGTCTCGATGCCGGCTTGGTCGATGGCTTCCACGAACGCCACCGCACTGCCATCGAGGATCGGAACCTCATGACCGTCGATCTCGATGACGATGTTGTCGATGCCGAGCCCGAAAAGCGTCGCCATCAGATGTTCGACGGTGGCGATATGCTCGCCTGCCGGATCGCCGAGCATGGTGCAGAGATCGGTCGCGCCGACTTCAGCAACCAGCGCGCGGAACTCGCGGCTCTCGCTTCCGTTCGAAAGGTGGAAGAGCACGCCGGTGTCGGCGTCCGCAGGGAGGAAATTGACGGTGACCGGTTTGCCGCTGTGAACGCCGGTACCGGTCAGCGTTGCACGCGATTTCAGTGTCGTCTGATAGTCTTGCAAGACAAACCCCATAGCCCAAACGCCTAAGTCCGCTTTAACCCAAAAGGCGCGGCTCTTTTTTATCGGCAGGCAGGGCCACTTCCCCGAATCCCAGCACACCGAAAGTGCTGCGGCAAAGATAATGGTCTGTCAGGGAGACTCCAAATCACGGTTTCTTACTCTGTGTAACCGCGACAGACCTTGAGCGTCACATCGTAACGCCTTGTTATTAAACCACTTTAAACGTTAACAGGCAGACAATCTCTCGTCTGCCTGTTAACAAGTGTTACATACCGTTAACGGCTCAGTTGGCCTGGCGGCGCAGGAAAGCCGGTATCTCCAGCTGGTCGTCTTCCTGGGTCGACCTGGTCTGCGGCGTCAACCGGCCCTGATCGTCGAGCTGGCCGCGGCGCGGCGCGTAAAGCTGCGGATCCTGGCTGGCAAGGCGGCGCATTTCCGGCGCCGCCTGGCGCAGTTTCGGTTCGCGCGGCTGAGCCGGCTGCAACCGGGCCGGCTCTTCTTCGCGGCGCGTCAGCCCGTTGGTCAGCCGCTTGAGCAGCCCCATCGGCCCGCTGTTTTCATGGTCGGCCGGACGGCCCTTGGCTTCCACCTCGGCCCGCACCACCGGCGGAAAATCCTCCACCCGCGGCATGCGCTGCGGTGCGGCAGCCACCGGCTGCGGCATTTCCCGGATCGGCGCCGGTTGCATCACCTGCTGCACGACAGGCTGCGGCTGGGCAGGCGGGGCCTGGAAGATCTTGCTCTGCGGGCGGAAATCTTCCGCCTGGGCCATCGGCGCCGGACGAGCCATTGCCGCCGCATTGGCCTCGGCAAGCTGGATCGCCTCGGCCACCGGATCGGCCGCGCGCTGCTCATAGGTCTGCTGCTGGACCGGTGCCGGACGGCCTTCCGCCCCCGGAGCCGCTGGGCGGCTGACCGGCTTCTGCTGCGGCGGTACGGCCCGGATCGAGATCGGCGCCGCGGCAATTTCAGCTGCCGATTTGTCGATGCCGGTGGCGACCACCGAGACGCGGATGACGCCTTCGAGTTCCTCGTCGAAGGTGGCGCCGAGGATGATGTTGGCGTCCTGATCGACTTCCTCGCGGATGCGGGTCGCGGCCTCGTCGACTTCGAACAGGGTCAGGTCGCGGCCGCCGGTGATCGAGATCAGCAGGCCCTTGGCGCCCCTCATCGAGGTCTCGTCGAGCAACGGATTGGCGATCGCCGCCTCGGCCGCGGCCATCGCGCGGCCCTCGCCCGAAGCTTCGCCGGTGCCCATCATCGCCTTGCCCATTTCGCGCATCACCGAACGCACGTCGGCGAAGTCGAGATTGATCAGGCCTTCCTTGACCATCAGGTCGGTGATGCAGGCAACACCGGAGTAGAGCACCTGGTCGGCCATGGCGAAGGCGTCGGCAAAGGTGGTCTTGTCATTGGCCAGCCGGAACAGGTTCTGGTTGGGGATGACGATCAGGGTATCGACACATTTCTGCAGCTCCTCGATGCCGAGATCCGCCGTCTTCATGCGGCGCTGGCCTTCGAAATGGAACGGCTTGGTGACGACGCCGACGGTGAGGATACCCCGTTCGCGCGCCGCGCGGGCAACCACGGGAGCCGCACCGGTTCCGGTGCCGCCCCCCATACCGGCGGTGACGAAGCACATATGGGTGTTGGAGAGATGATCGATGATCTCATCGATGCACTCTTCCGCCGCCGCACGGCCCACTTCAGGCTGCGAGCCGGCGCCGAGCCCCTCGGTGACATGCGCGCCGAGCTGGATCAGCCGCTCGGCCTTCGACATGGTCAGCGCCTGTGCATCGGTGTTGGCCACGACGAACTCGACACCGCGCAAGCCCGCGGTGATCATGTTGTTGACGGCATTGCCGCCGCCGCCGCCGACACCGAATACGGTGATCCGCGGCTTGAGCTCGGTGATGTCCGGCTTTTGCAGATTGATCGTCATTGTCTCCGTCCTTTGCCTTTCCCGCCGCTTCGCCGCCGCGGCCGCCTATGGGGCTGTCCCCGTCAATTAGAAACTGTCTCTCAACCACTGACTCATGCGATGCAGTTTTCCGCCCGTCCCGGTCATCCTGAGACCGGAAATTCCTTTCGCCGGATGGCTCTCGAAGCTCGCCATCTGCGGATAGATCAGCAGCCCGACCGCCGTCGAGAAAGCCGGCCCCTTGGCAGCTTCCGGCAGGCCCGCCACGCCGAGCGGGCGTCCGATGCGCACATTGCGTCCCAGAATGCGGCGCGCCGCCTCAGGGAGACCCGCAAGCTGGCTGGCGCCGCCGGTCAGCACGACGCGTTTTCCCACGGCATTGCCGTAGCCCGACCTGTTCAGCCGGTCGCGCAACAGTTCCAGCGTCTCGTCGATGCGGGCGCGGATGACGCGCGTCATCACCGAGCGCGGGATCTGCAGCGGCATCTCGCCGTCTTCGCCGATCGGCTGGATCGAGACCAGGTCGCGATCGTCGGCACTGCCAGGCAGCGCCGAACCATGCATCACCTTCAGCCGCTCCGCGGCGTCGAGCGAGGTCGACAGGCCCTTGGCCATATCGAGCGTCACATGATTGCCGCCGATGGCAATGGCATCGGCGTGGACGAATTTGCCTTCCGAAAACACCGAGATGGTCGTCGTGCCGCCGCCCATGTCGATGCAGGCCGCACCCATTTCCAGTTCGTCGTCGACCAGGGCCGCAAGCCCGCTGGCATAGGGCGTCGCCACCATGCGCTCGACCGAAAGATGCGAGCGGTTGATGCAGAGCTCCAGATTGCGCAGCGGCGCGGCATCGCCCGTCAGCACATGCATATCGACGCCGAGTTGGTCGCCGACCATGCCGCGCGGATCGCGCACGCCGCGCTCGGCGTCCAGCGAAAAGCCGACGGGCAGCGAATGGATCACGTCGCGTTCGGCCTTGAGCGCCTGCTTGGCGCCGGCGGCAAGCACGCGCTTGATGTCGGCTTCGTCGGCCTGATGGCCACCGAGATTGATGGTGGCCGAATAGGTTTCGCTCTTCAGCCGGCCGGCCGTCATGTTGACGATCAGCGAATCCACGGTCAGTCCCGCCATGCGTTCGGCTGCGTCGACGGACAGGCGAATGGCGTGCTCCGCGCGGTCGAGATCGACGACCACGCCCGACTTCACGCCTTGCGATTTCTGGTGGCCGATGCCGATCACCTGGATGCGGTGCGAGCGGCCGCGCAACAGCTTGCCGTCCTCGCGCGGCTTCAGTTTCGCCACCACGCAGCAAACCTTGCTTGAGCCGACATCCAGCACGGTGAGCGTGCCGGAACGCCGCGAAGAGGCATCGCTGTTGCCGCCAAGCCAGCTCATATCTTCGTCCCCGACTTGCGCTTCAGATTTTGCGGCTTTTCATTGAGCGCGGCCCGGCGCTGCGTCGCCGCTTCCGGCGTCAGCTGCACCACCAGGCGATCGGAGATGCGCATGTCGACGGCGGCGATGTCCCGCGTCAGAAGCCCGTTGTCGTGGTCCATCCGAACCAGATCGGCGATCGCCTGATCCTCGCCATCCTCGGGCAGCTTGATCGTGATGCCGTTTTCCAGCTTAAGGTCCCAGCGCCGTTCGCCGATGCGGATATAGCCTTTGACCCGAGCCGCGAGCTCGGGAAATTTGTTGATCTTGGCCACGAAGTCGGGGGCCTTGGCCGGCGCGCCGGTGCCGATGATCAGCGGCAGCAGCGCCTGCTTGCCGCCGGAGAACGGCGCGATCACCGCGCCGGAGCGTTCGATGACCGAAAGCTCCGCGCCCTGCTGCCAGAGCGCGAAGGGCTCGCGCTCCTCGACACGCACTTCCAGCGTATGTGGATAGACCTTGCGCACCGCCGCCACTTCGACCCAGGGCAAGGTATCAATACGTTCACGCGCGGCCTCGGCATCGAAGCCGATCAGTGACGTCCAGCCGTCGAGCTCGAGCCGGTCCAGTATGTCGATCTCCGAAGTCTGGCGGTTGCCGACCACCTTGATCTGGTCGACGGCAAAGCCGGTCCGGGCGGTGATGCTCTGGACGATGTCGTCGGCATGACCGCCGAGAATGGCGCCATAGAGGCTGCTTGATGCAATGAGCGAAGCCGACAGGATGGCCGCGGAAAAGCGCGGCGCGACGAAGTCGCCGCCGCCCAGGCGCGCCAGCACGCGCACCGGCCGGCGCAGCACGCGCGGCAGCACGAAATGGTCGAACGACAACGGCATGCCGAACAGCGCCGGCCCGGCGCCGCCCCTGCCCTTGTCCTGCCCCCATTTCAACGCAGACACGAAGCGTCCTCCACCATCCAACTCAACAATTCGCCAAACGAGTGCCCGGCCTGGGCGGCGATTTCAGGCACCAAAGACGTCGGCGTCATGCCCGGCTGAGTGTTGATCTCGAGCCAGACAATCTCGCCGTTTTCGGAGTGACGGTCGTCATAGCGGAAGTCCGATCGGGAAACGCCCCGGCAGCCGATAGCCAGATGTGCCTTGAGCGCCAGTGTCTGTATTTTTTGGTAAATATTTGATGAAATTTTAGCAGGGATTTCGTGTTTTGATCCGCCGGCGACGTATTTTGAATCATAGTCGTAGAAGGAATGGCCGGTCGGAATGATCTCGCAGACGCCGAGCGCCACGTCGCCCATGACGGCGCAGGTCAGCTCGCGCCCATGGATGTAGCGCTCGACCATGACGGTCTCGCCATATTTCCATTCGGACGAGCCGATGACCTGCGGCGGATGCGACTGCCCTTCATGCACGATGACGACGCCGAAGCTTGAGCCTTCATTGACCGGCTTGACCACGTAGGGCGGCTTCATCGGATGCTTGTTCTGGATGGCAAAGCGGCTGGCAACCTTCGATTCCGCCACCGCGATGCCGGCAGCCTTGGCGACCTTCTTGGCTTGCTCCTTGTTCATGGCGAGCGCCGAGGCGAGCACGCCCGAATGCGTGTAGGGAATGGCCAGATATTCGAGGATGCCCTGGATGGTGCCGTCTTCACCGAACGGGCCGTGCAGTGCGTTGAAGACGACATCGGGCTTGAGTTCGGTGAGCACGGCGCCGACATCGCGCGCAACATCGACGCGGGTAACCTGGTAGCCTTCATTCTCAAGCGCATCCGCACACGCCTTTCCCGAAGACAGAGACACGGGCCGCTCGGACGAGAATCCGCCCAGGAGGACAGCCACATGCTTGTTCTTCATATCCCGTCATCCCTCTCACGGCGGGCCCGCAACCACGCATTCAGCGACCAGATTGAGTCCGAGTCTCCCGGCAGGTTGCCCCCCCAGACGGAAAACGCGGTCGACGCGTCGAACGACTCAAATCAGGAAACGCTTTAAGGCAGAGAATCAGAGAGTTGATTCGCTGGCAAGTGCTTATGATTCCGACAGATTCACTTTCCGCGAAAACGGCCGGAAAAAGCGTGTTGTGAGTCTTTGGAGCAACGGTGGCGCTGTTGTTTCAGACCGTTTGAAGTTCAAGCATCACATGAACTTCAGCTTGCGCTAAAGAAGCTGTCCGAGGAATTCCTGCACGGCATGGCCGGGGCGGAAATTGCCGAGCCGCTTGATTTCCCACTGCAGGCGGATGCCTGAATTTTCAAGCACGCGGGCGCGCACCGTCTCGCCGAGATATTCGAGGTCGTATCCGGTCGCTGTTCCGGTGTTGATCATGAAGTTGCAGTGCATCGGCGACATCTGCGCGCCGCCGATCATCAGCCCGCGGCAGCCGGCCTTGTCGATTTCCTTCCAGGCCGAGGTGCCTTCCGGATTCTTGAAGGTCGAGCCGCCGGTCTTCTCGCGGATCGGCTGCACCGTCTCGCGATGCGTCTGGACGGCGTCCATGGCCGCCTTGATCGCCTCCTGGTCTTCCAGAACACCTTCGAAAACGGCGGAGGTGAAGATCAGCCCGGCAGGTGCGGCCGAGTGACGATAGGCATAGCCCATGTCTTCATTGCTGAGGGTGTGGAGATTGCCCTTGCGGTCGAGCGCCCGAACCTCGACGACACGTTCCCGCGTCTCGACGCCATTGGCGCCGGCATTCATCCTCAGCGCCCCGCCGATGGCGCCGGGAATGCCGTGATAGAAATGAAAGCCGCCAATACCGGCCTCATAAGCGACGGCCGCGACGCGCTTGTCGGGCGTCGCAGCACCGGCCTTGATGACGGTCGGCGAAACCACCTCGGCTTCGCCAAAGCCCTTGGCCGAAAGCCGGATGACGAAACCCGGAATGCCGCCGTCGCGCACCAGGAGGTTGGAGCCGACACCGACGATGGTGAGCGGGATGTCCTCCGGCACGGCGCGCAGGAAGGCAGCCAGATCCTCCTCGTCGGCCGGCTGGAACAGGGCGTCCGCCAGACCGCCGGCGCGGAACCAGGTGATCTTGTCCATCTCGGCATTGGGCGTGATGCGGCCGCGCAGGCCGGCAAGCCGGTCGCCAAGTTTGTCGAGCAGGTCCTGGCCGCGCATCATGAGACGGTACCGCCGAGTTCCCCAGGCAGCGCATAGGCCCATTGGGTGATGTTGCCGGCGCCCAGGAAGATGACGAAGTCGCCCGGTTTCGCCAACGCGCGGATGACGGGCGAAATCGCGGCAGGGGTTTCGACGTAGCGCGCATCGCGATGGCCCCCGGAGCGGATGCGCGACACCAGCGCCTCCGAGGTCACGCCGTCAATCGGCTCCTCGCCCGCCGCATAGACCGGCGCCACCATCACCGTGTCGGCATCGTTGAAACAGACCGAAAACTCGTCGAACAGATCGTGCAGCCGGGTGAAGCGGTGCGGCTGCGCAATGGCGATGACGCGGCCCTTGGTGGCGCTGCGCGCCGCTTTCAACACCGCCGTGATCTCGACCGGGTGGTGGCCGTAATCGTCGAAGATGTCGACGCCGTTCCACGAGCCGGTGTGGGTGAAGCGCCGCTTGACGCCGGCAAAGGACGACAGCCCTTTCTTGATCGCTTCGGCCGATAGGCCGAGTTCATGCGCGACCGCAATTGCGGCGGTGGCGTTGGAGACGTTGTGGCGGCCGGGCATCGGCAGCCGCAGATCCGATATCGTCGTCTGGCCGCCGGTCTTGCGGTCGCGGATCACCACGTCGAATGCCGAGACGGCACCGGCCATGCGGTGGTTGGTGAAACGCACATCGGCCTGCGCGTTCTCGCCATAGGTGATGACGCGGCGGTCCTCGATGCGGCTGACCAGCGCCTGTACTTCCGGATGGTCGGTGCACATCACGCCAAAACCGTAGAACGGCACGTTCTCGACGAATTGCCGGAACGCCTCGCGCACCTTGTCGAAACTGCCATAATGGTCCAGATGCTCGGGATCGATGTTTGTGACGACGGCGATCTCGGCCGGCAGCTTGAGGAAGGTGCCGTCGCTTTCGTCGGCTTCGACCACCATCCACTCGCCATCGCCCATACGGGCATTGGTGCCATAGGCATTGATGATGCCGCCATTGATCACCGTCGGGTCGAGCCCGCCGGCATCGAGCAGCGTCGCCACCATCGACGTGGTTGTGGTCTTGCCATGCGTGCCACCGATCGCGACCGCCTGGCGGAAGCGCATCAGTTCGGCCAGCATCTCGGCCCGGCGCACGATCGGCAGCAGTTTTTCGCGCGCGGCCTTCAGCTCGGGATTGGATTTCTTGATCGCGGTGGAGACGACCACCACTTCGGCCGCGCCGATATTCTCGGCCTTGTGGCCGACAAAGCATTCGATGCCCTTGTCGCGCAGCCGCTGGACATTGGCGCTGTCGGCCTGGTCCGAACCCTGCACCTTGTAGCCGAGATTGTGCAGAACCTCGGCGATGCCGCTCATGCCGATGCCGCCAATGCCGATGAAATGCACAAGGCCGATGGTCTGCGGCATCTTCATCAATGCGTCCCTTTCCTGAAATCCGAAACGGTTTTTCTGGACGCAATAGCCTCTGTGAGATCAGCGAGCAACCGCGCCGCGTTCGGCCGGCCAGCCGACTTCGCTCCGGCAGCCATGGCCGTCAGCCGCTCGGGAGTGTCCATCAGCCCGCCAATGAGAGCCGCGATGCGCTCCGGCGACAGTGACGATTGCGGATGCACCTCGCCGCCGCCCGCCGCGGCAAGGGCGGCTGCGTTCGCCGCCTGATCGTGATCCAGCGCATAGGGATAAGGCACCAGCAGCGCCGGCCGGCCGATGACGGCGATCTCCGAAACCGTCGAGGCGCCGGAGCGCGAGATCACCAGATGCGCCGCGCCCATGCGCTGTGCCATATCGGTGAAGAAGGGCGAGACCTCGACATGGACGCCGAGTGCCGCATAGCCAGCCTTCACCCGCGCCACGTCGTCGGCGCGGGCCTGCTGGGTGATCACCAGCCGCTTGCGCTGCGCCTCCGGCAGAAGTGCGATCGCCGTCGGCATGGCGTCGGAAAAGAACTGCGCGCCCTGGCTGCCGCCGAACACCAGGAGCCTGAACGGATCCGCCCCTTTGGATGCGGTGTAAGGCGTCTTGGCCGCCTCCAGGATTGGCGGCCTGACCGGATTGCCTGTCGTCACCGTCTTGGCGCCTGTGGCACTTTCATCTTGCGGCAGGAAGCCGCCGGCAATGGCATCGACGCGCCCGGACAGCGCCCGGTTGGCGCGGCCCATCACTGCGTTCTGCTCATGGATCAGCGTCGGCAGCTTGCGCCGCGTCGCGGCATAGAGCGGTGGCAAGGTCGGATAACCGCCAAAGCCGACGACCGCATCAGGCTTGATCCTGGCCATGACGGCGGAGGCCTGGCGCACGCCGCGCCAGATCTTCCAGAACGCGCCAAGCAGCGCGACAGGGTTTTTCGAGCCCATCGTCGCCGACTGGATCGGATGGATGGCGGCGGCCGGGAAATGGCCGGCAAAGCGCTCGGCGCGGTCGTCCGTCGCCAGATGCACGCCCCAGCCGCGCTCAATCAGCTCATGCGCCAGCGCCTCGGCCGGAAACAAATGTCCACCGGTTCCGCCAGCCGCGAGAAGGATCACACCCCGCGCCATATCACTCCGCCGGCAGGGCGCGCTGCGACAGGGCAAAGCCCATCTGCTTGCGCTTTTCCGGTCGCTTGCGGGTCAGCGCCAGCACCATGCCCATCGAGATGGCAATGGCGATCTGCGAGGAGCCGCCATAGGAGATGAAAGGCAGCGTCATGCCCTTGGCCGGCATCAGCTGCAGGTTGACGCACATGTTGATGACCGACTGCAGGCCGAACACGGTGACGAGACCGCCGACGGCGTAGCGGGTGAAATCATCATGTTCCTTCAGCGCCGTGCTGAGGCCGCGCAGCACGATGAAGGCGAAGATCGACATGATGAAGAAGCACATGATCAGCCCGAACTCTTCGCCGGCGACCGAAAAGACGAAGTCGGCATGCGCGTCGGGGATGACGCGCTTGACCGTGCCCTCGCCCGGGCCGACACCGAACCAGTGGCCGTTGATCAGCGCCTCGCGGCCCATGTCGACCTGGAACGTGTCGCCTTCGCCGGTCAGGAATTTGTCGATGCGGGCGGCGACGTGCGGGAACACCGTATAGGCGGCAAACAGGCCGCCGGCGCCGGTGGCGCCAAGCGCGATGATCCATAGCCATGGCAGGCCGGCCATGAAGAACATGACGCCCCAGGTGCCGGTCACCAGCATGGTCTGGCCGAGATCGGGCTGCGCCACCAGAAGCGAGATGACCAGGATCAGCAGCAGCATGGCAAACAAATTGCCGGGGATGTCGGGCTGGCGCTTGTGTTCGGCGAACAGCCAGGCGCAGACGATGACGAAGGCGGGTTTCAGAAATTCCGACGGCTGGATCGACATGCCGACAAACGACACCCAGCGCCGCGCGCCCTTCACCTCGACGCCGATGTAGAGCACGGCCACCATCAGCACCAGCATGATGCCCAGGATGATCAGCGCCATGCGCCGGATCTGCCGCGATTCCAGGAAGGACACTGCCAGCATCACGCCGAGCGCCGGCACGGTGAAGATGATCTGCCTGGTGGCAAAGTGGAAACTGTCGAGGCCGATGCGTTCGGCCACCGCCGGGCTTGCCGCAAAGGACAAGACGATGCCAAGCCCCATCAGCGACAGGAACGCCGCCAGGAACCAGCGATCGATCGTCCACCACCAGGTTGCAACCGGGCTTTTGTCGAGACGGCTTTGCATTATCGTGCCCCTCCGATGGGTTTCACGCCCTCGATAGCATTCGCAGCTTGCCTGAAGGCTTCGCCGCGAACTTCGAAATTCTTGAACTGGTCGAAACTGGCGCAGGCCGGCGACAGCAGCACCACCGCCTCGCCGCTGTCATCCTTGGCCGCGTCTTTCGCGGCATGGTCGACCGCGGCGGCCAGCGTGCCCGAGATTTCATAGGGCACGGCTTCGCCGAGCGTCGCCGAGAACGCGGGCGCCGCCTCGCCGATCAGATAGGCCTTGGCGATCCGCGGGAAGAAACCGCGCAGCGGCTCGATCCCGCCTTCCTTGGGCAGTCCGCCGGCGATCCAGTAGATGCGCAGGAAGCTCGACAGCGCGGGTGCCGCCGCATCGGCATTGGTCGCCTTGGAATCGTTGACGAACAGCACATGATCCTTGCGGCCGACCTGCTCCATGCGATGCGCCAACCCGGGAAAGCTTTCCAGTCCCGCCTGGATCTTGCCGAGGCTCAAGCCGACCCTGAGGCAGGCGGCGACGGCGGCAAGCGCGTTCTGCGCATTGTGCTGGCCGCGCAACGAACCGATGCCTTCGAGGAAGGCGACGCGGCTGTAACGGCCATGCACGGCTTCCATCAGATCGGAGCCATCGGCGAAATAACCGTCGGTCAGCGGCAGCCGCTTGGAGATGCGGATCACCTGTCGGCCCGCCCTCTCCAGCCGGTCGGCGATCTGCGCGCACCAGCTATCGTCGACGCCGACAATGGCTGTCTCGCTGCCGGCGACCAGCCGCTCCTTGATCGAAGCGTAGTGCTGCATGGTGCCGTGGCGGTCGAGATGGTCGGGCGTCAGGTTGAGCAGGATGCCGGCCGTCGGGTTGATCGAGGGCGCGAGATCGATCTGGTAGGACGAACACTCGACGACATAGTCCCGGTCAGCCTGCGGTGGATCGAGCGTCATGATGGCCCGGCCGATATTGCCGCCCATCTGCGTGTCGCGCCCTGCCGATTTGAGGATATGCGCGGTCAGCGCCGTGGTCGTCGACTTGCCGTTGGTGCCGGTGATAGCGATGAACGGCGCATCAGGCGCGCGCGCAATCCGCTCGCGGCAGAACAATTCGATATCGCCGATCACCTCGACGCCGGAGCCACGCGCCAACTCCACCGTCCAGTGCGGCTTGGGATGCGTCAGCGGCACGCCGGGCGAGAGCACGAAGGCCGAGAATTTCGACCAGTCGGCGCCGCGCAGATCGGCGGTCGCAATGCCTTGGCCAGCGGCCTTGGCGACGCTATCGGGATTGTCGTCCCAGGCGAGCACGTCGGCGCCGCCCTCGATCAGCGCGCGCGCCGTGGCGATCCCCGAGCCACCGAGGCCGAAGAGCGAAACGCGTTTGCCCGAAAAGGATGCGGCGGGGATCAAGCGGGTTCCTATCTCAGCTTGAGGGTCGACAGGCCGACCAGCGCCAGGATGACGGCGATGATCCAGAAGCGGATCACCACCTGGCTTTCGGTCCAGCCGAGCTTTTCGAAATGATGATGGATCGGCGCCATCAGGAACACGCGCTTGCCGGTCATCTTGAAGTAGCCGACCTGAATGATGACCGACAGGATTTCCACGACAAACAATCCGCCGACGATGACCAGCACGATCTCGTGCTTGGTGGCGACCGCGACCGTACCGATCAGGCCACCCATGGCCAGCGAACCGGTGTCGCCCATGAAGATCGCCGCCGGCGGGGCGTTGAACCAGAGGAAGCCGAGGCCGGCGCCGATGACGGCGCCAAGCACGACAGCCAGCTCGCCGGTGCCGGGCACGAAATGGATCTGCAGATATTCGGCGAACACCGCATTGCCGGAGAGGTAGGCGATGACGCCAAAGGATGCCGCCGCAATCATGATCGGCACGATCGCCAGCCCGTCGAGGCCATCGGTCAAATTCACCGCATTGCCGGCGCCGACAATGACGAAGCAAGAGAACGGCACGAAGAACCAGCCGAGATTGATGATGAATTCCTTGGCGAAGGGGAAGGTCAGCGACGACGAGAACGGCGCCTGGCCATTATGCATGATCGCCCAGGCGGCGATGCCGGCGATGACGAATTCCAACGCCAGCCGCGCCTTGCCGGAAAAGCCGAGATGCGACTGCTTGGTTACCTTGAGATAGTCGTCGTAAAAGCCGATCGAACCGAAGCCCAGCGTCACCAAGAGCACCACCCAGACATAGATCGAGGAGAGGTTCGCCCATAGAAGCGACGAGCCGACGATGCCGCACAGGATCATCAGCCCGCCCATCGTCGGCGTGCCGGCCTTCTTGAAATGCGTCTGCGGGCCATCGGCGCGGATCGGCTGGCCCTTGCCTTGCCGCAGCCTAAGCGAATTGATGATGGTCGGCCCGAAGATGAAGACGATCAGCGCCGAGGTGATCAGCGCACCGCCGGTGCGGAAAGTTATGTAGCGGAAGACATTGAAGACCGAGACCTTGTCCGCAAAATCGACGAGCAATGTAAACATACGATTCCGTTCCCCGGACTAGTTCTGTTTCGTGCCTGCGGCTTCCGCCGGATATTTGCCGAGCAAGGCCTCGACCAGCTTTGAAAAGCCGATGCCTTTCGACGATTTGATCATCACCACGTCGCCGGCCTCCAGCGTCGACAGCAGCAGCGGCTTCAATTCCTCGGCGCCGGCGCGGTATTCCGTTTTGATCTCGTCGGGCAGGATGTCTGCCAGCGCCCGCATTTCCGGGCCGCCGAGAAAGACCGTGTGCGTGCCGGTCCCGACGATCAGTTCGGCCAGGGCTGCATGCAGCTTGGCCGAATGGTCGCCGAGTTCGAGCATGTCGCCGAGCACGGCGATGCGCCGGCCCTCGCCCGTGACAGGCGTCGCATTGAGCAGCGCCATGGCAGCAGCCATCGAGGCCGGATTGGCGTTGTAGCTCTCGTCGATCAGTGTGATCAGTCCCTTGGGATGGCGCAGCACATGGCGCTTGCCACGGCCGCGTTCGGCGGAGAGATCGGCCAGCGCTTCCGCCACCTTTGCGATGTCGGCTTCAACGAGATGCGCCGCGCCAAGAACGGCGAGCACATTCTGTACCATGTGGCGGCCGGGCGCGCCGATCCGGGCAACGACATCCTGCCCGCCGATCCTGGCGGTGATGTCGGAATGATCGGCATGCAGCTCGCATTTGGTCAGCTTGTAGGTCGACCGTGCATTCTCGCCGAAGCCAAAGACATGTTCGAGGCCGGCGGCTCGCGCCATCTTGTCGAGCAGCTTCCATCGCGCATCGTCGCGGTTGAGCAAGGCCGCACCGCCGGGCTCGATGCCTTCAAAAATCTCGGCCTTGGCCTTGGCGATCTCGTCGAGATTTCTAAAGAAGCCGAGATGCGCCGCGGCGATCATCGTGACGATGGCGACATGCGGCCGTACCATCTTGACTAAGGGCCGGATCTCGCCGGGATGGTTCATGCCGATCTCGAACACCGCATAGTCGCAATCATCCGGCATGCGCGCCAGCGTCAGCGGAACGCCCCAATGATTGTTGAAGGACTGCGCCGAGGCATGCACCGTGCCGACGGCCGACAGCACATGACGCAGCGCCTCCTTGGTGGTGGTCTTGCCGGCCGATCCGGTCACCGCGATGATTTTTGCGTTGGAACGGGCGCGGGCGGCAACACCGAGTTTCTCCAGTGCTGCCAGCACATCCTGCACGACGATCATCGGCGCCGTCAGCCGCCCAAGCGACGGCAATTTGCCTTCGGCGACGACCAGAACGCCGGCGCCGGCCTTGATCGCCGCGGTCGCGAAGTCATGGCCGTCCATCGCCTCGCCCTTGATGGCGAAGAAGGCGTCGCCCGGCTGCAGGCTGCGGCTGTCGATCGAGATCCCCGAAATTCCCTCCGGCATCGGCCCAAGCGGCCGACCGCCCATGGCGTCGACCAGCGCCTCGGAAGTCCAGAGCACGCTCATGCGGCCCGCTCCCGCAGCGCCGAGCGGACTTCTTCGTGGTCGGAGAACGGAAAAGTCTCGGCGCCGATGGTCTGGCCCTCTTCATGGCCCTTGCCTGCAACGATCAGCGTATCGCCCGCTTTCAGCATGGCGACCGCTTCGTGGATCGCCTTGCGGCGGTCGCCGATTTCGATGGCGCCGGGTGCGGCTGCCAGGATCGCGGCACGGATCGTTTCCGGCACTTCCGAGCGCGGATTGTCGTCGGTGACGATGACGACATCGGCCAGCCGCGTGGCGATTCCGCCCATGATCGGCCGCTTGCCCCGGTCGCGGTCGCCGCCGCAGCCGAACACGACGATGACGCGACCGGTGGTGAACGGGCGCACGGCGGCCAGCACATTTTCCAGCGCATCCGGCTTGTGGGCATAGTCGACATAGGCGGGCGCGCCATTGGCGGTGGCGCCGACAAGGTCGAGCCGTCCCGGTGCCCCCTGAAGTTTCTCCAATGCCATCAAAGCTTTGGCGACCGGCGTTCCGGTGGAAATGGCCAGCCCTGCCGAAACCAGGGCATTGGCGATCTGGAAGTCGCCGGCGAGCGGCAGGTCGATCTCGTAGAGCACGCCGTCGGCTTCGACCTCGGCGCGCTGGCGGTGGCGCTCGTGCTCGACCCGCTTCAGGCGCAGGAAATCGCCATGGCGGCCGACAGTCAGCACCTTGAGCCCCGCGGCCTGCGCAGCCTGGATGGTCGGCGCCGACCACGGATCGTCGGCAAAGATGACCGCCGGCGCGCCTTTCGGCAGCAGCGTGTCGAACAGGCGCAATTTGGCGCGATGGTAGTCCTCGACCGTCGGATGATAGTCCATATGGTCGCGGCCGAGATTGGTGAAACCGCCCGCGGCGAGCTTGACGCCATCGAGACGGCGCTGGTCGAGACCATGGCTGGAAGCCTCCATCGAGGCGTGTGTGACGCCGGCCTCCGCCAATTCCTTGAGCAACTGGTGCAAAGCCACTGGATCGGGTGTGGTCAACGAACCGTAATCGTTGCGGCCCGGCGCCACCACGCCGGTGGTGCCAATGGACGCGGCGGCAAAGCCGGCCTGCTCCCAGATCTGCCTGGTGAAGGCGGCGACCGAGGTCTTGCCTGCGGTGCCGGTAACCGCGACCATGGTCTCCGGCTGGCTGCCGAAGAAACGTGCCGCGCTCAGCGCCAGCGCCAGGCGTGGGTCGTCGACGCTGAGCACCGGGACGGACAGGCCGGAAACGGCGCTGGCCTTGCCCACGACAACCGCCGCTGCGCCGCGCTTTGCCGCATCGGCGGCATAGGCCGAACCATCCGCCTTGCTGCCGGCGAGCGCGAAAAAGACCACGCCGGTCTTGACCGTGCGGGAATCCGACGAAATCCCGGTTACCTCCACATCGCGGGAAGATGTTCCCTCGACAGGCAGGATACCGGCTAAATCTCTCAGGTGCATCGAACCCCGTTTATCTCAACAAAATGGCGCGCAGTTGCCGGCGCGCCCTAAGAATCACTGATAGGAAACCAGCGTTGCGCCATTTTCATGGCTGAAATCTGGCTTCACGCCAAGCATGGCGGCTGCCCGCCTGATGATGTTTCCGGCCATGACACCCGCATTGTTGGCGGCAACGTCGGTCATTCCTGGCTTTTCCGGGTGCGGAGCGTCAGCGATCGTAAACACCAGATATTGCGGATCGTCCATCGGGAAGGCGGCGACGAAGGTGTTGAAATTCAGTTCCTTCGAGTAGCGGCCATTGATGACCTTCTCGGCGGTTCCGGTCTTGCCGCCAACGCGGTAGCCGGGCGCTCTGGCGTTTCTGGCCGAGCCTTTCTCGGCATTGAGCGTGTAGAGGTAGCGCATGCCCTCCACAGTCTTTTCGCTGACCACTCTCTTGGCCACCGCCATGGCATCCTGCTCGCTGCGGACCAGGAAAGTCGGCGGGATCAGGTAGCCCTGCATCAGCGCCGCGCAGCCAACGGCCGCCTGCAGCGGCGTCGTCGACACGCCATGGCCGAAGGCGATGGTGAAGGAGTTGACCTGTTTCCAGACCTTCGGTTCGGTCGGGCGCGCGACCTCAGGCAGTTCGGTCTGCATCCTGTCCAGAAGGCCAAGGCGATGCAGGAATTCGCGGTGCCCCTCGATGCCGACCATTTCGGCCTCACGCGCCGATCCGATGTTGGAGGAGTAAAGGAACACCTCCGGCAATGACAGCACGCGGTTCTTGCCGTGGAAATCGTGGATCGCCTGATGGCCGACCCGGATTGGGTGCGAGGCGTCGAAACGGCTGTTCATGTTCGCCTTGCCGGAATCGAGCGCCATGGCCGAGGTGAAGCTCTTGAAGGTCGAGCCCATCTCGTAGAGGCCGGCCGACATGCGGTTCAGCCGATCCTTGTCCTGCGCATTGAAGGGATTGTTCGGATCGAAATCCGGCACCGAGGCCATCGCCACCACTTCGCCGGTCTTGATGTTGAGCACGACGGCGCCGGCGCCCATGGCGCGATAGCGCTCGAGGCCGGCGGCAATCTCGTCGCGCACCACATGCTGGACGCGCAGGTCGATCGACAGCTGAACCGGCTTCAGATCCTTGGCGATCGCAAGGCCTGAGGCCTGCAGGTCGCTTAAGCCCTGCTCGTCAATGTATTTCTCCATGCCGGAGATGCCCTGATTGTCGATGTTGGTGAGGCCGACAATGTAGGACGAGGTCACGCCGGCCGGATAGAAGCGGCGCTTTTCGGTGCGAAAGCCGATTCCGGGAATGCCGAGCTGCATGATGTCGGCCTGCTGCTTGGGCGTCAGCTGCCGCTGCAGCCAGACGAAGCCGGCGCCGCTCTTCAGCTTGTGATAGGTCTGCTCGGGGTCGATATCTGGCAGAATGGTCGACAGCTTTTCGATCGCCTCGTCGGCATCGACGATGCGGCGCGGCTCGGCAAACAGCGATGCCGTCTTGATGTCGGTCGCCAGCACCTCGCCGTTGCGGTCGACGATGTCGGGACGCGACGCCGTCACCCGGCTTTGCGGCCCATTCGACATGTCGGGGGACTGGAAACCGAGATAGACCAGCCGCCCGGCGATGGTCGAATAGATGCCGAAGAACACCGCCATCGTCATCACGATGCGGGTCTTGGCCTTGCCGCCGGTCGCCTTGCGCGCGCCTTCGACCACGATGGAGCCGTCCTCGCCGGTCCGTGCGCGGCGCTTCAGCAATTTGCCGACCGACGGAAGTTTGGCGCGCATTGGAAATCCAGCGATCATTGGACGATGGCTCCGGTGACCACGGGATCCTTATCGGCTGGTCCTTTGCCGGAATTGTCGGCCATGCCGCCAAGCCGTTGCGACGACAGGTCCTCGATGTTGAGCGGTTTTGCCGGCAGGTCGTCGAGCCCGACGATCTGCCGCGCATTGACCGGCTCGAGTGCGAGCTGCGATTTGTAGATTTCAGCCAGCTTCTGCAGGCGCGACGGCTGGGTCAGCAGGCTCCAGTCGGCCTTGAGCAGGTCGATCGTGTCCTCCTCATAGCGGATCTGCGCCTCGATCTTCTGCACCGAAGCCAGCTGTTCCTCGGCCTCGCGCTTGGCCTTGTAGGTCAGGGCCGCGGCCGAGACCATGACGGCGATCAGGACTATGTCGCTGGTTCGAAACACGTATTCACCTCTCTCGCGGCGCCTGGATGCCGGGAAGCTTTGGAAGGCCGAAAATGGTGAGATCACCGGCGCGCGCCGGCGCCTCGGTGCGGATGGCGGTACGCAGCCTGGCCGAGCGCGCCCGCGGATTGGCAGCGACCTCGGCATCGCCTGCCGTCACGCCGCCACCAGCCTTGCGGAAGGTCGCGGTGCGCGCGTGCGCCTCGGGCAAATGACGTGAGCCGGTGGCGACGTCGGCGCGGTCGGCGATGAAGCGCTTGACGATGCGGTCTTCCAGCGAATGGAACGTCACCACCGCAAGCCGCCCGCCGGGCTTCAATACCCGCTCGGACGCCATTAGGGCTTTGGCCAATTCGCCCAGCTCGTCATTGACGAAAATGCGCAGCGCCTGGAAGACGCGGGTGGCCGGATGAATCTTGTCCTTCGGCGCGCGGCCGATATGCGTTTCGATCGCGTCGGCGAGATCGAGCGTGCGCTCGAACGGACGTTTTTCGCGGCGTGACTCGATCATGCGGGCAATGCGGCCGGCATTCCGCTCTTCGCCGAGGAAGCCGAAGATGCGGGCAAGGTCGCCTATCTTGAACGAATTGACGACGTCGGCAGCACTCAAGCCCGCCTGCGCCATGCGCATGTCGAGCGGCCCGTCGGTGCGGAACGAAAAGCCGCGCTCGGGCTGGTCGACCTGCATGGAGGAAATGCCGATGTCGAGGACAACGCCGTCGGCGCTTTCGACCTGCTCGTCCAGCGTCGAAAATGGCGCCTGCACCAGCCTTAGCCTGCCGCCGGATTGCTGTTCCAGGCCGCGCCCGGCGGCAATCGCATCGGGATCGCGATCGATCGCCACCACCGAGGCGCCGCTCGCCAGGATCGCCTTGGTGTAGCCGCCGGCGCCAAACGTGCCGTCGACGATCACATCGCCGGCTTTGGGTGAGAGCGCCTCCAGCACTTCGGCGAGGAGGACCGCAATGTGGCGGACCGGTCCGCCAACGGCGCTGAGATCATCGCCGTGATCCGCCATCATTCCGGCCGCTCCCCAGCCTTGGCCTCGTGAGCCTTCGTCCCCTGCCGAAGCTGCAAAAGCCGAGCGCGCGCCTGCGCCCCATAGGCGGCCAGCCGTCCAGGCTCCCAAACTTGAAAGAAATTGCCACGGCCGACAAAGGCCACTTCGCTCGTGATGCCCGTATGCTCGCGGATGAAATCGCTCATCGTGATGCGGCCATCCTGATCGAGCTTCAGGAACGTCCCGTCGCCATGGCAGAAGAACGACATATCGTCCGCCGTCTGCAAAAAAGGGTCTTCCAGCGCGATGCGCTGCTCGTAGCGGTCGAGCAGATCGAGCCCGCCGACATCCATCGCAGGCACATCCAGGCCGCGCAGCGCGTAGAGCTCCGAATAGCCGCGTTTCTGCACGACAGCGCGGAAATGCGCCGGAACGGAGACCCGCCCCTTCGCATCGATCCTGTTCACCGCGCTTGACAGAAACCGGTCCATGACACGCTGCAGCCGCTTCCGCCGCCGCACCCCTCTCCATGTTTTCGTCCGCGCCGAAGCGCGTCCCCTGCCGAAAATCCGCTTCGATCCCAGCGGCAAAACCCCGCAAACGCACAGCCGCCGCGGCTGCCCGATTGGCGTACGCTTTACCCTGACGCGGAACGAAGGCTTTGGTATCGAAATGGGATATCATGGGGCACTATGGGCGTCAACGGGAACAGGCTTCACAAACGCGCGCGCCACAACCGGTGAGAGCAGCTCTGACAACACTCCCGTCTTTATCTCCCATTAAGCCTAACGAACCGTTTAGAGCGGGCTGGCCCAAGCGGAAGCGGCTTGCCGCGCATCACTGCCGCGAATAGCGTCGTCAGTCTTTTCGCTGAGCAACAAGGTCAGAAATCCATGTCCGAAACAGCCAGGTCCCGCGCGGCCTCCCTTGCCCATCTGCGTCGCGACGGACTTGCCAAAGGCGACCCCATCCCATTGCCGCTGACCATGGCCGCTATTTTCCACAACCCGGGCGACGGCGCCGGCTACAGTCAGTACGGCCGTTACAGCAACGCCACCTGGGATGCAGTCGAGCACATGCTGGCGCATCTCGAAGACGCGCCATGCGTCGGCTTCCCCTCAGGAATGGCGGCAATCTCGGCGGTGTTTTTCGGCCTGTTGAAATCCGGCGACCGCGTGCTTTTGCCTTCTGACGGCTACCATGCCACACGCGCGCTGGCCGAACGTTTCCTCAAGCCCTTCGGCGTCGCCTATGATCTGCGGCCGACAGCTACATTCCTCGACGGCGGCTTCGACGGCTACCGCCTTGTCTACGTTGAAACCCCGTCAAATCCGCGATTGGACATTTGCGACATCACAGCGGTCGCCCAGGCCGCGCACCAAGCGGGCGCGATCGTCGTCGTCGACAACACCACGATGACGCCGTTCGGCCAGCGCCCGCTCGATCTCGGCGCCGACATCGTCGTTGCTGCCGACACCAAGGCGGCCAACGGGCATTCCGACGTGCTGTTCGGCCATGTCGCCAGCCGCAATCCAGACATCATCGCGGACGTCACCGGCTGGCGCGAGACCGCGGGCGGCATTCCCGGCCCGTTCGAGGCTTGGCTGGTGCATCGCGGCCTGGAGACGCTGGAGGTACGCTTCGACCGCATGTGTTCTTCTGCCGAGGTGATCGCGAAGCGCCTGAAAAACCATCGCGCCGTTAGCGGCTTGCGCTACCCCGGGCTGGAGGGCGACCCGTCGCACAACCTCGCCCGGGCGCAGATGGAGCGCTTCGGCTTCCTCATGTCCTTCGAACTCCTCTCCCAGGAAAAGGCCGAGGATTTCATCAACAACTGCACGCTGATGCAGGCGGCAACGTCGTTCGGGGTGTCCACACCTCCGCCGAGCGGCGGGCCAAGCGAGGAGATTCGGTTCCGCCCGGCTTCGTGCGCCTGTCGGTGGGCTGCGAGCCGGTGGAAGAACTCTGGCAGGCGATCGAGGCATCGCTGGACAACATCGGCATCTGAGCTGGCGGTTAGGTCACCAGGTCGTCGGCGCCAATATCGCGCCTGCCGTGCAAAACGCGGACGATCTCGATCGCGTCTTCGCCCATGCGATACAGAGTGACATATTCGCCGACGATCAGATGACGAATGCCGGGCGCGATATCATCGCGCGGCGCACCTGAGAACGGGTGCAAGGTGAGCAGTGTCCAGCGCCTCTCCAAAGCGTCCACAAGGCGCATGGCTCCCTTTGGGCTATGTTCCGCAATGTAGTCACCGATGCCTTCGACATCTGATATCGCCTGAGGAAGCAGCCGATATTTCACTCTTCCGAGCCTGCAGCTTCCGACATCCTCTGATATTTGGCTCGCAGCCGGTCCATGAAGGGCTGGCCGTCCACCGCCGGTCCGCTGTCGATCCCCTCCTGAACCAGCCTGCGCAATTCCTCGACCGTGTAGCCGAGAAGATCGCGGCGGTCTTTCCATTGCCGCAGCGCATCACGGATGACTTCGCTGGCCGAGGCATATTCGCCGGCGGCCACGACATCGTCGACCGCCGCCGCCAGTTCCGGCGAAAGCGTGATGCTGCGTTTGTCGACGTGACCCATGATGCGCTCCTGATCAAACCATGACAATCATGGTACGATTAAATCGTACCAGCTTCAAGGATGCGTTTGTCTCGACCCCAGTATGCGTACTTGATTCAATCGCTCAAGCACCTGAATCGCCAGCTGCGCCCGAAGGCGCAGACTGCTGATCCAAAGGATTAATCGCGATATGGGGGAGAAATTGCCAGCTGGCCTGTAAGCCGGGTTTTGTATGGCCCTCGCCCCTTTCGGGGCGAGAACGTGGCGGCCATTCATCTTGGGCGCATGTTGCCATGCGCCTCACGCAACCTACCCGGACGGTGAGCCGGAAACAGCCCTCGAAGGTTTCCCCTCGCACCGTCCCTATTCGGTCTTGCTCCCGGTGGGGTTTACCGTGCCGCTCCTGTTGCCAGTCGCGCGGTGGGCTCTTACCCCACCCTTTCACCCTTGCCCCGATAAATCGTGGCGGTTTGCTTTCTGTGGCACTTTCCCTGGGGTCGCCCCCGCCGGCCATTAACCGGCACCGTGTCTCCATGGAGCCCGGACTTTCCTCACCCGCAGCCTTTCGGCTTTGCGGGTGCGGCCGCCCGGCCAGCTGGCAGAGCGTATAAAGGGGTTCACGTTCCAAAACGCAAATGAAAAAGCAGACTTATGCCGGCGATCCCAATGCCGCCAACTGCACCTTGACCTTGCCGCAATAGGCCGCCGACACCGGGTTCATCCGCGTCGCGGCATGGCCGGCATTGTATTTCAGGATCGTGCCGCAGGTGGTGCCGCCGCCGAGATTGCGCGCCATGGCAAGGTACTTCATGCCGTATTTGATGTTGGTGTCGGGATCGAACAGACCCTTGGCGGAGCCGCTATACCCCATCATCCGCGCCGTTGCCGGCTTGATCTGCATCAGGCCGATTTCACCCGCGCTGCCGACGATGTTCGGCCGGTAGTTGCTCTCGATCTTGATGACCGCCTGGGCCAGCGACACCGGCACGCCTTCGGCCGCAGCATAGCGGGCAATGATTGCCGAATACTGGCCGCCAAGCGCGGCTGCCGCAGTCGACTCCGCAGCGGTGCTTGGGCGGATCGATGCGGTCGTCGTCAGGTCGACGCTCTTCCTGTTGTGCTTAAAATGCCTCTTGGCCGTGGCTTTTCTGGCCTTCACCACGGCTGCTTTGCGCACTTTCGCGGTGGTTGCCCTTTTTGCTTTCGGGTTTGCCTTCGTCATGGTGGCCTTGGCGGGTGCGGCGATGAAGCCCTGGTCTGCCCTCTGGCTCAGTGGTGCGGCATCGGCCGTGCTGAAGGCAAAAGTCATTACGCCGGCAGCAATAGCTGCCGTTACAACGGTCAATTTCTGCATGTGGTCCTGTTCTGTTTGGCCGCGCGAAGATCTTCACGCAGCAACGCCTAATCAATATCGGAGCATCCGGGGGGCTGGAGGTCCGATAATTTGCACGAACTGCCTTTGAGGGCGGAATTTGTGTCGAACAAGGCGAGGCAATTCACTTTCAGTGACAGGCTGTAACTTGAATATTAGGAAAAGATTATTTAGACGCAACTGACCTAAGGGAAGTCAGCAGGCTTTGCAGCGTGCTAGACGTAGAGCCGTCGGCGACGCCATCCACCAGGCGTGGTCGGAAATGCCGCTGAAAAGCTTCGACGACGATTTCGGTCTGGCGGTCGAAGACACCTGATATCTCGACGCCATAGCCATAGAGCGCCAGCATCGACTGCAGTGCCTCGACCTCGGCGCCGGTATCGCCGGCTTTCAGCACCGCGCCGCGCCGGACCGGCGCCGCAGGCACGAGATGGCCGACCCCGGCCGCAAACAGCGCCTTCCAGGGGAATTTCTCGCCCGGGTCGATCTTGCGCCCCGGCGCTATGTCGGAATGGGCAAGCACCCTTTGCGCCGAAATGCAATGGCGTTCGATGATACCAAGGCAAAGCCCGATCACCGCTTCCACCTGCCGCTTGGGAAAGACCGAATAGCCGAGCGAATGGCCGGGATTGACGATTTCGATGCCGACCGAACAGGAGTTGATGTCGGTACGCCCGAACCAGGAACTTGCACCGGCATGCCAGGCGCGGTCGCTTTCGCGCACCATCTGAATGATGCGGCCATCCTCGTGGACGAGGTAGTGCGACGAGACTTCGCTTGCGGGGTCGCACAACCAGGCTTCCGCGGCAGCACCAGTCGCCATGCCGGTATAGTGCAGCACGATCATGTCGGGCCTGAGGGTTTCGCGCCGCGGGCCGAAATTCGGCGATACCCTGACCTCCGCGCTTGGCTCGTCGGGCGGGAAGCCGCTCATGCGTGCCTGAGGCCCCGCTCGATCATTTCATAGGCCGCGTTGATCGCCGCGACCCTGGTCGTTGCAATCTTGATGAATTCCTGCGGCAGGCCGCGCGCTATCAGCCGGTCCGGATGATTGTCGGAGACCAGCTTGCGGTATCGCTTCCTGACCTCCTCGAACGGTTTCCCGCGCTCAATGCCGAGCACGATATAGGGATCGCCGGCGCCGAGATTGACGTGCCTGGCCAGGATGGCCTCGTAGTGCACCTCGTCGATGCGGAAAATCTCGGCAATACGGTGCAGGAAAATCCCTTCGCGCTCATGCACCAGCCCATCCGCCTTGGCGATATGGAACAGACCGTCGAGTATGTCTTCCAGCATGACGCAGTTCGAATGGCCCGAGCCGCACATCTGCGCCATACTCTCGGCATAGGTCTCGAACCCGGCGACGTCGCGCTTGGCCAGATCGTAAAGCCGTGCCACATTGCGGGTCTGTTCTCGCGGCACCTCGAATATTTCCTGGAACGCGCGAACCTCGTCCTGGGTGACGATGCCATCGGCCTTGGCCATCTTGGCTGACAGCGCAATCATCGCCACAGAGAAGGCGACGCGCCGGCGCAGATCGGCGTCACCGGAGAAAACCGTGCGCACGGCCTCGACCACATCGGCTACGCCGGACGTGGCTGAAGATGAAACGCGGGTGATGAAGTCGCCGAGGCGATCCCAAATCGACATGAGCGCTTATTAGGGCCGCCGGCCATCGCTATCAAGCCAAGACAGCGCCGCAGAGTGGATCGAATTTACGCAAGCAACCGACGCGCCAGATCCCAAACCGTAGGAAAGAGCCGGTTCAAGGCCCTTGAGCCCCGAATCGACCTAAACGCAGGAAGGCCGGCGCGAAGCCGGCCTCCTCTCTCGTCACGTCAAAGTGACCGAGACTGCTGCTACTGCGCGGGGGCAGGAGCAGGTGTTGCCGGAGCCGGTTCTGCAGGCTTCGGTGCATCCGGCGTCGCCGGCTTCATGGGCTCGGCGGCTGGCGGATTGGTGCTCTGGGTGGTGGTGTTATCCGTACCGCTGTCGCTGCAGGCGGCAACGCCGAACAGGGCCAGGGCGGAAACGGAAGCAAGAATGAGCTTTTTCATGACATCTCTCCTTCAACACACGCTCACGTTGCGGTGAACGGTCGAAGGCAAAATGCATCAAACGGCCATGAGTTTCGTAACGTTGCGTTTCCTGATGTAACATCCGCGCACTATCGATTGCGGGCCGGGCGATGCCGAACTAACAGTCTGGACCCAAATGCAATGCCGGAGTTCTGCGTGGACAAGAAATGGGATTTTTGGATCGACCGCGGCGGCACCTTCACCGACGTGATCGGACGTGATCCGCAAGGGGGTTTGCATCCCAGGAAATTCCTGTCGGAAAATCCCGAAGCCTATCCCGACGCGGCCATAGCCGGCATCCGCGAGCTTCTGGGGCTGAAATCCGGCACCGCTATTCCTCCGGGCCTGGTCGGTGACGTCAAGATGGGTACCACCGTTGCCACGAATGCGCTGCTGGAGCGCAAGGGCGACCGTGTGCTTTTGCTCATCACCAAGGGCTTTCGCGACGCGCTGAAGATCGCCTATCAGGCGCGGCCGGACATCTTCGCCAAGGAGATCATCCTTCCCGAACAGCTCTACGAGCGAGTCATCGAGATCGACGAGCGTGTGCGCGCCAATGGCGAGGTCGAGCGCTTGCTCGACATCGCCGCCTGCCGGCCCGCCATCGAACAGGCGAAGGCCGACGGCATCGATGCGGTGGCCATCGTCTTCATGCATGCCTGGAAATATCCCGACCACGAGAAGGCGGTGGCGAAAGTCTGCCGCAAGATCGGGTTCAGCCAAGTCTCGGTCAGCCATGAAGTCTCGCCGCTGATCAAACTGGTCGGCCGCGGCGACACCACCGTGGTCGATGCCTATCTGTCGCCGATGCTGTCGCGCTATGTGCAAAGGGTGGCGGGAGAACTGGGCGCGACGCCAATCTCCCCACTTCTGGGGGGTGAGGAGCGGTCGGCCAAAGGCCGAGAAAAAGCCAACGATTTGGCTTTTTCAGCGACGAATGCCCGGAGCCATAGCGAAGGGCAGTCCGCAAAGCGGCCAGAGGGGTCCTCTCGGAAGGCACCGCCAATGCCCTGAGCCCGGTCGATCCAACCCCACCCGGCGGCACCGCCGCCACCCTCCCCTCGAGGGGGAGGGAAAACCCTCGCCTGATGTTCATGATGTCGTCGGGCGGGCTTACCGCCGCCGACATGTTTCAGGGCAAGGACGCGCTGCTGTCCGGCCCGGCCGGCGGTGTCGTCGGCATGGTCGAGACGGCGAAACTCGCCGGATTCGAGAAAGTCATCGGTTTCGACATGGGCGGCACCTCGACCGACGTCGCCCATTATGACGGCGAGTATGAGCGCGCCTTCGACACCGAGGTCGCCGGCGTGCGCATCCGTGCGCCGATGATGCGCATCCATACCGTCGCTGCCGGCGGCGGCTCGATCCTGCACTACGAAGCCGGCCGTTTCCGCGCCGGCCCGGATTCCGCCGGCGCCAATCCTGGCCCCGCCGCCTACCGGCGCGGCGGCCCGCTGGCCGTCACCGACGCCAATGTCATGCTGGGCAAGCTGCAGCCCGATTTCTTCCCGGCAATTTTCGGCCCAGGCCAGGACCAGCCGCTCGATGTGGCCGCCGTGCGCAAAAAATTCGCTGCGCTGGCCGTCGAAATCGGCGATGGCCGCACGCCGGAAGCCGTCGCCGAAGGCTTCGTCACCATCGCGGTGGAAAACATGGCCAATGCCATCAAGAAGATCTCCGTGCAGCGCGGCTATGACGTCACTGAATATCTCTTGAACTGTTTTGGCGGCGCCGGCGGCCAGCATGCCTGCCTGGTTGCCGACGCGCTCGGCATGGAGGCGGTACTGATCCACCCCTTTTCCGGTCTGCTCTCAGCCTATGGTATCGGCCTGTCGTCGGTTTTCGCGTCGCGCCAGCAGGCGCTCCTGAAGCCGCTTGCCGAAGAATCCAGGACCCAGATCGGCAGCCTCATCGGCACGTTGAAAAAAGCCGTCATCGCCGAATTGGCAGCGCAAGGCATCGCCGAGGACAAGATTGCGGCAAAGCCGGTGCTGCACATCCGCTATGACGGCACCGACACCACGCTGCCGGTGAATTTCGAACAGGACTCGATCTTCCAGGCCAGGCGCGATTTCGAAGTGGCCCATAAGGCGCAGTTCGGGTTCGTCTATGACGACAAGCCGATGATCGTCGAGACCGTTGGCGTGGAAGGCGCCGAGATCGTCGAGACCACGGCCGAAGCCGTTGCGCCCGCCGGACCGGCAATGGTTGAAGCCGGTGCGTCCGGAACGCGGCGCATCTACACCGAGGGCCGCTGGCATGAGGCCGGCATCCATCGCCGCGAAAACCTGCGCCCATCCAATCTGGTCCCAGGCCCCGCTTTGATCATCGAGCCGAACCAGACCATCGTCGTCGAGCCGGGCTGGCGGGCCGAAATCACCAACCTCAATCACGTCGTCATCCGCCGCACGGAACGGAAAGTGCGCACGGCGGCCCTCGGTACCGAAGCCGATCCGGTGATGCTGGAGGTCTTCAACAACCTCTTCATGTCGATCGCCGAGCAGATGGGCGTCACGCTGCAGAATACCGCCTATTCCGTCAACATCAAGGAAAGGCTGGACTTTTCCTGCGCCGTCTTCGACCGTCATGGCGCGCTGGTCGCCAACGCGCCGCACATGCCGGTGCATCTCGGCTCCATGGACCGCTCGGTCGAAACCATCATCCGGCTGAACTCCGGCGACATCCATCCCGGCGACGTCTTTGCGCTGAACGCCCCCTATAATGGCGGCACGCATTTGCCTGATATCACCGTGGTGACGCCGGTGTTTTCCCTCCCCTTGAGGGGAGGGTGGCCGCGCAGCGGCCGGGTGGGGTCCTCTCAGAAGGCACCACAAGAGCGTCGAGCACTGCCGCAACCACCCCCTCACGCGGCTCCGCCGCCACCTCCCCCTCAAGGGGGGAGGAAGTAATCTTCTACGTAGCCTCGCGCGGCCACCATGCCGACATTGGCGGCACGGCTCCCGGCTCGATGACGCCGCTTGCCACCACGGTTGACGAGGAAGGTGTGCTGTTCGACAATTTCCGCGTTGTCGATCGTGGAAAATTCCGCGAGGCGGAGTTGCAAACGCTGCTCACCGACCACCCCTATCCTGCCCGCAACCCACACCAGAACATCGCCGACCTCAAGGCGCAGATCGCCGCGAATGAAAAGGGCGTGGCGGAATTGCGCAAGATGGTCGCCCATTTCGGCCTTGACGTCGTCGAAGCCTATATGGGCCATGTCCAGGACAACGCCGCCGAAAGCGTGCGCCGCGTGCTGGAAAGGCTGCCTGACAGCTCGCAGTATGAATACCCGACCGACACCGGCCAGGTGATCAAGGTGAAGATCACGGTCGACCGGCAAAAGAGCGAAGCGACCGTCGACTTCACCGGCACCTCGCCTGTCATGAAGAACAATTTCAACGCGCCCGAGCCCGTCGCCCGCGCCGCCGTGCTCTATGCCTTCCGTGTCATGGTCGAGGACATGATCCCGATGAATGCCGGGTGCCTCAGGCCCATCAACATCATCATCCCCGACGGCTCGATGCTGAAGCCGGCCTACCCCGCAGCAGTCGTCGCCGGCAATGTCGAGACCTCGCAGCATGTCACCAACGCGCTGTTCGGAGCCATGGGCGCCATGGCCAATGCGCAAGGCACGATGAACAACCTGACCTTCGGCAACAAGCAGTACCAGTATTACGAGACGATCTGCTCCGGTTCGCCGGCCGGACAGATGAACTCCGGCCGCGGCTTTGCCGGCACATCCGGCGTCCACACCCACATGACCAATTCGCGCCTGACCGACCCGGAGGTGCTGGAATTGCGCTTTCCCGTGCTGCTCGAGGATTTTCACATTCGCGAAGGCTCCGGCGGCAAAGGCAAATGGGATGCCGGTGACGGCACCAGGCGCACCATCCGTTTCCTCGAAAAGATGGAATGCGCCATCCTGTCCTCGCACCGCAACCGCCCGCCGCAAGGCCTCGACGGCGGCGGTGACGGCGAGGTCGGCTCGACCAAGGTCCGCCGCCAGGACGGCAGCGTCGAGACGCTGAAGGCCTGCGACCAGACCGTGCTCGACGCCGGCGACGCCGTCATCCTGACGACGCCGACACCCGGGGGATTTGGCAAGGCCTGAACTCGCGTCAACAGGCTGTCACCCGCCTGTCATGCCCCTGAGTTACCCGCTTGCGGCAAAGCAAATGGGGAATCACTTTGCCATGACGGACGTCTCCTCGGATCTCGTTTTTCGCCGCGGCAAGGAAGTTGGAAAGGCCGTCTACCAGAACCGCCCGCTGTCGAAGGCCGGCCTTTCCGAACGGCTGTTTGCGCTTCTGTTTTCCGGTCTCGTCTATCCGCAGATCTGGGAAGACCCTGAAGTCGACATGGAGGCCATGCAGCTTGGCCAGGGCCACCGCGTCGTCACCATAGCGTCGGGCGGCTGCAACATCCTCGCCTACCTCACCCGCTCGCCTGAACGCGTCGATGCGGTCGACCTCAACGCCGCCCACATCGCCTTGAACCGGATGAAGCTGGAGGCGGTGCGGCATCTGCCCTCGCAGGGCGATCTGTTCCGTTTCTTCGGCGCCGCCGACACCAACCACAATTCGCAAGCCTATGACCGCTTCATCGCGCCGCATCTCGACCCGGTCAGCCGCCACTATTGGGAGCGTCGCAGCTGGCGCGGCCGCCGGCGCATCACCGTCTTCGACCGCAATTTCTACCAGACCGGCCTGCTCGGCCTGTTCACCGCCATGGGCCACCGCATCGCCAAATTCTTCGGCGTCGATCCCGCCGGTATCATGGCGTCGAAGAGCCTCGCCGACCAGCGCCGCTTCTTCAACGAAGAGCTGGCGCCGGTCTTCGACAAGAAGCTGTTGCGCTGGGCTACCTCGCGCAAGGCTTCGCTGTTCGGCCTCGGCATTCCGCCGGCGCAGTACGATTCGCTGATCACCTCGGGCGATGGTTCGATGGCCAGCGTGCTGAAGGCCCGGCTGGAAAAGCTCGCTTGCGATTTTCCGCTGAAGAACAACTACTTCGCTTGGCAAGCCTTCGCCCGTCGCTATCCCAATCCGGGTGAGGCCGCCCTGCCCGCCTATCTAGAAGAGGCCAACTACAAGGCGATCCGCAACAATGTCGATCGCGTCGGCATCCACCACGCCAATCTGATCGAATTTCTGGCCGGCAAGGACGCAAGCACCGTCGATCGTTTCGTCCTGCTCGACGCGCAGGACTGGATGACGAACGACCAGCTCAATGCCCTTTGGTCGGAGATCACCCGCACCGCCTCGGTCGGCGCCCGAGTCATCTTCCGTACCGCCGCCGAGCCCAGCCTGCTGCCGGGCCGCGTCTCGATCTCGCTGCTCGACCAGTGGACCTACGAGGACGAGGCCTCGCGCGACTGTTCGGCCCGCGACCGCTCGGCCATCTATGGCGGCTTCCACCTCTATGTGAAGCGCGCGGCATGAGCGCGAGCGAGCTGCCGGCCGACCATGCCGAACTGATGGACGGCGTCTATCGCTGGCAACGCCATATCTACGACCTGACCCGCAAATACTATCTGCTTGGCCGCGACCAGATGATAGCCGGGCTGGATGTGCCGGCGAATGGCAGAGTGCTCGAACTTGGCTGCGGCACCGGCCGCAACATCGCGCTTGCCGCCCGCCGCTATCCCGACGCCCGCCTCTACGGCCTCGACATCTCGGCCGAGATGCTGGAGACGGCGAGCAAGGCGATCGGCCGCGACGGCCTGTCCGGCCGCGCCGTGCTGGCGCGCGGCGACGCCACCGATTTCGACGCCAAGACGCTGTTCGGCGTCGAGCGCTTCGACCGCATCTTCGTGTCCTATTCGCTGTCGATGATCCCCGGTTGGGAAAAGACGGTTTCGGCAGCCCTTGCGGCACTCGCGCCCGGCGGCTCGCTGCATGTCGTCGATTTCGGCCAGCAGGAAGGCTTGCCCAACTGGTTCCGGACATTGCTGCGCGGCTGGCTCAAGAAATTCCATGTCACCCCACGTGAATCATTGCGCGAAGTCTTGGAATCGGAATCTCGGCGAACCGGCGCAAGCTTCTGTTTCCGCGCGCTTTATCGCGGCTATGCCTGGCTGGCGGTCGTCAAGATCGCGCACTCTTACCTCCCCCTCGATGGGGGAGGTCGCGCTGAAGGCGCGGGTAGGGGTGAAGTGCCAGGCACCCCGCCCGGCGCTACGCCCCCGCCCTCCCCATCAAGGGGAGGGTAAAGGGAGCTAGCGCAGTGCCTTCATCAGCGCGCCGACCATCACCTGCGGCCGGTAGCCGAGCTTGGCCGGCGTCAACCCCAGCCGCACCACCACCAGTTGCTCCGACGGGATGATGGCGACCGTCTGGCCGTCATGGCCCTCCATCCAGTAGGTATCGTTGGGCAGGCCGGCGGCGACGCCGGCGCCGGGATTTCCTTCGTCCCCCGGGGCTTCGATCCAAAGTTGCCCCTTGCCGTAGACTTTCGAGGCCGGTGCCGGTTCGCGCATCCAGTCGACGAAACCGGCCGGCAGGATCTGGTTGCCGTTCCAGACGCCGCCCTGCAGCAGGAATTGGCCGAACCGCGCCCAGTCATGCCCCGTGGCATAGAGGTAGGATGAGCCGACAAAGGTACCCTCCTCGTCGGTTTCGAGCACCGCGCTTTGCATGCCGAGCGGCCCGAACAGCGCTGCCCTTGGCCACATCAGCGCCTTGTCCTTGTCGCCGATAGCATCCTGCCACAGCCGCGACAGCATCACCGCCGTGCCGCTCGAATAGGAAAAGACCTTGCCGACGTCGCCGGTCAGCGGCTTGGCCTCGGCGAAGCCCGCCATATCCGGTTCGAGGTAGAGCATGCGCGTCACATCGGCAACGTCGCCATAATCCTCGTTGAACTCGAGTCCGCTCGACATCGCCATCATATCGGCAAGGCTGATGGCGGCGCGGCCGTCCGCCTTCCATGAGCCGAACAGGCCCTGATTGGTCACCGCCATCTTGCCGTCCTTGACCAGCGTGCCGACGAGCGCGGCGTTGACTGTCTTGGTCATCGACCAGCCCAGCAGCGGCGTTTTCGCCGAAAAGCCGTCGCCATAACGCTCCGCAACAATGCGGCCATTTTTGACCACCACCACGGCGCGCATGCCGATGCCGGTCATCGCCGCACCGTCGAGGATCTTGTTGATTTCGGGATTTTGCGAGGCATCGACTCGATCTCCCTCGGGCCACAGATCGCCCTTGGTGGCCGCCGACGCCTCGGCAGGGATTGACGTGCGCCGTGCCTTGCCGACGTCGCCATCAGGAACCGAGGCGCAACCCAGGCCGGCGCGCGCAACAGCAACGCTCTTGCCGAGGAAGCCAAGCAGCCCGGCCGAGACGGTCCCCCTGTTCTTGTCGACCGACACCTTCATCAGCCTGAGAAGCGGATGGCCGGGCGCCTGCACGTCGATGGCAAGCACCTCATTGGGATCACGGCCGGCGATAAAAACATTCGAGCAGACAATCTTGGCGGAATAGCCGGAACCGACGCGGATCAGTTCGGGCGGCGCGACGTAGAGCCAGGTAAACAGGGCGGCTATGGCCAACACGACCAGGCCGAGCAGCCATTTGATGATCTTCACGGCGATCCGCATCTTTCCGTCCCTGCTTTTCCGCTGCCCGTGGCTTGCGGCCCGATTTATGTCATCGATTTGCCGCCATTGCTTCCGCAAAATCGGTGTTCTTGTCGAGCGCCGTCAACCTGTTATCAACCATGATCGGCGATCACTGGTGCATGTCGCCCAAAAGTGCGCAGCGGTTTTGGAACAACGACATGCACGAAAATAGCGTATCAGGCGATGCTGTGGGGCGATCGCCTGAGGGGCACCTGCAACGACAACCCAACAGCGACCGGCTGATTCCGGCTCGGGAAATGCGATGCGCCGTTTCGCAGCCCTCATCACGTTGACGCTGCTGGCCGCCTGCTCGACCGCCGGCGATCTCGTGCCCTCGATGTCGCCATCCAGCAGCCCGACGGTTGCCGTGCGCGCACCGCGTTTCGAAGACTCCAAGCCGCATGAATGGGATAGCGGCGCGCCTTGGAACTATGCCGTTCACGGCACCGACGTCTCCAAATACCAGACCTCGGTCGACTGGCCGACGGCCAAGGCCAGCGGCATCTCCTTCGCCTTCATCAAGGCGACCGAGGGCGGCGACCGTTTCGACGAGTATTTCAACGAGCATTGGTCGCGCACCAAGGCCAATGGCATTCCGCGCGCGGCCTACCATTTCTTCTATTTCTGCACGCCTGCCGCCACCCAGGCGCGCTGGTTCATCCAGAACGTGCCCGTCGACCGCTCGGCCATGCCGCCGGTGCTCGACATGGAGTGGAACCCGCAATCGCCGACCTGCCGGCTGCGCCCGGATTCAGCGACGGTGCGGGCCGAAATGACCACCTTTCTCGAGATGATCGAGCGGCACTATGGCAAGAAGCCGATCATCTACACCTCGGTCGACTTCTTCGACGATAACGACCTTGCGACCTTCCGCGGCTATCCCTACTGGCTGCGCTCGGTGGCCGGCCACCCCCGCCAGAAGTACGGCAGCCACCCTTTCACCTTCTGGCAATACACCGGAACCGGTATCGTGCCCGGCATGAACGGCAAGTCCGATATCAACGTCTTCAACGGCACTGAGGCAGCCTGGAAAAAGTGGCTGCGGCAGAACACCCGTTGACACCGGCTCTACCGCCTGCTTTTCGACGTCCCATGCGCACCTACCTGCAGCCACTGGGATATTTACGCCGGAAACAGTCGAAGAGCCGCCTGCGCTCCGGGCTGCTCGCGGCCCTGCTGCTCGGCGCTACGGCGATGCCGGCGGCGGCGCAGGAATGCGGCGGCGACTTCGAAACCTGGAAGCAAGGCGTGGCGGCGGAAGCCAAGGCAGCCGGTGTCGGCGCTGTCGGCCTTAACGCGCTGGAGGCCGCCACCATCGACGACAAGGTGCTCGCGCGTGACCGCGCCCAGGGCGTCTTCGCCCAGACCTTCATTCAGTTCTCCAACCGCATGATCTCGGCCTACCGGCTGAAGCAGGGCGCGGCCAATCTGAAGAAATACGCCGAAATCTTTGCGCGCGCCGACCAGCAGTTCGGTGTCCAGGCGCCGATCATCACCGCCTTCTGGGGGCTGGAGACCGATTTCGGCGCCGTACAGGGCGATTTCCACACGCTGAGCGCCTTGGTGACGCTGTCGCATGACTGCCGCCGCCCGCAGCTGTTTCGGCCGCAACTGCTGCCGCTGTTGACGCTGATCGATCGCGGCGTCGTTCCGGCCGACGTCACCGGCGCCTGGGCCGGCGAGATCGGCCAGACGCAGATCCTGCCTTCCGACTATCTCGCGCGCGGCGTCGACGGCGACGGCGACGGCATCGTCGACCTCAGGCGCAGCGTACCCGACGTGATCATGACCACGGCCAACAAGGTGCTGTCGCGCGGCTGGAAACGCGACCAGCCGTGGATCGAGGAAGTGCGCGTGCCCGAGGACATGCCCTGGGAGCAGACCGGCCGCACCAACAAGCTGCCGCTGTCTCAATGGGCCGCGTGGGGCGTCACCAATCCCGATGGCACGCCGCTGATCGACAATGGCCTGAAGGCCGGCCTGGCGCTGCCGATGGGCCGCAAAGGTCCGGCCTTCCTCGCCTACGACAATTTCGACGTCTATCTCGAATGGAACCAGTCCTTCACCTACGCGCTGACCGCCGCCAACTTCGCCAGCCGGCTGGCCGGGGCAAAGCAGTTCGACCCGCGCAATCCCGAAACCGGGCTCAATGGCGACCAGATGAAGGAATTGCAGACCAAGCTCGAAGCCAGGGGCTATGACGTCGGCACCGTCGACGGCATTCTGGGCACCAACACCCGCGAAGCCATCCGCAAGGAACAGATGCGGCTCGGCATGCCGGTCGACGGCTGGCCGACGCCGGAGCTTTTGGGGAAACTGTGAGTAGAATCTGCCCAAGCTGGGTTCCTTATTCCCTACTCCTTGCCCGGACGAAGTCGATAAATGCCCGCAAAGCCGGGGGGACGTGCCTCGAACTCGGGTGATACAGGAAGAAGCCTGGAAAGCTGGGCGACCAGGGCTCTAGAAATCTCATCAGCCTGCCCGCATTGATCCAGGACTGGACCTGATAGTCGATCATGTAGGCAACGCCTGCTCCACCCAGCGCCGCGTTCAGCATCAGCTCGGTGTCGTTAACAGTCAGGCTGCCCTCGACGGCGATTTCCAGAGACCGTTTGCCGCGCGCGAACTCCCATCGATAGAGGTTGCCGCCACCAGGCCACTGGAATGTTATGCATTGGTGCTGATGCAACTCCTGCGGATGGCGCGGTATGGCCCGATTTTCGAGATAGACGGGAGCGGCCACCGCCGCCATCTGCAAATCCCCGCTCAGTTTCACTGCCACCATGTCCTTCTCCAGCCGCTCGCCAAGCCTGATTCCGGCATCGAACCGTCCTCGAACAATGTCGGTCAGCGTATCGTCGACGATGACGGTCAGCGCGATATCAGGATAGGCGCGTTGGAAGTCGCCAAGGATCGGGCCGATGAACCGCACCGCGGCAACACGCGGCACGTTTATTCGTAGCGAACCCGCCGGCCGATCACGCGCGGCTTGAATGTCCGCTACGGCGCCCTCCAGCTCTTCGAACGCAACGGCAAGGCGCGCAAACAGCGTCTCGCCGGCACCAGTGGGTGAAACACTACGCGTCGTGCGATTCAGCAACCTGATGCCGATGCGAGCCTCCAGTTGCCGAATCGACTGGCTGAGCGCCGGCGGGGAAACACGCAGCCGGGCGGCGGCGCGGACGAAACTACGCTCTTCCACGATTGCGGCGAATGCCTTGAGCTCGGCGAATTCAGAACCGCGCATTGTGTATCCCTAGATTAACAAGCTAGTCAGATAATAGGCCATTATCTGATCAGTTGCATGGCCCTATTTCTCGACTAGCGGACCCGTCAGATGAAACCGGCACGGGCCTGAATGATTGAAGGAAACGTATCATGCCCAAGTCCTTGCAAGGCAAAACCGCACTCGTCACCGGCAGTTCGCGCGGCATTGGGCGAGCCATCGCCGAAGGACTCGCCTCCAAGGGCGCTGCCGTCGTCGTCAACTATGTCGGCAACCACGAAGCCGCTGACGAGGTCGTGGCCGCCATCGCCGGCAGGAGAGGAAAGGCGATCGCCGTCCAGGCCGACATATCAAGCGTCTCGGATATTCATCGCCTGTTTGACGAGGCTGAGAGTGAGTTCGGCGCGATCGACATCGTGGTTGCCAATGTCGGCGTCGCCGTCATCAAGCCTCTGACGGAGGCAACCGAAGCCGATTTCGACCATGTCTTCGGCACCAATGCCAAGGGCACCTTCTTCGTGCTTCAGGAAGCAGCGCGCCGTGTGCGAAACGGTGGCCGCATCATCGCGGTCTCCACCGGCGGCACCAAGATGTTCTTCACGCAAACGGCGCTCTATCTCGGCAGCAAGGGCGCCGTCGAACAATTCGTCCGTGTGCTCTCGCGTGAACTCGGACCGCGCGGCATCACCGTGAATGCGCTGTCGCCTGGCTTCACCGACACGGACCTGCTTCCCGAGCGCGATCGCGCCGTGGCGGCCGGCATGTCTCCATTTGGCAGGATCGGCGCGCCCCGCGACGTTGCCGATGTCGCGGTCTTCCTGGCCAGCGACGAGGCCCGCTGGCTGACCGGCGAGAATATCCAGGCCGGTGGAGGCGTCGCCTAATCCGCCATTGTCTCCAGGCTGGCGAATCCCTGCGGCGCATCGCCTTCATCGAAGGGTGTCGTCACCTCGACGAAGGTATCGGGATAAAAGCCGTTGAAGCGGGTTCTCAGCGACAGCGAATAGGCACCGATATGGCCGATCTCGATCCAGTCGCCGGTGTCGACGGTTTCCGGCAGCCAGAACGGCCGCGACAGGATGTCGACGGAATCGCAGGTCGCGCCGCAGACCTTGAACGGCACGATGTTCTTCTCCTCGCCATTGCGCGAGCGGATCGCCGGATCGGGGATGAAGCGGGCCGGCAGTGTGATCTTGCCGGTCCAAGAATCCGACAGCGACGCCCAGATGCCGTCATTGATGTAGAGCCGCTTGCCCTTGCGCAGCAGCACCCGCACGATCAGCGAGAGGCAGCGCGCCACGATCACCCGGCCGGGCTCGGCCACCAACGGGATCTGGTCGAACTGGTATTCCCTGAGGTCGCCCGACAGCCGCGACATGATCTGGCCGAGCGACGGCATCTCGATCTGCTTGCGATTGGGGTCATGGCCGTACTCGGCGGGAAAGCCGCCGCCGACATCGAGCCCCGCAATGTCGAAGGTCAGCCGGTTGCGCACCCAATCGGCGGAGGCCAGCGCCCGTTCATAGGTGTCGGGATCCTCGATCTGGCTGCCGACATGGAAGCACAGGCCGACCTTGTAGCCGGTGCGGTTGAGCCGCTCGGCGAGTTCCACCGCATAGGCCGGCCCGGCGCCGAATTTCTTCGACAGTTCATAGGCCGCCGAACCCTTGGTCTGGATTCGCACGAACACGCTGATGGAGCCCGGATCGATGTCAAGCGCCCGCACCACCCGCGTCAGCTTGGTGATCTCGTCCTCATGGTCGAGCGAAATGACGCGGATGGCGTATTTTTCCAGCGCAAGCTTGATGTCCGACTGCGCCTTGACCGGATGCATGTAGAGCATCTCGGCGTCGGGTGAGACGGCGCGCACTGCCGCGAACTCGCCGGGCGAGGCCACATCGAAGGCGGTGACGCCGGCTTCGACCAGCGCCTTCAGCACGATCTGCTCGCCATTGGTCTTGACTGCGTAGGCTGTCTTGCCGGGAAACATGCCCATGAACTGTTTGGCATCCGCCTTCAGCACCTGCGGGCGAAAGCAGTAGACCGGATCGTCCGGCCGAAGCGCCAGCGCCGCCTCGCGGGCATTCTCGAATCGCTGCATGGACGAATCCCCTGACTTCTCGGCTGCGCACAATTAATCCAAGCTAGCGGCCAAAGAAAACAATTCTGTGTCTGGCGGGCACTGACCCAGCGGCGCACCCTCTGGCAGCACTGTTGCCAGCAATCAGGTTTCGGGTGGCTCTTGTCGCCGGACCCGATATGCCTTCTGCCTGAGTGGCTGGCATTGATGCCGCGGGGAAGGACGTTCACGATGGCAATAGCCACGACAGCCGTGCAGCGCGGACCGATGACGCTGAGGGACTGGGGACAGCTTCTGCTGCTCGGCGCCATCTGGGGCGGCTCGTTCTTCTTTGCCCGCATCGCCGTTGCCGAAATGCACCCGCTGGTGCTGGTGCTGTTTCGCGTTGCCATTGCGGCCATTGCACTGCAGCTCTATCTCGGCATTCGCGGTCCGTCCTTCCGCCTCGCCTTCCCGCATGCCGGCCTGTTTTTCCTTTTGGCGCTCGCCAACAATGTCGTCCCGTTCTCGCTGATCTTTGCCGGCCAGACCGCGCTTGGCGCCGGCGTCGCCTCGGTGCTCAATGCGACGACGCCGTTCTGGACGCTGATCCTCGCCAACGCGCTGACAGCGGACGAAAAGCTCTCCTGGAACAAGCTTGCCGGCATCGGGCTCGGCATCGCCGGCACCGCTGTCATGATCGGCCCCGGCCTGCTGGCCGGGCTCGGCGGCCCGGTCTGGGCGAAATTCGCGCTGATCGGCGCCTCGCTGTCGTACGCCGTCGCGCTGATGATTGCCCGCCGCTTCAAGGGCGTGCCCTCGCCGGTCATCGCCACCGGACAATTGACGGCGTCGACCATCATCATGATCCCGGTGGTGCTGCTCACCTATGGCCCGGCCGGCCTGTTCTCGGCCTCGCCGCCGGTCTGGACGGCGGTGCTGGCGCTGGCGCTGCTCTCCACCGCCTTCGCCTACATCCTCTATTTCAACCTCGTCGCCTCGGCCGGCGCCACCAACGCCTCGCTGGTCACGCTCATCGTCCCGGCCAGCGCCATCCTGCTCGGCCTCCTGTTCCTCGGCGAGCGGCTCGCTCTGTTCGAGTTCTGCGGCATGGCACTGATCGCGCTTGGCCTGTTGACGATCGACGGGCGGTTGTTTGGTCGGCGCTAATGCCTGTCGACCAAAAGTGCGCAGCGGTTTTGGGACAACGACGCGCTTTAGGTCTGGTAGCGCTGCCATGCCTCGCTTTCGCCACGGCCGCGTCACAATTTATTCACAGGCTGCCAGCGGCTTTTGCCGAAGAGTTTCAACGCTTAACGACAGGTGGCAGGTCGCAAATTCCACAATCGCGTCGCATTGCAGCATATTTTCCGCTTGCCTGTGGCACAAATGCCCCTAGACTCCACCCATAGCTCTTGAAGAGGAGACTATGACATGGGACTTACGAGGCCAATCAACGCATTGATGATCTGTGCTGCATTTGCCTTCATTGGCGCCCTTATCATAGGTGTTCTTCCGTAACCGCCGGAGCGGAAGAACAGCAGCAATAGCCCACAAATTCGAAAGGCCGGGCGAAACACCCGGCCTTTTGCATTTCAGATTTCATACCACGATGAAGCTCAGGCGGCGGCGGATCCAGCTGCCTCTGTTTCGTGGGAGCGGATGCCGATCATATGGCAGATGGCAAACACCAGGTCGGCCCGGTTCATGGTGTAGAAATGGAAGTCGCTGACGCCGCGCTCGACGAGATCGAGCACCTGCTCGGCCGCCACGGCAGACGCCACGAGCGCATGCGTCTGCGGATCGTTGTGCAGCCCTTCGAAACGCTCGGCCAGCCATGCCGGCACCAGCGCGCCGCAGCGTGCCGAGAAATTGGCGACCTGGGTGAAATTGTGCACCGGCAGGATGCCGGGCACGATCGGGATGTAGATGCCGGCGCGGCGCGCCTTCTCGACGTAACGCTCGTAGAGATCGTTGTCGAAGAAGAACTGGGTGATCGCCCGCGTCGCGCCATTGTCGGCCTTGCGCTTCAGCATGTCGAAGTCGGTGGCAAAGTCCGGGCTTTCCGGATGCTTTTCCGGGTAGGCCGAGACCGAGATGTCGAAATCGCCGGCGTCTTTCAATGCCCCAACCAGTTCGGCGCCATTGGCATAGCCATCGGGGTGGGGCCGGTAGGCGGTGCCGACACCGGCCGCCGGATCGCCGCGCAACGCAACGAAGCGCTTCACGCCCATATCGGCGAATTCGCGGACCACGGCATCGACCTCATGGCGGGCGGCGTCGACGCAGGTCATGTGCGCCGCCGGCGTCAGCGCCGTCTCGTTCAGGATGCGCTTGACCGTGCGCGCCGTGCGCTCCCGCGTCGAGCCGCCGGCGCCATAGGTCACCGAGACGAATCTCGGCTTCAGCGGCTCCAGCCTGGTGACGGTGTCCCAGAGCCTGGCTTCCATCTCGTCGGTCTTCGGCGGGAAGAACTCGAAGGAGACGCGGACCTTGTCGCCAATGTCGGGACGGCGGGAAAAGCGGAACTGGTTCATCAGGCGATTTCCCCCATAGGGTACGCTTTGGTGGGTTGGGTGTCATTTGAAGGCTCGGCGATCAGCATGCGGCGGTCGCGGCCGAGCCACAGCTTGACGGTGAGCCTGGCTTCGTTGCCGCCGCGCGGCTCGAATTCCTGGGCACCCTCGAGATCGAGCCCGGCATCGGCAAACCATTCGGAGATCTGGCGGTCGGAAAAGCCCAGCCTGACATGCGCATGCTGGTCGCGCAGGAATTCCAGTGCATGCGGCGCGAAATCGACGATCACCAGCCGGCCCGACGGGCGCAGCAGCCTTGCCGCCTCGCGGATGGCGCGGGCGGGATCGTCCAGATAGTGCAGCACCTGATGGATGGTGACGAGGTCGAAGGCGTCGCGCTCGACCGGCGGCGCGAAAATGTCGCCTTGGCGGACCTGGGCATTGGCGATGCCTGCCTTGTCGAGATTGGCCCGCGCCACCGTCAGCATTTCGCGCGACATGTCGATGCCGACACCGCGCCGGTAGAGCGGCGAAAATATCTCCAGCAGCCGCCCGGTACCGGTGCCGAGGTCTAGCATCGACTGGAATGGCCGCTTGCCGACCAGCTTGAGGAGTGCGGCTTCCACCGCGCGGTCCGGCACATGCAGCGAGCGGATGTGATCCCAACTGGCGGCGTTCTCGGAGAAATACTCGGCGGCACGGTCCTGGCGCTTGCGCTTGACCGATGCCAACCGCTCGAGATCGCGCTCGACCTGTGGATCGGCGCCGCGAATGCCAGAGACCAGCCCCATGACGAAGTCGCGCGCGGAATCCGTATCCGACAGCCGGAAGAAGGCCCACGAGCCCTCCTGGTAGCGGCCGATCAACCCGGCCTCCAGCAGCAACTTCAAATGCCGCGACACCCGCGGTTGCGACTGGCTGAGGATCTCGGTGAGGTCGGACACGGTGAGATCGCCGCGCGACAGCAGCGCCAGGATGCGGAGCCGGCTCGATTCGGCCGCAGCCTTCAACGTATCAACCATCGTATCGAGCGAAACATGCATCGGCGCGTTCTCGTTGAAAAAGATATAAACATATGTTTATGTCAGCTTTGACGACATGGCAAGGCCTATGTCGCTTCCTGACAAGAAAATGCCGCACACATGATCCCCGCCTGAGAGAACCGGTTTTCCCTGACGATCAGCTGGAAACTTGTGCTAGGGCGAAAGCCATGTTCGAGAAGCGCGACGGCGAAAAGCTCCTGCAGACTGACCCGGCTGACATGCCGGCGGATGGCCATATCGTGTTTATCGGCCGCATCGCCTCGCCATGGACCACGCGCGAAAGCTGCCCGAAGAACATGCGCGCCGCCCGCGAGACAGGACAGGCGGCCACCGTTCTCATCGACCCACCCTATCGCGACGGCCTGCTTGCGCTGGAGCGGGCCAGCCACATCGTCCTCCTGTCATGGCTGCATCACGCGCCGCGGGCACTGATTGTCCAGAGACCCCGCCATGCGGCTGAGCCGAAAGGCGTTTTCTCGCTGCGCTCCCCTGCCCGGCCGAACCCAGTCGGGCTGCATATCGCCAGGCTGATGGCCGTCGACATCGACAACGGCCGCATCGACATCGACGCCATCGATGTGTTCGACGGCACCCCGGTGATCGACATCAAGCCCTATTTCGCCTCGACCGACGCCTTTCCCGAGGCGACCATTGCCGGGCGTGACGAAAAATGAGCGCGCCCACCGGCCGCCGCCGCGCCATCGCCAAGGCGCTGACCGCACTGCTGCCCCTGGCGCCCTATGCCGATATGGAGAAAATCCGCACCGAGGCCGGCGCCGTGCACATGAAGACGCTGCCGCCGGGCATCGCGGTCTGGCTGGCGACGATCGCCCATATCAGGCACGGCCATACCGACTATGAAAAGCTGCTGGCCGAGGGCTATGACCGCGACTCGGCGCGGTTCTTCGTCATCGAGCAAACAAACATGGTGCTGACCCGTTGGCGCGCCACGCGCCTGCTCGATGCAGAGGACGAAGAGGAATAACTTCAGCTACCGTCGCTTCAATACGGCAACCGCATTGTAGGGCTGGCCGTCGGCCTGGCCAACCCAGGTCCAGGACAGGTTCCCTTTGAAAAATCGGACGGTGATGCCGCCACCGTCGATGCACTTGTCCTGGCCGTAGCTGATGTTTTCCCGGTATTCCGCCGAACTGTCGTCGCGAGAAATCTCGGTCAACGATCCGCCGCAGCCGAGCGACGGATAGTCGATCGACGCGGCGCCATCGCCGATTGTCATTGCGATCGCCCAATCGGCGCCGGCAGCACCGGCCGGACTTTGATGACCGCTGCCGGTCCAGACGCCGTTGAGCCCCGCCGCGTTGACCACGCAAGGCACGTTCTGAAAGATCGGCGTCAGCTCGCTGCCCGTCTTCTCGCAACGATAGGTCTGGCCGTTCTGGCACAGCGCCTCGCCCTCGCGAGCGCATTGCGCGAAGGCATGGCCAGTGACGAAGACGAGGAAAATTGCAAAGCTGATGGTCCGAAAAGATCTGCCCATTTTGCCCCTCCCGGCCGAATATTTTCAAGCCGGACCATAGGGCGTATCGAATGTGCTACCTAGGACAAACAGCGATAGTTGGGTGGCCCTATGCCGCCTGCAGGGGACCACTAGCTTGACTCTGCCGCATCAAGCCGAAGGACCAATCGCCATGAACCGAAGCGCAGCAGCCGGTAGCATTGTGCCATTGCCGGCTTTGTCGGATCGCCATATCGATCCGCATTCCTATCCCGACGGCATCGCCTTTCTCGATGGTCAGTATCTGCCGATGTCGCAGGCCAAAATCTCGGTGCTGGATTGGGGGTTTCTGCATTCCGACGCCACCTACGACACCGTGCATGTCTGGGACGGCAGCTTCTTCCGCCTCGACCTGCATCTCGACCGCTTCTTCGCCGGCTTGCAAGAACTGCGCATGACGATCCCATTCGACCGCGACGGGGTGAGTGAAATCCTGCACAATTGCGTGGCGCTGTCAGGCCATCGCGCCGCCTATGTCGAAATGCTGTGCACACGCGGCGCCTCGCCGACCTTCAGCCGCGATCCGCGCCAGGCGGTCAACCGCTTCATGGCCTTCGCAGTTCCCTTCGGCTCGGTCGCCAATGCCGAGCAGTTGCGGCGCGGCCTGCATGTCGCCATTAGCGACAAGGTGCGCATTCCGCCGGTCTCGATCGATCCGGCGATCAAGAACTACCACTGGCTCGACCTCGTGCGCGGCCTCTACGACGCTTATGACCGTGGGGCCGAAACCGCATTGATTCTCGACTTCAACGGCAATGTCGCCGAAGGCCCCGGCTTCAACGTGTTCTGCGTCAAGGACGGCAGGCTGTCGACGCCAGCCGCCGGCGTGCTGCCCGGCATCACCAGGCGCACCGTCTTCGACCTCTGCGCCGAGGCAGCGCTTCCCACCACGGCCGTCGACGTCAGCGTTGCCGCGCTGAAGGCTGCCGACGAAGTCTTCATCACTTCCACCGCCGGCGGCATCATGCCGGTGACAGTGATCGACGGCGCTGCTGTCGCCGACGGCAAGATAGGCGGGATCACAAAGCGCTTGATGGCGCTCTACTGGCAAAAGCATGACGACCCGGCCTGGTCGAGCCCGGTGCGCTATCCCTGACCGGCGAAGGTCCTGCTCCACACGATGACGTGACCAAAAAGATTCCCCCTCGCCTCTGGAAAATCGCTCGACGCACCGTATATCGCGGAAGCGGAGAAGCCTCCGCTTCCCAGTTCACGGCCCGCATGGGCAAGGATTCCACGTCATGACAAGCAAGGTTTGGTTCATCACCGGATCGTCGAAAGGTTTTGGCCGAGTCTGGGCCGAGGCCGCACTCGCTCGCGGCGACCGTGTCGCCGCAACCGCGCGCGATGCCGGCACGCTCGCCGACCTCGTCGCGAAATACGGCGATAATGTCGCCGCGATCAAGCTCGACGTCACCGACAAGGAGGCTGTCGATGCGGCCATCGCCGAGGCGCACAAGCGCTTTGGCCGGCTCGACGTCGTCATCAACAATGCCGGCTATGGCCATTTCGGCGCCATCGAGGAAGTCAGCGAACAGGAAGCTCGCGACCAGATCGAAACCAATGTGTTCGGCGCGCTCTGGGTCACACAGGCGGCTTTGCCGATCATGCGGGCGCAGGGCTCCGGCCATATCATGCAGATCTCGTCGATCGGCGGCGTCAACGCCTTTGCCTCGCTCGGCCTTTACCATGCCTCGAAATGGGCGCTCGAAGCCTTCAGCCAGTCGCTCAGCATCGAGGTCGCCGAATTCGGCATCCATGTGACGCTTGTCGAACCGGGCGGCTTCTCCACCGATTGGTCCGGCGCCTCGGCCAAGGTCTCCAAAGCGATCGAGGCTTACGCGCCGGCCCGTGCCAAGATGGCGGAACGCCGCGCCAACTCGGTCGCCGGCGACCCCAAGGCCACCGGACCGGCGATGCTTGAAATCGTCGACGCGGCCGAGCCGCCGCTGCGCGTCTTCTTCGGCGATGGCGGCCTACCGATGATCAAGCAGGAATACGCCAACCGCATCGCGCTGTGGGAAAAGTGGGACCACGTTTCCGTCGAGGCGCAGGGCGCCAAGAAGAACCGCAAGGCGGCCTGAGCGCGTCTTGAAATCCGGCTGCGTCGCCCCGGCGGCGCAGCCCGTGCCCTAGCCCGGTACTAGGATCGATAAATCCACTGCTCGGGCACGCGCACCGAGATCTCTTCCCCTGTTGTCATACGACCCGGTTTCTCGACCCAAGCAACGAGGCCGCGCAGCCGTTTCGCCGCCTTCGGGAAGGCCAGCGCGCCGGCCTCCCGATCGGCCATCTCGGCGTTTTCGGCGATCGAACGTCCAGCAAGCCGGCAAGGCCCGTTCTGCGCATCGACCTTGATCGTCACGCCACTTCTAAAGAACAGCAGCGTGCCTGACGGCAGCATCGAGAGATGCGGCACGCCTTCGATCAGCAGATTGGCGCCGATCCATTCCGGCTTGATCTCGGCCAGCCCCATCCGCTCGGCAACGACGGCGAGTTCATCCGCTGCTACGATTGATATCTGCCGCTCGTTGCGGATTTCGGTGCCGCGCGGATACCAGGGTTCGCGACCGCCGGAACGACGGGTGGCGCCGGCGTGGAAGTCGCCGTCGATGCCTTCGAAACCGAGTTGCAATGCTTCCACTGGGCGCGTCTGGAAGTGATCTGACGGTGCGACGTACAAAGCGGCCACTTTGGCGGACAGCTTCCTGGCGGGGATGATTTCGACCGGCTTCTCAGACTCCGGGAAGAGGTCCAGCATGGCTTCGTTCCTTCTGCAGGATGACGTCGCATTAGCCGTAGCCGTGGGCTCGGGTCCAGTCGAAAGCGATGATGATTCGATCAAACCGGCTGATGGCGTCCATCGGCATCGTCATGAAGGCAAGGCTGGAGGAACGCTTTCTGCGCGGAGAACTCGGCAACGCCTATGATGACTATGCCCGCAGCGTACCGATGCTGGTGCCGTTCATGCCGGCCTGATTACAGCATCCGCAAAAGCGCGCCACCGATCGAATAGCCGGCGCCGAAGGCGCACAGCACGCCGAAATCGCCGGGCTTCATGTCGGCGTGGTTTTCCGACAGCGCGATGATGGCGCCAGCGCCGGCGGTGTTGCCGAGCCGCTCCAGCACCATCGGCGCGCGGTCGTGGTCGACCTCGTGGCCGAAGGCCAGTTTCAGGATCATGGCGTTCATTCGCGCATTGGCCTGATGCAGCCAGAAGCGCCTGATGGCTTGCGGCGTCAGCCCGTGCTCGGCGAGGAATTCGACAATGAATTTGTGGCCGGCGACGGTGACTTCCTTGAACACCTTGTTGCCGACCTGTTTGATCAGATTGCCTTCGAGGTTGATCATGTAAGGATCGTCCTGGGCGGTGCGGGTGTGATAGCCCAGATTGGTGCGGATATTGTTCGACATCTGCGTCCAGGTGCGCGTGTCCAGCACCTCGAAACGCCCCGGCCGCCTCTCGCCCTCGCCCAGCCCCTCGACCACCATCGCCACCGATGCATCGCCGAAGATGAAATGCGTCTGCCGATCGCGGAAATTGAGATGGCCGGTGATGATCTCCGGCGTGACCACCAGCACGCGCTTGTGCGCACCCGCCCGCACGAGATTGGCCGCAATGTGCAAGGCGGCCGCGGCCGATGAACAACCAAGCCCCATGTCGAAGCCGGCGCCCTTGGTGCCCAGCGCCTCCTGCATTTCGATAGCGATCGCCGGATAGGGCCGTTGCTGGTGCGAGGCCGAGCAGATCACCAGGTCGATGTCGGACGGCTTCAGGCCGGCATGGTCGAGCGCCTTCCGGGCCGCGGCGACGCCGAACTCGGCCTGCAGCGACAGCGCATCGTCGGGCCGCGCCGGAATGCGCGGCGCCATGCGGGTCGGATCGAGAATGCCTTCGCGCTCGATCACATGCCGGGTCTGGACGCCCGAGGCATGGACGATGAAGGCGCTGTCGGATTTCTGCAGCAGCGTCTCATCCGTGCCTTGCCGGCGTGCATTCTCGGTGTCGACCCAGGCATTGAAGCTGGCGACCAGTTCTTCATTGGTGATCTTGGCTTCAGGGATTTCAACGCCAATGCCGCTGATGATGACGCGATGCATATCCAGTCCGTCCATGCGCAGGCGTTGTCGTTCTCATGTGAACGACGAAGGGGCGCGACACAACACTTTTCTCACCCCACCGGTTTACGCCGGCTTAAACCATAGGCTGTGGCCGGATGTCATCGGGAGTGCTAGCCGGCCCGCTTGGCGACGATGAAGATACGCGGAAAGCGCAGCAGCACCTTGCCGTTTGCGGTCTTCGGATAGGCCTCGGTGATCTTGGCCGTGTAGCTGTCGAGGAAGGTCTTGCGCTCGCCGGCGTCCAGCGGATCGAGGAAAGGCTTCAGCCCCGTCGACTTCACCCATTCGACGATCGCCTCGGCGTCGGTCAGCGGATGATTGTAGGCTGTATGCCAGATATCCACCCGGTCGGAGAGCGGCGACAAGAGATCATAATAGAACGACACCGCCGGCAGCGGTCCGCGCGCAGCACCTGCCATCTTGGCGGCGAACGGCATTTCGGCGGCCGTCTCGCGCATCACCTGATGCGACGGCTCAAGCAGATTGTCGGGCATCTGGACGGCGAGCGCGCCACCGGGGGCGAGAAAGCCCATCAGCCGCTGAAACACAGCCGGATGGGTGGGCAGCCACTGGAACACGGCATTGGCGAAGATGACATTGACCGGCTCGGCCGGCTGCCACGTCGAGGCATCGGCGAGGTCGAAATTGACGCTGGGCAGGCGCGCCCTCGCCTTCTCGATCATGTCGGGCGAGGTGTCGAAACCGCTCACCTCGGCATCCGGCCAGCGCTCGACCAGCAGCTCGGTCGAATTACCCGGCCCACAGCCGATGTCGACGACCCGGCGCGGGAAATCCACCGGCACCTGCGCAACAAGATCGCGCGCGGGCCGCGTGCGCTCATCCTCGAATTTCAGATATTGGGCGGCTGACCAGTCGGTCATTCAAGCTTTCCTCGTATCAGTTGAGAAATTCGCCGCCCCGGTTGCTCCCTTACCGCGTCAGCCTCTTGTAGGTCATCCTGTGCGGGTTGACGGCTTCGGGGCCGAGACGACGGATCTTGTCCTGCTCGTAGTCCTCGAAATTGCCCTCGAACCATTCGACATGGCTGTCGCCCTCGAAGGCGAGGATGTGGGTGGCCAGACGGTCGAGGAACATACGATCATGCGAGATGATGACCGCGCAGCCACCAAAATTTTCCAGCGCGTCTTCGAGCGCCGCCAGCGTTTCGGTGTCGAGATCGTTGGTCGGTTCGTCGAGCAGCAGCACATTGCCGCCGGTCTTCAGCATTTTTGCCAGATGCACGCGGTTGCGCTGGCCGCCGGAGAGGTTGCCGACCTTCTGCTGCTGGTCGCCGCCCCGGAAATTGAACGACGCGCAATAGGCGCGCGTGTTGGCCTCGAACTTGCCGAGCTTGACCACTTCTGCGCCGCCGGAAATCTCCTCCCACACCGTCTTTGACGGATCGAGCGCATCGCGGCTCTGATCGACATAGCCGAGCTTGACCGTCTCGCCGACGCGGACAGAGCCGGCATCCGGGGTTTCCTGGCCGGTGATCATGCGGAACAGCGTCGTCTTGCCGGCGCCGTTCGGCCCGATAACGCCAACGATGCCGCCCGGCGGCAGTTTGAATTCCAGACCCTCGATCAACAGCGTGTCGCCAAAGCCCTTCGACAAGCCTTCCGCCTCGATCACCACATTGCCGAGCCGCTCGCCATGCGGAATGACGATCTGCGTATCGCTCGGACGCCGCTTGTCGGCTGCATCCAGCAGCTCCTGGAACGCCTGGATACGCGCCTTGGACTTGGTCTGGCGGGCTTTCGGGCTGGACTGGATCCACTCGCGCTCGCGGCCGATAGCGCGCTGGCGGGCGTCGTCCTCGCGACCTTCCTGCTTGAGGCGCTTGGCCTTGGCTTCGAGGTATTTGGTGTAGTTGCCCTCATAGGGAATGCCGCGGCCGCGATCGAGCTCGAGGATCCATCCCGTGACATTGTCGAGGAAGTAGCGATCGTGGGTGATGATCATCACGGCGCCCGGATAGGCGCGCAGATGCTTTTCGAGCCACGCCGTGGTTTCGGCGTCGAGATGGTTGGTCGGTTCGTCGAGCAGCAAGAGGTCGGGCTGACGCAGCAGCAGCTGGCAGAGCGCGACGCGGCGGCGCTCACCGCCCGAAAGCTTGGTGACCTCGGAATCCTTGGGCGGGCAGCCCAGAGCTTCCATCGCCATTTCGACCTGCTGTTCGAGATCCCACAGGTTCAGCCGGTCCATCTCGTCCTGGAGCTTGGCCGACTCGTCAGCTGTCTCGTCGGAATAATTCATCATCAATTCGTTGTAGCGCTCGATGATGGCGGTCTTGGCGGCGACACCTTCCATGATGTTCTCGAACACCGTCTTGTTGGCATCGAGCGCCGGCTCCTGCGCGAGATAGCCGACGGTGGCGCCTTCGGCGAGCCAGGCTTCGCCGTTCCACTCCTTGTCGAGCCCGGCCATGATCTTGAGGATCGTCGACTTGCCCGAGCCGTTGGGGCCGAGGATGCCGATCTTGGCGTCGGGATAGAAGGAGAGATGAACATTCTCAAGCACCTTCTTGGTACCATAGGCCTTGTTGAGGCCGGCCATGTGATAGATGAACTGGCGTGCCACGCGCGCTTTCCTTGATGATTGACCGAAATGTCGGATTGAATGGAGGTTGGCCGCTATGTAGGCGATGCCGGGCCGAACGGCAATCGCTTTTGCCATTTCAAGCCGGGTGTACACCGCACGTTAAGTTTTCCGCCGGTTGTAGGGAGCGTTGAAATCCCCGGTTAACCCTTCAGCGTCAAAACAGGATTGATCGCTGGCCTGTCGCGATCGAAAGTAAAGATCGGACCGAAGGTAGTGCTGAACAGTTTCCTGCTCCTTGCCGAAGCGGTCGTCTACTTCAGCGTCATGGTCACGCTGTTCCGCTTCAGGGATCGCATCGGCCTCGGCGTCTTCGTCTGCGCGCTGGGCGCCATGCATTTCCTCGAAACCTATCTCGCCAGCGTCTTCTATGTCGCCCTGCCCTTCGGCATGGTCTCGCCAGGCTCGGCGGTGCTGTTCTCCGGCAAGCTGGTGATGCTGCTTCTGCTCTACATGAAGGAAGATGCGGCCACGGTGCGCCAGCCGATCTATGGCCTGCTGCTCGGCAACGCCTTGATGATCGGGCTGGTCCTGATCCTGCGCCTGCACGATATTTCAGCTCTTTCCGACGGCAAGCTTCCCGATATCGGCTTCATCGACCAGATGGGCTGGTTGATGGTATGGGGCACGACGCTGCTCTTCATCGACGCCATCCTGATCATCCTGCTTTACGAAAAGCTCGGGCGTTATCTGCGCAAGGCGCCGTTCTCCCGCATCCTGATTTGCGTCGCCTGCGTGCTCACCTTCGACCAGGCCGGATTTTTCACCGCCCTGCATTTCGTCGCCGGCGCACCGATCGCGGTCTTCTTCGGCGGCTGGTTCGCGAAGATGGGTGCCGCTTTTGCCTACAGCGCCATGCTTGTCGCCTACCTCAGATGGTTCGAAACGCGTCAGGTCGTGGCACCACGTGGGTTGTCCGACGTCTTCGACACCTTGACCTATCGCGAGCGCTACGAAGCCCTGGTCGAACATGTCGGCCGCGACGGCCTCACCGGCCTGTTGCACAGGGGACGCTTTGACAGCGACGGCGAACGTCTGGTTGCTGTCAGCCTGCGCACGGCCCAGCCGCTCAGCCTGCTGATCGTCGACGTCGACCATTTCAAGTCGATCAACGATCGCTTCGGCCATGCCGAGGGCGACAGGGTGCTGAGATCGATCGCCCAGGTACTGACCCAGGCGGCCGGCGCGCACGATCAGGTTTTCAGGATCGGCGGCGAGGAGTTCGCCATCCTTTGCTCGCAGCCGCATGCGGTCGCCAGGTTGCTCGGAGAAAACCTCCGCCAGGCCGTCAAGGCGTGCGTAAACCGGTTCGACATCAGCGTCAGCGCCGGCATCGCCACTGTCGACGAGACCGTAGCCTCGCTTGCCGATCTCTTCGCCCTTGCCGACGAGCGTCTCTACAGGGCCAAATCCACCGGGCGTGACCGCGTCGTCGGCGAAGCGCATGACGATGCCGAAGACCTCAGTGCCTGGACATTGTCCACACGTGGCGTCAGCGGATAAGGTTGTCAGCTCCGCTTGCGTTGATGCAATGCGCCGACCGCAACTGAAACGGCTATCAGCGCGATGGCCAGCCATTTCAGCGTGGTGATGATCGGACTGGCGTCGATGTCATAAGCGATGAACAACAGAATGCCGGGCACCAGCAGGCCGCACATGACCAGCATTATGCGGTTGATCTGCCAAGACACTTTTGCTGCCAGCGCTTCGTCACCGGCTTCGCCGACAAGACCGGCGCGCATCTCCCGGGAGATGGCCAACGCGCTCGACAGGCGCATGGAGATCGGCAAGCCGAGCCCGATTATGAGGAGGGCACACGCGGCCAGCAGAGCCGAGAATTTGAGCGCGCTGGTCTCGGCCGGCACCGGAAACAAAAGTGTCGCCAGCGGCAGGAAGACACAGACGATGCCGAGCGCGGCAATGGCGATGAAGATCGCGGCATTGACCCAAGTGAACAGCTGGTAGCGGCCTGCCCCGATCGGCGCGGCAAGCACGCGCATGCGCGCCCACTCGGCATCGGTATAGGAAAAGCCCGGCCATTCCATGCGGCCGTCTTTTATGGCTGTCATCCCCCTCGCCCAGAAAGCCAGCCGCGCCAGCCCGCCTGATGTCATGCCACTCATCGCCACCCCCGCCGAATGAATCACAGCCAGACCATATCACCGCGTCACTGCCAAGCGACAGACGGATATCCTATTGGAACCCGGCCGCATCGACCGAACCCTTCGGACAGCCCGCCTTGGTCGTCGGCGCCGAGGCGAGCATGAGAGTGCCCAGCGAACTGTCGGGGCCGATCGGGCCGGTCAGGCCGAGCGTCAGCTCGCCGATCAGCCGCCTGCCGCTCGACGGATCGACCAGGCAGGAGACACGCACCCGCGCGCCCGCCCCGGCTCCGAAGGCGCTGTCGAAGGTGCTGCGGATCTGGTCCGAAGTCAGTTGCTTGCCGACGTTCCTGGTGAAGAGCTCGCGCACAGGCGAGGCATTCACCGCCCGCATCAGATTCAGCGCCTCGGCAAAATACTCCTGCTGGCTCTTGCCGTAGCAGGTGCCGTGCTTGATCCATTCATGCCGTTCGAGCTTGGAGGCGGTGCCAGGCATCACCTGGTCGAGTTCGGCGCGCGTATTGGCATCGAGGTTGACCGGCGGCAGGTCGGCCCAATGGGCCGGATTATCATTGGCCTTGTCGCTCGCCGGCACCTGGCAATAGAAATTGCCGTTCGGTTGCGGCCACAGACCATGCAAGGTGAAATGCGACGCGTCGAAGCCGCCCGCCGTCAGCGCCTGGCATTCGGGCTTGCTCGACTTGGTTTCGCAGAAGGCCGGCTGCCAGCTCAGCGCGAAAACATATTCGGGTTTTCCCGAAGCCGCAGGCTTGCCCTGATCGGCGGGCGCGGCCGGCAGGGCGGCTGCGCTGCCGCCGGTGACATGACCGCAGCTGATCTTGACCCAGCGACGCTCAGGATCGGCGCCCGGCACGCGGATGAGGTAATGCGTCGGCGCATCCTTGTTGCCGGCCAGGAGGTCGTAGCTCTGTCCAGCCGTTGTCGCGATATTGCCGGGGTTCTTGCCGCTTTTGATTGCCTGCGTCGCCGGGCAAGCCGCATCGGCCACGAAGGAGCCGCTCATCTTCACATCGGCGCGCGCTAGGCCGACACCGGCCAGCGCCACCAACACCGCACCCCATATCGCCGATATCCGCATTCCAGCACTCCTAGCGTTTCATAGCGCAAGCTAGAAACGTGTGACATGTCAGAATTACGATTTCTTTCGTCCGCCGCAAAAAACAATCGCTCGGTCGATCAGACCCCGCCCTCCTCGACCCGCTTCGTCAACATACGCAGCAGATCAAGCGCGCTCTCAAGCACGCGAGGCTCGATGCCCTCGCTGATGCGGTTGGCCCAGACATGCTGGCGCGTGCCGGTATCCCTGATCGCGGCCCGGCCGGCATCGGTCATCGCCAGGAGCTTGGCTCGGCGGTGCGCCGGGTTGTCCGCATAGGCGGCAAGCCCTTCGGCGGCCAGAATGTCGGCAAGGCGCTGCACGCTCTGGCGCGCAAGCCCCATGTCGCGGGCAATGTCGGCCACCGATTTCGGCTCCTTCAGCACCGCGCCCAGAACCTGCCAGCGCGCCGCCGTCAGCCCGGCAGGCTCCGCCAGCCGGTCGGCCGCGTCGAGAAACCCGCCATTCAGCCGGAACACGGCAAGCACCAGTTCGGTGAGCACATCTCCGGCTTCGGTCCTGCTTGTCATTTCTGGCCGGCCTCGATGGTGGAAACGAAGGTGTTGACGGATTCAGCCACCGCCTCCGGCTTGTCAAGCATCACCCAATGGCCGGAACCGGCGACGGTTCTGTGGCCAATTCGGCTGCACAGCCGAAACAGGGCCGCCGCATTGTCATTGGCCTCCGTGGCCAGCACGAAGATCGGCCCGCGATAGGCGTCGAGCGTCGGTTCGGGATTCCATTCCGCCAGCGCCTTGCCGACGCCTGCCCGAGCCGCCGGATCGACCACCGCCGCATCGGCGAGGACCCGTTTGCGGACATCTGGATTGGATCCGGCGATCGAGGTGTTATAAGCGCTCAGGACGTCGCCGCCGTTTGGCCCCGCCAGATCGCGCACGAACCCGTCGCGAATCTCTTTGGGCAGGGCGCGCGGATCGGTCGCCGGATCGACCAGCAGGATGCCGGCAACACGGTCGGCATGGCCGGCGGCATAGGCGAGCGCGGCCCCACTGCCGCCGCTATGTGCAACGAGGACAAACCGCTTCAGGCCGAACGCATCGGCCACCGCACCAATATCGTCGGCACGGCCGTCATAGCCGTAGTCGGCATCAGCTGCAGGCGCCGATGCGCCATGGCCGCGAAAATCGAAGGCGACCGCCTCACGGCCACCTGCGGTGAGCTGCATCACCCGGTTCCACTGTGTGGCGCGGCTGCAGTCGCCATGCGCGAACAGGATCGGCAGGCCGTCGCCGGATTTGATGTCGTAGCCGGCAAGCTGGCCCTGCGGGCCGGCAATGGTTGAGGTCTTCATGGTCATCTCCCTGGTCTGGCTGGAAGCAATGCCGGGCAGGAGCATTGCGGATGAAAGGCTCGCCAGCAGAAACGCGCGGCGCGAAACGGTTTTCATGGTCATGCTCCGATCCAATTGACAGTATGCTGTCATATAACCAAATTGACAGCAAGCTGTCAATAGTAACCCCGGCTGATTTCGACCTCCCCTTGACGTCGGTCCCGCCGTCGCCCAACAGTCGCCGAGGAGCGAGACATGGCATTTGACAAGCAGACGACGCTGGCCTCTCCGACCGGGGCCACGCTCAACCTCTATGTGAAGCACGCGGGGGGCTCTCCACGCGCGGTAGTCCAGGTCAATCACGGCCTGGCCGAACATGCGGCGCGCTATGCCCGCTTCGCCGATTACCTCAGCACCCGCGGCTTTCATGTCTACGTCCACGACCATCGCGGCCATGGCGCGACCAAGGCGCCCGATGCCCCGCTCGGCAGGTTCGCCGGCACAGGCGGCCCGGCCAAGGTGATCGCCGATGTCGATGCCGTCCACGATTTGATCGCAAGGGAGCAGCCCGGCCTGCCGGTCATCCTGTTCGGCCATTCGATGGGTGCGTCGGTGGCGCTCAACTACCTGCTGGCGCACTCGCCGCGCGTCCACGCCGCGGCGATCTGGAACGGCAATTTCTCACAAGGCTTGCTCGGCCGGCTTGCGCTCGCCATCCTCGCTTATGAGCGCTTCAGGCTCGGCTCCGATGTCCCCTCACGCATCTTGCCCAGGCTGACCTTCCAGGCCTGGGGCAAGGCGGTGCCCAGCCACAAGACGCTCTTCGACTGGCTGTCGCGCGACGAGGCAGAAGTGGCGAAATACATTGCCGACCCGCTGTGCGGCTGGGATGCCTCGATCTCGATGTGGCGCGATGTCGTGGAGATGGCGCAGAAAGGCGGCAAGGATGCGGGCTTTGCCGGCATCAGGCGCGACCTGCCCGTCAGCATCGTCGGCGGCGAGAAGGATCCGGCCTCCGACTATGGCAAAGGCATCGATCATCTCGCCAAGCGGATGCGCGCGATGGGCTTTTCGAATCTGGTTTCAAAAATTTACGCCGACACCCGCCACGAAAGCCTGAACGAGGTGAACCGCGACACCGTTATGGACGATTTCGCTGCCTGGGCCGATAGCGTGCTCAAACAGTGACATCGCTGGCCTACCGCAAGGCCCGTGACAGCGGCATCCCGGGTTGATAGAGGCTGCGGTTCCGACCCGTTTTTGGTGATTTATGGCTGAACCTCCGCTGAAAGGCATCCGCGTCGTCGAACTCGCCCGCATCCTGGCCGGCCCGTGGGCAGGACAATTGCTGGCCGATCTCGGCGCCGATGTCATCAAGGTCGAGAGCCCCGATGGCGGCGACGATACCCGCAAATGGGGTCCGCCCTTCGTCATGAGCCATGATGGCGAGAACCTGTCGGCCGCCTATTACCACTCCTGCAATCGCGGCAAGCGCTCCATCGCGGTCGATTTCTCGACGCCCGAAGGGGCCGAGACGGTGCGCCGGCTGGTTGCCACGGCCGACATTCTGATCGAGAACTTCAAGCTCGGCGGCCTCAAGAAATACGGGCTCGATTACGAGAGCCTGAAGGCGATCAATCCAAAGCTCGTCTACTGCTCGATCACCGGCTTCGGCCAGGACGGGCCTTACGCCTCACGCGCCGGCTATGATTTCATCATCCAGGCCATGGCCGGCATGATGTCGATCACCGGCGAGGTCGGGCGCGAGCCGCAAAAGGCCGGGGTCGCTATTTCCGACATCTTCACCGGCCTCTATTCGGTGATCGCCATCCAGGCAGCGCTTCGCCATGCCGAAAAGACCGGCGAAGGCCAGCATATCGACATGGCCCTGTTCGACACGCAGATTTCCGCACTCGGCAACCAGAACCTCAACTATCTCGTCTCCGGCAAAGCGCCGGTGCAGATGGGCAATGCGCATATGAACATTGCGCCCTATGAGGTTGTCCCGGTCAGGGACGGCCACATCATCCTGGCGGTCGGCAATGACGGCCAGTTCGCCAAATTCTGCGCCGCCGTCGGGCTCGACCATCTCTCAGCGAATCCCGATTTCGCCACCAATCCGGCCCGCGTCGCCAACCGGGTGAAGTTGCGCGAGCACTTGATCGAGACGCTGAAGAATTGGGATCGCGACCCATTGCTGGCCAAGCTCGAAGCGGCAAGCGTGCCGGCGAGCCCGATCAACGACATCGGCCAGATGTTTGCCGACCCGCAGACGATCGCACGCGGCATGCGCCTCGACCTCGACGATGGCCATGGCAATCGTCTGCCCTCGGTACGCGCGCCGATGGTGATGTCCGGCACACCGCTGGTCTATGAACGCCCTTCGCCGCGCCTTGGCGAACACACGCAAGAAATCCTTGCCGAACTGGAGAAGTCTGGACGATGAAGACCGGTGGACAACTGATTGTCGACGCACTCGAGGCGAACGGCACCGACCGCATCTTCTGCGTGCCCGGCGAATCCTATCTCGCGGTGCTCGACGCATTGCATGACTCGCCCATCCGCACCATTGTCTGCCGACAGGAAGGCGGCGCCGCCATGATGGCCGACTGCCAGGGGCGGCTGACCGGCAAGCCCGGCATCTGCTTCGTCACCCGCGGCCCCGGCGCCACCAATGCATCGGCCGGCATTCACATTGCCATGCAGGATTCGATACCCGTCATCCTGTTCATCGGCCAGGTCGCCAGCCACGCCAAGGAGCGCGAGGCTTTCCAGGAGGTCGACTACAAGCGCTTCTTCGGCGACATCGCCAAATGGGTGGTGGAGATCGACGATGCCGCGCGCATCCCCGAACTCGTCACCCGCGCCTTCGCCGTCGCGACATCGGGCCGCCCCGGCCCCGTCGTCGTCTCGCTGCCGGAGGACATGCTGACCAGTCTTGTCGACGCGCCCGCGGCCTTGCCGCACACGCCGGTCGAAACCCGGCCCGGCGAAGCCGAACTCGATGCTTTGGAAAAGCTTCTGGCCAAGGCCAAGCGTCCCTTCGTCATCCTCGGCGGCACACGCTGGGACGAGGAAGCGGTGGCACGTATGCGCACCATTGCCGAGGCCTGGTCGCTGCCGGTCGGCTGCTCCTTTCGCCGCCAGATGCTGTTCGACCATCTGCACCCGAACTATGCCGGCGATGTCGGCATCGGCATCAACCCGAAGCTGGCCACCGCCATCAAGCAGGCCGACCTGGTGCTGCTGATCGGCGGCCGCATGGGCGAGATGCCGTCCTCCGACTATACGCTGCTGAAGAGCCCTTACCCCGACCAGACGCTGGTCCATGTCCATGCCGATGCCGGCGAACTCGGCCGTGTCTACCGGCCGACCCTGGCGATCAACGCTGCGCCGTCGGCCTTCGTCGAAGCCTTCGCCAAGCGCAAGCCAACGTCCACGCCAGCCTGGGCGGATGAGACAGCGAAAGCACACGCTGCCTACCTCGACTGGTCGACGCCTCCTGAGACCGGCCCCGGCACGGTCCAGATGGGGCCGATCATGAACTATCTGGAAAAGATTTTGCCCGATGACGCCATTTTCACCAACGGCGCCGGCAATTACGCCACCTGGGTGCACCGCTTCCACCGCTTCCGCCGCTTCGCCACCCAAGGCGCGCCGACCTCCGGTTCGATGGGTTACGGCACCCCGGCCGCGGTCGCCGCCAAGGCGCTCCATCCCGACCGCACCGTGATCGCCTTTGCCGGCGACGGCTGCTTCCTGATGAACGGACAGGAATTCGCTACCGCCGTGCAATACGACCTGCCGATCGTCGTAATCGTCGTGAACAACGGCATCTACGGCACCATCCGCATGCACCAGGAGCGCGACTATCCCGGCCGCGTCGTCGCCACCGATCTGAAGAACCCTGACTTTGCCGCTCTTGCCCGCGCCTATGGCGGCCACGGCGAGACGGTCGAGAACACGGCAGATTTTGCCCCTGCCTTCGAGCGTGCCCGCGCCAGCGGCAAGCCGGCGATCGTCGAAATCAGGCTCGACCCCGAGGCGATCACGCCGACGCGGACGATGACGCAGATCCGCGACAAGAGCTGAGAAGTTAGCAGCGAAAGCCGAGTTCCGTCACACCCCCCTCTGTCCTGCCGGACATCTCCCCCTCAAGGGGGGAGATTGGATGTCATGTCGCCCTTCGCCAATCTGCAGCGTTGCAGACAGGGCGCTATGGTCAGAGCTGCTGATCTCCCTCCTTGCGGGGGAGATGGCCGGCAGGCCAGAGGGGGGTGCTGTCCCGCCGACGCTGCCAAGGCGATCGCCCCTTTCCTGATATCTACAAGCGAGCTATCAGACCGCTGCCAGCGCCTGCGTCAGGTCGGCGATAAGATCGTCCGGATGCTCGACGCCGATCGACAGCCTGACCGTGGTCTCCAGCACGCCGATGCGCTGGCGCACGTCGAAGGGAATGCCGGAGTGCGTCATCGCCGCCGGGTGGCTGGCGAGTGACTCCGTGCCGCCGAGGCTCACCGCCAGCTTGAATATTTGCAGCCCGTTGAGAAATGCGAAGGCCGCCTTCTCTCCGCCTTTGATATCGAAAGAAAATGTCGACCCGGCGCCGCTGCATTGCGCCTTGTAGGCCCGTCCCGCTGCCGTATCCTCGCCCAGGAACGGCAGGTAATGCACCTTCTCGACCTTGGCGTGATCGCGCAGGAATTCGGCCACGAGCCGCGCATTGTCGTTGGCGCGCTCCATGCGGATGGACAGCGTCTCCAGCGAGCGGCCGAGCATCCAGCAGGAATGCGGGTCGAGTTGCGTGCCGATGGCGCCGCGCAGCGCCTTGATCGGCTTGGTCACCGCCTTGCTGCCCATCGCCGCACCGGCGATCAGGTCGGAATGGCCGCCGACATATTTGGTCAGCGAATAGACGGAGACATCCGCGCCATGTTCGATCGGTCGCTGGAACACCGGGCCGAGCAGCGTGTTGTCGCAGACGATGATCGGCGTTGATCCTTGGCTTGCGCCGATCTCGTCGGCAAACTTCCGGATCAGTGCGATGTCGACCAGGCTGTTGGTCGGATTCGACGGCGTTTCGATGAGAATGACCGAGACACGCCCCTTCGCCACCGCTGCATCAGCAGCGGCCCGCACCGCCTTGTCGTCGACGCCGTCGGCGAAGCCGACAGCGCCGATGCCGAAGCCGGACAGCGTGCGCGTCAAAAGCGTCTCGGTGCCGCCGTAAAGCGGCTGCGAATGCAGGATGACATCGCCCGGCCGGGCATAGGCGAGCAGCGTCGTGGCGATCGCCGACATGCCCGACGAGAACAGGATGCAGGCGTCCGTTCCCTCATAGACCGCCAGCCGGTCCTCGACGATCTCCGAGTTGGGATGATTGAAGCGCGAATAGACCAGGCCGGACGCCGTGCCGCTCGGCGGCTCCTTGCGGCCGGATGTGTAGTCGAAGAAGTCGCGTCCCTCCTCCGCCGATTTGAACACGAAGGTCGAGGTCAGGAACACCGGCGGCTTGACGGCGCCTTCCGACAGTTGCGGATCGAAGCCATAGCTCAACATCAACGTTTCCGGATGGAGCTTGTGGTTGCCGATGTGGGTTTTCGACGGGCGCGGCGCGGTCATGGCTTTTCCTGCATCTGGAGGAGTCTCGTGCAGCAATTTATGCGATCCCGTTCCACCAGTCCTTGCTATTTTCGGCCTCGCATGGCTGCATCCCGGCAACAAATTGCCGAGCGAGAGCAAAAGTGCAGCAGAAGATAGCCGACGATTTCGACCGCAAGATCCTGCGCGAGCTGCAGGCCGACGCCCGCATCACCAACAATGAGCTTGCGGAGCGCATCGGCCTGTCGCCGTCGCCATGTTTGAGGAGGGTACGCCGGCTGGAGGAGGCCGGCATCATCAGGGGCTATACCACGCTGGTTGATCCCTCAGCCTTCGGCTGGAACATGGTCGCCATCGCCACCGTTCGACTCAGCCGCCAGAACGAGGACGAGATCGTCATGTTCGAGGACGCCATCCGCGGGTGGGAGGAGGTGCTGGAATGCCACCTCGTCACCGGGTCGCGCGACTATGTGCTGAAGGTGGTGACCGGCAGCCTCGAACAGTACGAGCGCTTCATCAAGGAAAAGATCGCGCGGCTGAAATGCGTCGCCTCGATTGAGACCAGCTTCGTCATGAACACCATAAAGGAACGGCGCCTCTGACATTTGGTCAAAGGCGCCGCTCTCGAGGTCGAAATTGCCTGGCCAGGCTTATTTGATCGCCTTGTCGGTGATGGCCGTGGTGTAGGCGCCGGTCGGCGCCTTGGTGATGATCTTCTGGTCGAGCAGCGCCTTCGCGGTGCGCTCGTAGGTCGCCGGGTCGAGCTTGCCGTCGGCATTGTCGATCAGCTTGGCGACTTCGCTCATCATCCGCTTCTGGTGGTTTTCGTCCTGGCCACCGCTGTCCATGACAATGCCCGCGGCCTCGTCATTGTTGTCGATGGCATATTTCCAGCCCTTCATCGAGGCGCGCACGAAACGCACCATCTTGTCTTCGAAAGCCGGATCCTTGAGCTTGTCTTCCGAGGCGTAGAGCCCGTCCTCCAGCAGGTCGTTGCCCATCGCCGAGTAGTTGAACACGGTCAGCTGGTCCGGCTTGTAGCCAGCATCGATCAGCTGCCAGTACTCGTTGTAGGTCATGACCGAAATGCAATCCGCCTGCTTCTGGATCAGCGGCTGCACGTCGAAGCTCTGCTTCAAAACCGTGACGCCATCCGGGCCGCCTTCGGTCTTCAGGCCGAGCTTGTTCATCCAGGCGTAGAAAGGATATTCGTTGCCGAAGAACCAGACGCCGAGCGTGTGACCCTTGAAATCGGCTTCGGTCTTGATCGGGCCGTCCTTCGGGCAGACCAGCTCCATACCGGCCTTCTTGAACGGCTGGGCGATGTTGACCAGCGGCACGCCCTTTTCGCGCGCGGCGAGCGCCCCACCCATCCAGTCGACGATGACGTCGGCGCCACCGCCGGCGATCACCTGCTCGGGTGCGATATCGGGACCGCCCGGCTTGATGTCGACGTCGAGGCCTTCGGCTTCATAAAAACCCTTGGCCTTGGCGACATAGTAGCCGGCAAACTGCGCCTGCGTGACCCATTTCAGCTGCAAGGTCACCTTGTCGGCGGCCATTGCCTGGAACGCGGCCAGCGACATCGCGCCGGCCAGCATCGGAATGATCAGTCTTTTCATGTTTTTACCCTCTGAAGTTAACACCCGAACCCACCGCCCTATCCACCACGGACAGAGGGATGCCAAAACGTGACGGCTCTCTCGACGAGAGCGACCACGCCATAAAAGACCGAACCCGCCAGTGCTGCAACTGCGATTTCGGCCCAGACCATATCGATGTTCATCCGCCCGACCTCGGTCGAGATGCGAAAGCCCATGCCGACCACAGGCGTGCCGAAGAACTCGGCGACGATGGCGCCGATCAGCGCCAGCGTCGAGTTGATCTTCAGCGCGTTGAAGATGAAGGGCGCTGCCGCCGGCAGCCGGAGCTTCAAGAGTGTTGGCCAGTAGCCCGACGCATAGGTGCGCATCAGGTCGCGCTCCATATGGCCGGAGGCGGCAAGACCGGCAACCGTGTTCACCAGCATTGGGAAGAAGGTCATGATGATGACGACCGCGGCCTTGGACGGCCAGTCGAAGCCGAACCACATCACCATGATTGGCGCCACACCGATGATCGGCAGCGCCGAGACCATATTGCCGATCGGCAGCAGACCGCGGCGCAGGAACGGCACGCGGTCGGCCGCAATCGCCACCAGGAAGCCGGCGCCGCTGCCGATGACATAACCGAAGATCACCGCCTTGAAGATGGTCTGCCTGATATCGGCGCCGAGCACCGGCAGGGAACTGGCGATGCGCACACCGATGGCGCTCGGCGGCGGCAAAAGGATGAAGGGAATGCCGGCGCCACGCGTCATCGCTTCCCATATGATCAGGATCCAGGCGCCGAAGATCGCCGGTATGATGAGGCGCAGCGCCATCCGCGCCCCTTTTGCCATCGGGCGAAGCCCCGACAGCACGGCGACGCAGCGCCATGCCAGCAGCCAGGCAGCGGCGAGCAGCAGGAAATACGGCGCCAATGCCATGCCTTCGAACCCTGTAATGCCCGAGATCAGAATCCAGGCGACAAGGTGAGCGCCGATAAACAGCACCGCAGCCTCGGCCACCGCCGAAATCCTGAGCATCGAGATCAGCCCCGCCAGCACGGCCAGGCCGATCATCGGGGTCTTTATACCGAAATAGGGGTAGTCGAAGCTTGCCGTCGGGTCTGCAAGGGTGGCCGCTTCCGGCTTCGACATCGCGCCGAGCGACAGGGCTACAAGACACAGCGCAATGGCCAGCACGGCTTGCCAGGAGGGCTTCAGCCAGTTCATGCCGGCCTCCCGCCCATCGCGCGGTCAACCAGGCTCCCGGCTATGCCGACCACCATGACCAGAAGGGCCGCCACCACCGAGCCCGCCACAAGGGCGGACCAGATGTCGATGGACTGGCTGTAATAGGCGCCTGCCAAAAGCTTGGCGCCGATGCCGGCGACAGCACCGGTCGGCAGTTCGCCGACAATGGCGCCGACCAGGCTCGCCGCCACCGCCACCTTCATCGACGTGAACAGGAACGGCACCGAGGCCGGCACCCGCAGCTTCCAGAAGGTCTGCGAGACACTGGCATTGTAGGTGTGCATCAGGTCGAGATGCATGAGTTCGGGCGAGCGCAGGCCCTTCACCATGCCCACCGTCACCGGGAAGAACGACAGGTAGGTCGAGATCATCGCCTTTGGGATCAGACCGCTGATGCCGATCGCCCCCAGCACGACGATGATCATCGGCGCCACCGCCAGAATGGGAATCGTCTGGGAGGCGATGATCCACGGCATCAGGCTGCGGTCGAGCGTCGCCACATGCACGATGCCGACCGCGATGACGATGCCGAGCGCCGTGCCGAAGGCAAAGCCGAGCAACGTCGACGACAGGGTCACCCAGGCATTGTAGACGAGGCTGCGGCTCGATGTGATGGGCCGCAGGAAGGTGTTCTCGAAGAAGTTCACCGCCACCTGATGCGGCGCCGGCAGCGTCGGCTTGGGCTGCGACAGCGTCTTGCCGATGAATTCGACGGTGCCGTGGGTTTCCCCGGCGCGCCGGTCGAGGTCGCGCTGGAAGGGCGCGTTTAGGATGACGGCGAAGACATACCAGAGCACCACCACGCCCAGGAGGATGGAGGTCACGGGGATGAGTTTTTCGCGGAAGGTGTCCATCAGGCGCGCTCCCCTTCTCCTCTCCCCGCCGGGAAGAGGGTGGCCGGAGCGAAGCGGAGGCCGACCACCTCCGCGTTCGTCATCCTAGGGCGGAGCGACGCGAAGCGTCGTGCAGACCCTAGGATCCATTCCGTGACGTTGGCCGAGGGGTATAAGCGGTTGAGAATGTTCGCCTTCGCGGGCGCAGCGGCGTGTGCACCGTTTTGCACCGTTGCGGACCGTATAGGTAACGGTATGGATCCTAGGGTCTGCGCCGCGTCGCTTCGCTCCTTGCTTCGCCCTAGGATGACGAAGGCGTGGCGGCGACGTCCGCACTCATTCGCTACCCCCTCAATCATCATAGCTGTGCCCTGCCCTCAAGCCATCGCGCACGCGGGCCGCGATCGCCAAAAATTCCGGCGTCTCGCGGATGTCCAGTGGCCGCTCCTTTGGCAGCGTCGATTCGATGATGTCGGTAACCCGACCTGGGCGCGGCGACATGACGACGATGCGCGTCGACAGATACACCGCCTCGGGGATGGAATGGGTGACGAAGCAGATCGTCTTGTTGGTGCGCGCCCACAATTCCAGAAGCTGTTCATTGAGATGGTCGCGCACGATCTCGTCCAGCGCGCCGAAGGGCTCGTCCATCAGCAACAGGTCGGCGTCGAAGGCGAGCGCGCGGGCGATCGAAGCGCGCTGCTGCATGCCGCCGGAAAGCTGCCAGGGGTATTTCTTCTCGAAGCCGGAGAGGTTGACGAGCTCCATCGTTCGCTTGATGCGCTCGGCCTGCTCCGCTCTCGAAAGGCCGATGATCTCCAGCGGCAGCGCCACGTTACGCTCGATCGTGCGCCACGGGAAAAGGGCTGCCGCCTGGAAGACGTAGCCATAAGCGCGTTTCTCGCGCGCCTGTTCCGGCGTCATGCCGTTGACCGAGATCGTGCCCGATGTCGGTTTTTCCAGATCGGCGATGACGCGCAGCAAGGTGGTCTTGCCGCAGCCCGATGGGCCGATGAAGGAGACGAACTCGCCCTTGCCGATGGTCAGGTCGACATTGGAGAGCGCCTCTACCGGACCGTCATTGGTCTGAAAGGTAAGGCCAAGTCTGCTTGCCGAGACGACGGCTGGCGATTGTCCCGTCATCGCTTGCTGCCTGCCTCTCGCAGCCGCCCAGGATGAAATGCCGTTGCATTCGCGTTGATGTTGCTTTCCACTCGTCCAATCCCACCCAATCGACGCCCGGAGCCTTGCCGATGTCGCCCAAACCCACTTGTCACCTTATCCGTCCTGAAAGCACTTATGAAGGCAAGCAGGGATTGACCTATTTTGCCGGCATTGCAGCCGAGACGGTCGGCTCGTCCGGCATCTGCATGCATCTGCTCACCCTGCCGCCCGGCGCCCGCGCCAAGGCGCATCTGCATGAAAGCCATGAGACGGCGATCTATGTGCTCTCGGGCGAGGTCCACACATGGTATGGCGACAGGCTCGAGAACCACATCGTCGTCAAGGCCGGCGACCTCTTCTACATCCCGGCCGGCGTACCGCATCTGCCGGCCAATCTGAGCAACGCCCCGTCCTCGGCCGTCATCGCCCGCACCGATCCCAATGAACAGGAAAGCGTCGTCCTGTTGCCGGAACTGGATGCGCTGGTGGCCTGACGCTGACGGGACTGCCGTCATTTGCACCGCGCCACTTCGCCCATGACATTGCCGTCGTCGTCGGCGACTGTCAGCTTCTTGGCGTTCTTGGCGCTGCGCTTGATGGTGAATTTGGTCGGCTCCTGTCCTTCTTCGCCTTCCGCCTCGCATGTTGCCGTCACCACCAGCGACCCATCAGCCTGCGCTTGCTTGTCCGTGAAGGTGCAGGCGCTGGCGGCGGTGACCAATGCCTCGTCGGTCAAAAGCAGCATCCGATCGGCGGCGACTTCCTGGCCGTTGCGGTTGATGCAGCCATATTTGTCCCCATAGGGTTTCGTCAGGTCGATGCCTGCCGCAAGGGCCTGACCCGCAGCCAGAACGACTGCCATCGCAACAGACGGCCCCAAACCGCGCGCGCTCATTCCCCCAGCTCCAACGTCACGAACACGGTTGCAACGGCCCCATTTCTTCAAGACCGGGAATGGTCACGAAGAACCCACCCTCGCCCTTGTTGGTGACCACAACGGTTTCAGCCGTCGTCCCCGCCTCGCCTTCGGCGGAACAGGTCGCATCAAGTGATTGCGTGCCCGGCGCCCACGTCAATTGCTGCGCGAACCGGCAGCCGCTGCCATAGGTCTCGATGCCCTCGGCGGTCAGCACGATATAATCGTCGCGGCCCTGAAAGCCGGCCTTTGCAAAGACACAACCGGCATCGTTGCCCCAGAAGCCCACCAGCCTCTCGGCCCCTGTTGCCGGACCAGCGACCACCATCGCCACGACCAGTGAAATGAGCGCCCCCGGGCTCCGCAACGTCAAACGCCTGTCGCCGGAATGCCGGTGCGTTCCACCTTGCGCGGCGCGGTAATGTCCTTCCAGGTCGACAGAGCCCGGTTGACTGCCGCGTTCGGCTCGCGGGCGACGAATTCGCCATGGCCGGGCTTGGCCTTGACCTCCGCTTCCTCGACCGACAATTCGCCGCGCGAAAAGACGAAGCGCGGCAGGCCGGTCACCTCAAAACCTTCGAAGACGTTGTAGTCGATCACCGATTGCTGCTTCTTCGAGGTGATGGTCTTCTTGGCGCTGGGGTCCCACACCACGATGTCGGCGTCCGCGCCTTCGACGATGGCGCCCTTCCTAGGATACATGTTGAGGATCTTGGCGATGTTGGTCGAAGTCACCGCGACGAACTCGTTCATCGTCAGCCGCCCGGTGTTGACGCCCGTCGTCCACAGCACGGGCAAGCGGTCTTCAAGCCCGCCAGTGCCGTTCGGGATCTTGGTGAAATCGCCGACGCCGTTGCGCTTCTGCTTGGTGGTGAAGGCGCAGTGGTCGGTCGCCACCACCTGCAGCGATCCCGCCTGCAGGCCGGCCCACAGCGAATCCTGGTGCAGCTTGTTGCGGAAGGGCGGACTCATGACGCGGCGCGCCGCATGGTCCCAATCCTTGTCGAAATACTCGCTTTCATCCAGCGTCAGATGCTGGATCAGCGGCTCGCCGAAAACCCGAATGCCCTTCTGGCGGGCGCGGCGGATGGCTTCGTGGCTCTGCTCGCAGGACACATGCACGACATAGAGCGGCACGCCGGCCATGTCGGCGATCATGATGGCGCGGTTGGTCGCCTCGCCCTCCACTTCCGGCGGCCGCGAATAGGCGTGTCCCTCGGGGCCATTATTGCCGGCGGCGAGCAGCTTTTGCGACAGCGCCGCAACCACGTCGCCATTCTCGGCATGAACGAGCGGCAGCGCGCCGAGATCGGCGCAGCGCTGGAACGACGCGTACATCTCGTCGTCGTCCACCATCAGCGCGCCCTTGTAGGCCATGAAATGCTTGAACGAGGTAATGCCCCTGTCGACGACGGTGGCCATCTCGTCGAACACCTGCTTGCCCCACCAGGTGATCGCCATGTGGAAGGAGTAGTCGCAGGCAGCCTTCGAGGTCTTGTTGTCCCACATCTGCAACGCTTCCAGCAGCGATTGCTGCGGCGCCGGCAGGCAGAAATCGACCACCATCGTGGTGCCACCGGAAAGGGCCGCACGCGTCCCGGACTCGAAATCGTCGGCCGAATAGGTGCCCATGAACGGCATTTCGAGATGGGTGTGCGGATCGATGCCGCCCGGCATGACGTAACAGCCGCTGGCGTCGAACTCATGGTCGCCATGCAGGTTCGAGCCAATGGCGACGATCTTGCCGTGCTGCATCAGCACATCGGCCTTCCAGGTGCGGTCGGCGGTGACGATGGTGCCGTTTCGGATGACTTTGGTCATTGTCGTGTTCCCTTGTTCTCTTCGCGCTTCTTGTGAGCGTCGTTTTGAATACAGATCTTAGTTCACGCCACGATCCCCGCTGTCTCTACCACCGCATGGAACAGCACGTCGGCGCCGGCGCCGGCCCATTCCTTGGTGATTTCCTCAGCCTCGTTGTGTGACAACCCGTCAACGCAGGGGCACATCACCATGGCGGTCGGCGCAACGCGGTTGATCCAGCAGGCGTCGTGGCCGGCGCCGGAGACGATGTTGCGGTGGGAATAGCCGAGCCGATCGGCGGCGTCGCGGATCGCCTTGACGCAGCCGGCATCGAAGGTGACCGGATCGAAAGCGCCGACCTGCTCGACCTTGTACTGGATGTCGAGCGCCTCACAGATCGTGTCGATGCCTTCGCGTATGCGCCCATCCATCGCGTCCAGCACTTCCTTCTCGGGCGAGCGGATGTCGATGGTGAAGACGGTGCGCCCGGCGATGATGTTGCGCGAGTTCGGAAACACCTCCATGTGGCCGACCGCGCCGACGGCGTCGGGCTGGTAGTCCATGGCGATCTCGTGCACCAGTTCGATGACCCGAGCCATGCCGAGCCCGGCATTACGGCGCTTGGGCATCGGGGTCGAGCCGGTATGCGCCTCCTTGCCGGTCAGCGTTACCTGCAGCCATTTAAGGCCCTGGCCGTGGGTGACGACGCCAATGTCGATGCCTTCGTCCTCGAGGATCGGCCCCTGCTCAATATGCAGTTCGAAGAAGGCGTGGATCTTGCGATCACCGACTTTCTCGGTGCCTTTCCAGCCGATGCGCTCCAGCTCCTCGCCAAATTTCCTGCCCTGTTTATCAGTGTGCTGATACACGTCCGCCTGATCGAGCACACCGGCGAACACGCCGGACGCCATCATAGCCGGGGCAAAGCGCGAGCCTTCCTCATTGGTCCAGTTGGTAACGACGATCGGATGCCTGGTCTGGATGCCGAGATCGTTAAGTGAGCGGATGATCTCCAGCCCGCCGAGCACGCCGAGCACGCCGTCATACTTGCCGCCGGTCGGCTGCGTGTCGAGATGGCTGCCGACATAAACCGGCGGCAGGCTGGGATCAGCACCTTCCCGCCGGGCAAACATGGTGCCCATCTCGTCCAGGCCCATTTCGAGCCCGGCCGCCTCGCACCAGCGCTTGAACAGATGCCGTCCCTCGCCGTCCTCGTCGGTCACGGTCTGGCGATTGTTGCCGCCCGCAATACCGGGGCCGATCTTCGCCATCTCCATGATGGAATCCCACAAACGGTCTGAATTGATTCGCAGATTCTCGCCTGGGGCGGCCATTCAAAGTCCTCTCATTTCATATAACCAACCGGGCGGCGGTTCCCGCCGCCGCCCGACTGGCTGGATAGATTAGTCGATCGCCCTCAGCACTTCTCTGACATGGTCGATCAATTCGTTGATCTGGCCCTTGGTGATGATCAGTGGCGGCGACAGCGCGATGATGTCGCCGGTGGTGCGGATCAGCGCGCCGCGCTCGAACGCCTTTACGAAGGCCGAGAAGGCCCGCTTGGTCGGGCTGCCTGCGATCGGCGCCAGTTCGATCGCGCCGATCAGGCCGATGTTCCTGATGTCGATGACATGCGGCTCGCCCTTCAGCGAATGCAGCGCATCTTCCCAGTACGGCGCCAGTTCCTCGCCGCGGGTGAGCAGGCCCTCTTCCTTGTAGGTGTCGAGCGTGCCGAGTGCCGCGGCGCACGCAATCGGATTGCCCGAATAGGTGTAGCCGTGGAAGAACTCGATCATGTGCTCGGGGCCGGTCATGAAGGCGTCGTGGATTTCCTTCTTCACGAACACCGCGCCCATCGGGATGACGCCGTTGGAGACGCCCTTGGCGGTGGTCATGATGTCGGGCGTGACGCCGAAATAATCCGCTGCGAACGGCGCGCCGAGACGGCCGAAACCGGTGATGACCTCGTCGAAGATCAGCAAAATGCCGTGCTTGGTGCAGATCTCCCGCAGTTTCTGCAGATAGCCCTTCGGCGGCAGGATGACGCCGGTGGAGCCGGCGACCGGTTCGACGATGACGGCGGCGATGGTCGAGGCGTCATGCAGGGCAACGATGCGCTCCAACTCGTTGGCGAGTTCCGCGCCATACTCCGGCACGCCCTTGGAGAAGGCGTTCTTTTCCGGCAGATGCGTGTGCGGCATGTGGTCGACGCCGCCGAGCAGCGTGCCGAACATCTTGCGGTTGGTGACGATGCCGCCGACCGAGATACCGCCGAAATTGACGCCGTGATAGCCGCGTTCGCGGCCGATCAGGCGGGTGCGCGCGCCCTCGCCCTTCACACGGTGATAGGCGATCGCCATCTTCAGCGCCGTTTCGACCGATTCCGAACCGGAATTGGTAAAGAAGACATGGTCCATGCCCTTGGGCGCGAGATCGACCAGGCGGTTGGCCAGCTCGAACACGATGGGGTGGCCCATCTGGAAGGCCGGCGCATAGTCGAGTTCGGCCGCCTGGTGCTGGATCGCCTCGGTGATCTTGGGACGGCAATGGCCGGCATTGACGCACCAGAGGCCGGCGGTGCCATCGAGCACCTTGCGGCCGTCGCTGGTGGTGTAGTGCATGTCCTTGGCGGACACGAACATGCGCGGCGCCTGTTTGAACTGCCGGTTTGCCGTGAACGGCATCCAGAATGCGCTGAGATCGTTCGGCGTGACTTTCAGCCGGTTGGACATGACCAAGACTTCCCCTTGTAACCTGTTTCGGTGCGGCTAACGCTTGGTCTTTCCAAAGCTTGGTCTTTGCTGCGTTTTCATGCTACGCAAATTTTTGACCGATTGGACAAACGTTAGCACCGCCCTGTCGGCGGTCAAGGGATTACTAGCGGAAATGCGGCCTGCGAAGTGCGCTCCACGGGTAAGAGAAAAACTGGTCCAGAGAATTGGTCCAGATGAACCCTGCGGCCAAGGCTTGCAGGGGTGAGCGGCGCCATGGAAGGCTCAGCCCCTCGCCGCACCCGCATCCAGCAGGAAAAGCGCGAACTGATCCTGGAGGCAGCCCTCGAAGTCTTCTCCGCCAACGGCTTTCGCGGTTCGACCATCGACCAGATCGCCGAGGCCGCCGGGATGTCGAAGCCGAACCTGCTCTACTATTTCCGCCGCAAGGAAGACATCCACGAAACGCTGATGGAGCGGCTGCTGGCGACGTGGCTGGCGCCGCTACGTGAACTCGACGACATCGGCGACCCCCTGACCGAGCTCAGGAGCTACATCCGGCGCAAGCTCGAAATGGCGCGTGATTTTCCCAGGGAAAGCCGGCTGTTCGCCAACGAGATCCTGCAAGGCGCGCCGCGCATCATGCCGCTGCTGGCGGGTGAGCTGAAAACGCTGGTCGACGAGAAGGCCAACGTCATCAAGGGCTGGATGCGCGCGGGAAAAATCGCCCGCACCGATCCCTGGCACCTGATCTTTTCGATCTGGGCGACGACGCAGCACTATGCCGATTTCGATGTCCAGGTCCGTGCCGTGCTCGGCGCCGATCGCGGCGGCGACGGCCGCTTCGAGGATGCGGCGCGGTTTCTGGAGCAGTTGTTCATTGATGGGCTGAAGCCGAAGGGCTGACCTTGGGCGTCAGGCGCTGCGGCGCTCCGCCGGCATCGCCTCAAGCAAATTCTGCAGCTTCTCGATCGAATTCTGTTCGGCCAGCGGCGTGTAGACGATCAGCTTCATGTCCGAGCCGTCGTCGATCGACAGGCTCATATGCTCGAACGTCATGGCGCCGGCTCTCGGATGTCGGACATGTTTCACCCCCGACAATCGGCGTGCCACGTCGCGTTGCGGCCACCAGTCGCGAAACTCCGGACTTGAGCGCGTCATAAGCACGATCAGCCGCTCGAAATCCGCATCGCCCACATAGCGGGCGCTTTCCGCCCGGAACGAGGCCAGCACGGTGCGCGCCAATTGCTCCCAGTCAACCAGCAGGCGCCGGTGATGCGGATTGGTGAACACCATGTGGACGATGTTGCGGGCGTCGCCCTCTAGCAGGCCATAATCACCGAACACCGCTACCGCCGCCGGATTCCAGGCCAGCACGTCCCAGCGCCGCCCGACGACATAGGCCGGCTGCAGCACCAGGCTCTCCAGCATATGCATCAGCGGGCCATCGACCTTTTCCGGCGCAGCCACGCGGTTCTCCGGTTGCTGGCGGCCTGCCAGGATGAACAGATGCCGCCTTTCAACGGGGTCGAGGCGCAGCGCTTCGCTGAGCGCCGCTAGCACCTCCACCGAGGGTCTGACCTCGCGCCCCTGCTCTAGCCATGTGTACCAGGTGGTGCCGACGCCGGCGATCATCGCCACTTCCTCGCGACGCAAGCCTGGCGTGCGTCTCCGCAGGCCGGTCGCGATGCCGGTGGCGGACGGCGTCAATCTTTCGCGGCGCGAGCGCAGGAAGGCGCCAAGCTCGCGCCGGCGGCTGTCTTCAGCGGAGTGCGTGGGGGCATCCATGAGAGCTATTATAGCAGTATTGATACCAGGATAAAGTTTGAACTGTTTGGGCTGAGTCAGGCGCCCCATCTTCCATCCAGAGAGATGGAGGCTCTGAATATGGATCTGAAAGACAAGACAATCCTCATCACCGGTTCGACCGACGGCGTCGGCCGTGTCGTCGCGCAAAGGCTGGGCGCCGGCGGCGCGCGCGTGCTGGTGCATGGCCGTGACGCGGCTCGCGGCAAGGCAACCGTCGCAGAAATCGAATCCGCCGGCGGCAAAGCCGAGTTCCTCGCCGCCGACCTCGCCTCGCTAGCCGAGGTCCGCCGCCTTGCCGAGGCCGTACGCGCAAAAACCGACCGGCTCGACATCCTCATCAACAATGCCGGCATCGGCACGGCCGGCGCCAAGCGACAGCTCAGCGCCGACGGCTTCGAACTGCGCTTTGCGGTCAACTATCTCGCCGGTTTCCTGCTGACCTCGGAACTGCTGCCGCTGCTCAAGGCGAGTTCGCCGGCGCGCATCATCAACGTCGCTTCGGCCGGCCAGCAGGCGATCGATTTCGGCGATGTCATGCTGACACGTTCCTATGACGGCGTGCGCGCCTATTGCCAGAGCAAGCTGGCGCAGATCCTGTTCACCATCGACCTGGCCGGAGAGTTGAAAGGCAGCGGCGTCACCGTCAACGCTCTGCATCCAGCGAGCTACATGAACACCACCATGGTCCGCCAGGCCGGCGTGACGCCATGGAGCTCGGTCGAAACCGGCGCCGACGCCATTCTCAACCTCGCGACATCGCCCGCGCTGGAGGGCCGCAGCGGCCTCTATTTCGACGGCCAAAGGGAGGCCCGCGCCGACGCACAAGCCTATGACGCCAAGGCCAGACAGCAATTGCGAACCCTGAGCCTCGACTTCGTCGGCCAGGCTTCCCCAAAACCGAAGGAACAGCATTCATGACCGGCAAGATCGAACACACCGTCATCATCGGCGGCTCATCCGGCATCGGCCTGGCGACGGCGCGCAAACTGCTTGGCCCGGGCATGAAGGTGACGATCACCGGACGCAACCGGGACAAGCTGAACAGCGCCTGGAAGAGCCTCGGCGGTGCCGCCGACAAGGCGGCCTTCGATGCTTCGAAGCCGGACGAGGTCCGTCAGTTCTTCGAGCGCCTCGGACCCTTCGATCACCTTGTGCTGGCTGCTAGCGGCGGCAAGGGACTTGGGCCGTTCGCAAGCCTCGATCTTGCCGACATCGCCGGTGGTGTCGACGAGAAGGTCCGGCCGCAATTGTCCTGCCTGCAGGCAGCGTTGCCGACGCTCAACAAATCGGGATCGGTGACCTTCATCTCGGCTGTATCGGCGCAGCTGACCGCGCCCGGCGTTGCCGGCATCGCCGCCGTCAACGGCATGCTGTTGACCGTGGTGCCGATCCTGGCGGTGGAGCTGAAACCGCTGCGCGTCAACGTCGTTGCGCCCGGCGTCATCGACACGCCGTGGTGGGACTTTTTGCCTGACGAGCAGCGGCAGGCGGTCTTTGCCGACTATGCAGGTAAGACCCCTGTCGGCAGGATCGGCCACGCCGAAGACGTCGCCGGTGCAATCGCCTTCCTCGTCTCCAACGGTTTTATGACCGGCCAGGTGCTGACCTGCGATGGCGGTTTGCGCTACGCGGCGTAGTCGCTAAAGCGACTGCGCAATCAGCGTCAGGAATCCGCCGGCCAGCGCAACATTGCCGACAAAGCCATTGATGCGCGAGGCGCGGTCCGGGCCCTGATGGTCCCAGAAATTGTGGAACATCGGCGTGGCAACGATGAGGAACAGCACCAGCACAGCACTTGCGATCGCGGTCCACACACCTGCCATCACCAGCGCGCCGGCAATGGTCTGCAGGACGATGCCGGCCCACAGCGCCAGCTTGGCCTGCGGCACGCCGCGCGCAGTCATCAGCCCGGTCAGGAAGGCCTCGTTCTGGACATTGCGCAGGCCGGCGACGACGAAGGCGCCGCCGAGCAAAAGGCGGCCGACAAACAACAGGCAAGAAGGCAAATCGACAGGCATAAACGCTCCCCTTAAAAACATTAGGTCTTGAAACAGTTGGAGCGCCGCCGTTCTCGACGGCGCTCCATGGCCAAACCGGACGGTCAGGCTGCTTTGGCAGCCGGCATCGGGTGAATGGCGTGGAACGGGATGCAGAGCCGGTTCCAGGTGTTGATCATGCCGATCGCGACCGACAGCTTGACCAGTTCCTCTTCCGAGAAGTGCTCTAGCGTGCGGGCATAGAGTTCGTCCGAAACGCCATTGTTGGCGATCAGGGTCGTTGCCTCGGTCCAGGCAAGGGCCGCGCGTTCACGTTCGGAAAACAGCGGCGATTCCTGCCAGGCCGAAACCAGATAGAGCCGTGTCTCGGTTTCGCCGTCGCGCCTTGCCTCGCGGCTGTGCATCTCGACGCAGTAGGAGCAGCCATTGATCTGCGAGGCGCGGAGCTTGATCAAATGCAGCAGGCTCACTTCAAGCCCGCATTCGTCGACCGCCTTGTTGAGCGCTGACACCGCCTTCATGATTTCCGGCGCCTTGGCAAAGAATTGCAGTCTCTGTTTCATCGTCTTTCCTTTCTGTCTGGCGGGGGTTAACTTTGCTTGGCTGCAGCGGGTTTCTGCGGCCGCTGATGGCGCGCGACAAAGGCACAGCTGGCGGCAAACGATCGCGGATCGCCTTCGGCCTTGTAGTCAGCCAGGATGTCGGACAACCGGGTTTCCGCGAGGGCCGCGCGATAGGCGCGCTCGGCCTTCAGCATCGCGGCATTGATGCCGCACGGCTTCACATAGGCCGAAGCATCGATCTTGACCGGGCCGCGCTGGCGGATCTCGCCGCAGCGGAAGGCCGGCTCGCGACCCTCGACCGCAAGCACGATATCGAGCAGCGTGATGCGCTCGGCCGGACGCGCCAGCCGGTAGCCGCCCGCCGGTCCCGGCACCGATTCCAGGATGCGCGCAGCCGTCAGCTGGTTCAGATGTTTCAGCAGATAGCTCGGCGACAGGCCGAAGGACTCTGCCAAGGCAGCACCCGGCATCGTGCTGTTGCCCTCCACGCTGGCCAGTGTGGCCGCGCAATGGATGGCCGCTTCTACACCTTCGCCCAGCTTCATGATGTTGCGCTCCTATTCATGGATATTCTATATCGTGGATAAATTTTATCTGCAATAGTAAAATGAAAAACGGCGCTCGAAAGCGCCGCTTTTTTCTTCGACCCGTTCCTACTCTGCGGCCACCTTGGCCATCGGGTTGTTCGGGTGCGTCGTCCAGTTGGCATAGACCGGCGACACCGGCTTGCCGGTGCGCTGGTCCATGACGCCGGCGGCCAGCGGCTCCATGGTGATGCAGTTCTCGACCGGGCAGACATTGACGCACAGATTGCAGCCGACGCATTCGGCCTCGATCACCTCGAAATGCCTGACGCCGTCGACCATGTTGGTGATTGCCTGGTGCGAAGTGTCCTCGCAGGCGATGTGGCAGCGGCCGCATTTGATGCAGGCGTCCTGGTCGATATGCGCCTTGGCGATGTAATTGAGGTTGAGATACTGCCAGTCGGTAACGTTGGGCGTGGCGCGGCCGACAATGTCGTTGAGCGAGGCGTGGCCTTTCTCGTCCATCCAGTTTTCGAGACCGGCGATCATCTCCTGCACGATCTTGAAGCCGTAAGTCATCGCCGCCGTGCACACCTGCACATTGCCGGCGCCGAGCGCCATGAATTCAGCCGCATCGCGCCAGGTGGTGATGCCGCCAATGCCGGAGATCGGCAGGCCGTGCGTTTCCGGATCGCGGGCGATCTCGGCCACCATGTTCATGGCAATCGGCTTCACCGCCGGGCCGCAATAGCCGCCATGCGAGCCCTTGCCGTCGATGGTCGGCTGCGGCGCGAAGCTATCGAGGTCGACGCCGGTGATCGAGTTGATGGTGTTGATCAGCGACACCGCGTCGGTTCCGCCGGAGAGTGCGGCGCGCGCCGGCTTGCGCACATCGGTGATATTCGGCGTCAGCTTGGTGATGACAGGCATGCGGGTGTTGGCCTTGCACCAGCGCACCACCATTTCGATGTATTCCGGCACCTGGCCGACAGCCGCGCCCATGCCGCGTTCCGACATGCCGTGCGGGCAGCCGAAATTGAGCTCGATGCCGTCGGCTTCGGTCTCCTCGACCACCGGCAGGATCGCCTTCCAGCTTTCCTCGACGCATGGCACCATCAGTGAGACGACGATGGCGCGGTCGGGCCAGTCCTTCTTGACCTGCTTGATCTCGCGCAGATTGACCTGCAAATCGCGGTCGGTGATCAGCTCGATATTGTTGAGGCCGAGCAGGCGCCGGTCCGCCCCCCAGATCGCGCCATAACGCGGGCCGTTGACGTTGACCACCGGCGGACCTTCTTCGCCCAGCGTCTTCCACACGACGCCGCCCCAGCCCGCCTTGAAGGCGCGGATGACGTTGTAGGCCTTGTCGGTCGGCGGCGCCGAAGCCAGCCAGAACGGATTGGGCGATTTGATGCCGACGAAATTGTTGCGGATGTCTGCCATGGGTCTTTCTCCTCTGGCCGTGGCGGGCTTACCGCCACCTCAAAGCGTTGCCTGCGATCATTCCTCGCATCGAAGAAAAACCGATGGCGGTTCGCCTTCGACCGTTACCGTGATCTGGTCCGGATCGCCCTTGCGCGCCTCCAACCCGACCATTCTTTCGTCCATGCGCACGGTCTCGTCCCCGTTGAGATAGACGCTGGCGCATGAAATCTTTGTCTCAACATGATCGCCGCTTGGCGGCCCGGATGTCCATTGGCAGATCGTGTGCTCGCTGAAGCCGACATCGGATGCCTCGACGGACATCCGCTCTTCACCCTTCTGGTCACACCATTGCGCATAGAGCCAATAGTCCGGTGAAGCCGCCGGCATTGCCGCGGTGCCGATGACGGCAGCGAGGATCGGCGCGATCATCGCAGTGCCCGGTTGATCAAGCGGGTCGGCTTTACCGAGGCCAACCAGAACGGATTGGGCGATTTGATGCCGACGAAATTGTTGCGGATGTCGGTCATAACTCTCCCGCTAGCTACAGATCACAACAAGAGTCATCTGAACTGCTACAGGCTCACTCGAAACGTTTCGGACGACGACCTGCCACACATGGTCGCTAAACGGATAACTTGCCGATACAACCAACGCAGTAGGGTTGGCCGGCGGGATATCAAGCGCGTAACCTCCAGAGATGAGCTCCTCGTTCCCGCACCCAAGCATAGGAGAGAACGCCTCCCCTGCGCGAACGTCCGGTTGATCAAAATATCTGGTCACACGATGAGCCGCCGAGGCGTTGGCAGAAAACAGCAACAGGCTCGTGCTTAAAGCTCCAACGAACTTGACGACGTTAGGCATTCCAGCTTCCTCCAGCCAGTGCCCGGTTGATGCTCTCCGCCGCGTCGCGGCCTTGCGCGACGGCCGAGACCGTCAAATCGTCGCCGCCGAAGATGCAGTCGCCGCCGGCCCAGACATTGGCGAGCGAGGTGCGGCCTTCCGCATCGACCTTGATGCGGCCGGCTTCAAGATCGATCGAGGCGCCGCTTCCATTAAGCGCGGCCGGCACAAAGCTCTGGCCGATGGCCTTGAACACCTGGTCGGCAGTAAGCGTCAGCGTCTCGCCCGTGCCGGCAAGCCTGTCCCCGTTCATGGCGGTGTATTCGAGCTCGATGCCCGACACTTTGCCAGCCTCGGCGATGACCCGCTTCGGCTGCAGCCAGTGGCGGATGGTGACGCCGTTGGCCGCGGCCAGATCCTGCTCGAACTCGGAGGCGTTCATGTGCTCCTGGCCGCGCCGGTAGCAGATCGTCACCTGCTCGGCGCCGAGCAGCTTCGACTGCACCGCGGCATCGATCGCCGTCATGCCGCCGCCGATGACGACGACGCGCCGGCCGACCGGCAGGCTCGCGAGATCGCTGGCCTGGCGTAGCTCGGCGATGAACTCGACCGCATTGACAACGCCATCGGCGTCCTCGCCATCCGCGCGCAACGCATTCACGCCGCCTAGCCCCATGCCGAGGAAGACGGCATCGTAATTCAGGATCAGGTCCGACAGCTGGTAGTCGCGGCCGAGCGCCTTGCCGTTATGGATATCGATGCCGCCGATCCCCGTGACATAGTCGACCTCGGCCTGGGCGAAATTGTCGATGCTCTTGTAGGCGGCGATGCCATATTCATTGAGGCCGCCGGCCTTCGGGCGGGCTTCCAGAATGGTGACGTCATGGCCCTGGCGGGCGAGCCGGTGGGCCGCGGCAAGACCGGCCGGTCCGGCGCCCACGACGGCGACCGACTTGCCGGTCGATTCAGCGCGCGGATAAAACTGCTTGTGCTCGGCCATGGCGACATCGGTGGCGTAGCGTTGCAGGCGGCCGATCTGCACCGGCTTGCCTTCCGCCACCTCGCGCACGCAGACCTCTTCGCAAAGCGTCTCGGTCGGGCAGACGCGGGCGCACATGCCACCCAGTATGTTCTGGTCGAAAATCGTCTTGGCCGAACCGATCGGGTTGCCGGTCGATATCTGGCGGATGAACAGCGGAATGTCGATCGAGGTCGGGCATGCATTCATGCACGGCGCGTCGTAGCAGAAATAGCAGCGATCGGATTCGACCAGCGCTTCGTGGTGATCGAGCGGCGGATGCAGATCGGAAAAATTCTCGGCGTACTGGTCGGCGGCAAGCCGGCCGCCGGCAATGCCGTCCTTGAACTGGCCTTCTGGCATCGTCAGTTCCCCTGTTTTCGTTTTGGGGAAGGCTAGCACGTTTTATTTTTTTATCAATTGGTCAATTTTCGACCCAAGCCGCTGAAAAGATTAGCTGGTAATATGATTTAGTTGCTCATGTTATGAGTGACGGTTGCGTCCTCAAAGAGGGGAGCGCGATAAGCTCCAAGTCGCGGCAAGCTGTTCCAGGCCAGCGCGAAATGATAGGGCGCTTGAGCACGATGCGCGGCTTTCATTCAACGGAGAAGGCGATGACCGATGATAGGGAGACGGCTCACCGGTGGGAGCCCGTGGGAGATTTACCTCTGGCTGCCTGTCAGGTGTGGCGTCTAAAATCCGACAATAACTTTGAGCTGACCGTCGAAGGCGACTTCGGGACATCGGAACGAACTCTCAAGATCGATTTTCAAGGGGTAGTAGCCCTGGCTGCCCATGATGACATGCTGGGACTGACCAAAATCCGTGCGGACACCTCGATCCCATTGATTGGATCTGGCAGGCAAGCCTCCTACAGGTGGCCGATCCTGCGAGTGGAGAACTCGCACTGGTTGCGATCGACACTTGGCCCGACAGAAGACTGTACGCATTTTCTGCTGCTCAGTCTCGAATGCACGGTTGAGGTCATTGCTCGTGAAGCCACTCCTTCTTGGATCTGATCACCCGGGGAGCGAAACGCCTTGAAACCGCATACGCTCCGGCACAGGCCAAGATTGGTGGCTGTTCGCTACGAAGGTGCCAGCTGTAGGCTGGCATCTGAGCGGCCGCCATGGATCGACCTGATCTCGTCGGCAACCAGTTGCTGCAGCCGCCACAGATTGCGGTCGCGGATGCCGAATTCCTCGAGGTGGCTGACGGTGTTGTAGAGATATTCCGCGCCCGAGCCGACATGGCCGCAGGCTCTGGCAAGCACCCCCGCCACCGTGTCCAGCGGCTGCCCGAGCGACGTTCCCCTGCCAGTCACCCCGACCCAGAAGCCGAGCGCCCGTATCCGGCCCTGCTCCGTGCGCACGGGAACCCACCGGACCGAGCTGACACTCTCATGGTCGTCGATCTCGCGCCGCAGCAGTCTTTCGATCTGCTGCGGCTTGTCGCCGTCGGGCAGGCGGTAGATGACGCCGTCGCATCGGCCGCCGCGTTCGAGCGCCATCATCAGCCCCGGCTGCGCGACGCTGCCGCGCCAGCGCACCATGTCGAGGCAGAAGGAGCGATGCCAGCCAAACGCAGTGGCGCGCTGGCGTTCGACGGACTCGAAAGCCGGCTTCCAGATCAGCGAGCCATAGGCGAACACCCATAACGGCCCCGCATCGGCTTCGTCGGAGAGCTGTAAGGCAAGCGTGCGAAAATCCTCGTCGTTCAGCTGCGTCCAGCTGCCGTCCGGCCCGGGATCGACCTCTTCGCGATGACACAGTGACACAAGCTCAGGCGTGAGCGACATAAGGCGCATGAAACGACTACCCCTCGTTTGCCCAAGGAAAGTCGAAAACCGCCGCACGTGCAAGGCGTCGAGCGGGACGAAGTGCGGAACGATGTGTCAACGCAGCCGTTGAACTTTCTCCGCTTCGCTGTCGGATTCGCGTCGCTGAAACGTCCTTTGATGGATCGGACGACGATCTATGCATGAAGGTGAGGAGACCGAAAATGCCGAAATCCCCAATGCCCTTCTTCTGGTACGAGTTGATGACCAGCGACCTCGATGCGGCGCAAGCGTTCTACACCAGCGTGGTCGGCTGGCGGGCCGAGCCCTTCGACAAGGCGCCCGGCATGCCGCGCTATATCGTGGTGAACTCCGCCGAGCGTGGCGTCGGCGGGCTGATGACCCTGCCCGAGGAAGCAGCCAGGACGGGTCTGAAGCCGGCCTGGTTCGGCTATATCCACACCAGCGATACCGATGCCTCGACCGAGGCACTGAAAGCCGCCGGCGGGGCTGTTCACCGCGAACCCGACGACATTCCCGGCGTCGGCCGTTTCTCCGTCGTCGCCGACCCGCAAGGCGCCGCCTTCATGTTCCTGCAGCCCAATGGTCCCGACCAGCCCGTCCTTCCGGCAACGACGCCGGGCCATGTCGGCTGGCACGAGCTTTATGCGGCCGACCGCCAGAAGGCCTTCGATTTCTATTCAAGCCAGTTCGGCTGGACCGATGCCGGTAGCATGGACGTCGGCGAGATGGGCATCTATCAGACCTTCTCGGCCGGCCCTGAATCCGGCGGCGGCATCATGAACAAGCCACAACAGCTGCCGGTGCCGGTGTGGCTGTTCTACTTCAATGTCGATGCCATCGACGCAGCCGCCAAACGCGTCACCGACAATGGCGGCAAGATCGTCATGGGTCCGATGCCGGTGCCGACCGGCCAATGGATTGCCCAGTTCACCGATCCGCAAGGCGCTTATTTCGCGCTGATCGCGCCGGGCCGCTGATCCCCTCCGGTACTCGCCTGCACGGAACTGCTCTCATCGCGCCGCTGGTGCGATGAGAGGCGCGTCCGGGCGCGGTCACTCCGGCGCCAGCACCGCAACCTTGAGGTTCTCTTTCCTGGCGCCGCTGAGCTGGATCGTGGCTGCGCCAGGCGTCAGCTTGAAGCGCAGGCTCTTGCGGACGCCGAGGCAGGTCTTCACGCCGCTGAAACCGGCTGATTTCACGGCCTGGCCATCCTGAATGACGTCGACCCAGGCCTCATCGGACAGGCTGATCTGGAGCTCTCCTTGCGTTGGCACGGCCACATTTGCCGTCGCGCCGAACGTGCCGGCTGCCGGCGCGCGTTGCGGTGAGACCGTGAAGCTGACCGCATCGACCGGCTCCAGCGCCATATCCGCGGCTTCGCCAAAAGCAAGAGAGGCACCTGACTGCGCGGCGGGCGCTGCCGGAAACAGTTCCTGCTCGCGTGTTACCGGCCATTTGAAGGCATCGCAGCCAGCATCAGCGGCCACGGCGAAACTGGTGCTTGCGAGGATTGCGAACAGGCTGATGGCGACTTTTTTCATGGCGAAGGAACCCGTCTGGTTTGGAGTGTCTACTCGCAGATATACAACCTTAACGAGATTTATGCAACCATAACGAGAGCAAATTTCGAAGTCAGACTGGAAATAATTGCAATCACCGATTGTTGATGACAGGCCATGGGAAGTGAATGGTCCAGCGCCGGGTGATGATTTATGGCCGGGCCACATGGTTGGAAAAATGGAGTTTAGATGAAGCTTTTTGACGGTCTCGCCAGATTTCAGCCGCAGGCACTCGGCGTCCTGCGCATCATCACAGCCCTGCAGTTCATCGAGCATGGCTCGCAGAAACTGTTCAATTTTCCGGTCAGCGCCGAGCCTCACGCTCTTACCGGCCTGACGGCGACGGCAGGCATCCTGGAATTCGCCGGTGGCATCCTGCTGGCGCTCGGTCTGTTCACCCGCCCGGTCGCGTTCCTGCTGGCCGGCGAGATGGCCATCGCCTATTTCATGGCGCACTACCCGCGCGACTTCTTCCCGGTCAACAACAGCGGCGATGCCGCGATCTCCTTCTGCTTCATCTTCCTCTATCTGGTGTTTGCCGGCGCCGGCGCCTTCGCGCTCGACAACCGCCGCAGCACCTGACGCGCCTGATGCATGTCGCCCAAAAGTGCGCAGCGGTTTTGGGATAACGACTTGCACAAAAAACGACTTGCACAAAACAAGAATCTGAAGCGCCTCGGCGAAGCCGAAGCGCTTCAGGCGCGCATTCGCTCGAAGTTCGCGTCAAAGAGCGGCGCTGCCTGAACGCGCGCCGCGTGGCGCTTGCCCAAAAGTTCGATTTCGAAGCCGTCGCTCTTGTCTGCGATCTCCTTCGGCACATAGCCGATGGCGACGGATTTCTTCGAGTGATGCGCATAGCCGCCCGACGTCACCCAGCCGCGCACCGCGCCATCGTACCAGATCGGCTCGTCGCCGATGACATCGGCATCGTCGGCATCTAGGATAAATGTGCGCAGCCTGAGCTTGCCGCCCTGCTTGCGCTCGGCAAGAGCGCCGGCCTTGCCGACGAAATCGGCATCCTTGCCATAGGCGACGAAACGGTCGAGCCCGGCCTCCAGCGGCCCGTAGATCGGCCGGTATTCGCGCGCCCATGAGCCGTAGTTTTTCTCCAGCCGCAGCGCATTGAGCGCGCGCGAGCCGAACAGGCCGAGGCCGAATTCCTCGCCTGCCGCCATCAACGCCTGGAAGGCAGCGCGCTGATATTCCGGCGCCACCCAGATCTCGTAGCCGAGATCGCCGGTGTAGCTGACGCGGCCGACCAGGCATGGCGCCGTGCCGATGTCCATTTTCGCGACCGCCATGAAGGGGAATGCGGTGTTGGCGACATCCGCGCGGCTGACCTTCGCCAGCACCTCCCTCGCCTTGGGTCCGGCGATCGCCAGACCGGTCAGTTTCTGCCCCAGCGCCTCCATGCGCACTGAGCTATCCGCAGGTAAATGCGCCTCGAACCAGCGCATATGATACTGCTCGGCGATACCGGAGCCGGCGATGAACCACTCGGTCCCGTTGGAATTGGTGGCACCGATATTGGCCAGCGTGAAATCGCCGATGAGCTTGCCGTCATCCTTCAGCATCGGCGCCAGCGTCATGCGGCCTGGCTTGGGCAACTTGCAGGCAAAGACCCGGTCGAGCCAAGCGGCCGCCCCTCCTCCCGTCACCTTGTATTTGGCGAAGTTCGAAATCTCCGCCAGGCCGACGCTCTCACGAACAGTCGCGACCTCATTGGCGACATGGGTGAAATCGCTGGACCGCCGCCACGAGAACTCGTCCTTGACACCCTCGGGCGCAAACCAGAGCGGCACTTCCAGCCCATAGGACACGCCCCATTGCGCGCCCTTGGCCGACAGCAGATCATAGATCGGCGTCGTCTTCAGCTGCCGCCCGGCGGGCAGCTCCTCATTGGGGAAACGGATCGAGAAGCGGCGCGAATAGTTCTCGCGCACCTTGGCATTGGTGTAGGCCATCGTCGCCCAGTCGCCGTAGCGCGCGACATCCATCGCCCAGATGTCGGCGCCGGGATCGCCCTCGATCATCCAGTTGGACAGCGCCAGGCCGACGCCGCCGCCTTGTGAAAAGCCCGCCATGACGCCGCAGGCGACCCAGAAGCCGGGAAGGCCACGCACCGGCCCAACCAGCGGATTGCCGTCCGGCGCGAAGGTGAAGGGCCCGTTGATGATCTGCTTGATGCCGGTCCTCTCGAAGGCCGGGAAATGGCGGAAGCCGACTTCGAGCGACGGCGCGATGCGGTCGATGTCCGGCTCCAGCAATTCATGACCGAAATTCCACGGCGTCTGGAATTCGGACCAGACCTTATTGGCCTTCTCGTACGTGCCCATCAGCATGCCGCCGCGCTCCTGGCGCAGGTACAGCTCACCATCGAAATCGACGGCATGGATGATCTCGGTCCCCGTCTTGGCGTTCCACGCCGCCACCTCGGGCATATCCTCGGTGATCAGGTACATGTGCTCCATTGCCAGCACCGGCAGCTCCAGCCCGACCATGCGGCCGACCTCGCGCGCCCATAACCCGCCGGCATTGACGACATGCTCGGCCACCACTTCGCCCTTGTTGGTGATGACGCGCCACATGCCGTCGGGCCGGCGCACAATGTCCTCGACCTTGGTGAAGCGCTCGACCTCGGCGCCCAGTTTCCGCGCGGCCTTGGCATAGGCATGCGTCACGCCGGAGGGATCGAGATGGCCGTCCTCCTTGTTGCGGACGGCGCCGACGAATTGTTTCGGGTCGAGCAGCGGCATCAGCTCGGCCGCTTCATGGGCCGATATTTCTTCGAGCTCGATGCCGAGGTAACGCCCTTTGGCGACGACGCCGCGCAGCCAGTCGAGCCGCGCCTCGGTCGCCGCCAGAAGCACGCCGCCGGTCAGATGCACGCCGGTCGCCTGTCCCGACAGCTCCTCGATCTCCTTGTAGAGCGAGATCGTGTATTTCTGCAGCTTGGCGACGTTGGGGTCGCCATTGATCGTGTGCATGCCGCCGGCCGCATGCCAGGTCGAGCCGGAGGTCAGCTCGTCGCGCTCCAAAAGCACGACATCGGTCCAGCCATGACGCGCCAGATGGAACAGCACGGAGCACCCGACGACGCCACCGCCAATGACCACGACCTTTGCATGCGATTTCATGAGTTTTGCTCTGTTATCAACGAGTTGAGGAGATAAGGTGAATCAGAAAGGCAGCGCCGCGCGCCGATGTTGAAAAAGTCATGGCTCGCCCTGCCCGATCGCTTCCTTGCGCCTGGCCACATACGCCTCCAGCGCCTCGCGCACGGCGATGTCCATCACCGGCTCGACATAGTCTTCCAGCGCTTTCTTCCACAGCCGCGTCGCGCGCGCCGTGGTGTCGAGGCCGCCGGCTTCCTGCCAGGCCTCGTAATTCTGCCAGTTGGACAGCATCGGCTGGTAGAAGGCGGTGGCATAGCGTTCCAGCGTGTGCGGTTCGCCGAAGAAATGGCCGCCGGTCGGCACCGCGCCCAGCGCCTCGACCGCAAGCTCCGCCTCGTCGACGACGATCGGGCGCAGGAACTCCATCATGTGCTGGATCATCTCGACATCGATGATGAGCTTTTCGAACGATGCCGTCAGCCCGCCCTCCTGCCAGCCGGCGGCATGATAGACGAGGTTGCCGTGGCCGAGCACAGCGCCCCACAGCGCCATCAGCGTCTCGTAGGCGCCTTGCGCGTCCGCCGCATTCGATGCCGACCCCGGTGTCGTGCGGTAGGGCAGATTGTAGCGCCGCGCCAATTGCCCCGAGGCGATGTTGGCCTTGGTGTTCTCCGGCGTTCCGAAGGCCGGCGCGCCCGACTTCATGTCGACGTTGGAGGTGAAGGCGCCGTACATCACCGGCGCGCCGGGGCGCACCAGTTGCGTCAGCACCACGCCGAACAGCGCCTCGGCATTCTGCTGCGCCAGGGCGCCGGCGAGCGTCACCGGGCTCATCGCGCCCATCAGCGTGAACGGCGTCACCGCCACCGACTGGCCGAACTCAGCCATGGTCATCAGCCCTTCGGCCATCATCTCGTCGAAACGCCGCGGCGAGTTGACCGAGATGATGGTGGCAATGCCGGGATCATCGCGCATCTCGTCCAGCGTCAGCCCGCGCGCGATTGCCATCATCTCGATGCCGTCCAGCGCCCGGCCTCGTCCGATCGCCGAGACATGGAACGATTTGTCGGTCAGCGTCAGATTGGTGAAATAGGTATCCATGTGCCTGGTGTTGGCCGGCAGTTCCACTGGCGCGCAGACCTGGTTGCCGAGCATGTGGATGCAGTTGAAATGCTGCGCCAGCCGGGTCAGATCGGCATAGTCGTGCAAGTTTCCGGCGCGCCGGCCGCGCTCCATGTCGTGCACATTGGGCGGCCCGGCGACGAGGGTGAAATTGATCGTGTTGCCGCCGAGATGAATGGTGTTGGCGCGATTGCGCGGCGTCAGCCGATAGCTGGACTGCGTGGTCTTCAGCGCCTCGGCGACAAGGCCCCGGTCGATGCGGACGTTCGCCGTTGCATGGTCGACCTTTGCGCCCGCCTTCTCGAACAGCGCCAGCGCCCGCTGAGACATCACCTCGATGCCGAAATTTTCCAGAATATGCATCGACGCCTGGTGGATCGTTTCGACCTGGTCGACTGAGAGCATCGCCATCGGCGGATAGGGATTGGTCACCCGCCGCAGTGGAAGTTGCGGGATGGCGGCAGGCCCCCGGTTGCTGGTTCGCTCCGCGCCGCGCTTTCGTCTTGGTTCATTCATGCCTGGCATCAGAGCGCCGGCATCCGGATATCGCTGTCAGAAATCCGCCCTTCGCGGGCGTGATTTTAGCCAAGGCGGCATTTTTGAATTCGTATGGAGACAGAGGCGACGCAAAAGGTCGGAATAATGATACAGGTCCCACTCAGCGGAGCCGGGCCGGCAAGCCGTTAAGAAACGCCGCAAGATTCCCTTTATGATTTCGGCCTATCCGTCTTCCATGCGTAGTTCGAATTTGAGTAAAATTGTAGCGGTTGGCGTGCTGCTGGCTTTGCCGGCCTGCGCGACGCCGCCCAACCATATCAACAATGTCTGCGCCGTCTTCGACCAGAACGACGGCTGGTTCGACAACTGGCAGTCGGCCGCCGAGCGCGCCTCGCAGAAATACGGCGTCCCCGTCCCCGTGCTGATGGCGACGGTGCGCAAGGAATCCGGTTTCAAGAGCAATGCCAGGCCGCCGCGTACCAAACTGCTCGGCTTCATTCCGTGGAAACATGTCTCGTCAGCCACCGGTTTCTCGCAGGCGCTCGACGGCACCTGGTCGCAATATCAGAGCGAAACCGGCAGCTGGGCGGCGAGGCGGACCAAGTTTGCCGATGCCGTCGATTTCGTCGGCTGGTATCATTCCAAGACATCAGACACGTTCGGCGTCGCCCGCAACGACACCTACAATCTCTACCTCGCCTACTATCTCGGCTGGACCGCCTACGGCCGTGGCAACCGTGGTGACGCCGGCGTGCAGGGCTATGCCAGGGCGACCGAAAAGATGGCCCGCGACTATGCCGAACAGCTGCAGCAATGCGGCAGCTGACGTTGCCAAGCGGTCTTGCAGCCACGCAGTTTGCGATTGAAGCGGAACTCAGCCATTCATTCGCTTGGGATCAGGTGGAGGATCGACCTCCCTCCCTTTACCGCTGCCGTCGACAGCTTTCGGTCAAACGTCGCCAATTGGCCGTCACGCGCCTTGGCGAGTCCCAACAGATAGCTATCCGTTACCTGTGCCGGGGTGAGGATCCTGGCTGCATCGATGTCGTTGGAACCGACAAGGCTGATCTCGTCAGGCCAGAACTGATGTCCTGAAAGGGCATGCAGCTTGCCGACAATCTGCGCCACCATGGCGGGCGAACCCGGAGAATTGGGGTATTTCGGGTTGCTTACAATCCTGATGACGCCATTCTCGGTAATGGGACATGTTGCCCATGATAAATGCCCGGTGGATTGGAACCACCGATGGGCATCTTCATGCGCGACGTGAGCCGGATCGATCAACGCAATCAACACATTGACGTCGAGCAGGAAGGTCACGGCAATTCGTCGCGAAGCGCATTGACCATTTCGAGATCGACCATCGGGCCGTCGGGCCGCGATGCAAGCAAGGGGATGCCGTTGCGTTCACCGCCGGTCGGGGGCCTGCGCAGTGAGCGGCGAGCCAGATCGGAAATGACGTCGCCAACGCTGCGGTCCTGCTGTCGCGCCATGGCCTTGGCCGCAAGTAGGACATCGTCATCGATTGCAAGTGTGGTTCTCACAACATGCTCCCTACCGCGCATCAAACATCACGCATCACATAAAGCAATGGACAGCAATATTCAAGCGAACGTAGCTGTCGTTCCTTGAGCTATGGCGACGCTGCGGCAACGCGCCAACGAGCGGCATTGCCTCTATGGCTGGTCAGCTCGGCTTCTTGCCATGCGGGCGCTTCGGCGGTTCGCCGGCGAAACCGGGGCCGATCCCATCCGGTGCGTCTTCCGGCACGCCCTCATGCGCTGCGTGTTCCCTGTCGAACTTGATCACCGGCTCCATCGTCGCCAGCACATCGTCCGACAGCCAGCACAGGCTCATATGGCCATCGCCGAGATGCTTCACCGGCGGCACCTTGGTCTCGCACAGATTGTCCGGCACCAGCCTCTTGTAGCCGCAGCGCGTCTGGAACGGGCAGCCGCTCGGCGGGTTCATCGCCGACGGGATATCGCCTTCGAGCACGATGTGCCGTTTGACCACGCTGGTGTCGGCGATCGGGATCGCCGACAGAAGCGCCTCGGTGTAGGGGTGGTAGGGCGGCGCGAAGATCTGGTCGGTCGTACCCTGCTCGACGATGTAGCCGAGATACATGACGACGACCCGGTCGGCGATGTAGCGCACGACGGACAGATCGTGACTGATGAACAGCATCGTCGTCTTGTTCTTGCGCTGGATGTCCATCAGCAGCTCGGTCACCGCCGCCTGCACCGAGACGTCGAGTGCCGACACCGGCTCGTCGGCCACCACCACCTTGGCATCGCCGGCAAAGGCACGCGCCACGCCGATGCGCTGCTTCTGGCCGCCTGAGAGCTGACGCGGCTTGCGCGTCTCGAAGGCCCGCGGCAGCTTCACCAGGTCAAGCAGCTCCAGCATGCGCTTGCGCCGCTCGGCGACATTGTTGCCGACTTTGAATTTTTCCAGCGTGCGGATGATCTGCGAACCGACGGAGTGGCTGGGATTGAGCGTATCGAACGGGTTCTGGAACACCATCTGGATCGATGACACCGTTTCGACGCTGCGCTTCTCGATGCCGGTCGACTGGATCTCCTTGTTGCCCAGCGTCACTGTGCCGGCACTTGCCGTCTCCAGCCCGAGCAGGACCTTGGCCAGCGTCGACTTTCCGCAGCCGGACTCGCCGACGATGGCGACGGTCTCGGATTCGCGGGCCATAAACGAGATCGTCTCATTGGCCTTGACGACGCGGCCTTCGCTGGAGCCGAACACTTCGCTGCCGCCGACCTTGTAGTATTTTCTCAAATCCTCGATCTTGAGCACCGGCGCGCCGGGCACAACCTTCTCATTGACCTTCTTGGCGCCGGGAGGCAGCGCTTCCCAGTCGATCTCGTTGAAGCGCACGCAGCGCGAGAAATGCCCTTCGTGACCGGCGACCTCGATCATCGGGATTTCGGCGGCATTGCAGACGCCCTCAACGAAATGGTGGCAGCGCGGGCCGAAATTGCAGCCCTTGGGCCGCTCATGCGGCAGCGGCAACTGGCCGGGGATAGAGATCAGCGGCCGCGAATTCTTGTCGGCGCCCGGCAGCGGAATCGAACGGAACAGCCCTTGCGTATAAGGATGGCGCATCCGGTCGAAGACGTCCTTGATCTTGCCGGTCTCGACCGCTTCGCCCGAGTACATCACCGTGATGCGGTCGCAGGTCTCGAGGATGAGGCCCAGATTGTGCGACACGAAGATCATCGACGTGCCGAACTTCTCGCCGAGCCCCTTGACCAGTTCGACGATGCCGGCCTCCACCGTCACGTCGAGCGCGGTCGTCGGCTCGTCGAGCAGAAGCAGCGCGGGCTTCGACAGCAGCGCCATGGCAATGACGATGCGCTGCTGCTGGCCACCGGAGAGCTGGTGCGGATAGGAACGCATCATCCGTTCGGGATCGGGCAATCTCACCGAGCGCACCATTTCGAGCGCCCTTTTGTAAGCCTCTTCCTTCGACACCTTGTCGTGGATCAGCGGCACTTCCATCAATTGCTGGCCGACCTTCATCGCCGGATTGAGGCTCGCCATCGGCTCCTGGTAGATCATGGCGATCTTGTTGCCGCGGATGGAGCGCAACTCCTCGTCGGACAGCTCGCCCATGTCCTTGCCCTGGAACTTGATCTTGCCGCCAACGATCTTTCCGATGTTGGAGAGGTCGCGCATGATGCCGAGCGACACGGTCGACTTGCCGCAGCCGGACTCGCCGACGATGCCCATGGCTTCGCCCGGCATCACCGTGCAGGAAAAGTCCATGACGGCAGGGATCTCACCCTTGCGGGTGAAGAAGGAGATCGACAGGTTCTCGATCTCGATGATCGGCGCAGCGCTTGGCCCAAGGGTCGGGTTGCCGGGATTTCGAACTGCCTCATTCATGGGTCGCTCCAATCCTATTTTCATGCTCGCGGCGCCGAAACCCGCAGATCAGTCTTTCATCGATTGTTCGCGCAGCGAGTCGGCAAGCAGGTTCAAGCCCAGCACGAACGACATCAGCGCGATTGTCGGCGGCAGCGCCGGGTGGATGAAGGAGCGCAGCAGGCGGCTGGCGTCCTTGATCGCGGTGCCCCAATCCGGACTCTCCGGCGCCAGGCCCAGCCCGAAATAGCCGAGCGTGCCGAGCAGGATCGTGGTGTAGCCGATGCGCAGGCAGGCATCGACGATCAGCGGTCCGCGCGCATTGGGCAGGATCTCCCACAGCATGATGTACCAGGGCGATTCACCGCGCGTCTGCGCCGCCGCCACATAGTCGCGCGTCTTGATGTCCATCACCAGGCCGCGCACGATGCGGAATACGCCGGGGCTGGAGGCGAACACCACCGCCACGAAGATGTTGAGCTGGTTGGGATCGATGTGGATGATCTTGAACGGATCGGCGTCGAACACCAGGCCGGCATAGACCCAGCCGCCGATGATCAGCGTCAGCCCGAGCAATATATAGAGGCGGTCCGGCCGGTTCTTGTAGCGGGTCCAGAACAGCACCGAAAAGAAGATGATCGGGAACAGGAAGAACAGCCCGGCCATGGCGTAGGGGATCGGCGTATCCATGATGCCCGGCGTCACCAGCAGGTAAAACAGCAGGATCACCGGGAAGGCCAGCACCAGATTGGCTAGGAACGACAGCACGGTGTCGATCCGGCCGCCATAGTAACCGGCGGGCAGACCGAGCGTGATGCCGACCATCAGCGCGAAACCGGTCGCCGCCGGCGCGATGATCAGCACGATCTGGCTGCCATAGACCATGCGCGAAAAGACGTCGCGGGCGAGCTTGTCGCCGCCGAAATAGTAGATGAGTTTCGATACCGGCTCGAGCGCGCCCGGCAGCGCATCCTTCATGATCGGGACCTGGGCGAGCGGATCGAAGGGCGCGACGGTCGACGCGAAGATTGCCGTGAACAGCCAGAACAGGCAGATGCCGACACCGACTATGCCGACGCCGCTATCGAACAACTGGCCGTAGAGGCCGAGCCTTTTCTTGTAGGTGAAGCTCACCCCCATCACCAGGGCAAGCCCTAACCAGACCGGCCAGAAACGCCCAATCACGCCGAGCACGACATTGAAGGCACCGATATATTCGACCTGCATCTGCCCCAGCCCCCTATTGAACTCTGATACGCGGATTGAGGAACGCGTAGCCGACATCCGAGATGAGCTGCGTGATCAGCACGATGAACACCGAGACCAGTGAACAGCCAAGCAGCAGATCGATGTCGTTGTTGCCGGCGGCCTCGACCAGCGTGTAGCCAAAGCCCTGGTAGCGGAACATCACCTCGACGATGACGACGCCGGTAAGCAGCCAAGGAAATTGCAGCATGATGACGGTGAAGGGCGCGATCAGCGCATTGCGCAGCGCGTGCTTGACGACGACGCTGCCGAAGGAAAGCCCTTTCAGCCGGGCGGTGCGGATATATTGCTGCGTCATCACCTCGACCATCGAGGCGCGTGTCATGCGGGCGATGTAGCCGATGCCGTAGATCGCCAGCGTCATCACCGGCAGGGTGAAATTGTAGAAGGTGATGCCCTGGCTTGCCGAGGCGGCCGAACCGTTCAGCCAGCCGAGCCAGGAGGCGAAGATGACGGTGAAGATGACGCCGGACACATATTCGGGCGTCGCCGTCGACGCGATCGATGCGACGGACAGCGTTCGGTCCGTTCGCGAGCCCTCGCGCATGCCGGCCAGGATGCCGATCAGCAGCGAAATCGGCACCATCACCAACAGCACGCAGAGCATCAGGATACCGGTGGCGGCGAGTGCGGGGAAGAGCTTTGACGCAACGGAGGTTTTGAACTTGGTCGAGCAGCCGAAATCACCTTCCAGGATGCCGGAGAATTTCGGCTCCAGCGGATCGTTGCAGAAGGAGAAACGCTGCGTCGGCTTGCCGGTCGCCGGATCGGTCACCGGTTGCTTCGGGACGACGCCCAGCCATTGCCCGTAGCGCACGAAGAAGTTCTGCCGGTAGCCATGGTTGACCAGCCAGCTTTCGAGCTGTTCGGCCGATGTGTGCATTTCGGTCTGGCTGATCGCCAGCTTCTTCAAATTCGGCTCGAGGTTGATCAGGAAGAAGACGATCATCGTCAGGCACAGCATCGTCAATGCCATGGTGCCGAGACGCCGGATTACGAAAGAAAGCATGGCGGTCCCCTGCCGGTCTGGTTGGGGTTGGAGCCAGTTCGAAAAACCAGCTTTGCCGTTGCCGGCAGAGTTGGCCGTCAAATCGGCACTCGGATGCAATCAACCCAGTTTTATTGAACGGTCTTTCAGGAGAGTCCGCAACTTTTTGCTGCGGCGGCTTCCGGTTCTGGACGATGCAAGGCGTGACGGGAAGGAGCGAAGCGCCCCTTCCCTGACGTTCCGATCACGCCTGGTCGAGCCAGACCTTGCCGTAGTCGCGCTCGAAGGTCGGATGCATCTTGTAATTCTGCACCGCCTTGACCGAGTGGCTGTAGAGCTTGCGCCAGTATGGCTGGATCATGATGCCGGAATCCTGCAGGATCTGCTCGATGTCCTTCATCATCTCCTTGCGCTTGGCCGCATCGGCAACGGCCAATGCTGCATTGAGCTTGGCATCCCATTCGGGGTTGGAATAGGCCGACTCGTTCCAGGCCTCGCCGGTGCGATAGCCGATCGCCAGAACCTGAACGCCGAGCGGGCGCATGTTCCAGTTGGTCATCGACAGCGGGTACTTGGTCCAGTCGTTCCAGAACGTCGAGCCCGGCAGCACCGTGCGCTTTACCTTGAGGCCGGCGTCGCGCATCTGCGCGGCGATGGCGTCGCCGGTATTCTTGTGCCAGTCTTCGTCGACCGTGATCAGCTCATGCTCGAAGTCGGCCTGGCCGGCTTCCGCCATCAGCGCCTTGGCCTTGGCCGGATCGCGAGCGACTTTGGGCAGCTCGTAATATTCCGGGTGGATTTGGCAGACATGGTGGTTTTCAGCCACCGTGCCGGCATTTCCGTAGCCAAGCTGCAGAACGACATTGTTGTCGACCGCCAACTGCAGCGCGTTGCGCACTTTCTGATCGCCGTAAGGCTTGTTGTTGATGTTGGTGCGGCACACGATGGTCGACGCGGTGACGATTTCGGACTTGACCAGGTCCAGTCCGTCGAGGATCGACACATAGTCGGCCGAGGTCTCGAAATTGGTATGGACTTCGCCGGCCTCGAAGGCACTGACCATGGCTGCCGGATCGGTGCCGTAGTCGACGAATTCGATGCCGTCGAGGAACACCTCGCCGTCCCACCACTTGTTGTCCTCGCGGCGCTTGTAGACCACCTTCTGGCCGACATCGTAGGAGACGAGCTCGAACGGGCCGGTACCGATCGGGCAGGCTTTGAAGTCGCCGCCCTTCTCGTCGAAGCTCTTGTGCACGATGAGGCCGGGATAGTCGCACATGTTCGGAATGAGCGCGATGTCAGCCTTGCCGAGCTTCAGCTTGACGGTGTGGTCGTCAACCTTGGTCACGGCGCTTTCGTCGAGCTTGTCGTCCTTGACCAGCGTGCCGAGACGGCCAGGCATGGAATTGCCCTCGGCCTTCTTGTCGGCCCAGCGCTTGAGATTGAAGATGACGTCATCGGCGGTGAAGGCATCGCCATTCGACCAGGTCACACCCTTGCGCACATGCAACGTGTACTCGGTGGCGTCGTCGTTGACCTCCCAGCTCTCCAGAAGGTACGGGCGGAACGTGTATTCGCTGGTGTACTTGACCAGCGGCTCAAGCGCCTGACGCTCGGCATTGGCGATTTCCGACCAGTCGGCCTTGCGCGGATCCTTGGGATCCTTGACCCATTGCGCGACTTTAAGGATGCCGCCCTTCTTGCCCTGCACCTCTTCGGCCCTGGCTTGGGTCGGCACGGCTACGCCGAGCATGCCGTAGGCCATCGCAGTCGACGCGCCGAACACGCTCGCCATGGCGAGGAACTCGCGGCGATCGACTTTGCCTGCCTTGGCTTCTTCGGCCATGGCCAGGATGTGATCGGGAACGCGATCGCCATTACTCTTGTAATTTGTCATACCTTAACTCCCATTGTTGGCTTTCCGCCTTTTAACATTCCGCATCCCTGCCGTGATGTCAAAGACGGCATGGCTACGGAACCTGTTAGGGAATGTGCAACTTTGAAAAGGGAGCGGTTCGCGTGATAACGACAGACTTGGCGCAAAAGTGCTAGCGCGCCCAGATTCCGCCGGAATCTGCTTAGGCGAGTAATTGATACATTGGGCGGGTTGAGACAGCGCCAGTTCCGGTGGCGGTAAGGGCCAGGAACTCAATATTCCTTTTCGTAGAATATGCCGCCCTTGGCCTCACCGCCATCGTTGGCCTCGCCGCGCAGCTTGACGCCGCGTCCGACATTGAGGTCGATCGTCGCCTTGCCCGATCCTGGCCTGTCGCCTTTCTGGATCGTCACATAGGTGCGGTCATTGAGGTACTTGCCCGCCGACACGGCGGTGCCGCCCTGGTCATCGGTGGTCACATCCAGGTCATCGACGCCGATTGCACTGCGCAGGTTTTCGAGCAGCGAGGTCGAGCCGCCGACGCCGGCCAGTTGGCCGGCGGCCTCGGCCAGCTGCGCGATCTGAAGCGGCGACAGGTTCGACATAGAGCGGCCGAAAATCAGCTGCGCCAGCACCTCGTCCTCGGGCAGCGCCGGCACCGAGGAGAAGTCGAATTTCGGATTGGTCGCTTCGCCCGAGACGACGATGGTGACGGTGGCGCTGGTCGTGGTCGATGTCGCGGTCAAGTTGAGGTAGGGCACCAGCGAGCCCGAAAAGCCGACCGTGCCTTCGGTAAAGGTCAGCCGCTTGCCGAGAATCGACAGCCGCCCACGCTGCAAGGTGAAGGTGCCGACCGCCTGCGGCGAAGCCGCCGGGCCGGTCAGCCTTAGCGAACCGCCGAACTCGGCATCGACGCCCCTGCCCTGGATGAAGATCTGGTTCGGCGCATTGACCGTGACGTCGAGGACAAGCCCACTGCCGCCACCACCGCTGGCCGCCGCCGGTCGCAAGGCCTTGTCCTGCGCCCGCACGGAGGCGGGCGCGTTCTTGTGCTTGACACCGAGCGCTGCCAGCGAGCCCGGCAGCTTATCGGGAACGGTGATGACGGTCTTGGCCAGGTTGACGGTGCCCGAAATCACCGGCGCCGAGGTGAGCGGCCCCTTAATGGTCAGGTCGCCGCCGAGATTGGCTGTCACCACCCTGCCGTCGGTATAGCGGCCGTCGACCAGCTTGATCGACAAATCGGCTGGGAAACCTTGCGCCGGATTGATGCCGAGGGTGCCGGAGGCCGACAGGCTGCCGCGTGTCGACAGCGTGCCGGTCAGCCGGTTGATCCGGGCAACGCCGTTGCCGATCGAAATGTCGGCGGCAATGTCATTGACGGCAAGACCGGAACGCGCGTCGACCAGGCGGGCGCCCGACGTGCTGACCGTGCCGCCGATCACCGGCGACGCCGCCGGGCCGCGCATCTGGATATTGACGTTGGCGGTGCCGCTGAGCGACAGCCCTTGCGCCGCAAGCTTGGCGGCCAGGAAGGAAAATGGCACCTTGCCGTTGAAGTCGAGCACCAGCGCTGGTGTGCCGGCCGTCGTCACCGTACCGCCGCCCTTGAGGCCAAGCCCGGCGCCGTCGCTGATGTCGGCGTTGAAGGTGAGCTTCTTGCCGGCGAATGTTCCCGACGAAGAGATATTCATGCCGCCAAGACCGGCGCTGCGCGTCTGCGAGGTCTGCACCCCACCAGCATCGATATCGAAAGCGACAGTCGGATTGCCCGGCGCGCCGGTTACCTTGACTGTTCCCGAAATCGAACCGGCGGCCTGGAGGCCCGGCGAAAAACTGTTGGCCAGCGAAGCCGGCACCTTCGACAGCGCGGCACTGATGTCGAGTGCCTGCCCGACCTTGCCGGTCACCGTCGCCGTGCCGCCACCGAGATTGAGCACCAGCTTGTCCAGCGTCGTGGTGCCGTTGGCGATGCTGACGGTCGAGGCCTGGGCGATGGCCGCCTTGATGCCCTGCACCGTGGCCTGGCCGGAAGCGAGTTCGATGGTGGTGGTGCCGCCAGCCACCTTTACCCTGCCCGCAGCCCTCGCCGGAATGCCCTTGACGGTGGCGCCGCCGGAAAACCCGGTCCAGTCGCCGTCGCGCTTCAAATCGACATCGATGCCGCTGATGGCGGTGCCGCCGGAAATGACGCTGTCGGCGCGAATCTTGCCCGAGATGACCGGCGCGGCGAGATAGTTGGCGACCAGCGCATCGATCGACACCGTCTTCGCCTGCAGGTCGCCGCGCGTGATTGAAGCGGTCGCAGCCTTGACGGCGACGTTCGGGCCATCCGCGGTCTTGGAGAATGCAATAGTGCCGCGCACATCGCCTTCGGCCTTTTCCAGCGCCAGCGCCGCCAGCGGTCCGATATCGGGCAGGTCGAGCGCGATGGTGCCGACCGGCACGAAAGCCTCGTCGAGCGCAAGGTCGCCGGAAATCCTGTTCTTGCCGAGTGACAGCAGCAGGCCGTTGATGGCGCTCTTGCCGTCGGCAGTCGCCAGCACCGCGCTGCCTTGCAGTGCCTGCCCCGCGACATTGCCGGTCAGTTGCACATTGGCTGCCGGGTTCGCGGCATCGGCCTTGCCGGTCGCAATCAGCTTAAGTCCGGTGATTTCGCGTTCCGCCACCAGCAGGCGGTCGCTGTTGACCGTCAGCGACAGGTCCGGCGCCAGGCTGGGCCCCTGCGCGTTGAGTGCAAAGCTGATCGCGCCTTTGGCATCTTTCGACAACAGCGAGATGTCGGCCAGTGCACCCTTGATATGTGCGCTAAGCTTGTTGTCGGCGAGGCTGGCCTGACCGTCCGCGGTCAGTGCGCCCGACGCCAGCGTGACCGGATTGGCGCTGACATTGCCATTGGCATCCCGCTTCAGCGTGGCGCTGAGCTGCGTGCGCTCTGCCAGCACGCTGCGCGCCGCAGCCGGCAATGCCGCCGACAGCACGTCGGCGTTGAGGTTGAGGTCGATTGCTCCATCGGCAATGCCGACACGGCCATTGAAGGCACTGCCCAGCGCATCGCCCTGCACCGAGCCGCTGTCGATGGTAATCGCATCGGCCGCCAGGCTGCCCGCGACCTTGGCGGTGATTTTGCCGACGATCAGCGGCGCGATGGTCGGATTGTCTAGACCGATCTTGTCCGCCGTCACCGTGCCCGAGATCGGACCGGTTCGGCTTTTCATATCAAATGCATCGGAATGCAGCGCAAGCGCAATGCCCTCGACCTTGGCGTCATCCGTCGCCACCGAAGGCAGTACCGCCGAGATGTCGAGCTTGGCTTGCGCAGCCTGCCCGGCCGCCTTCACCAACAGCGCCTGCAATTCGAGCTTGATCGGGCTTTCCGCGCTGCCCAGCGTCAACGGCAGGCTCGGACCGGACGATGTCAGATCGAGCGCGAAATCGCTGGCGCCGTTCGGGTTGACGGTGCCGGCGGCCTTGCCGGAGATTTTTTGGCCCGACAGCGTCGCCTTATCCAGCACGACGCCGCCGGCCGTCGAATAGCTGCCGGCCGCATCGACATCGAGCGGTCCGAGCCCGGCCTGACGGGTCTGGCTGGTCTCGGCGCCGGCCAGTTTTGCATTAAAGCGAATGTCGGGATTTGCTGACGGCCCGGTGATTTGCGCCGTGCCGTCGAGCGTGCCCGCGGCATCGAGGCCGGGCGAAAAGCCATTGGCAAGCGCAGCCGGCAGCGCCGAGAAGGTCGCCGCCAGATCGAGCGTCTGGCCCGCCGTGCCCGACAGCGTCACCGAGCCGCCGCCGAGATCGACTACCAGCCTTTGAATGTTGGTTATGCCATCGGCAATGGTCAGGCTCGACGGCTCGGCGATCGCCACCTTGATGCCGCGCACCGTCGCCTCGCCGGACGCGACCTCGACGCTGGTCGCGCCCCCGGCAATCTTCGCCCGCCCGGCAGCTGTCGCCGGAATGCCTGATATGGTTGCGCCGCCGGTGAAATTCGTCCAGTCGCCGTCACGCTTGAGGTCGACGCCGATGCCACTGACGACGGTCGTTCCCGAGGTCACGCTCTCGGCCTTGATCGTGCCGGAGATCGCAGGGCTGTTGAGATAGTTGGCGATCAGTGCGCTGACGGTGACTGCCTTGGCTGCCACATCACCGCGCGCGATCGACACGCTGGCTGCATTGATGGTGACAGTGGGAGCCTCGCCGTCTTTGGCGAACACCACGGTGCCGCCGATATCGCCGGCCGCCGTCTGCCCGGCCAGCGACGCCAGCGGCGCGATATCGGGGGCGGAGATCGTCAGCGTCCCCAGCGGCAGGAATTTTTCATCGAGCGCGAGGTCGCCCGACACCTTGTTGTCGCCCAGCGCTACGCTGAGCCCCTTGATGGAGCGCTTGCCATCGCTCGTCACCAGCGCCGCCTTGATGGCGAGCGGCTGTTCGTCGACCGCGCCGGTCAGCGAGACATCTGCGGCCGGGCTCACAATGTCGGCCTTGCCCGATGCGGTCAGCTTGATGTCCTTGACGGTGCGGCCGGAGGCCGTCAGGCTGGCACTGTCGGCCGAAACCGAGAAATCCGGTGCGTTGCGCGCGCCGCTTGCCGTCAGCGCGAAATCGACCCCGCCGGCGATCGGCACGCCGACCAGCGAAGACAGCACCGAGACGTCGCCGAGCTTGCCCTTGATGTCGGCCTGGATATCGCTGCCTTGCGCGCTGGCGGTGCCGCTGGCGCTCAGCGAACCGGAAGTGAGTTCGATCGAGTTGGCGGCGAAAGAGCCCTGCGGATCGCGCGTCGCGGTCGCCGAGAATTTGACCCGTTCGCCAAGCAGCGAACTGATCTGCGGCGGCAGCGCCGTCGACACAGCATCCGCATTCATCTTCAGCGTCATGGCGAGATCGGCCAGCGTCACCTTAGCCGTCAGCCCGGCATTGAGAGCATCGCTGCGCAGCGTGCCTTCGTCGAGCGAAATCTCGTCCCTGCTGATCGAACCGGCAAGAGAGGCCGTCAGCTTGCCGGTGATCAGCGGCGCCAGCGTCGCCACGTCGGTCTTCAGCCCGGCGGCCGCCAGACTTACACTGACCGGGCCGCTGCGGCTCTCGATGTCGAAACCGTCGGAATGGATCTTCGCATCCAGATTGTTCACCTGAGAGCCGCCCGCCACCACCGAGACCAGTGAAGCGCTGGCGTCAATCATCGGCGCCTTGCCGTCACCGAAGGCGCGCGCGGTCACAATGTTGATGGCCACCATGATCGGCTGCGCCTGGGTACCGACATTGACCGTGACCGGCTTGGCTTTGGCCACGAGTTCGACCGAAAGGTCGCTGGCGCCGTTGGGGTCGACCATGCCGGCAGCGGTACCATGAACTGCGTCGCTCTCGATTGCAGCGCGCTCGATGTCGACGCCGCCGGCTGCGGTCGCGGTGCCGGCGAGGTCGAAACTGGTCTTGCCGGCAAACAGCGACTTGAACTGTTGCGGCAGGAACCCTTCGAACGAACCGTCGCCCTTGGCCTCGATCCGGTTGCCCTTGTCGGTCAGCTGGTGCCGGCCGGTGAGCTGGGTAACGATCTGCCCATCGACCATGAAGGTGCCGACGCCGCTCCAGTTGGCCAGCGGCCCGGTGCCCGAGACGACGATGGTGACCGGCGGCGCGCCGGGTAGCTTGAGCAGGTTGGCGATGATGCCGCCGGCCGGCTCGGAAGCCTTGAGATCGAGGTCAAGCTTGTTTTCATCCGGCGCGAAGTGGATGTTGGCGTCGACATTGCCTTGCTTGCCGTCATGGCGGGTAACGTTGAGCACCGTCTGGATCGCCAGCGGCGACGCATCGACCTTGGCCGATCCCTTGGCCGCAAGTTCGGCAATGCCGCTGCCGGCAAGTTGCTGGCCGAGCGCGATCTCCGGCAAATCGATCGCTCTGATATCAAGCGAAACCGGCAGGCCGGTCGACCCGCTCTTGCTCGGCTCGGTGCTCGCCACAGGCAGCCGTGCCAGTTCTATCCGTTCGGCCGCTATGCGGTCGGCGCTGAAAATCTTCGACAGCAGCGCCAGCGGCGACCAGTCGACGGCCACCTTGCGGGCCACCAGCCACGCGCCCTCGCGGTCTTCCAGCACGACATGGTCGACCGTCAGCGCTCCGGACCAGATACCGTTAATGCCGCTGACCGTGACTTTGCTGTCCCCTGACGAGGCCATGTCAGAGATGATGCCGGCGAGATTTTCGCGGCCGCGCTCGGTCTTGGTCAGCACGACCAGCGCGCCGATGCCCGCCGCCGCCACGATCAGCAGCGTGTAGAAAAACAGGCGAAGGATGCGTTTCAAAATCTTCATCGTCAGAACGCCTGTCCGATCCCGGCATAGATGCCGAAACGCGGGTCGCCACGGTCGCGGTTGAGCGGCACGGCGGCGTCGATGCGCAGCGGCCCGAACGGCGTGATGTAGCGCAGGCCAACGCCCGCGCCGACCTTCACGTCGGAAAAGTCCGGCGTCGCTGTGGTCGAGACAGTGCCGGCGTCGACGAACGGCACGATGCCGATCGTGTCGGTCAGCGCAATGCGCATTTCGACCGATGTTTCGAAGAAGGAAAGCCCGCCGATCGGCTGATTGTCGATGTCCTTCGGTCCGATGCCCTGATAGGCATAGCCCCGCACCGAGCCGCCACCGCCGGAATAGAAGCGCCTGTCGGCTGGAACGTTCTGAAGGCCGGTGCCGACGATCGAACCCAGCGCGACGCGTTCGGCAAGCACGAATTTCGAGGCCGTGTCGAGCGACTGATAGGCCGACCCCTCGCCCCTGAGCTTGAGGAAGGCGGCGCCGCTCAGAATGTCATAGCTCGGTTCGGCATAGGCCAGAACCCTGAAGCCGCTGGTCGGATTGAGCCGGTTGTCCCTGTTGTCATAGACATATTGCAGCGGAATGCTGGCGATCAGGTATTTGTGCTTGCCGAAGGCGTCGGTGATCCTGGAATAGTCGAGCGCGATTTCAGCCGAAACCGTCTGCTTCTTGTCGATCTCATAGGACAGGCCGGTGCTGCCCTTGACCGAGAAATGGTCGTAGGCATCGGGATGTTCGAGCACGGTCTTGACGCTGGCGATGAATTTCGAAGCCGGCCCGACCACGCCCGGCTTCTCGAACATGATGCCGGCATTGTAGTTGAGCTCGCTGAGATCGTTGCTGCCGATGCCGCTGATCTTGCCCTCGATGCGCAGCTTTTCGGCCCGGCCGAACAGATTTCGGTGGCCCCAATAGCCTTCCAGGCCTAGCCCTTCGGTGTTGGAGAAAGTGCCTCCGACGCCGAAATAGCGTGGTTTGCGCTCGCTGACCTGAACGCCGATCGGAATGTTGCCGTCGGCGTCGAGACTGTCGGCTTCCTTCAGCGTCACGCTGTTGAACACTTCGAGCCTCAGCAGCCGGTCGCGGGCATCGTCGATCTCGTCAGGCGAATATTGCCGGCCGCGTTTCAGCCCGGTCATATATTCGGTGAACTCGCGATCGACCTTCTCGGTGTCATCGACGGTGGTGTCGCCATAACCGGCAACCGGCCCGGCGGCCACCGTCAGCGTCACGTCTAGCGTCGAGGTGGTGTGCTCGGCCACGACTTGCCGGTCAGTGATCCGGGCCAGCGGCCGGCCCTCCTGCTTCAGCGCCCGCACGATCAGCGCCTCCGCCTTGAGCACGGCGCCCGAGCCGGCATCGCCGCCGGCTATCAGGCCGAAATCGGCGCTCGCAAGCCCGGCGGCATCGCCCTCCAGCCTGATATTGCCGAGCGTGAATTTGGGCCCGCTGGCGATGCTGACCACCACGGGGATCGGCTGCGGACCAGTGAATTCGGCATCGGGCGGCAAATCGTCGAGCGCCTTGCCCTGGATGGTGATGGTGACGACGCCTTCATAGCGGGCGTCGGCATAAAGCGCGGCGACCAGCTGTTCGCGGTCGCTACGCGCCTTGGCCAATAGGCCGAGCGAGCCGGAAACCGGGCGGTCCTCGTCGGATTTCAGCGACGAGGCGTTTTCGAGCTTCTTGACCAGGTCCTTGTCGGCATCGGGCGCTTCGATGGTCACCGCATAGCGCAGCGGGTCGACGATATCGGCGTCCTCGTCATTCGAAGAGCCCCACAATTTGATGCCGAAGAGCTCGAAGGCGGCTGCCGACCCTGATTCGGCAACGAGCACGCTCGAGCACGCCAACGCCACAATCAGCGCACGCGAAAGCGTGCGCCGTGGCGCACTTACCTTCGACATCTGCGCTTCATACGCCGGCATCAGGACAACCTAGGTTACAAAACTAAAATTGGAATGAAGTTTTGAAGCGCTCGTAAAGGGGCCACAATCCAATTGTCTGAAATAGGCAGGGCTTGGAATTCACACCTTCTGCGTTTTCGCAAGAATGCGTGATCCCTTTCCCGTGGATGAACTATCGGCATACCGGTCATTGGCCGGTTTGGGAACCGTTGGCGGGCGGAAACCTGCCCGTCCTCGTGTTGACAAGCTTGACTGAAGCTTGAACATGCCGCGGACGTAGCAGTGTCTGGAGGGTGTTATGGCGATGCGCGCGGCGGCTCGTGGTCTGTCGATCTTGATTCTTCTCATTTTCGCCTGGGGGTCTGTAGCGCAAGCGGCCGAAGCCCGCCGGGTGGTGACCTCAAATAATTCCGACTATTTCGGGTTCGATCTCAGATCGGACCAGAATGTCAGCCTCGATCAGTGCAAGACGACATGCCTCGGCGACCCCGCCTGCCGCGCCTTTACTTACAACAACAAGGCCAAATGGTGCTTCCTAAAATCCGACTATAACCAGTTGAAACCCTTCAGCGGCGCGGTCGCGGGCAAGGTCGTCAATGTCGATGGCGACCCCGATATCGGCGCCCCGCCGGAACTCGCCTTCTTCCCCAACTGGATGGCCGACCAGGCCCAGCAATACCGCAACAAGCTGACCGATCCGGCCTATGACAAGCCGACCGACGGGCTGGAATCACTCCGCGCCGCCGCCGAACAGGCTGCACTGACCGGCGACCATGGCCAAGCCATGAACAAATACGAGGCCGCGGTCTCGGTCCTGCCTGACGACGGCCAGCTTTGGCTCGGTCTGGCGCGTGAAACGCTTGCCATACAGCCGGCCAGCGGCACCTCCGAATCCTACAATCTGCCGGTCAAAGGCACCTCCGCCGCCATCAACGCCTACAAGTTGCTGCGCACCACCAAGACCCGCGCCGAAGTGCTGGCGCTGCTCGGCAACGGCCTCGACCGCCGCGATCTCTACCGTCCAGCCCTGCAGGCCTATGAAGCCAGCCTCGCGCTGGTCAGTTCGCCGGCGGTCAAGGCCGAATATGAGGATCTCAAGGCCCGCAAGGGCTTCCGCGTCATCGATCACTCGATCGACGCCGACACCAGCGCGCCGCGCATTTGCGCGCAGTTTTCCGAGGAGCTGGTGAAGACCGGCGTCGACTACGCCCAGTTCGTCACCGTCGACAACCAGCCGCCCAAGGGCGTCGAGGCCAAGGACAAGCAGATCTGCGTCGAAGGCCTGGAACACGGCCAGCATTACGAAGTGACCTTCCGCGCCGGCCTGCCGGCCGCAATTGGCGAGGTCACCGCCGCTCCGGTCGTGCTGTCGATCTATGTGCAGGACCGCGCGCCGTCCGCCCGTTTCACCGGCGACAGCTTCGTGCTGCCCGCCGGCGCCCGCCGCGGCATCCCGGTCGTCACCGTCAACATGAACGCCGCGCAGATGAAGCTCTACCGCATCGGCGATCGTTCGCTCGCGCAGCTTCTGTCCGGCTATCAGTTCCTGAAGCAGCTCGACGGCTATGATATCTCCAGCATTTCCGACCAGATGGGTGAGCCGGTCTGGCAGGGGCAGCTCGATATCGCCAACGACCTCAACAACGACGTCACGACTTCGTTCCCGGTCGACGAAGCCTTGCCGCAGCGCAAGCCCGGCGTCTACGTGCTGACCGCGCAAGCGGTAAATGAAAATGACGAGGACAATTACAATTCGCTTGCCACGCAGTGGTTCGTCGTCTCGGACATCGGCCTGTCGACCTATACCGGCCAGGATGGCCTCAATGTCTTTGCCCGCTCGCTCGGAACCGCCAAGCCGATCGCCGGCGCCGAACTGACGCTGCTGGCCAGGAACAATGAAATCCTCGGCACAGCCACGTCGGACGCCGAAGGCCATGCTGTCTTCAACCCCGGCCTGACGCGCGGCGACGGCGGCATGGTGCCGGCCGTTCTGATGGCCAAGCAGGGCGACAACGATTTCGTCTTCCTCGACATGGGCCGCGCTGGCTTCGATCTGTCCGATCGCGGCGTCGCCGGACGCGCCGCACCGGGCGCGCTCGATGTCTATGCCTGGACCGAACGCGGCATCTACCGCGCCGGCGAGGATGTGCATGTCGCAGCCCTTGCCCGCGACGGCGCCTCCAAAGCGGTGGAAAACCTGCCGCTGACCTTCATCTTCACCCGTCCCGACGGCGTCGAGAACCGCCGCATCGTTGCCGATGGCGTCTCGGCCGGCGGCTATGCCGTCGACCTGCCGCTGGAAGCCAACGCCATGCGCGGCACCTGGACGGTGTCGATCTATACCGATCCCAAGCAGGCGGCCGTTTCCAGCCAGATGTTCCTGGTCGAAGACTTCGTGCCGGATCGCATCGAGTTCGATATGAAGTCCGACAAGCAGGAGATCGCCCAGGGCGAAACCGCCAACATCGACATTGACGGCCGCTTCCTCTATGGCGCGCCGGCCGCCGGCCTCGCGCTCGAAGGCGAGCTGACGCTGTCGACGGCGCGCGACTGGGACCGTTTCGCCGGCTATTCGTTCGGCCTTGCCGACGAGCAGTCGGCCGAGCCTTCGGTCACCCCGTTCACCGGTCTGCCGGTGGTCGGCGACGACGGCAAGGCGACCTTCCCGGTCACGGTCGACCAATTGCCCGCGACCACCAAGCTGGTCGACGCCAAGGTCACGGTTCGCATGCGCGAAACCGGCGGCCGCGCCATCGAGCGCTCGATCAACATCGGCATCCGCCCGCAAGGCCACATGATCGGCATTCGTCCGGATTTCGCCGACAATGAGGTGCCGCAGGGCGGCACCGCCAAATTCAGCCTCATCGCGGTCGATCCCGACGGCAAGCGCGAGACGCTGAAGGGCGCGCAGTGGTCGCTGGTCAAGGTCGAACGCAATTACCAGTGGTATCGCAACAACAACTCGTGGAACTACGAACCGGTCACCTTCACCAAGTCGATCGCCAACGGCCAGGTCGATCTCAGCGCCGATGCCGAGGCGACCGTGACGATGCCGGTCGACTGGGGCCAGTACCGGCTCGAGATCGAGACTGCCGATCCCGAGGGCCCGGCGACCAGCTATGAGTTCGACGCCGGCTGGTATGTCTCCTCGACCTCCACCGAAACGCCTGATGGGCTCGAGATCGCTCTCGACAAGGACAGCTATGCCGCCGGCGACGTGGCCAAGCTGAAAGTGTCGCCGCATTTTGCCGGCGAACTGCTGGTTACCATCGGCGCCGACAAGCTGCTCAAGACCGTCACGGCAACCGTGCCGGCCGGCGGCAGCACGGTCGACATCCCGGTCGGTGACAACTGGGGCGCCGGCGCCTACATCACCGCAACCCTGTTCCGGCCCGGCGATGCGCAGGAAACCCGCATGCCGGCGCGCGCCATCGGCGTAAAATGGCTGACGGTCGACCCAGGTTCGAAAAAGCTCGCCGTCACCCTGACGCCGCCGGACAAGACGATGCCGCGCCAGCAGCTGTCGATCCCGGTTTCGGTCGCCGGCGTAGCACCGGGCAGCAATGCCTATGTCACGGTCGCTGCCGTCGATGTCGGCATTTTGAACCTCACCAACTACAAGGCGCCGGATCCGGAGGGCTGGTATTTCGGCCAGCGCATGCTCGGGCTTGAAGTCCGCGACATCTATGGCCGTCTCATCGACGGCTCGCTCGGCACCACCGGCAAGCTCAGGACCGGCGGCGACGGCGCCTCCATGCAGCCGCAAGGCAGTCCGCCGACCGAAAAGCTGGTCGCCTTCTTCTCCGGCCCGGTCCAGCTCGACGCCGACGGCAAGGCAAGGATCGACTTCGACATCCCGCAGTTCAACGGCACCGTGCGCGTCATGGCCGTCGCCTGGACCAAGGAGGCCGTTGGCCATGCCACGACCGATGTCATCGTGCGCGATCCGGTGGTGATCACCGCCGGCCTGCCCCGCTTCCTGGCGCCTGGAGATGCAGCGATCATGCGGCTCGACGTCGCCGACACCGACGGTCCGGAGGGCGACTATGCCCTGTCGATCGCCACGACCGGCGACCTCTCGACCGGCGACAAGCCGTTGCCCGAAAAGCTGACTCTCGCCAAGGGCAAGCGCCAGACGCTGACCGTGCCGCTGGTTGCACAGACGGCGGGTAATGCCTCGATCACCATCAAGCTCGCCCATGGCGACGGCACCTCCGTCGAGCAGACGCTGTATGTCCCGGTGCGTCCGGCGCAATTGCCGGTCACCACCCGTCTGGTCGTCGACCTCAAGGGTAATGGCGGCTCTCTGCGCGTCGACAAGGAGCTGCTCGCGGCAAGCCTGCTCGACGGCGCCTCGATCAGCGTCGGCGTTTCGCAGGCTGCCGCCTTCGACGTGCCGTCACTGCTGATGACGCTCGACCGCTACCCCTATGGTTGCGCCGAGCAGACCACCAGCCGCGCCATGCCGCTTCTCTACGTCAACGATCTGGCGTCCGGCGTTGGCATGCAAAGCGATCCCGAACTGCACGGCCGCGTGCAGGCCGCCATCTACAAGGTGCTGAGCTACCAGGCTTCGGCCGGCAGCTTCGGCCTGTGGGGTCCGGGCTCCGGCGACCTGTGGCTTGACTCTTACGTCACCGACTTCCTGACCCGGGCGCGCGAGCAGAACTACGACGTGCCGGCGCTGGCGATGAGCCAGGCGCTGAGCAATCTGCAAAACTCGGTCGGTTACGACCAGGACGTCCAGGATCGCGGCAGCGAAATCGCCTACGCGCTCTATGTTCTGGCCCGCAACAAGAAGGCCTCGGTCGGCGATCTGCGCTACTACGCCGACACCAAGCTCGAAGCCTTCTCGAGCCCGATGGCCGTCGCCCAGTTGGCGGCGAGCCTGGCGCTCTACGGCGACGCGCAGCGTTCGGAAGCAACCTTCCAGACGGCGCTGCAGCTGGCCAAGTCGACCACCGAATACGACTACTACCGGTCCGACTATGGCTCGCGGCTGCGTGATGGCGCCGCGATCCTGGCGCTCGCCGCCGAATCGAAGCCGGTGCCGACCATCGTGCCGGAGCTGATCCGGCTGGTGGCAAGGGAACGCGCCGATGCCCGCTGGACCAGCACGCAGGACGAGTCCTGGATGCTTCTGGCGGCCCGCGCGCTGAAGTCGGGCAACGACTCGATCACGCTGTCGGTCAACGGCGCGCCGCATGCAGGTGGATATTCCAACCACCTCAGCGGCACCGACATTGCCGACAGCCCGCTGACCATCGCCAACACCGGCGCCACGCCGCTGCAGGCGGTCGTCACCACGGTCGCCTCGCCGGTAGAGCCCTTGCCGGCCGGCGGCGACGGCTTCACCATCGACCGCACCTACTACAAGCTCGATGGCACCGAAGCCAACGTCACCGAGGCGACGCAGAACGAACGCTACGTGGTCGTGCTCAAGGTTTACGAGCAGAACCGCTGGCCTTCGCGCCTGCTGATCACCGACCTGTTGCCGGCCGGCTTCGAGATCGACAATCCGGGCCTTGTCTCCAGCGCCCAATTGTCGAACTTCACCTGGCTGGCGCAAACGGACGCAGCCCATCTCGAATTCCGCGACGACCGTTTCGTCGCGGCATTCAATCCCAATGACGGCGATGGCGACCGCAACATCATGCTGGCCTATGTCGTGCGTGCGGTGACGCCGGGCACCTACGCCCATCCGGCGGCCACGGTGGAGGACATGTACCGGCCGCAATATTCGGCCCGCACCGCCACCGGTATGATGGAGATCAAGGCGCCGTAAGGCGCCTTGATTGACGTAGCGATGGCGCTGCCCCTCATCCGCCTGCCGGCACCTTGTCCCCGTATAGTGACGGGGAGAAGGGCGCTGTGGCGTTCGCCGGCACCCCTTCTGCGACGTTGGAAATTGCCGAAAACCTCTGCGCAGGCCCCGGCAGGGCAATGAGGGGCGGCGCCATGCTTTCCAGGAAATTACTTCGCCTCACTGCCATAACCGCGGCCACCTGTGCCGGAGTTCTGGCGGCAGGAGCCGTTACCCTGTGGGAACTCGACCGCGCTTTTCCGCCGCCACTGCCCGGAAGGCTCACCGTCTCCACCGAGGTCCAGGACCGCGACGGCCAGCTGTTGCGCGCCTTCGCCACGCCGGACGGTTACTGGCGGCTCGACACTCATCTCGACCAGGTCGACAAGCAGTTCGTCGACATGCTGGTCACCTATGAAGACAAGCGCTTCTGGGACCATGATGGCGTCGATGTGCTGGCGCTGGCGCGCGCCGCCGGCCAGTTCGCCACCAGCGGCCATATCGTCTCCGGCGGCTCGACCCTGTCGATGCAGCTTGCCCGGCTGATCGAGCCACGCGAAAACCGCAGCCTCGGCTCGAAGATCAAGCAGATGCTGCGTGCCATCCAGATCGAGCGGCGGCTGTCCAAGCAGGAGATCCTCGAACGCTACCTGACCTTGGCGCCCTATGGCGGCAATCTTGAAGGTGTGCGCGCCGCCTCGCTCGCCTATTTCGGCAAAGAGCCGAAGCGGCTGACGGTCTCGGAAGCAGCACTGCTCGTCGCCTTGCCGCAATTGCCGGAAAAGCGCCGGCCCGACCGCAATCTCACCATCGCTCATGCCGCCCGCGACCGCGTGCTGACCCGCATGGTTTCGGCAGGCCTGCTTGGCGAGCGCGAGGCCGCGCGCGCCGCCCTCGACGATGTCTCGGGCCTGCGCCGCAAATTGCCGGCGCTGGCGCCGCACGCCGCCTACGCCATGCTGCCCAAGGCTGTGCCCGGCAAGCCACTGCAGCTTACGATCCGCAAAAGCGTCCAGCAAGGGCTGGAACAGGTGGCGCGCGATGCCGCGATCAAGCTTGGCCCGCGCCTGTCGGTCGCCATGGTGATGGCGGACGCACGCACCGGCGACATTCTTGGCGAAGTCGGCTCGGCCGATTTCTTCGATGCCAGCCGCTCCGGCTGGATCGACATGACCAGGATCGTGCGTTCGCCCGGTTCGACGCTGAAGCCGTTCATCTATGGCCTCGCCTTCGAGCAAGGGCTGGTGGCGCAGGAAATGCTGATCGAGGACAGTCCGGTCGATTTCGGCGGCTACCGGCCAAAGAATTTCGACATGGGCTATCAGGGGGATGTCTCGATCCGCCAGGCGCTGCAGCTGTCGCTCAACGTTCCGGCGATCCGCGTGCTCGACTCGGTCGGCCCGGCACGGCTGATGGCGCGCTTCCGCCAGGCCGGCGTCAGCCCGGTGCTACCGGTCAACGAGGCGCCGGGCCTCGCCATCGGCCTCGGAGGCGTCGGCGTAACGCTGCGCGATCTCGTCCAGCTCTATACCGGCCTCGCCAATGGCGGCAAGGCAAACACGCTGCATGACGGCACCGAGCCGGCCAACCACGAGCGCGCCACCGCCACCATCCTCGACGCCCAGGCGAACTGGCAGATCACCGACATATTGTCGGGCGTAAAGCCGCCTGAGGGCGCCTTGCAGCGCGGCATCGCCTACAAGACCGGCACGTCCTACGGCTATCGCGATGCCTGGTCGGTCGGCTTCGACGGCCGCTACGTGCTGGGTGTGTGGGTCGGCCGCGCCGATGCCGGTGCGGTGCCCGGCCTGTCCGGCTATGTCTCGGCCGCCCCCATCCTGTTCGAGGGCTTCGTCCGTTCAGGCCTCACCGCCGTCCCGTTGCCCAGCCAGCCGGCCGGCGTCGTCAAGGCCAGGCGCGAAGACCTGCCGGTGACATTGGCGCGCTTCGGCGCCGGCGCCGACGGACTGGTGCAGGCAGGCCCGACGGAACCGGCGCCAACGATCATTTTCCCGCCCAACGGCGCCCGCGTCGATCTCGCCACCAATTCCGCCGAGGCCTCGCCGCTGGTGCTGAAACTGCAAGGCGGCCGCGCGCCGTTCCGCTGGCTGGCCAATGGCAAGCCGCTCGTCGGCATCGACCGCCGCCGCACCGCGACCTGGCTGCCCGACGGCGCCGGCTATTCGACGCTCACCGTCATCGACGCCGTGGGACGCGCGGCAAGCGTGAAGGTGTTCGTTGAATAGATGGCGCCAAGCGATTCAGGGGATTGGGCTTCTTCGCCCGAGGCCCGGCGCGAGGCACCCCCCTCTGGCCTGCCGGCCAATGGCCGGCAGGCCAGAGGGGGGTGTGCCGAAGCGCTTGCATCGAGGATTGGCCTTAGCCCTATCCATGTTCGTTTCGACTTGCTCCCCCGCCGACGCCGATCCCCTGCCCGCCGGCTTCGTCCGCCTGGCCGATGTCGATCCCTCGATCCGCCAGGACATCCGCTATGCCGGCCTGGAAAATTTCCTGCATAGCAAGGCCGATGGCTACGACGCCCCAATCTGCATCCTCACGAAGCAAGCTGCGCAAGCGCTGTCCGGCGTGCAGAAAGCGCTCGCCGCCGACGGCCTGACGCTGGTCGTCTTCGACTGCTACCGCCCGGCCCGCGCCGTTGCCGACATGGGCAAATGGACCAGAGAGGGCGGCCCGCCCGATCCGCAATGGTACCCTCAGGTGCAGCGCGGCGACCTCATCGCCAAGGGCTATATCGGCGAATTGTCCACCCATTCGCGCGGCTCGACCGTCGATGTCGCCATCGCCCGCAGCGACGGCAAGAACAAGTCATCCGCCGCTTGCGGCGCGGCCGGCGCCGGCACGCTCGGTTTCGGCACCAGCTTCGACTGTTTCGACCCGGCAAGCGAAACCGCACATCGCCCATTGGCGGCAGAAGCGGCGGCAAACCGCAAAAGGCTGCTCGACGCCATGCGCGCCGGCGGCTTCAAGAATTATGCGCGCGAGTGGTGGCACTACACGCTGAGGGATGAGCCGTATCCAAAGCTGCGCTTCGATTTTCCCATCACTGCGGGCTGAACCGCCCGGTGCTACACCGAGCCTTCCCTCGCTCGGCCTTGCTTCTGCGGTGTCAGCTCCTAGATAGGGTCAAACCGGCCGGATTTGGGTTAGACCAATATGAGGAAAATATTTCCTCGCGAACCCCAATATCGGCGAAAATTTCCTTCGTGGGGGCAAAAAAGGCAACGTTGAATGCATCTAATTTCTATCAATTCGATAGAGTTCAGCCGTCATCAACGGAGGCGGGAATGACCAAACCTCATTTCAAGAAACTGCTCGGCGCACTGGTCGCCACATCGATCCAGTTCGGCACGCTCGGTTTCGCGTTTGCCGATACCACCATTCTGAACGTGTCCTACGACCCGACACGCGAACTCTACAAAGCTTATGACGAAGCCTTCGTCGCGCACTGGAAGGCCGAGACCGGCGAAACCGTCACGATCCAGCAATCGCATGGCGGATCTGGCGCCCAGGCCCGCGCCGTGATCGACGGCCTCGATGCCGATGTGGTGACGCTGGCGCTCGAAGGCGACATCAACGCCATCGTCACCAAATCGAAGAAGATCAACCCGGACTGGCGCAAGAAATTCGAGAACAATTCGGCGCCGTACACCTCGACCATCATCTTCCTGGTCCGCAAAGGCAACCCGAAGGGCATCCACGACTGGAGCGATCTGGTCAAGGACGGCGTCCAGGTGATCACGCCGAACCCCAAGACCTCCGGCGGTGCGCGCTGGAACTACCTTGCCGCCTGGGCCTATGCCAACGCCAATGATGGCGGCGACGAAGCCAAGAACAAGGAATTCGTCGGCAAGCTCTACGCCAATGCTCCGGTACTCGACACCGGTGCACGCGGCTCGACGGTCACCTTCGCGCAAAAGGGCATCGGCGACGTGCTGATCGGCTGGGAAAACGACGCCTATCTGGCGCTCAATGAATTCGGAGCCGACAATTTCGAGATCGTCTATCCCCCGACCTCGATCCTGGCCGAGCCGCCGGTGGCGATCGTCGACGCCAATGTCGATGCCAAGGGCACCCGCAAGGTCGCCGAAGCCTATCTCGGCTGGCTCTATTCCAAGGAAGCCCAGACGATCATCGCCAAGAACCACTATCGTCCGGCCAAGCCCGAGCTGGTGGATGCGGCTGACATTCCGACGACGCCCGAAATCAAGCTGATCTCCATCGACGATCCGCTTTTTGGCGGATGGAAGAAGGCACAGCCTTATCATTTCGGCGATGGTGGTATATTCGACCAGATCTACAAGCCGGCCCAGTAGGATTTAGATCAGGACGACATGACCATAGCACCCGCCAAGGCGGGGTGGCGATTCAGACAGCCGAGTGTCATTCCGGGTTTCGGATTGACGCTCGGCTTCTCGCTTGCCTACCTCACGCTCATCATCCTCATCCCCCTGTCGGGCCTGATCTGGCGCTCGGCAGCCCTCGGCTGGACCGATTTTTGGGCGATCGCCACCGACCGCCGGACCATCAACGCACTCGAAATCAGCTTCGGCACAGCCTTCATCGCAGCCGCCGTCAACGTCGTCTTCGGCACGCTCGTCGCCTGGGTGCTGGTGCGCTACCGCTTCCCCGGCCGCCGCGTCGTCGACGCGATGGTCGACCTGCCCTTCGCGCTGCCGACCGCGGTCGCGGGCATTGCGCTGACCACTCTTTATGCGCCCAATGGCTGGATCGGCCATCTCCTGGCGCCGCTCGGCATCAAGGTCGCCTACACGCCGCTCGGCATTGTCGTGGCGCTCGTCTTCATCGGCCTGCCGTTTGTCGTGCGCACGGTGCAGCCGATCATGGAGGAGATCGACAAGGAAGTGGAGGAAGCCGCCGCGACGCTCGGCGCCAACCGCTTCCAGATCATCACCCGCATCCTGTTTCCCGGCCTGGCGCCGGCCATCATCACCGGCTTCTCACTCGCCTTCGCGCGCGGCGTCGGCGAATACGGCTCGGTCATCTTCATCGCCGGCAACCTTCCCTACAAGTCGGAGATCGCACCGCTTCTGATCGTCATCCGGCTCGAGGAGTACAATTATCCGGCGGCCACCGCGATCGCGGCGATCATGCTTTTGCTGTCGTTCGTGATGCTGCTGGTCATCAACCTGGCGCAGTCATGGAGTCGCAAGCGCTATGGCTGACCCCGAGATCAAATCCTACGAACCGCATCACGAGAGCCGGTCGGCGGCGGTGACCGAAAGCCGGCCGGTGCGGCTGCTGCTGATGGCGGTGGCCTTCGCCTTCCTCGCCATCTTCCTGCTGCTGCCGCTGATCATCGTCTTCCACGAGGCGCTGGCGAAAGGCATTGGCGCCTACACGGAATCGCTCTCCAATCCCGATACGCGCTCGGCGATCCGGCTGACGCTGCTGGTGGCGGTGATCGCCGTGCCGCTCAACGTCGTCTTCGGCATTTCGGCTGCCTGGGCGATCGCCAAGTTCGAGTTCAAGGGCAAGGCTTTTCTGACCACGCTGATCGACCTGCCCTTCTCGGTCTCGCCGGTCATTTCCGGCCTGGTCTATGTGCTTTTGTTTGGCGCTCAGGGACTGTTCGGTGAATGGCTGAAGGCGCACGGCATCCAGATCTTGTTCGCCGTGCCCGGCATCGTGCTCGCGACCATCTTCGTCACCTTCCCCTTCGTTGCCCGCGAACTGATCCCGCTGATGCAGGAACAGGGCAACGGCGACGAGGAAGCCGCGCTCTCTCTGGGCGCCAATGGCTGGCAGACCTTTGGTACGTGACGCTGCCCAACGTCAAATGGGGATTGCTCTACGGCGTGCTTCTGTGCAACGCCCGCTCGATGGGCGAATTCGGCGCGGTCTCGGTCGTGTCGGGCCACATACGCGGGCTGACCAACACCATGCCGTTGCATGTCGAAATCCTCTACAACGAGTACAACGCCGTCGGCGCTTTTGCCGTCGCTTCGCTGCTTGCCGGCCTGGCGCTGGTCACGCTGGTCTTGAAAACACTTCTCGAGATGCGCTACGGCGCCGAGATCGCCGCGACGCGCGGACATTAGATGCATGTCGCCCAAAAGTGTGAAGCGGTTTTGGGATAACGACATGCATCCACTAAAAAGGGACATTTGATGGAAGTTCGCGTTGCCAACGTACGCAAGGAGTTTGACCGGTTTCCGGCCCTCCATGACGTATCGCTTGACATCAAATCGGGTGAGCTGATCGCGCTGCTTGGGCCATCCGGCTCCGGCAAGACGACGCTGCTGAGGCTTATCGCCGGCCTGGAGCGGCCGACGCGCGGAAAGATCTTCTTCGGCGACGAGGACGCCTCGCACCGCTCGATCCAGGAGCGCAATGTCGGCTTCGTCTTCCAGCACTATGCGCTGTTCCGGCACATGACGGTCGCCGACAATATCGGCTTCGGCCTCAAGGTGCGGCATGGACCGTCGCGACCACCGGCGGCCGAAATCCGCCGACGCGCCTCCGAACTGCTCGATCTCGTTCAGCTTTCCGGCCTGGAAAAGCGCTATCCGGCGCAACTTTCGGGTGGCCAGCGCCAGCGCGTGGCGCTCGCCCGGGCCATGGCCATCGAGCCCAAGGTGCTGTTGCTCGACGAGCCGTTCGGCGCGCTCGATGCGCAGGTGCGCCGGGAACTGCGCCGCTGGCTGCGCGAGATCCATGACCGTACCGGCCACACCACCGTCTTCGTCACCCACGACCAGGAAGAGGCGCTCGAGCTTGCCGACCGCGTCGTGGTGATGAGCCAGGGCCGCATCGAGCAGGTCGGCTCCGCCGACGAGATCTACGACACGCCGAACTCGCCCTTCGTCTACTCCTTCATCGGCGAATCGAGCATGCTGCCTGTCAAGGTTGAGAATGGCGAGATCTGGCTCGCCGACCGTCCGATCGGCGTGTCGGCGCCGCACGCACCCGAGGGCGATGCGACGCTGTACTTCCGCCCGCACGATATCGAACTGCTCGACGGCTGCAGCGGCTGCATCGCCGGCACGGTCGCCGCCAGCCGCCGCGTCGCCGGCACAAGACGCGTCGAACTGGAAATCGCCGGCGAGCGCCAGCGCGTCGAGATCGAACTGCCTGTGGACCATCCTGCGGCGCAGAAGAGCCGGGTGGCGTTCAGGCCGAGGCGCTGGAAGCTTTTCCCGGCGGCATAGACATCGATCCGGCGCTACTCCAGCCAGTTCTCGACCGTCAGGCCCTTGATCCGACGGAACTCAGCGGTGTTGGCCGTCACCAGTGTCGTCCCCAACACACAGGCATGGGCAGCAATGAAAAGATCATTGTGGCCGATGACCTGGCCCCTTGCTTCCAGTTCGGCACGAAGTGCGCCGTATTCGGCATCCACCGGCACGTCGAGCGGCAGCACAGGTAACTCGGCGAGCAATTCCTCCACCTTGGCGAGCAGCTTGGCCGATCCCTTGCGGGCGCAGCCATAGCGCAGCTCCGAGGCGACAACGATGCTGGTGCACAGGGCACCGTCTCCCGCGCGAACCGCCGCACTGGCAGCCTTGCCGGCAGGGTTTCGGATCATGTCGCTGAGAATGTTGGTGTCCAGCATGAACCGCATCAAAAGATATCCTCAGGCCCCACGGGCGCATCATGGATCTCGGGAAAGTCGTCTTCAGGACCAAGCGGCGGCTCTTTCGCCCATTGGGTGAGCAAGGCGGTGAGGCCTGGTTGACGGACCGGCTCGATGATCAGCCGGTTGCCATCGCGGCTGATCAGGACCTTCTCGCCAGGCAGCTCGAATTCGACAGGGATGCGAACCGCCTGACTGCGGTTGTTGCGAAACAACTTCGCCTCCCTGGGCGGTGGTATTGAGTGACGGTGCTGCGGCATGGCAGCCTCCCCTGTCTGTTCCACTTGTATATGCCATTTGTATATGCCACTCGGCCTCGAGTTGCAAACCACAGAAAACCCCAACGCATCGGCATTTCGACTGGAATGAAATTTCGCCGATAACCTGCTTCAGCGATTTCTTTTTCGCTGTAACGCCATACGTCTGCCCCGTGTGCCTCGCAGTACACCCTCCGGCCCGGCTATGTTCTGGCAACGCATTGCACATCGGAGCCTGTTTTCATGAAGCGATTTTTCCTCAGCGTCGCCACTGTCGCCGGCCTGATCCTCGCCTGTTCGCAGGCCTGGTCGGCCGACAAATTGCTCAACGCTTCCTATGATGTCGGCCGCGAACTGTTCGTCCAGATCAACAAGGCTTTCACCGCCGGCCATCCGGGCGTCACCGTCGACCAGTCGCACGCCGGCACCTCGGCGCAGGCGCGCGCCATTGCCGAAGGCCTCGGCGCCGATGTCGTCACCTTCAACCAGGTCACCGACATCGACTTTCTGGTCAAGAAAGGCCTCGTCTCCGCCGACTGGCAGAAGGATTTCCCCGACAACGCCTCGCCCTTCTATTCGCTCCCATCCTTTCTCGTCCGCGCGGGCAACCCCAAGCACATCAAGGACTGGAACGACCTCGTGCGCGACGACGTGCAGGTGATCTTCCCCAACCCCAAGACCTCGGGCAATGCGCGCTACACCTATCTGGCCGCAACCGCCTACGCCAAGGAAGCCTTCAAGGGCGACGACGCCAAGGTGAAGGAGTTCGTCACCAAGCTGTTCAACAACGTGCCGATCTTCGACACCGGCGGGCGCGCCGCCACCACCACCTTCGTGCAACGCGAGATCGGCGACGTGCTGATCACCTTCGAGTCGGAAACGCGCGGCATCCGCAAGGAGTATGGCAACGACAAGTTCGAACAGGTCACGCCAACGGTCAGCCTGCTCGCCGAATTCCCGGTGGCGATCGTCGACAAGGTCGCCGACGAGCACGGCAGCCGTGACCTCGCCAAGACCTATCTCGATTTCCTCTACACGCCCGAGGGCCAGACCATCGCGGCTGAAAATGGCCTGCGCGCCCGCAACGCTGAAGTCGCGGCAAAATACAAGGCCGACTTCCCCGATGTCCGCCTGCTGACTGTGGAAGACGTCTTTGGCGGCTGGGACAAGGTACAGAAGGAGCACTTCGCCGCCGGCGGTCTGCTCGACCAGACCTATGGCAGCCGCTGATATCAGCAGCGTTCGACCTCACCTCACAAGAAAGCCGGCGCTTTGCCGCTTCTTCGTTTTCGCGCGCCGACAAACGGCTTCAGGCGGAATCTGTCGCGATCGGTGAAAAACGTTACAAAGAATCAACGCCTTTGTGCCCAACGTGCAATCGGGCGGCTTGTTCTACGCGAAACCGGGTTGTTCAGGCGAAACGTCATGATTTGCACACAAACAACCGCCAGATGCGGGTGGTTGGGGTTTTCATGAACTGAAGCGGGCATGCTTACCAAAAAAGGCAAATACGGCCTCAAGGCCCTCGTGCATCTTTCCGGCCTGCCGGTCGGCCAGCTTGCATTCGTCAACGACATCGCGATCGCCAACAACATCCCGAAGAAATTCCTGGATGCCATTCTGGGCGAGCTGCGCAATGCCGGTTTCGTCCTCAGTCGCAAGGGCAAGGAAGGCGGTTATCGCCTCGCCCGGCCGGCTTCCGAAATCAAGATCGGCCACGTCGTGCGCGTGCTGGACGGCCCGCTCGCTCCCATACCCTGCGCCAGCCGCACGCAATACCAGCGCTGCGAGGATTGCGACGAGGCGACCTGCCAAGTCCGGCACATGATGCTGGAAGTGCGCCAGGCGATCGCCGAAGTGCTGGACAATCGCAGCCTCGCCGCCATGCGCGACGCCGACAATGATGATTTTCCGGTCGAGCTGACATCGCAGATCTAAATTAGAGCATGGTCCCGAAAAGTGCGAACCGGTTTTCGGACAAGATCATGCTGAAATGAGAGTCCTCAGACCAGGCCGAGCTTGCCGGCCAGGCCGACGCGCTGGATTTTGCCGGTGGGACCCTTGGGTATCTCCTGGAGAAACAGGATGTGGCGCGGCACCTTGAACTCGACGATCCGGCTGCGCGCGAAATCGCGTATCTGCTCGGCATCGGCGGTGGCGCCCTCGGCCAGCACGATGGCCGCACCCACCTCTTCGCCGAGCATGGCGTGCGGCACGGCGAAGGTCACCGCCTGCGCCACCAGCGGATGATCGAGCAGCACATTGTCGACCTCGAGCGGCGAGATCTTTTCGCCGCCGCGATTGATGATCTCCTTCAGCCGCCCGGTGATCTTCAGATCGCCATCCTCGTCGATGAGGCCCTGGTCGCCGGTGCGGAACCAGCCATCGCTGAAGGCAGCTTCATTGGCCACCGGATTGTCGAGATAGCCATCATGGATGTTGGCGCCGCGCACCGCGATCTCGCCCTTTTCACCCGCCGGCAGGATCGTCCCCTTGTCGTCCAGGATCGTCACCTGCGGACCCGCAGGCAGGCCGACCGAGCCTGGCTTGCGGCGTGCCGGCGGCAGGCCGTTGGATGTCATCTGGTGCGCCGCCTCGGTCATGCCATAGGCCTCGACCACCGGACAGCCGAAGACGCGCTCGAGGTCGCGGAACACGGTGTCGGGAAGCGCTGCCGAAGACGAGCGGATGAAGCGCAGCCGCGCAGCCGCGATGGTTTCGCCATTGCGGGCGGCGCGCGCCAGGATCGCCTGATGCATGGTCGGCACCGCGCTGTACCAGCTCGGCCGGAAATCGCCCAGCCAGCCGTAGAATTTGAGCGGGTTGAAGCCCGGCGTGCAGACAACAGCGCCGCCGACTGCCAGCTGTGCGCTGAGCGCCGCCATCAGCCCGTGAATGTGGAACAGCGGCATCACGTTGAGACACATATCGTTTGCCGACAGCGCCAGGGTGCTGGCGATGTTGGCCATCGATGCCTGCAGATTGCGCTGCCGCAAGCCGACGATCTTCGGTCGCGCCGTGGTTCCCGATGTGTGCAGGACAAGCGCGAAATCGTCGGGTCCGTTGAACTGCATATCGTCGAGGCGAGCCTCGCTGGCAGCCTCCACCTCGGCGTCGCCCGCCAGCAGAAACTCGCCGGCCTTGGCGCCGTCGGTCACGACGACGTCGAGCACCGCAATGCCGAGCCCCTTTGCGGCGTTGCGCGCGGCATCGCCCATGCCTTGTCCGCACAGCAGCAGCTTCACATCGAGATCGCCGAGATAGAAGCGGAATTCGTCTTCGCCGTAAGCCGGATTGAGCGGCGCCGCCGTCGCCAACGCCGAGACCGCCAGGAAACAGGCCGCCATTTCCGGGCCGTTGGGCAAGACGATGCCGACGGCCGTGCCGCGGGCAACGCCACGCCTGGCGAGATCGCCGCAGAGCTTGTCGACAAGATTGGCGAGGCCGGCAAAGCTCAGGGACGGCCGGTCCGGCGCCATCAGCGCCACCGCAGCCGGCCGCCAGGGCGCCAGTTGGGGAAGTGCTACCGATAGGGCCTGTTTCAAGTTCGAACCCTGAATGGCGTTCACCATGGCCTTGCCGGCGCCGATTGCGCGCCCGTGGCAGACGCAGTAAAGCGATTTCCGGACGCACGCAAGAACAGGTGGACACCGATCGGATGAGGCTGCCGTGGTTGGGAAAATCCCGGAAAGCCGACCGGACACCATCTTCCGCCGTCATTTATCATACGGAAATCATCGCCGACATCCTGGTGCCCGAACGCGCCGAGCATGTCCGCTTCTTCAGCCGCAAGCAGGTCCGCGCCGGCAAGTTGCGCACCTTCAACAACAGGGATCTCCGCGAGCTGCTGCTGGCCGCCTTCTACATCGGCGTCGCGGCATCGCTGCCGGTCGATTGGTGGGCCGCGGTCTGCAGCCGCGTATCGGGGCTGCGCCTCAAGCGCCATATCCGCAAGGATTTCGTGCGCTACGCCGCCGCGACGCGCGCCGTGCTCGGCAATGGCATCGATGCGCAAAGGCAGTTCAGGGCCTTGCTCTGCGCCAACCACCGCCGGCGTTTGCTGCTTGCCGCGCATCTCATCGGCCGCCGCTGGTCACCTGATATCCGGCTGGAGGGCCTGGAAGGCCTGCAAGCGGCGCTGAAGCGCGGCCACGGCGCTATCATCTGGTGCGATCAGTTCACGGCACAGACCATCATCGGCAAACGCGCTCTCCATGAGGCCGGCATCGAGACACACCAGCTCAGCGTCAGGGCTCACGGCATATCCGATTCGACCTTCGGCTTGCGCTTCCTGAACCCGCCGATGGTTCGGGTCGAGAACCGTTTCCTGAAAAGCCGGATCGTGTTCGACCGCAGCGACGCCTACCAGGTCACCGGCCGGATCCAGAAGATCCTTGGCAACAAAGGCGTCGTATTGGTGACCAACACCGTGCATGCCGGCTCGACATTCACCGAAGTCGGCCTTGGCGAGAGCGGCTGGACTCACCTCGCCTCGGCGCCGACGAATTTCGCTGCCAGAGGCAAGGCGGCGCTGTTTTCCATGTCGACCTTCGAGACCGATCCGTTCCGCCAATACCGCGCCGTCCTAAGTCCCGAACTGGTGCCGGCCCCGGCAGAGGCCGGCGAGCGCGCGGCCAGAGCCGGCGCCAAGAACATGGCGCTGCAGGCCGAGTACATATTGCTCAAGCGCGACCGCTTGCTGGAGGCGCTGAAACTCTATCCCGAGCAAATGATGGTCTGGTCCGGCGCCGACCGGTTCACCGAACGGCCGGAAACCGCCTTGCCCGACGAGGGTGGTTCATGATTTTGCGCCGGCCAGCAGGCTGGCAACGGCGGTGACGATCTCAGCCACTGGAAGTGTGGCGTCGGCCGTCAGCGCCCGCTCGTCGGCGCCAGGCGGCTCAAGGATGGCGAACTGGCTTTCGACCAGGCTTGCCGGCATGAAATGGCCCTTGCGGTTGGCGACACGCTGCTTGGCGGTTGCGGGATCGATCTTCAGATAGATGAAATCGATATCCCGGCGGAAGCCACGCAGACGATCGCGGTAGCTGCGCTTCAGCGCCGAGCAGGCGGCAACCACGCTTTGGCCGCTGCCGGTCAGGTCGGCGATCCGCTCGCCGATGGCATCGAGCCAGCCCTCACGCAGTTGATCTGTGAGCGGCTCGCCGCTCGCCATGCGGGCGACGTTTTCGGGCGGGTGCAGCCTGTCGCCTTCGACAAAGACGGCCCCTTCCTCTGCTGCCAATGCCTTGCCGACAGCCGATTTTCCGCAGCCGGCGACGCCCATCACCACAATGGCCCGAGGCACTGAGCCGGTAGCGCCCATTGGCGCCTTTGCGGTCTTTTCGTCCACGGTCAGCGGCTTGCCGGCGCGCGGCCGTAGAGCAGGAGCATGGCAACGATGACCAGGCCATAGACGATCTGCCGCCCCGCCTCCGGCATCTGCATGACCGAAAGGATGGACTGCAGGAGCGTGATCAGGATGACACCGGCGACGGTGCCGAGATAGGAGCCGCGGCCACCCAGGATCGAGGTGCCGCCCAGAACCACGGCGGCGATCGACGGCAAGAGATAGGCATCGCCCATCGATTGCGCCGCCTTGGAGGCATAGCCGGCGAGAAGCACCCCGCCAAAGGCGGACAGCCCGCCTGAGATAGCGAAGGCGATCATCACCACGCGCCTTGTATCGATGCCGGAGAGATAGGCGGCACGCTCGCGGTTGCCGATGCCGTAGACGGTGCGGCCGAAGCTGGTGCGGGACAGCACGAACACCATCGCAGCGCCAATCAGCGCCCAGATGATGACGGCGTTAGGCACGCCAGGAATGGTAAAACCTGTCGCAAGATAGCGCATGGCGCCGGTGGCCGAATCCTGTGGCGAGTAGCCGCCGGTATAAACGACCATGAGCCCTTGCGCGACAGCGTTGGTGGCGAGCGTGATGATCATCGAGGGTATGCGCAGATAGGCGACGCCAAAGCCGTTGACGATGCCGATCAGCACCCCGCAGAAGATGCCGAACGGGATGGCCAGCGCCACACCGATCGGGCCATAGGCCGCAGCCGCACACGCCATCATCGCGCCCGCCGCCACCGCCCACGGCACCGACAGGTCGATCTGGCCTAGCAGGATGACCAGCATCATGCCTGTGGCGATGACGCCGAGGAACGAGGCCACCTTGAGCTGCTGCAAGAGATATTCAGGCGACAGAAAGCTCCTGGAATAGAGGCTGCCTAGGAACAGCAACAGCACGATGCAGGCGAAGGCCGTCAGCACCGCCGGATCGGCGCGGCGGATGAATTTCGGCATGCGGCCGGCTATGCCGCCCAACGTCGTTTCGCTCACAGGAACCACTCCAGCCGGTTGCGGACCCGAAACAGTGCGAAGGCGCCGAGGCTGACCGCAACCAGCAGGATAACGCCCTGGAACAGTGGCTGCCATAGCGGGTCGAAATCGAACACGAACAACAGGTCGCCGATGGTGCGGAAGGCCAAGGCGCCGAAGATGGCGCCGATGGCGCTGCCTTTGCCGCCGAACAGCGAGACGCCGCCCAGCACCACCGCGGCAATCGAAAACAGCGTATAGGCGTTGCCGCTGGCATAGGCTGCATCGCCGGTATAGGTGAAGAAGGTCAGGAACAGTCCGCCGATCGCGGCCAACAGGCCTGCGAGCGCGTAGGCAGCGAACTTGCCGCGCCTTATCGGCACACCGGACATGTAGGCCGCCGTCTCCGAGGACCCGGCCGCATAGGCCGCGCGCCCGAGCACCGAGCGGCTGAACGGCACCCAGACCACGAGCACGACGGCGAGCAGCACGACCAGGCTCGCCGGCACCACGCCGAACAGGCGTCCGGTCAGCGCGTCGGCGAGACCTTCGTTGACCGAACCACCGGGAAACGGCCTGAGCAGCAGCGCGATGCCGAAATAGACCGCACCCGTGGCGATCGTGGCGACGATCGGCTGCAGGCGGCCGTAGATGACGATGGCGCCGTTGATCGCTCCGCAAAGGAGCCCGGTGCCGAGCACGGCGATGACGCCGAAAGCGGTCTCGAGGCCGGTGCCGATGACCAGCCAGGAGGCGAGGCAATTGGTCAGCGTGAAGATCATGCCGACGGAGAGGTCGATGCCGGCGGTGATCACGACCAGTGTCTGCGCCATGGCGACGAAGGCGAGCAGCACGCCCTTGTTGGACGCCGTCTGCACGACATTGGCGGTGAAGCCCGCCGGATGGTTCGAGGTGTAGATGACGAACATGACAATGAATATACCAAGCGCCATCAGTGTTCCGCGCTGCTCGGCCAGCCAGTAGCGCCACTCCTTCACGCGTCCGCTCCCTGTCTTGCGCCGGCATCGTCTCTCGCGCCGGCGTCATCGCCGTGGATGTTGAGCGCGCTTGCAATGAGTGCCCGCTCGGTGATCTCGGCCCCGACCAGCTCGCGCTTCACCGCGCCGTCATAGAGCACCAGCACGCGGTCGCAGCAGCCGATCAGTTCGTCATAGTCGGTCGAATAGAACAGGATCGCCGCCCCCGCATCCGCCAGCTTGCGCATCAGTTGATAGAGTTCCTGCTTGGTGCCGACATCGATGCCGCGCGTCGGATCGTTGAGCAGGATGATACGCGGCTGGCGCATCAGCCATTTGGCGATGACCACCTTCTGCTGGTTGCCCCCCGACAGCGCACCGACCGGAATGTCGAGGCCGGCCGTCTTGATCGCCAGCAGCCCGACCATGTCGTCGATCAGCCGCTGTTCGGCCGCGCGGTCGATGATGCCGGCCTTGGACAGCCGGTCTAGGGCGGCAAAGGAGAGGTTCTCGCGCACCGTCATCGGCAGCATCAGGCCTTCGGTCTTGCGGTCCTCCGGGATCAGCGCCATGCCGATGCGGTCGTCGCGCGCCGCTTGGGGGCTGGCGATCGAAACAGGCTTGCCGTCGATAAGGATCTGGCCGCCGAGGCCGCGCAGCACACCGAAAAAGGCAAGCAGCAATTCGCGCTGGCCCTGGCCGTCCAGGCCGCCAAGGCCGACGACCTCGCCTGCCCCGACCGTCAGCGAGACATTGTCCAGCCGGTCCGTCCAGGACAGCTTGCGCGCCTCCAGCACGGGAACGGCGGCGGCTGCGGTGCGCGCGGGTTTCGGCGGGAAAATATGGCTGTATTCGCGCCCGATCATCAGTTCGACGACTTCGTTGTCGCTCTTTGTGCCTGCCTTGTAGCTGGCGACATTGCGGCCGTTGCGAAACACCGTGCAGTGGTCGGCAAGCTCGGCGATCTCGTTCATGCGGTGCGAAATGTAAAGCAGCGCCAGCCCTTCCGAGCGCAATCGCTTGAGCACGCTGAATATCCTGGCGACGTCCGTCGCGGTCAGGGCCGAGGTCGCCTCGTCGAGGATCAGGATGCGCGGCTTCCTGGCCAATGCCTTGGCGATCTCGACCATCTGTCTTCTTGAAAGCGGAAGATCCTTGACCAGCGCCAATGGATGGATGTCGGCCGCACCTGCGCGTGCCAGCGCATCCTCGGCAATGCGGCGCTGCGCCTTGCGGTCGATCATGCCGAAACGCTTCGGCGGATCGGAGATGACGATGTTGTCGGCAACGCTGAGTTCGGGAACCAGCGACAGCTCCTGGAAGATGCAGACGATGCCGGACTTGTTTGCAGCAGCAGGCGAAGCGAACGTCACCTCGCTGCCGTTCAGCATCATGCGGCCTTCGTCGGGCGCGACGACGCCCGCCATGACCTTGATCAGCGTCGATTTGCCGGCGCCGTTTTCGCCGAGAATGGCGTGGATGCTACCGGACGAGACCGAAAGCTCGGCCTTTTCCAGCGCCCGCACACCACCATAGCGCTTGGATATGCCTTCCATCCGGAAGAGCGGAACCGCACCGTCCATCGGCCCTCCCGAGGCAGTTTGACTTCAAGGGATATCGAGTGGCCGGCGCCGCGGAGATCCCGCGGCGCCGGATATGCCGCCTATTGGTCAGCCCCTATTGGTCAGCTTTGGTCTGGCCCATAATTTCCTGCGCGGTGAAATTGATGCCGCAGGTCGGGAAGGAATTGCCGACGAAGAAATTGTCGGACTGGTCGGGGAAGAAATCCTGACCGGCCTTGAAGTTCGGATCCTCGACGATCGCCAGTGGCAGTTTCACTGCTTGCGGAACGACGTTGCCTTCGAGCGCGGCAATCGCCGTCTTGATGGCGACCGCGACCTGCGCCGGACCGGTGCCGGCCGATGAGCATTTCAGCCCGTCGCCGGCATGTGCCGCGCAGAACTTGCGGAAACCGTTCTCGGTCTCCCCGCCGAACGGCACGAAAGCATGCTTGGCATCGATCATCGCCTGCACGATGCCGGTGTCGCCGCCTTGCCCGGTGATTCCGTCGAACGGACCGTTGGTGGCAATGGCGTCGGCCGTAGCCTTCTGTGCCACGCCGTCGTCCCATTTGCCGACCACCTCGGTGACGTCCCATTTCTTGCCGGAGGCATCGAGCGCTTCATGGATTCCGTTGTGACGGTCGGTGTCGACGGAAGTCCCGGCAACGCCGCGCACTTCGAGCACCTTGCCGCCATTCGGCACATGGCCGACCAGCCATTTGCCCCACAATTCGCCAAGGCCCTTCTGGTCGACATTGACGTTGATGGCGTCCTTGGTATCGAGAATATTGTCGAAGGCGACGAGGATGACGCCAGCTTCCTTGGCGCGCTTGATGACCGGCCCGAAAGCGGTCGGGTTCTGGGCGTTGACGACGATCGCGTCATAGCCGGAATCGATGAAGTTGTTGATCGCCGAAATCTGAGCCGGCACGTCCTCGCCGGTCGAGACGACCTTGAATTCCTTCAGTTTCGCGGCGACCTCCGGCTGGGCCGCATAGGCCTTGGCGGTCTGCACCATCTGGATGCGCCAGGTGTTGGCGATATAGCCATTGGCGAGCGCGATGCGGTATGGGCCGTCTTTCTTGGGGAACTTGAAGAACTGCGTATCGGCCGCCCAGGGCGCAAAGCAATCCGGCTCAGCCGACGGGCCCTTGACAACTTCCGGGTCGGCCATGGCCGACGAACTCAGCATGACGAATGCAGTGGCGGCAACGATGCCACCAACAAGTGACTTGATCATCGATATTCCTCCCAGTTGTAGTTTTATTTGCTGCTGCTTGTTAATTTGATGCTGTTTGTCGTGGTGTGTTTTCCACGCCTGCCGAAGGCCCTCCAGCCTGGCCGGCGCCACGTCTCAAGGGCCGAAGCCGGCCCGATCCCCTCCCCCTCGCCGCTTCACAGGCGAGAAACGAAACTAGCATATTATACATAATAAACAAGCATGAGCTGTTGCTTATGTATAATAAACAGGGGCGGCCTTTCATCAAAACGTCTGCCCGACGAAAATGGTAGCGCTACCATGACGTTGTGTAAAGCACCATTTGCTGAGGCCGGCCAAAGCGTGTTCAGCGTGCGGTGCTCTCGCGGGGCTTGAGTTCGAAACCAAGATCGACGACCCGCTGCTCAGGCCTTCGTCCTGCGATCGCCGCCAGCGCCATGGCGACAGACCGACGGCCGATTTCATAGCGAGGGGTGCGGATACTGGTGAGCGGCGGGAACGCCGCCTGCATCATTTCGAGGTCGTTGAAGCCGACAATGCCGATTGTTTTCGGCACGTTGAGCGCGGCGCTATGGCATTCGAACAAAACGCCGAGCGCGATGTCGTCATTGTTGCAGAAGACGCCGTCGAGCGCCGGCATCTTGGCCAGCGCATCGCGAAGCAGCTCGCGGCCGAGCGTCACGCTGGACAGTAGCGGCGTGGTGGTGACCAGCCGCGGGTCGAACAGGCCGGCCTTCTCCATTGCCGCGCGATAGCCGGCAAGCCGCCGCTGCGAGCGCGGGTCCATGCGTGCGCCGATGAAGCCGATCCGCCGGTAGCCCGCCTCGATCAGATGCTCGGTCGCGGTGCGGCCGCCGTCGAAATGCGAGAAGCCGACCAGCATGTCGACCGGATCGGGCCCGGTCTCCATCACCTGCACCACCGGGCAGCCCGCGCTCTCCAGCAGCTTTCGCGAGGTCGGCGTCTGGTCGATGCCGGCCACGATCAGCGCCGCCGGGCGCTGCGGTGCGAACACCTGCAGCAGGCGCTCCTCCTCGAGGCCGGAATAATGGGTGTTGCCGAGCTGGACGCGGAACGGGCCGTCCGACAGGCTGTCATAGATGCCGCGCACCACTTCTGCGAAGACGTTGTTGGTCAGCGACGGCACCAGCACGCCGAACACATCGGCGCGCGCCGAGGCCAGCGCCCGTGCATTGGGATCCGGGACATAACCGAGTTCGTCGACGGCGGCCTGGATCTGGCGCCGCAGATCTTGGCTGACGCGTTCCGGTTCGCGCAGCGCCCGCGACACGGTGATGGCGCCGACGCCGGCCTTGCGCGCCACATCTGATAGGGTCGGGCGGCCGCCCCCACGACGCGAGCGCGGCTTGGTCATGGACATCCTCCACGTGCCGGGCCCCGGCCGCTGCGCCCTTGCGAAACCATGTCCAGCTTTTCCACCGCCACCATGCCAACCGGCTGCTGCCGCACCCACTCGCCTGCTGGCGTCGCGCAGCCAATCGCCCTTGTCAAGCAACAGGGCAATCCTGCCTTCCTAAGCCATCAGGGCAGCACTGCGTTTTGCTTTCCACAGCAGCAGCCCGATGGCCACTATGTTCAGCAAGTTCCACGCGATCCCGTTGAGGAACGCGGCGGCGTAGGAGCCGGTCAGGTCGTAGATCCAGCCCGACATCCAGCCACCGATCGCCATGCCGAAGATGGTCGCCATCATGACGATGCCGATACGCTGGCCGGCCTCCCTGGCGGGCAGGTATTCGCGCACGATGATGGCATAGCAAGGCACGATGCCGCCTTGCGACAGGCCGAACACCAGCGACACGACGTAGAGCGAGGCAAGCCCGTCGAACGGGATGTAAAACAAAAGCGACAGGCATTGCAGCACGGAACCGATAAGCAGGGTTTTCACGCCGCCGATGCGGTCGGCGACAAAGCCGGAGGCAAGCCGGCTGACGACGCCCGCCGCCATCATGATCGACAGCATGTCGGCGCCATGCGCAATGCCGTAGCCAAGATCCATGCAATAGGCGACGATGTGCACCTGCGGCATCGACATCGCCACGCAGCAGCCGAGACCGGCAACGATCAGCAGCACCTGTAACGCCGCCGGCGACAGCGAAATCGACTGCACTGGCCGGCTTCCGGGCGAACCGGCGGCAGCCGCCGTCGGAGCAGCGCGCCGCAACAACAGCACCAGTGGCACCATGGTGACCAGGCAGAATACACCGATGCCGGCATAGGTGAAGCGCCAGCCTTCCGCCTTGATCAGTGTCGGCATGATGGTTGGCCAGAGCGCTCCGGCGAGATAGTTGCCAGCAGCCGCCGCCGTGACGGCGACGCCGCGCCGATGGTTGAACCAGTGCGAGATGTCGGCGATCAGCGGCCCGAAGATCACCGATGTGCCGACACCAATCAGCACGCCCTGGGCAAGGGTGAATTGCAGGATAGAGGTCGACAGCGCGGCGAGCAGCAGGCCGGCGGCGAGAGCCACCGAGGATAGCAGTGCCGGGATCCAATACCCCATGCGATCGACCGCGCGGCCAACCAGCACATTGCCGGCGGCGAAGCCGACCATGGTTGCGGTGTAGGGCATCGATGCCGCGGCGCGGTCAACGCCGAACTCGGCCTGCACGGCCGGCAGCACGACGACGACGGCCCACATGCCGACCGCACCGATCGTCGCCAGCAGCATGGAGATGGCAAGCCGCATCCAGGCGTAGCTGCTGTCGATGCCGGGGCTATCCGCCTGATTGGCGACGATCGGGGTCAAGGCGTTTCCTGTCTACGGTCCTGGGAAGTCGACCGTTGTGTCGCCACTATCGGCGCATTCACCGCGACGGGCAGCGCCACAGGGCCATGATCCGTGGCTCCAGCGGCCCGGCGACTTTCTCGGGAACCGGCGGCGGCCTGCCCGAGTTTTTGCGACAGGAAGGAGTTTGTCATGACCGCGAAAAAGAAATGGTCGGCCGAGGTGACCGAGCACAGCGATGCGATGGACCTCGAGGACCACATCTTCGAAGCCGACGACGCCAGGAAGATCGCGGCCTCGCTCAAGCGCTCGGCCGAGCACAGCGACCGCCGCAAGGCCGAGCCGTTTCAGTCGGCCATGTCGATGCTGAATTTCTACATCAACCGCGCCGGCAAGAACCTGCCGCAGGCGCGCCGGAAAGTGCTCGAGGACGCCAAGGACGAACTGCGCGCGGCCTTCGGAAGGCCGCAGCAGGATTAATGCATGTCGCTCAAAAGTGGCGCCGGTTTTGAGACAACGACATGCAAAGACCTAAGCGCGTCGACTTAGTCCGTTCAAACGGGACGCGCTTTAGCGCTCCCGATTGGCTCTACCAAATTCACCTCAACTGGACCTAGTGACAGGTCCTCTTTCCCCTCAGTTTGCCGGCCTCGGCTTTGTGTTTCCCCGAGCCCTTTGAAGTAGCGGCATGACGGTCAAGATCGGCATCAATCCCATCACCTGGAGCAATGACGATGTTCCCGCACTCGGCGGCGATACGCCGCTCGCGACATGCCTGTCGGAAACCAGGCAGGCCGGCTATCGCGGCACCGAACTCGGCGGCAAATTCCCCAGGCGAAGCGACGAGCTTGGACCGATCCTGTCTTCTTACGGACTGGAGCTCGTCTCCGGCTGGTATGACGGCCGCATTCTGGACCGCACGGTCGACGAGGAATTCGCCGCCATCACCTCACATCTGACCCTGCTGCGCGACCTCGGCGCCAAGGTCGTCGTCTATGCCGACACCTCGCGCGGCCGTCATGACGGCATTTTCGCGCCGATCTCACAGCGTCCGCGCCTCGCTGACGGCGAATGGACCGCCTATGGCGAGAAGCTGACCGAACTCGCCGACCGCATGGCTGCCTTCGGCGTCGGCATGGCTTTCCATCACCATATGGGCACGATCGTCGAGAGCGATGACGAGGTCGACAGGCTGATGGCCGCAACCGGCAAGAGCGTCGGCCTGCTGTTCGATACCGGCCATTGTCTGTTCTCAGGCGGCGACCCGGCCTCCCTCCTGAACCGGCATCTCGACCGCATCGTGCATTTCCATTGCAAGGACGTCCGCGCGGCCGTGCTGGAGAAGGCACGGCGCGAGGACATGAGTTTCATGGCGGCAGTGATGGAAGGAATCTTCACCGTGCCCGGCGATGGCTCCGTCGATTTCCTGTCGCTGCTGCAGCCTCTGGCCAGCCATGGCTTCGAAGGCTGGATCGTCGTCGAGGCCGAGCAGGATCCGGCCAAGGCACACCCCTTGACCTATGCCACGAAAGGTTACGCTTCGCTTCTCAAAACGGCCTGCGCGGCCGGGTTCGACGTGGCAATACGAGACATGGCCTAACCACCGCCGGGGGCTGGTGGTTGGGCCGGTTGGGCGCGCGCCTCGGTAGGGGTAGCGACGCGAAAGCGCCCGGCGATCCGCGCCGCCGCCCTCCCTTGGCGGCGCGGATCGCACAGTTCTTGGCATCGAAATTTTTGCCCCCGAGTTGCCGGCCCGGCGTTTCCAGCTTGAGGCTGGGGACGAGGCATGCCTTGATGCAGATGGAGGAGCGACATGGCATTCGAGGCGGCACTCGGCATGGAACGGCTTTGCACCATCCGTGAGATCGCCGAGAAGGCGGAACTCGGCGCGGCAACCGTTCACCGCGCGCTGAAGAACAGCCGCGAGGTCCGTCCCGAAACCAGACGGCTGGTGCTGGAGACTGTCTGCCTGCTTAACGAAGAGAAGATCGCCCGCGCCGCCAGGTTGGTCGGAGACTAGCTTGGCCGACCATATGCGCCTTTCCCTCGACATCATGTCGGTCGACCGCGGCTCGGACGAACCGATGCACCGGCAGATCTACGGCGCCTTGCGGCGCTTCATCCTCGACGGCCAGATCCAGCAGAACACGCTGCTTCCTTCGACACGCTCGCTGGCCGAGGATCTCAAGGTCGGCCGCAACACGGTGATCGCCGCCTACGACCAGCTGCTCGCCGAAGGGTTTATAGAGGCGCGCGCCGGGTCCGGCACCTGGGTGGCGCCGATCCAGCAGAAACGCCCGCCGGCCGCGCTGCGCGCCGGCCTCGCCGCCCCGCAAAAACTCTCGCGGCGCGGTCAGACCATCGTCAACGGCCCGCAGCCGCCACGCAATGCCGGCGTCATCAACTTCCATCCGGGCGTGCCGGAATCGGCATCCTTTCCCTTCACCATCTGGTCGAGCCTTCTGGTGCGCAATGCGCGCAGCCGCGATGAGAATTTGCTCGGCTATATCTCCTTTGCCGGCCATCCCGGCCTGCGCCAGGCCATCGCCTCGACCATAAGCCTGTCGCGCGGCATCAATTGCACCGCCGACCAGGTCATCATCGTCACCGGCGCGCAGGCAGCACTCGACCTCGCTTCGCGCGTGCTGATGGACGAAGGCGACCATGTCTGGATGGAGGAGCCCGGCTATCTCGGCGCCAAGAGCGCCTTTCTCGCCAGCGGCGCGCAGCTTGCGCCCTTGAAGGTCGATCGCCTTGGATGGCATCTCGCAGACCCAGAGCTGCCGCCGCCGCGCCTGATCTATGTGACGCCATCCTGCCAGTGGCCGTTCGGCACCATCATGCGCATCGAGGAACGGCTGCAGCTGCTCGACATCGCCGAGCGCCACGGCGCCTGGATCGTCGAGGATGATTATGACGGCGAGTACCGGTACCGTGGCCGGCCGGTACCGGCGCTGCGCGGCCTCGATCACGCCGACCGGGTCGTCTATATCGGCTCCTTCGGCAAGACGCTGATCCCGGCGCTCCGCATCGGCTATCTCATCGTGCCGCGCGAACTGTCGGTCCCCTTCGACCGCGCCGTCTCGATCACCGGCCAGTTCGCGCCGCTGATCCTGCAGGCGACGGTCAACGACTTCATCACGCAAGGCTATTTCGCCACGCATCTGAAGCGTATGCGCCGGCTCTATGCGCGCCGGCAGGCCAATTTCGTAAAACTGTGCCAGGAGCATCTGGCCGAATGGCTGACTGTGACCGAGAACGATTCCGGCATGCAGCTGCTGGCCAGTTTTATCCGACCCTACAAGGACAGCGACGTCGTCGCCGCTGCCGTCAAGGAGGGCCTCGACGTGCAGGGCATCTCGATCAACTACCATTCGAGCGAGCCGGAACACGGCCTGCTGCTCGGCTATGCCGCGATGGACGAACGCCAGATCCTGCGCGCAGTGCTGGCGCTGCGCGCCGCCTTTATGCGACTGGACCGGCAATAAGCCGGTCCAACGCGGCTCTTCAATTCACGCTGTCGAATTTCTGCAGGTCCACCGGTGCTGCCTTGCGCACCTCGACATCGTCCAGCGAGGCATTCTCCAGCGCCACACGGGCCGCCGCATCGATGTTATGGATCATGTCGTCGATGTCGGCGTCGCCATGCGCCGGATTCATCGCGATCATCACCGTGCGGTTGAGGATGTCGAGAGAACCCTTGCCGAGGTCGTCGGCATAGGTCAGCCGCAGGCCCTTGTTTTCCGGCAGCGTGTACGGATTGAGCGCCGGATGATGCGCGCCCTCATGCATCAGCACCTGGTCCCACTGGGTGAAATTGTGGCGGCCGGTCTTGCCGGCAATGACGCTCGGAATGGTCTTCGAAAAAGTCTGCGCCGCCTGTTCGCTGGGCAGCAGATACATTACCTGTGCCGCGCAATCGTCGTCGGGGCTGTTCATCGGCGACGGCGTCAGGCCGAGATTGCCGAGATGGCGCGTGCCGGCCAGCACCTTCTTCTTCTCCGCCCGCATCGCCTCGATGATGCCGTCCAGACGGTCGAGCTGGACATTGAGCATTGCACCCATCAGTTCCGAGGCGCGCGCCCCGATGCCGGCGAACGGCTTGATGCTGTCGCTGCGGCCCTGCCAGTAGAAGTGGCAGGGGTCGATGGCGCAGCGAGCGCGCTCGGCCACTTTCGGATCGCTGGTGGCGATGCCGCCGCCCTCGCCCGACGTGATGTTCTTGAAGTAGTTGAAGGAGTAGGCGCCGGCATGGCCGATGGAGCCGAGCTTCTTGCCCTCATAGCCGCCGCCAATGCCCTGGCAGACATCTTCCAGCACGAGCAGACCGCGTTTTTTAGCGATATCCATGATCGCGTTCATGTTGCAGGCCGCACCCCACATATGCACCGGGATGACCGCCTTGGTGCGCGGGCCGATGGCGTCGCGCAGAGCGGCCGGGTCAATGGTCAGGCTCTCGTCGATGTCGACAATGACCGGAATGGCGCCGACCGACAGCACTGCCGTTGCGGTCGCCATATAGGTGTGCGCCGGCACCAGCACCTCATCGCCCGGGCCGATGCCGAGGCCGATCAGGCCGGCGGCGAGCCCATAGGTGCCGCTGGCGGCCAGCGCAAAATGCTCGACGCCGAGATGCCTGGCATAGCGGGCCTCGAAGCGGTTGCACTCGCTGTTCTCGCCATAGCGAAACAGCGCACCCGAGCGGATCACCCTGGCAATGGCTTCGATCTCTTCTTCGCCGGCAGTGTACATGGCAAGTCTCCACATCGCTGATGGTATGAAAGCAGTACGCCTGCGGCCGCTGTTTGAAAGAACCACTCCGCTGCGATCTGACCAAGCCATCCCGGTTGCTTGATGGCCGGGTTTGACGCCGAATGTGGGCATATCGAATGAAATCGACATTCCAGAATGCAGGCCCGCGGAAAAATCGTACCCATCCGAATTCGTCGAAGTGGCCCTGTCGGAAAGCCGGCATTGGGCGTTCCATCGCGTCCAGTTGGGCAAACGGTCGGTTCCATGCAGCACGGGACACACTTTGGAAGACCCTCGAAACCGGCGTGCCGGCAAGATGGTGGCCGGCAAGATGGTGGCCGGCAAGACGGTGGCCGTCCATGACGCGACAGCTCGTCCTGCATGAAGACGATGTCGGCATGTGCCATGGCGCCAACAGCGCCTTCCTCGAACTGACCGCACACGGCGCCTGCAGCTCCGGCGCCGTGATGGTGCCGTGCCCATGGTTCCCTGAGATGGCCGAAGCGGCAGCCGCCGATCCCCGGCTCGATCTCGGCGTCCACCTGACGCTGAACAGCGAAAAGCAGCACTACAAATGGCGGCCGCTGACGTCGCCGTCGCGCGCGGCCGGCCTGACGGACGAGTTCGGCTATTTCTGGCCCGATGTAGCGACCACCCGCCGCAAGGCAGCACCGCAAGCGGTGGAAACCGAGCTTCGCGCGCAGATCGACACCGCCTACCGCGCCGGCATCGACGTCACTCATCTTGACGCCCATATGGGGGCAGCGCTGTCGCCGGAGTTTTGCGACGTCTACATCAAGCTCGGCCTGGAATATCGGCTGCCAGTGCTGTTGACCAAAACGCTGTCGGCCTATTCGCCCAACGACAATCTGGTCGGCGTCACCGAAGCGGCGTTCCAGCGCGGCGTCACTGGAGCCCGCGCCAAAGGCTTTGTCATCTTCGACGCCGCCATTCAGACGACCTGGGGCCGTCCACGCTCCAAGCCGATAGAGCCAGCCTACAAGGCATTGGTCGAAGGGGTCCGTGAAGGCCTGACCTTCTTTTGCCTGCACTTCAACGCGCCGGGCGAGCTCGAACTGATCGAGCCGCGCTCCGCCTATATCCGCACCGAGGAATATGAACTCTTCCGCGACCAGGCTTTTCGCGACTGGCTCGGCGCGCAGGACATCGACATCATCGGCATGAAGCCGTTGCGCGAGGAACTGCGTGCACGGCTCGGGGCATCGACACCGGCAAAGGCCCGCAAAGCGGCCACCCGGTCAGCGCCGTAAGCCGATCCGTCGGCCAACAGCGCAAAGAGGGATTTGGAACTGCAACGACAATGGGAGAATGACATGAAGACTGTTCTGAAACTGGCGCTCGGCGCGCTTGTCTCGATGAGTATGCTGGCGGGCGTCGTGCAGGCCGCGGGCCTGAAGGACCCTAAGGATGTCCGCATCACCTTCGTGGTGCATGGCTCGGCCTCCGATCCCTACTGGTCGGTGGTCAAGCGCGGCGTCGACGATGCGGCGGCGCTCACCGGCGCCAAGGTCGAATATTATGCGCCGCAAGTGTTCGACGTGGTCGAACAGGCCCGCCTGCTCGACGCGGCCATCGCCACCAATCCCGACGGCATCGCCGTCTCCATTGCCGACGCCAATGCGCTTGGTAAATCGGTCAAGGCCGGCCTTGCCGCCAACATTCCGATGGTCGTCCTGGATTCCGGCGAGAAGGAAGGCGCCGAACTCGGCACCTCTCTCTACGTCGGCACAGTCTCCGAATATGATTCCGGCAAGAAGGCGGGCGAGCGGCTGGCCAAGGAAGGCACGCTCAAGGTCGTCTGCATCAACCACGAGGTCGGCAATGTCAGCCTCGACCAGCGCTGCCAGGGGTTGAATGACGGGCTGAAGCCGTCAGGCGGCGGCACCGAGGTGCTTACCGTGTCGCCCGATCCGGCCGACATCCAGCGCCGCACCGAGGCCTATCTGTCGGCGCATCCCGACACCCAGGCGGTGTTTGCGCTCGGCGCCACCGCCGCCAATCCGCTGATCCCGTTCTTCCGGCAGAAGGAACTGTTCGGCAAGATCAAGCTCTACACCTTCGACATCAGCCCCGAAGTCCTGGATTCCGTCGTCGCCGGCGAAATGGGCTTCGGCATGGACGCACAGCAATATCTGATGGGATACCTGCCGGTGATCTATCTGGTCGAGCATGCCACACATGGCTTCTGGCCGCAGAACAACGCCTACACCGGCCCGCTGTTCATCGACTCGCCCGACAAGGCCAAGGCGATCCTAGCGCTCGCCAAGGACGGCATCCGCTAAGGCAAGACCAAAACGGATCGGGGAGCCGCCATGCGCTCCCCGTCTCTGGTCGAGATTGCGAAGTGAGCGATTGGGGAGCCTAATGGCTGTTGTGGAAGACAAGGCGATACCTCCAGAAGCGCCGGCGCCCGGGGTACTGGGCAAGGACCGTTTCGGCATGATGTCGAAACGGGCGGCCGGTGCTGACGAGCGGCTGGCCAGCACCGGCCGGCTGACTCAATGGCTTCGCCGGCCCGAAGCCGGTGCCGCCGGCGGCCTCATCGCCACCATTATCATCTTCGCCCTGCTGCCGGGTGCATCGAACCTCTATTCGCTGCAGGGGTCGATGACCTTCCTGACGCTGGCAGCCGAACTCGGCATCATCGCCACGGCCGCAGCCCTTCTCATCATCGCCGGCGAGTTCGATCTCTCCGTCGGCTCGATGGTCGGCTTCGCCGGCGTCGTCATCGGACTGACGGTGAAATATTGGGGCCTGCCGCTGTGGGGCGGCATCGCCTGCGCCTTCGCTGTCGCCATCCTCACCGGCTACGTCAACGGCCTGATCGTTGTGAAGACCCGCCTGCCCTCCTTCATCGTGACGCTGGCGTCGCTCTACATCCTGCGCGGCCTGTCGATCGGCATTACCCGCGCCGTCACCGGCCGCACGCAGATCCCCTACATCCTCGACGGCGCACCGGACCCGGCAACCGCGGGCCTGTTCAACGGCCATCTCCTGACCGGCTTCTTCCAATGGATGGGCACGCAAGGCTGGATCGCCACCCGCACCGACGGCATTCCCTTCGTCGTCGGCATTCCGATGTCGATCGTCTGGTGGCTCGGCCTGACAGCGCTTGCCGGCTATGTCTTGACCCAGACCAAATACGGCAACTGGATATTCGCCACCGGCGGCGACCTCAATGCCGCCCGCAATGTCGGCGTGCCGGTCGACCGGGTTAAGATCGCACTCTTCATCTACACCGCCTGTGCCGCGACCTTGCTTGCCACCATCCAGGTGATGGAGGCCGGCTCCGCCGACACCACGCGCGGCCTGCTCAAGGAATTCGAGGCAATTATCGCCGCGGTCATCGGCGGCGTGCTGCTCACCGGCGGCTATGGCACCGTCTATGGCGTGCTATTCGGCGCGCTGATCTTCGGCCTGGTGCAGATGGGCATCTTCTACACCGGCATCGACACCGACTGGTTCAAGGTCTTCCTCGGCATCGTCATTTTGATGGCCGTGCTGGTCAACAACTACATCCGCCTCAAGGCGCTCGGACGCGGAGGCGGCAAATGACCTACCCAAACCCGTCCCCGGCCATCCAGCCAGCCATGGAATTGCGTGGTGTGTCGGTCAATTTCGGCTCGGTACGCGCGCTCCAGGATATCGACATCAAGGTCTATCCCGGCGAGGTGCACTGCTTGCTGGGCGACAACGGCGCCGGCAAGTCGACGCTGATCAAGGTTCTGTCGGGCGTGCACCGGCCGACCAAGGGCGAGATTTTCGTCGACGGCAAGCCCGTCACGTTCCGCAGCCCGCGCGACGCGCAGGACCTCGGCGTCGCGACGGTCTTCCAGGACCTCGGCATGATCTCGCTGATGTCGATCACGCGCAACTTCTTCCTCGGCCGCGAGCCGACCAGAAGCCGCCTGCCCTTCTCGCGCTTCGACAAGGAGCGCGCCAACACAATTGCCCGCCAGGCGATGGCCGATATCGGCATCGACGTGCGCGACCCGACGCAGGCCGTCGGCACGCTGTCGGGCGGCGAGCGCCAATCGGTGGCAATCGCGCGCGCAGTCCACTTCGGCGCAAAGGTGCTGATCCTTGACGAGCCGACCTCGGCGCTCGGCGTGCATCAGGCGGCCATGGTGCTGAAATTCATCATCGAGGCGCGCATGCGCGGGCTGGCGGTGATCTTCATCAGCCACAACATCCACCACGCCTACCCTGTCGGTGACACTTTCACGCTGCTCAACCGCGGCCGCAATCGCGGCACATACGCAAAGTCCGAGATCTCGCGCGACGAGGTGATTTCCATCATGTCGGGCGGCGAGGATCTGAAGGCGGTGGAAGCTGAGATTGCCGGGCTGTTGGCGCAGATCGGCAATCGGCCGGCCGCCGCACCCTGAGCCTGGAACACTTTGCAGAGAGTTTTAGCAGCATGAGCAGGATACGGGTTGGCGTTATCGGCGCCGGCATGATCTCGCAGGTCGAGCATATTCCGAATCTGTTGCGGCTCGGCGACCTGTTCGAACTGGTCGGCGTCGCCGACCCGTCAAGGATTTCGCGGGAATATGTCAGCGAAGTTCACGGCATCGCCAATTTCGAAACGCCGGAGCAACTGTTCGACCATAAGCTCGACGCCGTCGTGATCGGCTCGCCCGACCCGCTGCATCAAGAGCAGGTGCTGGCCGCACTGGGGCGCGGCCTGCATGTCTTCTGCGAAAAGCCGCTCTGCTATTCCCCCGCGGAAATCGCCGAGATCATCGCCGCGCGCGATAAGGCCGGCAAGGTCATGCAGGTCGGCTATATGAAGCGCTTCGATCCGAGCTACCGGCTGGCGCTGGCCTCGCTGCCCGGCACGGCAAAGACGTTGCGGTCCGTCTCGGTCGAGGTTAACGATCCCGATGCCTGGCCGTTCATCGCCCACCAGCGCTACAAGCGCGGCAACGACATTCCCGAGGAGCTGATTGCCGCCGCGCAAGCCAGGCAGAAACAACAGGTCGAACGCGCTATCGGCCAGCCTTTGAACGATCTGGCTTTCCGTGGATTTACCGCCGCTTACAGCTCCGCCTTGATTCACGATGTGAATGCCGTACACGGCCTGCTCGACGCGCTCAGCGTGCCGGATGGCGAGGTCGTTGGCGCGCAGATCTTCGCCAATGGCGATGGCGGCCAGGGCGCAGTAAAACTGCTCGACGGCCAGGCGCTGTGGACGATGACGCATCTCACCGTGCCGAAGCTCGCCGACTACAAGGAACGCATCACGCTGTTCTTCGACGCTGCCAGCCTCGAGCTCGAATTCCCCTCGCCCTGGCTCAACCATCACCCGACCCGGCTGACTGTGAAGACCTCGGACGGCCACACACTGTCGACGAAGGATCTGCGCGCCGGCTACGGCGAAGCCTTCGTCGAGGAACTGCGCGGCTTCTGGGGTGCGATCGTCAATGGCGACGAGGTGGTCAACCGCCCCGAGCACGCCGCGCGCGACCAGGCGCTGCTGATCGCGCTGACCAGGCAGCATTTGGCCACTTCGCAGGCCGGCTGAGCGCTCGCAGGATGTGTTGAGATTCAGGTCAGGCCGCGCCGAAAACATTGGGTTCGAGAACCGGAGCGGAGCGTACTTAAGTACGTGAGCACCGGAAGCGCAGAAAGCCGGCGTTTGCAGGCCCGCCTCACCTGAATTTCAGCACATCCTACCGGGTGTTGATGACGCCGTCTGTATTGGCGAGCAGCTTGCGCACCGCGTTGCGGGCCGCCTCCGGCCGCTGCAGGCGGATGGCCTTCTCGATCGCCTCGTGCAGTTGCTGTGCATGCTGCAGATCGTCGAGTTCGCGCGTCGTATAGGTGAACAGATGATCGAAGGCGGATTCGATCAGCACGCCGAGCGGCACCAGCAGGTCATTGCCGGAGGCACGCAGGATGGCCAGATGGAAACGTGTGTCGGCGCGCGTGCGCTCCTGCAGGCTCGACGCCTCGCCCATCTCGCGGCAGGCCTGGCTGATCTCGGCCATCTGCTCCTCGGTGCGTCGCATGGCTGCGAAGGCAGTCGCTTCCGGCTCGATGATGTGGCGGAATTCCTGCACCGTCTTCAGGAACACCTCACGGTCGGGCGCGGTCGCGTACCAGGCGAGCACATCGCGATCGAGCAGGTTCCAGCGCTCCCTGGGCTCCACCCAACTGCCGATCTTGGGGCGCGACGCCAAAAGGCTTTTGGCCATCAGCATCTTGATCGCTTCGCGCACCGCAGAGCGACTGACGTTGAAGGTTTCGGACCATTTGGCTTCATTGGGCAGGATGGTGCCTGGCGGATAGTCGCCGCGCACGATCCGAAGCCCGATTTCGCTGGCCAGCGAGGCATGCACGCTGGTGCCGGGCATCCGGGTGGCGTCAGCCCGGCGAAGGGTCGCCGGGCGCTCGCCGGATGCCGCCTTTTCAGGCTTCTTTCCCTTATTCGGCTTTCCGTCCCTCATGCGTCCACAAAGTCCGGATTTCGAAAGCTGTCAAGCAAAGGACAGGACGTTGACGGCAAAGCCTGCGGCTGTGCACAGATCAGGTCGCAACCTTGCCCCCGGCCGTCCTATTTGACGTATTTGCGCCAGCTGTGCTCGGGACGGAAGCCGAGCATGTCCCTGGCCTTGCGGTTCGAGAGCAGCGTTTCATATTCGCCGAGATCCGCCTTGACCGGCACGTCGGGGTAAAACCGCTTCAAAAGTTCGGCCGTCGGCAGGTCGGACGAGGTGTCGTCATTGGCGGCGTTGAACACCTGGAAGCCGAGCCCGTCCGTTTCAACGGCGCGCAGCGTGATCTGGCCGAGATCGCGCGCGTCGACATAGCTCCAGGCGATGCGCTTGCGAAAGCCCGGATCGGCAAACCACTTCGGAAACAGCGAATATTCGTGCGGTTCGATGACGTTGCCGATGCGCAAGGCATAGATATCGGTGCCGTTGCGCTGCGCAAAGGCGCGCGCCGTGTGCTCGTTGACGACCTTGGACAGAGCATAGCTGTCCATCGGATCGACGTCGTATTCTTCGTCGAGTGGGAAATATTTGGGATCGCGCGGCTCGTTGGCGAACACCACGCCGTAGGTGGTCTCGCTGGACGCGATCACCACCTTCGGGATGCCGAGCTTCACCGCCGCCTCGATGACGTTGTAGGTGCCCATCGCATTGATGCGGAACGCCTCATTGTCGGTCGTGATCATGATGCGCGGTATGGCGGCGAAATGCACCACGGCATCGACCGGCTGCGGGCGCAGCGACGGATCGAATTCATGCAGGCCCATATAGCTCGACAGCGCGTTGAACACCTGGCCGCTGTCGGTGATGTCGGTGATCAGCGTGCGCACCTTGGGATTGTCGAGCGGCCTGGTGTCGATGTTGAGCACCTGGCAGCCCTGTTCGACCAGATATTGCACGACATGGCGACCGGCCTTGCCGCTGCCGCCGGTGAACATGATCCGCTTCGTCATTTTCGTCTCCAATGCCTAGGATTTCCGTGTATTGTCAGACAATATGGCATTCCGCAACCACCCTCGCCCGCCACACGGCGGCGCCCACTATCAATCATCGCAACAGGACTTCAAGACATGACCACGACCGCCGCGAGCGAAAAGATCGGCTTTATCGGCCTTGGCCTGATGGGGCACGGCATTGCCAAGAACATCGTCGACAAGGGCTATGGCCTGACCTTCCTCGGCCGCAAGAACCGCAAGCCGGCGGAGGACCTGATTGGCCGGGGCGCCAAGGAGGCGGCGACTTCGCGCGACGTGGCGGCGGCGTCCGACATCGTCTTCATCTGCGTCACCGGCTCGCGCGAAGTGGAAGCCATCATCCGCGGCCCCGGCGGCCTCAAGGAGGGCTTGAAGAAGGGTTCGGTCGTCGTCGACTGCTCGACCGCCGATCCGGTCTCGACGGTGGCGGTGGCGGCGGAACTGAAGGAGATCGGCGTCGACTTCGTCGATGCACCGCTCAGCCGCACCCCGAAGGAAGCCTGGGAAGGCACGCTCGACGCCATGGTCGGCGCGCCCGACGCGCTGTTTGCCCGTGTGAAGCCGGTCATCGAAACCTGGGCCGGCCGCATCGTTCATATTGGCGATACAGGTGACGGCCACCGCATGAAGCTGCTCAACAACTTCATCTCGCTGGGCTATGCCGCGATCTATTCCGAGGCGCTGGCGCTGGCCAAGAAGGTCGGCATCTCGCCACCGCGTTTCGACAGCGTCATCCGCAACGGCCGCATGGATTGCGGCTTCTACCAGACCTTCATGCGCTGGACGCTGGAGGGCGACCGCGACGCGCATAAATTCACCATCGCCAACGCCTTCAAGGACCTGACCTATCTGGAATCGATGGCGGGTGCGGCCGGCATCGCCAACCCCCTCGGCAACGCCACCAAGAACTCCTTCGCCGGTGCCCATGCCACTGGCCCGGCCGAGCAATTCGTGCCGATGCTGGCGACATATATCGGCAAGGTCAACGGCGTCGACCTGATGCCCAGCAAGGATGGCAAGAAGCAGACGATTTGAGGTGGCGAAAAGCCTGTGTCAGCGCCTCGACCGGCCGATAACATCGTCGGTGTTGGCGAGCAGTCTGTGCACCGCATTGCGCGCGGCCGCAGGACGCTGCAGGCGGATGTTCTTCTCGATCGCCTCATGCAGCGCCTGCGCCCGCCGCTGATCGCTGGTCTCGCGTGTGACGAAGACAAAGAGATGATCGAGCGCCGACTCGATCAGAACGCCAAGCGGCACCAGCAGATCGTTGCCCGAGGCGCGCAATATGGCGAGGTGAAAACGCGTGTCGGCGTGGATACGCTCCTGCAGGTTCAAAGCCTCGCCCATCTCACGACAGGCTTGGCTGATCTCGTCCATCTGCTCGTCGCTGCGCCGCGTGGCGGCAAAGGCCGACGCTTCCGGCTCGATGATGTGACGGAACTCCTGCACCGTGCGCAGGAAGGCCTCCCGGTCCGGCCCGGTCGCGTACCAGGCCAGCACATCGCGGTCGAGCAGGTTCCAGCGTTCCCTGGGCTCGACCCAGCTGCCGATCTTGGGCCGTGAAGCCAGCAGGCTTTTGGCCATCAGCATCTTGATGGCTTCGCGCACCGCCGAACGACTGACATCGAAGGTCTCGGCCCATTTGGCCTCGTTGGGCAGAATGGTGCCGGGCGGATAATCGCCTCGCACGATTCTGAGGCCGATCTCGCCGGCCAGCGAGACATGGACGCTCGCTCCCGGAAAATGCGCGGCACCGGCCCTGCGCATGACAGCCGGACCGCGGCTGGCTTGTGCCTTGGCCCGCTCGGCTCGCTTCTTTGATTTCTCGTCCGGCATTCACGTTCCAATGCGTCGGCCGTCTGCGTCCGGACTGGTCCGAACCTGCACGGCGCGCCGATCTCGTTGCCGAAAATCCAAACTACAGACGCGTCAAAGCCGGAGCCTGCTGCCCCAACCGTTGCGTCCGTCCGGGAAGAGACGGGGCGCCCGTCAAAGGGCGCCCCGAAATCGAGAACCTACTTCTGGATGCAGGTGTCGACCGTGTCCTTGGTGCATTCGTCGAGGCCGGTGAACACCGGATCGGCGACGGCCTTGCCTTCGACCAGATCGATCATCACCGATGGTGCCTTGTAGCCCATTTCGAACGGCCGCTGACCGACCAGAGCGGTCACAAGGCCGTCACGGGCGATCGCCACTTCATCGCCGATCGTGTCGGCGGCGCCGATGACGAAGTCGTTGCTGGCGATGCGGTCCTTGAGCGGCCCGAACAGGTCGCGATAAGGCTGCGGTGCGCCAAACAGCGGCCAGCCGCCCATGATGCCGAAGGCGTCGAGCTTGGGGTTGGCGGCGAGGATGTCGGTCATCGCCTGCACGCCCTTGGCGCCGTCGTCATTGGTGAACACCGGGCAACCGGCAACTTCGGTCCAGCCGCCTTCGCCGGCAAGTGCCGCCAGGCCTTCCTTGCCCGACAGCGCGTCACGCATGCCCTGCGCCCGGCGCAGGATGTTGTCGGCCGCGGGATTGCCTTCGATGGTACAGATCGTGCCGCCGTTCGGCTTGCCCTTCTTGATGTACTCGCCGATCTTGTGACCCATCAAATAGTTGTCGGTGCCGAGATAGGTCTTGCGCAGCGCGGCATCTTCCTTGCTGAGATCGGCGTCGAGCGTCATGATCGGGATCGTCGGATTGGCGGTCTTGATCGTCTGCGCGATCAGCGGCGCGTTGGATGGCGAAATCGCCATTGCCACCGTGTCGGCCTTGCTCAGCATGTCCTGGACGATCTGCGCCTCGCCGGCCTCGTCGGAGGTCGACGCCGGGCCGGTGTAGAAGCATTCATATTCCGAGCTGGCATTTTCCTTGTTCCATTTCTCGCAACCCTGGTGGATGGCTTCGAAGAATGGATTGTCGAGACCCTTCACCACGATGACGAGCTGTTTCTTGGCCAAAGCCGGCCCGGCGCCCAGCGCCATGGCGGCGACGGCGGCGAGCAAAAGTGTTTTCCTCATGTCAGTCCTCCCTTGAAACAGACGGACACGGCGTGCCCGCCACACAGATCGACCGGATGCTTAATGACCGAGGTTCGTTTCACGAGCACTCGTGTCGCCAAGACAGATCGATAAGCATTTCCAGATGCGGCATTGGCCCGGCTCAACACATGGGTGGCGCCGCAACCTCGACCGATAAACCTCCGCCGATTCCGCCCGGCTAACCGCCAGCGGCATCGGCATGATCTCCTCCGACGCTTAGCTAATATCGGCTTGCGGCCAACGTCAATGCTATTTGTCCTACAAAACGGATTTTTGGATAACCAAGGCTTCAATTCGTCCGACAATTGATTGACGAGCGCCGGCTTTTGCGTAAAAGAACGCTGGCGCTGTTTCCGGGAGGAGATGGGGAGAGCGGGGCCAAAGCAGCGCCGGCATTCACGCCGGGAACAGCAGCGGGTCGCAAAACACGGGGAGGCAAAGACTGGTGGCGGTTCTCGAACTCACCAATATCTCGAGGCATTTCGGCGCCATCCAGGCGGTCAACGACGTATCGCTGTCGATCGAGCCCGGACAGGTGGTCGGCCTGATGGGCGACAACGGCGCCGGCAAGTCGACGCTGGTCAAGATGATCGCCGGCAATTTCCGCCCCAGCCATGGCATCATGCGCATGGACGGCAAGGAGTTGATCCTGCACAAGCCGGCGGAAGCTCGCCAGCACGGCATCGAGATCGTCCACCAGGACCTGGCGCTGTGCAACAATCTGACCGCCGCCGCCAATGTCTATCTCGGCCGTGAATTGCGCCGCGGCCTCGGCCCTTTACGCATCCTCGACTATGCCGCCATGTACAAGCGCGCCGGCCAGCTATTCGCCGAGTTGAAGTCCGAGACCCGTCCGCGCGACCTCGTCAAGCAGATGTCGGGCGGCCAGCGTCAGGCGGTGGCGATCGCGCGCACGATGCTGTCGCAGGCCAAGATCGTGTTGATGGACGAACCGACGGCCGCGATCTCGGTGCGCCAGGTCGCCGAAGTGCTGAACCTGATCCGCCATTTGCGCGACCAGGGCATCGCAGTGGTGCTGATCAGCCACCGCATGCCTGACGTGTTCACCGTTGCAGACCGCGTCATCGTCATGCGGCGCGGCCGCAAGGTCGCCGACAAGACGATTGCGTCAAGTTCGCCCGAGGAAGTCACCGGGCTGATCACCGGCGCCATCGAACAGGTTTGATCTCAGCGAATTTCACCACGCACAGCAGATGAAGGTCGACGATGGCACTGACAATTGACCAGCCGATCGAACAAAAACAGCAATCCTTGCCGGCAAGACTGTTTGCCAGCCAGACCTTCTGGGTGGTGATCGCGGTCATCCTGGCCTGCCTGTTCCTGTCTTTTGCCACCGACGCCTTCGCCACGTCGAAGAACCTTTATAACATCACCCGCAACATCACCTTCGTCGCCATCATCGCGCTCGGCATGACCTTCGTCATCATCACCGGTGGCATCGACCTGTCGGTCGGTTCGGTGCTCTGCCTGTCGTCGATGGTGCTGGCCGTCACCATGCATGCCGGCTACTCCATCGAGGTCGGCATCCTCGCCTCGATCGCCACCGCGCTCGCCATAGGCGCCTTCAACGGCATCATGATCGCCTATCTCGGCTTTCCACCCTTCGTGGTGACGCTCGGCATGCTGTCGATTGCGCGCAGCCTCGCCATGGTCGCCTCCAACAACACCGTCGTCTTCCAGTTCGGCCCCGATCACGACAAGCTTCTGGCGCTGGGCGGCGGCGCCTGGGTGTTCGGCATCGCCAATCCGGTGCTCTACATGATCCTTTTGGCGCTGATCACCGGCTTCACGCTGCGCTGGACCAAGTTTGGCCGCCACATCTTCGCCATTGGCGGCAATGAGCACGCGGCGACGCTGACCGGCGTTCCCGTCAAGCAGATCAAGGTCGCGGTCTATATGATCTCGGCGCTGGCGGCGGGCATTGCCGGCATCATCCAGACCGGATGGCTTGGCGCCGTCACCACCAATCTCGGCACCGGCATGGAACTGCAGGTCATCGCTGCCACGGTCATTGGCGGCGCCAATCTCGCCGGCGGCGTCGGCACCGCCTTCGGCGCCATTGTCGGTGCCGCGCTCATCGAAGTGATCCGCAACAGCCTTGGTCTGCTCGGCATCAATGCTTTCTGGCAAGGCGTGTTCATCGGCGGCGCCATCCTGCTCGCGGTGCTGTTCGACCGGATCCGCAACTTCAGGCGCAATGACTGAATGTTTTTGGACTGAACCTTTCGGCTGGAACCGTTGCCTTGACATCGAAATCCCTGTTCGAGCTCAACGGCCGGCTGGCGCTGATCACCGGCTCCGGCCAAGGCATCGGCCTGGCGCTGGCGCGCGGCCTTGCCGAGCATGGCGCAAGTGTCGTGCTCAACGGCCGCGATGCCGGCAAGGTTGCCGGTGCCGTCGCCGGCTTGCGCGACGCCGGCTTCAAAGCGCACCCCTCGACCTTCGACGTGACGGATTTTCGCGCGGTCGATGCCGATGTCGCCCGCATCGAGGCCGAGATCGGCGCCATCGACATCCTGATCAACAATGCCGGCGTGCAGTTCCGCGCTCCGCTTGAGGACTTTCCCGAGGAGCAGTGGGAGCGGCTGTTCAAGACCAATGTCTCCGGCGCCTTCCATGCCGGCAAGGCGGTCGCCCGCAATATGATCGCGCGAGGCAAGGGCAAGATCATCAACATCGGCTCGGTGCAGAGCGAACTCGCCCGGCCCAACATCGCGCCCTATACGGCGACCAAGGGCGCGATCCGCAATTTGACCCGTGGCATGTGTACCGACTGGGCGAAACACGGGCTGCAGATCAATGCCATCGCCCCCGGCTATTTCCGCACCGAGATGAACCAGGCGCTGGTCGACAACCAGGAATTCTCCGCCTGGCTGGAAAAGCGCACGCCGGCCGGCCGCTGGGGGTATGTCGACGAACTGATCGGCGCCGCCGTGTTCCTCGCCTCCGACGCCTCATCCTTCGTCAACGGCCATACGCTTTATGTCGACGGCGGCATGACGGCTTCGGTTTGACGGGAAACCCTATCGCTCAGTCTGAAAATCCACCACTGCCGCCGGCAGCACACAGCGGCTTTCGCCCCGCGCCTTGACGCGACCCCGAACTCAGCCGCACAATCCCGTTGCAGGCGAAGGGAGGCCAGTCGTCTGCGGGAGGTATAACCCATGACGGACGCGATCAGGCTCTATTGGGGCCGGTTCGGACATGTTTCTGTCCTGAATGTCGCCAGCGACTTCGTCACCCATGCGCATGTCGAGGCCCACATCATCATCTGGCTGGAGGGCACGGCCGGCGAGATGACCGTCGGCCGCGAGACGGTGCCGCTGGGTCCCGGCACCGCCGCCGGCATCAATTCCTACCAGCCGCACAGCCACATTCTGTCGCAGAACGGCAGGCCCGGCCTGTTCCTCGCTTTCTACATCGATCCGGATTGGGCGCGCCGGCGCCGCGACCTGCCTTCGTCGGCGCCGTTGTTTGCACAGGCTGCGATCACGCTCGAACCCTGGCTGCACCAGGCCGCCGCCAACCTGCTCGACCATTTGAGCGATAATGAAAGCATCGACGACGTCGCCAATTACGAGATCGAGCGCTTCATCGATAGCCTGCTCGACGCCGCCGACGCCTCGGCGCCGCAGGAGGCGCGCATCCGCGTCAACACAATGCAGGATTTCCGCGTCCGCAAGGCAATCCAGCTGATGAAGGCCAATGTCTGCGAACGCATCTCGTTCGACGACGTCGCCCGCAGCGTCGGCCTGTCGCGGCCGCACTTCTTTGCTTTATTCAAGGAACAGACCAATCTGACGCCCAATGTCTACTGGAACACGCTGCGCATGGAGGAAGCCGTGCGGCAGCTGCAGTGGTCGCAGGAACCGCTGATCTCGGTCGCCTGCAATCTCGGCTTCACCACCCAGGGCAATTTCTCGCGCTTCTTCCGCGACCATGTCGGCGTGCCGCCGACGCTTTACCGCGAGGCGGCGCGGGCCATGGCCTGAGCCAAGCCGCTCGTTTTTCAGACTCCTTGATAGGGCCGCAAGACCCATTGATAAGCGCAGCGCCGGCCGCCGCCCTACCCTGCAGCGTATCGAATTCGTAGGGGAATGATCATATGGCTGAAGTCACCGTCTCCAGCGTCATCGACGCGCCGGTCGAAAAGGTCTGGGCGCGCATACGCGACTTCAACGGCCTGCCGGGCTGGCATCCGCGCATGGTCAAGAGCCATATCGAAGACGGCAAGAGCGCCGAAACCATCGGCTGCGTGCGTAATTTCGAGCTCGCCAGCGGCGCGCGTATCCGCGAAAAACTGCTCGACTTCTCCGATGCGGATTTCCGCGTCAGCTATTCTATCCTCGAAACGCCGCAGCCGCTGACCAATCACAAAGCGACGCTGCAATTGCGCCGCGTGACCGACTGCGACCGCACCTATGCCGAATGGACCGCGAGCTTCGACGCGGCGCCCGAAGAGGCCGACAAGATCGCCGCCGGCATGGCCGCCAATGTCTTCCAGGGTGGCTTCAATGCATTGAAGAGCCATTTTTCTGGCCAGAGCTGAGTCAGGGGAGACTGCCATGGCGCTTGCCCTCCAGACCTTTTCGGCCGTCAGGGATGCCAACGCTGCGCTGAAGGCGCCCGGCACCCGCTATCTCGGCGGCGGCACGCTGGTCGTGCGCGCCGCCAATGAAGGCGATGTCTCCGTCACCGGCCTCGTCCGCTCGACCGATCCGACCCTCTCCGGGATCACCGTTGCCGGCGGCAAGGTCCGCATCGGCGCTTCGGTGACAATGGCGGCCATCGCCCGCCATCCCGAGCTTGCGGCGCTGTCCAAGGCTGCGCGCGCCGTCGGCGGCCCGGCGATCCGCAATATGGCGACTGTCGGCGGCAATCTGTTCGCACCCGCGCCCTACGGTGATTTCGCTGTCGCCCTGCTGGCGTTGGATGCGACGGTCGGCACCGATGATGGGGAATTGCCTATCGAGGATTTTCTGGCCAGGCGGGACGACAGCCGCGCCATCGTCACGTCAGTCGCCTTCGCGTTGCCGAAGACCGAGAATTTCCGCTTCCTGAAAGTGTCGCGGGTCAAGCCGAAGGGCGTCTCGGTACTCAGCATCGCCGCCGTTCTCGAACAGGCCGGCGACGGCACTGTCTCCTCGGCGCGGATCGCGCTCGGCTGCATGGCAGACCGGCCGATGCGCGCCCGTGCTGCGGAAAAGGCACTGATCGGCAGCAGGCTCGAGCAGGAGGGCGTCGCAGCGGCGCTGGCTGCAGCTGGTGAAGGCGCTTCGCCAATCACCGACCCGATCGCCAGCGCCTGGTATCGCGCCGAGGTTCTGCCGGTCCATCTCGGCCGGCTGCTGCTTACTTAACCACCGCTTGGGGGGCGCGCGTCTGTCCGATCAATCGGGCAGGCGCGCTGGGAGGAAAACATGGCAAAGGTTCCGGTTCAGTTCACGCTCAACGGCTCGGAGAAGGCCGAATTTGTCGACAGCGGCACGACGCTGCTGCACGCGCTGCGCGACAAGATCGGCGACACCTCGCCCAAGGGCGGCTGCCACCAGGGCACCTGCGGCGCCTGTTCGGTCGTCATCGACGGCGAACTCCGGCTCTCTTGCCTGACCCTGGCCGAGACCTGCAGCGGCGCCGACATCCGCACCACATCGGGCCTCGCTGAGGCCGGCGTGCTGCACCCGCTGCAGCGTGCCTTCCTCGATGCCTTCGCCACGCAATGCGGCTTCTGCACGCCGGGCATGATCATGGCCGCCAAGGTGCTGCTCGACCACACGCCCAATCCGAGCCGCGAGGACGTGATCGAGGCGCTGTCCGGCAACATCTGCCGCTGCACCGGCTACGAGCCGATCATCGAGGCGGTGCTGACGGCGGCCCGAGCCAATTCGCAGAACGCGGCCTAAGGACCAAAAGAATGGAACTGCGCAAAAACTATTTCGCCGATCAGCGCAAGGACGGCCTGCACGAGATCGGCCATGTGCGGCCGCGGCTGGATTCGCCGGGTCATGTGACGGGCAAGACCGCCTATTTCGCCGACCGCAACGTCCCGAATATGCTTCACCTGAAAATGGTGCGCAGTCCGCACCACCATGCCCGCATCCGTTCGATCGACACTTCCGAAGCGGAGAAGCATCCCGGCGTGGTGAAAATCCTCACCGCCAAGGATGTGCCGCACAATGTCTACACCATCCTGATCCTGATCCAGGTCGGACCGGAAGACGAAACGGTGCTGGCCGACGGCAAGGTGCGCTGGAAGGGCGAGGCCGTGGTGGCGGTGCTGGCCGAGACCGAGCGCGCGGCTCAGGAAGCGGCAGCCAAGGTCAAGGTCGACTACGAGGTGCTGCCGGCCGTCTTCGGCATGGAAGAAGCGCTGAAGCCCGGCGCGCCTTTGGTCAACGAATATCACGGCCAGAATTATTACCTCTACGACAGCGGCGAATGCCGCAAGGTGCGCTTCGGCGATGCCGAGGCGGGCTTCGCTGGCGCCGACCACATCCTGGAACAGAGTTATCAATCCTCGCCGATCGAGCATGCGCCGACCGAGACCACGGGTTGCGTCGTGGTGCCGGAAGGCAATGACCGCTTCACCTGCTACACCAACACCCAGGCGATGTTCTTCACCCTCGACAACGCCTCGATCATCCTGCAGATGCCAGGCTCGAAACTGCATTTCGTCGGCGGCACTGTCGGCGGCGGCTTTGGCGGCAAGGTCGACGTCATCGTCGAGCCGATCGCCATTCTTGGCGCTAAACAAACCGGACGCCCGGTCTGTTTCGTCTATAGCCGCGAGGAGGAGATGCAGATCTCCTCGCCGCGCGCCGCCGAAAAGATAATCATCAAGGACGGCGTGATGAACGACGGCCGCATCGTTGCGCGCAAGGTCACCGGCTACACCGATGCCGGCGCCTATTCGCGTCACTCGCCTTATGGCGCGCAGAAGGGAGCGGCGCACTATCCCGGCCCCTACACCATTCCCAATGTCTGGATCGACACCTACTGCGTCTACACCAACCGCACACCCTCCTCCGCGATGCGCGGGTTCGGCGTCACCATCGGCGACTTCGCGCTTGAGGTGCAGATGGACAAGCTGGCGCGGCTGATCGGCATGGACCCGCTCGAATTCCGCTTCATCAACGCCTATCGCGATGGCGACATGAAGGCGCATCGCCAGCCGACCGAAGGAGCGGCGCTGATCGAGTGTATGCAGGAGGCGTCGCGCGCCGCCAACTGGCCGGTGGCGGAGAAGTATATGGCGATGTCCTCCTACACGAAGGGAGCTTGAGATGGCGATAAGGCGCGGACGCGGCGTCGCCGCGATCAACTACCCGACGGGCATGAACCTTGGCGGCGACCCGACGCAGGCGCTGGTGCATTCGACGCCGACCGGCAATTTTATGGTCACACTTTCGTCGGTCGATCTCGGGCAGGGCCTGAAGCAGATCATGGCGCAGATCTGCGCCGAGACCATCGGCGTGCCGACCGACCGCGTCACCATCGACACCGCCGACACCGACACCGGCCCGCACTGCATGGGAACCTTCGCCTCGCGCGGCACCCACCGCGCCGGCAACGCCGTCATCCAGGCGGCCAAGGAAGCGCGCCAGGTGATGTTGGAAGTGGCGGCGGAAGAGCTGGAGGTCAACGCTTCCGACCTTGAGACTGACGGCCAGGGCAATATTCTGGTCAAGGGCGCACCACAGAAATCGATCTCGATCTTCGATGTTGCCTTGTCGGCGCATTTCAAGCGCGGCCGCTCGATCTCAGGCCGCGGCATGTTCCTGATCCCGCGCTCCTATCCGGAGAAAGAGACCGGCGCGATGAAGCCGTCGACCTGCTACGCCCATGCCTGCACGGTGGCCGAAGTCGAGGTCGATGACGAGACGGGCGAGGTTACGGTGCTGACCGTGAAGAACGTCTTCGAGATCGGCCGCGCGCTGAACCCGAAAATGGTCGAGCAGCAACTGGTCGGCGGTTCCTGGATGGGCATCAGCCACGCGCTCTACGAAACGACCGAGCCCTATTATCCCAACCGCGACCATGGCGGCACCGACTTCAACCAGTATCTGATGCCGGGACCGGGCGATCTCGCCCAAACCGAGATCATCGTGCTGGAGCGGCCGTCGGCGGATGGTCCTTACGGTGCCAAAGGGCCAGGCGAAATGTGCGCGAACCCGCAGATCCCCGCGGTTGCCAATGCCGTCTTCGACGCCGTCGGCGTGCGCATCGACACGCTGCCGATCACACCGGAGCGCATATTGCGCGCGCTGAAGGCGCAAGCGGCGAACTGAGGACGACATGCAGGAGCCGAATGCCGAGACTGTCGCGACCTCGCCGGAGGCGGTGGCACGGCATCTTGCTGCTTCGCGCTACCTCGCCGACGACAGCCTGGCCACCGCCATCTTCCTGGCGATACGGCTCGGCAAGCCGCTGCTGCTGGAAGGCGCGCCCGGCGTCGGCAAGACCGAAGCTGCCAAGGCGGTCGCACAGCTCCTCGGCCGCGATCTGGTGCGGCTGCAATGCTATGAAGGCATCGACGCTGCGCACGCGCTCTACGAATGGAATTACCAGCGCCAGCTGCTCGCCATCCGCCATGCCGGCGAGCACGAGGTCGACATCTACGACGACCGTTTCCTGATCGCCCGGCCGCTTCTGCAAGTGCTGCGAGCGCCCCGGCAGCGCGTGCTGCTGGTCGACGAGATCGACCGATCCGATCATGAGTTCGAGGCGCTGCTTCTCGAATTCCTTTCCGATTTCCAGATCAGCATCCCCGAGCGCGGCACGATCCGCGCCGAAGCGCAGCCGATCGTCATCCTGACCTCGAACCGCACCCGCGAACTGGCGGAGGCGCTGCGTCGGCGCTGCGTCTATCACTGGATCGGCTATCCCGACGCCGAGCGCGAAGCCGCCATCATCATGCTGCGCGCCGGCGATGTCGCCGAGACCACCGCGCGCGCCGTGGCGAATGCCGTGCAGTCGATCCGCGCGCGGCCACTGGCCAAGCCGCCCGGCATCTCCGAGGCCGTCGAATGGGCCAACGCCGCCACCATACTGGAGAAAGGCGGCAGCCCATGGCCGCAAGCCTTCCGCCGAGCCATCGGTGTGCTTATCAAGGACGAGGAGGATTTGTCCGCGATCGCGCCGGAGCTTGGCCAGATTGTCGAGGAGGCGCTGGGGTGACGTGTGAGGTCAACAGCTCGTTCATAGCGAGGTGGCCTCACTTGGGCACTCTGCAACGCTGGCGGGACAGCGCCCCCCTCTGTCCTGCCGGACATCTCCCCCACAAGGGGGGAGATCAGCCGTCATCCTGGCTTTCGCCAATCTCCAGCGGCGCAGAAAGAACCGAAGCGCCAAAGCTGCTGATCTCCCCCCTTGTGGGGGAGATATCCGGCAGGACAGAGGGGGGCGCGAAGGAATGATGCGTCAGGGAACCCTTCCTCTCGCCTCCGCGCCCTTCCTCGACTTCGCCCGGCTGCTGCGCCGCCACGCCTTTGCCGTCGCCCCCGAGCAGGTCTGCAGCTTCATGCAGGCGGTCACCCTGCTCGGCCCCCGCTCGATGGCCGACATCCGCGAGGCGGCGCTCGCAACGCTTGCCCCCCCGCCCGATCGCCGCGGCGAATTCGAGGCGCATTTTCGCAATCACTTCCATGGCGATGGCCAACCCTCGATCGAAGGCGAGGAAGACGAGGAAACCCGCATCAAGGACGATCACGGCACGCGCCAGGAGGAGAAACAGACCACGCGCCAGGAGAAAGGCGGCGAGCTGTCGTCGGCAATCGAACAGCTGAGCAGCCGCGATTTCCTCCGCGACGACGATGGCCTTGGGCCCTTCCGCCGCAAGCTCGCTTCAACCCTGCCCGCTCGCCGCTCCTTCCGCACCGTGCGCACCCATTCGCGCGGCAAGCTCGATCTGCGCCGCTCGCTCAGGGAAATCGTCAGCGCCGATGGCGATATCCCCTCGCCGCAGCTGCGCCGCCGCCAGACGGTGGCGCGCAAACTGCTGATCCTGATCGACGTCTCCGGCTCGATGAAGCTGCACACGGCGGACTACCTCAAACTGGCGCACGCCGCCGTACAAGGTGCTGACCGTGCCGAAATCTTCACCTTCGGCACGCGGCTCACCCGCATCACGTCCGCACTGCGTATCCGCGATCGCGACCAGGCTCTCGCCCGCGCGGCGGCACTCGTCGACGACTGGGACGGCGGCACGCGCATGGGACCGACCCTGCTCGCCTTCCTCTCGGTGCCCCGTTTCTCAGCCTTCGCCCGCGGCGCTGCTGTGATCATCCTGTCGGACGCGCTGGAGCGCGGCGACCATGCCGATCTCGAGACCGCAATGCGCCGGCTGAGCGCCCGCGCCTTTCGCCTGTCGCTGGCCACACCGCTGGCCGGTGACCCGCGTTTCCTTCCCGCCACGGCAGCACTCCGCGCCATCCTGCCTGATCTCGACGATCTCATCGACGGCTCGTCGCTCGGGAGCCTCACCGATTTCGTCCTGTCGCTCGCCCGCCCCGCCCCGGCGGCGTCGGCAATCTGGAAAAGGGTATCGTGATGCAGAAAGCCATCGACGCGCATTTCCACATCTGGCGCCAGCAGGACCAGCCATGGCTGGTCGGGCCGATGGTGCCGCGCATTTTCGGCCCCTACGAACCGATCCGCCGCGACTATCCGATCGAGGAATTTCTCGCCGATCAGCAAGGCGCAGGTGTCCAGAAGGCCGTCTATGTCCAGACCAACTGGGCCAAGGAGGATTTCGAAAAAGAAGTCGCCTTCCTGCAGAAGACTGCCGACGAGACCGGCTGGCCGCACGCTATCGTCGGCTATACCGATATGACTGTCGACGATGTCCGGCCCCAGATCGATCGATTGAAAAAGTACCCGCTGCTGCGCGGCGTGCGCATGCAGTTACACTGGCACGAGACGCCGGCCTTCCGCTTCGCTGCCTCGGCCGATCAAGTCATCGACCCCAAGGTACGCGCTAATGTGGCGCGGCTGAAAGACTATGGCCTGTCCTTCGACCTGCAGCTTTTCCCTGCCCAGATGAAGGATGGGCTGACGCTGGTCGGCGAGAATCCTGAGACCAACTTCATCCTCACCCATGCCGGCATGCTGACCGGCATGGAGCCGGAAACCACCGAGGCTTGGAAAGCCGGCCTGAGTACTCTATCAACAGCGCCGAACTTCTACGCCAAGCTGTCGGGCCTCGGCACCTTCGCCCACCGCAACGATCCGGCGTTGATTGCCTACATCGTCGACAATGCGATCGACATTCTGGGCGCTGACCACCTGATGTTCGGCTCCAACTTCCCGATAGAGAAGCTCTGGACCAGCCACGCCGAACTGATCAAGGCGCATCGTGCAGCCGTGGCGAAGCACGGTCCGGTGGCGGAAGCGGATATCTTTTGGAATACAGCAGAGAAGGTTTACAGACCGGCATAGCGCACGCTTTCCCTTCTCCCACAGGGGAGAAGGGAAAGCGGCCCCTCACTTCACTTCGAACTCAGGATCGACCGGAATCTGCATCGCAGTCACCAGATGGTTGGTCTGCCCGGCCAGCCCGATGATCGACACCAGCTCGCCATGCTGCGCATCGGTCAAGCCTTTGGCCCGCGCCGCAGCCGTATGCGAATGGACGCAATAGGAGCAGCCATTGGCGGTCGACACAGCGATGTAGATCATCTCCTTGGTCAGCGGATCGATGGCGCTTTCCGTGGCCATCACCACCTTCACCTGTTCCCATGTCCGTTTCAGCAAGGCCGGATCGTTGGCGAGCCCACGCCAGAAATTGTTGACGAAATCCGATTTGCGCGTCGCGCGGATGTCATCGAACACAGCCTTCGCAACCGGGATTTTTTCGACCTCAGCATCGCTGAGGAGTTTTGTGGCGGCCATGGCGTTTCCTTTCGTTGAATCGGTGGATCAGGTGGTTGAATCAGGTCTCGAGCAAGGGCGGCTAACCGGCTATTCCGATTCAGTTTTTGATGCTGACAGAACCATGGCGATTGGCCGAAGCATCTCAGCTTCGTCATTCACGGGCGAAGCAGGCGCGAAGCGCCGTCGCGGAGAGACCCGAGGATGACGAAGGCGCTGAGGCCTTCGCCAATTGGCGACGTATGCGCACCCTCAAACACCGACCAGAAACCTAATGAACCGCCGCATACATGATCTTCTCCTCCGTCGCCTCGGCGGGCGAAAACTCCTCGACCATGCGGCCCTGCCGGCACACCAGAATCCGGTCCGACAGGTTCATGATTTCCGGCAGGTAGGACGAGATAACGACGACGGCCAATCCCTCGTCGGCCAGCCGGTTGATGATCTGGTGGATCTCGGCGATGGCGCCGACATCGACGCCGCGCGTCGGCTCGTCGAAGATCACGATACGCGGCTGCTGCACCAGCCCCTTGCCGATCACCACCTTTTGCTGGTTGCCGCCGGAAAGCTCGACCACGCGGGCATTGTCGTTGATCGCCTTGATGTTCAGCGTCTTCGTCCATTCAGCGGAAAGCGTGCGCATCTCCTGCTGGTTGATCACCCAGGCCTTTTCGCGGCCCGCCGCCAGCAGCCCGCCGAACAGGTTCTCGGCGATGCCCATCGTCTCGAAAATGCCCTCGCTCTTGCGGTCCTCGGTAACATAGACGATGCCGTCGGCGACCGCCTCACTGGGCACGAGATAGCGCACCGGCCTGTCGTCGAGTTCAATCGCGCCACCGCGCAAAAAATCGCGCTTGTAGATGCCGGAGACGATCTTGAAGGTCTCGGTGCGGCCGGAGCCGATCAGCCCGAACACGCCGGTGATCTGTCCCTCGAAGATCGAGAAGGAGGTGTTGCGCACGACATTGCTCATCGAAATGTCCTGCACCGACAGCACCTTCTTGCCGGCCTTGCGCAGCCTGGCCTCGTCGCGCTGGCGATAGATCTGTCCCGACAGTGTACGCCCGACCATGGCGGCGACGATCTTGTCGCGATCGAAGGCCGATGTGTCGTCGGTTATGACCAGCTCGCCATCGCGCAGGATTGTGATGCGGTCGGCGATCATCAGCGCCTCTTCCAATGCATGGCTGATGAAGACGATCGAGACGCCGTTCGCCTTCAGCCGCCGGATCAGTGCGAAAAAGTGCCGCTTCTCCTCCGGCGTCAGCGTCGCCGTCGGCTCGTCGAAGATGATGATCTCGGCATTGTGATGAACGGCGCGCGCGATCTCGACCATCTGACGCTTGGCCGCGCCGAGCGTTGCCACCATGGCGTTCGGGTCGACCGGGAAGTTCAGCGATTGCAAAAACTGTTGCGCCGAAATGTAGGTGCCGCGCAGCCGGTTGAGAAACTTTTCGGTGCCGAGATAGAGGTTCTGCGCCACTGTCATCGACGGCACTAGGCTGGTCTCCTGGAACACCATTGCGATGCCGGCCTCGAGCGCCGCATGCGGCGAGGCGTAGGCGATCTCGCCGCCTTTGTGGAACATCTTGCCGGAAGTGGCGTCGACGACGCCGGCAATGATCTTGGTCAGCGTCGATTTTCCGGCGCCATTCTCGCCGAGCAGCGCGTGGATTTCGCCCTTGCGCAGTTCGAAGCTGACTTGTCTGACCGCGGGCACGCCGCGATAGTTTTTGGTGACGTTTTCCAGGCGCACGATCGGTTCCATCAGAGACCTCCTGCGTCGATGGCCAGCACGCAATCGCCGCCCCTGGAGGCGATGAACAGGCGGCCGTCCGTTTCCGCCACGCTGCAGATGCCATGGCGCCTGCCGTCGGCGCGGCTGTGCAGGCTGAATTGCGGCTGCATGTTCTGATCGAGCCTGACCACCAGCCCATAGGAGCGGCTCGGCGACCAGGGCTTGTGGATGCCCATGGTGCGGATGCCGCCGCATTGCAGCGGTTCGAGGAAGCTGCGATTGGAGGCCAAAGCCGGCGCGATCCAGTAGGCCGGCGCCACCTGGTCTAGCATGTCGCGCCGATAGTGGGTTTCCTGGAGAACGAATTCGATCAGCCGGTTGCGTGGCGCGAACAGAGCCAGCCACGCGCCGCCATCGCCGGCCGGCGCGAGGCGCGCGGGATAGCCGGGCAGATGCGTCAGCACGGTCGAGCGGCTACCGGTCGCACCATCGAAGCGAACGAGCTGGTGACGCCAGCTTTCGCTGACCAGCACATCCCGCCCAATGGGATGCAGCCCATAGGGAAAGGCGATCTCGCCGGCCACTTTGCGGAACCCGCCGCCGGCTGCGTCCCGCCTCCAAAGCGATCCGGACACGCCCTTCTTCATCAGGTCGGCGGCCCATAGCGACGGCGCATGCTCAGCCGAGCCATTGGCCAGCCACAACGTGTCGTCCTCGGCATAGGCAAGCGCGGTGATGCAGCTGACGCCAGACGGCAGCGAAACCTCCTTGCCGGCGACCAGCAGCTTGCCGCTCTCAAGTCCGACCGTCAGTTCTCCCGACAGTGATAGAGCCAGCGCAGTGATGGGGGAAGGAAAGGTCTCGACAACCTTCGGCTCCACTCCTGCGGCAAGCGAATAGATGGCGTTGCCGCTGGAAGCGAGCAGCCGGCCATCGGCAACCAGCAGATTGTCGGGTTCGATCAGTCCGGCAAAAACCGGCGCATCATCGAGCCGCGTGTTGGGCCGGAAGGCGCCGTCGAGCGGCGGGATGGTGACGGCCTTGCCGCGAAACATGTCCAAGATGGGATCGAGGATCATGGCTGCGTTCCCCAATAAGAAGCGGAGCTGGTCCAGGTCGGGTCCGCGCCCGCAATCTTGTAGCGGCCGATGCGGTTGTTGAGGATGCCGCCGACGAACAGGAAACCCTTGTGCTCGCGCATCGAGGTGACCATCGGATGCGCGCCGCCGGTGAGGTCGCCCATCGCCTCGACAATGCCACCCTTGTCGTTGAATTTCACCACGCCGCCGGTGTTGATGTTGGGGAACAGCCACTCGTCCTGCGGCAGCCGGCGCGTCATGCGCTTGCGCATATCGGGATGGCGCAGCGACAGGTCGAAGCTGGGCGTGCGCATGCCGAGCCACGCCATCCAGTAATTGCCGTCGGAGGCGCGGTTGATGTTGTCGGGATAGCCCGGCATGTCGCGGATGACGCATTCGGCGGCGCCCGCCTTTGGCCCTTCCAGCCAGTAGCGGTGGACGCGGCAGGCCCAGCTCTCAGCGAAGAACAGCGACTTACCGTCATGCGCCATGCACACGCCATTGGTGTAGCGGTAGCCGTCGAGCAGTGTCTTCGTCGAACCGTCCTTCGGGTCATAGACCAGCAGCCGGCCGGTGGCGCGGTTCTCGATCGAGTCCAGCGCCCAATCGTGCGCGTCATAGCGCTTGGTGGAGTCAGTGAAATAGATGCGCCCGTCCGGCGCGATGTCGCAATCATTGGGGTCGCGCAGCCGCGCATCGTCTACGATCGAGGTCCAGGAGCGTGACGTCTCGGCCGACAAGCGCTTCACTTCCCGATCCGGTGAGACGGAATAGAGCCCCATGGCGCCGACGCAGCTGATCAGATTGCCCGATTTGTCGAAGGCCAGGCCTAGCGGAAAGCCACCGATATGGGCAAACACCTCCGACTTAACGTAATCCGGCGCGAAGAAGCGGACGATCTCGCCATGGCGCGTGCCGCAATAGAGGTGATCGTCGCGGTCGAGGATGACGTCTTCCGGCCCTTCCAACTCGCCGAGCCCGATATGGTCGGCCGCCGACAGCCGGTTGTCGAGCGCGTAGGGCGTGCCTGAGCCCGGCACCGCAGACTGTGTCTCGCCCATCTTGAGATAGACCGGCGCGACATAGACTTCGTTGAGCACCTTATGGCGGTTCTTCAGCCAGCGGATGTCGATCGTCACCGCCACCGCCAGCATGATGCCCAGCACCATCTGGTTGGTGCCGGTGCCATAGCCCAGCCGGATCAGCCCGTTGGTCATGGTCAAGACGATGATGGCGCCCATCAGCCCCTTGATGACCGAGCCGCGGCCACCACCCAGGCTGACCCCGCCGACCACCGCCGCCGTCAGCGCCATGATCTCAAGGTTGAGGCCGGTGCCCGGCCCTGCCCCACTCAGGCGGCAAGCGATCAGGAAGCCGCCGATCGAGGCGCAGAAGCCGGAAAAGACATAGGTCATGAACACGGTGCGACGCACGCGAATGCCGGCATTGTGCGCCGAGCGCCTGGATCCGCCGACCGCCAGCACATGCCAGCCCGGCCGGGAGCGCGTCAGCGCGATATGGGTGACGATGGCAAGAATGATCGCCAGCCACACCGAGACCGAAAGCCCCCAGAAGGTGCTGTCGCCGATGAAGTCGAGCACATCGGATGTCGCCTGGGAAAGCTGCACGTCTGCGGCATAGGTGGTGACGAGAATATCGAACAGCGCCCGGCCAAAAATGAAGGTGACCAGCGTAGTCAGAAAGGCGCGCAGCCTGAGATAGCCGACGAGGTAGCCGTTGACGGCGCCGAAGATGAGCCCGGTGGCAAGCGATGCCGCCAGCGCCAGCCAGATAGACTGTTCGAGGATGAAGAAGACATAGACGGCGGAGAAGCAGGACAGCGCGAAGATCGAACCGACGGACAGATCGATGCCGCCGCCCAGCATCACCACCGTCATGCCGGTGACCACCATCGAGAACTCGCCGAGCTGGCGGGTCGATTCCTGTAGCGAGGTCAGCTTGAAGAAGCCGGGAATGATCGAGCCGAACACGCTGAGCGTCGCCACCAGCGCCAGGAACGGAATGGCGTTGTCGGTCCAGCGTTTTGTCAGGATTTCGCCGACCAGATGGTCGGGCACGAGATTGTAGCGCCAGGACTGGAGGCGTTCGCGAAAGGACATCGGCGGCTGCTATTCCATGAGGGAACGAGGTGACCGGATTGTCCAGCCACCTCGTTTATTTCAGTCGAAAAAGCGCGGCTTACTTCGCCGCCGCTTCGGCCTGCAGTGCCTTCAGGTCCCAGCAGCTGTCGGGCTTGAGGTCGGCCTTGGTCGTAGCCTTCTCCAGTGTGTAGATGTAGGTGTGCGACGTGCCGGCCGGCTGGCCGCTCTGCAGCAGGAACTTGATGATAGCGTTCATGTCGCCGGACTGGCGAGCCAGATCGGTCATCACCACGGCGCCGTAAGTTCCGTCCTGCAATTTGTCGCAATCGGCCGCCTTCTCGCCGCCGCCGGTGGTGACCAAAAAGACCTTGCCGTCGAGCTTGGCGTCGCGGATGGCGGCGGATGCGCCGGTGGCGTCACCATCCCAGAAGTCGATGATCGAGCAGATGTCGGGGTTCTGCTGCAGCATTGTCGTCGTCACGTTGCGCGACGTCGTCGGATCCCAGTTGGAGTCGGGCTTGGCCACGACTTTGAAGTCGGGGTGCTTCTCCAGCACCTTCATGATGCCGGCATACTGGTAGAGACTGGACGAGTTGGCCTGATCACCCTGCACAAGGCCGATCTTCTTCGACGAGTTCTCGCCGCAGCCCTTGATCGCCGCTTCGGCTTCGAGCTGGCCAAGCCGGTCCCAGTCGCTGCCGACAAAGGCGTCGGCCGGGGAGTTGGCGGGGTTGTCGACCAGTATGACGTAGGTGCCGGCGGCCTGTGCCTTCTTCATCAGCTTGGAATAGGAGTTGAGGTCCGGCGCATGGATGATCAACACGTCCGGCCTTGTGTCGGACGAGATCGCGTCGGTGATCGCCTGTGCACCGGCATCGACGACCCAGTTCGGATCGCGTGTTTCGAAGGTGCCGCCCCAGGCTTCGACTTCCGTCTTCAGATAGTGCGACCAGCCCTGCGCAAGGTCGAAGCCCATCGCCAGCGGCACCAGCATGACGCGCTTGCCCTTGAGCGCCTGCGCGTAAGCGGCCGGGCCCGGATCGTCGGCGGCGAAGGTCGGCGCGACGAAGGCGGTAGCGGCCAGCGCCGTGGCGGCGGCCATCAGTGTTCTGATCAGTTTCATGTCACATCCTCTGTTTTTCACTTATTGCCGGCCGGTCGGCATGACCCGGTCGGGTACCCCTTAGATGTCGCCCTGCTGCGCAGTCTGTTCGTCGCGCGGATTGATGATGCCGTCGACGATGATGGCCCCCAGCAGGATCGCCGCCTTGATCAGGTTTTGATAGAGCAGCGGAATGTCGATGATGGTCATCGCGTTCGACAGGATGCCGATCAGTGCAGCGCCCACCAGCACGTTGCGCACCCCGCCCCGCCCGCCGGAAAGGCCGATGCCGCCGATCACCGCCACCAGCACGATGTCATAGAGCAGCGTCGAGTTGACGACGCGGGTGTTGATCGAATGCAGGCTTGCCGCCGTAAGCAGGCCGGCGATCAGCGCGACAAAGGCCGAAACCACATAACGCAGCACCAGCATTGGCCGCACCGGAATGCCGATGTTGCGCGCGGCGACCGGATTGTCGCCGGCGAAATAGATGTAGCGGCCCCATTTGGTGTAGCGCAGGAACACGAAGAACAGGAAGGCGAGCCCGGCGAAGACGAACACTTCGATCGGAATGTCGAGGAAACGCAGGCCGCCGAGCAGCTCCACCCAATGGCCCTGAGGCACCGGCACCGCATCCTGCGTGATCAGTTGCGAGCGGACATAGCCGAAGACGAAGGAGCCGGTCGCCAGCGTCACGAAGATCGCCGGCACGTCGGCATAAGCGACGAGAAAACCATTGAGCAGGCCGATGGCGAGCACGCCTGCCAGCACATAGGCGAAGGCGAGCCCATCAGGCGTTCCGGCGTTGAGCAATTGCAGATACCAGGCGACCGACATCGCCATGATCGCCACCGCCGACAGGTCGATGCCCCTGCCGATTATGACGACCGCCATGCCGAGCGCCAAAATGCCCAGCACCGACACCGAGCGGACGATGGCAACGAGATTGTTGGCAGCGATGAAACCAGGCAGCCCAATGGCAGCGGCGACGAACAGCACCACGGCGATGGCAAAGACAATGCCTTCCTGATTCAGGCTCCTGACATTTGGCCAGCCAATCGTGTTCATGTCTGCATTCGCCCCGATGGCAGCTCTGCCACCCCTTCCGAAGAAAGCTAATCGGCTCGGCGCCGCTTCGTCAAATGAATCCGCGCTCGGAACGCCCGTTGGCAGTGATAATCTTCCAGTGGACGCACCGATTGCTAGAACTGGCGCAATCCTAGGAAAAGGCTGCGCTTTTGGCATTCCGTTGCACCATTGCGTGTATGCGCGAAGGTGCCGTTCTGAGGCGAAAGCACAAGGCGGAATTAATTGCCGCCTGAGCGGCGAAAATCGCGAATTCAGGTCCTGGTCATGTGGCCTGAAACTTCGGCGCCTGCACCGGGCGGCAGCACGAGGAACCGCAACGCCGCCACCAGCCCGATGGCGCCGATGACCAGGAAGGCGATGCGAAAATCGACGAGGTCGAGCGCCGGCCGGTGCCTGACGATCTGCGACAGGTTGAGGATGGCAGCCGCCACCGCCACGCCGAACAGCATCGATATCTGCTGCAGCATGGAGGACAAAGTCGCCGCCGAGTTGCGCTGCGCGGCATCGATGTCGGCGAAGGCCAGAGTATTCAGCGCCGTGAACTGCATCGAGCGCGTCAGGCCGGCGATCAGCATCAGCATCACTACCAGCGCCTGCGGCGTTTCGGGCGAGATCGCCGCGCAGGCCATGATCGAGGCCGAGGCGATCAGGCCGTTGACGACCATGACCGTGCGAAAACCAAAGCGTCGCAGCGTCGGCGTCGTCACCGTCTTCATGCCGAGATTGCCGACGAAGTAGGCCAGGATCATCAAGCCGGCATCGACCGGCGAAAGGCCAAAGCCGACCTGAAACAGCAGCGGCAAAAGGAACGGCGTGGCGTTGATCGCCACGCGAAAAATGGTGCCGGCGGCAAGCGTCGAGATGGCGAAGGTCTGCACCCTGAACGCGCTGAGATCGAGTAGCGGATGCGGCGCGCGCCGGAGATGCCGCACCGCCAGCCAGCCGATGACGATGCCGGCGGCAATCAGCAGCACGGCGGGCAAAGCGCCGTCTTCCGGATGTGCGATGCGCTCAAGGCCGTAGAGCAGCAGCGCGAGCCCAAGCGACGTGAGGAAAAACCCCGGCCAATCCAGCGGCTTGGGATCGGCCGCGCGGTCGCCCGGAATGAAGCGCGCGACCAGCGCCAGCCCGACCAGCCCAAGCGGGATGTTGATGAAGAAATTCCAGTGCCAGGAGAGATAGGTTGTGATGAAGCCGCCAAGCACCGGCCCGACCACGGGCGCAAACAACGCCGGCCAGGTGATCAGCGCCGTGGCGTTGAGCAGCTCCGATTTCGACGCATTGCGCAGCACCAGAATTCGCCCGACCGGCGTCATCAGCGCGCTGCCAAGGCCTTGCACGACGCGAGCGGCAACGAACTGAGGCAGACTTTGCGAGAAGCCGCAGGCCAGCGAGGCCAGCGTGAACAGTACGATCGCCAGCAGGAAGATGTTGCGCGCGCCGAAGCGGTCGGCAAGCCAGCCCGACAGCGGCACGAACACTGCCATGGTCAGCATATAGGCGGTGATGCCGATGCTCATCGCCACCGCCGGCACGCCGAAGGATTGTCCCATCTGCGGCAGCGAGGTCGAGATGATCGTCGAATCCAGCAGCTGCATGAAAAACGCGATGGCGACGATCAGCGCCACGCGCCGCGCATTGCTGGCGGTTACGGCGGAGGCCTCGGTGTCGGGAACGGCAGTCATGGCGAACCGCGTTGAACAGCATATGGCTGGCCCCGTCCAGAGCTTATCCAACAAACTTCCGTGTCGGCTCGCAGCCTGTTATGGATGGGCGGGCGGCCAAGGACATTGCATGAAGCCTATCTATATCGACTACCTCAATGGCCTCGATATCGAAGCCCTGGAGATGACCGACGGCGAAATCATTGCCGCTGTCGAAGCCGGGCTTATCGCGCAAGGCAATGGCCAGACGGTGATCGAGCCGCGCGTCCATCTTGAACCCGCCCCTTCCTTCCATGGCCATTTCAACGTTCTGCGCGGCTACGTTGCGCCGCTCGATACGGCGGGCGTGAAAATCGTCGGCGACTATGTCGACAATTATCTGCACGGGCTCCCTTCAGAATTTGGCATTTTGAACCTGTTCGATCCGCGCACCGGCACGCCGCGCGCCATTCTCGACGCCACCGTCATCACCGACATGCGCACCGGCGCCGTCACCGCTATCGGCGCCAAACATCTGGCGCGCAAGAACTCCAAGGTGCTGGCCCATATCGGCGCACGTGGCACCGCCTATTGGAATGTCCGCCTGCTCGACCATCTCTTCGACTTCGACGAGATCCGCGTTCATTCGCGCCGCCCGAAAAGCCGCGACGGCTTCGCCGCCAAACTCTCCGCCGATCTCGGCAAGACCGTCACGGCGGTCGCCGACTGGGAGAGCTGCGTCAAGGGCGCCGACATCGTCGTCGAGGCCTCGCGGCTGCCGGAGCCGCAGCCGCTGCTCAAGACCGAATGGATCAAGCCCGGTGCGCTGGTCGTGCCCTATGGTACGATGAGCGCGGTGGAGCTGTCATTGACCGACATCATGCAGAAAATGGTCGTCGACGACTGGGGCCAGTGCAAGGGCGGCAAGTTCGGCTCGCTGCGCGCCCATGTCGAGACCGGGCGGCTGAGCGAAGCGACGCTGCACGCCGAGCTCGGCCAGATCGCTGCCGGTCTCAAGCCGGGACGCCAGAGCGACGACGAGACGATCCTGTTCTGGCATCGCGGCCTGTCGCTGTCCGACATTGCGCTGGGCAAGGCGATGCTGGCCAAGGCTGCTGATAAAGGCATCGGCCAGAGGCTGCGCTTCGCATGAGCGCGCTCGTCCTCACCGGCGCCGGCGTCAGCGTCGAGGATGTCGCGGCGGTCGCCCGCGCCGGCCGCAAGGTGGAGGTTGAGCCTGCTGTCATCGAGAGGCTCGACAAAGCGCGCAAAGTGCTCGACCAGGTGGCCGCGTCCGGTCAGCAGATTTACGGCCTCAACACCGGGCTCGGTGCCAATCTCGGCACGTCGGTCGAAGGCGATGCCAGTGCCTTCCAGCGCCAGTTGCTGGAAGGGCGCAGCGGCGCTGTCGGCGAACCGTTGCCCCAAGAGGCGGTGCGGGCGACCATGCTTGCGCGCGCAGCGATGCTGGCAGTCGGCGGCTCCGGCATTTCGCCGGCGGTTTTCACCGCCCTTGTCGATGCGCTCAATGCCGGCGTGCATCCGGTAATGCCGCAGCTGGGCTCGATCGGCGCCGGCGATCTCGTGCTGATGACGGCGCTCGCCCGTCTGCTGACCGGCGACGGCGAAGCTGACTATCAGGGTCGGCGCATGCCGGCGGCCAAGGCGTTGATGATGGCGCGGTTGGCTCCGATCAGCCTGGCGCCGAAAGACGGCCTGTCGCTGATCAACGCCTCGGCGGTTTCAACCGGCAGCGGTGCGCTGGCGCTGGCCGACGCGCTGGCCGCCTTTGTGCAACAGCAGCAGGCGGGAGCGCTGACGATGGAAGGGTTTGGCGCCAACCGCACCATCCTCGATCCGCGCCTGCATCTGGCGCGGCCGGCAGCCTGCCAGCAACTCGCGGCCAAGGGCCTGCGCGACCTGCTTGCCCGCGACGAGGAGCCGACGCCGACCACCTTGCAGGACCCGCTGTCGATCCGCTGCATGCCGTCGATCCATGGCGCGCTGATCCAGGCGATCGACCAGGCGCGGCTGGCGCTGGAGATCGAACTCAATGCCGCCGCCGACAATCCGCTGGTGCTGGGCGATGACGGGCTGGTGCTGTCGACCGGCAATTTCCACACCGCATCGCTGGCGCTTGCCTTCGAGACGCTCGGCCTGGCGATCGCGCAATGTGCCGCGGCAAGCGTTGCCCGCTTCATCCAGATCGCCGGCTCCTGCCGCAACGGCCTGCCAAAATATTTGTCACCGGTCGGCGGCGCCTCGGCCGGTTTCGTGCCGCTGCAAAAGACCGCAACGGCAATCCTGGCCGGCATCCGCCACAAGGCCAATCCGGTGATGCTGGATTTCTTGGCCGTATCCGAAGGCGTCGAGGACCATGCGACGCAGACCCCTCTGGCGGTGTCGAAATGCGCCGAAATGATCGCGTTGTGGCGACGGCTGATCGCCTTCGAATTGATGGCCGCCGCCCAGGCAGTCGATCTGCGCGATGGCCTTAAGCTGGCGCCCGGCACAGCAGCGGTCCATACCGCGGTGCGCGCGCATGTAGCGATGCTCAGGGAGGACCGGCCGCTGGGAACGGATGCCGAGGTGCTCCATGCCATGCTCGCCGACGGAACATGGCAAGGTGCAGCGATGATCGGCAAGGAGGCCGAGTAGTTAGCCCTTTGCGTCCACCCGTTTCATGAACAGGCTGAGCTCGGCCGGATCCATGCGCACGACATGCCTGTCTTCCGGATAGGCGCCGCTATCGACGTCGGCAACGTACTCGGAAAACGCCGCGACGCGTTCCGCCTGCAGACGATCGTACTCGGCGGCGAAGTTGCGGTAGACCTTGGAATGGCGCGGCATGTGGCCCCGGTTCTGGCCAAGAATATCGTCGGCAAACAGATATTGCGCGTCGCAGCCGGTGCCCGCACCCATCGACAGCATGATCAGCGAGGTCCGTTCCGAGATCGCCTTCGCCACCTCGATCGGCACCACTTCGATCTCGGCGCCGAGAGCTCCAACGGCCTCATACTGCTTGACCGCCTCAAAAATCTGCATGGCGGTGTCGGCGGTCTTGCCGACGGCCTTGAAGCCGCCGGTCCAGGTGGCGCGGGACGGAATGAGGCCGACATGGCCGATGACGGGGATCGCGTCGTCGGCGAGCCGCTTCACGGTGGCGAAACCGGCGCTGCAATAAACGGCGTCGGCGCCGGCCTTGTAGAGCCGGAACGCCCAGCGCAGGAAATCGTCCGCCGTGCCGATCTCATAAAAATTCTCGCCCGGCATGGTGAACAGGCTGGGCGCCGCATCGCGATACTCAGGGTTGAGCACCAGCTCGGGCGGCACCGAGACGATATCGACCCCTGCCCGCTCGGCAGCCTCGGCCTCGTCCATGGTCAGGACGCGCAGCATGGTCAGCTGGCGCTTGCCCTTCATGGCGCGCAGATCGGCGACGGTCGGTCTCTTTCGGCTCATCGGATGTCCCTGTTGGCTGGTTGCTTTTCCCGGTCACCTTACCGGCCTTGTAACAGGCCGGATAGAAGGCGGGTGGTTTATTCGCTACTCGGCCGCCGCCGACATATCGAGCTCGTGAAATTCACCGCGATAGGGCCGCGCCGTCGGCGGCAATTCGCGCTTGAGGAAATAATCCTCGTACCGCAGCTGCTTCAGCAGCACCGGCCAGACCTCGCGATAGGCATGCCACATGGACGGGTTCGCCGCCGGCAGGTCGTGCTTGACCAGCTCGTGCAGCCTCGGCAGCGCATGGTAGGGCACCATCGGAAACATGTGATGCTCGACGTGGTAATTCATGTTCCAGTAGATGAAGCGGCTGACCGGGTTCATGTAGACGGTGCGCGTGTTCAGCCGGTGGTCGACGACATTGTCGGCCAGGCCGATATGCTGCAGCAGCCCGGTCAGAACCATGTGCCAGCTGCCATAGAGACGCGGCAGGCCGATCAGCACCAGCGGCAGCCATGAACCCAGCGCGATCGCGAGGGCGATCGTCGCAACGTACACGGCGATATGCCAGCGCGCCGCCGTGATGGCCTTGCCCTGTTCGGTCTCAGGAATGTAGCTCTTTTCGTCGTCCGACAGCTTGCCCAACGCCTGGCGCGCCAGGATCGGCAGCGAATAACGGAAATCGAGAATGCCGGTGAAGGCAAGCGCCGCCTTGACCAGATTTGGCGGCCGCATTACCGCGATCTCGGCGTCACGGCCGACGATGATCGTGTCGGTGTGATGCCGCGCATGGCTCCAGCGCCATTGCACCGGATTGCGCACCACCATGAAGCTGGCGATTTCGTAGATCGCATCGTTCATCCAGCGTGTGCGGAAAGCGGTGCCATGGCCGCATTCGTGCCAGCGCGAGTCGCTCGACGATCCATACAGCACGCCATAGACGAGCAGGAACGGCACCACCCACCACGTGCCCCAGAACCACACGATGCCGGCGGCCGAGCCCAGGATGGCTGCGATCCAGATCACTGTATCGCGGATCGCCGGCCCGTCGGAGCGCTGCATCATTTCCTTCATTGCCTTGCGCGGCACGTCGGTGTGATACCACTCGGCCGAGGCCAGCCCGGTCTCGATCGCCCGGCGGGTGCTTTCGCCGACCAGGCCGTAATCGCGCTTTGTCTTGGCCGCCGTCGCCATCACCGTCTCGCCTACCTCAAAGCCCGTTGGCGCGGAACTTCCCGTCGAGAAATGTTTTCGCCCGCGGCACGTCGTCCTCGGTCAGATGCTCGATGATAACAGGGATGTTCGGGTGCTTCTCACTGAGCCGCTGCAGATAGAGATCGTAATTCAGCGATCCCAGCCCGGGCGCCGGCAGCTCGATCTCGCCGACGCCGCGGAAGGTCAGCCCCTCATGCGCGTCCGCGTCGCCGATATCGGCATGCTTCTCGGTCTTGTCGCTGCCTGAGCGCTTGACGTCCTTGGCGTGCGCGATGCGGATCTTGTCGGCCAGCGTGTCGAACACCTGGTTCAGCACCTGGTCCATGCGGTCGATATTGTGCGCCTCGAAATAATTGGTCGGATCCATCAGCAGGCCGAGGCCCGGATGGTCGACCTGCGCGAACATTTTGACCGTCTCCTCGACCGAACCGACGACATTGTTGACATAGGTTTCGAGCAGGAACACCGCGCCATGGTCGTAAGCCGTCTGGGCAAGATCCGAGATCACCTTGCGGCATTCCTCGAAGCCTTCCTCGGTCTTGTTTTTGGGATGATGCACCCAGTCGGATTCGGTGTTGTAGGTGCCGGTCTCCGAGATCACGTAGGGCGAGCCGAAGTCGCGCGCATTGCGGATGATTTCCTTGAGATAGCCGACGCGCTTCTCGCGCTCGGATTTGTCGGGATGGATGATGTTGGTGTAGCCCGAGATGCAGCAGACCGGCAGATTGTGGTCGCGAAACGTGTCGCGCACTGTCCTCGCCTTGTCCCCGGTGATCTGCCCGGCCGTGAGATCGACATCCCTGAAATGCATGTCGAGCTGCACTGTGTTGAAGCCGAGTGCACGGATGCGGCGGGCGGCCTCCGCGAGCTCATAGGGGAAATAGCCGGTGAAGATACCTGCCTGCATCATGATGTGAACTCCTCCCGGTAAGCGATTCAGCCGCCACACTATTCGGCGGCATGTTCAGTCGATCGATATCTCGGACAGTTTGACGGTGCGGCCTTGCGCCATCGAGCGGTAGCCCGCCTCGACCAGTGCCATTGTCTTGACGTTATCGGCGACGGAGAGCGCCGGCGGCGCGCCTGTCTTCACCGCATGCTGCAATTGCTCCATCACGCCGATGAAGGCATGCGGGAACCACATCGTGTCCCAGCTCGGGCTGACCCATTCGCCGCCGGTCGTCTCGGTCGAGGCATAGGTCAGCGTCGAGGCCACGCCTTTCGGCCAGCCGATCGTGCCTTTGGCGACACCCTTGGTGCCGTCGACGCGCCAGTTGATGTGCTGGTCGTCCTCATAGCCCTCCTGGCGCGGTCCGGACCAGACATCCTCCAGCGACACGGCGAGCACGCCGGAGGGAAAGCGCAGCGTCGAGACGGTGATGCCGTCGCTATGCTCGAATGTAGTGCGCGGGTCCTTGCGTGTCAGCGTGGCGATTTCCGAGGGATCGCCGAACAGGAAGCGCAGCACGTCGAGATGATGCACGCTCATATTGGCGAGCGTCAGCCGGTCGTAGTCCTGAAGGAAAGTCTGCCAGTGCGGGATCGCATGCATGTCGATCTGCGCAAAGACGATGTCGCCCAGTGCGCCGCTGTCGATGATCTGCTTCAGGACGCGCATCGATTGGTCGTAGCGCATGTTCTGATTGACCGAGAGTATCTTGCCGGACTTGGCTGCCTCGTCGCGCAGCTTCACGGCTTCATCGACCGACAGCGCCAGTGGCTTCTGCGCCAGGATCGCCTTGATGTGGGGCTGCTTCAGCGCATGGCGGATCAGCGCCGGCTGCTGGTCGGGTGGAAAGGCAAGGTCGACGATCTCGACCTCGGAATCCTCGATCAGCTGTTCCGGTGTGTCGTGGATGGTCGGAATGCTCCAGCGTGCAGCCACCTTCTCGGCGCTGGCCTTGGTGCGCGAAGCGATGGAGACGACTGGGAAACCGGCCTGCGCATAGGCGGCAAGATGGCATTCGGCCATGATCATGCCGGCGCCGATGCAGCCGATCCGGTATTCGCTGGTGCGAACCCTTACATCCGGCTCGAAACCCTGGCCTGCCATCCATTCCTCCCTGGAGGACGGATATAACGCCATGGCCCGTCGATCAGCCAAGGTCCGCTCCATCAATTCCCATCAGAACCATGCCGGGGTGACGGTGCGAACTAGTTTGCGGCAATCAGCACAGTGCTTTCCGGCGACCAGCTGAGCATTACATCCTGGCCCTCGGCCAGCCGGTCATTGCCGGTATTCTGGACGATGACCTTCAGCGTCTGGCCGGCGCGCTCGACGAGATAGGTGCTGTTGTTGCCGGCGAAGATGCGCTTGGAGATCTGGCCCTTCAGAGCGTTGGCATTGGCCGCATCCGCAACCCCGGCATCGGTCGCGATGCGAATGCGTTCGGGACGCACGGCGCAGCTGGCCTTCGTACCGGCGGCAAGCCGATCACCCACCCCGGCGGCGATCGCCGTGCCGTCAGGCAGCCGGATGCCGTTGCCGGTCGCATCGCCGCGAAAAATGTTTGCGTCGCCAAGGAAGGTGGCGGCGAACTCACTCTTCGGCCGGTTGTAGATCTCCTCCGGTGGCCCTTCCTGCACGAGCTTGCCGTCGCGCAAGATGCCGATGCGGTCGCTCATCGTCAGCGCCTCTTCCTGGTCGTGGGTGACGAAGATGGTGGTGATGCCGACCTCGCGCTGGATGCGTTTCAGCTCGATCTGCATGTCGACGCGCAGCGCCTTGTCGAGCGCGCCGAGCGGCTCGTCGAGCAGCAGCACGCGCGGCTTGGTGACGATGGCGCGCGCCAGCGCCACACGCTGGCGTTGGCCGCCGGAGAGCTGGTGCGGCCGGCGCTCGCCGAGCTTCCCGAGTTGGACGAGATCGAGCGCGCGCTGCACTTCGGTGGCGATCGTCGCTTTCGTTTCGCCGCGCACCGACAGGCCGAAGGCGACATTATCGGCGACGCTCATATTGGGAAACAGCGCATAGTTCTGGAACACCATGCCGATGCGCCGCTTTTCGACCGGCACCCGTTCCACACTCTCGCCGCCAATGGCAATGCGGCCAGTATCGGGAAAGTCGAAGCCGGCGATCTGGCGAAGCAGCGTGGTCTTGCCGCTGCCCGATGGGCCGAGCAACGCATAAAAGCCGCCATCGGCGAAATCGATGGAGACGTGGTCCAGCGCCTTGTGCGCGCCAAAACTGCGGGAGACGTTCGATACCTGCACGCCGGCCATTATTTCTCTCCGCCGAATTTGAAGAAGCGCGCCGTGAGCAGCATCAGCGCCATCGACACGACGATGATGATGGTCGAGACCGCGTTGATCTCGGGCGTGAACCCCTTGCGGATCGCGGCGTAGATTTCGACCGGCAGCGTCGTCTGGCCCGGCGTCGCCAGGAAGTAGGAGACGACGAACTGGTCGAACGACACGGCAAATGCGAACAAGCCGCCGGCAATGACGCCGGGCATGATCCACGGCAGCGTCACACGCCTCGTCGCTTGCCACTGGTTGGCGCCGAGCGAGCGCGCCGCCTCTTCCAGCTCCGGTGCAAAAGTCTGCAGCCGGGCCGAGACGACGACGATGACATAGGGCAGCGCCAGCGCCACATGGCCGAGCAGGATGGCTAACAGGCCGCGGCCAATGCCGACGCCGAAGAAGAAGATCAGCATCGCCGTGCCGGTGATCAGCCACGGAATGGCGATTGGCGGAAACAGCAGCGCCTGCAGCACTTTCTTGCCGCGGAAGTCGTAGCGGAAGAGCGCCAGCGAAGCGGCCGAGCCAAGCACCACTGAGATGAGCGTGGTGATGACCGCGATCTCGAGGCTGTTCCAGGTGGCCGCGATCAGCTGGTCGTTCTGCCAGAGCGAGGCATACCATTCCGTCGTCCATTCGAACGGCAATTGGTAGAAGGGCGAGACGTTGAACGACATCAGCGCCATGATGATGATCGGCAGATAGAGGAAGGCGAGCAGCAGGAAGATGTAAAACCGGCCCAGCCCTTGGAGGATGCGGGTGGTCTTCATCACGCGGCCCTCTTCAGCACCGGCGAGGCAACTGCGAGGATGACCAGCACGACGGCGAGCAGGATGAACGACAATGCCGCACCAAGCGGCCAGTTGAACACGGCGACGAACTGGTCCTCGATCACCGTCCCGTAGAACGTGCCGGTGCGGCCGCCGAGAATGCGCGGCTCCATGAACGAGCCGACGACCGGCACGAAGATCAGTGCCGCACCTGCCACCAGGCCAGGCATCGACAGCGGGATGATCACCCGCTTCAGCACCTGCAGCCGCGAGGCGCCGAGCGAACGTCCGGCCTCGATCAGCGAGTCGTCGATGGCCTGCAAAGTGAGATAACAGGTCAGCACCATATAGGGCACGTAGGAGTGCACCAGGCCGATGATAATTGCGGGGTAGGAATACATCAGGTCGATGTTGATCTTGAACGGCAGCACGGCGTTGAGTGCCGTGTCTAGAATGCCGCCCTCGCGCAGCACCATCGCCCAGGAGAAGATGCGCACCAGCCCGTTCGACCAGAACGGCAAGATGACCAGCAGGAAAATCGCCTCGCGGCTGCGCCCCTTCAGCACCTTGGCCAATACATAGGCTGCGGGATAACCGATGACGACGCACCACAAAGTCACTTCGAGGCCGAGCCGCAGCGAAGCGAGCAGCAGCGTCAGGTACAGGCTCTGCGAGAAGAAGGCGGCGTAATTGCCAAGGGTGAACGCCCACGGCTTTCCCGACAGCGGCAGGTCGGTCATGAAGGAGAAGAACACCATGGCCGAGAGCGGCAGGAAGATCGCCACCGTCAGCCAGAGATAGGCCGGCGCCAGCAGCGGCAGGGCCGATCTCAGCCCGCTACGCGACGCGACCGCACCCTGTACCGCCATGATACCCTCCTCCCCAGGATTGAAGGGCCAGCCGGCGCCAACCGCCGGCTGGTCCGGACGTGAGCGTTACTTCACGTCGACCTTGAGCTGCTGCCACAGCGCCAGATAGGCCTCGCGCTGCGCGTCGGTGATCGGCGCCTGGAACTGGATGCGCTTGGCCACCTCGGGATCGCCCATCACCTTGCGGTTGAAGGAGTCTTCAGGCAGCGCTTCCACCGCCTTGGTGTTGGCCGACACCGGAGCGCCGACCTTGGTGACCCATTCGACATAGAATTTCGGATCGATCATCCAGTTGATGAAGGCCTGCGCACCTTCGACATTCTTCGAGCCCACCGGGATCGAGAACGCGTCGAGCCAGGCGACGGCGCCTTCCTGCGGAACGACCAGCGAGACCGGCAGCTTGAAGTGGGTCTTGGCGCGATCGGCCGAGCCGCTCCAATAGGTGCCGATGTCGATCTGGTTGGAGGCGACCATCTGGTTCCAGTCGTTCTCCGAGCTCCAGAAGGTCTTGATCTGCGGCATCAGCGAGGTCAGCTTGGTCTTGACCGCGTCCATATCCTTGATGTCGTTGATGTTCTGGCCGGTGGCGATGGCGCCGAACTGCACCGCTTCGACAGCGTCGTCGCGAATGACGACCCGGCCCTTATGCGCTGGGCCCCACATTTCGGCGATCGAGGTCGGCGGCTTGTCGAAGGACTTTTCGTTGATTGCCAGCGCCGTCAAGCCCCACACCCACGGCACGCCATAGACCTTGCCGTCATGGTCGAGCATCGGCGATTGCGCCTTGTCCTTGCTGATGTCGGCATAGTTCGGCAGCTTCGAGACATCGATCGGCTGGATCAGCTTTTCCGCCATCGCCTGATCGTTGAAGGCGGCGTTGATCATGACCACGTCATAGAGTCCCGGATTGGTGCGGATCTTGGTCAGCATTTCCTGTTCGGAATTGAAGAAGTCGTTGACGACCTTGTTGCCGGTCGCCTTTTCGAAGGCTTCGATCGCCCACGGCTCGTCGGCGCCGTAGCCCTTCCAGTTGAGCACATGCACTTCGGCGGCACTGGCGGCCAGCGTGAGCGCGGAGGTGATGACGGCGGTCGCCGTCAGCAGGGCAGTCAGTCTTGGCATGCGCATGTTCGTTCCTCTCTTGTTTGCCCGCTTGGCGGGTCAGGCTGTCTGATGGGCCTTCTGGTTCTGGCCCGGCTCGCCCGTGGCGGCCTGGCTCAGGAAAGTCTGGATCTCGCTGTCGGTCGGCGCCGATGAGCCGCCATGGCGGGTGACGCAAAGTGCTGCCGCCGCATTGGCATAGCGCGCCGCCTCGAAGGGATGCACGCCGCGCGAGAGTGCACTGACGAAACCGCCGATATGGGTGTCGCCGGCGCCATTGGTGTCGATGGCATCGACCTTGAAGCCGGCAATGGTCTGCGTCTCGCCATTGACCAACCTCACGAAACAGCCCTTGGCGCCGGCGCGGATAACGACGCCTTCGGCCTTTGGGCAGTGGTCGGCGAGCAGCAGGGCGGCGAGTGCCTCGACATCGCCTTGCCCAGCGATCTCGACCGCTTCCGTCATGTTGCAGCTCAGCCATGTCGTGCGGGCAAGCACCCGCGACAGGATCGTGCGCGCAATGTCTGCAATGACAGGCGTCGGATCGAAGACGAAGGGAACATCCGCCGGCAGCGCCTCGATCCAGTCGGTCAGCGCGTCGCGGCTTCCGGGATAGCTCAGCGTATAGCCTGACGTGAACACCCAATCATCAGGCGCGACCGCCACGGGCGTCATCATATCCAGGCTGAGCACGCTCTCCGCACCCGGCCACGACACGAAGGTGCGCTCGGCATCCCCGGAGATCATGGCCACGCAATTGCCGCTGTCCATGACCGGCGACGGCGACGTCAGCGTTGTGATGCCTTCGGCCGCAAACGCGGCGCGCAAAAAATCGCCATTCGGTCCGCTGCCGAGCTGGCCGCCGAACACCACCGTCATGCCGGTGCGGCTGGCCGCGACCATCATGTTGAAGCCGCCGCCGGCGACCTGCGCAAAGCTCGACGCGGTCTTCTCGCAGCCCGGCGCCGGCAAGGCGTCGATGCGGTAGACATAGTCGACGACGGCGCTGCCGATATGGACCAGACGCCCACTCATGCCGCGGCATCCTTGCTGGCCTTTGCCGTGCGCGCCGCGACGAGGTCTTCGGCAAGCGAGCGCACCTCCCCCATATCTATGCCGACGAGCCCGGCAATGTGTTGTTGCGGCAGTTGCGAAAAGCCGACGCAGGCGCCGGCCATGCCTGAGGCAATCGCGCCGATCGTGTCGGTGTCGCCGCCGAGATTGGCGCTGATGATTGCCGCTTGCCAGGGATCGCCCTGCGCGACTTCAAGCACGGCGAAAGCTGCCGGCACGGACTCCTGGCTGGCCACACCGGTGCCGACGAGATCGGTGATGAGCCCGATCGCATCCCGCATGGTCTTGCCGCGCACGAGCTCCTGCGCCCAGGCGATACGCGCGGCGATATCGCCACCAGTCACCCAATGTCCGAGCCGGGCGCCTCGCCGCGCGGCTGCTACCGCGCTGTCGGAAGCGGCACGCCAGTCGCCACCGGCGACGCCGTGGCTGGCGGCGGCGGCAACTGCTGCGGCCGAAGCGATGGCGATCGAGGTGTTGTGCGTGGCACGGCAAGTTTCGGCCACCTTGGCGACGAAAGCGTCGAGCGGTTCCAGCGGCATCATGATGCCGACCGGCGCGATGCGCATGGCCGCGCCATTGGTGTCGCCCCGGCTTCCCGCCTCTTCCGCCGGCACGCCGTCATTGATGGCGTCGATGGCGCGCTTGGTCGATGGTCCCAGCAGGTCATAGCTGCCGCGCGCCTTGACCTCGCGCTCCCAGTCGAGCAGTGCGTTCACCCAGCGCGCATGATCGAAGCGGTCGCCGGACTGGACCAGAATGCGACCAAGCAGCAGCGCCTGTTCGGTATCGTCGGTGATGGTGCCGGCAACGAGCCCCTTCGACACCGGATGATCGGCAAACGGCGCCACGAAATCCTCGACATGGCCGTATAGCTCGGCGATCCGCGCCGGCGACAGAAGCTGCGTCGGCATGCCCAGCGCATCACCGAGCGCCCCACCGACAAGCGCGCCCATGGCGCGATCGAGCGTGTCGTTGGTTCTGTCCGGCATCGCTCAAAACCTCATATGCAGCGCGAAATGCGCCGGGTTGAGCAGGCTGGTTACATATTCGATCGGCCGGTCGTCGGCCGCACGCGTCAGCCGGCGTCCGCGCAGGAACGGCGTGCCTTGCGGGCAGCCGAGAATGGCGGCGTCTTCGGCATTCAGCATCTCGATGCCCACCCATTCCTCGCCATGGTCTGGGATGAGGCCGGCGGCGCGCAGCGTCTGGTGCAGCGAGCCTTCGCGCAGGCCACGCAGCGGCACGTCCTCCAGTTCGGGCGACAGCGGCAGGCGGCTGCGTTCGATGGAGATCGCATGGCCGTCGCTGGCATTGGTGCGCACCCGGTCGACGGCGATGAAGAACGGGCTTTCGATGCCAAGGAGCGCGGCAAGCTCGGCATCCTCGATCACTTCAAGCCGCAGCGTCCGGGTCTCGGCATTGGCGCCGGCATTGGCCAGTGCCCGCGACCAGCCGATGGCGTCGTCGACCGGCTTGCCGTCGAAGGTGACGAAGGAGCCGATGCCGACCTTGGTGGTGATCAGCCCGCGGCTGGACAGCTCCTCGAGGCCCTTGCGGACCGTGTTGCGGCTGACGGAAAAGCGCTGGACGAGTTCGTTCTCGCTTTGCAGGCGGTCGCCGAAGCCAAGCACGCCGGAGCGGATCTCATGTTCGAGAACGGTGGCGATCTGCTCGGGCTTGCCCGTGCCGGGAGAAAGTTGAACCGCGCGCCGCTTCATATGGGTACCTGTTCAGTAAACCTGTATAGTCCTGTTCGATATTGGAGTTGAAGGGCGACGTCAACGATATATTTGGATTCACGCATATGCGTTGTGCTCAGGTGCCCCAAGGCATCGTTTGTTCGCATGGCGACGCTAACCGCGTAGGGCGCTCCCGTCTCCGAGACAGAGCGGGGGCAGCGCTTCCCTCAGGCGATTAGCCTTGCGCTCACACGAAGAAAAATTCCTCGATCCGTTGCTTGGCCGTCCGCAGCGCTGGCAGGATATCCCGCTCCATCGCCTCGACGGAGAGCCGCGCCGACTGCGTCGAGACGTTGATCGCCGCCACGGTCTTGCCGGCGCGGTCATAGATCGGCACCGCTATCGAGCGCAGGCCAAGTTCCAGCTCTTCATCGACGACGGCAAAGCCATCCGCCCTCGCCGCGTCGATGGCCTTGGCCAGCGCGGCGCGGCTGGTGATCGTCTTCGGCGTGCGCCGCTCGATCCTCGCCTCTGCAAGCAAGGCCTTCAGCTCATCCGCGCCCAGCCCCGCAAGCAGGACGCGCCCCATCGAGGTGCAATGCGCCGGCAGCCTGGTGCCGACATCGAGCGAAACGCTGAGGATGCGGCGGCCAGGAATGCGCGCGACATAGACGACTTCCTCGCCCGACAGCACCGCCGCGTTACAGGCCTCGTCGAATTGGCCCGCGACGTCGCGCATGATGGATGCCGCGAATGTCCACAGCGAGGCGCCGCCGAGCCAAGAGCGCACGATGGTGAGCAGGCGCGGCGATAGCGAAAACTGCCGGCCGGATTGCGTGGCATAGCCGGTGGCGGTCAGCGTCAGCAGGAAGCGACGCGCGCCGGCGCGGGTCAGCCCCGCCTCCTCCGCCATTTCGGTCAGCGTCATCCCGGCCGGATGCCGGGCCAGTATCTCCATGACTGCAAGGCCGCGCTCCAGCGAGCCGACATGGTCGCGCGTCGTTGCCTTGTCCTCCATGCGGCCTCCGCAAGACAATGCGCCGCCTTGACTCGTCTCGGCGGCGCGATGTAAAAATATCTCATACAAAACAAATGTTCGCAATACGAACTTTTTGAACTTCGGAGTTCTTGGCGATGGTCAATTTCCTGCCGCTCAAACAGGCCGTGGCGGAGAACCTGCATGATGGCGATACGGTGGCCTTCGAAGGCTTCACGCATCTGATCCCGACGGCGGCGGCGCATGAGGCCATCCGCCAGGGCTTTCGCGACCTGACGCTCATCCGCATGACCCCCGACCTGATCTACGACCAGATGATCGGCATGGGCATGGCCAAGAAGATCATCTTCTCCTATGTCGGCAATCCCGGCGTCGGCCTGCTGCGCCGCGCCCGCGACGCCATCGAGAACGGCTTCCCCCGGTCGATCGAGATCGAGGAGCACAGCCATGCCGGCATGGCCAACGCCTACGAGGCGGGAGCTGCCGGCCTGCCTTGCGCGGTGTTCCGCGGCTATCGCGGCGCCGGGCTGGCGGCAGTCAATCCCAACATCCGCTCGGTCACCTGCCCGTTCACCGGCGAGGTGCTTGCCGCCGTTCCTTCCATCCGACCGGACGTGACCTTCATCCACGCTCAGAAGGCCGACAAAAAAGGCAATGTGCTGGTCGAAGGCATTATCGGCATCCAGAAGGAAGCGGTGCTCGCGGCCAAGCGCGCCGTGGTGACGGTAGAGGAAGTCGTCGACAATTTCGACGACCTGCATCCCAACCTCACCGTGCTGCCGCGCTGGACCATCGCTGCGATCTCGGTGGTATCAGGCGGTTCGCATCCCTCCTACACGCACGGCTACTATGCCAGGGACAACGCCGCCTATCTCGAATGGGACGACATCGCCGCCGACCGTGAAAAATTCCAGGCCTGGATGCAGGCCAATGTCCTCGAGCGCACGGCGGACGATTTCGCCGGCCGCGTAAAGCATCTGAGGAGCGCGGCATGAGCGGCTTTACTCCCAATGAGATGATGACGATTGCCGCCAGCCGAGCCCTGAAAAACGACGATGTCTGCTTCGTCGGCATCGGCGCGCCGTCGGCCGCCTGCAACGTCGCGCGGCTGACGCATGCGCCCGACATCACGCTGATCTATGAAAGCGGCACCATCGGCACCGCGCCCGATGTTTTGCCGTTGTCGATCGGTGACGGCGAACTTTGCGACACCGCCGTCACGATCGTCTCGGTGCCGGAGATGTTCCGCTACTGGCTGCAGGGGGGGCGCATCTCCATCGGCTTTCTTGGCGCGGCGCAGCTCGACAAGTTCGGCAACATCAACACCACTATCATCGGCGACTATGCGCATCCCAAGACCCGCCTGCCCGGCGGCGGCGGCGCGCCCGAGATCGCCACCTCGTCGAAGGAGATCTACATCACCATGGCGCAGTCCAAGCGCGGCATGGTCGAGAAGATCGACTTCTTCACCTCCTTCGGCCATGGCGATGGCGGCGACCATCGCCAGCGCCTCGGCATCGAGACATCAGGGCCGACGCTGCTGATCACCGACCTTGCCATCTGGAAGCCAGATCCGGTGAGCAAGGAATTCACCGTGGTGTCGTTGCATCCCGGCGTGACGCGGCTTGAGGTGCAGGACAGCTGTGGCTGGATCGTAAGGTTCGCCGAGGCGCTTGACGAAACGCCGGCGCCGACGGAACTCGAGCTGACGACATTGCGCGACCTGCAGGCCCGCACCAAGGCGGCGCATGAGGGAAGCGGAAAAGAAAAGGCCGCATGACATGACCGAGGCATTCATCTGCGATTACATCCGCACCCCGATCGGCCGCTTCGGCGGCTCGCTGTCGTCGGTGCGGGCCGACGATGTTGGCGCCATCCCGCTGAAGGCGCTGGTCGAGCGCAATGCCGGCATCGACTGGCAGGCTGTCGACGACGTCGTCTATGGCTGCGCCAATCAGGCCGGCGAGGACAACCGCAATGTAGCCCGCATGTCGCTGCTCCTGGCCGGACTGCCGAAGGAAATTTCAGGCTCGACCGTCAATCGCCTCTGCGGTTCCGGCATGGATGCGCTCACCATTGCCGCCCGCGCCATCAAGGCGGGCGAAGCCGAGTTGATGATCGCCGGCGGCGTCGAATCGATGAGCCGCGCGCCCTTCGTCATGCCCAAGGCCGAGACCGCCTTTTCACGCCATGCCGAGATCCATGACACCACGATTGGCTGGCGCTTCATCAACCCGCTGATGAAGAAACAATATGGCGTCGATTCCATGCCGGAGACCGGCGAGAACGTCGCTGAGGACTTCCAGGTGTCGCGCGCCGATCAGGATGCGTTTGCCGTGCGCAGCCAGGACAAGGCTGTCGCGGCACAGGCCAATGGCCGGCTGGCGAAGGAGATCACCCCGGTGACGATCCCACAGAAAAAGGGCGATGCGATTATCGTATCGAAGGATGAGCATCCCCGCGCCGGCACCACGGTCGAGTCGCTGGCCAAATTGCCGACGCCGTTCCGCGAGGGCGGCACCGTCACCGCCGGCAACGCGTCCGGCGTCAATGACGGCGCCGCGGCGCTGATCATCGCCTCCGAAGCGGCTGTGAAGAAATATGGCCTGGCGCCGATCGCACGCGTCCTCGGTGGCGCTGCTGCCGGCGTGGCGCCCCGCATCATGGGCATCGGCCCTGCCCCGGCGACACAAAAGCTCTGCGCTCGCCTCGGCCTGACACCGCAGCAATTCGATGTCATCGAGCTCAACGAAGCTTTCGCCTCCCAAGGCATCGCCGTGCTCCGCCAACTCGGCATCGCCGAGGACGCGGAGCACGTCAATCCGAATGGCGGCGCCATCGCGCTCGGCCATCCCTTGGGCATGTCGGGCGCGCGTATCACTGGCACCGCGGCGCTGGAACTGCGCGAGCGCAGCGCCCGCTATGCGCTGGCCACCATGTGCATCGGCGTCGGCCAGGGCATCGCGGTGGCGCTCGAACGGGTTTGAGTTTGCACCGCCCTTAATAGGGCAGTCCGACATAATTCTCCGCCAGGGCGGCCGACGCTGCCTGCGAATGCACGAGATAGTCGAGCTCGGCTTCCTGGATGCGCTGGCCGAACTCGCCCGTATCGGGAAAGCGGTGCAGCATCGTCGTCATCCACCAGGAGAAGCGCACCGCCTTCCACACTCTGGCCAGCGCCTTGGCTGAATAGGCCTCGAGCCCGCTTGGTGATTTGTCCAGATAGAATTCGCGAAGCCCGGCAAAGAGATAGCGCACGTCGCTGGCGGCAAGGTTGAGCCCCTTGGCGCCCGTCGGCGGCACGATATGGGCGGCGTCGCCGACCAGGAACAGCCGGCCGAAGCGCATCGGCTCGGCGACGAAGGAGCGCAGCGGCGCGATCGATTTTTCGAAGGACGGGCCGGTAACGACGGCGGCTGCGGTCTGTTCCGGCAGGCGACTGCGCAACTCGTCCCAGAAGCGACCGTCGCTCCAGGCGTCGACCTGTTCGTCAGCCGGGACCTGGACATAGTAGCGGCTGCGATGCGTCGACCGCATCGAGCACAGCGCAAAGCCCCGCTCATGGTTGGCGTAGACCAGTTCGTGGTCGGCCGGCGGCACTTCGGCCAGCACGCCGAGCCAGCCGAAAGGATAGGTCCGCTCGAAGGTTTTCAGCGCCCGCCCCAGGCGCCGATTTGCGGCTGACGCCGTGATAGCCGTCGCATCCGGCGATGAAGTCGCAGTCGATGCGATGGCCGACGCCGTCCTTCCCGTAGGTGACGTAAGGCGCTTCGCCATCGAAACTATGCAGCGCGACGTTGGCCGCCTCATAGACGGTGGTCAGCCCGGCCGCCTCGCGCTTGTCCATCAGATCGTGCGTCACTTCGGTCTGACCATAGACGGTGACATGCTTGCCGCCGGTCAGTGCCGTGAGGTCGAGCCGGTGCAGGCCGCCGCCGAACGCAAGCGAGATGCCGGCATGCAGCAGGCCCTCGGCATGCAGCCTTACAGCCGCGCCCGCCTCTTCGAGCAACTCGACGGTGCCTTGTTCGAGCACCCCTGCCCGCACCCGGCCAAGCACATGCTCCCGGCTCGAACGTTCGAGGATCACCGTCTCGACGCCAATGGTGCCGAGAAGCTGGCCAAGCAGCAGCCCGGACGGTCCGGAGCCGACAATGACAATCCGGGTGCGCATCAGTGTCCCAGGCTTTCGATCTGTCCGGCGAGTTCGGCGGCGAGCCGTAGCGCAGCCGCGGTCGCTATAGCCATTTGCGGCAAGAGCAGCCATTCCAGCGTCCAGGCAGCACCGGAGCGCTCCTGCTCATGCACCAGCGCCTGGTGCATGCCGGAAAGCTGGGTGGCGTTGAAGCGCGCCAGCGTCACCAGCACTTCCGCCTTCACCGGGTTCTGCTTGTGCGGCATGGCCGATGAACCGCCGCCGCCGGACAGCTTGATGTCGGTTCCACCTTGCGCCATCAACGCAACGTCCTGGCCGAATTTGCCGAGGCTGCCGGTGACAAGCGATAGCAGCCCGGCGAATTCGGCCAGCGCATCCCGCTGGCTGTGCCATTGCGGCGCGTCGCCAAGGCCGAGCTTTGCGGCAAGGGCTGCGCGCACCGCAGGCCCCTTGTCGCCGAGCTTCTCCAGCGTGCCCGCAGCGCCGCCGAACTGCACCACGAGCAGGCGCCCGGATTGTTCCGACAGTCTCTGCTGATGCCGTTGCAGCGGCGTGCGCCACACCGCCACGCGGTCCGACGCCTGAATTGGGATCGCCGGCTGCATGCGCGTCATCGCTGTCAATGCACGGCTGCCAAAACGTTCTTCCAGCCTCACCAGCCGCAGAATGTTTTCAGTCAGCAGCAGGTCGAGATGTTCAATGAGCCGGCGCAGCCGAAGCACCAGGCCAGTGTCGATGACGTCCTGGCTGGTTGCGCCGAAATGCACGCCGGCGTCGTGCGGCGCGCCGACCGCTGCCTTCAACTGGCGCACCAGTTCGGGCACGATCACGCCATCCTTCGCCACACCGGCCCGCAGCCGCGCGGTGTCCGGCTTGTATGACAACAGGACAGGTATAATCGCCGCGGCGGCATCCGTGCCGATAATCCCGCTTTCGGCTTCCGCTTGCGCCAGCGCGCGCTCGAAATCGAGCATGGCGGCGATTTCCCCATCCACCGAAAAATGCCGAGCCGCCTCCTCGTCGCCAAGCAGGCCGGAAAGCAGCGGATGGTCGAAGGGCGATACGGTCATGTGCTGGTTTCCTCCGTCAGCTGTCGAAGAAGACCGTTTCCTTCTCCCCTGGAGATGGACGTCGAAAATATAGTCGTCGCCTTGCCGCTCGGCGATCAGCGTCGGCACGCGCACCTTGTGCTCGATGCGGGCCAGGATCGGATCCTCGGCATTGGCCTTGGCCTCGTCGGAGAAATAGAGCCGCGTGTGGAGGCCGATATTGATGCCGCGGGCGACGATCCACAGGCTGATATGCGGCGCCATCAGCCGGCCGTCGCCATACGGCACGCGTCCCGGCTTGATCGTCTGAAAACTGCACAGGCCGGTTTCCATGTCGGTCGGCTGACGGCCCCAGCCCTGAAAATCCGGATCGGCATCGCCGCGCAATTCGGCCGGCGAATTGTAGAAGCCATTGGCATCCGCTTGCCAGATCTCGATCAACGCATCCCTGAGCGGCGTGCCGGTGCCGTCGAGCACGCGAATGCGCAAACCGATGCGGTCGCCCTTGGCGTTGTCGTTGAGCATCGTGGCGCCCAGGTCTGTCGGGTAGACGCCGCCGATACCGCCGAAATTCGGCGTCAGCCCGATATGCACGTAGGGCCCGGCGGTCTGCGACGGGCTCTCCTTCAGCCGGGTCAGCGATTGCGCCATCAATTGCCCTCCGGACGGTTTTCGAACAGCGAGGCGCGGCGTCCGCGCAACACGATGTCGAACTTGTAGGCGCGCGCGTCGAACGGGATCGTCGCCTGCATGTCGAGCGCGGCGACCAGCGTCTCGATCGCCGCCTTGTCGCGGATACCGCGCACGATCGGGCATCGCCAGATCAGCGGGTCGCCCTCGAAATACATCTGGGTGATCAGCCGCTGTGCGAAGCCGTGGCCGAACACCGAGAAATGGATGTGCGACGGCCGCCAGTCATTGGGCCCGTTCGGCCAGGGATAGGGACCTGGCTTCACCGTGCGAAAGGCATAACCGCCATCGGCATCGGTGATGGTGCGGCCGCAGCCGCCGAAATTCGGATCGAGCGGCGCGAGATAGCCGTCCTTCTTGTGGCGGTAGCGGCCGCCTGAATTGGCCTGCCAGAATTCGAGCAGCGCGCCGGAGACGCCCTGGCCGCGCTCGTCGAGCACGCGGCCATAGACGATGATACGCTCGCCGATGGCGCTCTCGCCGGGCTTTGCGAAATTGTGGATCAGGTCATTGTCGAGTTCGCCCAGCATGGCGTGGCCGAACACCGGACCGGTGATTTCCGACGCCGTGTTGTCGAAGGCCAGCAGCGCCTTTTGCGGCGAGCGCAACACCGACGTCTTGTAGTCGGGCGTCAGCGCCGGCGGATGCCAGCCGCGGTCGCGCTGGAAGAAGGCTCCGCTCTCGGGCCTGCGGTTCGAGCCGGCATCAGCTGGCATGGCCAGCCCTGCTTCCGTCCATTTCCGAAAACACCTCCTTGGCGATCCTGAAGGCGCGGTTGGCGGCCGGCACGCCGGCATAGATCGCGACATGCAGGAACGCTTCGCAGATATCGTCGCGCGACGCACCGGTGTTGGCGGTGGCGCGCACATGCATGGCGACCTCTTCATCATGGCCAAGGGCCGCCAGCAATGCCAGCGTCACGATCGAGCGTTCGCGCCTGCTGAAGCCCGGACGCGCCCACACAGTGCCCCAGGCTGCCTCGGTGATCAGCTCCTGGAACGGCCGGTCGAAATCGGTGACGGCATCCTCGCTGCGATCAACATGAGGGTCGCCGAGCACCGAGCGCCTGACGGTCAGCCCGGTCTGGTATCTGGTTTCGTTTTTGGGCAGTTCATCCATGGGTCTGCTTTCTCAGGGGAAGCGCCGCGACGAAATCGCGGATGAGGGTGGTCAGCGCCTTGGGCTGTTCGACGCAAGGGATGTGCGCGGCGTCACGAATGATTTCGAAATGTGCGCCTGGGATCAGATCGGCCAGCCAGCGGACGAGATCCGGCGGCGTCGAGCCGTCCTGGTCGCCAACGACGCAAAGCGTGGGTACCGCGATCCCCTGCGCGGCCTCGGTGAAATCGGCATCGCGCACCGCGGCGCAGGTGCCGATATAGCCGGCGACGGCTTGCCGGGTCATCATGTTCCAGTAGCCGTCGAGCTCGGCGACACGGTCCGCGTGGAAGGCAGGCGTAAACCACATTTTGAGCACGGCATCGGCGATGGCCTGGATGCCTTTGCTTTCGACCGTTTCGATGCGGGTGTTCCAGCTGTCGGCAGTGCCGATCTTGTGGGCGGTGTCGCACAGGATGAGGCCGTCGACGATTTCGGGGCGCCGGGCATAAAACCCTTGCGCAATCAGGCCGCCCACCGACAGGCCGCACAGCACCGCATTGTTCAGTTCGAAATGATCGATCAGGCCCGACAGATCATCGACATGCTCGTCGATCGAGCTGACGCCACCAATGTCGGACAGGCCATGGCCGCGCTTGTCGTAGACCAACGCAGGCATTTCACCACCCAGTTCGGACAACACCTCGTCCCAGATGCGGAAGTCGGTGCCCAGCGAATTGATGAACACGATCGGCCGCGCATTTCCCTTCGCCTTGATGTGGCGATGGTGCAGCGTGATGCCGCCAATGTTGACGAATGGCACGATTTCGATCCTCCGTGTTCACATTGCACAAGGCATTTGGTTTGGTAAAATGATATTTTACGCCGTTTCATTAACTGCTAGGTTATGAGAACATGTCCGAAAGCCGCATAAGGTTCCGTCACCTGCAGGCATTCCTTGAGGTAGCGCGGCAAGGCAGCGTGGCGAGGGCGGCCGACTTTCTCCATGTCAGCCCACCGGCCGTGACCAAGACGTTGCGCGAACTGGAGGAGGCGCTTGGCATCGCTGTCGTCGAACGCGACGGCCGCGGCATCAGGGTGACGCGGCTTGGCGAAATCTTTCTCGGCCATGCCGGCACGGCGATCACGGCACTTAAGCGCGGCGTCGATTCCGTCCGCCAGGACGGCGCCATCAACCGGCATCCGATCCGCATCGGCGCGCTGCCTACAGTGTCGGCCAAGGTGATGCCACGCGCCATAAGCCTGTTCCTGAGTGAAAATACCGGTGCTGCGATCAAGATCGTCACCGGCGAGAACGCGGTCCTGCTGGAACAGTTGCGCGTCGGTGCGCTCGATCTCGTCGTCGGCCGGCTTGCGGCGCCGGAAAACATGACCGGCTTCTTCTTCGAGCATCTCTATTCCGAACCGGTGCTGTTCGTGGTGAGGGCCGGCCATCCGCTGCTGCAGCCGGGCCAGGACATCTTCGCCCGGCTCGATGAATTCCCGGTGCTGATGCCGACGCGGGAGTCGGTCATCCGCCCGTTCGTCGACCGCCTGTTCATCACCAACGGCATGACGGCGCCTGCGACCGAGATCGAGACCGTCTCGGATTCCTTCGGCCGTGCCTTCCTGCGCCAAAGCAATGCGGTCTGGATCATATCGACAGGCGTCGTCGCCAACGAACTCTCCAGCGGCGCCTTCGTCGCCTTGCCCGTCAACACCGAGGAAACCAAAGGGCCGGTCGGCCTGACGATGCGGACCGACACTGCGCCTTCGCCGGCCTTCACCATCCTGCTGCAGACAATTCGCGAGGCGGCCAGCCAGAACGCCTGAGCACCTTTCGCCAATCTGGCGCAGAGCGGGCCTTCAGCCGTATTTCCATAACCTGTTGGTTAACGAAACACCGCAAAATATCATTTTACCAAACCAAACACCTAGGGCACTGTGACGATGGGAGGATCGAAATCGTGCCGTTATCGGCATTGGCGGCGTTCCGCTGCCGCCTCAAGGCCTGCCGGGGCGATCTCCGATCTTAAGAACGGGCGGCATCGATTTTGAGCAGGCCGGCGGTGACCTCCAGGTGCCGTCAGGAAAGGGAGGAATACCAGCATGACCTCAAGCAAATCCGGCGTCTCGCGGCGCCAGTTCATCGCCACATCGCTCGCCGGCGGCGCGGCACTTGCGCTCAGCCGCGGCCAGGCATTCGCGCAGGCCGCCGACACGCTGAAGGTCGGCTTTGTCAGCCCGCGCACCGGGCCGCTCGCCGGCTTCGGCCAGACCGACGGCTATGTGCTCGATCTCGCCCGCAAGGCGCTCGCCAACGGCCTCGACATCGGCGGCAAGAAATACAGTGTCGAGATCATCGACCAGGACACGCAATCCGACCCGTCGCGCGCCGGCCAGCTCGCCAAGGACCTCATCAACAACCAGGCCGTCGACCTGATGCTGGCGGTGTCGACGCCGGAGGTGATCAACCCGGTCGCCGACGCCTGCGAAGCCGCCGGGGTGCCTTGCCTCTCCACCGTCATGCCGTGGGAGGCCTGGTATTTCGGCCGCGGCGCCAAGCCCGGCGAACCCTCGCCGTTCAAATGGACCTATCATTTCGGCTTCGGCGTCGACGAGTTCTTCCGGACCTACATCTCGCAATGGAACCTGATCGAGACCAACAAGAAGGTCGGCGTTATGTATCCCAACGACGCCGACGGCAATGCCATCCGCACCCATCTGGCGCCGTTGCTGGCAAAGCAGGGTTTCACCATCGTCGATCCCGGCGCCTACGAGACCGGCACCACCGACTATTCCTCGCAGATCGCGCTGTTCAAACAGGAAGGCGTCGAGATCTTCAACTCCTTCCCGATCCCGCCGGACTTCGCCGCCTTCTGGCGCCAGGCCGCGCAGCAAGGCCTGATCAAGCAGATCAAGATCTGCCAGGTCGCCAAGACCGGACTGTTCCCATCCGACATCGAGGCGCTCGGCGATCTCGGCAACAAGATTTCGAGCGCCGCTTACTGGCACAAGGCCTTCCCCTACAAGTCGCCGTTGACCGGCGTGTCGGGAACCGAACTGGCCGACGGCTATGAGGCCGCAAGCGGCAAGCAGTGGACGCAGCAGCTCGGCGCCTCGATGTCGCTGCTCGACGCCGGCTTCGAGGCGCTGAAGGCAAGCACCGACGCCAAGGACAAGGCGGCCGTCGCCAAGGCGCTGAGCACGCTCAACACCGAGACCATGATCGGCAAGGTCGACTTCACCAGCGGCCCGGTCGCCAATGTCTCTCCCGGCCCGATCATCGGCACCCAATGGGTGGCGGCCAAGGAAGGCGGCAAATTCCCGCTCGACTACGTCGTGACCGAGAACGCCACCGACCCGAAGGTTCCGGTCGAGGCCAAGCTCCAGCCGTATAACAGCTGACGGTCGGTTACGGGGATCGCATCGTGAACGGTTCAGCAAACGCCGCGATCCTCCGCGCTGCCGGCATCCAGAAACGCTTCGGCGCGCTGGTGGTGCTCGACGATGTCGACTTCGCCATGAATGCCGATGAGGCCGTCGGCATCGTCGGCCCGAACGGCGCCGGCAAGACGACGCTGCTCAGCATCTTGTCAGGCGCCTTCCCGCCGAGCGCCGGCACGGTCGCCTTCAAGGGTGGCGATGTGACCGCGATGCCGGCTACAGCGCGCTGTCGTCTCGGCCTGGTGCGCACGCACCAGGTGCCCAAGCCGTTCAGCGGCATGACCACGTTCGAGAACGTTTTTGTTGCCGCGTCGCATGGTGCCGGTCTCGCCCGCGACGAGGCCTATGAAGAGGCGCTGGAGTCGCTGAAACTGTGCGGCATGATGGGCGTGGCCAACCGGCGCGCCGAAACGCTCGGCCTGCTCGACCGCAAGCGGCTGGAACTTGCCCGCGCGCTCGCGGCAAGGCCTACGCTGCTTCTGCTCGACGAGATCGGCGGCGGACTGACCGATGGCGAGGCGAGCGAACTTGTCGATACCATCAAGGAATTGCGCCGCCGCAAGATCGGCATCGTCTGGATCGAGCACATCGTCCACATCCTGCTGCAGGTGGCAGAGCGGCTGATCTGTATGGACGCCGGCAAGATCATCGCCGATGGCGAGCCGCAAGCGGTGATGGCCGACCCGGAAGTCGTGCGCGCCTATCTCGGCGGAGGCCCGAAATGAGCCTGCTCGCAATCGAGAATCTGGTCGTCCGCCATGGCCTGTTGCAGGCGGTGCGCGGTGTGAGCTTTACGATCGAGCGCGGCGAAACGCTGGCGCTGGTCGGCGCCAACGGCGCCGGCAAGACGACGCTGCTGCGGGCGATCGCCGGCGCCCATGAGCCGACGGCCGGCCGCGTGCTGCTGAATGGCGCCGATATCACCGGCGTTCCCTCGCACAAGCGCGTCGGCATGGGCGTCGCGCTGGTGCCGGAAGGGCGAAAACTGTTCGTGCAAATGACGGTCGAGGAGAACCTCCTGCTTGGCAAGACCGCCGGCCGTCCCGGCGACTGGAGCGTGGAACGAGTGCTCGACACGTTCCCCAATCTGAAGCCGCGCCGCCATGCCAAGACCGGGCATCTCTCCGGTGGCGAGCAGCAGGCCACCGCCATCGGCCGCGCTTTGATGAGCAATCCCGAACTGCTGCTGCTCGACGAGGTCTCGCTCGGCCTGTCGCCGCTGGTGGTCGATCGCGTATACGCTTCGCTGCAAGGCCTGATCAGCTCCGGCACGACGATCATCCTGGTCGAACAGGACCTCAATCGCGCGCTCTCGGTCTCGGACAAGGTCATCTGCATGCTCGAAGGCCGCGTCGCGCTGGAAGGCCCGAGCAAGGGCATGTCCCGCGATGAAGTGACGAAAGCCTATTTCGGTCTGCACAGAAAAAGCGCCGGGAGTGTGCCGGCATGAGCAACCAGATCGTCCAGGGCATCCTGCTCGGCGGCTACTACGCGCTTATCGCCTGCGGCCTCTCCTTCATGTTTTCGGTGATGCGCATAATCAACCTCGCGCATGGCAGCCTGGCCGTGTTTTCCGCCTATGCGCTGTGGTGGCTCGCCTCGCAATTCCATATCTCGCCCTTCGTCGGCCTGCTCATCGTGCTGCCGCTGATGGCGGCCATCGGCTGGGCGCTGCAACGCTTCCTGCTCGAGCGCAGCGCCCGTGGAGGCGCGCTGCTGCCGATCCTGACCACGTTCGGCCTCGCCATCGTCATCGACAATGCGCTGTTCGAGCAGTTCGGCGCCGACACACGTTCGCTGGCGCCCTATATCGGCAGCCTCTCCTACGATTCCTGGGAATGGCCGGGCAGCATCTATGTCGGCAAGCTTGCCGTGATCATGTTCGCCGCCGCCGTCATATTGCTTGGCGGACTGCAGCTGTTCCTTACCAACACCAGGCTTGGCCGCTCGATCCGCGCCACGTCGGAAGATCCCGACACGGCCGGTCTCGTCGGCGTCGATGCGCGCCGCGCCAACGCCCTCGCGGCCGCCATCGCCATGGTCACGGTCGGTCTTGCCGGTGCCTTCCTCGGCATGCGCGCCACCTTCGATCCCTATACCGGCGCACCTCAATTGCTGTTCGCTTTCGAGGCGGCGGTGATCGGCGGCGCCGGTTCGCTGTGGGGCACGCTGGTCGGCGGCATCGTGCTGGCGCTCGCCCAGACGCTCGGCGCGCAGGTGCATCCGCAAGGCTTCCTCATCGGCGGCCATGTCGCCTTCCTGATCGTGCTGTTCATCCGGCTCTCGACGTCCGGCCTTGGCCTGTGGGGCCTGGTGCGCCTGCCCGCGAGGAAAGCATCATGAGCGCGGTTTTAAACGCCCCCGCTATCGAGCGCGGCACCTCCGCCTCGCGCATCTCGGCGATTGCGGTCGTCGTCATCATCGCGCTGCTTGGCGTCGCGCCGCATTTCCTGTCGGCCGGCGCCGTCGACCGCGTGACCGCCTTGTTCATCTATGTGATCCTGGCAGCGATGTGGAACGCGCTGGCCGGCTTCGGCGGGCTGGTTTCGGTGGGACAGCAAGTGTTCTTCGGCCTCGGCGCCTATTTCACCATCCGCCTGGCCGATGCCGGCCTCAACCCGTTCGCTTCGCTGTTCGTCTCCGCGATCATTGTCGGCGCGATCTCCTGGCCGATGTCGCTGTTCATGCTGCGGCTCAGGAACGGCGAGTTCGCCATCGGCATGTGGGTGATCGCGGCGCTCACCCATCTCCTGGTCAATCTCGACCGGCTGGTGCAAGGCGAGACCGGGACGTCGCTGATCTCGCTCAACGTCTATGACGCCGGTTCCAGGCGGGCGACGATCTACTGGCTGGCGCTGGCCGCGATGACGGCGCTGCTCGCCACCCTGTTTAGCCTGCTGCGCGGCAGCACGGGTGCGGCCATCCGCGCCATCAGGGACAATGAGGAGGCCGCGGCATCGGTCGGCGTGCGCGTCACCGGAACCAAGCGGCTGCTCTTCGTGCTCGCCGCCTTCGGCATCGGCATGGCCGGCGCGCTGTGGTTGGCCACGTCGATCACCTTCCAGCCGAAAACCTACTTCAACGTCCAGTGGACCGCCTACATGATCTTCATGGTGCTGGTCGGCGGCATCGGCACCTTCGAGGGCGCCATTCTGGGTGCGCTGCTGTTCTTCCTCATCGAGACCTGGTTCGGCGGCACCGGCGTCTGGTATCTGATCGGCCTCGGCGCCACGGCGGTGCTGTTCTCGCTGTTCCTGCCGCGCGGCGTGTGGGGAACGCTGGAGGAGCGCCTTGGCCTGCGCCTGCTACCGGTCGGCTACCGGGTCAGGCTGCCGGCAAACGCCGGCGATAGTGACGCGACGCCTTCGCCGCAACAGGCCGCAACGCATAGTGAAAAGGCGTGACCATGCTGTTCGGCAAGACCATCCTCATCACCGGTGTCGCCTCTGGTATCGGCGCTCGCACGGCCGAACTTGCCGGCCAACTGGGCGCTGACGTGATCGGCGTCGACGTGCGTGAACCGGCAGCATCGGCCGGCAGTTTCGTCAAGGCTGACATCTCATCCAAGGCCGGCGTCGACGATCTCCTCGGGCGCCTGCCGCAGCGCATCGATGCGCTCTGCAATGTCGCCGGCCTCCCCGGCAACACCGGTGCGGTGTCGACACTGGCCGTCAACTTCTACGGCCTGCGCGCGCTCTCGGAAGGCCTCGCACCCAGACTTCGTGAAGGCGGCGCCGTGGTCAACGTCGCCTCGATCGCCGGCTATGGCTGGCGCGCCAATCTCAACCGCGCGGCATCGATGGTCGGCATCGAAGGCTTTCCCGATGTGGCGGAGGTGGTCGCCGACCATCAGGTGAAGAACGAGGAAGGCTATTCCGTTTCCAAGGAGCTGCTGCTGTTGTGGACGCAGAGCGCCGCGCATCAGGACCTGTTCAGGAGCCGCGGCATCCGCGTCAATGCAGTGAGCCCCGGCCCGGTCGAGACGCCGATCCTCAAACAGTTCCGCAATGTGCTGGGTGACGCCCGCGTGGACAGCGACATCGCCAGGGTCGGGCGCGCCGGAACCTCGGGCGACATCGCGCCTGTCGTGCTGTTCCTGTGCTCGGACGGCGCACGCTGGGTCAACGGCGCCAATGTGCCGGTTGACGGTGGGCTTGAAGCATCGATCAATGCCGAGGTGCTCGGCTTCTAGACCATGATCCCGAAAAGTGGGAGCCGGTGTTCGGATCAGATCGTGGTCGATAATAGATAGAAAAGACGCTCCACGGCGAGCGAGGGAGAGAACAATGGACATCGGACTTCTGATCGACGGCGACAAAAGGGATGCCTCCGGCTCAGCCTCTTACGAGCGCATGGACCCGTTCACCGGCAAGCTGGCGACCCGCGCTGCCGCAGCCAGCATCGCCGACGCCAATGCCGCGGTCGAAGCCGCTGCTGCCGCTTGCAAGACGTGGTCGAAGACCGGTCCGGGCGAGCGCCGCGCTTTGCTGTCCAAGGCGGCCGATGTCATGGACTCCAAGGTCGGCGAATTCACCAAGTTGATGATGGAAGAAACCGGCGCGACCGGCCCCTGGGCCGGCTTCAACGTCATGCTCGCCGCCAAAATGCTGCGCGAGGCAGCCGCCATGACGACGCAGATTTCGGGCGAGGTCATTCCCTCCGACAAGCCCGGCACGCTGGCCATGGCGATCCGCCAGCCGGCCGGCGTCTGCCTCGGCATCGCGCCGTGGAATGCACCGGTCATCCTCGGAACCCGTGCCATCGCCATGCCGATCGCCTGCGGCAACACGGTTGTGCTGAAAGCTTCGGAAATGTGCCCAGGCACACACCGGCTGATCGGGCAGGTGCTGGTCGAGGCCGGCCTGCCCAAGGGGGTCATCAATGTCGTCACCAATGATCCCAAGGACGCAGCGGCAATCGTCGAAACACTGGTCGCGCACCCTGCAGTCAGGCGTGTCAACTTCACCGGCTCGACCAAGGTCGGCAGGATCATTGCCGAACTCGCCGGCCGTCACTTGAAGCCGGCGCTGCTCGAACTCGGCGGCAAGGCGCCGCTGGTCGTGCTCGACGATGCCGACATCGACGCCGCGGTCAATGCCGCGACCTTCGGCGCCTACATGCATCAGGGCCAGATCTGCATGTCGACCGAGCGTCTGGTCGTCGATGAAAAGGTCGCCGACGAATTCGTCGCCAAGCTCGCCGCCCGCGCCGCGCAGCTGCCTGCCGGCGACCCGCGCGGCCATGTCGTGCTCGGTTCGCTGATCAGCGACCAAGCCGCCGACAAGATGGAAGAACTGGTTGCCGACGCCGTCGCCAAGGGCGCCAGGCTTGTGGCCGGCGGCAAGCGCACCGGAACCGTGGTCGAGGCGACATTGCTCGACCACGTGACGCCAGCGATGCGCGTCTATTCGGAAGAATCCTTCGGCCCGGTCAAGCCGGTGATCCGCGTCAAGGGCGAGGACGAATCGGTACGTGTCGCCAACGATACCGAATACGGCCTGTCTTCAGCCGTGTTCAGCCGCGACATCCGCCGTGCCATGGCGGTCGCCGCGCGCATCGAAGCCGGTATCTGCCACATCAACGGCCCGACCGTCGGCGACGAGGCGCAAATGCCGTTCGGCGGCGTCAAGGGTTCAGGCTACGGCCGCTTCGGCGGCAAGGCCTCGATTGCCGAGTTCACCGACCTGCGCTGGCTGACCATCGAGGATCCGGGGCAGCACTATCCGTTTTGACTCCACCTTCTCTCACAGGGGAGAAGGAAAGGAGCCCTCAGGGCCGTTGCCTGGCGAGCCAATCGGATTCCCGCATCAAAACCCGGCAAGGCTCGAGCCACGCGATCGGCGGCCCCTCCCGGAGTTGTAAATCGTTTAATCGTGGGTATTTTACCCCTCAAGCACATGCCGCCGGACGGCGGCAAGCGGTTTTGGGACTACCGCAAGTGCAAAGCAAAATACGCGATACGGATCGCGCCGGGGAGGAATCGTTATGCCAAACAAGGCCCTGCCGCTGGTCATCAGCGCGCCGGAACCACGCACGCTCGACCTGATCTTCACCTCACCGCAGCTGGCGCGCCTCAAAGCGCGTTACCGCGTCGTCGAGACGACGGCCGAGGGCGTGGCGAACTTGCCCGCCGACGTGCTGGCCGAAGCCCGCTATATTATCGGCCAGCCGCCGATCTCGCCCGAGACCTTGGACCAGATGCAGGCGCTGCGTTGCGTCTTCAATGTCGAGACCAACCTCATCAACAACATGCCCTATGAGACGCTGTTTGCGCGCGGCATCCATGTCGTCACCACCGGCCTCGTCTTCGCCGAGCCGGTGGCCGAGCTTGGCCTCGCCATGGCGCTCAACCTCGCCCGCAACATCGTCGATGCTGACCTCGCCTTCCGCAAAGGCGAGGAGCTGTGGGGCGGTGACGGCAATTTGACGGCGCGGCTTCTGTCCGGCGCCGATGTCGGCATCATCGGCTTCGGCGATCTCGGCCGTGCGCTCAACCGACTGCTGTCGGGTTTTCGCACCCGCACCAAGGTCTTCGATCCCTGGCTGCCGCCATCGATCCTGATCGACAATGGCGTCGAGCCGGCCTCGCTGGACGAGGTGCTGTCGACCAGCGATTTCGTCTTCGTCGTCGCTTCGGTGACCTCAGAGAATCAGGGCTTTCTCGGTGCCAATGCTTTTGCCTCCATGCGCAAGGGCGCCGCCTTCATCCTGCTCAGCCGCGCCGGCGTGGTCGACTTCCCTGCCCTGATGGCGGCGGTGAAAAGCGGCCACATCGTCGCCGCCAGCGATGTCTTCCCTGAAGAACCGCTGGCGCAGGACCATCCGGTCCGCACGATCCCCGGCTTCCTGCGCTCCGCCCACCGCGCCGGTGCGCTTGACATCGCCTTCAAGCGCATGGGCGACATGGTGCTGGAGGACATGGACCTGATCGACCGCGGCCTGCCGCCTCTGCGCTCCAAGCGCGCCGAGCGCGAGACCGTGTCAAGGATGCGTTCGAAGCCGGCGGACAGGAACTAGTTATCGCGATAAATCCGTCTGAAATGGATTTCGGAGTTGGCCAAGCCGCGTTGTCATCGTCGCTCAGGATGACCGCAAGCGCGGGAACCTTTGCACGGCGATACCCCGCCAGGCCTGGCCGGCGGGGTATTGATTTGCGGATGACGTAAAAGTCTGCGTGCTATCCGGCCGCGACGCCGGCAGCTGCGCGATTGGCCAGCACCAGCCCGACCTCGCCGACAACCTGCTCGACGCGCTTCAGGATGGGTTCGGCCCGCAGCACGCCGTCGGAAAAGTCCTTGTCCGTGGCATAGACCCCTGTCGGCAGCGTCAGCGCCTCGAAGAAGCCGAACAACGGCCGCAACTGGTGCTCGACGATCAACGCGTGGCGATCGTTGCCGCCGGTGGCAAGCAGCACCATCGGCTTGCCGCGCAAGGCGGCGGGATCGAACAGATCGAAGAAGTGCTTGAACAGGCCGGTGTAGCTGCCCTTGTAGGTCGGCGACCCCACCACCAGCACATCGGCATTGACGACGCCGTCGAAGATTGCCCGTGCCTGGCCGTCGAGATCGCGCGCCCATTTGGCAGCGCCGAGCGACGGGCCGAGGTCTTCGATGTCATAGGTGCTCGCCGACAGGCCATGCTGGCGCGCAATATCCCTGACAACCTGGTCGACAAAACCACGCGTCTTGGACGGCCTGGTGAAATTGCCGGAAAACCCGACGACGGTTGGATTGGGCATGTTTCTCTCACCTCTCGCGGCGGGGTTTCATACCGAATATTTACAGGCTTGCGCCTGCCGCAAGAAGCAAATGACTGACCTTGCAGCACCATAGTGAGGAATTTTTTTCCGTTTGCCCGCTCGTCTCAGGCCGCGAGAAGCGGGCCATAGGATTCCAGGTAGAAGCCGGGCGACCTGGCGCAGGTCCGCACCGCCTCCCTGGCGGCAACCGTTTCCTGCCACCGCAGCAGGCGCTCGCATTCGGTCGGCATGACGAAGCCCAGATATTTCTCAAGCACGCACAGCTGTTCGAACCAGGGATAGAAGGCGATGTCGGCGGCGCTGAATTCCGAGCCCAGCAAAAACCGTTCGTCCGCCCCTCGCAGGGCGAAGGCATGCTGTTCCACAAAGCGCAGATCGTCGGCAAGCTGGGCCTTGATCCGCTTATGAACCATAGCGTCGGAACTGTGCATCATGGTTGCCGTCCGGGCGTAAAGCTGCGTGTCGGCGAAGCTGATCCAGATGCGCGCCTCAGCGCGGGCCTGAGCATCCCTGGGGAAAATCGGCCGTTCGGGGAATGCATCATCGAGATATTCGCAGATGATCGACGACTCCCTGACATATTGCCCCTGATGGCGCAGCAGCGGCACCTTTCCCGTCGGCGTGAGTTTCAGGAACCACGCCGGCTTGTTGCGCAGATCGATTTCGATTTCCGTCGCCTGCAGGCCTTTCTCGGCAAGGGCGAGCCTGACACGGTGCGCATAGGGACAAAGCTGCGCGACAAAAAGCTCGATTGGCGGCATGAATAACTCCTGAGTTTCGTTATCGCCGACAAGCGGCCTGTCGGGCATAGCTAGGTCCAGTAAGGCCGGCGCGCTATTCGACAGCGTCTGGATTGATTTATCGATCGTCTGTTTCTGGAGCGAAGCGTGGACCTCCTGGCTACCCTCATGCGCGAATTGCACTTCGCAGCCGCCGGGTACCGGCGCCTCGAACTGGCCGCGCCCTGGGCGATCTCGTTCAGCCAGGCTGGGCTTCGCGGCATTCACGTCGTCATCAAGGGGCGATGCGAGGCGGTGTTCGGTGAGGAAGATGTCGAGCCTCTCGATGCCGGCGACCTGATCATTGCACCGCGCGCCGATCCGCATGTGCTGCGGTCGCCCGGCGCGCTCAAAAGCGCGAACGTCCCCGCCGCCGAACTGGCGACCCAAACCGCAGCCGGGCGTATTCGCAGCGGCGGCGAAGGCGAAAAGACCGTCATCCTGTGCGGCGCCTTCGCCTTTCGCGACGCCGACCATCCGGCACTTGCCGGCCTGCCGCGCATCGTTCACGTCCGGGGATCGAATGGCCGTCTGCCCAAATGGCTGCGTGGCTATGTCGAGGCCTTGCTGGTGGAAGCGACCGACGAAGGTCCCGGCAGCGACGTGGTCATGGCTCGCCTATCTGGGGCCATCGTCACGCGCGCCTTGCGCTCCGGTCTGGAAAGCATGGACAATCCAGGTTGGCTGAGGGGATTGCAGGACCCCGCGATCGCCAGAGCGCTCGCGACCCTGCATGAAGCCTATGGCCACGACTGGACGATCGAGACCCTGGCACGCGCGGTCGGGCTCTCCAGGGCAACCTTTGCCGCCCGCTTTCGCGATCTCGTCGGCGAAGCGCTCATGGCCTATCTCTTCGGCTGCCGCATGCGGCAGGCCAGCCGGCTGCTGCACGAGGGCAAGAGCCTGGGCCAAGTCGCCGAGGCGGTCGGCTACAGCTCGGAAGCCGCCTTCTCCACCGCCTTCAGCCGCCACGCCGGCGTCTCGCCCGGCCAATTCAGGAAACGGAAGGATCTGTAAGGCAGAGCGATATTGGCGGCGGCCGGGCCTCGCGGTAGGACTTTGCCAGCACTATGTCTGATCATATCCCGACGCGGTTCGCCGCCGCTTTGCCCAGGAGATGCTTCGTGCCCAAAGGTTCTGACCTGCTTGTTGCCGCCCTCGAGAATGAGGGCGTCGATCGCATCTTCGGCATTCCCGGCGAAGAAAACTTGGACGTCGTCGAATCCATCCGCAAATCGTCGATCCAGCTGATTTTGACCCGCCATGAGCAGGCAGCCGCCTTTATGGCCGCCACCCATGGCAGGCTCACCGGCAAGCCAGGTGTGTGCATCACCACGCTGGGACCCGGCGCCCTGAACCTGACGACGGGTGCCGCCTATGCGCTGCTCGGCGCCATGCCGATGATCATGATCACCGGGCAGAAGGGCATCCGCTCGTCGCGCCAGGCCCGCTTCCAGATCGTTGACATCGTCGCCGCGATGAAGCCGTTGACCAAGCTGTCACGTCAGATCATCTCGGCGAAGACCATTCCCGCCGTGGTGCGCGAAGCGTTTCGGATTGCCGAGGAGGAGCGTCCGGGGCCGGTGCATCTGGAACTGCCCGAAGACATCGCGGCCGAGGAGTGCGACGATGTCGCGTTGATCCCGCCGCATCCGGTCGAGCTTCCGCTGGCCAGCCCGCTGGCGCTCGACCGTGCCGCTGAGATGATCATCAAGGCGCAGCGTCCGCTGGCGATGCTGGGCGCCGCCGCGTCGCGGCCGCGCTCAACCTCCGACCTCGCCCAGTTCGTTATCAGAACCGGCATTCCCTATTTCACCACGCAGATGGGCAAGGGCACGGTGCCTGGCGGAACCGAGCTCTATATGGGCACCGCCGCGCTGTCCGAGCGCGACTATGTCCATGAGGCGATAGAGCAGGCCGACCTCATCATCACCATCGGCCACGACACGATCGAGAAGCCGCCCTTCATTATGGGCGACAAGGGACCGAAGGTGATCCATGTCGGCTACCAGCCGGCCAATGTCGAGCAGGTCTATTTCCCGCAGACCGAAGTGATCGGCGACATCGGCGCTTCGCTCAGGCTGCTTGCCGACCGGATCGAGGGCAAGATCCCCAACGCGCAGGCGCTACTGCCGCTGCGCGAAGGGATTTTGAGCCGCATTGCCACCCGCGCCACCGAAGACCGTTTCACGCCGCAGCGCTTGGTGCACGATGTGCGCGCTGTGATGCCGGCCGATGGCATCCTGGCGCTCGACAACGGCATGTACAAGATCTGGTTCGCGCGCAATTACCGCACGCGCGTCGCCAACACTTTGCTGCTCGACAACGCCCTGGCCACGATGGGCGCCGGCCTGCCGTCGGCGATGACGGCCGCGATGCTCTATCCCGCACGCCGCGTCATGGCGATCTGCGGCGATGGCGGCTTCATGATGAACAGCCAGGAACTGGAAACCGCCGTCAGGCTGAAGCTCAATTTGGTCGTGCTGATCATCGAGGACAATGCTTTCGGCATGATCCGCTGGAAGCAGGCGGTCGACCAGTTCCCCGATTTCGGCATGACCTTCGGCAATCCCGATTTCGTCCGCTATGCCGAGGCCTATGGCGCCAAGGGAACCAGGGTCGGCGCCGTCTCAGAAATACAATCGACGCTTGAACAGGCTTTTGCCGGCGGTGGCGTCCATCTCGTCGTCGTTCCGATCGACTATTCGGAGAACGAGCGCGTGCTGGTCGAGGAACTGCGCCACCGGTTGCCGGCGCCACCGGAGGCCTGACGGTGGAGTAGATACCGCCGCAGCAGCGCTCAGGCGGCCCGGACCTTGGCGCTCCCACGCGCCCAGGTCGGCAGCCAGTCGCCATGTGTCGCCAGCAACTCATCGACCAGCGCCCAGATCTGGTCGAGATCGAGTTCGGCCGCCGTATGCGGGTCCATCATCGCCGCGTGGTAGATGTGCTCGCGGTTTTCGGTCATCAACGCCTGCACCGTCAGTTCCTGCACATTGATGTTGGTGCGTATCAACGCGGTGAGTTGCGGCGGCAGCTCGCCAATATAGGTCGGCTGGATGCCGGAGGCGTCCACCAGACACGGCACCTCGGCGGCGCAATTGTCCGGCAGCGAGGTGATGCAGCCATTGTTGCGGACATTGCCGTAGATCACCGAAGGCTCCCCGGTCCACACCGAGTTCATGATCGAGGACGCGTATTCCTTCGATTGCTCGACCTCGATGCGGTCGGCCGAGCGATAGGCCTCGGCCTGGCCCTTCCAGCGCTCGATCTGTTCGATGCAGCGCTTGGGATATTCGTCGAGCGGAATGCCGAACTTGTCGATCAGGTCGGGGCGGCCTTCCTTGATGAAATAGGGCGTGTATTCGGCGAAATGCTCGGAGCTTTCGGTGACGAAATAGCCGAGCCGCGTCAGCATCTCGTAGCGCACCTTGTTGGGGCAGCGCGGGTTCCAGCCCGGCTTCGGCGCCCTGCCTTCGCGATAGGCGCGGACCAGGTCCGGATAGAGGTTGCGGTAAGAGCCATCCGGCTGCCGGTGCTCGAACTTCAGGTAGAAGGCCATGTGGTTGATGCCGGCCGAGCGGTAGCGTATCTCGTCGTAGGGAATGTCGAGATCGTGCGCCAGTTCCATCGCCGTGCCCTGCACCGAGTGGCAGAGGCCTACCTGTTTGATCTCAGGGTATTTCTCTGAGATCGCCCAGGTGTTGATCGCCATCGGGTTGACATATTGCAGCATGATCGCGTCGGGGCAGACGGCCAGCATGTCCTCGCAGATCTTCCACAGATGCGGCACGGTCCGGAGGCCGCGCATGATGCCCCCGACGCCGAGCGTGTCGGCAATGGTCTGGCGCAGGCCGTATTTCTTCGGCACCTCGAAATCGGTGACGGTGCAGGGCTCAAAGCCGCCGATCTGGAAGGCGACGACGACGAAGTCGGCACCGGCGAGCGCCTTGCGTTGGTCGGAATAGGTCTCGGCCTTCGCCTTCACGCCCAGCGTCGCGATCAGCTTGTTGACGACTATGGCGCTCTCTTCCAGCCGCTGCGGATTGATGTCCATCAGCGCGATCGTCGCGCCTGACAGCGATGGCCGCTGCAGCACGTCGCCGACAATGTTCTTCATGAACACGGTCGAACCCGCGCCAATGAAGGTGATCCTGGGATGTCTTGCCACTATTAAACCTCCGGCACTTTGCTACGCCACGTCGAAGGCGGCCCTGACGAGCCGTTCGGTGTAGGCGGTCTTGGGATGGGTGAGGACCTCGTCCACGGGTCCCTGTTCGACGATCTTGCCGTTCTGCATGACGATGACACGGTGGCAGAGCGCGCGCACGACCTTGAGGTCGTGCGAAATGAAGAGATAGCTAAGGCCGCGTTCGTCCTGCAGCTTGCGCAACAGGTCGATGATCTGCGCCTGCACCGAAAGGTCGAGCGCCGATGTCGGTTCGTCGAGCAGGATGAATTCGGGCTCCAGCGCGATGGCTCGGGCAATGGCGATGCGCTGCCGCTGGCCGCCGGAAAATTCGTGCGGGAACCGCGACAGGATATCGCCGGGCATGCCGGCGCTGACCAGGGCGTCGCGCACCCGACCGACCCGCTCGCGCCGTGTCGCGCCGATCCTGTTGACGACCAGCCCTTCCTCGATGATCTGGCCGATCGTCATACGCGGGTTAAGCGACGAGAACGGATCCTGAAAAACGACCTGCATGCGCGAGCGCAGCGGCCGCATCCCGGCGCGCGACAGGCCGTGGATCGGCTGGCCGTCGAAGCTGACCTCGCCGCGCTTGGCCTCGGTGAGCTTGAGCAAGGCGAGACCGAACGTGGTCTTGCCGGAGCCGGATTCGCCGACCAGCCCCAGTGTTTCGTGGCGGCAAAGCTTCAGGCCGAGATCGTCGACGGCGACCAGTTCGCGCCAGTCCGGCTTCAGGAAGCTGCCATGGCGCAGCATGAAGCAGACGCGCATATCGCGGGCCTCGAGGATGGTGCCGCTGTTTTCCGGCAGCGGCTGCGGCTTGCCGTGCGGCTCGGACGCGAGCAGCCGCTTGGTATAGGCATGCTGCGGGTCGGCGAACAGCCGCTCGGTAACGTTGTGCTCGCACATCTCGCCATGCTGCATGACATAGACATAGTCCGAGAATTTCCGCACCACGGTGAGGTCGTGGGTGATCAGGATGACCGCCATCCTGAGTTCTTTTTGCAGATTGCGGATCAAATTGAGGATCTGCGCCTGCACCGTGACGTCGAGCGCCGTCGTCGGCTCGTCAGCGATCAGCACATCGGGGTCGTTGGCGAGCGCCATGGCGATCATCACGCGCTGGCGCTGCCCGCCCGACATCTGGTGCGGATACTGTTTGATGCGCGCTTCCGGCTCGGGGATCTGGACATGCCGCAAAAGCTCGAGCGCCCGCGCCCAGGCTTGCTTGCGGCTGACCTTTCGATGCACTCTGATCGCCTCGACGATCTGACTGCCGACCGTATAGATCGGGTTGAGCGAGCTCATCGGCTCCTGGAAGATCATCGAGATGCGATTGCCGCGCAACTTGCGCCGGGCGCTCTCGGGGAATTTCAGTATGTCCTGCCCGCAATGGTCAATGGTGGATTTCGGCGACACGGTGGCCCGCTTTGACAAGAGCCCCATGACAGCGCGCGCCGTCACCGACTTGCCGGAACCGGACTCGCCGACGATGGCGATCGTCTCCCCGCGATAGAGCTGGAACGAGACATCCTTCACCGCGTCGACGACGCCGTGCTCGACCTTGAAGGCGACCTCGATGTTGCGGGCATCGATGATGGGTTGGTCGTGGCGGCCGGCATGGTCGAACCGGACGGCTGGTGCGAAGGTGGCTGCGAGCGCTACAGTCATCCCGGCCACCTCAATAAGGATCGACGGCATCGCGCAGGCCGTCGCCCAGCGCGTTGAAGGCAAAGACGGTGATCAGCACGAAGCCGACCGGCGACAGGATCCACGGATAGGTGCCGATGACCGAATAGGTAGCCGTGTCCTGCAGCATCAGCCCCCATGAGATCAGCGGCGGTTTCACCGCGAAGCCGAGGAAGCCGAGAAAGGCTTCGAGCAGTACCACCGTCGGGATCGCGATCGTCACGGCGACGATGACGTGGCTCATCACATTGGGAAAAATGTGCTGCATGATGATACGCATGTCGGTGGCGCCAACCGCCATGGCGGCGCGCACATAGTCGATCCGCGCCAGCGCCAGCGTCTTGCCGCGCACCTCGCGCGACATCTGCGCCCAGCCCAGCGCCGACATGACGATGATGACGAAGGCGAGGAAGACGTTGGTCGGCGCGGTCACCGGGATCAGCGTCGTCAGCGCAAGATAAAGCGGCAATTGCGGGAAGGCGAGCACCAGCTCGACGAAGCGCTGCATCCAGACGTCGAAGCGGCCGCCGAAATAGCCGGAGACCATGCCGACCGTGGTGCCGATGACGGTGATGATGAACACCACCGTCAGCGCAATCATCAGCGAGACGCGCGAGCCCTGGATGGCGCGCGACAGCACATCGCGGCCGAATTTGTCGGTGCCGAGAAAATGCACCGGCTGGCCGTCGGCCGAAGCGAAGAAATGCCGTTTGGCGGGGATCAGGCCAAGCAGCCGGTAGTCCGCGCCCTTGACGAAGAAGCCGAGCAGGCGCGGATGCTCGTAATCCGGCCCGACGACCGGCTGGAAGGTGACCGGGTCAAGGTCTGCAGAATCCGCCAGCGCATAGACCCGCGGCTGGAGCACGAAATTCCCGTCTCTGTCGTGAAAACTCATCACTTGCGGCGGGGCGAAAGCGACATCGGTCACCTTGGGGTCCATCGGCGCGAAGAAATCGGCAAACAGCGCCATCAGCACCAGAAGCACGACCAGGATCAGCCCAGCCATGCCGGTCCAGGAGCGCCTCAGCCGGCGCCAGACCAGCGCCATATAGCTCTCATTGCCGCGCGGGGTCGCAATCGCGGTTGCTTCAGCCGGGGGCGGCGGCGGGGATGGGTCACGCGCCAGCATCTAGCTCTCCCTGAACTGGCGCACGCGCGGATCGAGCAGCGCGAGCAGCATGTCGGCGATGATGTTGCCGACGATCAGCGTTGCCGACAGCACCATCATGAAGGTCGCCGTGACGTAGACGTCGCCGACCGCCATCGAGCCGACGATGGCTGGCCCGACCGTCGGCAACGCAAAGATGATCGCCGTCTCGATCTCGCCGGTCAGCATGTAGGGCAGCACCACGCCCTGATACATGATGAGCGGATGCAGCGCGTTGGGCACGGCATGGCGCATGACGACGGCGCTGCCGGTCAGGCCCTTGGCCTTGGCCGTCTCGACATATTGCGCGTTCAGCGTATCGAGCAGATTGCCGCGCATGACGCGCATATTGTAGGCGAGCCCGCCGAAGGTGGCGATCGCCACCACCGGCCAGACATGCTTGACGAGGTCGGCGAATTTCGCCCACGACCACGGCGCGCCGCCATATTGCGGCGAGAAGAAGCTGCCGATCTCCGACACGTTGAACTGGAAGACCAGGAGATAGACGATGATCAGCGCCATCAGGAAGCGCGGCACCGTCATGCCGAGGAAGGAGATTGCCGACAGCGCCGAGTCAATCCAGGTGTATTGCCTGGTCGCCGCCCAGATGCCGAAGGTGATGCCGAGCACCGAGGCCAGGAGATGGCAGACCAGCGCCAGCAGCAGCGTGCGCGGCAGCCGCTCGCCGACCACGGCGGCGACCGGCTTGTTGTAATAGAGGCTGTAGCCGAAATCACCGCGGGTGACGATGCCGGCGACCCAGTTCAGGTACTGGACGGGCAGCGGTTTATCGAGGCCGTGCTCGACCCGATAGGCCTGCGCCTGCGCGTCGGCTTCGGCAAAAGACGCCCCGCCCTGGTTGATGAGCTGCGAGCGGATATAGTCGGCATAGTCGCCCGGCGGCGCCTGGATGATGGCAAAGGTGACCAGGCTCAGGATGACCATGACCGGGACCGCCGATGCTATGCGCATGGCCAGGAATCGCAGCATCGGACCGTTTCTCCTCCTTTGATCTAATCTGTTGCCGCTGACCTTACTCCGTCCCGGCCGCGCGCGCAGCGCGGCCGGGCGTCAGCCAGGGGAGGAAACTCAGTTCGTCGGACCCTTGTCGCCGGGCTTGCCGGGAAGCTGGTCGGGAAAGAGTTCGTATTTTTGCTGCTTGTCGGCGGCGACGAAGACGCGTTCGCGCACGATCGAATCCTCGGCCCAGTTGAACATGAAGATCGGCGTTCCCTGCGGGATGTTGGAGAAGCGCTTGTTGATGATCAGGGCGCCGGGATATTCGGTCAGTCCGATATTGTAGACATGCTCCGTCGAGATCTTCTGGAACGTCTTCATCAGGCTGGCGCGCTCGTCATTGTCTGACGAGGAGACGAACTTGTTGACGATGTCGACAAGCTCCTTTTCGAACGGCATCAGGTCGACCACGCCGCTTTCGGGCGCGCGGTGATCCCAGCTGGTCTTGGGTCCGACGGGCGCGAGTTGCACGGTATTCTGCACGACGGAAGTCAGCTCCTGCTCGTTGCGCCTGATCAGCCAGTCGAAGCGGCCGGAATATTGCGAGGCATCACGCTGGGTGCCGTTGAGGCCGTTGAGCACGACCCTGATGCCAAGCTTTTCCATCTGGCCGACGACGCCTTCGGCGAGGCTCTTGTCAGTGCCGTAGTCATTGTTGACCAGCATCACGATCTCGACATTCTTGCCGCCGGCGGTCCCGGCCGGGAAGTTCACGAAGCCGTCGCCATCCGTATCCTTGAGACCAGCCTTGGCCAGTTCCGCCTTGGCGCCCTCGATGTCGAAGGGATAGTAGACGGTCGAGTTGCGGTCATAGAAGCTGGTGCCCGAGGAAAAGCCACCGGGGTAGATGGCGGTGAACGGCCCCTTGACCAGCGAGTCGCCGAGCGCCTTGCGGTCGAGCGCCATGGTGATGCCCTTGCGGAAGTCCTCATTGCGATTGAGCTCGCGGATCGCCTGGCCGCGTTCGTCGGGATTGCCCCAGCCATTGGCGGAAAAGTTCATGCGCAGATTGTAGCCGATCAGGCGCGGGCCAAAGGCGAGCCGGGCCGGCGCGTCCTTGTCCGCCGCTCGCTTCAGCGAAGCGACGAAATTCTCCGGCTGCTCGAGGTTGGAGAAGTCGGCGGCCCCTGCCACCGCCTGCACGTCGCGGTCGGCCCAGGTCGACAGCTTGTAGTGCAGTTCGTTGAGATAGGGCAGCTGGTTGCCCTTCTCGTCGACCTTCCAGTAGTAGGGATTGCGGCGCAAGACGATGATGTCGTCAGGCCTATACTCCACCGGCACCCAGGCGCCCATCACCGGAATGTTCATATATTCCGGCGGGAACGCGTTCTTGAACTGCTCGTAGGTATTCTTCGAGTACTTCGGATGCTGCGGCTTGAGGATATGCGCCGGGCCGGGGCAGAAGGTGCCATAGGCCATGGCGTAGAGATACTGTTTGGGGAAAGCGTCCTTGAAGGTCCACTCGACGGTGTAGTCGTCGACCTTCTTCAGCGTCGTGCCGACACCGAAGGTTTCCGCTGTGGCGCCGTTCAACGGCGAGACATTGGGGTCGACGACCTCATCGTCCCAGTAGAACATGACATCGTCGGCATTGAAGGCAACGCCGTCAGACCATTTGGCGCCTTCGACCAGGTGCATGGTCAGCGTGTGGCCATCCTTCGACCAGTCCCAGCTCCTGGCGAGGTTGGGCAGCGGCTCGGTGTCCTTGGCCTCGACCTGGAACAAAGGCGCGGTGCGCGTCAGGCATTCCGAAAGGCCGATGTCGATGCCGCCCCATCCTTGGGTCTGGCCGGCGCCATAATTCCAGCCTTCCGGCCGGCCGCCAATGACGTGGCGCATGGTGTCGCCATAAACGCCGATGCCGTCCGGCATGTTGCCGGTCTTGAACACCAGCGGCTCCTTCGGCAGGCGATCCTTGACCGGCGGCAGCTTGCCAGTCTTGACGTATTTCTCGGTGACCCACTCGGGCTCGTGATATTCGGGCAGCGCCTTGAACTCCAGGATGGAATCGCGGGCGACGTATTTGATCTTGCCCTCGGCGGGAAACGCCGCCGGCGCCGGCGGCGTGGTCGGCTCGGACGCGTATGCACTGCCAAGCGCCAATGCCGAGACGCTCAGCGCCAGCCCGGCGAGAATGCCAATTCTTCGCCCGGCGAGAATGCCAATTCTTCGCCCGGCGAGAATGCCAATTCTTCGCCCGGCGAGAATGCCAATTCTTCGCCCGGCGAGAATGCCAATTCTTCGACCGGCGAGAATGCCAATTCCACGAAAGTTCCTCATTGTGTTCCTCCCAGATGTTTCGACGTCTGCTGCTGCCGCATCTATTCATGACGGCTGATTGGCGAACCGGCCTCCCGCTGTCCGCCTGCCAGCATTCTCAGCCGGCCTGTTTCAGGGCCGTTTTTTCGGCGCGCAGTTCCTCGATCGAGCGCACTTTGCGCCGCGCCGCACCCGCCCAGTCGCGGGTTTTCACCATCGATTTCGAAAGCCGCTCCTTGGCGGCCGGCACGGCATCGGCGTATTGCGGCAGCCAACGCGCCTGGGCGACGACCATCTCGTCGACCATCTGCCAGACCTCTTCCGGCGTCGACACCGCACCCACCAGCGGATCGTGCAGCACCGCGAGCTTGAGCAGGTCAATGTCGCCCGTAACAGCCGCATGCACCGACATGCGCTGGACGTTGATCGAAGCCATGCAGGTGGCCGCGCAGGCTTCCGGCAGCGTGATGCCTGACGCCATGTTGATGCCGAAGCGATCGACGAAGCCGGGCGATTCGATGATCGCGTCCTGCGGCAGATTGGTGATGATGCCCGTGTTCTTGACGTTGAAGTGGCCGCGATAGACGCGGTTCGTCTCCAGCGCTTCGAGAATATGGCTGGCATGCTCGTTCGAGCGCTTCGATACGTCGAGCGGCTTCGACGCCGCTTCGAGGAATTGCGGATATTCCGTCTCGAACCAGTTGCGGGTTTCCGTGGAGTAGCGAAGATAGCCGCCGGTCTCGCCATGGATCCAGTCGGACATGTCGATCCAGCGGGTGATTTCGTCCGGCCGCTTGCGATACCAGGGCAGATATTCAGAGAGATGACCGTTGCTTTCGGTGGAGTAGACGCCGAAGCGCTTCAGCACGTCGATGCGCAGCTTTTCCTGCTGCGAATAGACCGGATGCGCCTCGAAGGCAGCCACCAGTTCGTCCTTGCCGATCTTGCGGCCGTTGAGCCGCAAATCGATGAACCAGGTCTGGTGGTTGATACCGGAGCAGACATAATCGAGTTCGCTGTGCGACTTGGCGCCGAGCACTTCGGCGATCTGTTCGGCGCCGTGCTGGACACCGTGGCAGAGGCCGACCGTATCGACCTTGCCATATTCGATCGCCGCCCAGGTGTTCATCGCCATCGGGTTGGCATAGTTGAGGAATTTGGCGCCTGGCTCGGCGACCTCCAATATGTCCTTGCAGAAGTCGAGGATGACCGGGATGTTGCGCTGGCCGTAGAGGATGCCCCCGGCGCAAATCGTGTCACCGACGCACTGGTCGATGCCGTATTTCAAGGGAATGCGGATATCGTCGGCATAGGCTTCGAGCCCGCCCACCCGCACGCAGCTGATGACGTAGCGCGCGCCTTCCAGCGCCTTGCGGCGGTCGGTCGTCGCCGTCACCCTGGTCGGCAGCTTGTTGGCCTCGACGATGCGGTCGAGGATCGCCTTGATCATTTGCAGATTGTGTTCGCTGAGATCGGTCAGCGCGAATTCGATGTCGCTGAATTCCGGGATGCACAAAATGTCGGTGAACAGCTTCTTGGTGAAGCCGACGCTGCCCGCGCCGATAATAGCGATTTTGAAACTCATCACCTTCACCTCGATCCATTCGAATGCCGGGTAAGGAGCAACAGGAAAGGGAATGGCGGCCCGCCTTGGCGCGCATGCCATTCGAGCCGGAATTCCGGCTCGTTCTCCTCCCCGCCCGCTCCTCGACCGCGGGTCTTTCGCGTTCTCAGGATTTGGATTATGCCGTTATTCCAGGGCGCGGCCAGAGAACGATTATGCTTTCGAGGGTAATTTTGTGCTGCATGATCTGATCGCCAACGGACAGTTGATGCGCACCATCTCGCTGCCGCGCGGCCGCCAGCGCCTGCATGCCATGCCAACCAGCACCGGCTATGAAGTACGCGAGGGCGTGACTTACGACTGGGATGGGCGCAAGCGCGGCCAGACACCGTTCACCGTGCTGCAGCACACGATCAGCGGCACCGGCCAGCTGCGCTACGAGAACCGCAACTACCGCCTGCAGGCCAACGACACGCTGCTGGTGCTGGTGCCACACAACCATCGCTACTGGCTGGAGAAGGGCGACCGCTGGGAATATTTCTGGATCTCGATGAATGGCGAGGAGGCGCTGCGCGTCCACAAATCCATACTCAGCGTCTCCGGCCCGGTGTTTCGGCTGCAGCCGGAGACGATCGATCATCTCGCCGATTGCAGCCTGCGCCTGATCAAGGGCGGCGCTTCGCCTGGCGCTGCTTCGGCAATCGCCTATGAGGCGGCGATGGCGCTTTACGACGATGTCTTCGGCTCGCACGCCTTCACTGAGAAACAGAGCGTCATGCAGCCGGTCATCGATCATATCAACGCCAATCTCGACAAGCCCTTGCCCGTGGCCGAGCTCGTCCAGATCAGCGGCCTCAGCCGCGCCCATTTCTCGCGCTGCTTCGCCGAGAGCGAAGGCGTTCCGCCGGCCGAGTTCGTGCTGCAGCAGCGGCTGCAGCGCGCGGCGAAGCTGCTAACCAAAGCCGATTTCCTGCCGGTCAAGGAGGTCGCCATCCTGTGCGGCTTCGAGGACGCCAACTATTTCTCGAAAGTCTTCCGCCGGCTCTACGGCATCAACCCGACGCAGTTCCGCACCACCGGCATGTATGCCAGCCTGGGCAGCCTTCGATAGGATTACCCGATGCGGTTGCCGCTTGCGGGATCGAACAGATGCAGCGCCGCCGGATCGGCAGACAGCCGCACCTTATCGCCAGGCCGGATAGTGCTGCGTCCCATGACGAAGACACAAACCAGCTGGTTGGCGAGCCGGACATAGAACTGCGTCGACAGGCCGAGCGGCTCGACCACCTCGACCTCTGCCCTGAGCGGACCATCGTCGGCAAGCTGGATGTGCTCCGGCCGTAGCCCGACGGTGAGCACATCGCCATCCTTCAATGGCAAGCCATCAGGCAATCTCAGCTTCTGGCCGTCGGCCAGCACCGCGTCCACCTTGCCGCCCTTGGCCACTGTCGCCGGAAAAAAGTTCATGCCGGGCGAGCCGATGAAGCCGGCGACGAAGGTGTTGATCGGCCGATCGTAGAGTTCGAGCGGATGGCCGACCTGCTGGACGTAACCGTCATGCATGACGACGATGCGGTCGGCCATAGTCATGGCTTCGATCTGGTCGTGGGTGACATAGACCGATGTGGTCTTGAGCTGCTGGTGCAGCGCCTTGATCTCGGCGCGCATATGGACGCGCAATTTGGCGTCGAGATTGCTGAGCGGTTCGTCGAACAGGAACACTTTGGGATCGCGCACGATGGCGCGGCCCATGGCGACGCGCTGGCGCTGGCCGCCGGACAGTTGCCTGGGCAGACGTCCGAGGAAACTGTCGAGGCCGAGGCGCTTGGCCGCCGCCCCTACCCTGCCGTCGATCGTCGTCTTCTCCGCCTTCTTCAAAAGCAGGCTGAAGCCCATGTTCGACGACACGTCCATGTGCGGATAGAGCGCGTAGGACTGGAAAACCATGGCAATATCGCGGTCCTTCGGCGCGACATCGTTGACCAGCCGATCGCCGATATGGATCTCGCCGCCCGACACTTCCTCCAGCCCGGCAATCATGCGCAAAAGGGTCGACTTGCCGCAGCCGGACGGGCCGACCAGAACGACGAACTCGCCATCGGCGATTTCGAGGTCGACGCCGTGCAGGATGCGCAACGAACCGTAGTCCTTCTCGACGTTTTGCAGCGTGACGGAAGCCATCGATTATCCTTTGACCGCGCCGGCGGTGAGGCCGGTGACGAGATAGCGTTGCAGGAAGGCGAAGAAGATGCAGACCGGGATCAGCGCCAGGATCGACGCCGCCATCATCTGCCCCCAGTCCACGGCGAACTTGCCGATATAGGTGAGCAGGCCGACGGCAAAGGTCTTCTGGTCGTCGCTGGAGATCAGCATCAGCGCGAACAGCAATTCGCTCCAGGCGGCGGTGAAGACGAAGCCGAGCGTGGCGCCCATGCCGGGCAAGGTCAGCGGCACGATCACCTTGCGCATCGCCTGCGCCCGCGTGCAGCCGTCGATCATCGCCGCTTCCTCCAGATCCTTCGGAATGCCGTCGAAGAAGGACTGCATCAGAAAGGTGGCGAAGGCGGTGTTGAAGGCGGTGTAGATGATGATCAGACCAACCAGACTGTTGGTCAGGCCAAGCTCGCCCATGACGCGGTAGATCGGCGGAATGACCATCACCAGCGGGAAGGTTTGCGTCAGCAAAAGCATGATCGCCAGCGTTGCCTTGCCGCGAAAGGTGAAGCGCGACATGGCGTAGCCGGCGAGCGTGGCGATGACTGTCACCAGGGCCGCCGTCGACACCGAGACGATAACGCTGTTGAGGAAATAGCGGGGGAAGTCAGAGGCTTCCAGGACAGTGATGAAGTTGCGGAAGGTGGTCTGCGACGGCCACAGCGTGATGCCCTCGGAATAGAGCAGCCGCTCCGGCGTTACCGAAATCTTCAGCGTCCAGAAGATCGGAAACAGGGCGAAGATCATATAGGCGGCAATCGCCGCGTAGAGGCCGATGCCGCTGAAGATGCGCGAGGAGGTGGAGCGTCCGGCAATCATCAGACGTGCCTCACCAGCAAGCGGCGGATGGCGATCAGCGCGATCGCATAGGCGATCAGCAAGATCAAGAGCAGCACCGCCACCGCGGAGGCATAGCCCTTGTCCAGCGACTTGAAGGCACTGACATAGATGTAGACCGGCACCGTGCTGGTCGAGCCTGCCGGCCCGCCCTCGGTCATGACAAAGATCAGATCGGCGAAGGTGGCGATCCAGATCGTACGCAGCATGACGGTGATGACGATGGTCGGCGCCAGGAACGGCAGCGTCACCTTGGTGAAGCGCTGCCAGGGCGAAGCGCCGTCGATTGCGGCCGCCTCATGCAGTTCCGACGGGATCGACTTCAGCGCCGCCAGCAGAGTGATGGCGAAGAACGGAATGCCGAACCAGATGTTGGCGATGATCGGCCCCCACATGGCGGTGGCCGGATCGGACAGCACATTGGTCGGCTCGGCCTTCAGCCCGAGCGTGAAGAGCCAATGCGGCAGTGGTCCGATGATCGGATTGAACAGCCACGCCCAGGTCAGGCCCGACAGGAAAGATGGCACCGCCCAGGGCAGGAACACCACCGCCTGCACGAACTTGCGCCCGACAAACGGTTTGTCGAGCAGCAGCGCCAGGCCCAGGCCGAGGAAGAACTGGAAGAACAGGCTGGCGACGGTCCACCACATCGTGTTGACCAGCGCCTGCCCGAGCACCTGGTCGGTCAGCATCGCCTGATATTGGCCAAGGCCGACATATTCGGATTTGAAGGCGGAGAATTTGCGGAAGGAATAGCTGATGCCGATGATCAACGGCACCAACAGCACCACGACCAGCAGAACGATCGCCGGCGAAAGATAAAGCCACGGCTCGATGGCCGCATGCGTCAGCCGCTTCTTTCGCGGCCGGCCGGCGGATCGTATTTCGGACACGGCATAAGTCATTAGCGCTCAACAATCATGGGTGGGTGCCGACAGCGGCAACAGCACCCTTCTCCCCGTTCACGGGGAGAAGATGCCGGCAGGCAGATGAGGGGCGGCGCCAGCCTTGGGGTGCTCGCGCTGCCCCTCATCCGGGCCTGTCTATGCATGTCGTTGTCCCAAAACCGCTACGCACTTTTGGGCGACATGCATTCGGGCCACCTTCTCCCCGTAAACGGGGAGAAGGTGGAAGAACTACTTCTTGTTCTTGGCCAGCCAGTCCTGCTGTTCCTTGGTCAGGAACGCGGCCCATTGATCGGCAACGTCCTTGGCCGACTTCTGGCCGAGCAGCACTTCCTGGAAATTCTTGATCGCCACCTGGTCGACGAAATTGCCGAGGTTCTCCAGATGTGTCGGCGGCGTCACCATTTCATATTTGGAAGTGTCGCTGAGTTCGGTGAACCAGCCTTTGAACTGCTCGGTCTTGAAGTGGGCATCCTGGTCGGCGCCATTGTGGATCGGCACGACGCCGACTTCCTTGGCCCATTCGAGATTGTCCTTGGGCGACAACAGCGTCGCCATCAGCTTCCAGGCATCGTCCTTGTGCTGCGAATTGGCGAACATCGCCCAGCCGGCATAGCCCAGCGTCGGATAGGATTTGCCGCTTGGCCCCACAGGCAGCGGCGCCACGGCAAAATCGTCGGCACTCATCTTGTCGGCAATGCCGATCAGCGCATCCGGATCCTGGTTGAGCATGGCGCAGGTGCCGGAATAGAAGCCGGTGACGGTCTCGTTAAAGCCCCAGCTCACCGCATCCTTGGGCGCCAGCCCGTCCTTGTACATGTCGGCCAGCATCTGCAGGCCCTTGACCGAGCCCTCCTCGTTGATTGTCGAGGTGCCGTCCTCGTTGAAGTAGCCGCCCTTGCCGGCGGCGATGTTCATGAACATGTGCATGCCGTTGAAGGCGCCCGGCCCACCGCGCAAGCAATAGCCGTACTTGCCTGGAATGGCCGAGATCTTCTTGGAGTCGGCGATGAAGTCGTCGAGCGTCGCCGGCGGACCGTCGAGACCGGCTTCCTTGAACAGCTTCTTGTTCCAGAACAGCGCATTCACATAGTAGCCGTACGGGATCATGAACTGGGTGTTGTTGACGGTCGAGCCGAACTGCTTGGCGCGGTCGCCGAGCGTTTTGGCATCATCCCATTTGGCCATGTAGGGACCGAGATCCTCGAGCTGGCCGTTGGTGGCGTAGAGGCCCATCCAGCGCTCCGGCATCTCGACGATGTCGGGCGTATCGCCGGCCTGCACCATGGTCAGGAATTTCTCGAAGGCCTGACCCCAAGGCAGCGAGACCACCTCGACCTTGACGCCGGCATTGGCGGCCTCGAACTCGGCGATCTGCTTCTTCAGGAATTCGGTGCGCTGCGGGCTGGTGATGACCTCGACCAGCTTGAGGGTGGTGTCGGCCAATGCGCCACTGGCGGACATCGCCAGGCCGGCAGCGGTGGCAAGCATGATGCTCAGTCTTTTCATGTTCAGAACTCCCATTTTGAACCCAGTCATTTTTTTGCTTTGTCGAAGGCCTGGCCGATGTCGGCCCAGAGGTCCTCGACGCTTTCCAATCCGACATTGAAGCGGATGGTTCGGGGGCTGACGCCGAAGCGCGCCATCGAATTGAGACCCGGCGTCTGCTCGAGCGACGCCTTTGCCGGCACGACCAGGCTTTCATGACCACCCCAGCTGACGCCAATGCGGAAAAATTTCAGCGCATTGACGAAAGCGGGAATGTCGACATCCTCCGTCACCTCGAAGGAGAACAGCCCGGCATAGCCGGCAAGCGTCTTCTTGCCGGGATGATTGGAATAGGCAGGATGATTGACCCGCTCGACCTTGTCATGCGCCTTCAAGCGCTCGGTGATGGTGAGCCCGCTCTTCATGTGATGCGGCAGTCTCAGCGGCAGCGTGCGCAGGCCGCGCAACAGCAGCCAGCCCTCGAAGGGCGACAGCTTTGCGCCAAGCTGCGAGTAGGTCTGGTCGTTAATATGCTTGATGTGAGCGGCCGAGCCGGCCACCACGCCGGCGACGGTGTCGCTGTGACCGCCGAGATATTTCGAGGCGGAATGCAGCACCAGATCGACGCCGTGCAGGATTGGCTTCTGGAACACCGGCGTCGCCCAGGAATTGTCGATGGTGGTGACGATGCCCTGCTCTTTCGCCAGCCGCGTCAGATGCTCGAGATCCTGCAGCTCGAACATCATCGAGGTCGGGCTTTCCAGATAGAGCAATTTCGCACCGGGAAGTGCCGCCGCCACCGCATCCGGATCAGAGCCGTCGACATAGTCGACCTTGATATGCAGGCGCGGAAACAGCCGCTCGAACAGTCGGTAGGCGTCGCCATAGCAATTGCGCACCGCAAGGATGCGTTCGCCTGCGCCGACGAAAGCCAGCAACGTCGCGCTGATCGCAGCCATGCCGCTCGAAAAACCACGTGCGGCTTCAGCACCTTCAAGCGCTGCGACGCGCGACTCGAATTCCATCACCGTCGGATTGTCGCCGCGCGAATAGATCGGCTGTTTCCTGCGCCCGGCAAAGGTGTCGGCCATGTCGGCATAGCTGGCGAAGGTGAACAGCGAGGTCTGGTAGATCGGCGGCACCACCGCATTGCCGGGGAACGGGTCGTCATGCGCCAGAAGCGTCGCCGCCTCGGCGAGATAGTCGCTGCCGGAAATGCCTGGGTCGAAGCTGTGCTCGTTCATGTGCGGACCGAAAGTTTGAGGTTGGCGGCGCCGCGCTTCAAATCGTCCTCGACCGTGGCGATCAGCTTCAGCGCTTCGGCCCGGGCGCCTTCCGGATCGTGCGCGGCGATGCAGTCGAACATGGTGCGGTGGTAGGGAAAGCTTGCGTGGCCGAAATCGCGCACGCCGAGCGGATGTTCCCAGAAGCGGTGGAACAGTTCGTGCATGGCGGCGATAATCTGCTCGAACAGCGGATTGCCGCAGGCGCGGTAGATCGCCTGATGGAATTCCCAGTCCTCTTCCGACGACATGCCGGCGCGGCTGAGAAACTCTTCCTCCATGATGTCGAGCTTGCGCTCGATCTCGGCGAGGTCGTCCTTGTCGGCACGAATGGCGCAAAGGGCGGCGGCTTCCGCTTCCAGCGCGCGGCGGATTTCCAGCGTGCGCATCAGGCCGGTGAAATCATTGCCGCCGGCAAGCGTCAGCGGCATGTGCAGCATGTCGAGCGAAACGGCGGCCTTGAGATAGGTGCCCGAGCCCTGCCGGCGCTCGACCAGGCCAAGCCCTTCCCAGCGCGTCAGCGCCTCGCGCACCGTGTTGCGGCTGACCTTCAGACGCTCAGCGAGGATGCGTTCGGTCGGCAGCCTCTCACCGGGTTCCAGCTTCTCGCGCATGACGAAGCCGGCCAACGCCTTCAGCACCGCGTCGTCGCGGGCCGTCGTCTGGATCGGCGGAAGGCTGAATTCGGTCACCGGGGCTATTACCGAAGTGGTTCAATGGTCCAACCAATTTCTGCACAGACGAAGGGACCTGTCAACAGTGGAAACGCAGCGAGGCCGAAGGGCCAGGGGATGCACCTTCGGCCTTGCTGCTTCAGCCGTGGATGCGCGCCGGCGCAGCGGCGGCGCGAGCCTCGCGCCAGCGAGCGAAGATTGCCTCGCGAACCCGCCTCGAAGCAGAGAGGCGCTTTTTTGCCTGCGCCAGCACCGCAGGCGACGCCTCGGCGGGCGTGCCGGACCGAAAGGGAGGAGCCGGGGCGTATTCGAGCGAGAGCTGCACGATCTCGGCCTCCTCCTGTCCAAGCAGCCTCGCAACCAGCGCCAGGCCGAAGTCGATCCCCGAAGTGACGCCGCCGGCGGTGATGAGCTTGCCGTCTTCGACGATACGCTCGTCGACCGGGATCGCTCCGAACTCCTCAAGGAAATCATGCGCATACCAGTGCGTGGTCGCGCGCTTGCCCCTCAGCAGTCCGGCCGCCCCAAGCACCAGGGCACCGCTGCAAACGGAGGTGATGTAGCGCACCTGCCCCGCGCGCTCCCACACGAAATCGAGGACTGTCTGGTCCTCCAGCAGCGCGTTGACCCCGCCCCCGCCAGGAATGCACAGCACGTCGAGGGGCCGGCAATCGTCAAAGGTCGCGGTTGGCGTCAGCGAAAGGCGCGTCGATGACGTCACCGGGTTGCGATCCTTCCAGATCAATTCCACCTCGGCATCCTTGGCCGATGCCAGGACTTCGTATGGGCCGGTGAGGTCGAGTTGTTGGACGTCGGGGAATACGAGGATGCCGAAACGAAGGGGCATGGAAATCTCCGTGGGTTGACTTCCGGCAATCTACGGCATCATGGTTTGGCACGATTGCCATTCATCCCTCGCTTCGGGCCAAACCAATGCGCCGTATCGAAGTACTTGCCTATCCCGACATCCAGCTCCTCGACGTCAGCGGACCGCTGCAGGTCTTTGCCAGCGCCAATGATTTCAAAAGGCAGGCCGGCGAACCGGCTCCTTACGAGGTCGTGGTCGTCGCCGCCTCACCGCGCATCCGGACATCGGCCGGTCTCGTGCTGGAGGCAGCAGTGCTGCCAACCCACGGAGGTAAGATCGACACGCTGCTTGTCCCCGGAGGATGGGGCGTCAACGCGGCCTGCGACGATCCCGTGCTGGTCCAGTGGATCGCCGGTCGCTCGCGCGATGCCACCCGAACCGCTTCCGTCTGCAGCGGCGCCATGCTGCTGGCGACGGCTGGCCTGCTCGACGGCCGCCGCGCGGTGACCCATTGGGGACGCTGCGCGGAGTTCGCCCGGCGCTTTCCCGCGGTCCGGCTCGAACCCGATCCGATCTTCATCCGCGACGGCAATGTCTGGACATCCGCCGGCGTAACGGCGGGGATCGATCTCGCCCTCTCCCTCGTCGAGGCCGACCTTGGCCGGCACACGGCGCTTGCCGTGGCGCGCGAGTTGGTGGTCTTCCTGAAACGTCCCGGTGGCCAGGCGCAATTCAGCCAGACCCTCAAGCTGCAGCAAGGCGACGGGCGCTTCGACCGGCTGCATGGCTGGATCCTCGAAAATCTGGCCGGTGACCTGTCGCTCACGCAGTTGGCCGACCACGCCAATATGAGCCCGCGCAGCTTCTCGCGGCGCTATCGCGAGGCCACCGGCCGGACACCTGCCCGCGCGATCGAGGAGATCCGGATCGAGGCGGCGCGGCGGATGCTGGAGCGTGGCCAGCCCGTCAACCAGACGGCACGACGCTGCGGTTTCGGCTCGGAAGAAACCATGCGGCGCGGCTTTCTGCGTGTGCTGGGCACCAACCCGCGCGCCTATCGCGAGCGTTTCTGATCGCGACGGCTTGCGCCATTAAGCCGGCGGTCGACGCCGTAGAAATAGAGCCTCTCCAGCGTTCAGGCGGGATGCTGTAGCTGGCTGAGCCCGCCATCGACGACGAGGGTCGCCGCGTTCATGAACGGGCACTCCTCAGAAATCATGAACACAGCGGCCAGCGCGATCTCGCGCGCCGAGGCGATGCGGCCGCCGGGATGCAGCGCCAGCGTCCTGGCGCGCGCCGCAACCGAATCGGCAAAACTGTTCCAATAGTCGGTCGCCTTCTGCGTCTCGACATAACCGGGCGCCAGCGCGTTCACGCGCACGCCCTGCCCGGCATATTCCAGCGCCAGCGATTTGGTCAGCCCAAGCAGCGCGTGCTTGGCCACGGGATAAGGGAAGGTATGAGGGATGATGGTGAAGCTGTGCGTCGAGGCGATGTTGAGGATCGCGCCACCGCCATTTGCGATCATTCCTGGCAGCACCGCCTTGCTGCAATTCCAGGCGCCCTTGACGTTGACGTCGAAATTGCGGTTCCACTCCTCCTCGGTCGCCTCGAGCGGCGTCGAGAACACATTCATCCCCGCATTGTTGATCAGCGCGTTGATCGGCCCGATCGCGTCGGTCGCTTGACCGACGGCTGCGGCAATCGCGGCACCGTCGCTGATGTCGGCTGAGACATGCCCGACATGGCCCTGCGGCGCTGCTAGGCCGGCGACCGCTTTGTCCAGCAGCGCGCCGTCGCGATCGACCAGGAACAGCCTTGCCCCTTCGGCGAGGCAAGCTTCAGCGATGGCAAGCCCAATGCCTTGCGCGGCGCCGGTGAGGAAGATGCGTTTGCCGGACAGGCGCTCAGCCATGGCTGTCACTCCACTGGAAGATGGTCAGCGCCGGCCCAGTGCCGACGAACGCAGATTGTCGAGCAAAACGGCAAGCAGCAGGATCACGCCGCGCACAATGTATTGGTAGAACGCCGGGATGTTGAGCAGGTTCATGGCGTTTTCGGCGATGCCCATGATCAGCACGCCGACGATGACGCCCGACATGGTGGCGCGGCCGCCGGCAAGCGAGACGCCGCCGAGCACGCAGGCCGAGATGACCGAGAGTTCAAGCCCGACCGCCGCATTGGGCTGGCCCGACGTGATGCGCGAGGCCAAAAGGATGCCGGCGATGCCACAGACCACGCCTTGCAGAGCAAAGATCCAGATGCGCGTCCAGTCGACATTGACGCCGGCCAGGCGCGAGGCCTCCGGGTTGCCGCCGATGGCCAGCGTGTTCTTGCCGAAGACGGTACGATTGAGGACAAAACCGAAGATGCAAAACAGCACGGCCAGGACCCAGACCGGCGTCGGAATGCCGAACAGCTTCGACAGCGCCAGCTGGTAGAAATCCGGGCTGTTGATGCCGACGGCGCGGCCGTCCGATGCGATCAGCGCAAGGCCGCGCACGATCTGCATGGTGGCAAGCGTCGTGATCAGTGCGTTGATGCGGAATTTGGCGATGACGACGCCGTTGATGAAGCCGACGAAGGCGCCGCAGGTGATTGCCGCGAGAAGCCCGAGCAGGATCGAACCGGTATAGTTCGACGCCATTACCGCGACCATGCCGGCAAAGGCGACGATGGAGCCGACCGAGAGGTCGAAGTCACGCGCGGCAAGGCAGAACATCATCGTGCAGGCGACGATGCCGACGGTGACCACCGACTGCAGCAGGCCGAGCATGTTGCGGTCGGTCAGAAAATTCGGCACCAGCAGCGACACCAGCACGAAGGCGACGATGAAGATCACGACGAGGCCCTGTTCGCCGAGCAGGATCTTCTTCAACTGATCGGTCATGGCAAAGATCCTCAGGATGCGATCGCGTCGGGGGTTTTCTGATCGGGAAGAGCGGCGGCCAGGATCGCTTTTTCGGCGAACTGGTCGCGCGCGAGTTCGGCGCTGATGCGCCCGCCGCACATCACCAGGATGCGGTCGCAAATGCCCATCACTTCCGGCAGTTCGGACGAGACGACGACGATCGCCATGCCGTCTTCGGCAAGCTGGTAGAGCAGTTCGTAGATTTCCGCTTTGGCGCCGACATCGATACCGCGTGTCGGCTCGTCGACGATAAGCACGCGCACGCCCTGCTCCGACAGCCAGCGGCCGAGAATGACCTTCTGCTGGTTGCCACCGGAGAGGTTGATGATGTCCTGCTTGCGCGACGGCGTGCGCACCTTGAGCTTCTTGATGAAGGTCTCGGCGGTGGCGATCTCGCTAGCGCGGTTCAAGATTCCGAAGCGTGTGTGATGACGCCGCGACGAGATGTTGATGTTCTCCTCGATCGAGCGGCCCTGGATGATGCCGTCATGCTTGCGGTCTTCCGAGCACAAAACGATCCCGGCGCGGATCGCGTCATGCGGATCGGTGGCATGCACGACCTTGCCATCAACGGTAATGGTGCCACCTGAGCGCGGGTCGGCGCCGAACACCAGCCGCATCAGTTCCGAGCGCCCCGCGCCGATCAGGCCGAAGAAGCCGACGATCTCGCCGGCCCTTGCCTCGAAGCTGGCAGGCGTCGTCAGTTTTACTCCGGAAACAGCGTCGACCTTCAGCCGGACATCGCCGGCCGGGCGTGGGCGAAACCCCCAGACATCGGAGATTTCGCGGCCGACCATTTCGGCGACGACCTGGTCGCGTGTGACGTTTTTCAGCGACGCATGGTGCGCCGCGAGCTTGCCGTCGCGCAGCACGGTCAGGCTGTCGCAGAGGCGGAACACTTCGTCCAGCCGGTGCGATACATAGATGATGACCTTGCCCTCGCCGCGCAGGCGGTCGATCAGGGCAAACAGGATTTCGCTTTCGCGCGACGACAATGACGAGGTCGGCTCGTCCAGAGCGATGACGCGCGCGTCGAGCATGATCGCCTTGGCGATCTCGACCATCTGGCGCTCGCCGATCGACAGCGTCTTGACCTTGCGGCTGATGTCGATGTCGATGCCCGCCGATTTCAGCTTGGCGCCAACATCGTCCAGCATCCTGGCACGGGCGATGATGCCGGCGTTGGCGGGGAAGCGGCCGAGGCTGAGGTTTTCGGCAACAGTGAGCTCAGGAACCAGCTGCAGTTCCTGGTGGATGACGATGACGCCATTGTCGAAGGCATCCCTCGTCGATGAATAGGCCTGGACCTCGCCGTCGATGCTGATTGCGCCGTCATCGGCATGCTGGTCGCCCGACAGGATCTTGATCAGCGTGGATTTGCCGGCGCCGTTCTCGCCCATCAAGCCATGCACGGCGCCCTTGTCGACGCTGAACGAGACGCCGGACAGCGCCTTGACGCCCGGATAGGTCTTGGTGATTTCCGAGAAGTCGAGAAGGGACATGGGGCGCCTATCCTTTTGCCATGCCAAACAGGCGGCGGCTATGAGCCGCCGCCTGTTTGTACAGGGAGGATTATTCGATGCCGAGACCCTTGCGGACCGTCTGGTAGTCGTCGCGCTTGGCCAGCGCACCGGCGGTCAGGATGAGCTTCTCGGGTTCCTTGTTGTTGGCGACCCAGTCATACATGTTGAGCGCAGTCTCGTAGCCGTGACGCTTCGGCGAGATGATCACCGTGCCGACGAAGCCGGTGGCGGTCGGCTTCTTGAACTCGTTGATAGCCGAATCCGCGCCGCCAATGCCGACGCCAATCACGTTTTCGGCCGGGATGCCGACGCTTTCGGAAGCGCGCACGGCGCCGAGAACGGCTTCGTCGTTGAGGCCGAAGGAGACCCACTTCTTGATGTCGGCATGGGCGTTGAGTACCACCGTCGCCGCATTGAGCGCAGCCTCGGTATCGGTCTTGGCCTGCGGCGCGTCAAAGATGTTTTCGGCCTTGAAGCCGTTGGCCTTCAGCACCGAAATGGCGCCTTCGACCCGGTCGACGGCGGTCGGCAACTGATCATAGGAGACGCGGATGGCGCCAACCTCGTCGGCCTTCCAGCCGCGCGCCTTCATTTCGTCGACGATCGCCTGGCCGACGGCCTCGCCGATCTTGGTCGCCGAAATGCCCATATGCGGCACGTCTTCCAGCGCCTTCCCGTCTGCGCCGACCAGACGGTCATCAACCGTCATCAGCTTGAGATTGTTGGCGGCGGCCTTGGCGACGATGCCGGGGCCGAGCTTCACATCAGGCGTGCAGACGATGAAGCCTTGCGCGCCCTGCGCGCCGAGATTGTCGATCGCCGACATCAGCTTCTCACCGTCCTCGGCGCCGATCTTGACCAGGGTAAAACCCTTCTCCTTGGCGGCCTGGTCGGCGAACTTCCATTCGTCCTGGAACCACGGCTCCTCGGGCTGTTTGACGATAAAACCTATCTTGGTGTCCTGAGCATATGCAGCGATGGTCGTGACGGACAGCACGGCAAGGGCGCCCGCGACGAGCGCGGTCTTCAGAAGTCGCATGATTACCTCCCAGCGATGGCCGGGCGCTCAGCCCGGATGCAGAGTCTCTAATTCTTTTTATCATACTCGTCAATTGATCTGGTATGATAATTGAGCTACATGCTCTGACCAGGGATCGCTGGCGCAAATCATCCGCATCCGGTAAGGCCGGGGACGCGAGATCAGTGGTTTCGCCGCCTTGGAGGAGGGCTGAGGTGACCGACACTTCGAAGAAGGCATCAGGCGACACCCGCCGCCCGCGCGTCATGCCCGATGTGACCAAGGCGCTTGCCTCAGACATCTTTTCCGGACGCTATCCCGCCGGCTCGTCCCTGCCGACCGAAAACGAACTCGGCGTCGAATATGGCGTCAGCCGCACCGTCATCCGCGAGGCCTTGAAGGTGCTGGCCGCCAAGGGGCTGGTGCTGTCGCGGCCCCGCATCGGCACGGTTGTATGTGAACAGGACAACTGGAACATCATCGACCCGCAGGTGCTGGCCTGGCACGCGCCGCATGCACTGGACGACAAATTGTTCGACGCCATCCTCGAGACGCGCCGCGCCATCGAGCCGCTGGTAGCTGAACTGGCGGCGACTCGTGCGACGCTGCAGGAGATCGCCGATCTCGAAGCCGCCTGGCGCGGCATGGCCAATGCCGGCGAGGATCTCGCCGCCTTCTCGCGCTCGGACATCACTTTCCACCAGATCGTCTATGCCGCGAGCCACAACCCGATCTTCCGCCAGATCGGCAATCTTATCGACACCGGGCTGAAATTCTCGCTCGAAGCAACTGCGACCATTTCGCTCGCCCGGCGCATGGAAGCGGTGGCGGCGCACCGTGAGGTGGTCGAGGCGCTGCGCATGCGCGATGCCGCGGCGGCGCGTGCGGCGGCAGGCCGGATCCTCGACCTTGCGGCGCGCGACCTGGTCAGCGCCAAGAAACTCAAGAACAACTGAGACCAGCATGAAAATCATCTCGCTCACCACCTACATCGTCCCGCCGCGCTGGCTGTTCCTGAAGATCGAGACTGATGCCGGCGTTACCGGCTGGGGCGAGCCTGTGGTCGAAGGCCGTGCGCTGACGGTCGAGGCAGCGGTCAAGGAACTTGGCGATTATCTGATCGGCAAGGACCCGCGCCTGATCGAGGACCATTGGACGGTGATGCATCGCGGCGGCTTCTACCGCGGCGGGCCGATCCTGATGAGCGCCATTGCCGGCATCGACCAGGCGCTATGGGACATCAAGGGCAAGGCGCTCGGCGTGCCTGTGCACGAACTGCTCGGCGGCAAGCTGCGCGACAGCATCAAGGTCTATTCCTGGATCGGCGGCGACCGGCCGGCGGAAGTGGCTGATGGCGCCAGGGAAGTGGTGGCGCGCGGTTTTCAGGCGCTGAAGATGAATGGCACCGAGGAACTGCAGATCGTCGACAGCCATGACAGAATAGATGCGGCTGTCGAACGAGTCGCCATGGTGCGCGAGGCCGTTGGGTCCAACATTGGCATCGCCGTCGATTTCCACGGCCGCGTCCACCGGCCGATGGCGCGCATGCTGGTCAAGGAGTTGGAACCCTACCGGCTGATGTTCATCGAGGAGCCGGTGCTGAGCGAAAATCGCGAGGCGCTGAAGGAGATCGCCGCCCTCGGCTCGACGCCGATCGCACTCGGCGAGAGGCTCTACAGCCGCTGGGATTTCAAATCGGTGTTCGAACAAGGCGCCGTCGACATCATCCAACCCGACCTCTCGCATGCCGGTGGCATCACCGAATGCCGCAAGATCGCGGCGATGGCCGAGGCCTATGATATTGCGGTCGCGCCGCACTGCCCGCTCGGCCCGATCGCGCTCGCCGCCTGCCTGCAGCTCGATGCCGTCAGCTACAACTGCTTCATCCAGGAACAGAGCCTCGGCATCCACTACAACGCCGCAAACGATTTGCTCGATTATGCCGCCAACAAGGACGTCTTTCGCTACGAGGATGGCTATGTCGCAATCCCCGATGGTCCCGGCCTCGGCGTCGAAATCGACGAGGACTACGTCAAGGAAAGGGCCAGGGAAGGCCACCGCTGGCGCAACCCGGTCTGGCGTCACAAGGACGGCTCCTTCGCCGAGTGGTAGCCCGGCCGACCTTGCGGCCAGGCCTTCAGGACCTCAAGCTCAATTTCGCGGTGGCGCCAGCGTAACGCAGGCCTCTGACGGGCCGCAGCGCCGAGCACCAGCGCATGGGAACCGTCGGCGCCGGCAAGCCGCAACTCGCTGACCGCCTGGGTTGCCGCAAGCGATCGAAAGCAGTCGCTATCCATGGAACATGGCGGATGTCCTGTTCTCATCGACCTTTTCTTGGCCCGCCAGCCGCGTCACCTGCCCGCGGCGTGCCGGCCTGCGTTCCTGCCGGAGAAGATGCAGCTGCCGAGAAATGTCCCTTCCAGCGCATTGTAGCCGTGATAGCCGCCGCCACCGCCGCCGGCCACCTCGCCTGCCGCATAGAGCCCGGCAATGGGTTCGCCATTGCCGTCGAGAACCTGCGAATTGAGATTGGTGTGCAGGCCGCCAAGCGTTTTGCGCGTCAGGATGTTGAGGCGCACCGCGATCAGCGGCCCGTGCCTGGGATCGAGTATCTTGTGCGGCTTGGTCACCCGGAAGATCTTGTCGCCAATGTAGTTGCGAGCGCCGCGGATGGCTGTGACCTGCGCATCCTTGGTATAGGCATGGTCGACCTCGCGATCGCGCGCCACGATCTGGGCGTTGAGCCGGTCGTAGTCGAGCAGATTGTCGCCTGACAGCGCGTTCATCCCGGCGACCAGGTCGGCCAGGTTGTCGCGGACGACGAAGTCCTCGCCCTTTTCCAGGAACGCCGCCACCGATGGCGGCGCCTTGCCGCCGCGCCGGTTCTTCAGCACGGCCCGAAAATCCTTGGCCGTAAAGTCGAGGTTTTGCTCCGAACCCGAGAGCACGAACTCCTTCGAAGCGATCGTCTTGGTCAGCACGAACCAGGAATAATCGTGTCCCGTCGACAGGATACGCTTCAAGGTGCCGAGCGAATCGAAGCTCGGGAAGAACGGCGCCTCCATGCGTTGTCCCAAAGCGTCGAACCATAGCGGCGACGGCGCAGACAGGATGCGGATGCCGTGGTTCGGCCAGATCGGATTCCAGTTCTTGATCCCCTCGACATAGTGCCACATGCGGTCGGCGTTGATGACGGCCCCGCCGGCGTCCTGGGTGATCGCCACCATGCGGCCGTCGACATGGTGCGGCACGCCGGCAACCATACGCTTCGGCGCCGGCCCCAGCCGCCCGACCGGCCAGACCTTGCGAACCAACTCATGATTGCCGCCGATGCCGCCGGAGGTGACGATCACGACACCGGCCGAAAGGTCGAAATCGCCGACGGCCGTGCGGCTCGACTGCTTGCCGCGCTCGACATCGGATGCCTCCAGGATTTCGCCCGCGACGCCGGTGACCGCGCCGTTGGTCTTGATCAGCCGGCTGACCTGATGACGGAATTTCAAAGTGATCAGCCCTTTGGCGACGTGCTCGCGCACGCGCCTTTCGAACGGCGCGACCACGCCCGGCCCAGTGCCCCATGTCAGGTGGAAGCGCGGCACTGAATTGCCGTGGCCATTGGCCAGCGCGCCGCCGCGCTCGGCCCAGCCGACCACCGGCCACCAGCGCATGCCCATGGCGTAGAGCCACGGCCGCATCTCGCCGGCGGCGAAATCGACATAGGCTTCCGCCACTTTCCTTGGCCAATGGTCCTCGGGCCGGTCGAACTGGGCAGAACCCAGCCAATCCTGCCAGGCGAGGTCGCGGCTGTCCTTGATGCGCAGGCGGCGCTGCTCGGGCGTGTTGACCAAAAACAGGCCGCCGAGCGACCAGAATGCCTGGCCGCCGAGAAAACCGCCACCCTCTTGCTCGACGATGATCACGCGCTTGCCGGCATCGCCCAGTTCCGCGGCTGCGGCCAGGCCGGCCAGCCCGCCGCCAACGATGATTGCGTCCGCGTCAGCCATTGTCGTAGCTCCTGTGCCGGCTTTTGTTTTCGAGATCGGATGCTCGTTGCTAGCCGCGCAGCGCGTTCCAGATGATGCGCGGCAGCTTCAGGAGGCTCGGCTGGTAGTTGAACTCGGTGATCAGGCGGCCGACCATGTGTGCCCTTTTGTGGGTCAGGAACCAGGCCGGCTTCGGCATGATGCGGAACGGCGCTTCGAGCACGCTGCGTTCCGGTCTGTCGAACAAATAGGTGTTGTGGACGACGCCGATGCCGCTCTGCACGTCGTCGAGCGTGTGGCCAGGGAAAGCACCCCAGGTCGGGCGCAGCAGCGCGAACAGAACGCCGCTCCAGGAATTGATGCCGATGCCGCCATAGCGCAGTTCGGCAATGATTTCCTCGAAGCGCTGCCGGCCGATCTCGGCGATCGTCCTGGGATGGATGAGGATGTTGGCGGCAAGCGTGCCGTGCAGCTTTTCATTGGCGTAGGCGACAGCGGCGCGCAGATAGGATTCCGCATTGCCCGCCGGCAGCCGCATGACGCTGAGCGCCGGCGCGAACACCTCGGCATTTTCGAGATAGGCGTCCGTGCCCGGCCGGAACGGCACCACAACGCAGGCGGGCCCGCCAGGCCGCTCGAATTTTTGTGCCGTGTCGGCGTGCGCCTCGAAGGCGGCGAGGCGCTCGGTCGCGCCGGGATAATAGGCCGGGCGCGACGGGGCTTTCTGCATCACCTTTTCGAGTGCTGCCAAAAGCGCATCGGATTTGCCCCAGCCTTCGGGCAACACGAGCATTTGGCAGGCGATGCAGTTGAAACCGGAATTGTTGAGCTTTTGGGTAGCGATCAGTTCGGCGTGGTAGGTGATATCGGCATCCGACCACGGACCGGGCACCACGATGGTGGGTGCCACGCCGCCAAGCTCCGAGGTGATACGCCGGCTGTTGCGCGGCGTGCCCGCCGCCTTGTTCTTGCGGCCCTCCTCGCCAGGCCCCCAGACGATCGCGTCATGCGAGGCGGCGGCACCGGTGATGTGGATGTCGTCGACGAGATCGTGGTTGCACAGATACGCGCCGACATCGGCGCCACCGCGCACGATGCGCAGCGCTCCGAATTCGATCAGCGGCCGCAGCGCCGGCCGCAGGAAATCGATCAGATAGTCGTTGACCGGGTTCATCTTGAGCAGAACCACCTGGTGCTCGACCAAAAGCTTGTGCAGGCAGTCGAGCGGCGCGATCGAGGCGACATTGCCGGCGCCGAGCACGAGGCCGATCTTGCCCTTGCGGCTGGTGCGCGGCGCGTCATAGGCCGATGCGGTGTTTGCGGCGAGGTTCGCCTTGGTCACGCCGGGCTGCATCCAGATCTCGGCCTTCAGCCCGGTGAACAACACCTTGTCCCAGAGCGAATTCGGAACCACCGTTACCGCCACCTGTCCGCTAGGCAAGGTGCGGACCGGCAGTCTGTCGAGAAACTTCTTGCCCTCCATCAGGCTGAGCGTGTGGATGAACTGGTTGCAGCCATCCATCAGCGCCGCCGGGCCAGCCAGCCATTCTTCGCCTTCCAGCGGCGAGCCGGTCGGGATGCCCTTCTTGCGCGTCGCGGTTTTGACCCACGCCTCGGCGACCTCGCGGATGTGATCCTTGACCTGCCGCAGCAAGGCGATCCGCTCGCCATTCGAGGTCTGCGCCCAGTCGTCCTTCCTGGCGTCGAGATCGGTGAGGGCGAGGTCGAGTTCGGCTGCCCATTCAGGCTGCACGGGCTGAGTTTTGACTGCCTTGGCGACCATCCTATCCTCCTCCACTTCGGTCTCTTTGTTTGACGCAACTCCGGACGGAACCGCTTCACACTTTTCCTGGAATTGCTCTACGAAAACGGCAGTGCGGCCCATTGCTCGACGAATTTCCCGCCGGAATAGACCTGGATCGAACCGAACTGCTGTAGCACGAATTCGCTCTGGGTCGGACGCAGGAAGGCGTAGTCGTCAGGCCCGACATTGACGTTGTCGGGCAGCGCCATGAATTGCTGATTGGTCGAAAAGCCGAACGTCTTGTCGGTCTTCATCCCCACGGGATGGACGGGCTTCGCCATCCATTTTCCGCCATAGAGAAAACAGCCGCGCCGCGGCAACAGCCCGAGCTTCTGCAGCAGCCAGGAGCGCTGGTCGAGGCCCGGCACCTGGACATCGACCACCTTCAGGATCGGCGTCGCGATGAATGCGGCAGGCCGCAATTGGCTGAGGCTCGGCACATCGAAATCGGTCGGCAGCATAAAAGCCGATCCGATGGACAATTCATTGGCGCCGACCCAGCTGTCATAGAGCAATGCGGTGCTGCTGCCGCCAAGATTGAGGATCTTGCGCTGGTCGGCGGCAAGGCAAGCGACATACTGGCGAAACAGGCTGATCGCCTTGACGCGCGCCTTGGCCGGTCCTCCCAGCAGTTTGGGGATATGGCCGATATGCGCCTCGTAGGCCATGACGCCTTCGCATTTCAGCCGCGGGTAATTCGCCAACGCGGAAACTGCCCGGGCCAGTGAGTCGGGATCGCTGATACCGCCGCGATGAAGGCCGACATCGACCTCGAAGCAGACGCGCAGCTCGCGGTCGAGCTCGGCGGCAAGCGAGCCATAGGCGGCCAGCCGCTCCTCGGTATCGATCAGCCAGACGATGCGCGACGTAGCTTCGCCGAGCCCGGCGAGAACGCCCTTCGTCAGCGCGTGCCTGGCGCCGGCAACCGGCATCGGCTTGCCCAACAGGAGATCGACTTGGGGAAACACTTTCAGCATCTCGGCGCTGATCGGCAGATGAAAGGTCATCAGCCTGTCGGTCGCAAACGCAGCGCGGATATGGTCGATCAGCGGCAGGCATGGCAGCGACTTGTCGACGAGGCGCAGATCGAGGCCCGTGGCGAACTTCGCCTTGATCGCAGCGATGTTGTGATCGAGCCGGTCGAGATCGAGCACCAGGCAAGGCTGAAAGATCCCGGCTGCCCTGAGCGCGCCCGACATTTCCGCGAAATAGGTGTCGGTCAAGCTCATGCCGCGACGCCGAGCAGCCTGGCAATATAGGGCGACACGAAGCGGTTGTCCGGGTCCATCTCGCGGCGGACCGCCATCGCATCGTTCCAGCGCGGATAGAGCGCGCTCAATTCCCTTGATGTCAGGCTGTGCATCTTGCCCCAATGCGGGCGGCCGCCGCGCTTCCTGAAGATCGGCTCGGCGGCGTTGAAGAACGCCATCGGATCGCGCTCGACGCCGTGATGGATGGCGATGGAACAGGTTGGGCGCTTGTAGAAGGGGCTGAGCCAGACATTGTCGGGCGCGACGACGCGCACCTCCATCGGAAAATAGACCTCTGGAAACCGCGTCTCGAGCAGCGCAATGATTTCGCTGAGTGCGGGCGCCCCTTCCTCGAACGGCAGGTGGTATTCCATCTCGTTGAACTTGACGTTGCGCTCGGAGGTGAAGACCTTCAGCCACTCCTCGACATAATCCTCGGCCGGCACCTTGGCGAAGGCCGAGCCGATGAGACGGCGGCGCAGCCAAGGGAGCCAGCTGAGATAGTCGCGCAGTTTTCTCAGCGTCGTCACCGCATCGTCGTCTTCCGTCGGCGGACGCACCGTCGCCGGCGCCTCGGTGATGTCGCTGGCAATCAGCAGCGCCTGGCCGGAAAACGGCACATAGTAGAACTCGGCCGAACGATGCGCCGTCATGGTGCTTTCGAATTGCGCAAGCACATCGGCAATCGGCGCCGTCCAGCGGCGGTGCCGCATCCGGTAACTCGCCACGTTGCGGATCGTCACTTCGGTGACGGCGCCGAAAGCGCCGAGCGAAGCGCCCATGGCTTCGATCATGTCGGGGCTCTTGGCACGGTCGAACTCTTTCACGGCGCCACGCCCGTCGACGATCTGCATCGCCTCGAGCTGGGTATGGTAAGCGCCGAGCGTGATGCCCGAGCCGTGGGTGGCGGTGCCCAGCGCCCCGCCGAACGCCTGCTTGTCGATGTCGCCCATGTTCGGCAGCGCCTGGCCGACGCCGTGCAACAGCTTTGCCAGCGCGCCGATCTTGGTGCCGGCGCCGACCCGTGCTGTCAGCCTTTCGGGATCGTGCGACCTCAGGCCCTCGAAGCGATCAAGCGACAGGATCGTCCCGTCATTCTTAACCAGAGGCGTGAAGGAATGGCCCGTGCCAGCGAATCGAACTGGTCCCGGCGCGTTGCGAATGGCACCACTCAGCTCATCGAGACTCTGCGGTTCGGCAAAAGCCTGCGGCGTGGCCGTGACATAGCCCGACCAATTGCTCCACTGGCTGATAGCCTCTCCCAAAATTGCCTCCCTGGGACGCCGGCTTTGCCGGTCTTTCTCCTAGCGCTGAATAATATGATACATACTCAGCTTTTCGGATATGATACATTGTCAGCTTTCTGTCAACCTGGCAATCGGAGGTGTCTTGTGTGGTCCCGTGTTCAAGTGCATGGCTTTCGCCATGATTGTTCGCATTCCGATAGTGAGATTATCTCTAGGCAATTAAAAGGACAAACAAGGACACAAATATAATTAAAACAATCTGCTTAAATCTCACCACAAGAGCTTTGCGCTCATCCCGTTTTATTCTGATTTTTGTTTCATGTTCGTCATACTTTATATATCCATAAAACATGCAGCATGCTAACAAAACCAAAAAAATACCTCTCCTACCATGGCTTTCTCGGAAGTCACTGCTGCCAAACGCAACCACCCATCCGCCAATTCCGTAAATAACCAATGTTGAAGTGAATAAAACGAAAAGCATCGAGAAAACGTATAGTTTCTTTAACGCATTCCGACGACCGTCGTGCCCATCCATCACTACAGTTCCTTTGCTTGCACGAACGTAAATCAATACTGCATTATTCATGATTCATACTTGATTTCCGAGTACCCCTCTAGCTCACCTCGGGGCAACGGAACTTCACTACACAATAGCACGCCGCCAGGTCGTGGGGCGAACGGCTAGGTTCCTCGTCCGTCAGCGAGCCGCGCGCCGTACTAAGGGCCGTGCAAATCCATGAGGGCAACCGGCTGTATCACGAGCCTCACCGCGACCGGGCGATCGTGATCGAGCGTGGTATCTGATTGTCATCGGACGACATTCCGCGCCGGCCGCATTATCTACAGCGACGCACGCTGAGCCGGCGTCGGCATTGAACGCAGTTCGTTGCCCCTTCAAGCCAGCCCAAACGTTTCCACGGCCCGCATGATGCCGCGCAATTCGGCCAAACCCTTCAGGCGGCCGATCAGCGAGTAGCCGGGATTGATCCTTGTCTTGCCGATATCGTCGGCGAGCAGGTGGCCATGGTCCGGCCGCATCGGGATTTGCCAGTCGGCTCGGCCCTCCTTGCGGCGGCGCGCCTCCTCCTGCATCAGCGCCAGGATGACATGCGCCATGTCGGTGCCGCCTTCGAGATGCTCGGCCTCGTAGAACGAGCCGTCATCCTCGATGGTGATGTTGCGCAGATGGGCGAAGTGGATGCGGTCGCCGAATTCCTTGACCATGGCGACGATGTCGTTGTCGGCGCGCGTGCCGTAGGACCCGGTGCAGAACGTCAGCCCATTGGCCTGGCTGTCGACGGCATTGAGAATGAAACGCGCATCCTCGGCGGTCGAAACGACGCGCGGCAGGCCGTAGAGCGAAAACGGCGGATCGTCGGGGTGGATACACATGCGCACCCCCTCCTCTTCCGCCACCGGAATGATCTCGCGCAGGAACCACGCGAGGTTGCCGCGCAACTCCTTCGGCCCGATTCCGTCATAGTCCGCAAGCGCCTCGCGAAAACTGTCGCGGTCATACTTGCGCTCTGTAGCCGGCAGGCCGGCGATCAGATTGCGCTCGATCTGGTCCATCTTCTCTGGCGACAATTCCTTCAGCCGCGCTTCCGCTTGCGCAATACGCGCCGGCGTATAGCTGTCAGCACCGTTCTTGCGCTTCAGCACGAACAGATCGTAGGCGGCGAAATCAACGGCATCAAAACGCAGGGCGTAGCCTGTCGTCGGCAGACGGTAGGCTAGATCGGTGCGGGTCCAGTCCACCACCGGCATGAAATTGTAGCAGATCGTGGCGATGCCGGCCCTGGCCAGCGCGCGGATCGAATCGCGGTAATAGCCGGCATAGCGCTCGCGTTCCTGCGCGCCGATCTTGAAGGAATTGTGGACCGGAATGCTCTCGACGACCGACCAGGTCAGTCCTGCTTCCTGGATAATGCGCTTGCGCTCCAGCACTTCGGCCTCAGGCCACGCCCGGCCGTCATAGATATGGTGGAGCGCCGAGACCACGCCGGTGGCGCCCGCCTGCTTGACATGATCGAGCGTCACCGGATCATCGGGCCCATACCAGCGCCAGCATTGTTCCATTTTCGGCTTTCCTTCTGCGAGAGGTTGGCAACTTATTGTTGGACCTCGATGGGAGTCGATAGAAAATGGAAGAGTTTTTAGAAATGATGGATTTCGACGGCAAGGTCGCCCTGGTGACGGGGACGACCGGCATTGGCCTGGCAACCGCCAGACGCCTTGCGGCCGGTGGCGCCGCAATCATCGCCTGCGGCATCGACCGCAGCGCCAATGCGGCGATGAAAGCGCAACTGGAAAGCGCTGGAGCTGCGGTGCTGGTCATCGAAACCGATGTGTCCATCTCCGACCAGGTGCGCGACGCGGTGGCGGCTGGCGTCGCAAGGTTCGGCGGCCTTGATGTCATCGTCAATTCAGCCGCCGTCCATCCCTATGGCACGGCGACGACCACCGACTGGGAAACCTGGAACCGAACGATGACGGTCAATGTCGGCTCGATCTACCTGACCGCGCATTTCGGCATTCCGGAAATGATCAAGCGCGGAGGCGGCGCCATCGTCAACGTCGCCTCGGTGCAGGGCTTTGCCTGCCAGCAGAACGTCGCCGCCTATGCCACGACCAAGGGCGCCATCCACACGCTGACGCGCTCGCTGGCGCTCGACTACGCGGCATCAGGCATCCGCGTCAATTCGGTCAGCCCGGGCTCGATCCGCACGCCGATCCTGGAGAAGGCTGCGCGCGGTGACGGCGGCAGCGATGCCGATGTCGAAGAGGCCTACAAGCGCTTCGGCGCGGCGCATCCGCTCGGCCGTATCGGCGAACCGGAGGAAGTGGCGGAACTCATCGCCTTCCTGTGCTCGTCGAAGGCCGGTTTCTGCACCGGCGCGGACTACAGGATCGATGGCGGCCTGACGGCAGGTATTGGCGTGAAGTAGCGCTATCATGGCGTTCTGCGCGCTTGCAGGCAATCGGTGTCCGACCGCGCTACAGCTTCCACATCCGCTTGGCATTGCCCGACAGCAATTTCGTCCTCTCCTCAGGGCTGGCGCCCGCGATCAGCGCGTGTGTCGCCGCCACCCAGGTGGCAAGGCCACCGCCAAGCGTGCACACCGGCCAGTCGCTGCCCCACACGACGCGGTCCCAGCCGAAAATGCCGATCGTGTGCTCGACATAGGGGCGCAAGGTCTCGACGGTCCATGAGCCGGCATCGGCATAGGCGACGACACCGGAGATCTTGCCGATGACATTGGGACGCCGCGCGATCTCGGTCATATGCTCGCGCCACGGATGTTCCGCACTGGCCTTGATGTCGGGCACGCCGCAATGGTCGAGCACGAACTGCACATCCGGCGCCAGATCGGCGAGCGCAACCGCCCTTGGAATCTGATGCGGCAGGACGACGAGGTCGAAGGTCAGGCCGGTGCCGGCAAGCCGCTTGATGTTTTCGCGAAACAGCGCGCTGTCCGAAAGCTCGTCCGGCATGACATGCAGCACGCGGCGGAACCCCTTGACGAAACGGTCGGCTTGCTGGCGCCCGAGATAGGCGGCGAAGCCGGCCTCCTCCGGGCGGCAGGAGGCGATCGCCCCGCGCAACAGACTGCCCTTCTCCAGCGACTGCGCCTTCACATGGCTGGTCTCGGCCTGGATGTCGGCTTCATCGACGTCGACCTCGATATGCAGCGCGGCCTCGATACCGGCGCGGCGGGCCTGGATCGCATATTCTGCGTGCGGGAAATCGCGGTTGAGCGCCGGCTCGCGGCTGAGCCAGGGATAGCGCAGCGCCGACAGGTCGATCAGGTGCAGATGAGTGTCGATGATCATGGCTGTCCTCCTCGGTGATTTCAGATCATCGCCAAATGCCTAAACCCAGCGCATGACACAAGCTTTGGCTCAGGCCCGCTTCGGGATCTCTTTGTCCTCGAGCAGCAGCGTCAGCCCCATGGCGACGAAATAGAGCGCCGCCACCCAGATGAACATCACGTTGAAGCCACTGGAGTAATGGTCGAGCACCACTTCGCGGATCGCGCCCGGCAGGCTCGATGCGAGGTGCGGCGTCAACCCGTTCAGGCCACCCGGCAGCAGCGCGGCGGCGTCTGCAGGAAGCTCGGCTGTCTGCCGGTTCAGCGCCCAGATCATCACCGCGCCGTTCAGCGCCAGACCCAGCGATGCTCCGAGCGTCCGCGCCTGGGTGATCAGCGACGTCACCGCGCCGATATCCTGCAGCGGTGCTGCCGCCTGGATCGCCACGATCAGCACCTGGAACTGCAGGCCCATGCTGATGCCGAACACAGCCATCATCGTTGCCAGCACCCAGATCGGCGTGTGCTGGTTGGTGAGGACAAAGCCCAGCATCAGAAACCCGCCAATACCCATGGCGACCACCGGCATCCATTTGTAGCGTCCGGTTGCGGCAATTACCCGCCCGGCGACGATCGAGATGACCATCGATGTCAGCGACGCCGGCAGGAACAGGAAGCCGACTTCGGCCGGGCTGAGACCCGTCAGCGTCTGCATGTAGAGGGCGAAATAGAAGAACATGCCCAGCGTCACCGTTCCGGCGACCAGCGACACGCCCGAGACGATGCTGACCGTCGAATTGCCGAACAGCCGCAACGGCACGATCGGCTCTTCGGCCCGGCGCTCCACCATGATGAACAAGGTGATGGCGACCAGCGCGAGGAGTGGTAATACGAAGGTGAGCAGGTCCGGCCCGCTGGGGTCGAGCACGTGATAGCCCCAATAGACGATCGCCGTCGTGCCGGTGGCGAGCAGCGCGCCGCCGAGATAGTCGATGCGGTGCCGCTTTTCGTTGAACCGGCTGCGCATGGCGAAGGCCAGCACCGCCAGCACGATGATCCCTATCGGCAGATTGACCAGGAACACCCAACGCCAGCCGAACAGGCTGGTGATGTAGCCGCCGGCCAGCGGGCCGAGCACCGACGACAGCGCGAACACCGCCGAACTGTAGCCCTGATATTTGGCGCGGTCGCGCGGCGAAAACAGTTCGCCGATCATGGCGAAGGCCGAAACCATCAACCCACCCCCGCCGATACCCTGCAGCACGCGCGCGGCGATCAAGCTCTCCATCGACCATGCCATGCCGCAGACCAGCGAGCCCAGCAGGAACAGGCCGATCGCCGTCAGCACGACATTCTTGCGGCCATACATGTCGCCGAGCTTGCCGTAGAATGGCGAGACCGCGGCGGTCGAGAGCAGGTAGGCGGCACCGACCCAGCCGAACAAATGCAGATTGCCGAGTTCGCCGGCAATGGTGGGCAAGGCGGTGACGACGATCTGCATGTCGATGGTTGCCATGAACATGGCGATCAGCGCGCCGAAATAGACGATCAAGGTCGTAAGGTCGGGCCTGACTTGGGCCTCCACGGGCGCTGTGTCCGGCAGCGTCTGCTCGACAGTCATCGGTGTCTCCGTAGCTTGGGGCGCGATTTATGTGCCCACAGCCGAGAGGTGTCAACCAGATATGTGCGCTCAGCATATAATTGACATCAGCATATATTCTTGCTAACGCGCTATGGATGAGCAGCAACGCATCCAGCAGTCCGGACCGATTTCCATCCCTGTTCCAGACGCGCGGCGATCGGGACCTCGCCGGTCTGGCGCGCGGCAGCGGCCTGTCCGAACCGGCGGCCGAGGCCGTGGCCGCCATCGATGCGGTAATGAGCAAGGTGCGCCGCTCGATCCAGCGCCGCGACTTCGGCCGCATGATCCTGGCGCGCGTAGACCCTTCGCTGGAAGTGAGCCATCTCGATGCGATCAGCGCCATCGCGAACAATCCGGTTTTCAGCGCTACCCAGCAGGATGAGGTGACGGTTGGCGTCATCGCCGAGCGCCTCGAGATCGATCCGTCGCGCGCCAGCCGCATCGCGGCCGACCTCGTCGAACGCGGCTATGCCTGCCGTGTCGCATCGCAACGCGATGCCCGCCGCATCTGCCTCAAACTCACCGCCAAGGGTGAGCGCCTCGTGGCGGCGGTGCGCCAGACCAAATGGCGGATTTTCGCCGGATCGCTGGCACAGTGGGATGAGCAGGACCTAGTAAGGTTCGCCACCTTGCTGGAACGCTTCGCCGGTTGGGCCATGGACGAAGCCGGGATGAAAAGATCCGCCGAGGCCGTCAAGCTGTTGATGGACGAGATGCTGCCCGAAACGAAATAGGCGGCACGGCGTGGACGCTCACCCATGTGTGCGAGCCGTTCGATAGCCCTTGACGCTCAGGTCGCGTCGGATCGTTATCGGTCGAAGAAACCGGCGTCCTCTTCCGCAAGGTACTTCTTCGCTGCTTCGGCATCGATGTCGACACCCAGTCCCGGCGCTTCGAGCAGGTCGATCATGGAGTCCTTCACGATCTGCCCCTTGGGCAGGCCGATGACGATGTCCTCCCACCAGGGGTCGGAGGCGCTGGGATATTCGAAGGCGATGTAGTTGGCCGGCAGCGTGGCGCAGACATTGATCAGCGCGCCGAGGCCCAGCAGACCGTTCGCCGTGCCGTGCGGCGCCATCATGATCGAGTGCATATAGGCATGCTCGGCCACCCATTTGAGCTCGGCGATGCCGCCGATATCGGCGGGGTCCGGACCGATGACACGGACCGCCTGGGTCTCGATCAGTTCCTTGAAGTTATGGCGCAGGTAGATCTGCTCGCCGGTGTGGATGGGGGTGGACGTCGATGTGGTGAGTTCGCGGTAGGCTTGCGGGTTGACCCATGGCACGTAGTCGCCGGTCAGCATGTCCTCCAGCCACATCAGATTGTGTTTTTCCACCGCCTGAGCGAAGCGGATGGCGTCCGGCAGGAACCAGCCGGGGCCGCAATCCAACGCCAGCGAGACCTTGTCGCCGAGCACCTCCTTCATGGCGATGACGCAGTCGATCATGTGCGCCATGCCGCGCTCGCTGATCTGCCCCTGGTCCATCGCGCCGTGATAGGTCGGCGGCTGGCGCACGCCATAGTGGAAGTCGGGAACGCTGGTCTTCATGTTGGAATGGAAGGAGATGCCTTGCTTGACCATGAAGAAACCTTCCGGCCGTTCCATCATCCATTTGACGTCGGCCGCGTAATCCTCCGGCCTGTCGCCGGTGCGCTTCTTGCGGATGGAACCGTTATAGACCCGAACCTTGTCGCGCACCTTGCCGCCAAGCAGCTTGTAGACCGGGACGCCGGCGGCCTTGCCGGCGATGTCCCACAGAGCGTGCTCGATGGCGCTGACGGCGGCGCCATAGGGCTTGAACGAACCGCGCTGACGGATCTTCAGCATGCAACGTTCCACATCCGTCGGATCCTCGCCGATCAGCGCGTCGCGGAAATGCAGCACCCAGGGTTTCAGATAAGGCTTGGTGTACTCGACCTCCCCGAGGCCATGGAGGCCTTCGTCGGTGACGATGCGCACGATGGGGTGCCTGCCGATGACGGCGCACCTGAGATCGGTGATCTTCATGATGTCCTCTATTTCACCGACGAGAAGGCGGTTGGCGCGAGAAACTGGCTGGAAATATTGGCCAGGATCGGGCCATCGCGCTCAGACTCGTCGCGGGCCTCGAGCCATGCCCGATCGGTGGTGAAGGCCTTCCATTTCACTTCGCGCTCGGCAAGGGATTCCCAGGCGATGAAATAGGTCAGTCGATTGCTGCTTTCGCCGACCACCGTGGTGAAGAACCCGGCTTGGCGGATGCCGTGCTTGTCCCACAGCGCCAAGGTATGGTCGTTGAAACGCTTGAGCAGCGCCGGCAGCTGGCCCGGCACGCAGTCGTAAATGCGAAGTTCGTAGATCATGGTCCATCCTTCTGTTCACCTCTCCCTCCGAGGAGAGAAGTGTAGAGTCAGCTCCAGGTGCGGTCCCAGGAGTATTCGTCGTCCCAGTGATCGGTCGGTTGCCAGATGCCGGTGACGCCGGGCTGCAGGTGCTGGCTGATCACTTCGTCGACGATGTCGTCGATGCCCAGACCAGGCTTGTCGGGCACGGTGATGAAGCCGTCCTTGACCAGCGGCTTGGGCAGGCCGGTGACGATATCGTCCCACCAGTCGACTTCGACGCTGTGATATTCGAGCGCCATGAAGTTTTCCGTGGCTACAGCGACATGCGCGGCGGCCATTGCCGCGATCGGGCTTTCCGCCATGTGAATGGCCATGGCGACGCCATGCTCCTGCGCTGCGTCGCCGATCTTCTTGGTCTCGAGAATGCCGCCGGTGGTCAGCAGATCCGGATGGATGACCGAGATGCCGGCGTTGAGCAGTGGTTGGAATGCTTCCTTGAGGTAGATGTCCTCACCGGTGCAGATCGGCACGGAGGTCGCCTGCTGCAACTGCCGATACTGCTCGGTGTACTGCCAGGGGATCACGTCCTCGAGCCAGGCCGGTGCATACTTCTCGATCCGCCGGGCCAGACGGATGCCGTCCTGCAGCGAGATGTGGCCGACATGGTCGATGGCGAGCGGGACCTCGTAGCCGATCACCTCGCGGACCTCGTGAATATATTGATCGAGCAGGTCGAGGCCCTTTTCGGTGAAATGGAGGCTGGTGAAGGGGTGCGGCACGTTCTGCGCATCATAGGCGGCGTTGCGCGCCCGGCGCTCGTCCAGCGTGCGTGCCGGGCCGCGAGCGGCATGGCTGCGGAAAGCATCGAGCACGCCGGCCGGCGCCACCACCGCGCCCGGGATATGGGAGATCTGCGCCAGGCCGAGGTCCATCTTGAGGAAGGTGAAGCCGAGATCCATCCGCGCCTTGAGCCGCTTTCCGGTCTCGGTGCCGCTGGGCTTGTCCGCGTCGGTGTCGCAATAGACACGCACCTTGTCGCGAAACCGTCCTCCCAGCATCTGGTAGATCGGCACGCCATACGCCTTGCCGGCGAGGTCCCAAAGCGCGATCTCGATTGCCGAGACACCGCCACCTTGCCGCCCGTGGCCGCCAAATTGCTTGATGCGGCGGAACAGCCGGTCGACGTCACAGGGATTTTCGCCCAGCAACCGGCTCTTCAGCATCAGCGCATAGGTCGCGCTGGCGCCATCGCGCACTTCGCCCAGGCCGATAATGCCTTGATTGGTATAGATCTTGATCAGCGCCGAGGTGAACGGCGCGCCGACGATCTCGGCGACGCGCAGATCGGTGATGCGAAGGTCGCTCGGCCTGGAGTTCGTATTTACCCGATTGAGCGCCTCGCCGGCGCTACCCGTCTTTGCCATGGCTTATCCTCGTTCTGATTGGTGGCGCCCCGCACCCCCGGCCTGCATAAGCGTTGCTAGCCAAGCTCTATCTCGTGGGCCTGCAGGTAGTCTCGGTTCATCTCGACACCGAGACCCGGCTTCGACGCCAGCTTGAGGCTGCCGTTCGAGACATCGAGTGGCTCGTCGATGAGGTGATTATATTTGTCCAGGTTCCACTCCGACGTTTCGAGCTTGTAGAAGTTGGGAACCGTCATCATCACCTGCGCTCCCGCAACCACGTTGATCGGTCCCGCGGCGTCATGGGGCGAGACCGGGATGTAATAGGCTTCGCACAGCGCGGAAATCTTCTTCAATTCGGTAATGCCGCCGGTCCAGGTAACGTCCGGCATGATGTAGTCCGCAAGCCTGTTCTTGAGCACCGGCACGAAATCCCACTTGGTGTGGCCGCGCTCGCCCCACGAGATGGCGGCGCTGACCTTCTCACGCACCTGCTTGAGGGCATTGAGGCTCTCGGGCGGGCAAGGCTCCTCGAACCAGTCGATCTGGCCGGCTTCCTCGAGGCTCCGGCAGAGTCGAATGGCGGTGGGCACATCGAAGCGGCCATGCGCATCGATCAGAATGTCGACATCGGGCCCCGCCGTTTCGCGGATCAGGGCCGTGAGTTCGGCGGCCTCGCGCTCGTCCTTGCGGGTCATGCTGCCATCGAGGTAGCCGTCCCGCTGTTCGCGCGCCAAGCCATCGGCTGTGCGACCCTGATGGGGGAAAGGATCGAACTTCAGCCCGGTGTGTCCGGATTCGACGATGTCTCGAATTTCGCGAACCACAGCCTCCTTGCTGGTAAACTTGGCCTGGTTGGGGTGGGTATAGAGCGCGATTTCGTCGCGCACCGGTCCGCCCAGCAGCTCGTAGATCGGCTTGCCGAGAACTTTGCCGCGAATGTCCCAGAGCGCTATGTCGATAGCGCTCACGCATTCGACCGCGGCGCCGCGGCTGCCCATATAGGTGAAGCTGCGGAAAATCTTGTGCCAGAGATGCTCGATACGCGCCGGATCCTCGCCTGTCACGGCGACACCGATCTGCCGCAAGATCGTGCACAGGGCACGGTTGGCGAGCCTTGTGGTGGTGGTGATTTCCCCCCAGCCACTCACCCCTTCGTCGGTCGTCACCTCGACGAACAGGAACTCTCCCCAATAGGAAGCATCGGACTTGATCAGCCACGGCCGAACGCTCGTGATTTTCATCTCTCAACTACCTCTGTCTGATGGCCGGACCAATGATTTTCTGGGCTGGAAATTCTATCCGGCCCGAGCGGCGTTGCGCGCACGCATCTGTTCGAGAACGTGCCGGCCGGAACCCTCGACATGGCGGGCAATGAGCTCGGCCGCCTCGTCGGCATTTCCCGCTTTGATATGCGCGATGAGCTCGCGGTGTTCACGCATGATGGCGGCCCGCCGCGCGAGCGTGAAATTGAAACGCCGGCTCACCGCCCGCAGCACTTCGCGATGCTTCCACCAAAGCTCGGCGGCATGGCGGTTGTAGTGGCGCTGGTACATTACGGTGTGGAAGGCGGTATCAAGTTCACTGTGCCGCAATGTGTCGGTGAAGTTGTTCTCTTCGATCAGAGCCTGGATGCGTTCGAGTTCGGCGATGTCCTCGCCGGTCGCCATATTCACGAACCATCGCGTCAGGGCCGGCTCGATCAGGACGCCGATCTCGTAGATATCCCGGACGAAATCCTGGTCGATGGGCCGGACGCGCGCGCCACGGTTGGCGACAAAGGTGACGAAGCCCTCCCCTCGCAACAGCTGCAGCGCCTCGCGTACGGGGTTGGTCGAGGTGCCGTGACGCCGGGCGAGATCGGTGACCACAAGCCGTTCGTTGGCGGCGAGCCGTCCCTCGATGATGTCTTCCCGGATCAGCTCATAAAGCGAGGCGCCCTCGCTGGACGCCCCGATGGGATCAATCCCCACGGGTGGCTCTGCTTTGAAATCGCTTGTTTCGGCCAAAGCCGGCTCCCCCGATTAGTACATCACATGCTCGATATCATACACGCGTTTTGCAAACAATGTACGATCGGGTGCGTTGACAGGCAATCCACGATCTGAAAACGTACCAGATGATCGAAGGGATACATTGAGCAGAAGGACGCATCCCGCACGGTCGAACGAGCCCTTGGCGCACGGCGGCATGGGAGAATCTGGGAGGATACTATGACGAGGATTACACTCGGCGGTGCCGTCCTGCGCGGCACAGTCGCCACTGCTTTGATGGCGTCGCTCATGTCGGGATCGGCGCTGGGTGCGCCGCCGGTCGACTTGAGCAAGTGGTCGCCGGAGTATGTGCGCTCCATCGCCGGCACACAGGATTTCGACACGGCCGCCGATTGCGGCAAGGTCACCCCGCTCGACTACAAAGGGCGACTGACGTTCTGGTATCAGGGCGTGTTCGAGGGCGACCCCGACCTGCTGCGTCAGTACTACAAGGATTTCTTCGAGACGTTCCGCAAGACCTATCCGAACATCCAGCTCGAGGATCAGGCCCTCACCTACAACGACCTTCTCGACAAATTCCGCACGGCGCTGCTGGGCAACGCCGCGCCGATGGCGGTCCGCCTGCAAATCCTGGGCGGAACCGAGTTCGCCTCGAAGGGTTATCTGCAGCCGCTCAAGCCGGAAGATGTGGGCTATCCCACGGAGGATTTCTGGCCCGGCGCCATGAAGGCGGTAACCTGGGATGGCGTGACCTACGGCATTCCCACCAACAATGAGACGATGGCGTTCATCTGGAACGCCGACATCTTCAAACGCGCGGGCCTCGATCCGGACAAGGCTCCGGCTACCTGGGACGACGTCGTCAAATATTCCAAGCAGATCCATGACAAGCTCGGCATAGCCGGCTACGGCCTCGTGGCGCGCAAGAACGCCGGCAACACGCCGTACCGCTTCATGCCGCAACTATGGGCCTATGGCGGCGGTGTCTTCGACGAAGCCTCCGCGAACCCGACCTATAAGGAGGTCGAGCTCAATAGCCCGCAGAGCAAGGCGGCGTTGCAAGCCTCCTACGACATGTATGTTCGCGACAAGTCGGTTCCGGTCTCGGCGCTCACCAACCAGCAGGCCGATAACCAGCCCCTGTTCGTCGCCGGCCAACTCGGCATGATGGTCTCGCACCCGTCCGACTATAACGTCATGCTCGACCTGCAGAAGAAGGCAACGGGCGCCGACAAGGATAAGGCGCAGACCGTCATCGACAACATGCGCTATGGCCTGATTCCGACCGGCCCCGACGGCAAGCGGGCCGTCGTGTTTGGTGGCTCGAACATTCACATCCTGAAGCCCGAATATGTCGAGGGCGGCAAGGTGGACGAGCCGGCTGCAAAGGCCATCATCTGCATGTGGACGAGCCCTGAATGGTCGTTGAAGATGGCGTATGCCGGCTCGAACCCGGGCAACCTCAACGGCTTCAAGACCAAATGGATGAAGGAACGTCTGGACAACATCAAGTTCCTCGATGTCACCACCTCGATGTTGCCATACGGCATTCCGTTCCCGGCGCTGCCGCAATCGCCCGAGATCATGAATATCATCGTCCCGGACATGCTGCAGAACGCCCTGACCGGAGCGATGACCGTCGACCAGGCAGCGGATGACGCGGCCGAGAAGGTGAAGAACCTGATGGACGGACTCTAGTCCGGGCCTGACCTGCGATCCGACCGGCTGTGCCGATAGTGCGTGCAGCCGGTTTGCTCCGAAGAACAAGGGCACGCCATCGTGACGATCGTGACCGGCAAGGCCGAGGCTCGCCAAAGATTGCAACCCGGTAGCTCCGGGGTGCTGCGGAATATCTGGGAGCACCGCGCCGACTACGCATACGTGCTTCCAGCGATCGCCGTGATGCTCATCGTCATCGCCTATCCGATCTACTACACGGTCGAGCTGTCGTTCTTTAAGACGCCGCCTGGCCTGCAGCTCCGCGACAAGACCTTCATCGGATTGGACAACTACACGGCCATCCTCACCAGTCAGGTGTTCTGGAAAGTCACCTTGAACACCCTGATCTGGACGATCGCATCTACCTTCGTTGCCTTTGCCTTGGGATTTGCCGCCGCGCTGGCCCTCCACCGCGAGTTTATCGGCCGGGGTGTCCTGCGCGCTATCCTGATCATTCCTTGGGTCATCAGCGCGGTTGCCGCCTCCTATATCTGGAAGTGGATCTACCATTCGGACTTCGGCATCATCGGCGCGGTGCTGGTCGGCCTCGGATTGGCTGACCGGCCGCCGAACTTCATCGACAACGTCAGCACGGTGCTGCCCTCCTTGATCGTCGTCAATATCTGGCGCGAGTTTCCGTTTGCCATGATCATGATGATGGCCGGTTTGCAGACGGTCCCCGACCAGTTGTTGCGCGCCGCGGAAGTCGACGGGGCCAATGCATGGCAGCGTTTCTGGCACGTCACCTTCCCGCATCTGCGCAACGTCTCGACGGTGACGATCCTGCTGCTCGCAGTGGCCAATTTCAATTCCTTCATCATCCCGTGGATCATGACCGGTGGCGGGCCGTCGAACGCTTCGCACATCTGGATCACCCACATTTATGAGCTCGCCTTCGGCCGGCAGCGATGGGGCGTCGCATCGGCCTATTCGGTACTCCTGTTCCTCATGCTAATGGTGCTGGGCTACTTCTACGTTCGTGCGCTGGCCGGCAACGAGCGCAAAGAGGGGAGCGCATGAGCACGATCGTCGAGACAGTCCCTCGACGTCCGGCCCGGCGCCGCATGCGCATCGACGGATGGCGTTGGGCCGGGCGCATCTTCCTCGTGTTCATGCTGCTTTACACCGCGTTGCCGATGATCTGGATGCTGATCACCTCGATCAAGTCCGGCTTCGCGGCGATGCAGTTCCCGCCGCAATGGTGGCCGGAAGAGCCTACCCTGGCCAGCTACCAAAAGCTGCTCGATCCGCAAAACAGCGTCGGCCAGGACTTCCTGCGTTTTTTCTGGAACAGCCTCTACGTGTCCACGGTCACCACAATCCTTTCGGTGATCGTGGCCGTTCCTGCGGCCTACGCGTTTTCGCGCTTTCGTTTCCCCGGTCGAAACTTCCTGTTCTTCACCGTGCTTTTGCGCAACATGTTCCCGGCGGTGATCTTTCTCGTGCCGCTCTTCATCCTGATGCGCGCGATCGGGCTGGTGAACACGCATGGCTCGCTCATTCTCACCTATCTCACCTTCGGCCTGCCGCTGGCGATCTGGCTGCTCAAGGGCTTTTACGACAACATTCCGGTGCAGCTCGAGCAGGCGGCGCGGATCGATGGGGCGACCCGGTTCCAGGCCTTCATCCTGATCGTGATGCCTCTCTCGACGCCCGGAATCATCGCCACCGCGATCTATTCCTTCATTGGCGCCTGGAACGAGTACATCTATGCCTACACCTTCCTTTCCAAGAACGAGCAGTTGACCCTGCCGGTCGGCATACAGCGTTTCTTCTCGGAGAATACGACGGACTTTCCGGGCCTGATGGCGGCCAGCTTCATGATGAGCGTGCCCGTCGTGGTGCTGTTCCTCCTCCTGCAACGATACTTCGTACGCGCCCTTACCGAAGGCGCGGTCAAACACTAGAGCCGGATGATGTCAGGTCTGTTCGACCTGAAATCTGAATCCGCCTCTAAATCAAAGAGATAGAGCATGATGTCGTCCGAAAACCGCTTCACACTTTTCGGCATCATGCCGTAGGGAGTTGCCGATGGCCCACGTGGTCCTGAGAGATCTCGTCAAGACCTATGGCGGCTTCAAAGCTGTCAACGACGTTTCGCTGACGGTCAATGACGGCGAGTTCGTTGCGCTCGTCGGCCCTTCGGGCTGCGGCAAGACAACCACGCTCAATCTTGTCGCGGGATTGATCCCGGTCACATCGGGCGACATCGTCATCGGCGACCGCGTGGTCAACGACCTCGACCCCAAGGACCGGGACATCGCGATGGTGTTCCAGAACTACGCGCTCTACCCGCAGAAATCGGTCTACAAGAACCTGGCGTTCCCGCTGCAGATGCGCAAGCTGCCCAGGGACGAGATCGACAGGAAGGTCAAGGAAGCGGCGCGCGTGCTCGACATGACGCACCTGCTCGAGCGCAAGCCGCGCGAACTTTCAGGCGGGCAGCAGCAACGTGTCGCCTTGGGGCGCGCCCTCGTCCGCGACCCTGCCGTTTTCCTCATGGACGAGCCGCTCTCCAACCTCGACGCCAAACTGCGCGTCCAGATGCGCTCGGAGATCAAGCGCTTCCACCAGGACCTCAAGGCGACCATCATCTATGTCACGCACGACCAGCTCGAAGCCGTGACCATGGCCGACAAGATGGCGGTGATGAACGGCGGCTACCTGTTGCAATACGATTCTCCGGCGCAGGTCTTTGCCCATCCGGTGAACATGTTCGTCGCCAGCTTCATCGGCAGCCCGGCGATGAGCCTTGTTCCACTGGAGGCATCGACAGCAAACGGCAACACTGCGTTGACCGGCGCGGAGGGCTGGAGCCTTGAGCTCTCGCCCCTCAACGCCCGGAAGGTTGCGGGAGCAACGTCGAGGAAAGTCGTGCTCGGCGCACGTCACTCGACCATCAGGCTCCACAAGAGCGCGGCGCCAGGCAGCGTCCCGGCCAAGGCCTATACAGTGGAGCCGACCGGAGACGTCACCTTCGTGCAGGCGTTGCTGTCAGGCGCCATCGTCAACATCAGCGTGTCCCCCAACATCTCCGTCGCACCTGACGAGCAGATCTGGCTCGAGTTCGACCAGGAGCGGCTGCATCTGTTCGATGGCGAAACTGAACTGGCCCTCAAGGCCGGCTGAGACAAGACGGGGTTCATTGGGAACGTTGGGGATGACTGAAAAGCTTAAGATCACCGCGATCAAGCCCTATCCTGTGTGGGTTGGAACGCGCAATCAGATGCTCGTCAAGATCGAGACCGACCTAGGCGTCTTCGGCTGGGGCGAGAGCGGCTTGAGCGGGCGCGAAAAGGCCGTTGCCGGCGCGGTCGAGCATTTTCGCGAGTTTCTCATCGGCCGTGACCCGATGCAGATCGGGCGGATCTGGCAGGAGGCATATCGCAGCCAGTACTTCGAGGGCGGGCGCGTTCTGCAGGCGGCGATTTCCGCCATCGACATCGCCCTGCACGACATCAAGGGCAAGGCGCTGGGGGTGCCTGTCTACGAACTGCTGGGCGGCAAGCAGCGCGACTGCATCCCCACCTTCGCCTCGACCGGAGACGAGGCCGAGGGCGACGTCGCCATCGAACGAGCCCGGGAGCTGCGGGCACGGGGGTGGCAGGCGATCCGCTTCTTCCCCGCAGGGCAAAGCAGCAGGGACATCTTCGAACCCCGCGAGTCGATCGGCGCTACCGCGAGCATGCTGAACAAGGCGCGCGAGGCGCTGGGCGACGACGTCGTCCTCGGCATCGACTATCATCATCGGCTGTCGGTGGCAGAGGCGGCGAGCTTCTGCAACAAGCTCGGCCGCGGCGTGCTTGATTTTCTCGAGGAGCCGATCCGCGACGAGACACCTGAAGCCTACGAATCCCTGCGCAGGATGACCGACATTCCCTTTGCCATCGGCGAGGAATTTGCCAGCAAGTGGCAGTTCCTGCCCTACATCGAGCGCGGCATCCATCAGTTCAACCGGCTCGATGTCTGCAATGTCGGCGGGCTTACCGAGGCGATGAAGGTCGCTGGCTGGAGCGAGGCGCACTATGTCGACCTGATGCCGCACAATCCGCTTGGTCCGGTGTGCACTGCCGCGACCCTGCATCTCGCCGCCGCCGTACCCAACTTCGCGTGGCTCGAGACCAGGGAACCCGAGACGAAGCTGGGCTTCGACAATTCCGACTTCTTCCCCGTGCAGCCACGGCTCGACGGTGCCGACTATCCGGTCAGCGACCTGCCGGGCCTCGGCGTCGAGGTCAACGAAGCGGCGGTCCAGGCGGAGGCTTTTCGTTTCTGGGAAGCGCCTCACCTCAGGCGCCGCGACGGGTCTGTTACGAACTGGTAGTCCCCTTTTATCCGGAGTCCACAATGACGCATACCCCTGACATCACGCGACCGCCCAAAGACCTCATTGACGCCCTGAGGGAAATCGGCGCCGCGACGGTTGCCGGCACGCTAGGCCACATGGGTTTCCGCAATCCGCACATGGTCGGTCCGGTGGCGCAGAACCATGGGAAGTCGATCGTCGGGCCGGCGCTGACGCTGCAGTTCCTGCCGCAGCGGCCGGACCTCTTCAGCGAGGGAGAATACGCCGACCCGGAAACGCAACTGCACCGGCACGTGCTCTACCACGCGCAGGAAGGCGATGTGGTCGTCGTCGACGCGCGCGGTGACATGAGCTCGGGCGTCTTCGGCGATATGATGTCGACCTACTTCAAAGGCAGAGGCGGCGCGGGCATCGTCATCGATGGATGCATGCGCGACCGGCCGAATGTCGAAAAGCTCGATCTGCCGCTATGGCTGCGCGGCTGGACGCCCAACTACCATGTGCAAACCAGCATCTATCCGAACGCCGTCAACGTTCCGATCGCCTGCGGCGGTGTCACGGTGATCCCCGGCGACATCATAGTGGCGGACGACGACGGGGTGGTAGTGCTTCCCGTCGCAATGGCCGCAAAGGTGATCGAGGAATCCCGGAAGCATCACGATTGGGAAGAGTTCTCGCGAGAGAAGCTGATGCAGGGCGCACCGCTGCAGCGCTACTATCCGCTGCATGACGATGCCCGCGGCGAATATGAGGAGTGGCGCAAAGCCAATCGCCCGGCGGATTGAAGCAGGCATTCAAGACGATCCATATGTGCGGTGAAACTTGATGTGCGCCCCGACAGACTACTGGGAAGCCGCCTCAGCCGGGACCGCGCCGCCGACGAACGTCCCGATCAAGAAAGGCGCTTTCGTCGGGCGAGGCGGCGGCTCCGACACGGAAGGCGAACGACGTGACCCGCGTCGCATTGATGTCGATACCGCATCGGAAGCTCAGATGGTACCATGTCGTTGCCGTCCGGAAAGCGGTGTCGGGGGCGTCAAGAACATTGCCGGCCTTAAGCGGAATGCTTGGGATCAATTGGGGAGAATAAGAGGCGTCGTTCAACTCTTGCTCCAGAACGCTGGCGCAGAGTCTGGCGGCCCGTTGATCGCGAGGCACGTCGGCCATCGAGTTCGTTGCGAACACATCACCGGTGGCGCCTTGCGAAAAGAGTTTGCGAACGCCCGGAAGGCCCGAATATGGCCGCGGTGTAGCCGCGGCCACGTCCGTGGAGTTTGGCTCTTCGGTGATTCCGCGTCCTGACTTCGTAGCCTTTGCGGGGCGGGGTTTCGGCACGTTTTCGGGTTTGGTCCGAGGCGCCTGAGCCGACGCGGGAAGCTCGATCTCACCGTCGTCCCCAGGGGCAGCCAAAGGCATTGCGGCCGCGGATGCCTGTTTGTCAGAGGGTGGGGTCGCAGCCTCCTGTTTGTCCGCTTCCGGCTTCTCATTAGTCTTGGCTGACTCTGTCGGCTCTCCGGCGTCTGGCGCTGAGGCGGGTTTACTCTCCGCATTCTTTGGCGCGACAGCCGACTGTGGCTCGTTATCCTTGGGCGGCGATGGCGCATTGTCTTGAGCGCTGCCTCCATCCAAGGACTTTTTGGGGCCAGTGTCTTTGTCGCCGAACTGAAAAACAGGCCTCAGGACCTCGATTGGCGGCAGCTTTTCCGGTGCCTGCTTTTCAACCTTCTGCTCCGAAGGATTTCCGGGTGGCGGTGGCGGCGGCGCGGGAGCGGGTTTCGGTTTTGGCTGTTCGGGCGGCGGCACGAGCGCGACGTTCACCGCTTGCTCCTCCTGCGGCTGCTGGGCAGGAACGGGCAGGCCATAGACCAGGAATGCGGTGATGAGCGCATGCAGGACCAGCGATGCGGGCAAGGCCCACAGCAAAGTCCGACGCCGCTCGGATTTCTCGGTCTTCATCCCTCACGATGTGGAGCGAAACTGCGGCGGCATCAAGCGTGGCAACCGTATTGGCGCATTCAGCCGCAGCTCAACAGTGAGGAGACGACGCCTGATTGCTTCTCGCCGCCGGCTCCATTCTCTGCATGCCCGCCTCCAATCTCAGCGTCGCAGGCTGGCGTCGCGGGCACGCTCGCGGAGCTCTTCGCGAGAAAGGCCCGCATCCGCCAATATGCTGTCTGGAAGCCGCCTCAAGCTCGCAAGCGTCTGGCGATAGGCAAGCCAGCGGGCGAAACGGTGTCGAAGTTCATGCAACATGATCGTCTCCTTGGCGAGCGGGATACCCACGTTCTTGGATTGGTCGAAAACGCAAAGCAATCGCGCAAAGCGTATGCACGATCGAACGGATTGCGCTGACTGCCTGGCCAACCGAGGTGCCTGTCATTGTCCCACCAGGGCAGGAATTTCCAGCGCCTCCAACGGCTGCATACTTGCGCGTGATGGCCGCTTCGCGCTACAGCCACGGTCGCAAGGAGTTTTTCATTTCTGCAAAATGGATATTGGCTGGGACGATCTGAGGTTGTTTCTCGACGTTGCGCGGCTGGGTGGCCTGAGCGCGGCGACGGCAACCACGCGCCTCAGCGCAGCCACACTCGGACGACGCGTCACCGCGCTCGAAAAGCAGATCGGCGAAGCGCTGTTCGTACGTCAGCAGACCGGCTACCGGCTAACCCCGGTCGGTGAAGAACTGCTGCGGCGCGCCGAAGACGTCGAAGCAGCAATGCAGTCGCTAACCCGCTGGCGCGAGGGAAACCTGCCCGACCGCATTGTCCGCGTCTCGGCCGGGCCATGGACCTCGGCCTTCGTTTCCACCCATATCGGCGAAATCTGGACCGTCGATGACGGCATCAGGGTGGAACTCGTCACCACCACCGACCGGGTCGACATCGGTCGCCGCGCCGCCGATATCGGCATCCGCAGCGAGCGCCCGACCGAACAGTGGCTGGCCGGCCGTCAGAGCGGCAAGGTCGCGTATGCCATCTATTCCGGACGCCACCTGATCAACGGCATCGCCGCCGGGTTGTTCGTCGGCGTCACCGGCGAAGGGGCAAACATTGCCTCGGCGCGCAGGCTGCAAGCCCATCACGGCGATCGCATCGCCGTGCGCGGCAACAACACCCATTCAGTGCGCGAATTGGTGGCCGCAGGCGCCGGCCTTTCGATCTTTCCGTGCTTCGTCGGTGACAGCGATCCGCGGCTGGTTCGCGTCGCTCATCCTATCCCAGAACTCGAAACCGACCAGTGGATCGTCACCCACCATGAGGAACGCCACTCCCCGCCGGTACGAAAGATTGCCGACCGGATTGCCGCTCTGATGCGGGCCCATCAGCCGCTGTTTCGCGGCAAGATGCCGATCCGCTAAGCGTCAGGCGTCGATCGGCCGCCAGATTCTCAAGGTTCTGGCGCGTGAGGCGGGCGCGTGAAGCTTGGAGGGGTTGGATCCCGGAGATTGTGGATTTTCGCTGGCCAGAATCCGAGCCGATTCCGGAAGATTGAACTGGAGACCCGTTCAAAAGGTCGGCTCGTTCAGGCGCATATGGTACAAGTCCCACATCTTGTCTTGCCGCAAAGTTCACCCTCTGATTCCCTGTGCCAAGGCGATAGAACGTGATTCTTGCACCTGGCGTGTTCAAGCGGCGCGTTCCGGGAACTTTTTTGTCGATCAATTCCAAGGAGACAAGACGATGAGCACCGCGGCAAGGCCCGTCATCTCGGAAATGCGGCCGAAGATAACCGTTATTGGTGTCGGCGGTGGCGGCGGCAACGCGGTCAACAACATGATTGCCGAAAATCTGCAGGGTGCGGAGTTCATCGTCGCCAACACCGATGCCCAGGCACTGACCATGTCGAAAGCATCGCGGCTGATCCAGCTGGGTGCCCATGTCACGGAAGGCCTGGGCGCCGGGTCGCTGCCGGCGGTCGGCCGCGCGGCAGCCGAGGAATCGATCGACGAGATCAGGGACCACCTAGCGGGAACCCATATGTGCTTCGTGACCGCCGGCATGGGAGGCGGAACTGGAACCGGTGCCGCGCCCGTCATAGCGAACGCTGCACGGGCAGCCGGCATCCTGACGGTGGCGGTCGTCACCAAGCCGTTCACCTTCGAAGGGAAGCGCCGCATGCAAGCCGCCGAAGAGGGCATCGAGCAGCTTCGCGAATGCGCCGATACCGTGATCGTTATTCCGAACCAGAACCTCTTCAGGATCGCCGACGCAAAGACGACTTTCGCGGACGCCTTCGCCATGGCTGATCGCGTCCTTTATTCCGGCGTCGGCTGCATAACCGATCTCATCGTCAAGGAGGGGCTGATCAATCTCGACTTCGCCGACGTGAAGTCGGTGATGCGCGACATGGGCCGCGCAATGATGGGTACCGGGGAAGCCACGGGCGAGGACCGCGCCAGGAAGGCCGCCGAAGCGGCGATAGCAAACCCACTTCTCGACGAAGCCTCGATGATCGGCGCCAAGGGCGTCCTGGTCTCGATCTCGGGCGGCATGGACATGACGCTGTTCGAAGTCGATGAGGCCGCCACCCGCATCCGCGAGGAGGTCGACGCCGACGCCGACATCATCGTCGGCGCCATATTCGACCGGGCACTCGCCGGAAAATTCAGGGTCTCAGTCGTCGCGACAGGATTGCGGCAGGGCCTGGAGATACCGCAGTAGGCAGGATCCGGGCTGCTGATTTATGAGTCTGGTGGACCGTGGTCATGGGCTTCGCCACCGAAAAGTCGGCCCGCAAGCCCGCACCATTGAACTTGCCGGTGAATTTGCGTTGCCGGCCTAGGGACCGAATTCGTTTCGAGGCCGCTGCCACGAATGCGCGAACTCGCATCAGCGCCGCCGCGGAACCGCCCCCAACTGCAACCGCCGCGAATGCGCTTCGACCCGGATCCCCAACAGGAGGCCATACGGATTGACCACGGCAGACATTTCGCCTGCGATATGGCCAGTATCTGCTGACCACATGATCGGCCCTTTCTGATCGCTGATGCGGGCTCGCTGGATATGGCACAATAAAACCGGCATGGGTCAGGCGTCGGGAGCATCCAGTGGCGGCCAGCCTCGCAAGCACTATATCGAAGAAAAACTCAGGTCGACCCGACAGGAGCATACTCCATGGCTGACACGCCGACACCCGATGCTTCGTTTCTCGCGGCCCTGACGACAGAGCATTTCGTGCAGCAGACAGCGATCAGCACGTCCATAAGTGAAATGGCGTCGCGAACGACCATCTACATTATGTCTCTGTCGAGCGCTCTGGTGGCAACGGGCTTTGTTACGCAGTCCTCCGAGTTCTTCCTGCCGTTTGTCGCGGTTGTGCTGCCATCGGTCTTTTTACTGGGTGCCTTTACCGTCTTGAGGTTGGTCGACATCGCCGCTGAGAACATGCAGGCCCATATCGGCATTGCCCGGATCAGAGCCTACTATCGAACTTTGGGCGACGAGGCTGCCTTCCAGTTTTCCAAGGAATTCGGTCGCTGGCCCGAAAATGACGCCGAACCTTCTCTTCGTACTGGGCCTCTCCTGGCGTACCTGACCACCGCAGCGACTATGATCGCATTCATAAATGCCATCGTCGCTGCGGCGGGCGTTACTCTGCTTGCGTTTCGTGTCGGTGCAGAACTATTGCTCGCGCTGTGTCTTGGTGCTGGAACAGCAATCGGCTTGATGACGATTTTCTATTTATACCAGCGCCTTCGGACGAAAGGCATGGTCCGCATTGCCAAACCCTATGGTTCTGAAAAAAGCGTGCTTTGAGCGGGTAATGAATGTGGTGTTTGTCTGAACGCCGCCGGCATGGCAATTCCGATCTCATTGACGACCAATGCTCCACGCCCCTCGCAGGCTGTTCGCAATGGCGAGCCCTTTCGGGATCGAGATATTTGCGCAAACTTTTTTGCCCGGCATGCGTTGTTCGTTCTCCGAGCACAGGAGAAAGCCATGCAGACTAAGTCGCAGACTTCAGCCGAAGCCGCCAAGCAACGCCATATCCAGCGTGGTATCGACGCCAAAGACGAGACGAAGAGCAATGGCAAAATGCAACAAGCGATGCAAGCCGGCGCTCGCAAATATCCCGAGCCACCTTTTCCCGAGCAGCATCAACCCAAACCGGGGCATGAATGGGCGATCGAGCCCGCTCCGCTCTACGATGCGCCTTACTACCTCGGATCGAAAAAACTCGATGACAAGGTAGCGCTTATCACGGGTGGTGATTCCGGCATCGGCCGTTCGGTGGCAGTCTTGTTCGCCCGCGAGGGCGCCGACATTGCGATCGTATACTTGAGTGAAGACAGGGACGCCGAAGCGACCAAAAACGCCGTCGAAAAGGAAGGCCGGCGTTGCATACTGATAAAAGCCGATGTCAGTGAACGCGAGCATTGCCGCAACGCCGTGGCGCTGACGGTCGAAAAATTCGGCAGGATCGACGTGCTGGTCAACAACGCCGCTTTCCAAATCCATTCCAGTGACTTCAACGACCTGACCGAGGAACATTTCGACACGACGCTGAAGACCAATCTTTACGGCTATTTTCATATGGCGCAGGAGAGCGTGCCGCACATGGAGCCGGGCTCCGCGATCATCAATACCGGTTCGGTGACCGGCATCGACGGTTCCAAGCAACTGGTTGACTATTCGATGACCAAGGGCGGCATTCATGCCTTCACGCGAGCGCTTTCGGGCAATCTGATCGGCAAGGGCATCCGGGTAAACGCGGTCGCGCCAGGTCCGGTGTGGACGCCGCTCAACCCTTCGGACAAGGAAGCCGACGACGTCTCGAAATTCGGCGCGGATACGCCGATGAAACGGCCAGCGCAACCGGAAGAACTTGCCCCGGCTTACGTGTTCCTCGCCTCGTCGCATTGCTCGAGTTACATCACGGGAGAGATCCTGCCGGTGGTCGGTGGCTACTGAGGTCGCGGAACGTATTTCATTGCATTGGGCTACCGAGTAGACGGCACGCGACGACGTCGTCTCCAGGGAGACGCTTGCCGTGCTCGGTCGCTTCAAGAAACGCGTGATCGGTGCCGTGGGCCGCCGCTGCACGGCACCCGCCACGGCTCCGGAGCAATAGCGCTCCGCGTTGGTCGAAATCCTCGCCCGCGTTTTCAGTTTTCTGAATTTCCGCTTGGAACTCTCCCGCCGGCATCCCGTTCAAACATCATTGAGCCAGGAGAACGACCATGCCACGAGGCGACAAATCGAAATACAGTGACAAACAGGAACGCAAAGCCGACCACATTGCCGCAGGCTATGAGAAGCGCGGTGTTTCCGAGAAGGAATCCGAGCGCCGGGCATGGGCGACCGTCAACAAGGACGATGGCGGCGGCAAGAAAGAAGGCGGCTCGGGTCGTGGTAAACACACCGGACACCCCGCGGCCCACAAGGGTGGGAAAAGCGGCGGCAAGGCATCGGCTTCACGGTCAGCCGCAAGCCGATCGGAATCGGCAAAGAAGGGTTGTGTGCGTCAAGTTCTGCAAAATGGGGCGATCATGAAACTGGTCATGCGGCTTGGCGTAGAGCGAGCTTCTTGTGCTCGCGCAGATCATCCATGTTGATATAGCGGTTGGCCTCCATCCAGTTTTCGTTGGTTTCGACGGCCAGCGCCCTGACCAGGCGCAGGCAGCTTTCGGCGTTCGGGAAGATGCGCACGACATAGGTGCGCCGGCGGATTTCCTCGTTGAGCCGTTCAAGCATGTTGGTGGACTTGAGGTGCTTGTGATGCTGACGCGGCAGCCGGAAGAAAGTCAGCGTCTGTTCTATGGCTTCTTCCGCCCAGGTGGTCAGCCGCGGGTAGCGGGCGGACCATTTGGACAGCCACGCGGCGAGATCGGCCTTGGCCTCGGCGAGATCGCGCCGGTCGTAGAGCCAGCGCAGTTCCTGCAGGCAGTCGTCGCCGTGCTTCCTGGGCAGGTGATCGAGCGCGTTCCTGAGGAAGTGGACGTAGCAGCGCTGCCATGCTGCTTCTGGGATCACCTCGCCGATCGCCGCGACCAGGCCGGCATGGTCGTCGGACACGGCCAGTTCGACGCCCTTGAGACCGCGTCGTTTCAAGCCGACGAGGAAGTCCTTCCAGGCCGAGCGGCTCTCGCGATTGGCCATCTCCACGGCCAGGATCTGCCGGCGCCCGTCCCAGTCGATGCCGACCGCGATCAGCACCGCCTGGCTCATCACGATGCCGGCTTCGCGCACTTTCTCGTAGCGGGCATCGAGAATGAGGTAGGGGAATGGCTCCTGAAGCGGTCGTTCGGCAAACGCCTTCAGGCTCTCGTCCAAGCGCTTGTTGATGGCCGAGATCGACGAAGCCGAGAACGCATGACCGCACAGCTCTTCCGTGATCGCCTTGACCTTGCGGGTCGACACGCCCTGCACATACATCTCCGCAAGCGTCGCAACCAAGGCCCGCTCGGAACGCTGGTAGCGCTCGAACAGCTCGGTGGAGAAGTGACCCGCCCGGTCCTGTGGAACCCGCAGCTCAAGCTTGCCCACCCGGGTGACCAGGGTGCGGCCGTAGTAACCCGAGCGATACCCAAGGCGCTCAGGCGTGCGTTCGCCCTTCGAAGCACCCAGCGCCTCCTCCATCTCGGCCTCGAGAACCTCCTGCATTACCGCACGGATCACTTCGTGCAGCCCCTCCGGGTTCGAAAGCAGAATGTCTTTGACGGCAGCGCTGGTCGATTTACCTTCTGTCTTGGTCATGGTGGCGTTCCTTCCAGGGAATCGGTGACGTTGAACATCACCAGCCTGCCATGACCGCCCTCTCTCAGCGAATTTGCAGAACTCTCAACACACTACCCAAAGAAGGCAGCGGCAACACGCAAGCGGAATGCCGAGCACCATGCCCATTAACTGCCCCGCAACAGGTTCGGAACGCCATGAAACCCAAGCTCGCTGACCGCCTTCGCAACCGACAAGAGCATCGCCGACAAGAACATCGGCAGTGCCTCTTTGACTGCGATCGGAGCGTTCGGCGCCGCCTTGATCGATCTTGATGCGTGAGGTTGGCAAGCGCCTACCCGGCTCCTTGGCCATCAAGGGCGGATGTCTCTGTGGCAGGATCCGATTCAGCGCCGGGATCGAACCGAGGGTTCACTACTGCCACTGCGATATGTGCAGACGAGCGACCGGCAGCGCGTTTGCAGTTCTTGCCTGGATGCCCTGCCAAAGCCTGAGCTGGAATTCCGGAACGCCAACATATCGAAGGTCTTCGCCGATCGCGCAAAGAGGCTTCTGCCCAGAATGCGGGTCGCCGCTCAGCCTTTGCTACGACGCGTCGCCAACCGAGATCGCGCTGCACGTCGGTACCTTCGATGATCCGGCTCACCTGGTGCCTCGGTACAACTACGGTTCAGCGCAGCGCCTTGGTTGGGTGTGCTGCGGAATAGACCTATCGGACCGCGACACCGAGGAGCGCTGGTAGCGCCGCGAACGACCCAGATTGCCGATCAGGAATGCGGCCCTTGTCGCCGTGCCCCGAAAGTGCGGTCTCGATCTGCCCGGCCTGCCGACGTCGCCAGACCGTCGACAATCCCTAAGCGCTAGCCGGTTTTGATCCTTTGGGGGGCCGCATTCTCTATCGCGAAGAAAATCGCTTCGAACAGATCCTCGTCGCGGAAGGGCTTGCCGAGCAAGGGCACGTCGGCTGGCCGATCGGCAATCTCCCGGGCATCGGCATAGCCCGTGATCATGACCGCTGGCCAGTCCGAGCGCAAATTGCGCGCGAAGCGGATTACGTCGACGCCGGATACGAGTGGCATGGCGAAGTCGGTGATAATGACGTCGAACTTGTCGGGAGTGCGCTCCATCATGGCCAGCGCCTCCGCCCCTCCTCCCGCGCAGGTCACCTCGAAACCGCGCTGGCGAAGGGACTCGGCGGTCAATTGCCGCAAAACATGGCTGTCGTCGATCAGGAGGATTGATGGGTGCTCCATTCCGGCATCGGCGAACGCTCGTTCAATGTCGGGTTCCACCGCAGGATCCACCGGCTGTTCGGTCGAACGTGGCAGCCAGAGTTGCATGGTAGTTCCGCGGTTGACGACGCTTTCTATGCGAAGTGTCCCACCTGACTGCTTCATGAAGCCGTAGACCGTGCTGAGACCGAGGCCCGTTCCCTTACCGACCGGCTTGGTGGTGAAGAACGGTTCGACGACCTTGGCGACAAGATCGGGTGGTATGCCGGATCCGGTGTCCTTGACGGCGATCATGACATAGTCGCCCGGCGGAATATCCTCTGTTGGCGTCCCGATCGATCGATTCTGCGCATGCACGGTTATTGTCCCGCCAGAGGGCATGGCGTCACGCGCGTTGAAAACCAGATTCATCAAGGCCAATTCAAGTTGGCCTGCATCGACATGCACCGGCCAGATCGTGTCATCGATCTGCCAGTCGAAACGGATCAACCCCCCCAGCACGGGCGCCACCAATCCGTTCATCGTGTCGCCCAGCGCAGCAAGGCGCACCGCTTCCGGCTTCAGGGTCTGGCGCCGCGAGAATGCCAGCATTCGCGCGACAAGGTCAGCGCCTTGTCTTGCAGAACGCCGCGTCAGGTCGAGTACCTGTTGCGCCTGATCATCCAACGTAGCCCGGCGTTCAAGCAGCCCTAACCCACTGAGAATTGCGGCGAGCAGGTTGTTGAAATCATGCGCCAGGCCGCCGGTTAGCTTGCCGATAGCGTCGATGCGCTGGGATTGAAGCAGCTGATCCTCAAGACCGCGCCGCTCGGTGATGTCAAGCAATGTGCCGATGATTACCGGTTCACGGCCATCTGAGCCGTCCGACATCACGCCCTGGTCGAGAAAGATGCGATACTCGCCATTGGCGCAATGCCAGCGGAACTCGCACGTATAGGAGCCGGTGGTTTTGGCCGCCAGCAGCGCTTGCTTCAATCGCGGCAGGTCGTCGGGATGAACGCGGCTGAGACCGAACTCCGGATCCGATGTCAGGTATTCAGGCGCAAAGCCGGTCAAGCGCTCGACGCCCTCGGTAACAAAGCGCGCCGCGAAGGGCGGCTCGGCTGCCCGAGCATGAAAGCAGACCGGCAACGAATTCAGGATGGCATCCTGCCGTTGCTCGGCGCTGCGCAGCGCGCGTTCGGCCTGAAGCTTGTCCTTGTGCGCCTGCAACGCCTGCGCCAATAGTCCCTGCTCGACCTCCGCCTTGCGCTGGATCTCGAGCGTCTTCTCGTGGAGTTCGACGAAAACCGCGACTTTCGAACGCAGCATGATCGGATCGAATGGCTTGAACACATAGTCGACCGCGCCGGCATCATAGCCGCGCAGCATATGCGCATCCTCCTTGTTGATGGCGGTCAAGAAGATGATTGGGGTGCGCTTGGATTGCTCGCGCTGGCGGATAAGTGCGGCCGTTTCATACCCGTCCAACCCTGGCATGAGGACATCCAGGAGAATGACGGCGAACTCCTCTTTCAGCAGAAAGCGCAGAGCCTCTTCGCCCGATTGGGCGCAGATGACCTCTCCGATAGTCGCGAGCACTTCGCTGATCGCCAGCAGATTGCGCTCATCGTCGTCCACCGCCAGGATGCGGGCTCTTGCCGGCCCTTCGGCAAGAGCTGCCACCTCAAGTTTCCTTACCCTGTTTCTTGCCAGCTTTTGCATCGAACGGCCGTCAGTTCGCTGCCAGGAGAAGTTTTTCCGGGCTCTCGACACGGGATCGGGCACGCCCGATCCAGACACGAAGCAGCGCCAGCAGGAGATCCAGGTCGACGGGTTTGGCGATGTAGTCGGAAGCCCCGGCATCCAGACATTTTTGCCGATCCCCCTTCATCGCCTTTGCGGTGACGGAAATCAGCGGGATATGAGCAATCGCCGGTGTGCCGCGAATCCGCCGCATCGTCTCGTAGCCGTCCATCTCCGGCATCATGATATCGATCAATGCCACGTCGACATCGGGCGCCTGTTCAAGAAGCGCGATGCCATCACGGCCCCGCTCGGCATGCAGAACCTGTATGTCATAGGTCTCCAGAACACTGGTGAGCGAATAGATATTGCGAATGTCGTCGTCGACGATGAGAACTTTCGCCCCGGCGAGATCGGACTTGCCGTTGTGTTCAGTTCCTGCCCAGGCCTCTTGGCGACCTTCTCCCGGCAGCGTTGCCGAAATATGCAGCGCCAATTGAGCGAAGTTCTCCGCCCGCGGTGCTTCCGCCAAGGCCGGGTTCAACGCCAGTACCTGTTCAAGCGCGTCCGGGTGAGGCGTAAAGAACAGCAGCTGCGGCAAGGCTTCGCCGAAGTGGCCGGTGATCTCGTCCAGCGCCTTTGCGTTGTCCTTGGCGGAGCGTCCAAAGCCGAGCACGACGGCATCATAGGAGGCGAGGCCAACGTCTTCTGCATTTGCCGCAACTCGACCGATCGCGGTGACCGACGTTACGCCGTCGCGGATTGCCTCGACCAGCGCCAGACGCCGCTCCGGGTCAGGGTCCACGACCAGAACGCGGCGCTGAACGCGGAGCTTCTTCGAGTGGATATCCTGAAACACCTTCATCAGCTCGTCCGAGGAAACGGGCTTGGTGGAAATGCTGGACGCCCCCTTGCGTGCGAGACTGTCGATGTCTTCGGCACCCGAGATGACATGGATGGGAATTCCCCTCGTCTTCTGGTCATGCCGCAGCAGATCGAAAAGCACCCAGCCATCGATATCCGAAAGCCCGAGATCAAGCGTGATTGCGTCGGGAACGAGCTTGCGGGCCAATGCCAGCGTGCCGGAACCTGCATTCGACAGAACGCCTTTCAGCCCGGCCGACCGGGCGAGGCCGAGCAGCAACCCGCCAAAGGTCGGGTCGTCCTCGACGATCAACACGATCCGATCGGTGGGTAGGATTGAATCGCGGTCGTCGATCAGCTCTGCCGAGGCCGGACTGCTGAGCAGAGCTGTCGCAGCAACCGCCTCCGCCGCCGGAGCCAGGGTCGACTGTACTGTCGTCACGCGGGGGCCGTCGAACGGGATGATGAGGGTAAATGTCGACCCCTTGCCCGGCGTGCTTTCGACCCGCAATTCGCCGCCAAGCAAGCGAGCGATCTCGCGGCTGATCGAGAGCCCAAGGCCGGTGCCGCCATACTTGCGGCTGGTGGTGCCGTCGGCCTGCTGGAAGGCCTCGAAAATCAGCTTCTGTTTGTCTTCTGGAATGCCAATGCCGGTGTCGGTGACGGCGATCGCGAGAGCCTTCACCGGCTGCGTCGCGCCATTGCGGCGGCCGGCCTTTTCAACCCGGAAGTTCAGGCTGACCTCGCCTTCCGAGGTGAATTTGAATGCGTTGGAAAGCAGGTTGAGGACAATCTGCTGCAAGCGTTTCTCATCTGTGCGGACCGTGTCGGGAAGCGCCGGATCGACCTTGATGGTGAAGCCAAGTCCCTTGTCGGCTGCCAGCTGACGAAAAGTTCGTTCCATGTGCTGGCGAAGATGCGTCACCGGCATATCGTTGATGTCGATGGAAACAGTGCCCGACTCGATCTTCGACAGATCGAGGATATCGTTGATGAGGCTGAGAAGATCGGTTCCTGCCGAATTGATGGTGCGGGCGAACTCTACCTGTTTTTCGTTGAGGTTGCCGTGCTGGTTGGTCGCCAGCAGGTTTGACAAAATGAGCAGCGAATTGAGCGGCGTGCGCAGTTCGTGGCTCATATTGGCCAGGAACTCGGACTTGTATTTCGACGTGAGTGCCAGTTGCTCGGCTTTCTCCTCCAGCGCGCGTCGCGCCATCTCGATTTCGAGATTCTTGTTTTCGACCTGCTTCTTTTCGTTCTCGAGCAGCTGCGCCTTTTCCTGCAGTTCCTCGTTCGTCGCATGCAGCTCTTCCTGCTTTTTTGTCAGCTCGGTTTGACGCGCTTGCAATTCCGACGTCAGCAGTTGCGACTGCTTGAGCAGGCCCTCCGTGCGCATCGTCGCAGCGATGGTGTTGAGAACGATGCCGACGGATTCCATGAGCTGGTTGAGGAACGACTGGTGTGTGTCACGAAACTCGCCGAACGAGGCGAGCTCGATGACGGCTTTGACTTCATCCTCGAACAGGGCAGGCAGGATGATGACATTGGCTGGCGAGGCGCTGCCAAGACCAGATGTGACCCGAAGGAATTCTGGCGGCACATTGTCCAGCATGATGGCGCGCTTGTCGGCGGCACTTTGCCCAACCAGGCCCTCTCGCAGATCAAGCCGCTGCTTGATGGCAGCTTTGCTCTCGGCGCCATAGGAAGCCGCCAGCTCAAGATAGGATTCCTCCTCGTCGCGATTGGTGACGTAGAACACCCCATACTGGGCGTTCACCAGAGGAGCGAGTTCGGACATGATGAGCCGCGAGACGGTGGCAAGATCGCGCTCGCCTTGCAGCATGCGCGAAAACCGGGCGAGATTGGTCTTCAACCAGTCCTGCTCGGCATTCTTCAGCGTCTGATCCTTCAGATTGCGGATCATTTCGTTGATGTTGTCTTTTAGCGCGGCGACCTCGCCGGACGCTTCGACGCTGATCGAACGGGTAAGATCGCCCTTGGTCACCGCCGTCGAAACCTCGGCGATGGCACGCACCTGGGTGGTCAGATTGGCAGCGAGTTGATTGACGTTGTCGGTGAGGTCGCGCCAGAGGCCGGCGGCACCTGGCACACGCGCCTGACCGCCGAGCTTGCCCTCGATGCCCACCTCACGGGCGACGTTGGTCACCTGGTCGGCAAAGGTGGCAAGCGTCTCGATCATGCCGTTGATGGTGTCGGCCAGCAGGGCGATCTCTCCCTTCGCGTCGACCGTCAGTTTGCGCCTGAGATTGCCTTGCGCGACCGCCGTCACGACATCGGCGATGCCGCGCACCTGATTGGTCAAGTTCGTCGCCATCAGGTTGACGTTGTCGGTCAGGTCCTTCCAGGTACCGGCAACACCTTCGACGCGCGCCTGGCCACCAAGCTTGCCCTCGGTGCCAACCTCACGCGCGACTCGGGTGACCTCGCCGGCGAAGGAGTTCAACTGGTCCACCATGGTGTTGATGGTCGACTTGAGCTCCAGGATTTCGCCCTTCACATCGACGGTGATCTTCTTCGACAGGTCGCCGCGCGCCACGGCGGTCGTGACTTCGGCGATGTTGCGCACCTGGCCGGTCAGATTCTCGGCCATCGAGTTCACATTGTCTGTGAGATCCTTCCACGTGCCGGCAACGCCGCGCACCTGCGCCTGGCCTCCCAACTTGCCTTCCGTGCCGACCTCGCGTGCCACGCGCGTGACTTCCGAAGCGAAGGAATTAAGCTGGTCCACCATTGTGTTGATGGTGTCCTTCAGCTCCAGGATCTCGCCGCGGACATCGACGGTGATCTTCTTCGAAAGGTCCCCGAGCGCCACGGCGGTGGTTACCTCGGCGATGTTGCGCACCTGGCCGGTCAGGTTGGCCGCCATGGCGTTGACGTTTTCGGTCAGATCCTTCCACGTGCCGCCGATGCCGCGCACCTGGGCCTGGCCGCCGAGCTTGCCATCGGAGCCGACCTCGCGCGCCACACGTGTCACTTCCGAAGCGAAGGAATTGAGCTGGTCGACCATCGTGTTGATGACGTCCTTGATCTGCAAGATCTCGCCCAGCGCGTCGACGGTGATCTTCTGGGTCAAGTCGCCGGTCGCGATGGCCGTTGCCACCTTGGACACGTCGCGCAATTGCACCGTCAAATTGCCGGCCATGGCGTTGACGTTGTCGGTCAGATCCTTCCAGGTGCCACCGACGCCTTCGACATGCGCCTGGCCACCAAGCTTGCCTTCCGATCCCACTTCGCGGGCCACACGCGTGACCTCAGAGGCAAAGGAGTTCAGTTGGTCGACCATCGTGTTGACGGTGTCCTTGAGCTCCAGGATCTCGCCTTTGACGTCGACGGTGATCTTCTTCGACAGGTCGCCGCGCGCCACGGCGGTGGTGACTTCTGCGATGTTTCGAACCTGGCCAGTCAGGTTGGCGGCCATGAGATTGACGTTGTCGGTCAAATCCTTCCATGTGCCGCCGACGCCCCTCACCTCTGCCTGGCCGCCCAGCTTGCCTTCGGTGCCGACCTCGCGTGCCACGCGCGTCACTTCCGAGGCAAAGGAGTTCAGTTGGTCGACCATCGTGTTGATGGTGTCCTTGAGTTCCAGGATTTCGCCTTGCACGGCGACCGTGATCTTCTTGGACAGATCGCCCGACGCGACCGCCGTCGTCACCTCGGCGATATTGCGCACCTGACCGGTCAGGTTCTCGGCCATCGAGTTGACGTTGTCGGTGAGGTCCTTCCAGGTGCCGGCGACGCCGCGCACCTGCGCCTGCCCGCCAAGCTTGCCTTCGGTGCCAACCTCGCGTGCCACGCGCGTGACCTCGCCCGCGAATGAATTCAGCTGGTCCACCATTGTGTTTATCGTGGATTTCAGCTCGAGAATCTCGCCCTTCACGTCGACCGTAATCTTCTTCGACAGGTCGCCCAAAGCCACTGCGGTCGTCACTTCGGCGATGTTGCGCACCTGGCCAGTCAGGTTCTCGGCCATGGAATTCACATTGTCGGTCAGATCCTTCCACGTACCACCAACACCCTCAACGCGCGCCTGGCCGCCAAGCTTGCCTTCAGTGCCGACCTCGCGCGCCACGCGCGTCACTTCCGAAGCGAAGGAATTAAGCTGGTCCACCATCGTGTTGATGGTGTTCTTCAGTTCTAGGATTTCGCCCTTGACATCGACTGTGATCTTCTTCGACAGGTCGCCCGACGCGACTGCGGTCGTAACCTCCGCGATGTTGCGCACTTGCCCGGTCAGGTTCGTGGCCATCGCGTTGACGTTGTCGGTCAGATCTTTCCACGTGCCGGCGACGCCCTTGACCCGGGCCTGGCCGCCGAGCTTGCCTTCCGTACCGACCTCGCGCGCCACGCGCGTCACCTCGGAGGCGAAGGAGGCCAACTGGCCGACCATGGTGTTGACGATCTTGCCGATGCGCAGGAATTCGCCACGCAGCGGTCGGCCGTCAATTTCGACCATCATGGTCTGCGACAGGTCGCCCTTGGCGACGGCGCCGATAACGCGCGCAACCTCAGCCGTTGGCTGAACCATGTCTTCTATGAGATCATTGACTGAACGGACACTGGATTCCCAACTGCCGGTGGCATTGCGAACCCGGCCGCGCTCGCCTATCCGCCCTTCCTTGCCGACGACCCGGCTCAAGCGCTCGAACTCACGCGTTACTTGGTCGTTGAGGTCAGCGATCTCATTGAAAGTCTCAGCTATCTCGGAATCGAGGCCTTCATAAACATTGTCGATGCGGACGGAGAAATCGCCACGCCGGAAGGCTTTCAGAGAATTCAGGATGCTTCGACGGTCCAATTGCTTCTTGGATGCCTGCACGGTCACAGCGCCACTCCCAGCCCTATGGATTTATACGGATAAAGTTGCCCCCGCGGCCAATGGTGGATCGCGCCGCGAGACCCCAAACGCCCCATTTTCAATTTTGTTCCATCGTGCCGTGAAAATTCCAGGCCGACGATTGCGCCTTGGTTTGAACGCCGGATTTCATGATGCGGTTGCGATTTATCGGGCTTCAGCCGACCACGACACGTCATCGCCGTTTGCCATAGCCAGAGAGGCATGAATTGCGTTGCGCAACTCGGAAGGCGAGGCAGGCTTTGCGACCCATGTCCCTTGAAGGAAAATCGGATCGTGAAAACCCGAATTGGCGTAGCTTGCCGAATGGACGACAAAGGGGATGTTTCGGGCGTCAAGCAACGTAGCTATTCGTTCGAGCGCGATAAACGCCTCGTCTTCCAAAATCGCAACGGACCTATGGTGGTCCAATTATCGCAGTCCTTTGCTCTCCGAAGCGATCGGCAGCGCAGCACGCCGCCTGACCGGTTCCACCCGGTGGTCGAAGCTCACGGCAATTTTCTTGCCGGACAATGGCATGGACCATAAGCCCGACAATTCCTCGTCGTCGCAGCGACACTCAGGAAACTTGCGCGGATTCCATCGACCGCAAACGCCGTCGACACAATGTCGTCAGCGCGATTGCCAGCGACTAGGTTTCAAGGTCAATGACTTCGCTTTTCAGCAAATCACCCTCCCAGCGGAAGGCCGACGGCAGAGGCGCCGGATGTCTTGCAAAGATTGCTAGATGCCGGCATCGAGTCTTCGGCGCTGTATCCTGTCCATTCTATGACGGTTGGCCGCGCTGTCGATAGCTCTGCAAGGCTTTGTACGCTTCCAGACACTGATTCACGCGAGCGAGCAGATCAGGCAATCGTGCCGTTCATATACGTTTTCCGGTTCACTGTAGTGCCGTCCGCCAACTGAAACAGTCCGCCCGACCAGAATGACGATTGTCGGCCCTTTCACTTGAAGCCCCCCAGATCAGCGAGTGAGTTGTGGCCAACACTCCAACACCTCCGCCATGCTGGCCGCCTCAATCTGCTCACTGAAGCGGGAATGGTAGACTTCCATCAGTGCGTCATGGGTCTGGTCGGCAGAGCTGCAGATGGCATCGGTGACGAGAATGACGCGGAAGCCACGATCGATGGCGCCAAGCACGGTCGCGAGAACGCAAACGTCGGTTTCGCCACCGGTGATCACGAGCGCACGCACGCCGGAGCCACTCAGCAGCGCGTCGAGCCGCCCCTCGGTCCAGGGCGAATAGACATGTTTGTCGACCACCGTCGCCGGCGGTACAAATCGTGCAAGTTGAGGCATCAGCTCGATCAGGCGCGGATCGATGTTGGAAAGGGTTACCTCCGCCCACCGACGATAGTAGTTTGCCCACATTCCCGGCGCCTCGCCCGGGCGGGCGGCAGGAATGAAGCGCGTGAACAGGGTACGGCTGGCATGTCTGGCGACCAGTTCTTCGATCGCCGGGACCACCTTTTCAGCCCACGGCACGGGCCAAGGTCCACCCGGCGCAAACAGGCGCTGCATGTCGACGCACAGATGCAGGCCATCGTCGCCTATTGGTCCGTGAATCAATCCTTGGGCGGCCACTGGTGGATTCCGTCGGGTTTGGGTTACTGGCCTGCCTGCCGCGCTGCATCGGCCTCAGCCACATCAACAGTGTAAAGCAATTCACCGTTTTCGTTGGATACCCTTACAAGCCAGCCGGACAGAGCGTCCGTGCCAGGCTGCAGGTCGGCGAGAAGATCGATTGCGCAGCGGATAGCTTCGGACCGGGCCGCCTCAAGGCTCGCCATCCTCGACGGCGGTATGCGTCGGCTGGTTTCGCCATCGCGATACTCAAAGACATATACGTCGCCGGCGCCGTCGCTTGCAGAGGTTATCTCGACCTGGTCGAAATTGCCGTTGCTGCTCGCGTCATATTCATTGGCTGCGAGATCAAAGGTCGCTGTCTGGACCAGGATTGCCTTTGCGCGGGCAAGCACGTCATCTTCAGCTTGTATCCCGACGTTTGCCATGTCCACCGTAACGCAGTCGCCGCCCTCGCCGCAAAATATCACCCGGCGAACCGACTGCCCGTCTGGCGCCCTGGCATTCACCACTTCGGTCCGAACGACTTGCATGACACTCTCCTGCCTGTGTCTGACAATGTTCATGGTGCGCTTTCGGTTCCTGCGGATGCAGGCGCCGGCCCGGCAACTTAACGGCCTGCGCCGCCGCCAAAGGCCATTCGGAACCCAAGGCCAACAATGAGAAGGCCGGCGATCCGCTGCTGCCAAAGCCGCACACGAGGGCGCTTCAGGATCCAGGCGCCTATGCTGCCGGAGGCCACGGCATAGGTCCCCAACACCAACACGCCCGTCATTTTCTGAGTTGCTCCCAGCAGCAACAGTTGAAGCGTCACGGAACTCCCATGCGGATCAACGAACTGAGGCAGGAACGCTACCATAAACGTGATGGGCCACGGATTGAACAGGTTGCCTTCCCGTGCCGCGGCAACGGCCTTGATCGGGGTCGTATCCGGCCGGGCCTGTGTTTCCGGCTTCGTGAAGACCAGCCCTAGCCCGAGCCATACGAGATACGCCGCCCCAAGCCATTGCAGTGCTCCAAAAGCTAGTGGGGAGGTTCGCACGAGAGACGAAACACCGAACGCTATGAGAGGAAGCTGAACCATGCCGGCGCCGGCCGTCATCCCCAATACCGTGAACAGCGCAACCCTGCGTCCCTGCCCTATGCCGCGCGCCGTCACCAGCATGCTATCCGGCCCGGGCGGCATCTGCAGCAGGACGACCGTTCCCACGAATGCTATCCAATGGGCGGGATCGATGACTTGTTCCTCTCAACAATGATGCTCTTGTTGGACTTGGAGCGGCGATATAGCCGGTTAACGCGAAGCTGCGGCGCCGAGGCCGTTGCGCAGAAGTAGCTCATGTCTGCTTCAGAATTAACTGCAGAGCCGCGACCGCCTTGCTCCACGATCATCTCGGCAATGTACTCCTTGAGGTCCCCGACTTCGTCCTGAATGTCCTCGGGGCGATGCCTTCCTCGTCTGCATCCGCGATGCATTGGCTTGCGAGTTCCTCTGCGGCATCGACGCCCTTCCGCATGAGAGCAGGCTTTTCGATCACATGCTCCTCAATCCATACTCCGACGAAATGGACTGTACGATTTACGATGAGGTCAGCGTCTTCCGAGAGCTGCGCCTCGGTTTTCAAATCGTCCCTCGTGGACACTTTCATGGAAATCACCTCGGCAAATGGGCTCACTTCCAACGCCGACAGGTTGCCAAAGATGCACCGTGCCGATGAAAATCGCTGTCGAGACCGACAGGATTTCCCCCACCGGACATTCACGGTGCACCGAGCCCCCGCCGCAGGAACAATTCGAACGGAAACGCGTTGCCCTAGCTGGAAACGGGATAAGCGCAAAATGGCCGCGCCACGTGCTGCCTGGAAGGGCTTCTTGAAGGTTGGTTCGGTTACCTGCGGCGTGAAGATTGTCGGCGCAACCAGCGAAGCATCCAAGATCCATTTCAAGATTTTGAACCGCAAGGACGGTCTGCCGGTCAGGAGCGTCTACGCCGACGAGGAGACCGGAAAGCTGGTGGATGCAGCGGATCAGGTGAAGGGTTTCGAGATCGAAAAGGACGAATTTCTCCAGATCGAACCTGACGACATAAAGGCGTTGAAGCTGACGTCGAAGCACACGCTCGAAGTCGGCGAATTCGTATCGATTGACGATATCGATACGCGCTATCTCGAGAAGCCCTACTATCTGATCCCGGCCGACGGCGCCGCAATCGAAGCATACGGAGTGATCCGCGATGCCATGAAGAACAAGGGCGTGGCCGCTCGATCCTGCGTGGTGCTCTACCAGCGCGGCCGCGAAGTGCTGATTCAGCCCTATGGCAAGGGGATGGTGATGACCGAGCTTCGCAACCACAACGAAATGGTTTCGGAAAGCACTGTGTTCGATGGATTGGCCAAGCAGAAATACGACCCCGATCTGCTCGAAATCGCCGGCATGCTTATTGACAAAAAAGTGACGACCTTCGATCCCTCGAAATTTGAAGACACCTATGAAGACGCGCTGATCGCCATGATCGATGCAAAGCGCAAAGGCAAGAAGCTGCCGAAGCCCGCACCAAGGCCACAGGAGAATGTCATCAACCTCGCTGAGGTGCTGAAGAAGAGCCTCAAACAGGAAGGGCTGGCGAGATCCACAAAGAGAGCCTCACCGAAACGCAAGACAGCATAGTTGATAACTGCCCAGCCAGAAGGTCCGCACAGCAGCCCCAGCCGCCCTAAATCGCTCGGAACAATTCTCGCGGTTGCCCGTTGGCCACCAAGGACGATTCCTTATGGCCGAGATCAAGAACGTCGACAGGGCAGTCCTCAAAGAGCCAGAGGCAGCGGATGCCAACATTGCGCTCAAAGGAGCCGGAACGCAGGACTCTGATCGAGCGCCGACAAGCCCCAGGACCGCTGGCCATCGGTAAAATACATGGGGTGTGAAAAGACCCTTTCGCCTCCAGACGCGGCGACGCGAGACCTGGCGGGCCGAACCCCACGCCCAAGCGAAACCCGGAGAATAGATGTGCCCCCCAAACCAGAGCCAACCGAAGAGCCGCCAGTGGATGCGCCGACGTGGACGCCGGACATACGCGAGCCTGAGCCGGATCTTCTTCCCGACGAAGTGCCAGTTCCTAATCCGGACGAGAACCGTGATCCGCCAAAGCGAGGCGTGGTGACAGACTGAACAACGGGTTTGGTCCGGCATCCTCCTGCAAAGGCGTTTATCTCGCCGCCGGGTTCAAGATCGCCAGTGAAATGCGACTGGATTTGGCTACGCCGAATGCTTGACGGATTTGGTCTCCATAGTGTGGACCTGCCGACGCTTCGCCAAGCCTCATTTTCCAAGTATCTGTTCGAACGTGCATTGCTTCGGGCTTTTGTCAGGACGCCATCGCAGAAATTTGGTGCCATGACGGAAACGATCCCCGGTGACATGATCGAACCGCACCTCCGCCACCAGTTCGGGCCGCAATGGCTCCCATTGTCCGCTTCTTTCCGTGCTCCACCGACTGGGACCGCCCGGCGCTTTTCCCGTGAAGCCAGGAGCCGATCGCAAAGCTTCAAGTTGTCGCGTAAGCTTGGCCCTGTCCTCCCGGGCGATCGTCGAAGTGAACCCGACATGGTCGAGTTGCCCCTGGTCATTGTACAGACCGAGCAACAGGGAGCCGACTTCACGCGACTTCGCCAGGTAGCGGAACCCTCCGACGACACAATCGGCCGTGCGCAGGCGCTTGACTTTGACCATGGCGCGCTCGCCGGGCCGATATTCGTCATCGAGAAGCTTGGCAACGACCCCGTCGGTCGAACCTTGTCCGGATTGGCCAAGCCATCTGCCTGCCGCCGCCAAATCAAGCGTTGCCCGAGACAGTTCGAGATCCTTTCGCCCGGCCGACTTTACGAACAGTTCGAGTGCAGCGCGCCGAACCGAGAGCGGCTGTTGCATCAAGGCGCCCTCGGAGGTCGCCAACATGTCAAAGAGGATCAGCTTTGCCGGCGTCGCGACCGACAGTTTCCGGATCCTGCTTTCCGCCGGATGCAGCCGCATCTGCAAGGCGTCGAAAGAAAGAGAGCCTGCAATTTCGATGACGATCTCACCATCGACCACGAACTCTTTTGTTTTCAGTTCATGCAACATCGCGACGACTTCCGGGAAATACCGCCCTAACGGCTTGCCGGATTTTGCACGCAACTCCACGGCCGCGCCGGCTTTAAAGGCCAGGCAGCGGAACCCGTCCCATTTGGGTTCGTATTGCCACCGGCCAGCATCGGCCGGCAACGTGTCGGCAGCCTTTGCTTCCATCGGCGCCGTGCTCAACGCAACGCCGAAAGACGATTTTACACTCGTCGGCAGATCGCGAGAGATGGCAGATTCGCCCGTCATGAAAGTTCCGTGGACAACGATGGAGATCGACTCAACGCAGCATTGGTGCCGGCTTTGGAAAAAATCATGCTCCAACAGCGTTAGGTCATGATGAGATTTCAACCAATCTCATCATGACCTGGGACGGTCTACTCGGCAGCCTGCATGTTGATCTTGCTTTCCGCCATTTCGGTGAGCTTGCGATCGGTCGCCTGCTCTTCTTTCAGGTTCTTGGCCAATACGTTGGCGCAGTCACTGCGGCCAAGCTGCTTGGCCCAGGCGATGAGCGTGCCATATCTGGTCATCTCATAGTGTTCGACCGCCTGCGCCGACGCTATCAGCGCCGCGTCTAGAACCTCCTTGTCGTCGACGTCGCCGCTCACATCGTCGGCTTCCTCCAGAATGCCGTCTATCGCCGGGCAGTTGACCTCCTTGGCCTTGACGCCATGCAATTCGAACACCTGTTCGACGCGCTCGATATGGCCTTTGGTCTGCTCGAGGTGTTTTTCGAATCCGGCCTTCAATTGCGGATCGGTTGCCTTGCCGATCATCTTCGGCAGCGCTTTCTCGATCTGCTTTTCGGCGTAATAGATGTCGCGCAGCGTGTGCACGAAGAGATCGTCGAGTGTCTTGATGTCCTTCGAAAAGAAGCCCATGGCCTTACCTTTCATTGTGCAGAAGTTCGGGTCCGGCGGCGGCTTGCCCGCCACCCGCGGAGGCCGGGAACTCGTCCCGGCTTGCTGGTCAACGCACCGGTGCCGGAGGAGTTCCTGATTCCGAGCCGGCCGTTACTCCTTTTCGGGACGCTGCGGTCCATCTCCGGAGGAGCTTTGACCCGAACACACGTTCCATGGTCCAGGCGAGGACCCTCAGGCGCACGCCGGCGCGGAAAAACTGACGGCCAGGAGAGCCGAAACGTGCTGTGCGCCGCAAGCTCTCGCAGGCGATGGCTGCCTCGGCAGATGCAATGCCAGCGTCGGGCGCGCACTATTGTCGGGAGAACTCTTGGTCAAGTATGCGAAGGCCCTCTTCATATTTGGCCGCCGACGCTCCGACCTGCCTCGACTGCCAGATGTTGTCCTCCAGATCGGCGCGTTTTACGGGGAGCGCCACCGGGTTCGACGCAGCCCGCCGGACAAAGGCGAAATACTCCTCATCCGGCCTGCGCGACATGGCATCGACCGCCGCCGTAATTGTAGGTCCGAAGCCTGCTTCTTCGAGCTTGGCGCGGGACCAGCCTTCGCCTTTCTCCAGAACGTCATGAAGGTAGGCAACAGTCTTCTGATCGATTGTCTCGACGGCGTCGACGACACGGCGGCAATGCTCGATGTAGGGCCGCCCGGTCTTATCGCGCTGCGACGCGTGAACCTCCTCCGCAATCTTTGCCGCCTGGTAGAAAATGCTCATCGCGCCTGTCGTTACCGTGATTGTCTCTGCCTGATGAAACCTATTCGACGATATGTGGCGTGTGTCGCTTGTCCTCGGCAGGGTCGACATCGATACGGGCCTTTTCCGGATCGAAAGCGGCGTGACCTGCAATAGCCAGAGCGGCCGCATCGGGCGTTTCGTAGGCCCACATGAAATCGTCGGAAGAACTGCCGACGGCGTGGACACGCCAGTAGCTTGCGGTGCCTTTAAGCGGGCACCGGGTGGTGGTGTCGGTCTTTTCGAAAAGATCGAAATAGATGTCCTCGAAGGGGATATAGAAAACGGGCTCGTGCCCGTCTTCACGCAGGACCTTCGCCCGCTCCGTAGCTGCGACGATGGCGTCGGAAAACCGCACCGTCACCGTGCCGGAAAACGGTTCTATGGCCAATCGGCCAAGGTTTTGCTGTGAAGTTGCGCCTGAAGTTTGCATCTGAATTTCTCCCTGGCGATTACCGCAAGATCGGTCATGCCTGGAGACGAAATGCGCGGCGGCGCTTCAGGTTCCGGCATGTCCGATGAACCTGAATGGCGGGCCTGACTTAAGCGCCTCCAGCTTGCTGTATCCAGCAGTTCTCGTTGGTAAGGCGCGGTGAAATGCTCGTCCAACCCATTCGAAGACTTTAGAAGGACGACACGGTCGTCGCTTCCGTGGAGCGTCAGGGCTGGCACCGAAATGATCTTCGCCGCTACTTGCCGGCGGGCGAGTTCGTGGCTGGAGATGCTCCAGCTGTTTGGCCGTCGTCAGCTGCCGCCTCATGTACGGGCTCCGGGGCGGCCTCAGTTGCTGCCAAGTGGGCCGCAAGGTCCCTATAGACCTTGTCCCTGCCGCCATCGTGTTTAGCGATCAGGCCAAGTAGGTCATGACGGCTTAGCTTTGCAATCTTCATTAGGAATTCGAATTCGTGCTTCGGAATCGAGGCTGCTAAGCGATCGAGTTTGGCCCGCCGGGTCTCTTTGGACACATGTGCTCCTATGTATCCAGGCAGCATGCGAGGCACGTATTCGGAGGCCCGCCATTGTCTTGATGGCGGGCCTTCGGGCGGCCGAAGCCGCTAGGTCCATCGGCTACTTGTTGCAATTTTGCACGGCCGAGGTCGTTGCGCCACTTGCAGTGTTGTTATCGATGTCATTGCCTGCGGCGTCCTTGCAACGGTCGGTCATGCCGTTCGATTTTGTAGTCGAGTTTGTGGAATTCGGATCGGTTGGCACGGCCGCATTCCCGCTGCCAGTGCCATTGCCAGCGGCGCCGCCGCTGCCAACAGTTCCAGTACCAGTTCCATTACCCGTGCCAGCCGTGCCGCCAGCACCCGTTCCATTTGTCTGCGCCAAGGCGGAACCGGCCAAGGCAATAGTTAGCACCGACGCGGCTAGAATTTTCTTCAACATTGGAGTCTCCGTGTTTGAATCGCCGAATTGCGATCGCTTTCCCAACGACAGGTTTTTCTCATTGTTCCCGGCGTAATGGATTGTGATCCGCAGCAGCCTTCGTCGAGGTGGACACTCTTGACGGCGCACGAATTGTGATGAGACCTGACAACGGCAGGATGGGCTTTGTTCAACACCAAAGCGATATGTTGGGCGCGGCTGCATGCATCCGACGCGGATCGCGATGCGGGGCAAGACGGGTTACAACAGAAGCGGCGATCAGAGCTGCGAGCGAACCGGCCGCCTTGATGTTGATCTGACGGTTGAATCTCAAGACCATTCCGACGCAGGAGCAGAACGCATGCCGGCTCGATCCGAAGGATTTACAATCGCTCTGGCTCACAACGGGGATGCACGAACGCAGGCGGCCGCTGCGCTCTATCGACACAACATCGAACAAACCGGAATCGATGACCGGGCAGTGATCGGCGCGGAGCTTACCGACCCCTCGGGAAAGATCTGGGGTGGAATTTGGGGCAGAACGGAACTGGGGCTCCTGTTTCTCGACATGTTCTTCTTGCCTGATAAATTGCGTGGCCGATCCTATGGATCACAGCTTCTTATGGCGATCGAGGAGGAAGCCGTTAGGCGTGGATGCAAGAGAGCCGTCGTCGAGACGAGCAGTTTCCAGGCGCCTCAATTTTACCGGCATCATGGGTTTGAGGAATTCGGCAAGGTCGAATTCGTTATTCCAGGACACGCCCGCATCTTCCTTCGCAAGAACCTGCAGTAATCTTTGCGAAGGCGCCATCTGCACGAACGGCTGTTCGCCGGCAAAACGCCGGCGCCTTAGCCCTCCCAGCCGTAGCCATCTACTCCCGAAGGTCCTTTTGCCCTTTCCATCCGGGAAGCTCGGTCATCGGGCATAGCAGCCGCGGTCGCGCCGGATCGGAGATATCGAGTTTATCCCAGGGAATGCGGTACAGGCCGTCGCGGCGGCGCAGCCGAAGCAGGTCGAGCATCGCGATGCCGATGGTCGAGGCCGACAGACGCTCGAACGCGGCGTAGATGCCAACGTGGAATTCAGTAACGACGAGCTCGCCGCCACGCCGTTCGGCGAGAATCTCTTCGATGTGACCGATGCTCTTTCCGCGCTGCGAGAGCACGCGTCGCCCGGCAAGATGTTCGAGGTTGACTGTCCTCATCATCACGCTCCTGGGATGCGCCCGATGACATGATCGCGCAACCAGTCCTGCCAGGCGAAAATCGACGTCTCGCCCACCTCGATGTCACATTCGATGTCGAGCCCGTTGTCCTGCACCTTTTTCCACGCAATCCTGTGTGGCACGGCGTGGCGTTTGCCACCCACCCTCGTCGCCAGTTGCGCCATCCATTCCCCGGGCCGCGCGCCAAGGCGGCGCGCCAAAGTGATGGAGCCGAGTTCTATCGCGACAATCCTTGGTGGCTTGCCCCGCCGCAACTCGGCCACCACTCCGTCGACCTTGCCGATCTTGACCCGCCGGCGGTCGAACACCTGCTTGTCCAGGAGATCACGCATCAATTCCATCATGTGCCTCCGAATATCTGCAGCGGAATCGTCACCACGGCGAGCACGAAGGCAAGCGCGATAATGAAGACAACGGCGGCATTCGAAATGATGCCGTTGCGATGTTCGCCGACATAGCGTTCGTCATTCAGCAGGAAGAGAAATGGAACTACCGTCAGCGGAAGGCTCGCCGCCGTTACCGCCATGGAAAAGATGGTCAGCCTCAGTGGGTCGAGGCCAAGCATGATCGGAATGGCGGCCAAAAACAATGATGCCGTATAGACGGCACTGAAGCCCGGATCATCGCGCGGCTTGCGATCCTCGCCCCAGGTCCAGCCAAAGCCCTGTGCCACCAGATATGCCTGTTGCAACCCGACTTCGAGTGCGGCGCCGAAACAGGCAATGGCGAGCGAGGCAACGAATAGAACGAACCCCCAGAAGCCGAATATAGGGATCAGCATCAACGGCAGTTGGTGATAGTCGTCCACCTGGTCGATGCCGCGCGTCGCGAGAACGAGAGCAGCGACGATCAACACGCCGATCGAAATGGTCCCACCGAAGGTCATGCCCAGCCCGGCGATGGCACGATTGGCTCCCAGGTGGCTTTCATCCCATTTGTCCTCGATAGCTCCCGAGGAATAGAACATGAAAAGATAAGGCGATATCGACGCGCCGAGAATGCTGGCCGCCATGAACCAGTAATTGATGGCATCGTGAGCCGGCAGCGAAGGCACGGCGCTGCCAGCGACCGCTGTCCAGTCGGGCTTTAACATCACCGCACCAACCACGAAGCACAGCGTCACGAGGCCGAGGACCGAAACGCCTTTCTCGATAAAGCCAAACGTGCCTTTCCACAGCAGCAACCATGCCAGCAACGCCACCGGCAGTGCCCACCACTGGAAGCCTATGCCGGTGGCAAGTTCGAGTGCGATGGCCACACCGCCGATCTCAGCGGACAGCACCATGAAATTGACGAGAAGGACGACGAGCAACGGCCATAGGAAGACGTTGAACCCAAATCTTTCACGAATGCCCTCTGAGATCGTGTGATGGCTCATCGCGGCGAACCGACCGGCCATTTCAACCAAAAAGATGATGCATATGGTGCCGAGAACTATGGCCCAGATCAGCTGGAATCGGAAGGCGGCACCCGCCTGCGCCGCCGTAGCCATCGACCCGACTTCGAGGAAACCTCCGACACTGGTGACGACGCCAAGCGATATTTCCAGAAGCTTCTTCACAGCTTTGGTCCGAAAGCGCTGGTGTAAGCGGCGGCGAGCGAGCGCATGGCCGCCCGAAGATCCTGTTGTGCGCTTTTCACCTCAGTGCGATTGTTCACCCGCAATCCCGCCTCGGCATGCGCCACCGCCACCGACAAACTGTTGACTGCTGCCGTCAGTCCTGCTCGCTCGGCTGGTTCAGCGGTCTCGGCCGATCGAATTTGCGCCTCGACATCGGCCAGCGTTTTTCCGACCGAGTGCAGTGCGGCCGTGGCATAGGCGGACGGTGCCGCTCCCTCCACCCAGGCATCCAGTACCATCGATACGGTCTGTGCCGCGGAGGCCGCTGTTCGTGATTGCTGCGCCACCTGATTGGAAGACGAGCATCCGGCCAACCCGGCTAGCATCAGAAGCAAGCACAGCCAGCCAACCGGAAAATGACGGTCGTTATGGGGTACAGCGCGCGTTGGATGCGCCACGCGGATTTCCTCCCCTGCCCGAACCAACTGCGTCCGGCATCAATGATCTAGAGCGCTCGGAGAGCTCGTCAAACGAAACCGACGACGAGCCTGTGAGGTCGGCTAGTCCAACGTAACAAAACGCTCCATCCCGGACAGCCGTTAAAAGAGGGGGGCCCGCGCTTCTCTTTGGCGCGGAGAAGCGCGGGCAGATCGGGCTGAGGGGATGACCCGATCGCGCAGCATCAACATGGGAGGGCAACAACGCTGCACGGTTCGAACTTCCAACCGGGCCACTTGTTCCAACTTCAACTGATCCGTTCTGAGTACTCAATCCATGCGTTTGGGGGGCCTTTTTGAAGGTAGGCCATGGCGAGTTCTCATGGCGTAGAACGGTTTTTGTCGCAACGGCCCATCCATGAATGCGCGCGACGACCGCGATGACGACCGTCGCCTGACCGTCATGACAGCGCACGATCAATCCAGCCCAAACGCCGCGGAACAATTGTGCCCACTCGTGGTTCCGATGGCACGAAGATGGAGGATATGATGACGGACGCCAAACTCGCTGTGGTGACCGGCGCCTCGAGTGGCATCGGAAGGGAACTCGCAAAGCTGTGCGCTAAAGGCGGCTACGACCTGATCATCGCCGCCGACGAGCCGGCTATCCGGCAGGCGGCAGAGGCACTTGAGACCCACAATGTAACGGTCGAAGCCATTGAGGCCGATCTGGCGACCGTCGAGGGCGCCGATCGGTTGATCTCCCAGATCGGCGATCGCGATATCGACCTGTTGTTTCTCAATGCGGGACGCGGGCTCGGCAACGGCTTCGTCGACCAGGACTGGCGAAAAGTCCGCCGGATCATCGACACCAATGTCACCGGAACGGTCTATCTGGCGCATGAACTCGGCGCCAAGATGGCCCGGCGAGGTCGCGGACGCATCCTGTTCACCGGGTCGATCGCCGGCTTCATGCCCGGAACATTCCAGGCCGTCTACAACGGCACGAAGGCGTTCATCGATTCCTTCTCGATCGCGCTCCGCCATGAGCTGAAAGATAGCGGCGTGACGGTCACCGTGCTGATGCCTGGCCCCACGCAGACGCGATTCTTCGAGCGCGCTGAAATGATGGATACCAAGGTCGGCTCCGATGAAAAGGACAATCCGGCCGATGTCGCCAAGACGGGTTACGAGGCGATGATGGCCGGTGATGAACAGGTCGTCAGCGGTTGGAAAAACAAGCTGCAGGTCGCCGCCGCGCATGTCACGCCGGCAGGCACCTTGGCCGAACAGCACCGTAGGATGGCCGAGCCGGGGTCGGCGTCCAGCGACTGAGCCAATATTCGCGTCATCAAAAGGGCTGGCATTCCCAAGGCCGCATGTGCTGCGCGAGGCAATCTATCGCTGCCGCAAGGGCGGCACCATCTCGGTTCCCGGCGTCTGTGTTGGCCTGGTCGATCACATCCCGTTTGGCGGCGATGAATGAGGGACCGGCTTTCCGGATGGGCCAGACGCATACTCAACGCTACCTGGAACCTTTATTGGCGATGGTCCAGAACGGCGAAATCGATCCCTCCTTGTGATTACCCACCGGACCGATCTGAAAGCAGGGCCGGATCTCTACAAGACGTTCCGCCACAATCAGGAGGTTGTGTCAAAGTGGTGATGCGGCCTCACGGCCGAGACGGGCAAAGGCGACCCACACCTCACTGCATCACAAGGGAACATTCGCGTCGACGGCCGGTTAGGTGCCACTTCCGTAACGGTCACCTGCCGTCAAAGCGAGCCCATGATGAACCACGACCAGCATGACAATGTACCAGACGCAGCGCGCAGACTTGTCGTCGGAAGCATGGCGGGAGGAATTCTCGCCGCTTATGCTTCCACGGCGTCAGCCGATACGGGAACAGTGCCTGCTAAAGCAGGCCCTGCGAGCCCGATGCTAAAACAGAATCCGGCGACGCAATATCACCAGCCGCCTTTCAAGCCACAGGAACAGAAGTGGCCGGGTTTGGCCAGCAAGATGGTGCCGCGCCCGGATCACGGCGAAACAACCTACAAAGGATCAGGCAGGCTTGCCGGCCGCAAAGCGCTGATAACCGGCGGCGATTCCGGTATTGGTCGTGCGGCGGCGATTGCATTCGCGCGCGAACGTGCGGACGTTGCTTTCGGCTACCTCCCCGAAGAACAGGAAGACGCCGACGAACTGGTGGACCTAATAAAAGCGGCAGGTCAAAAGGCTTGCCGGCGATATCCGCAATGAGGCCTTTTGCAGAAAGCTGGCCGATGAAGCAGCAACGCCCCTCGGCGGTCTCGACATCCTGGTCAGCAACGCTGCCCGCCTCACTAGAGTCCACGGTCCTCAAAAAGGGGCGCCAAGGCCACCGCTCCTTAGGCGTGGTGGGCTTTCAGACCGTCTACAGGAGGAACCAATGGCTGGCGATGAAATAGAAAGAAGGCGACTGCAGATGTTGATCGAACAATATCTGGAGACCCGTAAGCGACGGCACGATTTCGTGTCGATCGCGAATGCCGAACTCGCGATCAAGGCGGTCATGCCGCATTGCCCGGTGTCGAGCGCAGCGTTGGCAGAGATGATTGCCGCTGGCGCCGTCACTTACGGCCTTGGCGTCCTATTCGACGCGAAGCAAACCGAGGGCGAACTGCCCGTTGTTTGATAGGCTCATCGTCTGACCAATCGTCGCGCGGTCGCGAAATTTCGCCCAGCTCTGGAATACGCCAGACCGGGAGCATGCCAATCGTGCCGGCCGGATCGCAGGCACTTGCCGGCGACGCCGTCTCGGGCCTGGACCCGAATGTCGTCGCATATCTGGTGAAAAACCAGTGTCTTTGTCCCACGAGAAGTGCGTTACCGGGCTTCTCGTTGGGTTGGCACCGTTCCGCTGTCCTGGTGTCTTGCCAAAGCTGTCGGTTGAACACCGAGCATATTTCGCACGGCCTCGACCAGCGCAGCAGCCCACACGGGTTTTGACAGCATCTTGTGATGACGCAAATCCTGCGGGATGTCGGATGCCGTGTACCCACTGACGAAAACAAACGGAATTCCGCGTTGCGCTAGAAGAGGGACAAGGGCAGCGCTGGTCTCGCCGCCGAGACCAATGTCCAGGACCGCGGCAGATATGACTTCACTCTCGATCAGCTTTTTCGCGCGAGCAACGGACGGCACTGGCCCGGCGATGGCGAAGCCGGCCTCTTCCAGAATTGCGCGGTGCTCCTCCGCGACCAGCCATTCATCTTCGACGACAAGGATACGAGATGCAGTCACGTTTCGCTCTCCCGATGATCAAACGGAAACTCAATCCGCAAGCTCAAACCATCGGAACCGAAAGATGTTTCAAAATTTCCGCCAAGCCGATACTCAATTTCGCCTTTTACCAGCGAAAGACCAAATCCCGTCTTCTCAGGTGGAGTGACAGCGGGACCGCCGCTTTCTAACCATTCGAGCTGAAAACCGTGATCCGACGCCGACCAAGTCACGGACACCACGCCGTTTGGCACGGACAAGGCGCCATATTTTCCAGCATTCGTGGCAAGTTCATGGATCACCATGCCAAGCGACAGGCCCTGCTGAGGCTTGAGCCGAATGTCCTCGCCTGTGGTGTTGATGCGTTCCAGCCCGAACGGCTCGACTTCCTGCCGCACGATTTCCTCTACCGAGACCTCTTTCCAGCTTTCGCGCGAGAGCACTCCGTAGGCCCGCGCCATGGCGCGCAGGCGACCGATGAGCGCTTCGGCGAAAGCCTCCGAAGAGGGAGCATTTTTCAGGGTCTGACTGGCAATGCTGACCGTAACGGCCAGCATGTTCTTGACCCGATGATTGAGTTCCGAGATCAATATCCGCTGGTGGGCTTCGGCTTCGGCCATGGTCGTCACATCGACAAAGGTCACCACCACACCTTGGATTTTCCGCACGCTGTCGCGGTAGGGGATCAGCCGCACGAGATAGTGGATGCCGTCGCTATCGCGCGGTAGCTGGTGCTCGATCATCTCGCCGGCCCTGAAAACCTGCGCGATATGGTCGCGCAGGTGCGGATAATCGAGCCGGCTGGCAAGATCGGTAAGCGGTCTTCCGATGTCGGTCGGCAGCAAATTGAAGAACGAAGACGCCGCCGGCGTGAAGCTGCGGATAACCAGCTTGGTATCGAGAAAAACAGTCGCGATCTGTGTGCTCTCGAACAGGTTCTTCAGATCGCTGTTGGCCCGATCGAGATCCTCGATCTTGGAAACCAGTTCGGCATTGATGGTGTTCAATTCCTCATTGAGGGACTGCATTTCTTCCTTGGAGGCCTCAAGCTCCTCATTGGAGGACTGGGCTTCTTCGTTGACTGAGACGAGTTCCTCATTGGAAGATTTCAACTCCTCCAATGCGGTCTCATATTCTTCGATCGTCGATTGCAGGCGCTCGCGCGTATCGCGGAGCTCGCGCTCGAAATCAGCAATCCCGGATGGCTGACGAACCTTTAGAGCCTCCAGCCGCGGCTGCGGCTGGCCCACCGGTTCGAACAGGACGAGAAACAGCGGCTCGCCGCTGCCGCGATCAACCAAGGGCTCGATCGTCAATGTGACGAATTGGACACGATCTTCATCTTCTTCAATGGCTATCGCTTCTCGCACAACCGTGCGCCGGCCTTCGGCCGCTTCCCGCAAAGCGCCGCGCAGTTCCAGACGCAGGCCGCTTCGTGCCATTGTGAGCAATTGTCTGCTCGGCACCCCTTGCGGCGGCTCGAGATATTTGCCGGTTCTGACCGAGTAATAGACGACATCTCCATCACCATTGATGACGACATGGGCCGGAGCGTAGCGTTCGAGAACATGGGCTTCAACGGTTTGCCTTAGGGAATAAGACAAGCCGCGGCGGGCATGAGTGTCATTGGCGCTGGAAAAGTTGCTTGCAGGCGCAGCATTCAACAAGATCGGCAGCCGCGGCGGCGCCGTATGTTCTCGTGCCTTGAATATCCGTTGTTTCTTGTCGACCGGGGCAAACAGATCGGCATGCTGGCTTATGCTCTCGGAGGTGCCAAGGAACAGATAGCCGCCGGGCTTCAGAGAATAGTGGAAGGTCGGAATAACCTGCTTTTGCACATCGGGGCCGAAATAGATCAGCAGGTTCCGGCACGACACCATGTCCATGCGCGAGAAGGGTGGATCGCGGATGACGCTGTGCGCCGAGAAGATGCAGAGATCACGTACGCTCTTGCTCAAGATGAAACTTGTGCCGTCATTGCTGAAGAAGCGTTCGCGACGTTCAGGCGAAACGCCCGCAAGCAATGACTCCGGATAGCGCGCCGAACGTGCGATGCCCAACGCCGCGTCATCGATGTCCGTGGCGAAAATCTGGATGCGCGGCACAGCCGAAAGTGTATCCATATGCTCGCGCATCAGCATTCCGATCGAGAAGACTTCCTCGCCGGTTGCGCAGCCGGGCACCCAGACGCGGATCGTATCGTTGGCGTCCTTGCCTTCGAAAAGTTTGGGGATGACGGTTTCTTCCAGGGTCTTGAAAGCGTCCGTATCGCGGAAGAAATTTGTCACGTTGATCAGCAGGTCGCGAAACAGCGACCGCACTTCCTCCGCATTTGAACGAAGCAACTCTATATAGGCATCGATCGCGGTGTTCTGTGTTATTTGCATGCGTCGCCTGACGCGGCGCAAGAACGTCTTGGCCTTGTAGCCCGAGAAATCATGTCCCGAATGGCTGCGCAGGATCGCGTAGATTTCTTCCTGGCCCTTGCGGAGTTTCAAAGCACTGGCCTTGCCATCGTCAGCTTCAAGCTCGTCGAGCAGTTCAAAGCTGTGGGCAAATTCCATGAGTTTCGCACCCATCTCATCGGCCGGGATGGCGATATCGATCAGACCGGAACTGATCGCGCTGCGCGGCATGTCGGGATTGCTCGGACCCGACTCGTCGGAGAGTTGCGCCAGCGTCAGGCCGCCATGCTCCTTGATTGCCTTGATGCCCAACGTACCGTCGGAATCGCCGCCCGACAGGACGACGCCGACGGCGTATTCGCCCTGATCCTCGGCCAGCGCGCTGAAAAAGATATCGATGGGCTTGCGCTCCCTGGACACCGAATTCGGTTGGCGCAGCTTTAGGCTGGAATTTTCGATGGTGAGGATCGCGTTGTGCGGCATCACATAGACGGTGTCAGGATGGATATCCATTGCATCTTCAGCGACACGAACCGGAATTCCGGTGTAAAGCGCAATCACTTCGTGCAGCAGACTTTCCCGTTCCGGGCTGAGATGCGTGACGATCACGAACGCCATCCCGCTCGAAGACGGCATCCCGCGAAAAAATCCCTCCATGGCGGCAATGCCGCCCGCAGAGGCGCCAATACCGACTATGGGGAACCTCGGCAGCTTTTGCATCAATTGTCCTGCTTCAGTGAAATACAACGCGGCAGCGCTGATTTCGATCCAATGTGTAAACCGTTCCTGGTCGAATTCCCATCCCGCACCGCCGATAGCCACGGAACCGATGGACGCGACCGCCGTTTAAAGCCCGGAGGGCTGCAATGTTATTAGGCATGCGAATTCTGCTCGTCGAGGACGAATTCTTGCTGGCAAGCGAACTTGCCTCTTATTTCAGCGATTGTGGGGCGACCGTTTTGGGGCCGGTGTCGTCAGTCAGCCGGGCTCGACGATATATCGATTCAGCGGACGGGGCGGTGCTGGACATCGATCTTAACGGTGAGACTGTTTTTCCCCTCGCCGATGAGCTGACGGACAGAGGCATCCCGTTCGTATTCTTCTCCGGAAACGATCAGATCACCCTGCCGGAGCGGTTCCGGTACACCCAAAACCTCTCCAAGCCGGCCGGGTTCAGGACGGTTGCCGGGATCCTCGCCGCGCAATCAACAGCGCTTGGTGAAGACAATGTCTTCCGCGCTCTTCCAAAACTGAGGCTGTCCGCGCGGCTGCTGCTGGGCGACCCACAGGCGGCCGATCGCCTCGTGGAACGCACATTGAAGGCGGCGCTGGAGGAGCGGTTGTCGACGCGGCATGACCTTCCCTTGAGCGAATGGCTCAATACACTCATGGAGGAGGTGCTCCGCAACGACAGGTCTGGCATCATGAATTAAGATTGTCCGATAGTTTGCCGCAGGCCGCCCTGTCGACCGCCCCCGCTACGGTACCCCTCCCCAAGAGCGCTTCGCTTCGTCTTGCAAATACGGCCGCATTCCTGCTAGAAATCCTCGTGGCCAAACCTCCGCAAACCAAACCTGACTCATTCCGCGATCCTGTTGAAGGCGACGCACTCGCAGCGCTGCTCGACGAAATCGCGGAAGAGGAAACACCTGAACGGCTGTTGAAGCTCGCCCTTGAGCTGCAGCAGCAACTGCTGTTGTCAAAGCAGCTGAAAAATCCCAACTGAACGGCCTGCAGCTAGGCATCTTGATTTGCCTCGAGTTCCACGATGGCGTCATCGCCTCGTTCGCCAGACCGATGCTGCTGCGGTAATCTTTCTGCGCTCGATGTGGGCGAAACCCCAGTCTCAATAGCTCAGCGGTTCCTGCGCCCAGAAGGCCCTGATCCCATCATGACGCCGATGAGACGACCAGGAAGATCAGGGCCAACTTGGGTCGCAGCCCAAGGTCGATCACTGCTGCCCTGGCATCTCGGTATTTTCTTGCGGGTTCTTTTTAACGCCGGGCGCGGGTGATGTCTCAGCGGGGGCATTACCGCCTTGGTTCTGTTCCGGGGTGCGCTTTACTGGCGATGTCTGCCACGATCCGCCTGAAAGGGGTATGAACACAAAGAAGGCTAGCAGGGCGACGAAGATCACAGCCGCAATGACGACGCCCCACCCGAGTACATTTCGGGTGCCACGCTGTTCTTCCTTCCGGGACACATGCTCCGTCATCACTGGACTCCTTTGTGTCATTCGACGAGGTACAAATTTATCGTGCAGATCGACCGCACGGTCTGCTCTTCCCCGACGCGTGCCGCCGGCACAGCCGAAGAAGCTGAAGCTAATCTTCTCCAGCTTTTCGGCTGCCTGGTTTGGCGGCCCGCTTTGGGGCTTTCGGCACTGCCGGTTTCCGCTCGGGTGCAGGCGGATTGATCGCCTCGTGCGCCAAACGGGCTTTGCGCAATCGCGCCGTTTTCTCTTCCCGCGCCTTGCGCTCGGCTTCCATTACGCCTTGTGCGTAGAGGGTGGCTCGTGCGTCTCTGTCGTTTGCGGATCCACTGGCCGCCATAGTCAGCCCTCCGCCTTGTAATTTCTTGCTTCCTTCTTGGCGCCGTCTTTGCCGTGCTCGGCTGCAAGCTCTTTGGCCTGCCCGGGTGACACGTCGGTGGCTTCGGCCAACTTGATTGCCTCTTGTTCAGAGAGATCTCTGTCCTTTCGCGTGGGGTTCTTTGTCATCGCAGATCTCCTATCAGAGCCCAAACGACCGGACCGGCGGTGTGTTCCCTGGAGCCTTCGATAGTCCACCGATTGAGGCGGGCTATCGCGCTTCCGTCAATGAGCGAAAAGTTTTGATGCGGACGACAAGATACATGATCAGCTTCAAGGCCTTTCGAACTGCTCCGGCCAGCCGGGTTATGGCCGGGCTATGGCCGCGTGGGACGCGTGACACACGGACGGATTCAGGCATCGATGCCAGGCGCTAGTTCTCGCCCGCGAGCGTGGCGAGAAATGACCGCCGCCATTCTGCTGCGTCATTGCGCGTGATGCGCTTGAGCAGTGCACTATGCCTTGCAATTCTTTCCTCAAGCGGCATCGCGAGCGCTTTTGCGATCGCGTCAGCAACCTCGTCGACCGCATACGGGTTCACGATCAAGGATTCGGCAAGTTCTTCGGCCGCACCCGCAAAACGCGACAATACCAGCACTCCGGGATCGGCTTCGTCCTGCGCGGCTATGTATTCCTTGGCGACGAGGTTCATTCCGTCACGCAGGGGCGTGACCAATCCGACCTGGCTAGCGCGCAACAGGCCAGCAAGCCGAGAGCGTGATACGGCACGGTGGATGTAGCGGATCGGGGTCCAAGCCAAATCCGCGTATCTTCCGTTGACCGCGCCGGCGGTTGCCTCAAGCTGGGCCCGGATGTCGGCATAGGCGCTGACCTCCTCGCGCGTCGGCGACGCAATCTGCAAATATGTTGCCGCCCGCTCGTGTTCCGGATGCCTTTCCAAAAGACGCGCGAAAGCCTGCATGCGGCCGGGGAGACCCTTGGAGTAGTCCAGCCGATCGACGCCGATGATTTGCTTGAGGCCCAGAATCTGGCGGCGCATGGAATCAATCTGCACATCCTCCGCCGCCTCATTGGCCATGCGTGCGATTGAATCGACGTCGATGCCTATCGGAAAACACCTCGACAACACCGTGCGGCCGTTCATCTCAGCCGAACCATTGATATCAAAAGTAGTGGAGTTGGCCGCCTGCACTGAGCGCCGGAAATTCCCCACGTCCGTTTCGGTCTGGAACCCCACGACGTCATATTGAAGCAGGTCATCGATGAGTTCTTCATGGTCGGGCGTGGCTTCAAACAGGTCGGGCGGCGGGAACGGTATGTGAAGAAAAAACCCGATCCGATTCCGGACTCCCAGCCGCCGCAACTGGGCGGCCAAGGGGATAAGGTGGTAGTCGTGAACCCACACCAGGTCGTCGTTGCCCGACAGCAGTCCTGCGAGCGCCTTCGCGAACCGCGCATTGATCTGCCGGTAGGCGTGTAGAAACTCTGCCCGGTGGTTCACCAGGTCGAGTCGGTAATGAAAAAGCGGCCACAGCGTGCTGTTGGCATAGCCATTGTAATAGAGCGAATACTCCTCATAGGGCAGGGTAAGCGCAGCCGTCTCGATCTTTCCCACCCGTTCCAAGCGGATCAGCGGTTCGTCGCTCGCGGCGTAGTCCTGATACTCGGCGCTTGCTCCTAGCCACAGGCCTCCACGCTCGGCCAACGCATCCCCGATGCCTACAGCAAGTCCGCCGGCTTGCGACAGATCGCGAATGCTCCCCAGCCTATTCGAGACGACAACCAGACGACGCGGGATGGCGCGATCGCCAGTTAGCTCAGCCTCCCCACCTAAGGCGTCGCGCTCAAGGGGATCACCAACCGTTTGCGAGGCCTCGTTGAAAATTTCATCCGGTCGCTGCAACAAGAGCAAATCCTGAGCGTGAAGATCGCTTGGGGAACGGTCCGCGCGTGCGATTGTTCCCGACGTAAGTGTCCAGCCGGACTCGCTGGATCACATTCTCGGCCCGCTCGGCGCCTTTTTCAGCGGCTCTCGCAGGATCGTCGTCGGACGCACCGGTGATGAGACCCCGATCCAGCACGCCGAGCAGCCGCTTTGGCGACGGCCGGACTTACCGCTTTGGTATTCATGCTGCCGGATCCCCTGCCCTGTCATATCAACTCCCCACCTTGGCAAAAGCCCCAACTGACCAAACGGTCAGTCCACCTCGATTACCTTGCGCGTCGGCTTTCGTTGGCGGGGCGGCTGCTTTGCGGCTACGGGCGCCGGCGGGGTCTGCGCTATCGATGCCTCCAACAACTGTCGCTGTTCTCTAAGCCGCGCCGTCTTGGCTTCCCTGGCATGCCGCTCCGCTTCCAACAGCAACTTGGCTTCTCGATCCGCCCTCTCGATCTTTTCCCTGTCGATGCGTCGTGTTTTCAAGGTCGCCTCCTTTGGTCAGACGGCGAACAAAGTGCGGACCTGAAAAAATGTTCCCAACAAACTAAGGCCTGATCTGCCTCAAATGATATTGACGAGCAACGTGCAAGTTGCGCGCATCTGCGGCTCTGTGACGTCCAAAGGAACTGCTTGCCGTTCGCGGCGTTACGCCACCAAGCTGGCCGGAAGACTACCATGGACGACAAACCACGAACGACGATCAGAAAACCGGCCCGGATTGATCGAGGGCATTGCTTTTGCGGAGCCATCACAGCTGAATTCAGTGGCGATCCCTTTTGGATTTGTTTCGACCACGACGATGACTGCCGACGAGCGATCGGCAGCCCACTGACGATCTGGATTGGCTATCGTCCAGATCAGGTCCATTGGCTCGGCCCAAAACCAAAAACATTCTCGAAAACCAGGGGCGTCGTGCGCTCCTTCTGTTCGGAATGTGGCACCTCGATTGGGTACACCGATGAAGGCTTGCCAAACGAGTTCTACATCTCGATCGGATTCATGGACGCGCCCGAGAAGTTCCATCCCCAAGCTCAAGCCTATTGGGAAATGCGGCTGCCGTTTATCAGGATGGATGACGGTTTGCCTCGCGTCGAGGGCTACACCCGGGCGCGCGACCCCACCCAGGGCAATCCCAGAGACCGGTGAGGCAGGAGGCTGGATCCGGGCGTCAGCGCCAGGGCTGGCGGATCCTGAACGGCGGCCGAACCATTGGAATGAGAGAAATGTCCAAACGGACAAATGCCCGAAACCAATTTCACCGGGGTGGGTTGAAGATGGACATGCGGGACTTGTTTTCACAGTCTGACGACAAAGAAGCGGATGTTTGAAGGATTCAAGCTAGAGACCGTGGATCTGCCCGAGTCCTCACTGAGAGTCAGGTATGGAGGTTCAGGCCCGCCGCTTCTTTTGCTGCATGGCCATCCTCGGACGCACGTTACCTGGCACCGGGTAGCCCCACTTCTCGCCGCCGACCACACAGTTGTCTGCCCCGATCTGAGGGGCTTTGGCCGGTCCTCGGTACCGGCGGACGCCGTAGACCATGCTGGATCCTCCAAGCGTGCCAAGGCCAGGGACTGCATCGCTCTCATGCGACATCTCGGCTTTGGCCGGTTTGCGATCGCAGGCCATGACCGCGGCAGCTACACAGCGTTCCGAGCAGCGATGGATCACCCGTCAGCGATCAGCCATCTGATCGTCATGGATAGCGTCCCTATCCTGGAAGCCCTCGAACGCTGCGACGCCCGCTTTGCGAAGCTCTGGTGGCACTGGTTCTTTTTTGCACAGCCGGACAAGCCCGAACGCGCAATCATGGCCGATCCTGACGCGTGGTATGGCGGCTCAGCCGAGTCCATGGGGGCTGAGGCCTATGTCGACTACAAGGACGCAATCCACGATCCGAATGTTGTTCACGGCATGCTTGAAGACTATCGGGCAGGTCTGGCCATCGATCAATTGCACGATATCGATGACAGGAAAGCTGGTCGCCGGGTCGCGTGCCCGACCTTGGCGCTCTGGTCCGCCCGCGATGACCTTGAGGCACTCTACGGCAACGTGCTCGATGTTTGGCGACCCTGGACCACCGAACTGAAGGGCCAACCGATCGAAAGCGGACATCATATGGCCGAAGAAGCAGCCGAGGCGGTAGCCGCAGCTGTCATGGCGTTCTTGCGCGAACCGACGTCGTCATGCGGCGAGCTTTGCTGAACCAATCCGTTTGATGGCACTGCTGATCGACCGTTCGCCATCATCGTAGTCAGCCCAGGCGATGGTCTTTTTGAGGTGGCCCGGAACCGTGCGAACGGTGTATTTTTTCGGATCGAGATCCGCCTTCACCTGACTCCAGGTCAGCGGCATGGATACAGTCGCGCCTTCCCTGGCGCGAGGGGAGAGAGGGGCGACGGCTGTCGCCATGCGATCATTCCTGAGATAGTCGAGAAAAATCCGGGATGTCCGCAGCTTCTTGGCCATGTTGACGAGGTAGAGATCGGGGCTGTCTGCCGCCATCTGCATGCAGACGGCCTTTGCGAAGGCCTTGGCCTCGGCCCATGTCGTCTTGCTGCGTTGGGCCGTCAATGGCGTCACGACATGCAAGCCTTTGCCGCCCGTGGTTTTGCAGAAGCTCGCCAAGCCCAGATCTTCGAGACGATCGCGCATTTCCTTGGCTGCCGCGACCACCTTCGCAAAAGGGACTTCCGGACCGGGGTCAAGGTCGAAGACAAGTCGGCCAGGTATTTCGGGATGACCCGGCTGGCAATTCCAGGGGTGAAGCTCAAGGCCGCCTATCTGGGCGATCGCGGCCAGACCCTCGACGCGGTCGATTTGCAGATACGGTTTGTGATCGCCGAAGACTTTTACCAGTTCCAGCAGATTGGATGTGCCTGGCATTGCGTGGCGCTGGAAAAACTGCTCGCCGGCGTAGCCATCCGGCGCGCGCACGAGTGAACAGGGACGACCTTTGATATGTCTGATCATCCAGGGGCCAACGGTCTCGAAATATTCTGCAAGATCGAGCTTGTCGACGGGCTGACCGTCGCCGGCATTCGGCCAAAGCGGCTTGTCCGGCTTGGAAATGATGACGCCCATGACAACCGGGCTTTTTCCTGTCTTGCCAGTCACCTTGGCAGGGTCGGCAATCGGCGTCTCTTGAGGATCGGCTGGACGCTCGGCCTCGACGTCTTTTGCGGGCTTGTCTTCACGCAGGCCTTTGAAGGCGGCCTGCCGGATATTGCCACCCCCGGTCCAGCCGGCGAACTCGATTTCCGCGACCAATTCCGGCTTCGTCCAGAAGACGGTTGAATTCCTTTTCGGTGCGCCATCGCCGGTAAACGGCGACGTCGCGGCTTTCATCTCCTGCAGCCTGGGCATCAGCTGCTTGACCTTTGCCTCGCTGAATCCGGTCCCCACACGGCCGATATAGGCGAAATGTTCACCGCTATTGACGCCGACGAGCAATGACCGGAATTTGCCGTTGGTCGTCGACCAGCCGCCGATGACCACCTCATGCCCGGCGCGGCATTTCGATTTGGCCCAGGTGTCGGTCCTCCCCGAAACATAGGTTGCATCGGCCCTCTTGGAGACAATCCCCTCAAGCGAAAGGCGACAGGCAGAACGCAGCACCGCGTCGCCGCCATTGCTGAAGTGCTCGACATAGCGGATGAGATTTTGCGCGCCGCGATCGACTTCGCCGAGCATCTCGCTCAGACGTTCCTTCCGTTGTGAGAGAGGCATCTTTCGCAGATCGACGCCATTTGCGAAGAGCAGGTCAAAAGCAAAGTAGATCAGGTCTTTCGTCCGGCGCTCCGACAGCGCCGCCTGCAGTGCGGCAAAATCGGGCGCGCCGTTCTCGCCAAGCGCTACGATCTCGCCGTCGATGATGACGTTTGGGAGGCTGGCGGCCTCCTTTGCGATGGCGCCAAATTTCTCCGTCCAGTCAAGACCCTTGCGGGTCTTAAGGGCGATGTCCTTGTCTTCCACGCGCAACTGGACGCGATAACCGTCAAACTTGATTTCGTGAACCCAGTTCGTCCCGGCCGGCGGCCGGGAAAGCGTTGCGCAAAGCTGTGGTGGGATGAAGTCGGGCATCTTCGCCGCTGAGGCACCAGCGGCTCGCTTCGGCCGCGGAGCAGGCTTTGCCGACTTGGCGGCGCGCTTGTCGGCATGGCCGCGCTTGCTGTCCCAAACGGCATCCGCATCGGCCGACGATGAACCTTTGATCATGAACGGCTTCGGACCTGCCCCCTTTCCCGCTGCAATCCTTTCCATGCTCCGACCGGAGGCGACGGATCGGTTTTGAGCCAGCACCGCATCGCCATTGCCCTCTGTCGCGTATTTGTCGCGAGTTTGATCAGCAGCCAGTTGGTCCGCTTCCCGCCATTGCGGTCATGCTTCATGCGCACGAGGACGAAGCTTCCATGCAGGCGCTTGCCCTGCAGCGTGAATTTCAGGTCGCCTTTTTCCAACGCCTTTTCGGGAGACATGGCGCCTTCCGGTTCCCAATATCCGCGATCCCACAACTGCACCGTGCCGCCACCATATTGTCCTTTGGGAATTGTGCCTTCGAAGTCGCCGTACTCCAGCGGGTGGTCCTCAACCTCCACGGCAAGTCGTTTGTCGTGAGGATCCAGTGATGGACCTTTGGTCACAGCCCATGATTTGAAGACCCCGCCAAGCTCGAGGCGAAGATCATAGTGCAGCCGCGTGGCCGCGTGTTTTTGGATGACAAACCGAAGTCGATTCGAACCCGCAATCGAGCTTTCGCCGCTGGGCTCTTTCGTCTTCGCGAAATCCCTTTTGGCCCGGTAGGTTGAAAGCTCGCCCGTTTTCATGGAAGTGCCCCGACTAATGACGCAACGCCGGGACTCAACGCAGTGGGTGAGATTTGGTTCGGTTCATAGCCGAGACGACGCCGATGCTGCTTTCCGCTTCAGAGTGGCATCGGCGTCAAATGAGGCCTTCACGGAGACTACAGGTGTCGTCACCGCTGACGTTAAGGTTCCTTGGTTTGCCCAACCATTTTTGCAAGCTCTGAAAATGGTGGGATGTCCAGTTCGCCTTGCGCGTTGTTTGCGATCTGCAGAAGCCGGATCGGGAAGCAGATCGCGTCACGGTTGGCCGGTGACATGTCTTCGTAGGTCCGCTCGTCACCTGTCATGGACGCCTCTGCCTTTCGCAGGGCGGTATCGATCTCGTCAATTGACAGCAGACCTTTGTGAACGAGCAGGTTGTTGATTGACGCGACCGCCATCATGAACCCTTCAAGCTGAAGATTGGCAACGTTCATGGCTTGACCGTGTTTCCGCCGCCCGGCCTCGCCGGGGCGTTCTGGCCATCGGATTGGTGCGTCTTGTCATCCACCTCATTGACTGGCCGCGTCAGACCGACCCCACTCTTGGGTTTCTTGTTGCCGGCCGCATCCTGAGAGAACGCATCCGAAGGATCAGGACCTGTTCTAGCCGGGTACTTCGTTGCGCCGGTCTCGCGACGGTTTTCATTATCAGGCATTTTTGATCACTCCAATCGGATGACCGATAACCACTACGAGCCCGGCGAGTTCCGGCGCCGCATGGAACATTTCTGGCCGTTCGTGCAGAGACAAGCGGGCGTGTCTCGGCATCGCGCCTCGCGCACTGGCGGCAGGTCTCGCTTTCGTTGCCGACAGCACTAGGTTGCTCGTTGAGGCAAAAGGAATTCCCCATGCGGGTGGCACGCGAAGCCTGGGTTCTTGGCAAGGAGAGCATCCTCGGATTCATCAACGACAATGCCCTCAGCCACGGTGCGGCGATGGCGTTCTATGCCGTTACGTCCCTGGCCCCGATCTTGTTGATCGTTGTTGCGATTGCTGGACTTGTCTTTGGGCATGAAGCAGCTCAACTCGCTCTGTCGGCCGAAATCGCAGGCGTGATGGGATCGCAAACCGGCGACCTTCTGCGCAGCACCATCGAAAGCGCTTCTCACAGAACCGCCGGCACTGTTGCCACCTTGGTGGGCATCGTCACCCTCTTCGTGACAGCCTCCGGGGTGTTTGGCGAAATGCAGCTTTCGCTCAACACAATCTGGAAGATTGACCCACCACCCATGTCTGTGTCGCGATTGGTGCGGGCGCGGGCGGCCAGCCTGGGTCTGGTTGCAGCGTTGGGATTTCTACTGCTTGTGTCGTTGGCGGCGAGTGCCGCCATTTCCGCGCTTGGCGCTGTCATCAACGCCCATCTGCCGTTCGGCACGATCATTCTCGCGTCGATAAACGGCATTGTATCATTCGTGCTGATTTCCGCTCTGTTTGCCGCGATCTTCAAGATCCTGCCGGACCGGTCGCTCGCTTGGCGCGATGTCGCAATTGGCGCGGCAGTGACCGCTTTGCTCTTCACCATCGGCAAGTCGCTGATTGGCTGGTATATCGGAACCAGCGCGATTGCATCCTCCTATGGCGCGGCGGGTGCACTGCTGGTCGTGCTGCTTTGGGTTTACTATTCGTCTGAGATATTCCTGCTCGGCGCCGAGTTCACGCGGGCCTATTCCGTCCGTCTCGGCAGTCGGTCCGACCTTCAACCGATAGTGGAGGCAGAGAGCCCGTCGCGACAGACATCGAACCTTGGACCAACCATCCAACGCGAGGTGCAGGCCTGGATTGTGATCACGGGTTTGCTGACCTTCGTGGCGACACGGGTCTGGCCATCGCGGCGATCTTAGCTGCGTCCCACCAATTCTGTTTCTTTGGAACGCAACCCGGACACCGGAATTGCATAGGAACAGGAGGTTGCCCATGCCAAATTCCGCTTTGAGACGACAGTATCCGGCCAGACTACCGCTCTCGAGGAAGAGCTAGCGAGTGCGGAGATGGCCAGTCCGAGAGCAATAGAGATGGCGCGCGTAGCGGTGGCGGCGGATCCTGGGTCAGGAACCAAGCAATCGGGATCGACTATCAAGGTCTACGATGAAGCCGGATACCTGGTCGCCACAGTCAATTTTTCCGACGTGTTGCCGAGTGATCCGGACGCCGGACAGCATGGGATTGGCGACGCGGTTGTCGAAGAACCGGGTGTGATGCGGTCTGGCTGACCCGTGGTAGATCAGGGTTTCACGTTTCGCTCACGCGATCCCCGGCAGGGCAATTCGCTGAGATCGCGAGGTCCTCGGCCATCATCAGATGCTAGAGCTGAGATTCGATCGGGAGGTGACGGACGAAGACCGCCAGGATACGGCGAAAAAATCCGGCTTCTGGTTCATGCGTATAGTCCTGAATCTTGCCTTCGCCGCATCCATGCCAATGCAGAACATTGTGCTTCAGTTCGAGCCGATAGCTTGTTTCCGGAGATATTTCCGATTGGAATCGATGCCGCAGCTCGGCGACCAATTTCGGATCCTCAAACAGCACGCCCATTTCCGAGTTCAAGGACACTGACCGTGGATCGAAATTGAAGGAACCGACGAAGCCGATATTGTCGTCGACGGTGAAAGCTTTCGTATGCAGACTGGCGCCCTTCGAGCCAAACACCGAGATTGCGGAGCGCCGGTTGAACGGCTGAAGCTCGAAAATATTGACGCCATTCCTCAGCAGCCGCTTGCGATAATTTGCGTAAGCGCCATGGACTGCGGCGACGTCCGTGGCGGCCAGGGAATTGGTCAGAACCGAAACGTCAACACCGGCGCCGACAAGGTCCAGCAAGATCGCTGTGCCCCTTTTGCCGGGGATGAAATAGGGCGACACAATTTCCAGACACCCGCGCGTGGATTGGATGATCGGACGCAGCTCTTTCATAAGCCAGCTGCGACGTCTCCAACCACGAACCTTCTCCGGCGGATCGGAAATGACCCGCACGCCATCCACCCAATGAACGTCGTTGCTGGCCGCAATAAACTCCGTGATCGAGCCCCGGTTGCCGATGCCGTTCAAGAATTTGGGATCGGGGCCGGTATCGCTTCCTTCAAGCCATTTGGCATGCTCATGCTCAGCCACTGATCCCAAGGTTTTGATTGGCTTGGCTTCATTGCAAGCCCAGAAGGCATCGAATATCGCCGCGGTTTGCCGTACCGCAGGCCCCAGGAGCAGCAGATCGAGGTCCCGGAAATTGGTTTCTGCCGCATCGAAATAGGCATCGCCAACATTCCGACCGCCGACAATGGCAAATTTGTCGTCAACGATCCAAGCCTTGTTGTGCATCCGTCGCGTCAATGCAAAGAGCCGCAACAGCACTTCCACACCACGCATGATCCGGCCGCGCCTGATACCGCTCGGATTGAACAACTTCAATTCGATGTTTGGATGGTTGTTCAGCGCCAGATATGCCGCATCATTTTTACGCGGATTGACGTCGTCAAGGAGCATGCGCACCCGAACACCGCGCTCAGCAGCTCGAAAAACCTCGCGAAGCAGCAAGCGGCCGGTGTGGTCATCATGCCAAAGGTAATACATCAGGTCGAGGCTGCGCTCAGCGCTCCTTGCCGCCAGCACGCGCACAGCGAAAGCGTCATAATTGTCCGAGACAAGCAGCAAGCCGCTCTTGCCGGTTTTGATGTTGTCGTCTGCGGTTCGCGAAAGTGATACGTCCATAAAAATTGCCACCTTTGGACGGTGCTCGCTGCCATCCCGCTCAAATCATAGCTAGAACCATTCTGAGGTATTCTGGTTGCATACGCATTGTCCAATCACCCAATTGCTGGATGCAAGCAGGGCCAGCAATCAAGCGGCTGCAGAGCGGTCAGGAGGCTTGAGAGGCGTTGCCCCGACTGCTCTGCTGCCGCCGCGGAACTTGCGTCTCCTGCAGTCAGACCGCACGACCGTTGGCGGGAGCCCGATGGCGTGCGCCCCGCCGCGGCTCTTCGACGAGAATGACGTGGTCGTTGTTCTCAGTGAAGCGCAGGACCCTTTAAATTTAGATATCTCCATTATCCCGGAACCGGGTTCGGGTTTCCGAGTTAAGAAAATGCTCGCGACGGGCAATTTTCAACAGAGGAGACGGCACAATGCCCACTGCCAAGAAAGCCAATGGCAACAACAAGGACCTGGAGGACCTTTTCCTCGATGGCCTCAAAGACATCTACTATGCCGAGAAGAAAATTCTGAAAGCCTTGCCGAAGATGGCCAAAGGCGCATCCGAAGAGCAAGTTTCGGCAGCATTCGAGAAGCACCTCGCTGAAACCGAGGGGCAGGTCGAACGTCTGGAGGAGGTCTTCGAGATTCTCGGCGCGGCCGCGCGCGGCAAAACCTGCCCGGCGATCGACGGCATCCTGGAGGAAGGATCTGAAATCCTTCAGGAGTACAAGGGTTCGACTTCGCTCGATGCAGGGCTCGTCGGTGCCGCGCAAGCCGTGGAGCACTATGAGATTGCCAGGTATGGAACCCTGATTGCCTGGGCTACGACGCTCGGCAAGGATGACGTGGTTGCGCTCCTCAATGCGACACTTGAGGAGGAGAAGGCCACCGACGAGGCGCTGACTGCCCTCGGTGAAGCCGGCGTCAACGAACGAGCGGCAGAACGGAAAGCGGCTTGATTGATCGCCTACCCAACCGCCTCGGCGACCTATGTGCCGAGGCGGTCCCGGGAGATGAAGGACATGATCACGCATATCTACAAAGGACTGGAATGTTTCCTGCTTGAGTGTTCGGCCGCGCTGGTCAGGCGCCGCGCCCTTGGTGGTTCGCGCAGCGATCCTCGGCAGTTGCGAGAACAGCGCAGAGATGAGTTCAGGGCCCGCAAAGGCGCCGAATGAGCGCCAAGATGGAGAGTCGGATGGGCTTCTTTGGAAAATATTTCTCAGGACTGTTGAGCAAGAAATCGACTGACGGCAAGGGGAGCGGCGATATGCGTAAAGCTACCGGCGCGGGTCCGGCGATTGCCGCGCATTCCAAAGATGCAAAGACATCCGCTGCTTCCGGTCAAAGCACCAATGCTTCGAGCAAAAATGCAGATGGACGATGACAAAAGGCAAGATTTGGCTACCGACCCTATGTCGCATCGAAGCGGCGCAAAGACGTTAAATCGTCGAGATGACCCGCATCGCAACCTTCAACGTCAATGGCGTCAACGGCCGACTGCCAGTGCTTCTCAAGTGGCTTGGCGAAACCGGCTATGACATCGTCTGCCTTCAAGAACTGAAGACCTCTGACGAAAAATATCCCGTCGATGCGATTAGAAACGCCGGCTATGGCGCAATCTGGCACGGACAGAAGTCCTACAATGGCGTGGCAATCCTCGCTCGCGGGATTGAGCCGCTGGAACGTCGTCGAGGTCTGCCGGGCGATCCCGACGATTCGCACAGCCGCTACATCGAGGCAGATGTGAATGGGCTTGTTGTCGGCTGCCTGTATTTGCCCAATGGCAATCCAGCGCCGGGGCCGAAGTTCGACTACAAACTTCGCTGGTTCCAACGTTTGATCACCTATGGCCAGGTGCTGCTCGGCGATAGCTCACCGACCATCCTGTGCGGCGACTATAACGTCGTTCCAGGCTCGATCGACGCGGCGGTGCCGGGGCGCTGGGTTGGCGATGCCGTTTACTTCCCCGAGAGCCGGAGCGCGTACGCCGAAATGCTTGCTCAGGGCTGGATCGATGCCGTCCGTCGCATTCATCCAGAAAAGGGAATTTACACCTATTGGAACTTCTCCTACCGCGGCGGGTACGATCGGAGTTCCGGGCTCCGGATGGACCATCTCTTGCTGAGTTCATCCCTATTGGATCGCCTGAAGAATGCCGGAGTAGATGCCGAAACGCGTGCATGGGACAAGCCGAGCGATCATGCGCCAGCCTGGATAGAACTTGATTGAGCTTCCTCGGCAAGGAGCCTGAAGACCTGGTGGCGCTCCTTCGTGATTAGATTTGGCCGCATGTCTATCGCCAACAATGAGGACTGCCGGCGCCAAGCGATTCAAAGGACGCAATGATGACAAACACTCAAAAGGAAGCTGAACTGATTGCGCGCCTTGCACGCCAGCATGGCGTCACTGATGGCGCTGTCATGGCTGTCCTTGAGGCGTTGCGGCGTGGTGGTGGAACCATGGCCCAGTTCAGCCACGTCGACTTCGGAGGAATGTCACGATGGTCCTCCGGCATGACGATGGTCGGCGACATGTTCGATGACAGCCTCAAGGCGAAGCTCAACACTATCGCGGCGGAGCTCTCGGCCTACCTGCGCGATCATCCCGCCAAGCCACAACGCGACGACACGAGCTATCGTTCTGCAGCTATGGCCCACGCCGGCTCATGGTGGCCTGAGGAGTTTGGGAGCCCATCTGCCGCTGGTTCTCAAAACAATATGCGCTACGCAGCGTTTCCTGAGCAAAGCCGCCTGGTCATCGACGATCATGGAAAGATGGAGATTTATGACACAGGCGACCATCGCATATCCGGTGTTTCGCAGAGCCAGAGCACGGACTCCACCCTGACCTTTGTCAGCCAGCACGGCGTGGTCCGCGTATCTGATCTCAAGCGCGTATCTGCGACGTAGGTCAGGGCCGCTTCAATGCAGACAGTCACGCTCATCGGCTATCTCGCGACCGTCTGCTCGATGAGCAGTTTCACCCCGCAAGCCTGGAAAATCATCAGGACACGAGAGACAAGCGGCATCTCCGCACCGATGTATGCCATCACTGTGTTGGGCTTCGCCTTGTGGCTGGCCTTCGGCATCATGAAGGCAGAGTGGCCGATCATAGTCACGAATGGCGTCTGTCTCCTGCTGTCAGCCTTCATTCTCACAATGACAGTCCTGCCGCAGGCTGAGAAAGACGCAGTTGCCAAGGCTTTCGACCCCGACGACTAAATTAGCGCTTCCAACTTTTCAGCAGCGGACCTTGGCTGCCATATGCAGGATCCTTGCGCGGACGCCCCACGCTGGGGATTGTTGCGAGCGCATCGCTATGCTGATCCTTGCTCCTACATTCGTCATAACTCCCAAACGGAGGATACGCGCCGACAACCAAAAAATCATCGGATGCCGAGAGGCATTGGTGCCCGGTGCCTGCCGGGAGGACCGCGACGTCACCGGCCTTCAGCGACAGCGTTCGTCCTTTCTTGCCGCCAAACCGGACTTCAGCGTTTCCGCGCGCAATGCCCAGAACCTCGTGTATTTGCGAATGATAGTGAACATAATCATAGATGCCGTTTCGCCAGCTATCGCCCCATCCGTTTGCCTCGAAAAGCACCTCCATGACGGCTGCTGGATCAAGTCCTTCGGGCAATTCGACGGCGCCTCGATAAACGACGAGCGGCCATGCTGGATGATTGGGTACAAGTCCATCATCCTTGAACCAGAACTCATTCGACTTTCGCTGCCTCACAAATCCGGCGACAGCTTGCTTGCGCGGTCTTGCGAAACCGGTGACGTTCTCGATCACTTTCTTGCTGGTTTCCAAAATGCTCATCGACGCTGCCTCTAAAGCAGAGGTTAGTTTAGCCGCTCGCTCAGAGCTCGACCTTTGCGTTGTCGCCCACATTCGGCTTGGCGCCGGTAACGGCCGCAAACACCATCGTTGCGGTAGCCATGATTAGCCCCGGGCTGTCCCACAATTCGCCTTCGTCGGGTTTGACCGTTATCAGACGAATCTCGGGATCATCGGCATTATCCCACCAGGCTGCGTCAGTTTTCTCCCAGAGTTCGGTGATCTTTTCCCTATCATTTGTCACTGTGGCCGGGCCTGACATCGTGACGTATTTGTAGTGGCTGTTGTCACTCCAGGCCAATGTGACCTTTGGATAGGTCGACAGTTGCTCGCTCTTGGCGCTGTCGTCATTGACGAGGAAGTATATGGCGTTTTCTTCACGGACCACACGCGCAGATAGCGGACGGGCTCGATTGTACTCGCCGTCCCAGGTCACAAACATGCAGACGTCGATGTCCTCGGCGAGTTCCCAGATGCGGTCTGTTGCCTCGGCGGGCGTGAGGTCCGTCTGCTGCTCTCGGCGGTTAGCCATAAGCGTCCTCCTGCGGGTGAATATCCTCGCTCACAACTCACGTCCCGCCACGACGTTCCAACTCACTGGGTCCTTCGGCTTGCTAAAGCGGTGGAACTTTCGAAATTGCCGGAAGTTTGGATGGCAAACGCGAGGCCATGATGGCGGACAAGACGCTTCGAACATCAAAACGGACACCCGAGCAGGACGCTAAGGGTCAGTCGGAAAAGGACCACAAGGGCGGGGGGAGCGATGGCGTCGCCAGCGCCGATCCGCGGGTGATCTCCGGCAAAAAAGACGGCGACGCGACATTCCCTGTCAAGGGACCGAAGAAATAGCTATGAGCTCATTGGCAGGGCATCTGGCGGTGTCATCAATGCCACTGAGAAAATTGACGAACGGCTCAAGTCATTTCGCTAAAAGCGACAGAGTTAAGGCCGGCCTTCCCGACTTGCCGCCCGCCAAGTGCGATCGCGGCAATCGTCGATCCGCATCGGCCATGTCGTGTCTCCTACTGCGTCGTGATGACACTTTGCTACCGTCACCGACGCGGATCACCTTCAACCCTCCGGAGTTGCATGACGCGCATCGGCCTCAAGGCGCTAATGGCAGCCTGGAAATCACGCGACCTTTGAAAAGAGAGCGACGTCGCATCTGGCTAAACCATAGCGCCATCGGTGATCGGTTGTGGCAACCCGGCTCTGGTAGAACAGTGAAAGCTGACTGCCATCGATCATCACAGTCGAGTGGCCGTTCTCGCCCGGTTGACCTGGCTCCAACACCGGGCCGATCGAAACGTAAGGCCCGCTGACCTCGTCGGCGATGGCAAAAAACACCCGTTGCCGGTTTCCCCGAAGGCCATTCGGAAGAAAGCAGGTGGCGTTGAGAAGCACCCGGCCGTCCGGCAGCTCGATCAGTTGCGCGCCCTCAATGCCCCATTCGTAGTCGGGATCATCTCTGGTGTTATGGTGGGGAACATCGTTGTGGTCGAGGATTTTGCCGATCCGCTTCCACGGACCGAACCACGAGTCGGACTGGCTACGTGCCAGATAGATGTCGGGCTGAGGCACCCTCGTGAATTTTGGCATAGCCGAATAAACCAGGTAGCGCCCACCTCCAATGACTGCTGGATGCGGATCGTAAATGCCGTCCTCTTCCGTGTCCGGGATGGCCAGAATGGCCGGACTGAGGACTACCCAATGGAACCCGTCGTTGGAAACCGCATGCTCGCAACGGCCACCCGACTTCATGAATTCCGTCTGGATGAACATGTGGAAGACGCCGCACTCGTGGGTCACACCGGGAGCCGCAACACCAGTACCGTTGATTGGAAGTTCGATCGGCTCATGCTCGGCCCACGGCCCATAAAGATCGGGCGCCGTGGCATGCAAGATTCTCCACGTCTCGGTGGTGACCGTGCCGCTTGACCCGAAGACGTGCCAGACACGGCCATCGAAGACAGGACACGGGTCCTTGAGATCATCCACGCTTTGCGGATGAAACAGTGGAAAAACGTTGGTTTCAAAGTTGATGTTCATGTCAGCCCCGGAATTCGCCTCGGCAGTCGGAGACGCGCAGAGATACAGGCGAATCATTGATGTTAGGCACATTCTATAGCCAACGAGTTCAACGCAAATACGGCAATGCCGCTGTCCACCAGCATTCCTCGTTGAACCACGCTTTCAGTGGCGGCCGGGTTCCGACAGCCGCCCTTACCTCCGCAACCAGATCCCGCTTCGTGCGTGGACCAAGCGGGCGACTGGGCCTTCTTCATTTCAGTTGGAACAACTCACCTGATCGAAAGTTAGGAGCTGGAACTAAGTAGTTCTCTCCATTCGCGATTAACAAATGTTAATCGTAACATAAATAGTGTCACAGAGGGAGTATGTCAATGGAAGCGGCCTTTGGCGGGGTAACCGGCAGTCAATATGTTCGTCGCGAAAATATACTGGTTTGCTTCTCCCACTTACGATGGAATTTTGTTCACCAGCGTCCGCAGCATCTCCTCACTCTCGCATCCGCTCAGCAGAGAGTGGTCTACTTTGAAGAACCCGTTTTCGAAGAATTGCCGCAGCCGCTGATGCGGACGAGCGTGGCATCGGAAAACATTCTGATTGTCACACCAGTGCTGCCGCTTGGCACGTCGGCCGCGAAAGCAGATGCCGTCCAGCGGAGATTTGTGCAGCAGACCATCGCTTCTATGCCGCATAGCCGGCTGATCGCCTGGTACTACACCCCAATGGCTCTCCGCTTTACGGAATTCCTCGACCCAGACATATGCGTCTATGACTGCATGGACGAACTCTCTGCGTTCAGGAATGCGCCCCCCGAGCTGGGCCAGATGGAAAAGGCGCTTCTGCGCCGCGCGGATCTGGTTTTCACCGGTGGTCTAAGCTTGTTCGAGACCAAGCGTCACCTCCATCCCGCCATCTTTCCATTTCCGAGCAGCATCGATGTGAGGCACTTTCACACCGCAAGACAGCCAGGAAGGGACCCAGCCGACCAGGCGGGCATTCCTTCCCCGAGGGTTGGATATTTCGGCGTCATCGACGAGCGGCTGGACGTCGATCTCGTGGCGCTAGCGGCAAAGACAATGCCGGACGTGCATTTCGTCATGCTCGGTCCGGTTGTCAAGATCGACCCTGCAAGCCTGCCGCAAGCCGAAAACCTTCATTGGCTTGGGCCGAAAGCCTACTGCGATCTGCCCGACTATTTGCGCCATTGGGACGCCGGATGGATGCCGTTTGCCCTCAACGAGGCGACGCGTTTCATCAGCCCGACCAAGACGCCGGAATTTCTCGCGGCGGGTCTGCCGGTGATCTCGACGGCAATCGTCGACGTGGTTCGCAGTTACGGTGCTGCCGGGCTGGTGGAAATCGCCGACTGTGACGATCTGGAAATCAAGCTGCGCTCCGTTCTTTCGCGACCGCGTCAGATGCTCCTGCAGCAAGTCGATGCCTACCTTGCGGACATGTCCTGGGAACGGACATGGAATGCCATGGCAGCTCACATTGAGCGCGCCTATCAACGCAAGAAGGTCGTGCCCCTTCGCAGGAGTGCATAGCCATGTTCGATTGGCTGATCGTCGGCGCGGGTTTCGCCGGCAGTGTGCTTGCCGAAAGGATAGCGTCGCAGCGTCAGGAAAGCGTTTTGCTGATCGATCGCCGCAGCCATGTGGGAGGCAACGCCTACGACTGCTACAATGAAGCCGGCATCCTCATTCATCGCTACGGCCCGCACATCTTCCACACCAACAGCCAAACGATCGTGGACCACCTTTCCCAGTTCACGCAATGGCGGCCGTACGAGCACAGGGTGTTGGCGGCCGTGGACGGGCAACTCGTTCCCATCCCGATCAATCTCGACACCATCAACCGGCTTTACGGGCTAGACCTGACCTCGGCACAGCTGGAGGATTTCTTCGCGTCGCGACGCGAAACGGTGGAGGACGTCCGAACGGCTGAGGACGTCGTCGTCAGCACCGTGGGGCGCGAGCTCTATGAAAAATTCTTCCGCGGCTACACAAGAAAGCAATGGGGCGTCGATCCCAGTCAGCTGAGCAAATCCGTGACGGCACGAGTGCCGACCAGGACCAACCGTGACGACCGCTATTTCAGCGACAGCTTCCAGAAAATGCCGGCCGGCGGGTACACGCGGATGTTCGAACGCATGCTCGATCATCCGAACATCAAGATCATGCTGCAGACCGACTTCCGTGAAATTCGTGAGAAGATACCGTTCAGGCGCATGGTTTATACCGGCCCGATCGATGAATATTTCGGCTGGCAGCTCGGGCACCTTCCGTACCGTTCGCTTCGTTTCGAGCACGTTACACTGGATTGCGAGCAATTTCAGCCGGTTGCCGTGGTCAATTATCCCCAGACGGAAGATTACACGCGCATTACCGAGTACAAACATCTGACCAGCCAGCAGAGTTCGCGGACCAGCCTGACCTACGAATACCCCACGGACATCGGGGACCCGTACTATCCCGTGCCCCGGCCCGAAAACGAAGTGCTCTACAAGCGCTATGAAGCGCTCGCGGCAAGCTGCCCAGACGTCTGGTTTGTCGGTCGGCTTGCAACTTACCGCTATTACAACATGGACCAGGTAGTCGGACAGGCTCTGGCCACTTTCTCGCGCATCCAAAAAAGCCTCCCGGCCTGGGCGCGCACGGACGAGCCGTTGTTGGCCGAGCCGAGAAGATAGTTTCTTTCAAGACGGAAGATCGGGCGGGTATCAGAAGGAGAAACTCGATGGATACAAACTTCAACTCGGAAAGCCGTGAGATATTTATCGTCGGCTTGCGCAACGCGCACGCCATGGAAAATCAAGCGCTGTCGATCATGAAGCCTCAGGTCGAGCGTATAGAGAACTATCCGGAGGTGGCCGATCGCTTGCGCCGGCACATTCAGGAAACCGAAGGCCAGATCACGAGACTCGAGTCCGTCCTGGAGGGCCTTGGCGAGGAGCACTCCACCCTCAAGGACACCGCCTTGTCGATGGTTGGCAGCGTGGCCGCCATTGGACATTCGATGGCCGGCGACGAGATCATCAAGAACAGCCTGGCGAATTTCGCATTCGAGAACTACGAGATTGCTGCCTACAATTCGCTGCTGGTACTGGCCGACGCCGGGGGCTTCCAGGATGCTGAAAGGGCCCTCAAGCAGAACCTGAACGAAGAGGAAGCCATGGCCAACTGGCTCAAGGAAAATCTGAGCGACGTTACCATGCGGTATGCCAGGTTGCGCGAGGCCGGGGCGACTGCAAAAAGCTGATGCACCGCACCGGCGCGGGCGGCGTTTCGAAACAGACGCTCGCCCGCCCCTCCCTCGTTTGAGGCCTCTTCAAGGCGTCGTGTCCGCCACGAGAAGAGCTTGCTGACGGGCCAGTTCATCTGCTGTGGGTTTGCGCAGGTGTCGCCTGCCATCAGCCTGGATGACGGAAAACAAACCAACCTCGGCATGTCGCGAATTGTCCCAGCCCGGGTAGGCCGTTATCGGGTACAGGCAAATACCCTCGATCGGCGCTCCGAGACTGATTGCGGAACGCACCTCGTCGCAGACATAGTGGAGCCAAGCCGGCCCGCCGGATCCCTCGGAACCGGTCTCCGCAATGAACATCGGCTTACCGTAGCGGTGGGCAACTTCTAGCAACATTTCTGACAGGGCGCGGTACTCGTGGTGTCCCATCGGAATCGTCGGCCCGTTTACGTACCATTGATTGTGCGGATAAAAATTCAAGCCCACGACATCGACAACATCTTCGCTCCCGCCCAACTCAGGTTCGACGCGGCCCAGCAACATGTCGTAAGCTTCGAACTGCCCCTGTCGGGCGTTTTCGGCCCGGCGCCGTTCGCTGCGGGTCCGGTCACGAGGGGCGATATGGATAAGCGGCTCGGCCCACACAAATCTGCAGGCGGGGTCGATCTCCCGCATTGCACGAACACCCGCGATGGCGGCCTTCACGAGGTGCCGCTTGAACCATCCACGTTTGTTCGGCCCCACGCGCGGGAAATAGCCGACCTCGACAGCCCATGCGAAAAAGGAGATTTCGTTGATGGGACACAACAGAGGCGATGTTCCGGTGATCGAACGGTGTACCTTGACGGCTTCTGCCGCGAACGAGGCATAGGCGTCGATGAAATGCAGCGAGCCCTGATCGACATGGTCCGGAGATCCGTAGTGAAAGATGTCCCAGATTACCTGAACACCTGCCGATCGGGCTGCCTCGACCATTGGCGCCCAACTTGACCAGTCATAGGTTCCGGGAGCGGTTTCGATCAAATGCCAACGCAGGCCGTCGCGGATGGTGCGAAGGCCGAGTTCGGCGCAGCCGCGGTAGTCGCCCAGGGCATGCAAATTATGCGAGGTCGCACGAATAAGATCGAGGCGAACGCCGTCCTTGCGCCGGTGCGAGGAGCATTCAAAGCCTGCCATGAAAAAACTGGCGAAGCGCGAAGCTTCCGGAACCGAGGCCTCCGTCTGGCGTCCCACTTCGCTCATTTTTCGAAGTCTCCTTTGGGCAATCGGCTTCGAACTCGGCCGCCTTGTCCGGACCGGGAACCGCGTTGGCGAAATACCGAATTCAGTCGGGCGCGCCCCATGTTCGTTGCTCAGTCCAGCTCGTCCTTGCGTGGCCGGGTAGTGCCGAACCCATTGGTAGAGCCTTTGTTCCGGTGGTGAACTGTCCGGGCGCCGCGTGCAAATGAGGAACAAGGAGGCCCGTCCCAAGTTCGGGGCGATGTACAGCCGCCGTCATCCACTCGAGCGGCTGCTCGGCAACAACAGAGGCATGGGATCACATGACCGTTCAGATTCGACTTTCCGAGATCGACCACGCCAGGCGCGAGGATCGTGGCGACGGCGCTTGGAGCATCGCACCGGACCTGGGTTACTTGCGGCTAGCAATCGTCAATGTCGTGTTCTTCGGCGCACCGGGCAGCGGAGATCGGAACTGGGTGCTGATCGATACCGGGTTGCCGACGTCTCGCAGCAGCATTCTAGCGGTCGCGGAAAAGCGGTTCGGCGTTAACGCACGGCCGGCTGCAATCATCCTGACCCATGGCCATTTCGACCATGTGGGAACGGTTCTAGAACTCGCAAATGGCTGGGACGTGCCTGTCTTCGCCCATCCACTCGAGCACCCCTATTTGGACGGAACCACATCCTATCCGCCACCGGATCCCTGGGTTGGGGGTGGACTGATGGCGCTGCTTTCACCGCTTTTTCCACGCGGGCCAATCGATCTTGGCAGCCGTTTGCAACCCTTGCCCGCCGATGGATCGATCCCCGGAATGCCCGGATGGCAATGGCTGCACACACCCGGACATGCCCCTGGGCATATCTCGCTCTGGCGCGAGCAAGACCGCTCGCTCATTGTAGGAGACGCTTTCATCACCACCGGTCAGGAGTCGGTCTATGAAGTCGCCATTCAGGATCTCGAGATGCACGGTCCGCCGCGCTATTTCACGCCAGACTGGGATGCAGCGGAAAGGTCCGTGAAGCATCTGGCTGCCTTGGGTCCCCAGATGGTCATCAGTGGACACGGTGCGGCTGCTGCGGGAGTGGGCATGCGGCAGGCTCTCGATAACCTGGCTGAGCGATTCAGGGTATTCGCCGTCCCGCCGAAATTGAAATTCGTGCGCGAGCCAGCGTCGCCGATAGCTAGGCCAATCGAGCCGCCATCGTTCTGAAATTATGGTCGGATTGGCCAACGCGGGACCATCGGACAGAGTAACTCGGTCCAGCGGAACAAACCCGGCCGGCGACAGTTGGGGCACTCGCTCAGGGGGCGACACCCTGCGAAGTGCCGCGAGGTTCCGCGCCATGGGGAGGCTCAGATGGAAACCCGATGAACGCATGCCCCTAGCACGCGTTCCCGCAAAGAGAGATTGCAGAGCCGGTGTTGTTGCCATCCAGCCCTAAGTTGACACGCCAACTGCTCTGGATCCTCGGAGGCGCATTCTTGCCCGGTTGCGCGGGGGAGTGCTCGATCCCCAAGGACCAATTGGCGTCGGCAATCGCACGATCCTTTTGAACTCGCTGGCGGTGATGCTGGTGATCGTTGTTCCCACGCTTGTTGCACTTCTGGCATTCGCCTGGAAGTTCCGCGCCTCGAACAGCAACGCCCGCTATAACCCGGAGTTCACCTATTCGGGACGCGTGGAGTTGATCGTCTGGTCGATCCCGACGCTCACCATCCTGTTCATTGGCGGTCTGATCTACTACGGATCGTATCAGCTCGATCCGCGCAAACCGATCCCTTCTAGCCAGCCGCCGCTCGACATTCAGGTGGTGGCGCTCGACTGGAAATGGCTGTTCCTCTATCCCGAGCAGGGCGTGGGCGCTGTCAATCAACTGGTTATCCCCGCCGGTGTTCCAGTGCGTTTCAAGTTGACCTCGGCCAGCGTGATGAACACGTTCTTCGTGCCCCAGCTTGGCAGCATGGTCTACGTCATGAACGGCACGCAGACCGAATTGCATCTGCAGGCCGACCGCGAGGGCAGCTTTTTCGGCCAGTCGGCGCACTTCAGCGGCGACGGCTTCTCGGATATGAATTTCAGTGTGAGCGCGGTTTCAGCCGATGCCTTCACCCGCTGGGCGTCATCGCTGCGTGGCGGGGGCGGCGTGCTCAACGCCAACGCCTATCGCGAACTCGCCCGGCAAAGCACAAATGTGGCGCCGGCTTCCTTCGGTCATGTCCAGCCTGGGCTGTTCGAAGCGGTCGTTCAGCAGACGCTCCCACCGGGTCCGGGGCCTGCTGAGAGCGCAGCCAGCGGCGAGCCACAGGTGAGCCCAAGGGCATTACCCGCGGCGGCGGCAACGATGACCCATCATCCACAAGGCGCAGAATGACGATGCTGGGCAAGCTCGACTGGTCGGCCGTTCCTTTCGATCAACCTATCCCCCTCGGCGCAGCCCTTGGCGTCTTTCTGGCAGCAGCCGCCGTGCTTGGCTGGATAACGGTGAAGGGCTACTGGCCATATCTGTGGAGCGAGTGGATAAGCTCGGTCGACCACAAGCGCATCGGCGTGATGTACATTGTGCTGGCGATGCTCATGCTTCTTCGTGGTTTTATCGATGCTATCATGATGCGCACACAACAGGTGCTGGCGATTCACGGGCCGGGCTACCTCCCGCCGGAGCATTACGACCAGATCTTTTCCGCGCACGGCACGATCATGATCTTCTTCGCCGCGATGCCGTTCATGATCGGCCTGATGAATTTCGTCGTGCCGCTGCAGCTTGGCGTACGCGATGTCGCTTTTCCGACGCTCAATTCCGTCAGCTTCTGGCTGACGGCTTCCGGAGCCCTGCTGGTCAACATCTCGCTTGTGGTCGGCGAGTTCGCGCGCACCGGCTGGCTGCCCTATGCCCCTTTGTCGGAAACCGCCTACTCGCCGGGCGTCGGTGTCGATTATTATCTGTGGGCGATCCAGATCTCCGGCGTCGGCACGCTGCTCACCGGCGTCAACCTGGTGACGACCATCCTCAAGATGCGGGCGCCGGGAATGGGCTATCTGCGAATGCCGATGTTCTGCTGGACCTCGCTCGCGTCCAACCTGCTCATTGTCGCAGCCTTCCCGATCCTTACCGCCACGCTCGCAATGCTGACGCTGGACCGGTATCTCGGCTTCCACTTCTTCACCAACGAAGCTGGTGGAAATCAGATGATGTTCGTCAACCTGATCTGGGCGTGGGGCCATCCCGAAGTATACATCCTGGTGCTTCCCGCCTTCGGAATCTTTTCCGAGATTTTCTCGACTTTTTCATCGAAGCCGCTGTTCGGATACCGTTCGATGGTCGCGGCCACGATGTTCATCTGCATCGTCTCGTTCATGGTCTGGCTGCATCACTTCTTCACCATGGGTGCCGGAGCGGACGTTAATGCCGCCTTCGGCATCGCCACGTCGGTCATTGCCGTGGGAACCGGTGTGAAAATCTACAACTGGCTCTTCACCATGTATGGCGGGCGCGTTCGTTTCGACACGCCGATGCTTTGGGCATTGGCTTTCGTGACCACCTTCACCGTCGGCGGCATGACTGGCGTCCTGCTTGCCGTCCCGCCGGCCGACTTCGTGCTACACAATTCGCTTTTCCTCGTCGCGCATTTCCATAACGTCATCATCTCGGGCGTGTTGTTTGGAGCATTCGCCGGCTTCACCTACTGGTTCCCCAAGGCGTTCGGTTTCCGTTTGCACGAAGGCTGGGGAAAGGCGGCATTTTGGGTCACCTTGGCCGGCTACATGCTGGTCTTCGTACCGCTCTATATTGTCGGTCTGCTCGGCATGACGCGGCGCCTGCAACATATCGATATGGACCTTTGGGCACCGTGGCTGGTGGTGGCCGCTTTCGGCGTGGTGGTGATGATCGCCGGCGCGGCGCTGCAGATCACACAGCTTTTCGTTTCGGTCCGGCATCGCGACAAGTTTCGCGACGAAACCGGCGACCCGTGGGACGGGCGTTCGCTGGAGTGGTCGACATCTTCTCCTCCTCCTGTCTTCAATTATGCACGGCTGCCTCACGTGGAAGACGAAGAGCCCTACTGGAGCATCAAGCAACGAGGGATCGAACAGAGCTCGGACGAGGAAAAGGCATATGAGCCGATCGAGATGCCTCGCAACAGCCCGACTGGCTTCGTCACCGCCTTCTTCAGCACACTGATCGGCTTCGCGCTGATCTGGCATATATGGTGGCTGGCGATCGTCGGCTTCATCGGCGCCTACGCAACCTTCGTCGTATTCGCCTGGCGCGATCATGGAGACTACGAGATCCCTGTCGACGAGGTCGCCCGCATCGATCATGACCACAAGGCAGCCCAGTTTGCCTGGCTGCGCGGGTGGGAGCGCCCGGCATGAGCGATCACGCATTCTCCGGCGACATCAGCGCCGGCACCCAGGCACGTGACCCGTATCGGCTTAATCACACCGGTCGGCATGCGGTGCGCTCTGCGACGGGCCACGGAGAAGGCGGCCCGGCCTCAAAGTTCGTCACGGTGACCTACGGCTTCTGGATCTTTCTCCTGTCCGACATCATCATGTTCTCGGCATTTTTCGCCACCTACGCCGTGCTCGCCAAGGCAACCGCCGGCGGACCGACAGGCAAGGATCTGTTCGAACCGACACGGGTTGCGGTCCAGACGGGCCTTCTGCTCACTTCGAGCTTCACCGGCGGCGTGGCAACACTCGCCACCCGTCGCAGATCAATGGCTGCCACGCAGTTCTGGCTTCTCGTCACGGGGTTGCTCGGGGCAGCGTTCCTGTTCCTGGAACTACAGGAGTTCGCGGCAATGATCGGCGAGCAGGCAGGCCCCTCGCGCAGCGCATTTCTTTCTGCCTTCTTTGCGCTCGTTGGCTGCCACGGTGCCCACGTCGGTCTCGGCCTGCTCTGGCTGGGAACGATGATGGCGCAGCTGTGGGTCAAGGGCTTTCGGCCCGACATCTTGCGGCGGCTCCACTGCTTCGGGCTCTTCTGGCACGCCCTCGACATCATCTGGGTTGCCATCTTCACCCTGGTCTATCTGCTGGGAGCATCGTCATGACCGAGTTCGAGAGCAAGACCGGCGAGTTGCAGGACCGCCGCGATTCAGCGCCGGGCGAGGAACACATAAGCGAGCACGAAACGGCTGGGGGCCTCTCGGGCTATGTGCTCGGCTTCGGCCTGGCTATCCTGCTCACGATCGCGTCATTCCTGGCGGCGCGAACCGACCTGATTTACCAGCCCGCGGTCATCTCGGCCCTGGTGGTGCTCGCCGTTGCGCAGATGGGCGTGCATCTTGTCTTCTTTCTGCACCTGACCACCGGGCCGGACAACACCAACAACATCCTGGCGCTGGCCTTCGGCGTGCTGATCGTCGCGCTGGTGGTTCTGGGCTCTATCTGGATCATGGCCCATCTGAATGAAAACATGGCTGCCATGACACCCCATCAAGCCGGAACCATGCCTTGAACGCTCCCCGCGAACGCACGGCCGCCCGCAGCGCCATTCGCACGGATGGCCCAGGAGACAAAAGGCTCGTCAGATCTCGTGCTTTGGCTGGGCTGCGCGTAGGGCATCAAGCGCTAAGCGAACCGCATCGATGCCTGAGACGCTGGGCTGGATAGGCCTGAAAATCAGGCGGCCGTTCCGGTAGTCCAGGCCCAACGCCTTGCTGTTCCGCCATTGGGACGCCGACGGCTTGTTCCGAGGGGTGATCGCGATGGCCTCGGGACCGACATCGACTTTGCCGACGCCCAATTCCGACGCTGCTATTCGCAACCTGGTAAATTCCAGCAAAAGGGCTACTTCGCCAGGCATGTCTCCAAAGCGGTCCTCGAGCTCTTCGCTGAATGTATCGAGGTCCGGCTCCGAACGGATGCGGGAGAGCCGCGCATAGAGGCCAACGCGCACCGTAGGCTCGTCGACATAGCTCTCGGGAAAAGCCCCCTTTCCCGAGCCATTGATCTCGGCAAGTTGCTTGCTGAAGTTGGCCCCTCCGCCAGCCGCCGAGACCGCCCGCTCCAGCAAGTGCTCGTACAAGCCCACTCCGATCAGCTTCATATGCCCGGCCTGGTCTTCGCCGAAAAGATCTCCGGCGCCACGCAGGTCGAGGTCTCTTTGACTGATTGCCAGGCCGGAGCCGAGCCGATCGAGCGCAAGCATCGTCGAAAGCCGGGCCCTGGTGCCGTCGGCCAGTTCAACGCCAGGCTGGGTCAGAAGAAACGCAACGGCCTGCACCGCCCCCCTTCCGACCCGGCCCCGCAACTGGTGCAACTGCGCCAGACCGAACCGGTCGGGGCGCCAAACGATGATGGTGTTGGCCCGCGGCACATCGAGGCCGCTCTCGATGATGTCGGTGCTCAACAAAATGTCGCCATCACCGTCGGCGAATCCGACCATGACTTCGTCCAGCTGTCTCCCCTTCATTTCACCATGCGCCGTCTTGACCCCGAGTTCCGGCACCAGTCTGTTCAGCTGGTCACAGGCCGGGGCAATATCCTCGATCCGCGGGACCACGAAGAAGCTCTGTCCACCCCGGTGAAATTCACGCAGGAGGGCCGCGCGCACCGATGCTGGATCGAACGCTGCCAAGATCGTGCGAACGGGACGTCGTTTGGCGGGCGGAGAGTTTAGAACGCTGACGTCCTGGATGCCCGACAACGCCGATTGCAGCGTCCGGGGTATCGGTGTGGCGCTCATGCTCAGCGTATGGAGGCGAGGCGTCATGGTCCGCAGGGCCCGCTTCAACTTGACCCCGAACCGGTGCTCCTCGTCGATCACCAGCAGTCCAAGATTGGCGAAGGTGACGCTCCTGGACGCCAGGGCCTGAGTACCCACAACGACCGCAACCTGGCCGCTCCGCAGACCCTCTTTTGCCGCTCTCGCCTCCGCTGCCCCGACCATCCTAGAAAGGTGGGCGACCTGCAGGCCGGTTCCTGCGAAGCGGCGGCTGAACGTCTCATAGTGCTGTCGTGCCAACACCGTTGTCGGCGCTATGATAGCAACCTGTTTCCCGCAGAAAGCCGCGGCGGCGCAAGCACGCAGGGCGACCTCTGTCTTGCCGAAGCCGACATCGCCGCAGACGAGCCGGTTCATTGTTCTTCCCGACGAAAGATCATCGAGCACAGCGCGGATGGCGGCCGCTTGGTCGGGCGTCTCCGTATAGGGAAATCTCGCCGCAAAACGGGCCAAGTCCGTGCGGGAGGGCTTTATGATCTCGGCAGGCTGGCTGGACCTGATTTTGGCAAGACTCAAGAGGCGTTTGGCCAGCCTGTCGATCTCGCGCAACGCAGCTTCGCGTCGCTTCGGCCAGCCCTCGCCTTTGAGGCGATCAAGCGACACTGCCTCCGGTTCCGAGCCGTAGCGCCATATTCGTCCAAAGTCGTCGACCGGAACCAGCAAGGAAGCCCCGCCATGATATTCCAGTCTGACGACATCCTGTTGCTGGCCAGCCAACTCGACCTGTTCGACCGCGGCGAGCACGCCCAGGCCATGGTCTTCATGGACGACGACATCGCCAATGCGCAACTCGGGTTCGAGTATGCCCGTGGTCGCGCTCCCGCTCGCCTTTAACGCGGGCCCAAACAGGTCGGATGCGGCCACCACGGCGATATTGGATTGCGCGTCGACAAACCCTTCGTCGAGGACGAATTCAGCCTTGAGAACAGAGCCCCTCGCGGCCGAAAGGATTTGCGGCAAGTCGGCCGCTTCCTCTGCCCGCCGGCCTAGTCTCCTATCGAGCAGGCGATCTGCTCGCTGCAGTTCAGAGGCATCGCCGGTGAACACTACTCTGACTCCGGCACTCGTCTGCCCTCTGATGAATTCCGCGAAATCATGCCCGGGTCGGGCCTGGCGGAAGAATTTGGGAACTCCCACGGCAGAAACGGCTAGTCTCACGCAGCAGCGGTTAAGCAGAGCAGCGTCCCACTCTTCACGGGATAGGTAAAATCGTCCCGGCAAAGGTTTTTTCGTTCCGGCTGCCTCCTGCCTGGCACGACGTGCATCCTCGACCAGATCCAGAATTCTGCCGAGCGGCTGCCCGTCGGTCCCTTCAAGGAAGGAGATCGAAGCGCTGGATGCCGCATCGAAGACGGATGGCATAGCGCCATACGATGCGACCAGGCGCTCCTCCATCGACGTCGTGCGCATCGCTGTCAACTCAGGATGCTCACCAGCTTTAAAGATCAGCTCGGATGCCGGTCCGACCGTAATCGAGTCTCGAACCTGATCGCTGAGCTGACTGAGCGGGTCGTAGGTCTTGAGCTGCCGGATGCAGGCATCGGGATCAACGATGACGCGAACGGGGCCATCCGCGCCAGCAGGGAAAATATCGATGAGATCGCCCCGAAAGGCTATCTCACCCGGTTCGTCGACCCTCTCGTCGACGACATAGCCAATGGCTTCGGACCAGGTTCTAAAATCGTCACGGTCGAGCTTTTGTCCCACCTCCAGAATTGTGAAACCGCCAGCGATGACCGGAGCAGGCGGCACCCGCTGCAGAATGGCTTCGAGCGACATTACAGCGATGCGCGGGCGATCCGGCTTCGTTGCGATCTCACGCAACGCACGAAGCCTTCGCCCCATATTGGCGCGTGTGGGCCACACCCTGTCGTAAGGCAGGCAATCCCAGGACGGCAGCAAGATTATATCCGCGTCAGGCAGGAACTGACGCAAGGCGCCGGCGATCTCCTCGGCACTGCGTTCCGAGGGAGCTATATGGATGATGTGCTTGTCCCGACTGGTCTCCAGGCCACGGGCCAGCGCTACCGCGATTGCTGAGGATGGCGGTCCGCCGTGCTCTATCGCAAACCCGCTGTCATCCGTGTGATCGATTTGTTCGACATCCGTCCGCGAAATATGCCTGTTCACTGAAATCTCACCTTGCCACTGAGACAACGTCAGCGGAGCCACCCCGTTCCTGGCGGCGCATCAAAGAGTTCCAGGACGGGCTGCGGGTGCAGCCCTTGAAATTGGGGGGAGCGACTGGGTCAAAGCTGCGCCGTGATCGGCGAACTCCTGGGGCTGGCTGCCCAGCGGGACAATTTCTAACCGAGCCTATGTCATAGGTTAATGCATTGCTGCCTGGCTCACCTATGGCTGTCCTAAAAAACTGGTGCTTGGATCATTCCGGGATCTTCAACCACCCTCGACGCTGGCAAAACGCTCCAGGCATGGGACCATGCCGCACGGCGGCGCTTTCTGCCGCCGCGCATATGTCCCCATGCCAGTCGGAACTTTTGGCGCGGATAATAGTTCGATCACCAACATCAGCCAGGTAGTCAATTTGTTCCCCACCTCATCCTCGGATGTACTCATTCGCAAGCTTCAGACCATCTCGGATCTTCGAGAGGCCGACATCGGCGTTCTGAAAGGCATTCCGATCCAGGAGAAGGAATATTCGGCCAACCACGATCTGGTGCGTGAGGGCGACCGTCCTGTTTACTCGTTTGTCGTTCTTGATGGCTTGGTCGGTTCCACCAAACATACGGGCGAAGGAAAGCGACAAATCACATCATTCTTCGTCGCCGGCGACATTCCTGATCTGCATGGGCTGCATCTGTCGGTCATGGATTGTAACTTCTCGACCCTTACGCCGGCGCGAATAGGTTTCATGCGGCATGACACCCTGCGTGCCGTTTGCGACCAGCACCCTCGCATCGCCACCGCTTTTTGGCGGTCGACGTTGATAGATGCCGCGATTTACAGGGAGTGGGTCATCAATGTGGGAAGACGCGAGGCATACACCCGCATGGCTCACATCCTGTGCGAACTGATTTTTCGCTTGCGCTCTATGGGGCGCATTGAGGATCACGTGGCGGATATTCCCATTACACAGGCGGCCCTTGGCGATGCACTGGGTTTGTCCACGGTCCACGTCAACCGGATGCTCCAGGAACTACGACGCAGAGGTCTCATTGCCACCTCGGGATCAAAAGTTCACGCACTGGACTGGGCTGGCCTCACTCACGCAGGAGATTTCGACACGACCTACCTGCACCAAAGGAACCCCGCAGATTAGCAGTGACGGAAGCTCTCCGATGGCACGATTTTTCTTCGACAGCGGCGATGGCGATCTCATCTTCGAGGACGAAATAGGTGTCGAATGCGCTGGCCTCGAGGAGGTCCGCCGCGCGGGATTCGAGGGCCTTGTCGACCTCACGAGAGAGTCACTGAAGAGCGTCGACGGGCAGCAATTGTTTATCGAAGTGCGCGATGAAAATGGCGCCAAGATTTTGCGGCTAAGCCTCTCGCTTCGGGTAAAATCGAACGTATAAATTTGCACCCTACGCGCAGCGTTAGGCGAGCGGACTGGGACTGCAAACATCCACTGGCATGTCGTGTCTCAAAACCAGGGCCACTTTTGAGCGACATGCATTAACCCATAGATTGTGCCTCGATTTGTGTACAGGACGGGGAACCATCAAAGAGCCGCCGAGTTCGTCCAACGGACAAGCTCGGAATCTAACATGGAAGAAATCGGCAAGGCACAACAAAAGGTCATAGCCCGCCTCATACGGGAGTGGATTTCATCGGACGCCAATCGTCGCCAGCTTCGCCAGTTGCTGGATCTGCCGACAGATACGGACATGCCCAGCGAGCATCGGTCATTGCTTGACGAACTCGACCGAAAGCTCAACCAATGAGCGCCCCTGCTTTCGGGAGGGCTTCCGAGTGGATGCGAGCCGGTGGCGAGGGAAAGGAGCTGAGGTCGACATCTGGTTGAGGCCGCCGACATTTGACCGAAGCAGACGCGAACGCTTTACGCGGGGACGGCGCCGATTGGCCGAAGAAAGAATGTTCGGTGGTTTCGTGGAGCCGCGGTCGGATTCCTAGAGGTGAGTTTCTGCACCTTGCTGCGCGTTTAAAAGTTGAGAAACGGCAGTTATGATCTGCGGCAGAAAAAAGGGCTTGGTGATCATTATGCTGTTGGGCACGCCTTCCGCTCCCCAGTGTACCGCGCTGTCGCCACTGATATAGACAACCGGGATGGTCGAGTTGGACCTTCGCAAGTGCCGAGCGACCTCCCACCCCGACTGTCCTGCTCCCAGACGGATGTCCGTGAGCACGGCCTTGAACTTGGTCGGATCGGGGTCGAAAGCCGCCAGCGCGTCGGCGGCACTCCGAGTGCCGACGACCTGGAAGCCGGCCTCCTCCAAAGCTGACTCGAGGTCGAGCAGGATCATTGTCTCATCTTCGACGATCAGAACAGCACCTTCGCTCATCCGGAATCTCCCCAAGCCGCCACCGCTAATACGAGTTCGGCGTCAACTTGGTTCCATCTGACGCGCAGCAGCCTGTTGGTATCGAAGCTCTACGCTGCCTCGATTGCGCGGCGGACTTGTGACGTGGGGAAGCCACCCTGGAAAAGGCCGACACCGGCTTAGCTGCTTCGACAGCCTTGGACAATGAGGCTGAATTACAGGTTGTAGCCGACGCTTAACCGTTGCCGACGAGGTCGCTTTGATCAAGCGTTCTCCTGATCTCCAGAAGCTTGCTGGATCTGCGTCATCACCTTTTGGGGATCCACATTCTCGGCGAGTTCCGGCAGCTCTTTGTCGGCCGGGGTCGAGATATTCAGACGCGCCGTCAAGGCAGCCACCATCTCGATCAGCCGCGTGGTTTCATGTTCGTTCAGAAGGCTGATCTGCAAATCCAGTTCGGCTCGGCGCTCGCTGTGGGCGGCCATTCTGTTCTGATTGATCAGCACGAAAGTAGACAGGAAGATTGCCTCAACCGAGGCGACCATGGCCAGGATCACGAAAGTCGGGTCCCAGGCTGGGACGGCTGGTATCGCGCCAAGGTTCGCGAGGACCCAGACGACAAGAATTGCAAGGTGCAGATAGACGAAAGTCATGCTTCCCGCGAAGCGCGAAACAGCGCCGGCGACCCACGCTTGAACGCCTTGGTGCTCCTCTTGCTGCCGCCTGTGCTCGACCAGGGCCTGTATGTTCTGGTGGAGCACCGACTGCATGTCGGCTGGACGTTGGTCGCTCATTTGAAAGCCCCGTTTGGAGATCATTCCGTGCAAGCGGCGTCGCTTATCGCCGGTGGCTCCCGCGAGGCCGGATCTGCCTTGAACTCGTCGGCACACGACTTGGGTCGCTGCCGACGGCCCGCTTGGAACAAGGCGTGCCGTCCTGCAATAGTGTGCACCATGCCGACCACTGCCTGCGGGGCGCTCTGATGAACCATATGGCCGGCGCCCGGAACCACCTCAAGGAGAGACCCACCGACTTCCGCGTGCAAGCGTCGTGCATCGCGTTGCGCGTCGAACAACCGGTCCCCGGATCCCGCCATGATGCCGGTGGGCACGGCAATGTCCCTATAGTTGGCTTTTCCCAAGAGGGACGCGGCCAGCATCGATGCTGTCTCCAGAGAAACCGCCCGCAGTTGGGAAGGGCGGCTGGCGACATCTTTGGCCAGTGCGGCGAAGTCGCCGGCGACGACGGCGGGTTTAAAGATCTTCTCCATTGCCCAATGCCAAGCAAGCCTTACAAGCGGGGGCAGCAAGGTGTGACGAAACGCGGTGCCGATCACAGGCAGTGCAGGGAGTGCGGCCAGTGCAAGATCCAGCCGCGGTGGCGGATAGTAATAGCCCGAGACCAGCACGATGCCGACGACCGATTGAGAATGCCTGCGCGCCAATTCGAGGGCGATCCAAGCTCCCCAGGAATGTCCAAGCACGAGGTATTTCTCTATACCCAGCCCGCAGGCCGCGGCATGTATAAGGTCGGCTTGGTCGCGAGCGGACCAACGCCGGCCGCGCGGCCGTGAGCTTCGCCCAAAACCGGGACGATCAAATGCAAGCACCCGGTAGGTCTTTGCCGCCTCATCGAAGATGCCGCTCGACTTGAAATCCTCCGCCATGGATCCATTGCCATGCAAGAGAAGGAGCGGCATGCCGGTTCCGGCTTCGATAAAATGCAGGCGCACACCATAGATCTCCATCACACGTCCGCACGCCCGGCCGGCAATCGCACGTTTGGCGCGGATGGCGTTGTATGCCGCCAGCGCCGCCAACGAGGCCGCGAGCAACCCGGTCGCGAGTTTCGGTCCATCTCTGTCGAACGCCATGCCCGTGCCTGTTGGAAACTATCTCCCGACCCCAACTCTCGGGGCGAAAGCTTGTTCCGCCAGACAAGACAACGCTGTACAACCGGCTCAAGCGGCTAAAGTAGGCCTTCTCCACGGAGTTGGGACCGTTAAGCTTGGGCAGCGCTGCTGCCTCCCATTTTCCAATCACCCTGCCAACGTGCGCGCACGGCAATCATCAGCATGGCCGCTTCCGTCATCCCGGTCTGGAAAAGTCTGACCAGCTCTCTCGCGATGGATTCTGCCGCGGTAGTGTCCGACGAAATCTCAAATTCCTGACACAGCGCGTCGAAGACCGACCGAAGCGTTCTCAGGTCGTCTGGATAGAGAGCGTCCGTATTCGTAAGAATGGGTCGGTCAAGCATCAAACGTCTCCAAACGAGTGAAGTGCGGTTCGGGCACCCAGCCAGCGGGAGCTCGTCAAGTGCCCGCTGGTTTCCCCTTTATCCGCCACAGCGCGCCAAGCTGTCATTAACCTATGACCGGTGCGGCGTGTTCGGCTGACCGGCCCGCCAAAGAAACTGCCGTCCCGCGGGGAACTCTTGGCCGCAGACTGCATTTAAGTCCGGGCAAAACGGGGACGAAATGGGGGCCACTTCAAGCAATCCGCGATCTGAACTGCAGCGCTTCGAGCTTTTGGCAGCGCTGGGCGACCGTATTCGCGAGATTACGGATCCCGCAGAACTGGCCTACGCAGCCGCGGAACTGCTGGGGAACCATTTTGGCATCAGCCGAGCCGGATACGGCACGATCGATCTAGAGAAAGAAACGATCACCATTGACAGGGACTGGAACGCGCCAGGCATCAAAAGCCTGGCTGGGACGCTGAATTTCAGGAACTACGGCTCGTATATCGAGGATTTGAAGCGAGGCGAAACCGTTGTCTTTGAAAACGCCGAGACAGATCCGCGAACCAGCAGCCATGCGGAGGCACTCAAAGCCATCAGCGCCCAATCCGTCATCAACATGCCCGTTACCGAGCATGGCGGGCTGGTGGCGCTGTTATACCTGAACCACTCCGCGCCCAGACGCTGGGCGACGGAGGAAGTAGCCCTCATTTCGGCAGTCGCGGACCGGACGCGTACGGCGATAGAACGCCTTCGCGCCGAACTGGCCCTCCGTGAGAACGCCGAACGCCTTGCTTTTCTCGACCGCCTCGGCAGGGAGATAGCCCTCGCGGCCGACGCCGATGCTGTCATGCAGATCACCACTCGGCTCCTCGGCGAACATCTTGGCGTCTCGATTTGCGCCTATGCCGACATGGAGCAGGACCAAGACCATTTCACCATCCGCGGCGATTGGAGCGCACCTGGCTCGCCCAGCATCAGGGGATATTACAGTCTTGCCGATTTCGGTCGCCTGGCTGTCACCAACCTCAGCGCCAACAAGCCGCTTATCATCAACAACAACCTTGAGGAAATTGCTCCCGAGGAAGCGAAGACCTTTCAGGATATCGGGATAACGGCAACCATCTGTATGCCTTTGGTCAAACAAGGCCGACTGACTGCCCTGATGGCCATCCACGACAAGCAGCGCCGCGTCTGGTCGCAACGCGAACTGTCCTTGCTGACCGAGGTGACGGAGCGGTCCTGGGCTCACATCGAGCGCGTTCGCTCGGAACAGGCGGCACGGGCCAGCGAGGAGAGGCTGAGGCTTGCCACCGACGCGGCCGCTATTGGCACCTGGGATTACGATCCCATCAGCGGAGTGCTGCGTTGGGACGACCGGTGCAAAGCCCTTTTTGGTTTGCCGCCGGACGCGGAGGTGACATATGAAAGCGCCTTCCTGGCGGGCCTCCACCCGGAAGATCGCGCACGGGCCGACGAGGCCGTACGCCAGTCGCTCGCGCCGGGCACCCCCTCCCGCTACGACATCGAATACCGGACGATCGGCCTTCGGGATGGCAAGGAGCGCTGGATTGCCGCAACGGGGGAAGCGCTTTTCCAGTCCGGCCGTGCGATCCGCTTCATCGGCACCGTGGTTGATGTCACCGCGCGAAAGCGGGTGGAGCATCAGCTTCAGTTGATGAACGCTACGGCGGCAGCCGTGGCGGCCGAGCTTGACGTGGAGCGAATTGTCCAGACGGTAACCGATGCCGGCGTCGTGCTGTCGGGCGCACAATTTGGAGCTTTCTTCTACAATGTGATCGACGACAAGGGCGACAGCTATGTGCTCTACGCCCTTTCGGGGGCACCTCGTTCTGCTTTCGAAAACTTTCCCATGCCGCGCAACACCGCGGTGTTCGAGCCCACTTTCCGCGGCACAAGCGTGGTGCGTTCCGACGATATCCTCACCGATCCGCGTTACGGAAAGAACTGGCCCCGCAAGGGAATGCCGGAGGGCCATCTGCCGGTGCGTTCCTATCTCGCCGTGCCGGTCGTCTCGCGTTCGGGCGAGGTCCTGGGCGGCCTCTTCCTTGGTCATTCAGAGACCGGCGTGTTCGCCGAACAGCAAGAAGCGGCCTTGCTGGGGCTTGCCGGCCATGCCGCGACGGCCATCGACAACTCCCGGCTGTTCAAGGCGCTGCAGACACTCAACGGCACGCTCGAACAACGTGTCAAAGATGAAGTTGCGGAACGCGCCAGAGCAGAAGAGCACCTGCGCCAAGCCCAGAAGATGGAAGCTGTCGGACAGCTCACCGGTGGCATCGCGCACGACTTCAACAATATGCTGGCCGTCATCATCGGCGGCCTGAACCTTGTGCAGCGCAAGCTCAGAAACGGCGATACCAACGTCCACCAATTCGTAACCGGCGCGATCGATGGAGCACAACGTGCCGCAGAACTTACCAGGCGACTGCTCGCCTTTTCCCGCCAGCAACCACTGGCGCCGAAGCGGCTGAATCCAAATCGCCTCGTCTCCGGTATGAGCGAATTGCTGAACCGGACGCTTGGCGAGACCATCCAGATCGAGACCGTGCTCGCTGCGGGCCTATGGCATGTCGAGGCCGACGCAGGGCAATTGGAAAGCGCGCTGCTCAACCTTTGCGTCAACGCAAGGGATGCCATGCCTGCTGGCGGCAAGCTGACGATCGAGACATCAAACGCCCACGTCGACGATCGCTATGCCAGGGAGAACGCGATCCCCTCCGGTCAGTATGTGATGATAGCGGTCACCGATACAGGAACGGGCATGACTGCTGATGTTGTCGCAAGAGCCTTCGATCCGTTCTTCACCACCAAGGGGGTCGGCAAAGGCACCGGGCTGGGACTCAGTCAAGTCTATGGGTTTGTTCGCCAGTCCGGCGGCAGTGTGAAGATCTATTCCGAGCAGGGCATCGGAACCACCTTGAAAATATATTTGCCGCGCTCGCACCACGGCGTGCTCGACAGCCAAATCGACGTCGTGGCAGGCGAGCACCCCGGCTGTGCAGACGAGATCATCATGGTTGTCGAGGATGAAGATCGCGTCCGGCTGACGGCGGCGGAAGCGCTGCGGGAACTGGGCTACTCCGTGCTGGAAATGCAAGGCCCACGCGACGCGCTGGCGGCCATCGAAAGCGGGCAAGTGCCGTCGCTTTTGTTCACCGACGTGGTGATGCCGGAGATGTCGGGCCGGGAGCTGGTGGATCAGGTCAAGACAATGCACCCGTCGTTAAAAGTGCTCTACACCACCGGCTACACACGAAATGCGATTGTCCACAACGGCACGCTCGATTTCGGAACCGAACTTTTGACCAAGCCCTACACGATCGACGAATTGGCAGAGAAAGTCCGGAAGGTGCTGGATCGAAAGTGAACGGGCAACAGCCCGCGACGCTGGCCGTGTGACCGAACCCGGCGTTTGCCGCATAAGGTGTGCGGCGAAACGGGCCGAAGGTGTCGACACCGACATCGTATTAATATGGCCCGGCTTCACTTTTCCGAGCCAGTATCCCTCCAGATTTTGTCTACCTCTTGCCCATCCGCGGCCTTGCTCATTGCCGTGATGGCGCAGCACGATCGAAATCTCGTTGCCGCCGGTCACCGGTCGGAGAATAAATGCCGCCTCTGGCTCCCTGCGATGCTCAACACTGAAGTTGCCGTAAAAATGCTCGCTGGCCGATGGCCGGATGGAACAATCAACTTGCCGGGATGTTCGGATGATCTAACCGGAGAGATGTCCATGTTCATGCACAACAAGCGCCTGCAATACACCGTTCGCGTCTCGGAGCCGAATCCTCGCCTGGCCTGCATGATCATGGAACAGTTCGGCGGCGCCGATGGCGAGCTTGCAGCGGCCATGCGCTATTTCACGCAAGGGCTTGGCGAGGACGATCTTGGCCGTCGCGACATGTTGCTCGATATTGCGACCGAAGAACTCAGCCATCTCGAAGTGGTGGGATCAATCGTCACCATGCTCAACAAGGGGCTTAAGGCACAGCTGGCCGAGGGCCAAATGAAGGAAGCGGACCTTTACCTGATGATCGGCGCCAGCGGCACAACAGCCAAGGAATCAATTCTGTTCGGCGGCGCTCCCGCGCTGTGCGACTCAGCCGGCGTTCCCTGGACCGCGGCCTATGTCGATTCGCGCGGTGAACCTACGGTGGATTTGCGATCGAATATCGCGGCCGAAGCTCGCGCCAAGATCGTTTACGAACGCCTCATCAACATCACCGACGACCCGGGAATCAAGGACGCGCTCGGCTTCCTGATGACCCGCGAGATCGCGCACCAGAAGTCGTTTGAGAAAGCACTCTACGCGATCGAAAACAATTTCCCTTCCGGCAAGCTCCCAGGCGTAGAGAAGTACGCCAGCATGTATGTCAACACCTCTCAAGGCGACGGCGATGTCGCTGGCCCATGGAATTCCGGCGAAGAGTGGGATCGGATCGATGACCTTGAAGAGGTGATGCCCGTCGACGGCGGAGACGGCCTGGCAACTGTCAAGCTGGGGGCCAAAGACATGAAGGTGGTGGCCAGGATGGCCGACCGTACGCTTTCCGATCCGGCTTCCGATCCGACAACAGGCGCTGATCTAGGAGCGGGCCCGGGAGCTGGCCGTACCAAGAACGCCGATTTCGGCGGCGCGGCAAGCATTCAGGAGGCCCCGGCCGTGGCAGAGGCTGCTGTCAAACGCGCACGTAGGCGTTAGTACAGAGCCGACATCATTGCGGGCATCTATGTTCCGCGATGCGGCCGGAAGCTAACACCGACGAAGGCAGGGCGCCCGACCAGCAACGGACTTGGCCGGAGCGCTCGCATCGACATCTGTGCTGAATGTGGGTGAAGCAACCATGGCCACCGCCGCACCACGATCAGATTCGGAGCGTGCGGGCCAGCCGGACAAGGTCCGTCCCGACGGTTGCAAGAACCGGTGCATCGTGACAATCGGAGCATCGGCCGGCGGCGTCGACGCGCTGAAGAGACTTGTCCGCGATCTTTCGCCGGACATCCCGGCGGCTCTCCTCGTCGTACAGCACGTTGGTCCCACGAGTTACCTCGGCGACATTCTCGGTCGCGCTGCCAACATGCCCGTTGCAAATGCCTCCAACGGCATGAAGGTTAAAAACGGGCACATCTTCGTTGCACCGCCCGGAGCTCACCTTCTGTTACATGACGATCATATGCTGCTGCGGCGCGGGCCGCGCGAGAACCTGGCGCGCCCCGCCATCGACCCCCTGTTTCGATCGGCGGCCTGCAGCTTTGGCGGCAGCGTGATCGGCGTCGTGCTCACAGGCAGCCTCTCCGACGGCACCGCCGGCCTGCACGCAATCAAGATGTGCGGAGGCGTCAGCGTAGTCCAGGACCCCGGCGACGCCGCAGTACCCGATATGCCGCTGAGCGCCTTGCAGAATGTGGAAATCGACCATTGCGTCCCTCTGTCCGAAATGGCTGGCCTGTTGCACAGGCTTGCTTCCGAAATCGCAGGGCCGACACCAGAAATCCCGTCCGGCATCCGCCTTGAGGCAGCGATTGCAGCTCAGGAGCACAGCACAATGGAATTGACCGAAGGCCAGCTTGGCGCCCCCTCGACATTTGTCTGCCCCGAATGTCATGGCCCCCTATGGGAGATAGAAGACGGGCCGATTACCCGTTACCGCTGCCACACCGGACATGCGTTCGGAGCAGACGTTTTGATGCAGGCCCAGGCTGACGATGCGGAGCAGGCTCTTTGGAGCCTTTTAAGAGCGCACCAGCAGCGGGCTGAGTTGGCGAAACGTACGGCAAAACGCGAAGCCGCGCGGGAAAGACACAGCCTGGCCAGTCAAATGGCTGCGCGGGCCGCGGAATACGAAGCCGACGCGAAACTTATTGAAGAGATCATCCATCGTCGAACGCCGTGACAAGGCAACAGCGTTTGTCAGGGCGGGTACGTCTGCGCTGTCCCGATCGCGGTTTTCCCGGATCAGCCGCGTTGCCTCACCGCTTGGCCTGTGGCCACGGGTGTCCAGGTCCCATGCTTTGATTGAACACCTGCACCCAAATCCAACTGCATGAATTTTATGCAAAGCAGGAACATAGAAGCATTACGCGAGTTAGGCACTGACGCATTGGACGTATCCTCGCATTCTGCGGTCTGCCGGGGTGGTCCTTGTTATGTAAACGAATGCCAGGACAATGTATCGCTATCAGCTTTTCGTACCTCTTTTTGGCCTGCTGTTGCTGATGGGTGGCCTGTTCCACGGGCACGAGGCCATGGCGCAGGAACCCTGTCCGGCCGACCACGACAAGCTGCTTGCAGCCCTCAAAGCCAACGTGAAGGCAAGCGGCGGACCAGCCAATGGCGGCTTTGAAACCAACGAATGGGCAGCCATCGTTGCCCGTGACGGCACTGTCTGCGCGATTGCGTTCAGCGGCCCCACCCCCGACTCGCAATGGCCGGGAAGTCGGCTCATAGCAGCGGAGAAAGCCAACACGGCCAACGGTCTCAGCCTGGCTCAGATGGCCCTCTCGACGGCCAATCTCTATGCGGGGGTGCAGCCCGGGGGGCCGCTATTTGGCCTGCAGGAGACCAATCCTGTCAACCAGGCCGCGGCCTATACGGGCGATCCCAAAACGTTCGGAAGCGGCGGCGACCCGCTCGTCGGCAAGCCGATCGGAGGCGTCGTGGTGTTTGGCGGCGGACTTGCCCTCTACGACGGCAAGAGCATTGTCGGCGGCCTCGGCGTTTCAGGCGATTCCTCATGCGCCGATCACAATGTCGCCTGGCGTATCCGCGCGGCGCTCGGCTTCGACAAGGTCCCGGCAGGCGTCAATCCAAATCGCAAGGATGCCATTGTCTACGATCTGGACCCCGGCGGCAAAAGCGCTTCGGGCTGGGGCCATCCGCTTTGTGCCGGAACGGAGGCCGACATCGCGGCCGAACTCGGCGCCGGCGTGGGAGGCTCGATCAATAAATGAAAGCTATGCCGCAGTTGGCATTAACGCGCGTTGACGTAGAACGACGTACCCGCAAATTGGCAGCCGGGAATTCCTTTGGCGCTATCCTTCTGGTGACGCTGCTCGCCTGCCAGCTGCTTCTGGGCGCTGCGTCCGAGCCTCCTAAAACACCAGCGATCGTACCGCCAGCCGCAGCTTCGCCACCCGATGACGGCCAATGGACGATGCCGGCCAAGAACTACGCGTCGACGCGCTTCAGCGAACTCTCCGAGATCAATGAAGGCAACGTCAAGAACCTGCAGGTCGCGTTCACGTTCTCGACAGGCGTGAACAAGGGCCAGGAAGCAGCGCCGCTGGTCGTCGGCAACAACATGTATATCGTGACGCCCTTTCCCAACTTCGTCTATGCGCTCGATCTCTCCAAGCCCGGCGCCCCGATAAAGTGGAAGTACGAACCCAATCCCGAGCCGGCGGCACAGGGGGTGGCCTGCTGCGACGTCGTCAACCGAGGGGTGGCATTCGCCGACGGGCGAATCTTTTTCAATACGCTGGACGGCCACACGATTGCCCTTGATGCGAACACGGGCAAGCCGATCTGGAACACTCATGTCGGCAACATCAACATCGGCGAGACCATCACCATGGCGCCGCTTGTGGTGAAGGGCAAAGTGCTGGTCGGCAATTCCGGCGGCGAGATGGGCGTTCGCGGCTGGGTAAAGGCGCTCGACGCCGGCGACGGTCATGTCGTCTGGATCGCCTATAGCACCGGGCCGGACAAGGACGTGCTGATCGGATCGGACTTCAAGCCGCACTACGACATGGACAAAGGCAAGGATCTTGGCGTCACAACGTGGCCGCCGGAAGCCTGGAAGATCGGCGGCGGCAACATGTGGGGCTGGATTTCCTATGATCCCGATCTGAACCTGATTTTCCACGGCACCGGCAATCCCGGACCATGGAATCCGGATTTGCGGCCGGGCGACAACAAGTGGACGTCTGGCATTTTCGCGCGCGATCCCGACACCGGCGCGGCGAAATGGTTCTATCAGTGGAGCCCGCACGACCTCCACGACTATGACGGCATCAACGAGCAGATCCTGCTCGACATGACCTGGCAGGGCAAGCCGCGCAAGGTGCTGATCCGGCCGGAGCGCAACGGCTATCTCTACATCCTCGACCGGACAACCGGCGAGGTGCTGTCGGCAAAACCCTTTGGTCCCGTAAACTCCAGCAAAGGTGTGGACCTGAAAACCGGTCGACTGATCGTAAATCCGGACAAGAAGACCGGCACCGGCAAGGTCGTTCACGATATCTGTCCGACGGCGTCGGGCCTCAAGGACTGGCAGCCTTCCGCGTTCTCGCCGAAGACCGGCCTGCTCTACATCCCGCACAACAATCTGTGCATGGATGAAGAAGGCGTCGAGGTGAACTACATCGCCGGCACGCCCTATGTGGGCATGAACGTCCGCATGATACCAGGGCCTGGCGGTAATCGCGGCGCCTTCACCGCCTGGGACATCGCCGCGGAGAAACCCGCCTGGAGCCTCAAGGAGAATTTCCCGGTGTGGAGCGGCGCGGTAGTGACCGCCGGCGACGTTGTGTTCTATGGCACGATGGAAGGCTGGTTCAAGGCGGTTAGCGCCAAGACCGGAGACCTGCTTTGGCAGTTCAAGACCTCGTCCGGGATCATCGGCCAGCCCATCACCTATCGCGGTCCCGACGGGCACCAATATGTCGCCATCCTCTCAGGCGTCGGCGGCTGGGCCGGCGCCATTGTATCGGGCGATCTTGACCCGCGTGACGCCACCGCCGCGCTCGGTTTCGTCAATGCCATGAAGGATCTGAAGAACGCGACAACCTCGGGAGGCACGCTTTATGTGTTCCGGCTGCCTTGATGGATTGTACTTGACCGTAGGTCCGGCGCGAAAGGCGTGTCAACGGCTGGTGATCGGCATGGCCGCCATCGCCTTCGTGTTCTTGACGGCCACAGCCGACGCACGTGAGCTGAGGGTCTGCGCCGATCCGAACAACATGCCGTTCTCCAACGCGGCCGGTCAGGGCTTCGAGAACAGGATCGCCGAAATCGTTGCGTCCGATCTCGGCGCGAAGCTGACCTATACCTGGTGGGCGCAGCGCCGCGGCTTCATCCGAAACACGCTGAAGGCCGGTCTATGCGATCTCGTGCCGGGCACGCCGAGCAACCTCGAAATGCTGCGCACCACCACGCCCTACTACCGATCGTCTTATGTCTTCGTCACCCGCAGGGACGGCCCCGACGTAGCATCGTTCAATGATCCGCGGCTGCGCGACATGCGGATCGGTGTTCAGCTCATCGGCGACGATGGCGCCAATTCGCCTCCGGTCCAGGCGCTTGGCCGCCGCGGTATCGTCGGGCACCTCGTTGGCTATCCGGTCTATGGCGATTATTCCGCCCCCAACCCGCCGGCGCGCATCGTCGAAGCGGTGGCGAGTGGCGAGATCGACCTTGCCGTGGTCTGGGGCCCCCTCGCCGGCTACTTCGCCGCCAGGCAGAAGGTGCCGCTCCGCATCACGCCGGTTGCGCCCCGCATCGACGGACCGCAACTGCCGATGATCTACGACATCTCGATGGGCGTCCGCCGCGAAGACGATGCGCTGCGCGGCGATGTCAATGGCGCCCTGTCCAGGCACAAGGTCGAGATAGATGCCTTGCTGTCACAGTATGGCGTGCCGCGCCTCGATGCCCCGGGGAGCCCGGTGCGATGAGAGCCGTTGTGGCCATGCTCCTGTTTCCAGTCCTGGCCCTCGCTGCCTGCCAGCGCGAGGAACGTGACACGCGCCCGCAATCGGCGCTCGGATCGGGCGAGCAGCCGACGCCTGTGACCACGCTGGAGCCCGGCGGACAGCGGCCCCCCGCCAGCGACAACAAGGCGGCGAGCTTCGAGGCCAACGCCTTCCACATGAGCGAAGGGAAACGGCTTTTCGGCTGGTTCAACTGTTCGGGATGCCACGCCAATGGCGGCGGCGGCATGGGGCCGGCCCTGATGGACCAGAAGTGGCTCTATGGCAGCTCGATCGAAAGCATCCATGCCACGATCCGCGACGGTCGGCCAAACGGCATGCCGAGCTTCCGCGACAAGATTCCCGACGACCAGATCTGGGAGCTTGCGGCTTTCGTGCGCTCGCTGAGCGGCAACGCGCCGTCTTCCGCCGCACCGCAACGCAATGACGACATGATGGCGCATCCTTCGGAAAACCGCATGCCGGACGCGGCCACGCTGGGGAAGTCGCCGTGAAACGTCTCGTCTCGATGGCGTTCGCCACCGCCGGCGCTCTGTTGCTCCAGGGATGCGCGGGCTGGCAATCCGCCCTCGACCCGAAAGGTCCCGCGGCGAGCGAACTGGCATGGCTGATCTGGTTCTTCACCGCGCTCTGCGCCGTGGTGTGGGTGCTGGTGATGATCGCCCTCGTCGTGCCCTTGATGATGCGGTCGCGCGCGCAGGCGGAGCCGCTCGCGATCGAGGCCGGCGCCGACGACCGGAAGCTGCGCGCGGTGATGACCGCCGTCGGGTTGACCGCCATTGTCCTGATCGGACTGACCTTGCTGAGCTTCTTCGCCAACAGGACGCTCGCCGCGATCGGCTCGGATGCCGCACTGACCATTCGGGTCACCGGCCATCAATGGTGGTGGGAGGTGCGCTATGAGGATGCCACGCCAAGCCGCATCCTGACCACGGCGAACGAGATCCATATCCCAGCCGGGGAACCGGTGCGGCTTCTTCTGACCTCGACCGACGTCATCCATTCCTTCTGGATTCCGAGCCTTTCGGGCAAGCTCGACCTCATTCCCGGCCACATGAACGTGCTCGACCTCAAGGCAGACAAGCCTGGTGTTTACCGAGGTCAATGCGCCGAGTTCTGCGGGGCGCAGCACGCAAACATGGGCACCTTCATCATCGCCGAGCCGCGTGCGAAGTTCGACGCCTGGTGGAACGACCAGTTGCAGCCGGCAGCTACTCCGACGGGGGACGAGGCCAAGGCCGGCCAGGATCTGTTTCTGAAGCGCCCTTGCGTGATGTGTCACAGAATAGGCGGCACGCCTGCCGGAGGAACGGTCGCCCCCGACCTCACCCATATAGCCAGCCGGCAGACGCTTGCCGCCGGGACATTGACCATGAGCCGCGGCAATCTCGCCGCCTGGGTAGCCGACCCACAGGGCATCAAGCCCGGATCCCACATGCCGGTGGTGGAGCTCAGCGGCGACGAGCTCAACGCCATGGTCGCCTATCTCGAGGCGCTTAAATGAGCAGCGCGGACCTCACAAGCGAACGCGACCTGCCGCGCGAAACGCCCGCCACAGGCGACGTCGCACCCGAGCATGACGGACCGCGCGACACCGGCATGGACGATGCCAACCTGGATCGCTGGCTGGCGCGGACATGGCGCACGCCTCCCGGCATCATCGGCGCGCTGTCGAGCGTCGACCACAAGGTCGTCGCACGGCGCTATCTGATCACCGCCTTCGTGTTTCTGTGCCTGGGCGGGCTCAACGCTGTCGCCATGCGCATCCAGCTCTCAGGGCCGCAGCGCGGTCTGATCGGCCCGGACCTCTACAACCAGCTGTTCACGATGCATGGTGTGACCATGATGTTCCTGTTCGCCGTGCCCATCGTGCAGGCGACAGGCATCTATCTCGTCCCGCTGATGGTCGGCAGCCGCAACATCGCCTTTCCCCGCCTGAATGCGTTCAGCTACTGGATCTATGTTTCGGGCGGCATATTCGCCTGGGTGTCTTTCGCGCTCAACATGGCGCCCGACGTCGGCTGGTTTGCTTATGTGCCGCTGTCAGGCCCCGAATTCGCGCCGGGCAAGCGGGCCGACGTCTGGGCCCAGATGATCACTTATACAGAAGTATCCTCCCTGGCCGTCGCGGTGGCAACCATCGTCACCGTGTTCAAGCAGCGAGCCCCCGGCATGTCGCTGGACAGGATTCCGCTCTACGTCTGGGCAATGCTGGTTACCTCCTTCGTCGTCGTCTTCGCCATGCCCGCGGTGATGATCACCTCGACCTTCCTGATCCTCGACCGGCTGGTCGAAACACATATCTTCAACCCGGCCGAGGGCGGCGACGCACTGCTCTTCCAGCATCTGTTCTGGTTCTTTGGCCATCCCGAGGTCTACATCATCTTCCTGCCGGCGACGGGCATGGTCTCCGCGATCATTCCGGTCTTCGCCCGGCGTCCCGTGTTCGGGCATCTCGGGCTGGTCTTGTCGCTGATCGCCGTCGGCTTCCTTTCGTTCGGCCTCTGGGTCCATCACATGTTCGCGACGGGACTACCCAAGCTCGGCGCCAGCTTCTTCACCGCGTCGAGCATGCTGATCGCCATCCCCAATGGCGTTCAGATCTTCTGCTGGCTGGCGACCTTGTGGGACGGCAGGCCGGTGATCCGCACGCCGCTGCTGTTCGTGTTCGGCTTCTTTTTCATCTTCGTCATCGGCGGCCTCACCGGCGTCATGCTCGCTTCGGTGCCGCTGGACCTCCAGGTGCACGACACCTATTTCGTCGTCGCCCATTTCCATTACGTGCTGATCGGCGGTTCGGTCTTCCCGCTGCTGGGCGCCGCCTATTTCTGGTTCCCCAAGATCAGCGGCCGCATGATGAGCGAGCGTCTCGGGCGCTGGCATTTCTGGCTGGCTTTCATCGGCTTCAACGCGGCTTTTTTCCCAATGCATCTCGTCGGGCTCTGGGGCATGCCACGCAGGGTCTACACCTATCCGGCCGAGCTTGGCTGGGGCAACATCAACCTGTTCATCAGCGCCGGCGCGGTGCTCTTTTTCCTCAGCTTCGTACTGTTCACTTTCAATCTTGTACACGGCGCGTTGAAGGGCGCACTGGCCGGAAACAATCCCTGGGATGCCGGTACGCTCGAATGGGCGACGTCTTCGCCGCCGCCAAGCTATAATTTCGCGCGGATACCGATTGTCACACATGTCGAGCCGCTCTGGGCCGAACGCGAGGCGCTGCCTGTGGCGACCGGACTCCGCGTCGATGTCCGTGAGCTGTTGATCTCAACCGTGGCGGAAGCCCACCCCGACATTCGCGAGAAATCGGCGACACCGTCGATCTGGCCGCTGCTGGCGGCAATCGCCGTCGGGGGTACGTTTGTCTATTCGATCTTCACGCCCTGGGCGATCGTCTGGGGCGCCGCGCCGATCGCCATCACCTTGATCGGCTGGTTCTGGCCCAAGGACGACCCGGAGGATGAGGGATGAGTGAGCGTCCCAGCTTGGATCTTTCGGACCTCCCAACCTTTGGACATGGTCCGCGCAGCCCGACCTGGTGGGGAACGCTCGGCTTCATGGCGCTGGAAGGCATGGGCTTTGCGTTGGCCGCCGGCGCTTATCTCTATCTCGCGACCTTGTGGCCCAATTGGCGTCTAAGCGCCCCGGAACCCAACCATTGGCCCGGGACGATCGTCACCATCCTGTTTATCATCAGCGTGGTGCCGAACCACATGCTCCACGGCTACGCCAAGCAATGCGCGATCGTGCCGGTGCGGATCGGGCTGGTGGTGATGTCGCTGCTCGGTCTGGCCCCGCTTGTCGTGCGCTGGTTCGAATTCCCGGCGCTGAACATCTACTGGGACACGAACGCCTATGGCTCGATGCTCTGGGTGCTGCTCGGGCTGCACACCACACACCTGATCACCGATGTCGGCGACACCATCGTTTTGACGGTGCTGATGTTCACACGCCATGGCTATAGCGGCCGGCGCTTCGGCGATGTCGGCGACAATGTCTTCTATTGGGATTTCGTGGTGCTGACCTGGATCCCGATCTATCTGCTCATCTACTGGATGCCGAGGCTAGGCTGATGCGTGCGTTGAAAATGGGAACGTCCTGGGCTGGGCTTCTGTCGGGGCCGATGGCTTGGGCAATCTCGACGCAGCTGAACTACGCACTCGTACCATGGCAGTGCAACCGCCAGGTGCCGGTGGTGCTTCCCGTGGCACTGGTGCTCGCCGTGCTTTCGCTGCTCGGCGGTGCCTTGTCATGGCGGGCGAAGCGGCAGGGCGGCGCCGCCTTCAAGCCTGAGCGCACGCGCAGCACCGAGCAGTTCGTCGCCGATCTCGGCATGCTTGCGGCATTGCTGTTTGCCCTCGTCATCATCATGCAAGGCAGCGCGGCTCTCATTCTCGACGAGTGCCTGCGATGAGCTTCGACGCGTTCTTCTCGACCTCGATCTGCTACGGCGCCGGCGCGCCCGAGGCCGGATGGACGCTCGCATTTCCCATCACGTTTCCGCTGGCCGCGATTGCCTTCCTTTATTCCATCGGAGCGACTCGGTTGTGGCGCCGCAGCAGCCGAGGCCGTCCCGAGCGGATGCGGCAGGCGTTGTTTTTCGCCGCCGGTTGGGGCGTGCTGACGGCAGCACTGGTCAGCCCCATCCATGCGCTCGGCGAGCGGGTGTTTGCCGCCCATATGATCGAGCATGAACTGCTGATGGCGGTGGCGGCGCCCCTCCTTGTCGCCGCTTGCCCAGGCGCAGTCCTGCTCTGGTCCTTGCCGGCCTCACTTCGCCGCGGAACGGGCAAGCTCACGCGCGCAAAGACGCTGCAATCGGTTTGGGCCCTGGTGATCCGCCCCCTCAACGCGACGATCATTCACGGCGTCGCCATCTGGATCTGGCACATTCCGGCGTTGTTCCAGGCAGCGCTCCAGCAGGGCTTTCTTCATTATGCCCAGCATGCGAGCTTCCTCGGCACAGCCTTGCTGTTCTGGTGGGCGCTCCTTCCGCGCCCCGGTCGACAGCAGACCTATGGCAGCTCCGTCATGCATCTTTTCTTCACCTCGCTTCATACCGGCCTGCTCGGTGTCCTGCTGCTGATATCGCCCAAACTCTGGTATCCGGAGAATGGCGCCGGCGCGGCATTGTGGGGAATGACCGCGATCGAGGACCAGCAGCTCGCCGGATTGGTAATGTGGGTTCCGGCCGGCTTGATCTATGGCGGCGCCGCCCTGCTGCTCGCCGGCCTCTGGATAAGCAGCAGCGCAACCAGGGAGGCAACACATGCGCTCCGACCTGGGTAGGCTGATCGGGGGCGCCCTTGCCGCAATCCTGCTGCTGGCCGCGGCTGTCGCTGCGGCGACTTTGTGGTCCGACCGGCGCGAGCGCGTCCGGCACGAGTCGGATGCGGCGACCGGCGGCGTAGGCGCCCGCGCCATTCCAATCATGACGGCGAATGGCTGCTCCGGCTGCCATACGATACCCGGCGTGCCGGGTGCGCAAGGCCAGGTCGGACCCCGCCTGGACGGTGGCCTTGCCGACAGGGTCTTTATCGGTGGCCTGCTGGCAAACAATCCGGAGAACATGATCCGCTGGATACGCTCGGCGAGGGAAGTCAATCGGCACACGGCCATGCCGTCGACGAGGATCACCGAGCAACAGGCGCGGGACATCGCCGCTTATCTCTACGCGTTGAAGTAATTCATCCCTCGCCGCCGCGCCGGGACCACAAGCCGCGGCCGGGGTCATAGCCGATGACCGCCGCGAGGAAGAAGGCGATGAGGCAGCCAAGGACCACAACCGCCGCGACAGGATCGAACCGCAGATAGAGCGCGAAGCGTATCAGCTCGACCGCCGAGCTGAACGGGTTCCAGGCGGCGATTGTTGCCAGCACCGGTCCCGCCTCGGCAAGCCGCCACAGCGGATAGAGCGCCGTCGAGGCAAAGAACACCGGAAAGATGACGAAATTCATGACACCGGCAAAGTTCTCCATCTGTGTCGAAACCGAGGAGACAAGCAGTCCGAACGCGCCAAGCATGAGGCCCGCCAGCACGAGCGCCGGAAATACCGCGACGTAGCCGAAAACGGGCGGCCGCACATCCCAGAAACGCGCGATCAACAGAAACAAGTAGACCAGCGGCACGCCAACGATCACGCTGGCCAGCAGGCGCGCCGCAAGCAGGTACCAGCGCGGCAATGGTGCGGTCAGCAACAGGCGCATGCTGCCCATCTCGCGATCGTAGACCATGGCCAGCGAACTCGCCATGGCATGGAAGAGCAGCATCATGGCCGCTAGCCCAGGCACCACATACACGTCATAGAGAACATAGGTCTGGTAGGGTGGCGTGATCGACAGACCGAGAACGGAGCGGAAGCCAGCGGCAAAGATTGCCAGCCAGACCAGCGGCCGTACCATCGCCGAGAGCAGCCGGCCGCGTTGCCGCAACGTCCGCAGCATCTCCCTGCGCAGGATGCCGTTGAGCGCGCGCACTGCGTGAGACGTTTTCATTCGGACTCCGTCAGCGACGCGAAGGCCTCGCCCGTGCTCGCCACACCGAGATCGGCAGCCAGACGATCGGCGCGGCCGGCCCACCGCATTGTGCCTCGATGCAGCACCACCACATCGTCATCCGCCGTTAGTTCTTCCAGAAAATGTGTTGCCCACAGGACGGCAATGCCGCGCTCGCGGCAAAGCTCCCGCACGTGCCGCTCGAGCGCGCGGCGGCCCGGCACGTCGAGCCCGGTGGTCGGCTCATCCAGCAGCAAAAGGCGTGGGCTATGCATCAGAGCGCGTGCTATCTCGACACGGCGACGCTGCCCCCCGGAAAGCGCTCGGGCAGGATCGTCGATCCTGTCCAGCACGTCCAGCCGGCCGAGTTCGTGGATGGAGCGCTCCTTGCTCAAGGCCTGGCTAAGCCCATGCAAGGCCGCGTGGTAACGCAGGTTCTCGCCGGCTGTCAGATCGAGATCGAGGGTCGGCAACTGGAAGACGACGCCCATCTGCGCCAACGCGGCGGACGGGTTGACATCCATCGCCTGGTCGAAGACATGCACCGAGCCGGAGCGGGCGTGATAAAGACCGGTGATCAGCGAGAACAGCGTCGTCTTGCCGGCGCCGTTGCGGCCTAGCAAGATGCACATCCTGCCTTGGGCCACAGAGAAAGAGACGCCGTCGAGAACCCGCCGGTTTCCGAAACTATGGCCCAGATTCTCGACCGACAAGGCGTTCATGGCCCGATCACGACGCCCCACGGCCCCCGCCCCACCGGCAGCGATTTCACCACCTCTTGGTTTTCCAGATCGATGAAGGAGATGTCGCCGGAATTCCCGTTTGCGCTGACCAGGCGCTTCTGGTCGCCGGAGAGCGCCACGTGCCAGGGTCGTTGACCAACAAGGTAGAGCCGACGGACCGTCAACGTTTTCACATCGACTTCCGCAATCCTGTTGGCGGGGCCGAGCGCCACATAGACGGTCGTGCCATCGCGGGACGTCGCCATGCCGACCGCCTGCACACCCTCGCGTCGTATACCCGGCACCTCGAACTCGACTTTGCCGGTCTGCGCGCGCGTTGCCGTGTCGAAGACGGTGACGGTGCCCCGGATCTCCGAGGACACCCAGAATTGCTTACCGTCCGGCGAGAATAAAGCCGCGCGCGGCCGGGTATCGACCAGCAGATTGTCGACGAGTTCAAGCGTGCCTGCGTCGATCAGATGCACCATGCTGGTGGTCTCCGAAGTGCAGGCGACATAGCGGCCGTCGGCGCTGGCCGCCATTCCTTCCGGTTCGACGCCGACATCCACGGTGCCGATGACCTTGGCCGCGGCGATGTCCACCACCGACACCAGATTGTCATTCTCGTTGGCGACGAACAGCCGCTTGCCATCGGGATGGACTGCGAAGAATTCCGGATCGGCTCCCGAAGGCAGTTCCCCGACGACCCGCCGCTTCGCGACGTCGACCACGTCGATGCGGTTGTCGTCGCCTTCCGCGACGAAAAGCATCTTGTTGTCGATCGACAGCGCCAGCCCGCGCGGACGGCGGCCGACATCGATCGTCGCCAGCAAAGTCATTGTCACGCCGTCGACGACCGCGACCGTATTATCCTGCTCATTGGAAACGTAGATGGTCTCGGCGGCGGCGGGAGCAGCAAGAGCGAACGCCGCCAACAACAGGGTCATCAGAACTTGCATGTGCTCTCCTCCAGGTCGATGCCCAGCGTGTCGAGCGGCGTGCGCTGATGCAGGAAGCCCGGTTGCGGTGAGCTGGAAATCAAGAGGCGAGGCCCGGCGATCAAAATGGGCTGGCGCATCTGTCCGTCCCAGGGACGGAAACTAAGCCCCTGCCCCTTGAAGCCAGCGAGAAGAAACGCGTCGCCGCGTATATATCTGCCGATTGCCGCGGGATCGAGACTGTGCAGGCGCGTCGTCGCTTCGCCGATACTGCGCACAGCGAGCCAGGCCGCGTAGTCGCTGGGCAACATCCAGCGCCCTGCCTGCCTGTGGAAACGGTCCTGCAGTTGCGTGGCGCCCCATTCCTCGCTGACAGCGCTCCAGCCTGTGGCGACCAGCCCTTGCGTGCCGGCGACGATTCTCGGCAGCGCGGTGCGGCCCTCCAGATAGGCGCCGAATTCATCCGCCTCGTCGGCGACCACGAGCACATCATAGTCGCTGACCTGCGTGACCGCGGGTATTTCGGTCTGCAGCGTGACATGCCCTGTATCGGCACGTCCGTTGGCGGGCCTGAATGTCCACGGCTGGTCGATCGTGATCTCGGCTCCGAAGCGAGCCGCCGCCCGTCGAAAGGCCGCAGCCATCGCCTGATCCTGCGAATGCGGCCCCACAAGCAGGAACCAACGCTGCCAGCGCTTCCAGGCGAGATATTGCGCCAGCCCGTCGGCGAGCATGGCCCGGCTCGGGATCGTGTGCAGCACGTTCCCACGGCAGTCCTGCTGGCGAAGCACGTCGTCCGGCGCCCGGCTGTTGAGCAACGTCATCTGCTCGGCACCGGGCGCGGCACTGGCCTGTAGAAGCTGACGGGCGTCGAGATCGGCGATGACAAAGGCGATGCCGGCATCGGCGAATTGTCTTACCGCGTCGTCCGGCGTTTCGGTTGGTTTCAATATCCTTTCCTCCAGCCGAAATTTCTGCCCAAGAAACCGGCCGGTGCTTTCGTCGTCGGCAATGCCGAGCCGTGCGCCTTGCAGGCCGTCGTCGGTGACGGTTTCATCAAGGGGTCCAAGGGGCAGAGCCGGTTTGCGCTCCTGGCCGATATACCCGATCACCATCGTCTGTTGCTCGGTGACGCCAGGGCCGGTGATCAGCAAAAGAAAGAGAAGGCCCAGCAACAGTCTCATTGTGTCGCCCCCAGCCCAAAGCGCGACGATCCCGCTTCATCGCCACGAGAGATTGCGACATCGCGCACGATGCGCGCCGGCGATCCCTCCAGAACAATAACCCGATCACCCAGCGACGAGGCATAGGCGAGATCATGCGTAACCAGCAGCGTGGTAGTCCGCCGACTGGCGAAACAATCCTGCAGCAGGCGGCGCATGGCTTGCGCGGTCGCCTCGTCGAGTGAAGCGAATGGCTCGTCGAGGAGCAGGAGCGCAGGCTCCACGGCGAGCGCCCGGGCAAGCGCTACGCGCCGCGCCATGCCGCCCGAGAGTCGCTGCGGATAGCTCTTCTCATTGCCTTTCAGGCCGACAGCGGCAAGCCACCGGGCCGCATCGGGCGCGCGATCCGGGATGGCCATCTCTACATTGCGCAAGGCGGTGAGCCAGGGCAGCAGCCTCGGTGTCTGGAACAGCATGCCTATCGGAAGCGGTCGTCCGCTCACGCTGCCGCGAAATTCGCGGTCGACGCCCGAAACGATCGACAGCAGCGTCGACTTGCCGACACCGGAAGGGCCGGTCAGGACGCAGACCTGTCCGTCGGCTATATCAAGCGACAGCGCGCGAAAGATCGTCCGGCGCTGTCCGTCGTCACCGGGGAAAGTCTTGTCCTCGATCCTGATCCTCAGCATCAGCGTCGCCAGGCGAACAGACGACGTTCCAACGGCACAAGCAGTCCATACTCTATGGCAAGCATCACAACGCCGAAGCTGATCGCATAGGCAAGGATGTGGGTGACGTCGAAGTTCTGAAAATAGACCTGTAGCTGGAACCCGACGCCGTTGGAGCGGCCGAGCAGTTCGGCGAGCAACACGATCTTCCACGTTAGTGCCAGCCCGCTGCGCAGGGTGACGAGAAAGAACGGCGCCAATTGCGGCAGCACGACATGCTGCAGCTTTGCAGCACGCCCGAAGCGATAGAGCTCAGCCATTTCGGCAAAGTCCTTGTCCAGCCGGCTGGCGCCTTCACGAATAGTCACCACGACGTTGGGGATCTTGTTGAGCGCGACCGCAAGGACAAGCGCGGTCTCGGCAAGACCAAGCCAGATATAAATTAGAATGACCGTGATCAGCGCCGGCATGTTGAGGAGTAACACGATCCAAGGCCTCATCCATATGTCGGCTCTGTGCGAGCGGCCTGCCGCGTAGCCAAGGGCCGCGCCAATGACGATTGCCGACCCGAGGCTTGCCACGACGCGCGCAAGCGAGATGCCCAAATGGTATGGCAGCTCGCCCCGAACCGCTTCGTGCAGGAGAACCGAAACAACCTGGACCGGACCAGGAAACAGGCGATCGGCGGCGATCGATGATGCAATCTGCCAGACGAGCACCATGGTCAGCAATGCCGCAGTGGATTGCGAACGCTGCATTGTGATGGGGAACGCTGGGACATCGGTCATTGGCGCGAGCTCAAGCCGGTATGGCCCGGAAGACACCAGGATCGAGGCTCGTTGCCTTGCCGACCAGATCTTCGCCGCCCAATTCGGCCAGGATTGCAAACAACCGGGCCGCGCCATCACGTTCGGCTTTGCCGAACCGACGAGGGATTCCGGCTCGATAGGCGGCGCGTAACGCCGCCTGTAGGTGAGGATCGTCCGTGCCCAATTGGGGCGCGAGCACCCGCCATTCGTCGTCCGAAGACTCGAGCAGCGACTTCGCTGCCGCGGTCGCGCTCGTGAATCGCGCGAGGGCTACCGGGTTGGCCCGCGCCCAGCTTTCATGGAAGACGTAGCCGAGCATCGGCAAGTCCACGGATACGCCAAGCCCCTGCAGGATTTGCGCGACACTGAGCAGAGGCCTTGCCCCCTCTGACTCGAGACGGGCGGCGAAATTCCAGAACGTCAGCAGTGCATCCAGTCGCCCCGCCAGAAATTCCTGCTCCAACAAAGGCGGCGCGCCGAACACTGGCTCCACCTCTTCAGCAAGATCGCGCTTCACCTGACGGAGGCCGAGCGCGCGCAATAGGATCCAGCTTTTGTCCAGCGGACCACCTGCGATCCCCAGCCTTTTGCCCTTAAGGTCCGCAAGAGTTCGAATGGGCGAGCCTTGCGGCAGTTCCAGCGCGCCGACGGCACGAGAATAGGGATAGAAGACCAGATCAGCGCCTTCGCTGCGCTGGCGCATGACCCACACCCAGTCCGAAACGATGACGTCGACGCTGCCCGCCAGCAATGCGGTCTTACCGGCTTCGGTACCGGCAAGCCGCTGAGCCTCGATTGATACGCCGTGCACAGTGTCCAACGCATGTCGCCGCATGACGTCAACTTCCCAGGCGGCGGTGCCAAATCCCAGCACGCCAAATCGCACGAGCGGCGATGGCTGTGGCGCGGCTTCTGCGGAAGCACCCAATAGCCAGCAACAAATACCCGCAAGAGCGGCCCGCCGCGAGATGTGACCCTGATCATGCCGGGTCAGCCATTCGCCTGGAAGGGTAGCAGTCAGCACGGGCGCACCGGGTGTGAAGGAACTTTCCTAACGCCGTGGCGGCAGGAATGTTCCTCAATGGTGCATGGAACTAACGGGAAAGCACCTAAGGTCCGTTTTTCAGCTCGTAAGCAGCCCGGGGGGCTTGTTCAGGCGAACAGAAGAAGGTGTCAGGGGCTACGGTCCGCTCTTGGCATCATCGACCTCCAACGCGTCCATTACAGGTGCCGGATCGCTCTTTTCGGAGCTCGGGCTCTGCACCCCGGACCCGGCGTTCTCGATCGCTTGCACGATAGCATCTTCGATGTTTCCGAGTTCGTCCTCCCTTACTTCACGCCCATAACCAGCCACCTCGGCATCTTGCTCGAATTGCTGAGCGAGCACCGCGACGCTGACTTCCTCTCGACCAGGAAGTGTGCCGACATTCTCCTGTAGCCAGTTTTGAAAAAACTCTCTGGTCGCGCTCATCTCAGACCACCCTTTCGCCAAACTAAGCGCGACGATGAGCCGAAGTTCCATGATGCGTTCACTTTCCCAGTGGCGCTGTACTCACAGCGTTGGGAGCCACGAGGTTTTTGCAGGCTTGATGAGGCAGTGGCCTTTCTCTTCACGACTCGATTGGAGTTCACTCTTATTGTGCAGTGTGCATCCTGATTGCGTCCATTTCGACCCTGTGGAACAAGCTCGTTGAGTTGAAGTTAGGCCCGATGCCAAGCTTTTCGGGCGAACCAAGCTTTTCGGGCGCACTAGTTTTTGACGTTGCCATCGTCGGCGGCGGCCCCGCGGGGCTCGCTGCAGCCATGTATTTAGCCAGGTTTCTGCGTTCGGTGATCTCGCTCGACGCGGGGCATGCGCGTGCCAAGCTCATCCCAAAATCCCGCAACTGTCCCGGCTTCCCCGACGGCATCAGCGGGGAAGAACTGCTCGGCCGCCTACGAGCCCAGGCACAGCTATACGGCGCGAGCCTTGTCCATGGTTGCGTAGGCCACGCCGAAAAACGCGAGGGTTTTTTTGTCCTGACGACCACCTGCGGGATTGTCCAAGCAAGGCGCGTGATTCTGGCAACGGGCATTGTGGACAAGGCACCTCCCATTGAAAGACTGGAGGAGGCGATCGCAACCGGCATTGTCAGACTGTGCCCGGTTTGCGATGCATATGAGGCCCGGGGTAGCCGCATCGGCGTTGTTGGTCCGGAGCATCTCGCCGTCAGGGAGGCTCTGTTCCTGAAGGGATATGGCAGTCAGGTCGCCTTGCTCGCCAATAACCAGGATGATGTTTCCGAAGCTGCCCGGGGCGCCGCCTTGGCAGGCGGAGTTGAAATCTGGGACGCTGTCGATGACCTGATCCCTCGACGAACCGGGTTCGATGTCGTCATGGCCGAGGGCGCCCCGATGCGCAACATCGATGTGGTGTACCCTTCGATGGGCAGCGACGTACGCTCCGAACTCGCGGTTGCTCTGGGGGCTAACTGTGACGCAGAAGGCTATGTCCTGGTCAACCGACACCTTGAGACTTCAACGCCAGGACTCTATGCCATTGGCGACGTGGCCGAGGGGCTCAATCAAATTGCTGTTGCGTTCGGAGACGCCGCCAAGGCTGCAACTCACATTCATAACGACCTCCGCGATTGCGCCGAGCCGGCGACGAACTTCCGGCGAAGTTGACCTGCAGATGCGAACGCACCGTACCGGCTCACCTTTGGCTGCGTTGATGCCCGGAACCTGTTCCACCCGGCGTGAGACTACCGGCTTCGGCTTTGCTAGAGTTCTCCCAGGCGCAGCCGCTGGGTTGATGGACGGGCACGCGCTGGCGAACGGCTGGAGGAAGGAATGAAAATTCTCGTCACCGGCGCGTCAGGTCTGATTGGAGCCGCGCTTTGCGCGCGCCTGGCCGGCGAGAGTCATGAAGTGGTCCGCGTGCTTCACCACGCAGACACTGGCGTCCACCCGGAGATCCGAACCGTTTCCCTGGATATGGCGCGGGCCTTGCGACCTCAGGACTGGACCCCCTATCTCGCCGGTGTGGACGCCGTCGTAAACTGTGCCGGCGTCCTGCAGGATAGTGCCCGGGAAAACACCCGGCATGTCCATTCTACCGGCGCCTCGGCTCTCTTCACCGCGTGTGAGCACGCAGGTGTGAATAAGGTGATCCACTTTTCTGCCATCGGGGTCGATCGCCAGCAGCCGTCCGCCTTTTCCGCCAGCAAGCTCGCCGGCGATGAGGCACTGATGGCACGTAGCCTTGACTGGGTCATCCTGCGCCCCTCCGTAGTACTGGGAAGGCCGGCCTTCGGCGCAAGTGCACTTTTTCGCGGCCTCGCGGCGTTGCCGCTCTTGCCGTTGATGCCCGACACGGGCCGTCTCCAAGTCGTCCAACTCGATGACGTGATCTCCACCGTCCTGTTCTTCCTCAAACCCGGCAGCCCATCGCACCTCACGCTGGACCTGGCTGGGCCCGAGGCACTTTCGATGAGCGAGGTCGTGGGTCGCTATCGCCGCTGGTTCGGATGGAGCAGTGCTCGGGAGTTCATCTTGCCGAATTGGGCCGCAGCTATCTTGTACAGGTTCGGGGATGCCGCGGCTCAGCTGGGCTGGCGCCCGCCGATGCGCAGCAATGCAGCAAAAGAGATTGCCCGTGGCGCTGTCGGCGATCCCCAACCCTGGATGACGGCGACCGGCATTCAACCATCAAGTCTTACATCTGCACTGCGTTTAAATCCTGCGACGGTGCAGGAGCGATGGTTCGCCGGTCTTTACTTTGTCAAGCCGGCGCTCTTTGTCGTCTTGCCGCTCTTCTGGATCATGACCGGCATCATTTCCCTGACCGCCGGCTGGCGCAGCGGAGTTGACTTGCTGATTGGCACTGCCGCCGGCCCCTTGGCCGAACCGGCGGTAGTCGCCGGCGCGTTGGCTGACATCGCCGTCGGGGCGCTTATCGCCTGGCGCCCAACCAGCCAGCTTGGTCTTTTCGGCGCAATCGCGGTATCGCTTTTCTATGCGACCGCTGGGAGCATTCTGCGGCCGGATCTTTGGCTTGAGCCACTCGGGCCGCTGATCAAAATCCTCCCGATCCTCGTTCTGCATTTTGCAGCGCTGGCCATTCTGGAGGAACGCTGATGATGTACTTCGTGCTTAAATACCTGCACGTGATCGGCGCTGCTGTGCTGCTCGGAACTGGTGCCGGCATTGCTTTTTTCATGCTTTTGGCACACCGGACCGGGAATGCCGCGGCGATCGCAGCCGTCGCCCGCATTGTCGTGCTGGCTGATTTCCTGTTCACGGCTACGGCCGTTGTCGCACAACCTCTGACCGGACTGGGCCTCGCTAGGGTTGCGGGGTATTCGCTGTCCGAAGGATGGATCGTTCTCTCGATCCTGCTCTACATCTTAACGGGCCTGTTCTGGCTGCCTGTCGTGTGGATGCAGATCGAGATGCGAAATCTAGCCACACAGGCCGCACTCTCCAACCAACCTCCTCCCGAGCGCTACCATCAGCTGTTCAGACGCTGGTTTGTCTTCGGCTTCCCAGCTTTCGGCGCCGTGCTCGCCATTTTCTGGCTGATGATTGCGCGCCCGGCAATCGAGTGGTCATCGTTGTAGCTGCGATCGGCAAGCACTGCGCCGTGAATTCATCCGTCGCGCCTAGCTGGCTCGTGCCGGCGCGATGCACTGCGGTCGGGAACCACGGTCACTGCCGCGAGTTCTTTCGCATGGCCAATCATCCCGTCACCGGCGTGCTTACTTCAATCGGCACATTAACCTCCCGCCCCGCGGCATTCCTGATCCTGTTGGTCTACGCAATCCTTTGGATGATCTTCGAGCGACAAACCCTGGACTGGCATGGAGCGGCTACCTTGTTTACGTGGGCCATGACGCTGTTCATCCAGCGTGCCGAGCACCGCGACACTCAGGCCATTCACGCCAAACTGGATGAGATCCTGCGATCAGACCACAATGCCTCGAACATCACGCGGATCGACGATGAAGAGCCCGAGGAAATCGAAAAACACCGCCACCGCAGGCAGCAGGACGACTGATGAGCGGCGTTTTGGTTTCACGGCAGGACGAGTAGCGGGTTTCCAGCTTTTGACGCCTATTCAGCCCCGCCGCCTCCTGCGCTCAGGCCCAGGCCTTCGATCCTTGCTGCGGCTGTGGTTCAGCGACCGAAGGATCGGAGCCCCTATTGTTCCACCGCATCCAGAAAAATTTGCCCGAGAACCAGGTCGGGCAAATCGGCCGGCTCGAAATGCGTCATTCGCCCTTCTGGTTGCGCTCGACGAACTTGTTGAAACGGCTGGTTTGTCCGTCACCAGTCTTGGACTGGTAAAGAAAGGCCAGATCGTTCTCGTCGAATATGCGGAAGAACTCATCCCATTCGACCGGCTCGAATGCTTCCTCGGGTTTGCCGAAGTCGATCCGCAGGATGCCGCCCGCGCCTTTGGTGCGAACCACTGCCGGGCGTCCATCCCGCTCCTCGGCCCATTTGCGGATTTCGTCGTGATTGGTGGTCGTTTGCGACTGGGACATTGAAATCTCCTTTGATCATCGGCGTTGCCAACATCGGGCATCGCCGGGGCTGCCGGCGTCCTAACAGCACAAGGGCGGCAATGTTCCGGCACGGCGCGGCGAGCGCGATGTGGCTGCTTCCGAACGAAGCCGGCCAAAGGAACTTTGTTGAAGCCAAGGGAACAAACCTTTTGCCGAAAAGTTCGGGTCGCCAAGATTACCTGTCTGAGGAGTGGTCGTGAAACGGATATTGGTTACAGGGGGATGCGGCTTCATCGGCCGGCATGTCGCCCAGGAACTCATCGAGCAGGATTATTCGGTTCGCATTTTGGATGTGCTGCTGGAGCAGGTGCACGCAGGCGAAACAGTCGCCCTTCCCGCCGGGGCCGAGCTGATCAAGGGCGACATTCGGGACCGGGAGGCGGTCGCCAAGGCGCTGGAAGGCGTTGACGCGGTCATTCATCTGGCCGCGGAAGTCGGCGTCGGACAGTCGATGTACGAGATCGCGCGCTATGTCGGCACCAACGATCTCGGCACCGCGACGCTGCTCGAGGCGCTGATCAAACATCCGGTCGAGCGCATTGTCGTCGCCTCATCGATGAGTGTCTATGGCGAGGGCCTCTATGCTACATCGGACGGCCGGCGCATCGACAATGCCCGGCGCAAGGCGGGCGACATCAAAAACGGGCAGTGGAATCCGCTGTCGCCGGAAGGCGAGCCCCTCTCTCCCCTGCCGACGGACGAGGAAAAGCCGGTCGACCTCGCCTCTATCTATGCGCTGACGAAATACGCCCAGGAACGCGCCGTGCTGATCTTCGGCGAAGCCTATGGCATCGATGCGGTCGCGCTGCGCCTGTTCAACGTCTTCGGCGCCGGCCAGGCGTTATCGAACCCCTATACCGGCGTGTTGGCCAATTTTGCTTCGCGTCTCGCCAACGGCCAACGGCCAATGATCTTCGAGGATGGCGAACAGAAGCGCGATTTCGTCCATGTGGATGACGTCGCCCGCGCCTTTCGTCTTGCGCTGCAGCAACGCCAGGCAAGGGGTCACGTCATCAACATCGGCAGCGGCCGAGCCTATGCTATCAGCGACGTCGCGCGGGTACTTGCCGAGGCCATGGGAACGCCGGACCGCTCGCCAGAGTTGCTCGGCAAGGCGCGCTCCGGGGATATCCGCAACTGCTTCGCCGATATTTCCAAGGCCCGTGAGCTGCTCGGTTTCGAGCCGAGGCAACAACTGGAGAATTCGCTCGCCGATTTCGTTTCCTGGGTGCGCAACTCGTCCGCCATCGACCGCGGCGCCGACATGAAACGCGAGCTTGAAGAACGTGGGCTGGTGTCATGAATACGCGCAATCGACGCGACGCGCCCGTCGCCATTGTCGGCGGCAGCGGCTTCATAGGATCGAACCTGGCCGACAGCCTGTTGTCGGATGGCGAGCCGGTGCTGGTGATCGACAATCTCAGCCGCCCCGGCGTCGAACAGAACCTTGAATGGCTGGCGCAGAAACACGGAAGCCGCCTCATGGTCGAAACGATTGACGTGCGCGACGCCAACGCGCTTGCGCCCGTTCTGAAGAGTTCCAAGGCGATCTTCCACCTGGCCGCGCAAACCGCCGTCACAACGAGCCTGGTCCAACCGGACGAGGATTTCGACATCAACCTTCGAGGAACGTTCAATGTCCTCGAGGCGGCGCGGCTGAGCAGTGAGTTTGTTCCGGTGGTCTTCGCCAGCACCAACAAGGTCTATGGCAGCCTGCCAGACGTCGCGGTTCGCGAGGACGGCGATCGTTACCTGCCTTGCGACGGCATCATCCAAGCGAATGGCATCGACGAGACCCACGGCCTGGATTTCTGCACGCCCTATGGCTGCTCCAAAGGCGCGGCGGACCAATATGTGCTCGACTATGCCAAATCCTACGGCATGCCGACGGCGGTGCTGCGGATGAGCTGCATTTACGGGCCGCGCCAGTTCGGAACCGAGGATCAAGGCTGGGTCGCGCACTTCCTGCTGAGTGCGCTGACGGGACGTCCAATCACCATTTACGGCGACGGCAGACAAGTGCGCGACATACTGCATGTCTCCGATGCGGTCGCCGCCTACAGGGCCACGCTCGATCGTATCGAGACGACCAAAGGACAGGCATTCAATCTTGGCGGCGGCCCCGATAATGCGATCAGCCTGCGCATGCTGTTGAGCGAGATCCGTAGCTTGACCGGCCGTGAGCTTTCGATCCGCCATGATGGCGAACGCACCGGCGATCAGCCCTTCTTCGTCGCCGACACCCGCAAGATCAAAGCGATGCTTGGCTGGAAAGCTCGTGTTTCATGGCGCGAAGGCATTCGCGATCTCGCAGACTGGCTGCAACAACACCGGCTCCAGCCTCGCCCCGAAGTCGTGAGGTACGTCGCATGAAAATTGCCCTGGTAAACCCGTTCTGGACCTATGACGACAGCATTTATTTCGGCTGCCGCCAACCGCATCTCCCGCTGGAACTCGGCTATTCGAAATCCCTGCTCGAAACAGCCGGCCATGAGGTGTTGATGCTGGATGGGCAATTGCAGAAGCTCGACAACTCGGACCTCTCCGAGCGTGTGGCTGATTTCGCGCCTGCAATGACGGTCGTCAGTACCGCCCCGACTTATCTGTTCTGGCGCTGCGCACCACCCGAGTTGCGCGTGCCGGCCGATTTCCTCAACCGTCTCGCCGGGCGCGGTGGACGCACAGTCGCGGTCGGGCCGCATGGCTCGGCTACGCCCGCGCCAACCTTGCGCAAGCTTGGCGTCGACATTGTTGTGCGCGGCGAATGCGAGGAAATCGTCGCGGAACTTGCCCGGCGCGACGACTGGAGCGCTGTGCCCTCGACCGCTTACCTGCGCGAGGCCAAGGTGGTTTTGAACGGCGGCGTTCACGCCAGCTCGTTTGTCGATCATCCGCCACTCCAATGGCCATCAGACTGGATCGCTGCCCATTCGCATCACCATCACAGGTTCGATGACAAGCAGGTTGGGTTCGGCGCGGAGGTCGAAGCATCGCGCGGCTGTCCCTACAATTGCAGCTTCTGCGCCAAGATCGATTTCCGCGATGCCTATCGCCGCCGAAACCACGAGGCGGTCATAGCGGAAATCGATCGGCTGATTGCCCAAGGCGTCGGCTACATTTATTTCATCGATGAAATCTTCCTGCCGCAAAAAGCGCTGTTGGAAGCGTTGATCCATCGCGACGTGAAGTTCGGTGTGCAGACCCGCATCGACCTTTGGAAACCCGAGCTGCTGGAACTGCTTGGTGCGGCTGGCTGCGTCTCCATCGAGGCCGGTCTCGAAAGCCTGACCGTGGAAGGTCGTGCGATGCTGGCGAAACGCTGCCGGCTGGGTACCGAGGAACTCGCCGCGCTGCTCGTCAATGCCAGGCGTCACGTTCCGTTCGTACAGGCCAATCTGATCGGCGTCGTCGAGGATGACCCTGCCCTTGTGGACTACTGGCGAACGCACCTCATCGACAACGGCGTGTGGGCCAATGAACCCGTACCGCTTTATCCATATCCGAGTTCGCCAAGCTATCGCGAGCTTTGGGGCGAACCCGACGACCTCGCCTGGGAGCGCGCCCATGATCACTATCTCGCATCATTCCAGAAGTTCAGCGACATCCAGGAAAGGCGCCCGCGTCCGCTGGCGGAACTGGAGGCGACATGTTGCGGACACTGACGCCGCGCTCGCGGCGCATCCTGATGACGGTCGACGCCGTGGGCGGCGTGTGGCGCTATGCGCTCGACCTGGCCAGGGAACTTGTCAACGGCGGCGATACCGTGGTGCTTGCCGGCCTCGGTCCGCCACCGTCCAGGCAGCAGGCCGACGAGGCGGAGGCTTTCGCGAAGCTGATCTGGCTGAACACGCCGCCGGATTGGATGACCCGCAACGGCGGTGATCTCGACGCGCTGCCGCGGGAGTTGCATGCGCCCATGCGCGACCACGCCATCGACCTTGTCCATTTCAACGCGCCTTCGCAGGCAGCGGGATTCGACGCGCCATGCCCGGTCGTGGTGGTCTCCCATTCCTGCGTGACGACTTGGTTCCATGCGGTCAGAGGACAGGCGGCGGATGGGGCATGGGCCTGGCAGAAGGAGCGCAACAGACGCGGCATGGATCGGGCCGACGCGGTCATCGCGCCGAGCCGCAGCCACGCCGACATGCTAGAGACCTGCTACGGCCCGATCGCGCGCTTGAGTGTGGTCAGAAATGGTGCCCGTCCTCTGCTGAATGCCGAAAAGCACCAACCGCTCGTGTTCGCTGCTGCCCGCTGGTGGGACGAGGGCAAAAATGCCGCGGTGGTCGACCAGGCGGCGTCCCTGACGCGATGGCCTCTGTTTGCCGCCGGGTCGACGAACGGCCCAAACGGCGAGCATGTCAGCTTCAGCCATGCTGTTCCTCTGGGAGCAGTGCCGTCCGACGAGGTGCGTTCGTTGATGGCTCGCGCCGGCGTTTTCGTATCGCCATCGCTCTACGAGCCATTCGGCCTGGCCGCGCTGGAAGCCGGCATGTCGGCTACGCCCCTGGTGCTTTCCGATATCGCCACCTATCGCGAACTATGGGACGGGGCCGCGATGTTCTTTGACGCGCGCGATCCGCACGATCTCGCTGCCTGCCTCAATCGTCTCTCCAGCGATGCCGAGCTCCGGCGAGAGCTTGGCCAGGCAGCCATCCGACGCAGCCGCAGGTTTAGGCTGACAAAACAGACAGCGGCCATGCGCGGCGTCTACGACAAAGCGGCCTTAGCGATGGCGGAGCGCTGATCATGCGCTTTGTGTTCTACACCCACTCGGTCGTTTCCGACTGGAACCATGGCAATGCCCATTTCCTGCGCGGCGTCATGCGAGAGCTGGTCCAGCGCCGGCATCAGGCGATTGCGCTGGAGCCGGCGAATGGCTGGAGCCGGTCGAATCTGCTGGCTGAGAAGGGGTCGTTCGCCATCGAACGCTTCCGCAAGGATTTTCCCGAACTGATGCCGGTGACCTACGATGCCGGATTTGATCACGAAGCCTGGATTGCCGAGGCCGACGTTGTGATCGTTCATGAGTGGACGGATCCGGAGCTTGTCGCACGTATCGGCCGTGCCCGGGCCGCCGGCGGCAACTTCATCCTTCTTTTTCACGACACCCACCACCGGGCCGTGTCTGCGACCGAGGCACTCTCGGCGCTCCGGCTGGAGCACTATGACGGCGTTCTCACCTTTGGCGAAACCTTGCGCGAGAGCTATCTGCGCGCCGGCTGGGGCAAGCGCGTCTTCACTTGGCATGAAGCGGCGGACGATCGCCTGTTCAAGCCGCACCCGGAGATCCACCCCACCTCCGATCTGGTCTGGATCGGCAACTGGGGCGATGATGAGCGGACCGCCGAACTCAAGGAGTTTCTGATCGAGCCGGTGCACGATCTCGGCCTTGATGCCGCTGTTCACGGCGTACGCTACCCCAAGACCGCACTTGCGGATCTGGCCACCGCAGGACTGCGCTATGAGGGGTGGATCGCCAATGCCGACGTGCCAAAGGCCTTCGCCGCGCATCGTGTCACCGTTCACATCCCACGGCGCCCCTATCGCCAGAGGTTGCCCGGAATCCCGACGATCCGCATGTTCGAGGCACTCGCCTGCGGCATTCCGCTGATTTCGGCGCCATGGTCCGATGTCGAGCAGCTTTTCAGGCCCGGTGTCGACTTCCTGTTTGCCGAGAATGGCTCGCAGATGCGGCAACAGCTTCGGACGGTGTTGTCCGACGAGGACTTTGCGGCCTCCTTGGTGACCTCGGGTCTCGAGACCATCCGCTCGCGGCACACCTGCCGCCACCGCGTCGACGAGTTGCTCGGCGTGCTCACGCAATGCGCGAACCGACACACCGCCGTCCCGACAGCCGCAAAGGAAGCCGTCGCATGAAGATCGCATTCTATGGATCGAGCCTTTTGTCGTCCTACTGGAACGGTGCCGCGACGTACTATCGCGGTTTGCTCAAGGCACTTGCGCAATTGGGTTACGAGATCACGTTCTACGAACCCGATGTCTACGACCGGCAGAAGAACCGCGACATCGAAGCGCCCGACTGGTGCACTGTCGTCGTTTACGAGGCGACCCAGCATGCGCTGATGCAGGTCGCGGCTCGTGCCGCCGGCGCCGACATCGTCGTCAAGGCGAGCGGCGTCGGTTTCGAAGACGAGGCGCTGCTTCGCGCCGTTCTCGACCACGCCCGCAGCGACGCGCTTGTCGTATTCTGGGACGTGGATGCGCCAGCCACGCTTGCCCAGTTGCGCGACGAGCCGGACCACCCGCTCCATCGTGCACTGCAGGAGATCGACCTCGTGCTGACCTATGGTGGCGGCGATCCCGTTGTCTGGGCCTATCGTGCCATGGGCGCCAAGGAGTGCGTGCCCATCTACAATGCGCTCGATCCCGAAACGCACCATCCGGTCGCCAGCAAAGCGCGTTTTGCCTGCGACCTGGCGTTCCTCGGAAACCGGCTGCCGGACCGTGAAGCGCGTGTCGAATCGTTTTTCCTCGATCCCGCCAGCCAGCTGCCGAAACAGCGTTTCCTGCTCGGAGGCTCGGGTTGGGGCGACAAGCCGCTCCCCACCAATGTAGGCTGGCTCGGCCATGTCGGCACCCGCGACCACAACGCCTTCAATGTCACCCCAAAAGCCGTGTTGAACATCAGCCGCGACAGCATGGCCGCCAACGGTTTTTCACCGGCCACGCGAGTGTTCGAGGCGGCCGGCGCGGGCGCCTGTCTCATCACGGATGCATGGCTGGGCGTGGAACTGTTCCTGAAACCAGGCGAGGAGATCCTGGTCGCGCGTGACGGCGGCGATGTCGCCGAAATAATGCGCTCGCTGACCCCCGGGCGGGCCAAGGCAATCGGCCAAGCCGCACTTCACCGCGTGCTGGCGGACCATACCTACGCGCTTCGGGCGGATGTGGCGGATGCCGTCTTCAAACGTCATTTCGAGCACGGGGCCGTGGAGGCAGCGGAATGACCAAGAAACTGGACATCGTCTTTCTCGGCCTGTCGCTGTCCTCATCCTGGGGAAACGGCCACGCCACGACTTTCCGGGGTCTTTTGAAAGGCTTGCACGGACTCGGTCACCGGGTGACTTTTCTGGAGCGCAACGTGCCCTGGTACGCCAATCACCGCGATCTGCGCGATCCGGAGTTCTGCGCCTTGCGCTACTACGAAACCACTGCGGAGCTGCAACGCGACTACGCACAGTGCCTGGAGCAGGCCGACATCATCGTCATCGGATCCTTTGTTCCAGAAGGACGCCAGGTCATCGACATCGTCGCCTCGCTTTGCAAGGGGCAGCTCTGCTTTTACGACATCGACACCCCGGTGACCCTGGCCAAGCTTTCAGCCGACGATTGCGATTATCTGAGTTCGCGGCAAATTCCGTATTTCGATGTCTATTTCTCCTTCACTGGCGGACCAACGCTCAACCATCTGGCGCAAGACTTCGGCGCGCGCCATGCCGAACCTCTCTATTGTTCGGTCGATCCAGAACGGCATCACCCGACAGGAGATCGGATCCGCTGGGATCTCGGCTATCTCGGCACCTACAGCATGGACCGGCAGACAACGCTGAACGCTCTGCTGCTCGAGCCCGCACGGCATATGCCGAACCTCCGTTTCGTCGTGGCCGGCTCCCAATATCCATCCGACATCATCTGGCCGGACAATGTCGAACGCATCGAACATTTGCCGCCAGCCGATCACGCCGCGTTCTATAGCCGTCAGCGCTACACGCTGAATGTCACACGCAGTTCCATGATCACCGCAGGATGGTCGCCCAGCGTGCGCCTGTTCGAAGCGGCGGCTTGCGGCACGCCCATCGTCAGCGACCGCTGGCCAGGGCTCGACAGCTTCTTTCCTGCATCGGCGATCCACACCGCCGCGGAGACGGACGAAGTCTCCGATATCCTCGTTGGCGAGTCCGAGCGCGCACGCCTGGCCATGGCCGGCCGGGCTCGCAAACTCGTCCTCGCTTCCCACACCGGTGGGGCCAGGGCTCGCGAATTCGTGGCGGCGCTGACCCAACCAAGGGCGACGGCCCTCGATCTCGACATTGGAAGTGCAGCATGAACGGCAGACAGGAGAAAACAGCGATGCGACAGACAAGAAAGGCGCACAGGGCAAAGACGGTGCTTGTTGCCGGCGGCGCGGGTTTCCTCGGTTCGCATCTTTGCGAAGTATTGCTCCGCAACGGCTGGCGCGTGATCTGCGTCGACAATTTTCTGACCGGGCGCATGGAAAACATCATCTCGATCATGGACCGGCCGGGTTTCCGGTTGATCGAGCAGGACATCTGCCGGCCACTGGATCTCGGCGAGCCCGTGGATCACATCTTCAACCTGGCCTGCGCCGCCTCACCGCCGCGTTATCAGGCCGACCCGATACACACCACGCGTACCTGCGTGATCGGAACCCTCAACCTGCTCGAACTCGCTGTCCGCAATGACGCGCGACTGCTGCAGGCCTCGACGAGCGAAGTGTATGGCGATCCGGAACAACACCCGCAAAGGGAGGATTACGTCGGTCATGTGAACTGCACCGGCCCACGCGCCTGCTACGACGAGGGCAAGCGCACCGCCGAAACGCTTTGCTTCGACTATCTAAGGGCCGGCAAGGCCGACGTCCGCGTCGCGCGCATCTTCAACACCTACGGTCCGAGAATGGATCCGGCCGACGGTCGCATCGTCTCGAATTTGATCATGCAGGCGCTCGAGAAGCGTCCGCTGACGATATTCGGCGACGGCCAGCAAACGCGATCCTTCTGCTATGTCTCCGACTTGATTGATGGATTGATGCGCCTGATGAACATCGACCCCAATCCGGGCAAGCCGGTCAATCTGGGCAATCCCGGAGAATTCACCATCGTGCGACTGGCGGCATTGGTGAAGGCGATGACCGGCACCAAGTCGGATCTGAAATTTCTGCCCCTGCCGCAAGACGATCCTCGGCGCAGGCAGCCTGATATTTCGCGTGCGAAAACGCTGCTCGGCTGGTCGCCGAGAGTGCCGCTCAACGAAGGGCTCAAGCTGACGATCGATTATTTCGCGGCGCTCGAAGGCACCGGCATCGGCGATCAGATGACAGGCCTTGCCAAAAGGAGACCCGCAGGCGGGCTGCAGAACCTTCCTGCATGACGTGGGCCGCGGCCGGACCTGCCCGGAGATCGTGCGGAACATCCATCCAACCTTGTAGTTTGGCGGGAGGGACCCGATACGGAGGATCATCCTCATGCAACCCAAGCGACCCGCGAAGGATGTCGACAAGATTGCCGAACGCGAGGCGGCTGCCTATCTGCGGCGCTCCTCGATCACCTATCTCGAGTGCTGCGTCAGCCTGATGATGACGCATCTGCAGCGCGAGGAAGTGGCCGCTATTCTCGAGCAGGAAGCAGACATGCTGCGAAGGCTGGATTGATCGAAACGTTACACCTGAGATTCGTCCAGGAACCGTATCAGCCCCGCCCTGTATCGGTCTGCCGTCGCGGCCAGCCTCGCTTTTTCCTGGCCATTTTCGGATTGCGCAGCCGTGCTCCAGAGCCCGATTTGGAACGCCAAATAGCAGGGTTCGAAAAAATCGATGTGCCCATTGTCAATGTCGAGCCCCATCCCCTCGACCAATGTCGTCACATCGCTGTCGGACAGTCCATATTCAACACGGGCGCCGGCAATGTCCCACTCTATCGGCTGGCAGCCAATCAAATCGTGTGCCCGGCAATGCTCGACCGCATCTGTCTTGACCACCGTGCCATCGGCACAAACGAGAAACTCCCACGCGTGAAGCTTTCCGTCGATTTCCACCGGCTGCAGAACATGCGTAGGGGTTTTTTTCGAGAGCCAACGGCGCAACGTCGCCGCTCGGTTCTCGCCCAGGGCTTCAGATGTATTGGAAACAGCCATTTCCGCGAGTGCGAGCAATGATGCACCCGGTTCGCAGGTTCGGAGATTGAGCGCCCGCCAGGTGAGATAGCGCGCCAACTCCGCGACCAGCCTTCCTCTTGGCAGCGGCGCCTGGTCCATCGTGGTGCCGTCAATCCACCGTTCGACCAGAAAGCCGTGGCAAAGCCCGACCACTTGCGATCCGAACCCGGCTTTCCCCAACATTTCCGCGGCTCGTCTCTTACGCCGTCCGGTTTCGCCGAGGCCGGCGAATTTGACGAGCCAGCGACCACACCCCGCGGACGCCAGGAATTTACGCCGCTCGATGCCGCGCGGGCTCGGCGGCCAATGCTTTTCGTCGACGTAGTGGACGCTCCTCCATTCGCCACCAGACAGTTCGGTCAGGCGTAATTCGGGGCTGCCGACCGCCTCGGCCACCCATTCGCTAAGCGTGGGAATGTTCGAGCTTTCGGGGAAGGTGCATTCGAGCGCCGTCGCCACATGTTTCGGACAGCGCGACCATGTCTCCCTGGCCTCCCGTGACGCTTCGATGCCCGGGTCGCCAGGATGGCTGGGAAACAGGTGAATGCGGTCCATACCAATACCCAGTTCCCGCAGCCACGCGACGACGGCGTGCATCGAACTGCCGGACAGACCGGGACCTTCGTCTACAACGGCGAAGCGTGCCGATGGATTGTTCTTCCAGGAAGCGATCGAGCGCGGATCGGCATTGATGTGCCTGCGGAAAGGATGGCCGACCGGACGAACGCTGAACGGCGCCGGCGCGCCAATCGCGGCAGCCACTATGGCGGCAAGCCCCAGGCCGATGCTGCGGATGCCGATCACGCATGTGTTCGCATCGAGACCTGACTCCTGCGCCGCTCCCAAATAGCTTTCGGGATAAAGCGCGTAATGCGCGTAACCCTCGGCAGAACCGGTCAGAACCTCAGCCTCGCAATCCAACCCGTCCAGCAGTTGGAGAAGTCCCGGCTCGATGCCACCGCCCACGGCGAAACCGCTTCGCCACGACTTCGCCACCTCTGCCGCAAGACCAACCAGCAATCTGGCGCCTTGCTGTTGCCGCGGCGAAAAGATGTCGATGCCCCTGTTCTCGAAATCGACATCGGCAAGCGCGCGAACCAGTTCCGATACGCTGATGAATAGGCCGACCAACGCGGCATGGCGTCGGACGCCATGAGCCATGCGGTCCAGACTTTGAGCAATTTCGCTCGCAGCATCGCGAAGCCGTTCTGCGCTCTGCCTCCGCTTCTGGTCGCCGTAAACGATCATCGATCGGTTTTCCAATGCTTTGCCTTGCGGCAACGCAGCGAGCGCTGCTTCGATCCATGCTGTCTTGCGCAATTTTTCGGCAGGCCAAGGAACATTCCGGCACGCTGGTGGTTCGGCGGCAGGAACTTACCTTTGAACAGCATAGGGCGGCAGTTTCGTGGGATCGAAAAAGGTTCGTGTCGGTATCGTCGGGGTCGGCAATTGCGCATCCTCCCTGGTGCAGGGCCTCTCCTATTATCGTCACGCAAAAAGCAACGAACCAATCCCAGGGCTGATGCATGCCGACCTCGGCGGCTACCATGTCGACGACGTCGAGATTGTCTGCGCGTTCGACGTCGCCAGGAGCAAGGTTGGCCTCGACGTCGCTGAAGCAATCTACGCCGCCCCCAACAACACGTTCCGCTTTGCCGATGCGGCGGCAAACGGCGTTCGCGTCGAGCGCGGACCGACACTTGACGGCATCGGAAAATACTTGCGCGACGAAATCGAGGAGGCGCCGGAGCCGGTTGCCGACGTCAGCGAAATCCTGCGCAACAGCGGCGCCGACGTGCTGGTCTCTTACCTGCCGGTGGGCTCCGAGGAGGCGACGCGCTTCTACGCCGAATGCGCGCTTGAGGCCGGCTGCGCCTTCGTCAACTGCATACCCGTTTTCATCGCCTCACGTCCGGAATGGCGCCGGCGCTTCGAGCAGCGAGGGCTGCCGCTGGTCGGCGATGATATCAAGAGCCAGGTCGGGGCGACCATCGTTCACCGCCTGCTGGCCAATCTCTTCCGCGAGCGCGGCGTGCGCATCGATCGCACTTATCAGCTGAATTTCGGCGGCAACACCGACTTCCTCAACATGCTGGAACGCGAGCGGCTGGAATCAAAGAAAATTTCCAAGACCCAGTCCGTGGCCAGCCAGTTCGATGTTCCCCTGGAGCCGGGCAATATTCATGTCGGACCCAGCGACCACGTACCGTGGCTGACTGATCGCAAATGGGCCTATATCCGAGTGGAAGGGACGACCTTCGGCGGCGTGCCGCTCAACGCCGAGCTCAAGCTGGAAGTCTGGGATTCTCCAAATTCAGCCGGCGTGGTGATCGATGCGATACGCTGCGCCAAGCTTGCGCTCGATCGCGGCATAGCGGGAGCACTGACCGGTCCCTGCAGCTATTTCATGAAGTCGCCTCCCGAACAGTTCACCGACGCCGAAGCGCGGCAGCGCACGCTCGCCTTCATCGCCGGCAAGGACGAGCCTTTGCTGGATGCCGCGGAATGACGACAACGTTCTTTTTGATCCGTCATGCAGCGCACGACAATGTCGGCTCCTATCTTGCAGGACGGATGGATGGCGTTTGCCTTGGCGAGGCTGGGAAGGCGCAGGCCGCGCATCTTGGTGGCCGCATGGCCCGGGAGCCGATTGAAGCCATCTTGTGCAGCCCGCGTGAGCGTACGCAAGAGACGGCCGTGCCGATCGCGCTTGCCTGCGGCGTCGGTGAAATCGCGATCTGCGCCGAACTCGACGAGATCGATTTCGGCGATTGGTCGGGAAAGACCTTCGACGAGTTGAATGGCGATGCCGGTTGGCGGGCGTGGAACGACCAGCGGCAGGAGGCCAGGACACCGAGCGGCGAGACCATGCTGGATGTGCAGGAGCGGATCGTCGCACTGATGAACGCAGTGCGCGAGCGACATCCGAACCAGTGTGTCGCCCTGGTCAGCCACGCCGACGTCATCAAGGCCGCCGTCTGCAAGGTGCTTGGCTTGCCGGTCGGCGACTGCTTCCGCTTCGACATCGATCCAGCCTCGATCACGACGATCGTGTCGGGTGACTGGGGCTCCAAGCTCCTGCGAATGAACGAAGCTGCCTGACGAGGACTTTCCGGATGCAGATGGTCATTTTCGGTCTCACCGTTACATCATCATGGGGCAACGGCCATGCCACGCTCTGGCGCGGTCTGATCCGCGCCCTGGGTCGGCTGGGATGGTCCATCACCTTCTTCGAACGCGATACCCCCTACTATGCCGGGACGCGTGATCTCGATCGGCTCGATGGCGGCAACGTCGTCATTTATCCGGACTGGGAGGACATCCGTCGCGTTGCGGAGCGGGCAATGAAGCAAGCGGATGTCGTCGTCGTTACCTCCTACTGTGCCGACGCCGTGGAGGCCTCGCGGCTGGCGCAGCAGACAGGTCGCGGATTGCGTGTCTTCTACGATCTCGACACTCCGGTCACGCTTGCCCGCATCGAGCAAGGCGAGCGTCCGCCCTATTTCGGACCTGAGGGTCTTGCCGATTTCGACCTCGTTTTGAGTTACACCGGCGGCTCTGCGATCGAGGCGCTTAAGTCGGTTTTAGGCGCGCGTCACGTGGTGCCTCTCTATGGGCATGTCGATCCCGACCAACACCGGCCGGCAGAGAAGCGGGCCGAATTCGCCGGTGATCTGTCCTATCTCGGAACTTACGCGGCGGATCGCCAGGCCGGCGTCGAAAAGCTGCTGGTCCGCCCGGCCGCGCGCCTGCCCGACCACCGTTTCATCATTGGCGGCGCGCAATATCCGCAGGAATTCCCATGGAGCGACAACATCTTCTTTGTCAGGCATCTTCCGCCAGCCGACCATCCGGCTTTCTTCTCATCATCTCGCCTGACACTGAACGTCACCCGGGAGGCGATGGCGCAAAAGGGCTGGTGCCCGTCGGGACGGCTCTTCGAAGCGGCCGCGTGTGGGGCTGCCATCGTCACCGATGCATGGCCGGGCCTGGCCGAATTTTTCGAACCCGGCCGCGAAATCTTGTTGGCGCATGACACCGATGATGTGGTCGCCGCATTGCGATTGCCGGAGCGCGAGCTCGACGGCATTCGAAGGCGTGCCCGCGACCGGGTCTTGGGCGAACACACTTCCGCACGGCGCGCGGCGGAACTGGATCGCATCCTGAACGAGGCCTTTCAAAGATCTCCCGGCGAACCGATGAGGGAAGCGGTCTAATGTTGGGCATCGTACCCGCTGCCGGGCGCGGCAGCCGCATTCAGCCGCTCGGCTTCTCGAAAGAGCTGCTGCCGGTCGGTAGCCGGATCGATGGACAGACCGAGCGTCCATGCGCCGTGAGCGAGTATCTGGTACGGCGCATGGTGCAGGCCGGCGTCGACAAGATTTGCTTCATCATCGGATCGGGCAAATCCGACATCCTTGAATACTACGCCGCCGGCTACGGTGACGCGGCGGCTCTCTTCGTGGTGCAGCCGAACCCCGTCGGTCTGTGCGATGCGATCTTCCGGGCGGCGCCCCTCGTCGCGCCCGACGAGGTCGTCCTGGTCGGCCTTCCCGATACGATCTGGTTTCCCGAGGACGGTTTCCGCCATTTGCCCGACGATCAGCTCTCATTTCTGCTTTTCCCGGTGGATCAGCCGGAATTCTTCGACGCCGTCGTCACCGACGTCCACGAGCGCGTGATCGAAATCCAGGTCAAACGACAGGATGCCGCCACGAACTGGGTTTGGGGTGCGTTCAAGATGCCGGGCCATATCCTGCATCAGCTTGCGGCACTCTGGCGTGAGCGCGAGCGCAGTGACGAATATATCGGCACTTTGGTCAACGCCTATATTGCGGCCGGCGGTACAGCTTTTGGTGTCAGGGCTGGGTCGGACTATGTCGATGTCGGCACTTTCAACGGCTATCGAACAGCTCTGCGGTTGCTTGAAAACGACGCCTCATCCGCGCAGCGCCGGCCCACCATGATCATGCCCGGCGCGCAGTCGCATGTACCCGTCGTTCCTGGCGAAGGAGCCTGAGCCATGCTGCATTCCCATGCCGAAATCCGCCGCCGCATCGATGCGCTCGGCCCGTGGTTCCACAACATGGAACTTGCCGGCGTCGAAACCGCTCCCAACCATTTTCTGGGCAACTACCCGCTGATCAAATGGCGCAAATTTGCCAATGCCATTCCTGCTGATCTGACGGGCAAGGCGGTACTCGATATCGGCTGCAATGCAGGATTTTACTCCATCGAGATGAAGCGGCGAGGTGCTGACCGTGTCCTCGGCATCGATTTCGATGACGCCTATCTGGCCCAAGCTCGCTTTGCCGCCGAGGTTGCCGATTGCGAGATCGAATTCCAGAAGCTTTCGGTCTACGATGTCGGGTCGCTGCGCGAGACGTTCGATGTCGTGCTGTTCATGGGGGTGCTTTACCATTTGCGCCACCCCTTGCTCGCGCTCGACCTGATCCGCGAACATGTCGCCCGTGACCTGATGATCTTCCAGTCCATGCAGCGCGGCAGCGCGGATCTGCCCGAGTTGGAGGAAAACTATCATTTCTGGACGCATGACCTGTTCGACCAGCCGCAGTTTCCCAAGCTGCATTTCATCGAGCACCGCTATGCCGACGATCCCACCAACTGGTGGATTCCAAACCGCGCCTGCACCGAAGCGATGCTGCGCAGCGCCGGTTTCGAGATCGTTCTGCACCCCGAGCAGGAGGTCTATTTCTGCCGCGCAGCCGGGGACCCGGCCGGCGGCGGCGCCATCTACCCCTCGAAAGGACAGCTCCATGATTGAAGCCGCCATGATCTGGAACGAGCCCAACAACAAATCGCATTGGGACCCAGAGCTCGATCCCGATTGGAGCCGCTTTGCCAGGATGGCGATCTTGTCGGCTGACGCAATCGCGTCGGAGAACCCGTCTTTGACGAAAGTACTCGGTGGCATCTCGCCGATAGATCCGGGCTTTATCACCCGCATGAAGGAATTCGGCGTGCTGGACCATGTCGATGCCGTCGCCGTGCACGGCTTTCCGCTCGACTGGAACCTGTGGCAGATCCACGAATGGCCACAGAAGATCGGCGAGATCGCGACCGTCACCAACCTTCCCATCTGGGTCAGCGAAGTCGGCGTATCGACCTTCGGCGCGGAAGAAATCCAGGTTTGGGGGCTCAAGCGCACCGCCGAGTTGCTGATTGGCAACGCACCACGCATCCAGTGGTACAGCCTCTACGATCTTCCGCGCGAATGGGAAGCAACGACGCGGCATCGCGAGGCGGAGGGCTCTTCTTACTATCGACATTTCCACATGGGGCTGCTGCGCCAGGACGGTACGCCAAAACCTGCGCTGGAGGAGTTCCTGCGCTACACGCCCGCAATGGGGCTGGTGCAGTGGTTTCATTTCGAGGACCCCCGGCTGGACGATGCCGTCGCCTGGATGAAGCGGCTGGGCGTCACCAATATGCGCACGGGGCTTTCCTGGGCAGACAGCTTCCGGCCGAACGCGCTGGACTGGTTCGACCGGCAGATGGAGGCACTCGCCGATTTCGACGTGACGGTCACCTTTTGCTTTACACCGCAGCATCGCGGAATGATGCCCCACCACACCAGCCCGCCACTGGCGCCGGAGGAGTTCGCGGAATTCTGCGCAACCATGATCCGCCGCTATGCGCCCGGCATGACGTCCGCTTCGCTCCCGACGCGGCGGGCCTCGGCAGCGTGAAAGTGTCATGCTGCCAATGCATCAGACGCCTGACACATTGGACGAATTAGCGGCATCATCGGCAGGTGGTGCGGCATACGGGACCGAGGCGCAACCAGCCGCGGCGCTCACTGTCCTCAATGTCGCCTACCCTCTCGCACCCGTCGGACCCGATGCTGTCGGCGGTGCCGAACAGGTTCTGTCGATGCTCGATCGGGAGCTGGTTCGCGCCGGCCACCGCTCTATCGTCATTGGCTGCCGCGGCTCCAGCGCGAGCGGTACCCTTGTGGAAATACCGGCTGAAAACGGCGTGCTCGACGAGGCGGCGAAGAGCCGCGCGCAGCAGGCTCATCGCAAAGCGATCGCCGCTGCCCGCGCCCGATGGCCGATCGATGTGGTTCATCTGCACGGCATCGATTTTCATGCCTATCTGCCCGACGATGGTCCGACCCTGGTGAGCCTCCACCTGCCCTTGGACTGGTATCCGGCCGAGGCTCTGCGACCGACGCGCGACGACCTGTGGCTCCATGCGGTCTCGCCCACCCAGCAGCAAACGGCGCCACCAGGGGCCAGACTGGTGGCGCCGATTCCCAACGGCGTTGACATCGAAGCACTGAGCCTGGTGCAGCCGAAGCGAGACTTTGCCCTGGTTCTCAGCCGGGTCTGCCCGGAAAAGGGCATTCACCTGGCCCTGGACGCGGCCAAACAGGCGCGCGTGCCCCTGGTCATCGGCGGCAAGGTCTATCCCTACGAAACACATACGCGCTACTTTCGCGACGAGGTCCAATCCCGTCTTGATGCTCGCCGCCGCTTCCTGGGCCCGCTCGGTTTTAACGCCAAGAGGCGCTTTCTCAACGCAGCCCGCTGTCTGGTCATTCCAAGCCTCGCCGCCGAGACAAGCTCGCTTGTCGCCATGGAGGCCCTCGCCTGCGGTACCCCGGTGGTCGCATTCCCGAATGGTGCGCTTGCGGATGTCATCGAGCACGGCAGGACGGGCTTTCTCGTCAACACAGTCGACGAGATGGCCCAAGCCATTCTTGCGGCGCCCAGCCTGGACGCCGAGGCGTGCCGGGTGGAGGCGCGACGGCGGTTTTCGCTGGAACGGATGATCTCGTCGTATATGGCTGCCTATCAGGCGCTGGCACAACTTGGCACAGATTGCCGGCGCTTCGCTGCGGCACCGTGAGAAAAGCAGTGTTGCGCAGCGAAATCATCGATGACCCCGTAAAATTCGATGCCTTGACGCCGCACTGGTGGAAACTGTGGGAGCAGAGTTCCTCTGCGACGCCGTTCCAATCCCCCGCCTGGCTGGTGCCATGGTGGCGCGCATTCGCACCCGGTGAACTGGCGACAGTTGCGGTCTGGCGTGGCGGCGATCTGGTCGGGCTGGCGCCACTCTATCTCGAGCATGGAACGGCCGGTTCGAAGCTGCTTCCGGTCGGTATTTCGCTCAGTGATTATCTGGACATCCTGGCTGTCCGGGATATCGAGGCGGCGGTTGTCGCCACCATTGCCGAAACGATCTGCTCGGTCGGGTGGTCACAATGGATCTTGTCTGATCTGCCGCAAAACAGTGCCGGTCTTACGATCGCGCATCCCGGTTTAACGGTCGAGAGGCCGGTAATTCATGCAGCCTGTCCCGTGCTTGCTGTTGCCGGCGACGACACGTTGGCCGGCTGCGTTCCCGCTCGGCGCAGGCGCCAGTTGCGCCGGGCGCGCCAAGCGGCGTCCAGACGCGGCCGGCTCGCGTTGGCGTCAGCGCGGGGCGATCAGAACTTCCTGAACCAATTGATCCGCCTGCACCAGGCACGCTGGGTTGGACATGGAGGTGGTGTATTGGCCGACCCCGCCGTGCAGCACTTCCATGGGCTTTCACTTCCCTTGCTCGATGCTCACGGCCTGGTCCGATGCTGGTTGCTCGCGATCGATGGCACGACTGTCGCCGCCTATTACGGATTTCACCACCGCGGCCGCGCCTATGCCTATCTCGGCGGCCTAGATCCTGCATATGCCGAGGAGAGCCCAGGGGCGATCCTGATCGGCCACGCGATCGCGGAGTCGATCCGCGAGGATGCGCGCGAGTTCGACTTCCTGCGCGGCCAGGAGGCCTACAAATATGGCTGGGGCGCCGTCGACAGGTGGACGATGCGGAGGATCTGGACGCGGAGTTGATGTCATGAGTGTGCACGCGCAGCGCCGGACATCGGTCAGACGGGCGGTCGAAGATTGCATGGCCGATGGTGCCTGCGCCGAAGCTGTTCTCGTCAGGCTGGCGCTTCACCTGCCGCCCACAATTGAAGCGGCGGAATTGGCGGAGTTCGTGCTGAAAGTCCGTCCGGCGGATACCGGCGATGCTGAAAGACTGCGAAAGGTCGCTGGACTGCTGCGCCACAGACCGGGCGTCCTTGCCACTTTGCGAGCGACAGGCGGCGCCGTTCGGCATGAACGCGGTAACGGCGAGACGGATATTGCCGTCGTCACGCGGCTGGCCTCGAGTTTTGATGCCGCGGCAGCAATTTCGACAGCCGCAAGTGTCCAGTTAGGATCCCTTGGCGATGACGAGCGGCTGACAGCCATGACCGACGAAATCGTTGAATGGCTCGAGGCGCGAGAATTCACCGGAATTGAACGAGACATTCTCGACATCGGTTGCGGCATCGGACGTTTCGAGCGCGCGCTGTCCAATTCCTTCAAGCGGATGGTCGGCATCGACATATCATCGCGGATGATCTCTATCGCCTCCGAGCAATGCGCAGCGCTCGGCAATGTCGAACTGCGCCAAACCTCCGGTCTCGATCTGGCCGACTTCGACGACGACAGTTTCGATTGCGTGTTGGCGGTCGACAGCTTTCCCTACCTGGTCCTGGCCGGCATGGCTGAGCGGCTTTTCGATGAAATTGCGCGCGTTCTCAAACGGCCGGGCCGGCTCGCATTGCTCAACTATTCTTATCGCGGATCGCTTTCTTTGGACCGGGCCGACATCGGCCGTCTTGCGCAAGCTCACCAATTGCGGGTCGTCATCGACGGCGAGAAGCCGTTTGGGTCATGGGATGGCGACGCCTTCCTGCTTGCTGGGTGAGACGGAACATTACAGCGCGATGCCGGTTCGGGCGTCGGCACCGATCGGTGTCCTGGATTCGAAGGAGGAGATCATGGCATCCGGCGGCAAAAAGCATTTCGGCCAAGGCAGCCAAGGCAAAGGTGCCGGCGCCGGCGCAATGACCACCTTGGACAAGGACAAGATCGAAGAAAACGCGGTTTTGTCCAACCGCGACAGGAAGCAACATAGCCGAGAGCGCGGGCTGGACGGCAATCGAATCAAGTCCGATCAATTTCAGGATCACGCCGCAAACCGGTTGCTGAAGGACTGACGCCACCGCGCCGCGTCTTGCCGCGGCATGGAGGAAAACTGTGCAAGGGCCGCCGGTGAGCCTCTCGGCGGTCGACAGCGCCTTGTAGTGCCGAGCGCTCATCATCAGACTTGGATCTAGGGATGCTATCAAGAGAACGTGATGTCTCATTCGAGCGACGATACCACGGATCTGCTTGTCGAGATGGCAGTGGATCAGGAGATTGCTTCCCTGCTGGCCGCCATAGAGCAGGAAAAGATACCAGACCGCCTATCCAAGCTGGCGATCCAATTGCAAAATGCTCTCGTCGAGAAGCGTCGGCGAGACGTGAAGAGCTGATTATCTGCGGCTGTCGACCTCTATATCGAGCTGACCATCCGACAGCTGATTTCGCCTTTCTATCAATGTCTGCAACGAGCTCTCCCCGAGTAGCTCAAGGATGTTGGCGCGGGCACGGTTCAGCCGGCTCTTGACCGTCCCTACCGCGCAGCCGCAGATTTCGGCGGTTTCCTCGTAGCCCACTCCTAAAACGCCGATCAGCATCAGCACCTCGCGCTGATGTTCGGGCAGCTTTTGGATGGCGCCGTGAACTTCCTTGCTCTGAACGGTCCATTCCTGGGTAGCTTCCGAAATCGGTCTCGAAGACGCGCAGTCGAGAAGGCCTGGCGCTTCCCGTGCAGCGATCTTGATCCGGGTGTAGTAGGTGTTGCGCATGATGGTGAAGAGCCACGACTTCATGCGTGTACCAGGTTCGAACTTGTCGATGTTGGCGAGCCCTTTGGTCAACGTTTCCTGCACCAGATCGTCGGCATCGTCTGGAACGCGGCAGAAGGTGCGCGCGAAAGCCCGCAGGGCAGGTATCAGATCAACGATGGAAACGTCATTGGTTTGTTGGTCGGCCAAGAGATAGCCTCCGGATGACAATGGTCCAGCTCCCAGAAGAAAGAGTGAATGAACGAAGCCAGAGCTAAATGCATGGAAGTTTGGTTCGTTCCCGCCGTTGGAAACAACTCTTCGAAAATTCCACCGGGCGCGAACACGCCGACTACGGTCTTCCCCCAACCACGCCCACTTCAAAGGAACGAAACACCATGCCGAGCTTCATTCCCGGGAAGTCTCGCCGGTGCGTTTGGCTGTGCAGGGCATGGACCGAGTCGTGCGGCTGGTAACGCGCAAACCACTGCTGACAAACCTATTGGCGAACCACGTGGCGAACTCGGCTACCATCGATACATAGCGATAATGGTTGGCCGGAGACATGTTAGAGTCATTAATTTTGTTAACTTATTGGCGCGGGTGAAATCCAGCAATCGGTCGTAGTTGCCGGGCGGTCGGCCAACGAACATGCTCGTCCAGCACTTGCTCTATTCTGCCCTCCGATCGGGCTAAGCCGATGAAATACCGGGTTGATTCACCCCTCACGACGTCGCCGAACGGCATGCTGTCGCGTACAATCTGCAGCTGCTCTCCGAAGCTGGCTGTTGCGGTGCTGTGCAACTCGCTTTGGCGAAGATCACGGATGACGATCAGCGCTTGAGTGAGCGCCCGAACCGGTCCTCGATCCGCGACTGAAGGAACTCGAGCCCCATCGAGAGCAGCCAATAGATCATCGAGGCGGTGATGAGCATCTCGATGTGGCGGAACTCGGTCTGGCCCTGCGTGCGTGCGAGATACATGATCTCCCAGACCCCGACCACCGAGACCAGCGAAGAATCCTTCAGCATCGCAATGAACTGGTTGCCGGTCGGCGGCACGATGACGCGCATCGCCTGCGGCAGGATGACCAGGAACATCGTCTGGTTAGCGCTAAGGCCGAGTGCCGTAGCACCCTCGGTCTGGCCGCGCGAGATGCTTTCGATGCCGGCCCGGAAGATCTCGGTCATGTACGCGCCGTAGCAGAGCGACAGCGCCATGATGCCAGCCGGCACGGCGCCGATCACGTAGCCAATCTGCGGCAGGCCGAGATAGATGATGTAGATCTGCATCAGCAACGGCAAGCCACGAAACAGAGAGGTATAGAAGGTCGCCAAGCCATAGACCACGCCGTTGCGGGAAAGTTTGGCGATGGCGCCAACGAAGGCGATGAGGGTGGCGATGGCGATCGAAATGGCCGAAATGTAGAGGGTCGTCACCACACCCTTCGAGACGAGGAAGCCGATCTTCTTGGCGATGAACGCGAAGGACAGGTCGAAGGAATAGAAAAACAACATTAGCAACACGAACAGCTCTATCCAAACTGCCACAATCTGCTGTTTGCGGCTGAGATACCGCAGCGCGTTCCAGTTCGCCACCAAGATCAATGCGATCAGCACCGCCGAGACCGCCCGCCCGACGTCCGGGTTGGCGGCGAGCCACTCGACCGACCCCGGAACGAGCTTGCCGAGCCAACTGGCTTTGATGCCGAGCCCATACAGGCCGGCGGCGATGGCGGCGAGCACGAAGAACACGCCAACGCGGCGCGCCGCGTCCGGGTGGTTGAGCAATAGTCGGCCGATCACGTCTTCGATCTCCCTGCGGTCAGCGGGCCCGCTCGCGCCACCAATCCTGCGCCTGCAGCTTCCAGTAGGTGAGTTGCGCAACCGCAAGTCCAGCCGGGCCGCCCGCCCAGGCAAGGCCGAATGGTGCAAACAGCCGGTAACGGTCCGATTGTCCCAGTATGGCTTCGGCGATCAACTTGCCGGCGATCGCCGTGGTGTTGATGCCATGGCCACCAAAAGCCGTGAGGTACCAGACGCCCGGCTGCAACGGGCCTATCTGGGGCATCATGTGCCGGGCATAAGACATGAGCCCGGACCAGGCGAGTTCGGTCTTGAGGTGTTCGAGCTGCGGATAAGTGGTGACCATCTCACGGCGCAATTGCCTCGCCAACACGCCCGATGAGGCTGCCCGGGTGGTGATGCGCCCTCCCCAGAGCAGCCGCCTGCCGCCTTCGACAACACGGTAATAATCGCCTGCGCGACGGTTATCGCCGACGGCGTCGGTCGTCGTAATCGCCTTGGCGATGAGGTCAGGCGCCTCCTCGCTCACCATAACGTAAGTGGCGATAGGCAGGAATGCCCGCTGCAGCCGGCCGACCAGTGGGCCCGTATATCCGCCGGTGGCAACTACGGCCTGGCGGGCGCGCACTTCGCCGCTGTCGGTACGCAAGATCTTTTCGGCGCCGTCAAGGTTGGCTTCAACGGCAGCCGTTCTCTCGTATATCCTGCCGCCCAGCCGCTCGATCTCGCCAGCAACGGCGCGCAGATAGTTAAGCGGATGCATGTGGAAGGCGCTGGGATCGCGCAGGCCTTGGTGGTAGCGATCCGAATGCAGCACCGCTCGCACCTGGTCGCGATCGAGATAGTCGAGCCGGTAGTCGAAATCCCGCGCCAGTTGCTCGGCATATGCCTTGAGCACGGCGCCGCCATCGTGGCGAAGCACGCTCAATATACCGGAGCGCGGCTCTGCCGCCTTGACGTCGAGATCGCGGATCGTCTGCCGCACGAAGTCGACGCCTTCGATGGACAGGCGGTGCAGTTTTTGTGCCGCGTCGACGCCGGCCATCGCGGCGATGTTGTCGGTGCCGGTGGCGAAACCGGGATTAACGAAGCCGCCATTGCGACCGGAAGCGCCGAATCCTATCCGCTGCGCCTCAAGCACGACGACCTGCTGGCCGGCGCGAGCCAGCTGCAACGCCGTCGTCAGGCCGGCCAGTCCGCCGCCGACAACGACTGTCTCGCACTCGGAAACGCCGCTCAGCGGCGGTCTGATGGTGTTGTCGGCAAGCGTGCGTCGGTAATATGTGTCAGGACATGTCATGATCAATATGATGAGGTGGCGGCACTAGAGCATTTTGCAGGCAGGCGGAGCCGCCCGGTGTCGTGGAAATGCGGCTGAAACAAAACAGATGGAGCGGGATGTTCAATTGAATGCACCCCGCTCAAGCTTTATCCACGATGCCTCTCAGTCAGAGCTGTAATCCTTGCCGTACCACTTGGTGGTCAGTTTCGCGAGGGTACCGTCCTTCTTCATCTCGTCGAGAATGCCGCCGATCTTGGCATTCCACTCGGCATCACCTTTTTCCGCGATCACCACCAGTGGCTCACGGAAGGCATAGCCGCCTTCCAGGACACGCAACGGGTAGCCGTTCTTTATCGCGTTCTGAGCCGTCTGTTCTGGTGCGATGACCGCGTTGAGGCGCACGCCGTCGCCGAGCCTCAAATCGTCGAACGGCAGCATTGAGTCAGCGAAAGTCCTGATCTCACCGGGCTCCAGCTTGTATTCGATGGGCGGCAGGCCGGGAGCATCGATCTCGAGTTGTCTACGGATGAAATCCTCCGACGTGGTGGCGGTCTCGACGCCGATGATCTTGCCGTTCAGGTCGGCGACCGATTTGGCCGGGCTGTCCTTGTGAACCACGTAAACGTAGGGGCTATAATAATAGATGCCTTCGAAATCGATCACCTTGGCGCGCGCTTTGGTCGGCGTCACCGAGCCGACACCCAGATCGTAACGTCCCTGCCAATGGCCGCCCGTCATCGTCGCCCAGTCCGGCGTATCGAAACTGACCTCGACACCGAGGCGCCTTGCGATCTCTTTCGAGACATCTATGTCGAAGCCGACCAACTGATTGCTGTCGTCGAGGAAACTCTGCGGCGGCCAACCGCTGTTTGTGGCGACCACCATTGCCTTCTTCGAGGTAACCCGGTTGATGGTTTCACCCGCCGAGGCCGCAGACGCGAACGCGAGCGTGGTAGTGGCCAAGGCCAGCCACGCGATCAATTTCCTCACTTGAACCTCCCTCTTCATCGTCATTCAGACATATGCTTCCCAGAGCGCGCTCCCGTAGAGAAACAGCAATTGAGAGCGCGGCATGAGATCGATCTCATATCAGCACACATATCGACGAGGGGATCAAGTCCTTTTTCAAGTAGCCAGTTGTCCTCCGGGGGCGCAAAGCATCGGCACCCGCACGGTGCGGCGGAACCCGCGTTTGATGTGATGCGCGTGACTTTCAAGACAGAGGAAACGAAGATCTACTTCAACCTATCACATCATTGCCAGATGGGCGGCACAGGATGGCTTGCTGTCTACGAGTTTCCGATGTTCCGGTTAAGCATGGGTGCGCGGCACACCGGCAGCAGCACCAGCAGGATGATGGCGGAGTCGACCCAGAGGACCCTGTTCACGCCCATCGTGTCGACGATCTGACTGGTCGCTAGGGTACCCACGGAGATGGCAAGATTGAAAGTGAAGCAGTAGATGGCCGTCGCGGTCTCCGCGCTTTCTGGTGCTGCACTCAGCACCCACGTCTGCAGCGTGATGGGCGCCGCGCCATACGCGAAGCCCCACACCAGCAGCAGGATGGTTCCTGTGAGCGGCGTGACCCCGAGCAACGGGAAGAGAGCCAGCGTGGCGCCGAGCCCAATGACGATGCAGGCCAATGTGCGACCGACGGATTTGGCGGCCCAGACGCCTGCGACGGCGTTGCCAATCATTCCGAGAATGCCATACCCCAACAGTAACCAACCTATGCTCCCTGCAGTGACGCCCGAGACCTCCAGCAACACCGGGCTCACGAAAGTGTAGGCACCGTAGTGGGCAGCCACCAGCAGTGCGGTCGCAACCACGCCCGACAGGAGGGCGGGATTGCGCAATTGCGCACGCAGGGCTTTCACCTCCACAGGCTGCGCCGCCTCCAGCTTCGGAAGCACAAGCAGGGCGGCGAGCAGTATGGCAAAGCTCAGGCCGACGAGAGACCAGAACGCGCCGCGCCAGCCGACTAGATCACCGATGATCGTGCCGGCCGGCACGCCCAGCACCGCAGCGGCACTTACACCGCCGAAGACAGTAGTCATGGCGCGCGGCACGGACGGTCCAGGAACAAGGCGTACTGCGATGCTTCCGGCTATCGCCCAAAAGCCACCGATGGTGATCCCGACGAGCAGCCTGGACGCGAGCAGAACGGGAAAGTTCGTTGCGAGCGCTGAAATCACGCTCGCCGCAGCCATTACCGCGAGCAGGCCCGCCATCAGAATACGCCGGTCGAGCCTCCCCACTGCCAACGGCAAACCGATAGAAGCGAACGCCGCAATTACGCCGGGTATCGTCACCGTGAGACCGCCACTCCCAATAGAGACATTCAACTCGGAAGAAATTGCCGGAATCAGCCCCACAGGGAGTTGCTCCGCAGTGATCATCGAAAAAATACCCAGCGATACAGTGAGCACGGAGAGCCACATGCGAAAAGTGGCTCCCTCTTTCTCCCGAAGGGCTGCTTTGGTCAGAGACATGATCACCTCCAGCCCGCGAGAAGGCACTCGACGCCAACGTTTCGGGCAAACGTTAGAGAGACGGATCGGGCAATTGATCTCGGCCTGGTTTCAGATAATCTGTCCACTGCAGATTGATAATCGAGGGAGATATGGATGGTGAATTCACGAAACGTGAATGAAAGAGGTGATTGCAGTTGGACCGGCTGACCAGCATGACCGTGTTTGCCAACGTCGTCGGTGAAGGCAGCTTCGCTGGAGCGGCCAAGCGGATGCGACTATCGCCAGCGGCCGTGAGCAAGCATGTCCAAATGCTGGAAGAGTGGCTTGGCGCACGCCTTCTCAACCGGACGACCCGGCGCATCAGCCTGACAGAGCTCGGCGCCTCCGTCTACGAGCGCAGTCTGCGCATAATCGAGGATGTCGAGGAAGTTCGTACGAGCGCGGCCGAGAGCAAGACACGTCCCACCGGCTCACTGCGTGTCAGCGCGCCGATCTCCTTCGGCGCGATGCACCTTGGGAGAGTCGTTGCAGAATATCTCGCGGTCTACCCGGAGGTGTCGGTTGAGTTGGTGTTGGACGACCGTGTGGTTGACATCGTGGAAGAGGGCCTGGATGTCGCGGTACGCATCGCTCCACTCACGGTTTCCAATCTGGTTGCTCGCCGAATCGCGCCTTCACGCGAGGTGGTCTGCGCTTCGCGCGATTATCTGGACAGACGCGGGCGTCCCACAAAGCCGTCGGATCTCCACGACCATGATTGTCTGGACTACGCGTTGCGCGCCAGCCGCGGAAAATGGCGGTTCGACGGACCAAAGGGGGAAGTGGCAGTAAAAATCACTGCACGGATGACGGCAACGAACGGGCAGCTCCTGCGCGATGCGGCGCTGGGTGGAGCAGGCATAGTACTTTGCCCCACTTTCCTTGTTGGAGAAGCCATTCGTTCGGGCCAACTGGAGACAGTGATGCCCCAGTTCAAGCCGGTAAGCCGGTCGATCTACGCGATGTACCCGTCAAGAAGGCATCTTTCCGCCAAAGTTCAAAGCTTCGTGACGCTTCTCGCCGCCCACTTTGGTGAGAACCCACCTTGGGACAACTTTGGACCATGACGACTGGAATGTTGAGCCCAGAGGCCGCGCGCACTTGCACGGCCTTACTGTGCATGGGACCAGCACCCAGGGCCAAGGGGCGGTGCATATCGAGCCGTCCAGCACCTTTTCGAGACTGAAGCATCCGCTATTTGCCGACGGTCAGTCGCTGAGGCTCAATCCACCGCCCATCCTAAGCGCCGCCACAGCGCAAGTTGTAGCATCTGCGGTGTCTCTGGTTCTCTGCGGCCACCGGCGGAACGGGTTGTAAGCGGGCGCGTTCCTCCAGCGTCAAGCTTGGAGAACATACCATGGATGACGAGCTGCGCCTGAAGTTACAAGAGCTGAGCCAAAGCATGCAAACGCGAGCGGCCGAACTTTCGACGCTCGGCGGCAGCGCAGACATAAGTACGGTGATGTCGGGGATCGCCGTCGCTCTGGAGGCGCTACTGGTGATTGCCGAAGAGATGAAAACGCCACGTTCCGGCCCTTCGGTCCTGCCCGACGCTACATGAACATCTCCGATCGTTTGGGAGAGGCTCCAGAGCGAGAGCGCCTACCGCCCACCAGCAAATCGCTCGCCGAGGAACTGGCTTTAATCCACATTCTGGGTTGGAGAGTGAAGAGCGCAATCTACTCGGTGGAGTACTCCAGGTGGGGTGAGCGTCGGCAGAAATGGATTTTGCACTCGACGATGCCTTTTGGGTAATCGAGGACGGCCTTAGGACGGAGGACCACGATGGCTTGGATGGCCGCAATTTGCCCGATTACAGATGAGCAGGCGCTCGTTAATTCGGAGACAGTTGGTGACATCCGGGAGTTTCGCTGTCCGAGTTGCGGCGACTTCAAAATCACGAACTCGGCCACCGCGATGTTCAAAGGCCTATCGGCAGAACAGAAGTTGGAGCGCTTCGAATACGCTAGGGCAATCGCGGGCGACAACGCGATCACAGTGACGACGGAACATGGATCTATCGATACCGAAGATCAATAGAATACCCGCCCGACAAGCCGGTTCCCAGCGCATCTCCTCACTTGCTGCCCTGAGACCATTTGACTGCCGGTCCAGGTAGTGGGCAGTTTGAAGGTAGAAGCTCACGTCAACATGGCCAGGCCATTTTTACACTGCCGATCTGCACGGCCAGCAACGCCTCTCGTGAGGGGCAAGGCATGGGCATCGAACGTCTCGGACCGGTCGGCGGCATAAGGCTGGTTGCCTATGATCCTCCTACCGGCGAATGGAACCAGATCTGCCACAGCGCGTCATAGAAGCAGATCAGGTGCGATTTAACGTAAGGAGTGAAATCGATGATCAGGCTCCTTCTCCTCCTCGCCATTGCACTCGCCTTCGCATGCGGCGGGACGGAGGCGGCCAAGCTGGACCTAGCCGCGGTAAATCAGGCGCAATTCTCCGCCGGCGATCCGAAAGGGCTCGATCCTGCCGTGCTGAAGGCGCAAATTTTTTTGGATCGTGCGCGCTTCTCACCGGGGCTCATCGACGGCCGCCTTGGAGAGAACTTCGCCAAGGCGGTCAAGGCCTTCCAGGCGTCGAACGGACTGGCGCCAGATGGCAAGCTCACCCAGGCGACTTGGGACAAGCTGATGGCAACCTCCACCAGCCCAGCTCTGATCACCTATGAACTGACCCGCAAAGATGAACGCGGCCCCTTCACCAAACGCATTCCGGGGCGCATGGAGAGGATGGCTCGCCTGAGAAGGCTTGGCTATCACGACTCGATCGAGAAGCTGGCGGAGCGCTTCCATGTGAGCGAACCATTGCTCAGGAGGCTAAACCCAGGCACCGGATTCAGGAAAGCTGGAACCACGCTGCTGGTACCAGATGTTGGCCGGGGTGAACCTCCCGCCACCATTGCCGGCGTCGAAGTCGACAAAGGCGCTCATCAGGTGCGCGTGCTCGACCCCTCCAATAAAGCGCTTGCCGTCTACCCTGCCTCGATCGGGAGCGACGAGAAGCCGGCACCAAGTGGGCAGGCAGAGATCCAAAGGGTGGTGCACAACCCGACCTATCACTACGATCCCGATTTTGCATTCAAGGGAGTCAAAACCAAGCGGCCCTTCACCATTGCTGCCGGCCCTAACAATCCCGTGGGATCAATCTGGATCGACCTCTCCATCGAAAGCTACGGCATTCACGGCACGCCCGAACCCGGCAAGATCGGGAAGACCTTCTCTCACGGCTGCATCAGGCTAACGAACTGGGATGCCGAGGACCTCGCCTCAATGGTGCACAAACATATGAAGGTGACTTTCAAGGACGAGTGACGCAAGCCGTCGCCATCCCTCGATGTCGCCGAAACAAGATGTCCGTCGGTGCCCGTGACAATCGCATCCTGCGACCCGTTGGCCGATCAGCGCGTGCTTCGGGTTCGGGGTGCAACATCAAGCGGCGCCATTTGCACGGATGGCGGCGAACCAACCACCATGGCGGGGGCGCCAGATTGCTCACCACGTTGGCTCTCTAGTTCGCGGCTCATACCTTGTTGAGCAGCTTGCATCTCCGGAACGGTGAAAACCGGGACCTCACCCTTGAAACCCTGGAGCTCAAAGGCGCCCGCCTGGACGACCGGCATCGATGCTCCTGCCGCAAAGCCGGGTCCAAGCACCAGGGGGATGCCCAGCTTCTTGGTCGTCGATTCGAGCCGTGCCGCGCGGTTCACCGGGGAACCGATCGCGGTGTAATCGAAGCGCCGTTCGGAGCCGAAATTGCCTACCGAGCAGATGCCGGTCTCGATGGCGACGCCGATTTCGATGGAGCGATGGCCATCCGCGGTGAAGGCGGCGTCTTCGCGCCTCACCCGCTCGATAAGGGCCAGGCCCGCGTCGAGCGCACGCTCACGATGATCGGGTTGATCTAGCGGTGCGTTCCAGAAGGCCAGCACCGCATCGCCCATGAACTTGTCGATGGTGCCGTCGCGCTTGAGGATCTCATCGGTCGCAATGCCGAGGAAATGGTTGACCACCTTGGCGATGTCTTGGGTGTCGAGCTGTTCGCTCATGGTCGTGAAGCCACGTATGTCGCTGATCAAAATTGTGATCTCGCGCTTCTCGCCGGACAGGATTGCCTCGGTGTCCGAGCTTGCGAGGCGCTGCACCACGGAGGGCGACAGATATTGGGAGAACTGTCGCGTCAGGGTGGACCGGCGCTGCTCGCTGCGCCTGTAGAGGACATAGCCTTCGAAGCCCGCAACCATGATGGTTGCAAGCGCCGGCTGCAGCGGGTCATAGAGTGCACCCTGCAGGCTGTACTCGAGAGCGCCGAACACGAACGGCGTGAGGGCCAGCAGCGCCAGGGAGATGGCGCCAAGCACGACACGCCCGGCGAGCACTCCAGAAAGCCCGATGAAAACGACGGCACTGAGGAGAAACCAGAGCCGCTCGAGCATACGCGCGTGCGCTGGCTCTGCCAGGAAGCGCCCGGCAAGCATCTGGCCGATCGCATCGGCGTGGATCTCCGCTCCTGGTCGCGCTGGACTCGTCGGCGTGGGCAGGTACTGCGTCAGGCCCACAGCCGACAAATCGACAATGGCGATGGCGTCCCGCAGCCGCGGATCGCCATGGCCCGAAAGGATAGTGCTGGCAGACAGGCGAGGCGTGTCCGTGGCGGTTTCCCAGAGGCGGATGCTCCCCTCCGGCTCGAGCGGCACAATGGCGCCTGCCATCCTGAGTGCGTCGAACCCGGCTGCATTCATCCGGGCTGTGTAACCGTCCTGTCCAGCGTAAAGGCGCAGGAGCTCGAGTGCGAAAGACGGCCACAGCTGCGCGCGTTGAGGGGTATTGCGAAGCCAGAGCAGCGGCACATGGCGCAGTACGCCGTCGGGATCGGGCAAGGAGCGAATCACGCCGAGGCCTGCGGCGGCGTTCGAGAATTCGGCAAGCGAGCCGGTAAGACCGGTGAAGCCGGGAAGTGTATCGGGTACTTGCCCGACGATCGACCAGCCGGCTTTGGGTTCTGCTTCTGAAACCGTCGCTTCATTGCCCAGGCTAACGGCAAGCGCCGTTCGATTTTTGGACAGCGCCGCTGCCAGGCGCTTGTCTCCGGCGATGCCCTCAGGCGAGGTGTCAGCCTCGGGGAGTACCAGCGCAAGCCCGACCACCGCCGCACCGGATTGCGTGATGCCATCGACCAGATCGGCCAAGAGGCCACGGTTCCAGGGCCATCGCCCATGTGCCTTGAGGCTGGCGTCGTCTATCGAGACGATCACGACAGGATTGCTCGTCGCCTGACGTGGGGCGAGAAACTGATAGAAGTCGTACGTCCGCTCACGCAGGCGCGACAACGGCCCGTCAAAAGCCAAATGGCAAGCGAGCAGCAGGAGCACGACCACAAGGCCGGATATTTTGCGCCTGCCGGCTTGCCGCCAATCAGCCCAGCGCCTACCGACCGAGTGGCTCATCTCGTGCAGCCAGGCCTAATCGCAGTTGTAGTAGTAGCAGCAACCCTCACCCTCACACTCGCCCCGCCGCCCCCCGCTGCCCGCAGGTGGCGTTGGGCTGTCAGGGAATTCCATGACCACTCCTGGCAGTGCGCCGTCCCTGGACCCGCAGACTTTGAGCGAGGAACCTAGAGCCGACGCACAAATTGCGCTTACGTCCAACCCAGGACCCGGTGCGCCCGGCAGGCCGGTTCCCGCTATCCGGTCGATACTGTCCAAGATTGGGAAGGCGTCGATGCCGCCGTAGCCGGCCAGAAGCTTGCCATCGTCCGACGTGCAGGCGTAGCCCGGGTTCGTGATGACCAGCCGTTTGCCATTGATCGTGCAGGTCATGCGGCCGGCGCGCAATATGCCGACGGTCTGGCCGGCTGCCACCAGCACTTCGATGATGCCGCCTCTCGCTCCGAGCACCATGTGCGGCGTCGCAACCTGCATGACGCCCCCTTTCGAAACCTGGCCGCCATAAAAACGGGCCAGGCCGCTGTTCATCTCGATGTCGATCTTTCCCGACCCGGAGCCCGGATTGTAGACGAACTCGTCGATCGTCAGGCTGGTGTTCGGACCAATCTTGGCGCTCGATTCGTCCCGGAACACCAGCATTCCGAGACCGGTGGGATTGCTTCGCAACTGGTCGCCGAGTTCGACGCCGGCGCCAACGTTCATGGTCCCGCCGTTATTGCGGACGATGATGGTCTGGTAGGCCGTCATCGACCCGACCGTCTCAGCAGCAGATGGTCCCGCGAAGGCGAGGCAGGCGATAAAAATGACGATCTGATGGTACCTCATCGCGGCCTCCTTCAATTGAGCGTCAACGTATAGCTCATGAGCATTTCGAACGATTTTCGGTCGCGGTTGGCGAGGGCGAAGTTGGTTTTGCGATAGGCGAAATCGACGCTGATCTTCTGCGCTTCCGTCAGCTGAAAATCGCTTTCCGAGGCAATGCGCCAGAAGTCGCTCTTGATATTTGTGCCGATGCCGACGGACAGATCGGGAGTGTCGCTGTGGCCGGCCGATAAGGCGATCTGGTGCGACCATGCGAAAAGATCCGGTACGTTCATCAACAGTCCGCCATAGCGGACCTCGCCCGTATAACTGCGGCTGATTTCGCCGGATCCGGAAGCGAAGTCATTCGAGCCGACAAAGCGCAAGCCGAGCGCCTGGCCATTGCGGAAGCGGTAGCTGCCGCCTGCTTCATAGAAGACCCTGCTATCGGCGAAAATGCCCTGCGAGGCGCTTAGATCGATGTAGCCGCCACCGGCGAAGAGCGTCGTCTCGACGGTCGGGCGAACGACGAAACGTCCACTGAGGCCGATGCCGGTTTCGTAAATGTCGCTGTCGAAACGATCCGTAACGGTAAACGCGGAAAGCAGCAGGCGCAGCGAATCGATCCCGCTGTTGGGCAGTCCCTTGTCCCAGGTAATCGCTGCGTTGCCGTGGATAAAAGTCTTCTCGCCACCCGGAACCGACAGGTCTTCCGTGAAAAGACGCTCAGTCGCGGTCAACGACCCCGAAAGAACGAGCGCGTCGGCACTTGGCGTGCCGAGGTCCCACCGCACAAAACCTTCCGCCTGCCCGTAAGGCGAGACGAAGCTGTCGTCGTCTTGCGCCCCGCCTGGCTCAAAATCGGTGAATGCGCTGAATACGCCGCCGGTCAGGGCGAGTTCCCAGGTGACGCCACGCAACGCGCGCTCGATGCGGGCGAGCAGGCGAACAGCTTCCTGTTGCTCACTTGCGGTCAGACCCCCGACTTCGATGCCGTACTGCACCTGCCGCCGGGCCAATTCATAGGACCCGACATGGTAATACAACCGGCTGGCCGCAAGCCGGGCGCGCGCATCGCGGGGGTACTGGATCAGATACTGCTCGATCGAGGAGATCGCCTGATCGTATTGCCCAGCGTTGACCGCAACCGTGACGAATTGGGCGAGCGTTCCATTGTCGGCCGGACTGGCGATGCGGGCCGCAAACGCATCGTCATAGGCCCCAAAAAGACCTTGTGCGCCGGCCGGCAACACGCCGGCACAAAGCAGCGCTGCGGCGAAGCCGAAGATCGTTCGAAACGAAGATTGCACGCCGAGAACCCACCCCAAACCCGACTAGTGCGAGGGATTTAGCACGACTGCAGGAAAAAGGCGACTGAACGGTCGCCGGACTTATGCGAGTCCTCAGCAGCTGTTGCAACTGCGCAACAAGATATCGGGTTTATTCCTATTTCGGCTGCGCTGATTGTCAAAAACTCTTCTCAACATTGCTGCACGTGATTGAAGTATTTGGCCCAAGGCTTAACAAAATCAAATCTCATCAGTAGTGGATCGCACAGCCGACAAGATTAATATTGGGTGGGCGATCCTGCGTATCTGGTCACCAGGCTTCAAGGTCACCCACGGCTTCTCCAAAGGCCTTCCGTCGCGTTTCGCAAGGGACGGAGAGCTGCCGGAGGTGCTTCTCACGAGGCGTGTGCGATTCGCCCGGGTCTTGCAATTTCTTTGAACGCGAGGTCAGCTCATTGCCTCAACGCCCAGGGACGCGTCACCGCACGCAGCTTGCTACAGCACGAGCATGGTGGCCAGCCCCAGCATCAGGCCCATGCCTACAATATCGGTCACGGTGGTGAGGAAGATCGCCGAGGCGACCGCCGGATCGGCGCCTACCCGGCGCAGGCCCAACGGGATCAGCACGCCGGAGATGCCGGACATGAGGCACGATCCGGACATGGCAAGCAGGATCACAAGTGCCAGCATCGGCGCCTGCGCCGCCGACGCCGGTTGCCTCGAGGCATAGAACCACATCGCCGCAGCCGCAACAACGCCGACGAGCACGCCGTTGGCGGCCGCGAGCGCGCCCTCTCTCATCACCAAGTGCAGCTTCGGTCGTTTGTCCACATCCCCCAGGGCAAGGCCACGCAGCGTCATAGCCAGTGCCTGGCAGCCGGTGTTTCCGCTCTGCCCGGCCAAGACCGGGAGAAACGCCGCCAGAGCGACGATCTTCTCGATCGTGCCTGTGAACGAACTGACCACGAATGCGGCCATGAAGGCCGTCAGGAGATTCAACTGCAGCCACGGATGACGCTTCAGGAAGGCTGAAAACAGCGGCGTAAAAGAGCGCTCCTCCTTCTGGAGGCCTACCATCTGGCCAGACTGGGCGGAAATCTCGATGATTTGCTGCTCGAACAATCGCCAGCCGCGAACCTGCCCGAGCAGCCGGTTCTCCGCATCCACCACCGGATAGACAGGATAGTGACGCCGTACCGCCGCCTTGCATGCGTTACTCAAAGAGAGACCGACATCAAGAGCGAACGGCCTGGGCAGCATGATGTGATCGACAATCGCGTCGGGTTCGCTCAGCATCAGATCGCGCAGGACCGCTAGGCCAACCAGTCTATTGCCCTCGTCCGTGACGTAGAGATAAGTGAGCTCGGTCGGCACCTGGGCGCCTCTGACAGCTTCCACCGCGGCAGCAACCGTCGTCCCGACAGGAACGCTGGCGGGGATCGGGTCCATCACGTCGACGAGCGACTCGGGGATCGCGAAACCCATCTCACCGTCATGAGAGCTGATGGGCCGCATATGCAGTGGCAAATGCTCGGCCACCTTACGGGCGTGCCCGTCAGGCAACAGCTTTAGTGTGTCGCGGATGAACTCGGGAGACTCTCTAGCGAGCAATTCAGCTGCGTCATCAGGTGCTCGAGCACGCAGCGTGCGCACCAACTTCTGAACGCCGGTCTCTTCGTTCATATGATATGGCCCCCCAATTGAAAGTGAAAAAGTTGTGAAGTATCGGATCGCACCGGGGCGGAAATACGACAGCTTCTTCCGGCCCCAGCAGTCCGCCTTGTGGTTCTCGCAAGCGCCGCCTGCACGCTCCTAGCTTGAGAAGACAAAGCAGACGTCTACATTTGGGCGTGCCCTCGTCAGGTCAGCATGCGAGTGTCCGCGCTATTTCCCTCGCTTTTCAACCTTTAGGTTTGGGAGGTCGGGTCGCTTGGATACCACACCGGCCTCCTTCAAGGCGGTGTATCCAACCTTTTTGAGGAGCTTCTCTGTTTTGGCGCGCTCCTTGTCCAGAGCGGTATCACCTTTGACCTTGGGCATCCGTCCTCCATTTGGTCGTTGAGATTGCCGGAAATGTCCCGCAGTGTCGTGCTTTGACCCCCGGCAGAGGACTGAATTGAGGCGCTTTGCCGCCCGGCAGCCTTTGGCGGGAAGCGGACGGGCGGGCTATTCCTGCTGGAATTGACAGGGCCAATTTTCTGGCCTCGTCATGCCAGAAGGCAACTCGGTCCGGGCGTCCCCGCAAGCCATGTTGAGCTGCCACTGGGACAGACCCGCCGAATTGGATAGATCGAGGCCCTCGATACGGGTCAGAAAGAAAAAAGCGCCCTCAAAGTCTATCGGTGCGGTGAACTTCGCTCCTCGGAAGTCCGCCCGCGCGAGATTGGCAAACGAAAAGTGGCTGCCGCTGATATCGGCGTCATGGAACTGCGCACGCCCCAATTCCGCCTTTGTGAAGTCAACATTGACCAGATTGGCGTCCTGGAAATTCGAGCGCTGCACTTCCGCGCCCGCAAACACGGCGCCCTGCGCGTCCATATGGCTGAAGTCGGTCCTGTAAGCCTCGATTTTGTCGAACCGGGCGCCTTTGGCGGTCGAGCCGGCCAGGGAAGCGCGCACAAGCGTTGCCTTCTCAAAATTTGCCGCAAGGAGATTGCTGTTCCTGAGGTCGGTCGAAGTGAAATCAACACCGAACAGGTTTGCCCCGCTCAGGTCCTGTCCTTCTAGGATGAGAAGCTTTTTGTCACACTCCTGCCAATTGACGCCAGGCGTCGCGGCTGCGTAGCAATCTTGAGCGGCGGTGGCGTTTTGCCAAGCCAATACAGTGCAAACCGCCAGACCCAAGCCGGATCCGCCGTAAGCTCTGGTTCGTCTCAAAGTCATTGTTGCTGGACCCCTCTGCTACTCGTCGACAATCAGCCTTACCACATCTGCTGACACTCGAGCCACGGTAACGACCGCCGTCACAGTTGCGCATCAACGATCCGCCGATAGCCAGCAGCAGCTTGCGAAATTATCGAGAGGTGGGGAAAGGCTTTGACGGTAGAGTGCTTTTTCGCGGATGCGCATGAGCGCCTCAAGTGCACGAACGAGGAGCGTGAGCAGCGCCTGGAGGAGCGTCTGACGCTCGCGAAGGAAATGACGGGGAGCGTAGATCCGTTGGATTTCATAGAAACCTGGATATCCCCCGGCCAGAGACACCATCCAAAGTTCGGTGGTGACCCTCCCAGCGCCGGCGGGGCGGAGAGCGACAGCTGAAGCGTGAGGCCGTGACAACCATAGTGACTGTCAACGAGCGCCTTCCCGTGGTTTGAGCCATCGGTCGTGTGAACCCATCCTGTTGCACGTCGTAGCCGCCGATTGCCGCACGAATCGCTGGAAGTCTTTCGAAGCTGAAATTCTTGGGTTACGTGTGACAGGTGGCATCCCAGAAGGTGAATCGACGAACGGACTGACGACTATGTCGATCCAAAGGCACATACTTTCGGGAAAGCGCTCAATTCACAAAACAAAGAGTTCGGCGTAAGCCGTGAGTTATTGGTGAGCCCGGAGGGCGAACGGAAACTGTTGATTTTGCTGAATTTTGGTGGGCCAAAATCTGAAAGGTCCCGTATCATTCCGTATGCTCCCGCGACCCCAAACTGCCGACCATAGCTGACCTCGTTTTGCAAACGTTGGGAGACAGGGTCCAGAACGGCGGAAATGGGGACGGTTGCAGATCGGCAGCTGCGGCAACAGCGCGCGACCAGCCGACGGTCTAGCGCCTCGATATGCCGATGAGACTTGGGAAGTAACAAACAAGCGGCAGCTTGCAGGCAGTTGTAATCGGTGGAATGGACTTACGAGTCGAGGCGCCGGACCAGGACGGGCTCACTTGCCTCGAAGTTCAGCCTGTTGGAATGGCGCGGAGGAACGAGTAGTGGTATCTAACGAGCCGGCGGCCCCTCGATGTTTGACCGCTCGTCCTGCAACTCTCGTATGTCGTCCCGCAAAGTGGTGGCGCTACCGACCTCTTCGTTCCGCATTGTTTAAACAGCGTATGACTCGTTACAGTCAAATTTTTTTCTGAGCTGCGAAAGGCCGACACTAGAACCGTCAAAAAAATTACGCTTTTGATTTTAACGGAAAATCGCCAGAAGAAATATTTTGAGGTTTCACCAGCTATCGGGATCAATCGAGGGATTTTTGGACCTTGCGGCATTCGATGGCCTACCGAACCGCCTCAAAAAGTACCGTCACCTCTTCGGTTGACCCAGTCGTTGATCGGCCGTCATACGAGCCCCTATTCTGGCACGCTGGCCAGTGAAGCAGTCGTCGGCGTTTATTCGCCGGCTCAGGGATTTTTGCCCACGCTTCAGGTCGAAGAAAGGCCGGGGTGTCCGTTCCAGGCTCTTGGCAAACGGGCTAAGATTATCCTGCCGATTGTAGCCGCCAACCAAGATGTTGTCGGTCACCTCGCTGAAAAAGTACACCCAGAAATAGTCAAGCCATCAGGAGAAAATAGGTCATAAGGTGGCCTTGCGGTCCTCCTTCCCGGAGCGGTTTCGCTTGCCTGTTCAAACTCGGACGGCTGTTACCCAAAAACCGCAGTGGGTATTTTATGTGCCATTTTTGCGACATTCTATAGAATTTTGCTTGAATTTAGCGTTTTAGCGGTCACTAAATCAATAAGTGCTCCCATATTTTGCAAATTTGTGAACAATCACGGTTGAGTTGTAACGCCTGGCAATAATGGCGCAGGGGAACGTTGGGGTGGGGTGAAATGAATACGACATCTATGTCGGCGATAGGCAAGCGCCTCGGCCTGCTGACGACGGTCGCCATATTGAGTTGTGGGAATGCTCACGCGCTCACTCTCCAGGAGGCGATGGCGGTTGCGGTGGAGTCCAACCCCGAAATTGGCCAAGCGATCGAAAACCGCGAAGCAATCGAATTCGAGCTACGCCAAGCGAAGGGACTTTATCTTCCCAGCGTCGATGTCGAGGCGTCGGCGGGGGTTCGTCGTCTCGACAATTCCTCCCGGCGTTCGCTGTCCATAGAGGATGACGCGCTCTATCCGGCGGAAGCCGATGTCGTTGTCACGCAGACGCTTTATGACAGCGGCGCAAGGCGGGCGGAACTGAACCGTCAGGCGTCGCGGGTCGACGGCGCATCGTTCCGGGTGCTGGAACGGTCTGAATTCATTGGACTGTCTGTCGTCCAGGACTATCTCGAATACATGCTGCAGGCTTCGATCGTTTCAGAAGCGAAGAAGAATCTGGGCTTTCACCAGGCAATCCTCGGCGACATCCGGCAAGGTATTGCAGGCGGCGCGTTGAACGAGGCTGATCGCCAGCAGGCCGAGGAGCGGCTGTTCGCTGCCAAGGCACGTATGCAGGAGGCGACCGAAGAACTGGAGGCTTCCAAGATACGGTTCTTCAAGACGGTCGGTAAGCCGCTGACCAACGCGTCAAGGCCAGGCGATGTCTCGAGCGCGCTGCCAAGGTCGCTCGACGACGCGCTAGGGCTGGCGCGACAGAACAATCCGCGCGTCCACATGGCCAACAGCGATATCGACGCCGCCGCCTCCCTGGTGGATGCGGCGCGGGCGAAATTCGGGCCCTCCGTCATCGCCGAAGGCCGCGCCCGCGGCGGCTATGACATCGACGGCGACGATGGCGACGCTAGCGACCTGCAGGCGCGGCTGGTGCTGCGCTGGAACCTCTATCGCGGCGGCATCGACAAAGCCAACGAGCAAGAGCAGGTCCGCCGCACCAGCGAGCAGCGCCTTGTGCTGCACCAGGTTCTGCGCGAGATCGAGGAAGCCGTCCGTACGTCATGGGATCGCCGCTTCCGGCAGGCCGATCTGGCAAAGACATTGAAGCTTCAGGCTGCCGCCAACGAAAGGCTGGTGGCGTCCTATCGCGAGCAGTTCAAGGTCGGACAGCGCTCGCTGCTCGACGTGCTCGACGCGCAGAACACGCGGTTCAACACAGCTACGCTTGCCGACACCGCATCCTACGCGTCGCTTTTCGCGCAGTACCGGCTGCTGGCGGCAACCGGGCAGTTGCTGAAGACCATGAATCTTCAGCCGGCAAAACAGGCCACCGCCTATGCCAAGGCCGAGTTCAATGCGCCTGAAACGGCCGACACCGAAACGTATGCGCGCACGCCGTCGGAGCAGACGAACGATCTGCCTTTCGACATCCTCGCACCGGTAAGAAAGAAGTAGGAAGGTCAAGGACGAACGATAGTCCTGCGGGCCGATCGTGAACCCACAACCCAAAATCCTCTCCCCAAAAGAGGCGTTCAAGGCCTGCTTCTCCGCTGTTGCCGGGTACCTCGGCAGGCCGAGTTCCGAGACCGTGCTGTTTGCCGGCGTGCCGCTGTCAGACACCCGCATCGATATCGACGCCATCCGGCATCTTGCCGAACGCATCGGTCTTGAAATCACGGAATTCAGCCATCGCGACTTTCTTCGCGGACGCATCGACCTTCCCGCCATTCTGTTTCGCGTCAGCCAGTTGCCGGTTGCGCTGCTTGCCCAGACCGAGGACGGTGGATTTACGACCGCTCCCCAGGAAGACGGGCGCACCACAATCAGCAAATCCGAGTTTTCCGGAAGTTATATTAGTGGCGGCGTTTCCTTCTCGATAACCTATGCCAACGCAGTAGAGGCGATGAGCGTCGGTTCGGCGGCCAAGATCGAGCGGCGACATTGGCTGACCGGCACGATGGGGCCGTTCTGGCGCACCTATTCGAAGGTCATCCTGTCGGCGGTATTCATCAATCTGCTTGCTCTTGCCTCACCGATCTTCACCATGAACGTCTACGACAGGATCTTGCCGAACAAGGCGATATCGACGCTCTGGGTGCTGTCGATCGGGATCGGCGCGGTCATTCTGTTCGACCTGCTCTTGAAGACCGCCAGAGCGTCACTGATCGACTATGCCGGGCGCAAGGCCGATCTTCGCATCTCCTATATGCTTTTCGAGAAGGTGCTGAACTCGTCCTTGTCGGCAAGGCCCGGCTCAACCGGCGAATATGCAAATCGGGTGACCCAGTACGAGTTCGTGCGCGAGTTTTTCACGTCGAACACCATCAGCGTCTTCATCGACACAGCCTTCGTCTTCGTCTTTCTTCTTGTCATCTATGCGATAGGCGGTTGGCTGGTCGTCATACCGGCCATTGCCTTTGTCGCCTCGGTGATCGTCGGGCTGATCACGCAACGGCGCATCGGCAAACGCGTTGCCGCTTCCATGAACGAGGCTTCGCAGCGCCAGGCCCTGCTGGTGGAATCCATCTCCACGCTGGAAACGATCAAATCGCTGCGGGCAGAGGCGTACCTTCTGCGAAAATGGGCGGAGCATTCCAAGAACGCATCCAACACGTCCGAGAAGATCAAACAGCTTTCGGCTGCCGCCGGCAACATAACGCAAGCCATCCAGCAGATGGTCACCGTCGCTTTGATCGTGGCCGGCGCCTATGCCTTTTCGGAAGGGCATGTCTCGACCGGCGCCATCATCGGCACCGTCATGCTGGCGGGCCGGGCGGTGGCCCCGCTTGGGCAGATTGCTATCACCTTGTCCAGACTTCGCCAGGCGATGCTGTCCCTGCGAATGGTGAATTCGATCATGGCGCAGCCTGAGGATCGGCCGGACACGGTTGGTTTCGTCAACCGCCCCATTCGCAACGGTGCAATGGCATTCAGGAATGTCGGCTTTGTCTACCCGGGTTCCGAAAACGAAGTGCTGACCGGCCTGAATTTCTCGGTGAAGCCCGGTGAGCGGATTGGCATCATCGGCCGCATAGGCTCGGGAAAGACGACCATGGGGCGGCTGATCGGCAGGCTGTTCCTGCCGACCTCCGGCGAGCTGCTGCTGGACGGGATCGACATCCGTCAATACCACCCGTCGGAGGTTCGCGCCGCGGTCGGGATCGTCGCGCAAGCCAACGATCTGTTTTCGGGCACCATCAAGGAAAATCTCCTGATGGCGTGCCCGGAGGCGACCGATGAGCAGATCGTCGACGCGGCCAAGGCTGCCGGCGTCGACGACTTCGTCTCCCGCCATCCGCGAGGCTACGACATGAATGTCGGCGAGCGCGGCACCAATCTTTCGGGCGGTCAGAGGCAGACAATGGCAATTGCCCGCCTGTTGCTGACCAAACCGAAAATCGTGTTCCTGGACGAGCCGTCCGGCTCGATGGATCTGGCTTCCGAGCGCCAGCTGATCAAGCAGCTCAAAGTGGCTTTCGATCGCAACACGACCCTGATCGTATCGACGCACCGCTTCAGCATGCTCGAGCTGGCCGACCGCCTCATTGTCATCGAGCAGGGCAAGATCGTTGCCGATGGACCGAAAGACCAGGTGATACAGGCGTTGCAGAAAACAAGCGCCTGACCGAACAGAATTATTGAGTTAATTCAACACATTGGGCGTTGGAAATGCTAGCCAGGGAAGACCGTCCGCCGCTTTTTGCGTCGGCTTCGATATTCATCATCGGAGCGCTCTTTGCGAGTTCGGTAGCCTGGGCGTCCTTTGCCGAGGTCGATGAAATCGCACGCGGCGACGGCAAGATCATACCGGCGTCGAAGACCCAGATCATCCAGGCCAGCGAGCCGGGCGTGGTTCAGGAAATCGCCGTGACGATCGGTCAGGTCGTCAAGAAGAATGACCTCATCATTCGTCTCGACAACACCTTCAACACTTCCAGCCTTGGCGAGCAGCAGGCCAAGGCGCGGGCGCTGCAGACGCGCATTGCACGGCTCCAATTCGAACAGACCGGCAGCCTCGAGGGCGCGTTTCCCTGTCCGTCCGAGATCCAGAAGGTGGCGCCGGAAATCTGCGACAACGAGCAGAAGCTGCTAATCGCGCGGCGCGACAACTTCGAAGTCAAACTGTCGGTTCTAAAGTCGCGGCTCGATCAGCGTGAGAAGGAACTCGACGAAGCCAACGCCAATGCCGATCGCCTCACCAAGAACCTGGCCGTCAGCGACCAGGAGGCGAAGCTGGTCGAAGCGATGGTCAAGAAAGGCCTGATGGCGCGAACCGAGCAGCTCCGCGTCGAGCGCGAGCAGACCGAGCTCAATGGTCAGCTGACGCTTGCCGGAGAGACCATCAAGAAAGCCAGGTCTGCCATCATGGAAGCCAAGCTTCAGGTCGACGAACTTGGCCTGCAGCTGCAACAGGAAGCGCTCAGCGATCTGACGCAGGCGCTGGCCGATCTCTCGGTGGTGGACGAGACGATACGCGGTGCCACCGACAAGGTGGCGCGTACCGATATCCGTTCGCCTGTCGATGGTATCGTCAACACGCTTGACATCAACACGGTCGGCGCCTTCGTCCAGCCCGGCGCGGTCGTCGCGGGTATAGTGCCGACGTCCGAGACCCTGCTGGTCGAAGCCCGAGTTTCACCGCGGGACGTCGCCTTCATCCGGCCGGGCCAGGATGCCCTGATCAAGGTGACCGCCTATGACTTCTCGATCTTCGGCGGCATCGAAGGCAAGGTGTCGAACATCACTGCCGACAGCCTTGTCGACCAGAAGACCGGCGAACCGTACTATCAGGTGCGTGTCGCCACCGACAAATCGACCCTGACGCGCGACGGCAAGACCTATTCGATCATCCCCGGCATGATCTGTTCGGTCGACATCAAGACCGGACGCAAAACGATCCTCACTTACCTTCTGAAGCCGATCAACAAGGCGCGGGAGGAGGCAATGAGTGAGCGATAGTGCGATCTCCCGCCCGGTCGATCGCGACCGGCTGCTGCCACCGCTGGCGAGTGAGGATTTCGGTCTCGAGTTCCGGGTTGTGGCGCGTGGCGGCACGCGCCGCGGCATTCGTCTGGAGAGGGCGTTCTGGACTTCGCTGAAGCAAATGGCGGAAAGCCGCAAATGCACGATCGGCACGCTGATCGAGGAAATTGCAGAGAGCCACGCCAACGCCGGAAACCTGACATCGGCAATCCGCGTAGCCTGCATGCGTGGACTGGCCGACCAGAACGTCACCTTGCAGAGGCTCGCGTCGATCAAGACCATCAACGCCATTCTCGTCGCCTGTCCCTCGCCGGCCTTTGCCCTGGCATCGTCGAAGAAGATCCTGACGTTCAATGCGCCGTTCCAGCAGTTGGTGCGGCGGCAATTGCCGGTGGCGCCGAACGAGGACGCGCGCCATGATCTCAAGCTGGCGCTGGACCTCAATGTCGCCGACATATTCGGCAGGCTCGACGCCAATGGCGAGACGCCGGTTGCCACCGGTTTCGTCATCGGCGCCGGCGAGCGCCGCTACCGCGGTCAACTGAGCGCGGTGCGGGCGCCGGTGGTCGAGCCGGAACTGCTCATGGCGTTCGTCTTCGGCGGCTAGAGCAATTCCATGCAAAATTTGAGCAGTTTTCCGGGGAAAGCGCGTAGCGCTTTCCCTTGGAAATTGCGTCAAACAAGTAGATAGACCGCTCAAGACTCTCTGACGGGAGCTTACGGCTGCACACCTTCACCAGGCGCGACCGTCGAAAGGCCGCCCTTGATATCGGCTATTTGAGCAGAACCGGTCTTCGCGCCATGGATCCACGCGCGATCGGTGCTGAACGAATACAGCGGCACGTAGGTCGGCAGGTCTGTGTCGCGGGAAACTACATTGCTCAAACTGTCGAGAATGAAGACGCCGCTGCCGGTGCTGACCGACAGCACGGCATGAAAGAAACCGCGCTTGCGATCCTGCAAGACGACCAGCGACATGCTCTGCGCCGGGATGCCTGCATGTAGCAGCGCGGCCATCTTGAGGATGGCGAAATCCTCGCAGTCCCCTGCCCGCCGCTCAAGGATTTCCCGGGGCTTGGCCCAGTAGTCGAGCTTGCCGTAAACCACGCTGTCCTTCTTGTAGGCGATGGCGCGATTTATACTTGAGTTGACGAAGGACAACTTATCGATGAAGCGCTTGTTCCCGGCTGCCTTGACGATCTCGGCAAAGGCGCTGTTCTTGCGTTCGCACGCGCTGCTCGCGGTACAGTCGACAATTGCCTTGTAGACCGGCGCCCAGCGCGCCGAAACGGGGAAATTGCGCATCGACAGGGCAACAGAACCGAACACGCCGGGAATGATCGCCGCCGTCTGGATCGGGTCGATCCCGGCGGCGGGCGGCGCGATCGAAGAACCACGCTTTTCATCAACGGCAACAGAGCTGCTGAAAATCATGCCGATCCGGTAGGCTGAAACCGGCTGCCATGGCTGCGGCCGAGCCAGCGAAACGCCGCCGAGACTGGACGGGGTTTCGACCGCCGCCAGAACTCCAGCGGCAGCGCCGGCATTCACGGCAATTGCTTTCGCGGATGATGGCTGCGGCAGGCTTGCGATCGCCATTGCCAGCAGGAGGAGCCTGAGCCCGGTTATTCCCAGGGCAGATTTTTCTTTTTTCATGACGCCCACCTCTTGACTGTGGACGGTACCAATCTTGTCTCAAATTACTGGAAAGGAAGGTGGATAAGTTTCCTTCAATCGGGAATACCTATTTTGTGTAAAACTTTATTCAAATTTATACTTCTGTTTACCAATCCAGCTCAGCCGGCGGATATCAAACGAAGCGCGGCGCGGCCAATGTATATCAGATTATATCTTCCGGGTTTACCACACGTAAAAAATGCCGAGACTTGCATACCGGGATATATGAAATTGATTGCGGGACAGTTGCAAAGCAGAAGTCGTCACTGTCTCTATCCGGGAAATGCCGGAGGGGTTTGGCGATGACGACCAGTAACGATTTAGATACCGTCTCGAATTCTTGGGACGAGCACTCTTCACATGAACATGGCGGCTCGCCATCGCAGGCAGGCATCCAGGTAGCGCAGGCCGCTCAGGCGGCGCCTGCCGAGCCGGTACCGGTCGATGTCGGCAGTGGCGCACCCGTTCAGCCGGCAGCACCCGCGGAGGCGAAAGCGCCGGCGGCAGCCGCGCCGCATGAATACGTGGCCGACGCCAGCAACATCGTGAAACTTCCGGCGGACGTCTCCATCGACAACATCAAGGTCGACGGCCACAATCTGTTGCTGGAACAGGCCGACGGTTCAGTCATCCTCATCAAGGATGGCGCGCTCAACGTGCCGACCTTCATCATCGGTGATGTCGAAGTTCCGCGCGTTGCCTTGCTGGCGGCACTTGAAGCAAGCCATGTCGATGTCGCCTTCGGTGCCGATGGTTCCATATCGGCCGGCCCGGGCGGTTCGAACCCAAGCGCGGGCGCAGACTTCTCGGTTCCACCTGGCGGCATTGGCGACGGGTTCGGCCTTTCGGCACTGTTGCCGCCCACGGCTCTGCAATTTGGGCTTCTGGATCGGCGCGAACTCTTCCCGTCTGTCGTCGACAGGCCGGTTTCAGTTGTGGCAACATCCTTGCTTGCCCCGGACGAGGCAGCCAGCGAAACCGGCCTTAACGGCGGCCCGTCACAATCGCCGGGTAGCGACGCGCCGAGCGACGCGGAAACCTCCGGCAAAGGAACGATCACCATCGACGCGCCGGATGGTATCGGGTCGATCGTCATCAACGGCGTCACTGTTATCGGCGTCGGCCAGCAGATTCCGGGCGATTTCGGCTACCTGACGATCGTGTCATACAATCCGAGCACGGGTGCCATCGAATACAATTACACGGTGACCGAATCGGTCACTCATCCCCTTCAGGGGGACGGGTTCAATCCCAACGACACGGTTCCCGACAATTTCAGCATTACAGTTACGGATGTCGACGGCGATTCGGCCAGCACAACCTTTGCCGTCGCCATCACCGACGACGTGCCGACGGCGGTTGCCGACACGGACAGCGTCACGGAAGGCGGCACGGCGAGCGGCAACGTGATCACGGATGCCGCGCCGGGCGATGCCGGAGATACCGACACGGGCGCCGACACCAAGGGCGCCGACGGCGCTTCGGTAACAGGCGTGACGGGTTTTGGGGCAACGACGCCTGCGGGCAGCGACTTCCATGTCGTTGGCCAGTACGGCACGCTGACGCTGAGCCCGGACGGGACCTACAGCTACGTTGCCAATTCCAACATCAGCAACGCTTCGGCGGTGACGGACACCTTCACCTACACGCTCAAGGACGGCGACGGCGATACCTCGCAGACGACGCTGACGATCACCATCAATGACGGGGCCAACCCGTCAGTGGTGACGAACGCGATCATCGCGGTGGACGAGGAAGGGCTCGGCACCGCCAATGCGACCGGCAGCGCCGCCGCGACCAATGTCGAGAACGGCAGCGGGACGGTGTCGTTCCATGCCGGTTCGGACAACATCACCGGGGTGGCGTTCACATCGGTTGCCGGGATCACGGCGGACGTCAACGGGGTTGCCGGCGCCGACATCGTCTGGACGCTGGCGGGCCCGACGCAGATCACAGGTTCGATCGGCGGCATCGACGCCATCCATATCGACCTGGTCGCACCGTCGCTGCCGATTGTGGCGGGCACGGACGGATCCGCGACCGTCAATGTGACGCTGCTCGACAACTTCCCCCATCCCGACGCAAGCGGGCAGAACATCATCAACCTGACGGGCATCAACGTGGTCGCCACCGATACGGACGGTGACCAGGCGAGTGCAACGGTTCAGGTCAACGTCACCGACGACGTGCCGACGGCGGTTGCCGACACGGACAGCGTCACGGAAGGCGGCACGGCGAGCGGCAACGTGATCACGGATGCCGCGCCGGGCGATGCCGGAGATACCGACACGGGCGCCGACACCAAGGGCGCCGACGGCGCTTCGGTAACAGGCGTGACGGGTTTTGGGGCAACGACGCCTGCGGGCAGCGACTTCCATGTCGTTGGCCAGTACGGCACGCTGACGCTGAGCCCGGACGGGACCTACAGCTACGTTGCCAATTCCAACATCAGCAACGCTTCGGCGGTGACGGACACCTTCACCTACACGCTCAAGGACGGCGACGGCGATACCTCGCAGACGACGCTGACGATCACCATCAATGACGGGGCCAACCCGTCAGTGGTGACGAACGCGATCATCGCGGTGGACGAGGAAGGGCTCGGCACCGCCAATGCGACCGGCAGCGCCGCCGCGACCAATGTCGAGAACGGCAGCGGGACGGTGTCGTTCCATGCCGGTTCGGACAACATCACCGGGGTGGCGTTCACATCGGTTGCCGGGATCACGGCGGACGTCAACGGGGTTGCCGGCGCCGACATCGTCTGGACGCTGGCGGGCCCGACGCAGATCACAGGTTCGATCGGCGGCATCGACGCCATCCATATCGACCTGGTCGCACCGTCGCTGCCGATTGTGGCGGGCACGGACGGATCCGCGACCGTCAATGTGACGCTGCTCGACAACTTCCCCCATCCCGACGCAAGCGGGCAGAACATCATCAACCTGACCGGCATCAACGTGGTCGCCACCGATACGGACGGTGACCAGGCGAGTGCAACGGTTCAGGTCAACGTCACCGACGACGTGCCGACGGCGGTTGCCGACACGGACAGCGTCACGGAAGGCGGCACGGCGAGCGGCAACGTGATCACGGATGCCGCGCCGGGCGATGCCGGAGATACCGACACGGGCGCCGACACCAAGGGCGCCGACGGCGCTTCGGTAACAGGCGTGACGGGTTTTGGGGCAACGACGCCTGCGGGCAGCGACTTCCATGTCGTTGGCCAGTACGGCACGCTGACGCTGAGCCCGGACGGGACCTACAGCTACGTTGCCAATTCCAACATCAGCAACGCTTCGGCGGTGACGGACACCTTCACCTACACGCTCAAGGACGGCGACGGCGATACCTCGCAGACGACGCTGACGATCACCATCAATGACGGGGCCAACCCGTCAGTGGTGACGAACGCGATCATCGCGGTGGACGAGGAAGGGCTCGGCACCGCCAATGCGACCGGCAGCGCCGCCGCGACCAATGTCGAGAACGGCAGCGGGACGGTGTCGTTCCATGCCGGTTCGGACAACATCACCGGGGTGGCGTTCACATCGGTTGCCGGGATCACGGCGGACGTCAACGGGGTTGCCGGCGCCGACATCGTCTGGACGCTGGCCGGCCCGACGCAGATCACAGGTTCGATCGGCGGCATCGACGCCATCCATATCGACCTGGTCGCACCGTCGCTGCCGATTGTGGCGGGCACGGACGGATCCGCGACCGTCAATGTGACGCTGCTCGACAACTTCCCCCATCCCGACGCAAGCGGGCAGAACATCATCAACCTGACCGGCATCAACGTGGTCGCCACCGATACGGACGGTGACCAGGCGAGTGCAACGGTTCAGGTCAACGTCACCGACGACGTGCCGACGCTGAATTCGATCCAGAATGCAATCGTAGCCAATACGACTGGCACTGTTACCGGCCACATCGATGTTCAGTATGGGGCGGACGGTCCGAATGCCGGTTCCGCACTGGTCATCACCAGCTACAATGACCTGGCTGGAATCGTCGAAGTTCTGTCAAACGGCGGTCAGACGCTGACGGGCTTCATCGATACCAACAATGACGGCATCCATGACGCGGGCGAAACCCAGGAGTTTTTCAAACTCAGCCTGAACGATACCGACAACACATACACCCTGACCCACACTGAGCGCCCTGTCGTCTCCATTCCACTTGACTTCAGCTCGGCAAGTGGGGGCGCAGGCGCAGAGACTTTGACGGTGCCCGCGGGTGATTACGAACTAACGTTCAATGGCGGTATCTTCAACGGAACGACTTTGGTCGACCTTGGCGAAGGACAGCCAGGTGACGACAATGACGACGTCAAGCCGACAGGTAACGGTTTTGGCATAGGGGACTCGACAGCCCAAACGACGATCGAGAACAACGAAGGTTTCTTTGTCAACGTCACATCAAACGGAAACCCCACAGTTGCGGACGCGTTGACGTTCGAAATAGATCGAAATGGTGGTGGTGGCACCACCACCATGGTGGTCAATTGGCGCGCGTTCGATGCGGATGGAAATCTGATCAGCGGGGGCACCGGCTTCAACGCCGGATCGGGTTCTCAAACCTTTACCGTCGTGAAATCGCCAGGCACCGGGTTTGTCACTATAAACCCTCCTGGAGATTTCGCGACGATGGAGGTATGGTTTACCAACCAGAACGGAGGTGGCAACACCAGAATTGACGGCGTACAACTCGTTACGACGGTCATTCCTGAAGATCAGCCGCTCACCTTCGGTATTGCGGCGCAGGATGGGGATGGTGACGTAAGTGCGCCAGCTACGCTGAGCGTCCTCCTGCAGGGCGGCGAAGGTCCTGGTTATACGCTGCAAGGCACGGCAAGCGATGAAATAATTACCGGAGGTTCCGCCAACGACACGATCTGCGGCGGTGGTGGTAACGATACCGTTATTGGTGGCACCGGTGTCGATCAATTCCGGCTGGCGACCAACACTGGAACCGACATAATCAAAGACTACACGGACAACACGGACAAGATCGGCCTGTTAGACACAGGCTCGACCGGCGGCGGCAGCGTCAACTTCGCCAACACGGTCGGCACCTCGGCCGGCACCGCTCTCAATGCAACCGACTTCGCGATCCGGGCATCGATCTCCGCTCTTACCACCGGCGACTCGGCACATGTCGTTCAAATCAGTGCGGCACAGACGTCGATCGAAATCGCGGCGGCAACAGTCGCAGTGGCAGCCAACACCTATGTCCTTGTCTTCAACTCGACCACCGGACACGGCGAGCTCTGGTTCGACACGGATTGGCACGACACCACGGGCCGCACGCAGGTCGCGACCTTCGACAACATCACCGCGCTCGCGGGGATTGCCGCTATCACAGCTTCGGACATCTTTGTCTACAACAGCGCCACCGATCCGATCATCCTCGACCTCAACCACGATGGCTTCGCGTTCTCCGATCTCAACCACGGTGTCCAGTTCGACATCAACGGTGACGGAACGAAGGACCAGGTGGCCTGGAACACGTCGAACGACGGCATGCTGGCGGTGGATCTCAACCATGACGGCAAGGTCGACGACGGCACGGAACTGTTCACGCCGAGCTTCGGCGGTGGCCACTTCGCCAGCGGCGCGGCGGCACTTGCCTCGCTCGACAGCAACCATGACGGCGTCATCGACCATAATGACGCGGTATTCGACAGCCTGCTGATCTGGAAAGACGCCAACGCCAACGGCATAAGCGACGCCGGGGAGTTGTCGAACCTCGCCCATAACGGTATTACTTCGATCAGCACGACAACGACCTCCGCTGTCGGCGAAATCGATGGGCAGACCGTGACCGGCAATGGAACCTTCCAGATGGCCGACGGGACGACCGGCAACTACGTCGAGGTCGAGCTCGACACTTCGCTCGCCGCCCCGGCGCAGCCGCCCATCGCCTCCGATGGCAGCAAGACCTTTGCCATCGGCTCGCTGGAGGTCGCCGACCTGATTGCGGACTTCCACGATGGCGACAAGATCGACCTTTCCGCGTTGCTCAAGGGCCTTGCCGGCGTCACCGATCTCGTAGGCGGCGGTTTCGTGGAGATAGCGCAGTCTTCGGCCAATGCGGCCAATGCCGAGGTCAAGCTCGATACCAACGGCGGCGGCGATAACTATCATACGGTCGCCGTGCTGGAGAACTACACATTCCACAGCGCCGCCGATGCGGTCAAAATACTCTACGATGATAGCCATGGTACCAAGACGGACGTGGCCTAGCATTTTGCAGCCAAATGGAAACATTTGGCGTTCGCATAAATGGGGCAGAACAAACGAGGCGAAAGGGACGGGGTGAAGAGCATGAACAGAATTTTGCGGGTGGCTTTCGGGGCTGGGCTGCTGTCGATGTGCGCGACAGGACTTCAGGCCGCCGACATCATCGACGGGCCGGTGGCCGACCATTGCCGGACCGTCGGCACATCGAACCTGGTGTTGAACGACAACATCGTCGATCTCAAGGTCCAGGTGGTCAAGCTGATGGACGAGTCGGTGGCCGTCGCCAACAGCTCGGAATGGATCAATTCGTCCCGCCCCGCCTTCGTCTGGGCGTCGGAAGCCAAGGTCGCCTGCGGCATGGCCTATGGCTACCTCAAGACGAACTACAAGGACGAGGACACGCTCAACAAGTGCGAGTGCTTCCACGACCGCATGGTCGAGTACATGAACTGACCGAAAGGGATCAAGTCGCGCCGACAGGCTGACGATGATCGCCCGTGGAAGATTGTCGAGAGCGATTGCCGGAGCGATCGCACTGGCCGTTTTTGCCCCTGAAGCCCGTGCCAACTGGCTGGAACGACCTGCCCTCGAGCAGCAAGCTCCGTCCGGCTTGACGCGGCCGGTTCGCTGCGATTTCGCTCCGGAATGGACGCGCGAGACATTCAAGGCGTTCGCGACGTGCCAGGCATCGCTCTACGGCCTGGAGCCGGTGCTGGCGCACGCGGTGATGGAGATCGAAAGCGGATTCGATCCCGATGTGCACGGCGCCGATGGTGAAGTCGGGTTGATGCAAGTGATGCCGGCGACGGCGCGAATGCTTGGCTTTCGCGGTTCGCTCGACGAACTCGCGGTCCCTGCGACCAACATCGCGCTCGGCGTCAGATATCTGGCGCAGGCAAACAGCCTTGCCGAAGGCGATCTTTGCACGACCGTCATGAAATATCGCGCCGGGCACGGTGAAACCCGGTTCTCCGAACTTTCGGTCCGCTACTGCCGGCATGCGCGCGCAATCCTGGCGAGAGAAGGTTTTGCGGTGGCCGGCCCGCTACCGGTGGCGACGTTCGGATTCTCCGCATTCCCGACAGCAGGAGACGATGGTGCCCCTGCCCCGGCGAGGCGGATTTGTGTGCGCCGACTGTTCGTGCCGGGCCCGCGATACATGAAATGCACGGACTATCGAAGCGCCGGGCAAGCCAGAATGATCAAGGCGCTCCGGGCAAAACTTTTCGACGGCTGAGCCATAATCCAGCAATTGCAAAGACGGCGAGGCAAGTCTGCCGTAAGATGAACGGATGAGACCGGGACAAATACCCGGCGGGATATGAGGGAGGCATCATGGATTCTGGCCGGCAGCGACACGGTTCGTGGACGTGGGCGATCGTCTTTGCGTTAGCGGGCATAGTGTCGGGCTGCCAGTCGAAAGGCAGCGTCTCGGACGCGCTCGACCAGGCGGCGATCGCCGCACCCGGAGCGCCGGCCGCCGGCACCGCTGCCAGCCCGGCCCAAGCCACGCGATCGCTCGGCACCGGGTCGACGAAGGTCACGATGCTGCTGCCTTTGTCGGCCCCGGGAGTCGCCGGCGAAAACGGCCGGAAGATGCTCGATGCGACCAAGCTGGCGATGGCCGACCTTGGAAATGTCCTGCTCACGGTCACGGTCGAGGACACCAAGGGCGACAGCGCGCACGCCAGCGAATTGGCTGTGAAGGCGATCACCACTGGAACCAAGATCGTCATCGGCCCGGTCGAACTCGCGGCCGCGCAGCACATAGCCAAGCTCTCGGGATCGAAGCGACCGCCGGTGCTGGCGCTGGCCGACAATTTCGCCGGCGGCCCGGGCGTCTATGCGGTGCGCCTCAACGAGGCCGACAGCGCGGCCGCGGGCGCAGCCGGCCTGGCGGCCAAAGGCAGCAAGAAGTTCGTGTTGCTCGTCGCGGCAGGAGCGAATGCCGGCGCGGTTGAAACGCGGGTCGCCAACAGCCTCAGCATCTATGGCGCGACGCTCGCCGTCACCATTCCGTATCCGGCCGGCGATGGCGGCACCAAAGTGGTCAATGATATGGGCTCGCTGGTCGAGGCTCCCGATGCCATCATCATCGCCAGCGGCGACGACAATCCGGCGCAGATCCTTGCGGCGCTCAAAACGAAAGGCATTCCTGGAAAAGCAGTCGCCGTCATTGGAACCAACCGCTGGCTGGAACATCCGATGGAGCCGCTGTTTGAGAGCTCCTACATCGCCACGCTCGACCCAACCGAAACCGGCCCGATCGCCGACCGCTTCAAGACGACCTACAATTATCCAGCCGACGCCAATGTCGCCTACGCCTATGATATGGTCGCCCTGACAGCAGGAATTGCAAGTTCGGCCGGGCCTGACGGCTTCAGCAAGCAGGTGCTCGAAAATCGGAGCGGATTTCGCGGATCGACCGGCCTGTTCCGGTTTCGGGCGGATGGCTCCAGTGAGCGATCCATGCCCTTCTACCAGGTTCGAAAAGGCGTACTCAAGCTGGTCGCCAAATCGACATCGGGGTATTGAGGGGCAAGGAACCTTGCTTGAGTTGATGGGCTGGCTGAGGCACAATCGCTTGATATTGCTCGGAAGCCTGCTCCTCCTGTCCGGGGTCTTGTTGATCATCCGGGCCGCCGATCTGCTTCCCGTCGATCGGCCGATACCAGCGCCGCGTCAATCCATCGACGATAGCCAGCCAATGCGACCAGTTGCGACCGTCGCCAATACGCCATGGCGAGGACGGGCACGCAAGATTGCTCAGGACCTTATCGCGCCGCCACAGCTTGATTCGGCGCAAATCGAACGGGTCGAGCCGCGCCCGCCGCTCAGCGACCTTGGTCTGGCCGCGCCTGCAGGGATGCGAATGCCAAAGGATTGGAAAGAGGTCCTGCTGTACCAACCGGTTGCCACCTCGTCGGCAACCTTCGAATCCGTAGGGCGCAAGGTAGCCATCAGCGGGATCCAAGGCATTGACCTGGATGAGACCTGTTCCTTTCGTGGCATCGCCTGGCCTTGCGGCCAGCGTGCGCGCGCGACGTTCAATTCCTGGCTGCGCGGCCGGGCGCTGAAATGCGTCGTGCCGCCGGAAATCGATCGTTTTGCCATTGCGGCACCGTGCAGCTTGGGCAAGCAGGATGTCGGCGCGTGGCTTGTTTCCAATGGCTGGGCGACGGCCTTGGCGAGTGGCATCTATGGCAAGGCGGAGGCAGTGGCCAGAGACGCGCAGATGGGGATATTCGGCCCGCCGCAATAGCCGATAATTCGGTGTCGTTGCTTTTGCCGCCGTAGCCTTGCTTTTGAAGGGCTGATTTCGGGCCGATGGTAGGTGATTGCGCCATTACTAAAATTGTATGTTTCCTCGAAACTGAAAGTGCAGCACCTTGGCCTTATGACAGCCGATCAGGCGGGAGATTGGCTAATGATGACACCAATGGCGAATAGCTCGCCCCGGCAATGGAAAGATATCGCATGGCTGACTGCCCTGGGATCGGCGGGAATTCTGCTCCTCTCGGTTGGCCTAAATTATCTGCTTCTGTTCTCGGAAGCCTTGACGCCCTTCGGCCGCAGCATGGTCACAGCGATCCTGTTGCCGGTCATCGTCGGTGGCCCGCTTTTCCTGTTCATTGGACTGCAGCGGACCGAGCTCGTCCGTTATCGAAGAGAACTCAACAAGTCGGCGACCTTTGACAGCCTGACAGGCTGCCTCAACCGGACAGTCTTCACGTCGATGGTCGAAAGGAGAGCAACCAGGCCGGAATCGTCTGGTCCAAGATCTGGCGCCTTCCTGGTCATTCATCCCGAACACATCAGGTCCATCAATCTGCGCTTCGGCCTTGGCTGGGGTGACGAAGCCTTGCGGCTCATAGCCTCGACCATCCAGTCATCGGTACGCAAGGAAGATCTGGTGGGCCGGATCGGAACCTCCATGTTCGGGGTCTTTCTGCCCGGTGCGACAGAAGACGACGCCAGGGAGATCGGCGACCGTATCCGGGCGCGCGTGGCCCAAGCCTATTTCGCGCCAAAAGGAACCGCGGACACGCTGACCATCAGCGTCGGCGGCGTGGTGTTTGAAAACGAGTTGGAATTCGAGGACATGTTCCGATCGGCGGAATCGCTGTTATCCGGCATGGAGCACCAGCCTGGACTTCAACTGTCGCACCTCCACAACTAGCTGAGACGACTCGTTGCCGGAGGAACACCGCCGCAAATATGTCTTGCCGCACGGCTGCGACAGCGATCATCTTGCCCTTGTTGCCAAACCGGACGATTGACCCATGGGGCGGTTTCAACCCGTGGGAGGTCTGGCTCCTGACGGTGCTGATGGCATCGGCCGCGCATCGCTGGCAGTATTGCCGGACCGATCAAGTTCTGGTTGCCGCTGGTTGCAGCAACCTTGATCGCCTTGATGGCCGGCTATGGGACCATGCTCCTGCCGCCGAACTCCTGACAGGCTGAGACACCCGCCGCGCGAGTAGCATCAGGTTCGGCGCTCAGGGTACGAGCTTGCCGGCCGAGCACCCGCCGCGTGAACGTGCTGCTCAGGGAGAACAATAGCGAACGCGCTCATTGCCTCTCCCTTCGCTGCCCCAGCCAGGCCACGCGCCTTTCTCGTTCGCCGGGCTTTGGGCTTACAATTCCAATCTCGACATAACCAGCTGCACCATCATCACAGAGCCTGCCGCAGAACCGATGAAGCAGTTGCATGATCAACAGCCTCTCATTCTCTACCAGGCATACTATGACGTCTGGCTGGACCCGGGGACCAAAGGACCAGCCTCAAGGACATTCTCAGCCACGACATCGACGGTCAGCTGCAGTTGAACCGCGTTGGACGTGAGGTGAACACGAGCGCCGTCAACAAATTTCCCAACGACCATCCCGGCCTGGTCGGGCGGAGCCGGCGACTTTTTCTGTTCGCCGAAATCGTCAAGCACGCCCCTGCTGGGGCGAAGCTTTCTAAAGCACGCTCCGACCACATATTTTAGGAGGGCGGGATGACAGAGCGTGAGCAAGAGATCGTCGCGAATGCATGGGCACTGGCTACGGGCGCACAACAAATCCTAGAGGCGCTTCTCATCATGCTGAAAAAGTCGGGAACGTCGCGCGAGCTTCGATTGCCGGGTAGCCGGGAAGTGGACCATCAGTTAGGGGTCCGTAGCTAGAGCGTGATAAAGCAGCAAACACACTATCATAGAAACGGCGCTGCCTAGCAGCTGGTCTGCCGTCAGGCCGGAAAAATAGACAAGATGAAACGCCACCAACGCTCTACCAATCACGGTTCGGAACACTGCCGAAATAACCGTTAGTCGGCGCTAATGTTCCGGTCGGGACTCGCTACCGCTTTGGAAGCATTCTGCACTCGGGGGAGAGGGCGTGGGCAAAGTCCAGCGTCATCAAGGTGCGGATCAGGCCGACCGCTGGCGCAAGAACGCAAAGCGGCGGTGGATGTGGCGACGGCAATATCTGCCGGCGCTGGTGATGGTTCCCTGACCGGCTCATCCCAGCTGGCTGGCTGAGTGGCACCCGCACGGCCGGGGCGGGGAGCCTGCGATATCAAGGGCAACATTTCCACCAGTACCGATGAGCGATTTATCACGTTCCAGGGCAGGAGCATTACTGGAAGACGACGATCAGTTTCAGTACAGCGAGCGCTGGCTGTGCAGCGAGGCAGAGGCATGGGCCGCCGGCTGGCGCAAAGCAAGGCGGTAGCGCGGTAGCCACCACCATGTGCAGGCCCACCAGCCCGTCATCATGGTCCGAACCTGATCGCACCCGCCGACCTTGGTCTCAACGTCGTTGATTGGCACTGCCACGCGGCTTTCCTTCATTCGCATGGTTCGCAGAGATTAGCACGATCGCATACTCTCATCATCCGGCGTCGTCTCCCTCACAAAGCAGCGCCGGTAAGGCTCGGCGCCCTTCTTGTTTGTCCCGTGTGCCAAAGGAGGTCGCCGGGCCTGCCGTTGCTCATCTTTGCGGTTGCTCCTGATGGCTCCGCTTGGCGCCGTGGCCCTGCGTCTTCCTTCGGGTAAGGCCGGCGAGGCGCTTGTCAGACGGCCTGGCATGTAGAATTATGGTCCTCGTTGCGGCGACGCCCTCAATGGAGAGCGCCAATGGCCAGAACAAACCTTCCGAACAGCTTTCCCGGGCTGAAATCGAGCGCTTCCTGGCGGCAGCCGAAGCGCTGCACAAGAGCATCGCCGGGCCGCTCCTGGCGTACCACAGGGAGCACTGCCAAGCTCTACCTGAGGCCCATGGACCCCTGTTGAAGTCGATTGAGACGGTCACCGGTCAGAAGGCGCAGTTCATCCGCTGGAACGGGACAGGACCGGCACAGCCCCGGAGAAGCCTCCGGGCTGGTTCTCCTCGCGCAACTCTCGCGCCGCATCACCTCTAAGAGCAGTTCGAAGACGCTTTCGATTTCGCCGTTGATTTGGTCGGCAGGGATGCCAGGCTTCTCGGCCGCTGTCGTCAATTGGTCTGCTAAGTCGCTGGCGGCGATCGGATCGCCCTGCGTCACAATCGCGGCGCGGAGGGGTTTTATTAGCTCCCCCTCATCTTGACGCCGGCGCCGGCTGCTCCAAAGTCTTGGGCATGGCTCGGGGAAGTATCAAAGTTGGCGACGAGGTCGCAGTCACGGCGATTGTGCGCGGCCGGGTGACGCCCGATCGCATAAGCGTGACGATCCCTCCTACGACTTCCCGCATTCTGTTGTCGATTCGACTTGGAAGGCTGTGATTGGCCAGCATATGGAATTGATCGGCCTGTCACACGCATCGACGGGGACAAGGTAACCGTCAGCCTCCGGCCATTGGTGACTGTCGACGCCGAGCACGTGCGCCTGGTCGAAAGCAACGTGGCGCTTCCGCGAGCGCGAAAAAGGCCGCTCGTTGACAAAGTTTAACTTGCCTGCCCACCCAAGGAACGGCCAGTGAAACTTTCCCCATCACATCGGCTCTGGTCGCCACCCGCTAGCTGCCGGCGCGTTGCGATATCGGCGCAGTAGACGGGTCGGCATTTTCCGAACTTTCCGACATCTCGTCGCGATGACGTTGGCGAAGGCGCTTCAGCAGTTCGCGTGAGGCTTGGATCGCCCTGCGCGATTGATCCATGTTCTGGCGAAACGTGGCGCGTTCCTCCATGGACTTCTGCCACTTCAGCAAGGTAGCCGTAGTCGCAGTGGCCGCTTGAGCGATATCTATGGGCGTTGCAACCATCGCATCCTCCCAAAAAAGGCAATGGTAAACGCAATCTTTATAGGCCCGCCGAAACCCTTTCTTCAATCAAAAACGACCGTACAGATTCATACACCAAATGGTATTCGTCGGGGCGCTCGACGGCGGCTTCGTCGACCTCGGCCTCCATCTCGTCGTTGACGGTTTTGGTCTTGCCAAAACCGTCCATCGCCACACCGTCAAGCCCTGCAGCCAGCTGGCACCTCACGCTCCTTGCCATCCTTGCGCGCTTGGGCGCCGTACATCCAAGCGTAGGTGGCGCGTTCCTGATCTTTCTTAGGCATGGCCATTTGCATCATCCTCCCGGAAATCCAGCAGCCTTGCGTGCCCCAGCTTCTCTTCGCCTTTGAGGGTCTTGACCCAGCCAACCAGTCCGGGCTTCAGCCACTCGGCCTTGTCCTTTTTATGCCCCTTCGGGACCGGGCCGCCAACCTTGCCCTGGACGCGATCCCAAAGCGCTTGCCGCTCATCGGCACTGAAGTTGACGAGTGCGCCGCCTTTATAGAGGCCCTTTTCAGCGATGATCACCTGGGTAGCTTTGCCGCGCTCGCGCTGTGCACCGATGATTTGCATTTCCTTTTCCTCAAAGCACTGATCTTGCGCCAAGCGCTCGTTTGCCGCTGCGATATGGGCTGCCCTTGAGCTTCGAGACCATGTCTTCTAGCCCGTCTCGTCGACCAGGTGGTAGACGGCGTCACCAGTGCGGCATCGCTCCGCTGAATTGAATGCGCCCGCCGGCAGGGATCATTTCGTGCAGGATCTCGCCGCGATCTTCGGTCGGCATCCCGCGCAGGTCATGATGCGTGGAACCCTGCCGGTTGCTGACCGTTCTCCGTCAATGGAAGCCCCGAACCAACAGAGCCAAACGATCCTCGTGGTTGACGGCGACGTCATCGCCCGATGCGTCATCGCGGACTATCTCCGCCACTGTGGCTACAGGGTGATTGAGGCCCATTTCGCACGTGAGGCGCAACAAGCGTTGAACTATGCGGAGTTCGGTGTCGACACCGTCTTGTGTGACGTTGACCTGCCGGGCAACATGAACGGGTTCCAACTGTCGAAGTGGGTTCGCGAGAACAAGCCCGAGGTCAAAATAGTGCTTTCTGCCGCAGTAGAACGAACTGCGATCGCGGCGGGCGACCTTTGTCAGGAAGGCCCGCACCTTGCGAAGCCGTATGAGCCGGCCAACGTAGTGGACCATATCAGGCGACTGCAGCGTGTTTGGAGCTTACGATCCAGGAACCCTGGTGCAAAGCGCAATTGATCTCTGTCCAGACGCCGAGAGGCTCGTCTGCATACCAATGGTGATTTAGCCCTGCGAACTGGACGCCGCTCAAAGGAAGAACGGCGTATAAGCCGCAGTCCTGCGTGCGGCCGCAACAGTGGACGGTTGTCGCGCGCAGGACGGAGGAAATTCGCCCTCCTGCGCGGGCGGTGAACGGGATACCGTAGGAGCGTCAGCATAGCGCCGGCCACAGGATGGGACGCGGCACCGACTGTCCCCGTCCGGTAGTCCGCATGTTTTGGTCGAAGCCGACCGGCTGAGATCGTGCGCATTTTGGTTCTCGACGGTACGGCCGCTGATCGGCGATGATGCGAGGACCGAGTTGCCTGGAAGAAATCGATCTGGTCTTGCACCTTTTTTGCTTCCTCATTCGCGGGGCAGCTTGTGATTTTCCAGCCCTGACAGACCCTCCCCTGTCTATAAGAAATTTCCCGACGCATGAGCGCACGTCCAACACAGTGCGGGCTCCAATGCTCACCGGCTGCGCGAGAATGGTAACCACCTACCTTGAGGGGAGCGCCACGTGCGTAGTCAACGATGCAGGCGCTGCCAACCTCGGCATCCCCGGGAATAGCAGGCTTATAAATGAATATATCGTTGATCAACGCTATCGGCGCAGCCGCCGGGAGATGGACAGACCGCGTTCCAGCTAGGGGTATCGATGTTCCAGGCTAAAGGCATTGGCATGCCCGAATTAGAAAAAAGACCTGAATCCCGTAAAGCAGCAACAAAATGCCGAAAGCTATCCAGAAGCCGGGTCGCGTAAGCAATGCCAGATCTTTTCTTAGCTGCTCCATTCACATCAACTAACATGGCCAAGCGTCGTTCCCGTCCGCTGGGGACAAATTTCAACTAAGCTGATCGTCGCATAATGGCCGCGCCACTGCGGATCGAGACACCTCAGCGCCCCGCATGAGCACGCGCAACTCGATCGGAGGCGCAAGGAGAAAGTTCGGAACGGTTCCAAGAACCCCAAGCAAATTGAGCGCCGCAGCGGACGATAAGGTTCACGCATATCCCCGGCGAACATCCGCACAGCATTGGTCAACATCAACGGCAGAAGGGCGTCCGAAAAGAAACGCATCTCTGCGTCACCGCCTCATCGAGAGTCACCGCTGCGGCATCCTGAATACGGTCGGCGATCCGAAGAGCATGCATTGCGCAAGATTTTCCAGATGAACTGATGCCGAGACCGGCCCAAGCGTCCACCCTAGCCTCCAGCCGGTCATTGCATGAGACTTCGACAGGCTGTTCACAATTATCGTCCGCTCTCTCATTCCGGGGATGGATGCTATTGAGAGGAACTCGCCGTCGAACACTGTGCTGCGGTAAACCTCATCGCTGATGATCCATAGATTGTGCCGCTCGGCAATGTCGCAATGGTTTCCAGATCCTCCTTGCCGAACACATATACGCCGGGATTGTTTGGGAGTTCAGCAAGATCGCCCGCCTTCGATCTCATACCGCTGATTGGACAATATTCTCGGATATCTCTGCCGCGCATTTTGCAGCGCTAGTTTGACGGGTCGGGCCACTGCTCCGCCGGCGCGTATTGCCGCTTCGTATGTAGATACCAAGGCTCAAGGCAAAGCACCTCGTCGCCAGCTCCGGCAACGGAAGCTTAGTGCGATTGGGCGGCCAGGCGGCCGGTCCCCAATTCGTTCGAATGATGCGCTTGCCTCGCCAAGGTCGCATGGTGAGTCAGCCGGCAAACCAAAACACTCAACCGCCGGTTAGGCCCGGCCGCCTGATGCGCCCCACAAGAGGCTGTGCCGGGCCGTTCGTCGGGGCTTCTGCACCTGAGCGTTAATGTGCCCAGGCAACACACCACCGACGCCAAGACGATGGCAAGAAGGGGAGTCGCGCAGTCCTCAAGAATAAGTCAGCAGGCACCTAGACCGATGTAGGGCCTTCCAATCGCAGCTCTCGGCTCCTCGCGGCGCCGGCGCCCTGGCATCGTTTGATTGAACGAAGACGCTGAGTTGAGCTCTCGATACAAAAGCATCTCAGTCCTCGTGCCTCAATGGTTCCGGGCATGCGGCTGCAGGGGATGAAGTCATGAAGTTCAGGGATTTGATCAGACGCGCCGAGGACAATGTGGAGAGGTCGTTCGACGATCTCGAAGCTGACTTGGCTAACGCTGTCGACCAGTGCCTCGATTTGGAGGATGTCGCCGACGTGCCAAACATGGCAGGCGACAACAACGAACAGGATGACAGCGTACGGAGTGAGGGCGGTGCCGGCGACGACGATGATAGCTCGCCGATACCAGCGCATCGGCTGACCTCACACACGCAGAGCCGAATTGCTGCCGTGAGCTCGTTTAACGGCTTGTTCCACGATGCCAAGCTCCATTTCGAGGACATCAACGCAAAAATCTCCGAAATTACAGGCACATGTCAACTGACGTTCGAGTTTTTTCACATCCTTCACGCGGACATTCTCCGTGCGAACGAACTGGAGCTGGCGAATCAAAATCTGATCGCAGATCAAAGGAACTTGTCGGAAACACTCAATGACCTGAACAGACGGTACTGTGAGCGTCAAGGCACCGTCGAGACATTGCAGCAGCGCCAGGCAAGCCTTGTTCAGGAGTGTGAAGTGCTCCGTGGCGCGTTGGCCGCGGCAAGGCTGGAGCTGGTCGAAGCGGCGAACACCACCACAAAGAACGAAGCGGAATTTGGCGACCTCACGAACATGCTTGCCGCCGCAAATGTCGAGGCCGACAGGCGCTCCCGAGAGAACAAACAGCTGCGTGAAAAGAATGTGAGCCTGTCTATTGACCTGGAAAAGGCCATGAAGCGGGAGGAAGAGGCACGGCATAGGCTGGATGCCTTCTCCACGATCCATGCCAACGAAGCTGCGCGAAATTCCGAAATGCTGAGTGCGCTCGGCAAGAGCGAAAAAGAGGCAATCAAATTGCACACCTCACTCGAGGTTGCGCAGGCGAAGCTATGGGAGGTGACCGAAGCAGCCAGGATTATGCAGGCGGACATGGATGGCGAGCTTAAACGCTGCCAGGCTGAGAACCGAGGATTGCGCTCAGAAATTCAAAGTCTCCAATCGCGCTTCGAACTCGCCTCAAACGCAAACAACGAGGCCGCGGCCGAGATCGCCAGGCTCCAGCTACAATGGAGCGACGCCCTGGCCGAAAAACAGGTGACCGACGAAAGGTTGGCCGCACTCACCGAGGAGGCCGAAACCAACAAGGTGAACCTTTCCAAGATCGCCGCAGATTTTGCACAGCTGTCCATGCAGCAGGCGTCCGATCAGATTGAACTCGATGTGAGACGGCAGGAATGCGAGGACTTGCGGGTCGAGATTGCCTCGGTCAATGCTCGGGTCAGGGAATTGCTGCCCTACAAGAGGTCGCATGGAAGCGCGAACGCCTTGCCGCATACATCTGACGTGGCAAATGTAGCGGTGACTGCAGACCGAACGGTGCATGCCGCACGCCGTGTCCGCCGCAGGGCCCTCGCCGCGTCGTAGGAGCAAAGAACCTCTCCTCGTGAGGCAATTGCCCATGTCGATGATCGTGGAACGGTATGCGCTGTTTGTTGCGCAAAAGATGACAGGACACTAACGCTGTTGTCGGGGCAGGACTTGGTGAGGCGGCCAGGAAAATCCTGTTGGGGCATCCTTGTAGCCGGGACAATGTCCCAGACGAGCCTCGCGCGTCGGCCGCAGGCGTCACCCCTGTGGCATCACGTCGCCTACCCTAATATGTCAGCAAGCACGCCTGCCGTGTTCCCGCGGTCGACCGCTCACAGCCGCCATGTCATTCCCGGAAAGCCCTCGACATCTGGTCGGTAAGCGGCTTCAGCAGATAAGACCAGACGCTGTGTTCGTCCGTACTTATGTGAACCTCCGCTGGCATACCGGGTTTGAGCACTTTGGCATCGGTCAGACAGGTGGACTTGTCTTCGACATTGATGCGCGCCGAGAAATAAGAAAGCTGGCGCTGTTGATCTTTTATCAGGTCCGCCGAGATGCGCTTGACAGACCCTTGGCAGGCAGGCGTAGTGCCGGCGTCGAAAGCCGGAAACCGGATCGAGACCCGCTGACCTGGACGAACGTCATCTATGCGCGACGGCGCAATCAGCGCGTCGACGACAAGGTTGCCGGTGTCAGGGACAATCATCATGAGAACCTCGCCCGCGGCAATCACGCCGCCGATCGTGTGAATGGAAGATTCCTGTACGGTTCCCGATTGCGGCGCGCGGATGGTGGTTTTGGCCAGTTCGTCCTGTGCCACAACCTTGCGCTCGCTGAGTTCGGTTTGCTTGGCTTCCGTTTCACGAAGTTCGCTCGTTACGTCACTACGCCTTTGTTCATCGAGCTGAAGAATCTGCAATTCGGTCTCGCTGATCCGGGCCTGCGCCTCGGCAACTGCCGCCGCGAGGCGCCCTGATTCTCCGTGCGCCCGGGTGGCATCCAGTCTGATGTTGCTAAGTCGCTCTTTGGACACCAGTTTCTTTGTAAAAAGCGCCTGTACATCGACAAGATCGCCATCCAGCAGGACCACGGATTGTTCTTCCGCGGTCTGTTGCGCCTTGAGGCCCTCAACTTGGCGTTCGAGTTGCTTTGAGCGGCTTTGCAATTGTGCCTTCTGCCCGTTGAGGGCCGTAGCGCGGCTGTCGAACAGCGTGCGCTCGCCGTTCACCAGCGCAGCCAGCTCCGGCTCGCCCATTCGCGCTTGAAGGCTGAACGGAAGCTGCATCTCCGACAGGCCTTGCCGCTCTGCCTCCAGCCGCACAAGCCGAACCGTTGCCCGATCAAGATCCTTGCTAATTATCTGCAGATTGGCTCGTGTCAGTGTGTCGTCCAACCGTGCCATCACATCGCCGGCCCGTACATGATCCCCGTCTTGCGCGAAGATGCCACCTATCGTGCCGCCCGTCAGATGCTGCACCTTCTTTATGTTGCTCTCGACCACCACGGTCGCCGGCGCAATTACCGCGCCAGCAATCTTGGTCAGACCGAGCCAGAGCCCGCCGCCGGCAAGCAACATAACCGTGACCGCCGCACCCAGGATCAGGTTGGCCCCGATTCCATCGCGCGTGCCCGAAATCGCGTTGCGCCGGCTCCCATTGCCGATCGGGGCCGATGGAGCCATCGTCGCCTCAGACAAAAAAATATTCCTCATGCGTGACCGCTCACCCCTTTGTGCATCGCGACGGCCGCTGCCGGGCGTTCAACCGGCGCAGCAAAGGGGCGGATGACGTTGGCCAGGACCTCCTCGCGTGAGCCGAAGGCGTGAAGCATCCCATTGGACATTACGAGTACCCTGTCGATGTTGGTAAGGGCAGAAGGACGGTGCGCAACTACGATGACGATGCCTCCACGTCTGCGCACTGCCAGGATCGCGCCGGCCAAGGCGGTATCGCCATCGACGTCCAGATTTGAATTCGGCTCGTCCAGAACGACAAGAAACGGATCGCCGTAAAGTGCCCTTGCAAGCCCTACGAGTTGCCGCTGTCCAGCCGACAAGGCTGTTCCTCCCTCGCCCATGCGTGTTTGAAAACCGTTCGGCAATCGCAGGATCATTTTGTCGACGCCCGCTGCCTTGGCAGCTGCAAGCACGCCCTTGGCGTCGCCCTTCCCGCCAAATCGCGAAATGTTGTCGGCAACCGTTCCATCAAACAGTTCGACGTCCTGGGGCAGGTAGCCAATATGTGCGCCAAGACGTTCTTGGTCCCATTGGTCAAGCGAGGCGTCGTCCAGCCTCACCGTGCCGCGAAGTGGCTGCCAGACGCCCACCAGCGCGCGCACAAGCGTGCTTTTGCCAGAACCGCTCGGGCCGACAACGGCCATTCCCGTCCCTGCAGCCAGGCGGAAGCTGACATTGGCTACCGTCGGTTTTTGCTGGCCCGGTGGCGCTATAGTCAGGTCCTCGACCGCAAGCTCCGCTTGGGGGCGCGGAAGTTCCATATGTTCGTCCCGGTCAGGAAAAGCGGCCAGGGCCGTTGCCAGTTGCGAATAGCTTTGCCGGAACGCGGCGAAGCCTCGCCAGTTCGCGATAGCGGCGTCAACAGGAGCCAATGAGCGGCCCAGCAAGATGGAGGATGCGATGATCACGCCTGGCGAGGCTTCGCCTCCTATCACCAGGTAGGCACCCAGTCCAAGAACGCAGGACTGCAAGGCCAAACGCAGTGCCCTAGAGAGTGCCCCGGTGGCGCCGACGACGTCGGAAAGCTTCTCTTGGTGCCTCAGATATGCGTTATTGATCTCGCCCCAGCGGTGGGCAAGCCGTGCGGAAAGGCCCATCGCACGTACGACCTCCGCGTTGCGGCGTCCGGATTCGGCGAGATTGCGTTGCGACACCAGCGTCTCGGACGCGCGTGTCACCGATGTGCGGCCAAGAACTTCCGCCATGACCGTGAGCAGCACGACAATGATCGCACCGCTTGTGGACAACAGACCGAGCGCAGGATGCAGGAAATAGATGATCAGCAGGTAAAATGGAATCCACGGAGCGTCGAATATAACAGTCGGCCCCATTCCGGAAAGGAAGCCGCGTAGCTGATCGAGATCACGGAGGGGCTGTATCCGGTTCGCATCCTGCCCGCCGATGAGCGGCAAGGACAGCGAGAGGCCGAACACCCTCTGCTTCAAATTCCTATGGACACGATTGCCCACTCGAACCAGCAGGCGCAGCCGCACGAAATCCAGCAGCCCGTAGACAGCGTAAAGACCCAGCATTCCGATGGTGAACCCGACAAGCGTCGGAACGCTCTGCGAAGGTAAAACGCGATCGTAAATTTGCAGCATATAGACCGAGCCGGTCAGGGCGAGAAGGTTTATGACTGCCGAGAAGATGCCGACGCCTACCAGGCCAGGCACGGTCCCAAGCATTGCGCCTCGCAAATCCGACGAACTCCTTCCACCAGGGTTCATAGGTTTCGACCTCCCGTGAGAGATCGTTGCGCAAGCTCACTGGCCCCACTGGGCACCGACAATCTCTTGCTGTTCAGGAGCGTATCCCCTTAGCCTTCTAATATTACGCCCCACTAACATGCTTGGACTTTAGTCAAAATGTAGCAAAATCGTGGCGCTGCCCTCAGAAACCCGGAACCCACATGTCAAATCGGGGGAAAACTGCCGTTCCATGGTATTTGGGCGGGGCTTCATGCCGGGCGGAGCGGCCCAAGAAAACCACCCCCTGCCCTTTTTCGGGGCATTTTCGCGCTTTAGCGCTTCCTCGCAACAACCAGGAAGTGTTGCGCCAGCTGGCCAGGAACGCAAAGCCTTCTGCAGGCCTTCTCGACAGGCTGCATCATCATTTCACAGAACCCTGGCAACAGGTTTCCCGGCCGAGGCAGGTAACCGTACGGTATCGTCTGCTCGACGGTGAATCCCGAGGCAGTCAGGAGGGCCTTGAACCTCGCTGCGCTCAGCGTGTGGCGAATTGTGCGTCCAGACACTCGATTGAGCAGCCGGCACGCCAGGCCGACGGGCGACGTCGCATTCATGTGAACGTTGCACACAAGCCGCCCGCCATCTTTCAGGTGCTCATTGATCGCTTTCAGTGCATGCCATTTCAGTTCATCCTCTGCGTTCAGGAAAAAACGAAATGCGGTTACCACATCGAACGTCATACCCAACTGCTCCCTTGTCACGTCGACGTGACGCAAACTCACATTGGGCGGTACTTGAGCGCTGTCGAGCATAGTTCTGGAAACGTCGGCGCCAACCACCTCGCTGAAGAGGCCGGCGGCTACCTCGGCGATGCGACCTGTTCCGCATGCGAAATCGAGGCAGTTTCGGCTCGCTCCGCTCAAGGGGCGAAGAACGTCGAGGATCAGGGGCTTTTCGATGTTCTCCCAAAGCGCGCCATAATAGCCGGAACTGTGCGTTTTGTTGTAATGTAGGCCGTAGCCGGGCGCGCAATGGCTGGTCCTGTAGCCGTCCGACACCCAGCCGCCCTGCGCATTGCTCTCCTTGCTGGACGTAAATTCATGCCGATTTCCGGACTCACCGGCGCGCGACCTGGACCGCACAATTCGCGCTGACGGCATATGGGAAGCATAACTTGCAGACTGCGTCTTCTGATCCGCGTTCGTTGAGGGTGTCAGGGTCGCTCCCTGGTTGAAAATGCGCCTCACCTTGGATCTCCGTCAGTTGGGTTGCCCCCCGATAGAACAGTAAGCTCCGCACGGACTGCGCTGACGCCCTATTGGACTGCCACACTTTGCAGTTCACTGCTGAATCTGGCTTCGAGAGTATCCCCCGGCAGCACAATGGCATCTTCGTCAACCAACAGCTTGCGCCATTCATTGCCGATCTTGCGCACGATGGTCACCTGGGCCCGTACCGTTTCGCCGGCAATCGGCAATGGCTGTGTGGATGCTCCGGTCGGCTGCAGCTTCTCGCTGGCGGCATGGAGCCTGGCGGTGACATCCGCCAGCCGGGCGTTGGTGTCCTTCAGATCCGTCAGCAGGCCAATCCTCCTTTGATTGTCGTTGCGTTCGTGCTGTCTGACAAAGTCCTCCTGCTGGCGCCGCGCCCTCATCAGTTCGACCGAGGTTTGAAGCGCGCCGCTTGAAGACAGAAGCAACGCGCGCCTGACATCCGCGAGCCGGGTGTTGGTCAGATTGCCTGCATCGAATGCCTTCGTCACTCGCGCCAAATCTTGCTCATCCGCCTTCACGCTCTCGCCCTCGACTCGTTCGCGTTTCTGCAAAACGCCAATTTGCTCGGCAGCGTCCGTCCGGCCCTTCTCCAGAAAATCCTGCTCTTGCCGGAAATCACTCAGCGCAACCTTTAGCGCCTCTGCTTCAGCCTGAGCCATCGCGGCTACAACGCTCGGCGAAAGAGGTGATCCCTGTGGTGTCTTCTTGTCGAAATCCGCCTGGCCCTGAAGCTCGGCGCGAATGCGGGCAGCGTGAAGGTATTCTTTCGTGTAATCTCCCCAGAGCATTTCGTAATCGCGCTTGAGATCGACCGGATCAGGCCCGGCCTGGCCCGCCCGTGATCGCAAAAAACTGAAGCCGCCGGAAACGGCCAGCGCCTGCCGTACAGTCATGAGCGGACGGTAGGCCTGTTGTCCTGGGGTGAGCACATCGCCCGTTACATAGATCGGGCGATAGTCCGCTATGATTGCTGTGACATCGTCGGGCTCGACAGTAACTGTCTGCTCCCGCCCGTCAGTCAGACGCACGTGAAAAATCTTGCTTGGCAAGAGCTCTTGCATTCGCCTTTGCAATTGAGACGCCGTCAGGCCTGCGACCATGATCATCCCCGCCTCCGGAAGGGCGATATTGCCATCCATCTGGACTACGGCGCGCTGCGTCCGATCAGGGATCGGCGCTATTCCTATCTCGACCGTATCGCCAGGTGACAGTTGATAGGGCTCGACCTCGCCTGCGCAAGCCATCGAGGTTAGCGACATCATCACGACTGCGCCAAGAACGTATCGTCTACTGAAGGTCATTTGCGACAATCTCCTTCCGGTCGAACACCGGCTTCAAAGGCCATTCAACACGACTAACGAAATCGTATACCGGGCCACCGGGCACGCCCCAGTTGCTGGACCAGACCACCTGGGAGCCGTCCGGAGAGGGAGAGGCATGCGTCTCGCTCCAGTAGTCGAAGGGCGCGTTGTGCGTGTCTGCGACACGGCGGACCTCTCCACTGCCGTCTAGACGCAGAGCAATGACTTGCTGAGCGTAAGGCGCCCAATCCGGGTGCTGCGATAGTTCGGCTGGCGTGCCGCCATAACTCAGAAACACCCAGCCGGGCCTGCCGAGCGACCTGAGTGACGCATGCATGGCCTCGCCATATTTCATCAGCGAGGTAGCCTTGCCATCAGCCAAGCGGCGCTTGATCACCTGATATTTGTCAGGATCCGATTTGCTGATCCCGACATAGATTTCGCTTCCGTCGGAATCGACCGTCATGTCGCCATGGCCCGGTCGATGGTGCTCCATCCACTTCTGGCGCAATATGCCGTCGATGGAGAAGACGAAACTCGCTTCGATTCCGTCCGGTAATTGCTGGGAACACACTATGTTGATTCCGAGTGGTGAGATCGAGCAGGAGCCGGTCGTTCCCGGGAATTCGGCAAGATCGATATCCGGGAATTTCCGCCGTTGCTTGAGATCGTAGCCAAAAACCACCGCTCTGCCGTCATTGTTCGTTGCACGCACCGCAATCCGGCTGCCGTCGCGGCTCGGATTGCCTTTGTTGGGTCCAAATTTGAGGTTGGAGTACGCTGCGGAGGCAAACACGACGTCCTCATGATCGGTACGTGGCGCCCATGTCGCAATCTGCCGGCCCCCGACGCAGATCATCAACTCGGGATCAGTGGGATGCCATTCGCATTCGGTAGCGCGGTTGCGGTGGAACAAAGGCAAGTAGGTTTGTCCGTCGAGAAAGCACAGGCCACCGCAACCATTGGCGATCAGGAGCAGGCTCTGGTCGGCATTCCAAGCCTGTGCGCTTGAGTAACGGTGGGTGCAGTACTTCTTCCCGCATACACCTGCCCGGCCGAGAACGCCCGGTCTGGTGATCCGTGCGAAAACCATGCCAGACCAAGGATCCCTTGTTTCGTGCACATAGCCCGGCAGGTTGTCCACAACCGCTGTGGCCGCCGCCTCCGCTGCCTTGCTTTGACGGCCGCCGGCAACGTAGATGTTGGGAGATATGGCACCGGCAGCCAGCAACAGCGCCAACGCATGACGGCCGCCCAGGGTCATGTCATGTAACCCACTTCGCGCCGTACCCGGCCTTCACTAAGGCGCTCGCGCCACCACGTGATTGTTCGCTCCAGCCCATCGCGCAGGCTGGTCTGTGTCCGCCATCCAGTCTCACGTTCAAAGCGCGAGGAATCGGCGAGCAAGGCGCGAACTTCGGAATTTTGCGGCCTCAGGCGGCTTTCATCACGACGGACCGGCTTTTTGCAATCGGTCAACTCAAGAACAATGGCCAATACGTCCGAGACGGTCGCAGCGCGTTGGCTGCCAGCGTTGTACGCGTGGCCGAACTCGAGCTGGGCGAGACCTGCGGTCAGGAACGCTGTCGCGGTGTCTTCGACATAGGTCAGGTCGCGGATCGGGCTGGTATCCCCGACCATGATCGCAGGACATTTCGGGTCGAGGACTTGCCGGATAATGGTCGGCACGATGGCGCGCTCACTCTGGCGCGGGCCATACGTGTTGAAGGGTCGCATGATGACCACAGGGACATCGAACGACCTGGCGTAGGACTCCGCCATCATGTCGGCGCCGATTTTGGATGCCGAATATGGTGACTGTCCCTGCAGGGGGTGTGTTTCGCCGATCGGCATGGTTTGGGCAGTTCCATAGACCTCGCTCGTCGAGGTATGGATCACCCGCTCCGTCTCCCATAGGCGCGCCGCTTCGAGGACATTCACCGTGCCTAAGATGTTGGTTTCCACATAGGACTGGGCAGCGGCGTAGGAGTATGGAATCGCAATAAGCGCCGCCAGATGAAAAACCGCGGCTTGGCCGCGCATGATCCGGTTAAGGAACGCACTGTCGCGGACGTCACCACGGACGAGCCTCAACTGGCTGCGGATGGTGTCCGGCAGATCGTCTAGCCATCCATGGCTGTCAAAGGAATTGTAAAGGGCAAGGGCTGTGACATCTGCCCCGTTGCGAACAAGCGCCTCCGTGACATGCGAACCGATGAATCCGTCCGCGCCGGTCACCAGGACTTTCTTTCCATTGTAGCTCATCACTGCGCATTCTCTTGGCTGTTTGGAACGCTTCCCTTGGATATTCAAACGTCGATCGGCGGTACCGGAACCCAACCGACCACTGCCAGCACTCCCCGCACCATCCACGCGAGGTCGGAGACGATGGTGCGTCGCGGATAATATGAGAGGTCCAGTGTTGCCTTGGCGGGGAACATGACCTCCCGGTAGAACACGATCGGATCCACGGATTGGGGGAAGTAATGTGCTTCGTGCCGAAAAACGACCTGGGCTGGACCCAGCAGGCCTGGCTTGTATTGCAGCACGGCCCTAAGCTCGCCCCGGAAACAATCGGCGAAAGCTAGGCTCTCGGGTCGTGGACCGACGATCGCCATTTCGCCTTTGAGGACATTCCACAGCTGCGGTAATTCGTCCAGCTTCGTCGCTGCGAGAAAGCGGCCAACGGTGGTCATGCGTGTATCGCCCACGACCGTCAGCGCAAGGCCTTGAGAGCCGCAGTTCACACCGAATTTGCGAAATTTGTACATGCGGAAGGTTCGGCCGCCGGCCCCGATGCGGGTCTGAGCGAACAAGATCGAGCCACCGCCCTCGAGCAGAAGCGCTCCGGCGATCAGCAGCATCAATGGCGCCAATGCGACGGTAGCGATGCCCGCCACCGCAAGATCGATTGCGCGTCTCGCAAAGCCGTGATCAGGATTTGGAACGAACATCCGGTGAAAGGCAGGGTCTAACGCATTCATGCAGCAGTTCCTCTTTGGGCGCCTGCTTTGAGCGCGCCTGTTTTGAGCGCGGCTGCCAGGGCAGCCACGACTGATTCGGCGGCGGCGGAAGTGACCTGGGGGTGCAGCGGAATTGTGAGCTCTCGCTGAGCGAAATCCTCTGTGTGGGGCAAACTCACGCCGGGAAGGCGCTCGCGGTAGAACGTCATTTGGTGCACCGGCGGGTAGTGGATGGTGGTTTGTATGCCCTGTGTCCGCAACTCGTCGATGACATCCTGCCGGCTCACGTAGCGCGGCAGGACGATCGGCATGATGTGGTAAGCCGACGTCCGGGGTTCGCTGAATGGAATGACAATAGCTGGGCAACGGTCCGCGATCAGGCGTCGGTACAAGACAGCTATGATACGCCTGATTTCGTTCCACTCTTGCAGGTTCTGCAGCTGAACCAGGCCTATTGCCGCTCGCATCTCGTCCATTCGGTAGTTGAACCCAAGCATCGTGACATCATATTGCGGCGTACGACTGTTCAGCCGCTGATGCGTCCCCGTGGTCATTCCGTGCCCGCGGGCCAGGCGAACCCTGTCGAGCAGATCGGGGTCACGTGCAATCACGGCGCCCCCTTCGGCCGTTGTCATGTTCTTGTTGCCATAGAAGCTGAACGCGGCCGCGGCGCCGAAGGTCCCGACTTCCCTAAGCCCGGGCGCGTGCGCAGCGTCCTCGATGATATGCAGCCCGCGAAGCCGGGCGAACCGCTGCCATTGTTCCCGATCGGCGAGATACCCGGCGAAGTGAACGAGAATGACCGCTTTCGTGCGCGTCGTGCACCGCGCTTCGGCTTCCGCAACCGAGATCAACGGCACGTCGACGGACTCGATGTCGACGAAGACCGGCGTCGCCCCTACATACAGCACCGCATTCGCCGTCGCCACGAACGTCAGCGAAGGAACCAGTACTTCGTCGCCAGGGCCGATGCCCAAAGCATGGAGGAGAAGATGGAGCGCTGCGGTGCAGGAACCAACCGCGACGCAATCTCGCGCGCCATGCATGCTGGCAAAGGCCTGTTCGAACTCTCGTACCCTGTCCCCCATCGTAAGCCAGCCGCTATCAATCACCTGCGACAGGGCTGCCTTCTCTGGCACGCCTAGGATCGGGGCGCTCACCAAGAGCATCTTGACCTCCTGAAAGCCTTGTTAGTGGCTAGACCTCTGCATCAGACTTTCATGCGGCTGCAGCGGCAGCCGCGACCTCGATTGAGGACGACTGATCTTCCCAGGCAATTGCCTGTGCATTCTGGAAGTCATCGACACGACCGATGTCGAGCCAAAGACCGTCATGCTTGTAAACATGCACGGTCGTGCCGCCCTGCATCATCTGCAGCATCAGGTCATCGAACCCAAATGGGATCCCGGACGGAATGAACCGCAGGACATCTGGGTTCATGCAGTAAATCCCCATGCTGACGAGATGGGAAAGCGTCGGCTTTTCCCGGAAGAGCTGGACGGTATTGTCGATCTCGTCGATGACCCCGAAGTCCATCTTGATATGACGGCACGCCGTGGCGATCGTAACGGGATCCCTATGCAAGCGGTGCGCGGCTACAAACCGGCTCAGGCTTAGATCTGTGAGGACATCGCCGTTCAGAACGACAAATGTTTCGTTCAGTTCATCCCTAATCAGAGAGAGAGGTCCGACGGTGCCGAGTGGCTCCATTTCCTGGGTATATTTGATCTTCAAGTTCCATTGCGATCCGTCGCCGCAGACGCTCCGGATCAAATGTCCTAGATACCCTGTCGTAATATATACCTCTTCAATGCCGTTGCGCCGCAGCCACTTCAAAAGCAACTCAAGAACAGGCCTGGCCCCTATCGGCATTAATGGTTTCGGCAGGACCGATGTAAACGGTCGAAGGCGCGTACCCATCCCACCACATTGAATCACCGCTTTCATTCGATCCTCCTGATCTGCAGTTGGCTTTGTTCGGGATCGGTGTTCCATTGTCCGGCCAGGGCACACCCTCAAATCCGGCCAAACCTCGGCGGCAATCCGAACATCATATGCGAAAAGGTATGTGACAGCCGGGGCGGCTGTCGTCGTGCATTCGAATGGTAGGGATTCAAAACGTTCAAGGTATTAGATGGCCACGAGATCAACAGCCTACAGAAGCGCGATTGGGCACTGATCATGACGCCGATAAAACGAAAACAGTTGCTTTCAAGAAAGCTGCGATCCGCCAGGGCCGGACCGGCCTACAGGTCCGGCGACAGCGGGTGGCGACATAACAGATGCCACATGATTACGATGGTCCTGAACAGCTGGCTTGGACCCAGAGATGGGAAACCGGCATCGTTTTGCGGACAGGCACCGCACGCCAGGGTTAAAAATCTATGGATGAGCTTCGCAATTTAGTATTATATTAGACGTTCTGGATGTGCGTGGATGGGACGCTGCGGACATCACTGTGATGCGTTGACCAGTGGATGGCCGCCATTTAGGACCACCACGGATTGTCGATCATAGGCGAATGGGAGGTTCCAGCGGGTTTTCTCGTCGGGAACCGAGTAACGCGTTGGGGTAGTTGCATGGCTCGGATCGTCATTGCCGACGATCACGGCTTATATCGGCGTGGTCTCCGGCTGGCACTCATGGCTGGAATTCCAAGCGCCGAAATATTCGAAGCTTCGTGTTTCGATGCCGCGGTCAATCTTCTAGAGGAGCAGGCGTCCATCGATCTTGCGATCCTCGATCTGAACATGCCTGGGCTGTTCCATCAGGAAGTGCTCAGCGACTTTATGGCTGCCTATCCTGACACTCGCTTTGCGATCGTTTCCGGGGATGATTCCCGCTCGGAGATACTGACCGCGCTTTCGATCGGACTTCACGGGTATATCGTCAAATCGCAGAGCGACGAAGAAGTCGTGCTGGCTGTAAACGAAATCCTCGCTGGCCGGATCTATGTGCCATCTCTCCTATCTCGAACGTCTGCCGACCAGAGATCGCATGCCCCCCCACCTCCGGTTCAAAATGCCAGCCGCCGGCACGAGGGCTCGGGCGACGTCGCTAGGCTGACGTCTAGACAGAAGGACGTCCTCAAGCTGATGGCAGAGGGGTACTCGAATAAGGAGATTGCCCGCAATCTGGACATTGCCGAGGCGACAACGAAAATCCATGCCGCAGCCGTGCTGCGTGAGCTTGGGGTTAGAAACCGTACCGAAGCAGCTGTGTTGCTCCAAAGCTGGCTGACGAGACAGGCGAGTTGACGTATGCCCCTCGAACCGGCCCGAGTTTGCTTGCAGGAAATCGCAGCAAAGGGCCCACACCATCGGTTAATTGGCCAATTCGGCTTCGACTTGGAGGGGCTCTATTGCAATCCAAATTCCTCAATTTCTTTGCGCGATACACGCAGCGAATATCGAAGGCCATCTTCGGTTATTTCCATATTCGGGGAATGCCCGACAAGCGGCGTGCTGTCCACACCGATTATCAGTGACCCGAACCCGCGGCGTACGACTTTTGAACTCTTCCGTCGGCCCGATTCCACCCAATCGAACACGAGGTCGTCACCTTCGTCCTCGGATGCAAATCGCCACTTAACTTCGACCTTGCCATTCGGGTCACCCAGCGCACCATGTTTCACCGAGTTTGTCGTCAACTCGTGAAGGATCATCGCCAAGCCCTCGGCGGCGCCGCTTGGCACAGTGAGGGAAGGTCCACTGATCGTAATGTCGCGTGTCTCCTTGAAGGGCTGCAATTCCCGGTCCACGAGTTCATGGAGCATCCCTGACAGGTTGGCATGACGAGAAAGGATGCGATGGGTCGCCTCCAGTGTTCGAATCCAATCGATCAACATCTCCTTGTATTTGGCAACATCATTGTCGGGAATATCGATCATGTTGACCAGAGCTCTAATCACTGGAAACACATTGCTGAACCGATGGCGCTCTTCGCGCATTATGCGCTCGCGTCTCTTTACGGCGGCGCGCAGCAAAGTTGTTTGTCGACGTTCGGTCAGATCCGCCGCCACCCCGATGCGCATTTTGCGGTCGCCGTGCTCTTCCTGCCGTCCACGCAATGCAATCCAGCGTGTGTGACCATCCACTTGCCGGACGCGAATCTCGACGTCAAAGTTCAATGCCGATGAAGGCTTTGCCGAGGCGGACAACTTCGGCCAGTCGACGGGATGGATTACGGCCGAGAGTTCTTCCAAGCGGCGGACTGGGGCCGGAGGCAGACCAAGGATGTCCCAGAACTTGCCGGAGCCGGCGACTGTCCCATCCTCAATGTCTATTTGCCATGTGCCCAGGCGCCCGGCAGATACGGCGAGATCGAGCCATTCCTTCTGAGCCCGAAGGGCCTCGCGTGCCGCTTGTCGCTCGGAAATATCGTCAACCACCACGAATACGCTCTCATTTGGCGCCTCTTCCGGCCGCGACGAAGACAGGGCCAGGTGAGCCCAGAATGCCGTGCCATCCTTGCGCAAAACGCGGATATCCGTAGCAGACGCGGTCCCATTGCCCAAATCTTCCAAAAGTTTCCGCACAGTACCTCGATCGTCGGGGACAATGAGTTCCTCCAGCTTGAGTTGGGCAAGTTCCTTGTGCGCGTAGCCGGTCATCTCCAAAAGCCGTCTGTTCGACTGCAGCAGTTCGCCATGGCGATTGGTATTAGCAAAGCCCAAGGCGGCAGCGTCGATGGCACCGAGCCTCGCTTCTGCCACCCTGAGCGCACCATGCAGATCTTGTCGCAGGCGGTGGAACACAGCTGCGATCAGGCTACCCGAACCCAGAAGGAAGACGGCCCCGGTCCAGTCTCCACCAGTGAGGTGACCGTCCAACAGGTGTCGCATCCACAAGCCGGCGACCGCCATCAGAAGCGTTGCTGCGATGGCAACAAAACGGCCCTCAAGATACACGATGACAACGGTTATGGGGATAAACGCAACAAGCGGCAACGGCTGGCCGCCATATACCGTACTTATCGCCTCGAATGCTATCGATGCTGCAAACACCAAAAGCGAAGCTAGATGAGCCCACGTAGTGCTCGACACATTCGATTTGAGCCAGCGCAGGTCCGAACCCATGCGCAAAGACTACAACTTTCGGTCTAGTCCGTCGAGACTAGGCCGAAGGGGTGGCACCTAATCCCAATGCCCGATTGCCATGACTTTGCCGGCGAATAAAATCATGGTGTCAGGAGCGCTCTTCAGAAAGATATATCCAAGAGACGCTGCGGAAAAACCATTCGCAGATTTCTCGCAGTATGTGGAAATTCAAGTTGAAGCAGCAACTTCATCAGATTTGATTTGCGTCAGTAGCAATGGGTTGGGTGGAAGCGATGACACTGATTGAAACGCGAAACGATGCGCTTGCAGGCAGGCAATACATTGTATTGAACGATACCCGCCACGAAAGGCCGATAAGCCTTGTGGACCGGCCGGACGCAAGGGTCGGCGGATCTCGACGACGCAGCCTGGAATCCATCACCGGCATGCTTGATCGTATGGGTTGCGGCTATCTCGTCCTGGACCGAGACAAGAAAGTAATAGAATGGAACGCTGCCGCTCGGGACACCCTCGCACGCCAGGGCGAAGCAACTGATACAGCCGTCGAGCTTGCTGCCGGGTTGAGGCGGCTGGTCGCGAATGTTCCGGTCCACCTCCAGCCGGGCTCACTCTCATGGGTAGTGATCCACAGCAGAGGCGACAGGCCGGTGACCATGAACGAGACGGGCGTCGTTACACCGGACGGGACAACCGTCGTCGCATTGCTGGACCGGGATAACAAATCGGCGGCCAACCCTCGCACGTTGCAAAGGATGTTCGGTTTGACCAGCGCGGAAACGCAGTTGGCGCTACGCCTCGCCCATGGCGACGCGCCCTTGGAGATCGCCCGTAGCTGGCATCTCAGTCGCACGACTATTCGCTCTCAGCTCGCCTCGCTGTTCGCCAAGACCGACACGAGGCGTCAGGCGGAACTAGTGGCTCTTTTGGGGCGCATTTCGGTTTTGCCATGAGAAATCGACTGCTGTCTGCATCCGCTTTGATTCAGACAGCGGCGGCCCGCATTGAGCGCGCTGTCGCGTAGATCACAAGGCCGGCGGCGCCATTTCCGATCGTTCAAGCGCTGCCGAGATGGCGCGGAACGCGGAACCTGGAAACGGGAGTGACTTGCCATGGCCGAAGCAGATTCGAAGGTCAACAAGCTGGCGGATATCGTTCACGGGCTGCAGGATGGTGCTGCGTCGACCCTTACGCACACGGGGCCGATCATCGTCACGGGCGCCGCTGGGTTCATCGGATTTCATGTTGCGTTACGCCTTTTGCGGCTCGGCGCCGAGGTCATCGGCGTCGACAACTTCACGCCTTACTACGACCTGAAGCTGAAGGAGGCGCGATCTACACGGCTCTGCGCCGAGCCGAGGTTCACGCCGATGCGCTTCGACCTGGCGGACCGGTCGCTGGTGAAAGCGCTGTTCTGCGAATTCCAGCCATCGCACTTCGTGCATCTGGCCGCCCAGGCCGGGGTACGTCATTCGCTCGTGGACCCGCATGCCTATGTGGAGTCAAACATAGTCGCGTTTCTCAACGTTCTGGAGGGCTGCCGACACGCCGGCGTCAGCCATCTCGTTTATGCCTCGTCGAGCTCCGTATATGGTGCCAATCGACGCATACCCTTTTCCGAGCATCATGGTGCCAATCATCCGGTGAGCTTCTACGCCGCCACCAAGGCCGCCAACGAGTGCATGGCGCATTCCTACAGCCATCTGTTCGGCTTGCCCGCAACCGGACTGCGCTTCTTCACCGTCTATGGTCCCTGGGGCAGGCCCGACATGGCTGTCTATACTTTCACCCATGCCATCGCCGAGGGCCGAACGATCGAAATCGCCAATGCCGGGCGCGTATGGCGGGATTTCACCTATATCGACGACATCGTAGAGGGGGTTGTTCGCGTGCTCGCCAAACCACCGTGTCAGGATCCCGATTGGGACGGTCGCGCTGCCGATCCTGCCACCAGCTCGGCCCCGTATCGGCTCTACAATATCGGCAATGATCGGCCTGAAGAAATCAACCATCTGATCGCGCTCATCGAGACGGCCCTTGGCCGCCGCGCCCTTCGCGTCAACGTACCTTTACCACAAGGTGACGTCCTGGAAACCCGCGCCGATGTCAGGGACCTCCGCCGCGCCGTTGGCTTCGCACCGGCGACAACACTGGAGGACGGCGTGCAACGTTTCGTGGAATGGTATCGGGAATTCCATGCATGCCCCGTCGGACAGGTGCGACCAACCGGCCTTACGGCAACGGCATAGTGAGCACAACAGCGGCATTTCCTTGGTGTGGCAGGGTCGCGGCTCGCCTTCAATCTGTCTTGGGATACGCCGGCAATGGAAGGGACCCAAGCTGCCGTCCTGTGCCGTGCCCGACCCCCAAAAGGCGCCGCGCATAGCGGGTGAGCGGCTTCTCGAACAGACGGTGGATGATAAATGCCACGCCCAGGGTGATCGCCAAGGCGGAACCGATGAAGGCCCACGGGCCGAGCACAAAGATCAAGCCTGTACGCCAGAACAATATGCGCATGGCGCGGATCACGAATGGATGCATGAGGTAAAGAGCGTATGACGCATCGCCAACGCCAGCGGCCCACCTCGCCGCCAGGCTGTCATGCCTCAGTTTACCCGGGGGTGCCAAGGCAGCACTCCAAACAATTAGAGACGCCGGAATGCCATACACAACAGAGCGACCAAAGCCGGCCGAGATATCAGGAAACGCCGCCGCAAGCATCAGGGCACCCAGTCCCGTTGCGGCGACACAGGCCCTGATTGGGCCGGAAGGCCGCAGGCCCGAGGCGCACATGACCCCGATCATCGCGCCGAAAGCGAATTCGAGGATGATCGGATTGGTCCAGAAACCCCAAGGCTCTGGCAAAGGAGCCGCAAGAGCGCCCAAGAGCACCATCCCAACCAGGATCGTGAGCAGGACCGTAACTGCCCACCGCATGGGCAGCACGATCGTCGCCGTGAACAGCACGTAAAACAGCATCTCATAATTGAGCGTCCAACCCAACTCGTAGACCGGCTGAACGACGCCGTCAGGGCGACTGGCCGGAACGAATAAGTAGGATTCGACTACAAACCTGAAATCGACGTAGCTCTGGTTGAGAAGATTTGGGGCGGCCACCGCTACCGCAATGTAGAGCGAGGTGAGCGCCCAATATAGCGGGACAATTCGCGCGATCCGGCGGGAAATGAAGAGACGCGCGCCCCCGGGCTTTGCGAACAGCTGTCGCGACGTATGCACCATGATAAGGCCGGAAATCACGAAGAAAATATCGACTCCAGCGCTCCATGGTATCGGATTCCAGCTCTGAAAGGTGCGGCCGGCCTGTAATTCCAGGGTGGCCGCATCATGCTGGGCGTGTCGCAGCGCGACCGAACTAGCCGCGAGGGCGCGCAGGACCTGAACTTGGGTGAGGGTTTCGCGTTGGCTGCGCTCGACAGGCGTCGATCTCTCCGAGCGACGGCGCTCTGCAGGCGCCGAGGCGCTCGCCATTCGGGCTTGTTCCATGGATGCTCCGCAGATTGTGAGCACACCCTGGGGCGCCTCCGAAACTGATGCATCCTTCAAATGACGGACACAGCCCGCGAAGTATCGGCTGCCCGCGCGGGTGTCCGGAACAGAGATACGCCGAAGTCTGTGCAGCCCTATGGCCTTTGTGCGATCCGGGCTTCGTGACTTCCTGCCCGAACGACGGCAATCACCGTAGCGAAAACAGTGCTCTCATTTGCTCGCCCTCAAGAACCAATGCCATTGACGGGCATCGACCGCGCTCGGCCTGATCGACAGCAAGGCAAAAACCAAGCCTGGCATGATTTTCAGTCGCTTGCGGATATAGACGGCCATGACAATGCTCCAGATGCTCAGTGCAAGTGCCACACCCACCGCAGCGCCAAGCAGGCCGTACACCGCAACTCCGGCTGCACAGGCAATTATATTGGCCACAGCACCCGCTACCATCGTCGTTGCCGCAGCCCATTCATTTCCAGTCATGGTCAGGAGATTCTGTTGGGGCCCGCACAGCGCGACAAAGACATATCCCAAAATCAGAACCCGTGCGATCGGCGCTCCCGCGCTATAACCCTCACCGAAATAGCTCAAGAACGGCTCGACTATCACCATCATTGGGACGGCCACCAGGATGGCACCGCCAGCAGAAAGCAGGGTTGCGCGCGCGAACAGCTGTTGTAGGCCTCTGCGATCGCCTCTGACGTAGAGATCGGCTGCTGTTGGCGAAAACATGGTTGCCACGGCGATACGGGACAGGCCCACGAGCATCGCGACATTCAAGGCCAGCGCGAAAATACCCGCTTCAGCAATATGGCTTGTCCAGCCCAAAACCAGGACTCCTGCCCGACTGACGAAAACATCGAGCCCAGTGATGAGCATGAGCGGGGGGACGGCAAGCCACCATTCCCTCGAGGCATAACTTGGCTTGGCGTGTCCCAGGCCGGGTGGTTCAAACCTCCTCGCGATGATGAACACCAGCGCCGCTGTGAAAGCGGAACTCACAAGCACCGCCATCGTCACCGAGGGCGCATCCACTGTTCGAAATCCCGACAATGCCAGGAGCGCTACCAACACGAGCAGGAGTCCGTCTCGCATGATGCGCTCCGGCAACAACGCCGAGACAACGCCGCCGAAAGCACGCACAAGCGTGGCTCCGAGAGCATAGGCCGTAACCAAGGGCACAGCCATCATGCCGAGCACGATGCTTGTCTCAAGCCCTCTTTCCGTTGGATCTGAAAGGAACAGGACGGACGCAGCGCCGATCATCCCGAACAAGGTTGCCGCTATCAGCGATCTCTGCAGCGCAAATCTTATCACCCCGCGGGCTAGATCAAGCCTGCCACTGGCCCTATAGGCCGGGAGGAAACGCAACAATGATACATTAAAGCCAAGCGTTGCCAGATAGGCGAGCACTGACGTCCAAGCCTGAACGTAGGAATAGATACCGTAGTTGTGAGGTCCGATAAGGCGTGCAATTGCCAACTGTGCAAGACTGGTCAAACCAGCGCCACCAATATAGATCAACAAGGCGAATATGCTTGCCCAAGCCAGCCGCGAGCCCATGTCCTTGTTGCGCGGCGGTGCGGTTGCTGAACCAGTTACATCTGCGCGATGAGCCGGCAACTCAATTTGCTTTTCGCCGACCGACCTATCGAAGCGCGACAATGCAGAAAGTATTTGTCTCTCAATCCGACAAATACTTTTAAAGGTCGATGGACCATCGGTGTTTTCGACGGAGATGATTTCCCGGCCAGATGTTGTCAGGAGGTCATGCATCGCTTCAAAAACGGCGAATGAGCGCATGTTAACGCTCAAGTCGGCCTCGAAAATCCGTTCCGCCGGCGGCTCAAGCTCCATCCGCCGACGAAGGCGACTTTCCACGACCGCAGCTGGCACCAAGAGCCTGACGGTGAGATCGGCCGCCGGTGCGAGGCTGAGCGCCTTTTCCAGCGCTCTGGGGTTGGTGCTCCCATTAAACATCGCAAGCGAACCAATCGCTTGAACATATCCTTGATCGAAGATTATAATTTCGGGCGATTGCTCCGCAGACTTCCAGCAACGCGAAAGGTGCAGGATGTATCGCCAGATTCGCGCGCGCCATATTCGGTTTTTTGGCGGTATCATCCTCACTATTGCAAAGGAATTGGAAATATCATCGGCTCGCCCTGCCGAAAAAAGCAGTATTCTGGCTGTTGAAAACATCGCCGATACGATCCGTGATATGAACAGAAAGATTCCGAGATCATATTTGGCGGCCCTGGTGCTTGGCTTGTAGCTGAGAGCGACCTTGGCGTGATAGCCTTTCCCGCGCAGCTGCTGCGCAAGCGCATGTGCGAAGGTTGTTTTGCCGGATCCTGGAGGTCCGAAAAATTCAATGATCATCGTGTAGCTGGCTCGATTTAGGGGCTCGATCGCTCCCTGGAGCTTCTGTTGAAGATCGCACACGCATCTTCAAACCCTCTCCAACAGAAGATCGGCGTTGTCTCCGAGCCTGGAGCCGGCTAGCCTCTTCAGGTTCACCCGGGTGAGCACACTCCCTACTGGAACGGTGGCGGATCCGCCGGCTCCTATTGCATCCAGAGCACCACGGGCAATGCTGCGCCTCGTCCTTGCCCAGCGAACGGCAAAAAGCACCGAATCGGCCCAGCGCTTAAGCAGCCTGGTTTCAGGCCCCCCGAGGCCCAGGGGACCGTTCATGATGACCACGTCGTAGGCCGAACGCAGCTCCTCGGTGAACTGGCATTTGTCGACGGTGGACAGAAGCGTCAGGAGATCATCGGAAGGTGCTGGAGCGGCCATGACGTCGATACCGATTTCCGGCATCCTCGTAATTGCATCCTTCAGCACGCAACGTTCATTCACATAGTCGCCGAAGGAGTTCCGGGCCTTGTCGGTGCTGAATTCACCACGAAACCCGTTCGTGAGCCGTACATCCTTGCGATCGAGATCGAGGAAAAGCACTCTTCCTCCCAGCCGCGTTGCCGCCAGCGCCAGGCTCCATGCCAACTCGGTCTTGGCATCGTCCTGGATGCTGGATGTCACGAGAATGATATGCGGCGGCTGTCCCTTTCCCTGAGTTGGCGCCGCAGTGACGAGCAGCGAAGTCACGGCGCGGCTGAACGGCAAGTTCTGCTGGCTCAGAACCAGATGCCGCAGCTTTCTGGCGTTAAGTCCCGCAACCCTGGGAAGCAGTCCTACGCACGGGACCCCAAGCTCGGCCTCGGCTTCGGCTTCACTGCGCAAGGTTTGGTTGAAACCGTTGCGGACCAGGACAATGACCGCCCCCATGAGACCAAAGACGACCATGCCGGGGGGAATCAGGAAAATTGGCGACAATGTCATGGGGGTCGACGGCGGCCAGGCGGTCGAAAGGACCGCTACGCCTGGGGAAGGAGCGGCGATGCGACGTGTCAAGTCCTGCTGCCGGCCCAGGAGTTCGTTGTAATGCTGCGTCACGATGGCTACCCGAGGCTCAAGGGAACGCAGCCCCGAAAGTTGGCTCGCCGTGTCGGCCACGGCCGCGTCGAGCATCGCTTTGCGACTTTCAAGAGCCGTAGCCTGGGACCGGTAGACATTTGCCTCGGCAGCGATTCGGGCAACGCTTTGCTCCATTTCGCGGGCGATCGCGTTGCGCAGATCGCCGTCGGCGGCGGCACCCGACTGGCGTGTCACCAGGTCCGTCAACACGGGCGACCCGATTTCTTCAGCGATGGCCGTGACCGGGGCGCCCGCCTTGCGCAGGTCCTCAATACGGCGAAGGCGCGCTTCCGACGCGGAAAGACTGGCTTTCGATAGGAATATCTGCCGGCCGAGTTCCGCTGTCTCACTGGCTGCGTTGTTGGCCGCAGTCTGATCGACGGCGCCATGCGTGAGCCGGTATGTCTCCAGCCGATCTGTCGCTTCGACAAGATCCCTTTGTACTTGCGGAAGGCTGGCGACTATCGAATCCAGATGAACCTGATCCGATGCCCGGCTTTTTTGTACCAGATCTTGAATGTAGACCTGGGCAAACGTGTTCGCGACAAGTGCCGCACGCGCCGGAGTTGGATCGGTGAAGCCGATGGTGATGACGCGCGATCGCAGCTCTTGTCCGACCCTCATTCCGTTGCGTAGCGCCTTCAACTCGGGCGCGTCCGCTGCGTCCGGATTTTCCGCCACTGTTTTATCCTGTCTCCAGGCCCTGTTCAGGAGGTCGATGAGGAACGAGCCAGCCGCGGGCGGGACGGCATTGACGACGCTCTTTCCGGTACCGTCGACTGGTTGGGCTTTGCGCAGTGCTGCCAGGACCCGACGCAGGTGGCCCTGCGAGGAGAGCATCGTCAGATGATCATCGATGTTCGATTCCAGCGAGTCCTGGGCGGATGCCACGCCGCCCGAAGCACTGCTGCTCGGGGCATCGATAATGACCTGGGTCGTTGCCTCGAACAGCACCGGGCGGGTGAAGCCTGCCAGTCCGGCCAGGATGCCGCCCAGAAGGGCCATGGCAAGCAAGAACCATTTTCGCGTCGTCAGGATGATGACGAGCTGGTGTAAGGGTGACGATTGCGTTGGCTCGCGTGGCGGCCGCATCAAGCGCAGATTGGTTTCAAGTGTCCCAACTTCCATCTGCTTGGCGCGCGGACGCCGGGCGCGGTTGGCTATGGAACCTTCCATCTCAATCCCCTGTCAGTTCGATATGGTAAGAAGGGTGCGTGGCGACCGTCGATGGCCGCATGGCTTCGTTGCGCCACGCCTGAAACATGAGCACCGGCCACAGGTCGCGGAAATTATCTTGGCTTCCATGCAGATGATTGCGCCAGCATGCGTCGACCTTCTCACGGTCGATGATCCCGTCCCCGGAGCGGCCGATCGTGGCAATGATATCGGTTGCCCAGCCGCGCAAGGGCCCTTTCAACCAAGTCCCGACCGGAACGTCGAAACCTTGCTTGGGCCGGTCGACCAGTCGGCGTGGTACATAACGATCAAGCAGTCGGCGAAGCAACCATTTGCCCTTCCCGTTTCGGACTTTGGCACGGGCTGGCAAGCGCCAGGCGAATTCAACGACGCGATGGTCCAGGATCGGGCATCGCCCCTCGAGGCTGTTGGCCATGGTGGCTCGATCGAGCTTCACCAAAATGTCGCCCGGTAGATAGCCTGTCATGTCGGCGAATAGGAGACGCGAGAGCAGGCCGTCGAGCTTTGTCGTGTCGGTAGCTGCTGTCGACGGCTTGCGATGAACAAGGTCGTTGGCTGAAGATTTTGTCAGTTGCAGAAGGAGTTCGTCCTCATCTCGCGCCGCGAGCAGGCGGGCAAGGCGAGCCAGGCGGTCACCGCGCAAGCCATGCCGCATATTCGCCGAAAGCGGCAGATTGCCGAAGATATCTTTCTGAGAGGCCTGGGCCAGCAACCCAGCCCCCGATGCCAACAGCCGGCGAAATGACAATGGCAGCTCATGCTGCTTTGTGAGGCGGGTTGCCAGGAAGTGTCGAGAATAGCCTGCGAAGCACTCGTCGCCGCCATCGCCTGAAAGCGCCACGGTTACGTGTTGCCGCGCGAGGCGCGACACCAGCAGCGTCGGTATCTGCGATTCATCGGCAAACGGCTCGTCCCAAATCCGGGGCAGCTCCGGAACGACCTCAAGCGCGGCGGCCGGCGAGAGATGAAGTTCCGTATGATCGGTGCCCAGATGCCGAGCAACCGCGGCCGCATGGGGAGCTTCATCAAACCCACCTTCGCCGAACGCTATGGTGAACGTCCGAACGGGGTTTCGGGACTGTGCCTGCATCAGGGCGACGACAGTCGAGCTGTCGATCCCGCCCGACAGAAAGGCGCCCAGCGGCACATCTGCAACCATTCGTTCCTTGACGGCCAGTCGGAGCAGGCTGTCGAGCTCGGTCGCGAGGTCCTCGTCGCTGGCGGCTATCGGATCGCGCTGTCCCTTGCCGGCGACATCGGCCAGCGACCACCAAGGGTGAATGCGATGCGCAAGCGAACCGGTGCCTCGGGCGTTGGCGAATTGCGCCGCAGTGACCGACAGGACTGAACCAGGCGGCAACTTGAACACGCCCTGCCAAATGCAACGGTCATCCGGCACCCAGCCGTTGGAAACCATCGTCGTCGCCGCATCGACATCGAGTTCCGGGGTGAAGCCTGGGAAGCAAGTGATCGCCTTCAGCTCCGAGGCGAAGACAAGCGCGTCACGTGTCAAGGCGACATAGAGTGGCTTCTTGCCCATTCGGTCGCGGGCAAGCTGAAGCGTTCGGTTCTCCAGGTCCCACAGCCCGAAAGCAAACATGCCAGCGAAGCGCGCGAGGGCTGCATCAAGGCCCCAGCTTTCGATCGCGCACAGCATGACCTCCGTGTCGCTGGCGCCGCGGAAATGATGGCCCGCCCCTTCCAGTTCACGGCGCAGATCGCGAAAATTGTATATCTCGCCATTGAACGTGATGACATACCGACCGCTCGCGGAGAGCATTGGCTGGCGACCCGCTCCGGACAGGTCGACGATGGCCAGTCGCCGGTGGCCGAAGGCTACCCCCCTTCACGGCTCACCCAGAAGGCCTCACCGTCAGGTCCGCGATGACGAAGCGCCGTCGCCATCGGTCCGATGGCCCTGAGCGCACTTGCATTGGGTGCATCGGGCGCCAACAAAATTCCGGCGATCCCGCACATTCTAGCATCTCCTCTGGCGAACAATCGCGGGGATCGCTTCCGGCGTCCCAGCGACAAGGCAGAGGGTCAGACAGAACCACACGATCGGATGGCGGATGACCAAATGCGGAGCACTGAAGACGGCGATCGATGCCACGAGCGCCACCAGAGCATCCAGCTTCGCCCGCCAGGCGGACAACGCAGCTGAGCCGAAGATCCACATCAGGGCTAGAACCGAAATCAGGCCGCCCTGAGTGTAGAGATCCAGGATGGTGCTGTGCGCCTCGAAGGGCCGCGGCAAAAACTGTTGATTGACCACGGGGGACTATCTAGGTGCGGGCCCGGACCCAGTCCAAGCGATCCCGATCGTGCCCCCTTCTCCAAGGCTGCATTCCAGAGATAGAGGCGAAGCGCCGCGGTTTGGGCAGTCGCTTCCCCGCCCTTGTCTTTGGTCAGGCTCTTGGCGAAGTCTTCGGCGCTGGAGGCCTCGCTGAGGGCATAGGGCGCTATAGACAGGGCCAGCGGCAGGAAGCCAACGGCCATCAGGACGGCAAGCTGCCTTGAAAGGCTCGCCTTATTGCCGTCGCTCGTCAGCCAGGCCCGGACCCGCAGCCCGAGAAGGATCAGACAAGCCAGGACCGTGGTATAAAGGTAGGTATCGCTTTTTGTCAGCCTTCCGACGTAAACGGTGAATATGAGGCTGCATAGGGCAAGGCATCTTCCCCATTTATTGCTGGTGGTTGTGGCAAGATGCAAGGCCAGTGGACCGAGTAGGGCGCAGTAGAGCGCAAGCTGGTTCGGATTGTCGGACCACCCGCAGAAGCGGTCCCAGTACCAGGGTTCGACCCCAGCCTGATGGAGCCAGCCGAAACCAAGCCCTACCTGAATGATGAAGCCCGCATTCGCGACAGCAACCATCCACCAGGCGATACGACGCAAACGGAAAGACGCGTTGGGCTCCGCAGCGGCCAGACAGGTGACGCACGCCAACAGCACATAGGCCAGCGTGTCGTGCAACAACGGATCCAGGAACAACGTGGTTGTCAGAAAACCGATGATGTAACCCACGCCCATGGCAAGCGCCAGGATCAGCCAGAAAAGCCCAAGCTTAGCCAGTGCCGGCGTAACCTCCAGTTGGCCGCCAGCAAGGATTCGCGTCATCGACAGCATTATCCAGAGCGTGAGGCACAGTTCGCTGTAGCCGAAGGGCAGCCCTGGGATGCTGAGTTGCGCCGCGTAGGACATCGCGACGCCGAAGGCCAGAAGCGCATCACGCATCATTGCCGCGCCTCACCCAGTCGATGGGGGCTTGGCACCGCCTCTTCCCTCGGATTCGCCTGCGCAGCTTGAACAAGCCTGCTGCGATATCTGCCACCCAGTATTGTCTTATACAGGTCGCAATACTGGTCGATCACCCACGACAGCGAGAACCGCTCCCGCACGAATCCGACGGAACGGCCGCCCATCGTCTTGCCACGGGCGGGGTCGGAAAGAAGATCGACTATCCGGGAGGCCAAGCCATCCGCATCGCGCGGCGCCACGAGATAGCCGTTCCAGCCATCCTCAACCACATCGTTGCAGCCCGGCATATTCGAGGCGACGATCGGCAATCCGGACAATCCCGCCTCCAGCAGGACACGCGGAATTCCCTCGCGATATTGCGTCGGAAACGCAAAGATATCCGCCATGCCAAGGAGGGCTGGAATGTCGCGCCTTGGCCCCAATGCGACAACGTGGGGAACATGGCGCTCGATATCGGCTCTGCTGACGGCAAACGGACCTTCGGAGTCTTGCGGGCCGACAAGTACGAAACGCGCGTTGGGCCTCTCGCGGATAACGCGAGGAACCGCCTCGATGAGGGTTGGAATCCCCTTCTGCCGCGTGAGCCGGCCGACAAATATTATGACCTGGGCCGATTGTAGGCCAAGTTCCTCGCGCATCGTGGCAGCCGAAGGACCACGATACCTTGCCATCGAGAATGCATCGGGGTCGATGCCAGAACTCCGGATCAGTCGCCCTTTGCCGCGAGCCACCAGCCGGTAGCGCTCGAAGAAGGCCTGATCATCACTATTCTGGAAGACGGTCATGGCTGTCCAACGAGACGCCACCCCCTGAAGGCCGCAAAAGAAAGGACGCAATGCCAGGGCCCGCGGCTCCCGCGACGAGAATGTCCAACCAAGCCCGTTGATGGTGCGAACGACGGGAACGTGCCCGCGCACCGCCAGTGGAGTTAGGATATTGGGCTTGGTGTCGAAACTTTGAATGATGTCCGGACGCAGTTCGGACATCAGTTCACGGATCGCGCTGACAGCACCCCATTCTGCACCGCCGCTGCCAAAGCGGTCGAACCCAAATCGGCGATGGGCAATGCCATGGGGTGAGAAGGCGGCTCCGAGATCACTCGAAACGGCAGTGACTTGAAAACCCCTTTCGCGAAGCGCCAAAAGAAACGGGATTCTTAGTCTATGATCCTCGCCGCCAACGCAAACCAGATGCGGACTCATCCTGTCGCTCCTGGATGCGATCCCAATCTCGTTAAACAGCTGACCCTATCCGCGGTTTCCATGGCCGGTTTCATCGCCCCTGAACACACAACAGCCAGTCCCACGCTAGGAGCAGGCTTTCGTGCTGTCCTCGTCTGTTTGCATGAAGCAAGCTGATCAACGATGCGGCAATGCAGCCACAATCGCTGTCGCCTCGGTCAGTGCGTTGGATCATCCGGTCTGACGGTGCAACGACGACACGTTCGCGTACGACACGGCGGGCCGGATATTTAGAAAAAGAGGGCTGTGTTCGACGGGGTCCGCGCGCTCGCGTTCTCTGCCCGCCTTCTCACGCCGGATCAACATCGCACCCAGATGGTGTGATGACTCGCACCGGCAGTTCTCCCGACCGCTTCGTCTGGAACAGGCTTTCACCCAGTCTTTGGATATGGTCGGACCACCAGCCGCCTCTTCCTGCGGATGGGCGACCGCGTTGTCATGCTCCCCGTCATTCGGACCCGCACGCCCGCCTTTCGGTTGAACCCGGCGGGATCCAGTTCAGTGCCTCTCCGCAATTGCCAGCGGCGCGCGCCTCGCATGACCTTGTGGAGTACTGCCTTGCTCATTTTGGCGCCGAGGCTTTTCACGAGGAGCATTGAGCGGCTGCAATGGGAGGGCTTCGCCAGGACGCGATTCCTTTGCGGTCTGAGCTCGAAGAAATCCTGCGGGAGCGCGCATTTGGGCGGTGGCTCAACCGAAGCGCGCATTGGCCGATTGCCGCCACTGCAAACGCACAAGGCGCTCCGGCAGACTTCGCTGCAATGCTTTCGTTGCAGGCTTGAGCACCCCATACTTGGATCATCTACATACCTCTGAGGCAAGCGTAGCATCGAGGCTGTTGTGTTTTTCGGACGCTGATCAAAGATTCTATCAAGGGGCGCCGGTATTTGATTTGTCGCTAATGGATCCTTTCCCTAGGCAGGTGTGGGGCGCCTACCGAATCGGACGAAGGGTATGTCAATGACAACACTCCATTACGCCTCGGGCGGGTCGGCCTCCGAGGTCGCGAAAGCCGGATTCAATCTTGTTGATGTATCTTCCTTGGACCAGCTCAACGCCTTGCCGGCCGGCCAGAAAGGCCTGGTGTGGCTCAATGAAGCCGATGGTGCAACCTCCTCCTTTATCCAGAAGGTCACGCCCTTCATCGGCAATCCGAAAGTGTTTGGCTTCTTCCTGGTCGATGAGCCGGACCCGACCGGCAAATGGGGAACTTATGCCACCGCCGCTGATCTGAAGGCGGAGTCAGACTGGATCCACAGCCACCTGCCGGGCGCCAAGACCTTCATAACCATGATGAACATGGGGTCTTCCGCTAACCCCGACTTTTCAAACACATTCAATCCTGCCAACACGCATATCGACTATTACGGCTTGGATCCCTACCCGGTACGGACCGGAACAAGCACGATTGATTACAACATGATCGACAGGACTGTGGCGGCGGCCGTCGCCTCGGGCATCCCGCTCAGTCAGGTCGTTCCCGTGTATCAGACCTTCGGCGGCGGCGACTGGACGACCGACACGGGCGGTCGCTATGTCCTGCCCAGCGTTGCTCAGGAAAAGACCATGTTGGACCACTGGGCCAAGGTAGCGCCTTCGCCGGCCTTCGACTATGCCTATGCTTGGGGTTCTCAACAGGGCGACACGGCGCTTGAGAGCTCGCCGACGCTGCAGGCTCTGTTCCTTCAACACAACCAGAGCACCGCAAGCGGTCCTTCGGCCAGCGAACCGACGCCGCCGCCTACCAGCACAGTGCCTCCGCCCACAAGTGTCCCTCCGACCAGCACCGGCGATCACATTTTCTACGGCACGGGTAGCGCGGATGTGCTTCGCGGCACCGCTGGCGCGGACACGATGATGGGCCGCGGCTACAACGACACCTACTATGTCAACAACGCCGGCGACAAGGTGGTGGAACTGCGGCACAGCGGCAACGACAGCGTGCTGGCATCGGTGAGCTACGCGCTGTCGGCCGGCTCGCAGGTCGAGCATCTTGCGACCACCAGCAAATTGGGAACTGCCGCCATCAAGCTCACGGGAAACGAATTCGCCCAAACCATCGATGGCAATTCCGGGAGCAACACTATCAACGGCGGTGGCGGGAGAGACGTTCTGACCGGACATGGCGGCAACGACGTCTTTGTCTTCGATTCGGCTCTCAAGGTCGGCAATATCGACAAGGTCACCGATTTCAAAGTGGGCCACGACAAGATCCAACTCGACCACACCGTGTTTGCCGGCCTGCATACAGGCGCCCTTCCCTCTTCGGCGTTTTACGCCGGCAGGGCCGCGCACGACAGCGGCGATCACATCGTCTATAACAGCACGACCGGCGCGCTTTCCTTTGACAGCGACGGCTCGGGCGGCGCACATCAGATCCAATTTGCCACTCTATCGCCACATCTGGCTCTGACGGCGTCCTCGTTCATCGTGACGTGACCGTGGGACGTCAGCCTGAGCAAGATGGTCTGATCTTGAATATGGCTGACGGAACCAAGAAGCCCCGCCGAGCTTGTACTTGGTATGAGCGCGCGCGGCATCGAATTCCTGCAGAAATGGGTAGAGGATAAGATCCCACTCTACACCAAGGCCGATCCGGCTCTTGCGGCGAAACTTGCGGACCAAGCAACGGCGGATGCCATCAGAGCGGGAATCCGCCCCGAGGAAATCTCTGAGGAAGTCGGAAGCATGTTGACGACCATGCTCGAAGTGCTCGATCAGCACGATTCGACATGATTGCGCGCTTGGCGGCAGATGCTGCCCGGCTTGGCGCCAAATGCATAAATGTGTCATGGATCATAGGTCATGGGCCAGCCTAGGCAGCATGACCAACATGCTCTCCCAGAACGCGCGCGACGACCCCGTCCACGTCGTGAGGTTCAGCACCATTGACTTGTATCAACGGCCATCGGTCCTGGCGCAGGCACTCGCCGACCTCTCTTGAGATTTCGGCCTGCCTTAATCCTTTGTCCACGCCAAGTTCGAACAGCATAACCTCGAGGAGCGGTTGCTGCGCATGCCTATCCACAAGACGGCGGCGTAACGTTTCCTGGGGCGCGTCGAGTTGCACAACGAGATCCGGCCGCGGCAGGAACGCCAGGCACTCGCGGACCGCGTCGAGGCTTGGAGTTCTAGCCAGCACACCCAGCGCACACAAAGCCTGAATCATGCCCTCTTCGAAGATGAAGCAACCGGGCGACTCCCGCGCTTGGCGCCAGGACTGGCACAGTTGGGCGATGTCGACCTTCATTCGCCATGACCACACGCGGCTTCGAAGAGGGATCGATGCCAGAAGCCGGGCCGCGACACTGTCCTTTGGCAAGGTCGACAGCAAGATAGGACCGGATGTGGCAATCTTTTTGCCAATTCTTCCTATGCCATGGCGGATTTCCGGAGCGTCATCCTGAGCCGATCCAGGTTCAATCAGGCGATACCCATTTACTGTCTTCACATTGATGCCGTGTCTCGCCAGCCCTTGGCAGAGGCCGCGAAGCAGCGTGGTTTTACCCGCGCCAGGCGGCCCAAACAACTCGATGATCATATGCTCAAGCGTCTCCGAACGAGCAGTCATTCCCCTACGGATCAAGCTTAGCCGGATTTCAGATCACACCAACGTTCATTTGAATGATTGTTCCAGTCAGTGAATCTGGGCACCGAGCCCGGATTCTAGCGGAGATGCCGATCGCTCCGTTCGCCTGGGCAAGCCGTCTTGCGCTCGACGGAGCTTGCAAGGAAAAACGACCGGTGCTGGACACAGATGGCAAAACTTCTGAAGGACGCTCGGGAAGCGCTGGCTAGGCAAGATCGAGGCATCATCCGAATGATTGATGAAAAGATCTCCGCGGCGAGCGATGTTCGACCGTCAGCTTGGCGGGGCCCTGAATGTCCTCAGTGTGTTTGCATTCGGAAGTGGCAAATCAAAACCTACAGGTGGATCTGCGACCCACCCGAAAGTGGTCAGTCGTTCCCGAATATGATCTTGACCAAGGGGGGCCAGTCTGGCGCCGTTACCGACAGATGGGTGCCAAATTTGCGGACACTCCAATCTTCGACCACCTTGGAGATGTCGCCAGGCGGTATCCTGACAAGCTCGCAATCAGCGACGGCGCGAACCGCCTGACTTTTTCTGAGCTTTTCCGGGCGGTCGAGACGCTGGCAACTCATATCGCTGCCGTCGTCCCCGAAGGGCAGGCCATCGGCATCCTGCAAGCAAACTCCGCTTGGTATCCTGTGGCGATGTTGGCGACCATGGCGGCGGGACGGCCTTCGGTTCCGCTCAACACAAGAGATCCCGCCTCTCGCATTTTCGATATAGTCAGTGCCGCGGGGCTCGGCGCGATTATAGGCGCCGAAAATGTTCGCCCGGTCGAATTGGCCCAAGAGATCATCTGGATCGAAATTGCGGCCGCCGTGGCGTCCAACGATCAACACCCAGAACAGCAGCATAAGCCCCCTATGGTTTCGGTCGATGCGCCCGCATTGGTGCTTTACACTTCGGGCAGCACCGGGCGCCCCAAGGGAATCGTCAACAGCCAACGCAGCCTGCTATGGCGGGTCCGGCAATATGTCGATGCGTGCCATATCAGCGCGGATGACGTTTTCCTGCCGCTGACCGGGCCAGCCACGATCGCCGGTTGCCGGGAGATCTTTGCGGCGCTGCTGACGGGCGCCACGTTGCATCTTCTCGAGGTGGAGGCTGTCGGCCTGCGCGCTACGCGCGCTCGATTGCAGTCCGAAGGTGTGACGATCGCCTATCTTGTGCCGGCACTGCTTCGAGCCCTCCTGGCTGAGGCGCCCGCCGACGCTTCCTGGCCGCTCAGAGTGGCCCGGATCGGTGGGGAGAAAGTGTCATGGATGGACATCGCTTTGCTGCGCAAAGCCGTTTCGGACCAGTGTCTGATCCAGATCGGCTACTCATCGACTGAAACCATCGGTTCGCAATGGTTCTTGCCGCCTGACTGGCCCGAGCAAGACGCGTCGGTTCCCGTCGGCAGGCTGCTCCCTGGTATGACATTCGCTATCGTCGACGAAGCGGAGCGCAATGTAGGGCCAGGCGAAAGTGGAGAGCTTCTGATCAAAAGCCGCTATGTCCTGCTTGGTCATTGGGAGAACGGTGTGGTCGTTCCCGCGCAGCCGGACCCCGACGATCCCGAGGCTCGGCTTTTTTCGACCGGGGACCTCGTTCGGCTCGACGATGATGGCATCTTGAGGATCGTCGGCCGCAAAGGGCGCCAGATCAAGATCAATGGTCGACGCATCGAGCCCGCCGAACTCGAACGGGTCTTGCGTTGCGCGCCTTCGGTGGCGGATGCCGTGGTGATGGTAACGGCCGCGCAGGAACTCATCGCCTTCGCGGTTCCCCAGCGCTTCGCAGGCGGCGCTTTTGCAGACGACCTTCGCCAGCTCCTCAGAATGACCTTGCCGGCACCATTGCGTCCCTTGCGATTGCACCCCGTTGACGCAATCCCACGCCTGTCGGGAGGTAAGGTCGATTTGGCAACACTGGCCGAGATAGATCGTTCGCACGGAAGGAGGGCGCGAGTCGCCCGGTCGTCCACTCTCGATGCTCCGCCCGCCGGAGGAGCAAAGGACACACGTCAAATAGTGCAGCACGCGTGGACGCAGGTTCTCAACACAGGCACTGCCACGGGAAACTGGGATGATGCTGGAGGAGATTCGCTGCAGCTGCTGCACTGCGTGATGGCGATCGAAAACGCCATCGGGCAAGAGCTGGGCCTCGAAGCATTCACCGTCGGCATGAGCTTGGACGAGATGGTTGAGGCGGTCGTCTCTGCACGGTCGGGCGAAGGGCGCGAAAAGAAGCACCACCCCCCGGTTCTTTTCCTGTTTCCAGGGTCCGTTGGCTATGGTCCGAGCCTGGCTGCGTTCGCAGCCGCCATAGGGAAAGTCGCCCGTGTAAACCCGATCCGATATCCGAGCCTTGCGGCGATACTGGACGGACACAACACCCTCAGCGCCATGGCTGGCGCCGCACTCGAGCAGATAAGCCGCATCCAACCTGCGGGCCCCGTGCGACTTCTCGGCCATTCTCTGGGTGGCGCGGTTGCATTCGAGGTTGCCGCACGGCTCATGAAGGCCGGGCGAACGGTGCGGTTCCTGGGCATCCTCGACACGAGCCTTCTGGACGAGCCGAGCAACCATTGGGAGACACTTACCCGTACGTTCTATCGTATTCGCACCAACCGCATATCCGCGCATCGGATGGCTTGCAGAGCCCTTGCGAAGATCACCGTCGCCGTGGGCGGCGAAGCGCGTCTGGCCAGGATTCTGGACAGATTTGCCAATGGAGAGTTCAACCCGACGATCTTCAGGACCAAACTGGAACTGCAGGAGGTTTTAAGGGCGAAGTCATTCTTCCAATGGCTTGAGGCACCGAAACCGGCTCTGCCCCTCTCCGGTACCTTGTTCCGATGTCGCAGGGAGGGAATGCCGCGGGCCTTGGGCTGGGACAGCGTCTTGGCACACCTGGACGTCATTTCGATCACGGGCAGCCACATCGACCTTGTCGTCGAACCAAACCTTGCCACCAACCGTCCGCTTATCGAGACGGCCATCGTGCAGACCTATTCCCCCGCCGAATCTCGCAAAAGGGAGGACTTGTCATCGACATAATTCCGGAATTCAGCAAGGACATGCTGACGCTCGATGCCCGCGCGGAGGTCGATCGCATCGTTGACACCTTGCGCACTCAGGTTCTCGGCACCCTGCATCGTCGCGGCGTGGTTGTCGGTCTTTCCGGCGGTATCGACAGCTCCGTCGTCGCGACCTTGTGCATGCGCGCGTTCGGGAAAGACAAGGTCCTGGGACTGTTCATGCCGGAGCGGGATTCTTCCGGCGACTCCCTGAGACTTGGCCGCCGCGTCGCGGCACAGCTTGGCATTGAAAGCGTCCTTGAGGACATAGCACCGGCACTGGAGGCCATTGGGGCCTACCGCCGGCAGATCGATGCGATCCAGACCGTCGTTCCCGACTATGGGGAAGGGTGGAAATGCAAGCTGGTGATCGCGTCGGTTCTGGAGAGCAGCGGGCTCAATATAACCCGCCTCACGGTCCAGGATCCGCAGGGTAAAGTAGATACCGTGCGTCTGCCGCCAGCTGCCTATCTGCAGATCGTTGCTGCGACAAACTACAAGCAGCGCCTGCGCAAGATGACGGAATACTATCACGCCGACCGCCTCAAATACGCGGTTGTCGGCACTCCAAATCGCCTCGAGTACGACCAGGGCTTTTTCGTCAAGCAGGGCGACGGAGCCGCCGACGTTATGCCGATCGTTCACCTTTACAAAACCCAGGTTTATCAACTCGCGGAATATCTCGAGGTGGATGATGAAATCCGGCAGCGGCCACCGACCACCGACACCTTTTCCATGACCCAAAGCCAGGAAGAATTCTATTTCGCGCTGCCCTATCACCTGATGGATCTATGCCTCTACGGCCTGAACCACGGGGTCGCCAGCAATGAGCTCGCGGCGGTTGCTGGCCTCACCGAGCCCCAGCTTCAGAAAGTGTTCAAGGACATCGAAGCGAAACGAAGGGCGGCCCACTATCTTCACGCGCGGCCTTTGCTGTCCGCGGAAGGCGGAGATTGACCGAGCATGTGCGGCATCGCTGGAATCGTGGCGCTGAATGCCACAGCGGCTTCTCCTTCGCGGCAGGCGCTGATGCAGATGATGGGCGCGCTGGCGCATCGCGGCCCCGACGGGCGCGGTCTCTACCGGGACAGACGCGCGGGGCTGGCGCATGTGCGCCTGTCCATCGTCGATCTTTCCAGTGGCCAGCAACCGATGGCGGACACAGGCGATACGACGTGGATCGTGTTCAACGGCGAGATATTCAACTACGTCGAATTGCGTGAAAAACTCACGGCGCTCGGCCACCGCTTCCGAACCCGCAGCGACACGGAGGTCGCGCTACACGCCTATCGTGAGTGGGGAGAAACGGCCTTCGAGCGGATGAACGGCCAATGGGCAATTGCGATCTGGGATTCAGTGGCCAATCGTCTTATATTGTCGCGCGACCGCTTCGGCATTTGCCCGCTGTATTTCAGCGAGCATGCGCACCGGCTTTATTTCGCCAGCGAAGTGAAAGCCATTTTCGCGGCCGATCGAACCATACCTCGCGCCCTTGATCCAGCCGGCATCGATCAGACGTTCACGCTCTGGACGGTCGTTCCGCCGCAAGGAGTTTTCCACGGAATCAACGAACTCGAGCCGGGTCGTGTCCGCATCTATCAGGATGGCACCGTTCGTGAGCGGATTTTTTGGCAGCCTTCCTATCCCGACAATTTCGGATCGCGGCAGGGCGAGTTCCCCGGGTCCTCCAACGACGCGGTGGACCGCGTGTCTAGCGCTCTTGAGGCCGCGACGGCGCTCAGAATGGTGCGCGCCGACGTGCCTGTCGGGTGCTACCTCTCCGGAGGGCTGGACAGTTCGCTTGTGGCCGCGCTCGCGAGGCGCTTCGCGGGCGATCGCTTCCAAACCTTCTCCTTGCGTTTTGCCGACGCCGAATATGACGAGACCCGCTTCCAGCGAATGGTTGCCGAGGCGACCGGCAGTGAGCACCATGAAGTGGTCGTTTCGCGCAGAGATATAGCCGGAATCTTTCCGGAGGTAATCCGACACACCGAACGCCCGATACTGAGGACTGCCCCGGCGCCACTCTTCCTGCTCTCGCGCCTAGTGCGCGAGCGTGGAATCAAGGTCGTGCTGACCGGCGAAGGCGCTGACGAAATGTTCGCCGGCTACGACCTGTTCCGCGAAGGCAAGGTCCGCCGCTTCTGGGGGCGCCACCCGACTTCGACACGACGCTCTCGGCTCCTGGAACGCCTTTACCCCTATCTCACCCGCTCGCCGGTGCAACAGCAGGCGATGGCGCGTCAGTTCTTCGGGCGAAATATTCAGGCTTACGACGCGCCGGGCTTTGCTCATGAAACCCGCTGGCAAACCACCAGGGCCATCAAGCGCTTGTTTACGGCCGATTTGCGGGCTCGAACGCAGGGCCGCGACGCCGTGTCCGAGTTGCTCGCCCGTCTGCCCGCGCAGTTTGCCCGTTGGAGTCCCCTTGCGCAGGACCAGTATCTCGAGGTGCAAACACTGATGTCGGGCTATCTGCTCTCCTCGCAAGGCGACAGGATGCTGATGGCTCACTCCGTCGAGGGGCGCTTCCCGTTCCTGGACGATGAACTTGTGAGGCTCGCGAATTCGCTGCCACCCTCCTTCAAACTCCGCGGCCTCGACGAAAAGCACGTGCTGAAGCGCATGGCGGCACCCATCCTGCCCTCCGAGATCGTAGCCCGCAGGAAGCAGCCCTTCCGTGCGCCCAACGCGCTTTGCTTCGTCGGCGCAGACGCTCCGGATTACGCTCGCGAGGCGGTTTCGCAGAAGGCCCTGCGCGAGGCGAATGTCTTCGATCCAAAGGGGGTCACGCACCTGCTTGCCAAATGCCAGGCCAGAACTGGCGATGGCGACCTGTCCAATGCCGACAACATGGCGCTGGTCGGCGTGTTGTCGACCCAACTTCTTCATCAGCAGTTCGTCGCGGGTTGTCCCAGTGCAACGCTCGAATGCACGCTCAGCGTCGACGTCGACTGCGAACATCGGGAAGAGCGCCTGTATGTTGCATGATGCCGCACCATTGCTGCATGACTACCTCGCCCATTCAGCCGTCCGACACGGAAGTAAGGTGGCGCTGGTGTGCAACAGGCAGCGTGTCACCTACCTCGAACTCGAAACGCGAGCCAACGCGATCGCCCGGGACCTGGCCGCATCCGGAGTCGTTCGCGGTGATCGCGTGATGATCTTCGCCGACAACACCGTCGAGACGGTGGTTAGCTTCTGGGCGGTGCTAAAGGCGAATGCGGTGGTGTGCATCGTCAACCCGCTCACCAAGAGCGACAAGCTCGATTATCTGCTCAACGACTGCCGGCCGACGGCGCTCATCACGGACGGCCATCTGCACGCGATCTTCCGCGAGCCGGCGCGCGGCTGCCCGTCACTTCTGCGGGTGATCGTATCGGGACCGATCGACGACGTCGAACTCGCCCAGCTGCCGTTTGCCGTGCGCTGGGACGCCGCCCTCGCCAATGGCGCGGATACGCCGCCGGCACGGCAGTGCATCGATGTTGATCTGGCAGCCATCATCTACACGTCCGGGTCGACGGGCGAACCCAAGGGCGTGATGCTGACGCACAGAAACATGATGACCGCGTGCGCGTCTATCGCTTCCTACCTCGCGATTGCCGAGGACGAGGTGATCCTCAATGTCCTACCCCTCGCCTTCGACTATGGACTGTACCAGATGATCATGGCTTTTCGTACCGGCGCCCGGCTGGTGCTGGAACGCTCGTTCGCTTTCCCGGCTCAGGTCCTGGGGTTGATCAGGCAGGAGGGAGTTACGGGCTTTCCCGGCGTGCCCACAATCTTTGCCGCACTCTCCGAACTCAGGTCCCTCAAAGACCAGGATTTCTCGAGCATCCGCTACGTCACAAACACTGCGGCAGCCCTACCCCTCAAGCATATTTTCATGCTTCGCGAGCTGTTTTCGGGTGCACGCATCTATTCGATGTACGGTCTCACCGAATGCAAACGTTGCACCTATTTGCCGCCAGAGGACCTCGAGCGAAAGCCATTGAGCGTAGGGATCGCAATCCCGAATACGGAGATGTGGATCGTTGACGAGCATGACAGGCGGATAGGCCCAGGCGTTGTCGGCCAACTCGTCATTCGCGGCGCAACGGTGATGAAGGGGTATTGGGGCAAGCCCGAGGCAACGGCCAGGAAGCTCAAACCCGGCCCGCTGCCCGGCGAGCAGGTCCTATACACCGGCGACTACTGCCGGATGGATACGGAGGGTTACCTCTACTTCGTTGGCCGTGGGGATGAGATCATAAAGTCGCGAGGCGAGAAGGTGGCGCCAAGGGAAGTGGAAAACGTACTCATGGACATTCCAGGAGTCCGAGAAGCGGCTGTCATCGGTGTTCCCGACGAGCTCCTCGGGCAAGCGGTGAAAGCCTTTGTGGTGATGGAGCATGGAAGAGCCATTGGCGAAAGGGAACTGCAGAAGGAGTGCCAGAAGCGTCTGGAAAACTTCATGGTCCCGAAATCCATAGTCGTTGTGGCGAACCTGCCGATGACGGACACGGGAAAACTCAAGAAAACGGCGCTGTCATGATGCGGGGCCAGAACCAAGTCGCTGATTTAATGGTGACGCCACGGAGGACGAATTCATGTTGACCATCAAGGAACGCGCCGGAATCTACAGCGAGCAGATTCGTAGTTTCTTGGTTTCAAATTTCTACGTCAGCGACGTCAAGGCATTGCTGGATGACGCATCCTTGCTCGATCAAGGCATTGTCGACTCGACGGGTGTGCTTGAGATTATCGGCTTCATCGAGGAGACCTTTGGCATTACCGTCGAGGATAGCGAACTTCTGCCTGAAAACCTCGATTCCATCCAGGGGATCGAGCAATACATCATCCGCAAAATGAACTGATGGGTAAGCGTTACGCCCAGAGCAGCCCGTATTTGGTCTGACTGTCGCAGGATTCATGCCTGCGACTTGACTTGCCCCAGAACCACCCGGCCCTCGCCCGCTTCGTTCGAGACCGAACGGATGTTCTCGAATGCCTTGCTGCGTTCCAGCAGACCCGCTACCTGTCGGTCTTGGCCAAGCCCGACCTCGAAGAGCAGGATGCCGCCACGCCGCAGGTATCGCGGTGCGTCTTTCAGTACGCGCATATGAATGCTCAGGCCGTAAGGGCCGGCTGCGAACGCCTCGCGCGGCTCAAGCTCGATCAGATGGGCGCGGTCGCCCTCGAGCCGCTTTTCAGAAATGTAAGGCGGATTGCAGACGATTACGTCGATAGTTCCGTCTAGCCCAAGGCCGATGAGAGAGTCGAACAAGTCGCCCTGAAGCACCGAAAGACGCTCAGCCATGCCGTGATGTGAGGTGTTGCGGCGTGCCGTTTCGACGCATTCATCGGTGAGATCGCTTGCCCAGACAAGGGCGCTGGGCACATGGTAGGCGATCGCGCACGCCAGATTCCCAGTGCCGCAGCACATATCAACTATGCGCGGAGCCGGCAGGTTCATCTGATGCAACACACCAAGCGCGGTCTTGCCGAGCAACTCGGTCTCAGGTCTGGGGACGAGCGCACCGGGCGAAACCAGCAGTTCAAGTCCCATGAACATGGCGCGGCCGGCGCCATAGGCATCAGCTACACTGAACTCTTTGCTCATGGCCGACCCCATCGCTTGATCTCCCCAGTATAGATCTGCGGCGCTCATGCGCCAGCCAAACCTGCTCCGAAATCATGAATTCTCAAGCCTTTCCTTCGAAAAACTGCAGGCACAAACTCGGTGCATCGCACTTCTGACGCTCATTGACCGATTGCAATCTCAGGTCGCCCAAGATGGAGAGAGAGGTGCTGCTCATGCTTTGAAGAGCCAATGGCGCGGTACGGCGGCTTTTAGATTTTGTGGATCGTGGAGAGGGGTAAACGCCTATCCAACTCTGATGGAGCGGAGGCGCGGACGGCAGCTCCATTGACGCGCTAATCTTCGGCTCCGGTAATTCAGCAAGTGGTCGGTGGAAGCGCCTCCGCTCCAGCATCAGCCTCACCTTGCTGCATGGAGAGGTTACCTATAGGTTTGCGGACATGTCGAAACAACTACCCGAAGGTCTCGGATCGACATCTCATTTCCGGTCAATCGCAGAGAGGGGCCGTGAGCGAAAGCGTGAGTGTTCTGATTGTTGAGGATCAATGGCTAGTCGCGCAGGACACTGCCGCGCGGCTGCGTCGCGCCGGTTATCAGGTGGTCGGACCTGTGCCGTCGGTATCCGCCGCTCTGCGTCTTGTCGAATCGGACAAGATTGACGTGGCGTTGCTAGACATCCAGCTGAACGGTGAAACGGGGCTGCCGGTGGCGAGGATATTGCAGGCGCGAGGCATCCCCTTTGCCTTCTTGTCGGGATTTGGCCCCGCCGACGTTCCCGCGGCTTTCCGCGACTGCAGATTCCTGCCGAAGCCGGCAACCGATGCTGTCATCCTTGCTGCTGTCAGCGAGTTGGCGTCCCTGCGCACAGCTTCGCGCTGACATTCGCTCCGCCGCATTATTACCGGAGTTGCGCCCTGGCGACCTGGTAGGCCGGACGAGGTCAGTCTCACAAAGGGCAACATTGGCGCTTTGGCCATGAGGACGGCGGACTACGACCGGCGAGGACGGAAATTCAGCGTTCAAAAAGCATCCGCCGGGGTTCCACTTCTCGGCCTGTTGGCGGCGATTTGGACTTAGGTCCGATCCCGGTCGCCAGAGGTCGGATTGCGGAACATCTGCCAAGGACCCACGTTCGGGGTTTGAGCACGGAGGTGCCGGCCGATCTCGAAGCGCAAGTTTCACGGGCAACTGTTGGGGAGTGTCGTAGTGCCGATTTCAAACGATATGGGGGACGAGTACCTGGAACTGGAATGTCCAAACTGTTCTCATGTCATCATAAAAAAGGGATCGTGGTTGAAGGTGATATCCAACTTCAACTGCACCCAATGCCATGCAAAAATCAGAATTGGTTATATGACCAAGCTCGCGCTTTTCGAGAAAAAAAGGCAAAGCATGAACCCGGCTGCGCAGTGAGCGTCCTGGCGGCCCGACAGTCGTTTGGGGTGGTGCGTTGAACCGTCGGGCCTGACCGGCCCGATGGCGGGGGAGCCAGGCCGGCTGGGTGAATCGTATACATTAGATCATGCTTATCAAGCCCAAATCCGGGCGCGACATCGCCTGGTGGAGCAACGGTGAACCCCGCGCCCGTATACGCGCTAGCAGGAACGTCGGCGGTCAACATGCCGCTCATTCGTAGAGAGTGCGAACAGCTTCATCAAACAGCTCCACCTCGGCTTCAACCTTTTCAGCCGCTTTATCGACCTTCTCGAAACGCTTCAGCATTCGATTGTGGAGCATGGACAAGCGTGCGGCATGGTAGACCACGCTGCGCTTGTAACCTTCAGAGTCGAGTGGTTCGAACAACATTGTCATGGCAGAAATCCTCAATGTTTTTCGCCCTGCAATCCTTCCCTAGTAAACCGCCAATTAACTCTTTCGTTCCGCTGGTGATGCGAAGGCGCCCGAATGAATAACTCGTTGCGCTGTCTCCAGACTGCACGAGCGTGATTCGTCTGTCTGCGGTTGGGCCTCAAGGCTTGCGCTTGCCTCGCCTGTTCGGCTCATGCTGCGTCAGTCACGACATGGACGGCCAGCTTCAGTTCAATCGCTTTGGGCGTGAGTTGAATACCGGCGCTGCCAAGAATTGCCGAATGATCATCCTGCTGTGGTGGGACCGCCGAACCCGTCAGGAGCGACGAACCGAGCCGGCTTGGATAGTCGCCCCACCGCAAGGACGCGAGCGGATCGAAGATCACGTCGGCAGGTGCTCTGCCCTCTCTGGGAAGCCGGCGCCGCGCGCACTTACTGAAAAAACCCAAACAGAATAAGAGCGAGAAAGGCAAACAGCAGCGCTGCAGCCGCTAGCAACACACCTTTGTTGGAGCCCCGCCGAGGTTGAGGGTCAGGCACGAGTTTTTTCCGGTTTGGGAGTTCATTCATTGGACATTAATTTGCGGCTGCAAATTAGGTTCCGCTCATGCAACGTCGCGAACTGGTCCACGGCCTGTGCGGCCAGCCCAGGACCGTTGGATCCAAAAGCTTGCCGTCGGCAAAATCGCTGTCGCTGCGATAGACGGCGCTCGGCACCCTCAGCGCCGAATAGAAGCCGAACGGCGGGCGAAGCTGGTGTTCGACCACCAGCGCGTGGCGCTGGCCGCCTCCCGTCGCGCCGATCAGGACTGGGCGATCGACGAGTGCCAGCGGATCGATGAGGTCGAACAGGCCAGCATAGGAACCATTATAGACCGGCGTCGTCACGATCAGCGCGTCGGCTTGTTCGACCGCGGCCATCACATCCAGCGCCTCCGGCGTCAATTCCTTTCGGGTGAACGCAGCACCCAGACCGCGGCTGGCATCGACGAGATCGAGGAAATTCACTGTGACCGACAGTTTTTCGCGCAGTGCCTCACCCAGGTGATGCGCCAGCCTCCGTGATTTCGACGGCCTATGGGTGTTGCCTGACAACACGACGATGTTCTGGCGCAGCCGTTCGACATGGAAATTCGTGGTCTCTCTCTCTGTGCGAAATGATTGGAGACTCTGACGGGGCCGCCGGCCCCGCCAGTCCACAGCTGACCGTCAGGCGGCGCGCAGAGGCCGCGTCAGCGGGATCGGTGCGGCCGGCTCGGAACGCGGCACACGGCCTTCGACCGGATGGCTCGGATCGTTGAACCCATGCGTCGAGGCATGGCCGGCGGTGACGAGGCGGTCGACAAAGGCCTCGTCCTCGGCGGTCAGCCTGAAGTCCAGCGCCTTGGCGTAGCTGTCCCACTGTTCCTCAGTGCGCGGACCGGCGATCGCCGCCGTGATCAGCCGGTTGTTGAGCACCCAGGCCAGCGCGAAATCGGCGGCCGAGACACCGCGCGACTTTGCGTGCGCCGCGATCTGCCTGGCGATCTCGATCGATTCCGGGCGCCACTCGGTCTCGGCGATACGCTTGTCGCCACGCCCGGCCCTAGTGTCGGCGGCTGGCGCCTGGTTGGGCTCGTATTTGCCGGTCAGCACGCCGCGCGCCAGCGGGCTGTAGGAGACGACACCAAGACCAAAATAGGCTGCCGCCGGCAGTTGCTCGGCCTCGGCGGTGCGGTTGACGATGTTGTAGAGCGGCTGGCTGGCCACCGGCCGGTCGATGCCGAGTTCATCGGCGAGATGCGCGACTTCGGCGATGCGCCAGCCACGGAAGTTCGACACGCCGAAATAGCGCAGCTTGCCCTGGCGGATCAGGTCGGCGATGGCCCGCACCGGCTCCTCCAGCGGCGCATCGAAGACGGCGCGGTGGAAATAGAACAGGTCGATGTAGTCTGTTCCCAGGCGCCGCAGACTGTTCTCGACGGTCTGGATCACCCATTTGCGTGAATGGCCGCCGAGATTGGGACCCTTGTCATGCGAGTTGACGAATTTGGTCGCCACCACCCAATGATCGCGCGTCGCCTTGATGCCGCGGCCAACAACTTCCTCGGACTTGCCATTGTGGTAGACGTCGGCGGTGTCAATGAAATTGACGCCTTGCTCGCGCGCCTTGTCGATGATGCGGTGCGCGACCGTCTCCTCGGTCGGCCCGCCGAACATCATGGTGCCAAGGCTGAGCGGGGAAACCTTCAGGGCGCTGCGGCCGAGATAGCGGTAATCGGACATTGTTTTGCTCCGTTGAACTTTCAGTTGAGGGTTGGTTCGGCGTAGTGGCAAGCGACGTGATGCCCCGCCGCGATCGCCCGGAATGCAGGCTCCTGCGAACGGCAGAGATCCGTCGCCAGCGGGCAGCGCGTGTGGAAACGGCAACCGCTGGGGATGTTCTGCGGGCTCGGCAGATCGCCATGGATCGGCGCTGCCTGGCGCCGGCGCGCCGGGTCCGGCACGGCGTCCATCAGTGCGCGCGTGTAGGGATGTTTTGGCGAGGTCCACAGCGTCGCATTGTCGGCGCTTTCGACGATGCGTCCGAGATACATGACCAGCACCCGGTCAGCGAAATAGCGGACCACCGACAGATCATGCGAGATGAACAGGTAGGACAGGCCGAGCTGCCGTTTCATGTCGACCAGCAGGTTGAGGATCTGGGCCTGGATCGAAAGGTCGAGTGCCGACACCGGCTCGTCGCAGACGACCAGTTCCGGATTGAGGATCAGTGCCCGGGCGATGCCGATGCGCTGGCGCTGACCACCGGAAAATTCATGCGGGTAGCGGCCAAGCGAATCCTTGGGCAGACCGACGCGCTCGATGATATCCTCTACAATCTTGCGCCGCTCGGCCTTGTTGCCGATGCTATGGACTTTCAGCGGCGCGGTCAGGATGTCGCCAATTGTGTGGCGCGGGTTGAGCGACGCGAACGGATCCTGGAAAATCATCTGGATGTTGCGGCGCGCCGCCTTCAGCCGGCGGGCGTCGAGAACGGTGATGTCGGTGCCGTTGAACTCGATCTTGCCGCTGGTCGGATCGACCAGCCGCATGATCGTCTTGCCGAGGGTCGATTTTCCGCAGCCGCTTTCGCCGACGAGGCCAACCGTTTCGCCGCGTCCGACCTCGAGCGAGACGCCGTCGACGGCGCGCAACGCACCACCCTGAGCATGGAAATGCGTGGAGAGGTCAGAGACCGAGAGCAGCGCCATGCGCAACCTCCGGAATGAAGCTGTAGGGGCAGGCGACGAGGCGATCCTCGCTCACCTCGACGAGGTCGGGCACGAAATGGGCGCAGCTATCGCGCGCCACCGCGCAGCGCGGCCGGAACGGGCAGCCTTTCTCGCCAGCGGCCGAGACGATGCTGCCGGGTATCTCCGTCAGCCTGGCGTCGCGGTAGTGCAGATTGATCTTCAGCCTTGGCGAAGCGGCCAGCAGGCCGCGCGTATAGGGATGGAGCGGAGTTCTGAACAGCGCGCCGGGCAGCGCCTGTTCAACCTTGCGTCCTGCATACATGACGACGACCTTGTCGGCCCACTGCGCGACGACGCCGAGATCGTGGGTGATGAGCACGACAGCCATCGACAGTTCGCGGCGCAGCGTATCGAGCAGGTCGAGCACCTGCGCCTGGATGGTCACATCCAGCGCCGTCGTAGGTTCGTCGGCAATCAGCAGGCGCGGACGGCAGGCAACGGCAATGGCAATCATGACTCGCTGGCGCATGCCACCGGAAAGCTGGTGGGGATAGTCGTCGATGCGCCGCTGCGGATCGGGAATACGCACCAGATTGAGAAGCTCGATGGCACGGTTCCGCGCTGCCTTGCCGCGTATGCCTTCGTGCAGCGTCAGTACCTCGGTGATCTGCCGGCCGATGGTCAGCACCGGGTTGAGCGACGTCATCGGCTCCTGGAAGATCATGGCGATCTCGCGCCCGCGCAGGTTCCGCATCGCCTTCTGGTCTAGACCGAGCAGATCCCTGCCGGCGAACTCGATCCTTCCATTGGGGATCTTCGCCGAGCGCGGCAGAAGCTGCATCAGGGCAAGTGCTGTCAGCGATTTGCCGGAGCCCGATTCGCCGACGATCGCCAGCGTCTCGCCTTCGCCGACCTCGAAACTCAGCCGGCTGACCGGCTCGGTGCTCGGGAAGCGAACCGTCAGATTGTCGACCTTGAGCAAAGCAGCGGCCATCTCTAGCGCTCCTGCGAGAAGCGCGGGTTGAGCGCGTCGTTGAGGCCGTCGCCGATCAGGTTCAGCGCCAGCACGGTGAAGACGATCGCAAGCCCCGGCAGTGCTGTCAGATACCAGGCGGTGCGGATCAACTCCCTGCCCGCTCCTATCATCGAACCCCAACTGACGACATTGGGATCGCCGAGGCCCATGAAGGACAGCGCCGATTCCATCAGGATTGCGGTTGCCACCATCACCGACGAGGTCACGATCAAAGGCGGCAGCGCGTTTGGCAATATCTCCCGAAAGATGATGCGGGCATGGCCATAGCCGAGGCTGCGCGCGGCCATGACGAAATCCTTTTCGCGAATGGCGCGGAATTCGGCGCGGGTCAGCCGCGCCACCGTCGGCCAGGTGATGACGGCGATCGCCACCGTCACGACAAGCGCCGTCGGTTGCGCGATCGCCACCATGACGACCAGAAGCACGAAGCTCGGTATGGTCTGAAAGATCTCGATCAGGCGCACCAGCACGTCATCGATCCAGCCGCCGAAATAGCCGGCGGTGGCGCCGACAAGGATGCCGAAGCTCAGGCCAAGTGCTGTCGCCACCAGGCCGACGAACAGTGAAATCCGCGCACCGTGCAGAATGCCGGAAAGCACGTCGCGGCCCATGGAATCGGTGCCCAGCGGAAAGCCAGGATTCTGCCCCGGCCAAAGGAAGGGCCGCGCCACCATCGACAGCGGATCGGCCGGATAAACGACGGGCGCCAGCAATGCTGCGAGCACGACCAGCGACAGGAACACCACGCCGAACATGGCGTTGGGATTGCGCAGGAAAATCCTCAGCGCCCGGCCGCCGGCTGCAATCGGTACCGACGCCGCAGAGGCGGAGCGCGCGTCGGGCGCGTGAAGATTGCTCCAGCTCTTCGCCTCGGGTTCAGCCGGTGCCGCAGGCTCGCGAGCCTCGGCATAGGCGCGGCGGGAGCGGGCGTCGCCCGTGACGAAATCGGTGGAAGCCATTCAGCGCACTCCGATGCGGGGATCGAGCCAGGCGTGCAGCAGATCGACCGTCGCATTGGCGACGATGACCAGCAGCGACGACAGCAGCAGGATGCCGAGCAGCACCGTGAAATCGCGGCCCATGACCGCCTCGAAGGCGAGGCGCCCGAGGCCGGGCCAGGAATAGACGGTCTCGACAACCACGGCGCCGCCAAGCATGCCGCCGACATGCATGCCGGCCATGGTGGTGATGGGGATCAGCGCGTTGCGCAGGACATGGCGGATGGTGATGATGGTCGGCGACAGGCCCTTGGCGGCGGCGGTTCGCACGTAGTCCTGCGACTGGACTTCCAGCATCGCCGCCCGCGTCAGCCGCGCATAGATCGCCACGTAGAACAGCGCCAGCGACAGCGCCGGCAAGATCATGTAGCGCACCTTGTCCCACACGCCGGCAAGGCCGGTCAGGTTGCTGCCTATGGTTCCCGAACCGCCGCTCGGCAGCCAGCCGAGCTTGACCGAGAACAGCACGATCAGCATCAACCCGATCCAGAAGCCCGGGATCGAATAGAACAGCAGCGAAACGACCGAAAGCAGACGATCCGGCAGGCGTCCCGAAAACACCGCCATCAACGATCCGAGGACGAGACCGAGTGCGATGGCGATGCTCAGCGCCACCGCCATCAGCAACAGTGTGCCCGGCAGCCGCTGGCCGATCAGGTCGGCGACCGGCATGCCGTAGCGCGGCGAAAAGCCGAGGCTGAAATGCGCCAGGTTGTAGAGATAGTTGAACAGCTGGACGAGCAGCGGATTGTCGAGCCCGAAGCGCTCGCGCAGCGCAGCCATGGTTTCCACCGTGGCCGAACCGGCCTCGCCGGCCATGACGTCGGCAGCATCGCCCGGCGCAAGCTGCAGCAGGAAGAAGTTCAGGATGACGATGCCCAGAACGGTTGGCACCGCCTGGATGGCCGTGCGCCGGAAGGTTCTGCCAATGCGCGTCAGGGTCGACATCGTTTTCGCTATCCCGGCTGTGGCTGACGATGCGGGTTTGCTGTTTCCCGGAAGTTCCGTGCTTTTTAGTTGACAAGATTTATAGACATTGTCAAACCTGATTTAAGAAATTTTGTTCTGCAAATGGCAGCATTGCAGAATAGAATTTCATTTCATGCTACAAAAATAGCCATTTGAAGTATGAAATCTTACGTGCGGGAGCGGATCGGCCAAATCTTTTCACAAACGGCCCCGCTCTTGGAACGACGGATTTTTCACCCGGCGGCCGACAACCGGTCGATCGGGGTCGGCAGCAAAAAAGGACCAGGGCGCGATGTCTCATTTCCTCATTCCGAACCGCCGCAGGTTCCTCGGCCTTTCGGCGACAGTGCTCGGAGCCACCCTGTTGCCCGCATCGCGCAGTGCCTACGCAGCCGAGCCGAAACAGGGTGGGACGGCGACGCTGCTGCTCTCGGCCGACCCGCCGGTGCTGACGACGATCGCCCACACCGCATTCAATTCGGTCTACGTCTCGGCAAAGACCACCGAGGGCCTGCTGACCTATGATTTCGATCTCACGCCGCGGCCATCGCTGGCCAGGCAGTGGTCGGTCAGCGACGATGGCCTGCAATACACATTCAAGCTGCGCGAAGGCGTGAAGTGGCATGACGGCCAGCCATTCACCGCTGCCGACGTCGCCTATTCGATCGCCACGATCAAGGAGGTTCATCCGCGCGGCCGCAACACCTTCCTCAACCTTGTCGAAATCCAGACGCCGGATCCGCTGACCGTGACGCTGGTTCTGTCGAAGCCGGCACCTTACCTGATCACGGCGCTGGCCGCGGCCGAAACGCCGATCGTGCCGAAGCATCTTTATGACGGCAGCAAGGCCGCCGAGAATCCGGTCAACACGGCTCCGATCGGCACCGGCCCATTCGTCTTCAAGGAATGGGTCCGTGGCAGCCACATCGTCTACGAACGCAACCCCGGCTATTGGGATGCACCGCGCCCCTATCTCGACCGGCTGATCGTGCGTTTCATTCCGGACGCCTCGGGACGCGCACTGGCGCTCGAGACCGGCGAGATCGACCTGGCGCCGGCAACGCCGATCCCGTACAGCGATTTGCAGCGCTTCGAAACGCTGCCGCATATCGGCTTCGAGAAGCAGGGTTACCAGTATTCCAACGGCATCAGCCGGGTCGAGTTCAACCTGGAGAAACCCTATTTCCAGGATGTTCGCGTCCGCCGCGCCTTCGCCCATGTCATCGACCGCGACATCATCCGCGACACCATCAACTACGGCTATGGCGCGACCATTCCGGGCCCGATCAATCCCAATCTGAAGAAGTGGTTCGTCGCCGACCTGAAGACCTATCCGGTCGACATTGCTGCCGCTGAGAAACTGCTCGACCAGGCAGGCTTGCCGCGCGACGCCGACGGCGTCCGGCTCAAGCTTGTCCACGATTATGTTCCGAGCGGTGAGACCTACAAGCGTGGCGCTGAATACATCAAGCAGGCGCTGTCCGCGGTCGGGATCGCGGTCACCGTGCGCAGCCAGGATTTCGCCACCTACACCAAGCGCATCTACACCGACCGTGATTTCGACTTCACCTTTAACGGCATGAGCAATCTGTTCGACCCGACGGTCGGCGTGCAGCGCCTCTACTGGTCGAAGAATTTCAAGCCGGGCGTGCCGTTCTCGAATGGCTCGAAATACAGCAACCCCAAGGTCGATGAACTTCTTGAAGCGGCCGCTGTCGAGGTCGACCACGAAAAGCGCTTCGAGCAATGGGCCGCGATCCAGCAGATCCTGGTCGAGGACCTGCCCGACATCGGCATCGTCAGCCAGCCGGAAATCACCCTCTACAACAAGCGCATCGCCGACCACACGGTAGGCGCCGAGGGCAATGCCGGCTCCCTCGCAACAGCCCACATCGTCGCCTGATCCGCCAAACCCGTGCGCGGTCTTCACGCACGGGTTCCCTGCCTCCATCCGAGAAAGTTCGCCATGACGCTCGCCCATAAGCCTGGTTCCATCGTCGGCACGCCCTTCTTCAGGGCGCCCACCGATTATCCCGACAGCCCGCTGTCGAAAGCGCTTCAGCAGCCGGTGCTGCTCGGGCTGTTCCTGCCGATCCAGGCCGGTGGTTGGACCAACTCGACCCTGGAGCGTTCGACCGACTGGCGCTTCGACTACAATCGCGACCTGACGCTCAGGGCGGAAGAGCTTGGCTTCGACCTTGTCTTTGCCCTCAGCCAATGGCTGCCCAAGGGTGGTTATGGCGGTGTCTTCAACGGCCAGGCGCTTGACAGTTTCGTGTCCATCGCAGCCATGGCCGCGATCACCAAGAGGATCATGCTGATCTCGACCATGCATGTTCTCTACGGCCCGTGGCATCCGCTGCATCTGGCGAAATTCGGCGCTACTCTCGACCACATCTCCGGCGGCCGCTGGGGCATCAATGTGGTCACCGGCCATCGCGCCGTCGAACACGAGATGTTCGGCTGGAACCGCATCGAGCATGACCGCCGCTACGAACTCGCCGCCGAGTTTGTCGAAGTGCTGCAGCGGCTGTGGCAGGACGACGAGAATTTCTCCTTCTCCGGAGAATCGAGCTGGAAGCTCAACGGCGGCTTTGTCACGCCGAAGCCGAATTACGGCCGGCCGATCCTGGTCAACGCCACCGGCTCCGACGCCGGCATTTCCTTTGCCGGCCGTTACTCCGACATCGTCTTCGTCACCAGCTCGGCCGGCTCAGACATAGCCAGCGCGCTGGAGGCGCTGCCGGCGCATACCAAGAAGGTAAAGGACGCGGCCCTCGGTGTCGGCCGCACCGTGCGCACGCTGCTCAACCCGCTGGTCATCAGCCGTCCGACCGAGAAGGAAGCCTGGGCGGTCGCCGACCAGATCGTCGCCCATGCCGACAGCCGCACGCCGAAAGGCTTCCAGACCTTCAACAGCGACGCCCAGGCCTGGAAAGGTCGAGAAGGCCGTGACGATCCCTACGCCAAGGTCGGCGGCAACATCTATCTCATCGGCACGCCCGAGCAGATCGTCGACCAGTTCGTCAAGCTCAAGGACGCCGGCATCGACGGACTGCAACTGTCCTTCTTCGACTTCAAGCCGGATCTCGAATTCTTCGGCGAGAACATCCTGCCGCTGATGAAGCAGGCCGGCCTGCGCAACGTCTGAGGAGCAATCATGACCACGACTGCGATCTCCGAAATCTGGTACACACGCTGCCCGGTGCCGACGCCTGTCGGACTTGCGGCACAACTCGGGCTTCTCGACGAAACCTTCCGCAAGGAAGGGATCGAATTGAAGTCGATCATCGACTCGCCCAACCGCGATATCCGCCAAAGCCATTTCAACCACACGCTCGACTGGTCGTTCCGCCACGGCGGCAACGTGCCGCCGATCCGTGCCCGTTCCGAAGGGCGCAAGACGCGTCTCGTAGGCATCACCTGGACCGACGAGTTCCAGGCCATCATCGCCTTGCCCGGCTCCGGCATCAAAACGACCAGAGACCTGAAAGGCCGCCGCTTCGGCATCGCCCGGCGTCCCGAAGGCATCGTCGACTTCATGCGGGCGACGGCGCTGAAGGGCCTGGTATCGGCGCTGTCGCTCGAGGGCCTCAGCCATGCCGACGTCGAGATCGTCGACATCGCGCTGACCGACAGTGTGCTCGACAGCCAGGAAGGGCCATCGTTGTTCGGCCTCAAGCGCAAGCAGGCCTATGGCGAGGAGGCAGCAGCCCTGATCCGTGGCGACGTCGACGCCATCTATGTCAAGGGCACGGCCGGCATCAATGTCGCCAATCTGATCGGCGCCATCCAGGTCGCCGAATTCGGCTTCCACCCGGAGCCCAATATCCGCATCAATTCCGGTTCGCCGCGCGTGCTGACCGTCGACGATTTGCTGGCAAAAGAACGCCCCGAACTGATCGCTCGGCTGATCGAGACGATCCTGCGCGCCAGCGCCTGGGCCGAGGCGCATCCCGACGAGACGCGGCGCTTCGTTGCCCGCGAATCCGGCGCCACCGAAGAGCAGGTGCTGGCGGCCAACGGTCCGGATGTCCACAAACATCTCGGCCTCGGGCTGCAGCCCGAGCTCATCGCGGCGGTTTCCCACTACAAGGATTTCCTGTGCGACTGGGGTTTTCTCGCCAGCGATTTCGACGTCGAGAAATGGGTCGATCGCCGGCCGCTCGATCTGGTGACCATTCGCGCCGCCGCCTGAGAGGAAGCCAGCTTCATGACCTCGACCATTCCCGAGTTTCCACAACTCCTCGACACGGCAGCCGGCCTTGCCAACGACTTCGCGCTGACCGCCGCGCATCACGACGCGACCGGGGATTTTCCGTTCGCCAATTTCGACCGGCTTCACCAGGCCGGGCTGCTTGGCCTGGTGACGGCGCGCGAGCATGGGGGCCTCGGTGGCGGGCTGGTGGAAGCCCAGGCAGTGATCGCCGAGATCGGCCGTGGCGAGCCGTCGACGGCGCTGGTGCTGGCCATGCATTACAACAGCCAGTACGCGCTGCGGAAATCCGGCAAATGGCCGCGCCATCTGGTGCAGCGGATTGTCGAGGCCGGCCGCCTCGGCCCTGCTTTGATCAACGCCGCGCAGGCCGAGCCGGGGATCGGCTCGCCCGCTCATGGCAAGCCGCCCGAAACCATTGCCCGGCGCGACGGCAATGTCTGGCGGATATCCGGCCACAAGAATTACGTCACCGGCATTCCCATTCTGAAATGGGTGAACTTGCTGGCGCTGACCGACGAGCCGCAACCGCGCCTCGCCTCGTTCCTGGTGCCGACCAATGCGCCGGGATTGCGCGTCGAAAAGACATGGAATGCCGCCGGCATGCGGGCCACCGCCAGCGACGATGTCATCCTCGACAATGTCGTGGTGCCTGCCGAAGACATCACCGAGGCGCAGCCGGCGTCTGAACCGCTGAGGCGTGAAGAAGGGCCGACAGCGTTCTTCTTTTCGCTGATCGGCGCTGTCTACCATGGTGCGGCCCACGCGGCCCGTGACCGGCTGGCCTCCTTCGTCACCACGCACGCGCCGGCGAGCCTCGGCGCGCCGCTATCGACGGTGCCGCACATCCAGGCGGGGCTGGGCGACATCGAGGTTCGGCTTGCGACCAGCACGCGGCTGCTGCGTTCGCTCGCCGAAGATGTCGATGCCGGCCGACCGGTCGGCACCGACGGCATGACGGTCAGGCATGTCGTCATCGACAATGCCGTTGCCGTCACCTCGCTGGCGCTGGAGCTTGCCGGCAATCCCGGCCTCAACAGAGACTTCCAGCTCGAGCGCCACCATCGCGATACGCTGACCGCGCGCTCGCATGCACCACAGAACCACATGATCCGCACGATCGCCGCCAAAGCGGCGCTCAGCCGCCACGCTGCCCCTCAGGTAGCCGAGCCGCCGGCTGTTGCTGTCAAACCCAGGCTCAAGGCGGTCGGGTGAGCGGCGTCATGGCATCCGAACATGTCGAAGTCGCCATCGTCGGTGGAGGCCCTGGCGGCCTGACACTGGCGCAGGGCCTGAAGAAGAACGGCATCGGCGTCGCCGTCTTCGAGAAGGATCGCGCCCGCACCGACTATGTCCAGGGTTTCCGCCTGCGCATCCGCCAGCGCGGCATCGATTCGCTGATCGCCAATCTGCCGCCGGAACTCTACGAAGCCTTTGTCGCCACGCTCGGCCAGGCGCCGGACCGCAACATCCTGCTCGACGAGAATTTCGAAACCTTGGGCGAGGATGCCTGGGGTGGCGGCAATGCGCAGGGCGAGGTTGACGACACGCATATCGAAAAGTCGGTGAGCCGCATCACGCTGCGCCAGGTGCTGCTGTCCGGCCTCGACGGTGTCGTGCGCCATGGCAAGGTCTTTTCACGCTACGAGGAGCAGCCGGACGGTTCGGTAACGGCGCATTTCGAGGACGGCTCGACAATCCATGCCGATGTGCTGGTCGGCGCCGACGGCGCCCGCTCGCGCGTGCGCCAGCAGTTGGTGCCGCATGCGCGAAGCTTCGACACCGGCGTCAGGCGCTTGGCCGGCAAGATGACGCTGCATGCCGCAGCCCTTCACCAGATCTCGCCGCTGCTGCTCGACTACAATGCCGGCATCCGGCCGTCGGAAGGTCACGGGCTGATGGTCACCAGCCATCGCGTCAATGTCGAGGCCTATCGTAGATATGGGCTGATCGGGCTGGACGACGACACCCACAAGGACATTGCCGGTTTCCATTTCAACAACACCACCAGCTATGTCTGGTGGAACACCGCATACGAAAAGGGCGAGCTGGCCACGGATGAAATGCTGGCAAAGCTCTCCGGTGCCGACCTGCTCGACCTGCTGGTTTCGAAGATCGGCCACTGGCATCCGGAGATCCTCAACCTCATCCGCCACACCGATCCGTCGACAGTGGCGCTGCTGCATGTCCACAGCTCCGAGCCTGTCGATGCATGGCCGACGAAACGGGTCACGCTGCTTGGCGACGCCATCCACGCCATGACCTATTTCCGCGCGCTCGGCGGCAACACCGCGATCTACGACGCCGGCTTGCTGGTGCCCGAACTCGTGGCCGCCAAACGCGGCGACAAGCCGCTTCTCCAGGCACTGTCGCACTACGAGGCCAGATTGCTGGAGCACGGCGCCAAAGCCGTGCGTTCTTCGCTGACGGCGATGCAGAAGAACGTGCTCTCAGGCCGCCGCCGTCAACAGGAAGCCGCCGAATAGCAGCCCGAAAAATCGCCTGACAGTGCTCCTACCTTACGCCGCTTCCACCAGGCTCGCCGACTGGAAGTCGTGCAAGAGGATGGCGATCTCGAAGCCGCGCCGCTGCAGCCAGTGCGCCGTCGTCGCCGCGCGGACGCCAAGCAGATCGTCGATCAGCACGATGCGGGCGCCGCGCACGGCGATGGTGCGATAGGCGACCCCGAGCAACTGCCCACCCTCCGACGTGGTCGACCCCGGAATATGCGCTTCGGCGAACTCTTCCGGCGTACGCACGTCAAGCAGGTAGGTTGTCCGCTTGTCGTCCCTCGCCCAGGCTGCGGCCGTCGCCGCATCGATGCGCGGAAAACCGTCGCCCTCGGCAAGCTTTGCGATGTGCTCCCCGGCGAAACGCTTGGCGTCCTCGCTGGCCGGACCATAGGCAGCGGTCCTGCCGGTTTCCAGCTCGAGGCCGGCCTCGCGCCACGCCTTGGTGCCGTCGTGCAGATAGGCGACCTTGTTGGGCACGCCGGCGTCGATCAGCGTCTGCGCGCCGATGATGGCGCGCGGCAGGCCGGCGCAGGAGACGACCACCTGCGTCTCCGGCGACGGCACCAGGTCGGCGAAGCGCAGCACCAGTTCGGCGCCCGGCACGCTGATGGCGCCCGGCACATGGTCCTTGTCGAACTCCGCCACCGTTCGACTGTCGAGGATCACCACGTCGGCGCCCTGGCCTTTGAGCGCTTCAAGTTCGTCTACGGTGATGACCGGCGTTCCCTTCTCGTCGCGGATCGCCAGCGAAAAATCGACGCCCGGCGTGTCGAAGGTCGGCAAGCCGTCCACGCCGCCTTTCGTCCATTCAGGAATTCCACCGGCCAGTGCGAAAAGCTGGCTGCGACCATGCCCGGACAACCGTTCGACAAGTTGCTCGGCAACGCAGCTGCCGTCATCGGCCAGCACGGTGCGCACCGCTTTGCGCGGGATGAAGCGGTCGATCTCCGCCTCGACCTGATCTGCGGGCAGATTGGTGGCGAACAGCGGCGATGCATATCCGACAGCCGCGCTGTCTCTGATATCCAGCACCGCCAGTTCCTCGCCGTCCGCCAGCCATTGGCGAAACGTTGTCGAGTCGATCGTCGTGTCGCTCATGATGCTTTCCTCTCTTTGCTGTTCGGCGGCGCCACGGACCGGACGCGCAAGGCCGAGATTCTCGCGTAGCGTGCTGCCTTCGTAAGCGGTGCGGAACAGGCCGCGCCGCTGCAGCTCCGGGATGACGAGATCGACGAAATCGGTGAGGCCCGTCGGCAGGATCGGCGGCATGACGTTGAAGCCGTCGGCCGCGCCGCCGGTGAACCACTCTTCCATCATGTCGGCGACATCCTTTGGCGTGCCGACGATCTGGAAATGGCCACGTGCACCGGCAACGGCGAGGTACAATTGCCGGATCGTCAGGTTCCGGCTCGCGGCCAATTCGGAAACGACTTTCAGCCGGCTTTTCACTGCATCGGAACTGCCGAGTTCCGGCAATGGTCCGTCGAGCGGATAACCGGAGAGATCCACGCCGCCGAGCAGTCCGGAAACCAGCGCCACGCCGACCACCGGATCGACCAGGCGCTGGATGGCGTCGAACTTGTCCTCGGCTTCAGCACGTGTCGGCGCGACGACCGGAAAGACACCGGGCATGATCTTCAAGCTGTTGGCGTAGCGGCCAAACGAGCCCAGCCGGCCCTTCAGCTCGCTGTAGAAACCCCGCGCCGATTCGATGGTCGGATGGGCCGTGAAAACCACCTCCGCCGTGCGCGCCGCCAGGTGCTGGCCGGCATCGGACGAACCGGCCTGGACGATGACGGGATGGCCCTGCGGTGGGCGGGCGACGTTGAGCGGTCCTTTGACGCGGAAATGCCTGCCGACATGGTCAAGAGCATGGATGCCGTGCCGGTCGATGGCGATCCCCGAAGCCTTGTCGGCGACGAAGGCATCGTCGTCCCAGCTGTCCCACAGCTTCTGCGCCACGGCGACGAACTCTTCGGCGCGGTCGTAGCGATCGGCATGAACGGGGTGCTGGTCGCGGCTGAAATTGGCGGCCGCGGGCGCATCGGCCGAGGTGACGACATTCCAGCCTGTCCTGCCGCCGCTCAGATGGTCGACCGAGGCAAACAGGCGCGCCAGATGGAAAGGCTCCCAATAGGTGGTCGAAGCGGTCGCGACGAGCCCGATCCTCTGCGTCACCGTCGAGAGCGCCGACAACAACGTCAGCGGCTCGAAATGCACGACATGGCCGGTGCGTTCAAAAGTCTCGATCGGCTGCTCGCCATTGCGCGCGCTGAGGCTGTCGGCAAGAAACACCATGTCGAAGAGGCCGCGCTCTGCGGTGCGCGCGGCGTCCGCGTAGTGCTGAAAACTCAGGCCCGGATTGGCCGGCACATCGGGATGGCGCCAGGCAGCTACATGATGGCCCGGTCCGCGGACGAAAGCGCCAAGCCTTATCTTTCGATCTTCAGTCATCAGCGGCTTTCAGGTTGATCGCAAAAGGGCGTTCCTATCTAGCGCCTGCCAAACCCACTGAGCGAAAGAATGCCTTTCGCCAGCTGGCAATTATTGTTTTTTGACATCGGGTCAAGGGAAAGCACGATGGCCGGCGCGGGAGCGATGGGCTAGAGCCACGCACCGTCGGTGTCGCAAAGGTCCTTGATGTTTCATACCCCCTCCTCCCCGCCTTCGATCATCCCTCCGCGTTCGACCCCGCGCTCGATCATCATCGTCGGCGGTGGCTTTGCCGGCGCGGTTGCCGCGATCAAGCTGCTCGACCGTTCGACCGAACCGCTGGCAATCACCATCATCGAGCGACGGGCAGAGCTCGGCCGCGGCGTCGCCTACAGCACCGTCGATCCACAACACCTCGTCAACGGCGCGGCGCGCATCTTCTCGCTGCACCCGGACGACCCAGATCACCTCGTCCGCTGGCTCCTGGCGAATGGGCCCAAGCATGGCTGGACACCGCCCGCGGATGTGCCTGACTCCAGCCCGCCGCGCTGGCTGTTCGGCAGCTATGTCCAGTCGGAGTTGACCAGAGCCGTCAGAGAAGCAGATCCGCGTTCCTTGCTGCGCCACATCAAGGCATCCGCCGTCGACATGCTGACCGGTCAGTCCGGAGTCTGCGTCGGCACCAGCGACGGCCAGCAATTGCTGGCCGATGAGGCCGTGCTGGCGACAGGTGTTTTTCAGAGCGAGCCGTCCGCCACGGAAGCAGCCATCGTCGGCGATCCCCGCTATGTCTGCAACCCCTGGAATCCGGCGGCGCTCGACCGGCTTGCCGGCAGCAGGCAATTGCTGCTGATCGGCTCGAGTCTCAGCATGGTCGACGTCGTCGCCAGCATGGAGGCGCGCGGCTTCAAGGGCAGCTATCGCGTCGTGTCGCGGCGCGGACAGATCGTCGAACCTCGGCGCAATACCGAAGCGTGGCGCGATTTTCTTACCGGGCGGCCGCTGCCGAAAACCACGAGGGCGCTTCTTGCCTTGGTAAAGGCCGAACGCCGGGCCATCGAGGCCGCCGGGCTGGACTGGCAAGGGCTGCCTTTGACGATCCGGCCGTGGATCCTGGCTCTGTGGCAAGGCGCTACCGACAAGGAGCGCCTGAAGTTCGCACGCCATCTGCGCGCTTTCTGGGACGTCACCGCGCATCGAGCGGCGCCGCCGAGCTTTGAGCGCGTCGCACTGGCGCAAAGCCAAGGCCGTTGGGCGGGCGGCGCCGGACGGGTGCTGGCACTGCATCCGCGAGCCGGCGGCATTGTCGCCGAGATCCGCTGGCGCGATAGCGGCGCGGTCGAACGGCTGCGTTTCGACGGTGTCGTCAACTGCCGGGGCCATCAGGAGCATGACTGGCGGCGGATCGCCGATCCGTTTGTCCAGAGCCTGCTGGAGAACGGCATCGTCAGGCCGCATGCGACCGGGTTCGGCATCGACGCCACGCATGACGGCCAGGTGATTTCCGGCGACGGCAGGACCCGCGGCAATCTGTTTGCCATCGGCCATCCGCTGCGCGGCGTCGCCTGGGAATCGAGTTCCATCGGCGAACAGCTGGCGCAAGCCATCGCCCTTGCCGGCCTTCTGGTCGGCTCCAGCCCAAGGCTGCGTGCTCTGGCCTGACCGTTCTGCACCTCAAAACCATAGAAACGAAAAGGGCCGCGTCGAGACGCGGCCCCTTTTCTTGCTGATGTCCGCCGGGTTCAGGCGTTCGGATCGATATAAGCGTCTGCGAAACTGGCCGACAGGCCTTCAGCACCCGGCGCGTAATTCTTGACGGCCTTGCGGGCAATGATGATGGTCGGCGGTGCGATCAGATTGATGATCGGCAACTCGTCGGCGATGATCTCCTGGAACCTGAAGAACAGCTGCTTGCGCTTGGCCTCGTCAAGCTCCACCGATGCGGCCTCCAGCAGCCGGTCGACCTCAGGGTTCTCGTAGTGCGCGCCGTTGGAGAATGGCAGCCCGATCTTGATGTTCTTCGACCAGTAGAGCCGTTGCGCACCGGCGCTCGGGTCGAAGATGTTGCCGCAGGATTCCGTCGACAGGTCCCAGGTGCGATCCGTGTAGATGGTTTTGACATAGGTGCCGAAGTCGAATTTCTGGATCTCGGCGTCGATGCCGATCTTGGCCAGTGCCTGTTTGAGGAAGTCGGCATAGCCCCACGGATTGTAGGGATTGTTGGTGAGCCTGAGCTTGAAGCGGATGCCGTCCGCTCCGCGCTTGAAGCCAGCCTCGTCGAGCAGTTTTTCCGACAGCGCCGTATCGACGGTCGCCGCCTTCACATCGGGATCGAAATACTTCTTGTTGACGACGCTGATCGGTGTCGGCGACACTTGGCCATAGCCGTAGAACACGATGGCATTGATCGCATCGAGATCGATGGCATGCGCGATTGCCTGACGGACCTTCTTCTCCTTCAGGATCGGGTTTTCCAGGTTGATGATCAGCTGGTGCAGCGGGCCGCTATAGGCAAAGACGGTGCTATCGACGACGAACTGCGGCAACGCCTTGAACCGCTCCAGATCGGCAAACGCCACCGGGTTCGGGCCGATGTCGACTTCACCCGTCTCGAGTGCCGCGGCGCGCGCGCCGGGATCGGTGATGAAGCGGAAGATGATCCGGTCGAGATAGGGTTTTGGCGCATCCCAATAGGTCGGGTTCTTCTCGACGATGATGTGGCTGCCCTTGACCCATTCCTTGAGCACGAACGGTCCACTGCCGATGATCTGCTCGAAGGACGGATCGTCCGCCGGCTTCAGCTTCTCGTAGATGTGCTTGGGCACGACGGGCGATTCCGTCGCGGCCAGCCCCGAGATCAGCGCGGCGGACGGTTTAGACAGTTTGATTTTCACCACATGCGGATCCGACGTGTCGACGTCGGTGACATTCTGGAAGGTGATGCGTCCACGCGGATGCGCTTCACGCAGCCGCGAGATCGAAAAGGCCACGTCTTGCGATGTCAAATCATGGCCGTCGCTGAATTTCACCCCCGGCCGCAGCTTGAAGACATATTCGAGCCCGTCATCGCTGATCGACCATTCGGTGGCCAGTTGCGGCCTTGGATTGAGGTCGTAGTCGTAGGCGAGCAGGCCGTCGAAAATCTTCGGCCCGATGGTGGCCGGTCCACCGGCGCTGGTGTTGATGGAAACGATCTGGTTGGGCTCGGGATAGTAGACGAAATTGAGCGTGCCGCCCGCCACCGGCTTGGCGTCTTCGGCAAAGGCCCCGGCAGGTAGGGCGGTACTCGCGCCGGCCAGCAGCAGGAACTGATTGAACAAGCGTCGGTTGATGGTCATGGTCGGTACTCCGCGTTTGCGCGATTTGTCTTTATGGGGAAAAGTCGGGATCGGTGGTTTCACGCACCGATCCAAGGCAAGGCAATCCGAGCGCCTATGCGTTTGGCGCGAGCCAGATCTGCGCGAAGCTGTTGTTGATGCCTTGCGCTCCGGGTGCGAAATCCCTGACCTTCTTGTTGGCAACAATCTGGGCACCGGCCGCAACGAGGTCGACCGACACCACGTCGTCATGGATGATGTGCTGGAACTTGTACCAGAGCTCGCGCCGTTTCGTTTCGTCGGGCTCGATTGCGGCGGCTTCGAGGATCTGGTCGACCTCGGGGTTCGCATAGTGGCTGGCGTTGGAGAAGACGAGGCCGATCTTGAAATTCTTCGACCAGTAGGCGCGCTGGACGCCGAGCGTCGGATCAAAGGTGTTCGACAGCGACTCAACCACCAGGTCCCAGGCGCGGTCGGTGTAGACGGTCTTCAGGAACGTCGACAGATCGAGCTTCAGGATCTCGGCGTCGATGCCGACCACTGCCAGCGACTGCCTGATGAAATCGGCATAGGACGCCGGCAGGAACGCGTTGTAGGCGAGCCGGAGCTTAAAGCGCGTGCCCTCGGCGCCGCGCGGATGGCCGGCATCGTCGAGCAGTTTCTCCGCCAGTTTGGGGTCGGGTTCGCGCGCCTTGATGCTGGGGTCATACCATTTGGGCAGTGCCGTGCTGATGGGACTTGGCGATACCTGCGCATAGCCATAGAGCGCAATGTCGACCAGCTTCTGCAGGTCGATCGCGTGGGCGATGGCCAGACGCACGTCGCGCTTGGTCAGGATTTCGTTCTCGTAGTTGAAGAACAATTGCTGCTGCGGGCCGGAATAGGCATAGGTGTTGGTGTCGACGACCAAAGCGGGGTTGGCCTTCAGCCGCTCGATATCGGCCAGCGGCACGGGATTGGCGCCGATATCGATCTCGCCGGTTTCAAGAGCCGCCGAGCGTGCCGCCGGGTCGAGAATGACATGCAGCACGACGCGGTCAAGGTAAGGCCTTGGCGCATCCCAATAGTTCGGATTGCGATCGAAGATCAGATGGCTGCCGGGCACCCATTCCTTGAGAACGAAGGGGCCGGTGCCGATCGTCTGTTCCAGCTTGGGCTGTTCTGCCGGCTTGAACGTTTCGTAGACATGCTTCGGCACGATCGGTGATTCCGAACTGCTCAGCGCCGTGATCAGATAGGGCGCCGGCTTCGAAAGCACGACAATGGCGGTGTGCGGATCGGGCGTCTCGACCGCTGTCACGTTCTGGTAGGTGATGCGGCCGCGCGGATGCGCCTCCTTCAGCCGGAAGATGGTGAAGGCAACATCTTCCGAGGTGAAGTCCTTGCTGTCATGCCACTTGACACCCTGGCGCAGCTTGAAGGTGTAGCGCAGGCCGTCATCGCTGATCGACCACTCCGTGGCCAGCAGCGGTTTCGGGGTGAGGTCGTAGGCGAAATCAAGCAGGCCTTCATTCACCTTGGGGCCGATCGCCTGGCCGGTGCCTGACGAGGTGTTGATGGCGATCAGCGACGTCGGATCGGGATAGTAGGCCCAGTTGAGCGTGCCGCCCTGAACGGGCGTGCCTTCGGCTGCAAAGGAAAAGCCGGGCAATGCGAAGCTCGCACCGCCAAGCAGCAAGAGCTGGTTGAAATGACGACGATTGACAGACATGGTCTTGGGCTCCGGAAAACGGATTGCATCCGGCGGCCGAACGCACTCCGGCGCCTCGACGCAATGATCCCTGCCGTCGCGCAAAACCGGAAGAATGATTTTCTATCGTCGGCCGAAAGCGCCGCTTTGCACGACTGGTTCATTCCAGGCCTGCGAAGCCGACCGACACCCAAATCGGTGCTGCCCGTCTTATTTCTACAAGAATAGTAGACATTGCGATTTTTTAGATTTCCGTTCCCGCTGGCGCGACGCTGCGGCAAACGAAATTTTCCGCCGCGCGCTTTGGCGCAAAGCCCGCCCTCGTCGCGCCGGGTCCGAACGTGTTGAATGCGCCTCATGGTTGATCTCATTCGCGCCAAACCGAGGAAGCTACGACCGACGCTGGCGAGACTTCCGCCGCTGACCTCGCTTCGCGCCTTTGTCGCAACCGCCCGCCACCTGAGCTTTACGCGAGCGGCGGAAGAACTCCATGTCACGCCCGCCGCCATCGGCCAGCAGATCCGCCTGCTGGAGGATCACCTGGGGCAACCGCTGTTCCAGCGCAACCGGGGCGAGCTTTTGCTGACCTCGGCCGGTCAGGCGCTGATGCCCGGGCTCACCGAGGCTTTCGACGTCGTTGTCGAATCGGTCGCGCGTATTTCCGGCGACGAGGAGGATGCGCCGATCAAGGTGTCGGTCGCGCCCTCCTTCGCCAGCAAATGGCTGATCCCGCGCCTCGACGCGCTGCGTGAGGCGGTGCCCGGACTCGAAGTACTGGTCGATGCATCGACAAGGCTTGCCGACTTTGCCAGCGAAGATATCGACTGTGTCATCCGCTACGGCTCGGGCGCCTATAGCGGCCTCATCACGGAACGGCTGTTCTCGGAAGCGGTGCTGCCTGTCTGCAGCCCCGAATTTGCCCGCACGCACGGCCTCTTCCGTGGACCGGAAGGGCTGCGTAACGCGCCGATCCTGCATGAGGACGGGCCGGAGCGCGATCCAAGTTGCCCCGACTGGAAGGGCTGGCTGCGATCCAACGGCCTGTCCGGCCGCCTTGTCGACGGCGGCATACGGCTTAGCCAGTCCTCGCTGGTACTCGACGCCGCGGTTGCCGGCAAGGGCATCGGTCTCGGCAAATTCCGACTGGCCGAGCCTGACCTTGCGGCAGGGCGGCTGGTCAGCCCTTTCGGCTCGCCGCAGCCGGTCGAGTTTTCCTATTACTTCGCGACGACGCCACACAAGGCGAAGCTCGCGACCGTCGAGCGCTTCCATGGCTGGCTGAAGGCTGAGGCGCGAAGGGTTGGCGCACTCGACTTCACACCGCCGGCAGCACTGCCGGCGCGCATCGCCATCGTTGCCGCCGAATAGCCTTGGCTATTTAAGCTTGAAGCCCAGCGCCTTGAGCGCATCACCCAGGCGATCACGGCCTTTCAGCGCCGCAGTGCTGCCGATGCGGTTCGACATCAGTTCGGTCCAGTCGACAACGGGCATCGACTGCTCTTGCTGAAAGGTGCGAAGCGTCAGGTTGTACGCTGCGAGATCGTCCTGATCGAAGCCTGACTGATAGCGCTCGCGATGCAGCACAACACGCTGCGGCAGTCTGGGCTTGATGTCGGTCGCAGCCAGGAGATCGGGACAGCCAACGGTCAGGCCGAACACCGCCACGGCTTCCGGCGGCAGGCCGAGCTCTTGCGCCACGGCCTCAGGATGATTGCGCATGGCGCCGATGTAGCAGGAGCCGAGCCCGAGCGCATCGATTGCCACCACGGCATTCTGCGCGGCAAGTGCTGCGTCGATCACGGCCAGCAGAAAACTCTCCTGATAATCGAGCCCCTCGCCCGCCCGGCTGTTTGCCTCGGCAATGGCGCGCAGCCGTGACAGGTCGGCCAGCCAAACCAGCAGCAACGGCGCCTGCTCGATATGGCGATTGACCGCCGCCAGTCCGGCAAGCCGCGCCTTGCGCGCCGGATCCTCGACGGCGATGACGCTCCACGCCTGCAGATTGGACGAGGTCGGCGCCGACTGGGCGGCAGCGATGATCAGTTCGAGCGTCCCTTCGGGCAGAGGCCTGGCGAGATAGTTGCGGACCGAGCGATGTGAAAGGATCGCCTCGAGGGCTTCGTTCCAGTTTGCAGTGTTCGCCTCTTGCGGCGCCCGGTAACGCCGCCTTAGTGCTGCTTCACCGCGCAGGTCGGCGTCGGAAGGGCGGATGCTGAAAGCGGCCGGCTGTGGCATTGTCGTCCCTATTTGGCGATCTGGCTCGTTCGGTGTTCTGACAACCCCACGTCATTCAACAAACGCGGCTTGGACCCTATTGCGCAATAGCGGGAGCAACTGGTCGCCTTGCCGCTTGATCTCGGAAAGATACGGCGTGTCCGAGAGCACGAAATGCGTGATGCCCAGATCCCGGTACTTGCCGAGCGAACTGGCCACGTCGGCGGCCGAGCCGACCAGCCAGGTGGTGCCGGCGCCGCCGCCGCCATATTTGCCCGGCGCAGTGTAGAGATTGTCGTCCAGCACCTCGCCGCGCGTGTGCAGATCGAGCAGACGCTGCTGGCCTACCGCTACCGCCCGACCATGATCATTCCAGCCGGCGCCCTGGCCCTTTGCCATTTCGGCGACCTTCGCCTCGGCGTCCGTCCAGGCCTGCCCGGTGGTGTCGCGGACCAGCGTGGTGACCCGAAACCCGAATTGTAGAGGTGGGAGGTCCCGGTCAAGTTCCCGGCTCAAGGCCTTGAGCCGCTCGATCCGCTCCTGGACGCCGTCGAGCGGCTCGCCCCAGAACAGCTGGACATCGGCCTCGCTGGCCGAGACGCGCTCGGCCGCCTCCGACGCGCCGCCGAAATAGAGCCTGGGATGGCGACGGTTTCCACGGACAGGGATGCGGGGCATGACGGTAGACCCGGTGACCTTGAAGTGCTCGCCGGCAAAGGTGACGTTCTCTTCGGTCCAAAGTCTGCGAACCAGCCGCATGAACTCTCTGGTGCGGGCATAGCGATGGTTCTGCTCGCCTTCGCTGTCGCCATAGGCAGCGAGGTTGTCCTTGCCCGACACTATGTTGATACGCACGCGACCGCGGGTCAGCTGGTCGAGCGTGGCGACCGCGGATGCGAAGTGCGCTGGCCGCCAGTAACCCGGGCGGATCGCGATGAGCGGCTCGAAGGAGGTGGTCCGCGCGGCGAGCGCGGCGGCGACGGTAAACGTGTCGGGCCGGCCCCAGCCGGTACCGATCAGCGCGCCCTTCCAGCCGTGTTCCTCAAGCGCCTTTGCGTGGCTGGTCAGCGTCTCCAGGCTGTTGTGGTCCTCGACGGCCGGCTCGCCGCGGTGACCGGGATCGACCTGGTTCGGGATGTACCAGAGAAATTCGGGATCAGCGCTCATCGTCGGGCCTGTATTTTTGTCGGGCGTGGAGGTCAATGGCGGTACCTTCCGCGCCGTTATCGTTTGATGATCGTTCAATGGGTGGCCCCGAGCAACCCTGACGCCTTGTGCGGCTGCGGCGCGAAACGGCTTTCAGGCCTGATAAGGCCGAGATGGTCGCGCAGCGTGCGCCCTTCATAGTCGCTGCGAAACAGGCCGCGCCGGCGCAGGATCGGCACGACCGTATCGACAAAGACTTCCAGCCCGGTCGGCAGCACGTCAGGCATCAGGTTGAAGCCATCGGCGGCGCCGGCGACAAACCATCTTTCGATATCGTCGGCGATCTGCTCCGGCGTGCCGACAACGGTGCGGTGGCCGGTACTGCCGTTGAGCGCCCGGATCAGTTGGCGAACGGTGAAATCGTTGTTGCGGGCAAGTGCCAGCGTGGCCTTGAAGAAGGTGTGGCCGCCGTTGGGCGGCAGCGGGATGACGTCAGGCAGCTTCTCGTCGAGCCTCAGCCGCTCGCGGTCGATGCCGAGCACGCCCGACAGCCGCGTCAGGCTGTAGTCGAGCGGGATGCGGTCCCACAGTTCTTCCTGCCGCCGCTCCGCTTCCGCCTCGGTGCTGCCGATGATGGTGGCCAGACCGGCGAGGTTGAGCGGCACGCCGCCGCTTCTGCCATAGGCGACAGCCTGGGCCTTCAGCTCCTTTGCGTAGGCGAGCGCCTCCTCGAACGATTGCGACGCGGAAAACACCGCTTCGGCGTGGCGCGCGGCGAGCTCCTTGCCGTCATCGGAACCGCCGGCCTGGATGACCACCGGATGCCCTTGCGGCGAGCGCGGCCCATGCACCGAAAAATGCGCGCCCTCGTGCTCGATGGCGTGAACCTTGGCGGCATCGACGAAGCGCCCACTGGCGACGTCGCCGATGAAGGCATCGTCCTCCCAGCTGTCCCACAGCGCCTTGACTATTTCGGTGAATTCGGCGGCCCGCTCGTAGCGCCGGCCATGATCTATCGCGCCGGTCAGGCCGAAATTGCGGGCCGAGGCGGGATCGGCCGTGGTCACGATGTTCCAGCCGATGCGCCCGCCGCTGACATGGTCGAGCGTCGCGAAACGACGGGCGATGTTGTAGGGCTCGTTGAAGCTGGTCGATGCCGTCGCAATCAGGCCGATGCGCTCGGTCGCGGCGGCTATCGTCGCCAGCACGATGGTCGGTTCCAGCGATGTAATCGGCCGATAGTCGATGCGATCCGAAATTGCCGCCTGATCGGCAAGGAATATAGCGTCGAGCTTGGCGCGCTCGGCGATCTTCGCCACCTGCACATAGTGGTCGACGGTGAAGGCGGCATAGGGGTCGACCCCGTCCATCCGCCATGCCGCCGGCGAGAAGCCGGCGTGCAGGATGTTGACATTGAGGTGGAGCTGTCGGCCGCTCATCGAAAGACGCCGGGCTCGGGATAGGCGCCGGTCAGATACCAGGTGCCGACGGTGCGGGCCTTGTATTCGGCGGGGTTGTGCAAGGTGTGGATGCGCGCATTGCGCCAGAAACGGTCGAAGCCGTATTTGCGCACCGCCGAGCGCGCGCCCATCACCTCGAAGATCTCGGTGGTGACTTCGAGCGCGACATTGCCGGCCAGCACGTTGGCCGCGGCAACTGCAACCGCCGCTTCCCCGCGCTCTTGCTCGGTCAACGCCTTGCCGCGCGCGATCGCATGATCGATCGCCGCCGCAGCGCGATCAGCCAGCACCGTTGCCGCCCGCGTCTTGACCCAGAGCTCGCCATATTGCCGCTTGATCCATGGATCGTCGATGTGGCGCTCGACGCCGGAATACATCCACGGTCGCGAGCTGTTGAGCGTGTAGTCGCGTGCCGCTAGCAGTGCGCCCTGGGCGGTGCCGATGAAGACATTGAGCAGCACGCTTTGCTGCTGCAGCGGGCCGATGGTGCGGATCGGCAGCGACGCGTCGACCCAGCCGCGCACCAGTTCGTTGTCATGGATCCTAACATCCTTGTAGGCGACCTTGCCACTGCCGGTTTGCGTCTGGCCGATGCCGTCCCAGTCGTCGAGAATGGTGATGCCCTCACGATCCGCCGGGATGGCCGCGAACTTCCGCTCGCCGCTGACCTCGTCTTCCCAGGAGGTCGAAAGATAGTCGGCGACATGCGAGCCGGAGGCGAAGGGCTTGAAGCCGCTGACGATCGTCCACTCGCCATCCTTGCGGCCGAACAGCGTCTTGGAAAAGCTGTTGCCGGTGTTGCCCCAGAACCAGTCGCCCGCAGCCGAACGCCGCAGCAGATCGGCTGAGCGCGGTTCGTCCGAATTGAGCCTTGCGGCGATCAGCGCGCTGAAATGGTAGCCGTAGATGTGGCCGATCGAGCCGTCGACCTTGGCGAACTCGCGGCCGATCTTCAGCGCCGTCGAATAGGGTTCGCCGGCGCCGCCGAATTCCTTGGGAATGACGATACTGAGCAGGCCGCTCTCCTTGAGCAGGCGGATCTGTTCGACGGGCCTGCCGCCAAGCTGGTCGCGCTCGACCGCGTCGCGGGCAAAGATGTCGCGCAGCTCGACCGCCTTGGCGATCCATGGATTGGAGGTATCGGGATCGAAGCTCATCAGGTCACTCATGCAGATGCGGGAAGCCGTGGCGCTCGGCAAGCAGCGCAAGAATGCGCCTTGTGTCGTCGGCAAAGACCTTGCCCTTGGCGGTCGGTAGGTCGGCTGGCGGATCACTGCCGACGACCAGCACCGGCAGCGACTGGTGGCGTTCGCCGAGCGCATCGATCACCTTACCCCTCGGCCTTGCGAACGGCACGCGCTCGACGTCCAGCCTGGCAGCAAGATCGGGAAAGGCTGCGAGCAGCCCTTCGACCTTGTTGGAATAGGGGCAGACGAAGGTCTGGCCCGGATGCTTTGGGTCGGCGAAACCCGGCTGGATGAGAAAGAGCGTGTCGCGCGCCATCGGCTCATTCCTATTCCGCCGCCGCCGCGGCATGCCGCGAAAAACGGTTTGCCGGCCGCTTCAGGCCGAGATTGTCGCGCAAGGTGCTGCCCTCATACTCCCGACGGAACAGGCCACGGTGGCGCAGTTCCGGCACCACCAACTCGATGAAATCCTTCAAGCCGCCGGGCATGATCGGTGCCATGATGTTGAAGCCGTCGGCGCCGTAATTCTCAAAGCGCTCTTCCATCGTGTCGGCGATCTGTTGTGGCGTGCCGACCACCTGCCAGTGGCCGCGAGCGCCGGCGATGCGCAAATAGAGCTGCCGGATCGTCAGCTTCTCGCGCCGCGCCAGATCGATGACCAGCGCCTGCCGGCTCTTGCCGGCATTGGTCTCCGGCAGTTCCGGCACCGGCCCGTCGAGCGGATAGGCGGTCAGATCGAAGCCGCCGGCCAGCGCCGAGACCAGACCGAGGCCCACTTCCGGCTGGATGAGATCCTGCAGCTGTTCGAACTTTTCCTGCGCCTCGGCTTCGCTGCGGCCGACGACCGGAAAGATGCCTGGCAGGATTTTCAGATCATCCTCTGAACGGCCGTACTTACCGAGCCTGCCCTTGACGTCGGCATAGAAGGCGGTGGCTTCATCGAGCGTGATCTGCGCGGCGAAAATCGCTTCCGCGGTGCGCGCCGCCAGCTCCTTGCCGGGGCCGGACGCGCCCGCCTGGACGACGACCGGATGGCCTTGCGGCGTGCGCGGCGTGTTCAGCGGACCGCGCACCTCGAAGTGCTGGCCCTTGTGGTTCAGCACATGCAGCTTCTCCTTGTCGAAATAGCGCCCGCTCACTTTGTCGCGCGGGAAGGCATCATCCTCCCAGCTGTCCCACAGCCCAAGCACGACATCGGCGAATTCCTCGGCGCGATCGTAGCGGTCGCCGTGCTGGATATACGTATCGTGGCCGAAATTGAATGCCGCATCCGGATCGGACGAGGTGACGAGGTTCCAGCCGGCGCGCCCGCCGCTCAGATGGTCGAGCGACGCGAACTGGCGGGCCAGATTGTAGGGATCGGAATAGCTGGTCGAACCCGTGGCGATCAGGCCGATGTTGGTGGTCACCGCCGACAGCGCCGACAGCAGCGTGATGGGCTCGAACGGATAGACGCCGCTATGCGCCTTGCGGCTGGCAGCCTCGAGATTGCTCAGCCGCGCCGCGACGCCATCGGCAAAGAAGATCGCATCGAATTTGGCCGCTTCCGCGAGCCTGGCCAGTTCGACATAGTCGCCGAGGCTGGTCCCCTCGGCCGCCTGTGGATGGCGCCATGCCGCCACATGGTGGCCGGTGAAGAGAAGAAACGCTCCAAGCTTGAGCTTGTCCTTGCGCCTGGCCATTTTCCGCGCCTCCTCAGCGATACAACCCGCCGACCGGGAATTCCCCGGTCAGCAACCAGGTGCCGATGGTGCGCTTCTTGTATTCGGCCGGGTTGTGCAGCGTGTGCGTGCGCACATTGCGCCAGAACCTGTCGTAGCCATTGGCCTTGGTGGCCGAGCGGGCGCCCATCACCTCGAAAACCTCGCTCGATGCGTCGAGACCGATTTGCCCGGCATAGACATTGGCGGTGGCAAGGTCGATCGCCGTCTGTCCGCGCTGCTCCAGGGTCAAGGCCTCGCCCTTGCCATAGGCGGCATCGAGGCTGCGCGCCGCCACATCGGCGAGTTCGGCGGCAGCCAGCGTGCGGATATAGAGATCGCCATATTTGCGCTGAACGAACGGATCATCGGTGTGGTTCTCATAGCCGGAATAGACCCAGGGTCGCGATTGCGAGACCGTATAGTCGCGGCCTTCGCTCAGCGCTCCTTGCGCGCTGCCGACGAAGAGGTTGAGCAGGACCGCCTGCTGGAAGAGTGAAATCAGCGTCTGGAACGGCGTCAGCGGCACGGCGGGCGAGCCGATCAGTTCGTCATCACCGATATGCACATCCTTGAACGTGACTTTACCGGAACCCGTCTGCCGCTGGCCGACGCCATCCCAGTCATCCTCGATGACGATACCTTCACGATCGGCCGGGATCGCAGCTGCCAGGCGGTCCTGGCCGTCTTCCCATGCCACCTGGATATAGTCGGCGATGTGCGAGCCGGAAGAGAACGGCCGGAAGCCGTTCAGGATCCAGCCCGAGCCGTTGCGCCTGGCCGTAGAGGTCTTCGACATGGCGTTGCCGGAATTGCCCCAGACCCAGTTCTCGCGGGCCGAGCGTGTCAGCAGTTGGTCCTTCTGCGCGTCCGTACCGCGAAATAACACGCCGTTGAGCGGCAGATGATGGTAGCCGTAGAGATGGGCTAGCGAACCATCGGTGCGGGCAAATTCGCGCACGACGCGCAGCACCGACAGCCAGGGCGCGCCCTTGCCGCCATAGTTTTTGGGAATCTGCGCCGACGGCAGTCCACTTTCCTTGAGCAGGCGGATCTGCTCGACCGGTCGTCCACCAGCCTTGTCGCGCGCCACCGCATCGCGATCGAAGATGGTGCGCAGCTCGACCGCCGTGGCGACGAACGGGTCGGAAAGGTCAGGGCTGAAGGTCATCGGCGTTTGTCCATGGAAATGCGTCTATTCCGCCGCAATGGTCTGTGCCGGTCGCCAGACGGCAGAGGCGTAGGCCTCCTCCCCGAACTCGGCCGGATGGCTGCCGGTTATCCGGCTCTCATGGCTGTCGAGATCGGCAAGGAAGAGATCGCGGCTGATGCGGGCGACGACAGCCGGCACGTCGCGCCTGATAGAGGGAACATCGCCGATCGGCAGGCCGAAACTGACGAAGCCGCCTGGATTGAAGACGTGGATGTTCCTCAGGAACGGCGCCTCCCCCAGCGCTTTCTCGAGGAATTCATGGCCGAGGCCGAGATAGGGATGGGCGCCGAAAAATTCATCCAGTTCGCCTTCCGCCGGCGCGTATTGGTCACGCCACAGCCGGATCGAGGCGGCGAAATTGCTAAATTCCGGCTTGCGCGTCGGGTCGGCGAAATAGCCGGTGCCGGCGATGACGAAGTCGAAAGCGAACGTCTCGGCGCCGATGTCGGTGACGACCTTGCCGCCGTCGATATCCGCATTCGTCCAGGGGGCACCGAGATGCAGGTGGAAATTCTTGTGCCGCACTACCCGCTCCACGGCATCGGGCGGTGGCGTCGAACCGGCCTCGCGGAAGCGCAGTGCCTGGCGCCAGCGCACCGGATCGGGCAAGCGCGGATAGTTGTCATAGGCGCCGGGATAACCCCGCACGCGGTTGATCGGCACGCTGGCGATACTGGTGCGCCGCGCGAACAGGCGCACCGATTGCGCGCCGGCCTCAAGGGCTGTCCCCGCCGCATCGAATGCCGAAGCCGCCGACCCGACGACAGCGACCGCTTTGCCCTTGAGCGAGGCAAAATCGATTGCTGCAGAACTGTGTGCGACAAAGCCCTGGGGCAGAGCAGCGAGCACCGCCGGTATCATTGGACCGCCGCTGCCGCCAAAGCCATTGGCCAGAATGATCTTCCGCGCCGTTTCGATCAATGGCGTGCCGCCGGCATCGAGGTGGAGGCGAAGATACCCGTCAGCCGGCTCGATGCGAAGGAGACGCGTGCCGTAGCGAATGCCAATGCCGAGAAAGTCGCGATACCATTTCAGGTAATTCGCCCAATCCGTCCGCGCGATGCGGTCGAAGCCTGCATAGGCTTCGGCACCATGGCGCGCTTCGTACCAGGATTGAAAGCTCAGGCCCGGCAGGCCGAGTTCCGGTCCCGGCAGGCCCTTTGGTGTTCGCAGCCGGTTCATCCGCGCATGCGTGAGCCAGATGCCGGCCTTGCCCTCATCCGGCGCCGCATCGATGACCGTGACCTTGCCGATGCCGGCCCGCCTCAACGCGAAGGCGAAGGTCGCGCCCGTCTGCCCGCCGCCAACGACAAAGACATTGTGGTCGATGCCCTCCCGATCCGGCACCCAATTTTGCGGATCGGGACCGATCAGTCGAAGTGTTTCGCGGGCGTCGTGATCTGGATCGGACGGTAAGGCCATTTCGGTCCTGGCTGAAGTTCAAGCGTTACACCAAACTCCGCCCCGGTCGGCAAACAGTCCAGAAATGTCTGCTTTGATTGCCCGGTAGTTTTTTTCACTTGCATCCAACGGCACAATCGGAGCGTCACCGGGCTGCTGCCGGATATTCGGCACCACCTGCAATCCGTGATGACAAGCGAACAATTGGCGCGCAGGGCTGACATAATCTGAACGCTCGGTTGCCCGCGTCGATTCCGCTGCAATTCTTGCCCGTTGAAAGGAGTACGCTGCGTTTCCGACACTTCACCCAAGTAGGGGTCGAGCCCACGTGTGTAAAAACGCGTCATGCACCCGAAAGGAGACCTCGAGGACTTCGATTGGTGGCGGCTCTCACCACGCCTTGAGCTGCACCGGCGTCAAGTACACGGCGCCGTCGCGGTCGCGATTGAGATCTATTTCAAAGCACGACCGATGGAAAACGATGCGGTTGGGGACATTACCGATTACCATTCTCATGATTTCCTCAGCCTTTACCTGTCCGGGCTGGGTAAGAGAATTCTGTCGGAATTGGCTGCCAGATCCGCACAGATCAACCGAACTGGCAAGCGCATTTTGAGACTGCGGCCGAGTTCAGAACCCGCCTAATTGCACGTCGTTGCCGCCGATTGCCGCAGGCATCCTTGCAGGGTATTTCGAACCCAGGGGCTTGAGCTAGGTGTGACAGTGCCATCAACGAGATGGAGAAAATTGACGAACGGGCCCCAAAACCATTTTGCCCAGAAGCCATAGATTTACCCGATAACGCTCAACTCAAACTCAAATAATTAGGCGTAAGGTATTGATATATAATAAACTGGTGGGCCCGGAGGGACTCGAACCCCCAACCAAGCGGTTATGAGCCGCCGGCTCTAACCATTGAGCTACAGGCCCCACGCGCGCTGGATTAGTGTTTTTCCTTGCGCGGCACAAGGCTTTCCGGACGGGCTGGCCGAGATCGCCCAAATCAGCCCATATTCGCGCCCTAGTCGACAGGCGCGACTGGATCGCACACCGAGGAGATTTTCATGACCAGACATATTTTGCCGCTCGCACTTGCCGCCGCGATCGCTTTTCCGGCGATGGCAAGCGCTGCCGATTCGCTGCCCCCGCCCCGCATCATCGTGTCGGGTGAAGGCCAGTCGACCGTGGCGCCTGACCTGGCGCTGCTGACGCTCAGCGTCATGCGCGAGGCCAAGACCGCACGCGCGGCACTCGACGCCAACAACGACGCCATGGCCGCCGTGATCGCGGCAATGAAGTCGGCAGGGATCAAGGACCGCGACCTGCAGACCGCCGGCATCCAGATCAACCCGCGTTACAACTACACCAACAAACCGGACGGCAGCCAGGAAGCCGAGCTTGTCGCCTACCAGGTGACCAACACACTCTCGGTGCGCATCCGCGACATCGACAAAACAGGTGAGATTCTCGACAAGGCTGTGTCGCTCGGCGTCAATCAGGGCGGAGGCATTTCGTTCTCCAACGAGGATCCGAAAGCTGCCGTCACCGAAGCCCGCAAGAAGGCGGTCGCCGATGCCATGGCCAAGGCCAAGACGCTGGCCGAAGCCGCCGGCGTCAGCATAGGCCGGGTGCTGGAAATCACCGACCAGAACGTTGCGCCGGCGCCGATGCCGATCAATGCAAAGGCCTTCGATGCGGCAGGCGCCGCGGTTCCCGTGCAGGCCGGCGAGAATGCCTACGCCGTGCAGGTAACAGTGACATTCGAGCTTAAGTAGCAGGCCGCCGGGCTGGGCGCGGTTCTGCTGAACCCGTCGGCCGGAACCGCAGATTTCCGACATGAAAAACCCCGGAGGACTGGCCTCCGGGGTTTTTTCGAGCCGCACCTTTCCGCGGAGGGAAAGGGGCTCCTGGCTGACCCTAGAAGGGTCATGCCGCTACTCCAGGTACTCCAGGCTGATCCTGGCAGAGGAACATGCCTCCGGATCGACCTTCGCAGAAGGTCGTATCCCAGACTGATCTTCGCAGAAGATCAGTCTGGTTCTCTTAGCGATAGATAACCGGGCAGCCGCGCTCATTGGCGAACACGACCACTACGCGATCGCCATACTGGCGGCCGGCGACCTTCACCACGCGGCGATTGACATCGACGATGCGGACGCGGTGCAGGCCCATGCGCTCGGCCTTGTCGAGGGCGCGGTCCGGCGAGCAGCGGCGCCAATTGCGGTCACGGCGAAAGCCGTCCTCATCGTCGCCGGTGTAGACGCCGACGCGGCGGTCATGGTTGTTGCCGAAGCCGAGATAGATCGAGTCCGCCTGGGCGGGCACTGCGGCAAGGGTGCCGAGAGCTACGAGACCCGAAAGGGCTGCCGTCTTGAATGAGTTGAACATTGTCTTCTCTCCTTGTTGAGGGCTTGCGCCCGTCTTGGTCGAACCGATGGGGGGAGAATGCTCCTTGCAATCTGAACTCTTCGCGAACCGGCCGTTCATTTTCGGTTAATCTGCCCGACAGGTCAAAAGCAACCGCCCCTTCCACCGCTGCAAACGATCCTGACCGTCAAAAACGTCCAATGGCGCGGAACGCCCTATGGCAACGTCCGTTCCAGAATGCTCAGGGCTCGTCGTCGAGCATATAGTCGAAATAATCGTCCGGCTCGGCCAGATCGGTCTCACTGGCGCGGACGCGGCCGCGCATGGAGATGCCGGCATCATGAACGGTCTCGGCACTTCCCGACACCAGCCTGTGCCACCAATAGAGGTCGTGCCCCTCGGCAACCAGCCGGTAGGCACAGGTTTTCGGCAGCCACGTGATGGTGCGCACATTCTGCGGCGTCAGCCCGACACAGTCCGGCACGCGCGCCAGCCGGTTGGCATAGTCCGAACAGCGGCAGCTTTGCCCATCGAACAGCCGGCAGCCGACTGATGTCCAGTAGATCTCGCCGGTATCCTCGTCCTCGAGTTTAGACAGGCAGCATTTTCCGCAGCCGTCGCACAGCGATTCCCACTCGGTGGGCGTCATCGCTTCCAGCGTCTTGGTCTTCCAGAACGGCGTTTCCATTATGGGTCGAGATGTGGCCTCCGCATGCGGCAAGGTCAAGCTGTTGTGTGACTTCAAGTTCCGGCCGCACCATAGGAAAAACATGAAGTTGCCTTCAAAACGCCGGTCAATCGTCCTTGGGTGCGGGTAATGCCTGCAAACCGGAACCAATCCGGTCAAGGACAGTTTGGGCAGGGATGGGACCCCACAAGGAGAATTTAAGATGAAACGCCAACCACGGGTACTGGCAGGTACGGCACTTGGCCTGCTTATGGCATCCGCGCCGTTGGGCGCATCCCCGTTGCAGGGCAACGCCGTTTTCGGCCCCTTGCAGCACACGGCCGCGCCACTGATCCTGGTCCAGGACGACCCTGCTGCAGATGGTCAGCAGACCGACCAGGAACTGCCGCGCAAAAAGAAACGCCAGCAGGCCGAACAGGCAGCGCCGGCCGCCGAGCAGCCTGCACCGGCTGCAGAGCAACCCGCCCCTGCCGCCGAGGAACAACAGCCGCGCAGGAAGAAGCGGGATCAGCAGCAGACCGAGCAGGCCCCGGCCGAACAGGCCGCACCTGCCGCCGAGGAACAGCAGCCGCGCAAAAAGAAGCGCAATCAACAGCAGCAGATCGAGGCGGCGCCTGCGGATGAGGGCGGCGCCCAGGCAGCGCCGGCGACCGATGAGCAGCCGCTCAAGCCACGCAAGAAGAAGCGTGACCAGCAGCAGATCGAGGCAGCACCGGCTGAACAACCGGCCGAACAGGTAGCTCCGGCAAATGAAGAACAGCCGCTAAAGCCACGCAAGAAGAAGCGCGACCAACAGCAGATCGAAGCGGCGCCCGCTGAACAGCCGGCCCAGCAGCCTGCCGAGCAGGCAGCGCCCACCGAACAGGTGGCGCCGGCAAACGACAACAAGTCGGGCAAGAAAAAGCGCAAGCAGGATCAGCAGATTGAGGCCGCGCCTGCCGACAAAGCGCCAGACGTCAAAGTTGCGCCTGCCGGAGAGCCCGCGCCGCAGGCCGAGCCGATTCAGCCCCCGGCCGATCAGCAAGCGGCTCCCGCCGAAGGTGAACAGCCGAAGGATCAGGCGAAAAAGCACGGCAAAAAAACTGTCGGCGAACAGCCGGTGACGGGCGAACAGCAGCCTGCGACCGGTGAACCACAGCCTGCGGAGCAACCGGCCAATGCCGAGCAGCCCGCGCAACGTGAGACGCCGGCGCAAGGCGAAGCCACGGCCAACCCCGACGAAGCACCCATCCTGGACAGCCAGAAGGATGCCAGGCGCAAGCACCGCAAGGACCAGGGCGGCAACAGCCAGAATGGCGACGGCCAAAATGGGAACGGCCAGAATGCTGGCGGCCAGACGGGCGAGCAGCCCGCGCAGGGCGGCACCGAGGCGCAAGCCCCGAAGCCGGCTCCGGTCGACCAGGGACCGCCGCCCACCGACGACAAGTCAGCTCAGCAGGCAATTCAGCCAGAAAAGATCGCCCCGGTGACGGAGGAAAAAGGCAAACGCGTCGAGCGTGCACCCGATGAGAACGTCCGCGACCGCCGGCGTCCGAAAGGCGTCGACGTCGTCAAGGAACTCGGCGACCGCGTCATCCTGCAGTTCAACAACCAGACGATCGTGGAAAGCAATGACGCTCCGCGCATGCACCGCGGCGCCAGGAATGTTTACTATGAGGAACTGTCGGGCGATCGCTCTCGGGAAATCGTCGAGCGCGACAATGGCATCCAGATCGTCACCATCCGCAACCGCAATGGCGACGTCATCAGGCGATCGCGCATCACGCCGGATGGGCACGAATATGTGCTGAGCTATGTCGACGAGCGCAGCTATGACGACGACAATGACTGGCGCGATCCCGGTGACGACCTGCCGCCGATGCGGCTCACCATCCCGCGCCGCGAGTACATCCTCGATTCGGAAGATGTCGAAAGCCCGGACGATTATTACGAGTTCCTCGAACAACCGCCGGTGGAGAAGGTCCAGCGCCTCTATTCCATCGACGAAGTGAAGCGTTCGGCGCGCGTGCGCGACATTGCCCGTCGCGTCGACCTCGATACATTGAACTTCGAGTTCGGCTCGGCCTCGATATCCGACACCGAAGTGCAGAAACTGGAAGGCGTCGCCACGGCCATGGAGAAACTGTTGAAGAAGAACCCGGCCGAAACCTTCCTGATCGAAGGCCACACCGATGCGGTTGGCACGCCGGAAGCAAACCTTGCTCTGTCCGACCGGCGCGCTGAGTCTGTCGCCGAAGCGCTGACCAATGCCTTCGGGATCCCGCCGGAAAACCTGACCACTCAGGGCTATGGCGAGGAATACCTGAAGGTCAACACCACGGCGCCCAACCGCGAGAACCGCCGTGTCGGCATCCGTCGCATCACCTCGCTGGTGGCACCGGTGGCGAGTAACAATTGATCTGCTTTCCAATAGCTTGAGCAGCTTTCTGGAATCAGATCGACAACAAGGACCCATCCCGGCAGATCGGGATGGGTCGAGCTGCGGACAGCAATCCCGGTTCAGCAAGAATTGTACTGGTATTAGAACCGGCTCATTGAATAGAGCGGCCGCCCTCCCCAGATTCAAGCCTGGGCGTTCCCTGCCCCGTCCCGACTCCAGCGGGATGCATTGAACCCCGCCGGCCCTCCCGGCGGGGTTTTTTTGCGTCGCAATTTGCCTTGCAAACTGCGGCAAGCTGATCGAAATACCCCAGTCGACCTCAGAAAGCTGACCGGAACCGCTGCATGAAACGTCTCGAACTCGCCATCGAATCGATCATCCTCGCCTCACGCTGGCTGCTGGTGGTTTTCTACATCGGGCTGGCCCTGGCGCTCGCCGTCTATGCGCTGTCCTTCGGCAAAAAACTCTACGAGTTCGTCATGGTCGCCTTCACACTCGACGACACCGACACCATCCTGAAGATGCTCGGCCTCATCGACGCCGCACTTGTCGCCTCGCTGGTGGTGATGGTGATCATCTCCGGCTACGAGAATTTCGTCAGCCGCTTCGACGACCAGGATGGCGGTGTGCACTGGCTGGGTACGATCGATGTCGGTTCGCTGAAGGTCAAGGTCGCCTCGACCATCGTCGCTATTTCCTCGATCCACCTGTTGCAGGTGTTCCTGAATTCGTCTTCCTATACGATCGACCAGCTGATGTGGCTGACCATCATCCACCTCGCTTTCGTCGTCTCGGCGCTGATGCTGGCCTATATCGACCGGCTGATGGGACTGAGCAAAGGCAAGAAGGGCGAGGAGTGATGAGCCCCTTTCTCCCCGTTCATGGGGAGGTGAGGCTGGTCCGCACAGCGGGCGAAAAGCCAATTGCTTGGTTTTTCGAAAAACGCCGGCAGGTGGATGAGGAAGCAGCGCCGTCGGCCCGTGATTTCCGTCAGTAGATGCTTTTGACGTTCGTCGGCGAATTGGCAAATACCGCGTCCGGCACGAAAAAGTCGCCGGCCAGCGGCCCGGTCGCGCCCGGCGCATAGACCGCGAAATCGGTCACGCCCTCGGCCCGCAGCACCTCTTCATCGATGTAGAAATTGCCTGATGTCTCGCGCGATGAGCGCATGAAGATGGCGTGTGCGGCATCGGCCATGATGTCGGGTAAGCGGCTCATCGCCGCCACCGTCGCGCCGCCGAGCAGATTGCGCACCGCAGCCGTGTCGATGGTCGAGATCGGCCACAGCGAATTGACCGCGATGCCGTCCTTGGCAAACTCGGCGCTCATCCCCAGCGTGCACATCGACATGCCGAACTTGGCCATGGTGTAGGCGACATGGTTCTTGAACCATTTGGCCTTCATGTCGAGCGGCGGCGCCAGATTCAAGATGTGAGGATTGCTTGCCAACTTCAGGTGCGGAATGCACATTTTCGACACCAGGAAGGTGCCGCGCGTGTTGATCTGGTGCATCAGATCGTAGCGCTTCATGTCCGTCTCCAGCGTGCCGGTGAGCTGGATGGCGCTGGCATTGTTGACGCAGATATCGATGCCGCCGAACTTTTCGACGGTCTTGGCAACCGCCTCAGCCACCTGCGCCTCCTCGCGGATGTCGCACAAAACAGGCAGCGCCTTGCCGCCGGCCTGCTCGATCTCCTCAGCTGCCGAGTAGATCGTGCCCGGCAGCTTCGGATGCGGCTCGGCGGTCTTGGCCGCGATCGTCACATTGGCGCCGTCGCGCGCAGCTCGCAGCGCGATCGAAAGACCGATGCCGCGCGACCCGCCGGAGATGAACAGCGTCTTTCCCTTGAGCGACATGTCTTGGCACCTCCCTTGCTACATCACTGACGCGAACCATTGCGCGGCGGCAATGCACTGCGCAAGGCCTCGGCAGCCTGCAACGGGTTACGCAACGTAGGCTCAAATGGATAAGGGGGTTAGACCAGCACCAGGCCCTGCCGCATCGCGATCGCGATGGCATCCGTGCGGTTCGCAGCACCCAGCTTGATCAGGATCGCGGCGACGTGGAACTTTGCCGTGTGCACGGAGATGTTCAGCAGCCGCGCGATCACCTTGTTGGGCGCGCCTTCGGCCAGCAGCGCCAGCACTTCGGCCTCGCGCGGCGACAGCGCCGGACGGGCGGTAGCGCCATCGTCCAACGGCTCCTCGCCGAACAGCCCGCTATGGCTTCCGCCGTTGGCGGCGCCATCGAAATCGTCGTGGCGAGCGGGCGTCGAACGCCCATCCCTGGACACCCGGTAGCCGGCCGCCGCAAGTCTGACGGCAGCCGCGATCAGATTCGCATCCGACGCCAAAGGCAGCACGGCAAGCACCCGGTTTTCCGGCCGGCCAGCGCTCGCGGATAGCAGCACCCGTGGGATTGCGCTGTTGCCACCATCGGCCCGATCGAGCCAGGCCGGACTGTTCGCAACAGCGTCATCGACGACAGCGACGTCGGCAATCCCGCTGCCGGCCACGACCGGAAGCAGATCGTCCGCCATGGCAAGCGAAGCTGACAGGCGCTCGGCACGCGCGGCATCGTGCAGCGCGATCAGCACCACGAGCTGGCGTCCGCCGCCCGCCACCTCCGGCCCACCCACCTCCGGCCCACCCGCCTCCGGCCTTGTCAGCGTGTCGCTTTCCATCGCCCCTCTCAGCTCAGCGGTTTTTCACCGACGGTCAGCGCGACGTCGCGCTGCTCGCCGCCGCGCACCACGCCGAGCGTCACCGCGGCGCCCGCGCTATCCGGCCCAAGCTTTCGGATCAGTTCGCGCGGGCCGTGCACGGCCTCGCCATTCCACGCCACGATGATGTCGCCCAGCGCAAGGCCGGCGGCCTTGGCCGGACCATTGTCGTCGAGGCTCATGACGATGGCGCCGCGCGCCGCGCCGTCACGGATCGGGTGCAGGCCGGCGCCGAGATAGCCGCGCGCGACATGGCCCTTTTCACGCAGCGTCGCCACGGCCCGCTCGATCGTCTCATAAGGCATGACCAGCGCACGACCACGTGGCCCAAACAGCAGCATGCCGATCAGCGCGCCCTTGGCGTCAAGCACCGGCCCGCCCTCGAAACGGCCGCCGGCATTGACGGCGAGATTGATGCGCCGATCGATGCTGCCGCCGCGCATCGAGCGCCAGGCGGGGCCGACCTCGCCGACCGAACCCGATACGGCCAGCGCCGAACCCTGACTACTGCCGATGGCGATGGCAAGATTGCCGGGCCGTACCGCGTCAGCCTTGGCCAGCGCAGGCGCTGCGGCAGCGCCGGCCGGCTTCAGAAGCGCTACGCCGGTCGACGGATCGCGACCGACCAGTTCGGCCTTCACCGCTTCGCCCGAAGCCAATGTCAATTCGATCTCCTCACCGGCCTCGACAGCTTCCTCGGCGGTGACGAAATAGCCGTCACGCCAGTGGAAGGCGCTGGCGGTGCGATGGTGATGGGTGGTGAAACTTGCCGTTGCCGGCGCAGCCTTGGCGGCGAGATCGGCGATGGCGTCGGAAAATGCATTAAGGTTGAAGTCACTCATGATGATCTCCTGGGTTTTCTCATGCCCCAGATATCGCTCGGCAGTGCGCCCGGAGGTACTCGTCTGACGGCTAGTTACTGGTTTGACTGGCCATCTGGTCAGGTCGCGGCAGTTCGAGCCGCTCCGCACATATAGTCATCATCGCGCCTGAAAACACGGAGCCCCGCCAATGGCCCTCGCCGCCCACAAATTCGAAACCGACGACACACTGCTCGACGCCTATTCGACGACAGTCGCCGACGCCGTCGACCGCATCGGCCCAGCCGTCTGCCGCATCGAGCGCGTCGGTGGCCAAGGTGGCCATGGCTCCGGCTTCGTCATCACCCCGGACGGGCTGGTCGTCACCAATTTCCATGTCGTTGGCGATGCCAAAACGGTGCGCGTCTCTATGCCCGACGGCGCCTCCAGCGAAGGCCGTGTGCTAGGCCGCGACCCCGACACCGACATCGCGCTGGTGCGCGCCGATGGCAGCTTCACCGAAGTCGCGCCGCTCGGCGATTCCAAGCGGCTGCGGCGCGGCCAGATCGCCATTGCCATCGGCAATCCGCTCGGCTTCGAATGGACCGTAACGTCAGGCGTGGTCTCCGCACTTGGCCGTTCGATGCGCGCCTCGACCGGGCGGCTGATCGACGATGTCATCCAGACCGATGCCGCGCTCAATCCCGGCAATTCCGGCGGACCGCTGGTGTCGTCGGCAGGCGAGGTCATCGGCGTCAACACCGCCATGATCCACGGCGCGCAAGGCATCGCCTTCGCGGTCGCTTCCAACACCGCCAATTTCGTCATTTCGGAGATCATCCGCTTCGGCCGCGTGCGCCGTGCCTTCATCGGCATCTCCGCCGACACCACCAACCTGCCGCGCCGCGCCGCCCTTCTGTCGCAAGTGACCACCAGTACGGCGGTACGGCTGCGCAGCGTCGAGAAAGACGGACCCGCGGCGAAGGCCGGCCTCAGGGAAGGCGACATCATCGCGTCAATAGACGGTCGCCCGGTCACCGGCGTCGACGACCTCGTGCGCATGCTCGACGCCGAACGCATCGGCCGCGAGACGCTGTGCACCGTGGTGCGCCGCACCGGCGTCAGCCAGGTGACGGTGACGCCGGTAGCAAGGGCGAGTTGAGCCCTTATCGAGGGTTGAGCACCCGCCCGAGCAGCGACACCAGCAGTCGCGCAAGGTCACCGGTCGGGTCGAGGTCGGGATCGTAGATCGTCATGTCCAAGCCGGTGCAGCGCTGGTCCGCTGTCAGCGCCGACAGAATGGCAACGAGTTCATCGGGGTCGATGCCGGGGCTGCCGGGCGAATCCACCGCCGGCATCACCGTCTGGTCGAGCACATCGACATCGAGATGCAGCCAGTAGGGACAGCCGGCGCGCGCCAGCGTCGCTCTTGTCTTTTGCAACACTCCAGCCGCGCCGAGTTCCTGCGCGGCAAAGACGTCGATGCGCGTCACGGCGGTCGCATTGATGTCGGGCCAGGCAAAATCGGCATCGCGGCTCTCGCGTTCGCCGATCTGAACCACCGCCTCGTCGGCGACGAGCGGACCGACAACACCTGGCCATTGCGCCAGCAAAGCCTCGCCGCGTCCGGTGGCAAGTGCCAGATCCATGCCGGCAACCGAGCCGAGTGAGGCATTGACATCGTAGTTGCCGGGATGGCGGAAATCGCTGTGGCCATCGACATGGACCAGGGCGAACGCGCCCGAGCGCCGCGCGGCGACCAGTGCGCCAAGCAGGATCGAGCAGTCGCCGCCGATGATCAGCGGGAACTCGCCTTGCCCAAGCGCACCGGTGACGATCTCGGCAAGATCGAGGTTGAAGCAGCGGATCGCCGGACCATTACGCAGCCTAGTGCCCGGTTGCGGTTCGGTACTGTAAGCGGGTCTGTCGAGATCGACCACCCGCCCCGGCGCCAGCGACTCGATCAAACCAGCTTCGCTCAGCGCCTGCGGCGCACGCCAGGTGCCGGGCACATGGCCCGGCTCCAAGGGCCGAAGGCCGAGATTGGATGGCGCACGAACAAGGCAGATGTCACGCATGCGGCAGGCCCAGCTTCAACATCACCAACATAGACCGCATGGTGCGGGTCCGGCCACAGCGGCCGGAGCCGCTGCCGACATTTGCTGCCATTGTTCAGGCGCCCGCCGCGCCCGCCGCGAATTGCGCCTGAAATTCCGGGCTGAGCGGGATCGGCTTGATGACGTCGATCAGCACGCCATTGGGATCCCTGGTGATGAAGTGGCGCTGGCCGAAGGGTTCGTCGCGCAGCGGGCACAGGATCGGCAGGCCGGCCGCAACGATCCGTTCATAGACAGCATCAGGATCCCTCACCTCGAAATTGATCAGCAGCCCCGATGTGCGGCCGCGCCCCCCCTCGGGGATCGTCTCGTGGTCGCCCTGGACGATACCGAGATTGACCCGGCGATCCTCGGCAGACTGCAGATGCACATACCAGTTGCTCGCAAACAGCGGCTTGAAGCGGAAGTGATTGATATAGAAGGCTTTTGTGCCGGCTACGTCGCCCGTCATCAGCACCGGATAATAGCTCGTCGTCTTCATCTTTCTTTCTCCCGTTAGCCAACATACAGTTTGCATGTAATTCGAAATAACATACAGGCTGCATGTATGCAACGAGAAACCCCGCGCCGCTCCAACCGCGACCGCACCGAAGCGACGCGCGCCGACCTGATCGCTGCGGCGCGCAAACTGTTCATCGAAAAGTCCTATGCCGAGACCGGCACGCCGGAGATCGTTGCGGCCGCCGGCGTCACCCGCGGCGCGCTCTATCACCACTTTGCCGACAAGCAGGCGCTGTTTGCCGCCGTGGTCGAGCAGGAGGCGGCGGCGGTGGCGCAAGAGATCGAGCGCGCCTCGCCGCCTTCTTTGTTTGCCCGCAATGCGCTGATTGCCGGCTCGGACGCCTATCTCGCCGCCATGCGCGCGCCCGGCCGCACGCGGCTTTTGCTGCTCGACGGGCCGGCCGTGCTTGGCCGCGCCGCCATGGATGCGATCGACAATCGCCACGGCAACCGGTCGCTGCGCGAAGGCCTGGTTGCGGCAATGCGCGAACAGTCGATGACCAGACTGCCGGCCGATGCGCTGACCGCTTTGCTCGCCGCTGCCTTCGACCGCGCAGCACTTGCCGTCGAGGCCGGCGCCTCGGCCAAAGACTATCGCGCCGTGCTCATGGCTCTGATCGATGGGCTGTCTCCGGCTCATCCTCAGGCAGGTCGTCCGGGTCGAACTCGTTGAAGCAGCCGAGCTGGCGTTTGAACTGGTCGATCAGCCAGGCCGCCGCCGGTTTCGGGCTGCGGTCGGCGCGGTGCATGGCATAGAGCGATGAGCGCACCTCGCTAAAGGGTTCAAGGTCGAGTTCGACCAGCCTGCCGCTGGCCAAATCGTCCGCGATCAGCCAGCGCGGCAACCCGCCCCAGCCCAGCCCCTCGCGCATCAACGTATGCTTGATACGCACATCTGTCAGCCGCCATGTACGATAGGCAAAGACGCCGAAGTCGCGTCCCTTGGTGCGTTCCGACTGGTCGCTGACAACCAGCTGGGTGTGCTCTCGCGCATCCTCGAGCGCCACCGGTTTCGGCAGCAGTGCCAGAGGGTGGGTGGGGGCGGCAGCCAGCACGATCGACATGAAGCCGATGCGCACGAGATGCACGTCGACCTCGCCCAGCAAGCCACCGATGCCAAGATCCGACTGTCCGCTGACGACATGGTCGGGGATCAGACCGAGCGTGCCGATATGCAGTCGCATCATCACGGTCGGGAACTGCGCCTCGAACGCCTTCAGCACCCGCACCAGCACCGGCGAGGGCAGCGCCGCGTCAACCGATAGCGCAACTTCAGCCTCCAGCCCCTGATGGTGACCGTCGGCACGCGAACGGATGCGCTGCAGCACGCCGACCATGCGCCGGGCGTCCTCCAGCATCGCCCGGCCGATTTCGGTCAGCTGCGGCTCGCGCGTGCCCTCGCGCTCGAACAGTTTCAGGCCAAGCTGCGCTTCAAGATTGGCGATGCCGTAGCTGATGACGGACTGCGCGCGGTTAAGCTTGCGGCCGGCGGCTGAGAAGCTGCCGGTGTCGGCGACCGCAACCAGGATCTGCAATTGGTCGAGCGTCGGATTGGGCTGCACGGCATACCTACTTTATGGATGGATCGTATAGAAAATATACCAGTTTTTTGAATGGGTCGGTAGGCCCATATCAGGCGGGAGAAATCAATTCCCACTGGAGAGAACCGCTATGTCTATCCTGCTTGTAACCTCGAGCCCGCGCGGCGCTGCCTCGCACTCGACCCGTATCGCTACCGAATTCGCTGAAAAGCTCGTCGCCGCCGACCCGTCGAATACGCTCGTCGTACGCGACCTCGTGGCCAACCCGCTGCCGCATATCGACACCGATTATGCGACCGGCATCTACACCCCCGTTGAAGCCCGCACGCCGCGCCAGGCCGAAGTCGTCGGCGTCTCCGACATCGTGCTTGACGAACTGTTCGCAGCCGACACCGTGATCCTGGCCACCGGCTTCATCAACTTCAACATCTCCTCGACCCTGAAGTCCTGGGTCGATCACATCTCCCGCTCCGGCAAGAGCTTCTCTTATGGCGAGGGTGGTCCCAAGGGCCTCGTCACCGGCAAGAAGGTCTATATCGTACTCGCCTCGGGCGGCATCTATTCCGAAGGTGCGGCCGTGCAGTTCGATCACGCCATCCCCTATCTGCGCGGCGTGCTCGGCTTTCTCGGCATGACCGACGTCGACGTCATCCGGATCGAAGGCGTCGGCATGGGTCCCGACGCCGTGACCGCCGCGCTCGCCAATGCGACCGCCAAGGTCGATGCCGTGGTGGCCAAGACCGCGAGCGCGCAAATCGCCGCGTAAGCACACCCCGTCATTCGCATTGAAAAGGCAGGCGCTTCGGCGCCTGCCTTCTTGCTGTCCGGGGCCGAGAGCAGGGTCCACCGGCAGATGGCGTGGTGTTCGTGGCGGGGTTTTCGATGGCTGCCAACTATTCTTGCCCGTTCATCAGCTGGCCCTCATAGGCTTGGAGCCCCCGGCATCGCCATCGGATTTGCCGTTGGTCCACGGCCAATCTGTTTTTGCACCGACGGATCGGGCTAAACTCGTGCAACCCTGTCAAAACAGAGAGGCAACTTATGGCCGAATGTCCGAGTGGAGGAGAGAACAACGGAATTGTCGCAAGCGCTGTTGCCGACGACGATCCGCGTCTCGCGTTCATCTATCAGGAGGCGGTGAGAGGTCTCACTCAACAGCAGACGCTTGTGGAGAACATGAGCACCCGCGCCGGCAGCCTTGTCTTGGCCACCGCATTTGCCAACTCGCTACTCGGCGGTGCGGCGCTTTCCAACGGGCTTGGGCTTTGGGATTGGACCGCAGTGGCCCTGTTGTTCGGCATCGGCGGGCTGATCGTCTTCATGCTTTGGCCCTATCACCAATATACATTCCGCTTCGATCCGGAAGATCTGCTTGATCAATATGTCGACAGCGACAGGCCGACGACAATGTCGGCCATGCGCCGCGCGCTTGCCCTTCGGATCAAGGCGGACATGGCCGGCAACTGGCGAATTATCCAGCGGCTCCGGCTGGCGTTGCAGATTGCGCTGGTTTTTCTGCTGCTCGACATCCTGGCTTGGCTTTTGGCAATTGCGGGCATCTGATCACGTCTCAAGGTGCACCGGCCTCGGTCGCGCATCATACCTGCGTCCTAGGAAATGGACAGGATCTCAAGTTCGCGCGGCCCTAGCTGGACAAAGTCGCCAACGGTTTTTCCGGTCAGCGCGATGGCAACCGGCGAACCATGCGATATGGAAGCTTCAGACGGGTTGGCCTCATCCTCTCCGACGATGCGGAAGGTCTGAGTGCGGCCATCATCACGTTTGAAGGTAACGGTGTGCCCGAAGGCGATCACCTCATTAGAGGTGGGCACCGGCATAAGCTGTGCCGTACGGACGCGCTCGGCATAGTAACGCATATCTCGAACCGGAACCGCTGACTGGCGTCGCCGCTCATTGACATCTTCCAGCACGCTAGCGGCCTCGAGAGCTTGCTGGGCGCGAGTCAATTCAACCTGCAGCGTCTTGAGGCCCGCTTCCGTGACAAGGTTGACCCAATCGGAGACAGGGCGAGCCGGCAGGATGGTTTCCGATGCTGCCTCGGCGCTTTCCTCCTTGGCAAACGCTACGCTCAATTGTCGATACTTTCTGCTTGCCGCCCACTGCCGTTATTCGAGATTCTGGCGACGGATGACCGGCGCAAAACCTATGTTCGGCGCCTCGACCAGTTCGGCCCTTACCCGAACATCCTCTCGCCTTGCTCGTCGACCAGTTGCATGCCCTTCTTGATCGAGATGTCGACGGCGTCGCCCAGTCCGGCAAAGCGATCGGCGCGGATGAATTTGTGTTCCTTCATCACGCCGTCGACTTCCTTCGAAACCACGCCGCAGGTCTGGTATTGGCCCCCCTCCGCCTTGTAGGGCGTGGCGCTGATCAAAAATCCCTTGTGCTCAACCTGCTTTGCCGGTGCTGCGCTCTTGGGCTCGCCCCCCTCACCGCCACCACCGAAAAGACGCTTCAGAAAAGACATGGGGCTTCCTCCAACGGCAATCATCCTGCACCACGTCTCGCGGTGCAGGATGATTTTCAGTACCGTTCCTCAGTCGAACGGGCAAGCGTTCTCGCCAGGGGTCAACCGCGCGATAGCGCTTCCAGGGCTTCAGCGGCGGCTTCCAGGACTGCAATCGCCTCGGCCTGCTTTTCAGCCGGCGCGTCGACGAGATCGCCGAGCGCGGCACGCAGCCGGTGGCGCACGGCGCGGAACTCCTCGCGGGCATCCGAGCGACCCCGTCCACCACGCCGTCCGCCTTCCTCGCCGTCGTCGTTCCAGCCGAACCAGTCCCGCGCTTTCGCCATCTTGCGGCCGAAGCGCTCGAGATGCTCCAGCACGCCGTCGATCATCTCGCGGTTCTCGGCGAGATGCGCCTGGCCCGCCTCGGTGATCGAAAACACCTTCTTGTTGCCGTCGGCGGCTGAAGCCGCATAGCCGGCCTCTTCCAGGAAGGTCAGCGTCGGATAGACGACGCCCGGGCTCGGGCTGTAGATGCCGCTGGTGCGCTCTTCCAGCGCCTTGATGATGTCGTAGCCGTGGCGAGGCGCCTCGGCCAGCAGCGACAGCGTGATCAGCTTGAGATCGCCGTCGGCCAGCATGCGCCCGGCGCGAAACATGTCGCCCGGGCCGCCGCGTCCACCGCCACGTCCGCCGTGGCCGAACGGACCAAAGCCGCTGCCCCCTCTTCCACCAAATTTGCCTGCCATGTGCAGGAATGCGCGCTCGGCGCGCTCGCCAAAGGGATGATGTCTGTGCATGAATTGCTCCTTGAGTTATATCTTACGATACATCTTAATTAGGCTTGCCCCGCCGACGAGTCAAGATATATCTTACGATGTATCTAAAGGCGGCGCCAGAAGGTTGATTTCGCCGCCGCCGGCAGCTAGAAAGCGCGTGAGGGCCAAAACCTCTCCGTAAGCGTCTGACGTCAAGCAACGCATCCACCCCGGTCTTTCCGGGCAGTTCCGCCGGAAACCCGGCGCAATGGATGCCAAATGCGACGGACCGGATGTTTCAGGAAAATCCAAAAATGACCACGACCCGTAAGCGCGGCAAGCTGCCGGCGCGCTATGCCGCGATCGTCAGTCCGCTGGTGCTGTCGCTGCTGATGACCTTCATAGTCTCGTTCATATCGACGCTGAAAAGCCTTGGACTGCAACCTGATTTGCCGGCTGTCTGGCTCACTGCCTGGGGCCTGTCCTGGCTGGTAGTTCCCAACGTTGCTCATGGTGCTGCCGGCGGTGCGCCGCATTGTCGGCTGGCTTTGCGAGCCGGCGTCCCGGTAACGCCCATGACGGTAAGGCCCGCAGATTCTTCGGGCCTTGCCTCGCTACCAGCGGCCCTTGCGCCGGTTCCAGACATAGAGAAGATCGGCGAAACGATCATAGGCCAAGCGCGTCAGCGGCAGCGCGACCGGATTGCCGAAGAGCGTCGCCAGCCAGCCGTCGCCCGGCGTCGCCCGCCAGACGGCAACCGCGACATCGGCGCCGACCAGCAGCCTGCCTTCGGCATCGGTGGCATGCAGCCGGCGGCGTATGTCCTCCAGCGAGGCGCTGTAGCCAGAGAGCGCCGCCGGTTCGAGGTTGATGTCGCGGAATTCGATCCGCCCGGCCTTGATCGCCTCGATCAGCCGCCGTTTCTGCCGGGTGATGCCGCCATCGCAAACCGGGCAGCGTGTGTTGTACCAGACGGTCAGCGCAGGCTTGGACATGGCGCGACTATCACCCTGACGGCACGGCCCCGCAATATGACGCCGAGCCGCACGGACCCGCGCCCAGCGCTATCCAAGCGAAGTGACGATCTCGCGATAGGCAAATTCCGGGAAAGCCTTGAGCGTTCGCGTCTTGACGCTGCCACCCGTTGCCAGCATCAGGGCGAAACGAGCAAGCACAGCATCGTCGGGCGCCTCGATAATCGCCACCATGTCGTATTCGCCCATAGTCAGGTAAAACGCCTTGAACGAGCCGCCCATGTCGGCCAGTTGCTTCTTGGCGGCATCGAGCCGCTTCGGCGACTCTCGGATATTTCTGGCGCCCTGTTCCGTCCAGTTCATCAGCAGGATGTAGGTTGTCATCACACACCTCCCTCCGGCGCCACGGAGCACGGCTGAGGACATCAGCCGGGGCGGACATCCGGTTTTTCGCCCAGAACATGCATCCGACCAGGCAAGTATCCTCCCGACGGAGATGGGCGACAAGAGCCTTCACCCGGCAACAAAAAGGGCGCCATCGGCGCCCTTTTCGAATGCTGGTCTGTTGCCGGTATCAACTGTCGAGGAAGCTCCTCAGCTTGCGGCTCCGGCTCGGGTGCTTGAGCTTGCGCAGCGCCTTGGCTTCGATCTGGCGGATACGCTCGCGCGTGACCGAAAACTGCTGGCCGACTTCTTCCAGCGTGTGGTCGGTGTTCATGCCGATGCCGAAGCGCATGCGCAGCACCCGCTCCTCGCGCGGCGTCAGCGAGGCGAGCACCCGCGTGGTGGTCTCGCGCAGATTGGCCTGGATCGCCGCATCGATCGGCAGGATCGCCATCTTGTCCTCGATGAAATCGCCCAGATGCGAATCCTCTTCGTCACCCACAGGGGTTTCGAGCGAGATCGGCTCCTTGGCGATCTTCAAGACCTTGCGCACTTTTTCGAGCGGCATTGCGAGCTTTTCTGCCAGTTCCTCCGGCGTCGGCTCGCGGCCGATTTCATGCAGCATCTGGCGCGACGTGCGCACGATCTTGTTGATCGTTTCGATCATGTGCACCGGGATGCGGATGGTGCGCGCCTGGTCGGCGATCGAACGCGTGATCGCCTGCCGGATCCACCATGTCGCGTAGGTCGAGAACTTGTAGCCGCGGCGGTATTCGAATTTGTCGACCGCCTTCATCAAGCCGATATTGCCTTCCTGGATCAGGTCGAGGAACTGCAGGCCGCGATTGGTATATTTCTTGGCGATGGAGATGACGAGGCGCAGATTGGCCTCGACCATTTCCTTCTTGGCGATCGCGGCTTCGCGCTCGCCCTTCTGCACCTGGTTGACGATCTTGCGGAATTCCAGGATTGAGATCGCCGTCTCGGTTGCGAGGTTCTGGATTTCCGAACGCAGATCCTTGATCGCGTCTTTCTCGTTCTTGGTGAATTCCTTCCAACCGCGCGAGGTCAGGTTGCCGATCGAGCGCGTCCAGTTCGGGTCGAGCTCGGAGCCCTGATATTCCTTGAGGAACTCCTCGCGGCGCACGCCATAGCTTTCGGCCAGGCGCAGCAGCTTGCCTTCGTTCTGCACCAGCCGCTTGTTGATGTCGTAGAGCTGCTCGACCAGCGCCTCGATGCGCGCCGTGTTGAGCGACAGCGACTTCACCGCCTTGATCAGCTGGTCCTTCAGCTCCTTCAGGCGGCGGTCCTGGCTTGGCGACAGCGTGCCGGTCGCGGCCAGACGGTTCTCGACCTGCTGGTCCTGCAGCTTGCGCAGCTTCTTGTAGGTGTCGGCGATGACGTCGAGCGTCTCCATCACCTGCGGGCGCAGCTCCGCTTCCATCGCCGCCAGCGACAGGCTCGCCTCGTCCTCGTCTTCCTCGTCGTCATCGACCAGGCCGCGCGTGTCGGCGCCGACATTGGTGATGTCGTCTTCCTCGTCGCGTCCACGCCTCGGCTTGTCCTCGGCCTTGGGCGCCTCCTCGATGCGCTCGACCACCGGCGCCTGCTTGGCTTCGGGGCCGGCATAGGTGGCTTCGAGGTCGATGATCTCGCGCAGCAGGATCTTGGATTCGTTGAGCTCGTCACGCCAGATGATGATGGCCTGGAAGGTCAGCGGGCTTTCGCAGAGGCCCGCGATCATCGTCTCGCGGCCGGCCTCGATGCGCTTGGCGATCGCGATTTCGCCCTCGCGCGACAGGAGCTCGACCGAGCCCATCTCGCGCAGATACATGCGCACCGGGTCATCGGTGCGGTCGGTCGGCTCTTTCTTGGTGGTCGTGGCGGCGACGGCGGTGCCGGTCTGCTCGGCCAGTTCGTTGGCGTCTTCCTCGGCGTCGGCATTGCTGTCGGCGGCCTCGGGCTCCTCGCTCTGATCGTCGTCCTCGACCACGTTGATGCCCATGTCGGACAGCATCGCATTGATGTCTTCGATGCGATCCGGATCGGTCTCTTCCGACGGCAGCACCGCGTTCAGTTCGTCGAGAGTCACATAGCCGCGCTTCTTGGCGGCCTTGATCATCTTCTTGACAGCATCATCGGAAAGGTCGAGCAGAGGCCCATCGGTGGCGCCTTCACGTTCGGTCTCGACCTCTTCCTTTTCCTTTGTCGCCATAGTCTTTATCTTCTCCTAGCGGCCGAGCATCGAAGCCGCGTAGCTGCCGCACCGGTCAAACTACATGCGCTGGTGGCGCTTAACCGGGCCGGTAACCGAATCAACTCTTTTGTTTGTTCATATCGTGCCCCCAAAACCGGTTTTCACTTTTGGGCGATATGCATTAAGTCCAGATTAACCCTGATATCTGTGGCAGGCTGACAGCCTGTCCAGTGATCAGCACCTCGCGTCAGTGCATTTCCATCGACGCCGGCGCGGGTTAAGGTTTCGAATCGTCCTGATTCCGTCATTCTGCCAGAAGGTCAAGCGCCTCTCGCATGATTCGCATCAAAAAAGCGAATCAATTACCCGACTTAGAGGCGTCGATTCGACGCGCAGCACGTACAACATTCATTCTTGCGCAGGTTTCGACCTAGACGCGCCCACCCCTGCCCGAGGATACACCGAAGCCTTCGATCAGCGCTTCCGTTGCTTGTACATCACGGAATTGCGCCTGAATCTCGATGAGGTGCCGGTAGTTTTCGTCAGTGGGATCGCTGGCGAGCGCTGCTTCCGCCTGTTTCAGCTCCTTATGTAAGGTGCGCGCGCTGCGCTGCAAGTGCAGCGCCTGGTTGAAGGCGTCGCGGGCATCGTCAAGCGCTGCGGTTTCCAGCGCGGGCCATTGCCTGGCCCGTTGGATGAGCGCCACGGCGCGCCCCCAGATATCGCTGCAGCCGGCACGTTCGATGGTGGCGATCACCGCGCTACGGTCATTGGCCATGTCGTGCGCCATCGCATCGAGGATGGCGGCGTGCAGCCGCTGCAGATCGGTGTTGGCGAGATCGAGGAACTCGACATGGGCGAAGTTCTCGTCGATCAGCGCCGGATGGTTGACGAGGGCTACGATGATCGTCGCCTCGCGCACCGACATCATCTCGCCACCGCGTTTGACCATGGCGGAGCGGCCGAGGCTTTCGGTGATCGCGGCGCGCGCGCCTGCCCCGCTGCCTTTGGCGAACTGTCCGCCGGGTGCGGGCGTTTTGCCCTGCCCCGGTTTCCAGTCCTGGCGACCTTGCCGCACTTCGCGCTGGGCGCTGAAGAAGGTCAGCTCCCGCTCGCGCATCCACTGCTGGTAGTGGTAGCGCTGGCTCTCATCGCGGATGCGGCTGGTCAGTTCGCGCAGCGTCTTTGTCAGCCCCGCCCGCCGCTCCGGCGTGTCGAAGACGCCACCGGATGTCTCACGCATCCACAACAAATCAGCGAGAGGCCGCGCTTCCGCCAGCACGGCACGAAACGCGTCCGGCCCTTCTGCCTTGACCAGATCGTCGGGATCCTTGCCCTCCGGCAACAGCGCAAAGCGCACCGACCGCCCGGCCTGCACCGACGGCAGCGCGAGATCCGCGGCGCGCCACGCCGCCTTCAGCCCGGCCTGGTCGCCGTCGAAGCACAGCATCGGCTCAGGCGCCATGCGCCACAGAAGTTCGAGTTGGTTTTCGGTGAGCGCGGTGCCGAGCGGCGCCACGGCATTCTCGAAGCCGGCCTGCGCCAGCGCAATCACGTCCATATAGCCTTCGACGGCAATCACCGTGCCGCCTTTCGCCAGCGCTTTGCGGGCGCGGGCGAAATTGTAGAGCACGTTGCCCTTGTGGAAGAGCTCCGTGTCGGGCGAATTCATGTATTTGGCCAGCGCATCGGGCGCCAGTGCGCGGCCGCCAAAGGCGATGATCTTGCCGCGCGAATCCGGGATCGGGAACATGATGCGATCGCGGAACCAGTCATAGGAGACCGGGATGTCGTCGCCATGACGCACCAGCCCGCAGGCCTCGATGTCGGCCTTGGGCACACCCTTGGCGGCAAGATGTTCCTTCAGCGCATTGCGGCTGTCGGGCGCAAAGCCCAGCCGGAACGATTGCTGCGTCGCCGGCGTCAGCCCGCGATCCCTGAGATAGGCGCGGGCTTTTGCACCCTCCGGTCCTTGCAGCCGCTCCTGGAAGAAGGCAGTCGCCATCTCCATGACATCGGTCAGACTGGCGCGTTCCTTCTCACGCTGTTCTTCCCGCTCGTCGCGCACCGGCATCGGCACGCCGGCCATGTCGGCGATCTTCTCGACCGCTTCGGGAAAGCTTAATCCGTCGAGCTCGGTCAGGAACTTGAAATGATCGCCCGACACCGAACAGCCGAAACAGTGATAGCGGCCCTTCTTGTCCTCGCAGTGGAAGGAGGGGCTCTTTTCGCCATGGAACGGACAACAGGCCCAATAGTCGCCGCGCGAGGCGTTGGTCTTCTTCCTGTCCCATGCGACGCGCTGGCCGATGACCGATGAAATCGGCACACGGTCGCGTATCTCATCGAGAAAGGCGGGCGGAAAGCGCATTGGGGAACTCGTTTGTCCCTCATATAATCATGCTCGCGGAATCCGACGACCCTTATTGCGGACCATACCCGGTTTCCACAGCCAAAAAGCCCGGTTTCTACAGCCAAAAGAAAGGCGGCCGTTTCGGGCCGCCTCCTTTCAAGTCTCTGCATTGCGCCGGCGAGGCCGGGCTTAATGCGCGGCAATGGCGCCGAAGATGATGCCGGACAGGACGCTGACCAGCACATAGTCGTTGCCGACGCGGATCCATTCCTGGCCGCGGCCGGGGCGATGCAGGCCATAGCGGCCATAATCGCGGATCGGCTGGTGCCGCTTCCAGCTGGAATATTTCTGGCCATTGCGCCAATGGCTGCGCTTGACGACCACCGTCTTCTTCACGACGCGCTTCCTGACATCGACATGCTTGCCGGGCCTCTGCCAGTCGACCCGCGTGTAATTCGACTGCGGTGCGACCGGTGCGTTCACCGGTGCGGCCTGGCCGGTAAGCGAAGTGGCGGCCAGCATCGAGAAAGCGAGGGCGGAAAGAACAACACGTTTCATAGCGGGGCTCCTTGGTTGTCGATGCCTAGGGAATAGCGCCCGAAGGATGAACCGAAACTGAACACTAGCATTACATTTACGTAATGAAATCCGGTGCTTATCCTGGATATTTGAACATCATCGCAAAGGCGATTGCCGGGAGTCCGGCAAACCGGGACGATCCGCTGCCATCACCAGGGATCCGCCATGCAACCATTTGCGCATCCGTCCATTTTCCGACACGCCCTGTCGCGCCGCGACGGCTCTTGAAATCGACAAGATTTTATTACCCGGCTAAAATATTCCGGATATTGTTCAAGACTGTCATGACCATGATTCGCAGCCCCGTTTTCCTCCCTGCACTGCGCGCCCTCCGCGTCGCGGTAGCTGTCTGCGTGCGGGTTTCGAAATGAGCGGCTCCGTCGTCCTGCTGCATCTGGCGGGCGCGGTGGCGCTGATGCTGTTTGCCACCCGCATGGTCAAGACAGGCGTCGAGCGCGCCTATGGCGACGTGCTGCGTCACCGGCTGCGCTCCACCATGCGCAATCCGATCATGGCGGTGCTGGCCGGCTGCGGCCTGTCCATCGCGCTGCAGAGCTCGACCGCCGTCACGCTTCTCGTCGGCTCCTTCGCCGGCGCCGGCATCGTCTCGGGCATGTCGGGCCAATTGGCTGTGCGCGGCGCCGAGATCGGCTCGGCGCTGGTGGTCAAGCTCTTGACCTTCGATCTGACGCTGCTGGTGCCGATCTGCCTCGTCGCCGGCACGGTCATGTTCATGGCCACCGAGCGGCGCGATTGGCGCCAGTTCGGCCGTATCCTGGTCGGCATCGGCCTTCTGGTACTGTCGCTGGAAATGATCGGCCAGGCGTCGGAGCCGCTGCGGCAGAGCACGCTGATGCCGCTCATCATCGAATATTTCTCCAGCGACTACGTCACCGCCTATCTGCTCGCCGCGCTCGTTACCTGGCTCTTCCACTCCTCGATCGCCGCCGTGCTTTTGATGGTGACGCTGGCCGGCCGCGGCTTCATCCCGCCCGAACTCGGCATCGTGCTGGTGCTCGGCGTCAATCTCGGCTCGTCGATCATCGCGCCGCTGCTCACCCGAAGTGCCGAACCTGGCGTGCGCGTCGTGCCGATCGGCAATCTGTTGATGCGCGGCATGGGCTCGCTGATGATGCTGATCCTGTTCATGACGCTGAAGCCGCCGGTCGCCTTCCTCGGCGCCACCGTGCCCGACCAGATCGTCAACGCCCACATCCTGTTCAATGTGCTGATCCTGCTCGCCGGCCTGCCGCTTGCCAGCCTGATCTATCGTGCCTCTGAGAAGATCGTCGCAATGGGCACCAAGCCAGCGCCGGCTACAGAGCTCGATGTGGTCGAACTCTCCGCCCTCAACGACGGCGCGCTCGACGTTCCGAGCCAGGCGCTGGCCAACGCCACCCGCGAGGTGGTGCGCGTCTGCGAGACGGTCGAGATCATGCTCAAGCGCATCATCGAGCTGTATGAAAGCGCCGACGGCGACAAGATCAAGGCGCTGGCCGCCCTTGACGACCGCGTCGACAGGAAGCACGCGGCGATCAAGCTCTATCTGGCCAAATTGACCAGGAACTCGCTCACAGAGGACGAGGCGCTGCGCTGCCAGGAGCTGATAGGCGCCTGCGTCAAGCTCGAGCAGGTCGGCGACATCATCGTGCGCAACATGCTGGTGCATGTGAAGAAGAAGTTCGAGCGCGGGCTGGAGTTCACGCCCGAGGGCTGGAGCGAGCTGCTCGCCTTTCACACCTCGGTGCTGGCCAATGCCAGGCTTGCTTTCAACGTGCTGGTGTCGCGCGACCCTGAGACCGCCCGCCAGCTGGTGCTGGAAAAGGACCGGCTGCGCGACCGCGAAAAGGAAACCAGCGCCAGCCATTTCGTGCGCCTGCGCGACGGCACCGCCAAGAGCGTCGAAACAAGTTCCATCCACCTCGACACCATCCGCGACCTGAAGCAGATCAACTCGCTGCTGGCGTCGATGGCCTACCCGGTGCTGGAAGAGCGCGGGTTGCTGGGTGGGTCGCGGTTGAAGGCAAGCTGATCAAGAAAACCTAAAGCGGCGTCGATAATTTCTGCATTGCCCACGAACCCCATCCATGGTTTGAGGCGACCTTATCCGAGGATCGCTTCCGCCATGCTCCCGCTCATTGCCCTGTTCATTGCCGCCTTTGCTTTCGGCACCACCGAATTCGTCATCGCCGGTGTATTGCCGCAAGTGGCCGACGGCCTTGGCGTTTCGATCCCGACTTCCGGCTATCTCGTCTCCGGCTACGCCGGCGGCATCGCCGTTGGTGGGCCATTGCTGGCGCTCGCCACCAAGGGCATTTCCCGCAAGACGCTGCTGCTTTGCCTGACCGTCGCCTTCACCATCGGCCAGGCCGCTTGCGCGCTGGCGCCCGATTTTACCTCGATGCTGCTCTTGCGCATTGCGGTCGCCGTCGCACACGGCGCCTATTTCGGCGTCGCCATGGTAGTGGCTGTCGGCCTCGTGCCCGAGGACAAGCGCGGCATGGCCGTGGCTGTGATCCTCTCCGGCCTCACCGTATCCAATGTCATCGGCGTGCCGGCCGGCACCGCAATCGGCAATCTCTGGGGCTGGCGCGCCACCTTCTGGGTGATGTGCGCGCTGGGCGTGGTAGCCTTTGCCGCCATGGCTGCGCTTTTGCCGCGCACGACAGGCGCATCAAGGCCATCCGCCCAGTCTTGGCAGCGAGGTTCGCGTGCTGGCGCGCCAGCAAGTCTGGACCTCGCTGATCCTGATGCTGACGTTGATGATCGGCCAGTTCGGCCTGTTCACCTACATCACCCCGACACTGCTTGAGGTGACCCATCTCGACGAGAGCCTGATCCCCTGGGTGCTGCTGCTCAACGGCGTCGGCGCCACCGTCGGTGTGTTTCTCGGCGGCAAGCTTTCCGATTGGAAGCTGATGCCGTCGCTGATCACCATGCTTGCGCTGCAGGCGGTGATGTTGGGCGTGATCTATGCCGTCAGCCCCTACCCCGTGCCGATGGTCATCGCCATCGTTATCTGGGGTGGCCTCAACTTCGCCATAGGCACGCCGATCCAGACCCGCATCCTGGCCTGGACGGCGGACGCCTCCAACCTCGCCTCCTCGCTCATCCCCTCCGGCTTCAATGTCGGCATCGCGCTCGCCGCGTCGCTGGGCGCTGCCATGCTCAATGCCGGCTACGGCTATCGCAGCCTGCCGGTTGTGGGCGCTGCCGCCATGCTGGTGGCGGTGGTGGTGGCACTTGCCTCCTACATCTGGGAGGGGCGCAGCCGGGCAGCGCCGCCGCTGCCGGCACCGGCCGAATAGCGTCGGACTACAAATCGATCCGGAACAACAAACTCTCGGCGCCGCCATACGCGGCGTCCTTGATGAACGGACCGACCACACGGCCGCCATTGGCCAGCACCACCTTCTGCGAGGCCGGATTGTCGAGGTCGGTGGTGAGCTCGACATATGGCAAACCAACAGCCCTCGCCTCGTCCAGCATCAGCCGCAGCGCCTCGGTCGCATAGCCTCGTCCGCGCTTCCACGGCACCACGGCATAGCCGATATGGCCGAGCACATGCGACGGCAGTGCGGCCGTACCGGGCTGCCAGCGAAAGCCGATCGAGCCGGCGGCCTCGCCGTCCCAGATCCAGCGCCGGAAGCCCGGCAGCCGCGGCACTGTCGTGCCGTCCGGCAAGGTAATCGGGCCTCCTTTGGCCTCGGGATCGTCGAGGCTGGCAAGGAACGCCGCGGGATCCTCGTCGATCGCCGCAAGTTGCTCGCGCGTCGCTTCCATCAGCCGGACATTGTCCGGCGACCAGCCGCGCTCGAGCGCCGCCTTGTAGGAGGGCAGATGTTCGAGCGTGGGTTTGACGATTTCGATTATGGTGGGTCTCTCCGGCAGGTCAAGGCTTGGCTCGCTTAAGCCGGTGCGGACCGTTTCTTGCCCAGAGGTAATGCCCCTGCTCTCCTTCGCCATTGAAGTGGTGTCGGCTCCTACTGCAGCAGGCCTTTGACGATGCCGCTGGCCTTGCCGAAATCCATCTGGCCGGCATATTTCTGCTTCAGCACAGCGATCACCTTGCCCATGTCCTTTTGGCTGGCGGCACCGGTAGCAGTGATCGCCTCGCGCGCCGCAGCTGTTACGGCGGCGTCGTCCAGCTGCGTCGGCAGGAAGCCGCGGATGATCTCCATCTCGCCACGCTCCTGCGTGGCCAGATCCGGGCGCTTGCCGTCCTCGAACGCCTTGGCCGATTCCTCGCGCTGCTTCACCATCTTGGCCAGGATCTGCAGGATCTCCTCGTCGCTGGCGGGGTCCTTGGTCGAGCCGCGATTGGCGATGTCGCGGTCGTGGATGGCGGCCTGGATCAGCCTGAGCGTCGGCAGCCGGTGCTTGTCCTGCGCCTTCATCGCGCTTTTCAGGGATTCGGCGATTTTTGCGCGCATGATGCTTTCTCCTTCGAACGGCGCGGACAATAACCGCGGCCCATCCGCAAAGCAAACGCGCCAAAGCCCTGATATCGTTCGACGAAACAAATGCTCGCCGTTTTTGGCACGGGCATCATTGACCGCTCTGGCGCCTTCCCCTATGTACTCGGCCTTGCACAAGACAAAGAATTGATGCGCGCAGGCTCGAGAGATCGGCCGCGCCGTTTGCTGCGCAGATGGCCCGCCATCGAAGCGCGCAGCGTGACAGGAGCGTCGCCATGGCCGAGATGACCCCCGAACTGACCCCGCCTTGGGCAACCGAAAAGCCGACCGCCGTCCTGGTGCTGGCCGACGGCACCGTCATCGAGGGTCGCGGCCTCGGCGCCACCGGTTCCGCCGTTGCCGAAGTCTGCTTCAACACCGCGCTCACCGGCTACCAGGAAATTCTCACCGACCCGTCCTATGCCGGCCAGATCGTCACCTTCACCTTCCCGCATATCGGCAACATCGGCACCAATGACGAAGACATCGAGGACTTGAACCCGGTCGCCCGTGCCGGCGCCGTTGGCGCGGTGTTCAAGGCCGATGTCACCAACCCGTCCAACTACCGCGCCGACACCGGGCTGGACCAGTGGCTGAAGAAGCGCGGCATCGTCGCGCTGTCGGGCATCGACACCCGGGCGCTGACCGCGCTGATCCGCGAAAAGGGCATGCCCAATGCCGTCATTGCGCACGCGCCCGACGGCATCTTCGACCTCGACGATTTGAAGCGGCGGGCCGCCGCCTGGTCGGGCCTGATCGGGCTTGACCTCGCCAAGGAAGTCACCTCCGGCCAGTCCTCGGTCTGGCGTGGAACGCCCTGGGTGTGGAACGAAGGCTTTGGCGAACAGGCCGAGCCGTCGATGCACGTCGTCGCCATCGACTACGGCGTCAAGCGTAACATCCTTCGCCTGCTTTCCGGCCTCGGCGCCAAGGTCACCGTGGTTCCGGCCGGTACTGGTTCGGAAGAAATCCTGGCCATGCAGCCCGACGGCATCTTCCTCTCCAACGGCCCCGGCGACCCGGAAGCCACCGGCGAATACGCGGTGCCGGTCATCCAGGACCTGCTCAAGACCGATATTCCGGTGTTCGGCATCTGCCTCGGCCACCAGATGCTGGCCCTGGCGCTGGGCGGCAAGACCGCCAAGATGCACCAGGGCCATCACGGCGCCAACCACCCCGTCAAGGATCATACCACCGGCAAGGTCGAGATCGTCTCGATGAACCACGGCTTTGCCGTCGATGCCGACTCCTTGCCCGAGGGCGTCGAGGAAACCCATGTCTCGCTGTTCGATGGCTCGAACTGCGGCATCGCGCTGACCGGACGTCCGGTGTTCTCGGTCCAGCACCACCCCGAGGCCTCGCCCGGCCCGCAGGACTCGCACTATCTGTTCCGCCGCTTCGTCAACCTGATCCGCGAAAAGCGCGGCGAGGAACTGCTGGCCGAACGGGCCTGAGCCCTGTAGCAGCGATAATATCGCTTAGCCTCGAGCGATAAATCTGCGATATTGCGCGAGTCAAGACGATCATCCTCTCGGTGTCGGCAGCTCGCGATCTCGACAACCTGCCGGCCGATGTCCGCGAGCAGGTCTCTGAGGGTTTGAACACTTATGCCATCAGCGGGCGTGGGGATGTAGAACGTCTTGCCGGCCGAGACGGTTACAGACTTCGGATCGGTTGCTACCGCGTTATATTGATGAAGATCGCACGACAATCCTCGCGATCTACATCGGCAAGCGCGAAACGACGACCTACAGCCGGCCATAGGACAGCACATCATGAACGCTCCGCAAATCATAAGGACTTCAACCGGGGAAGAACTGGTCGTCATCCCGAAGGCTGACTACGAGGCATTGCTGCATGCCGCCGAAGAAGCCAGAGAAGACGCTGCGGATGTGGCGATCTACGATGAGCGGAAGGCCGAGTTCAAAACGGAAAAGCCTCTGCCCGCCGAGGTGACCATGGATATTTTGCGAGGTTCCAGCCGGGCTCAAGGCGCTGCGCAACTGGCGCAAGCTGACGCAGGGCGAGTTCGCTGATGCCATCGGTGTCAGCCAGGGCTTCCTGTCGGACCTTGAATCCAATCGCCGCAAGCCATCGGCCCAAACCAGCACCATGCTGTCGAAGGCATTGGACGTGCCCAGCGAATGGATCGAAGCCTAGTATCTAACCTTACGCCACCGGCCGGCCTTCGCTGGCCTCCAGTATGGCGAACCATTGCTGGCGGTCGAGGTCGATCTCCAGCGCCTTGACCATGGCGGCCAGCCGCTCGGGCTTCATCGTGCCCAGCACCGGCGCCAGCCGCGCCGGATGACGCAGCAGCCAGGCGATGGCGACGGCGGCGAGATCGCCGGCGCCGATCTCGGCAGCCACCGCCGCGATTGCCGCCCTGACCCGCGCCTCGCGCCCTTCCTTGCCGGTGAACAGCAAGCCGCCGCCGAGCGGCGACCAGATCATCGGCGCATAGCCGAGGCGTTGCGCGTGATCGAGGCTGCCATCCATCAGCGCATTGGTCTTCAGCACCGACATCTCGATCTGGTTGGTGGCCAAGGCAAACGGCAGCCGCGAAGCCAGAAGGTCGAACTGCGACGGCGTGAAATTGGAGACCCCGACCGCTCTCACCTTGCCCGACTTGACCAGCCCGGCAAGAGCCGCCGCCGTCTCGTCGGCATCCATCAGCGGATCCGGCCGGTGCAGCAGCAACAGGTCGAGATAGTCGGTGCCGAGATTGGCGAGCGAACGGTCGACCGAGGCGGCAATGTGGGCCGCACTGGTGTCGTAATGCTTCAGCCGGTTCTGAGGCCGGTTGGCCGATGCCAGAATGATGTCGCATTTCGAGATCAGCTCGATGCTGTCGCGCTTGCCCTTCCAGCGCGACAAGCCGGCGCCAAAGGCAGCTTCCACCTGGTAATGCCCGTAAATATCGGCATGGTCGAAGCTGGTCAGGCCGAGATCGACCGCAGTGCCGATCAGCCGCGCGATCTGGTCGGCGTCCGGGCGCGCGGCGCTGTCGAGCAGGCGCCAGGCGCCGAACACCAGCCGCGACAGCGACAAACCGTCCTTGGTTAGCTCTATGCGGCTGTCATGGCTCATATCTGGGCTCCATCTTCCGCAGCGCCGGTGGCAACGCTTCTCACCGCCGTCGGCCTCGCAACTTTCGTCACAAAGACAATGACCGCAAGCGTCAGGAAGCACGCGCCAACCAGATAGGGGGCGCCGCCGAACACTACGGGCGCATTCGGTCCGGTGAACCAGGAAAAGATCGCGGTGTAGAGCAGCGGCGTGATGATCGAGGTGATCGAGAAGATCGATGTCATCGCACCCTGCAATTCGCCTTGCGCCGATGGCGGCACCTTGGCGGCGGCAAGGCTTCTCAGCGGCGGATCGGCCAGTGCTTCGAGGCAGCCGACGACGATCACCGCATAGATCATCCAGCCTTGCGAGGCGAAGGCGTAGCCGAAGGCGCTGGCCGCCGTAAATGTCAGGCCGATGACCGCCGTCTTCCACTCGCCAAGTTTGGGGATCACGCGTGGCAGCACCGTCGCCATGACGATCGCCCCACACAGGCCGAAGGCGCCGAGCGAGAAGCCGATCTGCTGCTCGCTCCAGCCATAACGATAATTGGACACGAACGACCACACCGCAGGATACATCATGTGGCCGAGCGTCATCAGGAAGAAGGCGAGCCCGATCCAGCCGATGCCCTGATATTGGCGCATCTGCAGCAGCGTGCCGACCGGGTTGGCGCGTTTCCACTCGAAGCGGCGGCGGTGCTTTTCATCGAGCGTTTCAGGCAGGAAGAACATGGCGATGAGGAAGTTCACGAAGGCAAGCCCGGCGGCAAAGTAAAACGGCACTCGCGGCCCGAACGTGCCGAGCAGCCCGCCCAGCACCGGCCCAATGACGAAGCCGACGCCGAAGGCGATGCCGAGCAGACCGAAATTCTTCGCCCGGTTGGCGTCGTTCGAGATGTCGGCAATGAAGGCCGACGTCGTCGAATAGCTGGCGCCCGAAACGCCGGCCAGCACGCGGCCGATGAACAGCATCGGATAGGACCAGGCGATGGCGCAGATCAGATTGTCGATCGAGAATGTAAGCACCGAGGCAAGCAGGATCGGCCGCCGCCCGAAGCGGTCGCTCAATCCACCCATGATTGGCGCGAAGAAGAACTGCATCGCCGCATAGACGAAGAACAGCCAGCCGCCTTCGATCGCCGCTTCGCTGATGCCGACGCCGGAAAGCTCCCTGAGAAAGGCCGGCAACACCGGCATGATCATGCCGAAGCCGATAATGTCGAGCAGCAGCGTGGTGAAGACGAGCGCAAGGCCCCGCCTGGCGGTTTTGGGGTCGATCATGATGGCGTCTGCTCCCTGGGACCGCCCTTGGGCGGGCGCCCGTTATAGGCGAGGCGCCACTTTGGAACAATAGGAGAACGCCTCAGGCGTTCTCCTCCTGACATCTGTTGCCGGTGGTGAATCGGCCCGCCGACGGATGCGCTTTGGACCGCGGTCGGCTGGAACTTGCGAGCGCCTCAAACCGGACCGGTCAGCGTGTTGCAATCCGACAGCTTGCCGCTCTTGTAGCCGCGCGCCAGCCAGCTCTGCCTTTGCTGCGACGTCCCGTGGTTGAAGCTTTCCGGAACGACATAGCCCTGCATCTTCTTCTGCAGCGTATCGTCGCCGATCTGCTTGGCGGCGTTGAGCGCCTCTTCGATGTCGCCCTGTTCCAGAATGCCCTTCTGCGCGGTGAAATGCGCCCAAACGCCGGCGAAGCAGTCGGCCTGCAGCTCGATGCGCACCGACATCTGGTTGGCTTCCGCCTCACCCATCGACTGCCGCATCTGGTTGAACTTGGGCAGGATGCCGGTGAGGTTCTGCACATGGTGACCGACTTCATGGGCGATCACATATGCCTGGGCGAAATCCCCCGAGGCGCCGAACTGCTGGTCGAGCTGCTGGAAGAAGGTGGTGTCGAGGTAGACCTTGTGGTCGTCGGGACAATAGAACGGTCCGGCTGCCGTCGAGGCGGAGCCGCAGGCCGAGCGGATCTGGCCGCTGAACAGCACAAGCTTCGGGTCCTCGTATTTCAGGCCCTGCGACTGGAAGATGCCGGTCCAGGTCTCTTCGGTCTCGGCCAGCACGGTCGCCACGAACTGCTTCATCTCGTCGGAAGCAGGCGTGCCGGCGCCGTCGTCCTGGCCGCCGCTGTTGTCGGTAATCTGGCCACCGCCACCCGGCAGCACGCCGCCGCCGTCGCCGCTGCCCAGGATCTGCGACGGGTCGAAGCCGAAATACCATCCGGCCAGCACCACGAGGACGACCAGCAATATGCTGCCGCCGCCGCCGGTGCGGCCGCCGATCGGGATGCGGAACTGGCCAGGGCTGCCGCCGCCCAAACCACCACCGCCGCCGCTGTCGCTGCGCTCGTCCTCGACATTGTCACTCTGACGGCGGCCCTTCCAGAGCATGGCAACTCCCCGTATGCAAATTTTCGGCTGGCCTGGCCGATGTCGTGGCCCAGTCCGACCCAACAGACAATTATCGCAATGGTTGCGCCAAGTCACAGTATTTTTCGTGGCAGCGGCATCGCGTTCGCACTCTGGTCGAGGCGGCATGCGCGCTGTAGCATCCGGTTCGAACGGGGGTGTCGGGACTTGCGGACGATCGGTCGATTTCTGCTGCTGGCGGTGGTGCTATGCCTCGGCCCGTTGCCGGCGCGCGCCGTGACGCTCGATTCCAGCGTCGCCGTGACCGATCCCGAGACATTGCAGGCGCTTGAGCGTGGCGGCCTCTCGATCAGCCGCCTGCTCGGCCCGGCGCTGGGTCTCACGCGCGAGGTCGACAATCGCGGCCTGTTTTCGGTGCGCGCGCTGACCCCTGTCCGCAACGCCGTCAAGCAGCAGATCGCCGACGAGCCTGCCAATAGCCCCGATCCCTATGTCGCTGCGCTGGCGAAGTCGAAGGACCCCAGCCAGAAATTCAACCCGAAATACATCGACGATGACGGCTCGACGCTCGACCTGACCGGCGTCGTCAACCGCATGGACCGCGGCTATCTCGGCCACACCGAATGCGGCGAGATCAGGCTGATCTACCGCTTCCACTATTCGGTGGCGGAGAAGCCCACGAAGGGAAAGACAGCGCAACGCATCTCGTCGCGGCTGCCGCTGACCATGAGTCTGGTCTTCAACGCCAGGCCCGGCGAGGCTCGCCCCCGCGCTTCGAGAGACCGTCCAAGCGCCACCGCCGTTTCCTGTGCCGAAATCGCCAAGCGCTGGCTCGCCGCCGGCCAGAAGAACCTTGCGCCCGAGCAACTGGCAGCCTGGCTGCGCTCCGACGAAGGGCCGCTCTCCAACGCCATGCTGAATTCGTCGCAGATCATGCGGCTTGAGCTGAACATGCAGGTTCTCCGGCTGTCGGCCTCGAGCCGCCGCGACTTCGGTGGCCACGCCGAATATCTCCTCAAGATTTTCAAATGGGACCCAACGACGTCCACCTTCCAGGAATCGAAGATGGAGAACCAGATCGACCGGAAAGTGGTTCTGGCCGACCGGCCGGCCTTCGCCAAATGGCTGCTCACCGACCGCAACATCTACGATCTCGACCGCGGCCGGCTGGTCATCGACGACAAATTCCTGGCGACCAGCGCCGTCTCGGTCGCACCCGGCGGCATGGCCAGATCGCAAAACAACATCGCCTATGGGCTGCTCGATGATGCCGACATCGACAGGGCGTTGCAGGATTATGTCGCCAGGGGCAACACGCTGCGCAGCGTGAAATCGGTGGCCGGGTTCAATCTGCGTCTCAACGAAATGACCTGCACCGGCTGCCACCAGACGCACGGCATTGCCGGCTTCCACTATACAGGCGCCGATCCGGCCAACGAGCCGCGCCGCAACGCCGTCTTCGTCCCCGGCTCGGCGGTGTTCTTCGCCGACCTGCCGCGCCGCCGCGCGATCGTCGAGGACTTCGCCACAGGCGGCCATCCGGATTTCTCCCGCGGCTTCGCCGCCCGTCCGGACGCCAAACTCGCCGAAGCGCTGAAAGGCACCGATCTCTACAATGGCTGGGGCTCGATCTGCTACAGCGGCAAGGATGCCAGCTTCAAGGACTGGAGCTGCGGCGAAAGCCTGCGCTGCGCCGGCGTCCATGAAAGCGACATCCATCCGGGCTTCGGCACCTGCGTCAGCGAAGCGGCCACCGCAGTCGGCGACCCCGTCGAGTTCGGCGAGATTAAGATGTCGAGCTGGGGCAGCGACAAATATTGCCGCCTGTCGCCGGCCACCGCAAAAGCCTGCGCCATCGATCCGGCGCGCGACAAGAAACCGGTAATCAAGCTCGCCGGCTATGGCGCGGCGCGCCAACGCTACGACAACCCCGAGCAGAAGACCGGTGGCTTTCCCGGGGGCATGCTGCGCAAGGCAAGCTGCGACAAGCTTCCCGACGAGGCGACTTGCGGCCGCCTCGCCAAGACCGGTTTCAACGACTGCATCGCGTCGGGCAAGGACCACAAATTCTGCACCAAGGAATTCACCAAGACCGCCGGCCTGCGCGCCTGCGACAAGGCGCATCCCTGCCGCGAGGACTATATCTGCACCGCCGGCTACGACGATCTGGCCGCAGCCAAGCCTGGCAAGGGCTCCTGCATTCCGCCCTATTTCATATTCCAGTTCCGCGTCGACGGCCATCCGCGCAGTTGGGTGCAGGACACCGAGGAATGAGCGGCAGGTTGCCGCTTGCGAACAGAACTCAGCTCTTCTGCTTGGTGCCGGCGCTTTTGCCGTCCGAGCTTTTGGAGCGTTCCTCGAAACGCGCGGCGCCCTTTTTCAGCGCATGGCCGGTTTCGACCTCGGTCTTGCGTTCGTCCTTTGCCGCTGCCTGCCTCAATCCGTCTCCAGCCTGCTTGCCCTTTGCGGTCGGTGCGTGTTCGACGCCCATCGTTTTTCTCCTTGTCGCGCGCAACAATCGCGCGAGTTGGGAGCAACGTGCTTGAGGGTACGGTGGTTCCGGTGGACTTTGGTCGGAGGCCAGCTAGCCTCAGCGCGGCGCGATCATCGCCTTGCGAAAGGCTTCCAGTGTTTCGGCGCTGACATGGTGCTCGATGCCCTCGGCATCGATGCGCGCCGTCTCGGCGCTGACGCCCAGCGAGCGCAAAAAAGCTTCCACCGTCTGGTGGCGAATGCGGCTCTCTTCCGCCACCTTGCGCCCGGCGTCGGTCAGGAACACACCGCGATAGGGTTTTCTGGAAACGAGCCCGTCGGCGCATAGCCTGGTCAGCATCTTGGCCACCGTCGGCTGGGCGACACCCAGCCGCGCAGCAATATCGACCTGACGCGCCTCATTGCCGTCCTCGATCAGGTCGGCGATCAGCTCGACATAATCCTCGACCAGCGCGCCGCGGCGCGCTTCGCGCTGCTGCCGGAACCCTTTCGAATGAATCTCGGCGTCAGGCAGCGGCTCCTCGCGTCCAACCGGTCTGTGCTTCAGCGCCAACACGCGCTCCTTCCTATCTTTTGACAAGAATCGGCTTTGGGCAAGCAATCGCCCTTTGCCATTCATAGCACGGGCTTAACTGTTCCAGCCGTTTATTTCCATTCCATGGCAGGCGCAACCGCGTTTGCGATCCCCTGCCGGCCTGCCGGTCGGCGCAACAGGAAGCACATACAATGAAATATAGCCTATTGCATAATGTTGAGCCCTAGCATAGATAGGATGACGCCAACCGATCCATCCAGTGGAAAGCCCTCCATGTCCGAAGCCGACGCAACCTTGGGATCATCCTGGCGATTTGACAGACCGGAGGACAATCCTCCCAGCCTGCGCGAGGTGAACTCCACGATCGCGGTGCCGCAGTCCGGCGTCTGGTTTCGTCGCCTGTTCGCCTTCATGGGACCGGGCTACATGGTCTCGGTCGGCTATATGGATCCGGGCAACTGGGCCACCGACCTCGCCGGCGGCGCCAAGTTCGGCTACACGCTATTGTTCATCATCATGCTGTCCAACCTGATGGCGATCCTGCTGCAGGCGCTTGCCGCCCGGCTTGGCATCGCCACCGGCCGCGACCTCGCCCAGGCCTGCCGCGCCTATTATCCGCGTCCCGTCAGTTTCGTGCTGTGGATCGCCTGCGAACTCGCCATCATCGCCTGCGACCTCGCCGAGGTGATCGGCACGGCGATCGCGCTGCAGCTTCTGTTCGGCATTCCGCTGATCGGCGGCGCGTTGCTGACGGCGCTCGACGCCTTCATCGTGCTGCTCTTGATGAACAAGGGTTTCCGCTATCTCGAAGCCTTCGTCATCGCGCTTCTGATCATCATCTTCGGCTGTTTCGCCATCCAGATCTTTGCCGCTGCCCCTCCGGTCGGCTCGATCCTGCATTCGATGTTCGTGCCGTCGACGGAGATCGTCACCAATCCGGCGATGCTCTACATCGCCATCGGCATCATCGGCGCCACGGTGATGCCGCACAATCTCTACCTGCACTCCTCGATCGTACAGACACGCGCCTATGAACGGACCGAAAAAGGCAAGCGCGACGCCATTAAATGGGCGACGACGGACTCGACCATCGCGCTCGTCCTGGCGCTGTTCGTCAACGCCTCGATCCTGATCGTCTCGGCGGTGGCCTTCCATGGCACCGGCCATCAGGATGTCGCCGAGATCGGCCAGGCCTTCGAGCTCTTGTCGCCACTGCTCGGCCTCGGCATCGCCTCCATCCTGTTTGCGGTGGCGCTGCTGGCCTCCGGCCTCAACTCGACGGTTACGGCAACGCTTGCCGGCCAGATCGTCATGGAAGGCTTTTTGCGCCTGCGCATTCCGCAATGGGCGCGCCGGCTGCTGACGCGCGGCATCGCCATCGTCCCGGTGGTGGTCGTCACCGCGCTCTATGGCGAAAAGGGCACCGGCCAGTTGCTGGTCTTCAGCCAGGTGGTGCTGTCGATGCAGCTGCCCTTCGCGGTCATCCCGCTGGTGCAGTTCGTCTCCGACAAGAAGAAGATGGGCGACCTTGCCATTCCCCGCGGCGTGGCGGCCCTCGCCTGGGTGGTCGCGGCGGTCATCCTGGTGCTCAACTTCAAGCTGCTCTACGACACCGTCTTCGGCGTCGGCTGAGTTTCTTCTTGAGCAGTTCGCCGTTTCGCCGAAACGGCGAACTGCTCTATCTCTTGTTTTGACGCAATTCCGGGCGGAAAGCCGCCTCACACTTTTCCTGGAATTGCTCAAGACGGCGACAAACCGGCGGCTTGCGCTATCTTACCGACCATCATGACAAGTGTCGAAGACGCCAGGAAATTTTACGCGCAGCTGATGGCGGCCAATGCCGGCTCGGCCGATCCGCGCCTCGAAGAGGCGTTCGCCACCGTTCCGCGCGAGGCCTTTCTCGGTCCCGGACCCTGGGCGGTAGTCGCCGGCAGGGCGCTCACCGCCGGCAACGGCAAGATCATGACGCCGAGCGCCGATCCTGTTCACATCTATCAGGACGTGCTGGTGGCGCTCGATGCCGACAAGGGCATCAACAATGGCGAACCCTCCTTGCACGCGATGTGGATCGGCAGGATCGCCCCCAGACCGGACGAGGCCGTCACCCATATCGGCGCCGGCACAGGCTACTACACCGCCTTGCTGGCGCGGCTGGTTGCGCCCGGCCCGGTGACCGCCTTCGAAATGGAGGCCGATCTTGCTGCCAGAGCAACAAAGAATCTCGAAACCTACGGCAATGTAAGCGTCGTCCACGGCGATGCCGTCACCGGCGATCTGCCGCCGTCCGACATCATCTATGTCAATGCCGGTGTCGTCGCACCGCCGGCTGCCTGGCTGAGGGCGCTGAAAGCGGGCGGCCGCATGATCTTTCCCTGGCGCCCGTCCCAGGGCGTCGGCCTGGCCGTAATGGTGACCCGCACCAAACAAGGTTTTGCCTGCGACCCCTTCATGCGCTCGTGGTTCATCCCCTGCGTCGGCGCCTCGGTCGCCGGTTCGGCGGCCAAAATCCCCGACCTCCAGAAGGCCGCGCGCAGCCGTTCGATCTGGCTGACATCAGACAGGGCGCCGGACCGGACCGCCACCGCCATCATCGGCGATGTCTGGTTTTCGTCGCAGGCGCTTGGCGGCGGGCGACGGCGGTAGGTACTCTTGTCGGCCGCAGCGTTTTTTTGCCAACGCCTGTCGGGCGGCCGCCGGCCTGTCCGTCCTTAGATCGAAATCCGGCCCTGACGGCGCGGATCCTGGAAAAGGAAAATCCAATGCGAAAGATCATCGCCGCTACCTTCGTCAGCCTCGACGGCGTCATGCAGGCGCCGGGCGGCCCGGAAGAAGACCCGGTTGGCGGCTTCGAGTTCGGCGGCTGGACGTTCCACTACTTCGACGAGGTGGCGGGCGTGGCCATGGAGGAATTGTTCTCTAAGCCCTTCGCCCTGCTGCTCGGCCGCAGAACCTACGACATCTTCGCCGCTTACTGGCCGTACCAGAAAGATGCCATCGGAGATGCCTTCAACCCTGCGACTAAATATGTGGCGACGCATCGGCCGGATTCGCTCACCTGGGAAAATACGCAATGGCTTGGAGAAGATATCGTCGCGGCGTTGCGCCGCCTCAAGAAGGAAGATGGGCCTGACCTGCTCATCCAGGGTTCGAGCGAGCTGATCCAGACTTTGCTCGCCAACGGGCTGATCGACGAGATCCGGTTGATGATCTTCCCGCTGCTGCTGGGCAAGGGCAAGCGGCTGTTCGATGGTGGTGCGATGCCCGCCGCTTTCAAGCTGGTCAAGTCGCAGGCCACTACCACAGGCGTCATCATGGCGACCTACGAACGCGGGGGTGAGGTCAAGGTCGGGTCGTTCGCTACGCAGAAGCCGTCAGAGGCCGAGCTCGAGCGGCGTAAGAACTGGAAGTAACAGGGACAGGCTTGGCACCTTTCCTCTCCCCCGATCGACGGGGGAGAGGAAATGCAAGTTCTGTCAAGCCGCCACAGCCCGCCGTGCCAACCCACCCCGGATATACCGCGCGAACTCCTGCGCTGCCGGCGCCGTGCCGTACTTCGGCAAATGCAGATTGATGGAAAAATTCGGCAGCGGCGGCAGCCCGGCATCAAAAGCCAGGATGTCAAGATCGGCAGGCACGGTGGAGGCCAGCCAGGCGGTGACGGCAAGGTCGGAGCGCACTGTCGCGGTCGTCGCGTCGATGTTGCCGTTCTCGAACACGGTGCGCCATTCCAGCCCGTGCTCGTTCAGCGCCGACAGCACCACCGGGCGGAAGGCGCAGGTGTCGGCGACGATCGACACCGGCAGCGGCCGCTTGGCGCGGGCGACGCCGCCCTTGGCCCCCACCCAGACCAGCCGGTCAATGGCCAGGCACTCACCGGCCGACGGGCCGACCCGTTCCTCGATGACGGCAAGGTCGATGGTGCCGGCCGCGAGGGCCGCGGCAAGGTCCGGCGAAGCCGCACAGAGCAGTGAAATCTCGACCTGCGGATAGGTCTCGGCATAGGCCTTCAGCACCGGCGCCAGCAAAGTGCCGACAAGGTCATAGGGAACACCGAGCCGCACCTGGCCGGCGACCTCGGTGCCCGCCATCTCGGCCCAGATCTCGTCATTGAGGCCAAGCAACCGTTTGCCCTTGCCGAACAGCCGCTCGCCGGGCCGCGTCAGCCGCAAGCCACGCCGGTCGCGCTCGAACAGGCTGCAGCCGAGCGCTTCTTCCAGCCGCTTGATCTGCTGGCTTACGGCGCCTTGCGTCAGATGCAGCGCGTTCGCCGCCGCCGTCATGCTGGCCTTGTCGGCGACAGTGACGAAGGTGCGGATCAGCGCTGTGTCGAGGTTGCGGATCATGGTTGGCATTATATCTGCTAATGCCAACCATCGCAAACATTGCATTTACTGAAGTATGCGGAAGTCTACCATTGGGCTTTTGATGAAGGACGCCTCATGTTGCAGCCCATCTTTCCGCTCATCCTGTTTGCCTTCGTGGCCACCGCCACGCCCGGCATCGCCACCACCCTGTCGACTGCCTCAGGTGCACAGTTCGGTTTTCGCCGTTCCGTTCCCCTATTGGTCGGCAGCGCCGCCGGTCTCGCCACCGTGACCGCTGCTGCCGCCGCCGGGCTCGCCGGTCTGCTGCTGGCCATGCCTTCGCTGCAACTGGCGATGAAAATCATCGGCTCGCTCTATCTCATCTGGCTGGCAATCAAGATCGGCCGCGCCGGGCCGCCCAATCTCGATGTGGCGATGGCAAAACCCAACAGCTTCTTCGGCGGCGCCGGCATTCAATGGATGAACCCGAAGGGCTGGGCGATGGGACTGGGGGCGGCGGCCTCGTTCGCGGCCCTTGCCGACGGGCCGGGACAACTCGCGCTGCTGCTCGGCTCGACCTTCGGCCTCACTGCAGCCGTCTCGCTGTCGATCTGGTGCGTGGCGGGCATGGTGCTGGCACGGCTGCTCGAGACCGAATGGCAATGGCGCGCGCTCAACATCGTGCTGGCGCTGGTGCTGGCTGCATCGATCATACCGATGTGGCGGGGAGCGTAAACGCAGAGGTCGGCGCCAGTACCCCCACCCGGACCTGCGGTCCGACCTCCCCACAAAGGGGAGGTAGGGGAGCGCGCACTTTACCCTCCCCCTTGTGGGGAGGGCCGCGAACGAAGTGAGCGGGGTGGGGGTCCTGGTTCGCGAAGCGAACCAGCTCTCTCCTCAGACCGCGTAGCGGGCAGCAGGCTTGTCGGCGTGCAGGCTGCCGTAGAAGACTTGCCTTGCGCCGAGGAAGGCGTCGAGCTTGGTCGCATCGGCAAGTGCCGGCACGGTGACGGCTTCGCCCCTGGATAGGCCCACAAGCGCGGCATCGACCATATCGTCGGCGGACATGATGATCTCCTTCGGCAGATTGTCGATATCGCCACCGGCGAGCTCCCAGAAATCGGTGCGGGTCGCGCCCGGCAGCACCGCCTGGACCTTCACATTGGTGCCGGCGACTTCGCGGTGCAGGGCCTCGGTGAAGTTGACGACATAGGCCTTGGTGCCGCTGTAGATGCCGCCGAACGAGGTATCATAGGCGAGCACAGAGGCGATGTTGACGATGGCGCCGCGGTTGCGCGCAAGAAGCCCCGGCAGAACGGCGCGGGTCAGGCGGGTCAAGGCGATGACGTTGACCTTGATCATGCGCTCGGCCTCGTCGGCGTCGGCCGTTGCCACCACGGCCTGGCCACCAATGCCGGCATTGTTGACCAGCAGCGTGACGCTGTCGTCGGCTGCGATCGCCTGCTCGACGCGGCGCACATCATTGTCGTCGGCAAGATCGGCTGATATCACGCTGACCTTGCGCTTGTAAGCATATCGCAGCTTTTCAGCCAGTTCCTCCAGCCGGTCGGCGCGCCGCGCTACCAGCACCAGATCGTAGCCTTGCCCGGCCAGCCGGTCGGCATAGACCGCGCCGATGCCGGCCGATGCGCCGGTGACGACTGCGGTACCCTTGTTGTCCTGTCCACTCATTGTCCTGTTCCTTTTTTCTGCCCGGCGAGACAGGTCGATGAACCCTTGTCCCGCCCTGATCTCCAATTAGTGGCATATACCACTTTCCGGGAAGTAGGCATATACCACCATCTTGTCAACGGAGGCGGCAGAAACTATTTCTGCGACAGGCCGGCAGCGGTTTTGCCGGCAAGGAGTCGTGATGAGCAAGACCGCGCTGCCGGGATTCAGCCTTTGCAACAACGCCACGCTGCGGCGCGCCGCGCGCAAGCTCGGCCGCTTTTATGACGATGTAATCTCGCCTTCGGGTCTGAAGGGCACACAGTACGGCCTGCTCTACCAGATCCATGTCAGCAACGAGCCGGCGATGGGCACGATAGCCGAAGCGATGGTCATGGACCTGTCGGCGCTCGGCCATACGCTGAAGCCGCTGATCCGCGACGGCTATGTCGACACCTTCGCCGACAAGGACGACCGCCGCGTCAAGCGGGTGCGGCTGACGCCGCAAGGCCAGGCCAAGCTCGAGGAGACGACGAAATTGTGGACCATTGCCCAGCAGCGCTTCGAGGCGCTGGTCGGCCAGCAGCGAGCGGCAGATCTGCGCGCTATGCTGGATGAAGTCGCGGCGCTGGAGTACGACGTGCCGGCGGCCGCCCCTTCAAGCTGAAAGAGCGGCCGCCAGTGATTTGCAAAGGTCTATTCCGCCGGCATGGCGACCGGCCGGGCCGCCCAGCGGCCGGCCAGCACCACGCCAAGCCCGATCAGCGGGAAGATGGCGGCGACCAAGCCGAGATCGGCCGGCACGCCGTAGCGCAGCACGGCGCCGCCGACCACAGCACCCAGCGCCACGCCAAGATAGAGCGCCGAAGCGTTGAGCGACAGCACGATCGGGGCGGCGTCGGGCGCCAGCTTGATGATGCGGCTGGCCTGCGCCGGCGGAAATGCCCAGCCGACCATGCCCCACGGCACCATCATGGCCATCAATGCCGGCCCGGCGAGATGCTGCGGCAGGAAGGTCGGGATGACCGAGAGCATCACCAGCATGACGGCGCTCAGCGCCAGCGACCAGCCGACGGTGCGCGTCGCACCAAAACGGTCGGCCGCCTGGCCTCCGGCTATGTTGCCGATGACGGCGCCGACACCGAAGGCGAGCAGCATGCCGGGCAGCGCAATCGGGCTGAGGCCGCCGCTCTGGATGGCCAGCGGCGCGATATAGGAAAACACCGAGAAGGCGCCGATCAGGGCAAGAGCGGTGGTCAGCAGGATCGGCATGACGCCGGGGCGCAGCGCCGCAGCCAGCCGCCGCCTGAGCGGCAGCTTGGTGCCGACAATTCCGCGTGGCAGCCGGTACCAGGATGGCGCCGACCAGCGCGCCGAGCCCGGCAATGGCAAAGAAGGTCCCGCGCCAGCCGGCTATCGTGGCAACCAGCGCGCCGAGCGGTGCACCCAGCGCAACCGCCACCGTGGTTCCGCCGACGACGACTGCAATGGCCCGCGCCCGGTGGTGGTCATCGACCAGCGCCACCGCCGTGCCTTGAGCGGTCGCGGCAAACAGGCCTGACGACAGCGCCATGATGATGCGGGCAATGAGCAGCAGCTCGAAGGACGAGCTCAGCGCCGCCACCACATTGCCGATGACGAAGAACGCCAGCGTCCACAAGATGACGCGGCGCCGGTCCCATTCGCCGGTCAGCGTTGCCAGGATCGGCGTGCCGATGGCGTAAGCCAGCGCGAAGGCGGTGATCAGCGTGCCGGCGAGCGGAATGGAAATGCGGGCGTCGGTGGCGATATCAGGCAGCAGGCTGGAGATGACGAAGCCTTCGGTCGAGATCGTGAACGATCCGAGCGCAAGCCAGAAGAGGCGCTTGTCCATAGGGCGTGTCCTTAGTTCAAAACTTATTGAACAATTGGACATAACAGGACATGATGTCAATGAAGCCAGGTGAAAATAGCTGAAGCCTGCTGACAGCCCTGTGTCAGGACAGCCATTGGGCCAATCGCGAAACGGACTGTGCATGCCCGCGAAAGATCGACGCGTTGAAATCGCCACCGACTGTGCTTAGTTTCGGGCCATGACTTTGCCGCACCCCAATACAGACCAGATCAGCCTGCCGGTTGTGCTCGGCGTGCTTGGCGACCCGACCCGGCTCGCCATCGTGCGCTATCTCGCCAGCAAGGAAGGCGTGCCGCTGAACTGCAGCCGGTTCCTCGACCTCGGCTCCAAGACCAATCTCAGCTATCACCTGGCCAAACTGCGCGAGGCCGGCGTCACCCGCGCCGAAGTGGCCGGCACCAACCGGATGATCACGCTGCGCCGCGCCGACCTCGACGCCCGCTTCCCCGGCCTGCTCGACAGCGTGATTGCGGCGGCCGGAGATGACCCGGCTCTACCCATCGTCGGCGGCCACGACATCGAAATGCCGGCGTAGCTGGTGCCGAAGTCAGGCCGCTCCTAGCGCTGCCAAAAACCGATATGCGGGGCGAGGAGTTCCTCGTCCATCTCGGGGAAAGGGCCGTGGACCTCGACCGGCTTCTGCCCGGAGCCGAGGACTGTGCGCGACGAGAGGTTCATCGTCGGGTTCTCTGCGTGATTGCCGGTCAGCGCGAGAAGCTTGGTTTCCTCGAAGCCGTAGACCAGCCGGCCGATATTCGCCCAGTACAGCGTTCCCGTGCACATCGCACAGGGCTCGCCGGTTGTGACCAGCGTGCAGGACCAGAGGAAATCCGGCGGATAGGCGTCCGCGGCACGCCGGGAGAGCTCGGTTTCGGCGTGGCGCACGGTGTTGATGTTGCCTTGCCGCATCAGGATGCGATCGTCGGGGCCGACGAGCACGCAGCCGAAAGGATGGTGCCCGTGCGCGGCAGTTTCGCGCGCGACATCATTGGCGGCGCGAAGGTGAGCAACCATCTGGTCGCGAGTCATCGCCTGTCTTCCCCCGGATGAACTTCGGAACGGCGTGGACGCTAGCAGATGGAGTGCTTCCGCGATAGCCAAGGTCGGCTCCCGTCTGTCTCCAACGGGCAGAAGGGCTTGATAATGAAGGCAGCGGCTTGATAGGAAGCCGGGCCGCAAGCCTCAACGGGCTGCACCAAGGGAGCCCTCGCATGCGCATTGCCGTTCTCGCCGATATCCATGGCAATGTGCTGGCGCTAGATGCCGTCCTCGCCGATCTCGAGAGACGCGGCGGCGCCGATCTCACCGTCAACCTGGGCGATTGCGTCTCCGGCCCACTGTGGCCGCGCGAGACGTTCGAGCGGCTCGAAGCGCTCGACCTGCCGACGGTGCGCGGCAACCATGACCGCCGCGTCGCCGTCGATCCGGCCGACGATACGATGTGGGCTTCTGACCGGTACGCCCAGGAGCGGCTGACGGAGACGCAGCGCGAAGCCCTGCTCGCCCTGCCCTTCACGCTGGAGATTGTTCCCGGCGTGGTCGCTTTCCATGCGCGGCCCGACCATGACGAGAAATACCTGCTCGACGCGATCGTCGATGGCCAACTGGTGCGCGCGCCGCTTGCCGCTATTCAGCGGCGGTTGCAGGCGCTGGACCCGGCCTGCCGCGTCGTGCTGTGCGGCCACAGCCACCGCGCGGAACTGGTCCGTATCCCCGGCGGCCCCTTGCTCTTCAATCCCGGCAGCGTCGGCGCCCCCGCCTATGACGACGACACGCCCCCGGCGCACGTTTCGGAGCAAGGCAGCCCGCATGCGCGCTACGGCATCCTCACCTTGGATGGCGATGGTCCAGACCGTTTCGAGACCATCGCCGTCGACTACGACCACGAAGCGGCGGCGAGACAGGCCGCACAGGCGGGCCGACCGGAATGGGCGCATGCGCTGAGGACCGGCTTCATGCCCAAACCCTCTTGGCAAGGCTCCGCTTGACCGCACGGCTGCGCCCTGCTTCCGCCTCGCGGCACCAAACATCGGACGCATTTTCAGACTTACATGGCCGCGTATCGTCCCTTATAAAACCGCCTTGGCATACGGCAGGACTGCTGCCGCAAGGGTAATCGGCGCACGGCCAAATGATGAGGCGCACAATCCGAACCATTTTGCATCGACTGACTGGCGCTCCGCTCCTGCGGGCAGCCCGGTTGTTGGCGGGTCCGTTGGTGGTGGGCCCGTTGTTGGTGAGCTTGCCGGCCAATGCCGAGGACGCGCCTGCCGACATCGTTTCCATAGTGACCGAGCTCGGCCCAGGCGATCTCCTCAACATCCGCGCCACGCCGTCGCCGGTCGGCAGAACCCAGGCGCGCCTGCCGATCGGCTCGAGCGTCAGGAATTTCGGCTGCAACGAAGTGGACGGCCACCGCTGGTGCAAGGTCGAGGAGATCGACAATCCACTGGTCAAAGGCTGGGCGCCCGCGCGCTATCTTATCCCCGACAATCCGACCGTGGTCGAAGTAGACGCCGCGCCGCCCCAGGTGACCGCCAGCGCTGAAGCCGGCGGCCCGACGCTCGCGCCCGACATGTCGACGCAGCCGGCCGACGTGGCCGCAGCGCCCCGGACGACTGCACCCGCCGCCTCTGCCGCTCCGGCTGCACCCACTCAGGCTCCACCCACCCCGGCTGCACCCGCGCCGGCTCCACTCGACCTGACGGAGCGCCTTGGCGGCACGAATCCAGGCGCGCCGAAGTCCGCCGCCGAGATCGGCAGGACCGCCATGCAGGATGCTTACGGCCTTGCCTTCGCAGCGAATGAAAGTCCGCCGACGGATGAAATCCCTGCCACAGAGGCTCCGGCAACGGAGGCCACAGGGACGCCGGAACTCGCCGCCGCCGCGTCTGCGGGAGCAGCGCCGGATACAGCGTCCGCGCCGGGGGTACCATCCCCGACGCCACGGCCAGACCAGGCCAAAGCTGCGACCGCTACGCAAACCGTTGCACGGCTGGAACCCCCGCCCGCCCCCGGCGCCACCGCCGACATCCCCTGCGCGCGCTATGTCGGCCAGCCGATGACCCGCTGCGCCGTCAACATCGTCCACAAGGGCACTGACAAGGCCGATATCACCGTGACCTGGCCCGACGGCGGCACGCGCGTCATCTCCTTCTCTGCCGGGATGCCGGCCAACTCGGATTCGCCCAGCGAGTTCCGCTTCACAAGGGAAGGCGCCCTCAACATGATCCGCGTCGGGGTATCAGAGCGGTTTGAGATTACGGATCAGCTCGCGCTGGGGGATTAGGTGTCAGGCAGTAGGGAATGGGCAATAGGCGCCTTAACCTCGCTCTGCCTAATCCCCACTGCCTGATCCCTACTGCCTAATCCCTACTGCCTAGCCTCATTTTCGGGGTTACATCTCCCAAAACTCTTCCCTATAAGGCCCTCCTAGCCTGATACCAGAATCGCAAGCACAACCGGCCGGGTCTTCCCGTCCCGGTTTTTCGTGCAAGCCGCTCGCCGAACGGAACTCACAACGATGCCAAGACGCACCGACATCAAGTCGATCCTGATCATCGGGGCCGGCCCCATCGTCATCGGCCAGGCCTGCGAGTTCGACTATTCCGGCACACAGGCCTGCAAGGCGCTGAAGGAAGAGGGCTTTCGCGTCATCCTGGTCAATTCCAACCCGGCCACCATCATGACCGACCCGGAACTGGCCGACGCCACCTATATCGAGCCGATCACGCCTGAAGTCGTCGCCAAGATCATCGCCAAGGAGCGGCCCGACGCGCTGCTGCCGACCATGGGCGGCCAGACCGCGCTCAACACCGCTCTGTCGCTGCGCCGCATGGGCGTGCTCGAGCGCTACAATGTCGAGATGATCGGCGCCGACGCCACGGCGATCGACAAGGCTGAGGACCGGGCGCTGTTTCGCGAGGCGATGAAGAAGATCGGCCTCGAAACGCCGAAGTCGATGCTGGCCAATGCCACCGATGTCAAGAATGCCGACCGCAAGACGCACGAGGCCGAGCGCGCCGCCGTCAAGGCCGAGGCGCCCGCCGACCTCGACGCCGCGCTCGACGCGCTGGAAACCCGCTGGAATCTCGGCGAAGGCGACCGCAAGCAGCGCTACATCAGCCATGGCATGGCGATCGCCGCGCAGGCGCTCGACCATGTCGGCCTGCCCGCCATCATCCGCCCGTCCTTCACCATGGGCGGCACCGGCGGCGGCATCGCCTACAACCGCGCCGAATTCTACGACATCGTCCAGTCCGGCCTCGACGCCTCGCCGACCACCGAAGTCCTGATCGAGGAAAGCGTGCTCGGCTGGAAGGAGTATGAGATGGAGGTCGTCCGCGACAAGGCGGACAATTGCATCATCGTCTGCTCGATCGAGAACATCGACCCGATGGGCGTGCATACGGGCGACTCGATCACCGTCGCCCCCGCGCTGACCTTGACCGACAAGGAATACCAGATGATGCGCAACGCCTCGATCGCGGTGCTGCGCGAGATCGGCGTCGAGACCGGCGGCTCCAACGTGCAGTTCGCCGTCAATCCGGCCGATGGCCGCCTCGTCGTCATCGAGATGAACCCGCGCGTCTCGCGCAGTTCCGCCTTGGCTTCGAAGGCGACCGGCTTCCCCATCGCCAAGATCGCGGCAAAACTCGCCGTCGGCTACACGCTGGACGAGCTGGAGAACGACATCACCGGCGGCGCCACGCCCGCCTCCTTCGAGCCGAGCATCGATTACGTCGTCACCAAAATCCCGCGCTTTGCCTTCGAGAAATTCCCCGGCGCCGAGCCGGTGCTGACCACCGCCATGAAGTCTGTCGGTGAAGTCATGGCCATCGGCCGCACCTTCCAGGAGTCCCTGCAGAAGGCTTTGCGTGGACTGGAAACCGGCCTCACCGGCCTAGACGAGATCGAGATCCCCGGCCTCGGCCACGGTGCCGTGGCTGCCAACCACGCCGACGACCGCAACGCCATCCGCGCCGCGCTCGGCACGCCGACGCCCGACCGGCTGCGCATGGTGGCGCAGGCGATCCGCATGGGCACCTCGCTGGAAGACGTGCACGCCATGTGCAAGATCGACCCGTGGTTCCTCGAACAGATCGCCGGCATCGTTTCCATGGAAGCCCGCATCCGCGAGCACGGCATTCCGCAAGACGCCGTCAATCTGCGCATGCTGAAGGCGATGGGCTTCTCCGATGCCCGCCTCGCCTCGCTGACGAAGACCGACGCCGAAGTGATTGCGAAGATTCGTGAAAAGCTCGACGTTCATCCGGTTTATAAGCGCATCGACACGTGCGCGGCCGAGTTCGCCTCGCCCACCGCCTACATGTACTCGACCTACGAAGTGCCTTTCGCCAGCGCGCTGGCCAATGAGGCGCAAGTGTCATCGCGGAAAAAAGTCGTCATCCTCGGCGGCGGTCCCAACCGCATCGGCCAGGGCATCGAGTTCGACTATTGCTGCTGCCACGCCGCCTTCGCGCTGCGCGACGCCGGCTATGAAGCGATCATGATCAACTGCAACCCCGAGACGGTCTCGACCGACTACGACACCTCGGACCGGCTGTACTTCGAGCCGCTGACGGCCGAAGACGTGCTGGAGATCCTGCGCGCCGAACAGGCCTCGGGCGAACTGGTCGGCGTCATCGTCCAGTTCGGCGGCCAGACGCCGCTGAAGCTTGCCGACGCGCTGGAGAAGGCCGGCATCCCGATCCTGGGCACCTCGCCGGACATGATCGATCTCGCCGAAGACCGCGACCGCTTCCAGAAGCTGCTGCACAAGCTCAACCTTAGCCAGCCGAAGAACGGCATCGCCTATTCGGTCGAGCAGGCCCGCCTTGTCGCCGGCGAGCTCGGCTTTCCCTTGGTGGTGCGCCCGTCCTATGTGCTCGGCGGCCGCGCCATGCAGATCATCCATGACGAGGGCATGCTGCAGAGCTACCTGCTCGACACCGTGCCCGGCCTGGTGCCGGAGGACATCAAGCAGAAATACCCCAACGACAAGACCGGCCAGATCAACACGCTGCTGGGCAAGAACCCGCTGCTGTTCGACACCTATCTCTCGGGCGCCATCGAGGTCGATGTCGACTGCCTCTGCGACGGCACGTCGACCTTTGTGTCGGGCATTCTCGAACACATCGAAGAGGCCGGCATCCACTCCGGCGACAGCGCCTGCTCGCTCCCCGTTCACTCGCTGGCTTCCGAACTGGTCGACGAGTTGGAGCGCCAGACGGCGGCGCTTGCCCGCGCGCTCAATGTCGGCGGGTTGATGAACGTGCAGTATGCGATCAAGGACGGCACGGTCTATGTGCTGGAGGTCAATCCGCGCGCATCGCGCACCGTGCCCTTCGTCGCAAAAACCATCGGGCGGCCCATTGCCAAGATCGCCGCCCGCATCATGGCCGGCGAGAAACTGGAAGACGCCTTCGCCCATTACGGCGCCATGCCCGACCCGCGCAACCCCGGCCACATCGCGGTCAAGGAAGCCGTCTTCCCCTTCGCCCGCTTCCCCGGCGTCGACATCCTGCTCGGCCCGGAAATGCGCTCGACCGGCGAGGTCATGGGCCTCGACCGCGACTTTGCGCTCGCCTTCGCCAAGAGCCAGCTCGGCGCCGGCGTCGACCTGCCGCGCTCCGGCACGCTGTTCGTCTCGGTGCGCGACGAGGACAAGGCCGGCATCCTGCCGGCGGTGAAACGTCTCGCCGGCCAGGGCTTCAAGGTGCTCGCGACATCCGGCACCGCCCGCTTCCTCGCCGAAAATGGCGTCGACGCCCAGAAGATCAACAAGGTGCTGGAAGGCCGTCCCCACATCGAAGACGCCATCCGCAACCGCCAGGTCCAGATCGTCTTCAACACGACGGACGGCCAGAAGGCGGTGTCGGACTCGAAATCGCTGCGCCGCGCCACGCTGATGCAGAAGGTGCCGTATTACACCACGCTGTCGGGGGCGGCGGCTGTGGCGGAGGCGATTGCAGCGCTAAAGGCAGGGAGCCTGGAGGTCAGGCCGCTGCAGGAGTATTTTGCCTGAGGGATTGTAACCAGCGATATTGAGCGATTTAGGCACTGCACGCCTAAATATACTATAAACCGGACATCAGTTTCGGATCATCTTTGTCGCGATTTTCGCCTACCCATTCCATACAAGAACTCAAGCATAGACGCGCTAATTGTTCGGCACGTGCGGAATTGTTACTCCAATCCGTTCCAATTCTTTCATTGCTACCATGCATAGTACGGCTTCGTCCGTACCCATAAATCACCGACACTGCGCTCTTTAATGTCGTTCCGTCAGAAAACACCCGGGCGTCGCCTTTCAAGCCAAGACGGGCGCTAAATAGGCAAAGAATTCCATTCTCACCTCCGCCACAGGCAAGAGCGTCCATAGCCGCCGCGAATTTTACGATAGCAATGAGCGGTGAACGATCTCGGCAACCTTCGTGAAACCAGAGAATGGCGTGGAATAAAGCGCGAACTAGATTTGCACGCGGTACATCTGTGAGAGATAGGTTGTAGCCTATTATCTCTTGGGCGGTGGAAAAGTAATTCTCCCTTTCTTCGACCAAAGACCCCCATTTTTCTTCGCTGAAATTGCCATCAACCGTCAGATGAATTTTCGTACGGCTCGCAAGGATATGGCCTTCATGAAACGCCATCGCGGTTTGGAAATGAACTGTTCGATCGTAGGCAAGATTAAAGCCATCAAGCCGCTTGGAGGGTGTTTGCCACAAAAGCGCGATTGAGGTGAGGGCCAGCCGCGCAGCGATAAGTGCCTTCTCGCGCCCTAAACCTAGGCTATATCCATCTGTTGTGATGCTGCATACATATGGACAGTCGCTAATCGCATCGAGGACATCGCTTTCACCCATACTCTCGAAACTGCTTTTTCGAGCTCTGATCTTGCTTCCAGACCAAACCTTTTTAGTACGCCGATAGGTAGTCAGACTTATATCGCCCTCAGCCCTCTTTCTCTCTAGCCATCTCATGCGTGTCTCGAAACGCACTGCACCTATCGCAAAATCGGGGATCAACAACCTGCTGAACAGTGTGCAGCCAAAGCAATGTTCATATCTCAGTTTTTCGCGATTGATGGACTGTTCAACGAATAGTCTCACGTTGGAAAGTGCCGTCTTGGCATTTTCGGAGATACCGTGATCGAGGTCTATTGCAGCTAGTGCAGGCCCAAAGGCTCTTCGAACGATTGAACGCAATTCCGAAGTTCCGATACGCTTTCCCAATTCACTATCACTCGAATGTATCTGCAACGACACCAGATCGATTAAATCATCGATCTTCTTGGAGACGTACAGTGTCCGCTCCCCATCTACGGCGATCATCCGTGGAAGAGGAAAATCGTCATCCTCCCTCCACGGAGGAGCAGCTGCGCTTTGAATTCGCGTCAGCTCCACAATAATATCGGAGACTAGCTGTTTTAACTTCATGACACTCCTCGCCACTGTTTTAAATACAGCATCCTCATGGAACCGGGGAAAATCTCATGCGAAATAGATGTCCAACTCTCACGCCACCGCCACACACTCGATCTCGATATCGAATTCCATCGGCCATGACGCCACCGGCACGAAACTGCGCGCCGGCGGGTTGACGCTGAAGTATCTGGCATAGATCCGGTTGATGGCGTTGTAGAAGCCGGAATTGACGGCGTAGATGCGCACCATCACCACATTGTCCAGCGAGGTTCCCGCGGCTTCCAGGCAGTGTTTCAGCGCCTTCAGCGACGCCTCGGTCTGCGTTTCGATGTCACCGCGCACCATCTCGCCGGTCGCCATGTCGACCGGCGGCGTCGCCGAGATGAACACGAAGCCGTTGGCCCTTACCGCCGTCGAGCAGGGCAGCCCGAGCGCCCGCACCTTGGCCGACATGACGGGCACTTCGATGACTTCTTTTTCATGGTGATCTTCCCCTTGTTTGCCAAGCTGGCGCCAAGGCCCCCTCACCCAGCCTCCGCTTCGCTCGGCTGACCGTTCCGGGGCGAGCCACGTGTCTCGCCCGTCCTTCAGACCCCCGAGGGGAGAGGAGCCGGTCAGCGCCAGCGCTTCCCTCTTCTCCCCAGCGGGGAGAAGGTGGCCGCGAAGCGGTCGGATGAGGGGGCCGGCGCCACCTTTAATCGTGAGGAACTTATCCTGTCGCCCAGCGAACACCAGCGCCGAAGCATGGTCCAGCGCTCACCCCTGCCCCGGATACGGCGTGCCGTCCTTGTGCAGGAACCTGCCGTCCGAACTCGGGCTCATCATGTCGATGTCGGAGCAGGTTATGACATCGTCGGGAGAGCGCGAGCCGACTTCGAGGTAGCGCGCTGTCGTCGACGAGCGGTTGATCATGTGGTGGCCGTTGCCGCTGTTCTTGGCAAAGGTCGCGCAATCGCCGGCCTTGAGCAGCGTCTCGCCGCCATCCTCGACCAGCACCAGTTCGCCTTCCAGCACATAGACGACCTCGTCCTCATGGCTGTGCCAGTGGCGCTGGCTCGACCAGCCGCCTGATGGCAATGTCATCAGGTTGACGCCGAAATCGGTGAGGCCGCCGGCATCGCCGAGGCGGTGGCGTGTGCGCTCGGCGCAAGGGGCGTCGAAGGGTGCGGGGTAGCCGGAGCCCTTGCGGACAGGCACGGTGGACAGGTCGATCTTCGGCATGGGAGCTCCATTGAATTGGTGGCGGCAATGTATGTCACTGCCGTCGCAGCCACAGAGCCACTTTGCCGCAATGCCTTGCCAACGGCAGGCATCGCCGTCGCACTCTACGGCGCCCCCCTCTCTCCTGCCGGACATCTCCCCCACAAGGAGGGAGATTGGCTGTCGCCTCAGCCTTCGCCAATTTTCACCGTCGCAAGAAAAGCACGGCGCCGACGCTGCTGATCTCCCCACTCGTGGGGAAGATGTCCGGCAGGACAGAGGAGGGCGGCGTAGAATGCCATTGCTGGCCAGTCACTGCCCTCAACCCTGATGCGCGGCCGCGAGTTCCTTCACGTGCTTCTCGTGCATCTGCAGCGTCGGCAGCGTTTTCTTGGCGAATTCCTTCATCGCCGGGTCGTCGCCCGAGTTGGCATAGCTGCTGAAAAGGGCTACGGCCTCCTTGTGCGCGTCCGTCTGCATCTGGATGTACTTGGCGTCAAAATCCTTGCCGCTTGCGCTCTTCAACTCGTCGAGCATTGCCTGCTCCTTCGGCTGCAGGGCCGGCCCCGCGGCTTTGGTCGAACCGGTGGTCTGGCCCTGGCTCAGCGCCGCCTTGAACTCCTTGCCGGCTTTGGTGTGGTCCTTGACCATCTGCTTGGCGAATTTCCTGACGTCAGCCGCCTTGGATTTTTCCTCGGCGAGCTTGCTCGACTGGATTTCGAATTCGTTGGAGCTAGGCACCGTCTTGACGAAGGTTGGGGTATCGACCTTGCTGGCGGCCATGGCAGGCGCGACCGCAGTCGAGTTGGCCGCAAAGGCGGCAGGGGCACCGGCGAACAAGGCGACGGCGGCAATGGTGAGAAGCGTTTTCATCTGAGTTCTCCGATTTGAAAATTTCCCTCGGCTAATCAAACGCGGCATTGGCGGCAGGGTTGCGTCCGGAGAACTATTCGTCAGCGACCATCTGCCGAAGAGCCGTCCCGAGCCCCTGGCGGACAAACCTCAGGACAGCACGCCTCGCCATATTGCAGCTGTTCGGTCCAGTTCGGCCGACCTCAGGCGTGACATCCATAAGGTTCCACAGGATCTCGCACGCGCCGATGGCGCGCGGATCCTGGTCCTGATGGACGGCGCGGCATTGGGAACCGGTTGCTTTTCCCGCATTGGGTCCGCAGGCTAGGCTTCCGGAGCTGGGGAGACACATGCAAGAGGATGAAGAGATCGATCTGCGCTGCCCGCAAGTGGTGGCCGACAATGCCGCCAAGGGGTTGAGGCTGCGCAAGCAGTTCGGCCGTGGCGGCACCGAGATCGGCGTCGCGCGGGCGACGGAACTCAAGAACCGCGAAAAGCTGGCGCCATCCACCATCCGCCGCATGGTCAGCTACTTCGCCCGCCACGAGGTCGACAAGCGCGGCAAGAATTACGGCAATGAAGACAATCCTTCGGCCGGCCATATCGCCTGGCTGTTGTGGGGCGGCGACGAGGGCCGCGCCTGGGCGATTGAGCTCAAAAAGAAGATCGGCAATGCGCCCGATATCTGAGGGCGACCGTAAAACGACTGGCGGGCCCCAAACCCCCGCCTGGGACCCGCCAAGGAGCGGCTGAACACATGCCGGTGCAGCCCCTCCACATCTGCCAGTCGTCGATCCGCCATCGGTCGAAAGGCATGGATGGTGAGGTAGCATCCGGTTGCGGCGGCCAATGTGAAGCAGTTCACAATCCGGAGGTTTTCAACAGCGCTCGAGCAATTCCAGGGTAGTGTGCTGAGAGTTCTGCAAATTCGCTGAGAGGGGGCGGTCATGGCAGGCTGGTGATTGTTCACGTCACCTGATTCCCGCGAAGGAACGCCACCATGACCAAGACTGAAGTTAAGACCGCCAGCGCTGCCGTCAAAGACATTTTGCTTTCGAACCCGGATGGATTGCACGAAGTGCTCCGTGCGGTGATACAGGAGGTGCTTGAGGCCGAGATGGACGAGGCGCTGGGTGCCTCGAAGAGCGAGCGCACGCCCGAACGGCTTGGCTATCGCTCGGGCTATTACGGCCGTACCCTTGTGACGCGGGTCGGCAAGCTCGAGCTGCGGGTTCCGCAGGACCGGGCCGGGCGCTTCTCCACCGAGCTGTTCGAGCGCTACCAGCGTTCCGAGCGGGCCTTGGTGGCGACACTGGCGGAGATGTATGTGCAGGGCGTGTCGACCCGCAAGGTGAAGGCGATCACGGAAGAACTGTGCGGCCATGCCTTCTCGGCCTCGTCGATCTCGGCCATCAACAAGCGGCTGGACGAGAGCCTCGCTGCCTTTGCCAGGCGCCCCCTTCAAGAGCCGTTTCCTTACCTCATCCTCGATGCGCGCTACGAGAAGGTGCGTGAAGCCGGTGTTGTCATGAGCCAGGCGGTGCTGATCGCGGTCGGTATCGACTGGGACGGAAGGCGCCAGATCCTGGCCGTGGAGATGGCCAATCGCGAGAGCCGCTCGGCCTGGAGGGACTTCCTCGTCGGCCTCAAGGCGCGCGGCCTCAAGGGCGTCGAGTTGGTTGTGTCCGACGATCACGCCGGCCTGGTGGCAGCGATCGGCGAGGTGATCCCCGAAGCCGCCTGGCAACGCTGCTACGTGCACTTCCTCAGGAACGCGCTCGATCATCTGCCGAGGAAGCACGGCGACGACTGCCTGCAGGAATTGCGCTGGCTCTACGACCGGCGCGATCTCGCAGAGGCCAGGGCTGATCTTGCCGCATGGCTTGCCAAATGGTCGGCACGCTATCCGCGCCTGACAGGCTGGGCCGAGGATGCCATCGAACAAACCCTGACCTTCTTCAGGCTGCCGAGACAGCACCACAAGCATCTCAAATCCACCAACATGCTGGAGCGGCTCAACGAGGAAATCCGCCGGCGCACCTATGTCGTGCGCATCTTCCCCAACACCGAAAGCTGCCTGCGCCTGGTCAGGGCGTTGGCCGTCGAGACCAATGAAAACTGGATGGAGGCCAACCGATACATCAACATGGACGACCTGCGCGAGCACAAGAAGCTCGCTCTGCGCCAAGCCGCATGACCAGCATCATGGCCGCCCCATTTTGCAGAACTTGACGCACACAACCAATTCCAGGAAAGGTGGGAACCGGTTTTCCCGGGAAAAGCGCGTAGCGTTTTCCCCAGGGAATTGCGGCAAGAAAAAAGCCCTTACCCTTCCCAGGCGACAGGCATCATTCCCAGCCGCTCGTAGAGCCGGAGCGCGGCGGCGTTCTCGACCGTGTTGGTCTTGAGGTCGACATGGGCCGCGCCTCGATCGCGAAAGGCGTTGAAGGCCTGCCACATCAGCGCTTCGCCAATTCCTTTGCCGCGCGCTCCGGGATGGACCGCGAGGTCCTTGACGAAGGCCCTCGTCCAGCACAGCGCTGCCGCCGCCAGCCGTCCCTTGGCGTCGATGACCAGGAAACACAGCGCCGGGTCGAATTCGGCATCGCTGGATATGCGCGGCCACCATTCGTCGAACGGGCCGTCGGTGCCGTCGTCGAACACCTCGGTCAAAAGCGCGTGCAGGGGCTGCGCGTCACCATGTTGGAAGCAGCGCATGGCAAAGCCGTCCGGCCAGTGCGGCGCAACGAGCGTCTCGTCGAGGGTTTTGCGCAGCCGGATGTCGTTTGGAGCCGGCGGGCGCGGTTCAGGCATCGCGCTCAGGCGTCGGGCTGCAGCCGGCGGCGCTTGCGGTCGACACCGAGGCCGGTCGCCTCGAGCAGGCCTTTGCGCTTGGCGTCGAAATAATAGCCGGTCTGGTAGAGCCAATCGGCCTTCTTGGCGTTGCCACCCGCCACCAGCCAGGCGCCACGCAGATATTTGACCGCGTATTTCAGATTGGTTTCGGCGTCGAACAAGCCCTTGGCCGGCCCGTCATAGCCCATGCCGCGCGCCGTCGCGTGCTTGATCTGCATCAGCCCCCAATGGCCGTTATTGTAAGCCTTGGGATTGTAGGTGCTTTCGCGGTTGACGACGTGGCGCACCAGATCGACCGGCACCTCGTAGAGAGCAGCGTATTTCTGGATCAGCCGGTCGACGTCGCCGCGCATGCCGGTCGCATGCTCTTCTTCCGGGAGACCGAGCGGCGCGGCGGGGAACTGGCCCAGGGAAGCCGGGTTCTGCGGCACGACATAGGCTACCTGCTGCACGCCGGGCATGGCGTTCTGGCCGCCCTTGGCGGTCGCCGGCATGACAAGGCTGGCGGTCGTATATTGCGCCGCGACCGGCTGTCCGGCCTTGGCGGGCGCAGGCGCCTGCCAAGCATTGGCGGCCATCACCGCAGGCACGGCCGGGGCCGTGGGCGTCGCGCCGGCAAAGGCCGCGGTCGCGGCAACCGGCTGCGCAGCGGCATCGAGCGCTGGCGTGGCCGGCGTCGCTTCGGCCGACTGAACGGGTGTTATGCCCGAGGATTGCGGCAGCACCGAAACCGTATCGGGCAGCGGCACGGTAAAGCCGGCATCGCTGCCGGCAGCGGTCGCGGTTTCGGTCAGCGCAGGCGTGGCCTTCATCTGCGAGGTCGATTGGCAGCCGCTGAGGGCAGCTGCGCCGACGATCACAGAGATCGCGAAAAGGTTGAATTTTGCTGGCAAGCCGCGCGGGTCCGATTTGTCGGTTGTTAAGAAGTCCTTACACCAGCGATTCCTGGTGGGCAATCGGGACTATCTGGTGGTTTTCGGGTGGCGAGAGCCGGGCTCAGATGCCATATTGTTCTGCATATGTACCGGTCGGTATCCCGGTTTTCGCCGCTTTGCGGAAAGGAGCGCATCATGGAAACGGCATCTTCGATCACAGCCGGCCACGCAGTGTTAGAAACAGTGATCGGCTTCATGGGCATCGCCTGGAGCGAAAAGGGCCTGATCCGGCTCTGCCTGCCCGAAAGGAGCCGCGAAGCAGTGGAGCGCCGGCTGATGCGGCATGCCGGTGTTGCCGCCAATACGACTGCGAACATTGGGCAGCCGCAATGGGTGGTCGAGCTGATCGCCTCGATCAAGGCGTATGCGTCAGGCGAGGACGTCGATTTCTCCGGCGTGCCGGTCGATCTCGACGGCGTCGACGACTTCCGTCTCGCCATCTACGACGCGGCGCGGAAACTGCATTACGGCGAAACCACCACCTATGGCGAACTGGCCAAGCGCGCCGGCCAAGCCGGCCTGCCGCGCGAAACCGGGGCAGCGCTGGGCGCCAACCCGGTGCCGCTGGTCATCCCCTGCCATCGGATACTAGCCGCGGGCGGCAAGATCGGCGGCTTCTCGGCGCCCGGCGGCTCGGCCACCAAGGAAAAGATGCTGGCCATGGAAGGCGTGCGCGTCGGCCCGCCGCCGGCGGCGCAGGTCTCGTTCGGGTTCTAAGAGCTTGAATGGTATGCCGGCTGGGTATGTTGAGATTCAGGTCAGGCCGCACCGAGAACTATGGTCTTCGAGAACCGGAGCGGAGCGTACTTAATTTACGTGGGCGCCGGAAGCGCAGAAGACCGGCCTCACTTGAATATCAATATGCCCTAATGACGGCGCAGGAAGCGGCGATGAAAATGGTCGTTCTCGATCCGCTTGCAGAGATAGACCGGGCAGGATTCGGTGTCGGCGCTCGGTACATAGGCGCGCTTTCTGACCTCGCCGACATTGCAGAATTGCTGGCTCTGCACATAGCGGTCGAAGAGCGGCAGCCCCGGCACGCGCCTGGACTGATAGCGCAGGATGACCGCGCCCTGGCGGGCGATCGTGCCTTGCACCCTGTCGCAGCTCATACGAGTGGGGTCGTAGCGCGAGATCGCCTGCGCCTCGGCGGCCGCCAGCGTCAGGCAGGCGGCAAGCAGAATGGTTTTCACAACCGTTTTCATGACAGTCTCCCAAAACCGGACTAACGCCGTCGGGCGTCCCGATCTTCCCGATTGCTCGACGCTTTCATGCGATTGGGGCGGCCTTTGGGCGGCGCCACCGCAACGCCATTTTTCGAGCCATCTTGTTTTTGGTGCGAAACCCGCCTATATCAGCTCCATTGATATTTCGGCCGATCGATCCGGGCCTCGCGATCTTCGCGTTTGCTGACGTCTATCTCCAAAATCTCGATACAAACCGGCTGAACCTCGGTTCGGTCAAACCAAAGCAAATGCGAGGACTATTCATATGGCAACTGGTACGGTCAAGTGGTTCAATGCCACCAAGGGCTTCGGCTTCATTCAGCCTGATTCGGGCGGTGCGGACGTTTTCGTTCACATCTCCGCTGTCGAGCGCGCTGGACTGTCGACCCTGGTCGAAGGCCAGAAAATCAACTTCGAGATCGAGCAGGACCGCCGCACAGGCAAGTCGTCCGCTGGTTCTCTGAGCAAGGCAGCCTGATTTTGCGATAGCGCGCGCCGGACGAGAGTTCGGGGCGCGCGGCAAGTCACGGATGTACTGACGGTCGCGCGAGAAGCGCGCTGGAGCAGAAAGACCCGACAAGCTGGATCAGCAGATAGCTGCCGGCCCGGACTTAAAGCTCCGATCAGGCTACCGAAAATGGGAAGGCGGGATTTATCCCGCCTTTTTGTTTGTCTGGAATTGGACGATGGCCATGCTAGTTTCGCCCCATGACCAAGCTCGAACAGAAAGATCCATCGCAGCCCTGAACACCAAAGAACTAAAGGCCTTTACCAAATGGTTCGCAGCGTATCAGGCAGAGGTGTGGGATATGCAGATCGAGGCGGACGCCAAGGCTGGCCGGCTGGATAAGTTTGCCGAGCAGGCTTTGGCTGAACTTCACGCGGGCCGAGTTCGCCCTCTTTGAATGCGCGCTACGGCCGAAGGCCGCAAGCCCAACCGGGCATCGCGCCCGTTGGCGTCCGGTCCGGAACGAGCCGCGAGGCGGCGGCAAGCGCGAGCACAAATCAGCGCCGCAGATGCAGCGGCACCACCTTGTTGTCGGCGCCAAGCAGCGCCTCGATCGACAGCGGCTCCCGGTTGAAGATCGTGCCGGCCAGCGCCGGGCGGCCGAGATGGAACCCCTGTAGCAGGTCGACGCCGCCATCCAGCGCGACGCGCAGATGCACGGATTGCTCGATGCCTTCCACCAGCACCTTGGCGCCGCGATCGTGCAGCGACGAGACGAGCGGCCGGAAGAAGCGCTCGGCGGCAGCGTGGCGGCAGAATTCGGCGAACCAGCCGCCGTCGATCTTCACGATATCCGGTTGAAGCAGGCTCATCCGCTCCGCGGTCGAGTGGCCGGTGCCGAAATCGTCGATGGCGATGCGGATGCCGTGGCGCCGCATCTCGCGCACCAGCGGGGCCAGCACATTATCGTCGGCCGCCTGTTCGGTGATCTCGCAGACCAGCATGGCGGCATGCAGGTCGAGATCGCCGAGATGCCGCGTCATCAGCCGGATCTCGGCCAGCGCCCGCCCGAGATGATCGTTGATCATCGGGTTGTAATTGAAGAACAGGTCGAGCCCGTCGACGCCGATGTTGCGGAAGTTTTTCAGATGCAGCATCCGGCACATCGTCTCGACAAACAGGCGGTCGCCCGGCGCAACACTGTCGAAGAACATGGCCGGTGCAACCGGCATGGAAGCGCGCTGCGGTTCGATCAGCGCCTCGACGGCAACCGCGGCCAACGCGCCGCCGCGTGGCGCAAAGATCGGCTGGTAGGCGCTCTTCAGCCGGAACGCGCCGTAGACGCCGTATTCGATGCCGACCTCGTCGGCAAAGATCGCTTCGCCGATATCGCGACGCCTCTCGCGCTGCCCGGTCATGGCCCGGTCCTGCGCCCGAACACCCTGCCCGGCCGCGCCGGAGGCGCTGCAGTCGGGCCGGCAGGCGTCTTGCCAGGCTCGGCCGCCGCGACAGATGGCTGCCCATCCTTGCCGAAAGCGCGAAAGCTGGTCGGCGCCAGTTCCGGCTTCGCCAGCACGAAGCCCTGCACCATCGATGCGCCGGATTTCTCGGCCAATTGAAGCTGCCAGCCTTCCTCGATGCCTTCGAACACCGTGCGGATGCCCTGTAGTTCGAAGTTCGTCACCATGGCAGTCAAGAGGGCAAAGCCGGCGCCGGATTCCATGAGCTGCGTGATCCAGTGCGCATCGAATTTGACGATGTCGGGCTTGAGCTCCTTGATGCGGTTGATGTCGGATTCATCGGCGCCGTAATCGTCGACGGCAATGCGAAAGCCATTGGCCCGCAGCGCCTCGACAAAGCTGTAGAGCGTTTCCTGCGACGCCGACTTCTGCTCGGTCACCTCGCACACGATGCGGCGCGGATCGATCCCGGCTTCGTGCAGCACCAGCCGCATGTCGCGCAACGCGTTGTCGGCGATGGAGCGCTCGGTAAACACCGACGGATCGAAATTGACGAAGATCGAAGCCTCTTGCGGCAGGCAGGCGCCGGCATTGAGCAAATGCAGCGTGCGCGTCAGCGCCTCGATGTGCAGGCGGTCGCCGGCCGGACAGGTGCGGAAGAAGTTCATCGGCGATTGCGGCTCGCCGACACGAAACGGCCGGATCAGCCCCTCGAATGCTGCGATCGAGAGCTTGCCCTCCTTGAAGGCGAAGATCGGCTGAAAGGCGCTCTGCAGCGTGTACGGACCCCAGACACCTGAAGCGGTGCCGTCATCGTGACGGATGATGTGGGCAAGCCCGGTACTGCGCGACAAGGGTTCCTCGCTCCGCGAGACAGGCGAAATGGCTGGCGATCCTGCCGTCAAAGGTTTTAGCGGCCGTTGATGAATTTATTCTTGCCGGGGATAAGCGTCGATTGCAGAGCCCGCAACGCAGACTGAAACCGTCATGCACGCGCTCCAAAAAGGCGATCTTCACAGGTCCTTGACCCCTGGCTCATCCGACAATGCTTGCACTTGCCGGGTCGATGCGACATGAGAAGCGCCGCAGCTGTTTGCGGTTGCGCCGACCCCTCTGGAGATATCTGGTCATGGCCTTTCTTGCCGACGCCCTTGCCCGCGTAAAGCCTTCCGCCACCATCGCGGTGACGCAGAAAGCCCGCGAGCTGAAAAATGCCGGCCGCGACATTATCGGCCTCGGCGCCGGCGAACCGGATTTCGACACGCCCGACAACATCAAGAATGCGGCGATCGAGGCGATCCGCCGCGGCGAGACCAAATACCCGCCGGTTTCGGGCATCGCGCCGCTGCGCGAGGCGATCGCGAAAAAATTCAAACGCGAGAACAATCTCGACTACAAGCCCGAGCAGACCATTGTCGGCACCGGCGGCAAGCAGATCCTGTTCAACGCCTTCATGGCGACGCTGAACCCAGGCGACGAGGTCATCATCCCCCGCCCCTATTGGGTCAGCTATCCCGAAATGGTGGCGATCTGCGGCGGCACCTCGGTGTTCGCCGATACTTCGATCGACAATGGTTTCAAGCTCACTCCCGCCGTGCTGGAAAAGGCGATCACGCCGAAGACCAAATGGCTGTTGATGAACTCGCCGTCGAACCCGTCCGGCGCCGCATACACGGAAGCCGAGCTGCGCGCGCTGGCCGACGTGCTCTTGAAGCATCCGCATGTCTGGACACTGACCGACGACATGTACGAGCACCTGACCTATGGCGACTTCGTCTTCAGGACGATCGCCGAGGTCGAGCCGAAACTCTACGAGCGCACGCTGACCATGAACGGCGTCTCGAAAGCCTACGCCATGACCGGCTGGCGCATCGGCTACGCCGCGGGTCCCGTCCAGCTGATCAAGGCGATGGACATGATCCAGGGCCAGCAGACCTCGGGCGCCTGCACCATCGCGCAATGGGCCTCGGTCGAGGCGCTCAACGGCCCGCAGGATTTCGTCGCCAGGAACAAGGCGATCTTTCAGGGCCGTCGCGACCTCGTCGTGTCGATGCTCAACCAGGCGCGCGGCATAACCTGCCCGTCGCCGGAAGGCGCCTTCTATGTCTACCCGTCCTGCGCCCAGCTGATTGGCAAGAAGACCAAGGCCGGCAAGATAATCGACACAGACGAGACTTTCTGCTCCGAATTGCTCGAAGGCGAGGGTGTCGCGGTGGTGTTCGGCTCGGCCTTCGGCCTCGGCCCCAACTTCCGTATCTCCTACGCCACGTCGGAGAGCCTGCTGGAGGAAGCCTGCACGCGCATCCAGCGATTCACTGCATCGCTGACCTGAACTGGCGGCACCGAGACATGAAACCCGGCTTCGAGCCGGGTTTTTGTCAGGAGCAGACCTCAGCCGCCATACTGCTCGCTGGTGACCGCTTCCATCCAATCTGCGTGGACGCCGTCCAGCGCTTCCTGCATGGCGACGTGGGTCATTGTCGTCTTTGGACCCGCGCCGTGCCAGTGCTTCTCGCCCGGCTCGAACGAGATCACGTCGCCCGCCTTGATCTGCTGGATCGGCCCGCCCCATGTCTGCGCAAGGCCGGCGCCCGACGTGACATAGACCGTTTGGCCGAGCGGATGCGTGTGCCAGTGGGTACGCGCGCCAGGCTCGAAGCTGACCAGCGTGGCCCGCAGCCGCGCCGGCGCTTCCTTCTCGATGATGGGCGTCTGCAGCACGCGGCCAGTGAAATACTTCTCCGGTGCGATGATGGTCGGCACGCTGCCGCAGGCAATGATCTTCATCTCTGGTGACCCCTAAGTTTGGCAGAACCTACCCTGCCCCGGTGCCGGCTACCACCCCAGCCGGGGCCAGAACAGGCCGGCACGTACGCGATAGTCCGCGTAGGCTCCGGCCAGCGGCGTGCGCGAAAATTTCTTCTCTTCGTCCAGCGCCGCAAACACATAGAGGATAGCGATTCCGGCGACCGGCACCACCGCCCAGATCGACCAGGTCGCGATCCCCCACCCGATCCAGAAGACGATGTAGGACGTATAGAAGGGGTGGCGGACATGGCCGTAGGGGCCGTCGGTCAGCAGGCTGTGCGGATCGTCGGGTGCGAAGGCGAAGCGCAATCGCGCCTTGCGCGACGTGACAATCGCCCACCAGAACAGGGCAGAGCTCGCCAGTTCGACGGCAAGTCCGGTGAGCTTTGCCGAACCCGGCTGCGATTGGATCCAAAGGATGGCGAGAAAGAACAGCGCCGTGGCGATGACCGCCGCCGAAATCACCATGGCGCCTGGAGACATCGCCTGCGATTGGAAATGCGCCCGCATCGACCAGACATATTGGCCAAGCGTCGCGATGCTGCAGATCGAGACAAGAAGATCGAGGACTGGTTCCATTGTCGGGATTCCGCGGGTTGCGATGGAGCCGGCGGTCACGCCGATGGTGGATTTCTAGAAATCGATTCTTAACCACATGTTTAAAGAACATATAGAGCCAGCGATGCGATGTTGGCGGTCAGGCAAATCTCAAGGTCTAATCCAGCATGAGCATCACTCACCGCACCATCCGCACGCCGCAGGCCGACTTGCGCCTCAGCCAGTCGTCTGGGTCCGGCATGCCCATCGTCATGATCCATGGCTCGGGCAGTTCGCGCGCCGTGTTTGCCCGTCAGTTCGACAGCCCGCTTGCCGATGCCCATCGGCTGATCGCCTTCGACCTTCCCGGCCATGGCGAGTCCTCCGATGCCCGCGACCCCGCGACCGCCTATACGATTACCGGCCTTGCCCAGACCTCAGCCCGGCTTCTCGACGCTTTGGGCATCAGCCAAGCGATCATCTTCGGCTGGTCGCTCGGCGGCCATGTGGCGGTCGAACTTGCCAGCTTCCACCATGCGGTGAACGGCCTGGTGCTGACCGGAGCGCCGCCGGTGTCGAGGGGGCCGTTCGGTATGCTGCGCGGCTTTCACGCAAACTGGGACATGCTGCTGGCCTCCAAGAAGGTCTACTCCGAACGCGACATCGAGCGCTTCGAGGCGCTTTGCTTCGGCGATACCGCAAGTCCGTCTTTCCGCGAAGCCATAAGGCGCACCGACGGCAGGCTTCGCGCCGGCGTGGCGCGCAGCATGTTTGCCGGCAAGGGCGCCGACCAGAAACAGGTGGTCGAGCACGCCCCGTTCCCGGTTGCGGTGATCAATGGCGAGCATGATCCGCTGGTGCGGCTGAGTTACTTCGAGACGGTGGCCTACAGCTCGCTGTGGGAACAATGCCATGTCATATCAGGCGCCGGCCATGCACCGTTCTGGGAACGCCCAGACCTGTTTAACCCGCTGTTGTCGCGCTACGCCGAGACGGTGGTAAAGCAAAGCGCAGCCAGGCCGGCGCGCCGCACCCAGGCCCGCTGAAATCTACCGACGGTTCTGACCCCGGCTCTCGCTCCGTCCGTCTGGCGGCGGCGCGATTTCTATTTTCCTTGCCCTGCCGGCTAACCCGTGGGACGATGGGTTGGGCAGGTGGCTAAATGAAAACAACCCCGCCCGCGACGGTCGAACAGGCCGGCCGCCGCTCACGACAGGGTGCGATCGGCGCAAAACCGTTTCCACTTTTGCTGATCGCACTCCAAGGGCAACGCCTGAGTGGAGGTCAGCCATGGGTACTCGCGCCGGAGGACGACGCACGGGACCGAAATGCATTGCCATAGTCGGTCCCTTTGCAAGCGGTAAGACGACACTTCTCGAAGCCATCCTCGCCCGTACGGGCGCCATCCCCCGCCAAAATCCCGTTTCATCGGGAAGCACCGTTTCCGATCATTCGCCCGAGGCGCGGGCGCACGCCATGAGCGTCGAGGCGACCTTTGCCACCACCGAATTCATGGGCGAGCAGATCACCTTCGTCGACTGTCCCGGATCGATCGAATTCTCCTTCGAGGCCGAGCCGGTGCTGGGAGCCTGCGATCTCGCGGTGGTCGTCGCCGAGGCCGACGAGAAGAAGATCCCAGCCTTGCAGCTCATCATGCGCAAGCTCGACGATCTCGGCGTGCCGCGCATCCTGTTCCTCAACAAGGTCGACAAGGCAATCGCCGGCGTACGCGATACGCTGAAGATGCTGCAGCCGACGAGCGCGGCGCCGCTGTTGCTGCGCCAGATTCCGCTGCGCAAGGACAATGTGGTGATCGGTTCGATCGACCTGGCGCTGGAGCGCGCCTACATCTACCGCGAATATGCCGAAAGCCAGGTTGCCGAAATTCCAACTGACGACAAGGCGCGCGAACTGGAGGCTCGCTTCTCCATGCTGGAGACGCTTGCCGACCATGACGACCAGTTGATGGAGCAGTTGCTGGAGGAGATCGAGCCGCCGAAAGACGCGGTCTTCGACGATCTGTCCGCCGACCTGCGCGCCGGCGCCATAACGCCGGTGCTGATCGGCACCGCCGAAAAGGGCAACGGCGTGCTGCGCCTTTTGAAGGCGATCCGCCATGACGCACCGGATGTCGAGGCGACGCGCAAACGGCTCGGCGTCCCCGATGGCAATCACACCGTGGTCCAGGTGATGAAGACCATCCACACCGCGCATGGCGGCAAGCTGTCCGTGTCGCGCGTGCTCTCCGGCCAGATCGCCGATGCCGCCGAACTCTATTTGTCGAATGGCGAGACGGCGAAGGTCTCCGGCATCTACAAGATGCTCGGAAAGGACCAGTCCAAGCTCACCGCTGCCAAGGCCGGCGACACGGTGGCGTTGGGCAAGCTGGACGAGGTCAAGACCGGCCAGACGTTGAGCTCCACGAAGGGCGGTATCAAGCCGCTGGTCACGCTGACGCCGCCGCAGCCGGTCTTTGCCTTTGCCCTGCGGCCGAAGGAGCGCAAGGACGAGGTCAAAATGTCGGCGGCCATCCAGCGCCTGGCCGAGGAAGATCCCTCGCTCACCTTGCGCCACAATCAGGACTCGGCCGAGACCGTGCTGTCCGGCCATGGCGAGATGCATCTGCGGGTCGTGCGCGAGCGGCTGGAAGGCAAGAATCAGATTCCGGTCGAAGGCCATGCGCCTGCCGTCCCCTATCGCGAGACGATCCGAAAGACGGTGCAGCAGCGCGGCCGCCACAAGAAGCAGTCCGGCGGCCACGGCCAGTTCGGCGATGTGGTGATCGAGATCAAGCCGCTGCCGCGCGGCTCCGGCTTTCAGTTCTCGGACACCATCACCGGCGGCGTCGTGCCCAAGACCTACATCCAGTCGGTCGAAACCGGCGTGCGCGATTATCTGAAATCCGGCCCGCTCGGCTTCCCTGTGGTCGATGTCGCCGTCAACCTCTCCGACGGCTCCTACCACGCCGTCGATTCCTCCGACATGGCTTTCCAGATGGCGGCCAAGCTGGCCATGAAGGAAGGCATGGCGGCCTGCTCGCCGGTGCTGCTCGAGCCGGTCATGAAGGTCGAGATCGTCACGCCGTCCGAAGCCACTTCGAAGATCATCGCGCTGATCCCGCAACGGCGCGGTCAGATCCTTGGCTACGACGCGCGGCCTGACTGGCCGGGATGGGATGTCGTGGAGGCGACCATGCCGCAGGCCGAGATCGGCGACCTGATCATCGAACTGCGCTCGGCGACCTCCGGCGTCGCCAGCTATCGTTGCGCCTTCGATCACATGGCCGAGCTGACCGGACGGTTGGCCGACGAGGCGATGAACGCCAACGGCAAGGCTGCCTGACAGGCCGAAGGATGATCCGCACAAAAAACGGCGCCCGGATGATCCGGACGCCGCTCTTATTGCGGACCGTCTTCTTGGGAGGAAAACGGCAGGTCCGCCGCACGTATCCGCCGCGCCATACGGCACTGGCAGACGAATAGGTTCGGACGCGGTAGCCGCCTGAGCCCGGATCTTCCGAGTGATGCCCCCATCTCCCGGTCGAACCACACCGCGTCCTATGATCTGCTTAAACGATGAATCGCGCCTGCGGCATGTTACCTGAGGTTACATGTCACTGTTACGCGGCGATTTTGCTCGATTTTTCGCTGGCTACGGCAGGCCCGGAAACAAAAAAGCCGGATCAATGAAGATCCGGCTGAGTTTGATTGGAAGTGCCTGTTAAGGCTAACCTCCAGAGGGGAACACTCGAGGGCGCTAATGGGAGGAGAACGCGCCCAGGAGATGATCTATATATGTGCTGTTCATGCCCAAGAAACAAGCATCTATTTTGCAACACACGCATGCAAAAAGGTACAGGCTGTGGTCTAACCCATGTCTAGGGGCCATAGGACCACGAAAAGTTGCCAAATGAATGGCGCGACCGTGCTGTTGCCTTCGCAGAACCGCAAGTCGGGCTGATTCTCGCGCTCGCGGGCAAAAAGCCGAATGACGTTGAATCGGGCAACAGGCGTTTATTTTTGCGGCAGCGGGATGGGAAGGGTCGGCCGGAAGAAGGGAGACCTGACATGCGGACACCCCAGGCGATCGCCGGCAGCGCGGTCTTCTTCATCGCCGCACCTTGTGTCGTTGCCGGGCTGGTGCCCTGGCTGCTCACGGACCGCTACCGTCTGCCGCTGTCGACGGTGCCCGGCTTCGTGCCGGCCGGCTCCATCCTGATTGTCGCGGCCATCGCCCTGCTCGTCCATTCCTTTGCCCGCTTCGCGCTCGAAGGCCTCGGCACGCCGGCGCCTGTCGCGCCCACCGAGAGACTGGTGATCGGCGGCGTGTACCGCCATGTCCGCAACCCGATGTATGTCGCAGTACTGTCGATCATCCTGGGCCAGGCGTTGCTGTTTTCAAGCTGGAGCGTCGCTGCCTATGCCGCCATCGGCGCGATCGTCATGGGCTCTTTCGTCAGGTTCTATGAGGAACCGACTCTCGCCCGCCGCTACGGTGGCGAATACGAGACCTACCGCCGCAATGTTCCCGGCTGGCTGCCACGGCTGACGCCGTGGCGGGGGTGACCAGCACCTCCCAAGGCCATGTTTAAAATGACCAGCTGCGCGCTTTGGCGATGATGAAGTCGCGGAAGACGTGCAGCTTGGCCTGGTTCTTCATTGCATCGGGATAGGCGAAATAGGTGTCGAAGGACGGCACCTCGGTCTCCGGCAAAAGCTGCACCAAATCCGATTCCTTGGAGATCACGTAGTCGGGCAGCATGGCGATGCCGGCGCCGCCCTGCACGGCGCGCTTGATCGACAAGATGTCGTTGATCTGCAGCGTCGGCACCCTTTGCCCACCGTCGAAATCGCCGATCGTTTCCAGCCAGTTCAGCTCCGACAGATGCGACGGCACCGGCACGCCGAAAGTGACGATGCGATGGTTCTTCAGATCGGCGACCGAGGTCGGCTTTCCGTGCTTGCCGACATAGGACGGCGAGGCATAGAGGTGGAAATGCACGGTGAACAGGCGGCGCTGGATAAGGTCGGGCTGCTGCGGCTGGCGCAGCCGTATCGCGCAGTCGGCCTGGCGCATGGTGAGGTCGAGTTCCTCATTGGCCAGGATCAGCTGCAGGCTGATTTCGGGATAGAGCTCGATGAACTCCTGCACCCGTTCGGTCAGCCAACCGGCGCCAAGCCCGACTGTCGTCGTCACCCTGAGCACGCCTGAGGGACGGTCCTTTGCCTCGGTCAGCTTCGACTTGATGGTCTCCAGCTTCATCAGCACGTCATGCGCCGTGCGGAACAGCATTTCGCCCTGCTCGGTCAGCACCAGGCCGCGGGCATGGCGATTGAAAAGCGGCACCCCGACGTCATGCTCGAGCGCGCTGACCTGGCGTGAAATCGCCGATTGCGACAGGTGCAAAGTCTCGGCGGCATGGGTAAACGACCCAGCCTCCGCCGCTGCGTGAAACACGCGAAGCTTGTCCCAGTCCAACGCCATTGAGTTCCCCTCGTTCTGTTTTTGGCGTCTGAATGAAAAATCAGGCTTTTGAACGGCTTGCGACGCCGTCTTGATAGATTTTATTCCGCCGCTTCGCGGTGCACCTCGATGCCGGCCAGGTATTTTTCCGCCTCGAGCGCGGCCATGCAGCCGAGCCCGGCGGCGGTCACCGCCTGACGGTAGATATCGTCGGTCACGTCACCGGCGGCGAACACGCCGGGCACATCGGTGCGGGTCGAATTCGGCGCCGTCCACAGATAGCCGTTCGGCTTCTGCTTCAGCTTGCCGACAAACAATTCCACCGCCGGCGCATGGCCGATCGCCACGAACACGCCGTCCACCTGGAGATGGCTGACCTCGCCGGTCACCGCATTTCTGAGCTTCAGCCCTTCGACCGAAGGCGGCAGCGGCGTCTTGCCGGGCCGGCCGGTGATCTCGTCGACGATCGTGTCCCAGATGACTCGGACATTGTCCTTTTTCAGCAGCCGCTCACGCAGGATGCGCTCGGCGCGGAAATCGTTGCGCCGGTGGATGACGGTCACGCTCTTCGCCAGATTGGAGAGATAGAGCGCCTCCTCCACCGCCGAATTGCCGCCGCCGACGACAGCGACATCCTTGCCGCGATAGAAGAAGCCATCGCAGGTGGCGCAGGCCGACACGCCGAAGCCCATGAAGGTTTGTTCGGTGGGGATGCCCAGCCACTTCGCCTGCGCGCCGGTGGCAATGATCAGCGCATCGGCCGTGTAGGTGGTGCCGGAATCGCCCTTGGCGCGGAACGGCCGCACATTGAGGTCAACCTCGGTGATGATGTCGTTGACGATGTCAGTGCCGACATGCTCGGCCTGCTTCAGCATCTGCTCCATCAGCCACGGGCCCTGGATCGGATCGGCGAAGCCGGGATAGTTTTCGACATCGGTGGTGATCATCAGCTGGCCGCCCTGCTGCAGGCCGGCGACGAGCATCGGCTTGAGCATGGCGCGCGCGGCGTAGACCGCCGCCGTATAGCCGGCCGGGCCGGAACCGATGATGAGGACAGGCGCGTGCTTGGTGGTCATCTAAAGCCTCTGCGGGGCAGACAATCGAGTGTGCCTTGGAAAAAGACGTGAAACGGTGCTGGTAATGTAAGGGTTGCCAACCACGCCAGCAAGACGAACAGGCCGTCGTCCCCGGAAAGCTTCGGCCCACAGGCTTATTCGCGCAATGGCCGCTTTCGTTACGGTCGCAAAATCGCCCGACCAAGGGCTGGCATCGCCACAAAAGTCGTTTAATGACGAGATCGCGAAAGATTCTTGCGCTTAAGCTGAGACAGCCATGCCCCTGAAAGCCGACCTCGACGCCATCGACTGGAAGATTCTGCGTGAGCTTCAGGCCGATGGGCGCATGACCAATGTCGAACTGTCGAGCCGCGTCGGCATTTCCGCGCCGCCCTGCCTGCGCCGCATCCGGCGGCTGGAGGAAAGCGGCATCATCAGAGGCTATCGCGCCTTGCTCAACGCGCCGGCGCTCGGCATGGATGTCGTCGCCTTCTGCCTGATCGGCCTGCATCACCAAGCCGACGCGGAGCTCAAAGCTTTCGCCGAGCGCACGCGCGGCTGGCCGATCGTGCGCGACGCCTGGATGGTCTCGGGCGAATCCGACTTCCTGCTGCATTGCGTGGCGAGCGACCTCGGCACGTTCCAGACCTTCGTCATCGAAGAACTGGCCTCGGCGCCCAATGTCGACACGGTGCGCACCGCGCTGACCATCCGCCGCGTCAAGGACGAAGGGCTGGTGGCGTTCAGCGCCCCATGATCGTCCTAGATTCGGGTGAGCGACTCGATAGCCCCCAAAAGCCCTACCAGATCATCGGGGTTGCGCAGCGGCAGAACCTCGAAGCCCGGCTCATTACTTCCCTCGCCATCCACCAGCCAGCCGCGCGGCAGGCCGGCACGTTGTCCGGCCTGCATATCCGCGGGATTGTCGCCGACGATCAGCGAGCGTTTGAGATCGAGGCCGAGGCGCTGCTGGGCCTCGAGCAGCATGCCCGGATTGGGCTTGCGCATCGGGTGGTCGGCGACCGCCAGTGAACCGCTGCCCGCCTCGTGGTAGGCGCAGGCCAGAACCATGTCGACGAAGGCATCGCCGGCGGCAAGCAGCTTGAGAACCCGGCCGTTGACCGCGGCAAATTCCTTCCAGCCGAAATAGCCGCGCGCGATGCCGGACTGGTTGGTGACGATGACCACCGGGATGTTGCCCCGGTTGGCCGCCGCGATGACCGGCACGATGCCGTCGCGCAGCACCATTTTGGCGGGATCGTCGGGATAACCCGTATCGACATTGATGGTGCCGTCGCGGTCGAAGAACAGCGCCGGCGTCCCAGCGAGAAAGGACTGCAAACCCACCCGCTCGACCCACAGGCCGGGTTCAGCCAGCGGGTATGGGCCGTAGGCCCCGGTGTCAGCCATTCGACAGACGGTCTTCCACCACCTCGCAGAGATAGTGGTAGAGGCAGAGATGTCCCTGCTGGATGATCGGCGTCGAGGTCGAGGGCACGTTGAGCAGGATGTCGGTGAGCGGCTTGAGTTTGCCGCCGCCGTCGCCGGTGAGGCTGACCACCGTCATGCCCATCATGCGCGCCTGTTCGGCGGCAGCCAGAATGCTCGGCGAATTGCCGCTGGTCGAGATCGCCAGAAGCACGCCGCCGGCCGCACCATGCGCTTCGACCTGGCGCGAAAACACGGTGTCGAAGCCATAGTCATTGCCCCAGGCGGTCAGCATGCCCGCGTTGGCCGGCAGCGCAATCACATTGTAGGCCTTGCGCTCCTTAAGGAAGCGGCCGACCAGTTCGGTGGCAATGTGGATGGCGTCGCTGGCCGAGCCGCCATTGCCGCAGACCAGCAGCGCCTTGCCCGAGGAAAGCGCGGCGACGACCGCACTCACAGCACGTTCCATCTCGGCGGTCAGGTCACGCTCGACTGTCGCGGTGATCGCGGCCGCCGAGCGGACCAGATAGTCATTCAGTCCGGACATGAAATCCCTCAGTTGGTACCGCCGCCGGCGCGCAATTTGCCGATCGTGCCGGTGGTGCTCTTGCCGGCGACAAGGTCGACCAGGACGACGCGCCCGCCCGCCTTCTGCACCACGTCGGCGCCGACAACGGTTTCGACCGTGTAGTCGGCGCCCTTGACCAGAATGTCGGGCAGAAGCGCCTCGATCAGCGCCAGCGGCGTATCCTCTTCGAACACCACGACCGCATCGACCGAGGCCAGGGCGGCGAGCACGCAGGCACGATCATGCTGATCGTTGACCGGGCGCCCGGCGCCTTTCAGCCGACGCACCGAGGCATCGCTGTTGAGGCCGAGCACCAGCCGGTCGCACTGGCTGCGCGCCGCGTGGAGAAGACTGACATGGCCGGCATGCAATATATCGAAGCAGCCATTGGTGAAGCCGACGCTCAGGCCCTCGTCCTTCCACGCCGCCACCATGCGCGCGGCCGATGCGGCATCGAGGATGGCGTCCTTATGGGCGGTGGGGCCGTGCGAGCGGAACAGCGCGCCGGTGAGTTCCTCCACGGTCAGCCGCGCGGTGCCGCGTTTGCCCACCACCACACCGCCGGCGGCATTGGCGATGGAGGCGGCCATGACGCGATCGGCGCCCGCGGCCAGAGCCAGCGCGAAGCTCGCGATTACCGTATCGCCGGCGCCCGAAACGTCGAACACTTCGCGCGCCTGGGTGGCGATGTGGCGCGCCTCATCCGCGCCGACGACGCTCATGCCCTTTTCGCTGCGGGTGGCGACGACGAAGTCGAAGCCATGTGCCGAAATCAGCTGGCGTGCCGCCGCGACGATCTCGTCGTCGGCGAAAACCGGGCGACCGACAGCTTCGCCAAGCTCCTTGCGGTTGGGCGTGATGGCGGTCGCGCCGGCATAGCGCGCATAGTCGCGGCCCTTGGGATCGACCAGCACCGGTTTTCCCGCCTCGCGGCAGATGGCGATCAGGTCGGCGGCGACGCCGTCGAGCAAGATGCCCTTGCCATAGTCGGACAGAATGACGATGTCGGCGCGCGTGAGTGCCGCGCGAAAATGCCGGACCAGGTCCGCCCGTTCCTTGTCGTCGAGCGGCTTGATCTCTTCCTCATCGAAGCGCAGCACCTGCTGATTGAGCGCGCTGAAGCGGCTCTTCGACGACGTCATGCGGCCGCGCTCCTGCCCTAGGCCCGCCGTGTCGGCGCCGAGTTCGCCAAGCATCCGCACCAGATTGTCGCCGGCCACATCGGTGCCGATCACCGATATGGGAATAGCGCTGGCACCCAGCGAGACGATGTTGGCGACAACGTTGCCTGCGCCGCCCATCGTCGAGGTCTCGCCGCGCCCGTGCAGCACCGGGATCGGCGCTTCCGGCGAGATGCGCTCGATGACGCCGTTGACGAAACGGTCGAGAATGAAGTCGCCGACCACCAGCACGGCAACGTCGCCAAAGCGGGCAATGGCGCGGTGCAAAGGTTCGGGCGAAGGCGGATTGTGCTTGATCATGTCACTGGCAATGCGAGGGAAAGGCCGATCTCAATCACCCTGAAAATTGTCAATTTACGGGCCGGATCGTTCATGGCGAAGCCGATATACCGCAAATCCGCGCAGCGCAACGTCAGGGCGGCCGTCAGCTCTTCTGCAGCGCGACGTGGACGCCCAGTCCGACCAGCACCGCCCCGCCCGCCCGCTGCATGATCCGCTGCGCACGGCTGGAGCGCTTCAGCCGGGCGATCACCATGCCTGCCAGCAACACGCAGACAATATCTGCCGAAGAGAACATTAAATTGACGATGGTGCCCAGCACGACGAATTGCAGCCACACCGGGAACCCCGTCGAGGCATCGATGAACTGTGGCAGGAACGCCATGAAGAAGATCGCCGTCTTCGGATTGAGCACTTCGACGGTGATGCTCTCGAAAAATGCGCGGCGCGCCGATTTGCGCTCGATCGCCGGCAGCGCCCTGTCACCGTCCCCGCGCTTGCGGAACAAGGACACGCCAAGCCAGATCAGATAGAGCGCGCCGATGAGCTTGACCGCCATGTAGAGCGGCGGCACCGCATGGAAGAGCACCGACAGCCCAGCGGCAGCCGCAAAGACATGGAAATAACCGCCAAGATGGATGCCAAGTGCCGCCGTCAGCCCCGACCAGCGCCCGCGCGCCATGGTCTGCGCGGCGGCATAGAGCATGGCCGGTCCTGGAATATAGGCAAAGATCGCCGTGGTGGCGAAAAACGCAATGAGCAGTTCGGTCGACGGCATTTTTTGTCCCCTAGCTTGCGGGCCTCGAATAAAGCGGGCGCTTCGCGGTCTCACTATGGCGTCGTGGTGCTTCATCGACAGCCCGGCTGCCCTCCCTTATAAGGACCGGAATCGCAAGCAACCAGAGGCCTTCATGATCATCGTCACGGGCGGGGCCGGCATGATCGGCTCCAACATCGTCGCCGCACTCAATGCCGAAGGCCATGATGACATCCTCGTCGTCGACGACCTCACCGACGGCCACAAGATCGCCAACCTGGCCGATTTGCAGATAGCCGACTATCTCGACAAGGACGAATTCTTGGCCACCTTGGAAGCCGGCGACCTAGGCCGCGTCGAGGCCGTCTTCCACCAGGGCGCCTGCTCGACCACCACGGAATGGAACGGCAAGTTCATGATGGACGTGAACTACGCGTTCTCAAAGCGCTTGCTGCATGGCTGTCTTTCGCTGCGCATACCGTTCCTCTATGCCTCCTCGGCTTCCGTCTACGGCGGCGGTTCGGAGTTTCGCGAGGACCCCGCACTTGAGCGGCCGCTCAACGTCTACGCCTATTCGAAGAAACTATTCGACGACTATGTCAGGCGCACTGTGTTCGACACCGATCATTCGCAGGTCGCCGGCCTGCGCTACTTCAACGTCTATGGCCCGCGCGAGGCGCACAAGGGCGCCATGGCCTCGGTCGCCTTCCATCTGTTCAATCAGGTCGGGCGCGGCGAAAACCCAAAGCTGTTCGGCGCCCATGACGGCTTCGGGCCTGGCGAACAGAGCCGCGACTTCATTCATGTCGGCGATGTCGCCGACGTCAATCTGTGGCTGTGGAAGCGCGGCTCGAGCGGCATCTTCAACTGCGGCACCGGCCGCGCCCAGCCGTTCCGCGCCATTGCCGAGACCGTGATCGATACGCTGGGCAAGGGCGAGATCGAGTTCATCGAATTCCCCGATCACCTCAAGGGCAGCTATCAGAGTTTTACCCAGGCTGATATGTCCCGCTTGCGCGCAGCCGGCTATAATGGGCAATTCCGCAGCGTGGAAACCGGCGTCAGAGACTATGTCGAATGGCTGAAAGCCCAACGATCCTCGTGATCGGCCCACGCTGGGTGGGCGATATGGTCATGGCGCAGTGCCTGTTTTCGGCGTTGAAGGAGCTCCATCCCAACGCCGCCATCGACGTGCTTGCCCCGGCCTGGGCGGCCCCGCTGGTCAAGCGCATGCCCGAGATTCGCCAGCAGATCGATTTCCCGCTGCAACCCGGTGCGCTCGAATTCATCATTCGCCGCCGCTTCGGCCGCCTGCTGCGCGGCCGCTACGACATGGCCTACGTCCTGCCGGGCAGCTGGAAATCGGCGCTGATCCCGTTCTTTGCCCGCATCCCCCGCCGCTTCGGCAATCTCCGGGAAATGCGCTACGGCCTGCTGACCGACATCGTGCCGCTGCCCGATGCCCTCAAACGGCGCACTGCGCAGGCCTATTTTGGCCTCGCCCAAGGCGGACATTTCCGGCCGCCGCGGCTCACCGTCGACGCCGGCAATCAGAAAGAGCTGCTCGCTCGCTTCGCAGTGCAGCCGGGAAAATTCGTCGCCATGATGCCCGGCGCCGAATTCGGTCCGGCCAAACGCTGGCCTAGCGAAAGCTATGCCGGCCTCGCCGGAGAGATGATGGCGAAAGGATTCAAGGTCGCGTTGTTCGGCTCGAAGAACGATCGCGACGTCACCGCCGAGATCGCAGCACTCGCGCCCGGTGTCGTCGATCTGGCAGGAAAGACACGGCTGGAGGACGCCATCGACCTGATAGCCGCGGCCAGGCTGGCGGTGTCCAACGACAGCGGGCTGATGCATGTCGCGGCCGCCGTCGGCACGCCGGTCGTTGCCGTCTACGGTTCGACCTCGCCGGAAAACACGCCGCCGTTGGCTGAACAGCGCGAACTGATCTGGTTGCATCTGTCCTGTTCGCCCTGCCATCGGAAGATCTGTCCGCTCGGCCACCTCAACTGCCTGAAGACGCTGGACGTTGCCCGAGTGGCAGCGGCGGCGGACAGGTTGCTGGAACTCCCGGCCGCCGCATGAAGGTGTTGATCGTCAAGACCTCCTCGATGGGCGACGTCATCCACACCTTCCCCGCCGTCGAAGATGCACGCCGCAAGCGCCCCGATATCGCCTTCGACTGGTGCGTCGAAGAGGCCTTTGCCGGCATCGTCGCGCTGCATCCGGCGATAGCAAAGATCCATACCGTCGCCATCCGGCGCTGGCGCAAGCATCTGTTCAACGCCGGCACATGGCGGGAGGCGACAAGCTTGCGCCGCGCTCTGCAAGCAGGCGAGTACGACCTCGTCATCGATGCGCAGGGGCTGCTGAAATCGGCCCTGGTGGCGAAACAGGCAGCGGCACCAATCGCAGGTTTCGACCGCGCAAGCGCGCGGGAGCCCTCGGCAACGTTGTTTTACCAGCGCAAATACGCCGTGCCGCGCAACCTGCACGCCATCGAACGCACGCGCCGGCTGTTCGGGCTGGCGCTCGGCTACGAGCCCGATCTTTCGGCGCTCGCATCCGGGATTGTGCCGCCTCCCGGCGGCCTGGCCGGCATTGACGGCAAGACGGCCTTCCTGCTGCACGGCACCAGCCGCGAGGACAAGAAATGGCCCGCCGAAGACTGGATCGAAACGGCTCGCCTGCTGGTTGGTAGCGGAATGACGCCGGTCACCACCTGGTCGAACGAGCGTGAGAAGGCGGTGGCCAAGGCGATCTCGAAAGCCGTGCCGTCAACGATCGTGGTGCCGAGATCGCCGCTGGCAGACATTGCCGCGATCCTTGGCCGCTCGACGCTGGTTATCGGCGCCGACACCGGTCTGACCCACCTCGCCAGCGCCTTCGGCCTGCCGACGGTCGCGGTGTTCCTGGCGACCGAGCCGGGTTTGACCGGCCCGCGCGGGCAATATGCCTCAACGTTGCTGGCCGCAGCGGGGGAGCGCCTCATGCCGGCACAGGTGGTGCCGGAAGCAGAAAAGCTATTAGCCCTTAAGCTCCAAGCTTCGGCATAGGACCTTCCAGCAATTCTGAGGTGCTAGATAAATTGCACCTGGACGATCTCATAACCCCTGGCGCCGCCGGGGGCGTTGACCTCGATGGCGTCGCCGACTTCCTTGCCGATCAGCGCACGCGCGATCGGCGAGGAGATCGAAATACGGCCCGATTTCACGTCCGCTTCCTGGTCGCCGACAATCTGGTAGGTCTTCTTTTCCTCGGTGTCCTCGTCGACCAGCACCACCGTGGCGCCGAACTTGACCTTGTCGCCGCTAAGCTTGGTGACGTCGATCACCTCGGCCCGAGCAATATAGTCTTCCAGTTCGTTGACACGGCCCTCATTGAGGCTCTGCGCCTCTTTGGCGGCATGATATTCGGCATTTTCGGACAGGTCGCCATGCGAGCGCGCTTCGGAGATCGCCTCGATGATACGCGGCCGCTCTTGCTGCTGGCGCCAGCGCAGTTCTTCCTTCAATGACGCGAACCCCTCGCCTGTCATCGGGACCTTGTTCATGATGCCTGACCTTTCCTGCCGCCACCCCCGCATTTCGGGGAAAGCCTTGTCGATGGGTATAAAAAGAAAACGGGTCCGGCAGCCTCGGGCTAACGGAACCGTTTCACCGCAATTTTCCCCAATATAGCGATCCTCGCGCGTTTTTCACGCTGAAAAAGCAGGCTTTTTGAAAAATCATGAGCCGACTTGCGCAATTGCCGTCACGGCATGTGCAGCGTGTTGCAGTTGCGACAACAAAAACCGGCTGCGATTGCTCGCAGCCGGCCCAGAGAAGCCGTTGGGGTGGGGTCAGCTTCTCATGAAATGGTAGATCTGTTCGGCCAGCATGCCGTATTCGCGCGAATCTTTGCCCGTCCGCTTCTCGATCTCGGCCAGCTGCGCCTGGGCGCCGGCCAGGTCGCCGATCTGCAGATGGGCCTCGCCGAGATATTCGCGCACCAGCGTGTAATCCGGGTTGATGCGCAGCGCTTCCTCGTAATAGCCGAGGCCGACGGTGACACGGCCGGAATGGCGATGCGAATAGCCGAGATAGTTGAGGATGCGCGGATCCTGCTTGTTGGCGGCAAGGCTGAGCACGGCGATCGCCTCGTCATAACGCCCGGCCATGGCCAGGTCGTGACCAGCATCGTAGATGTTGTCGTCGTCCAGCATGCCGTACTTCGGCGCGACGCATTTCTGCTTTTTTTTGTCCCAGACCTGCCCCTTCTTGCACTGGGTGGTGGTTTCGGTACCACCGCCACCGCCGCCGGCCGCAAACACCGGAACCGCAAAGAACTGCAGCGCGACAAGCGCCGCAGCCGCCTGGATCAACACTCTTTTATGCATCGGAGCCTCCTTGAGGGATAATGACGAGCTTGAGGGAAAATGACGATAATGAAAAGCTAACGCCGGGATGCAGACTTTTCATCCCGGAAACCCGCAGCCGCCGAAACTATTTGTGCGGCCGTGCCTGACCTGAATTCGGTCAAAGGCGGGAGTCAGGGATCAGAACATGACGTGACGCGCGCTGCAAATCCGCTATCATTCGGGAAACGATCAGCGGGGGTGCCCGAGAGTGCAACAGCGCCGTGAGCGGGAATGGGAGCTATCGATCGGCCCGGACACCGTGCGCCTGTTCATTCTCAAGGCAAAGGGACTGAGTGCTGCCGTCAACGAAGACTATGCCGACGGTGCCGAGCATGAGGTCGAGCTCGATGGTGAATCACATGCCAATCACCACCATGACGGTCTGGCGGAGGAAAGCGCGGAAGACCTCACCGAGGAAGAGCTGCGCGAGCTGATCAACGACCTCAACGTCGACGAAGCGGCCGAGTTGATCGCGCTGGCCTGGGTCGGCCGCGGCGACTATGACGCAGCGGAATGGTCCGATGCGGTTGCCGCCGCGCGCGACCGCGCCAACAAGCGCACGGCGAAATACCTGCTCGGCATGCCGCTTTTGGCCGACTGGCTGGAAGAAGGGCTGGAAGCGATTGGCGCGTAACGGCGTGGTTACCGTTCGTGATGGGCCGCAGGCAACCTCCGGGAGCTCGCGCCGTTGAGGACGATGGGGTCTGTTGTACTTTCCCGAACATGCAGGGTTGCACTGGTCATGGTCGTCACGGCTCTGCTGCTGGCGCCCCTGCTGACGCAAGCTGACGCCAAACAGCGCAAAAAGCATTACACGCCGCTGTCACAGCGGTTGGAGCAGCTGTTTTCACCGCGGGTCGACTCGCATCCTAAGCCGCGCAGCAAACACCGCCAGAAGCCCAGGCCACAGCGGCACATCACGCCAAAGCAGGTGGAACAAAAGACCCCGGATAAAGAGCCCTCGCCCGCCGATGTTCCGGTGCAGCCCTCGCGCGTTATCCCGCTGCCCGAGGCGCGTCCTTCAGAGGCGCCGAAGACCGGCGCGGCACCGATCGAAAAGCAAAAGGCCGAAGGTCCGAACCCCCTTGGCGCGCCCAACCGGTCCAATGACGATCGATTCAACGAAGAAAAGTCCCGTTTTAGAAAGCAGGCGCGGCCCGGACCGTCAGCCCCGAAGCCGTCGACCGATAAGCAAAGCGAGCCCGAGCCGCCGGCCGCGGTGCCGATTCCGACACAAAAGCCAGACACTCCGGAACCTGAAGCTCAGCCGCCGGCCGTTGCTCCGCAGCCACCTGAAAAACCCGATGCCGGCGACAAGAAGATGCTGCCTGATCCGCGCTCGGCCGATTTGCCCGATGCAAAAATGCCGGCGGCGGAAGTCGCCTGTCGCGAGCGGCTGACGGCCCTTGGTGTCGAATTCGAGGAGCATAAGGCGGAAAGCAATCCCGACATCGGCTGCTCGATCCCCTATCCCCTGCTGCTGAAGTCGCTCGGAAAATCCATCGCCATCGGCCCCGCGACCGAACTCAACTGCCCGATGGCCGAGGCGGCAGCCCGCTTTGCCGCCGAAATCATACAGCCGGCGGCGAAAGCCGAGTTCGGAGCCGACCTGAAATCGATCAACCAGGCATCGGCCTTTGTCTGCCGGCCGCGCAACGGCACGCGCCATCTGTCGGAACATGCCTTCGGCAATGCGCTCGATATTGCCAGCTTCACGTTGTCGGATGGCAGAAAGATCGAAGTCGGTCCAACGCCGCCCGAGAAGGAGGGCAAATTCCTCAATGCGGTGCGCAAGGCCGCCTGCGGACCGTTCAAGACCGTGCTTGGACCGGGCGCGGACCCGGACCATTCCCTGCATTTCCATCTCGATCTCGAACCGCGCCGGAATGGTGGCACTTTCTGCCAGTAATGGCCCTCCAGTGATCATCATGCCGGTGATGGTCTGGCTGCCGCATTTCGGCCGCAGGCATGAACGGGAACGCTGAGTTTTCCTTTACCCTTGATCGTTAAAATCCCACCGATCAAGGACAGGATTCCGCCCATGGCCGCAATATTTCGCGCCGCGAAGGCAAAAAGCGCAGCGATACTGGCCACCGGTCTTGCGCTGGCCGCCGTTTCGGCTTGCAACACTGGCAGCGTGCTGTCGCTGCAGCCGGCCGTCGATGTCGGCTCGCAGACCGCGGCCGTGCCGCAATATGAAGGCATGCAGAAGCTCGTCCCGTCCAATCCCTATATGACTGCCGCCTATCCGCACATGGACGAGCCGATGTCGGAGTCGGAGCCGCAGCAGATGCCGGCCAGCGAAACCGATTGCCGTGGCGAGCTGAAGCGGCTTCGCGTCGTCTACACCGATGTCCAGCCGATCCATGAGGGACAGTGCGGCATAGACTGGCCGGTCAAGGTCTCCGCCATCGGCGGCATCCAGATGAAGCCCGCCGCAACATTGACCTGCGACATGGCCGCAAGTTTCGCCGCCTGGACCAGCAACGAACTGGTCCCCTCCGCCCGCTGGCGCTATTTCTCGGGCGTCAAGACCATCCACCAGGGCTCAAGCTATTCCTGCCGCAACATCGCCGGCGAAGGTGTCCTGTCCGAACACGGCAAGGGCAACGCCCTCGACGTCATGAGCATCGAGCTCAACAACGGCGACGACATCGACGTGCGCAAGCCCGGCCTGTTTGCCTTCCGCACCCGCGGCTTCCTCAACAATGTGCGTGCCGACGGCTGCCAGTATTTCACCACCGTGCTCGGTCCCGGCTACAATTACGATCACCGCAACCATTTCCATTTCGACATCAAGAACCGCAAAAGCGGCTACCGCGCCTGCCGCTAAGGCGTTTCACCGTTCAGAAATCAGTCGGGATTGGCGTTCCTGGTGGAAGCGATGATTTGCTGGGCCACCAGATCCTGGATGCGCCAAAGGTTCCTGTCGCGGATACCGCTCTCTTCCAACTTGCTGACGGTTCGGAACAGGTATTGAGCCGACGAGCCCCAATGCCCGGCAGCCCGCGCCAGCGTGTCGGCAACCTGCTCCAATGGCAGCCGGCCGGCATAGGCCCTGCCGTCTGGCGCGGCGACGAAAGCCAAGGCCCGCAACGGCCCATCCTTGGTCTTGACCTTGATCCAGCATGGCACGTTGGTCGGCGGATTGGCATCGATCTCGCGGCGCATCAACTGGCCAAGTTGCCCGACATGGTCTTCCGCGGGCAGCCGATAGACGATGCCGTTGCAGCTGCCGCCTCGATCGAGCGCCAGCATCAGCGCCGGCAAATCACGGGTTCCGCGCCAACGGGTCAGCGTCAGGCAGAACGAGCGGTGCCATCCTGGCGCCGTGGCCGGGCGCTGCTCGACATGGGCAAATTCGGGGTTCCAGATCAGCGACCCGTAGGCAAAGACCCATAGCGCTTCAGGCCGATGCTCCGACAGAAGTTGCTCGACAAGACTATCGAACTCCGCGTCTGTATGCTCGGTTGTTCCGGGCTCGGGACCCGGATCCGGTTCGACACGCTCGACCCTTGCGACAAGGTTCGCGGTCAATGCCATCGAGCTGCGACCCACCGGCTTCTTATCCATTCCTGCTCACCCCCCGCAAAAACGATGGCCGACGATAGAACGGCTACTCGCCGCTGGCCATTGATTTCCAGGGCCCGCAGGCACAGATACCGCACGGATCGAGCCGCTTTCATGAGCCGACGAAGCCTGCAACGACGCGCATTGACCTGGCTCGCCGCTCTTCTGGCGGTCTGGCTGGCCCTCGCCTATGTCGCTGCGCCGGAATTCTGGACGGTTCGCGACCGCGGCTTTCGCACGCAGACTTTCGAGATGGTGACACACACGCCGCAAGGCATTCCGGGCGACCCGATCAATATCGGCCTTGTCGGTACCGAAAAAGAGATGGTCCATGCCTTCGCCATGACCGGATGGGATACGGCCGATGGCGTGACGCTAAAGACCGCGATCGAAATCGGTGAGAGCGTGCTGTTCGACCATCCCTATCCTGACGCCCCGGTCAGCCGGCTGCTGTTCGAAGGCCGCGCCCAGGATCTCGCCTTCGAAAAGCCGGTCGGCGGCAGCGCCGACCGGCGCCATCATGTCCGCTTCTGGCGCAGCGATGCGACCGGCGACGACGGCCGAACGCTCTGGATGGGCTCGGCCAGCTTCGACCGCGGCGTTGGTCTCAGCCACGATACCGGCGCCATCACCCACCATATCGCCCCTGACATCGACGCCGAGCGCGATCTCGTGATCCACGACCTGTCGGCGGCCGGCATGGTGACCTCGGCGAGCGACATCCCGGGCATCGGCGCCACCAGGACCGGACGCAACGGCGGCGGCGATCCCTATTTCACCGACGGCAAGGCTGTTGTCGGGTGCTCAGGCAATTCCCCTGAACCACCGTCATTTCCCAAAAATCATCGCGGACTATTTTCCTGCGGCCCGCCGCAATGCTATTGAGCCCTGATGCTATACGTCGAAATCGCCACCGTGGTCGTCCTCATCTGTGTGAACGGCCTTCTGTCGATGTCCGAGCTCGCCATCGTGTCGTCGCGCCCGGCGCGGCTCAAGGCGATGATCGACCGCGGCGTCAATGGCGCCGGGCGTGCGCTGACGCTCGGCTCCAATCCCGGCAAATTCCTGTCGTCGGTGCAGATCGGCATCACTCTGGTCGGCGTGCTGTCGGGCGCCTTCTCCGGCGCCACGCTGGGCGACAGGCTTTCGGTGTACCTGGCCACGACCGGCATGCGCGAAAACATCGCCGACCCGCTCGGCGTCGGGATCGTCGTCGCCATCATCACCTATTTCTCGCTGATCGTCGGCGAGCTGGTGCCCAAGCAGATCGCGCTGCGCGATCCCGAGCGTGTTGCCGCCCGCGCGGCGCCTGCGATGACCATCCTAGCCACCGTCTCGGCGCCGCTGGTGTTCCTGCTCGACATTTCCGGCCGCGCCATATTGTGGCTGCTTGGCCAGCGCGGCGAGAGCGAGGAGAAGGTCACCGACGAAGAGATCAAGATGCTGGTCGCCGAGGCCGAGCACCACGGCACCATCGAATCCGACGAGCGGCGCATGATCGCCGGCGTCATGCGGCTCGGCGATCGCGCCGTGCGCGCCGTGATGACGCCGCGCACCGAGGTCGACTGGATCAATTTGCAGTCCGATGAGGGCGCCATCCGCAAGCTCTTGATGGAGACCCAGCATTCGCGCCTCCCGGCCGGCGACGGCGGCGTCGACGTCATGGTTGGCGTTGTTCAGACGCGCGACGTGCTGGCCGCCCTGCTCGCCGGCCGCGCACTCGATCCGCGCAAGCATGTGCGCGCCGCCCCCATCGTCTACGACCAGGCCGACGCGCTGGATGTGCTGCAGAAGCTGAAGGAATCCGACGTGCCGATGGCGCTGGTGCATGACGAATACGGCCATTTCGAAGGGATCGTCACACCTGCCGACATTCTCGAGGCCATCACCGGCGTCTTCCGCGCCGACCTTGATGCCGGCGACGAGGAAAACGCCGTCAAGCGCGAGGACGGCTCATGGCTGCTCGCGGGATACATGCAAGCCGACGAGATGGCTGACGTTCTCGGTATCGACCTGCCGGAAAATCGCGATTACGAGACCGTCGCCGGTTATGTGCTGTCGCACATGCACCATCTGCCGGCGACCGGCGAATGCGTCGACGCGCAAGGCTGGCGTTTCGAGGTCGTCGACCTCGACGGCCGCCGCATCGACAAGCTGATCGCCACCCGGCTGCCCAGCGGCCATCGCGAAGTGGTGCGTTGACGCTCTGCCGTCAAAGCGAATAGCGCGCTCAGACCGCGGCTTCGATCGGTTCGGCAAGCTTCGGATTGGAGCGCGAGGCGATCAGGCAACTGGCCACGATCAGGGCCGCTCCAGCCAGCGTGGTCCAGGTCGCCGCCTCGTCGAAGAACAGCCAGCCAAACACGATCGCCCAGATGAAGGCAGAATACTCCGTCGGGATCAGATATTGCGCTTCGGCCCGCGCGTAGGACCAGCTCATCAGGAACTGGCCGGAGAGCGACAGCGCCGTCACCCCGGCCAGCGGAAGCCAGAGATTGCCCGGCAGGGCAACCGCGAGCCAGGGAGCGGCGGGGAGAAGGACGGCGGCAACGCACAGGTTCTGGAACAGCATGATCTCGACTGGCTTGGCCACCAGCGCCTGCCGCCGCGAGAGGATCAGATTGTAGGCGTAGAACACCGTCGATGCGAGCACCGCCACCGTGCCAAGCAGGGCATCCCCGGTATAATTCCCTTGCCCGAACTGTCCGGCCATGATGATGACGACGCCGGCGATGCCCGCCAGCGACGCCCAGATCGCCTGGCGCTGTATGCGTTCGCCCAAAAGCAGCGCCGCCAGCAGGAGAGCGAACAGCGGCGCGACGAAACTAAGCCCGATCCCATCCGCTAGCGGCAATCTGGCAAGGCCCCAGAAGAACGACAGCAGAACGATGCCCACGATCACGGCGCGCAGCGCGTGTAGCCGCAGCACGGAAGGCGTGGGAAGGGAACGCGGCCCCGCCGCCCAGGCCGTGCCCGCGACCACGCTCGCAAGCATGCTTCGCCACAGCACCGTGTTGTAGACACCGACGGCGATGACCAGGATTTTCATCGCCGCATCCATGGCGGACAGAAGGAAGATCGCAAGTGCACAGACCAGCACCGGGGTCATGGGGGAAACGACGCCTGACAGGCTGGGTGACTTCACGGGGCATGCTCATGTGATGGATCGCAGCCGGATATATCAGGGGAGGACGGCCAGGCCAGATGGCAGGGCCGTGCATATGGCGGTCCAACCGATCTTCGCAGCCCCTCGATTTGAATTCGGTGCGTCGGCAGCGCCTTTCGCTATCGGCCCCAGCCTGCCCTCACCCATGATTGATCCGCTGGGCGAATGGCAAAAGCAGCCAAAGCCTCTATATCGATTGTCATGGATGCATCGAACGAACACGCGCTAAACGACGAGCTTCTCCAAGATATCCAGCGCCTGTCCTTCGAGTATTTTCTCAACGAGGCCAACCCTGCCAACGGCCTGGTCGCCGACCGCAACACGCAGGCGTCGCCTGCCAGCATAGCCGCCGTCGGGCTCGCTTTGTCGTCCTATCCCGTCGGTGTCGAGCGCGGTTTCATGACGCGCGATGCCGCAATCGAGCGGACGCTCGCCACGCTTCGCTTCTTCTGGAACGCCCCGCACGGGCCGGAGCCCGATGCCACCGGCTACAAAGGTTTCTACTATCATTTCCTCGACATGAAGACCGGCCGCCGCGTCTGGAATTGCGAACTGTCCACGATCGATACCGCCCTTTTGCTTGCCGGTGTTCTGGCCGCCGGCGCTTATTTCGACGAGGACGATGAGCTCGAACTGGAAATCCGCCAGCTTGCCGATGCGCTCTACCGCCGTGCCGACTGGCGCTGGGCGCAGAACGGCGGCGCCACCGTCACCCATGGCTGGCGGCCTGGAAAAGGCTTTCTCCGCTACCGCTGGGAAGGATTTGACGAGGCGCTGATCCTGTACGTCCTGGGTCTCGGTTCGCCGACCCACTCGCTAACTCCCGAGAGCTACGCGGCCTGGCTGTCCACTTACAAATGGAAGACCATCTACGGCCGCGAGATGGTCTATGCCGGCCCGCTTTTCATCCACCAGTTCTCGCATATCTGGATCGATTTTCGCGACATCCGCGATGCCTTCATGCGCGATCACGACCGGGACTATTTCGAAAACAGCCGCCAGGCGACGTATCTGCAGCGCGATTACGCAATCCGCAATCCGAGGGGGTTCGCGGGCTATGGCGAGAATTGCTGGGGCGTCACCGCCAGCGACGGCCCAGGTCCGATCGCGCGGCGAGCCGATGGACGCCGCTTCTTCGGTTATCTCGCCCGCGGCGCACCGTTTGGCCCCGATGACGGCACGCTGTCGCCATGGGCGGCAATCGCCTCCTTGCCTTTTGCGCCGGAAATCGTGCTGCCGGCGCTGCGCCATTTCCACGAGATGGACCTGCGCGACGGCAACCCTTACGGCTTCACCGCGAGCTTCAACCCGACGATCGCTGCCGACGACGGCCGCGCCTGCGGTTGGGTATCGCCGGACCATGTCGGCATCAACCAGGGGCCGATCGCCCTGATGATCGAGAACTACCGGTCCGACTTCCTGTGGCGATTGATGCGCCGCGTGCCGGCCATCACCACAGGACTGCGCCGGGCCGGGTTTTCCGGCGGTTGGCTGTGACAGGCGGCGATCCTTCGCGCGGGATCGTCAAGGCATCAGCGCGACCTTGCCGGTCCGACTCCACCATCCGGCCAAGGGAGCCGAGAGCGCCTCTTCACGTGAATGAAAAAGGGCGGCGCAAACGCCGCCCTTTGGAAAAATCATCGGTCCTTGGGAGGATAAGGCTCAGGCCGCCTGGGCTTCGCCGGCAATCGCGTCGGCCTGACGCGCTGCCTTGAGCACGCGGGCCCACCAGGCAACGTCGTTGACCAGCGCCGTGGCAGCCTGGTTCAGATGCTCGATCTCCTCGAGCTTCTTCTCGCCCTGGCGCACCGCCAGGAAATCGCTCCAGGCAATGTGAACGGCGGATTTGACCGGCGCCATCTGCAATTCGACCGCGGCAAGACGCAAATGTTCGACAGCGCGCGAGCCGCCGACGCTGCCATAGCCGACGAAACCGGCCGGCTTCTTGTTCCATTCATTGGCGGCGTAATCGATGGCGTTCTTCAGCACGGCCGTCGGGCCATGATTGTATTCGGCGGCGGTGAAGATGAAGCCGTCGAATTCGGCGACCTTCTTTTGCCAGCGCTGGGCAACTTCGTTCTGCGACGGCGCCCAGGCGGACGAGGCGACCTCGTCGAAGAAGGGCAGCGGCCAGTCGCGCAGGTCGACGGTCTCGACGTCGATGTCGGCATGAGATTTCGCGATCTTGGCGATCCACTGGGCGGGCACATCGGCGAAACGCGCGGCGCGTGTCGAACCGACGACGATGGCGATTTTGGGCTTGGACATGGGGCTCTCCATATATGCAAAAGCTGGTATCGTTTGGATACCGGCGCTATATGAGATACTGACAAATGGCAGCGCAAGGAGGCACCGTTATGTTACTGAGGCACCCGCACAACACCGAAGACTGCCGCGCCGTCTCGGAAATCCTGCAGCGCGTCGGCGACAAATGGACCGTTCTGGTCGTCGGCAAGCTGGGCGGCGGACCGCTGCGTTTCAATGAGTTGCGCGCCGCTGTCGGCGGCATTTCGCAGAAGATGCTGACCACCACCTTGCGCGGTCTTGAGCGCGACGGCTTCGTCACCCGAACCGTGTTCCCGACCATCCCGCCACGCGTCGACTATGAGCTGACGGAGCTCGGCCATGAGCTGCTGGTGCCGGTCGGCGCGCTCGGCGAATGGGCGCGGAAGAACACCTCGCGGGTCCAGGCGGCGCGTGAAAGATTCGATGGCGTGCACGCCTGAAAACCGTTGCCCAGCAATAGTTTACGGATTTTGCCGTCGACGACGCGTACCCGGGTTTAACTGGATCCGCCCTGGCATCGTTGGTCGCGCCATCGCGACATAGCTGCAGCGTTTCGTTCGCCGGCGCATGATCATTTTGAGGCTGACGAGGTCTTCCGCTGACGGGCCCTCAGGCCTTTGACGCAGGGTTGCTGCAACACACTGCGCCGCACGTCTCTACCCTTGCAGACCGCTGGGCAGTCCGCTCGTTGCCAACGGTCCGGTCGTGCGTGCAGGCAACGCTTGGAAGCTCTTTCCTGATCTCGGTATAAGCGGTCGTGCCAAGCAGGCAGATCACCGCGACGAGGGCCGCCACGAGCCAGCCGTTCAGCATGTGTTGACGCATTGTCTTCCCTCCGCCGCCCGCAGAATCGGATGTGAAGGCAACCATTGGATGTCGCGCAGGGCATCGCCCGCGCGGGGGATGTTACATAAGCGCAAGCTTGGCAGAATCGACGATGTCAACTTTCGGTTGGAATCGGCTTCGGCTTGCCGTCGCTATCCAGCGCCACCATGACGAAATCGGCGTGGGTGACCTTCTCCATCAGGTCGGAGAGGTAGCGTTGCGCCCAGGCCTCGACCTTGAGCGTCATGGAGGTGCGGCCGACGCGCTCGACATGGGTGTAGATGCACAGCGTGTCGCCGATCTTCATCGCCTTGGCGAAGGACATTTCCTTGACCGCCGCCGTCACCACGCGGCCCTTGGCCCGCTCGGCCGCACGGATGCCGCAGGCAAGATCCATCTGCGCCATCACCCAGCCGCCAAAGATGTCGCCGGCCGCATTTGCATCGGCCGGCATGGCGAGCGTACGCAAGGTCAGATCGCCGATCGGCCGTCCGTCCGCGTAATGCACCATCCGAGATTCCCCTAAAGCGATAGCCCTTGATCCCGTAGCGTCACGGGCCCAAGAGGTCAACGCGACGGGCGAGGCTCCCGGCGCAATGTCGGTTCCATGGTGGCTTTTCCGACCAGGCGTCTCACGGTCGCTTTTTTCACAAGCCATGCCGGAAGCCGCAGGGGCGCGGCCAAGCCGTCGCGGATAGGCTGCGCTCAGTTTTGCGGAGCCGCCAACACCAATCATGCAGACTTATGACTTCATCATCGTCGGCTCCGGCTCGGCCGGCTCGGTTCTGGCCGACAGGCTGTCGATTTCGGGCCGCTTCTCCGTGCTGGTGCTGGAGGCCGGCGGCAGCGACCGCCGCTTTTATGTCCAGATGCCGCTCGGCTACGGCAAGACCTTCTTCGATCCGGCGGTCAACTGGAACTACAAGCCCGAGCCGGACCCCGGCCTTGCCGGCAATGTCGACCATTGGCCGCGCGGCAAGCTGCTTGGCGGCTCCAGCTCGATCAACGCCATGGTCTGGATCCGTGGCGCGCGCGAGGACTTTGACGACTGGCGCGATGCCGGAAATCCCGGTTGGGGCTATGACGATCTGTTGCCGGGCTTCAAGGCGCTTGAGGACAATGAGGCCGGCGCCGACAGATGGCGCGGCACCGGCGGGCCGCTGCATATCACCGACACGACGAACGCCGTCCATCCGCTGACCAGGCGCTACCTCGCAGCCGGCCAGCAGGCTGGGCTGCCGCTCAACCCTGACTTCAACGGCGCCGCCCAGGAAGGCGTCGGCGTCTACCAGATCTCGACCAGGAATGGCCGCCGCATGTCGGCCGCGCGCGCCTTCCTGCGCCCGGCGATGAAGCGCGCGAATGTGCGCGTCGAAGCCAATGCGCTGGCGACCAGAATCCTGTTCGAGGGCAAGCGAGCCGTCGGCATCGAATATCTGCAGAACGGCGAGACCAAGACGGCGCGGGCCGGCCGCGAGGTGATCCTGTCCGCCGGTTCGATCAACTCGCCGCAGCTGCTGCAACTGTCCGGCGTCGGCCCCTCGTCACTGCTCAAGGGGCTTGGCATCCCGGTCGTCCACGGCAACGAAAATGTCGGCGCGCATCTGCAGGACCATGTCGGCATCAACTATACCTTCAAGGGAAACGTGCCGACGCTCAACCAAATCCTGCGGCCCTGGTGGGGCAAGCTGCTGGTCGGCATGCGGTACATCCTCACCCGCTCCGGCCCGCTGTCGCTGTCGATGAACCATGGCGGCGGCTTCTTCCGAACCGACCTGGCGTTTTCGCGCCCCAACATGCAGCTTTATTTCCAGGCTTTCTCGACCGTCATTCCGAAGAGCGGCGAGCGGCCGATCCTGACGCCGGATCCGTGGCCGGGCTTTTCCATCGGCCTCTCCAACTGCCGCCCGTCCAGCCGCGGCGAGATCATGATCCGCTCCAGCAATCCGCTGGACTATCCCAGGATCGTCGCCAACGCCTATTCCACCAACGCCGATGTCGACGAGATGCTGGCGGCGGTGAAATTCGTGCGCAAGATAGCCTCGATGCCCGCCATGGCCGAGATCATCACTGAGGAGGTTTTGCCGGGCCCATCGATCCAATCGGATGCCGATCTGATCCAGGATTTCAGGAAGCGCTCAGGCACCGTCTATCACCCGGTCTCGACGTGCCGCATGGGGCCGGGCGCCGGGGCCGCCGTCGTCGACCCGCGCCTGAAAGTGCACGGGCTCGCAGGTCTGCGTGTCATCGACGCCTCGATCTTTCCCGCCAACATCACCGGCAACACCAACGCCGCCTCGGTCATGACCGGATGGAAGGGCGCCGAACTGGTTCTGGAGGACCAAAAATGAAGATCACCGACGTCAAGACCTGGGTAGTCGGCAACCCGCCGCCCGGCATCGGCGGCAAGTATTTCATCTTCGTCAAGCTGACCACCGATGGCGGCGTCGTCGGTTACGGCGAGGCCTACAACGCCACCTTCTCGGCTCACATAACAGCGAAGCTGGTCGAGGACATGGCCGAGCGTTACCTGATCGGCCACGATCCGCATGACATCGAGACCTTCTTCCGCCGCGCCTATTCCTCAGGATTTACCCAGCGCCCCGACGTTACCGGCATGGGCTGTTTCTCGGCGCTGGAAATGGCCTGCTGGGACATTGTCGGCAAGGAAGCCGACAAGCCGGTCTACAAACTGCTCGGCGGCCAGGTGCACGAGACGCTGCGCTCCTACACCTATCTCTATCCGCACACCGGCAGCGTCCATTCGGAGGACGCGCCGGACGGCCGGAACGTCTACAATGACCCCGAATTGGCGGCCGCCTGCGCGCTCGAATATGTCGAGCAGGGGTTCAACGCCGTCAAGCTCGACCCGGCAGGCCCCTACACCGCCTTCGACGGCCACCAGCCGCGCCTGATCGACATCGATGTCTCCACCCGCATGGTCAAGGCGATCCGCGAAGCCGTCGGCACCCGCGCCGATATTCTGTTCGGCACGCATGGCCAGTTCACCGCATCGGGTGCGCTGCGCATGGCACGCGCCATCGAGCCCTACGATCCCTTGTGGTTCGAAGAGCCGGTGCCGCCCGACATGCCCGAAGTGATGGCTCAGGTGGCGCGAGGCACGTCGATCCCGATCGCCACCGGCGAGCGGTTGACGACCAAGTTCGAATTCGCCCGAATCATCGAGAACCGCGCCGCCACCATCCTGCAACCGGACCTTGGCCGTTCCGGCGGCATTCTCGAAACCAAGAAGATCGCCGCCATGGCCGAGGCATACCACATCCAGATCGCGCCGCACTGCTATTGTGGGCCGATCGTTGGGGCCGCCAACATCCAGCTGGCGGTGACGCTGCCCAATTTCCTCATCCTGGAATCGCTGAAGCAGTGGGACGGCTTCCACGCGACACTGCTCAAGAAGAAGATCGAATGGCAGGACGGCAATGTCATTCCATCGAAGGAGCCGGGCCTCGGCGTCGAGCTGGACGAAGCGGTCTGCGACGCGCATCCCTACACCGGCAAGGACCTGCATTTGCAGATGATGCAAACGCCGCTGATGCCGTGAGCGAACGCTACGCCTTCATCGGCCTTGGCCATCTCGGCGGCAACCTTGCCGCCAGCCTGTTGCGCAACGGTTTTGTCGTCATCGTCTTCGACCGCGACCCCGCCGCCGTCGAGCGCCTCGTGGCGCTCGGCGCCACGGCCGCGACCAGCCCGGCCGAAGCGGCGGCACAGGCCGGCAATGCCATTACTTGCCTGCCCTCGCCCAAGGTCAGCGAAGCGGTGCTGGCTAATGCCGGCGGCCTGCTCGAGGGTCTGCCCAGGGGCGGCTCCTGGATCGAGATGTCGACCAACGGCCGCGACGAGATCCTGCGCCTCGCCGCCCTCGCCGCGGCCAAAGGCATCGAGACGCTGGAGTGCCCGGTCACCGGCGGCGTGCATCTGGCCGCGGTCGGAAAGATCACCGCGCTTGTCGGCGGCGATGCTGCGCTTTACGAGCGCCATCGTCCGGCCATCGAAGCGATGTGCGCAAAGTCGTTCCTGATGGGTCCGGTCGGCTCCGCGGCGGTGATCAAGGTGATCACCAACATGCTGGCCTTCATCCATCTCGTCGCCGCCGGCGAGGCGCTGATGTTGGCCAAGCAAGGCGGCCTCGACCTCGCGCAATCCTACCACGCCATCGTCGCCTCCTCCGGCAACAGCTTCGTCCATGAGACCGAAAGCCAGCTCATCCTCAACGGCTCCTACGACATTGGCTTCACCATGGACCTGGCACTGAAGGACCTCGGCTTTGCGCTTGCGATGGGCAGAGAGTTCAGACTGCCACTCCAACTGGCGCCGCTTGTGAGTGAGATTTTCCTGATGGGCAAACAGGAATATGGCGGCGGCGCCTGGTCGACCCAGATCGTCAAACTGCTCGAGGATGCCGTCGACATGGATCTGCGCGCGCCCGGTTTCCCAGCCAAGCTGGAAAGCTAAGCCGGGTAAATATGTCCTGCGATTTCAGGCCTTTGGCCGGTTCGCCGGAATCGCCGCTCAAACCACCTGAATCAATCCCTCAACGCCTTGATTCAATATCTCAGCGTCAGCGCTCCGGGCAGGATCTCAAACGTCGCGGGTATACGCCCCGGCGACTCGCCATCTATGTCGACCAGCGCGCCGTTCTTCTCGACATCGCCGATAGGTTCGACCACCACTTTCCGGCCACGCAATATGGTGATGGCCGGATGGTTGCGGTGCCGGCCGCCATAGAGCAGCCGAATATCCCAGATCAGCTTCAGCTTGCCGGCCGCGCGCAGGATGACGATGTCGAACTGGCCGTCGGCGAGTTCGGCGTCCGGGGCGATCATCATGCCGCCGCCGAAGAACTTTCCGTTGGCAACCGCCACCAGCGCCATGCGCGCCTCGACCGGGGTGCCATCGTCGACGGTGATCCTGACGTCCTGGAAGCGGTAGCGGATGAACTCGACCACGGTGCGCCAGAAAAACAGCGCCTTGGCCGACATCCTGCCCTTGCGCTTGTCGGCATTGACCGCACGGTCCGTGGCGCCGGACAGGCCGAGGCTGGCGATATTGATGAAGTGCCGGCTGGCCAGCGCGCCATGGTCGTCGATGTAGCAGATGCGCCCGGCATCGACCTTGCGCGCCTTGGCTTCGGCGATCCGCTTCAGCACCGCATCCACCTCTTTCGGCAGCCCGAGCCCGCGCGCGAAATCGATGCCGGTGCCGCAAGGCAGCAAGGCAAGTTCGGTTGTCCGGCCGCTCTCATCGAATGCCTGCAGCAATCCGTCGGCCACCTCGCTGGCGGTGCCGTCGCCGCCGGCCGCGATCACCAGCTCGAAGCCGCTTGCCGCGAGGTCGAGCGCCAGCCTTTCGGCGTCGCCCTCGGCCTGCGTCTCGCGCAGCTCGAATTCGCCGAAATGCTTTTTCAGCGAAGCAGCCACCTCGGGCCAATGCCGTTTCAGCCGGCCGCCGCCGGCAATCGGATTGAGCACCACCCCGACTTTCAATGCGCACCCTCCCCGCACCGAGCCGATAGGCTCGATGCTTTGCCTGCATTGAAGCCCGCGCCAGCCGGCGGAGCAAGGGGCACAGCCGATCAGGCGCCAAAAAGCGGGCGGGCTGTCTAATGCAGCTGGAGTCGAAATTCCGAGCTTTGTGGCAAACCGTCCCCGATAATCCCGTTATCCACAGGCTCACGCCCATTCCCCAAAACCCTTACCCGGCGTAAGTTTAACTCATCTCAGGCGGCTACCGATCGCCACGCCGAAAGGCAAAGCGAAAAGGCGGATTTCCTGAGGCCCGTACGGCCCGAAGCGAGAGCAGGCTTGCTTGTTCGAGGGACGGATGCCGAGACCTACGGGGCCGCGGAAAGCGTGCGAACGCCAACGGCGGACCGATGCTGCCATGAAGGACGGCGAAAACCTTCGATGGCGCGCCGAACGAAGCTCGCAAGGGTGGAGAACGGCGTGGTCTGGAACGGGCACTGCCCTCGGGCGGTGACTGGCAGGACCGTCAAAATCAAGGCCGGCATGGCGCGACGACTTTACGGAAGTTGCTGCCGCGACCGTGTCCTGATCTGACAGGGAGGCGCTGGGAGAAATCCCGGCGCCGACTGTCTTTTGGGCCAAGGGTCCGGTCGGCGAAGCGACGCGTAAGAAGCCGATACTTTGCTGGAACGCGATTTCGGCGCTGACGGCACCACTTCATCACCAGGCGCGGTCAGCAATTCACCGACATGATCCCGCGCCTGATCGACAGAGGCGTGTCCTTCGTCGAGATCGGTGGCAACGACGCGATCATCCTCACCGTGTTTCGGCGGCGGACTTCGCTCCGCCCAAAGGCTCCCGCACGCCGTTCAGCCAACCGGTTCCGATCGATCCGGCCACCCGTCGCACCGGCTGATCGTCGCCGTGCGCAAGCTGCACATCGTGCTGCCGGCGCTGTTCGAAGCAGGCGCCAGGCTGGAACACCTCTCCGACTGAAGACGCGCCCTGCACGCGGCCTGCCCGGCGGGCCGAGCTACTTCTTCGGGCCGATGCCCGGGATCAAATTGAGGCCAGCGTTTATATATTCCGGCCGTATGGCGCCGCTGATGAGCGTGAAGGTGGCGAGCATGATGCTGGCCAGCGCACCGTCATGCCATGGCCTGAGGGCCAGCGCGTTGACGGCATAGGCCCAGAATGGGAAGGCGAGCATCGACATGACGATGTTGGCTCCCGGAGCCTCCGCATTGTCGGCTGAATCGCTGACCGATTTCAGATACACCGGCGTCATCGCCAGCGCGACGATCAACATGATCCATGAAATGGTCCAGACGCTGATACCGGCCATTTCAATCTTATAGATGGCTGCCTGCACCTTACCCGGAATGTCCCCCGGATCGCCTTTGGTCTCTTCCGCCACCGCATCGGTCAACGCCTTGGCAACCGGCTGCTCAGTGGCATTGACCAGGATGGAGTTGACGAAGATGAAAAATGCCACGACTTCGGCAGGCACGTACTTCGCAACCCGGTCGAGATAGCCGTCGCCGCCTTTCGATCCTTGATCTTCTTGCTTGTCATCGTCGACGCCGAGCGGAGCATCGCCTGGAATGCCCTCGAGCGTTGAATCCCTTTTCGGCACAGGCTCGGCGGACCGGACAATTCTTCCCATGACAAACCCCTCCTATATTGTTGTATCGCCCCGTGAGTATCGTAGTAGAAAACCGGGCCAAGAAACAGTTGTCGCGGCCATAGCCGACAAGATTTATTCAGGCTTCTTCCTGCAAATGCATCACGCTCCCGCCCTATCTGCTACCGGGTGTCTCGAAATCCACCTATAGTGAGCCGTACCCGAAAAAAACGCATCCCCCGGCTCATCGCGTGATCGCGGCCAAAATCCCGCCTTGTTCGCGCGCGATGGAAGGACTGGCTGCCGGGGGGCAATCCGAAGGACAAGACCGTGATCAAGACCGCCCTTGTCGCCATGACCATTGTCGGCTGCGACTGCGACGCCAAGCTTTGCGAATATATCGGCGAGACGCCGGCGAAGTGGGCGACTATCGCCGACTGCGAAGCGGCGATGAAAAGCCAGATGCTGCACCAGAAGAACTTCGACTATCCGCTGGTCTCTGGCATCTGCCGCAGCAAGGGGTCGGCGTCTTCTTCGCAACTGGCGGCGGCCGCATCCCGCCCGGAACTGAAGCCGGCCAGCCGGAATGTCCAAACCCCGTTGCCGCCGGAACTGAGCCATCGGCCGAGCGTTCCCGTCGGCTCCCCGACGACGGCCATGGAGGCAGCAGCGGTACGGCCCGTCGCCTACGAGCAAGTGGTCGATGGCGGAACAGGCGTGCTCTACCGCACCAGGAACGGCTACGCCGTGGTCAAGACAGATCTCGGCCGCGTCGCGTCGGCAACGGTCGGCATTGCCAAGCGGTCCGCGAACTGGCTGGCGGGGCTGGTGCCGAGCGGGTTGTGAGCGGCCTGCCGTTCGGACCATACCACGCTGTCGCACTGCCGTTGAAAACTCCAGATAGATGCATGATGGTGTCAGGCATCGACACGCAGGAGCGCCATTTCATGAAGCATGCAGTTCGAACCGTGCTGTCCCTGGTGCTGGCCTTGGCGCCGATTCCGGCCGGTGCGCAGGATTCCGGCCAGGGCGGCGACAAGGTTGTAGGCGTCGCCAGGGACGATCCGGACATGGCGGCGGCCATTGCGCAGGCGCGCGCCAGCCTCGATGAATTCCTGTCCTTGTCGGATGCGCCGCCAGCCGGGACAACCAGCTACAAATTGAAAGTCGAGGTCAGGGACGGAGACGCCTCGGAGCATTTCTGGATCATCCCCTTCCACAAGACCGCGACCGGCTTTGCAGGAACATTGGCCAATGAGCCGCAAGCGGTGCACAATGTCGTGGCCGGCCAGGAACTCGAATTCAACCGGGACGATATTTCCGACTGGGGCTACACCAGAAACGGTCGCCAGGTAGGCAGCTTCACCGTCTGCGTGATGTTCAAGACGATGGCGCAAGAAGACGTCGAATATTACCGCCAGAACTACGGCTTCGACTGCTGAGGCGCGGCAGCCTGGCTAATGCATGCGCCCAAACAGGACCGCCGTTTTGGGGCAACGATATGCATGAAAACAAGACCTGAAGCGCGTCGCATGAATTCGTTTCGACGCGCGGCGCTTTAGGCCTCGCCATCCGTCGCGCCGATCTTGCGCACCAGCGCCGCGGTCGCCAAGATCGCGCCCATATCGGCGATCATCGGCGCGATGTGCTTGGTGTAATCGAGCGGCACGGAAATGGCGGGCAGTTCGAAGAAATTCTTCGGCTGCGGCAAGAGCAGGAAACCATCGCTGCCATTAAGTGCCACCCGCGCCGGATCATCGCGCCATGTCTCGTGCAGCCATTTCAGCGCCTGCGCCAGCCGGCCGCTCACCAGCGGCTGCGCGGCGGCGACATTGTCGGTGCGAAATTCGTAGTCGCCGTCGAGCAGCGGATCGCCGCTGGACAGTTCCTCCATCTTGCCGGCGAAGATGCCGCGGAAGAAACCGACCACCGCGTTGCTGCGGCGCGTCGCGACCAATATGCCGGGGAACGGCGCAATGGTCTCGAAGGCGACGACGACGCCCTTGAAGACCGTCGACGAGCCTTTGCCCGACCCTTGGCGCAACTCCGCCTCGTAGAGCTCGAACGGAAAATCCTCGTAGCGGCCTGATACGATGTCGTCGAAGCTCTGCCGGTTGAAGGCGCCGACCACGGCGCGCGGCAGCCGGTCGAAGGAATTCGGCGTCACGCTGTGCTGATAGCGCACATCCCTGATGAAGCCGAAGATGATCGGCAGCAGCGTGTCACGGAACGATTGCTGCAGCCGCGTCGCCGGCCTGATCGCCAGGAAGTACAGCAGCAGCGCCGCGAAGAAACCGCCGACATAGAGGAACACATGCGGCGTCGAGAACCATTGCTCGTTCAAGTCGGCGACCTTGTTGAACAGCCAGGCCACCAGCACGACAAAAACCAGCAGCAGCCCCAGAAACACCGGCACCCGCCAGCGCACCTGGCGGTAGGCCGAAGCCCGTCCAGCCTCATAGATCTCGATATTCTTCCTGATGCCGGCGACCACCGCTTCATCAGGCATGAACTCAGCTGCTTCCATCGCCCCCTCGCAAAGTCCGTTTATGCCTATAATAGCGGGAAAGTGGTCAGTCGCCAAAGATCGCCTTCAGCCTGGCTTCGACCTTGCCCTTCATCCGGCCAGTCAGCGCCTCGACCGGAACCAGCCGCTCATGCCCGCCTGCGCGCAACCGCATGAAGGCATGCATCCGGTAGCCGCCGATCGCGCCGCGCTTGCCGAGATCTGCGCTGACATCGACGACGAAAATGCCGGCGATGCGGCCGGGCCAGGGCTGCCGCGCCAGCGCCGTGCCGAGGAAGTCGCCAAGCCCGTAAGCCACGAGCGTCTTGCCGACCCATTGCACCGGCTGCACGACATGGGCGTGGTGCCCGGCAATCAGCCCCACGCCGTGACCGGCCAGCAACCTCGCCAGCGTTTGCGTTTGCGGCTGCGGAAAATGCCGGAACTCCCAGTCCCAGTGCGGCACCGCACAGGTGAGGTCGATGTTCTTGTCGGCCGCGCCTCTCGGCCATGCCGCCGGATCGCCTTGCATCGAGACAAGCTCGGTGAATGGCCCGGCGTCACCATTGCGCCACAGTGTGAAGGCGGCAAAGCCGATCGTCAGCGGCCCGGCCTTGACCTGCTCGACCGGTCCTTTTTTCGCGGTGCCGATGGTGCGGATGCCAAGCCGCTTCAACGCCGCAACGGTCTCGTCGAAACCGGCGACGCCCTGGTCGAGCACATGGTTGTTGGCCAGCGACAGCACGAGCTTTTCACGCGCGATGCCTACGGCGGCAAGCGCCGCGGCAAGAAACCGCTCGCTCATCGCATGGTGCGTGCCAAGCCGCGTGCCAAACGCCACGCTCGGCCGCTCGACGACCGGACTTTCGCAATTGCCGATCACCAGATCGGCTGAGCCCAAGAGCTTTGCGATTTCCGGATCGCACTCCGGCGCACTACGGTTGGCCACCGCCGAAATATCGCCGACAAAGGCCAGCCGCACCTTCCGCCCCGGCGGCGGATCGATGATCGTCGTCGCCGCCCTCGGTGCAAAATCCCTGACATCGCCGCCGAGAGACGGTTTCAGGAAGCGCGGCAGCCATGACAGTTTGTAGGAAAGCGGATAATTCGACACGCGACGCCCAATCGTTTGCCCAATCGGTTAGCTTGTGTAGACGGTCTGCTCGGGAAGTGTCGACCGTCAGTCCTTGAAACACTGCCGCCGGCAGACACGGCGCCAAATGCGTGTAATGTCTGCGCATCGCATAGTGGAGGGATGAGATGACACGTTTTGCAGGCCTGCTGGCGTCCGCCTTCCTCCTGTTGCTGCCGCTATCTTCGGCCCGCGCCGCCGCGCCCGAAGCGGCAACCGCTTTGTTCGAGGCCAAAACGGTGACCGAGCGCAACCGTGCGCTCACAACGCTTGAGTCTGCAGCGAAAGGCGATCCGGCGTCAGCCTATGCCGCCGGCGCCGGCGAATTCTTCACCGCGCTGGAAATCCTCGCCGGCGGTCTGCACCGCCACGGGTTCGAAAGCCCGCAATCCTTCATGCTGCCGCTGATGCGGCTGCCGATTCCGGACAATCCCGATCCCGAACCGCTGACCTATGAGCAGTTCCGCGCCATTCTGGTCGCCTTCCGCGACCGGCTGGAGACATCCGCGGCCACTCTGGGCTCGGTACCCGCCGATGCCGATATCGGCATGGTCGTCGACCTCACCCATGCCGGCATCGATCTCAACGAAGACGGCGCCATCGCGCCGGATGAAAGCATGGCCGCCATCATGGCCTCGCTGTCGCGCGGCGGTATCTCGTCGGACGGCGCCGCTTCCTCGCTCACATTCCGCTTCGACCGCGCCGACGGTTTCTGGCTGCAGGGCTATGCCGAATTCCTGATGGCGCAGGCCGATTTCTGGCTGGCGCATGATTTCAGGACCATGTTCGACGGCTCGTTCCACATGCTGTTTCCGCGCGCCAAACTGCCGCTGCAGGACATTCTCGTGCCTCCCGCCGGCGACATGGGCAGCAGCATCTTCTCATCGGAATGGCGCATCGCGGATTTCATCTCCATGGTTCACCTCGTCAACTGGTCGGTGGTCGAGCCCGAGCGCCGTCAAGCGGCGCGCCGCCATCTGCTCGAAATCATCCGGCTGTCGCGCGAGGACTGGAAGGCGATCCGCGCCGAGACCGACAATGACCGCGAATGGCTGCCGGGACCGCAGCAGAAGGGCGAGAACCCGCTCACCGGGCTCGAAGTCGGCGAGGAGCAGGTCGAGGCCTGGCTCGCCACTCTGACCATGGCCGAAGACCTTTTGGAAGGCCGCAAGCTGCTGCCGCATTTCCGCATCACGGCCGGCACCGGCCAGGGCATCAACATGAAGCGTTTCTTCGAAGAACCGAAGCCTTTCGACCTCGTGCTGTCGATTACCGGCCCGGCCATCGCGCCCTACCTCGAGAGCGGTGAGATCGTGACCAGCGGCGAGTTCGACCAGATCCAGCGCCAGTTCGGTGGCGGTGGGTTTTTGACCTTCGCGCTGTGGTTCAATTGAGCAGGCGGCCTGGCTTCGCGTAACACAGCTCCTGACACCCTTGTGTCAGGAGCTTCGACCCGCTTAGCGCCCTTCGCCACTGCACTCTTTCCATTTTGGCGGACTCTGCCCATATTTGGGGCATGGCCAAACTCCCTGACAAAAAGACACCGTCTCCGGCGGGTGACAACGGCGCTTCGCCGCCGAAGCGGCGCAGCCCGCTGACCGATTTCCTCGATGCCTCGGAGCCTCTGCACAGAGGCGGCTTCGCCGAGGCGCCGCAGGCCGACTTCACCGGCGCGCCGCTGAGCGGCTCGATTGCCGACTGGGCCGAGCAGATCGAGCAGGAGGCCGAGAAGGAAGGCCGTCTCACCGGTAAGAGCGATGGTAGATCGCCAAAGTCCGCGAAAAAGATCCCGGAGCGGTCCGCTGCGCCCGGCCGCAGTTCGCGCGGCACCTCGATGGGCGGCGCGGCCACGGCCCGCGAACGCACCGCAGCCGGCCTCAATCCGGTCGCCGGCCTCGACATCTCGCTGGAAGACGCCGAGACCATGGCCTCGGGCAGCGTCACCGCCACGGTCGCGGCGCTGTCGGCGCTGATCGAATCCGGCAACCCCTTGCACAAGGACGGCGTGCTGTGGACGCCGCACCGCCCTGCCCGCCCGGAAAAATCCGAAGGCGGCATCGCCATCAAGATGGTGTCGGATTTCGAGCCGGCCGGCGACCAGCCGACCGCCATCAAGGATCTTGTCGAGGGCGTCGATAACAATGACCGCACGCAGGTGCTGCTCGGCGTCACCGGCTCCGGCAAAACCTTCACCATGGCCAAGGTGATCGAGCAGACGCAGCGCCCTGCTTTGATCCTGGCGCCCAACAAAACGCTGGCCGCGCAGCTCTATTCCGAGTTCAAGAAATTCTTCCCCGACAATGCGGTCGAGTATTTCGTCTCCTACTACGACTACTACCAGCCGGAAGCCTACGTTCCGCGCACCGACACCTTCATCGAGAAGGAATCCTCGATCAACGAGCAGATCGACCGCATGCGGCATTCGGCGACCCGCTCGCTGCTCGAGCGCGACGACGTCATCATCGTCGCTTCGGTGTCCTGCATTTACGGTATCGGCTCGGTCGAGACCTATACGGCGATGACCTTCCAGATGCAGATCGGCGATCGGCTCGACCAACGGGCGCTGCTCGCCGACCTCGTCGCCCAGCAGTACAAGCGCCAGGACATCAATTTCGTGCGCGGCTCGTTCCGCGTGCGCGGCGACACGATCGAAATCTTCCCGGCCCACCTTGAGGACCGCGCCTGGCGCATCTCGATGTTCGGCGACGAGATCGAGGCGATCACCGAATTCGATCCGCTCACCGGCCAGAAGACCGGCGAGCTGAAGAGCGTCAAGATCTACGCCAACTCGCACTATGTGACGCCGCGTCCAACGCTCAACCAGGCGATCAAGTCGATCAAGGAGGAGCTCAAGCACCGGCTGGTCGAGCTCGAGCGCGCCGGCCGCCTGCTGGAGGCACAGCGGCTCGAACAGCGCTGCCGCTTCGATCTTGAGATGCTGGAAGCCACCGGCTCCTGCGCCGGCATCGAGAACTATTCGCGCTATCTCACGGGACGCCAGCCGGGCGATCCGCCGCCGACATTGTTCGAATATATCCCGGACAATGCGCTGGTTTTCATCGACGAAAGCCACGTCACCGTGCCGCAGATCGGCGGCATGTATCGTGGCGACTTTCGGCGCAAGGCGACGCTGGCGGAGTATGGTTTTCGCCTGCCCTCCTGCATGGACAACCGTCCGCTGCGCTTCGAGGAATGGGACGCCATGCGACCGCTCTCCGTCGCGGTTTCTGCGACACCCGGCGCCTGGGAGATGGAACAGGCCGGCGGCGTGTTCGCCGAGCAGGTCATCCGCCCGACCGGCCTGATCGATCCGCCGGTCGAAGTCCGCCCGGCGAAAAGCCAGGTCGACGATGTCGTCGGCGAAATCCGCGACACCACGGCCGCCGGCTACCGCACGCTGGTCACCGTTTTGACCAAGCGCATGGCCGAAGACCTGACCGAATATTTGCATGAGCAAGGCGTGCGCGTTCGCTACATGCACTCCGACATCGACACGCTGGAGCGCATCGAAATTCTGCGCGATCTCCGCCTCGGCGCTTTCGACGTGCTGGTCGGCATCAACCTGCTGCGCGAAGGCCTCGACATTCCTGAATGCGGTTTCGTCGCCATCCTCGACGCCGACAAGGAGGGCTTCCTGCGCTCCGAGACGTCGCTGATCCAGACCATCGGTCGCGCCGCCCGCAACGTCGACGGCAAGGTCATCCTCTATGCCGACCAGGTCACCGGCTCGATGGAGCGGGCGATGGCCGAGACCAACCGCCGCCGCGAAAAGCAGATGGAATGGAACGCGGCCAACGGCATCACCCCGGAATCGGTGAAGTCGCGCATCTCCGACATTCTGGACTCGGTCTACGAGAAGGACCATGTCCGCGCCGATATCTCGCAGTTCACCGACGGCGCCGGTGCGATGATGGGCAACAATCTCAAGGCTCATCTCGACGCCATGGAAAAGCAGATGCGCGACGCCGCCGCCAATCTCGACTTCGAGAAGGCCGCCCGCATCCGTGACGAGATCAAGCGGCTGCGCGAAATGGAACTGTCGATCGCGGAAGACCCGCTGGCCAAATATGCCGACATGGAAAGCCCGGTTTCGGGCCGCGAGAAGGGCAAGCACAACAAGGGCGTGGCCAAGCACCGTACGGCTGAGGAACAGGAGCGGTTCCGCAAGTTCGATGAGGCACGTGCCGCCGAAGAGGCGGCCAGGGCTGCCCGGTCCAACCTCTTCCGCAAGCCGGCGCTCGACGAAATGGGCGCCGACGGCGCCGTGCCGGTGAAGAAACCGCTGTTTGCCAAGCCGTCGATCGACGATATGGGGCCTGGTACCGACATGCCGACACCGTCAGGCGCGGTGTCGCGCTCGCTGTTCAAGAAACAGTCGGCGCAGGAAGCGCACGGCTCCGACTTCGGCATTCCGGGCGGCGCCACCAAGCCACTGTTCAAGAAGAATTCGCTCGACGAGATGACCGTGCGGCGCACGGAAAAGCCGGTCGAAGGGAAAGTGCCGGCCAAGCCCCAGCCAATCTCCCCCCGAGTGGGGGAGATGCCCGGCAGGGCAGAGGGGGGCGCGAAGGAACGCGACGATTCCCCAAAACCATTCGTTCGCCAGCGCGCCGGCATCGGCTCCTACGAAGACCCAGGCGACGCCCGCCGCGAAAAGCGCCGGCCGGGCAAGACGGGGCGGCCGGGGAAATAGCACCTCTTTCCTTCTCCCCTTGTGGGAGAAGGGAAGAGCGCTCCACCACCGCCGCATCCGTCGCCACTTGCCTCCACCCCCGCCTTTGGTGTAATCGCTCCACACACTCAAAGTTTTGTCTTGAAAGGAGGGCTGCGTGTCTATCGATCACCATCGTCAGCGTGGCCCGATTTCGGCCCTGCGAGTTCGCTTGCAGGGCTGACCAGGGACATCACGGGTTTTTTCCCGTTTCGATTTTTTGGTCTGCCCTTCGTGGTGCGCAAAGCTGAGCCTGACGGCCGGCAAGCACACCGTCAAAGTGCATCCGGAGTTGTCTCCGGCAAGACCAGAGAAATCGCAATGGCCCTGATCAGCCTCAAATCCCTCGGCGTCACCATGAGTGCGCCGCTGTTTTCCAATCTCGACCTCACCATCGGCGCCGGCGACCGGCTCGGCATCGTTGCCGCCAATGGCCGTGGCAAGTCGACCTTGCTGAAGTGCCTGACCGGCGCAATGGAGCCGACCTCCGGCGACATTTCCCGCACGCGCGGCCTGCGCGTCGGCCATGTCGAACAATCCGTTCCTCCTGCCCTTCTCGGCCGCAGCTTCCACCAGGTGGTGGCCGACGCCTTGCCGGCGGGGCAGGCCGACAGCGAGATGTGGCGGGTCGACGTGGCGCTGGATTCGCTCGACGTGCCCGAGCCGATGCGCGAACGGCCGATGCAGGCGCTGAGCGGCGGATGGCAGCGGCTGGCGCTGATTGCCCCCGTCTGGGTCACCGACCCCGATGTGCTTTTGCTCGACGAGCCCACCAACCATCTCGACCTCGCCAAGATCAGCCAGCTGGAAAGCTGGCTGAACGCCCTGCCTCGCGAGGTGCCGGTGGTCATCGCCAGTCACGACCGCGCCTTTCTCGACGCCGTCACCAACCGCACGCTGTTCTTGCGCCCGGAGGACTCGCCGGTGTTTGCACTGCCCTATTCCAGGGCGAGGCAAGCGCTCGACGACCTGGACGCTTCGACGGCGCGCCGGTTCGAGCGCGACATGAAGGTGGCGCAGCAACTGCGCAAGCAGGCCGCCAAGCTCAACAACATCGGCATCAATTCCGGCAGCGACCTTTTGACGGTGAAGACCAAGCAACTCAGGGAACGGGCGGAGAAGCTGGAAGACGCCGCGGTATCGGCGCATCGCGAGAAATCAGCCGGCGCGATCCGGCTGGCCAACCGCGGCACCCATGCCAAGGTGCTGATTACGCTGGACGACGCCACGGTGGAAACGCCGGACGGCATGCTGCTGTTCAAGACCGGCAAGCGCCACATCTGCCAGGGCGATCGCATCGTGCTGCTCGGCCGCAACGGCGTCGGCAAGTCGCGTTTCGTCAACCTGATCCGCAATGCCATCTCCGAGCCTGACACGGTGCCGAACGTCAAGGTGACGCCGTCGACGGCGCTCGGTTACAGCGACCAGGCGCTGGCCGGCATCAGTGGCGACGACACGCCGCTGGCCATGGTCTCGCGCCGCTACGATGTCGGCGAGCAGCGCGCCCGTTCGCTGCTTGCCGGCGCCGGCGTTGTCATTGAGATGCAGGAGAAGAAGATCGGCGTGCTGTCCGGCGGCCAGAAGGCGCGGCTGATGATGCTGGCGCTGAGACTCGCCAACCCCAACTTCTACCTGCTCGACGAGCCGACCAACCATCTCGACATCGACGGCCAGGAAGCGCTGGAGGAGGAACTGCTCAAGCACCAGGCGAGCTGTGTGCTCGCCTCGCACGACCGTTCCTTCATCCGCGCCATCGGCAACCGCTTCTGGCTGATCGACAAGCGGAAGCTGACCGAAGTCGAAGACCCCAGGATTTCTTCCGCTCAGTGGCTGAAACGGCGGGCTGAGGAACTACCACCATGGGCCGCACTGTGTTGCGGCCCATGGTTTCACATCTCCCAGAATATTTTCAGCGCTCTGTCGGATCGCCTGAACCTGCTGCGTCCTTGGGATGCCGACACGATGATGCCGGCTTCATCTGAGGAGAACGCATCATGTCCATCCTGTCATCCATAGGCCGCGTCGCCGCCCGTTACGCACAGAACCGCGCCCGCTATCGCAGCGAGCGCGAGCTTCTGGCCCTGCCGATCGAACTGCGCAAGGATATCGGCTGGCCGGAAATCCTCATCGACGCGCAAAACGGCCCGCGGATCTGCAGGGCGCCCTGACCATGCGGTCGGGAAAGATCGATGCAGGCCGCCGCGGGGCGACCGTTGCTCAGTCATGCGTATCGCCCGACAGCGGCGTCGCCTGCATCGATCGACGCTTTTCGAACGCCTCGAACCAGCGCGTCAGCCGCGCCCGCGCGCGAAAGGACGGCAGCTGGCGGAACGCCATCCAGGACAGCGTGGTGGCAAGCGCTATATGGCCGACATGGAGCGGTGTCTCGTCGTCCAGCGCGCTTTCGATCCAGTCATAGCTGGCCTCGATTTTTTCCCGGCAGCCTTCGGCAAGCGCTGCATAGCGCAACTGTTCGGGCCGCCTTTCCGTCTCCCAGCGCAGGCCTATGCCCGTCTGCGCCAGGCCTTGGGCGACCGCCTGCAGCCGCAACGCCTGCCAGCGCGCTTCGCCGTCCTGCGGCAGCAATTTGCGGCCGTCATGCAGCGTATCGAGATAGGCGCAGATGACATCGGAATCGAAGAGCGGCGGCGCATCCGGCCGCAGCAGCACCGGCACCTTGCCGAGCGGGTTTTCGGCGTAGACACGGGCATTGCGCAAGGTCGGGCTGGTCTCGTGATGAATGACCTCGAGCCGGTCGGCAAGCCCGACCTCATGGGCGAAGACGAGCGCCTTGCGCGCAAAGGGCGAATGGGTCTGGTAATAGAGGATCATTGTCGTCTCAGCGGGTTGGAGAAGCAGTCCCCTTTTCTAGCCTGCTCATACCGAGGATTGCGCTCTGATTGGGCGCCGCCGACGCAAGTTCATTTCACCCCAAAAATCGCATCGGCCCAAAAAATCGCATCAGACATGTAGGATTGCCGCCGCCTCGTTCGTCCTGAGGTTCGCAAAGGCCAGACCAGCGCCCAGACCAAACCCAAAGAGGAACAAGACATGACCGACCAGACCCCCATTCAGCCGGCCGCGAAAGTTCTCGGTGGATTGACCCCCTATCTGCAGCTGGACGGCGCCTTCAAGGCCGCCGAATTCTACAAGAAGGCCTTCGGCGCCGAGCAGGTGTTCTTCTATCCGCCCGATGAGCAGGGCCGCACCATGCACATCCATCTCCACATCAACGGCTCGACGCTGATGATTTCCGATTTCTACCCCGAAAACGGCATGCCTGCCGTCAAGCCGCAGGGCTATACCATGCAGCTCCATCTCGGCGCCGACGAGATCGATGGCTGGTGGAAGCGCGCGGTCGATGCCGGCTGCGAAGTCGCAGTGCCGCTGCAGCTGATGTTCTGGGGCGACCAGTGGGGCAACATGCGCGATCCCTTCGGGGTCGAATGGGCGATGAACGCGCCGGCGAAGAAAGACTGACCACCGCTGACAAAGCTCCTCACCGGCTGACGCCGGTAAGGAGCTTTGTGAGATACTCCAAGGAAAACCCAATGTCCTATGTCGATGGTTTCGTGCTCGCCGTGCCGAAGGCAAATATCGATGACTACAAGAAGCTGGCCAACCTCGCAGGCCCGATATGGAAGGAACACGGAGCGCTCGCCTATGTCGAATGTACCGCCGACGACGTGCCCTATGGTGAGTTGACCTCGTTTCCGCGTGCCGTTCAGGCAAAAGACGACGAGATCGTCGTCTTTGATTGGGCCGTCTATTCGTCCAGGCAAAGCCGCGACGCGGTAATGGCCAAGGTGATGGCCGATCCCCGTTTGACACCCGATTTGGGGCCCATGCCCTTCGATATGAAGCGCATGATCTTCGGCGGCTTCCAGCCCTTCATCGAGCTTTAGCCGCTGCTCAGGCCAGCTTGTCCAGCAGCGGCTTCAACCTGTCGCCATAGCGCTTCCAGAGATCGACCGAGCCCCGATACATCGGCTGGCGCACCTGCGCGGCCGAGGCCGTGCGCACCGGGCGGTCGGTCTCGTGGAACGACAGCGCCTTGTCGTCCCAGGACAGGCCGAGATGCCCGATCAGCGCCCGCGTCTGTCCCTCTTGGTCGGCCACGAAATCCTCGTAACGCACGTTATGCACGACGCCCGGCAGAACATCGTGCCAATGCGCCATGATGTCGGTGTAGATATTGTGGAAATCGGCGAGCTCGCCCAGATCATAGCCGTAGCGGTGGTTGTCGCCGCGGAAATGCACCTTGTAGATCGAAAGGCAGGTCGCCGCCGCATCGCGCGCGCAATGGATGATCTTGGCTTTCGGCAGCATCATATGGATGAAGCCGATGAGCAGGAAGTTGCCGGGCATCTTGTCGGTGACATGCCTGAAGTTGGGATAGCGCTCATGCAGCATGTCGAGATAGGCTTGGCCCGCCTCCGCAAACTCCGCGTCGGATACATCGACCAGTCCCCAGGGGAAACCTCCCGGCATGGTCAGCGGAAATTGCTTGCCGACCGCGGTTTTCAACATGCTGAGCTCGCCCGCGCCATAGACTTGTGGATGGCTGGCGATGATCTGTTCGACCAGCGTGGTGCCGGAGCGCGGCATGCCGACGACGAAAATCGGGGTGTCGTCGGAGATTGCACTTGGCTTGTGCTTTTCGAAAAAGCCGGCGTTGAACACCGTCTTCATCGCCTCGAATTCGGCCCGCGTCCTGACCGGATCATAATCGATGCCCTTGCGGCGGATCGCATTGCCTTCAGCGAAATAGTCGAAGGCCCTGTTGTAGTCCTTCAAATCGTCATTGGCCTTGCCGAGACCGAAGGACAGCTGCATGCGCGCCAGGCTGTCGGCCGGCGCCTTGGCATGCTGGGCCTCCATGCCGGCGAGTTCGGCGTCGCGCTCCTTCTGGCGCTTGACCTGCGTCAGCATCAGCCAGGCCTTTGCCATGCCTGGCGTGATCGCCAACGCCTGCCGAAACAGGTCTGCCGCTTCATCGAGCTTGCCTTTTTCCATCAGCCCGACGCCGAGCCCATGCAACAGGTCGGCATCCTTGGGCCGGATCGTCAGCGCCTCGCGAAAGGTCGCCAGCGCCTCATCCAGACGACCGGCTTCCTGCAACGTTTCGGCAAGCCCGATGCGGGCGCGGACATGGAAGGGATTGCGCCCGATTGTGCCGCGATAGATGTCCTCCGCAGCCTCGAACTGGCCGAGCTGTTTCAACGCCGAACCCAGATTGTCGCGTGCCGCGAGCTGGTCGGGCTTGAGATCGACCGCGCCGCGGAAGAAATCGGCGGACGCGGCAACGCGGCCGAGATCGCGCATCACCGTGCCGAGATTGTTGAGGAAATCGGGATTCTTCGGCTGCAGACGCACAGACTGCTCGATCAGCTCCAGCCCTTCGGGGCTGCGCCCGGTCTGGTGCAGCAACAGGCCCAGGAAATGCGCCGCTGCCGGGTGATTGGCCTTGCGCGCCAGCACCTGCCGGTACAGCGTCTCGGCCTCCTGCCGGCGCCCGGCCTGATGCAGCTGCAGCGCCTGCTGCACATATTGGTCGAGGCCCAGCGGCGCCTGTCCGCCAGCTCCAGCACCCGCCGCTCTTCTCTGATCTCTGTTGATGGGAAACCTGCCGTGTTTTGTCCGCTTGCCGCGATCTAGGCCATCGGCGCTGCAGGTTCAAGGGAAGAGTGGGCTCGCCAAGGGCGCGGACCTCTTCGAAACTCTAGAGGAATTCCAGGAAAATGTAGCGTTCAAATCAGCCGGTGGCTCTCGGCGAGCCGGCGCTCCCGCCGTAGCGTGCCGTCGGTGTCGGCAATCTTGCGCCGTGCCGCTTCGTCGCTTCTTATCGTCAGGCGCACTGATATTGCCTTGGGGAAGAGGACGATTGGCTCGATTGTTGCGGTCGGACTATCCGGCGTTTTCATGAATCTCATATATTTTTGCCTTTCGTAAAAAATAATCTTAGGGGCACAGGAATAATTATTCCGATGCTCTCTAAATAAGAAATTGGCTGATATTGTTCCACAATAGCAGATTTATTAGGGGTTTATACGAGAAATTTTTTATACCGGTCGAGCCGCGGCGGAAATCAGCTTGAATAACCAACAATTTCGGATTATTGATCTGAGATCGTTTTTGGGTCAAGCTTGGCATATAGCGGCGTCGGAGATACTCGACCCGCCAAACTCATTCCAATCGCCGATGGTTGAGTTCCCGGTTGATGCCGGAAAGCATCGACGAACCAGAGCCAAGCCAATGCCGGATCGCACCACCCGTTCCATCGCCCATTTCGCGGCACCCTTCGTGCTTAGCGGGCTGGAAGGGCAACTGCCGGCCGGCGACTATGACATCGATCACGACGAAGAGCTGATCGAGGGCATGTCGCGGCTTGCCTGGCGTCGCGTCGCCACCTTCATCCATTTGCCGGCAAGGGCGGTGAAGAACCCGGCCACCAGCCAGCTTGTCGCCATCGACTACCTCGAACTCGAAACAGCGCTGAGGCGCGACCAGGAGAACGCAGCATGATCCGCTTCCAGCAGAATGCGCGTCCGCGCACCGACACGCCCTCGCACCTCTTCGCCATCGGCCAGACCGTGCGCATGAAGAGCCGCAGCGGGCTCGCCCAGAAGACCGCCGAGCTGTTTCAGATCAAGAGCAGATTGCCGGTCAAGGATGGCTCGCCGCAATATCGCATCCGCAGCGAGGAGGAGACCTATGAGCGGGTCACCACGGAAGACAACCTCGAAGTAGCGGACGCCCCGGCTGTCCCCGACAGCCAGGCAGTCTGACACCGCACCCACCCAGCACGTACGAAGGAGCAGACAGATGGCCAAGGGTCAGCAGCGCAGCAATCGCGAAACGCGCAAGCCCAAGAAAGACAAGGTGGTGGCCAAGGCCGCCTCCCCGTTCGGTTCCTCGGTCAAGCAGGCAGAGAGCAGCCTGAAGCCGAAGTCGAAGGGCTGACCAGGCAGGGCGCGCCTGGCGCACCTGCCGGCAATGGACTGACGATCTCGGACTGACGATCTCGCCCAAAACTCTGCAACGGAGGCTTGCTTGACGTTCTTCGTCGAGCCGCTCGCGCGACGTCGACGAAGCCACGCTCGACAAGGTATCGCTGGACGCGCCGAACCTGCGCGCCGCCCTGCAGGGCGCCACCGCGCTGTTCCACAGCCTCGCCATGCCGCAGATCCCCGACCGTCTGCGCATTTGCGACGAGGACGGCGCAGAGCTTTATGCCGGCCCGGCCGACGGGGCGTATTCGGCGTAGGCAACCACTCCGATCCGCGACCTTGCCTTCTCCCTTGGGGGTGAGAAGCGGTCCGCGCAGCAGACGAAAAGCCAATTGTTGGCTTTTCGAGTTTCGAACGCCCTGAGCCTGCGAAGGACCAAGGGTGGTCCGGTCCACCCGCCCGGTCCCCGCTGCTTCGCAGGGTCCCGGCATTCGCCGCCTTTTTTATCGTGCCAGTGGGACGGTGAATTCGCCTCCGGCGGACTCACCCGACAGGGGAGAAGGAAAAATCAGCAGGGGCCGTCCTCGACGACGCGGTAGTCGGCGGCACGGGCCTCGCAGGCGTTGGGAAAGGTGCGCAGCTCGCCATGGCGGCGGGCGCAGACCGGGGCGTATTCGCGCGTGCAGAATGTCGGCTCTTCGCCACCACCGCCACCACCGCCGCCGTCGCGGCAAGGGCCGTCGCGAACGATGCGGTAGCCTTCCCGTTCGGCAAGGCAGGCATTGGCGAAGGTCTGGCGGTCACCGCCGCGCCGCGCGCAGACCGGCTCGTATTGCCTGGTGCAGAATTCCGGTTCCGGCCGTGGCGGGCGCGGACGTGGTCCCGGCCCGTCATCGACGACGACGGTGCAGGCCGCAAGAAGACCCGACAGGAAGAGAATAGTAAAACCCTGGCGCGAGAAGATCGTCGCAAGAAATCTCATGAATATGCCTCCCTCGAGACCCCCGTCCCCGGCGCAAAACGCGCCTGTCGATCCTCGCCATTCCCTTGCCAAATGCAACCCCCGTTTGCGGCGCGGGAGCCATGCGATGCCCGGCCCGCGCATTGCTTTGGCCCTGGACCAAACCGCTGGACCATGCGTGGCCGGGCTCTGGCTGATGAACTCTTAAGAACCCAGGTTTATCGAAGCGCCTTCGTTGGGATGCGTCGATGGACGCGGCCCGCGGCGCTATCTTGCAACGATCACGTTTCCGTGCGATAAATTTTGTGTTCGGGCATTTGCGACCCGGAGAGCGGAACGTTTTGGACGACCTTTCCCCGATACTGTGAATCTCTGACGGCCCCATTTTCGGCGGGGGGTTTTACCATGCGCAAATGCAGGACTGCCGAAGCAACCACCGGGACTTGCCCACGATGCCAGGCGGCGGGCAAACCATAAGACTGACACGGGTGAAGGAGTTTCCCCAATGGCCCAGACCGGCACCGTTAAATTCTTCAACGCGACCAAAGGCTTCGGCTTCATCACGCCCGACGGCGGCGCCAAGGATGTGTTCGTCCACATTTCCGCGATCGAGGCCTCGGGCCTGCGTACCCTCGTCGACGGCCAGAAGGTCACCTTCGACGTTGAACCCGACCGCATGGGCAAGGGTCCGAAGGCGGTCAACCTCCGCGCGGCCTGAACCGGCGGTGCCCGCGCGCCCGTCAGGGCGCTCGAAAAAGCACCTAAAGCGTGTTTGAACCGGCTTTGTCAGCCGTCCAGAGTTTCGAAGGCGCGACGTTTCCCGTTGCGCCTTTTTCATGACCGCCGTCGCCGGAGGCAAAGGACGCTTTATCGGTCAATGCCGTGGCTGATCGCCGGAGCAATCGTCTGGCGCGAATTGCCTTCGGTGCCACGATCTATTTGACCAGCCTTCAGCGTTGCCGCCGTCGCCAAAACTTTCTCTTGCCGATAGCGCTAAAATAAAGGACAAATTTCCCTTCGGGCATTTGCCGGCCCGAAACTGGACTTTATGGGATCAAAGGGAGCTTCCCATGCCGCAGACCGGCACCGTCAAATTCTTCAATCATGCCAAAGGCTTCGGCTTCATTACGCCCGACGACGGGCAGAAGGATGTCTTCGTTCATATTTCGGCCGTGCAGGCTTCGGGTCTTTCCGGTCTGGAGGATGGACAGAAAGTGACATTCGACACCGAGCCGGACAAGCGCGGCAAGGGTCCGAAGGCCGTCAACCTGTCGGTCGGCTAAGCTGGCTCAAGACAGTCCGGACGGAGATTGACGAGGCGGAGCGCCTTGCGTACGCGCTTGGTTTTGCCGCAAGAACTGGATCGTATCAGCCAATTCCGTTCAGCCCCCGTTCAGCCACGGTCTTCTATTAATCGTCCCCTAGGCTGGACCGCATCCCCGAAAACTATCCGGGCCGGCACGAAGGAGACCAAAATGAATCGCATTTTCAAGACCGCCATCCTGGGCGCCGCTCTGGCCGCGACCACCCTCGCCACCTTGCCTGCCGCCAATGCCAAGGACTGGAACCGCTGGCATCATGGCCATGGTCGTCATCATAATGGCGACGCGCTTGCGGCCGGTGTCGTCGGCCTTGCGGCCGGCGCTCTGATCGCCGGTGCGCTGAGCAACCCGCAGCCGCGCTACAGCAGCTATGACGACGATTACGACTACCGCGAAGTGCGGCCGGCGCCGGTGCGCCGTTACTATGCCGAACCGCGGGTCGTCTATGCCGACCGCTATGCCGAGCCGTGGACCCGCGACTGGTACGAATACTGCTCGGACCGCTACCGGAGCTTCAATGCCCGCAGCGGCACGTTCACCGGCAATGACGGTGAGCAGCATTTCTGCGTCGCGAATTGAGCTTCCCTGTCCCACAAAAAGCGCTGACCGCAAGGCCAGCGCTTTTTTCTTGGCAGAAAGACATCGCTAAGTCAGGAAGGGATTGGTCCGCCTTTCCTCGCCAAAGCGGCCACCCGGGCCGTGGCCGCAGATGAAGCCGATCTCGTCACCGAGCGGCAAAAGCTTGTCCTTGATCGAGGCGATCAGCGCCGCATGGTCGCCGCCCGGCAGGTCGGTGCGCCCGACCGAGCCGCGAAACAGCACGTCGCCGACATGAGCGAACTTCGCCGCGCGATTGTAGTATACGACATGGCCGGGCGCATGGCCGGGGCAGTGCAGCACCTCGAACATATGTGAGCCGAACGAAACCGTCTCGCCCTCTGCGAGAAACCGGTCGGGCACGCAGTTGCGCGCCCCGGCAATGCCGTAGCGCTGGCCCTGGTTCTCGAGATTGTCGAGCAATAGCTTGTCGGCTTCGTGCGGGCCGATGATCTCGATGCCGAGTGCTTCCTTCAGCTCCATGGCGCCGCCGGCGTGATCGATGTGGCCATGGGTGATCCAGATCGCAGCGGCGGTGATCGCATTGTCCTTCAGCACCGCCAGCACCTTGTCGATGTCGCCGCCCGGATCGACGACGACGCCATGCTTGTCATCCATGTCGAACAGGATGGTGCAGTTCTGCTGGAAAGGCGTGACCGGCACGATGCCGGCATTGAGCTGACCCATGATTGTCCTTTCGCTGTTCCAGCGTGATGTAGAGGCGCGGGCGAAGGCCGTCCACTGCTGAAAGGCAAACAGTCCGTCCTAAAACAGAAATGGGCGGCCCAACGGCCGCCCATTTGACGAAGCCTGAGTCTCGAGCAATTCCAGGAAAAGTGTAAAGCGGTTTTCCGTCCGGAATTGCGTAAAACAACAAACTAGATCATTCGCCGTGAAACGGTGAATGATCTAGAGGCTTACTTCTTCATCGCGCCCATGACCGCACCGATGATGCCGGTCAGGATGGCGCCGCCGCCGGCGCCGCCGAGCAGGTTTTTGAGGTTCAGCGTATCACCCAATCCGCCCGCTGCCGTGGCAGCCGCTGCCGGGTCGGCCGTACCGCCGAGCAGGCTGCCGAGGATCGCCGCGCCGCCGACGCCGCCAACGGCGCCGCCGAGGATTTTGGTCAGCTGGCCCATCGCCGCATTCTTCAGCGCAACGCCGACCGCCTGACCACCGACAACACCTGCAATTACCTGCACAACGAGCGCAATGAGCGTATTCGTATCCATGTACCTAGTCCCTCCATAGCTGCCAGCCTCCCGGGCCGACACCATCATGAGACGCTGAATTGTACGAAAGTCAAATGCACAGATGCTGAAATAAAGGGGCCGGCCTCAAAACCGCCCCTGCTTGCGAAAAAAGCTGTGACTTTCGTTATTCTGCGGCTATCGCATGCTTAGGTTGCACCGCAGCAGAATAGTCGTTCATCAAAGTCTTGTCGATCTCGCCGACCTCGAATCGGTACGGACCGATCTCGGAGACCGGCGTCACTTCCGCTGCCGTTCCGGTGAGGAAGCACTGTTCGAAGCCTTCGAGTTCCTCAGGCATGATGGCGCGCTCGACGACTTCAAGGCCGCGGTCCTTGGCGAGGCCGATGACGGTGCGGCGGGTGATGCCGTCGAGGAAGCAATCGGGCTTCGGCGTGTGGATCTTGCCATCCTTGACGAAGAAGATGTTGGCGCCCGTTGCTTCGGCGACCTGGCCGCGCCAGTCGAGCATCATGGCATCGGCATAGCCCTTGGCCTCGGCGGCATGCTTGGACATGGTGCAGATCATGTAGAGGCCGGCGGCCTTCGACTTCGACGGCGCGGTGCGCGGATCGGGCCGGCGCCATTCCGCCAGATCGAGACGGATGCCCTTGAGCTTCTGCGCCGGGTCGAAATAGCTCGGCCATTGCCAGATGGCGATGGCGCAGTTGATGCGGCTGTTCTGCGCCGACACCCCCATCTGTTCGCTGCCGCGCCAGGCGATCGGCCTGACATAGGCGTCCTGGAAACCCTGCTTCTTCAGAAGCGTGGTCGAGGCGTCATTGAGCTCGGCCACGGAATAGGGAATATTGAAGCCGAGCAGGCGCGCCGATTCATGCAGACGCTCGGTGTGCTCATTGAGCTTGAAGATGGCGCCGCCATAGGCGCGCTCGCCCTCGAAGACGGCGCTGGCATAGTGCAGGCCGTGGGTCAGCACGTGGATCTTGGCGTCGGCCCATTTGACGAACTCGCCGTTGATCCAGATGAAGCCGTCCAGTTGGTCGAAGGGAACGGATGCCATGGAAACCTCCCGCGGGCGGCGACCCGCACATCATTAGTGTTGTTTTTTGTTGCGCGACAGCCGCGTCGGCGGCCCTTGAAGCGTAAGCGGAGAATCGAACTCTGGCAAACTCAGGAAGTTCCGGAAAAACCGCACTCCCTTGCCTTTTCGTTCGCATTCACCCGAAAAGCTTGTCAAAAATTACCATTGCGGGGAAATTACGTCAATAGTACTGACATAATTTCCCTCTATGGACGGAGAAATGATGACGGATCGAAGCCCAGCTGCCGGAAAACCGATCAAGACACCGATCACCGACGAGGACGGCATCGACTTCGCCATCATCGAACTGTTCTTCTTTGCGTATCGCGATTTCACTTCCGATCCGGACCAAATCCTGGCCGATTACGGCTTTGGCCGCGCCCATCACCGTGTGCTGCATTTCGTCAACCGCCGGCCGGGACTGACGGTCGCCGAACTGCTCGACGTGCTCAAGATCACCAAGCAGAGCCTGGCGCGGGTGCTCAAGCAGCTGATCGACACCGACCATGTCGTCCAATTGCAGGGTCCGCGCGACCGCCGCCAGCGGGAGCTCTATCCGACAGCCAAGGGCCGCGCCTTGGCGCTGGCCCTGGCGCGGCCACAGTCACGCCGCATCCGTGCTGCATTGGAAGATTCCGGAGCCAGCGAGCGTCCCTTGATCGAACGATTCCTGGAAGCCATGGTCAATCCGGAACTAAGGGCGCAGATCGACATTGTGCCTGCAAACATGTCAGGGAAAAGTCATGGAGACCATTGAGAGGGTGGACCAGCCGACGGCGCCGGACGATGACGCGCCGCATCTGCTTGTGGTCGACGACGACACCCGCATCCGCAATTTGCTCAAGCAGTATCTGACCGAAAATGGCTTTCGCGTCACTGTCGCCGGAAATGCCGGCGAGGCCAGGCGCAAGCTCGCCGGGCTCGACTTCGACCTCCTTGTCCTCGACGTCATGATGCCCGGAGAGACCGGCGTCGACCTCACCAAGGCGCTGCGGGCGGAGAAGAACGTGCCGATCCTGATGCTCACCGCGCTATCGGAAACCGACAGCCGCATCACCGGGCTCGAGGCCGGCGCCGACGACTATCTGCCCAAGCCCTTCGACCCGCGCGAACTGATCCTGCGCATCAACAACATCCTGCGCCGCGGCGGCCCGGCGACGACGCCCAAGGTCGAGCAGCTGGTCTTCGGCCCCTACACCTTCCAGATCGCCAGGCGCGAGCTGAAGCGGGGCGGCGAGGCTCTGAAGCTGACCGACCGCGAGCAGGAGATCCTGGCGATCTTTGCCGCGCGGGCCGGCGAAACCATCCCGCGCCATGAGCTTGTCGGTGACGATTCGGAAGTCGGCGAGCGCACCATCGACGTTCAGATCAACCGGCTGCGCCGCAAGATCGAGCGCGATCCGTCCAATCCGGTCTGGCTGCAGACGGTGCGCGGTATTGGGTATCGGCTCAGCGTGGAATAGAATGCCGCTGACGGCCGCCCTTTGGCCATAGATATGTGGCCATCGACCAGCGGCCATTGACCCAGCGGAAGGATAAATGGCGACCACGCAACTGGAACGGCCGGAACAAGGCGGCTTTGGCGCGCGCGTATCACGCGCGCTGAAAGCAATGCCGCGTGCCTGGAAGCGGTTCTGGCGGCTGGTTGCGTTCTATATGCCCAAGCGGCTTTATGCCCGCTCGCTGATCATCGTCATCGCGCCGATGATCCTTCTGCAGTCGGTCGTCGCCTTCGACTTCATGGAACGCCACTGGGCAACCGTGACGCAGCGCCTGTCGCAGGCCACCGTGCGCGACATCGCCGCGATCATCGACATGATCGAGACCTATCCGCATGATGGCGACTACGCCAACATCATCCGCATCGCCCAGGACCGCATGCAGTTGAAGGTCGACCTCTTGCCGCCCGACCCGTTGCCGGCGCCTGGACCCAAGCCCTTCTTCTCGATCCTTGACGACGTCCTTTCCACCGAGATCACCCGCCAGATCAACCGCCCGTTCTGGATCGACACGGTCGGCAATTCCAACATCGTCGAGGTCCGCATCCAGCTCGAGGGCAAGGTGCTGCGCGTCTTCGTGCGCCGCAGCCAGGCCTATGCCTCCAACACCCACATCTTCCTGATCTGGATGGTCGGGACGTCGCTGGTGCTGCTGACGATCGCCATCCCCTTCCTTCGCAACCAGATCCGGCCGATCCTGTCTCTGGCCGAGGCCGCCGAAAGCTTCGGCAAGGGCCGGCCGATGCCGCGCGATTTCCGCCCACGCGGCGCCGAGGAGGTCCGCCGGGCCGGCTTTGCCTTCATCCAGATGCGCGAGCGCATCGAACGCCAGCTGGAACAGCGCACCGCCATGCTGACCGGCGTCAGCCACGATCTCAGAACCATCCTCACCCGCTTCAAGCTGCAGCTGGCGCTGGCCGGCGGCAAGCCCGAGACCAAGGCCGCGCTCAACCAGGACATCGACGACATGCAGTCGATGCTGGAAGGCTATATCGCCTTTGCCCGCGGCGAAGCGTCGGAAGATGCCGGCCATTTCGATCTCGAGGCTTATTTCCAAAAGCTCGGCGAGGAGGCGTCGCTGCACAAGCGCAAGCTATCGACCGTGCTTGCCGGTGATCCGGACGTGCATGTGCGCCCGCACGCTTTCGCCCGGCTGTTGTCCAATGTCGCCGGCAATGCCTTGCGCTATGCCAAGACGGTGGAGATCAGCGCCGATCACGGCCGCGGCTCACTCGTCGTCACCATCGACGATGACGGTCCGGGCATCCCGCCGGAAAAGCGCGAAGACGTGTTCAAACCGTTCGTGCGGCTCGACGAGGCGCGCAACCTAGACGCCAGCGGCACCGGCCTTGGTCTCTCTATCGCCCGCGATATTGCCCGCAGCCATGGCGGCGACATCATGCTGGAAGACAGCCCGCTCGGCGGCCTGCGGGCGGTAATCAAGGTGCCCGCCTGACCAAAGCATGATCTGGAAGGCGGGGCTCGGCCAAAAACCACCTTCATCCGCCCGTCATGAAACCATGGTCAAGAGCGCGCATGAAGCGCGCGACCTCAGTTGATTCGGCTCAGCCGCCTTACTTCGACCTCGTGCCTGCCCGGGTGCGGTGGAGCGAAGCGAGGGCAGCCGGGCCGTACCGCTATCGCATCAAGGCAACCGTTGATCCGAGCAAAGGACCGCCATGCGCATCCTGATGGTCACCGACGCCTGGCGGCCGCAAGTCAACGGCGTCGTCCACACGCTGGAGCGGCTCACCGAAACGCTGAAAACCTTCGACGTTGCGGTCGACTTCCTGACCCCGAACATCTTTCGCACCTTGCCGTTGCCGACCTACCCCGACATCAGGCTGGCGCTGACCACGCCCGGTCATGTCGCGCGGCTGATCGAGGCTCGCAAGGCCGACCATATCCATATCGTCACCGAAGGCCCGCTCGGCATCATGGCGCGGCGCTATTGCCGCAATGCCGGCCGTCCCTTTACCACCAGCTATCACACCCGCTTTCCCGAATATCTGAGCGCCCGCCTGCCGGTGCCGGAGAGCTGGGCCTATCGCTGGCTGCGTGATTTCCACAATTCCGGACAAGGCACGCTGGTCGCCACCCAGTCGCTGGCGGAGGACCTTGCGTCGCGAGGCTTCACCAAGCTCAGGCCGTGGACGCGGGGCGTCGACACCGATCACTTCCGCCCGGACAAGAAGAAGGACCTCGGCTTTCCCGGCCCGGTATTCCTGTGCGTCGGCCGCGTCGCCATCGAGAAGAACCTGAGCGCCTTCCTCGATCTCGACCTGCCCGGCAGCAAGGTGATCGTTGGCGAAGGACCGGAACTGGCCAGGCTCAGGGCGAAATACCCGCAGGCGCATTTTCTCGGCCATCGCCCGAACGATGAGCTGGCCGAGATCTACGCCTCGGCTGATGTTTTCGTTTTCCCCAGCCGCACCGACACGTTCGGCAACGTCATCATCGAGGCGCTGGCCAGCGGGACGCCGGTGGCCGCCTATCCGGTCACCGGACCGATCGACATTGTCGGCGACGGCATCGGCGGCGCGGTGTCGACCGATCTGCGCAAGGCCTCGCTCGCCGCGCTCAATGTCGACCGCGCCGAGGCGCGCGAACGCGCCATGCGCTACAGCTGGAAAGCCTGCGCCGAGATGTTCATGGACACGGTCGAAGAGGCGCTCGGCACCACGCGCAAGCTGGCCGCCTGACGCAATCTTCCTAAAATAGTCGCCCGCCGTCCGGCACCTTGCGCTCGATGGCGCCAAGCACCACGGCGCCTTCTTCATCAGGGAAGCCGAGCGTGAGCACTTCCGACATGAACGGACCGATCTGGCGCGGCGGGAAATTCACCACCGCAAACACCTGCCGTCCCACCAGCGTTTCCGGCGCATAGTATTTCGTGATCTGTGCCGAGGATTTCTTCACGCCGATCTCAGGGCCGAAATCGATCTTCAGCTTGAAGGCGGGTTTGCGCGCCTCGGGGAAAGGCTCGGCCTCGACGATCGTGCCGGCACGGATGTCGACACGATCAAAATCGGCAAAGCTGATCTCGGGCTTGCGCGCGCTGCTCGAACTCATGGAAGCTCAAGCGTTGCCATAGGTCTCGAACAGGACACCGGCCAGCGCATCCTTGGCCGAGGTTCCCGACCAGACAACGAACTGGAAGGCCTGGAAATAGCATTCGCAGGCTTCAAGCGCCGACGACAAAAGCACCTCGACCTGCTGGCTCGACGGTTCGACCCCGCCGGCGAGCAGCAGTGACTGGCGAAACATGATCGCGCCCTCCTGCTCCCAGAGATCGAAATGGCCAAACAGCATCTGCTCGTTGATCAGCGACAAAAGCCGCATCACTTCCAGCGCGCGGGCTTCCGGCACCTTGATGTCGAAAGCACAGGCCAGATGCAGCGCCTCGAAGTCCTCCATCCACGAGAAGGAGACGTGATAATCGGTCCAGCTGCCGGCAACCGAGATCGAGATTTCGTCGTCGCCGGCCCGTTCGAAGGACCAGTCATTGTTATGGGCGACCTGCTCGATGACATCCACCGGATGGATTTCGCGGGAGAATTCGAGTTCGAGAAGTTCCATGGAATGCTTCCTGTGTTCAGGGGAGCGCCACACGCTCCGCGGGGCACACACGACGAACAATCTTGTCTTGAACTCGGACGGCCAGGACTTCACGACACAAAGACCCCGGACCGGACCCCACCGCCCGGCCGCATGACCCTGCTCCGAATCATGCAACAAATTCAGTCTATTGATCGGGAGTCGCGTGAACAGCCTAATTTTTCGCACTGCGTCATCAGCATGTGGAAAGGCGCTGTCACAAAGATTCATGCATCGCCGGTAAACGATTCACGGCAAAGCATTTTTTCGGATTGTGCTTTGTGGAAAAGTTCAAATTTATTTTTTTGCTTTGGGCTTTGCCGCAGCCACAGGTGCGGCCTGTCCGGTCAATTCGGCAAGCCTGGCCTCGAGCGCATCGATGCGGGCGGCCAGCCTGGTGTTTTCTTCGCGGGCCTTGGCAGCCATGTCGCGGGCAGCCTCGAACTCCTCGCGCTGCACCACATCCATGGTGTTGAGGATGCGCTCGGCCTGCCCCTTGAAGGCAGTCTCCACCTCGCGGCGCACGCCTTGTGCGGCACCCGCGGCATCGGTCATCAGCTTGGCGAATTCATCGAGAATGCGGTTCGGTCCGGTCGACATGGCAAATCCTCGCTTGCTGGAATTGACGTAGTGGCACTGCCTGCGGAATGCAAGAACGTTGAAGCTGGTGCGGCTTCATGTCGGACGCGATTTGGCTCACGGTCCGGCCGACAGATTGCTATTATCGCAAATGGATTCTTGGAACGACGGTTGCCGTGACGGACAGTGCGGACTTGGAGAAGCGCTTTGCAGCACTCGATGCAGCACTCGCAAAGGGCATTTCGGATGCCAGTGCGGGCCGGGTCTAGCCTGGCGACGAGGTGCTGGACAGGCTTGAAGCCAAATACAGGGCAATGGCAGAGAGAACCAAGTGAAGTTACTGGTCTTCACAGACCAGCGGCCTAGTTTTCCTCACGACTTGCTCCAGGCAAGAGTCACTCTCATTCAGGATCAACCGATGGCAACGCCCCCGCGCCGACCGACCAATCCGATGGAAGCCGCTGAAGCGGCCTTCAAGCCGGTCAAGAAACCCGCGCCTCCCATTCGCGAACCCTCCGCCGCACCAAACGTTCGCGAGCTTGTCTCGATCAGGATCGATCGCGCCGTGCTCGACCATTTCCAGGAAGATGGCCCCGGCTGGCAAGACAGGATCAACGATGCGCTCAGGCAATTGGTCGCCGGCAAGCCGCAGGGTTGAGCCCATTATCTCTGACGATCAGGCTGTCGTCACCTTGCCTTGACCCCGCCAAAACCCTGCCGCATGGTCCGCGCCCTAACGCGAGCCCTCCCAGGAGATCCTGTTGAACGACTATTTCCCGCTGCCGATGGCGTCGCTGTCCTTCCCCAACATCGACCCGATCCTGGTTCAGATCGGCCCGCTGGCTGTGCACTGGTACGGCATCGGCTATATCGTCGGCATCCTGTTCGCCTGGTGGTACGCCAAGCGGCTCGTCACCAACACAAGGCTGTGGCCTGATGGCGTCTTGCCGATGAAGCCGATCGACCTCGACGATTTCATCGTCTGGGCCGCCGTCGGCGTCGTGCTCGGCGGACGCACCGGCTATGTGCTTTTCTACGATTTAAAGCGCTATATCGACCACCCGCTCGACATCTTCGCCGTCTGGCAGGGCGGCATGTCGTTCCATGGCGGCCTGCTTGGCGTCATCCTCGCCATGACGCTGTTTTCCCTCAAGCGCGGCATCCGCACCTGGACGCTGTTCGACGTGGTGGCAGCCGGCGTGCCGGTCGGGCTCGGCCTCGTCCGCATCGCGAACTTCGTCAATGCCGAACTCTGGGGTCGCGTGACCGACGTGTCGTGGGGCGTCGTCTTCTGCAACGAGCGTCTCCAGCAGACCGTGGCGGGTTGTGTCGCGGGCCTGGAGCCTCGCCATCCGAGCCAGCTCTACGAAGCGCTGCTCGAGGGCGCGGTGCTGTTCCTGGTCCTGCGCTTCCTCACCCATTCGCGGCTGAAGCTGAAGACGCCGCGCTTTGTCGGCGGCGCCTTCATTTGCGGCTACGGCCTGTCACGCATCTTCGTCGAGTTCTTCCGCGAGCCCGACCAGCAGCTCGGCTACCTCCTCGGCGGCTGGCTCACCATGGGCATGGTGCTGTCGCTGCCGATGGTGCTGGCCGGCATCTGGGCGATGGCCACAGCCAAACCGGCGCCGCAACCACAGCCGGCATGACACGGCTGAAGACCCGCATCGTCGACCTGATCGGCGCGCTCGGCCCCCTCCCCGTCAACGAGTACATGGCGCTCTGCCTGTTCGATCCCAGCGAGGGCTACTACACCACGCGCGAGCCGTTCGGCGCCGCCGGCGACTTCGTCACCGCACCCGAGATCAGCCAAATGTTCGGCGAACTCGTCGCCGTCTGGCTCTATCAGGCCTGGCTGGCGATCGGCCGACCCCTGCCGGTCACCATCGCGGAGATCGGGCCTGGCCGCGGCACGCTGATGAAGGACATGCTTCGCACCCTGACGCGGCTCGATCCGGCTATCGCCGCCGGAGCATCCTTCGCTCTGGTCGAGACCAGTCCGCGGCTGACTGAAATCCAGAAGCAGACGCTTGCCGAAACTTCGGTTGAGCTCGGCTGGCACGAAACCATCGCCACACTACCGCAGGCGCCGTTGCTGATTGTCGGCAACGAATTGTTCGACGCTGTGCCGATCCGCCAGTTCATCCGCGCCGGCGCCGGCTGGCGCGAACGGGTGATCGGCCTCGATGTCTCAGACGAGTTGAGCTTCTTCGCCGGCGCCGGCTCGGTCGAGGCGACGCTGCTGCCGGAAGACGCCGCCGAGGCGCCACAAGGCTCTATTTTCGAAATAGCACCGGCCCGCGCGGCACTGATGGCGACCATTGCCGAACGCATAGCCGACCACGGCGGCGCCGGGCTGTTCCCCGATTACGGCCATCTCCAGCCCGGTTTCGGCGACACATTGCAGGCCGTGCGCAGGCACGCCCCCGAAGATGTGCTGGCCAATCCCGGCGAAGCCGATCTCACCGCCCATGTCGACTTCGCTGCACTGGCCGCCGTCGTGCGGGCGCATGGCCTCGATGTGGAATTGGCGACGCAGGGCGACTTTCTGCTTGGCACGGGATTGCTTGAGCGAGCTGGCCAGTTGGGCAGCCAGGCAAGCCAAGAGGCACGACAAACCATTGCCGATGCCGTCGAGCGCCTGGCCGGCCCCGACGGCATGGGCACGCTGTTCAAAATCCTGAAAATCCTACCGCATCAGCCAGTCTGACCCTCAGAGATCGTTACAAGCCGTCTCGCCATGTCGCTTGTGGTCGCATGCCTGCTTTTGGCCAATGCAAAGTCGACGCGGCAGCACTGTCGCAATCACTCGGCCGAACTTCGCCTTGACGAAAACGCCGGCGCGGACAACAAACCCATCCATGCTGAATCAGACCAAACCGGATCCTGTTCGCTCGCCGCTGCTGGAAGCGGCCAAGCCGCGAGGTATCCGCCATGGCTATTTCACCCGTATCGGCGGCGTCTCCGGCGGCATCTATCAGGGACTTAACATCGGCACCGGCTCGGATGACGATCAGATGCTGGTCGCCGAGAACCGCCGCCGCGTCGCTGCCTGGATGGGTGTGCCGGCCAGCCATCTCCTGACCGCGCATCAGGTCCACTCGCCCGATGTCGTTATTGCCAGGGAACCCTTTCCCGGCCCGCGGCCCAAGGCCGACGCCATCGTCACCGACCGGCCGGGCATCGCCATCGGCGCCTCGACGGCCGATTGCGGCCCCGTGCTGTTCGCCGATGCGCAAGCGCGCATCATTGGCGCTGCACACGCCGGCTGGAAGGGCGCTTTCACCGGTGTGCTTGAAAACACCATTGCCGCGATGGAAAGCCTCGGCGCCCGCCGTGAGCGCATCATTGCGGTTCTCGGTCCTTCGATCGGCCCCGACAATTACGAGGTCGGGCCGGAATTCGTCGCCCGTTTCGTCGAAGCCGATGCCGAAAACATCGGCTATTTCGCGCCTTCGGCCAATCCGGCGCATGCAATGTTCGATCTCAACCTCTATACGGTCGACCGGCTGAAGAAGGCTGGCGTGACCGCGCAGGGGCTTGGCCGCTGCACCTATGCCGAGGAGGATCTCTTCTTTTCCTACCGGCGCGCGACGCATCGCAAGGAACCGGACTACGGTCGGCAGGTTTCGGCAATTGTTTTGGAGAACGGATAATGGCGCTGCATTTCGAACGGTCGGAATTTGACGCCCGGCGTGACCGGTTGATGATCGAGATGACGGAAAAGAAGCTCGATGCTGTACTGCTTTTCGCCCAGGAGAGCATGTACTGGCTAACCGGCTACGACACGTTCGGCTTCTGTTTCTTCCAGTGCCTGGTTGTGAAGGCTGACGGCTCGATGGTGCTGCTCACCCGCTCGGCCGATTTGCGCCAGGCGCGCCACACATCGATCATCGACAACATCGTGCTGTGGACCGACCGCGACGGCGCCAACCCGGCGGTCGACCTGCGCAACCTGCTCAACGACCTCAATCTCCTCGGCGCCCGCATCGGCGTCGAATACGACACCCATGGCCTGACCGCCTTCAATGGCCGCCGCGTCGACGAGCAGCTGCAGACCTTCGGCCAGATCGCCGACGCCTCCGGTATTGTCGGCCGTCTGCGCCTGTTCAAGAGCCCGGCTGAAATCGCCAAGGCCGAAAAGGCCGCCAACCTTTCCGACGACGCGCTCGACGCGGCCCTGCCGCTGATCAAGCAGGGCGGCGACGAAGCGCTGATCCTTGCCGCCATGCAGGGCGCGGTGTTTGCCGGCGGCGGCGACTATCCGGCCAATGAATTCATCATCGGCTCGGGCATCGACGCGCTGCTCTGCCGCTACAAGGCCGGGCGCCGCAAGCTGACCAAGAACGATCAGCTGACGCTCGAATGGGCCGGCGTGTTCCATCACTATCACGCGCCGATGATGCGCACCGTGCTGACCGGCAAGGCGTCGAAGCGCCATCAGGAGCTGTTCGACGCCGCCCGCGCGGCTCTTCTGGCGGTCGAGAAGGCGATGACGCCCGGCAACACCTTCGGCGACGTCTTCGACGCGCATGCCCGCACGCTGGAGGCGCACAGCCTGACCAAGCATCGGTTGAACGCCTGCGGCTATTCCGTCGGCGCCCGCTTCACCCCGTCCTGGATGGATATGCCGATGTTCTACCAGGGCAATCCCGAGCCGATCGCGCCCAACATGACATTGTTCGCGCACATGATCATCATGGACTCCGAAACCGAGACGGCGATGACGCTTGGCCGCACCTACCTGACCACCGAATCCCAGCCGAAGCCGCTTTCACGCCATGATCTCGACTTGATCGTACAGTGAATCCATAATGGTTGGTCCACGCGGGGGCGTTCGCGACTAAGGAGTTTTCGGGCAGATGAGACGATCGCATGTGACGACCGTGTCATTGCTCGCAGCGCTTGTGCTGGCCGCTTGCACCAATGCCAAGGACGTCCTTGAGCCGTCCGCCATCACGCCGCCGGCAGCCTCGGCCCAACCGGCTCAGCCCTTGGCTGCCCCGGGCATCGCGCCCGCCGCCACACCAGCGCCGGCCGTCGGCGCCACGACACCCGCCAACCCCGCGCAGAGCGCCGCCGCTTTGTCGAAGACCCGGCTGCAGATCGCGCCGATCGTCGGCGCCTCCGTGGAAGCGGCAACGCCGCTGACGGCCGAACTGCAGACACGCGCCAAGCAGCGCGGCATCACCCTTGCCGGCAGCGCCGACCAGGCCGCCACCCATGTGCTTAAGGGCTACTTCTCGACCATGACGGAAGGCAAGGATACCACCGTTATCTATGTCTGGGACGTCTATGACCCCGCTGGCAACCGGCTACACCGCATCAATGGCCAGCAGAAGGCGCCCTCGGTCAATGCCGCCGAAGGCTGGCCCGCGGTTGCACCCGCTACCATGCAGGCGATCGCCGACCAGACGATCGACCAGTTCGCGGCCTGGCTCGGCGGCAGCGCCGGCTGATCCGCCTGTTACCGGCTTCCGTTCACTGTTGACGTTTTTGAGATTAGCCGGCGGATTCCCGTCAACGAGGCTTGCAATACCGGCACGGCTCGCTACAAGCCCGATTAAGAGGACCTCCCCATCCTTCGCCAGGAACGGTGCATGAAGCTTTTCGCGGGCAATTCCAACCGGGTGCTGGCCGAAGCGGTCGCCCGCTATCTCAATGTCCCGCTGGGCAAGGCCAGCGTCAGACGCTTCGCCGATCAGGAAATCTTCGTCGAAATCCAGGAAAACGTGCGCGGCGAGGATGTCTTCATCCTGCAGTCGACCTCGTTCCCGACCAACGATCATCTGATGGAACTGCTCATCATGATCGATGCCTTCATGCGCTCCTCGGCCAAGCGCATCACCGCGGTCATCCCCTATTTCGGTTACGCCAGGCAGGATCGCCGGGCCTCGGGCCGCACACCGATCTCGGCCAAGCTGGTCGCCAACATGATCACCCGCGCTGGCGTCGACCGCGTTTTGACGCTCGACCTCCATGCCGGCCAGATCCAGGGTTTTTTCGACATTCCGACCGACAATCTGTTCTCGGTGCCGGTGATGGCCCGCGACGTGAAGGCAAAATACAAACAGCTTGCCAATGTCGTCGTCGTCTCGCCCGATATTGGCGGCGTGGTGCGCGCCCGCGCGCTCGCCAAACGCTTCGACGCACAACTGGCCATCGTCGACAAGCGCCGCGAACGTCCCGGTGAATCCGAAGTGATGAACATCATCGGCGCGGTCGCCGGCAAGGATTGCCTGCTGATCGACGACATCGTCGATTCCGGCGGCACGCTGTGCAACGCCGCCGATGCGCTGCTCGCCAACGGCGCTACCAGCGTCACCGCCTATATCACCCACGGCGTGCTGTCGGGCGGTGCGGTCGCCCGGATCAGCGGCTCGAAGCTGCAGGAACTGGTGATCACCGATTCCATCCAGCCGACGCAAGGCGTGCTCGACGCCCCGAATATCCGCGTCATCTCCATCGCCGACCTGATGGGCGAGGCGATTTCGCGCACAGCGACCGAAGAGTCCGTGTCGAGCCTGTTCGATTAATCCATGTTGCCCAAAAGCGTGCCCACGGGCCTGGCTCGGGGGTAATCTCCTTTTTGGAATCTGCCCCAAACCGTCGTGAAAGGAGCCAGCTGATGCGCAATCGAATCAAGGCTGCAGGCATCGCAGGAATGCTTCTCGCAATCGGCATCGCCAGCGCGGCCTATGCGCCGACAATCGCTCCGGTTTCGACCGCGCAGGCGCAAACGGAATATCTTCCCACCGAAAAGGATTTCATCGGCAAATGGAGCATCGCAGGGTCCGCAATCCGGCCACCGCGTGATCTGAAAGAGCCGGCGAAGCCCGACCAGGAAGCGTCTGCGACCGAATTTCAGCAGACTGTGACCGCCTTTTATGGCGCCTTCGACTATCTGGAGATCACGGCGGACGGCCGCTACAATTTTCACCAACCGGGTGACCCGGCATCGGGGCCTTGCGTCTGGTGCGGGACATGGTCGTTCAAGAACGATTCCCTGTGGCTCGAACTGGACACGGCGCCCAGGCTCGACATCTACGCCGAGGGCGGCGACATGCAGATGACCTACACGGCCGAGCCTGAAGAGACGTCACGATACAAATGGCTTGTTTTCAGCTGGACCAAGGCTGATTGAACTGAGGGGTGAGGCGTTCTCGCGCACGCCAACCGAAGCATCGGTGTCAAGCCCGATCTCCTGAGGCGGGCAGTCAGTCCATGGTTGCATTGTGCGAGGAGTTCACCATGGCCATACTGCCCCTCCAATCAACGGAGGAGTAGCAGATGCGGCGTAGGACTTTGCTCGGGCTCGCGGTTTCCATCGCAGCCACCCTTTCAGTACCGGCGGCCTGGGCCGCCGATTTTCCGGACCGGACCATCACCATGGTTGTCCCCTTTTCCGCCGGTGGCTCGACGGATCTGGTCGCGCGCCTAGTCGCCAACAAGATGTCCGAAAAGCTGGGCCAGCAGATTGTCGTCGAAAATGTCGGCGGCGCCGGGGGCAGCATCGGCGCTGCCCAGGTCGCCCGAGCCGAACCGGACGGCTACACGATCCTGATGGGCACGGTCGCAACCCACGCGCTCAACCCGCTGATCCTGAAGACAAAGCCCTACGACGCGGAGAAGGATTTTGCGCCGATATCGTTGCTCGTGCTGGTGCCAAACGTCCTGGTCGTAAACCCTGAATTCCCCGCCAAGGACGTCAAGGAACTGATCGAGATGCTGAAGAAGGACCCGGACAAATATGCCTACGCCTCATCAGGCAATGGCACCCCGCTGCATCTCTCCGGCGAGCTTTTCAAGACGATGGCCGGCGTCAGTATGCAGCACATTCCCTACAAGGGCGCCGGACCGGCCTTGAACGACGTTATCGGCAATCAGGTGCCGATGATGTTCGACAACCTCCCCTCTTCATCGGGCCATATCAAGAGCGGGACGCTGAGAGCGCTTGGCGTCACCACCAAGGAGCGCGTTCCCTCCTTCCCCGACATACCGGCCATTGCCCAAACCATTCCCGGCTATGAAACCTACAGCTGGAACGCTCTGTTCGCGCCCGCAGGCACGCCGCCGGAGGTCGTCGCCGTTCTTCAGAAGGCGGCAGTTGAAGCCCTGAAAGACCCTGATGTGATCGCCCGCATGGCCCAGTTCAGCGCCTCGATCGTGGCCTCCACCCCGGAAGAGCTTGGAGTGCATGTGAAGGCCGAACTCGCCAAATGGGAACCGATCGTCAAGGCCAGCGGCGTTCAGCTGGACTAGGGCCTACGGCAAAGTACTGCGGGCTTTTCCTGGCGCTACGGCGCCGGGGCCTCAAGTCGAGGCTGAGCCCGCCGAATGCCTTCGTCGCGGGCGCCGCGCATATAGCCGCGCGGCGAGGCGCCGAGCATGCGCTTGAACATGGTTATGAATGCCGGCACGCTGTCATAACCGAGGTCGAGCGCCACCCTGGTGATCGGCTCGCCATCGGCGAGCCTGGGCAGGGCCGCAAACAGGCAGGCCTGCTGGCGCCAAGTCGACAAGGACAGTCCGGTCTGGCGCTGGAAGGCGCGGGTGAACGAACGGCGGCTCATGCCTGCGGCATCCGCCCACTCGTCGATCGTGGCGTGCGGCGAAGGTGCCGCGACAAAGCGTCGGCAGAGCGCCGCCAGCTTCGGGTCGGACGGGAACGGCAGCCCGAGCGGCCGTTCCGGCAAGGTCGGGATCTCGTGCAGCAACAGGTTCATGATCAGCCCGCCGCGGCCTTCCAGTTCGCCGCCTTGCGGCAGCTTTTCCGATTCGACGATCAGGCTGTGCATCAGCTCGGTGATGCCGACGACGCGCAAACCTTCCGGCAGGCCGGGGATAGCGCCCGGCATGACATAGACCGAGCGCATCGAGACATCGCCCAGCATTTCGACAGAATGCTCGGTGCCGGCCGGTATCCACATTGCGTGGTCGGGCGGCACCATCCAGCGCCCGTACCTGGTCGTCACCAGCACGACACCGACCAGCGCATGCAGCAGCTGGCTGCGGCTGTGGCGGTGTTGCGGCACGAGGTAACCGTCGGGATATTCGGTCGGCAAAGCCACCGCCGGCCCGGAAACCTCCTCCAGCCACTGCCAGCGGCTTTCGTGCAATCGGCCGAGATCGGCATTGCCGGCGCGGAAGATGTCCCTGCCATGTGGCATCGGCTATGGCCCACTTGCGAAACTATTGGACCAAACCACGAAAGAAGTCGCCTCGCAAGCGGCTTATAAGGCAGCCATCCCCAAGGCGCTCCGCAGGGGCGTCGCCCAAGCGCTTCAGACGAGCGTCCTTAAGGCGGTCCGCGGGAGCGGCCGCCAAGCCTGCCCGCGGGCAAACACCCGCCAAAAAGACCTCGGAGCCTGCCTTGACCGATACGACAGCCACCAGCATTGCACCGCAGCCAAGCGCCAGCCTCCCTTCAGCCCAGGCGACCGCCTTCACCGTCATTCTGGCGGTGAGCTTTTGCCACGGCATCAACGACATCATGCAATCGCTGCTGCCGGCGATCTATCCGCTGCTGAAAGAGAATTACGGTCTCGATTTCTGGCAGATCGGTCTTCTGACCTTCACCTTCCAGGTCACGGCGTCGCTGCTGCAGCCGGTCATCGGCATGATCACCGACAAGCGGCCAATGCCCTATTCGCTGCCCTACGGCATGGCGTCCTCGCTGATTGGCCTGATCGTTCTGGCCTATGCCGGCCACTATGCGCTGCTTCTGGTCGGCGCCTCGCTGATCGGAATCGGCTCGGCGATCTTCCATCCGGAATCCTCGCGCATTGCCCGCTTTGCCTCCGGCGGCCGCTTTGGCCTGGCGCAATCTTTGTTCCAGGTCGGCGGCAATTTCGGCCAGTCGATGGGGCCGCTGCTCGCTGCCTTCATCGTTGTGCCCTTCGGCCAGACCAGCATTTCATGGTTCGCCGTCGGGTCTCTGATCGGCATCATCGTTTTGTCGCGGGTCGGCGGCTGGTACAGCCGGATGCGCGCCGCGCAGGGCAATCGCAAGGCGGCAAGCTTCGTCTCCCCCTTCCCGCGCAAGAAGGTGATGGGAGCGCTGGCGGTGCTGACGCTGCTGGTGCTGACCAAGAACGCCTACATCGCCTCGCTCTCCAGCTACTACACCTTTTATTCCATCCATAAGTTCGGCGTGTCGGTGCAGATGAGCCAGGTCATGCTGTTCCTGTTCCTCGGCGCCTCGGCGCTGGGCATCCTGCTCGGCGGACCGTTCGGCGACCGCTACGGCCAGAAGGCGATGATCTGGTTCTCGATCATCGGCGTGCTGCCGTTCACGCTGGCGCTGCCCTACGCCAATTTCGAATGGACGATGGTGCTGACGGTGCTGATCGGCCTGATCCTGTCCTCGGCCTTCTCCAACATCGTCGTGTTTGCGCAGGAGTTGGTGCCGGGACGTGTCGGCACCATCGCCGGGTTCTTCTTCGGCTTCGCCTTCGGCATGGGCGGCATTGCAGCCGCCGTGCTCGGCGTCGTCGCCGACATGAAGGGCATCGATTTCGTCTTCCAGATCTGCTCGTATCTGCCGCTGCTCGGCCTGCTGACGGTGTTCCTGCCCAACATGAAGGAAGCCAGGAAGACGCAAGCGGCGGCCAGATAAAACCGGTCGATTTTGCGGATTTGACGCAGGGCGCGGCATTGCTGCGCCCTCTGTGATTCTTTCACCATGCGCTGGTTGAAAAGCCTGCTAGAGATAGTCATCAACGAAGGCTTGGGGCCTTCGACGTCTCTGGGGGATGACATGCGCAAGATCGTATTGGCCGTATTGGGTGTGCTTCTTGTTACCTTGCCGGCGACGGCACGCATCGTTCCCTTTCCGCCGGGTTTCAAGACGCAGTCCGTCGAAACCAACGGCACCAAACTCTATGTGCGCGTTGGCGGCAAGGGTCCCGCCGTCGTGCTGCTGCACGGCTTTGCCGATACCGGAGACATGTGGGGCGCCGCGGCCATCGCCCTCGCAAAGGACCACACCGTCATCGTGCCGGACCTGCGCGGCATGGGTCTGTCGGCCCACCCGGAAGCGGGCTACGCCAAGAAGAACCAGGCCGTCGACATCGCCGGCGTGTTGGATGCCCTGAAGATCGACAAGGCAGATCTCGTCACCCACGACATCGGCAACATGGTCGGCTATGCGCTCGCCGCTCAGTATCCCAAGCGCATCACCAAATGGGTTATCATCGACGCGCCGCTGCCCGGCATAGGCGACTGGGAAAAGATCAAGCAAAGCCCGCTGCTTTGGCACTTCAACTTCCGCGGCCCTGATATGGAGCGGCTGGTCGCGGGGCGCGAGCGCATCTATCTCGACCGCTTCTACAACGAGTTGTCGGCTGACCCCAAGAAGATCGACGAGGCGACGCGCAGGCACTACGCCAAACTCTATGCCCGCCCGCATGCGATGCATGACGCCTTCGAGCAGTTCAAGGCGTTTGACCAGGACGCGATCGACAACCAGGCGATGCTTGCCGCCGGCGGCAAACTGACCATGCCGGTACTGGCTGTCGGCGGTGAAAAATCCGCTGGCACTACGCAGGCCGATCTCCTGCGGCTTGTTGCGACCGATGTCACGCGCGGCATCGTGCCCGCTTCCGGACACTGGATCATGGAGGAAAACCCCGACGACACCGTCAAACTGATCACTGGTTTTCTCGATAAATAGGCACTGTCCCGCTGACATTTCGACGAAAGCAAATGCACCCGCCCGGCGGCGGGTGCCTTGCCTATCCAACTGGACGATGTCTATTCAACTGAACGATTCTACGCCTTGAAGAACGCCAGCAGGTCGGCGTTGATCACATCGGCGTGCGTGGTCGCCATGCCGTGCGGAAAACCCTTGTAGACCTTGAGCTCGCCCTTTTTGAGGAGCTTGACAGCCACCAGCGCGGAGTCGGTGATCGGAACGATCTGGTCGTCGTCGCCATGCATGACCAGCACCGGCACGTCGATGGCCTTCAGATCGTCGGTGAAGTCGGTTTCCGAGAACGCCTTGATGCAATCGTAATGCGCCTTGGTGCCGCCCATCATGCCCTGGCGCCACCAATTCTCGACGACAGCCTGCGATACCTGGGCGCCGGGGCGGTTGAAGCCGTAGAACGGGCCGGCCGCAATATCGTGGAAAAACTGGGCGCGGTTGGCTGCCTGGGCGGAGCGGAAACCATCGAACACCTCGATCGGCAGGCCACCCGGATTGGCCGCCGTCTTCAGCATGATCGGCGGCACCGCGCCGAGCAGTGCGGCCTTGGCGACACGGCCACCGGAACCGTACTTCGCGACATAGCGGGCCACTTCGCCGCCACCGGTGGAATGGCCGACATGGATCGCGTCCTTGAGGTCGAGATGCGCCGCAAGCTCCGCGACATCAGCGGCGTAGGTGTCCATCTCGTTGCCGGTATCGGTCTGGGTGGAGCGGCCATGGCCGCGCCGGTCATGGGCAATGACGCGATAGCCCTTGGACAGGAAGAACAGCATCTGGGCGTCCCAGTCGTCGCTGCTCAGCGGCCAGCCGTGATGGAAGACGATGGGTTGTCCCGTTCCCCAATCCTTGTAGAAAATTTCGGTGCCGTCCTTGGTGGTGATCGTGCTGCTGCCGGGCTTGGTCATCTCGCTCTCCATTGATTGCTTCCGCGATAATCAATATCGCGATAACCATACGACTAACGCAGGTCCAAATCCTTGTCCACAGAAAATATGTACCGCGATATCATTTTTCGTGGTACATATTGATGTGCTCAGTCGGCAAAGGAATGCCTCGTGCCTCTCCCGTTGGACAACCAGCTCTGCTTCACGCTTTACGCCACCAGCATGGCAATCAATCGCACCTACAAGCCCATGCTGGACGAGATGGGCATCACCTATCCGCAATATCTCGTGCTGAACGCACTTGCCGAAGCCGGCGGGATGTCGGTCGGCTCGATTGCGCACAGGCTCGCTTTGGAATCGAGCACCATCACGCCGCTGGTGAAGCGCATGGAACAGGCCGGTCTCGTCACCCGCCAGCGCAGCCAGACGGACGAGCGCCAAGTGCAGGTCGACCTGACGCCTGCCGGCCGCGCGCTGCTCGTCCAGTGCAACTGCCTCAACGAAACCCTGATCGAACGCTCGGGCATGACGATGGCTGATCTCGATGCCTTGAATCGGCGGATCCAGGCGCTGCGCGAAGCGTTGAGCAGCAAGCCGGACTAGCTGCCCTACAAACACGCCAGGCTTAATCCTTGCCGGCCAGCCAGCGCACGACGTTGCCCATCAGCTTGCCGTAGAGCGGCCATCCCAAAAAGTCCTGCGACAGCCAGTGTGGGCCGATGTCGGTCGCCCACGCGACGGTGCGGCCACGGCCATGCTCACGAACCGCAAGCAGCGGCCAGTCCGTGCCGCGATACTGGCAAGTCGCCAGAAGCTGGGACGAGCCGTCGCGCCTGAAATCGAGTTTGTTCATGCCGAGGATCGGCGGCAACGGACCCGCGACACCGGCAAGGATCGGATGCGACGCCTGAAGGATCGACGGCTGCAGGCCTTGCGGCACTTCCAGCCCGTCCGAGAATGGCAGGCAGCGCACGGGCAGCACGTCCTCGACCGGGGTGTCGTGGAAACGCGCCGTGCCGAACATGCCTTGGAACCCCATATAGCCGCCGGCCAGCATCAGCCCGCCGCCGCCTTCGACATAGGCCTTGAGGACGTCGAGGCGGTTGACGCCGATGCGCCCGGCGCGGGCCTCCGGCGTGACCAGCAAGGTCAGCGCGCCGACATCGGAGATCACCACCGCCTGGTATTCGGCCAGCGCGTCGAGGTCATACGGAAATTCGGCCGCACAGCGATCGCCACCGATCTGCGTCACCGCTATGCCCTCTGCGGCAAGGGCGGCATTGAAGGCCGTCGCGCCATTCACCCATGTCGCACTTGTCAGAACGTCGCCGCCGGCAGCGACCGACGTCGTCGCCGCGAAGGTCTCGCCTGCCAGCAAAAGTTTCATCGTCGCCCTCACGCTTTTCGACTGAGGATTGAAAGGCGAGCGCCGGCTCGAGCCGGCGCCCGCAAAGCCTTGGGAGGCTTAGAGCAATTCCAGGAAAAGTGTGACCGGTTTTCCGTCCGGAATTGCGTAAAACAAAGGGATAGAGCGGTTCGCCGTTTCCGTGAAACGGTGAAACGCTCTAGAACTTAAACTCGGCCAGATTTTCCGGCGTCACGATCTTGGCCGGGCCGAGGATCAGTTCGCCGCTGGCCCCGATCGTGTATTCGCCGAGCCTGCCCGCCGTGAACTTCTCACCTTCCTTGCCGGTGATCTTGCACTGCGCCAGCGCCTGGGCCGCCTGATAGGTCAGGTAGCCGAGATCGGTGACATTCCACCAGATGTCCTGGGCGGCGCCGTCCTTGATGTATTTCGAAATCAGAGTGGCCGGCGCAAGGCCGGTCAGCTTGACCTTGCCGATCATGCCGGCTTCCTCGAGTGCGCGCGCGGCCGCCGGAAGGCCTATGCCTGCCGGCACGATGATCACCTTGAGATCCGGAAACGCCTGCACCAGCGCCAAGGCCTGCTGCTGGTTGACCTGCTCGCTCTCCTCGCCATAGGCGACCTGCACCAGTTTCATCTTGGCGTATTTCGGCTCTGCCGCCATCTTCGCCTTCATGAAGTCGATCCAGGCGTTCTGGTTGGTCGCCGTCGGCGTCGACGACAGGATGGCGAACTCGCCTTCGCCGCCGCTGAGGTTGAATGCGCTTTCCAGCATCATTTCGGCCAGACTGTCGCCCTTCACCTGGTTCACGAACACCGCGCGCGCATCGGCCGCGACGTCGGAATCGTACGATATCACCCGGACGCCTTGCTGAACGGCGCGCTTCAGCGCAGGCGCAACCGCATTGGCGTCGTTGCCGGCAATAGCGATGACCCCGACCTTCTGCGACACAAGGCTGTTGATAAATTCGATCTGTGCCTCGGCCGTCGCCTGCGACGGGGCGACCTGGGTGGCGGTGCCGCCAATTTCCTTCGCAGCCTCCTCGGCGCCGCCGAAAGCCACCTTGAAGTAGGGATCGGTGTCGAGCTTGGGCAGGAAGCCGACCGTTACAGGTTCCTTGGCGCATTCCTGGCTGTATGCCAGCGAGGCCGGCGCAAGCAGAACCGCGGATGCGAGCAGGGCTATTCTAAACGCTTTCATTGTGTCTCCTCCGTCAGAATTCGGGCTTGAAGAAAGGGGCCCGAGATCACCCCTTGGTTTCGCGCAGGACGCGCGATCTTGACAGCCGCTCCTCCAGGGAGCGCCAGTAGTTGGAGACCAGCAGCGAGCCGATCAGGAGCAGGCCGATGATCATGCCTTGGGCGTCGCCGCCGATCTGGTTGAGCGCCAGCACGTTGCGGATGATGGCAATCAAGAGCAGCGCCAGCATGACGCCGGTGAGCCGCCCCTTGCCGCCAAAGACACTGACGCCGCCGAGCAGCACGATGGTGATGACGTCGAGCTCCATGCCGAGCGCATTGTTGGCGCGGGCATTGGAAAGGCGCGCGGTGTAGACGATGCCGGCGATGGCCGCGACGACACCGGAGACGACGAATAGCCTCAGCACCATCTTGCGCGTGTCGATGCCGGAATAGCGCGCCACTTCGGGGCTGCCGCCAAGCGCATAGATGCGCTTGCCGGTCGGCGTCTTCTGCAGCACCACCGCGAAGATCGGCGCCAGCAGCAGGAACGGCACGATGGTCCACGGGATTTGTGTGCCCGGCAGATTGCTGATGCCGAAATCGACAACCGCCGGCGGCAATATGTTGACCGAACCGGTGCCGAGCAGGATGTAGCCAATGCCCCGATACAGCGCCATGGTGCCGAGCGTCACCACCAGCGACTGCAACCCGAGGCCCGACACCAGATAGCCGTTGAAGGCGCCGAGCAGGCCGCCGAAGACGAGCGTCAGCGGAATGGCGGCCAGCGTCGGCACGCCGGCCTGGACAAGCAGGCCAAAAATCACGGATGTCAACGCCAGCACCGAGGCGATCGACAGGTCGATCTCGCGGGTGATGATGAGCAGCGTCATCGGCAGGATCAGCAACGCCTTTTCCGAGGCGCTCGCCCCCAGCTGAGAAAGGTTAAAGCCGGAAACGAAATTCGGCACGAAGACCGCCGCATAGATAAAGACGGCGAGGCAGGCGGTCGCCAGCAGCAGATCCCAGAAGTCGATCGAGCGGATAAACTTTCTCATCTCGCCCTCGCCTGTCTTGCCTGTTCGGCACGCCGCACGATGAAGGTGTCGATGCCGATGGCAACCAGGATCACCAGGCCATAGACGCCCTGCAGCCAGAGCGGGTCGACACGCACCAGCGTCAGCCCGTTCTTGATGACCAAGAGAGTGAGCGCGCCAAGGATGATGCCGAGCAGCGTGCCCGAGCCGCCGCGGATGGCGACGCCGCCGACCACTGCAGAGGCGATCACCGTGAGTTCGAAGCCGAGCGCGACGCGGGCATCGATGGTGGCATAGCGCGATGCCCACAGCGCCCCGCACAGACCGCCGAGCAGGCCGGCCATGCCGAAGGCCAGCAGGATGCGCCGGTCGACCGGGATGCCGATCAGCCGTGCGCCGTCGGGATTGGAGCCGGTGGCAAACAGCTCGCGCCCGGTTGCGGTGCGATAGAGCAGCACATAGCCGGCGCACAGGATGACAATAGCGATGATGACGATCAGCGGCACGCCTGCGATCTTCAGCCCGGTCATGTCGAGCCAGGCTTGCGTGACTTCGTCGGCGCTGACCTGGTCGCCCGCCGCCCAGATCGAGTTGAAACCGCGGAAGATCGACATCGAAGCCAGCGTAACGACGATGGCCGGGATCTTTCCCCTGGTAACGACTAGGCCGTTGAGCAGTCCGGCAAAGCCGCCGACCGCGCAGGCGGTGATCAGGCCGATGCCGATGTCCAATCCGGGATAGGCCTGAACCATGCTGGCCGCCATATAGGCGGAGAGGCCGATCACAGCTGCGATCGACAGGTCGATGTTGCGGGTGATCAGCACCAGCATCTGCGCCAGTGCGGCGACAATCAGCAAGGCCGCGTCCATCGACACAGCGGTGAGGTTCGCCGCGCTCACCATGCGCGGGTTGATGATGGTGACCGGAATGGCGACGGCGAGCATTGCCGCAAGCAGGCCGAATTCCCGCCGCTTCAGAAAATCGAACGGTCCTTTTGCCTTTTCCTCCTCGGCGGCGCGTTCTATCTGCGCTGCCTGGCCGGCACGTTCATCGGTCCTGGTCGCCGCTTCCAGTACTTTTTCCTGCGTGGCTTGCCCGCGCGAAAACTCGGCAGTCTGGCGGCCTTCGCGCAGCACGATAATGCGGTCGCACATGCCGATCAGTTCGGGCATCTCTGACGAGATCAAAAGGATCGCCATGCCTTGCGCGGCAAGGTCCGCGATCATTGCATGCACTTCCGCCTTGGTGCCGACATCGATGCCTTGCGTCGGCTCGTCGAGGATGAGCACGCGCGGCTCGGTGCGCAGCCACTTGGCCAGCACCACCTTCTGCTGGTTGCCGCCGGATAACTCTTTCACCGGCTGCCCGTAGCCGGAAAAGCGCAGCTTCATGCGCTTCAGCCAGTCCGCCACCAGACCGATGGCGCGGTCGGTGCCGTAGAGACCGCGTTGTGCGGCCTTGTCGAGAACAGGTAGCACCGCATTGTCGAGGATGGAGAAATCCATCACCAGGCTCTGGCCCATGCGATCTTCCGACACATAGGCGATGCGCGCATCCATGGCGTCGCGCGCCGAGGCGAACTGCACGGGCTTGCCGTCGATCAGGATTTCGCCGGCGTCGGGCCGGTCGATACCGAACAGCACGCGCGCAATCTCGGTGCGTCCGCTGCCGACCAGGCCGCCAAGCCCCAGCACCTCGCCGGCGTGAAGCTTGAGGTCGATACCGGTAAAGCCGCCGGCGCGCGAAAGTCCCTTCCCCTCCAGCACCAGCGCGCCTGAGGCATGGCGCCGTTCGGGATAGAGGTCGGTGACTTCACGCCCGACCATCATGCTGATGGCGGCAGCACGGCCAAGCTCGGCCTTCGGCTTGACGCCGATCAGGCGCCCGTCGCGCAGCACCGCGATGCGGTCGGCGATGCGGAAGATCTCGTCCATACGGTGGCCGACGAACATCATCGCCACGCCGTGCAGCCTGAGATCGGCAACGACGGAAAACAGCCGCTCGACCTCGCGCTGCGACAGCGCCGCCGTCGGTTCGTCCATGATCAGCACGCGCGCATCCAGCGATAGCGCCCGGGCTATTTCGACCAGTTGCTGTTCTGAGGTACGCAGGGTTCCCAGCCGCGTTGCCGCCGGCACGTCGAGGCCGACGGTCGCCAGCACCTTGCGGGCGCCGGCCAGCATGGCGGCATTGTCGATGCCGCCAAAGCGGTCGCGCGGCATGTGGCCGAGATAGATGTTCTCCGCCACCGACAGATCGGGAAACAGGCCAGGATGCTGGTGCATGACCGCAATGCCGGCCGCCTGCGCGTCATGCGGCGAATGGAAGACGGCTGATTTGCCGTCAACCTCGACATGACCGCTGGTGGGAGAATGCACACCGGCCAGAAGCTTCACGCAGGTGCTCTTGCCGGCGCCGTTTTCGCCAAGCAGCGCCAGCACCTCGCCGGAGCGCAATTCGAAGGAGGCGTCCTTGAGCGCAATCGTGCCGCCGAAAGCCTTCGTCGCCTGAACCAGGGCAACAGGAACAGCCCGCACCACCGCAGCGTCGGCTTCGCTTTGTGTGCTCGAGTGCAGCACGTCTCCTCCCTGACTAGTTATTTTTTCAATTTGCTATATTAAATAGCGCAAAGGCGCAACGGCAAAATTGACTTCCATGGTTCCGACGCGCACTGTCGCCGCCAACATAGGCACCGCAGGGTGCGCTCGGCCGCAGGTGGTTTGCGGGCTTCGCGCCGGGAACGGGACATTTGGGGAGTGTGCGGGTTTTGTCAGGGAAAGGCAGCAATTCTGTCAAAGTTCGGCACTATAATGAGCGTTTCGTGCTCGACGCCATCCGTCGCCTCAAGGAAGCCTCCAAGTCCGATCTGGCGCGCGCGGCAAGCCTGACGCCGGCGGCCGTCGCTGCCATCGTCGACGGCCTGGAATCTTCCGGATTCGTAAAGCAAGTGGGAAAAAGGTTCGGGCAGCGCGGTTCGCCCTCCACGCTTTACCGGCTGACGCCGGAGCGCATCTACAGCGTCGGCATCAAGATCGGCCGGCGTGCGCTTGAAGCCGTTCTGGTCGACTTCGCCGGTGAAATCCGCGCAAGAGAGTCGCACGAATACCGCTTCCCCGATCCTGATTTGGTGCTGAAGGCCGGCAACATGGCGCTGGCCACCTTCGAAAAGCTGGTGGATGGGCTTGGCGATGCCAGCATCGTCGGCGTCGGCATTGCCTCACCCTATTTCCTCGGCGGCTGGAGCGAGGAACTCGGCTTTCCCGACGATCTCGGCAGCCGCTGGGAGGCGATCGACCTGACGACATGCTTTGCCACGCCGGCGAAGACGCCGGTGTTCGTGGAAAACGACGCCACGTCGGCGGCGCTGGCCGAACTTGTCCAGGGCGCCGGCGCCCGCTTTCGCGATTTCATGCACATCTCGATCGACACTTTTGTCGGCGGCGGCCTGGTGCAAGGCGGCAGGGTCCATACCGGGCCGCATGGCAACAGCGCTGCCCTCGGACCCTTGCCGGTCTCGCCCTCAAGCCTCGATTCGGTGGCGGCGAAGCCTGCGCGCTACCAGAGCCTGCTGCATCGCGCCTCGATCTATGTGCTGGTCAATCACCTGAGGTCGCGCGGCGTGGTGATCAATCGTGTGCGGGAACTCGATCCGTTGCCAGCCGAAGCGCGCGTGCCGCTGTTCGAATGGATCGACGATTGTGCGAGCGCGCTGGTCGAGGCGATCATCGCCATCACCTCCATCATCGACATCGAGGCCATCGTTCTCGACTCGATCCTGCCCAGGCCGATCCATCTCGAACTGCTGGCAAGGGTGCAGACCCAGTTCAACCAGGCCAGCGCAATCGGCATCGTGGCGCCGGAGATCGTGTCGGGGCAATTCGGCCCTGAGGCCTCCTCGATCGGCGCTGCCATGCTTCCGTTCTCGGCGCTGCTGGCGCCCGACAGCGGCGTGCTCATGATCGGCAAGGACCGGACGAAACTGCTGAGCGCTCTGTCCACGCTCGGTGGCGCCAAGGGAAACGGATCAAATCCGCCCACCGACCTGCCGGCCTGAGCGCAATGCGGCGCGCCCAACGCAGGCATCGGCCGCCCTTGCCCGCCATGGCTTGCACGCCTGCCCGCCTTCCGCTATAGAGCCGCCACCCGCGTAGACACCCTTGGAGGCAACGCGGCGGAAGGCTGCCTTCCCTTGTGATCCCGAACAAAGCTCCGCGTATGCGGTTTCTGGCATTCGGACATCCAGGCCTGGCGGCTTTCGACGTTTACGGTCCAGGCACACTGCCACCGCAAACGCTCCATAAAACGCGAAAGGAAATGCCATGAGCCACGATACTTACGAGCTCAAGGCCGAAGCGCGCGAACAGGTCGGTAAGGGGTCCGCCCGTGCAGTTCGCCGCAACGGTAAAGTGCCTGCAGTTATCTACGGCGACAGACAGCCTCCCCTGGCGATTGCGCTGAACTACAAGGACGTCTTCTACAAAATCCATGGCGGCGGGTTTTTGACCACGATCGCCACGATCGATGTCGACGGCAAGAAAATCCAGGTTCTGCCCAAGGATTTCCAGCTCGACCCGGTCAAGGATTTCCCGGTCCATGTCGACTTCCTGCGCATCGGCAAGGACACCGAGGTCAACGTCGACGTGCCCGTCCACTTCATCAATGAAGACAAGTCGCCCGGCATCAAACGCGGCGGCGTGCTCAACATCGTGCGTCACGAAGTCGAGTTCCACTGCCCGGCCAATGCGATCCCGGAATTCATCACCGTCGATCTCACCGGCGCCGACATTGGCGATTCGATCCACATCTCGGCGGTTACCTTGCCGGCCGGCGTCAAGCCGGTGATCTCCGATCGCGATTTCACCATCGCGACCATTGCCGGCTCCTCGGCGATGAAGCCGGAGACGGAAGAGACGGCGGAAGCGGCAGCCCCCGAAGCGGCGGCTCCTGCTGCCGAAGAGAAGTAATTTTCGGGCCCGGAGTTCACGATGCTTGTCTTTGCAGGCCTCGGCAATCCGGGCGCGAAATACGCTGATAACCGGCACAATGTCGGCTTCATGGCGGCGGACGCAATTGCCCGCCGCCATTCGTTTTCGCCCTGGTCGAAGAAGTTCCAGGGCCTGATCGCCGAAGGCACGATTGCCGGCGAAAAGATTCTTCTGATCAAGCCGCAGACCTTCATGAACCTGTCGGGACAGCCGGTCGGCGAAGCCCTGCGCTTCTACAAGCTCGGCCCCGAGGCGCTGACCGTCTTTTACGACGAGATCGACCTGCCGGCCGGCAAATTGCGGGTTAAGGTCGGCGGTGGCGCCGGCGGACACAACGGCATCCGTTCGCTCGACCAGCATGTCGGCAAGAACTTTCGCCGCGTGCGCATCGGCGTCGGCCATCCCGGCGTCCGGGAAATGGTGCAGTCCCATGTGCTCGGCGATTTCGCCAAGGCCGACCGCGAATGGCTGGACGTGCTGCTCGACACCATCGCCGACGATGCCGGGCTGCTGGCCAAGGGCGACGACAGTTCTTTCATGAACCGGGTGACGCTGGCCTTGCGCGACAAACTAACGCCAACCGGCGACGACGACCGGCCGCCGCCAAAGGCGCCGAAGGCTGAGGGCCCGAAAGCTCAAAGCCACATCCGCCAGGCACGGCCACAGCAGGCGCCGGCCAAGCTGCCGGAAAGCGGCCCGATGGCCGCCATGCTGAAGAAACTGTTCGGCAAGAAGGACTGAGCGTCGACAGGATCGGGACCGCGGGGCTTGACGTTGCTCACTCCTATCGCCCATAGCCCTCATCAAATTTCTAGTTTCCCGATAGGACCGGACACATGGGTTTCAAATGCGGCATCGTTGGCTTGCCCAACGTCGGCAAGTCGACGCTTTTCAACGCGTTGACCAGGACGGCGGCGGCGCAGGCCGCCAACTATCCGTTCTGCACCATCGAACCGAACACCGGCGAGGTGGCGGTGCCTGATCCGCGGCTGCAGAAGATCGCCGCAATCGCCAAGTCTAAGGAGATCATCCCGACCCGCATCTCCTTCGTCGACATCGCCGGCCTGGTGCGCGGCGCCTCCAAGGGCGAAGGGCTGGGCAACCAGTTCCTCGCCAACATCCGTGAGGTCGACGCCATCGTGCATGTGCTGCGCTGTTTCGAGGATGACGACATCACCCATGTCGAGGGCAAAATCGACCCTGTCGCCGACGCCGATACGGTCGAGACCGAGCTGATGCTCGCCGACCTCGACAGCCTCGAGCGCCGCATCGTGCAGATCCGCAAGCGCGCCGGCAGCAAGGACAAGGAAGCAACCACCGTGCTGCCGATGATGGAGGCAGCACTCGAGCTCCTCCAGGCCGGCAAGCCGACCCGCATCCTGCTCAACGGCATTTCAGCGGAAGACCTGCGCATCCTGCAGGGACTGAACCTCTTGACCTCGCACCCCGTGCTCTATGTATGCAACGTCGCCGAAGCCGACGCCGCCACCGGCAACGAGCACACCAAAGCCGTGGAAAAGATGGCGACCGCGCAAGGCGCCGGCACCGTGGTGATCTCGGCCGCGATCGAGGCCGAAGTCGCCCAGCTCTCCGACGAGGAAGAGATGGAGTTCCTGTCCTCGCTCGGCCTCGACGAGCCTGGCCTCAACAAGGTCATCCGCGCCGGCTACGATCTGTTGCATCTCATCACCTATTTCACCGCCGGGCCGAAGGAGACGCGCGCCTGGACGATCCACAAGGGCGACAAGGCCCCGCAGGCGGCCGGCGTCATCCACACCGATTTCGAGCGCGGCTTCATCCGCGCCCAGACCATCGCCTACAACGACTACATCACGCTAGGCGGCGAAGTGGCGGCCAAGGAAGCCGGCAAGGCGCGCGACGAAGGCAAGGAATATGTGGTCCAGGATGGCGATGTCCTGCTGTTCAAGTTCAACACCTGAGACGCCGAGGCTCTCGCGGCTCGCGCGCTGACGGCGGCCGATCACGGCTTCGTCAAGTGGAGGAGCCGGCATGCCGCTTCGCTTGACTGCCCTTGGCACCGGGTCTATGGCCGTTTGCATGCGACTTGGCCGTCCCCGTGGGAACGGCGGCGCGTGCAAGACCCATCGCTATTAAACGAAACCTTGGGCTCAACCAACGGAGACCGGCGATGATCAAGGCCTTCGTCGTCGACAATGATCGCCTGCGCCTCGCCGACGATCTCGTGGCCAATGGCGATCAGGTCGTCTGGGCCGACCTTCTCAACCCGACCAAGGAAGAAGAAACAACGATCGAGACCTGGCTCGGCGTTGCCATCCCGACGCGCGAGGAGATGGAGGAGATCGAGATTTCGAGCCGCCTCTACATCGAGGACGGCGCCTACTTCATGACCGCCACCTTGCCGGCGCAGACCGAAATCGATGATCCCTTGATGTCACCGGTTACCTTTGTGCTTGCCGGCCCGAGACTGGTCACCATCCGCTATCATGAGCCGAAGGCGTTCAAGACCTTCCCCCTGCGCGCCGAGAAGGTGGCGACAGGCTGCACCACCGGCAACACCATCCTGATCGGCCTGCTGGAGGCGATCGTCGATCGCCTAGCCGATATTCTCGAACGCGCCGGCCGTGACATCGAGACGATCTCGCGCGACATCTTCGAGGCGCGGTCGACCAAGGTGAACAAGCGCAATCGCGATTTCCAGGAACTGCTCAAGGCCATAGGCCGCAAGGAAGACATTGCCTCCTCGATCCGCGACAGCCTGATCTCGCTGCAGCGCCTCACCGGCTTCCTTGCCCACGTCGCGACCCAGATCAAGATGAGCAAGGACGTCCGCGCCCGCATCAAGACAGTATCGCGCGACGTGCTGTCGCTCGCCGACCATGCCACCTTCCTGTCGCAGAAGATCTCGTTCCTGCTCGACGCGACGCTCGGCATGATCTCGATCGAGCAGAACGCCATCATCAAGATCTTCTCGGTCGCCGCCGTCATCTTCCTGCCGCCGACGCTGGTGGCTTCGATCTACGGCATGAATTTCGACGTCATCCCGGAGCTGAAATGGGAGCTCGGCTATCCCTTCGCCATCGGCCTGATGATCCTGTCGGCGATCCTGCCGTTCTGGTATTTCCGCCGCCGCGGCTGGTTGTAGGCCCAATAGAATTCGCTTGACCAAACGCCGCCCGGACGGCATCCGGATGCCCGGTGATCGTACAACCGGATTGAGATCATGACCGCAAAAAGCTGGGCCTACGAGGATTTCACCGAGGGCGCATCGATCGACCTCGGCGCCAAGCAGGTGAGTGCGGCCGAAATCATCGAATTCGCCACCGAATTCGACCCGCAGCCGATGCATCTCGACGAAGCCGCCGGCAAGGCCAGCATCCTTGGCGGCTTGGCCGCCTCCGGCTGGCACACCTGCGCGATCTTCATGCGCATGCTGTGCGACGCCTTCCTGCTCGACTCGACCGCGCAAGGCGCGCCCGGCATCGACCAGGTCAAATGGAAGAAGCCGGTGCTGGCCGGCGACACACTGGCCGGCAGCACCAGCGTGCTTGCCAGGCGCCTGTCGAAATCCAGGCCTCAGCTCGGCCTCGTCACCTTGCGCAGCGAACTGTTCAACCAGCGCGGTGAAAGCGTCTTCGAACTTGAGAACACTGTCATGTTCTTGACCCGCGAGGCCGGCGCATGAGCCTCGACGCGTTCTTCCGCATCGGCGATACCATCAACCTCGGTTCGCACACATTCGAAACCGAGGCGATCAAGGCGTTCGCCTGCAAATACGATCCACAGATCTTTCATGTCGACGAGGAGGCGGCGAAGAAAAGCGTGTTCGGCCGCCTCTGCGCCTCAGGCTGGCACACCGCGGCCACCTGGATGAAGCTCAATCTCAAAAATCCTATGGACGCTTCTCAATGGACCGGACCCGGCCCGGTACCAGAATTCGGCCCCTCCCCCGGCTTCAGGAACCTGAAATGGCCAAAGCCGGTCTATGCCGGCGAAACCGTCACCTTCACCCGCACGGCCGTCTCCCACCGCCCGCTGGCCAATCGCCCCGGCTGGCGGCTGCTCGCGCTGCGCTCGGAAGGATTCGATTCGACGGGCGACAAGGTGCTGGAGTTCGACAGCGCGGTGCTGGTGAAGGCTGGGTAGGGCTAGGTTTAGGCAGTAGGGATTAGGCAGCAGTGGGTGCTGCGCCTTGCACGGAATGCGGAGCTTCCTCCCTACTCCCTACTCCCTACTCCCTACTCCCTAATGCCCCTCAAACCCGATCAACGTCCGCACCGGCACGCCCAGCGCTTCGAGCTTCGCCCGTCCGCCGAGATCCGGCAGGTCGATGACGAAGCACGCGGCAAGAATATCGGCGCCGATCTGCCTCAGCAGCTTGACCGCCGCCTCCGCCGTGCCGCCGGTCGCGATCAGGTCGTCAACCAGGATCACCTTCTCGCCCGGCGCAACGCCGTCCTTGTGCATCTCCATCTCGTCCAGCCCGTATTCCAGGCTGTAGGCGACGCGTACCGTCTCGTAAGGCAGCTTGCCCTTCTTGCGGATCGGCACGAAACCGGCCGAAAGCTGGTGCGCGACCGCACCGCCGAGGATGAAGCCGCGTGCCTCGATGCCGGCGATCTTGTCGATCTTCTGCCCGGCATAGGGATGCACCAGCTCGTCGATGGCGCGGCGGAAGGCGCGCGCATTGCCGAGCAAAGTGGTGATGTCGCGAAACAGGATGCCGGGCTTGGGGTAGTCCGGAATGGTGCGGATCGCGGCGAGCAGCGTGTCTTCGAGCGAGGATTTCATGGGTCGAGATTACCTGAAACGGAGGTTGTTGCGCGACAATTGTTCGATCGAACTGCAGCCCATCAGCTTCATGCCGCGCTCGATCTCGATCCGCATCTGCTCCAGCGCCCGCTCGACGCCCGGCTGTCCGGCCGCCGCTAGCGGGAACAGGTAATAGCGGCCGACGCCAACAGCCTTGGCGCCGAGCGACAGCGCCTTCAGCACATGGGTGCCGCGCTGCACGCCGCCATCCATGATGACGTCTATTCTGTCGCCGACGGCATCGACGATCTCGGCCAACTGGTCGAACGCCGCCCGCGAGCCGTCCAGCTGCCGGCCGCCATGGTTGGACAGCACAATGCCGCTGCAGCCGATCTCGACGGCGCGCTTGGCATCCTCCACCGACATGACGCCCTTGAGACAGAACGGACCTCCCCACAGTCTGACCATCTCGGCAACATCGTCCCAGGTCATCGACGGATCGAGCATCTCGGTGAAGTAGCGGCTGATCGACATCGTGCCGCCGCCCATGTCGACATGCTCGTCGAGCTGCGGCAGCTTGAACCCCTCATGGGTGAAATAGTTGATTGCCCAGCCCGGCTTCAGCGCGAACTGCAGCATGCCGGCAAGGTTGAGCTTGAAGGGGATGGCAAAGCCGGTGCGCTTGTCGCGCTCGCGGTTGCCTCCGGTGATGCTGTCGACGGTCAGCATCATCACTTCGACTCCAACCGCTTTCGCCCGCTGCATCATCGCCCGGTTGAGGCCGCGATCCCGGTGGAAATAGAACTGGTAGACCTGCGGGCTGCTGGTGATCTTGCGCGCTTCCTCAAGACTGACAGTGCCGAGCGAGGACACGCCGAACATCGTGCCGAATTTGGCCGAAGCCTTGGCCACCGCGCGCTCGCCTTGATGATGGAACAGCCGCTGCAAGGCGGTCGGCGAGCAATAGACGGGCATGGCCAGCTTCTGGCCCATCACCGTCACCGACATGTCGATCTCGCTTACCCCGCGCAGCACGTTGGGAACGAGGTCGCAGCGCTCGAAGCTCTCGGTGTTGCGGCGATAGGTGACCTCGTCGTCGGCCGCGCCATCGATGTAGTTGAAGATTGGCCCAGGCAACCGCTGCTGGGCCATGCGCCGGAAATCGGAAAAGTTGTGACAGTCGCGTAGCCGCATCATCGATCCCAAATGCCCCTTTAGCCCGCGATCCGCCGGGCGCGCGTGCAATACCAATCGCATGGCGCCGTGCCAACGGACTTCTTACTGGACGGCTGCTGCGCCAAGATGCGAACCATGCCCGGTTTGGCAAGCAAAAAGGGCGTCCGAAGACGCCCTTTCCATTTCCGAGGAATAAGATGCGGCTTAGTGCGCCACGCCTTCCCACACCTTGCGCTTGGTCAGATACATCAGCGCCCCGAACAGAAGCAGAAACACCAGCACGCGGAAGCCGGTCTTCTTGCGGTCTTCCATATGCGGCTCGGCCGCCCACATCAGGAACGCCGAGACGTCGCGCGAATACTGGTCGATCGTCTGCGGCGAACCGTCATCGTAGGTCACCTGGCCGTCGGAGAGCGGCTTGGGCATCTTCAGCGACACGCCGGACATGAAGTATGGATTGTAGTGGGTGCCTTCGGGGATCACCATGCCGGCAGGTGGCGTCTCGTCGTAGCCGGTCAGCAGCGAATGGATGTAGTCCGGGCCGCCCTGCGCATATTGCGTGAAGATATCGAAGACGAAGCGCGGGAAGCCGCGCTCGACGCCGCGCGCCTTGGCTAGCAGCGACATATCCGGTGGGGCAGCGCCGCCGTTGGAAGCGGCAGCCGCCTCCTCATTGGCGAACGGCGCCGGGAAATGGTCGGACGGCTTGCCCGGGCGGTCGAACATGTCCCCGGCATCGTTGGGTCCATCATGGATGGTGTACTCGGCCGACAGGGACTTGATCTGCGCTTCCGAATAGCCGAGGTCCTCCAGCGTGCGGAACGCCACCAAATTCATCGAGTGGCAGGCCGAGCAGACTTCCTTGTAGACCTTCAAGCCACGCTGCAGCTGCGCCTTGTCGTAGGTGCCGAACGGACCGGCAAAAGTCCAGTCCATCTCCTTCGGCTCGTGGATCGGGAAATGCGTCGGTGCCGCCGCGTTGTGCGCCTCTTCAGCGGCGATCGCCACACTGCCGACGGCTCCGATGCCAGCGGCAAACACGCCTAGCAGGGCGAGCGAGGTGAGAATCTTTTTCATGCCAAATCCCCTTAGATTCTCACTCAGCCTTTGGTTTCCGGCGCGGCGGTCGCACCGGCCGGATGTCCCCCTCCGGCACCCTTGTTCTTCTCCAGCACCGCCTCGGTGATCGAATTCGGCAGTCTGCGTGGCGTCTCGATCAGGCCAAGCACCGGCAGGATGACGAGGAAGAAGGCGAAGTAGAACAGTGTCGCCGCTTGAGCGTAGCCAACGTAGTTGCCCGAGACCTCACCTATCAGGAGGGTCAACAGACCGCCACCTTCCGCCGGCTGCGAGCCAAGCCAGCCAAGCAGGACAGCGTCGGCGACGAACAGCCAGAAGAACAGCTTGTACCAGGGCCGGTAGACCGCCGAGCGCACCTTGGAGGTGTCGAGCCACGGCACCAGGAACAGCATGACGATGGCGCCGAACATGCACAGCACGCCACCGAGCTTGGAGTTGATCGGCCCGATGTTGAAGGTGATCGCGCGCAGGATCGCGTAGAACGGCAGGAAGTACCATTCCGGCACGATGTGGGCCGGCGTCTTCAGCGGGTTGGCGATCGTGTAATTGTCCGGATGGCCGAGAAAGTTCGGCAGGTAGAAGACGAAATAGGCGAAGAAGAACAGGAACACGATCATGCCGAATGCATCCTTGATGGTCGCATAGGGCGTAAAGGCAACGGTGTCGGTTTTCGATTTCACCTCGATGCCGGTCGGGTTCGACTGGCCGACCACATGCAGCGCCCAGACGTGCAGCACGACGACGCCGGCAATCATGAACGGCAGCAAATAGTGCAGCGCAAAGAAGCGGTTGAGCGTCGGGTTGTCGACGGCGAAACCGCCGAGCAGCAGTTCCTGGATCCAGTTTCCGACCAGCGGAATGGCGCTGAAGAAGCCGGTGATGACGGTGGCGCCCCAGAAGCTCATCTGACCCCAGGGCAGCACATAGCCCATGAAGCCGGTCGCCATCATCAGCAGATAGATGATGCAGCCGAGGATCCACAGCAGCTCGCGCGGCGCCTTGTAGGAGCCGTAATAAAGCCCGCGGAAGATGTGGATGTAGACGGCGACGAAGAAGAACGAGGCGCCGTTGGAATGCATGTAGCGCAACAGCCAACCGGAATTGACGTCGCGCATGATCTTCTCGACCGAATTGAAGGCGAGATTGGTGTCGGCGGTATAGTGCATGGCGAGCACGATACCGGTCAGGATCTGCGCCACCAGCATGATCGTGAGGATGCCGCCGAAGGTCCACGCATAGTTGAGGTTGCGCGGCACCGGATAAGCGATGAAGCTGTCATAGATCATGCGCGGCAGCGGCATGCGGGCGTCGAACCAGCGTTCGATACCGGTCTTGGGCGTATAGGTCGAGTGTCCCTCGCTCATCGAAATATCCCCTGCCTCAACCGATAAGGATTTTGGTATCGGAAATGAACTTGAATACCGGCACGGCCATGTTTTCCGGCGCCGGGCCTTTACGGATGCGGCCGGCGGTATCGTACACCGAACCGTGGCACGGGCAGAACCAGCCGCCGAAATCGCCTTCCTGGCCAAGCGGAATGCAGCCCAGATGCGTGCAAACCTGCACCATCACCATCCAGGCTTCCTTGCCGGGCGTGGTGCGGTTGGCGTCGGTCGCCGGCGCATCGGCGGGCAGATTGGCGTTGCGGGCAATAGGATCCTTGAGGTCGGCAAGGTTCACGGCCTCGCCGTCCTTCATCTCCTGCTCGGTGCGGTTGCGCACCACGACCGGCTTGCCGCGCCATTTGACGATCAGCGACATGCCAGGCGTCAGCGAGGCGACGTCGACCTCGACCGAGGCCAGCGCCAGCGTCGAGGCATCGGGGCGCATCTGGTCGATGAAGGGCCAGGCAACGGCGCCTGCGCCAACCACTGCGGCCATGCCGGTGGCGACGTAGAGAAAATCACGACGGTTGGGATCCTGGGTGTCGGTTGCGCTCACGGGTGCCTGATCCTTTCGCCTCTTCCGAGCCGGCGGCCGAGCTTTGTCCCCGCTCCATCGCGCCGGCCCGACAGCGCATGGCGAACAAGCTAGCGAATTCCTCCGGCATTTGGATTTCGGTTTATGCGTGAAGCCCGTTTTTGTCCAGCGGGCTGAGGCCACAAGGGCAGATTGTCGCGGGCGTTCCGCACGAAGAGAAATTTGACGAGCTTGGCCGAATGTAGCAATATGTCTACATCTTCCGGATGGAGGTGTTGATATGAATATCTCGACGAAGACGATAACCATCATGTCGAGCCGTGAATTCAACCAGGACACGGCGCATGCCAAACGGGCAGCCAAGAACGGGCCGGTCATCATTACCGACCGCGGCAAGCCCTCCCATGTGCTGATGTCGATGGAGGAATATCAGCGTTTAGAGAAGAAGCCGAGAAGCCTCGCGGACGCGATTGCCGATGATCGCCCCGAAGCAGATTTCGACTGGGAACCACCTCGCCTGGAAGGACCGTTTTTCAAGATTCCCGAACTCGACTGATGTTCATTCTTGACACCAATGTCGTTTCGAATCTGCGTCGTCGGGACAAGGCCGATCGCAACGTTTTGGCCTGGTCAGAGACCCACGACATCGCCAGCTTTTTCATGTCGGTCATTTCGATCCTGGAACTCGAAATCGGAACATTGCTCTTGTCGAGGAAGGATACTCGCCAGGCCACCACGTACCGTGAGTGGTTGGATCAGACACTCATTCCACAGTTTGACGACCGGATATTGAGCATAGACACGGCTGTTGTCGTGCGTTGCGCAAACCTCCACGTTCCCGATCCAAAGCCGGAGCGCCACGCCCTCATAGCCGCTACCGCGCTCGTCAAAAACTTGACAGTCGTGACTCGCAACACCAAGGATTTTGAAGGCACCGGCGTGAAGCTTTTCAACCCTTGGATACCGACGAAGGGTTAGAGGCTATGGCACACATCATCGACCGCGAGACCTGGACCAGGACGCCCGGCCGCTGGCAGGGCGAACTGCAATGCGGCGCCTACGGCTCCAACTCCTGCCTGATTTTCAACTATCAGGAAGAGATTGGCGGCGGCCCGCGCCTGCACACGCATCCCTATTGTGAGATATTCATCATCCGGCAAGGCACCGGCCTGTTCACGATCGGCGACCAGCAGATCGAGGCCACGGCCGGCCAGATCCTGATCGTGCCGCCCGATACGCCGCACAAATTCACCAATCTTGGCCCAGGCCCGTTCGAAACGACCGACATCCACGAAAACGGCAGCTTCATCACCGAATGGCTGGAATGAATTTTGCCGGCTGATGACCTCTAGCTTGCACCGAGCCTGACCAGCACGGCCCTTGGGATATCGTATTCGCGGATGACCGACTCATGCCGGCGCAGGCCGCAGAGTTCACGCTGGATGAAATAGGCGTGCACCGCTGCGGCAGCCTCCTTGAGCAGCCGCGGTCGCTGCTCCTCGTCGTCGTTGTTCTGACGGAGCTTGGCCAGCGTTTCCTCGACCCGTTGGCCGGCACGGCCGAGCGCTGCGGCCTTTTCAGCCAGTATCTCATGGCCGAGGGCGTCGAACGCGGCTTCGGCAGCCGAGGCGCCTAGGGATGGCGGATGCAGTGACATCTCAGCCTCCTTTTCTGTCTTGAGAGAGCATCATGCGGTGCGTGACGAATTCTTCGCTCACCACCGGCTGGAAACCAAGCCGTTCATAGAACCCAAAGGCTTCTTGTGGCGCGCGGGTATTCAGCACGGCAAAATGCTGACGTGCCCTGTCAATGACGGTCTCGACCAGCATGCGGCCAATGCCGCTGCGGCGATGACGCGCGCTGACGAACAGGTGCCTGACCCGGCCGTGGTCCCTGCCTTCGAAATAAGGATCGATGTTCAACCCGCACACACCAGCGAGTTCTCGGCCATGCCATGCGCCAAACAGCGCCTCGCCTCGTTTCAGGAACTTGTTGCGGCCGCCTGCCCAGCCATCCGCCAGACGCACCAGCATCCAGTAGCCCTCCAGCCGGCTCTCCTCCTTCAGCGCGTCGAAGGCCGGCGCGGTTGGCCGCAGCCGCTTGAGGACGTAGCCGATATCAGGCGACGCTGCCATGCCCTACTCCGCCGGCCGCGCCTCTTCCAGCACGCTTTCCTCGTGGTAGAGGAAGCCGCCGGACTGCCGCTTCCACAGCCGCGCATAGAGCCCGTCGAGCGCCACCAGCTCGTCATGCGTGCCCTGTTCGACGATGCGGCCTCCGTCCAGCACCACAAGACGGTCGAGCGCGGCGATGGTCGACAGCCGGTGCGCTATGGCGATGACCGTCTTGTTCTCCATCAGCCTGGCCAGATTCTCCTGGATCGCCGCCTCGATGTCGGAATCGAGCGCCGAGGTCGCCTCGTCGAGGATCAGGATCGGCGCATCCTTGAGGAAGACGCGGGCGATCGCGACGCGCTGGCGCTGGCCGCCCGACAGTTTCACGCCGCGCTCGCCGACAAAAGCCTCGTAGCCGGTACGGTCCCGGTTGTCGCGCAGGCCCAATATGAACTCGTGCGCCTCGGCCTTCTTCGCCGCCGCGATCACCTCGGCGTCAGTTGCATCCGGCATGCCGAGCTTGATGTTGTCGCGTAGCGAGCGGTGGAACAGCGCCGTGTCCTGGCTGACCACGCCGATATTGGCGCGCAGCGAGTTCTGCGTCACCTCGGCGACGTCTTGCCCGTCGATCAGGATTTTCCCGCTCTCGAGGTCGTAGAGGCGCAGGATGAGATTGGCTGAGGTCGTCTTGCCCGCACCGGACGGCCCGACCAGCCCGACCTTCTCGCCAGGCTTGACCACAAGGTCGATGCCATTCAGCACGCCAAAACCCTTGCCGTAGTGGAACTCGACATTCTTCACCTCGATGCGGCCGCCGGCGACGACAAGCTCTTTCGCATCCGGCGCATCGACAAGGCCAAGCGGCTGCGAGATCAGCGCCTTGGAGTTCTCCAGCACGCCGAGATTTCGCAAAATGCCGTTGAGCTGCATCATCACGCGCCCGAGCAGCATGTTGAGCCGCAAGACCAGCGACAGCGTGAACGCGACGGCGCCGACGGTGATCGACCCTTCGACCCAGAGATAGACGGCAAAGCAGCCAATCGCGGTGATCATGATGCCCGACAGCGTCGTCAGCGCCATGCGCACGCCGGTCAGCCGGCGGGTGAAGGGCCGTAGTGCATCGAGATAGATGTCGAAGCCGTTCTTGATGTAGCGGTCGTCGCCGTCGGCCGAGAATAGCTTCAGCGTCTGCACGTTGGAATAGGAATCGATGATGCGCCCATTGATCATCGAGCCCGCTTCAGCCGTGGCCTCGGCATGCCTGCGGATCGAGGGCAGATAGAGCTTGGCCAGCCAGGCGAAAGCGAGAATCCAGATCACCACCAGCACGGCCAGGCGCAGATCCAGCCCGGCGACCAGCGCCAAGGTCGTCACCGTATAGATGAGCATGAACCAGATGACCTCGATGAAGCTCTCCATCAGGTCGCCGGTCGCCTGCCCCGCCTGCCAGACTTTTGTCGCGATACGGCCGGCGAAATCGTTCTGGAAGAAAGTGTAGGACTGCCGCGACACATGCCGGTGCGCCTGCCAGCGCACCAGATTGTAGAAGCCCGGCGTGATCGTCTGTTCGTTGACCAGCGCCGACAGGCCGACGACGACTGTGCGGATGACCGCCACCACGACGATCATGAACACCAGTTCAGGACCGGCGGCGGTCCACAGCGCATTCCAGCTGCGCTCGCCAGGAAGCTGGTCGAGAATATCGACCAGCCGCCCGACGAAGTAGAACAGCCCGGCCTCGATCAGCGGCGCGATGCCGCCGATGACCAGCATGGCGAAGAAGGCGAACTTCGCCTGGCCGACATAGTGCCAGAGGAAGCCGCCGACGCTTGGCGGTGGCCGAAGGTCCGCCGGCTCCCTGAACGGATAGACCCAGTCCTCGAACCAGCGATAGACGGCTGTCATCATGCTGACGTCATCACTCTGCGGCTTCACCCTTCACGCCGATGTCGTTGGCAACAGCGTCATTGGCGGCATCGACCGGACCGTCATCGAGCAGGAACCCGCCCGACTGGCGCTGCCAGAGCTGCGCGTAGAGCCCGCCGCTGGCGACGAGTTCCTCGTGCGACCCCTCCTCGATGACACGGCCCTTGTCGAGGACGACGAGCCTGTCCATTGCCGCGATGGTCGACAGCCGGTGCGCAATGGCGATGACGGTCTTGCCTTGCATGAGCTTGTAGAGATTCTCCTGGATGGCGGCCTCGGCTTCGGAATCCAGCGCCGACGTCGCTTCGTCAAGGATAAGTATCGGTGCGTCCTTCAACATAACGCGAGCAATGGCGATGCGTTGCCGCTGGCCGCCGGACAATTTGACGCCGCGGTCGCCGACATGAGCGTCGAGCCCTTTACGTCCGGTGTGATCCGAAAGCCTGCCGATAAACTCCAGCGCCTCGGCCCGCCCGGCTGCCTCGACAAGCATTTCCTCCGTCGCATCGGGCCGCCCGTAAAGAATGTTGTCGCGCACCGAACGATGCAGCAGCGAAGTGTCCTGCGTCACCATGCCGATCTGCGCGCGCAACGAATCCTGCGTCACCGAAGCGATCTCCTGGCCGTCGATCAGGATCCGGCCGTTCTCGAGGTCGTAGAACCGCAACAGGAGATTGACCAGCGTCGACTTGCCCGCACCCGAGCGCCCGACAATGCCGACTTTCTCGCCGGGCTTCACCGTCAGCGACAGGTTCTCGATGACGCCCTTCTGCTTGCCATAGTGGAAACGAATGTCGTCGAAGCGGATCTCGCCCTTGGTGACGGCAATGTCCTTCGCCCCCGGCCGGTCTTCAACCAGGCGCGGCAGCGAGATCGAGGCGATGCCGTCTTGCACCGTGCCGATGTTCTCGAACAGGCTCGACATTTCCCACATGATCCACTGCGACATGCCCCACATACGGAGCACGAGGCCGATGACCACGGCGACGGCGCCGATCGTCACCGCCTGGCCGAGCCACAGCCACAGCGCCGTCGCCGTCACCGAAAACAGGAGCAGCGCGTTGAGGATATAGAGCAGGCCGTAAAGCACCGTCACCAGCCGCATCGACCGGTAGACCGTGTCGAGGAAGCCTGCCATGCCTTCTCTCGCGAACGTTGCTTCGCGCCGTGCATGGGAAAACAACTTGACCGTCTGGATGTTGGTGTAGCTGTCGACGACGCGGCCGGTCATAGTCGAGCGCGCATTGGCCTGCGCCTCCCCGACCTTGCCCAGCTTCGGGATGATATAGCGCAACAACCCGATATAGCCGAGCAGCCAGACGCCGAGAGGTGCCGCCAGCCGCAAGTCGGCCGAGCCGACGATGAACAGCATGCCGAGGAAATAGACGATTACGTAATTGAGCACCTCGATCACCTTGATGACGCATTCGCGCACGGCGAGTGCCGTCTGCATCAGCTTGGTGGCGATGCGGCCGGCGAATTCGTCCTGGTAGAAGCTCATCGACTGCTTCAAGAGATAACGATGCACCTGCCATCGGATGCGCATGGGGTAGTTCCCCATCAGCGTCTGCTGGTTGAGCAAAGAATGCAGCCATACTGTACCTGGCAGCGCGAACAGCACGACGAAGGCCATGCCGGCGAGCTTCCAGCTCTCGGTCTGCAGGAAGGTTTCGCGGTTCTGCCCGGACAGCCAGTCGACGATGTGGCCCATGAAGCCGAACATCCACACCTCCGCGATGGCAATCGCCGTCACCAGCACCGCGTCGACGATGATGTATGGCCAGGCGCCGCGCGTATAGTGCACGCAGAAGGCAACCAGCGTCTTCGGCGGCTCGACCGGTTCCGCTGCGGGGAACGGATCGAGCCTTCTTTCAAACCAGCTAAACATAGTGATGCTCACAAAACTTTTGTCCGCTCATGCGGCGCGGGAAAAATCCCCGGGGCGCTCCGCGTCCCCAGACCGTACGTCGGCGGGGACCGACGGCCCGGAATCACCCGGGCCATCGGTCCTGCTTCGCGCAATATAGGGACTTGCGGGCTTTTCACCGACAGAAGCCTTCGACTGAGCTGACGGCACGCCGCCGCCAGTCCGGTTTTTCGCGCCCGGCCGGATCAGCCGGATGATCCGGCGCACCAGCGACGGCCGGCTGTGGTCAGGAACCGCACGCGAGAAATCGACATCCGGCAACATGCCGCGATGCGGACGCCGGCGCGTCTCGGCGTGAACCGCCGACGAATAGGTCTCGCCGACCAGCAACGCCCAGGTCGCCGTCTTGCGTTCGTGCAGGCTTCTTGAACCCGGTATCTTATAGGGATCGAACATCGGTCCGTCCTCCGTGTGAGAATAGACATAAAAAGGCGAAGCAATGTCGTGCGCCGGCATTCGGCCGGAGGCACGGATTGCATCCGTGGGGACACGAGGATTGGCCTCGGTCGCGACATGCTCAGCTGGGGCTCTAGGCCCCTTTAACCGGTTGAAAAACATCGCAGGATTCCTTCAAGAGCCGAAAATTGGGTTCGGCGGGAATCGGTGCGATCAGATCTAAGAAATCAGGTAAATCGTCGTACCGAAACGGCCGGCAGGCAGGTAAGCCCACGGGAGGGGCGCAGGATGTGCATGGTCATCATGAAATACCCCTCCATCGGTTCGGGTTGACAATGCCTGCGGTATAATCGACTTCGCAGAAAATGGCCACCCGCAGGTCCAGCAATTTCCAAAACCAGCCACCCGCTGTGGCCGATCTGCCACTTATTAGAAAGACGCGGAAATGAACCACCGTCTCCGCATCGCCCTCTACCAGCCTGACATCGCCGGCAACACCGGAACAATCCTGCGCTTCGCCGCCTGCCTCGGCCTTGGCGTCGACATTATCGAACCAGCCGGCTTTCCGCTCTCCGACAAAGCGCTCAAGCGCGCCGGGATGGACTACCTCGAAATGGCTGCCCTGACCCGGCATGTCGACTGGAACGCCTTCGAGGATTGGCGCAAGGGCCAAGCCTGCCGGCTGGTGCTGCTCACCACCAAAGCCGCGACCCCCTATACGGGCTTCAGCTTCGCCCAAGGCGACATCCTGCTGTTCGGCCGCGAATCCGCCGGCGTGCCGGATCCTGTCCATCAGGCGGCGGATGCGCGGCTGACGATCCCGATGCAGCCGGGCACGCGCAGCATCAACGTCGCGCTGTCCGTCGCCATGGTCGCCGGTGAAGCCATCCGGCAGCTCGGCTAGAACCTTCAACGCGTTGTCGTCATCGCCAACGGCCCTTGCGTCTTGCATCATTCTCACCCAGGCGCACATCGCCTTCTCCTCAATTGCCCTATCGACATTTCCTGGCTACAAGCTCAACTTAAGTTGAGGTCAAGCGGAAAATCGAGATGGCTCCGGTAAAGGAATTGACGGTCGGCCAGTTGGCCATGCGCAGCGGCGTGGCGGTGTCGGCGCTGCATTTCTACGAGGCGCGCGGGCTGATCCGCAGCCACCGCACGTCGGGCAACCAGCGGCGCTATGGCCGCGACGTGCTGCGGCGGGTGGCGATCATCCGGATCGCCCAGGAGGTCGGCATCTCGCTGGCCGAGATCGGCGCCGCACTTGAATCGCTGCCAGAAGGCCGTACCCCGACGCGCGAGGACTGGAACCTGTTGTCGACCGGCTGGCGCGACGACCTCGATCGCAAGATCACTCAGCTAAAGAAGCTGCGCGACGGCCTTACCGACTGCATCGGCTGCGGCTGCATGTCGATCGACAAATGCCCGCTGCGAAACAGGGAAGATCGCTTGAGTGCGCAAGGGCCGGGCGCAAGGCGACTGCTTGTGGAATCCTAATCCGCCGCGGGCAGCCGCCGTATGGTGAATTCGATTACGTCGCCCGGCCGCTCGAACCAGCTTTCGATCTCGGTCCAGTAGGCCTGCTTGGGAAAACGCTCGAACCATTCCTTGGCCTTGAGCCGCGCATCCGGGCGCGGCAGGACGAAGGTCTCGCGCAAAAACCCGTCACGCGGCATGCGCTCGCGCTCGGCGCGTGAACGATCGAGCCTTTTCTTCAGGCCATGCAGCGGCGGTCTTGCCGGCGTGCGCATGAAACAACTCCTGGGCCGAACCAGATGACACTTGACCCTTGCCCCTAAGAGATTAGGGATCGCGCCCGGAAAAGGCTAGTGGTCCGATTCCAACATTCGCCTCCCTAATCCCCAGGCGCCGTTGCGAATGTTGGAATCACAAGGACCGCTAGCAAGTTTATGTTTCTGGTGGAGTTTTCGAATTTGACATTTGCATCGTGCCCTGCGCCACGCTGTGTGCAAATGTCAAATTCACTCCACTAGGTCCTTTGTCGGCCGCGACCGGAGACAGCATTTTGGAACGACCAGAAATACCGGCAGGCCTGCCACCCGACATCGAACAGAAGAAAATGAAGGCTAGGCTCTGGTTCGAGACGCTGCGCGAGCGCATTTGCACAACCTTCGAGCAGATCGAACAGGAACTGCAGGGACCACTGGCCGAATGGTCGCCCGGCAGCTTCGAGAAGACGCCGTGGGAACGCGACAATGGAAAGGGCGGCGGCGGCGCCATGTCGATGATGCGCGGCCGCGTCTTCGAGAAGGTCGGCGTCCATACTTCGACCGTCTATGGCGAATTCTCGCCCGAATTCAGGAAGCAGATGCCCGGCGCCGAGGAAGACCCGAGCTTCTGGGCATCAGGCATTTCGTTGATCGCGCATCCCTGGAACCCCAACGTGCCGGCCGTGCACATGAACACCCGCATGGTCGTGACGTCGCGCCACTGGTTTGGCGGCGGCGCCGATCTGACGCCGGTGCTCGACCGCAACCGCACGGAAGATCACCCCGACACGGTCGCCTTCCATCGAGCCATGCAGTTCGCCTGCGAGAAGAATGCCGCGGTCGCCGACCACCCGAAGTTCAAGGCCTGGTGCGACGAGTATTTCTATCTGCCGCACCGCAACGAGCCGCGCGGCGTCGGCGGCATCTTTTTCGACTGGCTGCATTCGGGGGAGGAGAAAGGCGGTTGGAATGCCGATTTGAACTTCGTCCAGGATGTCGGGCGTTCTTTCCTTGTCGTCTACGGACACCTGGTTCGCGCCCATTTCAACGAGAACTGGACCGACGACGACCGCGACGAGCAGCTCATTCGCCGCGGCCGTTACGTCGAATTCAACCTTCTTCACGATCGCGGCACCATCTTCGGCCTGAAGACCGGCGGCAATGTCGCTTCGATCCTGTCCAGCCTGCCGCCGGAGGTCCGGTGGCCGTAAAAAATCGGTGAGCGAAACGTGAGCCGCATTGACGTCCCATTCGCCGAATCTGGGCAGCCAATGTGGCATCGCCATTATTTTTTTCGTCTAATAGGCGATTGAAATAAAACGACTATTTGTCGTTTCGGGCCGGGAAGCGCCGGCGGTTCAGTCCCGAACCGCGACACGACGCTACCGGACGGCCCTGAACAAGGCGGAGCATTTTCCAAACGGATGCCCGCATTTCCAGGAGTATTACATGCGAAAGCTCATTGTTTCGGCAGCCGCCGCTGCCCTTCTCGCTTCCGGCTCGATTGCCTTTGCCGCGGTCAAGCACACCACGGGCACGGTCAAGACCTATGATGGCACGGCCATGAGCCTCGTTCTGGACGATGGATCGACCTTTACGCTGCCCAAGACCTTCAAGGATCCTGGCCTGAAGGCAGGCGAAAAGGTCCGCGTTTCCTGGGACATGAGCGGCAAGAACAAGGTTGCCGAGTCCGTCAAGATCGAGAAGTGATCGGGACAAGACCGAACGTTCTCGCCTTGGCTTAGCCTGGCAAGAGGGGGCGGAGCAGCGCTGCTCCGCCTTTTTCGCCCCCACGGCAACCAAACTCGTGGAACCGTGTTATGCTAACTCCCCCGTGCGCGCCCCCGAAACCCGACTGCTGTGACAGGGCGCGGAACAGAGATGGCGGAGCTTCGTGTGCCCATGAGAGGCACAGGCTCCAAGGAGGAAAAGGAGTAAATCCATGAAGGAATTCCATTGCGGCTCGCTGGTTCCCGGCTGTGAGTGGCACACCCGTGCCGGTGAGGAAGCCGAGGTCATGCGCCGCGCCGTCGACCATATGCGCGAGACACATGGCGAAACGGTCATTCGCGAGACGATGATCGAGGCGATCCGCTCGCGCATCGAGAAAGTTCGCGACGCGGCCTGAGCAGTCCTATCTGGCCTTCAAGGCTTCCGCGGCGCGCTCCAGCAGCGCGTCGCGATCGAGCGCAAAGCCGGACCCGATCCATTCCTTTTCCAGGTTTTTCAGGATCGCACCGAGTATTGGCCCCGGCGACGCGCCAAGCGCCGTCAGATCGCCGCCCTTGACTGGGAACACCGGTTTTTCCCATTTCAGCGCAAAAGCGAGCAGGCGCGAAAACCCGCCGGCCTGAACCAGCGCGTCATTGTCCTCGAGAGCCCGCGCTCGCGCCGACGCCAGCGACAGCCGCAGGCGATCGAGAAAACCCTGGCGCTCGCCGGAATAGAGTTTCTTGGCCAGTTCCGCTTCGCTTGTCTTGGGCTCGACGGCAGCCGTCAGCGCCCAGTGGCGCAGGCGCTCCGCCTCAGTGGTCGAAAGTTTCAGCCGCTCGGCCAGTGTCTTCATCCGCGCCGCATCGGGCGGCACGATCGCCTCCAGCCTGAGCAGCGGGTCCGGCGCCCAGCCCAGATCCTTCTCTGTCTTGGTCAGCCCATGAATGGCATCGATGCCCCATTTCTCGCTTTCCGGCAGGGCGCTGGTGAGCACGCCGGCCTGGCGCATCCACAGCAAGGCGCGCGACGGATCTGGGGCCGATAACAACTTCTTCAGCTCGGACCAGATGCGTTCGGCCGAGAGATGGGCGAGACCGTCCTTGAGCCGGGCGCAGGCCTTCAATCCCTCGGCATCGGGCCGACCCTCGCCATACCAGGCGAAAAAGCGGAAGAAACGCAGGATGCGCAGATAGTCTTCGCGGATCCGCTGCTCGGCATCGCCAATGAAGCGCAGCGTTCGTGCCTCGATATCGCCGACGCCGCCAACCAGGTCGACCACCGTCCCGTCAGCCTCCGCATAGAGCGCGTTGATTGTGAAATCGCGCCGTTCGGCGTCGGCCTTCCAGTCGCGGCCGAACGACACTTTAGCGCGGCGGCCATCGGTCTCGATGTCGGCGCGCAGCGTGGTGACCTCATAGGGCGCGCCGCCGGCAATCACCGTGATCGTGCCGTGCTCGATGCCGGTCGGCACCGCCTTGAAGCCCGCCGCCTCGGCCCGGCGAACGGTTTCCTCGGGCAGGCAAGTGGTAGCAACATCGATATCGGCGACCGGCTGCCCAATCAGCGCATTGCGCACCGCGCCGCCCGCGATGCGGGCTTCCTCGCCGCCCTGCGCCAGCACGGCAAGCAGCCGTTGCAGATGCTTTTCACCCAGCCAGTCGGCTCTGCCCGCCAGCGATACCGGATCACTCAAGCATAGAGCCTTTCATAGAGGGTGCGGATGATGCCGGCGGTGACGCCCCAGATGCGCTGGCCGCCATAGGGCATATCGTAGAAGAACCATTCCAGATCGTTCCACATGCGGCTGTCCCTGGTGTGGTTAGCCGGATCCATCAGGAACGAGAGCGGCACTTCGAAGGCGGCATCGACCTCGTCGGCATTGAGCGACAGCGTAAAACCGGGCTGCACGACCGCCAGCACCGGGGCGATGCGATAGCCGCTGCCGGCGACATAATCGGGCATGCGGCCGATGATCTCGATGCGGTCCTGGCCGAGCCCGATCTCCTCGAAGGTTTCGCGCAAGGCCGCTGCTTCCGGGGTCGCATCGGTGGGATCAATGGTGCCGCCGGGAAAAGCCACCTGCCCGGAATGGCTGCGCAGTTTTTCCGCCCGCTTGGTCAAAAGCACGGTCGCATCGCGTCCATGATCGACGACCGGGATCAGCACCGCGGCGTCGCGCAGCGCTTTGAGCTGCGTCAACCGTGGATGGCCGGGGTTGAAGCGATGATCGCCATAATCGTCGCCGGCATGGGCTTCAGCTTGCGCCGCGACCCGCGCGCGAAAATCCGCTGTGGAAAACGGCGGCGGCCTCACCTGATCCATCATGCGCTCAGCCGCTTCAGTTTTTCCGCCGGCATGATCGGATAGATTTCGCCTTTCGAGCGCACGGCAAACATCGTCTTGCCGCCGATATCGATCTCCTCGCCATGCCCGACCAGTTCGTACATCACCGGCCGCGCCACCAGCGCTTCCAGCCGCCCGCGCACCAGCACATAGGGTTTTAGCCCGCCGGTCTCGTTCTCGTCGACGAAGCGCAGCGGATGGCCAGGTCCGGCCTCGACGACATCGCCGACATTGGTGCGGAAAGTGATGGTCTGCTCGGCGCCGGCGCCGGAAACATCCATTTCAACCGCGATGAAAGGCGCGTCCACGACGCGGATGCCGACCCGTTCGACCGGCGTCACCAGATAGGTCCTGCCATCCTCGTCCTTGCGCAGCACGCTGGAAAACAGCTGCACCAGCGGCATGCGGCCGATCGGCGTGCCGAGATAGAACCACGTTCCGTCTTGTTTGATCTCCATGTCTAGATCGCCGCAAAAGTCGGGATTCCAGCGCTCCACCGGCGCCGCGCCCTTGCCGGCGCGAGCCGCACGCGAGATCAACGCTTCGAGACCGCGCGCCTCGGTTGCGGCAGCAAGGCTGTGCTCGCGATGTTCGGAGCGTTCCGTCATGGTCACGAAATAGTCACTGTTGTTCCGCTTGTCAGCCTAAGTCTGTGATTTAAATTCATTCGTAGGCGCCAGGCGAAGCCGAATCGCGGCATTCTAAGGCACTACAGTGCAAGCCGGTACTTCCAGCACAAGGATCGATGCGGCATGAGCGTAATGGTCAAGGAAAGCCCAATCAGCGAAAAGGACATGATCGCCCAGGCCGAGACTGCGCTGGCCGATATTTCCAGGGTGCGCGACGGCGTCGGCCGCGTCATTTTCGGCCAGGAAGTGGTGGTCGAGCGCACGCTGGTGGCGCTGCTTGCCGGCGGCCATGCGCTGCTGGTCGGCGTGCCCGGCCTTGCCAAGACCAAGCTGGTCGAAACGCTCGGTGTCGTGCTCGGCCTCGATTCGCGCCGCATCCAGTTCACACCCGACCTGATGCCGTCGGACATTCTCGGCTCAGAGGTGATGGAACAGGACGAGGCCGGCAAGCGCTCCTTCCGCTTCATCTCCGGCCCGATCTTCGCGCAATTGCTGATGGCCGACGAGATCAACCGCGCCTCGCCGCGCACCCAGTCGGCGCTGCTGCAGGCGATGCAGGAATATCACGTCACCATCGCCGGCATTCGCCACGACCTGCCCGCGCCCTTCCATGTACTGGCGACGCAAAACCCGCTGGAGCAGGAAGGCACCTATCCCCTGCCCGAAGCACAGCTCGACCGCTTCCTGATGCAGGTCGACATCCTTTATCCCGAAATCGAGGCCGAGCGGCGCATCCTGCTCGAAACCACCGGCATCGAGGACGCCAAGGCGCAAAACGTCCTGCAGCCGGCGCGGCTGAGGGAAATCCAGACGCTGATCCGCCGTATGCCGGTGCCCGAAAGCGTCGTCGACGCCATCCTCAAACTGGTGCGTTCGGCGCGTCCCGGCCAGGGCAATGCCGAGACCGACAAGCATGTCGCCTGGGGTCCCGGCCCGCGCGCCAGCCAGGCGCTGACGCTGTGCGCCCGTGCGCGCGCGCTTTATGACGGGCGGCTGGCGCCGTCGGTGGACGACATCCGCGCGCTGGCCGAACCGGTGCTGCAGCACCGCATGGCGCTGACCTTTGCCGCCCGCGCCGAGGGCACGACCGTGCGCGACGTGGTAGCGAAACTGGCCAAAGGAATCTGATGGCGCGTATCGGCGAAGTCCAGGCACCGGCAGCGACGCGCGACGCGCTCGCCAGGGGCCGGTTGCGGGCTTCGCTGGTGCCGGACCTGCTGGTCGAGGCACGCCGTATCGTCAATACGGTAATTGCCGGCTGGCATGGCCGCCGCAAGCGCGGCATCGGCGAGAATTTCTGGCAGTTCCGCCCCTATGTCGAAGGCGATTCCTCGCGCATCGACTGGCGCCGTTCGGCCCGGGACGACCACACCTATGTGCGCGACCGCGAATGGGAAGCAGCCCACACGGTGTGGCTTTGGGCCGACCCATCGCCCTCCATGCTCTACAAATCGACTGGCGCCAGCGTTTCCAAGGAATCGCGCGCGCTGGTGCTGGCACTGGCCATGGCCGAATTACTATCTCGCAGCGGCGAGCGCATCGCCTGGCCCGGCCTGACCGATCCGTTCACCGCCCGCAACGGCGCCGAGCGCATCGCGGCGCAATTGATGCACGCCGCCGACCCGCCGGCAAAGCCTGACCTGTCCGCCATCCGCCGCTTCTGCGACATCGTCGTCGTCAGCGATTTCCTCGACCCGGTCGAGGAGACCATGGAATGGCTCGATGTGCTGGCGCGGCATGGCGTGCGTGCGCATCTGATCGAGGTTGCCGATCCGGCGGAGGAGACCTTTCCCTATGCCGGCCGCACCGAATTCACCGATCCCGAGACCGGCGACAAGCTGACCGCCGGCCGCGCCGAAATGCTCGGCGACGAATATCGCCTGCTCTACACCGCCCGCCGCCAGGAGCTGGCCAGCTGGTGCAAGCGCCTCGGCTGGAGCTATACCGTCAACCACACCGACCGCCTCGCTTCCGAGGCGCTGGTGCGCATCCACATGGCGATGACCGCCGATGGCGCATTCGTGGGAAGGGCCGGCGCATGAGCTGGCTGCCGCTCTCCTTTGGCGCTCCCATGGTGTTGTGGGGCCTGCTGGCGCTGCCGGTGATCTGGTGGCTGCTCAGGCTCACACCGCCCAAGCCGCAGTCCGAAATGTTTCCGCCGCTGAAGATCCTCGCTCGCGTGCTGAAGCGCGAGGAAACGCCGCAGCAGAGCCCGTGGTGGCTGACGCTGCTGCGGCTGTTGATGGCAGCCCTTGTCGTCGCGGCATTAGCCGAACCCGTTTTCAATCCGCGCGAAAAATTGCCGGCCGAGGGCGCCGCCCTGGCACTCGTCATCGACAATGACTGGGCGAGTGCCGCCGACTGGGGCAAGCGCGTCGCCACCGCCCAGCGGCTGATCGCCGATGCCGGTTCGAACGGCGTACCGGTCGTCATCGCCTTCACCGCCGAAAAGCCGAACGCCGAGATCGGCCCCTTCGATGGGGCGGCTGCCCTCGACCGGCTGCGCGCCGCCAAGCCGAGGCCGATCCCGACCGACCGACCCGCTGTCTATGCCCGCGTCGCCGGCGTGCTGGAAACCTTGCCCGGCGCCAGCGTTGCCGTTCTCACCGACGGCCTTGCGGCAAAGGGCGACGAGGCCGCCTTCAACACCCTGCTGTCGAAAAGCGCCGCCCGTGTCGTCTGGGCCAATTCCGACCGGCTGGCGCTGACTGGGCTCACTGGCGCCGAAAATCAGGTCGACGGCTTCGCCCTGACCGCCATCCGCGCGCCCGGCGATCCGGCGCCGGCCCAAGTCACCGCCGGCGCCTTCGACGATAAGGGCCGCCGCATCGCCGACGCGACGCTGACCTTCGCGCCGGGTGAGACCACCGCCACCGGCACGATGGCGGTGCCGTTCGAACTGCGCAACGACTTCGCCTCGATCGCGCTCGACGGCGAACGCCAGGCAGGTGCGGTGCGCGTGCTCGACGAAAGCTCCAAGCGCCGCCGCGTCGGACTTTTATCGCAGGCCGAGGCCGACCAGGCGCAGCCGCTCCTGTCGCCGCTCTATTACATCAGGCGCGCGCTGCAGCCTTTCGCCGATCTGGTCGAACCGTCGAGCGTCGATCTCGCCGACGCCATCCCGCAGCTTCTCGACCAGAAGCCGGCGATGATCGTCATGGCCGATATCGGTACCATTCCGCCGCAGGTCCATCAGCGGCTGGTCGACTGGGTCGACAATGGCGGCACGCTGGTGCGCTTTGCCGGTTCGCGGCTGGCCGCCGCCGGCAATGACGATGATCTGTTGCCGGTCAGGCTGCGCACCGGCGAGCGCTCGCTTGGCGGCGCGCTGTCATGGACGACGCCGCAAGCGGTGACCGAATTCCCGAAGAACGGCCCGTTCGCCGACCTCGCACCGCCGGCCGAGATCACGGTGAGCCGGCAGGTGTTGGCCGAACCGACGCCGGACATCGTCGAACGCACCTGGGCAACCCTTGCCGATGGCACCCCGCTGGTGACCGGGTTGAAGAAGGGCAAGGGCACGCTGGTTCTGTTCCACATCACCCCGGAAGCGACATGGTCGACGCTGCCGATCTCCGGCAGCTTCGTCGAGATGCTGCGGCGCATTGTGCAGCTGTCGCGCAACCAGGGTGCGGCGGTCGCCAACGCTGAAGCCGCTGCTACGTCGCTGGCGCCTTATCGCATGATAGCCGCCGACGGCACTTTGGTGCCGCCGACGCCGGACGCACGACCGCTGGTCCCCGGCGCCGGCTCGCTGCCGGTGACGTTCGAGAACCCGCCCGGCCTCTATGGCTCGGAAACCGGCGTTTTCGCCCACAATCTGCTCGACCCGGCCACCGCCTTCGCGCCGCTGGTGCGCCCGCAATTCACAGTGCCGGTGACCAATATCCAGTACGCTTTCGATGAATCGCGCGACCTCAAGGGATCGCTGGTCACAGCGGCACTTGTGCTTATGCTACTCGACACGCTGGCGGTGTTCTGGATGGGCGGGCTGATCTCGCGCCGGCCGCGCCGCGCCCGCTCGGCTGCGGCAACGACGGCTGCGCTGCTGCTTGGCCTCGGCATGCTGTTTGGCCATGCCGACCTCGCCCGCGCCGACGATGCCAAGCCCGGCGATGCCGCGGCTATCGAGGATATTGCCAAGACCCGCATCGCCTATGTGCTGACCGGTGTGCCCGGTGACGATTCGATCAGCCGCGCCGGGCTCGAAGGCCTGACCCGCTTCCTGATCGAGAAGACCGCGCTCGAGCCGGGCGCGCCGGCGGGCGTCGATATCTCGAAGGACGAGCTTTCCTTCTATCCGCTGATCTACTGGCCGATCGACCCCTCCGCGCCGATGCCGAGCCAAGCCGCGATCGCCCGCATCGACGCCTATATGCAGCAGGGCGGCACGGTGCTGTTCGACACGCGCGACCAGTTCGCCAACGGCATCGGTGCGGATTCGGCGAGCCCGGCGACGGAACGGTTGCGCGACATTCTCGGCAATCTCAACGTGCCGCCGCTGGAGCCGGTGCCCGCCGACCATGTGCTGACCAAATCCTTCTTCATCCTGCCCGAATTTCCCGGCCGCTTCTCCGGCAGCCCGCTCTGGGTGGAAGCCTCGCTCGAGGCCAGCAATGCCGAGAATCGGCCGGTACGCGTCGGCGACGGCGTCTCGCCGATCCTGATCACCGCCAATGATTTTGCCGGCGCCTGGGCCGTCGACGAGAATGGTGACCCGCTTTTGCCGACCGTGCCATCGGATCCGATGCAGCGCATCTATGCGCTGCGCGCCGGCGTCAACATCATGATGTACATGCTGACCGGCAACTACAAATCCGACCAGGTGCACGTGCCGATCCTGCTCGAACGGCTGGGGCAGTAAGCCTATGAACTGGTCGGTTTCCTTCGAACCGCTGCTGTCCTGGCCCTTGCTGGCTTTGGTGCTCGCACCGCTGCTGGTGCTGGCGGCTGTCGGCTTGTGGTTTCGCCAGCGCGGCGCGATCTTCCGCTTCGCGGCGCTGATTGCGCTGGGCGCAGCACTCCTCAATCCGGTCTTCCTCGATGAGGAGCGCGAGGCGCTGAAGAGCGTCGTTGCCGTCATCGTCGACCGCAGCCAGAGCCAGGATATCGGCGACCGGACCAAACAGACCGACGAAGCGCTTGCCGGTTTGCAGCAGCGCCTTGGCCGCTTCAAGCAGTTCGACGTCCGCGTCGTCGAGGCCGGCAAGTCGGAAGCTGCCGACGAGCTCACCGAGACCAAGCTTTTTGCAGCGCTTGAAGGCGCCTTCCGCGACGTGCCGCCCTCGCGCATCGGTGGCGCCATCATGATCACCGATGGCGAGGTGCATGACGCCCCGGCCGCCCCCGACTTCAATGCGCCGCTGCACGCGCTGATCACCGGCAACGAGCACGAGAAGGACCGCCGCATCCGCTTCGAGAACGCGCCGCGCTTCGGCCTCGTCGGCAAGCCGCTCGACATGACCTACCGCGTCATCGCCACCGACGGCGAAACCGGCCCGGTCGATGTCCGCGTCTCGGTCAATGGCGAGCAGGTCGCGGTCGAAGAGGCGACCATCGGCCAGGCGATGCCGCTGCAGGTGACCATCCCCGGCGCCGGCCGCAACATCGTCGAACTCTCCATTGACCGCGAGCCGGGCGAACTGACCGACGCCAACAACCGCGCCATCGCGCTGATCGACGGCATCCGCGAGAACTTGCGCGTGCTTTTGGTTTCCGGCGAACCGCATGCCGGCGAGCGCACCTGGCGCAATCTGCTGAAATCCGACGCCTCGGTCGATCTCGTCCATTTCACCATTCTGCGGCCGCCGGAAAAGCAGGACGGCACGCCGATCAACGAACTGTCGCTGATCGCCTTCCCGACCCGCGAGTTGTTCGTCGAGAAGATCAAGGATTTCGATCTCATCATATTCGACCGCTACCAGCACCGCGACGTGCTGCCGATCCTCTATTACGACTACATCTCCGAATACGTCGAAAAGGGCGGCGCGCTGCTGATCGCCGCCGGGCCGGAATATGCCGGCGACTCCTCGATTGCCCGCACCCCGCTAATGTCGTCGCTGCCGGCAATGCCGACCGGCGAAGTCATCGACAAGGCCTTCTATCCGCGCCTCACCGATCTCGGCCAGCGCCATCCGGTGACGCGCGGCCTCGACGGCTCGGCGACCGAGCCGCCGCGCTGGAGCCGCTGGTTCCGCACCATCGGCGTGCAGAACCCCGAAGGCGAAGTGGTGATGAAGGGCGCCGACAACCGCCCGCTGCTTCTGCTCGATCATAAGGGCGAAGGCCGCGTCGGCATGCTTCTGTCCGATCAGGGCTGGCTATGGGCGCGCGGCTTCGAGGGTGGCGGGCCGCATGTCCAGCTTTACCGCCGCATCGCCCACTGGCTGATGAAGGAACCTGAACTCGAGGAAGAGCGGCTGACCGCCGACGGCCGCGGCATGATGCTGGAAATCCGCCGCCAGACGATGAGCGACGATCCCGGCCCGGCGCAGGTGATCACCCCTTCGGGCAAGGCGCTGATCGTCAAGCTGGAGAAGTCCGAACCCGGCGTTTTCCTGGGCAGCATCGAGACCAAGGAGATCGGCCTCTACCAGATCGGCAATGGTGACCTGACCGCACTCGCCCATGTCGGCCCGGTCAACGCGCCGGAATTCTCCGACGTCGTCTCTACCGAGGACCGCTTGAAGGCTCCGACTGAGGCCACCGGCGGCAGCGTGCGCCGGCTGGCGGCCTCCTCCACCCTTGGCCAGCTCACCGGCAGCGTCGCCCTGCCCTCCATCGTCCCGGTCCGCGCCTCCGGTGCGGCCTCGGGCGCAGACTGGATCGGCCTGCGCAGCACCGACGACAGCGTGCTCAAAGCCGTCTCGCGCGTACCCCTGTTCGGCGGCTTCCTCGGCCTTTGCCTGCTGCTGCTGGCCATGGGCGCGATGTGGTACAGAGAGGGAAGGTAAGGATCCCTTCTCCGTCACTATACGGGGAGAAAGACGCTCAACCTACTCCTCCGGCTCCGTCGTAAACAGCAGCGGGTACCCCTTGGCCTTGGCCGCGTCGACGGCCCGTGTCGCCTTGGTCTCGGCGACATCCCTGGTGAAGACGGCAACGACGCAAACGCCGAGCCGGTGCGCGGTGATCATCACCCGGTTAGCCTGGTCTTCGCTGAGCTTGAACTCGCCCTTCAGCACCGTCACCACGAATTCGCGCGGCGTAAAATCGTCATTGATGAGGATGACCTTGTAGAGCTTCGGCCGCTCGGTCCGCGGCTTGGTCTTGGTGCGGGGTTTGGAACTGATTTCAGGCATCGGGAACCGGTATCGCGCGAGGGGTCGCTCTCACTTTGTCATGGGGGAAAGCCGTCGTCCATTTTGATCGGCGCGCCAAACCGGCTTCCCGGAAGTGCTGCCGTTCACAAATTTAGGAACTGTACGCTGCGGTTCAACGGCTCTGGCGATCGGCGACGCGACGAGCCTGGAATTGCCGTGCGCTGGATGCCGCATCCGGCCTTGATCCGGCCGCCTTGTATTCGACCCAGGCGACCGCGAGCCAGCCGAAGAAGCAGGCCAGCGCCGCGCCGGTGATCACGGTAAGCAGCAGGCTTTGCCATGGTGTGATGTATTGCCAGCTGCTGGAGATTGCCGGTGCAAACAGCGACGGCTCCGTGCGCCCGCTCACCGGATCGGGCACCGGGCTGGCGGTGAACTGGATCAGCACCCTGACCATTGCCGAGGCCACAAGGCCGCCGATGGCCATCGAGCGCAGAATGGATGAAAGCCGCTTCTTCATGCGGGCTATCCTACCGGACCGGCATTGCAAACGGGTTAAAGTCCTGGGTGGCCGGCACCCATCAACGGGTAATCATGCACTCACACGACAAGGCCGCTCCAGCCGGGGGGTGCTGGAGCGGCCTTGTTACAGACAAGCCTGTTGGCTGTCTGGATCAGGCCTTCGGGGCGTCCGTCTTGACGACCTTCTTCGCCTTCTTGTGCTTCTTGACGGGCTTCTTGGCGACGACCTTCTTCACCGGGGGCTTGGCGGTCGTGGTCGCCGGAGCGGTGGTCGTGGAAGCAGCCGGAGCAGCGGTCGTGGTGGCAGCGGCATTGCCCAGAGCCGGCATTGCGAAAGCGAGAGCGACGGCGAGACCGGTGGCGGAGAGGATGGACTTTTTCATGGCTTCATTTCCTTCTTTGTGCGGGTCGAGTTTCGAGTGTCACTGAACCGGGTCGATCGGTGTCACTCCAAGCAGCTTCAAAGCGTTCGCGAGCATCCGGATACCCTGTGCCTGTTTCTTGTTGGCGCAGAACCGGTTTCCCTTTCTTTGCAGTGCTTTCGCCGCGGTGACCTGCGTTGCCGCGGCATGGGTTTCAAGGGCTTCGTCTACCTGGCGATTGAGATCGATGCAGCGCTCGCTCCTTGTGATCGGCGTCACCTTTGCGGTTGTGGCTCCGACCGCGGCTGTGACGAGCGGAATGCTGAGCAGCGCACCCATCAAGCTGATCGTGAACCTGTGCATTGGTGATGTCCGTTACTCCGGAGACTTCGCGTCGCAGCCGATGTCCTGACCGCCACGGCACCTTTTATGCCCTTGATTTTTTTCGGGAGTTTTTCCGGACTATAGAATTTTGTTTCTGGATTGTTTCTGGCAAATCGGCTTTGCGGGCGATCATCGCCGCTGGCCAACATGTGGCCAGAATTCTATCGTGTGGGTGACGCCACAGAAGCAGACTCAGAAGGCAGCCGCCGACCGGCCGCCAGCAATGACAGGATCGCCGTGAAATCCGATGCGCACATACTGATCGTCGACGACGACAAGGGCATTCGCGACCTGCTTCAGGAATTCTTCCAGAAGCGGGGCCTGCGCACTACGGTTGCCGCCGACGGCGTCGAGATGGAAGACATACTGCGCCGCACGCAGGTAGACCTGATCGTGCTTGATGTGATGCTGCCGGGAAAGAGCGGGCTGGAGCTCTGCCGCGACCTGCGCGCCAGCTACTCGACGCCGATCATCATGCTGACGGCGGTGACCGAGACCACCGACCGCGTCGTCGGCCTGGAGATGGGCGCCGACGACTATGTGCCCAAACCCTTCGATCCGCGCGAGCTGCTGGCCCGTATCCGCGCCGTTTTGAGGCGCAATGGTGCTGCCGAGCCGAAGCGCGCCACCACCAAGCAGATCTATCATTTCGCCGGCTGGACGATGGACTGCTCGCGCCGCCGGCTGATGGCGCCGGGCGACGTCAGGGTCGAGCTGACGATGGCGGAGTTCAACCTGTTGCAGACCTTCGTTAAAAGCGCGCAGCGAGTGCTCACCCGTGACCAGCTCATCGAGCTTTCCGGCGGCGACAGCGACTATTCCTTCGATCGCAGCATCGACATCCTGGTCAGCCGCCTCAGGCGCAAGATGGAAGACGACCCCAAGACGCCGAAACTGATCCTGACCGTGCGCAGCGGAGGCTACCAGTTTCTGCCCGAGACCACCTCCGAATGAGACGTTTCCTGCCGCAAACCCTGCCGGTCTGGGTTTTGCTCATCGTCATTGCCGGCCTGCTGATCAGCCAGGTCGCTACGCTCTATATCGTCTCGCGCGATCGCGCCGTCGCCAATGACGAGGTCGATCTCTACCGGCTGAACGACCGCGCCTATTCGCTGGTGCAGCTGATGCATGACGACACGCCGGAGCAGCGCAAGCTGACGGCCTCCGGTCTGTTCAACGCCACCTATGCGCTCACCGTTTCGGACACGCCCGCGGTCACCTCGTCGATCGCCGGCGACGACGAACTGGCCGAACTCGAGGACATCCTGGTCGGGCGGCTGTCGAAATTCGGCATCACCGACGCCCGCGTCCGGCGCGATCCGGCAACCCAGGCAGCCAACGCGCCTGGCGGTGTGGCCGTGACCAAGGATGTCGGCGCGGTGGAGCGTGACCTGCTATCGCTGGCGGCGAGCTTCGCCCAGAGCGACAAGCTGACGGCATCTGTCCGCTTCGCCGACGGCCAATGGCTGAATTTCACCGAGCCCAACACGCCGGTCGGACCGATATTGAGCTTCGACAGCCTGCCGCTCTATTCGCTGATCGCGGCCTTGGTGGTGATCATGTCGATCTGGTCGCTGCGCCGGCTGACAGCGCCCTATCGGATGATGGAAACGGCGGTCAACCGGATCGGCACGGACCTGAAGAGCCCGCCGATCGCCGAGACCGGCAGCCGCGAAATCCGCGCCGCGGCCAAAGCCGTCAACGCCATGCAGGTCCGGCTGCGCGACTATGTCGAGGACCGCGAACATCTGGCCGCCGCGCTCGCCCACGATCTGCGCACGCCGCTGACCCGCATGCGGCTGCGCCTCGAACTGTTGCGCAGATCGACGGCCCGCGAGGCGCTGGCCCACGACCTCGCCGACATCGAGAGCATCGCCAGCTCCGTCATCGACTTCGCCACCTTCGAAGTCACCGAGGAGAAGAGCGAGCGGATCGATTTCTGGTCGCTGGTGGAATCGATCGCCGACAGTTTCGAGGACGTCACGTTCGACCATGACGGCGCCAGGCCGCGTGGCATGATCTGCATCGCGCGACCGGTGGCGCTGAAGCGCTGCGTCAACAATCTGGTCCAGAATGCCGTGACCTACGGCAAGAAAGCCCATGTCAGCCTGCGGCAGTCGGACGGCACGGTCACGCTGGTCATCCGCGACGAGGGGCCGGGCATACCGCAGGCGCAGCTCGACCAGGTGTTCGGTTCCTTCGTGCGGCTGGAGCAATCGCGCAACCGCCAGACCGGCGGTCTCGGCCTCGGCCTGACCATTGCCCGCAACATTGCGCGTGCCGCCGGCGGCGATGTCTACCTGTCCAACCGTCCCCGCGGCGGCCTGCTGACGGAGCTCAGCCTGCCGCTGGCGGCATGAGGCAGCAGACTAGCGTCTCGATGGGCACCGGGGGTGGATCAGCCAACCCAACCTTGCAATAGTGCAGCCGCTCGAACAGGAGGAGATCGCCGCATGTTTTACGCCATCCTGGCCTATCACGTCGAACAGACCATCCAGTCCCTGACGCCGCAGCAGGATGCGGCGCTGATGCACGACCTGCTCGAAGTCAACGCCAGGCTGACCCGCGAAGGCAAGCTCGGGCCGGCGGCAAGACTGGGCGCGACCGCCGACGCCGTGACGCTGCGCGGTCCGGGCGAAGGCATCGTCATCGACGGGCCGTTTGCCGAGACCAAGGAACAATTGCTGGGTCTTTATGTCCTCGACTGCGCCACGCAGGAGGCGGCGATTGCGGCTGCGCGCGACTTGCGCCGCGTGAATCCCTCGGCAGTCTACGAAATCCGGCCGATCACATTTTACCTTCCCGGCGTGACGTTTCCCGCTACGGAGGGCGATTTAAAGGAGGCCGCCAGCGGCTGAGAACTACCCCATGGCCGGTCAGGCAGAAGCGATCTCGTTGACCAGGCGGACCGTTTCGGCGACGAGAAGGTCGAGATCCTCGCGCCGGGTCCGGTGGTTGTTGATCGCCACCCTGAGGCAATGCCGGCCTTGCACCGTGGTATCGGAAATGGCGGCGGTTCCGTCTTCCTGCAGCCTCAGCATGATCTCGGTGTTGAGCGCTTTCGCGCGCTCGCCATCGAGACCATCCGCGCGATAGCGGAAGCAGACGATGTTGATGCTGGTCGGCGCCGTCAGTTCGAGCGCTGGTTCGGCCGCGATCAGCCCTGAGAGATACTGCCCCTGCGCAATGTTCTGGTCGATCAGGCGGCCGAATTTTTCGACGCCGTGTTCTCGCAACGCCATCCACACTTTGAGTGCCTTGAAGCCACGTGTCGTCTGCAGGCCATAGTCGTGCAGCCATTGGCCGGAGGCCAACCCGCGCGGTGTCGATTCCAGATATTCCGGCGTCACCGCGAAGGTCTTGCGATGCGCCGAGGCATCCCTGACCAACGCGCAGCCTGCCTCGAACGGCGCATGCAGCCATTTGTGCGGATCGAGCGCGATGGAATCGGCCCATTCGATGCCGGCGACGCGATGTGCATTCTCAGGCGCGATCGCGATCAGCGCGCCGATGCAGCCGTCGACATGGAACCAGAGGTCCTCCTCATGCGCCAGCTTGGCCAGCGCCTGCAGATCGTCGATGGCGCCGGTGTTGACAGTGCCGGCGTTGCCGATGATGCAGGCCGGCTTGAACCCGGCCGCGCGATCTTCCGATATCGCAGTCCTCAAACCTTCAATGTCGATGCGCAGGCCGGCGTCGCTGGCAATGCGGCGCAGCGCCTTGTTGCCGAGACCGAGCGCTTCCATCCCCTTGCGGTGACAGGAATGGACCTGGTCCGAGCCATAGAAACGCAAAGGCTTTTCGATTGCTCCAACGCCGTGCTCGCGCACGTCGATGCCGGCCTTGGTGTTGCGCGCCACGGTGAGCCCGATGATGTTGGCCATCGAGCCGCCGCTGACCAGCGTACCGCTGGCCGAAGCCGGCATGCCCATCATCTGCTTGCACCAGTCGACCACCTGGCCGTCCATCAGGGCGGCGGCATGGTTGCCGCCGCCGAGATTGGAGCCCTGGATTGCCGCCAGGAAATCGCCGATCGCGCCGGTAAAATTGCTCGACCCCATATACCAGGACCAGAAGCGCGGATGGATGTTGCCCATCGGATAGGGCATCACCTTGTCCACGACATCGCCATAGATGTCGGCAAGCGGGGTCGGCGATTGCGGCAGCGAGGCGGTGAAGAAATCCCTCACATCTCCAGGCATCTCCTGCCACACCGGCCGTTGCCTGACATCGCGCAGGTAAGCGACGGCATCGTCAACGATCCGATGCGACAGGCTTTGCACATCGGCCCAGTCCGAGGGGTCAAGCGTTTCCTCGGCACTGGTAGCCGAGTGTCCAGGCATCGCGTCCATGCAATTTGCTCCCGCGTCATCATGCCGGGAACTGGCAACCGGGCGTCGAGCGCGAGAGAGCAAGCTCTTCCGCATTCATCTCGGCCTCGATGCCGTCGAACAAAGGCGTGGTCATGTAGCGTTCACCGGTATCGGGAAGCATGCACAGGATCACCGATCCGGCCGGTGCCGTGCCGGCGATCTGGCGCGCCACGGCAAAAGCCGAACCGCCGGAAATGCCGGTGAAGATGCCTTCCTGCTGCGCCAGCGCCTTGGCCCATTTCATGCCCTCCGGCCCGGCGATCGGCATCACCTCGTCATAGAAGTTGCCATCGATGGCCTCCTGCAGGACGTGCGGGATGAAATCCGGCGTCCAGCCCTGGATCGGGTGCGGTTCGAAGGACGGATGGCTGGCGGCCGGCGCTCCGCCGGCGCCACGCATCTGCGGCTTGCCGCTGCCGACAAGCTGCGCGTTGGCCGGTTCGGTGAGCACGATCCGGGTCTCAGGCCGCTCGCGGCGCAGCACCCGCGCCACGCCGGCGACGGTGCCGCCGGTGCCGTAGCCGGTGACGAAATAGTCGAGCCGCGAGCCGGCGAAATCGTTGACGATCTCGCGTCCCGTGGTTGCTTCATGGATGTCGGCGTTGGCCTTGGTCTCGAACTGGCGGGCCAGGAACCAGCCATTGGCTTCGGCCAGTTCCACCGCCTTCTTGTACATGCCGAAGCCTTTCTCGGCGCGAGGCGTCAGCACCACCTTGGCGCCCAGCATCCGCATCAGCTTGCGGCGCTCGACCGAGAAACTGTCGGCCATCGTCACCACCAGCTTGTAGCCCTTCTGCGCACAGACCATGGCAAGACCGATGCCCGTGTTGCCGCTGGTCGCCTCGACGATGGTCTGTCCCGGCTTGAGCGCGCCGGTGCGTTCACCTTCCTCGATGATGTTGAGCGCCAGCCGGTCCTTCACCGACGCAGCCGGATTGAAGAACTCGGCCTTGACGTAGATGGTCGCATGCGCCGGGCCGAGATTGTTGACGCGGATGACCGGCGTGTCGCCGACCGTATCGAGAATGCTGTCGAAAAGGCGGCCGCGGCCTGCCGTGGTTCTGATTTTCTGCTGATGCAACATGGGTAAACTCCTGGTTCTTGCTCACGGGCCGGTTACACACCGGCGGTTTGGGCGACGAGGTTTCGACACCTTGCCGCACTACAGGTCTTTGAAGTGCCACAATGTGGAAAGCACCACATTCGGCACACAATCTGCGAGCCGGGTGTGCACTTTGTCGCGTTCGGTGATAAAACAAGGTCCGGTGGGCAAGCGTGGGAAAAGGCGTGGAAACAGGCGTGGAATCGAGCCAGGCAAGCAGCCGGAAAGGCCTGTCTCTGCGGCTTTTCGGCCCGCTGGCGATTGTGCGCGACGCCGCTCCGGTGGCCTTGCCGGCATCGCGCAAGCTGCGCGCGCTGCTGGCCTATCTGGCGCTGGCGCCCCATCCGGTCGGACGTGGCAAGCTCTGCGAGTTGCTGTGGGACGTTCCAAATGATCCCAGGGGTGAGCTTCGCTGGTGCCTGAGCAAGCTGCGGGCCGCGCTCGACGAACCGGGCCGCGGCCGGATCGTAACCGTGCATGATACGATCGTGCTTGATCTCGACGGTATCTCGGTCGACGTGCTGGATGTTGGCGCGGCAACTGCCGCAGGCATCGAAACGCTCGAGCCGACGCGACTGCAGTTGCTCTCCGACCTGTTCGTCGGCGACTTCCTCGAAGGGCTGGAGATCGACCGCAGCCCTCTCTTCAACAGCTGGCTGACAGCGCAGCGCCGCCGTTTCGGTTCCTGCCAAGCTGCTATACTGGAACATCTGGTCAAGACGCTGCCGGCCGATTCCGAAGACGTCTCCGCCCATCTCGAAAAATGGCTGGAATTGACCCCGTTCGACAGCAGCGCCCATGTCGCACTCCTGGTGAGGCTGGCGCGGCGCGGCCAGTTCGGCGCCTGCGAAGACCATCTTGCCGCTGCGGCATCGCTCTTCCAATCGGAAGAGCTGGATTTCGGCCCTGTGCGCCAGGCGTGGCTTGCCATTCGCGCGGAACGTCACTGCGCGACTTTGCCGGCACAGCCTGCGGTAGCGCCGGTGGCGGGCCACAGCCCGATCGCGCGTGCCCCCACCGAAGCCGCGGCGCCCCACAAAGCTTCGCTTGCCGTGATGCCATTTGCCGAAGATGCCGGCGGCGTTTGTGGTGGGCTGGCCGACGGCTTGACCCACGACATCATTACCCGCCTCGCCAAGCTCAGGGACTTCTTTGTAATCGCCCGGGGCTCGGTCTTTGCGCTGGCAGAAAAGAACATCGCGCCGGAAGATGCCGGCCGCAGGCTGGATGTCGACTATGTCGCCACCGGCACGGTGCGCAGCCTGACCGGCCGCCTGATCGTCACCGTCGAGCTTGTCGAGGTGCGCACGGCCAGGATCGTCTGGGCCGAGACCTTCGAGCGCAAGCCCGAGGACATCTTCATTGTCCTCGACGATATCGGCAACAGCATCGTGGCCTTCATCTCATCCGAGATAGAGATGGTCGAGCGCAACCGCGCCATGCTGAAGGCGCCCAATTCGCTCAATGCCTGGGAGGCCTACCATCGAGGACTCTGGCATATGTATCGCTTCACCCGCAGCGAAAACGAGCAGGCCAGGCATTTCTTCGGCATCGCACTGCAGCAGGATCCGACCTTTACCCGCGCCTATGCCGGCCTGTCCTTCACCCATTGGCAGAGCGCCTTCCAGCGCTGGGGCGACCGCGACCAGGACAGCGCGCTTGCCTTTGAGGCGGCCGGCCAGAGCGTTTTGGTCGACGATCATAATCCCGCCGCGCACTGGGCGATGGGCCGGGCGCTGTGGCTGCGCGGCGAGGGTGATGCGTCCGTGCTAGAACTGCAAAGAGCCGTCGACCTCAGCCCGAACTTCGCGCTTGGCCACTATGCGCTGTCCTTCGTGCATTCGCAGTCGGGCGACCCGCACGCGGCGATCGGATCGTCGGATCATTCGCGCCATCTGTCGCCGTTCGACCCGATGCTGTTCGGCATGCTGGGCGCACGCGCCATGGCGCATGTCCGCCTCGGCCAGTTCGACGAGGCGGCCGAATGGGCGCTGAAGGCGGCCGCCCGCCCCAACGCACATGTCATCATCCTGTCGATCGCCGCCCACTGCCTGGCGTTGGCTGGGCGGCTGGACGAGGCGAAAAACTTCGCCGCCGCCATCCGCAAGACGCTTCCGGATTACCGAGCCGACGACTTCATCGACACCTTCCGCTTCGACCGGGATGCCACAGCCCTGTTCAAGCTCGGCGCCACGCGCATCGGGCTGGCTTAGAGCATGATCCCAAAAAGTGGGTACCGGTTTTTGGAAAAGATCATGCTCCAACAAAGGGTTAGATCATGATGAGATTTCAACCAAATCTCATCATGATCTAGCGCCGCAACACTGCGCTCAGCACATCGCGTATGCCGATGGCGCCGACAAAGCGGGACTGGTCGTCGAACAGCGCCACCGGTGCCGTCTGCGAGCGGTGCATGGCCAGCATCACCGTCTTCAGCGACGTGCCGGGGTTGGCCCAGAACACTTGCGCCGTCTCCTCCGGCTGCGCCTCGACATCGGCGCATGAAACCCATACCGCCGGTTTGCCGTCGCGTTCCGCCGCCGCCACCAGCCCGTGCTCGTCGATCTTAAAGCGCGTCGTCTTGCGCCGGTCGAGCCACACCCAGCCATTATCGCCGTGCTCGAGGTCGCGGCTGTCGCGCATGACGTTCCAGGCGGTCAGCACCGACAACGGATTCACATTGGCGATGAAGTCGCGGACATAGTCATTGGCGGGCTTGAGCACGATGTCTTCCGGCGCCCCGGTCTGCACGATGCGACCGCCCTCCATGATGGTGATGTGGGTGCCGATCTTCAGCGCCTCTTCCAGATCATGGCTGACGAAGATGATGGTCTTCTTCAGCTCCGCCTGCAGCTGCAGCAATTCGTCCTGCAGCTTGGTGCGGATCAGCGGATCGAGCGCAGAGAACGGCTCGTCCATCAGCAGGATCGGCGCCTCGGTGGCGAAGGCACGGGCCAGGCCGACGCGCTGCTGCATGCCGCCGGACAGCTCATGCGCGTATTTCTTCGACCACTGGTCGAGATTGACCAGTTTCAGCTGGCGTTGCACGCGCTCCTTGCGCTCTTGCTCCGGCACGCCGGCGAGTTCGAGGCCGAGGCCGACATTCTCCTCCACCGTACGCCAAGGCAGCAGGCCGAACTGCTGGAACACCATCGCCACCTGCTTCTGCCGCAGCCGCCGCAGCGTCGCCTGATCGCAGGTCACGACATCGACGATATTGTCGCCGTCCTTGACCAGCACCTGGCCGCGCGACACCACGTTGAGCCGGTTGACCGCCCGCAGCAGCGTCGACTTGCCCGAGCCGGACAGGCCCATCAGCACCGAGATTTCGCCCTCATGCACGGTCAGGCTGGCGCCGGCGCAACCCAGCACATTGCCGGTCTTTTCGAGGATTTCGGCGCGCGTGGCGCCGCCGTCGATCAGCGCCAGCGAACCGGCCTGGTCGGACCCGAAGACGATATCGACATTCTTGAAGTCAACGGCGACGGTCATTTCTTGCCTCCAACGCCGATACGCGTCATCCGGTCGAGCACGATGGCGAGTACGACAATCGCCAGGCCCGCCTCGAGCCCGAGATCGATACGGCGCGAGCCGAGCGCGCGGTTGATTTCAGTGCCGAGGCCGCCGGCGCCGATGAGTGCTGCAAACACCACCATCGACAGCGACAGCATGATCGACTGCGTCAGCCCGGCCATGATGGTCGGCAGCGCCGAGGGCAATTCGACCTTCCACAGCAGCTGCTGCTTGGTGGCGCCAAACGCCTCGCCGGCCTCGATGATCGACTTCGGCACCGAGACGACGCCGAGGTGGGTGAGCCGGACCGCGGTCGGGATGACGAAGATGATGGTGACGATTAGGCCGGGCGCGTTGCCGAGACCGAACAGGGTCAGGACCGGGATCAGGTAGACGAAGGTCGGCAGCGTCTGCATCAGGTCGAGCACCGGCAGCATGATGCGGTAGACCTTCGGCTTGTGCGCGGCCCAGATGCCGAGCGGCACGCCGATGGCCATCGCCATGGCGGCGGCGGCCACGACCAGCACCAGCGTCTGCACCGTCTGCTTCCAGAGATTCTGGTTGATGATGAAGATCAGGCCGAGAAAGACGCCTATGGCCAGCGGCCGAGAGCGCTGCAGCAGCCAGGCGATGATGGCGATGATCAGCGCCAGCAGCACCGGCGGCACCATCAAAAGGATGCCAACCAGCCCGTCGAGCAGGAAATTGAGGCCATTCGAGAAGGCCCTGAACACGGTGTCGAAATTGTCGGTGAGGAAACCGAAGAACGCCTTTCCCCAGGCGCCGATCGGTATCTTGTGATCGACCATGAATTTCGAAATCGGATCCATATCGCCCCTCTCATGCGAGAGACCGCCTGCTTCCGGCCTCCGCTGTCGTTAGGTCATCTTCTCACAGGATATGAAAAAGGGCAGCCTTTTCTAGATTGGCTGCCCTTCCCGGTTCGGCTTTGCCGAATCCAGTCGGCTCAGCTTCCGAGCGCGGTCTTGACCGCCGCTGCCGCATCGCCGCCATCGAAGGTGGTGACGCCGGCAATCCACGGCGCAACCGCGTCAGGGTGCTTCTTCAGCCAGTCGGCTGCGACCGTGTTGGCGTCGCCGCCCTTCAGGATCGCGTCCATCATCTCGCCTTCCATGTCCAGGTTGAACTTCAGGTTGGCGATGAACTTGCCGGCATTCGGGCATTCGGTGGTGTAGCCCTTGCGCACATTGGTGTAGACGGTGGCGGCGCCGAAGCCGCTGTCGCCCATGCCGTCGAGATAGGTGAGCTTCATGGCGCCCATCACCGGGTGCGGCGTCCAGCCGAGAAACGCGATCCACTCATTGTTCTTGATCGACTGCTCGGCCTGCGTCAGCATGCCGGCTTCCGAGGACTCGACCAGCTCGAAGCCTTCGAGATTGTCCTTCGGATTCTTGATCATGTCGAGGATGATGCGGTTGCCGTCATTGCCCGCCTCGATGCCATAGATCTTGCCGTTGAACTTGTCCTTGAACTTGCCGATGTCGGTCAGCGACTTGACGCCGGCCTCCGCGACATAGGTCGGTACGACGATGCCGTAGCCGGCGCCGGTCAGGTTGGTGCCGATCGTCTCGACCGAACCATCGGCGGTGTAGTCCTTGATGTCGTTGGTCATCGACGGCATCCAGTTGCCGAGGAAGACGTCGAGATCCTTGTTTTTCAGCGACGCCATGGTCACCGGCACCGACAGCTGGATCGTCTGCGGCTCGTAGCCGAGCGCGGTGAGCAGCACCGAAGCGACGCCGGTGGTTGCCTGGATGTCGGTCCAGCCGACATCGGAAAGGCGCACCGCCTTGCAGCTCTCCGGATCGCCGGCAAGTGCAGCGCTCGTGGACAGAAAAGTCGCCAGGCCGAGACCGGCGACGAAGGTGTTCATACGCGACATTGGCAGTCTCCCATTGTGATTCTTTGGCGAAGCGTAATACGGTTTCTCTGCCCGCCTTGTTTCGTCAGCCAAACACCATTCTGGTGTGGTTTCAAGCGCTAAGACAATCACGATCAACGGCGCGGACTGGCCAAACAGCGACACGCCTGCTGCTTTTTCGATGGCAGACGGCTTTTCCCATGAAATGCAGCGGTGCCCTCTCCCCGCACAGCGCCAACTCGGCTTAAAAGGACGGCATGGCCAAGCTCTACTTCCACTATGCGACGATGAATGCCGGCAAAACGACAATGCTGCTGCAGGCGTCCTACAATTATCGCGAACGCGGTATGACGACGATGCTGTTCGTCGCCGGCCACTACAGAAAGGGCGATACCGGGCTGATCTCGTCGCGCATCGGCCTGGAGACGGAGGCCGAGATGTTCCGCGACGGCGACGATCTCTACGCTCGCGTCGCCGAGCATCACGAACATACGACGGTGCATTGCATCTTTGTCGACGAGGCGCAATTTCTCGAGGAAGAGCAGGTCTGGCAGCTCGCCCGTATCGCCGACCGGCTGAACATCCCGGTGATGTGCTACGGCCTGCGCACCGATTTCCAGGGCAATCTGTTTTCCGGTTCGCGAGCGCTTCTGGCCATCGCCGACGATCTGCGCGAAGTGCGCACCATCTGCCGCTGCGGCCGCAAGGCGACGATGGTCGTGCGTCTCGGCGCTGACGGCAAGGTGGCCAGACAAGGCGAACAGGTGGCGATCGGCAAGGACGTCTATGTCTCGCTCTGCCGCCGCCACTGGGAAGAGGAAATGGGCCGTGCCGCGCCTGACGATTTCATTGGCTTCACCAGAGGCTGAACGCCGGGGCAACATGAAAATTCTGCAGTTCACAGTCGATTGCCCGTTTCCGCCGATCTCCGGCGGCGAGATCCGGAACGCCGTCAATGCACGCGCTTTGGCAACGATGGGCGAAGTCCTTACGGTAAGCCTGACTGGCGCCCCGGCGGCCTCCACACCGCCGAACATCCGTCACCGGATCATCGAGGCAGCGCGCGGCAGGGCGCCCTGGGGCAGGCGCGGCCCGCACCCGACCGTGCATATGATGCCGGACGACGAGCTGGCCGAGGCCGACGCCATCTGGAGGGAATTCGCGCCCGATCTCGTGGTAATCGAGGAGATCGTGCTTTCGCAGCTGCTGACGCTGGCGCCGAAGCATCGCGCGCGCACCGTCCTTGACCAGCACAACATTGATTCCCGGACGGTGTCCGACCGGATCGCCGGCCTGACGCTCTGGCAGCAAATTCGAGACTGGCGCCAAAACAAGCGAAGGAAGGCAGAGGCGCGCGAAGCCGACAGGTGTGCGGCTGCCCTGGCCGACCAGGTCTGGGTTTGTTCGCGGGCCGACGAAGCGCTTCTGTCCGCTCTCGGCCCCGTCAACGACGTCAGGTTCGTCGCCAACCCCATTCCAGACGAGAGCGTGCTCTCCCTGCCGATTGCTGCCGAGCGCTTCAGTGAGCTCAGCCTGTGCTTCATCGGGCATCTCGGCTATTTTCCCAACATCGACGCCGTCAAGCAGATCGGCCGCGCGATGGCGCCGTGCCTCGCCGCCTCCGGCCGGCCCTGGTCGATCACCGTCGCCGGCAGAAACCCGCGCGATGTCGTGCGCGGTCTATGCACCAGGCATGGTCTGCGGTTGATCGAGAACCCGCCGCATCTGCCGGAATTGCTTGGACGCGCCGGCTATGCGCCGATCCCGCTGCGCTTCGGCGGCGGAACCCGCATCAAGGTGCTGGAGGCGATGGCGGCGGGCCTTGTCGTCGCCGCCACCGAAAAGGCCGTCGAAGGGCTTGGCCTGCAGGCGGGCAGGCATTTCCTGTCCAGCGACGATGCCGGCAAGTTGGCATCGAAAATCATCGATCTCGCGACACGCCCGCAAGCGGCCGCCGAGATGGCGGAGATCGGCCGCGCTTTCGTGCGCGATAATCATTCGTCGGCGGCGATTGAAAAGCAGGTCAAGCAGGCGGTCGCGGCGATCCCGCGCACGGATTGAGCCCGGCTGCTATCCAGCGGCATACGGCGTTTGTTAAGGCCTGCAGCCTATTTTGCCCTCAGCCAGAGCCAGCCGGGAACCGCCATGCTTCGAGCCATTTCATCAGGCCTTGTCATTTACTTGGCCGGTATCCTCGCCGCGCTGGCCGACGGCGATGCAGCACTTGGCAAGAAAGTGTTCTACCGCTGCATGGCCTGTCACGAGGCGGCAAGCGACCGCGACAAGGTCGGCCCGCATCTCCTCGGTATCGTCGGCCGCACCGCCGGCACCGCCCAGAACTTCAACTATTCGCAGGCCATGAAGGACGCCGGCGCGGCCGGCCTGGTCTGGGACGAAGCCAACCTCAAAGCCTATCTTGGCGCTCCCAAGCTGAAAGTACCCGGCAACAGGATGGGCTTCTCCGGCCTGAGCAGCGACGAGGACATCGCCAACGTCATCGCCTATCTGAAGGCGGATCCGAAGCCTTGAACGGCGCAATGCGTAGCGTGATCTCGCGCTTGCAACTCATTGGGCCCTCTATCGAATTCGGGACACCTACACTGTCCGAGATCGACTGCTTCGCAGACGCCAAAGTTCAATGACGGTTGAACGACACTTGGCCGGCTGGTTAATCACGCCATGACCCGCCTTCATTGCCTTTCAAGACGACCGCGTATTTTTTTGTTTTCGGGGCGGGTCTTGTCTTGCGTCTTTCAATCCCCTGATACCCCACATATATTCGCCGCTGTTCGCAGCCAGCGACCGGAAGCCGAAGCGGGAGGCCCCTATGGCGACATTGCAGAATTTCGATGCCGAAATTGCCAAGACCAGGCAGGTCGTGCAGGACATGCGCTCCAAGATCGAGCAGTCGGGCACGGTGCTTGATACGCTGGCCACCGCCGACAAGAAGATCGGCGACGCCAATTTCGACATCGAGAATGCCCGCATCGAGGACGTGCTGAAGCAGCAGAAGGTGATGGAAGGCAACATCGCCGACCTGATCATCGGGCTGGAAGACGCCACCAACGTCTTCGGCACTGAATTCGAGAGCATGAAGAACTACACCGGCTGGGAAAGCTTCGTCGGTGTCTTCTCGGCGCAACGCAAGCAGCGCATGCGCACCGACCGCGTCCGCAACATGTCGCTGGCCGGCAATCTGCAGGAGCTTCTGGTCAAGTCCGACACCATCGTCGGCATCCTGAAAGCGCAGAAAGAGGTCCTCGACCAGCGCTACAAGACCTCGGAAAACAGCCTGTCGCAGGTGATCGAGCGCCGCAAGGTCACCATGACCAACCTCGAGGCGGTGCAGAAGCGCATCGAGGAGGTCAATCCGCTGCTGCTCGACATCGAAAACAAGATCGCCGCTTCTACCAGTCAGAAGGAGCGCACGCAGCTTGAGGGCGAGCGCTCGAAACTGGCGACCGAATACAATGAAAAGCAGGCCAAGGAGCAGGAGCTTCTGGCCGAAAGCCAGACGCTGGAACGCTACACCTCGATGTTCCAGACCTTCGTCGATTCGCTCAACAATCAGATCGCAGCGCAGTCGACGCTGATCAACAAGCTGACCATCGATACCGAGCAGCGCATCGTGCTCTACAAGGCACTGGAAGATTCCTTGAAGACCGCCGCCCAGCAGGATGTCGCCCACAAGATCAACACGCTGGGCAGCCAGGTTGACAACACCGCCGAAGAGACCATGGCCGGCATTGGCGCCGCCTCGCAAAAGCACATCGGCGATCTCCTCGAAATGCACGAGAAGAACATGGTCGCCAGCTCCGACATCCAGCGCCGCAAGAAGCTCGCCGACGACGCCTTCGCCCGCCGTTTCGACGACGTGATGAAGAAGCACAATTCGGCCAACTACGTGCAGTCGTAAGGAGCGGCTGCACGCGGGCACACCGGCATGACTCCCGAAAACGAAGCGGCGGCGCGCTATTTTTCCGCCATCACGGCGGCACTCAGCGGCCTCGAAGTGTTCATGCGCGACGACCGCTCGCCGCTTTACCGGCACGGCATCGTCGCCAAGATTGTCGCCGAATACATTGCCCGGCTGGACAAATCGTTTTCCTGCTGGCGCAACCGGCTCGGCTTCATGGACACGTTCCGCATTTCGCGCGCCGACAGCGGCTATCCCGTCTTCCAGAACCTGCTCGAACTGGAAAACGACCGCCGCCAGGCCGAGGCGCGGCTGGCCAACATTCCGCTGGCCGGCGAATTGCGCGAGGAAATGGCCGACTTCATCCTGCGCCACAAGGAATTCCCCGAAGCGCTGCAGAAGTCGATGGCCGAGCGGCTCTATCTCGAGGACGTCAAGAGCGAACAGACTTTTGGCCCGTTCTCGCTGGCGCAGACGGCCAAGGTCTCGGTCAATCCAAAGACCGGGCGTCCCTATTACCTCGTGCACTGGGCGAGCTTCGACGGCAGCGCCAACCTGCCGCTGGTCTACATGGTGACGGTGGAGGATTCCTCCGAAAGCATGATCCGGCAGCTCGTTGACAGCAGCGGCAAGCTCAATGAACGGGTCGACATCCCGCTGCCGGTGGACGGCCTGCTCAACCCCGAACTCGCCCATCGCTTCGACGATTTCACCGAGAAGAATTCCGCCTACACGCTTTCGCCCGCAACGATTGCGGTCAATCTCGACAAGGATTTCGAGCCGCTGCACCCTAAGCAGCTGCGCCGCGTCGTGCTCGGCCCCTTTTATTCCGCAGGCATTACGGACAACAATTCGACCGTGACCGAGGTGCTGGCCAAGGTGCGCAAACCGGAAAATGCCTGGCTGCTCACCTGGACCATCCAGGAGGTCTACTCCAAGGGCGAGAAACCCGGCCGCAAGGGGCTGTTTTCGAGCGAGAAGACGACGCAGGAATTCTTTATCAACACCGACGATCTCGAAGCCGCGCGCCAGGGTGTGTCGAGCTACGAGAACCACGCCCTGATCCCGCACGAAGCCTATCAAGCACTCTACGCCGCCGGCGAAGCTCAAAAGATCTTTTCCGGCTACAAGGTCCATATTCTGTCCAACGGACAGGTGATCAGCGATGTGTGAGGTGGCATTTTTGGTGGGCCTGACAATCTCCGGGGCGCGGTCAGGGGCAGAAGGCGATTGTGATCGAAACGGATAACCTTGCTTCCCGCAGTAATGAATCGCCCTACCGGGTTCTCGCTTGGTGGGATGTCGATATGCATATCGGTGCTTACAAGAAGCACAAACTGACCGCCCGACCATTGCGTAACCTTGAGCGCATTCTCGGACACCGGGTTCACGTTGAAAGTCGGTGGCGTCATCGAGGATTACCGGATGGGGTGCGGAAGCTTGAAGCTTTCAATTATATCGATGTTGCAGACCCGGCGCTTGCCGCGTTTTTTGTTCTTCAACAAATTTCCGGCTTATCCGAATGGTTTTCCGGGTTCGGCTACAGACCGGTTACTTCGCGGTCTGAAGATGAAAATACAGACGGTGACACGATCTGTACTTTCTATTGGTACGAATTGGATCAATATGAAGCATACCGTCACATTCGATCCGGAGGCGTCATGCTCGTTCTGGTCGAAAAATTACCTGTCCGAACACGTAATTCATCCCGTCCGATCGTTGGAATAAGACAGAGTCGGCAACCAAGATATAGCTACAATGTAAAAATCGTGATTCAGTTCTTTTGCGACAATAGACAAAAGCTTGTCGAATATCACTGGCCAAGATTGATGAAAAGATATGCATTTGAGCCAGAAGACCGTGTTGAATTCGGACCGCCATCTAACAACGGAAAACCGAATCAGATTTGCGTTAGCGCGATGTTAGCGGACCTAACTGAGTACCAGGCTGTCGCTTATTGTCTTGCACGGACTGAGCGTTGCCGTTTCAAGCTTGGAGGGCCGGGAGAGGCCATCTTTCAAGCCGAACGCTTTCCCGATCACGAACCCTTTGACGGGATGTTTTCAATTTTGCTCACGCGAGGGCAGGCACAAGAGTGAGTCGCGAGGAGGATTGATACGATGGACACCGGCCTGACCACCATTCCAGAAGCGGCTATCGAAAAGCACCGCGCAACCGCGCAAAGCTTCATCACTCGCGTCGTCGTGCTGGAGGATCCTTCACGCGAATCCGGCACCGCGCTTGCCGGCACCAACCGCCGCTTCGTCTCCACCGTCTCGGTCGGCTCGGTGCGCCGCACACGCGAGGTCGAGCTTACCAAGACCGTCGCCGCGATCCATCCCGACGACCAGTTGATGAGCATCCCGCAGCACACGCTTTTGTTTCGCGCCCGCCGCGGCCTGGCGATTGCGCTCGCCATTTCCGATGTCTTCGCCGAAGGCTCCGACCTTGAAAGCCTGCAGGCCAAGAACACCCGCGCACCGCTCGAAGGCGATGAAGCCGCGACCTTCAAGAAGCTTCTGTCAGCCTCTGCTTACGTTTCGGCCTTCAGCCTTGCCTCCTATCTGTTCCAGCTGATCGACAGCGATGGCGAGGCGCCCAACGATATCCCCGAACCCGACTTCCTGTTCGACACGCCGCAGGACGCGGTGAAGTCGATCGTGGCTGGGTTGGACAAGGCGATCACCGGGTCGAAGGACGATGGCGACCTGACGACCCGGGCGCGTGCTTTCGCCCGTGTTGCCATTGACGGGCTCTTGGCCCGTAAAGGCCGCTTCGACGGCATCGGCCCGTTCGAGAACGCCCATATCCGCATCGACGCCGACGATTTCACCCTCGACGGCTTCGACGTCGCGCCCGGCAAGCGCTCCAAGCCGCTGGTGATGACCTTCAAGAAGCCGGAAGAGGTCGTCGGCAACCACATTGCCAAATACCAGTCGGTCAAGCTCGCCAAGATGCTGATGGCCTACGATTTCGAGCGCGAGTTGAACCCGTTCGTCGAACTCGGGGGCTTCCTCTTCACCTTCATCGGCGACGGCGCGCCGGGCACCGGCAAGACGACGCTGATCCAGATGATCGCCGGCCTCGTCAACAATTATTGCCAGGTTGCCGGCTATCCCTTCGCCTATGAGAATTTCGGCGTCGACCAGATCTCGTCCTACCAGGGCAAATCCGGCCAGAATTGCCGCCAGTTCATCAACAATGTCTTGAACCCACGCGTCATCGGTTTCGGCACCGTCGACGACATCGACCAGGTGGCGGCCCGCCGCTCCGACGACCGCGCCTCGGCCGGCCAACAGGAAATCACCGGCGTCTTGATGGACGCCTTTGCCGGCGCCGGCACGGTGGTGCGCGGCAATTGCTCGTTCGGCATGTTTTCCAACTATCCCGAAAATGTCGACGATGCGCTGCGCCAGCGCGCCGGGGCCCGCTGGCTGGTCGACGGCCCACAGAGCCGCGACGACTATATCGACATCTTCGTCCTGCTTGCCGGCAAGAACCACAAGATCCCACTCGGCGACCACAAGCTCTACGCCGCGCAGGAGATCCAGCGCGCGGTGACCGAAGCCTATGAGGAGCACGAGAAGCCTCAGGAAGACGGGCTGATGAAGGTCTATGAGCGCTACATGAAGGAGAATGGCGCGCCGAAATCGATGGCCGACATCGGCACTTATCTGCACCTGATCAAGGATGCCGAGCCGCGCTTCACCGGCCGAGCCATCAAGAACGTCACCGACGCCATCAAGATGCGCGCCATGGACATCGAGCTGCCCGACGACTGGTTCGAGAAGCCGGAAGTCTTCATGCACAAGGGCTACGACGAAAAGAAGGCCATGATCGAGGAACTGCGGGGGCCGTTCTCGATGGACATGGTCATGCAGGAGATCAACCGCTACGCCGACTCGGAGTTCCGCTATTCCGACAAATCCGACGACGCCGCGGTGGAGAAGCTGCTGCGCGACGCACGCCTGCGCGAACGGGCGGGGCGCGAGATGGAGGAGATGAAGAAGAAGGGGCTCTGGAATGCGTGAACTTCCTTCGCTGCCCGCGGGTGCTGAAAGGCTTGGCGCTAACGCTGACGCCCCCCTCTCCCCGTCCTTCACGCGGCGAGGGCAAGGGTGAGGGGCGGCGCATGCGTGGACCAGAGATCGCTCCGACCATACTGGCAGCTATCGAACAGCGCCTCGATCGGGACATCCGGACCAATGATCTTCGATTTATTGACGCCAAAGGCCATGGGGAGACATGTCCTTGAATGCTAGCGCTGCCCCTCACCCTTACCCTCTCCCCGTGAAGAACGGGGAGAGGGAGGCGTCAGCGTTGGCGCTTCGCCACAACAGGCAACGCCGCTCGGAACGTTCTGCATGAGCCACGCCAAAAAACCCGACCTTCTCCGCGACAATGAGCTGATCTACGGCCGCTTGCTCACCGTCGACGAGTCGCACCTCATCCAGCGCTACAACAAGGCGCTTGTTGCCTTCGGCCTCAAGCCCACCAAGCTGAAGAGCTTCCAGATCGACCGCACCGGCTTCTCGCCCGAAGTGGCCGAGGAATGCGGCGATTACGATTATCTCGACCCCAATGAGGTCAACCGCCGCTTCATCATCCTGACGCCTTCGCAGATCGATCTGCCGGTGGTGCACACCGCCTTTTCCAACACCTCGCAGCTGATGTTCGAGTTCATGTCCAAGAACCAGCGCGCCATCGATGCGCTGACCATCAAGGATGTCATCTACGGCGAGATCGAGGATTCCGTTCCCCTGGTCAACGACATCGAGGATCTGCTGTCGATCAGCCAGGTCGAGTTCCGGGTGCTTTCGGCCGAGGACGTGCTGGGCAAGGCCGCCGAACTCGGCAAGCTGGTCGACCGGCTGAAGCAGGAGCCCGATGCCTGGCGCGACAACACCATGCTGAGCCGTATGGTGGAGCTGGCGAAGGTCTGCGGCGATATCCGTGAGAATGCGCTGGTGCCCGACCAGGTGATCTTCCGCCACAACGCCTACTGGACCAGCCATTTCGGCGGCGTCTACGTCTTCGTCGATCCTGATATGACCACCGTCATCGGCGACCCGGCCGCCCCCGGCTTTCGCCGTTCGCGGCCCTGGCAGGTCAGCTATCTCTCGATCAACGATGCCGACAAGGTGTTCAAGTTCCTGGCCAGCACCGGCCGCATCGAATTGCCGCGCGCGTCATGGGTCGAAAGCTCGGGCTATCTCGAGCATCGCGCCGAGATGGTGGTGCGCTCTCTCATCCGCGACACAGAGCCGAACCGCAATTTGACCGAGGTCGACAAGGTCTGGCTGCAGACCTGGATCCATGGCCATGCCGATCTGATCACCAAGGACGGCAATTTCCCCTTTCTCAACGCCGCCAAGCGTGAGATCGCCCAGCTCGGCCATCTCAAGATCGAGGATGTGTTTCCGCAACAGCGCTTCCTGGTCGTGCGTGGCAAGCCCGACCATCCCGACGCCTGGCTGACCAACCAGCTGATCTCGGATTTCGTGCCGCAGGACTTTGTCTCGCGTTACGTCTTCAACAAGCCGGGCTTCTACAAGGACTATGACGGCTACAGCGACGCCTGGCGGTCGCATGTTGTGGACGTTCTGAAAACCACATATTTGAAAGACAAAGTGGCGTTTCGCACGCGCCTTTACGGCCTGACTGACTGAGGGGTGAACGAGAGCCATGCTTGATCCGATCGTGAATTTCTTCACCCGCATCTTCCAATGGATCGGCCGCGGCATCGGCCTCGTCATCGGCGCGATCCTGTGGCCGTTCCTCTGGGCTGGGCGCTGGTATACGCAGCGCGGCTGGATCCTGAAGGCTGTGGTCGGCCTCGCGCTTCTGGTGTTGATCGGCCTCTACGCCAATTTCTTCTACGCCACCCAGTGGTGGAACAAGTTCGATCCCAACTACGTCGACAAATACACCTTCGAGAACCGCAACATTTCCGCCGGCGAACAGGTCGCCGCCGGCGCCGGCACCGACACCGCCAAGACCTGCGGCAATTCGGGCATCGCCCAGGTGGCGGCCGACCTGACGGACTTCAACGTCAACCAGAATGCCTGGATCTCGTCGATGATCCTCTACAAACTCGGCCTGTTCGGCATCGACTGGGACAACACGCCGTTCATGGACAACAAGGCCTCGTTCCAGCGCGGCATCAACCAGGCGGTGCGGCGCACCGCCACCGAGCTTGCCGACAATCTCGGGCGTGTTCGCACCACATCGCAGATCGACGGCGACCTGCAGGATGCGCGCGGCAATCTGCAGTTCGACGAGGAGACCTGGTATTTCGGCCTCAACCCGTTCGGCCCCAAGACGCCGACGCCGAGCTATTATCGCGATGCCGTCACCAAGCTGCGCTCCTTCAACGCCCGCCTCGGCAGCTGCCAGGCGACGTTCGATGCCCGCGCCGACAATCTGAAGCAGTATATCGACCGCATCTCCTCCGACATCGGTTCCACCTCCGCGATCCTCAAGGAGCGCGCCGAAAACCATAACAATGGCTGGTTCGACTTCCGCGCCGACGACCGCTTCTGGTTCGCCTATGGCCAGCTCTATGCCTATTACGGCCTGATGAAGGGCGCCCAGGCCGACTTCGAGGACGTCATCAAGGAAAAGCATCTCGGCAATCTGTGGGACACGATGGATGCGCAATTCGTCTCGGCCCTGCGCATCCAGCCCTTCATCATCGCCAATGGCCGCGAGGATGGCTGGATCATGCCGACGCACCTGACGACGATGGGTTTCTACGTGCTTCGCGTGCGCTCCAACATGGTCGAGATCAGCAACGTCCTGACTCAGTAGCGTCCACAGCTTTCCCGGCGAGCGATGGCGAATTTGCGCCGTCGCCTCTGTCGCATTCCGTGCATTGGGCGGCTGTTTTGAGACGGCGGAACGTCGCGTCCTCTGGCTTCTATACGGCGCGGCAACGGAGCCAGGAAGAACCGGCGACAGGTCGGCCGGCCGCGGAGACACTTTCTTCATAGGAAACATAGTTGCATGCAAGTTGACGCCGCGGGAGCGACAGGGTTAGAACATGCCCGCGCCCGGGTTCAACATGCCTGCGAGTGAGATCAAACCCGTCCCCTCCACCGTCCAATCCGAAGGAAAGCCGTCATGGCCGAAGTGAAGTCCGACATCGAGATCGCGCGCGGCGCCAAGAAAAAGCAGATCCAGGAGATCGGCCAGAAGATCGGCATCCCGACCGAGCACCTTTTGCCCTACGGCCACGACAAGGCGAAGATTTCGGCCGAATTCATCAAATCGGTGAAGGGCAACAAGGACGGCAAGCTGATCCTCGTCACCGCCATCAACCCGACGCCGGCCGGCGAAGGCAAGACGACCACCACCGTCGGCCTTGGTGACGGTCTGAACCGCATCGGCAAGAAGGCGATCGTCTGCATCCGCGAGGCTTCGCTCGGCCCGAATTTCGGCGTCAAGGGCGGTGCTGCCGGCGGCGGCTACGCGCAGGTCGTGCCGATGGAGGACATGAACCTCCACTTCACCGGCGACTTCCACGCCATCACCACGGCGCACAACCTTCTGTCGGCGCTGATCGACAACCACATCTACTGGGGCAATGAGCTCGGCATCGACACCCGCCGCGTCGCCTGGCGCCGCGTCATGGACATGAACGACCGGGCGCTGCGCGAAATCATCTGCTCGCTCGGCGGCGTCGCCAACGGCTATCCGCGCGAGGCCGGCTTCGACATCACCGTCGCCTCGGAAGTCATGGCTATCCTGTGCCTTTCCACCGACCTCAAGGATCTGGAAAAGCGCCTTGGCGACATCATCGTCGCCTACCGCCGCGACAAGACGCCGGTCTATGCCCGCGACCTCAAGGCCGACGGCGCCATGGCGGTGCTGCTGAAGGACGCCATGCAGCCAAACCTGGTGCAGACGCTGGAAAACAACCCGGCCTTCGTCCATGGCGGTCCGTTCGCCAACATCGCGCATGGCTGCAACTCGGTGGTCGCCACCACCACGGCGCTGAAGCTCGCCGACTACGTCGTCACCGAAGCCGGCTTCGGCGCCGACCTCGGAGCCGAAAAATTCTTCGACATCAAGTGCCGCAAGGCGGGTTTGAAGCCGGCGGCTGCCGTCATCGTCGCCACCGTGCGCGCCATGAAGATGAATGGCGGCGTCAAGAAGGAAGACCTCGGCAAGGAAAACATCGAGGCAGTCAAGAAGGGCTGCCTCAATCTGGGCCGCCACATCGAGAATGTGAAACAGTTCGGCGTGCCTGCGATCGTGGCGATCAATCATTTCACCACCGATACCAAGGTGGAAATCCAGGCGATGAAGGATTTCGTCGCCTCGCTCGGCGCCGAGGCGATCCTGTGCAAGCATTGGGCCAATGGCTCTGCCGGCATTGAGGAGTTGGCGCGCAAGGTCGTCGAGATCGCCGAATCCGGCGCCTCGCAGTTCGCGCCGCTCTATCCCGACGCAATGCCGCTGTTCGAGAAGATCAACACCATCGTCCAGCGCATCTATCGCGGCGACGAGGCGATCGCCGACAAGTCGGTGCGCGACCAGCTGCATGCCTGGGAGCAGGCCGGCTACGGGCACCTGCCGGTCTGCATGGCCAAGACCCAATATTCCTTCTCGACCGACCCGAACCTGCGCGGCGCGCCGACCGGGCACACCGTGCCGGTGCGCGAGGTCAGGCTTTCGGCGGGCGCCGGCTTCGTCGTCGTCATCTGCGGCGAGGTCATGACCATGCCCGGCCTGCCCAAGGCGCCGTCCTCGGAAAAAATCTTCCTCAACGAGGCCGGCCAGATCGAAGGCCTGTTCTGAGATTTGTCTCGACAACCAAGGGCGCCGCAGCCATGCGGCGCCCTTTTGCTTGCCGGGCTTCTCACGCCACTGTCGAGGACCCGAACTTCTTGATCCCGGCGACCGACATGCTGACGAACTGGTCGAGAATGGTGAAGAAGATATCCAGACTGAACCCAAACAGGAAGGAGAAGGTGAAGAGGCTGAAGCCTATTCCCGAAGCCTCCTCTCCAAGCTTGGTGCCCGGTGCTACAAACCAGGCAAGCACCATGCCGGCCAGCGCCCCCAGTGCGATCCTGTGGATCAGCCGCGACAGCGGTGGATTGGGCAGCAGCGGATTGAGGATCATCCGCATGTGAAACATGATGGCTCCGAGCGCGCCGTAGAAGGCTGGGAGTATCCACAAGGCATATGGGCTGAGAACCTCGTCCAGCGTCTTTATCTGCGCGGTCAGCGTGTAGATCGAGTTCGGCGCGATCGTGATCACTCCGTCGCACTGCAGGCTGCGCGTTGCCTCGTCGAAATCGGCATTCACGTCCGTCACTTTTTCCGAAGACGTACCTTCAAGATTGTTCGGGTTTTTCTTTTCGGTGTTTATCTGCGCGCAATAGGCATCCGGCTGATTGGGGAGCTCCTTGAGCTTGTCTGGAGGCGTGGATTTACTCACCCCCAGCGGCTGGTCACAGAACTGGTCTATGGCACCTTGCTGGGAATACTGAGCCTGGCCCGCCGCTACGAATAAAATTTGCAGTACATCCATTGCATTCCCCAGATCGGGAATTGCGCGTCCTCAGTCATGAACCCTTGCGCTCTTCTCACCAGGGAGGAAAAGCGCTGGTCGAGAGCGTGAAGGCTATCTTCCGAATTGTAATAGGCGTCCTTCAGAAGCGTCAGATCCGTGGTCGAAGCCTGCTCGGACGATGCCGAGCTCAGTTGTTTCTTCGTCGCCCCAACCTGGCGTATCGCCTGTCCGAACCGTGCGCTGAAATCATTGTTGTCGATTTCTATGAGTTCGGAGTTTATCGCGACTCCCTTGTTGTAAATGTACGTCAATCTTCCGGTTACAACCATGAAAAGCACGGAAAGAGCCACGAGAAAGTACGTCGCCAGCGCGGTCTTGCGCGACATGTCACCGGGCGACCAGCCCGATCGCAGTGCCGCCAGGGTGGCAAATGGCACGGTGCCGGAACAATCGTTGAAAACCGTCTGAAGATTGACGACCTCAGGCTGGCTGGCCGTCGCATCGTCGAGCTTTTCGGCATTGCCGATGGCCGCAAACAGGGAACTGTCCTTGAACACACCGTAGCGGCCGTAGTTGGCGACCAGCTTGGCGTCCGCGATGAGTCCAGAAACGAGAGGGTCGGCCGGTGTCGTCGTCATCGTGAAATCCCCCCGCCTGACGACTACCCTAGATAGCCCGGCACATAGCCGTATTGCGACGGGCACCCGCACGGATATCCGGGCGGGCCGGGCGGCTGCGCCCAGCACCAGAAGGATTGAGTGAAGCAGATCGTCCCCGGCGCGTGCGAAGGGACCTGGGCGAAAGCGGGCCATGGCAAGAGTGCCGCGGCACCAGCCAAGGCGAGAACGACTGTAGTTCGTGCAATTCGCGCTTTCACTTGTTTCTCCCGGGGAAGTCTACCCCGTCCCACCCCTTGATCCAGATATACCGTTCCTCGGAGAGAGGCCTTCGTCTGTGAAAGACTTCACTCTGTTCTCCAGTTCCCCATCCTGAGATAGAGCCCGATCTGAGTTTCTTGCGTTTAGCCGGCTCATCATCCCGAAAGTGAATGGGCCCAGCCGAAAAGACTTCCAAACGAGGCCACGCCCCGGTGTTCGTGATCAGGAACGCCAAGGGGCGCCGCAGACTGCGGCGCCCCTGTTCCTTCTCGGCAATTTGCCTATGCAGCGTTGCGCGCCAGCGCGCGCTGGTTGGACGCATAGGGCGTGTCGCGTTCGGGCAAAGCACCGGTCTTCAGGCAATCGATCCATTCGGCGGTCTTGAGCACGGCCGCAAAGCGCGACTGCAGGATGATGGACACCACGCGGTGGATCTCCTCGGCCGAGGCGTAGCCGGCGCTGTTGGCGTAAGGCAGCGAACCGGTGGCGTCGGACAGGAACTCGACCGCAAAGCCGACATGCGCGGCGTGGATGATGCTCGACAGGTCGCAATTATGCGTCATGTAGCCGATCACCGTTATCGTATCGATGGTATTGGCGCGCAGCCACGCCTCGAGGTCGGTGCCGGCAAAGGCGCTAGGCAGTGACTTCTCGACATAGTGGTCGCGGCTTCGCCGGGCGATCTCGGGATGCAGTTCGCCGCCATGGCTGCCCTTGGCGAAGACTGGCGAGGTCTCGGGCGCCATCTGCTTGACGACCACCACCTTCACGCCGGCCGCAGCGGCGGCATCCATAGCGCGCGCGACATTGACGACGCTGTCGCGGAACGGCGGACACTGGATGGCGAGGTTGCCGCCATCATAATCGTTCTGGACATCGATAACGATGAGTGCGCGGCGTGGCGTGATATTGGCGGACATGGTGTTCTCCTTCGAGCTCGAATGGGACAGGAAATAGGCGAATCGCCCGACTGCCAAAAGTGGCCCGATTGACATCAGTCGAAAGAATTGGGACAATCCGCTTTTCGCTTGCTGGAAACACGCATGGCCGACCCGATCATTGCCGTTCTCGCCTTTGACGGCATCAGCCCGTTCCACCTCTCCGTGCCGTGCGTGGTGTTCGGCACCGACCGCACCATGCTTGGCCTGCCGCGTTTCGACTTTCGCGTCTGCGCGCTCGACGATGGAGCGATCCACACCGATGCCGGGCTGACCATCGCGGTGCCGTATGGCCTTTCCGCATTCGACGATGCCGACATCGTCATCGTTCCGAGCTGGAAGGATCTCGAGGCCCCACTTCCGCCGCCGCTCCTGGCAGCGCTCACCCACGCGCACCGGCGCGGTGCGCTGATCGTCGGCCTCTGTCTCGGCACCTTCGCCATTGCCGCCGCCGGGCTGCTTGCGGGCCGGCGTGCGACGACACATTGGGCCTCCACCGACCGGTTGCAGGCATTGTACCCGGACATCGAAGTCGACGCCGACGTGCTCTATGTCGACGACGGCGACATCGTCACCTCGGCCGGCGTCGCCGCCGGGCTCGACTGCTGCCTGCACATTGTGCGCGCGCGCTATGGCGCAGAGGTAGCGCTGCGGCTGGCAAGGCACATTGTACTGTCGCCGCACCGGCAGGGTGGGCAGGCGCAGTTCATCGAGCGCCCGCTGGCGAAAACCCCGGCCACCGACCGCTTCACCCTGGCGCTGGACACGGTGCGGGCAACGCTCGGACAAACGCACAACCTCGACCGCGTCGCGGAGGCCGCGGGCCTGACTCGGCGCACTTTCACCCGCCGTTTCCAGAAATCGATCGGCACCAGCTTTGGCGAATGGTTGGCCGGCCAACGCACCGAACTGGCGCAACGGCTGCTGGAGGCGACGGAAAAATCGATGGACATGGTGGCCTTCGAAGCCGGCTTCGGCAGCGCCACCTCGCTGCGCCAGCATTTCGCCGCACGGCTCAAGACGTCACCGGCCCAATACCGGCGTGAATTCTCGCGGCGAGCCGGTCCGGACGAGCGCATGGCACGTACGGCTTCATACTGACCGCCCACGACGAGTTCAGCCCCGCTTGACCGCCCGCGCCGGATTGCCGACCACTGTGGTGTTGTCAGGCACGTCGCGCGTCACCACCGCGCCGGCGCCGACTATGGCGCCATCGCCGATGCTAATGCCGCCGAGGATGATGGCGCTGCCGCCGATCCAGGCGTCATTGCCAATGGTGACCGGCCGGGCAATCTCCAGTCCCGCCTGACGGCCCGCGGCCTCCTTGTGGTGCTCGGCGCAGTAGATCTGCACATTGGGGCCGAGAAGCGTCCGCCTGCCGATACGCACCGGCGCGGTGTCGAGGATGGTGCAGCCGGCATTGAGGAAGGCGCCGTCGCCGAGATGGATGTTGAAACCGTAGGCGCAGTGGAACGGCGCCTCAATGCGGCCGCCCTCGCCCGTGCTGCCGAGCAGCACCGACAGCGCCGGACCGATATTGCCGCGTTGCTGGGGCGGTAGCGTATTATGCTCGAACACCGCATCGCGCGCGATCACCCGCAGCGCCTCTAGTTCGTCGTCGATGCAGGTGTACCATTCGCCTGCAATCATCCTTGTGCGTTCGCTATCGGCCATCACAGCGACTCCGTCCCTTCGTCGTGTTCGACTGTTTACCAAAGTACAATGCTCACTGATGGAAGAAGCACCAGTGCCGACTCTGGTCAAACGTTGGACCTATGCTAGCTTGCCCTCGTGGGCCAGTCCCGGGCCTGCTTTCGAGGGGATCGACATGCTCTATTTGCTTGCACTTCTGATCGGCGTCATTGCCGGTCTTCGCGCCATGACCGCGCCGGCCGCGATCGCCTGGGGCGCGTATCTCGGCTGGCTGCCGGTGGCCGGCACCTGGGCAAGTTTCATGGGCCATTGGGCCGCCGTCGGTATCTTCACCATCCTCGCCATCGTCGAACTGGTCACCGACCAGCTGCCCTCGACGCCGAGCCGCAAGGTGCCGCAGCAATTCGGCGCCCGCATCCTGCTTGGCGCCTTCAGCGGCGCGGTGATCGGCGCCACCGCCGGTTCCACCATTGGCGGCCTGATTGCCGGCGCCATCGGCGCCGTCATCGGCACCTATGGCGGCGCCGAAGCGCGCGGCCGGTTGGCCGCCGCCTTCGGCAAGGATTTGCCTGCCGCCCTCATCGAGGACGCGGTGGCGATCATCGGCGGCCTGCTGATCGTGGCGGCGGTGGTATGACTGCCCAAGCCTCAGACGCCAAGACATACGACGCCATCATCATCGGCGCCGGACAGGCCGGCCCTCCTCTCGCCGGCCGGCTGACGTCAGCCGGCATGAGCGTGGCGCTGATCGAGCGCAAGCTGGTCGGCGGCACCTGCGTCAACACCGGCTGCATGCCGACGAAGACCATGGTCGCCAGCGCCTATGCCGCGCATCTGGCGCGGCGTGCCGCGGACTATGGCGTGACGTTCTCAGGCCCTGTCGGCGTGGACTACAAGAGGATCAAGGCGCGCAAGGACAAGGTCACCAATGACTCCCGCACCAATCTGGAGACCTGGATCGCCGGCATGAAGGGCTGCACGCTCTATCGCGGCCATGCCCGCTTCGAATCCGCCAACACGGTGCGCGTCGGCGACGAGCTTCTGACTGCCGAAAAGATCTTCCTCAACACCGGCGGCCGCGCCTCGGTGCCCGACCTGCCCGGCGTCAACGACGTCGACTACCTCACCAACTCCTCAATGATGGACCTCGAAATTCTGCCGCGCCACCTCGTCATCGTCGGCGGCAGCTACATCTCTCTTGAATTCGCGCAGATGTTTCGCCGCTTCGGCTCTGAAGTCACCGTCATCGAGAAGAGTTCGCGCCTGACCGGCCGCGAGGACGAGGACGTGTCGGCGGCCATCCTATCGATCCTCGAAAACGAAGCCATAGAAGTCCATGTCGGCGCCGACGACATCCGCTTTGCCAGACAGGGCAAGGACATCGCCGTGACCTTCTCATCCGGCAAGCCGCCGGCGGTCGGCTCGCATGTGCTTCTGGCACTCGGCCGCACCCCCAACACCGACGACCTCGGCCTCGACAAGGCCGGCATCACGGTCGATCTGCGCGGCTTCGTCACCGTCGACGACCAGTTGCGCACCAGCGTGCCCGGCATCTGGGCGATGGGCGACTGCAACGGCAAGGGCGCCTTCACCCACACCTCCTACAACGACTATGAGATCGTCGCCGCCAATCTGCTCGACGACGATCCGCGCAAGGTCAGCGACCGCATCGAGGCCTATGCGCTCTACATCGATCCGCCGCTCGGCCGCTGCGGCATGACCGAGGCGGCGGTGAAGAAATCCGGGCGCAAGGCGCTGGTCGGCCAGCGACCAATGACCCGCGTCGGCCGCGCCATCGAAAAGGGCGAGACGCAAGGTTTCATGAAGATCCTGGTCGATGCCGACACCAGGGAAATCCTCGGCTGCTCCGTGCTCGGCCCCGGCGGCGACGAGGCAGTGCACTGCGTGCTCGACCTGATGTACGCCAAGGCGTCGGTCGATACGCTGGCGCGCGCCGTGCATATCCACCCCAACGTCTCGGAGCTGTTGCCAACCATCGCCCAGGAGCTGAAGCCGCTCGCCTGACATAGCCCCGCGTCAAGCTCAGCGCTTTCTGCATTGGTGCGTTGCAGCAATGTGCATTGCGCGCGGCAAGGCTTCTCGTTCAGTCTGAATTGAACCGATTCAGTCTGGATTTTCCATGCCTTTGCCGATCCTTGCGCTTGCCATTGCGTCCTTCTGCATTGGCACCACCGAATTCGTCATCATGGGCCTGTTGCCGGAGGTTGCGGCCGATCTCGGCGTGTCGATCCCCTCGGCCGGCCTGCTGGTCACCGGCTATGCGCTGGGCGTCGTCTTCGGCGCACCCATCGTCGCCATGGCCACCGCGCATCTGCCGCGCAAGCCAGTGTTGGTCGCGCTGACGGCGATGTTCGTCGTCGGCAATCTGCTCTGCGCCATTGCGCCCAATTACTGGCTCCTGATGGCCGCGCGCGTCTTCACCGCGTTCGGTCATGGCGCCTTTTTCGGCATCGGTTCCGTCGTTGCCGCCAGCCTGGTGCCGCGCAACAAGCGCGCCAGCGCCATGGCGATGATGTTCGCGGGATTGACGCTCTCCAACATTCTCGGCGTTCCTGCCGGCACCGCGCTTGGCGAAGCCTTCGGCTGGCGCTCCACCTTCTTTGCCGTCGTCGGCATCGGCCTGATCTCTGTTGCCGCCATCGCCTGGCTGGTGCCATCCAATGTCGTCGAACCGAGCGGCGGCGGCCTGCGCAGCGAACTGCGCGTGCTGGGCAAGCTGCAGGTCTGGCTCGCCATGCTGATCGCCTCGCTGGCCTCGGCCAGCCTGTTTGCCGTCTTCACCTACATCAAGCCCTACCTTACCGATGTCTCCGGCCTGTCGACCTCCGCGGTCACCTGGGTCCTGCTGCTGTTCGGCGCCGGCATGACCATAGGCAACATCATCGGCGGCCGGCTGGCCGACTGGAAATTGATGCCGACGGTCATCGGCACGCTGCTTTTGATGGCAGTTCTGTTTGTCGGCTTCATGCAGTACGGCGCGATCGCCAGCGTCGCCATCGGCATCGTCTTCTTGTGGGGACTGCTGATCTTCGTCGTCGTGCCGCCGCTGCAGATCCGCGTCGTCGAAGCGGCTTCGGAAGGGCCGAACCTCGCCGCCACGCTCAACCAGGGCGCATTCAATGTCGGCAATGCCAGCGGCGCCTGGATCGGCGGCGTGGCTCTGTCGGCCGGCGTTTCCTATGCTCATTTGCCGCTGGTCGGCGCGGTGCTGGCCCTGCTGGCGGTCAGCGTAGCCGTTGTCTCGCAGGCGCTCGAAGGATCGGCGCCGATAACGCCGGTTCCGGCCGCCGCCGAATAATTCCATTGCGCCCATGGCGGCGCGAACTGGACCAATCGACAGCCCTTCGGCAAAAGTGCATGTGTTCTGCCTCTTATCCTGGAGGCATCCCATGCAGAAATCGATCGAACGCATCGCCGGCGATACCGAAGGCGTTTCCTACGAATTCCCGGTGTTCCGCTTCGCCGGCGCCGACAAGGCAGCACCTTCGGCCTATCTGCAGGCAGCACTCCACGCCGGTGAATTGCCTGGTGTCGTCGCCATCGACGCGCTGATGCCGGCGCTGAACAAGGCCGAAGCGGAAGGCCGCATCAAGGGCAGCATCACGGTCGTGCCCTGGGCCAATCCGATCGGCCGCGCGCAATATCATTTCGGCGAGCACCAGGGCCGCTTTCATCTCGGCACCCGCAACAATTTCAACCGCGGCTTTCCGTTGCTCGCAGCACCGGACGCCAAGCTTTTGCCCGACACCACGCTTGGCACCCCCGACCAGCGATTGAAGACCCGTCTGGTGCAGCTGTCGCTCGGCCACGACATCGTGCTCGACCTGCATTGCGACGACGAGGGCCTTGCCTATCTCTACGTCCACGCCAGCCTGTGGCCGGCGATGGCCGATTGCGCCGCCGCCATGGGTATCGACGCCGTGGTGTTGTGGAGCGAGGACACCGACGGCACCTTCGAGGGCGCCACGATCATGCCCTACCAGAACGTCCCCGCCAACGTGGCGAAGCTCGACCGCCGCGTTGCCACCACGGTAGAATACCGTGGCATGCTGGATGTCGACGGCGCGCTGGCAAGTTCCGATGCCGAAGGCCTTTACCGGCTGCTGGCGGCGCGCGGCGTCATCGCCGATACGGCCCTTCCCGCACCCGGCGCGTTCAAGGGCCTCGTCGCGCCGCTGGAGAACATCGACATGATGCCGGCGCCCCGGGCCGGCGCCATCCTCTACGACGTCAAGCCCGGCGACCGCGTCGCCAAGGGCGCGCGCCTCGCCACCATCGTCCACACACCGGGCGAGGCCGGCGGCCGCACCGAAGTGCTGGCGCCGCAGGACGGCGTCATCCTGACCCGCCGCTCGCGCCGCATCATCCGCGCCGGCGAGGATCTCTTGAAGCTGGTCGGCGACAAGAAGAGCGCCGACGCGAGGTCAGGCACGCTGGAGGACTGAGCTAACCCGAAATCGCCAGCCGCGCCTTGGCCTCCAGCCATTCGGCCATCTGCCGGTACGGCACCGGGCCGTGGCTCACACGGGCGACACCAAGCTCGGCCAGGCGCTGGCGCGGCGGCACATGCGCCAGCGCGATGATGTTGACCGGCAGCACGGTGGCCTTGCACAGCGCCTCGATCAGACCCTCGTCGCCGAGCCCCGGCGCAAAGAAGCCGCTCGCTCCTGCCTTTTCATAAGCGTGCGCCCGCTCGATGGCCTGGTCGAGCAGCACGCTGTCATGCACATCCGGCTTGGCCTTGAGGAAAATGTCGGTACGGGCGTTGATAAAGGCGGGAATGCCGGAAGCCTTCACCGCCGCCGCTGCCGCCTCGATGCGCTTCACCTGTATGGCGATGTCGTGCAGACCGGCGCCGCCGACGATCTGGTCCTCGAAATTGAAACCGATGGCGCCGGCCTGCAGGGCACGTGTCACCGTCTGGGCGACAGTCACCGGCTCGACGCCGTGGCCGCCTTCGAGGTCCATGGTCACCGGCAGGTCGACTGCCGCCACGATGCGCTTGATGTTGTCCAGCGCCAGCTCCAGCGGGATTTTCTCGCCATCGGCATAGCCGAAGGCGGCTGCCACCGGCCAGCTTCCGGTGGCGATCGCCTTGGCGCCCGCCCTCTCGACGATCTTGGCCGAGCCCGGATCCCAGGCATTGTAGAGAACGATCGGGTTGCCCTTGACATGAAGGGCATGGAACGTGCGTGCGCGCTCGATCTGCTCGGTCATTGCTGTCTTCCCGTCTTTCCGATGTTGGACGAACAGTCTAGGCAGGACCCCAAGCCTTGGCGATGTGCCATGGGCTGCAGAAGCGGCGGCCACAAACAGGCCTTTCAAACCTGTTGCGCATCCGGCTTTTCGCCGCTATGGATTTCGCCCATGAACATGCGCTCGATCAAGACCATTTGGTGGTGGGCTCGCTGACAGCGGCCTGTTCGAACGCGTGCGCGTGAAAATAGAGGGTGGCCGCAACGGAATGTCCGGGCGGCCATTTGTTTTTTCAAAGCCATTCCCGGGTCCGTTGCCCCAACAAGCCATATGGAGACGGCAATGACGATGAAGGCTCTGGAAAACGGCGCGGAAAGCTTCGTGACCGCAGGTGGTGTCACCATCACCCGCGAACGCCACGACAAGCCTTACGCCGGTGCGATCGATGCTTATGTCGACGGCTTGAACTCGCGCCGTGGTGCGGTGTTTTCCTCGAATTACGAATATCCGGGCCGCTACACACGCTGGGATACGGCCATCATCGATCCGCCGCTGGTGATTTCCGCGCGTGGCCGCGCCATGCGCATCGAGGCGCTGAACGGCCGTGGCGAAGTGCTGCTGCCGGTGATCGGCAAGACGCTGGCCGGCATTGCCGAGGTGACGATTGCTGAAACCTCGAAAAAGCTGATCCGCCTCGATGTCGCCAAGCCCGGCCGCGTCTTCACCGAGGAAGAGCGCAGCCGCGTCCCCTCTGTGTTTACTGTGCTGCGCGCCATCACCGCTTTGTTCAAGACCGATGAAGACGCCAATCTCGGCCTTTACGGCGCCTTCGGTTACGACCTCGCCTTCCAGTTCGATCCAGTCGACTACAAGCTCGAGCGCAAACAGAGCCAGCGCGATCTCGTGCTGTTCATGCCTGACGAGATCCTGGTCGTCGACCATTATTCGACCAAGGCCTGGACCGACCGCTACGACTATTCCGGCGACGGTTTTTCAACCGAGGGGCTGCCGCGGGACGAAATCGCCGAACCGTTCAAGACCGCCGACCGCATCCCGCCGCGCGGCGACCATGAGCCGGGCGAATACGCCAATCTGGTGCGCAAGGCGATGGACAGTTTCAAGCGCGGCGACCTGTTCGAGGTCGTGCCCGGGCAGATGTTCTACGAACGCTGCGAGACGCAGCCTTCCGAAATCTCGCGCAAGCTGAAGTCGATCAACCCGTCGCCCTATTCCTTCTTCATCAATCTCGGCGAAAACGAGTATCTGATCGGCGCCTCGCCCGAAATGTTCGTGCGCGTCAATGGCCGCCGCGTCGAGACCTGCCCGATATCCGGCACCATCAAGCGCGGCGACGACGCCATTTCCGATAGCGAGCAGATCCTGAAGCTGCTCAACTCCAAGAAGGATGAATCCGAGCTGACAATGTGCTCGGACGTCGACCGCAACGACAAGTCCAGGGTCTGCGATCCGGGCTCGGTGCGCGTCATCGGCCGCCGCCAGATCGAAATGTATTCACGCCTGATCCACACCGTCGATCACATCGAAGGGCGCCTGCGCGAAGGCATGGATGCCTTCGACGCCTTCCTGTCGCATGCCTGGGCGGTCACCGTCACCGGTGCGCCGAAACTGTGGGCGATGCGCTTCATCGAGCAGAACGAAAAGAGCCCGCGTGCCTGGTATGGCGGCGCCATCGGCATGGTCAATTTCAACGGCGACATGAACACCGGCCTGACGCTCCGCACCATCCGCATCAAGGACGGCATTGCCGAGGTGCGAGCCGGCGCCACATTGCTCTTCGACAGCATCCCCGAGGAAGAAGAAGCCGAAACCGAACTGAAGGCATCCGCCATGCTCTCCGCCATTCGCGACGCCAAATTGGGCAATGCCGCAGGCGCCGAACGCACCACCGCGCGCGTCGGCGACGGCGTCAACATCCTGCTCGTCGACCACGAAGACTCCTTTGTCCACACACTGGCCAACTATTTCCGCCAGACCGGTGCCAATGTCTCGACCGTGCGTTCGCCGGTGCCGGAAGAAGTCTTCGAACGGCTGAAGCCCGATCTCGTCGTGCTGTCGCCCGGACCGGGCACGCCGAAGGATTTCGACTGCGCCGCGACCATCAAGAACGCCCGCGCCCGCGACCTGCCGATCTTCGGCGTCTGCCTTGGCCTGCAGGCGCTGGCCGAGGCCTATGGCGGCGAACTCAGGCAGTTGCACGTGCCGATGCACGGCAAGCCGTCGCGGATCCGCGTCTCCAAACCCGGAATCATCTTCTCCGGCCTTCCCAAGGAAGTGACCGTCGGCCGCTACCACTCGATCTTTGCCGATCCGGTGCGGCTGCCCGACGATTTCATCGTCACCGCCGAGACCGAGGACGGCGTCATCATGGCCTTCGAGCACCGCAAGGAGCCCATCGCCGCGGTGCAGTTTCATCCGGAATCGATCATGACGCTCGGCCACAATGCCGGCATGCGCATCATCGAGAACATCGTTGCGCATTTGCCGCGCAAGGCCAAGGAAAAGGCCGCTTAGAAAACGATGGCGGCAACCGACAACATGGCGGCGATAGCAGCGAAGGCAGCGGCCAGGCAGAGGGTCGCCAGCCTTGCCTTCTGGTCGATTGTCATCGCCTGCGTGGTGCTCGCGCTCAAGCTTGCCGCATGGTACGTCACCGGCTCCGTTGCGCTCTATTCGGATGCGCTGGAGTCGATCGTCAACGTCATAGCCTCGGCCGCCGCCTATTGGGCGGTCCTGGTCAGCTACAAGCCGGCCGACCAGGACCATCCGTTCGGCCACCACAAGGCCGAGTATTTTTCGGCGGTGCTGGAAGGCGTGCTGATCGTGCTCGCCGCGCTTTTGATCCTCAACGAGGTCTGGCGCTCCTGGCAGACGCCGACCCCGCTCGAACAACCTTGGGAGGGCCTGGCGATCAACGGTGTCGCCACCGTCATCAACGCCTTCTGGGCCTGGACGCTGATCCGCGCCGGGCGCAGCGCAAAATCACCGGCGCTGGTCGCCGACGGCCGGCACATCATGACCGACGTCGTGACCTCGGTCGGCGTCTTCGGCGGCCTCGTCGGCGCTATCCTGACCGGTTGGCAGATCCTTGATCCGGCGCTTGCCGTCATCGTCGCGCTCAACATCCTGTGGCAGGGCTGGCACGTCATCGGCTCGTCGATGAACGGGCTGATGGACCGCGCAGTGGACACGACCGAACACATGCACATTCGCGACATCATCTCGGCCAATTGCAAGGGCGCGCTGGAGGTTCATGACCTCAAGACCCGCATCGCCGGCCGCGCCACCTTCATCGAGTTCCACCTGGTCGTCGACGCCGACATGACGGTCGGCGCCAGCCACGTCATTTGCGACCGCATCGAGGACGCGCTGAAGGCCGAAATCCCTCGGTGCGCGTCACCATCCATGTCGAGCCCGACGACGAGGCGAAGCTGCCGAAAGGCACCACTGCTGTGCCGTTTGCTTGAGGAAAAACTCAGGGCATCATCCTCGGGCGAGGATCTGCCGACCTCGCCGGATCGATTGCGCCATTACCGCCATGTGGGTAGCTCGCCAATGGCTACATCCAGGCGTTGATTGCATCCAAATCGGGCAGCGCCTGCTGCTCAAGCGCGCGCCAGCTCGGCCTCGGCAAAAGCGTAGTCAGGCGAACCGTCTAAGTTCGTCAAATCCAAACTCGGCAAGCGAAGTCCGATCCAAGGTAGCACCCGCTTGCGATCGGCTCATCATGTGTCGGTCGAGATGTCATCCCATTCCTGCCCCATATACCCAATCAGCCAATTGAGCGCGTAATGACGTTCGACAACCACGTCTCGTTCCAATCCTGCCGGCGCGGCTTTCCCATTCACTCGCGCATCCATCACAGCCCAATTGTACCGATAGATCAGATCGGCAGCATCGAGAAGCTCGCTTTGCGGGCGCAAATTGGCCCGCTTGAGCAGCCCTTCCGTGTCGAGGTCACGCAACACCGAAACCATACGCGACGCATCGCAAGGCTTGTCTGGACGCTCAAGGTTTTTGAAGACTTGCAACGCCCACAACATTACGAAAGCCCCTTCATAGCGCCAGCTAAAATTTGCGCGATCTTGCTCGGTTGCAACGGGGTTACCGACAAACGCTTGCTCTTTGGGCGTAAAAAACCCTTCGGCTCCAAACTGGCTTATCAAGTTGCTTAAAAGATTTCGATCATTGGTCTCCGCTGTGACGGCCACGATCACCAGTGCGATGGCGCGTTTAACCACCTCGTCCTTCGTTCGTCGCCGACTTTCGGCTTCGGTTTCGATCGTCGGCAAATGGTCGATGAACGGCACGCCCTCCTTCTTCAACTGTGCTGTTGAGGCCGCCTTGCGAGCCTCAGCCTCGCCTTCAGCGTTGGCGGAACCGATGAAGGCCAAGGAAGTCAGAAAACCAAGAAAGCTGCGACGCATCATATTCATTGTCAAATGGCTGCTAAGAGTGACTAAGGCGCACAAGCCGATTGCGGCATTGGCTCCAGCCTGTAGATCTTATCATCCGACTCCGTCTTGCCGCCAGCTTCCTTCGAGCACAGATCAACGATGGCCAGGCTGCTGTTGGGGTTGGCGAGCATCATGGTGCCATTGGCGCCGCGCTTGAGGTAGATTTCCTTCTGGCTGATGTCGCAGGCAAAGTTGCTAATCTTGGAACTCGCCGCACAACGCCACTGGTCCGCCTCGCCCTGGCAGGAATAGGTCTGCGTGACCTTGGCCCCGTTCTCCCTGGTTGTCACGGAAACGCCGATGTCGGCGCCGTCGGGCCAGTTGGCGACATCGCCGCCTGAGGCAAAGGAGGCCAGTTCCACCGGCCCGCGAAAGACACGGATCGACTGAGTCACCTGGTCGGGATGCGAGGAGAGATGCGCAGCATCGTAGTCGCGCCCATAGCAGAATGGCTGGTCCGACTTCAGCTGCTCGCGCAGTGGCGCGCCGAGAGCCGGATCGATCGGGTCGATCTTGGCGAACTCAGCCTGGCAGGTTGCGGCCGGCATCGGGTCGAGGCGGAAATTATCGTCCTCCGAGCCCAGCGCCTGCCGGTCATATTCGGCTTCGCCCAGTTCGTCTTCCGATCCGGCGTCGAGATAGAGATCGGACGAGACGTCGGTGAGGATCAGGCGGCCTTTGTCGTCGAGCTTCAGCGACGCCATGGTGCGGTCGCAGTCCATGCCGCAGCGGACCGGACCTGACTTGCCGTCCTCGGACTCGTGATTGCACCAGCCGCCGGCCCATTGCGGCGCCTTGGCGCCGCGCACCGTGGTGGTGAGAAAACCGTTGTAGGAGGTGTCGGCGTTTGCCGTCGGCTCCTCGTTCGGATGGCTCACCGGATCATGGCCAAAGAGGAAGAAAATCCGCGCCACCTTCTGCTTTGGATGCGCCTTGAGGTGCGCCGCATCATAGACGCGGCCGAAACACGCATCGACGCCATTCGGGCTGAGTTCGGGTAATTTAAGCGCATCGCCGGCAAAACCCGCAAACGCGCCGAGCAGCACGGCGCCAAATCCAGCGCTGGCAACAACCTTCCACTTCCTGAACGCCATGTGACCCCTCCTCGCATCGACAGGACGTAACGTGAATTTATGCTAGTATCATGGCCGCAGCCACGCAATTTGCGGGGAGCGCCAAGCCGAGAGGATGCCATGCGTCGACGCGACATGTTCCGGGCCAGCCTTGCCGGTGCCGCCGGCCTGTTCGGGCTGAGCCGGGCCGCCGCCGCTGAAGACAGACCGAAGGTCGCCTATCACCTCAGCGACCTCGATAAGGTCAACTTCGTGCTCGGTAACATCAAGAACCACTATGAAGGCACCGGCGGCAATGTCGACATCGTGTCGGTCGTGCATGGTCCGGCCCTCGCCGGCTTCAAGTCGAAAGGCATATCGGCGGCGATCTCGGGACGCTTTGCCGGCCTTGTCCAGCAGGGCCTTGAGCCGCATGCCTGCGGCAACACCATGCAAGGCATGGAGATCACGCTTGCCGACCTGCTCGAGGGCTTCCACGCCGCCGACAAGGGCGGCGTCGTCAAGCTCGCCGAACTGCAGCGCCAGGGCTACGCCTATCTCCGGCCCTGAGCCGCCACGGGCTTGAACGTGAAGGCCATGAGAGCCTACGAAGGGTGGCCAAACAGCCCGAAGGAAAGTGCTCATGACCGCGACCACCCTCGTCATCCCCGATCTTGCCGGCAAGGTGGTGCTGGTCACCGGCGCTTCGACCGGCATCGGTGCCGCCCTTGCACTGGCCTACGCCGCCCAGAAATGCCGGGTCGCCCTGCACTACAATTCGAGCCGGGAGGCCGCAGAAACGCTGGCCAAAAACATCCGCGACAGCGGCGGTGAGGTGTTCCTGACACAGGGCGACTTCTCACAGGCAGCCGATGTCGAGCGGGTAGTCGAGGAGAGCGCCGAAACATTCGGGCGGCTCGACGGGCTGATCAACAATGCCGGCGGCATGCTCGGCCGCGTGCCCTATGCGGAGCAGACCGAGGCGCACTACGACGCGGTGATGGACCTCAATGCCCGCTCGGTGCTGACGGCCTCGCGCAAGGCGATGCCATGGCTGAAGAAGCAGGGCGGCTTCATCGTCAACACCTCGTCGATCGCGGCGCGCAATGGCGCTGGCGGCGGCGCCGGGCTGTACGGTTCGGCCAAGGCCTTTGTCTCCAATGTGACGCGCGGCATGGCCAAGGAACTGATCGGCTTCGGCATCCGCGTCAACGCGGTGGCGCCGGGCACCATCGCGACACCCTTCCATGAGCGCTATTCCACCGACGAGCAGATGAAGGGCATGGTCGCCACCATTCCTCAAGGGCGTGCCGGCACGGCCGAAGACTGCGTCGGCGCCTATCTCTTCCTGTCCTCCGATCTCCTGAGTGGTTACATCACCGGCCAGGTGATCGAGGTGAACGGTGGCCAGTTGATGCCGTGAGCCGGCAATTGCATACTGCGTCTCGCAACCATGCATGTCGTGCGCACGTTTGCTGAGGTTGGAAGAAAGGGGAGAGGCAATGTACGGATTGATCGGAAAGATGCGGGCGGCGCGCGGCCAGCGCGACGCGATCATGGATGTGCTGCTCGCCTCGACCGGCGCCATGCCGGGTTGCCTGAGTTATGTCATCGCCCGCGACCCGGCCGATGCCGACGCGATCTGGGTGACCGAAGTGTGGACCGACGCCGCAAGCCACAAGGCTTCGCTGCAGCTGCCGGAAGTCCAGGCAGCGATCGCCAAGGCCCGGCCGATCATCGCCGGCTTCGAATTCCAGGTCGAGACCCATCCGGCCGGCGGTTTCGGCCTGCCCGCCATCAAAAACGAGTGACATCCCAACGGGGGGTCGGGGTCCTGAATTTCTTCCGAGACAGCGTTCGCATTTTTCTCTTCCAGGTCTAAGACCCAAACATGGACTCTTCGCCAGACCGACCGGCCGTCGAACGCATGGCGGGCATGCGTCCGGTCCGACAATGGCTGGTGCTGCTGATCGTCTCGCTGCTGTTCGCCGGCGCGCTGGAATACGCCGCACTGCCGGCGGCCCTGCTGATCGGCCCGATGCTGGCGGCGATCCTTGCCGGCACCAATGGCGCCACGGTGCGCGTGCCGCGGCCGCTGTTCGCCGCCGCCCAGGCCTTGGTCGGCTGTCTGGTCGCGGCGTCGATCTCCACCGACATTTTTTCGGTGTTCTACAAGGAATGGCCGCTGGTCCTTGTCGTGGTGCTGGCGACCCTTGCGGCGTCCAGCCTGCTTGGCTGGTTGATCAGCCGCTGGCGCATCCTGCCCGGCACCACCGCGGTCTGGGGCTCGTCGCCGGGTGCTGCCACTGCCATGGTGCTGATGGCCGGTGCCTTCGGCGCCGATCAGCGCCTCGTCGCCTTCATGCAGTATCTGCGCGTCATCTTCGTCTCGATGACGGCGGCGCTCGTCGCCAAGATGTGGGTCGACACGTCGGGCATCGAGGTACCAGCCATCGTCTGGTTCCCGCTGATCGAACCGGCAGCCTTTGCCGCCACGCTCGGCGTGGCGCTGGTCGGCGGCCTGCTCGGCCGGTTGTGCCGGCTGCCGTCACCCTTCTTCCTCGGCACCTTCATCATCGGCACCATCGTCCATCTCGGCTTCGGCGTGGCGATGCAATTGCCGCCATGGCTGCTGGCGCTCTCCTATGCGATGGTCGGCTGGTCGATAGGGCTGAATTTTACCCGGGCGATCCTGCGTCATGCGACACGGGCGCTGCCGCAGATCGTCGGCTCTATCGTCGTGCTGATCGCCTTTTGCGGCGGGCTAGCCTGGCTGATCAGCCACGTCCTTGGTATCGATCCGCTGACCGCCTATCTCGCGACCAGCCCCGGCGGCATGGACAGCGTCGCCATCATTGCCGCCGCCGCGCAGAACGTCGACATATCCTTCGTCATGGCCTTGCAGTCGACCCGCTTCCTGGTCGTGCTCATCGCCGGGCCGAGCATAGCGCGGCTGGTGGCGAGAGCCGTCAGGGACTGAGATTCAAATATCCAGGGAAGAGGAAAAGTGCCCATGAAACGTCGTGTGAATGCCGTCGATCTCTCAGGCCGGGTCGCCGTGGTGACCGGCGGCGCGCAAGGCATCGGCCTTGCTGTCGCCCGGCGACTGCTGTCATCGGGCGCCAGCGTCGCCATCTGGGATGTGGACGAGACCGCCATGGCGAAGGCCGTTTCCGAACTCGCCCCGCTCGGCCGGGTCGAGGGTTTGCTGTGCGATCAATCGCTGATGGAGGCCGTCGACAGCGCCGCGACCGAAACCGAGCGCTCGCTTGGTCCGGTCGATCTGCTGGTAAACAATGCCGGCATCGCCGGACCGGCAGCGACGGTGGCGGATTATGATCCTGCCGCCTGGCGCCAGATAATCGACATCGACCTCAACGGCGTCTTCTACTGCTGCAAGCGCCTGGTGCCCGGCATGATCGCGCGCAGCTACGGCCGCATCGTCAACATCGCCTCGGTCGCAGGCAAGGAAGGCAATCCGAATGCCGCCGCCTATTCCGCCGCCAAGGCCGGCGTGCTCGCGCTGACAAAATCGCTCGGTAAGGAACTGGCCGGCCACGACATCGCCGTCAACGCGCTGACCCCATCGCCCGCCCGCACCCGCATCCTCGAACAGCTCACTGAGGCCCAGGTCGCCTACATGCTGGGCAAGGTGCCGCGAGGCCGGTTCGTCGAAGTCGAAGAGGCGGCTGCGATGATCGCCTTCATGCTATCGGACGAAAATTCCTTCACCACCGGCGCGACCTTCGACCTGTCCGGCGGCCGCGCCACCTACTGAGAAGCAGAGCTATTCCTCGCTGTCTTCGTTATCGCCGTCGGCCGCGAAGGACTAATTCAAGAGCCGCTCAGCGTCGCGGCAAGCCGGTCGGGAAGGAAATCGACGAAGGCGCGAACCTTCGGCGACAAATGACGATTGGACGGCCACAACAACCGGAACTGGCCGCGGCCGTCGACATGGTCGTCCAGCACCGTGCGCAGCAGGCCGTCACGCAGCGCCTCGCGGACCAGGAAATCGGGCATCGAGCTGATGCCGAGCCCGGCCATCGTGGCGCCCTTCAGCGCCTCCGTGTTGTTGCAGGTCAGCATCGAGCGGACCTGCGGCTCGGCGCTGCCGCCGATGAACGGCCAGCCTTGCAGCTTGCCGCTGTTGGGAAAGCGGAAGCGGATGCCGTAATGGTTCACGAGATCGTCCGGGCGGCTCGGGTTGCCGTGCTGCTCGATATAGGAGGGTGCCGCACACAACAGCAGCCGGAAGGGTGCAAGCGGCCGCGCCACCAGGCGCGAATCCGGCAGGTCGCCGCTGCGGATCGCGATGTCGACGCCTTCGTCGATGAGGTCGACGATGCAGTCGTTGAAGTCGATGTCGAGTTCGATTTCGGGATAGCGCGCCATGAACTCGGACAGCACCGGGAACAGCAAATGATAGGTCACGATCGGTGTCGAAACGCGCAGCCGCCCATGCGGTGTTTCGCGGCTCCGCGACAGCATCGCCTCGGCATCGTCGATGTCGTCGAGGATGCGCCGCACCCGCTCGTTGAACAGCTTGCCCTCTTCGGTCAGGCCGATGCGGCGCGTGCTGCGCTGAAGCAACCTTACGCCGAGATCCTGCTCGAGCCTGGCGACGCTCTTGCCGACGGCCGATGCCGAGATGCCGAGCGTGCGGCCCGCAGCGATGAAGCTGCCGAACTCAGCCGTGCGGGCAAAGGCCAGGAGCCCATTGAGGCGTTCCGTCGCATCTCTCCATTCGAGCGTTTCAGTCCGGTATATCTGGAGATTTAACACTATTTTTCTCGAGGTGTCGCGAGCCTATCTTCCCGTTACGACCGGCGCAGCAAGCTTGCGGCAGGCCGGCGGATCCTGGTTCAGATAGGAAATCCATGACCTCGAAGACCACAAACGGCGCGGTCGCGCCATGGCTTGTCCTGTTGTCGGTATGCCTTGCCGCCATGACAATGCCCTTGACCTTCACCGGCCCGGCCGTCGCGCTTTCCCGCATTGCGGCCGACCTCGGCGGCAGCCCGATCGCGCTCAACTGGGTGACCAACGCCTTCATGCTGACCTTCGCCGCCACCTTGATGGCATCAGGCGCGCTGGCCGACAATCATGGCCGCAAGCGGCTCTTCCTTGTTGGCCTCGCCACCTATGTGCTGGCATCGCTGGGATCGATGTTCGCCCCTGATATCGTCTGGTTCGATGTGCTCAGGGCTGCGCAAGGGCTCGGCAGTGCCGCCGCCTTTGCCGGCGGCGCCTCCGCTCTTGCCCAGGAATTCGATGGGCCATTGCGGCTGCGCGCCTTCTCCTTCCTCGGCACCAGTTTCGGCATCGGCCTCGCTTTTGGGCCGATCGCGTCGGGCCTGCTCATAGATGCTTTCGGCTGGCGATCGATCTTCGTCTTGGTGGCAGTGCTCGCGATTGCAGCCGCTTTGCTCGGCCTGCGCACCATCAGGGAATCGCGCGATCCGGATGCGACCGGCCTCGACTGGGCGGGAGCCGGCACCTTTACGATCGCGCTGGCATCGCTGACCTACGGCGTGCTGCAAGCGCCGCAGAGTGGCTGGACCGATCCCCTGGTGATCGCGCTTCTCGTGGCGGCCGCCCTTTGCTTTGCCGCTTTCGTGGTCGTCGAGCGGCGCGTGCGCCGGCCGATGCTCGATCTCTCGCTGTTCCGCTTTCCCCGCTTCGTCGGCGTCCAGTTCCTGGCGGCCGCTCCCGCCTATGGCTTCGTCGTCCTGCTGGTGCTGTTGCCGATCCGCTTCATCGGCATCGAGGGGATGAGCGAGATCAAGGCGGGGCAGTTGATGATCTGCCTGTCGGGACCGCTGTTGATCCTGCCACTGCTCGCCGGCCAGGTAGCGCGCTGGATCGCTCCGGCAACGATCTGCGGTGTCGGCCTGCTTGTGGCCGCCGGCGGCCTTGTCTGGCTGAGCCTGACACCGCCTGTCGTCGCAGCGCTGGTGGCGCCGCTGATCCTCATAGGCGTCGGCATCGCCCTGCCCTGGGGGCTGATGGACGGACTTGCCGTCGGCGTCGTGCCGAAAGAGCGTGCCGGCATGGCGGTCGGCATCTTCAACACCACCCGCGTCGCTTGCGAAGGCGTGGCGCTGGCGATCGTCATGGCAGTCCTGTCGGGTTTCACGGCAGCCCAACTGGCGGCTCAGGGAACGGCGACTTCCCTGGATGCAACCGCCGCCGCGCAGCTGCTGGTGACCGGCAACATCGGCGAAGCGGCAGCCCGCTTGCCGGGTGCCGGAGCCACGGTCCTGGTCCAGGCCTATGAGATCGCGTTCGACAGGCTGCTGATCGTGCTGGCGGCAATCACCATCGTCACCGCCCTTCTCGTCTTTCTCGGCTTGCGCCGTGGATCGGCGGTGGAACACGAGACCATTGCTCTGCCGGTTTGCCAAGAAGGGTAGCTGAGCCGCGTCAGGAGATGACGAGGCTCGCTATGCGGTGGCCGTCCAGCACGAAGGTCATGTCACCCTCGCCGTTGAAGCCATTGCCTTTCACGGCAATGCGGACGCGGTAGCTGCCCTCGACCTCGGCGATGCGGACAATGCGAAGATTGGACTTCACGCCGATATTGTCCGACTGGTTCCAGCGCGCGATCTGCTGGCGGCCCTGGAAGGACCGCCCCCAGTCGGTCAGGGACGCGTCGGCTGTGAACGTGTCGAGAACGGCTTCGCTATCACCCGCATTGGTGGCCTCGATAAAGCGGCGGATAGGTTCGGGTGTGGCCATCAATCGAGCCGGTGCATCAGATCGTCATCCAGCCAGCGGCCGAAGAAATAGACCAGCTGCTTGTGCCACCATGGCCAGTCATGACTGACATCGCCGCCCCAATAGTCGACCCAGGCGGGAATGGATTTGTCGCGCAGGATCTGTTCCAGCCTGCGCGTCTCGACCAGCATCCGCTCTTCCCAGGCGCCCTGCCCGCAGCAGAAGATCATCCTCAGCGCCTTCAGCCGGGCAAGCAGTTTTGGGTCTACGATGCCGGGCAGATAGTCGAGCGGCGAATTGTAGAAAATGTCGCCTTCCAGCACCTTGCCGAAGAAGTCGCCCGCCGAATAGACGCCCGACAGCGCGATGACGCCGCTGGCGAGTTCGGGAAAGCGAAAGACGAAGTTCGAGGAATGATAACCGCCCATCGAACAGCCGGTGAACAGCGGCTTTAATTTGCGCCCGCCATTGGCTTGCTCGGCGGTCGCCAGAAACTCCGGCAGCGCCTCCTCGCGCACATATCGGAAATAAGCCTCGTGGCGACCGATACGGTGGGCGGCGCCGGCATGCTTGTTGAAGAACGATTCCGAATCGACGCCGTCGACCGCAAACAGCTGGATGCGGCCGGTATCGATGAATTCGGCCAGCGCTCCAACCCCGCCGGAATCCTCGAACTGGTAGAACCGCCCCTGCGACGTCGGGAACACCACCACCGGCCGGCCGGCATGGCCGTAGCGCTTGTATTCCATGTCGCGGCCGAGATTGCCGGAGAAACCCTTGTGATAGGAGATGTCCATCGCGTCTAAGCCTTTTCCGCGTGGATGTAGGCGACGGCCGCGCGCAGCTCTCTCTCGTCCTTCGAGCGCATCTGGTAGGCGTAATTTCCCATAGCGCGGCTGAAAACCTTTTCTATCGGCTGATGATGGACGATCTTGTCGCGATGCGCGGCTAGCACGTCCTCATGGCTGTGCAAATAGTGGAGGTGCTGCTTGCGGCTGGCATAAGCGGTGAAATACTTGCCCTCATAAGGACCACCGGCGGCATCCTTCACCACCATGTCGGCCCAGGCCGCGTAGACGTCGATGTCGAACGTGTAGTTGATCGCATCGGTCATCCAGGCGCCGGGCGGCCGCATGTTGACCTCAAGCGCGATGACGCGGTCGTCCTTGGTTTCGAACAGCTCGATGTGGAAGAAGCGTTCGCGCACGTCGAACGCCTTGAGGATCTTGCGGCCGGCCTCTTCGATCGCCGGTCGGACCTTGGGAAAGCAGGTGTAGCTCATGTGGCGGTCCTTGTTGACCACTTCCATGATGCTCTGGTCGTACCGGTGGCTGGCCGCCAGCACCACCTCGCCGTCACGGTTGACCAGCCCATCGAACGTCACCACCAGCCCCTCGATGAACTGCTCCATGACGAAGGTCACATCCTCGGGCTTGTCGTTGAAGAACTTGTCAAGTTCCTTGGCGTTGGAAATCTTGAAGGTGTTCGAGGCGCCGGACCCGGAATCGGGCTTCACCACCACGGGATAGCCGACGCGGCGGATGAAGGTCATGGCACCGGCCCGGTCGGAGCATTTGCGCTGGGCGATGGTGTCGACGCCGCTCTTGCGAAAGAATGCACGCATGCGGCTCTTGCGCTTCAAATTCTTCACGAAATCGAGCTTGGTTCCGTAGATGTTGAAGTCGGTGCGGATGTTGGCTTCCAGCTCCAGCCAATGCTCGTTGAGGGACTCGAAGCGCTCGATGCGGCCCCATTTGTGGATGAAATGACCCATCGCCCGGAACACCGGATCGTAGTCCTCCATGTCGGCGATGCGGTAATATTCCGACAGGGCCGCCTTCAGCTTGCCGTCCAGCGCCTCATAAGGCGCATCGCCAATGCCCAGCACCGTGGCGCCGGCCTTCTTCAGCCGGTCGCAGAAATCGGCGCCGTTGGCGGGAAAATGCGGCGAGAAGAAAACGAAATTCACGGATGACCCCTCAGACGGCGAAGCATTGCGGCCCCGGCTACACGCAAGTCTGGCGCATTTGCCGCGCATGGGGAAGAGTGCTCGCGAGTGGTGGAATGGCAGCCCACTTGCCTGTACATGGCGGCTCCTGTATGAAACCCGCCATGAACACGCGCGTCTCCTCCGTCGCTTCCCGTCCGACCGGCTTTGCCGGCGAGACCGTGCGCGCGCTGGCATCGACCCTGCTTCTTCTCGGCCTTATCGGCGATCGCCGGGTTCGCTGAAGGAGCGCCCGGCGGTCGAACCGCCGCTTACGCGCACGCTCCTTGGCCAGTTCAGAAATTGGCAATTCACATCAAGCGAACGAAAATCTGATAAGGCGCTGCTCGCCCTGGAATCCGTCCGAAGACCGATCCGCGAGCCGCCGGGAGAACAAGACGATGAACGCACGAGAAGACATCCGCGCCGGCGAAGCCGAAAGCGTAAAACGCGCGGCCGGCCACATGCCGGGCGCGGCCCGAAAATACCAGCCCTACCCGACGGTCGGTCTCACCGACCGCACCTGGCCCAACAAGGTCATCGACAAGGCACCGGTCTGGTGCTCGGTCGATTTGCGCGACGGCAACCAGGCGCTGATCGATCCGATGGGTCATGAGCGCAAGGCGCGCATGCTCGCCCTGCTGCTCGACATGGGTTTCAAGGAGATCGAGATCGGTTTCCCCTCGGCCTCGCAGACCGATTTCGATTTCGCCCGCTGGTGCATCGAGGAAGGCAATGTGCCGGCTGATGTTTCGCTACAGGTGCTGGTGCAGTGCCGTCCCGAACTCATCACCCGCACCTTCGAATCTCTGAAGGGCGCCACCAACCCGATCGTGCATTTCTACAATTCGACCAGCGAGTTGCAGCGTCGCGTCGTCTTCGAGAAGGATGTCGGCGGTATCAAGCGCATCGCCACCGACGCGGCCAAGATGATCACCGACATGGCGGCCAAGGCCGGCGGCGGTTATCGCTTCGAATATTCGCCCGAAAGCTTTACCGGCACCGAGCTCGAAGTCGCGCTGGAGATATGCAACGCCGTCACCGAGATCGTGAAGCCGACAGCCGACAACAGACTGATCATCAACCTGCCGTCGACGGTCGAGATGTCGACGCCCAACATCTATGCCGACCGGATCGAATGGATGTGCCGCAACCTGGACGACCGCGAGAACCTGCTGATCTCGCTGCACCCCCACAACGATCGCGGCACCGGCATCGCCACCACCGAGCTCGGCCTGATGGCGGGTGCGGACCGCGTCGAAGGCACGCTGTTCGGCAATGGCGAGCGCACCGGAAATGTCGACATCGTGACGCTGGCGCTCAACATGTACACGCAAGGCGTCGATCCCCATCTGGATTGCTCCGACATCAACCGGATGAAGGACGTCTACGAATATTCCAACCAGCTGAAGATCTCCGAGCGCCATCCCTATGTCGGCGAACTCGTCTACACCGCCTTTTCCGGCTCGCACCAGGACGCCATCAACAAGGGCATGAAGGCCTTGAAGAAGGCCAACACGCCGGTCTGGGAAGTGCCCTATCTGCCGATCGATCCGGCCGATGTCGGACGCAGCTACGAGGCGATCATCCGCATCAACTCGCAGTCGGGCAAAGGCGGCATCGCCTATGTACTGCAGGCCGATTACGGCCTCAATCTGCCGCGCAACCTGCAGATCGAGTTCAGCCAGGAGATCCAGGCGATCACCGACGCCGAAGGCAAGGAAGTGCCGGCAAAACGCATCCATGACCGCTTTATCGAAACCTATGTCGACCAGCCCGGCGCACGACTGAAGTTCCTCGACCATCACACCTATCCCGATACCGAGAAAAAGGGCCGGCGCGTGGTCGAGGCGGTGATCCTCGACAACGGCAAGGAGACGACCATCGCCGGCTCCGGCACCGGCCCGATCGACGGCTTCGTCGATGCGCTGTCGCGTCATGTTGGCGTCGACATGTCGGTCCTGGATTATTCCGAACATTCGCTCCAGCGCGGCTCGAACGCCTCGGCGATTTCCTATGTCGAGATGGAATATCCCGGCGGCAAGCTGTTCGGCGCCGGCATCAACACCAACATCGTCGGCGCCTCGCTGGAAGCCGTTGTTTCGGCCGCTAACCGAATAATTAGCCGCAAGGCCGGCTGATATTTTCCTGGGCGCCGAATGTCCGCGGCGCCCGGAAATCCCTCATTTGCCGGGAGAAATTCCGGTTTTTCGTGTCTCCACCAGTAACTATCCGGTGTGTTACGCGATCGCATAACATAAGCATGCTTGTATGGAAGTGCAGGCTCTATATGATTGCGCCTCAACCTGTGCCGAGTTCGAGAGGATCGACACTTGCAGCATGCCACGCCTGCCGCCCCCGCAGTGCGCGAGACACTGGAGCGACTGCTCGCCAGCGAAACGTTCGGCCGTTCCGAGCGCGCGCGCAAGTTGCTGCGCTATCTTGTTGAGCGCGAGCAGGCCGGCGAAGCCGACAGGCTCAAGGGTTTCTCCATCGCCATGGACGTCTTCGGCAAGGACGGCGATTTCGATTCGTCGACCGACGCCGTTGTCCGGGTGCAGGCAGGCCGGCTGCGCGAACTTCTCCAGCATTATTTCGCCAATGAAGGCATAGCCGAACCGGTTCGCATTGCCATTCCGCGCGGCGGCTACGTGCCGTCCTATGAGCTCAACGCCATACGCCTGCCGGTTGGGCAGGAGCCGCTTGCGGCGGCGGTAGCCGCCTTGCCCGGATCGCCCGACCAGACGGCTCTTGACGCCGTTCCCGCTGGCGCGACGGCCGCGGGGGTTACAGAACCTGGGCCTTCGCTGGCGCGCCATCTCCAGTTCTTCTGGGTCGCCATGACGCTGGTCATCCTCATGCTGGGCGTGCTCATCCTGCGCCAGGGCAGCGGCGCATTGCTTGCCAGCAGCGATCCGACCGCGGCGGTCGAGACCGCGGGCGTAACGAGCAGCATCGCAACGCCGTCGATGGAGGCCCTGCCCCTCGTCTACATCGCCGTGAAGGCCACCGGCCCCGAGGCCGGCCGCGTCGCCGCTTCGCTGCGCGCCGGCCTTGCCGGTTTCGACACCATCGACTTCATCGGCCGCGACGCCGACAGCAAGCGCGATCCGAGCACCGACCCGACCAGCTTCGTTTTCGATGTCCTGCCGGGACCGATGGCAGGTGACGTGACGCTCGAACTGCAGAGCGTGGCGACGGGCCGCGTGCTTTTGTCCCGCAGTCTGACGGTCGCCGACAGCGCACCTGGCACCGTCGAGGATCGTATCGCCGCCATCCTCAGCTCGACCATTCCCGCCTCCGGCCCGCTCTACAGCTACATCGAACAGAACGGCATCCAGACCGGGCTGACGAGCTGCCTGATCCTCAACGACAGATACTATCTCGACCAGAGCACCAGGACGCACGAGGCCGCCTATCGCTGCCTGGACAACCTCGCCGGCCAGGGTGCGAAATCGTCGTTGGTCTATTCGGAACTGGCCTCCCTGACCCTTGAGGCCGCCACCGATCATTACGCCTATCCGCCTGGCGCGACGGTCGAACAGGCAATGTCTTTCGCCCATCGCGCCATCCAGATGGGACCGACCAGCCCTTATGCGCACCGCGCCTATGGCTACCTCAACTCGCGCCTCGGCAACACCGAGGAATCGATCCGCTGGATGCGCAAGGCCTATGAGCTCAACCCCTACGACCTCGGCATGGCTGCCGCTTACGGCTATGGCCTGATCTTTGCCGGCAAATATGCCGAGGGAACACCGATCCTGACCCATGCCGTCGAGACGTTCAGCGGCCATCCGACATGGTGGGATTTTGGGCTTTTCGCCGGACAGTTCATGCTGGGCGACATGAACAAGGCCGCGATAGCCAGCGAGTCGCTGCGCACGACGGCGATGAAATCGCATTATCTGGCGGCGCGGCTGATCGGCGCCAAGGCTGCCGGCCGCGAACAGCTGGCAGCCAAGCTTCTGGATGAGCTGACCACCAAATTCCCGAAATTCGCCGCCGATCCGCGCGCGGCCTTCGCCGAGCGCAAATATCCCGCCGATCTGACCGACCGGCTGGTTGAGGCGCTGCGCGCCGCGGGCCTCGGCAACGCCAGCTAGTCTTTCCGGATCGCGAAAACTTTACTGGCCATCGGTCTGGACTGGGAGCAATCCAGCCTCGATTCGAATTTCCTCTCCAGTCTTGCAATAATCGCACATTTTCATGGTCTCATCCCTCTATGTTGCCGAGCGGGGCGCCGGGCCGAAGACGGTCGTCCTGCTGCATGGCTTCGGTGGTTGCCATGATATCTGGCGCGAGGTGACCGCGTCGCTAGGGCCCGATGTCAGGACCTTGGCCTACGATCTTCCGGGACACGGACTGTCTCTCGAATTTCCTGGCAGCGGCCCGGCCAAAACAGCGGCGCGAGCGGTTCTCGCCGATATCGCCGCACGCGGGATAGCAAGGGTGCATGTCGCCGGTCATTCGATGGGCGGCGCGGTCGCCTCCCTGATGGCGCTTGCCGAGCCTGAAAGGATAGGCTCGCTGACGCTTCTGGCGCCGGGCGGTGTTGGCCCCGAGATCAACGGACCGCTGTTGCGCCGCTACGCCGCGGCCGCCGACAGACGGGAAATCCGCGCCTGCCTTGCCGCCATGTCGGGACCGCGAAGCCCGCCGCCCGAACGCATCGTTGGCGTCCTGGCGGACGTACGCCGTCGCCCCGGCCAGTTGCGCAAGCTGATTGAGATATCGGCCGTCATGACCAGGAACGAGCGGCAGGGGGTCATACCCCGCGAACAGCTGGACACGCTCGACATGCCGGTGATGGTGGTTTGGGGAACGGACGATCCGGTGCTGCCCTTTACCCAGGCTGATTGTCTGCCGGCGCATTTTCATATTCATCACGTGCTCGATGCCGGCCATATGCTGGTCGAGGAAGTGCCTGATGTGGTCGCCCAGGCCGTGCGCCGAAACATGGCACGCCGCGGCAGGCGCCTGCGTCCGACATTCGAGGCCGCGGCGAGCTAACTTACTTGCGCCCCGCATCTCGCCAGTGCATTTTGCCGCCGCCTGTGTTAACTCGCAATTAACCATATCAGCGAGGCGACGCCGATGAAGGACACTGGCGAAAACATCACCCCCATCGACACCTCCCGCAAACTGTCCGACGCCGTTCGCGATGTGAAAAATGCCTTCGCCGATCGCGACGATGTCGTGGTCGACATGCGCGAGGCGCACCGGATGCGGCTTGATCTGCTCGCCGCCGAGCTCGCCCCGGTCTTTGCCGACGTGCCCGCCGACATGGACAATTTCGACTTCGTCGTCTCCTCCGGCCTGCAGCCCCGCCTGTGGATCGACGCCGTCAGCCATGTCGCCATGGGGCGCGACCGCCGCACCTACCGCTTTCTCAGGGATACCCGCATCGGCCGCGTCGTGCTCGCCGAATCGACCGATATGAAACCGGTCGCCGATCAGGTCACGCGCTATGTGGCGGAGCGCATCGTCGAGCGCCAGCGCATGATGGAGGGCGGTGTCGAGCCGGCCGTCGCCGACCTGAAACGCGCCGCCGTGCCGGAAGCTGAGCCGCCCTTGCAGGCAGCCGTGCCCCGCAAGGGCTGGTCGACGTTCCTTTCCGGTCTCGGCTTGGTCGCCGCCGGCGCGCTTGTTGGCCTGGCGGTGGCGGCCGCGCTGTTTTGGGATCGCCTGATGGCGATGAAGATCAGCTTCTGATCAACGATCTGAAGGCCTCGGTGTCTGCGCGCCGAGTTCAATGACCTGCAGGTCCGATGGCGGCAAGGCCGGCCCGGTCAGGCCGCGCCGCGTCAGGCGAATCAGCCAATTGCCCTTCTCCCCGTCAATATCGAGCAGATTGTACTGTGCCGCCGGGTTCTTGCTGCCTGGCGACTGCCCGGCGGCGGCGACGCCGACGACCGGAATCCTGGCGCCGCGCCCGCCGATGAAGAACAGCGACGGCAGATGCGAATGGCCGTGCAGCACGAGTTCGGCGCCATGCCTATGAACGGTCTTGTGGAAGCGGGAGATGCCGAACAGGCGCTTTTGCTGGGCGACGGCGCCGCGCACCGGCGGATGATGGATCATGATCACCCGCAACAGGCCGCGTTTGTTCGTTGCGTCGAGCACTGTCGCCAGCCTTTGCGCCTGACCTTCGAGGAAGAAGCCGTTGGCCATGAACGGCGCCGTGGCGCGCGCCGTCGAAACGCCGATCAGCGCGACATTGCCGCGTACGCGCAGATAGGGAAAAGCGTTGCGGTCGATCGGCGCAGTCACGCCGTCGCCGCTCATCCACGCCGCCCAGGAGCGGCAGACCTTGTCGAAGGCGCCCGGCACATAGGCGTCGTGGTTGCCCGGCACCACCGAGACATCCTCGGGCGAACCCAGCGTCTCAAGCCAGTGCTTGGCCATCTCGATCTCGCCGTCGAGCGCCAGATTGACCAGATCGCCGGTAACGGTGAGGTGGTCGGGTGTGCTCGCCTTCATGTCGGCGACGATGGTGTCGATGACGGCATCGTGCATATGGCGGCGGCGGTTGCGCTGCCAGTTGACGTAGCCGACGACGCGCTTGGACGCGAGTTCGCGATAGGTTACACCGGGAAGCGGCCCCAGATGGACATCGGAAATATGCGCGAGCCTGAACATCCTTCCTTCATAGGCGACGCGCTCCCCGCTTTCCACTCACTGTTTCCTGCCCATCCACGGTTTCGCTAGTCATGGCTATATCGGACCCGGAGCAGGCGTTTCGCCAGACCGGCTGGGCAGGCCTCAGGGCAAGGCTGTTCCATCTCTATTTCCTTCTGCGGCGGCCGATGACGCTGGGCGTGCGCGGCCTGATCCACGATCGCGCCTCGAACACTGTCTTCCTCATCCGCCACACCTACGTTCCCGGCTGGCAATTGCCGGGCGGGGGCGTCGAAGTCGGCGAGACGCTCGGTGAGGCGCTGGTGCGCGAACTGGCCGAGGAAGGCAACATCGCGCTGACAGCCCAGCCGGTGCTGAAATCGATGCATTTCAACCGCCGCTCCAGCCGCCGCGACCATGTCGGCCTCTATCTCATCGAAACCTTCAACCAGACCGCGCCGAAACTGCCGGACCACGAGATCGCCGAAGCAGGCTTCTTTCCGCTCGACCGCTTGCCGCATGGCACGACGCCGGCGACGCTGCGGCGGCTTGCCGAGGTTTTTGAAGGCGAGCCGGTATCGCCGTACTGGTAGGCTGTCAATCCGATGCTCACGCCGCCTGCCTGAACCGCGCCCGGTCGTGCGGCGCGCCATAGTCGAGCCCAGGCCCGACCGGCACGATGCGCGTCGGGTTGATGCTCTCGTGGCTGCCGTAATAGTGCATTTTGATGTGGTGCAGGTTCACCGTGCCGGCGATACCGGGCACCTGGTAGAGGTCGCGCAGATAGTTCGAAAGGTTCGGATAGTCGGCGATGCGGCGCAGATTGCATTTGAAATGGCCGACATAGACCGGGTCGAAACGCACCAGCGTGGTGAACAGCCGCCAATCGGCCTCGGTGACACGCTCGCCAGTGAGATAGCGCTGTTTTGACAGTCGGCCCTCCAGCGTGTCGAGCGCCGCGAACAGCTCGCCGAACGCCTCTTCATAGGCCGCTTGCGTGGTGGCAAAGCCGGCGCGGTAGACGCCGTTGTTTACGGCGGGAAAGACCAGCGCATTGACCTTGTCGATCTCGCCGCGCAGGCCTGGCGGATAGGAATCGAGAGCGGCATCGCCCCACTCGTCGAAGGCCGAATTGAGCATGCGGATGATTTCGGCGGATTCGTTGGAGACGATGGTCTCTTCCTTCTTGTCCCACAGCACCGGCACCGAAACCCGGCCCGAATAGGCTGGATCGGCCTTGGTGTAGATTTGGTGCAGGAAGTCGAGGCCGTAGAGCGTGTCGCCGGTGGCGCCATCCTCGGCCAAAAACGTCCAGCCCTCAGCACCGAGGAAATGATGCACGACTGAAACCGGGATGATGTCTTCTAGCTTCTTCAGCGCGCGAAAGATCAGCGTGCGGTGCGCCCACGGACAGGCGAGCGAGACATAAAGATGGTAGCGTCCGGGCTCGGCCTTGAAGCCGCGCGTACGACCTTGCGCCGGCGCGCCGTCGCGCGTGATCCAGTCACGCCACTGCGTCTCGGCGCGGATGAACCTGCCGCTGCTATCGACATTGGCCGGACGGTCCTGCCATTTGCCTTCGACCAGCAATCCCATACGAAATCTCCTTGCGTGCCTTGGCCAATGTAGTCGCAAGGCGGCAATGCCGAAGCCGTCATCTGCTGAACAGAGCGTCACTCGTATGAAACGCCGGATGAAAACAGCCGATTGCAGCCGCCGGAAATTGATGCTAGCGGACACTCCGCATGTTCGATCTTGGCTTGATCCGGTTTGACCGACGACGAAAGGGCGCCCGCGCTTAGAAAGCGCTGACTGGCGAACGCTGCCGCTTGCAGCAACCTTTCCTCTTTATCGGACCGCGAAGACCATGAGCCTTGCCGACGTGAAATACCTGCCGGAAACTCCGGCGCATGATCCCGAAATCGAAGCCATCAACGACGAAGCCTTTGGCCCCGGCCGTTTCGTGCTGGCCGCCTACAAGATTCGCGAGACCGGCGGCCACGAGCGCTCGCTATCCTTTGTCGCCATGGATGGCGACATCGTCGTTGCTTCGGTGCGCATGACCCGCATCGCCGCCGGCGCCGGACGCGCGCTGATGCTCGGGCCGCTCGCCGTGCGGCCCGCCTTCAAGAATCTCGGTATCGGCCGCCGGCTCGTGGCGATCGCGCTGGAGGCGGCCGCCAAGGCCGGCGCGCCGGCGGTGATCCTTGTCGGCGACGAGCCTTATTACGGCCCGCTCGGCTTCAGAAAGATCCCCCGCGGCCAGATCTCCATGCCGCGCCCGGTCGACCTCGACCGGCTGCTGTCGCACGAGATCGTGCCCGGTGCCGTGGCGCGGCTCTCCGGCGAGGTCGGCCATGCCAGCCTTGCCAGGATCGCGGAGCAGGCACCAGTGATGGCCTGAGCTCCAGGATCGGTCGCGGCACCGGTCGCGATGGATCCCCATTGGTCAGGTTGCACCATGGCGGCGACCTCCGTAGCATGACCTGGAACAGCACGGAGCATGCAGCATGAACCCGAACGGCCAGATTGCGATCGTAACCGGCGGCGGCTCCGGCCTCGGCGAGGCAACCGCCCGCGCGCTGGCCGACAAGGGCGCGCGCGTCGCCATTTTCGATATCGGCATCGACCGGGCATCGAAGGTGGCGGGCGACATTGGCGGCGCCGCCATCCAGTGCGATGTGAGCAGCGCCGACAGCGGTGCGGCCGCGGTCGCCGAGGTGGAAAAGAGACTTGGGCCAGCGCGCATCCTGGTCAATTGCGCGGGCATTGCCATCGGCGTGAAGACGATCGGCAAGGATGGTCCACATCCGCTCGACCAGTACCGCAAGGTGATCGAGATCAATTTGATCGGCACCTTCAACATGATCCGCCTCGTCGCCGACCGTGCCGCCAAACTCGAACCGCTGCAGGGCGGCGAGCGCGGCGTCATCGTCAACACCGCGTCGGTGGCCGCCTTTGATGGCCAGATCGGCCAGGCCGCCTATGCCGCATCCAAGGGCGGCGTCGTCGGCATGACGCTGCCGGTTGCCCGCGACCTGGCGCGCTCCGGCATTCGCGTCTGCACCATCGCGCCCGGCATCTTCAAGACGCCAATGATGGCCGGCATGCCGCAGGAGGTGCAGGATTCGCTCGGCGCGGCCGTGCCCTTCCCGTCCCGCCTCGGCGAGCCGTCCGAATATGCCGCGCTCGCCCTGCATATCGTCGAAAACCAGATGCTGAACGGCGAAACCATCCGCCTCGATGGGGCAATCCGCATGGCGCCGAAATAGACGGCCATGGCGGCCGGCGCAGTGAAGACCGGTCCGCTGGCCGGCCTGAAAGTCATCGAGATGGCTGGGCTCGGCCCGGTGCCTCTGGCCGGGCTGATGCTGTCGGAGATGGGGCGCCGAGGTGCTGCGCATCGAGCGCACCGGTTCGGACCAACCCCTGCTGCCGCTCTCCGATGCGTACAATCTCGACCGTCACGGCCGCTCCATCCTGCGCGTCGACCTCAAGCAGGCCAAAGGAACGGAACTGCTGCTGCGCCTTGCCGAAAAGGCCGATCTGTTTGTCGAAGGCTTTCGCCCCGGTGTGATGGAGCGGCTTGGTCTCGGCCCGGATGCTGCATTGGCGCGCAATCCGGCGCTGATTTACGGCCGCATGACCGGCTTCGGCCAGGACGGGCCGCTCGCAGGTCGTGCCGGCCACGACATCACCTACCTCGCCTATTCGGGTGTGTTGCATGCCATCGGCCGGGAGGAAGGTCGGCCGGTGCCGCCGCTGAATCTGATCGCCGACAATGGCGGCGGCGCCATGATGCTGATCGCCGGGGTGCTTGCAGCGCTGTTCGAGCGCTCGCGCTCCGGCAAAGGCCAGGTGATCGACGCGGCGATGGTCGAGGGCGCTTCGATGCTGGCGGCCCCCATACACGCCTTCATGTCGGCAGGTCTGTGGAGCGACCGGCGCGGCGCCAACCTGCTCGATTCCGGTGCGCCCTTCTACGACACCTATGAGACGGCGGACGCACGCCACGTTGCGGTCGGCTGCCTTGAGCCGTGCTTCTTCGCCGCATTCGCAAAGCTGCTGCCGCTCGGCGAGGATTTTGTCCGCGGCCAATACGACAAGGCGTTGTGGCCGGACATGCGCGCGGCCATTGCCGACCGGTTCCGGCAGAAGACACGCGACGACTGGGACGCGCTGTTTGCCGCAAGCGATGCCTGCGTGGCGCCGGTTCTGTCGCTGGCCGAAGCCAGGGATCATCCGCACAACCGGGCGCGTCACGCATTTGTGAAGGCCGGTGCGCTCGAGCGCCCCGCGCCCGCGCCACGCTTCTCGGCCTCGCAGCCGGCGCTTGCCGGCATGTCTGAAGATGACGATCAGCTGCCCCAGACTGTGCTGGCGCGCTTCGGCTTTTCGACAGCCGAGATCAAAGCGCTTGTCAAAGCCGGCATGATTGGCCAATAACTGGATTTAGAAAATCAACTTACCTGGTGGGCATTTTGGACCAGCCGAAGAAGGACGTCATTCGCGCGACGGACGCCGAGGCGATCAGGCTGGCCGCAACGCTGATCCGCAGCGCCCGTTTCGGCGCCCTCGCGGTGATCGAGCCGTCGACCGGCGCACCGCTGGCCTCCAGGGTCGGAGTCGCCACCGACATCGATGGCACGCCTCTGATCCTTGTCTCGGCGCTGTCAGCCCATACCGGCGCCATCCTTGCCGAGCCGCGCTGCTCGCTGCTTGCCGGCGAACCCGGCAAGGGCGATCCGCTGGCGCATCCCAGGATAACGCTGGTCTGCCGGGCGCAGCCGCTGGAACGCGGGTCGAGCGCGCATACCCGCGCCGAGCGGCGCTATCTCAACCGCAATCCCAAGGCAAAGCTCTATGCCGGGCTCGGCGATTTCTCGATCTTTCGCCTCGAGCCGGAGCGCGCCAGCCTGAATGGCGGCTTCGGCAAGGCCTACCTGCTCGACCGTGCCGATCTCATCACCGAGGGGTTGATCGTCGACGAGCTGGCCGCCAGCGAACAATCCGCTCTCGACCACATGAATGCCGACCATCTCGACGCCATCGCCGTCTATGCCCATCATTTCGCCAGGGTTGAAGGTGATGGTTGGACCATGACCGGCTTCGATGCCGATGGCATGGACCTGGCATCGGGCGACACCGTTTGCAGGGTCTATTTTCCGCAGCCATTGAAGACCGCGCGCGACCTGCGGCCGGTTCTGGTCGACATGGCCAAAGCCGGTCGTGCGCCAGCTACGCAAGGATAATCGTCATGAATCAAAAGCACGTCTTGAGATTTGGGCGAAATGATCTACGATTCAGACGACGCTGAATCAGCAGCGTGATCCATAGCTGAATTATAGCAGCCAACGCTATTTGCCCCCATAGCGTTTGGATGAGCAGGAAAACATGGGGCATCGATGGTCTCGACCAAACTAATCGCCAATGCCGAATCGGCGGCGACATTTCTGACCCTTATGGGCAACGAAAAGCGGCTCTTGATCATGAGCTATCTGGCCGACGGTGAAATGTCGGTCGGCGCCATCGCCGAAAAGGTGATGCTCAGCCAGTCCGCTTTGTCGCAACATCTGGCCAAGCTCAGGGCGCTCGATCTTGTCGAGACCCGCCGCGACCGGCAGATGATCTACTATTCCTGCAAGTCCGAAGCGGTGCGCGAACTGTTGCGCATGCTGGACGGCATTTTCGGGATAGGCGACTTGTCCCAGATGGCAACGCGTCTGCGCCGCGCCGGGACTTGACCTGCAGGGCTTGACTGGCGACTCCGATCGCTCCTTACCTCGCTGACGATTTTTCGCCGGCCGAGGTATTGATGGATCCGATCCAGATCGACGACGCGCGCGATCCGCGGGTCGCCGCCTATCTCGACATCCGCGAGCGCGATCTCACCGGCCGCCATGGCCGGTTCGTTGCCGAAGGCAAGGTGGTGCTGGACGTCCTGCTGTCAGCCGGACGCTTTGCTGCGGAGTCGGTCCTGGTCCTCGAAAACCGGCTGGCCGGGCTCGACGACATCCTGCGCAAGGCCCCTGCCGACCTGCCGGTCTACGTTGCGGCAAGCGCCGTCATGGACAGGATCGCCGGCTTCCACGTGCATCGCGGTATATTGGCGATCGGCAGCAAGGGCACGCCACAGCCCGCCGAGGCCTTGCTCGACACCTTGCCTGCCGAAGCGTTGATCGTCGTTCTCATCGGCATCGCCAACCATGACAATATCGGATCGATCTTCCGCAATGCCGCCGCCTTCGGCGCCGATGCCGTCTTCGTCGACGCCACCTGTTGCGACCCACTGTATCGCAAGGCGATCCGCGTCTCCGTCGGCGCCGCGTTGAAGGTGCCCTTTGCGTCCTTCGGCGACACTGAAGCTTTCATCGCGAAGCTCGGCGAGTTGGGCTTCGGCCAGGTCGCTTTGTCGCCGCGTGGTGAGGCTGACATTCGTGATGCCGCGCGACCGAAACGACTGGCGCTCTATCTCGGCACCGAAGGCGAGGGCCTCCCGGAGAGCCTGCTTGCCCGCCTGCGGACGGTGCGGATCGCGATGTCGGAAGGGTTCGACAGCCTGAATGTTGCTGCCGCGTCAGCCATTGCGCTGCACCATTTTTCGCCCTGATAGGCGTAGTCAGGCAATTCCAAGCCGGGGCTTGAAACTCAGCTCGGCAAATCTGCCTTCTGCAACGCCCGCACGCGATCGGCCAGGCTGGTGGTTCCTGACCGCGTTTCCTGCGGCGCCGCCAGCGCCTTGGCGATCGGTGAATCGGGTCCTTCGAGCTTGGCCGTCAAATGGACGACCTCAGCCGCCAGATTGTTCATCTGTTCGCGCAAGGCAGAACCGGCATCATTGCCATTGCCGGGGCCATTCCCGGGCTTCGCGGATCCAGAACCGCCAAGCTCCGCCTTCATCCGCTTGTTTTCGCGGGCCAGCGTCGTCAGCCTGGCTTCGAGCCGCTCTCGGTCGCCTTCGAGCTTGGCGAGCGTCTTGTCGATGTCCTCGTTCCTGGCGCGGGCACTGTCTTGCGCACCAACCAGGCCAGCAGCCACGGCGCCTCCTGTAGCCTCGCCCTTCACCCGCTCGCGAAGCCGGGCCAGTTCCTTTTCGCGGCGATCGAGCTTGTCCTCGCGATCGGCCAGCGTGGCGAGCAGGCGCTCGAGCTTTCTGTCGAGGTCGGCGGTTCTTTTCTTTTCGGCCTTCAAGGCATCGCGCGTGGCCTTGCCTTCGGCGACGACTTCCTGATGGCGCTTGTCGGCCTCCTTCCGCTGGCCGCGCAGCACTGAAATGTCGTTGGCAAGTTTTTCCAGCTCGGATTCGCGAGCCACCAGTTCGATCTGACGATTGCTGGAGGAGAAGGACGCGTCGTCGTACATATGTTCGAGCTTTTCCAGCTCGAGCGCGCGCTTTTCCATCATGCGCTCTGTTTGTGCAAGCCTGTCCGACAGCTGTTGTATCTGCTGCTCGCGATGCAGCAGCAATTCGTTTTTTCCCCGAGCTCCGAAAGCGCCTGCTTCTTGTCCTTGCGCTCGACCGCCAGGCCCTTCAGCGCCTCGCGGCCGCGATTGATTTCGACGAGTTGCTCATTCGCCTGCTCACGCAGCGTCTTGATGCTGATTTCGAGCCGGCGCGTCGTCATGGCGAACTCGGCCCGCAAGCTGTCCTTGTCGGCCTGGATCTCGGCCAGCGTTCGCGGCACCGACGCCTCGACACGCTTGCGTGTCAGCGCGACCGCCCGCCGCCAGATGGCCGGCGCGACCAGCAGCGCCAGAAAGCCTGCGCACAGAAAGCCGAGGGCGAAGAACAGGATCGACTGAACCAAGGTGACTACCCGTTACGGGCGGGCCGCTATCCGGCAACCGCCAAGTCTGGACTTTGCCATGTTCGCATGACGCAAATCCAGCGCTGCGGCAAGGGTTTGCCGCAGCTGCACCGGGTCAGAATCTGTTGATCGGGTCGAAGTGTGGTCGGAATCGCTCAGAAAGGATTCCAGGTCGGCCTCTGCGTCAGCTTCAGATAGCCGAGATTGACGCCAAGCCGCGCGCCGACGCCGGTGCGGATCGGCACCAGCAGCACCCTGTTGTTCTGCAGCACGTTGAAGCCGACGCCGGCCACGACATAGGCCGAACCGGCAACGCCGCCGAACCGATTGTAGAGATTGCTGACGTCGTCGAGGTTATAGACGAGCATCATCACCCGCGATCCCTCGCCGCCGAAATCCCAACCGAGCGAAGGCCCTTGCCAGAACACCTTATGGTCGCCGGCATTCTTGGTGTAGAGCGTACCTTCGCCATAGGTCAGGCCCCCGATCAGCGCGCCGGATCCCTCTTCGCCGAGCAGATAGCCATTGGGCAGGCCGTAGGAGGCAAAAATCTTCTCGACGACGGTTGCGAGACCGCCCGACGTCGCGCCGAAGAACTTGTGACCGGAATCGACGATCTCCTGAGCGGTGTATTCCTGTGCCCGCGACGCAGAGGTTGAGAAAGCGAGAGCGCCCATGAGGGCAATCGCCATGAAGAAGACGCGGACAAACGTCCGGTCGTAGAATCGGGAAACCATGCTTCCAATCTCCGTCAGGGAGCACTTTCGCCGACGCCTCGCACCCGTCCGGCTCTTTAGGCGGCCGTTAAGGATGACTGTTACGGGCAAACTATGCCGTAATCCTTTTTCAACCATTAACCTCCCACATGAACATGGCGGTTCGAAGGCTGTTTCTGACGGTCTGCGCGGGCTCCGATCCTGTGCAAAGATGCCGTTTTTCTCACAAGAATTGTGGATTGTTGCTGCACGCTCGGGCGCTGTGTATTCAGAATGCCTGGGGGGGAGAGAGCGTGATTCGGGTGGTGAGCGTGGCTGTCGGCCGCGCGGCCACCAGGATGTGAATTTTAGCAGGGATTTTTCGCCGATGGCTGAGCTTTTCTCTCTCTCCGCACCCGATCTCGCAGCGTTGTTGTGCAGCCGAGTCTGCCACGACATCATTTCGCCGGTCGGCGCCATCAACAACGGCCTTGAACTCCTGGACGAGGGCGGCGCCGACGAAGACGCCATGAAACTGATCCGGCAGAGCGCCAGAAACGCTTCGGCCCGCCTGCAATTCGCCCGCATCGCCTTCGGCGCCGCCGGTTCGGCGGGCATGATGATCGACACCGGCGATGCCGAGTCCGTCGCCATCGCCTTCCTGAAGAACGAGAAGCCGGAATTGATCTGGAACGGGGTTCGCGCCCTGCTGCCCAAGAACAAGGTCAAGCTGCTGCTCAATTTGCTGCTCGTCGCCAATGCTGCCATCCCGCGCGGTGGCAGATTGGTGGTCACGCTGGAAAACCTCGACACCGAGCCGCGCTTTGCGCTTGCCGCAAGCGGCCCGATGCTGCGCGTGCCGCCGAAATTCCTCGAGCTCCATTCCGGCAACAAGCCCGAGGAGCCTATCGACGCCCATACCGTCCAGCCCTACTACACGCTGCTGCTGGCGCGTGAGGCCAACATGACGATCTCGATTCACGCGACCGCCGAAGAGATCGTGCTGTCCGCGGCCTGAGCGAAGCCGCTCGGCAGGACGTCCGAGCATCAAGAACAATCAAGTATCTTTTCCCGCTGATATTTGCGGCAATTCAGAACAAGCAAGTTTCATTGCCGGCAACGCCCCTGCCGAATGGGGCTGCAAACGACATGTTTGTAAAAACTTTACCTAACGGCTTTTCTGCTTCTTTACCAGATTGGCCTAGTGTGCATCCCGATACCGGGATGCCGCCGGTTCGCACCATGGCAAAGAGGACCCGGAAATGAAGCGCTGCATGTTTGTCGACGATTCGAGCGTCATCAGAAAGGTTGCAAAACGGATTCTTGGCGGCTCCGACATGGTGGTGATCGAAGCGGCAACTGGACTTGATGCTGTCGAGATGTGCGCTGCCGAGATGCCTGATGTGATTGTCGTCGACGGCGCCCTGCCGGACATGCAAGCGGTCGACGTCATTCGCCAGGTTCGCGCCATGGAGAGCACGATCAAACCGCAGATTCTGATCTCACTGGTCGAGGTCGATGTTGCCTCGATCATGAAGGCAAAGCGCGCCGGCGCCCAGGGTTATCTGTTGAAGCCGTTCAACCGGCCGCAACTGCTCGAACGTTTTCGTACCTTGAAGGTTGCCGCCTGACTCGGCACGTCCTCGGCCAAGAAGGACAGCAAAAAACCCGGCCTGAGCCGGGTTTTCTCATTAAATTCAATCGGATGGTGTTCGCTCAGGCGCTGACGCGGATGTCTTCCGGCTCGCGCAGCACATAGCCGCGACCCCAGACCGTCTCGATGTAGTTCTGCCCACCGGATGCTGCGTCGAGCTTCTTGCGCAGCTTGCAAATGAAGACGTCGATGATCTTCAGTTCCGGTTCGTCCATGCCGCCATAAAGGTGGTTGAGGAACATTTCCTTGGTCAGCGTGGTGCCCTTGCGCAGCGAGAGCAACTCCAGCATCTGGTATTCCTTGCCGGTCAGATGCACGCGCTGGCCGCCGACTTCGACGGTCTTGGCGTCGAGATTGACCACCAGGTCGCCGGTGGTGATGACCGACTGGGCATGGCCCTTGGAACGGCGCACGATGGCATGAATGCGGGCGACCAGTTCGTCCTTGTGGAACGGCTTGGTCATATAGTCGTCGGCGCCGAAGCCCAGGCCGCGCACCTTGTCCTCTATACCGGCCATGCCGGACAGGATCAGGATCGGCGTCTTCACCTTGGACAGGCGAAGTGTCCGCAAGACTTCGTAGCCGGACATATCGGGAAGGTTGAGGTCGAGAAGAATGATATCGTAATCATAAAGTTTACCGAGATCGACACCTTCTTCGCCGAGGTCGGTCGTGTAAACATTAAAACTTTCAGATTTGAGCATCAGCTCGATGCTCTGAGCGGTTGCACTGTCGTCTTCTATCAGCAGAACGCGCATTTCATTCCCCTTTTCTGCCGCCGGACCATGTCACGACCCATCCGGGACCGGAGCAGTGATTGCCTGAACAGAGGCTGCCATCGAATGGTTAACAAAACCTAATTCCGCACCAAGGACGGTACCAGATTTTTTAACCCCTTTCTACACCCTCTTGAATCTAATGATGAATCACAGAACCAAATCGCTAATGCAACACATTAATAAGTCGGACTAAGTGACTCAAGGGACTCGCTGGCCGGCTTCCGTATCGGGAGCCGGAATTTTTACCCGGCCTTAAGTCCTCGCCCTTATGATTAACAATGCGCGTAAACGAATGGTTACTGCCGGCAAAAAACTTTAGGGATTTGTTTCCCATAGTTCGGGGAATGCCGGTGGATACGGGCGACGCCAGGCCCTGGCGGGCGGATTGGACGATATGTGCAGGTGTGCGTTTCCGGGAGTACCGAATCATGAAGTCACGTGAAAACCTCGTTCGGCTGAAGCAATTTCAGGTGAATGAGAAGCGGCGGCAGCTGCTGCAGCTCGACATGATGATCGCCGAGTTCGAGCGCATGGCCGTTGAACTGGAGCTTCAGATCACCGCCGAGGAGAAGAAGGCCGGCATCACCGACATCAATCATTTTGCCTATCCGACCTTCGCCAAGGCGGCGCGTCTGCGCCGTGATAACCTCAGAAACTCTCAAAGCGACCTCGCCCAGCAGCGAAGTGCTGCCGAATCATTACTCGGCGAAGCTGAAGCGGAGCTTTCCAAGGCCGAGATGCTGGAATCGCGCGACACCAAGATCCGCGACGCGGAACTCGGCGGTCGCAGCGCCATGATCGGCTGACGGCAGGGTTTTAACCCGACCGGCGCCGCCTGACGCCGCGCTTTGCTTTGCGTGTAGCGCGCCAAAAGGCTCCGGCGCTGCTGATCCGGCCCGTAAGGCGGCCGCAGCTTCAGGCCCGTGCCAAATCCCTTTCCAGGTTCGCCGCCGCCCTCGCCCGCGCTTGCTTGATGTCAGGCACATGCTCTTCCGACCAGGAGCGTATCTGGGTGAGCAGCCCCGCCAGGTTCTGGCCAAGTTCGGTCAATTCATATTCGACCCGCGGCGGGATCACCGGAAAGATTTCGCGCCGCACAAGCCCGTCGCGCTCGAGGACGCGCAGCGTCTGCGTCAGCATTTTAGGCGTGATGCCTTCGAGCTTACGCGCCAGTTCGCCGTTGCGCATCTGGCCACGGCGCAGCGCACAAACCGTCAGATAGACCCATTTGCTGGCCAGCATCTCGAGCACGGCGTGCGAAGGACACGTCCGCTGGAAGGCGTCATAGCCGGAGCCGCAATCATTATCACTATCCATGAGGTGCCTATATATGGAAAAGGTACATACTGGACAAGGGAATATTACTATCCAAATGATAGTGGCACAGAAACCCCAGCAGGAGCCTCCCATGCGTGCCGTTGTCCAGAATTCAGTCGGCGGACCCGACGTCCTCGTCATCGCCGATCGCCCCGCGCCCTCGCCCAAGTCCGGCGAAGTGCTCGTGCGCGTGCATGCTGCCGGCATCAATCCGGTCGATGGCTCGGTGCGCGCCGGCTACTATCCATTGCTGGGCGAACCGCCCTTCACTTTGGGCTGGGATATTTCAGGTACGGTCGAGGCGGTAGGCCCAGGCGTCGATGGCGGCCTCAGGGTCGGTGACGCCGTGTTCGGCATGCCGCGTTTTCCCAAGCAGGCCGCGGCCTATGCGGAGCTCGCTGTGGCCCCGGCCGATGAAATCGCACCGAAGCCGCAAGGCATTGACCACAATCATGCCGGCGCGCTGCCGCTGGCCGGTCTGACCGCCTGGCAAGGCCTTGTCCGCCATGGCGGCCTGAAGCGCGGCCAGCGCGTGTTGATCCATGCTGCGGCCGGCGGCGTCGGGCATCTGGCGGTGCAGATCGCCAAGGCGCACGGCGCTTATGTCATCGCCACCGCCAGCCCGAAGAAACTCGATTTCGTCCGCTCGCTCGGCGCCGATGAAGTGGTCGACTACACCAAGCGAGATTTCACCGCCGAGGTCAGCGACGTCGACTTGGTGCTGGAGCCGATGGGCGGCGACCATGCCGACCAATCGCTGACAGTCCTGAAGGACGGTGGCGCCCTGGTGTCGCTGCTCAATATCCACGACACCACCCGAGCCAAGGCTGCTGCGCGTGGGATCCGCGTCGAGCGCATGTCCGTCGTGCCCGACCGTGAAGGCCTCGTCGAACTTGGCAAACTGGTCGATGCGGGAAAGCTTGCGGTCCATGTGGCAAAGGCGTTTCCGCTCGAACAGGCGGGCGCCGCGCACGCTTTTCTCGCCACTAGGCCGATCGGCAAGGTGGTGCTGACGGTCTGAAGCAGGCATTACCGACAGGCAAAAGGGCGCGGTTACCGCGCCCTTTTCTGTTGTGGTCCTGGCTCTAGTGCCGGTATTGCTGGATGCGCGTCGTGCGCAGCCCGGCAAGGCCGTATTCGTCGATCGACGCTTGCCAGGACAGGAATTCCTCGGTGGTCAGCTTGTAGCGCTGGCATGCCTCGTCGAGGCTCAAAAGCCCGCCGCGCACCGCAGCAACCACTTCCGCCTTGCGCCGGATAACCCAGCGACGTGTATTCGTCGGCGGAAGATCGGCAATCGTAAGAGGGCTGCCGTCAGGCCCAATAACATATTTGACTCGCGGTCTAACAAGATCGGTCATCGTACTCTCTACTAAAAACTCAAAGACCCAATCCCCACCACATTACCGCCACAGCTTTAAAAATTGCCTAAGCGAACCCTAATGAGTAGGTAAGGATCATGAACGCCGCGTTAGTCTTTTCGTCGGCATTTGAGGCAACGGCGGGCAGGCGCGCAATTTTCCCGCAAAATCGGCACCGCCGCAAAGCTGGCGCCGCTGGTGTGGTTGACCTATATTCGCGCCACTGCCATTGAAGCGCCGCGCAGAACGAAAGAACCATGAACAGCCTCGACCTTCCCGCCAGCCCGCAAAACACCCGCATCGTCGTCGCCATGTCGGGCGGTGTGGATTCGTCTGTCGTTGCCGGCCTTTTGAAGCGCGAAGGCTATGATGTCGTCGGCGTCACGCTGCAGCTCTACGACCATGGCGCCGCAACGCACCGGGCCGGGTCGTGCTGCGCCGGCCAGGACATTGACGATGCCCGCCGCGTTTCCGAGACACTGGGCATTCCGCATTACGTGCTCGACTATGAGGAGCGCTTCCGTAAGGCGGTCATCGACCCGTTTGCCGAAAGCTACGTCGCCGGCGAAACGCCCATTCCGTGCGTCTCTTGCAATCAGACGGTGAAGTTCGCCGACCTTTTGGCCACCGCCAAGGACCTTGGCGCCGATGCGCTCGCCACCGGCCACTATATCCGCTCCGGGGCCAATGGCGCCCACCGCGCGCTGTTCCGGCCCGTCGATGCCGACCGCGACCAGAGCTATTTCCTGTTTGCCACCACGCAGGCGCAGATCGACTATCTGCGCTTTCCGCTGGGTGGGCTGTCCAAGCCTGCGGTGCGGGCCATCGCCGAAGAAATGGGGCTGACCGTTGCCGCCAAGCAGGACAGTCAGGACATCTGCTTCGTGCCGCAGGGCAAATATTCCGACATCATCGCCAAGCTGAAGCCAGCTGCCGCCAACCCAGGCGACATCGTCCATATCGACGGCCGCGTGCTCGGTCGCCATGACGGCATCCTGCGCTATACGATCGGCCAGCGCCGCGGCATCGGCATCGCCTCGGGCGAGCCGCTTTACGTCGTCCATCTCGACGCCGACCGGGCCCGTGTCATCGTCGGCCCGCGCGAGGCGCTGGAGACCCACAAGATCTATCTGCGCAACATGAACTGGCTGGGCGATCGCGCGCTGTCCGACATTCCGGCCGCCGGCATGGAGCTGTTCGCCAAGGTCCGCTCGACGCGGCCGCCGCGCCCGGCCGTGCTGCATCACCGCGCCGGCAGCACCTTTGTCGAACTGGTCGACGGCGAGTCCGGCATCGCGCCGGGACAGGCCTGCGTGCTCTATTCCGACGACGGCAACGAAGCCCGCGTTTTCGGCGGCGGCTTCATCGAGCGCTCCGAGCGCGGCGCCGAGGCCGAAGCCATGCTCAGCCGGCTCGCAGCCAGGCCGGCGCAGATTCCCGCTGAGTAAACACTACCCTCTCGGAGACAGTTTTAGTTTCGATCTGCCTTAAGAGCAGAGTTTCGAAACGGTCTCAGGACTTTGTGTGCGTGACCGTGCCCGCCGTCAGGATGCGCAGCACCCTGATGGCTTCCTCGCCGCTGGTGCGCGGCTCGGCCCGCGTCTCGATACACTGGATAAAGTGCTCGAGCTCGCGTGTCAGCGGCATGCCCTGGCCGACCGCGACATAGGACGGCTCGTTGGTGGTGAAGGCCCACTGGCCGCTGTCCTGCCACACCGCGTGGCGGTAGACGGCCAGCTTGCGCTCCCATGGCTCGACATCGTCGAACACCGCCATTGCCTTGGTGCCGACCACGGTCAGCCGCCGCTCGCGATAGGGATTGAGCCGCGAGGTGAAGAGATGGCTGCGCAAGCCATTGGGAAAACGCATGTGCAGATGCGCGAAATCGCTGAGATTGTCGAGGAGTGCGGCCCCCTCGCCCCTGACGTCGATCGGCTCGGTGCCGGTGATGGCCAGGATCATCGACAGATCGTGCGGCGCCAGATCCCACAGTGCGTCGTTCTCGGTGTGGAATTTGCCGAGGCCGAGCCGGTGCGAGTGGATGTAGCGAACCTCGCCGAGCTCGCCATTGTCGATCAGCGCCTTCAGCGTCTCGAAGGCGGGATGGAATCGCAAGACATGGCCGACCATGAACACGCGGCCATTGTCCCTGGCCGCCTGCACGGCGCGCTCGGCGTCGGGCACGGTCAACGCAATCGGCTTTTCCACCAGCACGTCCTTGCCGGCCTCAGCGGCGCGCACGGCAAGATCGGCATGGAATTGCGGCGGCAGCGCCATGACGATGGCGTCGATATCATCACGCACGAACAGCTGGTCGGGCTCGATCGCCAGGCAGTCCTGCTCGCTGGCAAAGCCTTCGGCCCGCGCCCGATTGGCATCGGAAACCGCATGTAGCGCGCCGAGCGCCTTGAGGGTGCGGATGTGGTTGCTGCCCCAGTATCCGCAACCGAGGACTGCAATGCGCGGCTTCATCAGCTTCAAACTCTAATTTCTTGGCCGAGACATAGCGGCGTGCCCCGTCGAACTCAACCCCGGTGGCTTACCGGAGATGCCAGCCCGGCAAAGCTTTTACCGGCGACAATATGCCGGCGCCCTCGCGCATCGATGCTTGACAGGCTCGCCCTCCCAACCTTATATCCGCGCGACCTTGGCGAACGCCTCGAAATGCCTTTCGATTTAAGGCGGATTTCGGGCCTTTCGCCGCCCTGGCGGGGTAGCTCAGTTGGTTAGAGCACGGGAATCATAATCCTGGGGTCGGGGGTTCAAGTCCCTCTCCCGCTACCACCATTCCCCCCGCTCGTTTGACGCCGTGGGGGAAGGCACCCTCGCCCAAGAGTGCCGTTAACCGCCCAGCGATTTCGACTTCGACGCCGCCGATCCTCGATGGATCTCGAAACACCGTGACGGTTTCGACCAAGTCGCGCATTGCCTCTGCACATTCGGAATCGCCAAAAGCAATGCCCTTAGCAAGCCCGGTCCGAAGTTGGTTTAGTTGTTCCTCGTAGCGAGCGAGCACCGCAGGGTGCAGCGCGATCACTCCCGTAGCGGCGGGCACCCGATCCAACTCGGCTAGAATGCCCTTACGCTCTTCATTCAGCGTTGTTGATTGCGGTCCCAGCACGGCTGGGTCGCCATAGCCCTTGGCAATGGCGTTGACCAGGCGCTCGATCTCCCGAGTTAGTTCTTCAAGCCGTCGCTCCAAACGGCTGCGCCTGGCATCGGTGTCGGCTGCCAAGCGCTTCCGTTCTTCGTGGTAGGTCTGGACGTACTGGGCAATCACTTCGGGATGGCGCAACTCGGCGGAAAGGCCGTTCAGAACTGCAGCTTCGACCGTATCCAAATAGAAGGTCTTGGGATCGGCGCATGTTCCGCTTTCAGTCGCGGCGGAACAGCGGATGCGAATGCGCTTGGACTTGTCCACGCCTTTCGACGACATTCCCGCACCACAGGCACCACACCTCAGGAGCCCCGTCAACATGTGCCGTGGTCGGCGCTGGTGGCTTGGATGAGTGGTTGCACGCGCCTTCTTGCGTGCTTGTGCTGCGTCGAACAGGTCGGACGGAACAATAGCGAGGTCGGGCACTGCGACTACTCGCCAGTCACCCTTGGGATTTGGGCGCGAGACACGTTTCCCCGTGTCAGGATCCTTGATCAATGACCCTGTTCCAGATCAGGCGGCCAGCATAAAGCTCATTGTGAAGCAGCCCCGTCCCTCTCTGCACATTTCCATTGATGGTGGAGGCATTCCAGGCACGACCGCGAGGCGGCGGTATGCGGTCTGTGTTTAGATCGTGAGCGATATCGCGCGGGGTTTGCCCTGCGACATACTCTCGAAAGACACGACGCACGATTTCCGCTTCATCCTCTGCGATCATCCGCTTCCCGGGATCGCCTAGCACGTACGAATAGCCATAGGTCAGACCGCCGGCGTGAAGCCCTTTGTTGACTCGGCCGGCTTGGCCCCTGCGGACTTTGTGAGCGATGTCCTCTCGGTATAGCTGGCCAACGAGACCGCGCAGGCCGACCAAGACCGTGTTCACCACGCCTTCGTGAACGGCACGAATTTCGATGCCGAGAAATGAAAGGCGTTTGTGAATGCCCGCAAGGTCTTCCATGTCGCGCGAGAGCCGATCAAGTGCCTCTACGACGAGCACGTCGAATTCGTGCTCACGCGCTTTGTCCATGAGCTGAAGTAATCCGTCACGGCCCAGGACGGAGCCACCGGAGCGTGCTCGGTCGTCAAACGTTGCGACAACGTTCAACCCCTCACGTTCTGCATATGCTCGGCACAAAGCGAGTTGATCGTCGATTGATCGCTCATTTTGAAGGTCGGTTGAGAAGCGTGCGTAGATCGCGGTTCGAGTCATGATAAGTTTTCTCGGCCTGTTCACGCTCGTGGTCTTCGCGAGCCGCTTGGCGCGCAAGTGCTTTTGCAAGGCGCAGAATCGCTCTATCAGGCGCTCGGAACAAGGCCCTTTTTTGGTGCCTCACAACCATTGCGAGTAGCGCTCGCTACGGATCGGCTGGGCTTCTGCTGAAAATAAGAATGCGCGGCTTGGTTCGATCCTGCCGAGATCATGATCTTGGTCCATGTCTCCCAGATGCGCGCATGCAGGAGATGAGAAAAGCCATCAAATTGATTAGTCGCAGAATTGGATAGCAAGGCGTGCTTTTCGGAAATCCGTAAGTCCCAACCTCAAGCCGCAAGCTATTCCGGGCGGCTCTGGAGAAGCTCTCAGGCATGTCTGGCGGGATCGCCTGACTACACCCACCGCCGTCTTTCCGAGGTTGTAGGCAACAAGTGGCGCGGGCCCTCACGACCTCCTCAACCTCGTTTCTAATACTCGTCTGGGCATTGCACAGGATCGATTTCCTTTCCCAATTCAAAGAGCAGAGACGACACGCGGTTGCGCACACGCGGGGGGAGTCGCATCAGCCTTTCGATCAAGCGTCTGCCTTCCGCGCTGGCGATGAATCCCAGGCGTTCGTCTACGGTCAGGAGCGGAGCGGTTGCCTCGCCATTGCCCGGCAGACCATCGAAGAAGCGGCTGACAGGAACATCCAGCGAGCGGGCGATTTCGTAGAGCGTGGAAGCGCTGACGCGGTTGCGCGCGCTTTCGTATTTCTGGAGCTGTTGAAAGCTGATGCGGATCGCACGGGCCAGTTGCGCCTGCGAGACGTCCGACTGGACTCGCAGAGTCGCGATCTGCCTGCCGACGTGACGGTCGGCCGGATGGGGACCGACCTCACCGTTAGGTGCCACACCGCTTTGAAAACGATCCAAGATTTTCATCAAGGCTTCACCTGCTCTGTGAGTTTTGCTGCTTTTCTGAGCTTGGGTTCGTCGCAACGTCTAAACGGTGAAGACGGACGAGGTCATTCAGTACCGATCGGATGTGCGGCCAGGGAAAATCGTCTGGATGTTCCCAGTGCTCACCGTCACGCAGGATGACCTTGAGCTTGGCCAAAATGCCTTCGATGGACGTGGCCGCTGTCTGCGGTAGATCATCCAGAAGTGCCCCTTCGACTGTTTCCGATTTTCGGATCAGTTCGTCTGTTCTCGAATAGCCGATCTCAGCATCAGCAGCGTCCCAGCGCGCCTGGTGTGCCACGAAATCCGCAAGCGCCCTGCCCCATTCGACTTCATTTTCAGGAGAGTGGGCATCGTTCAGGCTCTCGATGGAATGGAGCGTCACGTCCGTACCATCGGCAAGCCGCACCTTGGCGCAGGGAAAGCCAACTATCCTGGCGAGGTGTGTCTCCAACCGCTGCTGTTCGCGGCACAGCGCCAGTGTCTCATCATGGATTCTTTGCCAGCTCCCACACAGACGAAGAGCAGGATCGGCCGCGCTGCCGTCCGTCAGTTCGCCAGCCAGCGATTTTGCCTGGAAGGGCCATGCCGCCGCGCCCGTGGCCGCTCCCGTCAGCAAGCGCCGCCGGGTGATGAAAAACAAATTTATGCTATCGTCGGAATCATCCATGATCCGAGCTCCAAACAGCTTTGCATGGAGTGATACAGCCAAACGCTTTGGCGGCCTCAGTTAAATATCTGAATTTAAGATAACTGAAAATCAGATATAAAGGAAGCCCCCATCTGAGTTCAGATGAGGTGATAAGTGGTCGATACACTCGGTACGAATCGGCACAAAGCTTTGATCGCGCTGCTGATCAAAAACCGTGAAGCGGCAGGCCTTACGCAAGTTGAGTTGGCAACCAGGCTCGGCCAATACCAATCGTTCGTAGCTCGACTAGAAAGCGGACAGAGACGTGTTGATGTCGTGGAGTTTATAAACCTCGCCGAGATTCTCGGTTTTAGCGCTCCGTCAGCCATCAAGAAGCTATCGGAAGTAACAGGTTGAGCGATGGGAGCGTGTGACCGCGCTAGTGCAAATTGACAATTTGCAGAACCGGCAAGGAAGCCCCCAGGTTGTTGCACCTACCCGTTCAATCGGACCTCTTCACCTCAGCCTTCGACCCCCATCGAATGGGATCCTCAACCCAGCGGTTGATCTCGGATTCATGCCACCCGGCGCCATTGGTGCTGATCCTCAGTTGAGCCGGGAACGTGCCGTCGGCGATCTTGCGATAGATTGTCGAGCGGGACAGGCCGGTCCTGGCGAGGACTGTTTTGAGACGAACGATACGATCCGGCTCGGACATAGCTTGCGTCCACCTGAATGGTTGTAGCTGATTTCTGTTGGGACAGACAGGACGAACCCATGCCGGAGGCAATCCGATTTTTCGCTTCATCCGCCTGTAGCGTGAAAACGGTGGCAAATCGGAGGGGTGTCAGAGCCCAAGGCCCCGCCCCTTTCCGATGCCATGGCTGAATGCCAGTTCCACACCCAGACGCCGGCCGGATTCGACCTCGATGCCAAGCGCCTTCTTATGATTGGCAAGCATGGATTCAAGCTGCGGATCGCGTTCAAGGCTCTTGGCCATATCGGACATGGCCGAGCGCGTTGACTTGTAGCCGGACATGTCGCCGGCCTGATATTGCTCCCGTCCCGTCCGATCGAGCTTTTGCCAGCGTTCGACGAAACGGTCGGCGCGGCGGCCTGGATCGATGTCCATCCCGGTGCGGATTTCCGTCTCAAGCTGGAGAGCAAGCACGATGCGGCGGACACGGCCAGCCCCCGCCTCGTGGACAAGTTCGGGATTTTTCACATAAGCCGCTTCGGCATCGCGCCAGCCAAAGGGCCGCACCTTCTCGAAGGCCCTACGGGCATCCCTCAACTCGCGCATCTGCTCGGGACTGCCCAGCCCATCCGCATCTCCGTTGTGCGATATCGCGTCGATAGCGCGCGCGTGACGAATAAGCGCCTTCGTACGAGCGCTGCGCAACGCCGCTTCCGCGTCCACCGGCACATTCGCGCCGCGTGGCACTCCGGTGGCGAGATTTTCTCTGCCGGGCGTCGGGTCCGCATCTCCGATCCGTACCTCTACACTCTCCCTTCCCGGCCCAGGTCCACGTTCCTGCATGGGCACGGCGTCTGCGGGCGAGCGCAACCCGTCGAGCAGTCCGCCTATCCTGTCGCGCAGCTTCTCCGGAACGATCCGGCGCACGATCTCGACCGCGCGCTCGCGGAACGTGATACCGCGCCGTTCGGCATAGTGTTGCGCCGAGTCGACCTGCTCGTAATCCGACGCCATGTCTTTGGCGCGGTCCCGTGACAGCGTCCGGACGAGGCGTTCGCGGGTCGTGAAGTCATCGCTGCCGTAGTGCAGGTCCATTCCGTCTCGATGCCGCGACAGTGCGACGTAGCTGCCATGCGCATCCATGCCCGGTGTGGCGAGCACATGCGTCCGGTCGACGGTCATGCCCTGGGCCTTGTGAATGGTCGCGGCATAGCCGTGGTCGATGTGGGCATAGTCTTTCAGATCGAAGCGCACGGATCGGCCGTCGTCGATTTGAACCGTCATCCTCTGTATGCTGACCTCTTCGATCACGCCGAGCGTGCCGTTCTTGACGCCAAGCGCGCGCTCGTTGCGCAGGAACATGACACGGTCGCCGCCGGCGAAGGCCCTTGCACCGCGTTCCACATCCACCTGAACCTCGTCGCCGAGATCGCCGGCAGCGCGCATGCGCTCGCGCGCTGCCTGGTTGAGCGCGCTCACCTCGTTGTTTGTGTGGGTGAGGATGATCCGGCTTGCCTCTGGATGCGCCTGCCTGTCGCGATCCCAGCGCTCGACGAGTTCAGCTCGCGCCTCGTCGCGCGTTGCAGCCTGATGCACCATGCCTTGCGCATCGTAGGCGCCGATCGCGGCGCCGATCCTGCCGGTTGCCAGATCGCGCGTGGCATCGCGCTGCCAGTCCTCACGCTGCCGGCGGACCTGACCGATTTCGACGCCGCCATGACGCTCGTGGATGGAACGGAACGCGGCGCCGGCCTCGATCGCCTGCAACTGCTGCGGATCGCCGACGAGTACGACTTTTGCGCCAACGTCGGCGGCATGGGAAAGCACGCGCTCCAACTGGCGCGTGCCGACCATGCCGGCCTCATCAATCACCAGGACATCGCGAGCTGTGAGCAGATCGCGGCCCTGTCCCCAGCTATGCTCCATACTGGCGATGGTGCGTGATGAGATGCCTGATCCGCCTTCCAGATTCTCGGCGGCAATGCCGGAGAGTGCGGCGCCTCGAACCTCGTAGCCCGCCGCTGCCCATGCCTGGCGCGCAACGCCCAGCATGGCGCTCTTGCCCGTTCCGGCAAAGCCGACGACGACACCAAGACCGTTTCTATCGGTGATATGCGCCAGCGCATCGGTCTGCTCGCTCGAAAGGACAAGCCCGCGTTGCGCTGCGCGCGCCAGTGCCGCCTCGCGATGTGCCTTACTCACCGCGTGTCTCTCGTCCAAATCGATACGCTCCGCAGCGCGGTGAAGGCGCTGTTCGGTGTCGATCATCTGCCGAGTGGTGAAGCGATCTTCGCCACGTCCGTCCTTGCCGAGTTCAATCAGATCGGGTGCGTTGCTGATGGCTGCCACGACCGCGTTGAACTGCTCCACTCCGTCGCTGTGCCGATGCGAGAACTTCGCAATGTCCTTTCGGGTGAAAGTCGATTGCTGATGCGTGATGGCATCGAGCGCCACGGATGGATCGGCAATGATGCGCGCACCATTGTTGCGCGCGATGTCGCGATGCAGTTCGGCGCGATCTGCTTCAATGTCGCTAGCAGCAAGGCCACTGCCCTCAATGCGCTGTGCTGGCGCACCAATCTGGGTTTGCGGCTCCAGTGAAATGCCCTGCGCTTCCAGACTGCGATGATCGATGTGCGCGTCGATGTCGAGTTCGGCCAGGCGTTCATTGGCCAGCTCCGCCCATCGCTCGCGCCAGCGCTCAACCAGCTGGGTAGCATTCCAGTCTCGAACCTTGGCGCCAAAACCATTCTCGTCCACGGCCCGCATGGTCAGCATGACATGAGCATGCGGCTTGGGGCTTCCATCCTCTGCGCGGTCCCAGTGCACATTGAGATCGGCGACCATGCCCCGGCTTACGAACTCAGCCTGAACGAAGTCGCGCGCCAACTCGATGCCTTGCGCCTGGCTGAGTTCACGCGGGAGCGCAAACTCGACCTCGCGGGCAAGTTGCGCATCCTTCCTCACCTCGAACGCCTCGACATCGTTCCAAAGCCGTTCGCGGTCGCGCCAGGCCTCCGGTGCATCCTCCGGCAGCATCACCTCGGAATGAACGACACCGCGCTTGGCGGAGAAGTCGTGGCTGCGTTCTATCCGCTCGTCACTCAGCCGCGAGGCCGAGCGGTAGGCGGCGGACGCCACAGCGCTTGAGCCTGCCTTGCGGCCAATGACCTTGACGTGAAGATGATAGATCGCCATCGCGACCAGATCATTTGCACGTCAAAGCCCACGTCGGCACGACGTATAAGCGCGCCCTCCCTCGAAAAAATCTCGGGATGGACCAGCCCGTCCCGGGCTGTCTCGGCGACCCTGAAGCCTTCCGGCAGCCGCTCCCCTATCATCCTCCGACCGACAACCGATGGAGACAGCCATGCGCAAACCGCGGGACTTCGACGCAGAACTTCAAGCCCTGGAAGAAAAAGCGCGAGAGCTCAAAACCAGAAAGGTGCAGCAGCTTGGCGAGCTGGTGATCGCCACCGGCGCCGATCAGCTCAGCGCCGACGAACTGGCGGGCGCACTGGTCGCAATCACTGAGACGAAAGACACGGCAAAGCGTGAGGCATGGGCTAAGCGTGGGGTGATGTTTTTCGAGAGCAGGTGCCGGCGAACTGCTTCGGCATCTCAGCGCAACCCTCGCGGCGCTCCAGCGCAATCGGGCAGCGCGCAATCGCCGGCAGGCGGCACAGGCTCGCAATGACATGAGAACATGGCAGGTGGAGCGTCGCAAACGCACCCGACAGCTGATCGAGCTTGGCGGTCTCGTCCTCAAGGCAGGCATTGTCGAGCTCACCAATGACGATCGCGCAATCATCTACGGCGCGATGCTCTGGATCGCCGCGAAGCTGCAGGGCCATGACGGTAAGCATGCCCGGGAGCTTTTGGCCGCGAAGGGAAAGCAGGCATTCGATGGTGAACGGCGTGAAGAGCAGATGGACTGGCGAACATAGCCACAGTTGGCGCGAGCAGCGGCCAATCCAAAGTCGGAACAGCAAACTTCCGCCGGTGTGCCAGCGCCGCAGTCAAGCGCTTGCGCAGGAAGCTTTCGCGATCTCCTCGCGACCGCCGACAATCTTCTCTCGCGAGCCTTGATCCTGATCATATAGAGCGCAAGGCTCGCGTTGGCGACGCTCGTCAAAGCGGGCGCTGCCCTATGAGCGAACTTCAAAATCCAGATCGTGCCCTCGAAACCTCCCACGCCCTCCAGATTCGATCATGCACACTGCGCATTGATACAAACTCTATAGCCAGGGTGAGAGCCAGCGGCATTGCTCTGCACAGCTGGAACGGGCGGAAAAGTGAAGGAAGCTCCTCGCTTTAGATGAGATAGGCAAAAGCATCCCAGCCGATGGGACAACAGAAGCGAAACTTACTCTTGTCATGTTGCGCAAGAGAGGTGGATTTACGAAGAAACGTACTATTTGCGCCGTGGGCAGGCTAGAAAAATCAAACGTCGCTCAATTCATCCGATACAAAAAAGGGAAATCATATGACCACTGCTCTCGAGCAAGGCAACAAACTGGATACCGTGTCGATAACGGCTGACATTGTCGCCGCCTATGTATCGAACAATCCAGTACCGGTTGGCGAGTTGCCAAAACTCATCGGCGACATCCATGCCGCCCTGAATGGCATCGGCACGCCGGCGGTAGAACCTGTGGTAAAACAGGACCCGGCAGTTTCGATCAAGAAATCGGTGACACCTGACTTCATCATCTGTCTGGAAGACGGAAGGAAATTCAAATCGCTCAAGCGGCACCTTCAGCACTTCAACCTGACCCCCGACGAATACCGGCAGAAATGGAACCTGCCGTCCGACTATCCGATGGTGGCGCCGAACTACGCGGCTACCCGGTCGGCTCTGGCGAAATCAATAGGGCTCGGGCGCAAGGCGGCGACGCCCACGTCTGCCGCGGCGGAAAAACCAAAACGGGCTACTCGTGCGGCGGCAGCGGCGACGACTGCGGCGGCCATGAAGTCGCCGCTGAAGAAGGTCCGCAAGGCGCCGGCCAAAGCGTAACGCGCTGCACCTAGCGGACGTGCCAAGTTGTATAGGACCTGAACATGGCAAAGCCCCGCCTTGCGGCGGGGCTTTGTGTTTTGTCGGGTCACTCTGCGGCGCGGCGTGACCAGATGAGCGAGAACTCACCCTCGGTGTCGGTCTCGACCAGGCTCGCATAGATCGGAGCGGGGAAGCTGGGATCGTCGAGCTTGACCGAGTGGTAGTCGCGTCCCTCGCGCGAGGTCTTCTTCCATGCCGCCCCGAACTCGGTGGCGCCAGCGAAGATGCGGAAGTCGGGACCCTTTTCATTTTCGCCATCCGTCGGAGCGAACGTTACCGTCTTGACGTTGAGATTGAGGGTCTTGACCGAGCCGGAGAAGCCGTTCGCGGTGCGGGAGAAAGTGCCGATCGTAGCCATGGTGATGTTCCTTTGTGTTTTCTCGGGCCGCGCCCATCGCGGCCTCGATGGTGGACGTGAGACCGGAAACGATCGGTCTGCATCCCGAAGGGGCTGAAACGAAGTGGAAGACGGCGACGCGAGGCTTTCTTGGACCGTGAGGAATGGACGCGCAGCGGACAGGGGAAGAAAACGCAGCGCCGACGTTGCGAGAAGACGATCGAGACGGAGTGAAACGAAGACGGTCTTCGGTCAGACCCAATCCATTCGAGGACGCCTTGGGCGTGGCCTGGAAAGAATACCCGGAAGGAACGCCACATTGGCTAAGATCCAGTCAGGGCCATTGTAGCTTGCGCCCTGCGCTTCTGAATTTCGGTCACAGACCTTCCTCACGCGCCAGGGCGGTGTTGGTCCTACTCCTAACCGGTGAAGAAGGGACGTCCGATTTCCCTAATCTTTGGGCTGAATCGTCATCGCGTTCGGGGCGGCTCCGAAGGCGACCAATTGATTGCTGAGGGCAGCACTTCTAAGCCGACAGATGCCGACGATTTCCTATAGATGCGTCACACCTGATCCTCCACCGCATGGCCGAATGTTCCCGCTGCGGTCACGCCGACGCGCGGTGAGGCATTGCTGGAAGGTCGGATTCACGCCGGGCGTCTGACGCCGAGGTGATGCGCTGCGTGACTTTCCCGATAAGAGTGGTGGAAATTCCCGGTTCGACCATTGGTTTGGAGGTGCACCCCGAGCATCTGCCGAAGCGCTTGATGATCCACAAGCCGATGAAGATCGACGGCAAGGTCGTCTGGCACACAGAGATTTCGAGGGTAGGACATGGCCAGGTCGAAAGGTTCGCAGCAATTATCACAGGCTGAAATTGAGCGCTTTGTGACGGCAGCGGAGGCACTGCACTTAAGTATCATCAAGCCGTTTATATCGCCCGATAGCGACCACTTACCGGCAGACGCGCGTCCTGCATGAGGTGCTGTTGAAAGCCGTGCGGGAAGTCACCGGGAAGGAAGTGGCGTTCATCCAGTGGAACGGGACAGGGCCGTGCAAGCCGTAGCGTGGCTCTAGCCGTTTTCGCAGCCGATCCCATCGCCGTGGCGGTCCAGATCATAGATATCCCTGCCGACAACAGTGACCGGGCCGCGTACATAGGCGGACCATTGCCCTTTCCGGAGGAGCAATCGACGTCGCTGGCGATTGGAACGCAGGCTCCCGCGTAGTTTGGGGCGCACGCGTCTTCGGCATGAGCGCAGCCGATGAAAGATGCCACACCAAAAGCGACCGCGCCTACACGACGGGAAGCCGCCGGCTGGATCCTTATCCGAATCAGCGCTGTATCTCAGTCGTCTATCTCTTCGCCTTCATCGTCTTCGTTCGAACCGCGAGACGAGTCTTCGACGAAGGTTTGGCAGCCCTCATTAAATGGTTGGCTGTTTGAGCTGCAGTCGCTGTTGTTGGAAATCTGATTTTGCTCAGCCCAGTCGTAGCCAGCTTTATGCCCGGAACAATCTTCGGTGCAGTCATTTCCTCCGAAAGTCCCCTGCGCATGACATGGCGTGGCTGATGCCGCCGCAAGCATCAATGTGCCCAAGTGGAACAGCCTTCGAATTCTCATCTGCGCCCCCCCATGGTGAGCAACGCTGCTATCTAGGCGCCGCGAATATGCCTACTCGCACGAACCCAAATCACGCAATTTGGTCCTGATATCAGTGGCAGTGATACTCGCCAGTCTTGTGGTTGGTATGGCATCCATTGGCATCGGTGCCGCCGCCGTGTGCGAAGGTATCCATCGAAAATGCGAACATGGTCAAAGCCGCCATGGCGGCAAGGAAGCCCTCCCAAGATAATTTGGACAGAAGAGCACTATCGTGGAGTAGCACAACTGGCTGAATGCAAATTACCTACTTGTTAAGTGGCGATCTTCAATATCCAATATTGCCCCCCGCATCAAGATCGGCCGATGAAATGGCGAGCGACGGGCTTAGACGCCCAATTGCGCGGCCATCATTTGCGTGGCCGCCGTCGTCCGGTCAATGCCGCTGGTGATCGACAGCAGATGTCGTTTCGTCGAAAGAAATTCGGAGTCGCTGCAATCGGCCACAGCGCGCTTGAACAGGGCTCGCATGGCGAATCAGCGCGACCTCGCCGCTACCAGATCACAGACCAGCGAGGCATCTGTCGGCGCAAGTTGATTTGCGACGGCCTTTCGGATCGCAAAGCTTCGCGAACTCGGCTTTCTCAAAGCGGGTCAACGGCGCGGCGGCGGAAAATCAGGGGATTTCGGATTGGTCTTGGCCATGACTTCTGTACACGATTCAAAAATCATTCTTCGCCGCAAAAAATTGCCGCATGCCGCATCTGTGGTCGCTCGTCGACACGCAACCGACATGTCCCTCCGTCGCGCAGTCGCTGTGGTAATGGGGGTGCCACCGCCACGGCGCCACAACGGCCTGTGGCGAGTGTCGATCAGCCTGGCTGACTCATAGCAGCCCGAATGCCATTGCGGTGAGAAAGGCCACCACTAGCACCACCAGGACCCCAATAATCAGCCAGACGGCGCTCTTGGCGTCCATTTAGACCCTCAACTGTCGGTTCCATTGATCACATAGCGCGACGCGAAGACGCTCACCAGTCACTGTGACTCCAGCGGATACGCGTCCTGGGCGAACTGACGGGCGTTTGTGGATAGGGACTACTGTGGGAGCGTGGGTTCGAAAAGTGGGAATATTCGCGCGCAAAAGGCCGGCCGGCTTACCGGCCTGTCGCGCGGTCAGTCTCAACTGGTTGCCGGCTTGGATGTAGGCGGCTCACGGCGAGCGAGCAGCTTGTCGATCCGCCTTCCATCCATATCGAGGATCTCGAAGCGCCAGCCCTCGTGGTCAAAGTGCTCACCGGCTTCCGGCAAGTGCCCAAGGCTGGACAAGGCGAACCCAGCGATCGTGTGAAAATCCCCTTCGGCAGACCCCGATCGGAATCCTAGGCGAGCGAACGCATCGTGCGCCAGCATCATTCCGTCGATGAGCAAGGACCCGTCATCGCGCTCGATGACATCAGGGTCCTCATTGTCCAGGTCAGGAAGGTCCCCTGCGATGGCTTCGAGCAGATCGGTCTGGGTGACGATCCCCTCCAGAGCGCCATATTCGTCGATGACGATCGCCAGACGCACCGGCGTCCGCTTGAACTGATCGAGTACACGGAAAATCGGCCTTGCCTCGTGAACGATCAAAGGTTCTCGGATGACCGCCATCGGGTCAAGCGTTTTGCCGTCGAGCACCTGGTCGAGAAGGTCCTTCTTCAGAATCATGCCAAGCGGTTCGTCTATCCCCCCACGGCCGACCAGAAGCTGCTCATGGCGACATTGCCGGATGGTGCGCAGAATCTCGTCAGGGATGTCGTCGGTATCGATCCAGTCGATATCGCGTCGCGGTGTCATGATGTCGGCAATGCGCCGATCGCCGATGTTGAAGACACGCTCGACCAGTTCCTGTTGCGTCTGATGAAGGAGCCCTGCCTCCTGGCTTGCCGCCACGAGCAGCTTCAGCTCTTCGGGCGAATGCAAGGACTCCTCGCCTGTGCCCGGACGCAGACCGCACAGACGCAGCACCAGATTGCCGAGACCGTTGAGAACAAGAATCGCCGGCCTGAGCAGGAGCAGGAACAGACCGAGAGGGCGGACGACCCGAAGTGCCGTGCTCTCGCTGCGCTGGAGCGCCAGACTTTTCGGCGCTAGTTCACCCAGGACAATGTGTAGCGCGGTTATGATGATGAAGGCGATTGCGACGGCAATGGTGTGCGAAGCTGCCGTGGCCAGCGACCCCATCACTCCCAAGAGGAGTGGCTCGATCAAATGAGCGAGTGCAGGCTCGCCGACCCAACCGAGCGCCAGCGATGAGATGGTGATGCCGAGCTGAGTTGCTGCAAGGTTCGCATCGAGATTCACCAAAGCCCGTTGAAGGAGGCTGGCGTTCGAGCGTCCAGCTGTAGCCAATTCGTCGACGCGGCTTCGTCTAACCGCGACCAGCGCAAATTCGGCGGCGACAAAGAAACCGTTGGCGCCTACGAGTAGGAGAACCAACAGAATTCCAAGAATGTCGCGTAGACTACCATCGTCCGCAGGCATGATATCCTCTTTATGAAACAGCCACTCTCATCTCTCAAGCGCGTATGCCGCCGTCGTGGAACCGCCGTTGGCCATCATTGCGGAGCGATCACCGCAGCTCCGCCTCTGACAATCAGGGGCAAGATAGCCAAATCCGCGCTGAGTATCCTACCCCCGCAAAAAATCCGCCGGCGCGAACCGGCGGGCCAGAAATCGGATAGAAAAAGAACCGGTCATGCCGGCCGAACTAAATGTGGCGTCTGGGTAGTCGAAGTCAATGGACCCGCCGCGTAGAGATCGCCTTTGATCCAGTGATTTAGCAATATCACCCCGATGCCGGCGAGGATCGCCAGCGCTATCATCCAAATGATCTTCTGACGGTCGCTCAATGTTCTAAACCCAAACCCGAACCGCGCGTGCCGGCACTTAATGGCACGACGTCGTTAATTGCAATGTGATCCCTATGAGAATCGCTGTGGCCTTGGCGGTCGGTCAAACTTTCTCATTTCGACGAGATTTGCCAGACAGCCACGCCAGTAAGAATAAGGCCGGCGGTACCTTCGATAGTTCGCGATATCACATCGAACAGGCGCGGCCGACGGTCGAAGAAATGCACCAGCCGTTCCCGAAACAGGATCGACAGAACTGCCACGCAAGACAACGTCAGTGCCACGCCGGCCATCATGGTGATTGCAAAGAGTATGCCCGCGACCGGAACACCTCTTGAGATCGCGAAGGTCATCGCGAAGAGCGTCAATGGACATGGGATCAGGCCGGCCATGACGCCCACAACCTCGCCTTCATGCTGATGGTGATGACCGTGGCTGAGCGCCCGCCAAAGCATCCACAGACCAATTAACCCGAGCAGGCCACGACTGACATCCTCCAAAAGCGGCGCCCGGCCGACGCTGCCCAGCGCAATCGAGACCAATGGCAACGAGAGGGCTGCAATCACAACGGCAATCGTGACATGGGTGAAGGAGAGTGTCAGCGACACCAGTAGGCCGCGACGGATGCTGGCATCCGATCCGGCCAAATAGGTAGCCAGCACGGCTTTGCTGTGTCCGGGTGTCAAAGCATGCGCAGCTCCGAACAGGACACCCATCGGCAGGAAGGCAGTGAACGCCAGCCAGTCGCCCCCGGCTGACAGCAATTTGATCTGTTCGGCGAGCGCCAAGTATATCGTGCGTTGAAACTCGACCAGGGTTTGGAAAAACACGTTCTATCCGTTCCGCCGCTTCAACTGCACGTCAATTCAAGGCGTGTCGCGAATATCTTGCCGAGATCGGTTCCGGTCGGATCGCTGAAGAAGGCATCCGTCAATTTCGTCTGATTCTGTGCGATTGCGGTATTCGGATCGGGGCGGACGACGGCCCTCGTGCAATCTTTCGGTAGGCCAGCCACGGCGATCTTATCGTCATCGGTGAAATCGATCGCGGTGTAGAAGGTCGGATCGTAGACGCCGATGCTCACCTTGCCGGCGAGCGCCAACGTGTCTTTCGGCTGCGTCTCGAATTGGATGATGAGTTGATTGTTCTCGTAGCTAGTGACCAGCCTCGCCGGCGGCGTCATCGCCACGTCCTTGCCTTCCACAGTGACCATTTGGAAATAATTGTATTCTTCCAGTGAGGCATGGATGGTGAGGGCGGCGGCGTCGAGTTCTTCGGCGTCGAGAGTAAAGTCGGAATTCTTGTCGAACTCCATCAGCACCGTCGAGGAGAAGAGCTCGTCGAACCGCCAGAGATGCTTGAGCGACTTGACCGACTTGTCAGCGCCAACCGTTAGGTCCAAACGGGCTTCCGCGAAGACATGAGGATGAGCGCCGACCGCGACGGTGGAGGCGAGCAGGAGCGCCATGCCAAAAATCGTGCTGGTCAGTCGCATTTGCGCTCGCTTTCTCGTCATTGCGCGCCAACCGAGTGATCTGGCAGCGCAAGCAGGCTAAATTGGGACGCGGCCCGCGAAGCCTTTTCAATCATCGACTATCGAACTTGCTATGATGGCGTTCGCTGTGCCCCGAACGGCTGGCGACGTCAAATGCACGAGCTGCTTGCGATTGCCCGCGATCAGTATGAACAGCCGGGAAACCTGCCTGCCCTTCCTCTCCTCGCCGATTTTTTCGGCGTCGGTGCGGTGGAAGAACCGTTTTTCAAACTCGGCGCGGTCGACATCGAAAAGCTTGAGCGAGCAGGTCTGGACGGACCTGCCGTCCATGGTCGCCCTGGTCACCGCGACCATCGTTCCGGCCGGAAGGTCGTCGCCGGTGACCTGCCATCCGCGGAACGCCTTCATGGCATCCACAGGAGCAAGTGCCGCGCCGTCGACGAGCGGCGTCCATCCGCGCGTCTTTGCCAATGTCGCGGTTCGCTCGAAGTCGGGGCCGTGCGCCAGGCATGTCGCGTGGAAGGCATCCAGCGCCCGGTCGACGCCATCGGCATGCGCAAGCGGTGATGCCAACCATGCGGCCGCAAGCGTCAAGGACAAGTAGGTCTTGGGCATTCGGTAGACTCGCGTATCGAAGCAGGCCGGGATAGCCAATCGGCAAGATAGCGCCGCGGCGGCTACGCACGCAATGCAGCGCGGCCCGCGACTACCGGCCCGCGCGTCTTCCTGGCGGCGGCGCGCCCGGTCCGGTCGCCGCGGCATGCGGCGCTCAGGCAGGCAGGATCTTGTCCGTGGTCGCGCGCACATAATCGAGGTTCATGGTCCCGACGGCGCCGGTATCGTCGACCCTGAAGCCTGTCTCGACCAGTAGAGTTCCGACCGCATTCATGTCGATATGCCCGTGCCGATGGAGCCTCGGCAATCTGGATTCGTGCAGCGGCCTTCCGAAGTCGATCAGCAGCAGTCGGCCTCCCGGCTTCAGAACCCGCTCCGCTTCACGGAAGAAGGTCGATCGGTCGGGTTTCGGCAGGTGATGCAGCATGAGCGTACCGATCACGATGTCGAATTGGCCATCCTCGAAGGGAAGTTCCTGGGCCGTCGCCTGGACGAAGGTAAGATCAACGCCGGCTCGCGTAGCCTTGACGCGCGCCCTCTCGACCATTTCGACCGATGCGTCGACGCCCGTGACGCGTCCGACCGCTCCGACCAACCGTCTCGCGGCTATGGCAAGCGTGCCCGTACCGCAGGCGACATCGAGCATCGCCTCGCCGGGCTGGAGCCTTGCCAGACGCAGCATGAATTCACGGAACCGGTCCTCGCGGCCCCAAGTCAGGACGCGCGCAAGCAGGTCATAGCCGACCGCCCTATGCAGGACGATGCCGATGCCCCTTTCGCCGGCGCCATGCGCGCCGGCAGTCCGCATGTGATGGAAGCCGCCCCAGAGTGCGAATGCCGCGACCGCAGCGAGGATGAGGCCGTGGACTGCAGCCGTCCAAGCACCGGCATTGAGATAGCCGTCCCCGAAATGAAGCATTAGCAGAAAACCGGCGACCAGCGACAGTTTGACGAGCACAGCAAGCATAATAACACCCTTTCGCGAATGCTGTCCGTTTCCAGCCCGATGACCAAATTGGTGCATTTCCTTTTGCCTCCTCGTCCGTTTCCGGAGTGCTCAAGGCATTCTTGAGCTTCTGGACTCGGCGTATCATACTGGACAGATTGTCCATTAGCGCTGTTGCTGGACAACGGACCGCTGAACGTCCCAAACCGCACGGTGGAAAGAGCAATGACCATTAAAATCGAGCGGCCCGACGACAGGGGTACGATCGACCGTCGTGTCGCGCGCACGCGCGCCATGCTGCAGGACGCGCTGATTGCTCTGATCCCAGAGTGCGGCTATGCGGCTCTCACCGTGGAAGACATCTGCCAGAAAGCTGATGTCGGCAGGTCGACCTTCTATACGCACTATGCCGGCAAGGACGAATTGCGCAGCGCGGCCCTTGAGGCGCATCTGCTGTCGCTGAGCAGGCGCGTGTCGGCAGACGAAAAGACAGGCAATCGCCTGTTCGAATTCAGCCTGCCGATGTTCGAGCACGCGCGGGCGTTCCGGTCGCTTCACAAAGCGCTACTTGCGAGCAGCGGCGACACGATCCACGATCAATTGCGTGAACGCATACGGCGCGCAGTGCGAACCGAACTGTCTGGCAAGCGGATCGGCGACGCGGGCGTGCCGCTGGAATTCGTCGTCCAGTTCATATCGGGAGCCTTTCTCTCGGTGCTTGCCTGGTGGATCGCCGAGGACTCCAGCCTATCGCCGGCCCAGGTCGACGACCTGTTCCAGCGGATGGCGGGTTCAGCTCTTCCGGGGCGGTCACCCTAGCAAGACCTTCCAAATCCAGATCTCGCGCCGGTTGAGGCTAACGTTCCTCGGGCGGCCGAATCTTGCGAAACGTCATGAGCAAAGGATTTCGTAGATGGTGTTCAAGCCACCGGCGACGAGAATTGGTCAGCCGAAACCGGAAACGGCAAGCAGGGGTCCGGCGACCATCGGACTGACCGCCGAACCGCGTTCGGCCAGAGCCCCACTCGGACCGCCAATCTTCGTCGATTCAAAATCGCATGGCAACGAGTCGAGCTATTTCGGCCGGCGCTTGATCGGGGATGGCAAAGACCGAGCTGACGTTGATCTCACAAAGCGCATACGTGTCTTCACCTGACACAGTCCGTGGTCCGTAGAGAAAATCGGCATCCCAAATGATCGGCAGCGACCTGGCATCGACGCCTAGCACAGCCATCATTTGCGGCGTCCACCCGGTTTCCATATTGGTCCGCAGCGACTGAAACGGTTCGGCCGTGGCGGGATGCATTATCCGCGGCCCTGGTTGCGCAGCCTCGGAATCTGGCCCTTCAGGAGGTGGTGGGATTAGGGCCTTGATGAACTGGTGGCCAAAGCCGACCACCTTGTCGGCGCCCATGTAACAGCGGATCATCCCGTCGGGTAAACGCGGTTGGAATGGCTGATCCACGATGCAGCCATCGGGTGTCAAATACACCTGGCAGCGCGCCATGAAATCCGGCAGTGCGAGTTCTTCCGGCATACTGCCGCGTCGCGCGTGCAGCACCCGAACCGCCGGCTCTCCGCCAGGAAGCGAACCGATCAGCTCGACCTTCCATACTCCCTGGCCGCCATTGCCGCGGTTCTGCTTCAGCACCCGTGGACCGGCCGTCCGAAGCCGCTCCGGAAACGCCTCGCGAAAAGCCTCGGCGGAGCCGTAGAGGTAAGTATCGGTTCCCCATCCGAGATGCTTCGTACGGTGCAGAACTTCCTTCACGCCCATTTTCAGGATCACGTCTGGATGTGCACTCACCCAGGGGCCGCGTGCCGCCACGTCGCGCAGCAGCGGGTCGAGCACCGCACGGGTTTTTCCCTCGTGCAAGGGATCGACCCAGACCAGCACGCCGTCCGTCGCCAGGAGCTGGGTCCGAACCTCCTCGGCAAACTCTTCGTCATAAACGGCGGGTTCGGCGTGAACACCGATCGCAGCGAGTTCCTCGAACACGCGATGAAACCGGTTGTTCTGCGGTGTCGCCGTGCGACGCGCCTCCCGGTCACCGCGCCAGACCACAGCCACTCGCCTCGTGCCCATTATACCTCGCCTCCTACTTGCTCGCCCATCAGGCAGCCCCGATACGAAATAGACTGCGATGCTCGCATCCGAGCAGAAAGATCGCCCTAGACCGAGCCCGCCGCGACGCCGAAAAGCACGCCCAGGATCGAACATGCCGCTAGCACCGGGATCACGCCGACCTTGAAGCGGAATACCGCCAGCATCGCACCGAGGGTCAGTACGAGAGACGGAATGTTGAGGGAACCGAGGACTGGCACGTCGAGCCTCATGCCCAGCAAGCCGATCTCATGCAAATCGCGAAACAGGACATGAAGCGCGAACCACACCGCGAGGTTCAGGATCACTCCAACCACCGCTGCCGTGATGGTCGACAGTGCGGCTGACAGGGCCTTGTTGCTGCGCATCGTCTCTATGTACGGCGCGCCGAGAAATATCCACAGGAAGCACGGGACGAAGGTCACCCACGTCGTCAGAAGGCCGCCGAGCGTTCCAGCGACCAACGCGTTAAGAACCCCCGGCTCCCGGAATGCTCCCATGAAACCAACGAATTGAGTGACCATGATCAGCGGACCCGGCGTCGTTTCGGCCATGCCGAGGCCATCCAGCATTTCTCCAGGCTTCAGCCAGCCATAGTGCTCGACTCCTTGCTGGGCGACATAGGCAAGCACCGCATAGGCCCCGCCGAACGTCACCACCGCCATCTTGGAAAAGAAGATGGCGATGTCGGTGAAGACATTGCCTTGCCCAAGAAACAGCAACAAGAAAAGGACCGGAACGAACCATAGCAGCAGAAACACCGCCGCAATCTTCAGCGACCATTCGATGGATGGCCGGGCATGCGCCGGCATCCCTTCGCCAAGCGCCGAGTCGACATCATCGACCTGCTTGCCACCAAGCTTGCCATGTCCATTGCCTGGCTGGAATGCGGCCCAACCCATCTTGCCCCCGACGTAGCCGATCACGGCCGCAACCAGGATGACCAGCGGGAACGGTGCATGGAAGAAGAACAGGGCGATGAAGGCTGCCGCAGCGAGGCCGACCATCACATTGTTCCTGAGCGCCCTCCTGCCGATCCGCAGGACCGCTTCGAGCACGATGGCCAGAACCGCCGCCTTCAGGCCGAAGAAGAGCGCCTGGATAGCGCCAACGTTGCCGAAGATGGCGTAGATCCAGCTCAGGACCATGATGGCGACCGCGCCTGGCAGCACGAACAGGATTCCCGCGACGAGGCCGCCTTTGGTCTTGTGCATGAGCCAGCCAATATAGATGGCCAATTGCTGCGCCTCCGGACCTGGCAGCAGCGTGCAGTAGTTGAGCGCATGCAGGAATCTCGTCTCGCCGATCCAGCGCTTTTCCTCAACGACGATCCGATGCATCATGGCGATCTGGCCGGCCGGGCCGCCGAAGCTGAGCATTGCAACGCGGGCCCATACTCGCATGGCGTCCGCAAACGAAATGTCATGGTCGTGGGTTTCGGCCAGAGATGGCGGCGTCGTGACGGACTGCTCCAGATTGGCCATAGTTTGAGTCCCTGCGGTCATCCGCGTTTCTTGCGGAAATACTGATAGAGGTTGTCGAAGACAGGAGCGCCCTGCGCGATCCGCTGTTCGTCGCTCTCGTTCGCCATGGCGATGCCTGCAATCAGACTGGCAATCCCAGTCGCCTCCTCGCGACCGAACTTGTTGTCCTTGAGGTCGATGTCATGGACGATCTCGGCGATGGCCTGGAGTGCCGGATCATTGATGCCGGCGCGGGTAAGCAGAACTTCGAAGCTGCAGCGATCGCCCTCATGGGTGATTTCGCCTTCGAACATGTCGAAGCGCAATTCCCCCTCCTTTGGCACGTATCCCTTGCCCGCTACGAAGCGGATGATCGCGTCAGCATCGATGAACCGGCGGATCAGCCAACTGCAGGCGATGCGGTCGACATGCACGTCCCGGCGCGTGACCCAGATTCGGCCCTTGAGCTCGCTCGGCTCGGCGGCCTTCTTCGGTTCCTTGGTCATGGCCTTGTCCTCTGTAAGCTGTGTTTCAAGTTCGGCGATCAGTCCCTCGATCGTGAGGCGACCGCTGGCACCAAAAAAGTCGATCATCACCACTTCAGTGAGCCGCTTGCGCAAGCGACCAAGTTGCGGACGCGCTTCTGCGTGTTTTTCCGATGTCGCGTCGGCCCCAATCGCTGCAGCCAGCTCGCGCGCTTCCCCAGCGATCTCCGCATAGTCGGCATCACGGGCCGCGTCGAACATCGCCCGCACCTGCGCGTCCGACAGACCGTCGACAAGGCGCGCCTCGCAAATCATGGCCTCGCCGCCGCCGGCGACGATCTCCTTCAGAAGCCATTCGAAATCCTCCTGCATCTCGGCATTGGCCGGCAGGGCGTAAACGGTGCTTTTGACTGCGACCGCGCCGATGCCTTGCAACCGTCGCCAGATCTTCACCCGGAAATAGGCGGGCTTGCTTGGCAGCTGATAAATCAGGAGCAGCCAGCGCTGCTCCTGCGATTGCCCCTCACTCATAAGTGAACCGTATCATGGACTGAATTAGATGCAACACTTGTATCATGGCTCATGCGCAAACCATACTAAATGGCCAAGATCCGCAGAGACACCATACTTCAATGCGGGCGAAGCTCATCGTCGGTTGTCGAAGCGCCCCAGCGCACTTCCGGGCGAAGAAAGAAAGCTCATGTGGCGCCCCTCGAACGTCGTCCGGCAGGAATGGAGGCCCCGGAAGTAATGGCGACGGCACCTTCGTGTACACAGTCACGGACAATCGCATCACACGCCTCGCCATCAAGGCTGGTGTCACCGAGAACGGTCGCGTCGAGGTGACGGCGGGCCTTTCGGAAGCGACATCGGTGGTGGCAACCACCCAAGGCGTGCCGCCCCTGAGGACTGCGGTTCAGCCGCAGATGGTTCGCTCCTCGTCCTTGGTGGAATACCCGGCGCAGCTGGGATCGATTCCCTCTCGCCCATAAGTGACCCGTATCAAACACCTGAGCAAGATGCAACACTTGTATCATTTCTCGTTTGGGCATAACGTGCGCCTGCTCACGGATGGGCCGTGCCGCCGAGCGAGGAAATCCAATGCCGCACCAGATCATGCCGCTGCCGTTCAAGCCGCCCAGGCTCGTCGGACTGTCCGAACGCCTGCTGGCCAGCCATTATGAAAACAATTACGGCGGTGCGGTTCGCCGCCTCAACGCTATCGAACAGCGGCTCGATGAACTCGACTGGGGCGCAGCACCCGTCTTCGACATCAACGGGTTGAAGCGCGAAGAGCTGGTCGCGGCAAATTCGGCGATCCTGCACGAGATCTATTTCGATGGGCTCGGTGGTTCCGGCGATGCCGGAGGCGATCTTGCCGCAGCACTGGAGCGCGACTTCGGCAGCGTGGCGGCATGGCGCGCCAAGTTCATGGCTTGTGCTAAGGCGCAGGCCGGAGGCTCGGGATGGACGCTGCTGACCTGGTCGGAGCGCCGCGATCGGCTGACGATTCAATGGGCGGCGGATCACACCAATTGTCTCGCCGGCGGCATGCCGATCCTCGCGCTCGACATGTACGAACATGCCTACCACCTCGATTTTGGCGCCAAGGCTGGCGCCTATGTCGACGCGTTCATGAAGAACATCCATTGGGAGCGGGTTGCCGCCCGCCACCGGCGGGCTGTCGCGCAGCGCGATCCTTCAACAGGACCTGCATCGGACAATAAGGTTCCAACTGTTGCGCCAGAGGAACTGCGGGCCCGACTCGACCAGGGCGAAGATCTGGTCGTGCTCGACGTCTGCCTGGCCGACGATCTGGCAAAACGCAGCGATATGCTGCCGGGCGCCAAGCTCCGCGCTCCCGAGACCATTGCCGATTGGGCCGATGAACTGCCGAGGGACAGGCCTGTCATCGTCTATTGCGTGTACGGCTTCCAGGTCAGCGGCGACGCAGTCGCCGAACTGCGTCGCCGCGGCGTCGATGCAACGGCGCTCTCAGGCGGCATCGCCGCCTGGCACGCCATCGGCGCGCCAACCGTCCCTCTGGTGATGAGCGAAGAAAGGATTGCGTCATGAAATGGGTTACCCGTGAACGCCCGGTCATCGACCGCATCGCCTGCCCCTGGCTGATTGCACGCTTCATCGACAACGAACCTGATTTCCTGTTCGCGGCACCTGATCAGGTGATCCGTGTTGCCCAGGAAGCGGGCGCGACACCCTACGACGTGCCCGGCGTCGAATTCACCCATGTCGGCGACGGTTGCAGCTTCGACACCTTCGTCTCGAAATTCGGCCTCGATCGCGACCCGGCGATCGTGACCATTGCCGCGATCGTGCGCGGCGCCGACACGGATCGGCACGATCTCACGCCACAGTCTGCAGGACTGCTCGCGATCTCCATGGGGCTGCGGGACGTGACGCCCGACGACCACGAGATCCTGAAGCACGGCTTCGTCATTTACGATGCGCTTTATGCCTGGGCCTCACGACGCAAGGCGGAGACCCATAGCTGGCCACCCGTCACGAAGCCGGCGGCGGCCTGAAGTAGCGGGCAACGAGGGCAGATCAAGTCGGCACTCAAATCACCGGCCGCCGCTCGCCGTCGGCAAGGTGGCAGGCCGCGACCCCGCCATGCGGCACCGAGCGCAACATCGGCTCCTCGGTCCGGCAGACATCGATCGCCACAGGACAGCGGGTGTTGAAGCGGCATCCCGGTGGCGGCGCGCTGGGGCTTGGAGGGTCGCCCGCGAGGATGATTCGGCGACGGCCGGCCTCGATACGAGGATCCGGCGAAGGAACCGCCGAAAGCAGTGCCTGGCTGTAGGGATGGGCCGGCTCGCGAAACAGCGGCCGCGTCACGCCGGCTTCCGCGATGCGGCCAAGATACATCACCGTCACGTTTGAGCAGACCTCGCGCACGATCGCCAGGTCATGCGCAACGATGACGATGGTAAGGCCAAGCTGTTTCTGCAATGATGTGAACAGGTTGACGATCTGCGCCCGGATCGAAACGTCAAGCGCGCTGAGCGGTTCGTCGCAAACCAGGATCGATGGCTTCAGCGCAAGCGCGCGAGCGATCGAAACGCGCTGGCGCTGGCCGCCGGAAAGCGAACGCGGCAGGCGGTCGAGCACGGTCGCTGGCAGCGCCACCAGATCCAGCAGCTCGCCGATACGGCGCCGGCGCTCGGCCGGAGATCCGAGGCGATGGATCTGCAGCGGCTCTTCCAGCGTCTGGTAGACGGTCTGGCGACGGCTCATCGAGCCCAGCGGATCCTGGAAGACGAACTGGACCTCGCGGCTGAACGATTTGCGGTCCGACTTCAGCCACTGGGCGCGATCCCGCCCCGAGATCAGCACCGTACCCTCAGTCTCCTTCTGCAGGCCGACGACGCTGCGAGCCAGCGTGGTCTTGCCACAACCGGATTCGCCAACGATGCCATGGAAGGCACCACGCGGAATGGTCAGGTCGATGCCGTCGACCGCCCGCACGGCGCCTGTGCCGGAGCGGTTGGCGAAATGGACCTTCAGGCCCTTAACCTCAATCGCCGCAATGTCAGCCATGGATTGCTATCCCTTCCCGCCTCAGCACCACCGGGCATCCCACCTTGTGCGGCGTCCCGCCCGTCGAGATCGTCTGGAGCGGCGGCCGATGCACGCGGCATTCGGGCTCAACCAGTTCGCAGCGGGCAGCGAAACGGCAGCCCGGCTCCAGCCTGATCTGGTTCGGCGGCAAACCTGGTATTTCCTTGGTCGCGGCGCGTTCGTCGGCGCGGAAATCCGGTACAGAGGCAAGCAGCCCGCGTGTATAGGGATGCGTCGGCCGCGTCAGCACATCCATCGCGATCCCCTCCTCCGCCACCTGCCCGGCATAGAGCACCATGACCCGGTCCGCGACCGAGGCGACGACGCCGATGTCGTGCGTGATCAGCACGACCGCGATGCCTTCCTCGCGCTGGATCTGGCGGATGAGCTCCAGGATCTGCGCCTGCACCGTGGCGTCGAGCGCAGTGGTCGGCTCGTCGGCGATCAGCACGCGCGGCCGGCTTGCCAGGGCCAGTGCGATCATGGCGCGCTGCAGCATGCCGCCAGACATTTCATGCGGATAGCGATCGTAGCGGTCTTCCGGGTCAGGGATGCCGGTGCGGGCGAGCAGCGAGACCGCTTCCTTGCGGGCATCCGCATACGAGAGATTGGCAAAGCGGCGCGCCTGGCGCGCCAGTTGCGGTCCGATCTTCAGCATCGGGTTCAGCGCGCTCATCGGGTCCTGGAAAATGACGCCGAAATAGCGGCCGCGAAGGTCAGACAAGCGCCTGGACTCCATTCCGACCAGTTCGCTCGCTTCGGCTCGGGCCGATCCCTTGATGTCGACGGTGACGCCCTCGGGCAGCAGGCCGAGCGGCCCAAGCGTCATGACGGTCTTGCCCGAACCGCTCTCGCCGACGACGGCGACTGTCTCGCCGGGACGGACGTTGAACGACACCCCATCGACCGCGCGCACGGAAACGGTCGTGGCGTAGAGATCAATGACCATGTTTTCTATGGAGTAGATCGGCTCGTCGCTCATGGCGCGGCTGTTCCCGTTTCGACGGCGTTCCGCTCCGCTTCCTCAACGGCGCGCGCCTTGCGACGCTTGCGCAGCAAACCGCCGCGCACCGGCCTCGGCACCTTTTGCAACGCGAAGGTCTCGCCCAGCAGATTGAAGCTGACCACCACCAAAGTGAGCGCAAGGCCCGGAAGGACGACAAGCCTCGGGTATTCCTCAATGTAGCTCATGCCGTCGACCAGCATCTGGCCCCATTCCGGCGCCGGCGGCGCGACGCCCAGGCCGAGGAAGCTCAGCGTCGCGATGGCCAGGACAAGGGCGCCAGCATCGGCGCTGGCATAGACCACGACGAGGGCCAGGACATGCGGCAGGATATGGCGCACAAAGATCCACAGATGGCTGGCGCCCATCACCCTTGCCGCTTCGATATAGGGCTGTTGCAATTCGGCGGTGACCACGGCGCGGCTCATGCGGGCATAGTTCGCCCACCACGCCAGCGTCAGCGCCGTGATCATCGACCAGTAGCCGGTGCCGAGAACGCCGATCAGCGCCAGCGCGATCACCAGGCTTGGCAGCGCCAGCGCGATGTCGATGAGGCTGATCAACACCAGCTCGACGCGCCCGCCGACATAACCGGCGAACGAACCGATGCTGACGCCGATGGCAAGTGCGGCCACCAGCACGATCACCATCGCCACCAGCGATATGCGGGCGCCGCCGATGATGCGGCTCAGAATATCGCGGCCGAGATAGTCGGTGCCCAGCCAGTGAGCCCAGCTCGGTCCCGCAAGCGTGACGTCGTAGTCTTGCGCGCCGGGATCGTAAGGCATGATCGAGGGACCGAGCACACCGACCGCGACAAAGAAGACGACTGGCAGCAGCACCAGCCAGGGCCAGTCCTTCATGCTCCTGAACAAGGACGTGTTCATCGGATCAAGCTCCTCTCGCCCTACGCATGCGCGGGTCGACAAACATGCAGATCACGTCAACCATCAGGTTGACGACAACGAAGAACACCACGAACAGCAACAGAACCGACTGCATGCCGACGAAGTCGCGGAAGCGGATTGCATCGATAAAGAAGGCGCCGACGCCGCGCAGCGCAAACACGGTTTCAACCACGATCGAACCGATGATCATCAGCGTGAACTGGGCGCCGAAGGTGGTCAGGAACGGGATGGCGATGTTGGGCAGAGCCTCGCGCATCAGCACCTGTGTCCTCGTGTAGCCCTTCGCGAAGCCCGTCGTGGCGAAGGGTCGCGACATGGCCTCCTGGAGGTTGACGCGGACGACGCGGCTCAGCACCGATGCCGGAAACAGGGCGATTGTCACCCACGGCAAGAGCCACGAGGTGAAGCCGCTGACGCCGAAGGTGGGCAGCCAGCCCAGCATCACCGAAAAGACGATGACCAGCAGCGCCGCCACGAAGAAGTTCGGCGTCGAGGCGCCGACCAGCGAGAAGGCGTGGAGGAACCAGTCCAACGCGCCACCATTGCTGACCGCACCGGCAACGCCGAGCGCCAGCGACAGGAAAAAGGCGAGAATGCCGCCGCCCGCAAGCAGCGCCGCCGTCATCGGGATTCTGGCGGCGAATTCCTGCGCGATCGGCTTGCCGGTGCGCAGCGAGACGCCGAGATCGCCTGTGATGGCGCTGAAAAGCCATCGGCCGTAGCGGACCGGCAGCGGATCATAGAGCCCGAGGTCCTCGCCGATCTTCTTGATCATTTCGGCATCCGCGCCCGGGCCTGCCGCACGCTCGGCCATGAGCGCGGCGACGTTGCCCGGCGCCGCGGCAACCAGGGTAAAGGTCAATGCCGATGCCGCCACGACAAGCAGACAGGCAAGCAACATCCTTCGCAGAATCGTGCGTCTCATCGGAACTCCCCCAGGAGGTTCGAGGCGTTCAGGCCTTCAGCGTGATCGCCTTGAACGGCAGGTCGTAGTCCGTCGCGGGAAGCGCGAAGTTCTCGACGCGAGGATTGTGCGCCCACAGCCGCTGGCTGACAACGAGCGGGCAGATCGCCCGGTTGTCGTGCAGCCAGTCGTAGAGCGCCTGCATCTTGGCTTCGCGTTCGTCGCCGCTCGCTTCGAGCGCGGCCTTGACCACGCCATCAAGCTCCGGGGAAACATAGATCTTGCCGTCCGGCCCGCTGTCGGCGGTGGATACGAACGCGTTGCCGAGCGTGCCGTGCGGATCATAGGGCGCGCCATAGGTGGTGAAGAAGGCAAGATCATATTCGAACGCCGGGCGACGGTCGTGCATGGTGGCGTTGTCGACTGACGAGACCTGAACCTGGAAGCCGACCTCGGACAGCTGACCCTGGATCATCTCGGCGATGCGGCGCGAACCCGGCAGCGATTCCTCCGATACGAGGAAATCGATCGCCAGCGGCGCGCTCTCCTTGCTCCAGGCGCCTCCGCTTTCGCTCCAACCGCCATCGGCAAGGATTTTCCTGGCCGCGGCGACGTCGCGTACCGGCACGTCATGCCGCTTGCCCGACGAAGGCACGTTGGCCGGGAAGAGATCCGCCGCCGGATCTGCGTAGCCTTCGAACAACACCTTGGCGATCGCGGCGCGGTCGACCGAGACATAGATGGCCTCGCGCACGGCCTTGTCGGCCATCATCTTGGCCTTCGGCGAATAACCGAGCAGCATGGTTGCGGTGCCGGCCTCGGCCACCACTTTCATACCGTCCTTTTCAAGCGCGCGGGCGCGGCGTGGCGACAGCGTCGCCACCCAGTCGCCGCCGATCACGTCGAGATCGCCGGAACGCAGGGCGTTGGCGCGGGCGAGTTCGTCGGGAACCACCTTCAGCTCCATGCGAGCAAACAGTGGCTTCTCGCCCCAGTATTTGTCGTTGCGCACCAGCACGGTGCCGGAGGAATCGTAGCTTTCGACGATCCACGGTCCGGTGCCGACCGGAGCGGTCTGCTTGCCGCCGGCGTCGACAGCCTTCGGCGACAGGAAGCGCACCGGACGCACGATGGTGAGCTCCAGCAAGGCGGCGGGCACCGGACGCTTCAGCTTGATCGTCAACTTGCTGGGTCCATCGGTGACGATGCTGTCGAATCCGTCGGACACACCGATCCATGAGAAATCCGCGACGCCCAGCCAGCGTTTGAGATTCCATTCGGCGGCGGTCGAATCGAAGGGTGTGCCGTCACTGAAGGCAACACCTTCGCGCAGGTCGAAGGCGATCGAAAGCTGGTCGTCGGCGACAGCCCACTTGGTGGCGAGCCCGGGCTCGAGCGCGCCGTCCTGGCCATAGTGTATGAGGGCGTCGAACACGACCGTGTAGGAACTCAGCGTGGAGACGTTTTGCAGCAGGTCGAGATCGCCGGTTTCGGCGGCAATGGCGACCTTCAACGTTTCATGCCCCTCCGAGTACGCGGCGCGCGGAAACGCGGCAATGAAGGCCAGGCCGGCTGTGGAGGCCAGGAAATTGCGGCGGTCGAGAGTCATCATGTTAGTTCCCCTTTTTGTTTGATTGGCAACGATCATGTGCACGCTTGCTAATTTGTATAGACATAAGACATAAAGTCGGAAAACCGTTTGAGAGTTTTACCCCAGCGACCCACTTGGTCGCGGTTGCGGCCTACAGCCAGTTCAGCACCGCCGCCGAGAGCGCGAGATAGCGGCCGGCTTTCGCCATCGTGACGATCGCAACGAAGCTCCAGAGCGGCTCGCGCAGAACACCGGCCATCATCGTCAGCGGATCGCCGATGACGGGAACCCAGCTCAGCAACAGGCTCCATCGTCCGTAACGGCGGTAGCGCGCCGCGGCGCGATCGAGCGCAGTGGGCTTGACCGGAAACCATTTGCGGTCGCGAAAGCGGTCGATGCAGCGGCCGAGCAGCCAGTTGACAACCGAACCAAGCACGTTGCCGATCGTCGCGACCAGGATCAGCGCCGCCGGTGACTGGCTTCCGGTCAGCAGCAGGCCGGCCAGCACCGCCTCTGACTGCAGCGGCAGAATTGTCGCTGCGGCGAACGCGGTGAGGAACAGCGCGCCGAAGGCACCAACATCTCCCAGCATTGGGGCCGCTCAGCTCGCTTTCGGCCATTTTGGGTGCCTATCGTTAACGACATAACCATGCGCATGCTCGAAGCCTGCTTCGGTCCAGACGGCGTCCTCGAGGTGCGAATGCCCGTCAGACAGATCGTCATGGGCGTGGCTGAGAACGTCGGGATCGTGACGCGGCCACAACCACATCGCGGCAAAGAGTGCCGCGGCGCCAATGACGCCAAGCAGGATAAAGGTGAAGGGCAGGCCCATCGCCGCGCCGACGAGTCCGGCGATCGGATAGGTGATGAGCCAGCAGGCGTGCGAAAGCGCGAATTGCGCGGCAAACAATGCCGGCCGGTCGACGGGATCGGCCGAGCGCTTGATCAGCCGCCCAGACGGGGTCTGCGCCAGCGAATAGCCCAGCCCGAGCACGAACCAGAGCGGCAAGAGCAGCTGATAGCTGATGGCGAACGGCCCTGCGAACACGCCGGCAACCAGCAGGCCGGCGCCTGACAACATCGCAACCCGATCCGGGATGCTGTCCAGCAGCCGCGGCAGGACCAGCGCCGCGATCATCGAGCCGCCACCGAAGGTGGCAAGGGCAAGTGCCGTGTCGCTCTGGGAAAGGCCGAATTTTGCCTGAACCAGCACGACCGTGTTGACGATCACCATGGCACTGGCGGCGGCGACAGCGAGGTTGAGCGCCAGCAGGCCGCGCAATCTCGGCGTCGCCAGATAGATACGGATGCCGCGTGTGGTGCGCTCGTAAATGCCGCGCGGCTCAGAGGGTTTCGGGCTCGGCAGAACCACCGACACCACCAGCGCGGCCGACGCCAGGAAGCCGATGACCGTGCCTGCGAACAGGCTATGGAAGCTGATGACGGAAAGCAGTGCCGCCGCCAGTATCGGACTGACCACGCTCTCCAGATCGTAGGCAAGCCGCGACAGCGACAGCGCCCGCGTGTAGTCCTTCTCTTCGGGCAGCACGTCAGGGATCGAAGCCTGGAAGGTCGGGGTGAAGCCGGCTGACGCCGACTGCAGGATGAAGATGAGAAGATATATCTGCCAGACTTCGGTGACGAAGGGCAGGAATACGGCAACCCCTGCCCTGATGAGGTCGAGCGAAACCAGCATGGTACGGCGTGGTAGGCGCTCGGCGAACGCGGCGGAAACGGGCGCCACGCCGACATAGGCGATCATCTTGATGGCAAGCGCCGTGCCGAGCACCGCGCCGGCATCGGCGCCGGCAAGGTCATAGGCCAGCAGCCCGAGCGCCACGGTGGCAAGGCCAGTGCCAATCAGGGCGATGACCTGGGCCAGGAAAAGATGGCGATAAGTGCGATTGGCAAGGACTTGCAGCATATGTCTGTCTTCTTGGAGGAGCGATGGGTCGTTGATCCGTGGCGATTGAATGGCGGGCCTGATCTCAGTGATGGTGGCCTTCCGGCTCGACCATTTTGAACGGCAGCACCTGCTCGCGACCCTTCGCGGCCAAGACCAGCCTCGCCTGGAACTCATGCGGCTCAGCAGGAGCCACGGTGCTCTCAAGGCGATGATGGTTGTCGGCGACGGGTTCGAGGCGAAGCGTCTCCGGCCCGCCAGGCCTATCGATGATCACCGTTGCCATCAGATCGTCGGCATGCCGGTCGATGGTCAGCCGCATCCGCTCGCCAGCCGGCGTGTCGACGATTTCCAATGTCCCGGCAGCCAGATCGCAGTCGACCTTGAAGGGCTCCGGCGCATGATGACCATGTGAGTGAGAGGGTTCCGTGCCCGTCGCGGCAGACCCGGCCGAACTCTCCAGACGAACATTCGCTTCAGCCAACGCCGGCAAGTGGGCGAACAGTTCCTCCTTGAGGGCTTCGGTGACGCCCATCACGTCCTTGGCCGTCGCCGCGTCGGCGACACTGATGGCGACGTCGGCATGCAGGCGATGGCCGATCCAGCGCGCCTGCACGCTTTGGACACGTTCGATACCGGACACATGCTCGGCGGCATGATGGATTTCATCGACGATGCCGGGCTCGACACCGTCGAGCATGCGCGTGAGGACTGCCTTCGAAGACTGCCAGACGATCGCGAAGATGGCCACCGTGATCAAGAGCCCGATGATCGGATCGGCCAGCGGAAACCCCAGCCATACGCCGATAGCACCCAGCACAACCGCCAGACTGGTAAAGCCGTCGGTGCGCGCATGGTAGCCGTCGGCGATCAGCGCCGCGCTGTTGATCTCGCGGCCGACCCGGATACGGAACACTGCAACGGCCTCGTTGCCTAAGAAACCTATAATGCCGGCTATGGCGACCCAGCCAAGAAATGCGATCGGCTGCGGATTGATCAACCGGTCGATCGCCTCGTAGCCGGCAACGATGGCGCTGAACAAGATGATGAGGACAATCAGAATGCCGGCCAGATCTTCGACGCGGCCCAGCCCGTAGGTGAACGTCTTGCTCGGTTTGCGACGGGCCAGCATGAAGGCGACCCACAATGGGATGGCGGTGACCGCGTCGCCGACATTGTGGATCGTGTCGGCCAGCAGCGCCACGCTGCCGGAGAGGAACACGACCACCAACTGCAGCGCCGCCGTGATGGCCAGAACGACGAATGACCATTTGATCGCCCAGATGCCGCGCGTCGTCGTGGCGATCGTCGGGTCGATGACGCCATGCGTGTGGCCATGGCCGCCCTCGCCGTGATCATGTCCGTGGCCGCCCATGCCTTGCGTCATCGGGCCGAACCCGAACCAATCGCGAACTTTGTCCATCATGGCGCTTCTCACAGGTACTTGGTGATATCCTTGAACTCGTCGATCGAGCGGCGCTGCTCGAGCGCCAGCGGTCCGACGACGTCCTCAAGGCAGTGGTTGAGGTGGTCCTGGATCAGCGTCTTCTTGGCCTGGGCGATGGCCTTCTCCACGGCATGAAGTTGCTGGGCGATGTCGAGGCACGGTCGCCCGGCCTCGATCATCTCGACGATCCCGCGCAGATGGCCGTCGGCGCGCTTCAGCCGCTTGATGATGGCAGGATGGGTTTCGTGGACGTGGGGACGCTCATTCATGCCCTTGATGCTATCCCCCCAGAGAGGATATTCCAAGCCTCAAAGTGGCCTCGATTCTGGTGCATGCCACCATTCGTTAGGATTTTAGAGAATAATCGTTAAGCATGCCGAATTGGATCCCTAGCACAGCCTTTCGTCTCATCGTCGCGTTCGCGATGACTCTCGGCGTGCTGCTCTCCCCAGTGGGTAGTTCGGCCTCGCATAGCCCGATTGCGCTCGCTGCCGCCGAGGCAGCGCGTCACGCAGAGCTGACAGCACAGATCGAAAAACACGGCCACAGCCATGACGATGGCGAAGCCGATGAGCAGAGCTTTGGTCATACCCACGGCCACAATCCGGCCGACCACACCCATGAAACGGCGAGCACGCTTCCGGGCTTCGCGCAGCCAGCACCGCCGATAGGCCGGAGCTGGCTGGTTTACCCGCCTTCGTTTGCCGACCTCGAAATCCGTTTCCGGCTTGAGCGCCCTCCCAGGCAGATCGTCATCGCATGATCGCGGCCGCACGCGCGGCCATCCTCAACGACGACGATTGGAATTCTCATGCAAGGATCCTTCTACAAGGGTCCGCCACGCACGCCTTGCGCGCGCTGGCGGTTGGCCCTTCCTGTGCTCATTGCTCTCCTGACCCTCCCATTGCTTGGGGGGACTGCCCTCGCCCATGCCGTTGCCGAAGGCGACAAGGGCTATATCCAGGAGATCACGGGCATCAATCTGCTGCCCTTCATCTATCTCGGCGCCAAGCACATGGTGACGGGATACGACCACGTCCTGTTCCTGTTCGGCGTGATCTTCTTCCTCTACCGGATGAAGCACATTGGCATCTATGTGAGCCTGTTCGCGCTCGGCCATTCCACGACCATGCTGCTTGGCGTCTATTTCAACGTTGGCATCAACAGCTACATCATCGACGCGATCATCGGCCTGTCGGTCGTCTACAAGGCGCTCGACAATATGGGTGCCTTCCAGAGGTGGCTCGGCTTCCAGCCGAACACCAAGATCGCGACGCTGATCTTCGGCTTTTTCCACGGCTTCGGCCTGTCGACGAAGATCATCGAATACAACATCTCGCCCGACGGGCTCGTGCCCAACCTACTTGCCTTCAACGTCGGCGTTGAGGTCGGTCAGCTTCTCGCGCTCGCTGCTATCCTTATCGTCATGGGCTACTGGCGCCGGACCGACAGTTTCTGGCGCCACGCATACACCGCCAACACCATCATGATGACCGCCGGGTTTGTGCTGATCGGCTATCAGCTCACCGGCTGGGTCGTCTCCTGAACCTCCAAGTAAAGATCAAAAAAGGAATTCTCCCATGTACAACACAGACATCCCGACCCGCGCTGAACTGCCGACATCCATGCAGCTCCTCCGATCTACCCTCATCGCCATTGTCGCGGCAGCGGCCATCCTTGTGACCATCGTGCTGCCGGCCGAATACGCCATCGATCCCACCGGCGTTGGGCGAGCGCTCGAGCTCACCGAGATGGGCGAGATCAAGACACAACTCGCCGAAGAGGCCGAGCAAGACCGCCTTCGCGAATTGCAAAACGGCACGCCGACCGCAGTGCCAGGCCAAGATCAGCAGTCGAGTCTTCTGGAGCGCGTCTTCGCTGAACTGGTGATTGGTTCCGCCTCTGCCCAGGAACTGCGGACGGACGAAATGTCGGTCACCCTCAAGCCCGGCGAAGGAGCTGAGATCAAGCTCGTCATGGCCAAGGGCGCAAAGGCAAACTACTCTTGGACAGCCAATGGCGCGGCGGTGAACTTCGACACCCATGGTGACGGCGGCGGCGAAAGCATCTCATACGAGAAGGGACGCGGTGCTGCAGAGGACGAGGGCGTACTTGAGGCAGCCTTTGACGGCAATCACGGTTGGTTCTGGCGCAACCGCACCGGTGCCGACGTCACCGTGACGCTGAAGACGAATGGCGCGTACACCGACATCAAACGCATGATGTGATCGATACGGCACGTCTTATCCGGCGCCGTTTGGCGCCGGGGGAGATCAAGCAGGTGAAATAGCCAACTCGGACCAACACAGTTTGATAATATCCAACCTGTGTTGGTCCCCTTCGGATGTCGTTGGTTAGAATCAGCTCGCAATGATGTAACAGGAGCGTCGCGCTAGCTTCCCCAAAGCGTAATCACGCCGCATTGGCCGCGAGCGCGCTCAAAACCCCTTGCGGCAAAGGGCTTCAAGATCCGTCTTTGTCATTTTCTCGATGCCGAGCCCAGGAAGAATATCATTATCTCCCTTGAGATCCCGGCCATAAGCCGCCGACAATATGGAAATTCCGGATTCATGGAGAACCGCCGGATTTCCGCTGATCTTCCCCAGGACTGCGGTTGGTAACAGGCCGAACGGAACGTCCTCGAGAATATAGCGGCTCTCGATAGTCGTCGGGCCAAAGCCGCCACGACCTTGGCGATCCATCTCCAGGTTCATTTCCGAAACGGTGCTCATGGGGACGTGGAACGACAATGAAAAATGTTCCTGGACGGTACGAACCGCGATACCGAAATTGCCAGCTATGGCCAATCGTTCGGCATCCAGAGCCTCGATGAAGCGACCAACGGCAGGAGTGACATTTCCCCCTGGCTCCATCGCTCGGCCTTCTCCATTCGTGTGAGATTGAGAAGGGCAATTCCCAGATGGTTCTGCGGATTGAGGTTGCTGAGCGCAATTGCCAGCAGACCATCGCGCTTGACGAAACGATCGCCGAACAAGGCCGTGCAAAGCTTGTACCCTTGATCGAGCGCATCGAAAGGCAGCGTCGCAACATCAAGCTTCTGGCGAATGGAAGTGACCTGGACTTCTGCTGGTCCGAGCTGGCGGCCGGTCAAGAGCGTTGTGCCCCAAACGACGATCGGCAACCTGACCTTGCGCTCGGCTAACCGCTTGGAGAGATACAGCGCGCCGAACGAACTGTGCGAACTGACGATGACAGGAATACCATCTGCCAGGTGAGGGACGGCGGCATCCATCACTATCTTGTGGCCGTAAGCGGGAAGCGCGATCACCACCACATCCGCGTGATCGATGGCATCTTTACAATCATTGGCAATACGCACCGGCACCGTCGCCTCGATATCCCCCGTCGCCTTCAATAATTCGCCAGTCGCCAACGTTCTGGTGCGGTCTCCCGACGGTGACCAAAGTGTTGGCGTATGTCCCGATTGTGCCAAATAGGCCGCAAGGCCATAGGCAATTGCTCCAGCGCCCAGAATACTCACGCGCATAACATTCCTCCTGTCGCCGGCTTTATGGTTCGAGAATCCTTGCCGTCCCCGCCTACAAGTTTTTTCATCGGGAGGATCCGAATTGAAGTCACGTCGGTTGCCATCAGCCGTTTCGATCAGGACTCCGGCTCTGAGCCGGCAAACGCCGCAACGACTATTAGTTTCCGCTTGACATATATCAAAAATGAATGAGACGATGTCAATCATACGAATTACGCATGTAGGGAGAACATGGAAACCCGGGACCTTCAGACCTTCCTTGCGGTTGCTGCCAGCGGCAGCATTACCAAGGCGGCTGACATGCTCGGGCGTTCCCAACCTTCGGTGACACGCACCATTCAGGAGCTCGAGGCCGAACTTGGCTTCGAATTGCTGCATCGGATCGGTCGACGGGTGCAGCTGTCTGAAGAGGGTGTCGCATTCGAGGAGGAAGCGCGGCGATTGTTGATGTCTTTCACCGAACTTGCAGCGCGGGCCAAGATGATCGCCGCCGGCCGTGGGCGGATCCTGCAGATTGTCACAACCTCCGCGATCGGCACCGGCTTGATCCCGGCGGCCCTGGCCGAGCTCAAGGGTGTCGAGCTTCCGCACGAGACGCATCTCGGGCAGTTTCTTCCCTCGATCGTCGCCCAGGAAGTGCGCAGCGGACGTGCCGAGATCGGGTTTTCAAGCCTGCCGCTCGATACGCCCGGTCTGGATGTCCTACGGCTCTATTCGGCGCCTGATGTTGCTGCCGTGCGGGAGGACGATGCGCTGGCTGAACTTGATGTCATACCGCTTTCGGCTTTTGCGGGTCGTCGCGTGGCTACGTTGCTCAATCCGCTGCGGTTTCAGTTGCATGTCGCCAAGGCACTCGCTGCCCGGGGCATCGACACCGGCCCGGTGATCCGGACCAATACTGCCTACGGCGCGTTGCAGATCGTGCGCCATACTGGTGTCGCGGCCGTCATCGATCCCCTCACGGCCTATGGCGTCGCCCTGCCTGGGGTCGTCATTCGCCCGATCGATGTAACCGTTCTCTTTTATTGGGGCGTTGTGGCTGCCTCAAAACGTCCCCTTCGCCCAGTCGCGCAGGCGCTGATGGATGCGGTCGAAGCGGTGGCTGAACGGTCGATCGTCGGTTTCAAGAAGCTCGATCCAGCTTTGGCCAGCCAATTGGTGAACGATCCCGCGTCGGGCACAAATAACGGAACTGGAATATGAAGCATACTCCCACCCCGGCAGCATCGACGGGCCTTGCCGCGTTGGAAGCCCAGCTCGCGCAGGATCTCGACTTTGTCGAGCTGCCCGCCAAGCCCTGGGTCCCCACACGCATGCATGAGGGCGCCCCGGTCCGTGATGTCGTGGTCATTGGCGCTGGCATGTGCGGACTTGCTGCCACGGCAAAGCTGGTGCTGGCAGGGATCACCAATGTCGTCGCCTATGATGCGGCGCCGGCTGGGCTCGAAGGACCGTGGATAACGTTTGCCCGCATGCAAACACTCCGGTCGCCGAAGACCCTGCACGGTCCGTCGCTCGGCTTGCCGCAATTGACGTTCCGCGCCTGGTTCACGGCGCAATGGGGCGTCGACGCCTGGCGGTCGCTGGACAAAATCCCCAAGGGCCAGTGGATGGATTACCTGGTCTGGTACCGCAAGGTTCTTGCTCTGCCTGTGCGCAACGGCGTGCGCATGACCGGCGTCGCACCGGTTGGTGATCTGATTGCGATCGATATCGAAGGCGCGGAATCCGGCCGGGTTCTCACCCGTCATCTCGTTCTGGCCACCGGCCGCTCTGGTCTGGGCGGTTTTGCCGTGCCCGATTTCCTCAGGGGCATCGATCGCGCTTATTGGGCCCATTCTGCGGACGAGATCGATTTCGACGCGCTGCAAGGTAAGCGTGTGGCGGTCATCGGCGCCGGTGCCTCGTCCATGGACAATGCCGCAACCGCACTCGAGGCGGGCGCCGGATCTGTGGACATGTTGATCCGGCGCAAGGAAATGCCGCGCGTCAACAAGCTGACCGGAATCGGCAGTCCGGGTGTTGTACTCGGCATGCATCAATTGCCCGATGCCTGGAAGTGGAAGTTCTTCGACTACACCGCCTCAACCCAGACGCCGCCGCCGCGTTCATCGACGCTTCGCGTTTCTCGCCACCCCAATGCCCGGTTCTTTCTCGACTGCGGCATCGTCGCGGTCACGGAAGATGCGGGAGGCCTGCTTATCGAAACCACCCAGGGGCTGATGCGCTACGACTTCCTGATCGCGGCAACCGGCTTTTCAAACGACTTCAACGGCCGCCCGGAATTTGCAGCCATCGCGCCACATATCCGCACCTGGTCGGATGGCCGATATACACCGGACATGGGGCCGGCGCGTGCAGGCATGTCCGACGCACCGGACCTAGGTCCCGCCTTCGAGTTTCGTGAGCGCGTCCCCGGCTCCTGCCCGATGCTGTCGCATATCCACTGCTTCAACGACGCCGCCATGCTGACGCACGGCAAGGTCTCCGGTGATATCCCAGCCGTCAGCGCGGGTGCCGACCGTTTGGTCCGCGGCATTGCCGCATCGCTGTTTGCCGAAGATGTCGAAACCCACTTCGCCAACCTGATCGCTTACGACACGCCCGAACTTCTGGGCGACGAATGGGTCGATTCAACACCCTTGTTGGAGAAGGAGGCCGCGCTGTGATCGACGCAATGGACAAGGCCGCCGGTCTATCACCGCACGATGCGCTTTTCAGCGCGCGTCGGTTTCGGCCTGAATTCGTGCTGGGGGCCGAGGAATGTCGCCTCTCCGTCCTGCAGCCAGCAAACGACCAAGGGCTTGCGCCTAATTTGCGGGTTGCTCTGGCCCGTCGCATGGCCGCTCTGAATGCCGATCCGGTCCTGATGGCCGAATTTGATGTGCAGCTGGCTCAGCTCGATCCGACTGAGCAGCTTCTGGCCTTAGCCCAGGGGGAAACGGATTTGGAAGAGCCATTGGCGACCATCGCACGTCATGTGGACCTGATTACGCTGACACCGAAAAAGGCGGAAGCGGGCCACATCGCCCTGCTCGCCCAAGCTGGATTGAACAATCCTCAGATCGTCGCCCTTTCCGAGCTCATCGCCTTCGTCAATTTCCAGACGCGGGTGGCAACCGGCCTGCGATTGTTGAGGACGGCATGATTTCCGCGGTGCGCCTGAAGCCATTGAATTGGCATCCGTACATAGCGCCGGTCGAGCTATCCGAGGCCACGCCGGAACAGCTTGAAGCGATGAAGGTCACGCCATCAGCCAAGAAAGTTTCGGAATATGTGCGCACCCTTGCGCATGACCCTGAGAGCTACCTTGCCCGCACCATCTTGTTCAACGCCATCATGTATGTCGAAGGCGGGCTTGCCCGCCCTGACCGCGAGCTTGGTGCATTAGGTGCGTCCATCGTCAATGGCTGCAAATTCTGCGCCGTTGTTCACGCCCGCAGGCATGCAGAGCTGACCAAGAACGACGAAGTGGTCACCGCGCTCTATCTCGATAAACCTGAAGCGCTCGGCCCACGCGATGCGGCAATCTACAGTTTTGCCCGCCGCCTGTCGGCGGCCCCGTCGGAAGCAACGGCAGACGATATCGCCGCGCTTCGATCAGTCGGCATGGACGACCGCGAGATTATCGACCTGATCCACGCCATATCGATCTTCGGCTGGGCAAACCGGCTGATGCACGTTCTCGGCCATGCGGAGAGCGGGTGATGATGTCGCATGCGGTCGAAGCAGTCCGTCTCACACTTTCCGAAGGGACAACCAGCAATGCTTGAACTCAAAGATGTAAAGCTGTCTTACGGAAGCACGCAGGTTCTGAACGGCGTCAATCTCTCGGTAAAGCGGGGTGACGTGGTTTCGATCATCGGCCCCAGCGGCACCGGCAAGACCACGTTGCTGAAATGCATCAACTACCTGGCCAAGCCGTCGTCAGGAACCATCGCGTTCGATCAGATCCGGATGGATTACCAGCGTGCCGACAAGGTCGCTGTCCAGGCGATCCGGTTGCGAACGGCGATGGTCTTTCAACAATTCAACGTCTTCAAGAACATGACGGTCCTGCAGAACGTGATGGATCCACTGGTCGTCGTGCAGCGCAAGTCCGCGGACGAGGCGCGGGAGATCGCCTTGCGGGAGCTCGAGCGGGTCGGCCTCACCCCGAAGCGAGACAGCTATCCCTCCCAACTGTCGGGCGGCCAGCTCCAGCGCACCGGCATTGCGCGCGCCCTGGCGGTTCGTCCCGACGTGATACTCTTCGATGAGCCTACGTCATCGCTGGATCCAGAACTCGTCGGTGAAGTCCTGAAGGTGATCAAGGACGTCACCTCGTCAGGGATCACTTCGCTGCTTGTGACCCATGAGATGCAATTCGCAAGGAACATCTCCAACCGGATCGTCTTCATGGACCGTGGCGTGGTCGCCGCCGATGGCAGCCCGGCTGATATCTTCGACGCGCCTTCCAGCCCACGACTTGCTCAATTCCTGCAGTCAGAACTCGCTTTTCAATAATCCAACAACAAGGGAACCTAAGAAATGTCTGTAATCACATCCCGCTTTTCCCGTCGTCATGCCCTGGCTGTCGTCGGCGGCATCGCAATAGCCCTTGCAACGGCGGGGGTCAGCTATGGCCAGACCGTTCGGACAATCAAGATCGCGACGTCTGCCGAATCCAAGCCGCTGGCATGGGGCGCGATCGGCGTCGAGCCGCAAGGCTATGAGCCCGATCTCCTGAGGGCGATCAACGCAAAGCTGCCGCAATACAAGTTCGAAATGGAAGGCGTCTCCGACATTGCCCAGGAAACCGGTCTCGCTACGGGCAAGTACGACATCGCGGTGGGTGGCTACTACAAGTCGCCCGAGCGCTCCAAGCAGTTCTTCATTCCGGAAAATCCCATGGGCGCCAGCCTGATGAAGATCTACAGCAAGAAAGACAGCGGCATCAAGGAAATGAAAGACCTGGTCGGCAAGAGGATCGTTCCGACCACGGCCGGCGGTGGAACCTACAAGTTCATCATGAACTGGCAGAAAGAAAACCCGCAATACAAGCTCGATGTCACGGCATCGAGTGCAGGCATTCCCTACCCGAACCGGCTGGACGAAGTTCAGAACGGTAAGTTCGACGCTCTCGTCTTGCCGTCCAATCTCGGTGAGCAGACCGTCATCGAGCAAAAGAAACTCGATATCGTGGCGTCCGAACCAGTGTTCAGCAACAACACCTACATGCTGATCCACAGATCAGACGAGAACAAGGTTCTGGCTGACGATGTGAACAAGGTTCTCAAGGAATTGAAAGACGACGGCACGATCGAGAAGCTCTCGCAGAAGTGGTTCGGCGAGGGCATCGTCCAGTACATGAAATAGCACGGCCGTCGAGGGCCATATTCGCTAGTCAGCGGCAAGGCTGAATTGCAAAAAGGAGCGTTTCAAAGTGGATGTATCTGCTATGATTCCCGAGTTGCTCTCGGCACTGCCGCTGACGCTCGCCATCACGTTTACGGCCCTCATTTCCGGGTTCTGTCTGGCTCTCATCGCGACAACACTCCGGGTTCGCAGGGTGCCACTGATCAGTCACCTGGTGGACCTCTACGTGTCCTATGCCCGGAGCGTTCCTGTCGTCCTGCAGCTGTTCGTCGCGTTTTATGGGCTTCCGCTGTTGGTGATCCTGTTCGGCGCCAAAGATTTTATTTCGCCGACGATGGCTGCCATGGTGGGGTTGAGCCTCTACCATGGAGGATATCTGTCGGAAGTCATGCGGCCTGCATATCTTGCCGTCGATCGCGGCCAGCACGATGCGGCCGATAGCCTTGGATATACGTTCCGGCAGAAAATTACTCGCGTCGTCGGCCCGCAAGCGGTGCACTTCGCACTACCGGGCTACGGGAACTCCGTCATCTACCTGATCCATAACGTTGCGCTGGTCATGTACATCGGCGCCGCCGACGTCATGGCGACTGCGCATTTGATCATGGAGCGCGACTACAACCAGTTCCAGTTCGAAACCTACCTCGTCCTGGCGGTCATCTATTCGCTGATGTGCCTGGTCGCATGGCTCATCGTGCGCTTCTTCGAGCTTCGATCACCGATGCAAGCGCCAGAGTCAACGACAACAACTCCGATCAAGAACGAGCTCCTCGCGAGCGTCTGACGTAAGGGTATTCAACCATGTTTGATACCGATATTTTGCTCCAGGACACGCAGGAAATTCTGAGTGCCGTACCCGTGACCGTTGGAATGGCACTCTTGATTTTCGTCCTGTCGACGATAGTCGGCAGCATATTCGCGCTGATCGAATACAGACGGGTGCCGGTTCTGCGAGAGCTCATCATGACTTACAAGATCGTCTTCAAGGGCGTTCCAATGGTCATCGTTATTTTCCTCGCCTATTTCGGTCTGCCGCCCGCATTTCAGTTCCTGTTCTCGTTGCTCGGGATCAACTTCAACGCTCACGAAACCCCCAATTGGGTCATTCTTGTCGTCGCGATTACCGGCTGTGTCGCCGCGTTCCAATCCGAGATTATCAAGGGAGCCCTGAATGCATTCGACACCGGTCAGTCGGACGCGGCCCATTCGCTCGGCTATACGGGCGGCCAACTGTTTCGACGTATCCTGTTTCCCCAGGTGGCCCTCACCGCAATTCCCGACCTGACGACTTCGATGATGGTCATCATGAAGGCGCTTTCTCTCGGATTCGCCATCGAGGTCGTCGATATCTTCGCCCAGTCCCAGCTGACCGCCGCCCTGAACTACTACTACCTCGAAGCCTTCGTGATTGCCGTCGTGATCTACATGGTGATTGCCTATATCGTCACACAGATTGCCGACAGGCTGGAGCAGGCGCTGAGGGTGCGGACGTGAGGCGGATGTGGGATAGAATCGTCAAGCTTCGGATATCGAGCCGCACCTGGGAGGCAATTCTTTCGGGGATGAAAAGCTTGAGGAGAAACCCAAGTAGCCGATGTATGTACCGCTGAATGCCGACTGAAGCACCGATCGCGCCGACGCAACGTTGCGACTGTGCCGACCAGAGGAATCCGGTCTCCGGCTACTGGCATGGAGATCCCCAAGCCGTATTCGGCGCCGCGAGTACGCATCAATATTGGAGAACCTGGGCCTCTCCGTCTCCCACGCCGGTTTATCCGACTTGTCTCACGTCGTATTCCTGCAGGATACCCGCTTTGATCCGACCAGCGAAATGACAACTTGCGAGATGCGATTCCGACAAGCTGTTGACCGGAGGCGATGTCTCACAAACACTTTGCACGGCAGGGCAGCGCGTACGAAAACGGCATCCGGTCGGCGGATTCACAGGGCTTGGCACATCTCCCTTTAGAATGATCCGCTGACGTTCGCGCTCCTCAACTGGATTTGTCGACGGGACCGCGCTGAGCAGCGCCTGTGTATACGGATGTGCGGGCTGGCTATAGAGCGCGCCGCTCTCACCTTCTTCCATGACGCGGCCGAGATACATCACGTAGACGCGCTGTGCGGCCTGGCGAACGATGGCCAGATCGTGCGCAATGAGAAGACATGACATTCCGAAATCATCGCGCAGCTTCAGAAACAGGTTCATGATTTGCGCTCTGATGGAGACATCGAGCGAACTGACAGGCTCATCGCATATGAGTACGGTTGGGTTGGCAGCAAGCGATCGCGCGATACACACGCGTTGACGTTGGCCACCCGACATCTCGCGCGGATAGCGCTCCATTATCTGTTCGGGCAGCCCCACTTGGTCCAAGAGTTCTTTGACATGTGCCGCCCGCGCGGAATGGTTGTTCTCCCCATTGATGAGCAGCGCTTCATCGATCGCCTGACCAATCGTCTGTCGGGAACTCAGCGAGGAAAGCGGATCCTGAAAGATGTATTGGATCTTGCGCCTTCGTTCGAACAAATGCTTGCCGCTCATAGCCAGGAAATTTTCGCCCTTGAATCGGATCTCTCCGGATTTGGCGCTCTCGAGACCGACGATCGTGCGACCCAGTGTCGATTTTCCGCATCCCGACTCCCCGACCAATCCTACAATCTCGCCCGCGCCAATCTTCAGGCTCACGCCATCACAGGCCTTAATCTCAGCCCCTGTGTGGCGGTCGCGAAAGTGAGTTTTGAGATCGACGATCTCAATGAGGTTCTCAGGCATCTTCCATCACTCGCGCAAGCTTGTTGATGATGACCGGGCATGCGGCGACGTGCGTCGACGACTCTCCTGGTACTGAAAGCAAGTGCGGTTGAGTGGCGCTGCAGCTCTGCAGCGCCGAAGCGCAGCGTGGCGTGAACGCACAACCGCGTATCAACCGAGACAGATCTGGCGGCTGGCCAGGAAGACCAATAAATTTCGAACCAATGTCTGCATTTAGCGATGGAACTGAACCGAGCAGACCTTTGGTGTAGGGGTGGACCGGCGTCATCAGCACGTCGTCCACCGGACCCAGTTCTGACAGCCGGCCGGCGTACATCACCGCCACCTTGGTCGCCATGCCGGAGACCACACCAAAATCGTGAGTGATGATGACGATGGCCATCTGCAGGCGCCTCTGTAGGTCTTTCAGCAGCTCCACGATCTGAGCCTGAACCGTGACATCGAGCGCGGTGGTAGGCTCATCCGCTATGAGGAGCTTGGGCTCGCCGGCAATGCTCATCGCTATGCCAACGCGCTGGCGCATACCCCCGGAAAGCTCGTGCGGATACTGCTGCAGTCGGCTTAGTGGATCGGGTAGCCCGACCAACGCCAGCAGTTCGGCGGCTCGTTTGTCGGCCTGCGCCGCAGTCATGCCAAGGTGCAATTCCGAGACCTCGGCGATCTGCCTTCCAATGCGTCGGACCGGGTTGAGAGAACTCAACGGATCCTGAAATATGACGCCGATCTCGCCGCCACGCAGTTTGCGCATTTGTTGCTCAGGCGCTCGCAGGATGTCGAGGCCGTTGAATTTCACCGTCCCCTCTATTTCAGCGTCGAGTCCCGTCGGAAGCAGAGATAGCGGCGCCATGTTGAGGATGGTCTTGCCGCTGCCGCTTTCGCCGACAATCGCCAGGACCTCGCCTTCGTTCACACGGTAGCTCACGCCATCGACCGGCTTGACGCTGGTTCTCGCCGTATGGAGCGTCACCGACAGATTGGAGACTTCGAGCAATGCAGGTGTTGGGGAACTCCCAGTGCTCATGTCGCGATCTCCTTCATGAACAGTTTCTTGCGGGCGGCCAAGCTCCGCTTGGTCATCCGGCGCGGGTTCTTGGACAGCGCGATCTTCTCGCCGAACAGGTTGAAACCTACGACCATGATGGTAAGCGCGAGCCCCGGAAGGATCACCAGGCGCGGTGCTTCTTCAAGATAGGGCAGGCTCGAAACCAGCATCTGTCCCCACTCCGCTTGCGGCGGCTGCACACCGAGCCCCAGAAAGCTCAAGTTAGCGATCGCGAGGGCCAAAATACCGACGTCCGCGCTCGCGTAGATCAGCACGGATCCCAATGCGACCGGCACCAGATGTTTGAATATGATCCTGAGTCGGCTGGCGCCCAAAACGCGAAGGCTTTCGATATGCGGCTGGTTTACTGCCGCCGCCACCACACCTCGCGTCAGCCGGGCATAGATTGGCGTCCAGGCGATCGCCAGCGCAATGATCATATTCCAATAGCTAGGACCGAATACACCAACGATCGCCAGCGCCACCACGAGACTAGGCACACTGAGGCCGAAGTCGACCATACGCATGAGGATTTCGTCGATCCAGCCACCGAAATAGCCGGATATGGTCCCAACCAACATTCCAAATATGCCGGCAAGAAACAGGACAATGGTCACACCCACGAGCGTGGTCTGGGCACCCGCAATAAGTCGGCTGAGCACGTCGCGCCCGAGGTTGTCGGTGCCCAGCCAGTAGACTCCTGAAAACGATTCAGTTGGAGCAAGGAGGTTTTGCGTATTCGGGTCATAAGGGCTGACCAGTGAGCCGAAGGTCGCGATGAAGACAAAGAACCCGATCATCAGCGAGATCGGCCAGCCGACGCTGCGAAAGAATGATTTTATCGAACTCATGATCAGGCCCTCGCAGCTCGACGTTGAAGCGGATCGACGACAATGACGATCAGGTCGACGACGAGATTCACCACAATGAACAGCACGGAGAAGATCAGCAGGCACGCCTGCAGTACTGGGAGATCCCGGAAGCGAGCTGCCTCAACAAAATAGGCGCCAAGACCTTGCCACGAAAAAATCGGTTCGATGATGAACGCGTTGGGCACCATCTGGGCCAGCGCCATTCCAAACGCTGTCAAAACGACCGGGACGATATTCGGCAAGGCGTCGCGAAACAGAATTCTTCGTCTGCTGAAGCCTTTGCTGATCGCGGTGATGACATAAGGCTTGCTCATAGTTTCCTCCAGCGCGACCCGTGCGACGCGGCTGAGGAGCGCACCTGGAACAACCCCAATGGCGATGCTCGGCAAAATCCAACTGGAAAGTCCCCTGAAGCCGAAAGTGGGAAACACGTTCCACGTCACGCCGAACGCATAAATGAGCATTGATGCTAGGAAAAATTTTGGGATCGACACGTTCAAAACGGCGAAGGCGCGGATCATCCGGTCTGTCGTTCCGTTAGGCCACATGGCACCCATGAAGCTGAGCCCGACACCAACGATCAGCATGACAATGCCGCCGCCAGCAATAAGAACCAGAGTGGGCTCAAGGCGTTCCATTATGGCTTCTGAGACCGGCTGACCGGTTCGCAGCGACCTTCCGAAATCGCCCTGCAACACATCGCCGAGCCAGTGCACATATCGCAATGGCAGCGGATCGTTCAGGCCGTATTCGATCGCCACCTGCTCAACGACCTTGTGCGACACAAAGCCGCCTCTCAACTCAGCTATGAGCGCGGCCACGTTTCCGGGAAACGCTGCGATCAAGATGAAAGAGAACACAGAGGCGATGGCGATGAGGATGGCGGCGGAAACACCGCGCTTCATGGCTATTCTCAGCATGGCGAACCTTTGGCTTTCCTGAGACTGCGGGTGCCTCGGCGCGAAGCCGAGGCACAGGTACAGCTTAAAGAGATATGCCTTTCAGCGGCATCTCGTATTCTGTCGCGGGTATGGCAAAAGCCTTGACGCGATCATTGTGCGCCCAGATTCGCTGGGCGTGGAACAGCGGCATCATCGCCCAGTTGTCATGCAGCCAGGTGAAAACGGCCTGGAATGCCTCAGCCCGCTCGGGCTCCGGAGCCGAGAGTGCCTTGAGGATCAGTGGGTCAACCGCCTTGTCCTCGTAGATCTTTCCGTCCGTTCCCGGTTCGATCGTCGAGAGGACCATCAAACCAATTGAATTGAAGGGGTCATACGGCGCGCCGTTGGTTATAAACAGCGAGAGATCATACTTGAACTCCGGAATATCACCGTGACGCGTAGCGTGGTCGACGTTGCGCAACTTCACGCCGATACCGGCTTCCGAAAGCAACGCCTGTATAACCTCGCCTAGGGCCCGGGAGCTCGGGACCGCGTCTTCGGATATGACAAGATCGATGTTCAGCTGCTTGCCGTCCTTGGATCGGACAGGCTCTCCAACCCAACCGGCCTCGTCGAGCAGGCTCTTAGCTTTTTCCAGGTCACGCTTCGGAACTTCAAATCGGGTTCCCGAATAGGCGATCACCTCGGGATAAAGGTTCATCGTAGGCGTGGCAAAACCCTTCATCACTGCCTTGCAGATGCCCTCGCGGTCGATAAGCAGGTTGAACGCCTCGCGAACACGCACATCCTTAAAAGTATCGATGCGCGGGTTGAAGCCGAGCACAATCGTATCCGTGCCCGTGTCGGTCACCACGGTCATGCCGGAAGACTCAAGGGTCTTCGCATCCTGAGGACTGACGGGAGCGATGAACTGTCCGCCCATCGCGTCGATGTCGCCTGCTCGTAGCGCCGACATCCGACTGCGTGCGTCCGGCATGACAATCAGCGAAACCTTGTCAACAGAAGGCTTTGCCCCCCAGTACTTTTCGTTGGGAATGAGGTCGGTGCCCTCAGGCGCGTCCTTCTCGATCTTCCACGGACCGGTTCCCACAGGAGATGCGTACTTACCCTCTCCATCAACTGCTTTAGGGCTCAGGAACCTTACGGGCCTGACATAGGAAAACTCTACGAGAGCCGTGGGAGTCGGCTGCTTGAAATGGATTGCGATCGTCATCGGGTCGACGATCTCGATCTTGTCGAGATTCGCGCTGATACGCATCCAGTTGTAGTCTTCCTTCGGAAGCCAGCGATCCAGATTCCACTTTGCCGCTTCGGCGTTCCAAGGCTCGCCATCCGTGAACGTCACCTCGGGGCGAAGCTTGAACGTGTATACTTTGTCATCGGGTGACTTGTCCCACGAGGCAGCCAGAGCCGGTTCGATCTTGCCGCCCGAAGAGTAGTGCACGAGCGGGTCGAAGATCATATCCTGCACGGCGAAGATGCCGACATAACGCTGCGGATCGAGATTTCCCGCTGCGCGACCGATCGGCAGTCGCAACGTGTTGCCTTCTTCTGCCGAAGCTTGATTCGTACCAACACCGGTGACCAAGAGGCCGCCAATGGCCGCCGATCCCAGCAATAGAGTTCTGCGTGAAAGAAGTGTCATCTGAGTTCCCCTGTTATGGTTATGACCTGTCTTCTGCGTAGCCTTCGACCCTTGCGCTTCCTTTTGATTGTCGCCCCTTTCCGAGGCTGCGCTCATTTGTTCGATTCGAATTCCGGACTGGTTGATCTCCTACGGCAGCGCCACACCTCGGTGCTTGACTTGCCTGAATGCTCAGTCGTGGCTGGGGCCGGCAACCGCGGATTTGGGTACGACGCTGCCAGGGGCTCCGCCGAAGAAGCGCGCTGGTCTGAACATGGCGAGTTCTTCGCGGATGTTCCCGTGAACAATCTCATCAGCCAGCAACCGCGCCATCTGCGGGGCGATCGTGACACCGCTATGTGTCACGCCAACATAATACCCATCGACTTGCGGCATCGGGCCGGCGCAGCTCAATCCGTCGCCGGGAATCGGGCGAACCGTCGTCCTGACGGCCTCGATGCTGACTGCCTCGAGCGCTGGAAGCAGCTCACGTGCAGCATTGAGGATGGTGGTCGCTTCGATGCCATCGGGCCGAAGCAGTTTCGGTTCGGAGAGCTGATCGTCGACTGATATTTTATGAAGCATCAGGCGGCCTGCGCCGTCGGGACGGACATCGAGATCGTCAGCGTGGAACTGCCGTCTCAAGGTCATCGCCACTGGCTGAGTGAACGCCAGAACGCCGATTGACGACTTCATTGGGATGCCGGGAATCTCGCCCAAGCTGTCTTTGGATGCCCCCCCTGCGCAATTCACCACAATGTCAGCTTCAAATCGTTCGCCGGCCGCCGTGCGCACGCCTGAAACGCGTCCAGACCGCGTCTCCAACGACTTGACTTGCGTGCCGGTGTACACCTGCGCGCCCCAGCGTTCGCACGCACTGCGCAACAGGCAAGCTGCGTACAGAACTGGATCGATCCAGCCCTCTTCGGGGTAATAGACGATAGGCGCCTCACCTATCGCCCGAACATCGAGGTCGGGCTCCATCGCGGCAACGCGATCCCGGGAGATGAAATCGACGCCATACCCCCATTCCTGTTCAAGCTTTACTCCCGCCAGCTGCTTTGCCTGTGCAGCCTCCGTGGTCCACCATTCGAAACTGCCTGTTTGGTTGAACCAGCCCGCGCCCTCGAACTCACGGGCGAGATCGATATAGGCGCGCATACCAGCGACATTGAGCGCATGGTATTCGCGAGGTCTTTTGCCGTTGGCATTGGTCCAAGCAAAACTTACCGCGGAAGCGCCAGAAGCAACTCTACCCTGCTCAAGGACAGAAACTTTCGCTCCCGCTTTCGCCAACTCGTATGCAACGGAGGTACCAATAACTCCTGATCCTATAACGATAGCACGCATATATTATTGCTCCGAGCGCTTTATCCCAGGAATGCTTTCGGCATCTCAGCATGCAGCCGAGTTCGTCTTGGAAGCGGCTGTCTCTGCTGGCGTATTCTGCTGAGAGCGACATGCATCGTCAACGATCCAGCAACGTGTGGTTTATGCTTTAAAGTTATGAACTTCGCGGATGAGTCCGGTAGTGCCGGTGATAGGCTGCACGAAAATTGCCCAGGGACGCATGCATCATGAGTGCCGATCATCAAGCACCAGCTTTTATGGTGCTCGACAAAAATGCCATTCGAGCTGCGCTCTCGATCGAACTGTCGCTCGAGATCGCAGAAGCAGCCCTACGCAAGACGTCGAACGGCGTTGCGAGCCAAGATGTCCGACGAACGCTGACGCTGCCTGGGTCGGAAGGAACTTGCCTATCCGTAATGTACGCGGCGCTCTCCGACCGTGACCTGTTCGGTGCGAAAGTCCTCTCTATCTTTCCTGACAACTTCGCCCTGGGGCTGCCTTCTCATCGAGGAGCTATCATCCTCTTTGATAAGGAAAATGGCAGTCCGGTTGCACTGGTCGATGGCGGGGAATTGACCGCCTGGCGCACAGCGGCAGCGAGTGCCGTCGCTACCAGAGCACTATCTCGCGCCGACTCCTCAATCCTTGCGATCTTTGGATATGGCGAACAGGCGCGACGCCACATAGAAACGATCTCGAAGGTGCGGCCTATCAAGCGGCTTCACATCTGGGGGCGAAATCCTGGGAAGGCGTCGCGTTTCGCCGAAGAACAGGCGAGCGCAGGCTTTCAGACATTGGTCTTCCCATCCGCAAGAGACGCCCTGGTAGAAGCGGACATTGTCTGCACCACAACCTCGGCGCAGGAGCCGGTACTGTTCGGCGAATGGCTGCCTCCGGGGATTCACATCAACGCCGTCGGCGCAAGCGTGTCTCAATGCCGCGAACTCGACCAGGAATGCGTGCGCAGATCGAGCATTTGGGTCGACTACATGCCAATGGCGCTCATCGCGGCCGGAGAGATGGTCGAAGCTTTCAAGCTCGGGGTTGCTAGCCGAGACGACATCCGCGGAGAAGTCGGCGCGATGTTGGAAGGCGCCATCCCCGGCCGCACTACCGATGCGGAGATCACTCTATACCGTTCTCTCGGCGTCCCGGCGCAGGATATCGAACTTGCGAATTTCGTTTACTGCGTTGCCCGCGAAAAGTCGCTTGGCACGCCCATTGATTTCGAGGTGTGATCGTATGCTGGACTGCCAACGTGATCTTTTCGATCTCCCAAGGTCGATCTCCTATCTCGACGCCGCATACATGTCTCCAATCCCGAAAATATCGCTGCAGGCTGGCATAGCCGGGACGGCGGTGAAAGCGTCGCCCTGGAAGATGTCCATCGGGTCGTACTACGACGAGGTCGAGGATGCACGGACACTGGCCGCTTCGATGATCAACGCGGATGCGGACGATATCGCAATCGTTGCTGCCACAAGCTACGGTACAGCAGTTGCCGCGGCCAACGTGCCTGTGGAGCCCGGCTCGACGATCATCCTCATGGAGAACGAACATCCGTCGCATCGGTATGTCTGGTACGAACTTGCGGAGAAAAAAGGTGCGTCGATCACAATCGCGAAACGGCCCGCCGACAATGACTGGACGTCTGCGATCATCTCGACGATCGGGTCGTCCAGCGTGCCGGTCGCTGTCGTCGCAGGTACGATGGTGCACTGGTTCGAGGGAATGTCGGTTGACCTGGAGGCAATCGCATCCGCCGCACGGGAGGTTGGCGCCTGTGTCGTCGTCGATGGAACCCAGTGGGTGGGAGCGCTGCCTTTCGATGTCAAGACGGTGCGTCCGGATTTTCTCGTTTTCGCGACCTACAAATTCCTTCTCGGGCCATATCGGCTCGCGTTTCTTTACGCGGACCGCCGATGGCATTCGACAGGCAAGCCTCTCGAACACCATTCGTGGAACCGTGTAGGCGGCGATAAATCGGACTTCTATGCGGTAGATGTGGCTGAGTTTCTACCAGGCGCCCGGCGATTTGACATGGGCGAACGCTCCGATTTCGCGGTACTGCCAGTTGCGACCGCTTCTCTTCGCCTCTTGAGTGAGTGGAGCGTCCCAACCGTGTTTTCCCGGCTTGATTACCTCAACCAATTGATCTGGGACGAAGCTGCGAAGCTCGATGTAACGGTGTCTGACAACCGCTTTCGAGCCCCGCATATTGCAATCGTCGATCTTGGCGACAGGCCGATAGAGGGACTTTCCGAACACCTCAAGAGCCAGGGAATTTTTGCGACCGTGCGTGGAAAGAAACTACGGATCTCTCCTCACGTCTATAACGACGAAGAGGATGTGAAGCGCCTCTTCGCAGCTATTGCATGAATTGCGGGGCCGCAAGACCCCTCCCCTTCGCTGACACGGTCAGACGGCGGCAGTGAATTGGATTTCCACATGGATGTCCGGGAGCGCGAAGGTCGCGCCCACGGTAGCGCGTGCGGGAGGAACCGTGCCTTCGAGCCATGTGATCCATGCCCTGTTCATCTCATCAAACTCGTTGATGTCGCGCATCCAAATTTGCGCTGACAGAATTTTCGATTTGTCCGACTGAGCCTTGCCAAGAAGCGCGTCAGCCTTCCGCAGCACCTGTAGAGTCTGCCCGAAAGCATCGGCACTTCTGTCATCGGCTGTCAGGCCCGAGAGATATGCCACCCCCTGATGGATAACCACACGGCTCAATTTTTCGTTTGTTTCTAGCCTTTGGATGTCTGACATCAATTTGGTTTCCATTGCTGTTGCATCGGCGGCCAGAGCTTGCTGAACTAGCTTTTTGCTGCCGCCAGATGCGGCGACAGTCGCTTCGGGATCAAAATCGGTCAATTGAGTTGGGGCCGCACGCATCGGGCGAAAAGTTATGAACTCAGCGCACGAGGTTCAGGATGCCTTCCTCTACCCCGTTCATATAGCTGCGCGTGCCCTGGATGAGATGTTCGGTGAACGCATCGGCTGCCGTGGATGCGATCACGCCCCATGGTCGATAGACACTGAGATTGAGATCGAGATGAGGCCGGAAATCCCTGATCTCGATCGGTAGGTCGCGCGCCGTCCAGGCGGACAAGCGATCAACGACGGTTACGCCCATGCCGCACGCCACAAGACTGATGCAGGTACTTGAAAGGCTCGACTCCACTTTGAGTGAACGGTTCACCCCACGCTCCACGCACAAGGCGTCGAGTTGCCGCCGCATTGGATCTGATGATCCCATCGAAATGAAGTTGATGCCGTCGAGATCGTCCGCCTGAATGACCTGCAATTGTGAGAGCTTGTGGCCGGCAGGCATCACGCAAACCGGCGGAGTTGCCGTCAAGGCGCGGCGAACGATTGATGGGTTTTCTTCCGATGAGGTAACGCCGATTCCGATGTCCAACTGGTTACGGCTCGCCCGCTGGATAACGGTTATCGAGCTCCGGATCTCCAGCGAGATCGAGACTGATGGATGAAGTTGGGAAAAGCTGGTGATCAGCGACGGAAGTAACGTGAGTCCAAAAGCTGGTAATGCACATACGTTCAGCCGGCCGCTGCGTAGTTCACGGATATCTCTAGCCGCACGCGAAATAACTCGTGCCGACTCAAAAACCCGTTGCACTTCAGCGTGCAGCATATGCGCCTCCGGCGTCGGAATGAGACGTTGCCGGGTCTTCCTGAAAAGCTGGAAGCCGGCCTTCTCCGCAAGGTGCTGCAGCATCTTGCTAACGGCCGGTTGCGTGATGTCCAGAGCGTCCGCTGCCTTCGTCGTTGTTCCGTGCAGCATAACCGAGGCGAACACCTCGATTTCGCGGGGAGTGAATTCCTCGTGTTTCCCTGGATCAGTGGCACTTCGATTGCCCATCCAGAACCACCCTTGTTATCAAAAACCAGATACTTGACGCTATGGCCAGGCGAGTGTCTCTACTAATAACTTTGGGGAATAATCTCATGCAAGCAGTTCATAGATAATGAGATCATTGCCAGCCGTTCGTATCTTTGGCCCTTTTTGCAGGCGAACATGAGGGTGCGTTGTGGCCGCGCTGCCTCAAGGATGCGCCCGCAAGCCTTGCGATCCTGATCGGCGATCACACAAAATCGGAGAAAACCTCACGGGCGCTTGGGGCGATGCCTCGCCATTTCGCCTGCCCGTTACCTCGGAGAGCGGGCGGAGGGAGGCCAATCATCCCTGCGGTATGGGAGATTCTGCCAGGGTCAACGCAATCTCATTGCCCCGACTTTATGAACGTCGATGATCCCATCCTATAACCCTCGAGAATAGCTCGTGCTGATAAAAATATTAGACGGCATGATCTGCGCCATGTCACCTTCCTTAAAATTACATGTGACAGCTGGAGTGGATACCGGCCGTGCCGAATTGGAAAGAGGTTCTGCCCTTGGTTCGGACGGCGTTTGCGGAAACGATCGCGGCAACACCACTTCGGCGACTCACCAAAATAATCCGGCAAGAGGAAAGATCGGAACCGCGCGGAGGCAGCCCGTCCGGCTCGCGAGGTAAAATGGGGAAAAGGGCGATGGAGAAAGCTCAATGACACTTACGCGTCGCAACATTCTAACGTCTTTCGCCACTGCACCACTCCTGTTGGGGTTGGACGGCCTGATCAGGTCTGCCATGGCCGACAACCACACGGGAACCTTGCGTGTCGCGGTGGCCAAAGCGTCCACCAATCTGGACGCGCGTGACTATGTCGCCCAGTTCCAACTGCAAGATCTCATTTACGAGCCATTGATCAGATATGGGGAAAGGGGTGCTCCGGTACCCTGCCTCGCAGAATCCTGGAGCCTTTCCGACAACGACACTCGATTGACGCTGAATTTGCGGAAGAATGTAAGCTTTACCGACGGGCATCCCTTCGACGCGGATTCGGCTATCTGGAACCTGAAACTCTGGATGGGTGTTGCGGACAATTCCTGGATCAACGCCTCCAAGTTTTTCTCGGGTGTCCAGAAGATCGACGAGCACACGATCGAGATCAAGTTTACGCAGCCCGTACCGGGGCTCATGTATGAACTCAGCTATGTTCGGCCCGTACGTTTCCTGTCTCCCATTTCCGTCAACGAGGACGGAACCCTCAAGGCACCGGTTGGAACTGGGCCGTGGATTGTTCAAGCAAATTCGACCTCCGGCAGTTCTTTCATCCGCAATGATAAATATTGGGGAGATAAGCCATCTTTTTCCGGGATCGAGATTACCGTTATGCCGGATTCTCGTTCCCGTGTTGATGCCATGCGTTCTGATGAACTGGACATTGTCGGCGGCGGAGCCGCTGCGCTGACATCGCAGGAGGCGGACACCTTGCGGCGGGCGGGAATCAACGTCATCACCGCGCAGGGCTCGATGACGATGGTGCTTTCCTTCAATACTCAAAGGAACCCCGCCCTTGCGGAGAAGGCCGTACGACAGGCGATTGATGTTGGCTACGACCGGACTGCCGTATCGGCTGTGCTCTTCAATGGCGACGCCGCTCCGGCTGGTGATCTTCTCGGGCCCACCGTGCCCTTGTCTGGCACGAGGCATGACGCACCCGTTCGCGACGTCGAGCAAGCGAAGCAACTGCTCGAGAACGCCGGTTGGACGGGCGCGCCGTACCGCTCGAAGAGTGGCAAGAACTTGTCCCTGGAGCTTCTAGTTTCAGACGATTTTATCGCCGGCTCCAAGGTGTTTGGCGAAATTCTTCAGCAGCAGCTTGGTGAAATAGGCATAAACGTCACGGTGCATTCCGTCGACCATGCCTCCCGCCATTCCGAGATTCCTAAGCGCGAATATGACATCGCAATCTTTCAGACCTATGGCGCTCCCTATGATCCATTCGGCTCGGTGACACTTCTGTTCCTATCCACGATAGAAAGCGGGTCCGACGGCAAGGTCGCGCTCGATCCAAGTCTGGATCCACTCATCGCAGCTGCCACTGAAGCGGTGGGAGTTGAAGCTCAGTTGGCCGCATTGCAGGTCTTCTACGACAAGCTTCGTGAAGATGTCCTATATTCACCAGTCCTCTACCCGCCGACATATTGGGCAGCTTCGAGTCGGGTCGAAGGCTTCAACGTCCCTCCCACCGATACAGAATTCCCCTATCGAGGTATGGTGTTGAAGTCTTAGTTTCGGGGAGGTGGCTTGTTCATGTTTATTTATCTGAGGCGCCGATTGCGAAACTCAGCACTGCTGCTGCTGATGGCGTCAGTATTGTGTTTCGGGCTCGTCGTGGCTGCCCCGGGAAATGTCGCGCAGCTCATCGCCGAGCTGCGCTTTCCGGGCGCATCCAAGGCTATGGTAGACCAGGTCGCGCAGGAGCTCGGGCTGAACGATCCTGTTCCTGTTCGCTATTGGCACTGGTTGCAAGGCGTCGCTCAAGGTGACTTCGGCATTGCCTATATAACAGGCGAAGATGTCGGCAACGCCATCAGAGACAGGGTTCCGACCACGATGAAACTCATTCTCGGGGGAGCATCGTGACGATAGTCTTGTCGGCAGCGATGGGACTGATCGGTGCGGCTTGGCCAGGACGTTTCCCCGACCACATAGTGCGGCTCATGGCTCTGCTAGGCGCGTCGACACCAGTGTTTTTCGGAGGCGCAGTTCTGATCCTGATTTTCGCCGTCAATTTGCGATGGTTGCCTTCGTTTGGCGACAGCTCCATTTTGAGTTGGGTACTCCCATCAATCGCGATGGCGGCGCCTTCCGCTGCTGTGCTTTCTCGTGTGCTCCGGATCGGCATTTCCGAAGCGATGACACGGCCTTATGCCCTGACGGCGCGCGCGAAGGGGTTCTCGGTCCTGCATATCATGCTCCGCGATGCCTTACCCAATGCAGTTCCCGCATATGTCAGCGCGCTGGGCAACATGATCGGCTCGATGACTATCGGAGCGATCATCGTCGAACCGCTTTTCGCCCTTCACGGCATAGGCGAGCTCTTTGTATCAGGCGTTCGCACCAGAGATTTCATGGTCATGCAGGCCTGTCTCCTGGCGTTTGTACTGTATGTCTCGCTGGTGAACCTGATAGCCGACTTGCTGATGATTGCGGCGGACCCTAAGCTGCGGAGGCAGGTGGCATGAAGCGCTTTTGGCATTCCGTTGGAGAGGCGTTCAGCAACTTTCCAAAGTCCGCGCTGATTGGGGTAGGTCTGTTTCTCTTTCTAGGAGCATTCGGTCCGTGGCTGGTCCCCCACGACCCCAACCTACAGGATCTTACTGCTCGCTTCGCCGGTCCCTCAGCCGATCATTGGCTCGGGACGGACCATATCGGCCGCGATGTCTTCTCGCGCTTGATTGTATCGGCTCGAACAACAGTCGTCGCAATGACCATTGTCGTGACTTTCAAGCTCCTTATCGGAGTCACGCTGGGTACTTTCGCCGGCTTCGTCAAAGGGCGGACCGAAGAGATCCTGATGCGCTTCGTGGAACTCTTCATGGCGCTTCCGTCGCTCATCATAGCTCTCGCAATCATCGGCATGCTCGGAACGGGCTACTGGAACATGGTGCTGGCGCTGATCCTGGCGTTCTGGGCAGGTTCCACTCGCGTCGCCCGCGGCGTGGCGATCGGGATATTGAACCGGCCGCATATCGAAGCACTCCGGGTTCTTGGGGCCAGCCCGCTGCGAATCTATTTCCGTCATCTGCTTCCATCAACGCTAGGAATGGTGCTGGTCTATGTTTCAGCGGATGCAGGAGGGATTGCACTATCAATTGCGACTCTTTCGTTTCTCGGACTGGGCATACAACCGCCCACTCCGGAGTGGGGGCAGATGCTCGTTGATGCGTTGCCGTACCTCGATCTCAATCCGTGGATGGTATTGCTTCCCGGCTTTGCGATCACAGGAGTCGTCGTCAGCTTCAACTTGCTTGGCGAAGCGATTGCACTGAACCGTGTGCCGCGCGACTTGCGACGTTCGGTTTTGCGGCGCGGCCGGCTTGTCGCTGCCTCATGGGAACGAGCACCAATCGAAGATCCGAAAAAGCGGATTGCGACATGAGCACAGATAAAGTTCTGGAGGTAAGAGACCTCAGTGTCGATCTCTTCACCAAGAATGGTGCACTTAGGCCTGTTGACCGGGTCAGCTACAGCGTGCGCAGGGGAGAGACGCTAGCCATTGTCGGCGAGAGCGGCTCCGGCAAGACTGTGATGAACTTCGCGCCACTCGACCTTATGCCAGTTGGGCTGGCGGTCCAGATCAGCGGTTCATTCAACATCGCCGGTACTAATATTGCAGCCTTGCCGCCTTCCAGCCTGCGCCATGTTCGTGGGAAATCGGTTGGAGTGATTTTCCAAGATCCGATGAGCGCCCTGAATCCGGTCAGGCGGGTGGGCCGACAGATCGCGGAGGTGGCGCAAAAGCAGCTAGGCTTGACCACCCGGCAAGCTGAGAAGCGCGCTGAGGAATTGCTCTCCCTGGTAGGAATGTCGGACCCAGTCCAGCGCATGAGACAATATCCTCATGAACTGTCGGGGGGTCTACGACAGCGCGTCATGATTGCGATTGCGGTTGCGAGCGAGCCGCCTCTGCTAATCGCGGACGAGCCGACAACGGCGCTGGACGTGACGATCCAGGCGCAAATACTCAAGCTCCTGCAAAGCCTTCAGAAAAGATTGAACATGGGTATCGTGCTGATCACGCACGATATGGGCGTCGTTGCCGCCATCGCGCATCAGGTCGCCGTGATGTATGCGGGACGTATTGTGGAGTACGGCCCCGTAGCGGACGTACTAGTGTCACCCTCCCATCCTTATACCTGTGGTTTGGTCGACGCGATTCCAAGAGAGGAAGATCCTTCCGGGTCACCCTTCAGGGGAATTGCCGGGCTTCCGCCGAGCATGGGAGCGCCTCTGGAGGCATGCGCATTCGCCGAGCGGTGCGCATTTACCCAGCCGGTTTGTCTCAACGGCCGGCCCCAACTGCACTCCATTCCGCAATCATCTGTTTCGATGGCGTGCACTGTAAAATACGAGCAACTGAGGTAGGGACAGTGAAAAGCATCCTCGAGGTAAAGGACCTGACCACCCGCTATAAAAGCGGGGAACGGGACAAATGGATCACCGCTGTCGATAACGTTTCAGTTCACCTAAATGCCGGCGAGATCGTTGGACTTGTCGGCGAATCCGGGTGCGGCAAATCCTCTCTCGGACGAACCATAGTTGGTCTCGAGAATCATCAGCATGGCAGCGTAGTGCTGGACGGCACCGATCTTTCAACCCTCCGGGGGCGCGCGCTACGAGATCGGCGACGTACAATCCAGTACATCTTTCAAGATCCCTATGCCAGCCTCTCCGAACGTCAGACCGTCGGTGAGACCCTGGCCGAGGCACTTGTCATTGCCGGCAAGGTTTCGGCCAAGCAAATCGACACCAAGGTCGGCAAGTTGCTCGATCAGGTTGGGTTACCCTCCCAAATGAATAGCCGGTTTCCTCGCGAACTGTCGGGTGGACAAAGGCAGCGGGTCGCAATCGCCAGGGCCTTGGCGGTCGAACCGAAGGTGTTGATATGCGATGAGCCTGTGTCCGCTCTTGACCTGTCAATCCGGGCTCAAGTCATGAATCTTTTCTTGGAGCTGCAGCGTGATCTGGGGGTGGCGATGCTTTTCATTGCTCACGACCTAGCGCTGGTTCGACAGGCCGTGACGCGGCTCTATGTGATGTATCTCGGGAAAATCGTCGAGGAGGGTACGAGCGAGGAGGTCTATCGGACACCTCAGCACCCTTACACCCGGGCTCTGTTAGCTTCGGTTCTGCAATCGGATCCTCGTGTTGCCGCTGAACGGGGACTTGTCACGCTGGCGGGCGAAATCCCCAGCCCGATCAATCCTCCCTCCGGTTGCCGGTTCCACTCGCGATGTCCGATTGCGCAGAGCATTTGTTCGCAGACCCCTCCTGAGATGAAGAGTGGTGGCCGCGGACGTCAGTTCGCGTGTCATTTCGGCACCGATTTGAAGGCGGCGTGACCGACAGGAACTGTGCGCTTCCAGAATGGATCGCAAATGGGGAGCGGCCTGCTGGCTCCGGTCTCGCCTCGATCGCGTTGTCATGCCTGCGGAGAAAGTCCGGGCGCACCAGCTTTCTCCCCTCTCTCCATGAGTCACGTCGACGACCGGAAACAACTAGCCGTGGACGGCGCTGCGCGGTTCATTTCTCTCGCCGTCGATCAACACCGCGAAGAAGCGCTGCAAATCTTCCTCAAGATCGTCAGGGTGTTCAAGCCCGACATTCAAGCGAAAGAGATAGTCCGGACCCGTCCAAGGCCGAACCGTTCGCAGTGCCTTCACGGTTGATGGCGCGATCAGGCTCTTGGTTCCTCCCCAAGAAGCGCCAATGGAAATTATCTGTAAGGCGTCCAATGCAGCGAATGCTTGGCCCGCATACTGTTCCTTCAGTATGAACGTGAAGACACCGCAGGAGCCGCTGAAGTCTCGCTTCCAGATTTCGTGGCCAGGGCTGCCAGGCAGCGCAGGGTGGATCACCGTTTCCACGCATGGATGTTCGGCTAGCCAAGCCGCGATGCGAAGGCCGGATGTGTCGGATCTTGCGAGGCGTATTGCCAAGGTCTCCAGTCCGCGAGCCAGAAGCACACAGTCGTCAGGCGACGTGCCGATGCCCAGTCTTCCAAGAGAGGCTTTGATTTTCAGGCCCAAGGCGTCGTCCCTTGTGGTGATCGAGCCCAAGACCAGGTCGGAGTGACCGGAGAAATGTTTGCTGAGAGCTTCCGCAACAATATCCACGCCATGGCGGATCGGCCTGAAATTGAGGGGAGAAGCCCATGTGTTATCGCACCCGACGAGTGCGCCTTTGGCGTGAGCTATCAGGACAATCGCCGGAATGTCTTGCATCTCCAGCGTTATTGACCCTGGAGACTCTGTCCAGACGAGGCGCGTGCGCGCATCAATCAGGGAATCCAGTGCGCGCAAGTCGACGGGATCGTAGAAGACGGCCTCAATGCCAAGCGACGCCAACTCATGGGTGGCAAAATCGCGCACGGGGCCATACACGGTGTCGGGTATGAGTACTTTCTCGTGTGCGGCAACAAGGGCCAGCATGGAACAAGCGACAGCAGCTTGACCGGAAGGCACCAGCAGTGTGCGGGCGCCCTCTTCCAGTTCGGTGATCTTCTTCTCCAAGTACCGATGAGTGGGCGTTCCATAGAGCCCGTAAACATATCCATCAGCACTGCGCTCGAACCGGGCGGCGAAGGACGCGGCATCCGGATACCGGATTGTCGAGGCGCGATGTATCGGAACGGTCAGGCTGTCATAGCCTTCCAGGCTCACCGCGAACCTCGCCACCGATCTTGTGTCATCATGCATTCGATCCCGTCTCCGTTAATGACGCCATTGTTGACATGCGGGGATGTATCCCGTCCAATAGCAACAAATGGCGCTGCTATTCTCTTAGGTTATGGGCCTACGGAGTTCTCTGGAGCGCGGGTCGGCTTCAAGTCCGCCATTCGGCGCTTTGCCGTCGCAACAAGAGCATGCGATGCATGCGAGTGCTGCACTTAGCAGAAGGCATCATTTCGAGACCTGTTCGCAACAGCTTGAGAGACGCAATTCGAGGTCATCCAGAAGACCTTGCGTGCGGCCCGAGCCAATTGTGAGCTACGATGGGGCACCGTTGGTGTGCCTTCCATTGTCGAGCGCCGAGCCCGTGTAGGAGGTCGTGATCGCGCATCCCGGTGAGGCGACGCTTTCTCAGCCGCCGGCCACCCAATAACCTGACGGAATAGGAGGCCTAAATCTTACCATTGGACGAACCTGTGCGTCCTTCCCATGATGCAGTCGATGGACGAGTGGTGGGAATACTTTCAAGCTTGAGCAGCCGATACTCGCAACGGCACGCCGCTTCTCTTCATCAACTAGTTGGATGCATCTCAGCCGGGAAGCGTGTTGGTGAAAGGTGGGTTGCAGGGTTTCGTGGAGCGGGATGTGAGCCGTGGAAGTGTGATGGAGGGAACTCTTCACGTAAAGGACTGGTCATCGGAGCAGGCAAGAGCCGATGCAGATCCACTCATCCGGAAGCAACCTGACGCACGAGTGTGTTCGACCATTTCAGATCGCGGCTCGCAAATCCTCGAGGAACTCCGCAATAATACGAGAGGGGAGACGATTGGGCGGCCTGATCAAGAGGGTTCGAAAGTAAAGTGCGGGCTCGAACGGCCGCAAGGTCAGCCCGCGGCCCTCATACGGCTGTGCGGTCAAAGGATCGACAAGGCCGACGCCGACACCAGCAGCCACCATCGCACAGATCGTTGTCGAATAGGGCGTTTCCATCACAGTTCGCACCGCGACGCCGGCTTCCTTGAGAACGTGCTCGGCGTCGCGTCGGGTCGTGTCTTCCGGGGCGAGAGCGATAAATGGACAGCCGGCAAGATCGATTGGGCGGATGATGTCCAAGGACTCGAGTGGATGTCCCTTGGGCACCGCCACGGCTACTGGAAACTGCGCAAACTCGCTCACCTCAACACCCGTGCGATCGATCTCGTCAGCGACAATCCCGAGGTCGAACTGGCCGGAAGCGACGAGGTCGCGCACATTAGAGGACATGCGCGTCTGGAAGGTGACGGCGATGTTCGGATTTCGATCCATAAAGGCGCGAAGGGCGCGCGGAAGAACATTGGTCGAGAGCGCCGAAAGACAAGCGATCCTGAGTTCGCCGGAGCCGTAGTCTCGAATGCGGGCGGCCGCCCCCCTGAGATGGCTGAGGCCAACAAAAGCCTGTTCGACCTCGCGGAAGAAAAGCTGTCCCTCGGGAGTAGGGTGGAGTCTACCCTTGATCCGCTGGAAGAGATCGAAACCAAGCGAGCGTTCCAGCTCTTGGATCATCTTGCTGACCGCTGGCTGGGACACATGCAAAACGTCAGCCGCGCGGGCCGTGGTACCGTTGGTCATCACTACCCGGAAGACCTCAACCTGCCGAAAATTCATCGATGCCGCCACTTCAATTCAATAACTCACGCGAATAGATGTGCGGAAAATTCGCGTCCTTTTCGATCGAAATCCGTACAGCGTTCACAGTGGTTTGGAAAGGCGCTCTCATCCAATTCGTTGTTACACCCCAAGGGCCAACCGAGGACTTTGCATCTCTTGGTGTTGGAGTGCATCCAGCGCCTGTCCATCGACGGCTTCCGAAGCGCGACGTCATGGCCAGGGGCCCGACGCAACATTGCGCCTGAGTATCGGCCTGGAGGACGAAGGCGAGCTCTGGGGCGATATCGAGCGCCTCCTGACAACAAGCATGGGATCAACGGGAACGAAAAGCGCGAGCGAAGGATCTCTCAAGGTCGTCCGCTGCGTCTGACGGCGTCCGCGATAAAAATTTTTGCGCACTTAAGGTGATCAACATGCCGGATGTGGAAAATGTGCTCCGTGACATTGACGACAATTTTGAGGTTTCAGTCCGCAAACTTCTGGAGTTAATCTCTATCCCGTCGGTTTCGAACGAGATTTCGGGCGAACCAGAAATTCGTCGCGCGGCTCACTGGCTCAAGTCGGAGTTGTCAGCGATCGGGCTTTCCGCGGAGATCATCCAGACCAACGGTCACCCGGTTGTCCTCGCCAGTTCTCCCGCAGGCTCCATGATCGAGCGCCCACGTTTGCTGTTTTACGGACACTACGATGTGCAGCCGGTCGGCGACTTGAAACAATGGACGCATTCGCCGTTTGAGCCGCGCGTGATCGAGGAAGAAGATGGCGCTCATCGCTTTTACGGCCGAGGTGCATCGGACAGCAAAAGCCAGCTCTGGACGTTCATCGAGGCTCTCCGTGCATGGAAAAGTATCGAGTGCAGTTTTCCAGCCGACATCATCGTGATGCTGGAAGGGGAAGAGGAGTCGGGTTCGGCAAGTTTGCCTGCCTTCATCGAAGCGCATCGGCATGATCTTCAATGCGACGTCGCGTTCATCTGCGATGCAGAGATGTGGTCGCCCACCCAGCCAGCCATCACGACACGACTCAAGGGGCTGGTCCACGAGCGAGTGACCATCTTGGCGCCCAATCCCGATCTTCATTCAGGCCACTACGGTGCCGTGGCCGCGAACCCCATCCGCATACTGAGCAACATTCTGACAGACATTCATGACAAAGCTGGGCGAGTGCGCATTGAGGGGTTTTACGACGGAGTTCGCGAGATTCCGGATAATCTGCGTCGGCGATGGCGGGGGCTCGAACAAGACGCAGGCCGGTTTGAAGAGGTCAACCTGAGCGGCGGCATAACGGAAGAAGGATATACCACGCTGGAAGCAATGTGGGCACGCCCCACCGTCGACATGAACGGCATCACGGGAGGCAATCAAGGACCGGGCGGACGGTCAGTCTTGCCTGGAAGTGCAACAGCACGTCTCAGCTTCCGGCTCGTCGATGCACAGGAACCGGGGAAGATCCGTGCCGGGTTCAGGGCCTACGTTGAATCGAAGCTTCCGAAGGGTTGCACTGTGGAATTTGAGGGTGATGACGGCAGTCCGGCGGTAGTCCTTTCGCACGACAGCCCTTTCGTAGCTGCCGCTGCGCACGGACTGGAACGCGAGTGGGAAACACCTGCCATTCTGAGAGGGACAGGTGGTGCGATACCCTTAGTCCACCAACTAAGCGAGGTTCTTGGCGTTGAGTGCGTCGTCATCGGCTTCATCTTGCCCGGTGACTTCATCCATGCGCCAGACGAACACTACGATACGCGACGTCTACGAAAGGGCGTTCGCAGCTGGGTTAGGATCTTTGAAGAAATCCAACTGCGGATCGCAGGATAGACGCCGTGAGAGGTTCATAAGTAAAAAACCGCAGCTTTCGAAAGGCGGCGCTGACCCGATCGTTGCCGTCGGTCGGCAGCGGGAGGCATCCACACCAATCGCTGCCGGCCGGTCGGCACAATTAGCAACCTTCGGCAGTCGTTTTCATCTGCCCAGGGGCGGCGGACTTGGCGCTTGTGTCATCCTGCTGACCAGGAGCCGCCTGCTTCGCACTGCCACTCTGCTGGCCAGGCGCACAGTCCTTCGCAGAGTTCGAGTTTGTCGACTTCGTTGTGGTCGAATCCGTGTTGCTATCTGTCGTCGGCATCGTTGTGGTTGTAGTGGAGGAACCACTCGACGTCGTCCCTGTTGTCCCTGTCGTCCCGGCTAAAGCAAGCCCGGTGGAAAGAGCCATCATGGTAGTAGCAAAAAGAAGCCGTTTCATCGTTCATCTCCAAATGACAAAGCAATGTCCCTTCCGTTCGATAACAAGGGTGCCAAGGATCGGTTCCGTGCGCTAATGGATTCTAGCGCAAAGTGGTGGGCTTTTCGGTCGGGTTTGCCCCTGCCCCCTGGCCTCGCGATGTGCTGTTTCGGCAGGGCTTGGGGTCAGGCTTCGGAATAACCATCGGCAGCCGCTTGCGCACCGGTGCGATGCGGATAATGCTGGGTATGGCTGGGCTGGAGCGGAACTCTTTCCAGCCTGGCCCGGCTGCTTTCCCCCTCAGGCGGCAGCGTCTCTGCGGCGGGAGGGCATGCCCATTTGACCGTTTCCGCCCCCTACAGACGCACGGCGGCCTGCGGTGTTTCGGCCAGACAAGGGCTGCGTGTTGACCTGGATCGTGCCCGGCGTATCAATATTGTTTCGAGGCCGACTGCTTGGCGACGCGATATGATTGGGTTGTGGGAACCCTGCGATTTCTCGAAAGTACCGGCATAGGGTATCCTGGGGACGATAGGGAGCGGCCAAATCGTCGGCAGAAGAACGTCCGAAAGGGCTATCGGCAGCTCCGTCGTGGGAACGAAAAAAGTAGAGAAGCAGAACTTTCGTGTGCGATTTTTGCACACGCCTTCCGACAACCATCTGATAGACGTATCTGCCCCGTCCATCATTGCGACGAGTCTTGTTTTTCAACGTCGTGACACTCGATACCGAATTGCCGTCACGCTGGCTGACGATAGCAAAAGAGCGCCCTTGCGAATGTCCCGCTACCAATTCAACCCCGCTATCGTACGCAACGGCCCGATTGTGTCGGCCGCCCAATGCGGTGTCTGTGCAATTGCGGCTATATTTTGCCCTTCCTATGGCGAGTAGAAGCCTTCCGCGACCTACCGCATCTCGCTCAAGACATTCTCGCCGTCACCCATGCGCATCGGCTTCACCCCTCGGGAGATTTGCGCTCGCTTGTCGGGCCTTGCCTTCGATCTCGATCTTGCTCCGCGCTTGAAGATCGAAGCGCACCGTTACGGTGCGCATGCGTGCATGCAGCACATCGTCCAGCGTGCCGCGCATTTCATGCAGATAGGTCAGCGACGACTTCCCAAGCTTTTCTATAACGGTGCGAACGGTGACCAGAGTTCCCACCTCGGTTTCGTGCACGTAGTCGATCTCCATCCTCACATCCGCCCAGCCGAGCGTCGGCGTCAAACGGGGATCGGCGATCCTGCCGAGCAGCTGGAAACTGGCGTCGTCGAACATAGCGACGTAGTGACGGACGTTGAGATGGCCCATCGCGTCACACATCCAAGGATGGACGACGCCGACATAAGTTTCAATCGGGGGCGTCAAAACCCGACCTCGTTTCCGCCCTTGAGATCCAGCAACTGGCGGGCTTCGTCGGGGGTTGCGATTTCAAGCGACAGTTCGCCAAGGATGCGCTTGATCTTGGCGACCTGCTCGGCATTGCTCTTGGCAAGCGCGCCCTTGCCGATATAGAGACTGTCTTCCAGCCCGACACGCACATTGCCACCCATGATCGCACCCATCGTGCAGAGGTTCATCTGGTGCTTGCCGGCGGCAAGGATCGACCAGAGATAGTCGTCTCCGAACAGCCTGTCCGCCGTCCTGCGCATGTGCATCATGTCTTCGGCGTCGGCGCCGATTCCGCCCAGAAGCCCGAAGATCGTCTGGACGAAAAGCGGCGGCTTCAGCAGCTTGCGGTCGAGAAAGTGCGCCAGCGTGTAGAGGTGACTGACGTCATAGCACTCGAACTCGAACTTGGTGCCGTAGGCCTGGCCAACCTCGAGGATGATGCGCTCGATCTGCTCGAACGTGTTGGAGACGATGCCCTTCTTCGTGTCTTCCAGGTAGCCCTTCTCCCAGTCGTACTTCCAGTCGGTGTATTTCGGCGCGATGTGGTGCAGGGCGAAATTCATCGATCCCATGTTGAGCGAGCAGAGTTCGGGCTTGGCGGCATGGGCGGCTTCGAGACGTTCGTCGAGCGTCATCTTGAGGCCGCCGCCGGTGGAGATGTTCATCACTGCGTTGGTTTGCTGCTTGATGCGGGGCAGGAAGTCCATGAAAAGCCTGGGATCGGGGGTGGGTTTGCCCGTCTCGGGGTCGCGGGCATGTAGATGGATTACCGAGGCGCCAGCTTCGGCTGCGCCGACAGCGGCATCGACGATCTCGCTCGGCGTTATCGGCAAATAGGGACTCATGGTCGGCGTGTGGATCGATCCGGTGACCGCACAGGTGATGACGACTTTCGGCGATTTCTTCATAGCTGGAGCCTCCCTTGTCTGCCTTTTGTTGTTATCGATCGAGCGCGAGGCAATCCTCGCGGCCACAACCCAGCCGGATCGCCGTACCCGGATCGAGCTTCGGTTGAGACGATGAAGTGGCTAGCTTGACGATGAGTTTCTGGCCGCTCGCGGTCGCGGCGATGAGCCGGACATGATCGCCGACATAGATTGACTGAACGACCGTCGACGGGATCTCGTTGAGTGCCGTGACGCCGTCCTGCAGAACGGACAGGCGCTCGGGCCTTATCGACAGCGTTATCTTGGTGCCCGCGGCAAGCGCAGCGCCGCAGGACATGGCGTTCAACACAACGTCGCCGTCGTCGAGACGGACGGATACGCCGCCATCCTCGCTCCCGGCCAGCACGGCGCCGAACATGCGGTTGTTCTCACCGATGAAGCTTGCGACAAAGCTCGCCGCGGGACGCTCGTACAGTTCGCGCGGCGTCGACAGTTGCTCGATGCGGCCGGCGCTGAACACCGCGATCCGGTCCGACATGGTTAGCGCTTCGGTCTGGTCGTGCGTGACGTAGACGAAGGTCACGCCCAGCCGGGCGTGAATATCCTTGATCTCGAACTGCATCTGCTCGCGCAGCTGCTTGTCGAGGGCGCCAAGCGGTTCGTCCATCAAGACAAGATTTGGTTCGAAAATTAGGGCGCGGGCAACCGCCACACGTTGTTGCTGCCCGCCCGAAAGCTGCGCTGGCCGCCGATTGCCGAATTCGGGCAACTGGACCATGTCGAGAACGTTCCCGACACGTCGCCTGACCTCCTCGCGGCCAAGTTTGCGGACCTCGAGCGGGAAAGCCAGATTTTCGGCGACCGTCATGTGCGGGAAAAGCGCGTAGTTCTGGAACACCATGCCGATGCCGCGACAATTGGCGGGAACGTTGTCGATGCGCTGACCGTCAATGAGAATTTCGCCCTCGGTCGTATCTTCGAATCCTGCCAGCATCATCAACGCCGTCGTCTTGCCGGACCCGGAAGGGCCTAGCAGCGTCAGGAATTCGCCGCGCATGATTTCCAGGTCGAGCTGGCGCACCGCCTGGACCGCATGCCCGTAGCGCTTGCTGACGCCGCGAAACTCGACGTGAACCGGCCCACGCGGAGATCCGCCCATCACCGCGCCTGCGCCTTCGGATCACGGCGCACCGAAGTCGGGCGCTTTCGAGCAGGCTGCACCTCAGCCGCCGCCGCGGCGCGAAGAATGATGTCGGCGGCCTCGCGCAGATCGGCCACCAGGGCCTTGCGCGCAGCCGCGCCATCGGCGCGACGCAGCGCCGCGAGCATTTCGTCGTGATGGTCCAGGCCCAGGCCGTAGGTCACGTCCGAGCGGACGATGTTCAAGAACGGTCCTGCCTGCAGCCACAATTTCTCGATGATCTGCTGGATGAGAGGTGACCGCGCGGCATGGTACATCGTGAAATGGAACCGCCTGTTCAGGCCGAGATAGTTAGCCATGACGTTGCTCTCGACGCACTCGCGCATCAGGCTGTTCAGCTTCGCCAATTCATCGAGTTCTTCGGGCGTGATGGTCGTCGCAGCCCATTCGGCCGCCGTCCCTTCGACGCTGCAGCGCACACGCACGAGATCCGAAATACGCGCCACCGTGGCCTCGGGGACGATGACGCCCCGGTTTGGGTGGTCGAACATCGCCTCGTCGCTGACGAGTTGCCGCAAGGCCTCGCGCACCGGCATGGCGCTGGTCCGGTACTGTTCGGCAAGCTGTCGCACGACCAGTCTTTGGCCGGGCAGGAAGTCACCGTTCATCAGTGCTTCCTTCAAGCCCGTATGGACACGAACATGAGCTGTCTTTTGCGCGGCCGAGCCGGCGGTGGCATCCTTGCGATCAAGCATCAGTTTGTCCGGCGGGGCAGTATTTTGAGGTTGCTCGACAGGAAATCGTCGAATGCGGCGGCGAAGCCGTCGAGTTCGGCGTCGCCAAATGGCAGTGACAACGCCAGCATGCCGCGCGGCGTCACGTAGTACCCTCGCAACAGCATCTCGATATGCCAAAGCGCAATCACCGATGGATCGGCATCGTCGAGCCGCGCCGGCGTGTCCACCGGCCCCCTGACGAAATGCAGGTTCATCAACGACCCGCGCCCTATGACGATGCCCTCGACGGCATGTCGTTCAAGTGAGACGTTCATCGCTTCACGCAAGCGATCGCCGCGCGCATTGATGGCGCGGCTCGCCTCTCGCGTCAGCACCTGCGTCAGACCGGTGAAACCAGCAGCCATGCTGAGAATATTGTTGTTGAACGTCCCGCCATGCGAGAACGCATCAGGCAAAGCCGGATCGAAGCGGTCGACGAGGTCGGCGCGTCCACCGAATGCGCCAAAACTCGCACCGCCGCCGATGTACTTTCCGAGCGTCACGAAATCGGGAAAAATTTCATGCGCGCCATGGAGCGCTCGATAGTCGAGGCGCGAGGTCATGACCTCGTCGAAGATCAGCAGCGCGCCGGTCTCCTTCGTCGCTGTGCGCAGCGCTTGCAGGAGCTCGCAGGTCGCCGGGATGCAGCCGCCACCGCCCATCATCGGTTCGACGATGACGGCGGCAAGGTCGTCGCCCTGTTCCTTGATGAGCGCCACGGCGCCTGCACTATCGTTGTAGTCGGCGAAGACAAAGGGGAAAGGCAAATTGAGCGGTGAGCCGCCATGCGCAAAAGTCAGTACGCCGCCGTGATAGCCTTCCCGGAAGGCGAGTATCTTCGAACGCTTCGTGATGGCGCGAGCGGCGGAAATCGCCATGATGTTCGCCTCGGTGCCCGAGTTGCAGAAGCGCACGCGCTCGATGGCTGGAAAACGCTCGACCACCGCCGCTGCCAGGCGCGCCTCGTAGCGGTTGGGTGCACCCAGCATGATGCCGCCCTGTATGACGTCCACAAGGGCCGCCGAAATCGCCTTGTCGGAGTGGCCGTAGAAGCCGGCGCTGTATTCCGAGACCAAGTCGACATAGGTATGGCCGTCGAGATCGGTGACCCTGCAGCCCTCGCCGGAGACGAACGAAACAGGGAATGGCGGGTACCAAAGTACAGCCCTCGTATTGCCGCCCGGCAAGGATGCCGCGGCCTCGTTCTGACGCGCCAGGCTGTTCGGGTTGGCGTCAGCGAAACACTGTCGCGCCTCGTCCAGAACAGCAGCGAGACTGACATTGGCGCGCACGTCTCTAGTGCCTTGCAGCATTCGATCAAATCCCCTTATCTTTTTAACTTTTTTGCACCCTATCGCAAATTCCTGTTGCTAATCAATCCATTTTGCGTTTGAAATTTGATCAAATCTACAACGATAAGAAAGGGGAACTGCAATGAGGACTTATCTGCAAGCCGTATCTGCCGCCGCGATCTGCCTCGCGACCTCGACTTTTGCCGCGTCCGCGGCCGATCCCGTCACGGTGGTCGGCTGGGGTGGTACATGGGACAAGGCCTACAAGGATGGAGTCTGGGACAAGTACACCGAAAAGACGGGCGTCCCGATCGTCATGGAAGAGTGGGGCGGCGAGGTCGCCAAGGTGCGTGCCCAGGTGCAAGCGGGCAACATTACTTACGACGTCGTCTCGGTGGAAGCGCCCGCCATGGAAGTCGGCTGCGCCGAAGGCCTGTTCGTCCCGCTGACACCCGAGATCACAGGCGACGCAGCGAACTATCTCCCAGGAACCCTGCACGAATGCGGTGTCGCGTCCGACACATGGGCAACGGTTCTTGCCTACAACACGGATGTCTATAAGGGCGACGCCGCGCCAAAGAGCTGGGCGGACTTCTGGAACGTCGAGAAATTTCCAGGAAAGCGCGGCCTCTACCAGCAAGCGCAGTTCACGCTGGAAAATGCGCTCATGGCCGACGGCGTGAAACGCGAGGACATGTACAAGGTGCTGGCCACGCCGGAAGGTGTCGACCGGGCTTTCGCCATGCTCGACAAGATCAAGCCGAACGTCGTCTGGTGGTCCACCACGACGCAGGGCATCCAGAACCTCGACAGCGGCGAAGTGACGCTCAGCGACGCGTTCAATGCACGCATCACCAACGAAGCCATCAACGAGAAGAAGCCCTACGCCATCGCGTGGGACGCCGGCTTCTTCTACGGCACCGACTACTGGGCCGTGGTGAAGGGCGCACCACACCAGCAGGGCGGGCTGGATCTCCTCAAGTGGTTTTCCATCCCTGAAAACCAGGCCGGCTTCTCCAAGCTCTATGCCTATGGCACCGGCCGCAAGGAAGCCGCCGACCTCATTCCCGCGGACTGGAAGGCCAACCTGCCGACGTCGCCGGAGCACCTCCAGTACGGCGCCGCCTATGACAACGACTTCTGGACCGAGCACAAGGAAGCGTTGGAAGAACGCTTCAAGGCCTGGCTCGCGAAGTAACTTGGGCATGTTGGTCGGGACAAAACCGGCTATGAAGCGACGCCAACGGGGCGGCATGCTCGCCCTGTTGACGGCTCCGCTTATATTATTCGTCGTCATTCTGTTTCTGTGGCCGGTGGCGCGCTTCCTCGCTCTGGCCGTCGACAACTCGGATTTCTCGAACAACCTGCCGCGCACCATTGCCGCTCTGGCCGGCTGGAAAGCAGAGAGCGGCCTGCCTGGCGAACCCGTCTTTGCAGCACTCGTCGAGGACCTGGCCGACGCGCGGCGCGCCGGGAAGGAAGGCGTCCTGGCGCAACTCGTGAACCAGCGCGTTGTCGGTAGCCGTTTCCTCGTCATCAAGACGGCAAAGGATGCGGCCGACGGCAAGCTCGGCATGCGCCCCGTGCGCGACGAGGTGCTCGCCAAACAGGCCGGCTGGAAAAACATCGATCTCTGGCAGGTCATAGCGCGTCAGCAAAGCGCGCGAACGGACTATTATCTGCTTGCGAGCCTCGACCTGAAGCGCGGCGCGGACAATTCGATCGAAGCCGTTTCGGCCGACCGCGCCATCTTCGTCGACGCGCTGCTGCGTACGATCTGGATCAGCATCGTGGTGACGGTCATCTGCGCGGTGCTCGCCGTGCCGCTGGCGCAGGCGATCGTCAGCGCGCCGCCTGCCTGGTCGAAGCTGATGTTCGCGCTGATCCTGTTTCCGCTCTGGACATCGCTGCTGGTGCGCACCGTCATCTGGATCATCGTGCTGCAGAAGAACGGTCCCGTGAATTCCACACTGCTCGGATTGGGTATCGTCAGCGAACCCCTCGACCTCATCTACACCCGCTTTTCGCTGTACCTGGCGATGGTTCAGGTTCTGCTGCCCATGATGGTCCTCTCCGTCGTCGCCGTCATGCGGCGGGTTCCGACCACCTACATGCGCGCGGCGCTGTCGTTGGGTGCCCCGTGGCTCACGGCGTGGCGCCGCGTGCAGTTGCCGTTGATCCTGCCCGGGATCCTGTCCGGCGGGGCGATCGTTTTTGTCTTCGCGCTCGGCTATTACATCACCCCGACGCTTGTCGGCGGGCCGACGGACCAGATGATCTCCAGCTACATAGCCTTCTACACCAACAGCACGCTGAACTGGGGCATGGGCGCAGCGCTTTCCCTGCAACTGCTCATGATCCTCGTGTTGTTTGCGTTCCTGTTCTGGACGGCATCCGTCCTCTTCCGCAGCAAGGCGCATGTCGCATGAGCGCCGACCGCTTCCGGAAATGGCTGATGTATGCCTATGCGGCGACGTTGCTGGCTTTCATCATCCTGCCCCTGCTGATCGTGGTCCCCATGTCACTGACCTCGAGCAATTCGCTGGCATTTCCAACGCCGGGCTGGTCGTTGCGCTGGTATGCCGAGCTGTGGGTCGACGAGCGCTGGCCGAACGCGCTGTGGAACTCGGTCGTCATCGGGCTATCCACCACGGTTCTGGCTTTGCTGCTCGGCATACCTGCGGCGATCGGGCTCGCCTGGGGTGATTTTGCCGGGAAACGTATCCTCTACGCGATCATCGCCGCGCCTTTGGTGACGCCGGTCGTCATCGTCGGCGTCGCGGCCTTTTCATTCTTCGCCACGCTGGGACTCGTTGGCAGCAAGCTATCGATCATTCTGGTGCACACGGCGATGGCCGTGCCTGTGATGCTGACCACCGTCGTCGCCAGCCTTTCGACCTTCGACCGGACGCTGGTTCGTGCGGCGGCATCGCTGGGCGCCGGCGCCATGCGCACCTTCTTCAAGGTGGTGCTGCCGCTGATAGCGCCGGGCGTCGTTACAGGGGCCATCATCGCCTTCATCATTTCTTTCGACGAAGTCGTCGTCGCAAGCTTCCTCTCGACGGGCGCGGAGCGAACCTTGCCCCGCATGATATTCTCCGGGTTGCGCGAGTCCATCAGCCCTGCCATCGCGGCCGTCGCCGTGCTGCTGATCGCTTTCTCGGCGATCCTGCTTGGGGTCATCGCCATCCTGCAGAGCCGCTCGCAAGCTCTCCGCGCAAAGGCATCGGCATGAAACTGGTTCCGTCGGTGCAGCAACTCGAGACCGAGATGACGGCATGGCGGCGGCATCTCCATGCCAATCCCGAACTCGGTTTCGAAGAGTTCGAGACGGCCCATTTCGTGGCGGACAAACTGCGCGCGTGGGGCATCGAGACGACCGAAGGCGTCGGACGCACAGGTGTAGTCGGGACGCTCAGGGGCAGGCTCGGCGCTGGTCGGAGCCTTGGCATCCGCGCCGACATGGATGCCCTGCCGATGACAGAGGCACGGCCGCTGGCGCATGCGTCCCGCACCCCCGGGCGGATGCATGGCTGCGGCCATGACGGCCATACCACTATGCTGCTCGGCGCAGCCTCGGCGCTTGTTCGCTCGCCCGACTTCGCCGGCACGGTGCATTTCATCTTCCAGCCGGCCGAGGAGGGTCGAGGTGGGGCGCTTGCCATGCTGAACGAGGGCCTTTTCGAGCGTTTCCCCTGCGATGAAGTCTACGCGCTGCACAATTGCGAACGGCCGCTCGGCGAGATCGCCGTCCACCGCGGAACGGTGGCCGCGGCGGCCGATCGCTTCGAGATCGTCGTCCACGGAAGGGGCGGCCATGCGGCGATGCCGCATCTGGCGATCAATCCACTCCCCATCGCCGCGCGCATCCTGCTGGCAATCGAAGCCCTGCCCGGCCGCGTCACCGATGTGCATTCTTCCGCAATCGTCACCGTTGGCAGCCTGCGCGCCGGCGAAGCCTTCAACACCATCCCCGATACGGCGTTTCTGACCGGCACCGTGCGCACCTTTGACCATCAGGTTCAAAAGACGCTGGAGACGGCAATCCGCCGCATCGCGAAAAACGAAGCTGAAGCTTTTGGCGCCGACGTCGACATCCGCTACGAAACGCCCTTCGCACCGACGATAAACACTGCGGCGCAAGCCGACGCGATGATCGCAATTGTGAACGAGGTGATGGGACCGGCAAGTCTCGTCATCGATCCGCCTCCCGAGATGGGTTCTGAAGATTTCTGCTACATGCTGGAACAGCGGCCCGGCTGCTATTTCCTGCTCGGCCAGGCCGACGATGCGCACCAGGCTGCGGCTCACGACACCAACTACGATTTCAACGACGCAATCCTGCCGATTGGCGCGAGCCTTTGGGTCAGGCTCGTGGAGCGCCGCCTATCAGCCAGAGGCGCATCGTGATGCAACTGACGGAAAAGGACATCGTCTGGCGAAGCCATTGGCTGCGGCAGGCCCTGCCCGAGGACCCAGACCTTGCGCCTCCGCTCGAAGAGGCGACCCAGGCTGACATCTGCATCGTCGGCGGCGGCTATCTGGGCCTGTGGACCGCCATACGCCTCAAGGAGCACAATCCCGCCTTCGATGTTGTCATCGTCGAGCGCGACATTTGCGGCGGTGGCCCGAGCGGCCGCAACTCCGGCATGGTGCTCTCGGCATGGACGAAATACAGCGCGCTCGCCGCGCTGCGCGACGGAAACGATGCACTTTCGATCATCAAGGCATCCGAAGCCGCAATCGGCGGCATCGAGGCTTTCTGCAAGGCCGAGGGAATAGACAGCTGGTTTGATCGCATCGGCTGGATCTGGGGTGCGACGTGCGAAGCCCAGCTTGGCGCCTGGGACGACGCGTTGAACAAGCTGGCGGCGCATGGCTACGTGCCGGCGCGACGAGTTTCGCGCGAGGAGATCGCAGCGATGGCCGGCACGACGAGCCACTTCGGCGGCGCGTTCGATGCGTCGTCGGCAACCGTGCACCCCGGCTACCTGGTGCGCGGCCTGCGCCGGGCAGCACTGAAGCGCGGCGTGCGCATCTACGAGAAATCGCCGATGACGCGTTTTTCACGCGGCGGCAAGCTCAAGGTGGAAACGGCGAGAGGAACTGTGTCCTGTGGCAAGATCGTGCTTGCCATGAATGCATGGTCCGGCGCCATTCCCGAACTTGCGCCGGCAATCTTCAACATCTCCAGCGACGACGCCATGTCGAAGCGCATTCCAGACCTTCTCGACAAGGTCGGCTACCGCCGCGCGCCGCTGATGATCGATTCCCGCGTCTTCGTTGGCGGTTGGTCGCCGACCCGCGATGGCCGGCTGTCTGTTGGCGTCAGTGGCGGCGTCATCGGCCTCGGCGGCATCGTCGACCAGCGATTTCATGGCCAATCGCCACGGGTTGCCGACATGCGCCGCGTGTTGCGGGACGGTCACCCGGCGCTCGCCGGCTTTCCGCTCGATACATCGTGGAACGGACCCATCGACCGGACCGTCAGCGGCGTGCCGCTGTTCGGCGCCCTGCCCTCTAACCGCGACATCATTTACGGCTACGGCTTTTCAGGCAACGGTACGACGATGGCCTATCTCGGCGGCAAGATCCTGACCACCCTGTTGACCGCAGGCGAATCCGAACTAACCCATTCGGCGCTCGTGCGTCCGGTGACGCGAGGCTTCCCACCCGAACCATTCCGTTTCGTCGGCGCGCATTTCGTTCGTGGCGCGGTGCGGCGGCGCGACGATCTCGAACATGCCGGCCGAAAACCCGACCTCTTGACCAGATGGCTCGCGGGACTGGCCCCGTCCGGCGTCACCCCTTCGAAAGCCAACCTCCGCGCAAGGAAAGGATAAACGGTGTCCAAGGCCAAGATCTTCAAGCACAGCGAATTGACCCTGAAGCCGTCCATCACACCGACCGGCACATCCTCGATTGCCCGCGTCATCAATGCCGATATCAGTCGGACCATGGGCGGCGGCATCGAGTATCTCGAGAACGCCTCGATCGACTGGACCGTGACCTACGACGAGGTGCTGTTCATCCACGAGGGCACCTTGACGATCGAACTGGACGACGGTCGCCATGAGTGCAATCCCGGCGATATCGTCTGGCTGCCAAACGGCACCCACCTGAAATACATCGCCACCGAGCGTACCGGCTATTTCTATTGCCTTTACCCGTTCGACTGGGCAGCGCGGCAGGGAACGGTAGAACCCTGAACTGACAGGCACTCCTTTTCCATGCGTTGGCCATCCGCAGCGCAGTTCCGAACCCGGGGCGTCCAGAAATCGACTCCGGCTCCCACTCCTTGGGTTGTCACCACACGGCTTAGACGTGCAATCTCAAGTGACTCTTTGCGACCTCAGCTTGCCTGGAAGGGAGGTCTCGTTGTTACGAGACCTCTGCACAGCTGAGCACGACCTTCGGAACTTCAAAGCTGGAATCCAGGCGAGGATGTGCCAAGTGCCCGACAACCCGCCGGCCAAAGCCGGCGGCACTTCAGAGCCCGATTGCACCGTTTCGCCTCCGCAAGCCCTCCGCCTTTGCCTTAGCGTCCTGTTGCGCTAGCATAGATAGAAGCTAGCTACGCCTGACGAATCGGATTTCGCTGAGGGGGCGGAAATTCATGGAGATGCAGCAGGTTCGCTATTTTCTGGCCCTGTCCAACACGCTTAATTTCACCAGAGCAGCGGAAGAGTGCAATGTCACGCAGCCGGCTCTGACGCGCGCAATCAAGACCCTCGAAGACGAATTGGGCGGTGAGCTGCTTCGGCGCGAGCGCCAACATTCCCATCTGACCGAGCTTGGCCGACGCATGCTGCCCTTGCTGCAGCAGTGTTACGATGCTGCCACTTCCGCTAAATCGCTCGCCAAGGCGGTGCAAAGCAGCGACGTGGCCCCGCTTAATGTCACCATTTCCAACAGCGTCAACATCGCACTTCTGGTCTCGCCGTTTACGGAGCTTTTCCGGGCCTATCCCGGCGTGCATCTCAAGATCAACCGCGGCTCGCCGAACGCTGTGATTGATGCGCTGAAGAACGGCGATGTCGAACTCGCCGTTGCCGGTCCGCTGGGGGCGGCATGGGACCGGCTCGACACCTGGCCGCTGTTCCAAGAAGGCATAGAGCTCGTGGTGAATTCCGATCATCCGCTTGCACGCCGCAACGAGGCCGATGTCGCGCTGATCCAGCTTGTCGCGGAGCCAGTGTTGAGCAGGATCGACTGGGAAACGAGCGAGGAGCTGTCACGCTGCCTGTCGGCAAATGGACTGACGCCACGGTCCGCGCATGAGGTCGAGACCGATCATGATCTCTTGGCGCTACTGGAAGCAAACGCCGGCGTTGGTTTTGTCTCGGTGACTGCGCCACGCTCGCCAAACGTCCGTAGGCTAAAGCTCCGCGACTTGGACATCTCGCGGGTCGTTGCCGTCTATGCAGTCGCCGGCCGCCACCGTTCCCCAGTGGCAACGACGCTGCTAAACCTGTTGCGATCGACCGACTGGTCGACCTTTGGCGTCAGTGAGCCCGCCTAAGCGCCCCGATCAAGTCTTCAATGTCCATCCGCCGGCGGTAGTCCGGATCAACGAAGCGGTCGGTGATGATGCCGTCCGTGCCGACGACGAAGGTCGCGGGGATCGGCAGGAACCAGCTGGAGTTGCCTTGAAAGTTTGGGATGTCATAGGCAACGCCCATCAACCGCTCCATCTCGGCCCCGATCCAAATCGCAAGGTTGAGCGAGAGGGCATAGCCATTATCCATGTCGGTGAGGAATGGAAACTTGGCGCCCACAGCTGCCTTCATCGCCTTCGCGAACCTGCGCCGCTCCGGCATAATCGCCACAATCTGGCCGCCCAAAGTGGTAATCTCCTCCTGAGCTTCAACGATGCCAATCGCATTCAACCGGCAATATGGACACCAGTGCCCGCGCTGAAAGGTGATCACGGCCGGACCTTGGGAGAGGATGTCGCCCAGGCCAATCAGTCTCCCCTCGTCATCGGGCAGCAGGAATCCCGGCATGATATCGCCGGGAGTCGGCGCCATGGATCCAGCCCCTTGCTGCCCTAGGCGCGTCACCAGGCGGTCCACCGCATCCGCAAAATCCGAGTTTAGTCGGCGCACGGCACCGGCAATCACCGCCAGCCGGTCGTTGAGAGGTGCGTCGAGTTCGATGGCAGCCTGCACGGACTGTTCAAACGTCATTGCCTGGTCGTCGGCGTCCATTTCTGCACTTTCGCAATTGCATACAGCCTATCATTGAAGCCCCACGGGCACGGCCATGCTTTTCTTGCATGGAGTCGATGCCTTGCGTGCATCGAAACTGCACGGATTCACCTTCTGTTCGTTATTTCCGCTCGAGTTGTTACGTCCGGTCTGGTTGGGACAGCTGCTGCCGAGATCGCGCGCCTCGACTTTTGCCTCCGACAGGCCGGCAGCAGGTCTAGCGACCTTCACAGCCATACCGCCACCAAGGATCGCGACATCAAATTCTCCACCGTCCCGGCCTATCGAGATTCAATGCAATTTGACCCGCGGTTTGGTGCGGTGCGACAGGATTCCGGTGACCGTGTCCAGCACGGTCTTGAAGGTCCCGTGCACTGCCTTGAGATGCATCTTGTAGAGCGAGCGATACATCAACCGGGCAAGCAGACCCTCAACCTTCAATCCGCCGATCAGGTTGCCGAAGGTGCCGTAATCGGCCAGTGAAACCAGGGAACCGTAGTCGCGGTAACGGAACGCCGGCGCCACCTGCCCTTCGAGGCGCGCCGCGATCACCTTGACCATATGATCGGCCTGCTGATGGGCCGTCTGGGCGCGCGGCGGCAAGGGAGCTTCGCTGCCGGGGAGGACACAACTCGCGCAGTCGCCGATCGCAAACACGTTTTCATCCCCTAGCGCTTGCAGGGTCTCATCCACGACCAGGCGGTTGATGCGGTCTGTCTCGAGGCCATCGAGTTTCTTAAGGAAATCCGGCGCCTTGATCCCCGCAGACCAGACGACGAGTTCGGCCGGCACGAATAGCTTCTCGCCGAGACTGACACCGCCCTCCGTCACTTCGGTGACCTTGATCCCGCACCGTATCTGAACGCCGAGATCACGAAGCAGATGCGCCGAGGCGCGCGCCAGGTGCTCGGGCAAGGCCGGAAGGATTCGTGGCCCGGCCTCGACGAGGGTGATGCGGATAAGTCTTTTGAAATCAATGTTGTCGAGGTTGTGCGACGCTATCTCCCGCATCGACCTGTGCAACTCGGCCGCCAGTTCGACGCCGGTGGCTCCAGCGCCAACGATGACGCAATGGAGTTGGCTCGGCGACAGCTGCTCGTATTGAGCGTTGGCCCTCAGGCAGGCGTCTATCATGCGCTTGTTGAATCGAACGGCCTGGGTAGCCGTATCGAGTGCGATTGCGTGGCGGGCCGCCCCTGGCGTGTCGAAATCGTTGCTGACGCTGCCGACGGCCAGCACCAGCGTGTCGTAGCCCAGCACGCGCGGCGGTATGATCTGCCTGCCTTCGTCGTCGAAGCTTGGCGCAACAAAGATCTGCCGCTTGGCGCGGTCGATGCCGACGACGTCGCCAATCCGGTATCGATAGTGATGGCGACTGGCATGGCCAATGTATTCCACCGCATCATTCGACGCGCTCAGTGCGCCCGAGGCGACCTCGTGCAGAAGCGGCTTCCAGATGTGCGTGCGATTGCGGTCGACAAGCGTAACGGAAAGACGCCGCTTGCCGAATTTACGGCCGAGGCGCGTTGCCAGTTCCAACCCGCCGGCACCGCCGCCGACGATGACCACGCGATGCCGAGACCTGTCCGCATGAGATGGTGTCTCCGGTATCGCGCGAAAAAGCGCGGCGTTGTTGGCGAGCACGGCTTCTGGAACCAGCCGCATCCCGGGAGTGATGATCTGCATCGGTATTCTCCGTCTTTCTTCCCGCCGCGCTCGAAGATGTCACTCTTGCGATTCGTGGATGACGATGCCCTGCAGCATGTCGACTTCGCACTCCCATGGCTTCTCCGCGAGAACGCGCTGGCCATGCTCGTAGCCGGCCTGCCAGCGGGTACGGATGCCGGCGCGGGTGAAGTCGATATCCTTGGTGTGGTCCTCGCCGTCGAGGCGCGGTGAAAGCAACCGCACAAGGTGCATGACCGACGGGCAGCCATAGGAGGCCAATTCCTTGAACATCGGATCCTCGCGCCGCTCGTCCGGGACGAGCTTTCCCATTTCACGCACGACGTGGCGCAGACGATGCAATTGCTCCTGCCGGGCCACGTGGCTCTTGCCGCGACTTGCGAATTGAAGGTCCTTTTGCCGGCCCATGACTTGCCAGATCGATTTCGGCTCGGTGGCGCGGGGCTGCCACATGTTGACGGCAAAGATCAGCGCGTCGCGGCGCGGACGCGCGTCGAGCACGACCTCGATCGGCGTGTTCGAATAGATGCCGCCATCCCAGTAAGGCTCGCCGTCGATACAGACCGCCGGAAACGCCGGCGGCAAGGCACCCGACGCCATGATGTGCGCCGCCGACAGGGTCATCTCGCGGGTGTCGAAGTATTTGAGTTCACTGGTGTTGACGTTGACCGCCCCGACCGTCAGCCGGGTATGGCGCCGGTTGAGATAGTCGAAGTCGATCAGGTCATTCAGCGTCCGCTTGAGTGGATCGGTCGTGTAGTAGGAGGCGTTCTCGACACCCACTTCGCGGTTCACTCCGAACATGGCACTTGGATTCGGTTCGAAGAACCCCGGTATGCCGCGCATCACGGTGCCCATATTGGCAAAGACGTTGCTCGGAACCATCATTGCGAAAAACTCATCGAGCGGGCTGATCCGGCTGACGCCTTCCCAGAACTCTTGAAGCCTCGCGAGCCGAACCGTTGGTTCGTTTCCGGCGATCAACGCGGCGTTGATAGCCCCGATCGACGTGCCGATAACCCAATCCGGTTCGATGCCACCCTCGACCAGCGCCTGGTAGACGCCGGCCTGATAGGCGCCGAGCGCGCCGCCGCCCTGAAGAACCAACACCGTCTGCCGCTTGGCGGCGCTGTCTGCCAGACGGTCGATCTTTGGCTCGGCCTCGGACACGGGCGGATTGCGGGTGATCTTGTTCATGGTCTTTATTCCTCGTTCGGGTTCAGTGAGCCGTCCAACCGCCTTCGATCGGGATGATGGCGCCGGTGATCGAAGCTGCATCGTCCGAGGCCATGAACAGGCAGAGCGCCGCAACCTGAGCAACTGTCACGAATTTTTTGGTCGGTTGGGCAGCGAGAAGGACGTCCTTGATCACCTGCTCCTCGGTGATCCCGCGTGCCTTGGCCGTGTCCGGTATCTGCTTCTCGACCAGCGGGGTCAGCACATAGCCCGGGCAGACAGCGTTAACGGTGATGCCCTGCTCGGCGACTTCCAGCGCGACCGTCTTGGTCAACCCGGCAACGCCGTGCTTGGCGGCGACATAGGCTGACTTGTATGGCGAAGCGACGAGAGCGTGTGCCGAGGCGACATTGATAATGCGGCCCCATTTGCGTTCTTTCATGGCCTGCAACGCGCGCCGGATCGTATAGAACGACGACATCAGGTCGATCGCCACGACTGCTTCAAATTTTTCGATCGGAAAGTCATCGATCGGCGCGACATGCTGGATGCCGGCATTGTTGACCAGGATGTCGATCGCGCCGAACTCGGCGATCGCCTTGTCCATCATCGCGGTGATGGCGTCGCCCTTGCTCATGTCCGCGCCGTCATAGCGGACGGTCACACCGTGCTCCGCGGCAATACCCGCCCGCAGCTTCTCGATCTCCTTGGCATCGCCAAAACCGTTGAGGACGATATTGCAGCCTTTGGCGGCAAATGCTTCGGCGATCCCCTGGCCAATGCCACTGGTAGAGCCTGTTATCAGCGCGGTTTTTCCTGTGAGCATGGTGATCTCCTTCGATCTGAGCGCGAGCTGGTCATGACCGCCTGCCGCCGGGTGGTTTCCGAGTTCTGTCTGTTGATGAAAAGTATGACCCCTGGCCCCGGACATCGGAAATGCCGTTGAGACATGGATTCGATAGCCGACGGTCAGATCCGGTCTCATTCCTCCGGCGGGCTGAGACCCCAGCCGGCTGGCTTTTTCACCGGCCGGCGAACCACCTTTCGTTCGCGTGAAGGACATGAGGTCAATCTCGTCACGGCGCGGCCGCAGACACCGCCGGCGGTCGGCGCGCTCCTGCAAGAGAAATGGTTCGGGGAACCGGCGAGCACTCTGCCCGCCGCTGTCGCCGAATAATCTCGCTGGATCCCGGGCGCTAGTTCTTCTTGATCGTCGAGGTAACCGACTGGATGACTTCCGTGGCCATTTTGAACTGCGGCGCCCGGTCGGTGATGCCATGACGCTTGGCGATCCAGTCGAAATCGGTATAGGCGGCGTAGACCCCGCCATCGGCCGTCTGATAGACCAGCACGCGCACCGGCCAGTCGAGGCCGGCTTCGGGGTTGGCCGTGATGAAGGTCGTGCCCAGGGCCGGATTGCCGAACATCACAAGACGCGACGGTTTGACATCGTTGCCTGCTTTGTTGCCAAGCTTCGCTTGGTCGATGACGCCGAAGAACATAATGCCTTTCTTGAGGACGTCCTTCTTGATGCGGGCAACGGTTTCAGCGACGGAGTAGTCGCTCTTCACCGTCACGACGCCATCCGAGGCGGCGGCAGGGACGACGATCGCCACCAGTATGGCAGCGCCGGCAATCAGGGTTTTCATATAAGTGGTCATGTCAGTCTCCTTGGGTTTGTCGTGACGTTAAGTTGAGCGATGGAATTCACAGCGCCTTGCTCGTCGGCGCGACTTTCTTCGGCTCACCGTTCGTGCCGGTCAGACTGTTGGCGTCTTCAGCACCCCCGCGACAGCAACCGCACAGGCAAGCACAGCGACAAGCACGGTCACACATGCGGTCCAGCCAATCCGGTCATAGATCTGGCCGAGGACGAAACTGCCCGCGAGCCCGCCCGCATAATAGGATGCGAGGTAAATGCCGCTTGCCGCGGTGCGATCACGCGATACGGTCCGGCTGACGTGGCCGGTGGCTATCGCCTGCGCCAGGAAGGTGCCTACGGCGACAAGCGCCATCCCGGCAAGAACGATCGGCAGACTGGTCGCAAGCAGCAGAAGCAAACCGAGGATCGCCAGCGCAAGTGTTGCACCGATCCCCACCCTGGGGCCTAGGCCGGCAGCAACGCGCCCTGCCAGCGGCGTGGTCAGCATGGAGGGCAGGAAGACGAAATAGACAAGACCCAGTGCCATCGGCGACAGCGATAGCGGAGTGGCGACAAGCTGGAAGTTCACATAGGTGAAAGTGCCGATGAACACGAAGAGGATCATGAAGCCGATCGCGAAACAGGCGCGTAGCTCGGCGTCCTTCAGTGCGCCTTTCCAGGCCGCGCGCGCGGGTTGGCCCATGGCGTCGGCGCCCATAGTTGCGGATGTCTTTTGCAGCGTAAACCATACAAGAGCCGCGCCAATCAGATTGAGGGCGGCGAACGTCAGGAAGTTGGTGGAGATGCCGAACGTATCGGCGACGGCGGCCGACATAAGCCTGCCGAAGAAATTGCTGGCGACGTTGCCGGTCACGTAGGCCGCAAGCGCGCCGGTCGTTTGGCGCGATGAAAAATGTTCGGCCAGATAGGCCATCGTCAGCGTGAAAGCGGTTGACATGCATAGGCCCTGTGCGACCCGCAGCAAGGCGAACACGATTATGTTGTCGGTCTGCGAAAGCAGCGTCGTCGGTATCGACAGGACGGCCAGGCTGATCCAGATGCCGTTGCGGCGATCGATGCCGCGCCCGAAAAGCGCGACCGCGATGCCGGCCACAGCCATGCCGAACGTGCTGGCATTGACCGCGAGACCCATCGTGGCGCGGCTGACGCCGAACTTGATGACCAGCGACGGCAGTATGGCCTGAGTGGCGAAGAGATCGACAAGCGTCAGGAACGCAATCAGGGCGATCAGGCCGAAGCGCCGGCCATCCGCAGCAACCATTCGGAGCCGCGTTGGTTCACTCAATCCACTGGTCGTCATGACAGGGCTCCGTGGCCACACGTCCCCAGGCGGCTGCCCGAGGACGCGCTTCAATGGGGGGTTACGGGAAGACGTCGTCGAAAGACGCGGATCACATCATGTGGTCGTCGGGCATCGCGGGCGGCAGGACGTCGGCGGAATAGAGCACGGCGGGCACCTTGCCGTTGTTCTTCCACCAATGGGCGAGCTGGCCGAACTCGGCAGTCACATCGCCAGCCGGGTGCTCGATGCCCACTTTACAGGTGCTGCGGTATTCGGTGATCGAGCCTTCGATGATGAGGATGTTGGCCGGGCGGACGTTGTGTTCATGCCATGGCACGACGCCGCCGGGCTGAACGACGAGCTTGCGAAGGCGCAGCATATTGCCCTTCCAGGCCTCGCCCTTGCTGCTCAGATCGATCGCAGAGAGAACCGTGTCGACAACGCCAACCGGTTTGCTGGGATGTTCCTGGATATCAGTCGTTGCGGCCTGGCCGGCTGGGCAGTCGCCGGCGAAGGCCGGGGCAGAGGAAAATGCAGCGGTTGCCGAAAGCAGACCTGCCGCAAACGCCAGAGTGAGTTTCTTGGTAGCCATCTTGTATCTCCTTTGTCGGTGCCCAAACGCGGGAGGCGGGGCATGACGAGGAGAGTGACGGGAGCGATCAGAAAAGAGAAATGCTGACTGGCTTTCAATTCGATACCTGAAAACTATCGTCGAACGACGCGAGCGCATAAAAAAGCGCACGACAAGACTTGTCGCACGCTCCCAGAATTTGGTCGTTTTGCTTCAGGCTGCGTTTTTGTGGATCGCCTGGGCTATTGGGCTCTCAGGCCAGCCATGCGCCTTGACGCTGTTCACGAAAGCCGACGCCGCAGGCGAGAACCTGCGTCCCGCAACGACGACCAGGGATACTTCCCGCCAGACCTCAGGATCGATGACGGGACGGACCTGCAGGCCCGGAATCACCGCACTGAATTCAGGGATGAAGCAGATACCTAGCCCTCCGGACACCATGTTCTGGATCCAGTCCTCGCGCTCGCTGGCGTAGGAGATCCTGAGCTTGACGCCACGATCATTGCAGAGACCAGCAAGATGATCGCGATACTCACAATTCAGGCGCCTGAGATAATTTTCGCCATCGAGTTCGGAGATGGCAACGTTGTCATTGCGGGCCAGCCGATGGCCATTTGGAAAGGCGAGGACAAAGCGCTCGCGATAAAGCGGTGTGACGTCAAAGCGGTCCGGGAAGCTGTCGCTCGAGGCCATGATGGCGACGTCGATCTCGCCGGACTCCAGAAGCTGGGAGAGCGATGCCGGGACACCCTCAACCAATTGCAGCTGGATGCCCTGCTGACGCCGGTTGAATTCGGTCAGAAGACCGGTGAAGCGACGGGGGCCGATTGTGCACATGACTCCGACCTTCAGGTTGGCGTTTTCCAGGCACAGGAATCTCGATGCCTCCTGCCGCACTCCAGTCAGTTCGTCGAGAATCTGCTGAAAACGGGGGCGAAGCAGCACACCCAGGTCGGTCAGGTGGGTCAAGCTTCGTTCACGGCGAAACAGCAGCCCTCCGACCTCTTCCTCGAGTTGTTGAATCGCGCGGGACAGAGCCGGCTGAGTGACGTTGCACTTTTCGCCCGCGCGCGTGAAGTTTCGTGTCTCGCACACTGCCAGGAAGTAGCGGATGTGGTGAACGTCCATGCCGATTTATCCCCAATTGCACGAGGTTGTTCGCGCTTCGGAGACTGCCGCAAGGCTCGCTTTGGCGCCAATGCACTGCGGCTATAAAGTCGATAGCGGTCCGTCATGGCGCCGCGACAGCGCGCGCTGCGGACTACTTGCGTTGCGCAGCAGCTGGCCATCACCAAAAGACGGTGGCGAGCAGACCGCTCGCCATTGTGACATCATTCCTGTGTTGCCCGGCACAGTCGGTGCAGCTCAGTTGGCGCCGCCAAGCGCCAATACATTGGCGCAGAACGCTGCGTGCGGCTTGCTCATGGCTGCGTCATTGCACATCTTCATCATCTTGTCCCGATCACCCCGGGGCGCAGTCAGCCAAGCCTTTTTGAAACCGGCCATCGGCTTCATCGTTTTCATGCCGGCATCGCTATAGAATGACGGCAGCGACGCCAGATCGCTGAAGGCATCGGCGGATGCAGGCCCGGCTAAAAGAGCGAGGGCGAACGCCCCCAAACAGACATTTCGTATTCTCATGACACGCTCCTTTTGGTGCTGAAGGCCTGCCGGCGAAGGTCGTGGCGCCAGCTCCAAAGCGAGATCGTCGGATACTCGCCAGCCTCGCAAATCTTGCGGCGCGGAAGAGATTGCCGCCAATGCAATCTGACTATGGAGTTCATGCCAGCTTGGCATTTCGCCAATGAAGGATCATGCGGCAGTGTCTCCATCAAACGCCTTCCCTGGCGTTCTTCGGGAGGAGATCCAAAAGATGCAAATCCAGGCCGCAACCGACCATGGCTTTGTTGCCGGTGCAAGACCGGCGACGGAAGACAGCCAGCTGATCGACATTACGCTGACAAACGACGCACACGGCGCATTTGTCTGGGGCGTGCTCGATCGCTTGCTGGATGAGCCTCGCCTTTCCTTCCGCAGCATCACTGCATCCGGTTTCGGAGGCATGGAGGCAGCGGTTCTTGCCTACGGACTGGCTCTGGGCGGCAGGCGTGGGGCAAGGACGGCGCTTACCAATTTCTGGCGGCGTGTCAGCCATGCAACGATGTTCGCGGCCGATACAGCCAAGCCGCTGAGATCGATCCTGGAACAGTCCATCGACATTGCCGAGATCCGCAAGGAAAGCTGCCCGTTGAAGCTCAACATCCTGGCTTCGAACGCCCTCACCGACACCGTCACGATTTTCTCCGGCGACCAGTTGTCGATCGACGCGATCCTGGCGGGAGCGACAGTCCCATTCCTCTTTCCCGCCGTGGAAATCGATGGCGATCCATATTGGGGTGAAAGCGATTTTTCGGCCTTGCCAGCAGTGCAGCAAATCGAGGCTGGGCATTGGCTGATTGTCAGCGGCAAACCCTCCGAGGGCATGACGCCTTGTGCTCACCGCCTCGCCGCAAATGCCTTGAACTCTGCATCTGTCCTCTTCGACAGTCATCACAGAACAAGTGCTGCGCTGTTTACCAGGCCCTGGACCGACTGGGGCGAATTGACCGACATGCGTGACCGTGGACGGCAGCGGGCCGAGGAATGGCTTCTCGCTGACCATCCAAGCTTGAGCGAAAGCTCAGTCGTCGACAGCAAAAATCGATACGTCTAGGCGCCTCCCTCCGCTTGGCCGCGCCTGCCTCTCCGCGCTCACGAAGTGTAGGCGCCAAAGCCCTCCGGTTCCCCGCCGGAGGGCTTTGGTCGTTACCCTCCTCAACATAGTGACCGCGTATCAAATCCATGCCGAGACAGCATTTCAGCTTCATCGCGCATTGGACAACACTGCTTGCAGACAGGCCGCCAGGTCAGTCTTCCCTCTAAACGCAACCAGGAGAACGACCGTGATCAACACCAAGACCCTCATCGGATCGGCCCTCGCAGCCGCCACCTCGCTTGCTGCATCTGCAGCCTATAGCGGCCCGGCTGCTCAGCCCAGCTTCTCGTTCGAGAAGTGCTATGGCGTCGTCAAGGCCGGCCAGAACGACTGCCAGACCGCGACGCATTCATGTGCCGGCACCTCGACCGCCGACAACCAGCCGGACTCGTGGCTCTACGTGCCGGCCGGCAGCTGCGCCAAGATCACCGGCGGCAGCGACAAGCCGAAAGCCTGACCGACCCAGACTTCAAGCCAACCCCCTTTGGAAGGGAGCAGACCGATGCCCCGTGCATTTCAAGGTGTCGCCATCCCCGCAACCGCGGGCATCGGTCTTCGCTCTCCTCATATCAGCGAAATGTTGAGCCGCAGGCCCTCCGCCGGCTGGCTCGAGGTGCATGCCGAGAATTATATGGGCGACGGCACCGCCGTCGAGGCGCTTGAACGGCTGCGCCAGATATATCCGCTGTCAGTTCACGGTGTTGGCCTGTCTCTGGGCAGCGCGCAAGGCGTGGACCGCGATCATCTGGAAAGGCTGCGAAAGGTCTGCGAGCGGTTCCAGCCCGATCTCGTTTCGGAGCATCTTGCCTGGAGCGTTGCCGACGGAGCCTATCTCAACGACCTGCTGCCGCTTCGCTATGACGAAGAGGCGCTGGCGATCGTGGCGCGAAACATAGCGACCGTCCAGGATACGTTGAAGCGACGTGTGCTGATCGAGAACCTGTCCGCCTATGTCGCGTTTGCCGACTCCTCCATGAATGAAGCTGAATTTCTGGCCGAGCTGGTGGCGCAAACTGGCTGCGGCCTGCTTCTGGACGTCAACAATGTCCAGGTTTCGGCGCACAATCTCCAATACGACGCAAAGACCTTCATCGACGCTTTGCCTGCCGATGCCATCGGTGAGATCCACCTTGCCGGCCATGCGACCAATCAGGTCGGCGGCGACACCGTGCTTATCGACGACCACGGCTCTCGCGTGCCGCCGGTTGTCTGGGGGCTCTATCACCATGCCATCAGCCATCTCGGGCCGCGCCCTACGCTGATCGAATGGGATACCGATGTTCCGGTTCTCGACGTGCTGCTCGGCGAGGCTATGTGGGCCGACATGCTCTCCGCTTCGATCATGTTCGGCCGCAAGCAGGCCGCGAGGCAGACCGCCCCAACCACGGTCCTGCCGGTGTCCAGCCTGCCAGCTTTCGAAAGCACGCGAACCAGCATGCCTGTGCTTGCGGCATTTGCCGCTGCCAGAGCCAGACCGGCCATGCACATGGCCTTGCCGACAATCGAGGGAGGATATCATGCTGCCGCTTGAACATCTGCAGACCATGGTGGCGCGCTCGGTGCTGGCCATGGAGCCACTGATCGACGCGAAAATGCTGACCGCTGGCAAGGCCGACCCAATGGCTCGCCTGCGCATCTACCAGAACAACACGCGCAGTTCCTTGACCGCCGTGCTGATGGCCGTCTTCCCCGTTACGGCCCGCCTCGTGGACGAACGTTTCTTCCGCTTCATGGCGAGCGAGTTCATTCGACGGCATCCGCCGGCGGAGTCACGCCTGGCGCGTTATGGCGCGGGCTTCCCTCGCTTCCTGAAGACCATCGACACCCTGTCCGACATGCCGATCGTCGCCGAGACGGCTCGGCTCGAATGGGCCATTGCCGAAGCGCTCGATACAGCTTCGCTGCCGGCCCGCAGTCTCGCAGAATACGACAGCACCGACCTTGGGCTGTCGCCGGATATCCTGCTCCAGCCCTCACTGCGACTGATGGTCTCCCACTGGTCGATCCTATCGGTATGGATGGAGCATCAAAAGGAGACTGCGGTCGATGAAAAAATCACCTGGACAAGACGCCCTGAACGGGTGGCGCTGTGGCGATCGGGGAACTACGTGCGGCTTTTTCTGCTCGACCGCGCGAGCTTCGGCTTCTGGCATTCGCTGAAGCACGGCTTCGGCCTTGAGCATGCCACTGGCCGCGCCTTGGCGCTCGACCCGGCCTTCGACCTGGTTTCAGCGCTTGTGCGTCTGTTCCGCGACAGGCTCGTCACCGACGTGCGCGTCCCGGTGCCCCCTCTCTCAAACTGAAGGAGACGATCATGACTGCGATACCAGAATATTCCACGCCTCGCCCTGCCGGCCTTGTTGGTGTTTACCGACGAGTGATCAGCTTGCCGGAGCGTATACCATTTTCGCTGGTCCAGCTCGCGGCTCGAGTGGCGATTGCGCATGTCTTCTGGCAGTCTGCACAATCGAAGCTGGCGTCTTGGCCGGTGACGCTGCAGCTGTTCGCCAGCGAATACAATCTACCCCTCATCGATCCGTCGATCGCGGCGCCGCTGGCGACAACGGCAGAGATCACCGGGGCGGTGCTGCTTTTCCTGGGGCTGTTCTCGCGTCTCGGCGCGCTGATGCTGCTCGGCGTCGTTTCGGTTATCCAGATCTTCGTGTTCCCTGAGAACTGGGCCGAGCATCTGCTGTGGGCATCGCTGTTGCTGCTGGTGCTTACGCGTGGTGCTGGGGTTTTCTCACTCGACTATATAGCCGATCGAATCTCTTCGGCCTCCAAAACCTGAATATTTCAGTCGAGGAGGCTGACCTGATGTGCATCTTCACCCGTGCACTGAAAGCTGGATGAAGGAGCCTTGTCCAACCCACTGGACACCGCGTCGCAGTCCGCCGTTCCTAAGCTAACACCTCTCACCTGAGCTAGGTGCACCTCAAAGGTTGACGTATCGATCTTCGGTCTTGCCGTCGCCACTAACTCCGGCAACGGTCGCGTTGCTGTGAGGCCGTAACGGGCACTCGCCGCGGGGCGAATACGGATTTATGCAAGTCGTCTCGCCTCTTCAGACGATGTTGATTCTCGCACACCGGATCCACAAGAAAGTTCGCCAGCATGTCTTTCAATCGACAAACTCAAGCTGGGCTCCAAGCGGCAGAGCCGGATGTTTCGAGATTTCTGGATCTTCTCCGCCGGATCGCCTCGGCGATGAAAAGGCGAGATAGGGCGTGGTAGAGCGGCTCGTTCGAAATCAATCGCGCTGTCCCATAGCCCAGCATCGATGCGCACATCAGCGCAATGACATTGTCGTGGTTGCCGGTCATTTCGAGGATGATGACGAAGGCTGTCATCGGAGCCTGCACAACGCCGGCGAAATAGCCGGCCATGCCAAGCAGCGCAGCGGTGCCGGTGGCGCCGCCGAGGAGTAGGCCAAGCGTGCTGCCAAGGCCGGCTCCTACGGCCAGCGATGGCGCGAAGATGCCGCCCGGAATGCCCGAAACCATCGAGAGCAGGCCAGCTGCGAATTTCCCAGCAAAGAAGAACGCCGGCAGCGGCGTGCCTTCGATGGCTCCCCGCGCCTGCGCATAGCCGGTGCCGAAGGTGAGGCCATTCGAGGCGATCCCGATCGCGGCCACCGCCAGCCCGCAAATGCCTGCCACAACCATTGTGCGCCAGAGCGGCTGGAACGCGTTCCAGCGCCGGATGCGGCGCATCGCGTTCAGCGCCAGCAGAGAAAATAGCGCGCCGACACCGCCGCCGATGATGCCACAGGCAAGCACCAGCGGCCAGTCGCTGGCAAAGGCCACTGTTTCTTTGGCGACTCCGAAGTAAGTGTAGTTTCCGACCAGGCCCAACGAGGCAAGTCCAGCGAGGATCACCGCCGTTAACACCAGCCCATTGGTCCGAGATTCATAGGCGCGACCCATCTCTTCGATAGCGAAGACAATGCCGGCAAGCGGTGTGTTGAAGGCTGCCGCTATGCCTGCCGCCGACCCGGCCAGGATCAGCCCGCGCGCCTGCGCCATGCCACCCCAGCGCGCGACCTGCAGCATCAGAGAGGCGCCGACCTGCACTGTCGGTCCCTCGCGGCCAATCGAGGCCCCGCAACCTAGACCGACGACGGTGAGCGCGATCTTGCCCACTACCAGCCGCAACGACAGGATATGGCCGCGGTCGTCGTCATCACGCAGATGGCGCGCGGCGATCGCCTGCGGAATGCCGCTGCCCTGCGAGCCTGGAAAGAAGGAATGCGCAAGCCAGGCGCAGAGAACGAAGCCGAGCGGCGTCAGCACGAGTGGCAGGTAAAAGCGCCAGCCGCTATCGGTGTCGATGACGGAATGGAATAGCGCCTGCGCTTGATCGGCAAGCACCGCGAACAGCACGCTGATCAGTCCGATCGAAATGGCGCCTGCCCAGAAGACAATGCGCGGCTGCCAGACGCGACGCGAAACCCACATCGCCTGCGAGCGTCGCAGCATCGGATGTCGTCGCGATATGCGTGCCATGTTGGGTCCCTTCGTAATAGACCCGGCCTAACACACCCACCGAGCCGATCAACCTTGCGAAGCAACAGCTTTGGCTGGCGAGGACAGCAACCACGGCAGTGACATGGTCTCGATGGCGGAGGATCGATGGGACATCCCGCCGGCGCGCGTGCCGGCGGGATGGAAGCATTGACGGGCGCGATGGCTCCTCACATCGCCATTTTTTCACACTCGGCCTGGGCCTTCTTGGTCGATGTATCGACCATGTAGGTTTTGCCCTTGGCGTCGGTCATCATCATCATGCAATGCTTGATCGGCTTGGCCATTTTCATCATTTCGGCGCTCATCTTGGCGTCCGGCATCATGGTGCCCATATGCCCGTCGGGCATGACGGCTGTCACTTGCCCGCCCTTCATCATGGACATCGTGCCCATCGTGTCCTCGGCGAATGCTTGCGAGGCGCAAAGAGCGGCAATGCTGGCGGCGACGAAGATTTTCAACGAATGCATTCGGAATACTCCCATTTTTGCGGGGCACAGTTGCCCCATTCGTGGGTTCGCCCGACATTGCGGTCAGTTACATCGACACGAAGATGTGATCGTATGGCGCATGTTTGCTGACGCGGAAGGCGGACTGTGGACTTAGAGACCAGTCGATCCCGCCGTCATCGGTATGTGCCAGTCATACTCCATCACCGCCTTGGCAAATGCAGAGATGGCGGGCGAAGGCAGTCGATCCGCGACGGAGACCAGTGACACCTCGCGCACGATCTCTGGGTCGACGACCAGCCTGTGGCAGACGCCCGGCTGGCTGGCGGAGAATTCCGCGATGAAGCAGACGCCCATTCCCGCGGCTACCATAGCCAGGATCCAGTCCTCGCGCTCGCTGCGATAGGCGCTCTTGATCTCGAAGCCGAGGTTTTGGCAGAGCTCGTCGATGCGATTCCCATATTCGCAGTTGATACGCTCGAGATAGGGCTCGTTGCGCACATCCGTCAGTTGCAGCGTATTCCGCGTCTCGAACGGATGCCCGGTTGAGAAAGCGAGCCCGAAGCGTTCCGTATAGACCTGCTCCGCCCTCAGCCGATGATCGAATGGCTCCGGGCGCGCCAAGAGCGCGATGTCCAGCTTGCCTTGCAGCAAAAGGTCGGTGAGGTGGTCAGCGGCGCCTTCGATTACGGTCACCTCGATTCCGGGAAACCGTTCGCGAAATGCATTGAGGAAGCCGATAAAGCGCAGCGGCCCGATAGTGCACATCACGCCGAGCGTCACCGGCGCCGTCTCGAGCGACAGAAAGCTTCTGGCGGTGCGCTTGGCATGCTCCGAGCGCTGCGCGATTTCGTCGAGATGACTCCGCATCAGGCGACCGAAATCGTTGAGCTGGACATGGCCCTTGTCGCGATGGAAGAGCAGTCCGCCGAGTTCCGCTTCCAGCTTCTGTATGGCGCGGGTGAGCGCAGGCTGAGTGATATTCACAAGGTCCGCCGCCTGGCGAAAGTTGAGCGTCTGGCAGGCGGCCAGAAAATAACGAATTTCGTGCATTTCCATGACACATCCCCGCTGATGCCCGGCATGCATCGCCGCAATCAGAACTCGGCATTATCGGCAGGTGCTATCCTTAGGTAAACTTTCTCCGCTGTCCATGGCCAGCCCATCCCGGCGGCGGGATCAGGCGTCCAGCCTTGGGCCGATGTTTGGGATCGAGCCGGAGGAAAAGCCGATGCTGGAGCGCAACAAGGACAAACAGCCCGACCAGGAAAAGCTGGAGGCCCTGCTGGGAAAGATGGTCGGCGATCTCGGCGCCATCACCACCGGGGCGGCCGTGCTGCTGGGAGACAGGCTCGGCCTGTTCTCGGCGATGAGCGAGGGCGGCAAGATGACCGCCGGGCAGCTTGCCGCAAACACCGGCACGCAGGAGCGGCTTGTGCGTGAATGGCTTTCGGCGCAGGCGGCCGCCGGCTATGTCGAATACGACGAGGCCAGCGACAGCTTCTATCTCAGCCCCGAGCAGGAACAGGTCTTCGTCAACGAGGACAGCCCCACCTTCATGGCCGGCGCCTTCGAGGTCGTCTCGACGCTATGGCTTGACGAAGAAAAGGTGCGGCAGGCGTTTCGTTCGGGCAAGGGCCTGGGCTGGCACGATCACAGCGCCTGCCTATTTCGCGGCACGGAACGGTTCTCCCGCCCGGGCTAAAACGCCAATCTGATCGGCTCCTGGCTGCCGGCGCTCGATGGCGCGGTCGAGAAGCTGGAGCGTGGCATAGACGTCGCCGACGTCGGCTGCGGCCACGGCGCATCGACCGTGCTCATGGCCAAGGCATTCCCGAATTCGCGCTTCACCGGCTTCGACTATCATGCCCCGTCGTCGAACGGGCGCGCGCCGCAGCCAGAGAGGCCGGCGTCGCCGGCAACACCCGCTTCGAAGTGGCGGCGGCCAAGGATTTTCCTGGCACCTACGGTCTTGTCGCCTTCTTCGACTGCCTGCACGACATGGGCGATCCGGAGGGTGCGGCCAGGCATGTGCACAAGGCACTGAAGCCGGACGGCACATGGATGATCGTCGAACCCTTCGCTCATGACAAGCTTTCAGCGAACCTCAATCCGGTCGGGCGCATCTATTACGCCGCCTCGACCTTCATCTGCACGCCTGCCTCGCTATCGCAGGAGGTTGGGCTCGGCCTCGGCGCCCAGGCGGGCGAGGCAAGGCTGCGCAAGGTGGTTACCGGCGGCGGCTTCCGCCGTTTCCGTCGCGCCACCGAGACGCCGTTCAACATGGTTCTGGAGGCTCGCCCGTAAGCCTGGTCGATTTATTAATTTGGCTATGGATTGGAGGAAGGCATGACCGCTTACAATGTCGTTCGGTTTCGCACCAAGCCCGGCAAGGAACAGGCCTTCATCGACGCGCACAAGAAGGCAACGCTCGACGTCAAGGGCTTCCGCAAAGCCGCGCTCGTCAGGACCGGCGACCGGACCTTCTGCGTCGTCGGTGAATGGGACGACATGAACAGCCTCGCCGCGGCCCGGCCGCATATGATCGGCCTTCTCGATACGATGCGCGATATGCTGGAGGATCTCGGCGCCGAGCTCGGCGTGACGGATGCCGTCTCCGGCACGTCCGTCGTCGAGATCCGGACCTGAAGCGCCCCAACTGCAGGTTTTGGCATGCACAGCTCGACCACCGGGGTGGGGCCAATCCATCAAAGTCAGTGGCGACGCACGAACTGCTGGAGCGCGACCAATCTTCGGCGTATAACTAGGCCCAATCTCCGGAGGATGAGCCATGAATGCAGTGCCTCAATGGCGGCTCGCAGGCGACTGGTTCGACATCTGCAGCTGCGACATCCCTTGCCCTTGCGAGTTCGCCCAGCGGCCAACCGGCAATCACTGCCAGGGCGTGCTCGCCTGGCATGTGCGCGAGGGTCAGTATGGCGGCGTGAAGCTCGACGGCCTGACGCTGGTGGCGCTCGGCGAGTTTGAAGGCAATCTGTGGGCCGGCGAGGCAAAGGCCGTGATGGGCATGTATCTGGACGAGAAGGCTGATGAGCAGCAGCGCGAAGCCCTGCAGGTGATCTTCGGCGGCCACGCCGGCGGCTGGCCAGCGGGTTTTGCCGCCAATATCGGGGAGATGCGTGGCATGGAGTTCGTGCCGATCACTTTCGAGGTGGCGGGCGACCTGGCCACCTGGCGGGTCGAAATTCCTGGTCTCGTCGTTGGACGCGCAGAGGCGCTTTCCGGTCCCACCACCCCGCCCGGCAAGCGAGTGCAGACGATCAACCCGCCGGGTTCGGAGGTCGGCCCGGGCCAGGTTGCCACCTGGGGGCGTTCTGTCGAGGTGAGCACCAAGGGCTTCGGGCTCGACTGGACTGGCACGGCCCGCTCGAGCAAGCACATTCCGTTCGACTGGACCGGCCCGAACTAGGGCGTGACAATGGCTGACGCGTTCCCCAGGAAATCGCGGCGGTTCACCCGGAATCTGCGCGGCATCCCGCTCGGCCTTCTCGCATCGCTCGTCGTGCTGACGGCAGCGGCGTGGACGCTCACCCTCTACCAGACATTCAGCATGGATATGCCCATGGGCATTGCCGCGCGCGGCGGTATGGAGGGTATGGAAGGCATGGCTGGCATGGCGATGGCCGGAATTGCCGCCGACGACTGGTCATTTGCCGGCGCCGCCGCTTTTCTCGCTGTGTGGACCGTGATGATGGCGGCTATGATGCTGCCAGCCGCGGCGCCCATGATATTTATGTTCGCGGCGGCGCAGGCTAGGCGCGAACAACATGTGGCCATCCCGACGTGGACCTTCGTCGCGGGCTATCTGCTCGTCTGGGCGGGGGCGGGCCTTGTCGTATATGTCCTGGTCCAGTTCGGTAGCGACGTTGCAACGAGCCTCGATCCGCCCCAGCGTGCGAAATGGGCACCGCTCGCGCTCGGTGCCACGCTTGGCGTCGCCGGGCTCTATCAATTCACGACCCTCAAGCACATTTGCCTCAGCCATTGCCGTTCGCCGCTCGCTTTCGTTGCGCAGCACTGGCGCGACGGGCGTGTTGGCGCGCTCAAGATGGGGCTGCGCCACGGTCTCTATTGCTTTGGCTGCTGCTGGGCGCTGTTTGCCGTGCTGGTCGCGACCGGCGTCATGAGCGTCGCCTGGATGTTGCTTTTGACGCTGCTCGTCTTCGTCGAGAAGCTGCTGCCCAGTGGCCGCCGCTTCGAAGGTAGTTTGGGCATTGCTTTGGTGGTCCTCGGGATCGTTGTATCGCTCGGGGCGATCGATATGCCTTGGATGGTCGGTTAGACGAGTAGGAGCATAAGCATCTCAGCTGTGCCGGCAGACGCTTTCGATGGCAATCCATTCGCATCGCGCTGGTTTTTTAGTAGGCTGTCGCACGGCAAGGCGGCAAGGTTGAGGGTCCGATGTGACGGTAGTCGACGATCGTCTTCTCGAAAGCAGGATGACCAAAGTAGAGCAGGCGCGAGTCTGGAGCCCACGCGTCATCTCGAAATTCGAGACGCTGATCAGGAGCGCCGACGATCAGGCGCTCTATCGTGTCAATCCGCTGGCCTTCGCCCGCGACCGCGCAATCGCCGAACCTGAAGCGATCGACCTCTTCCTTCATGCCGCCCGCTGTGGCTTATTCGACATGAGCTGGGATGTGCTGTGCCCCCAGTCTGGGATGGTGCTCGATAGTTTCGGCGCCTTGCGCACGCTGAAGACCCACTATGTCTGTGGCTTGTGCGATGTATCGGGCGACACCGACCTAGACGACTTCATCGAGGTCACCTTCTCGGTATCGTCGAAGTTACGGCGCCTGCCGCACCACGATCCCCAGACGCTTTCCGTCGAGGATTTTCACTGGAAGCTCCACTTCGGACATGACGGGCGGCTACCGGGGCAAGACGTTCGCTTTCTTGACGTTCTGCGTGGCTTGGTTCGGGGCATGACGTTTCTGCAGCCCGGCACCATCACAGTGCTCCGCACTGACTTGGGACTAGGCGCCCTTTCGGGAGTCAACGTCCGGACGCAGGCTGCATTCGCCGTGCCAATATCAGGCGATCCGGTGTCGGCACCCACAGTTCTGAAGATCGATTATGACGGCAAACGCTTCCTGCCGGCATTGCCCGCCGTGCCACCCGGTCCGATCGTTATAGAGGTAGCAAATAGGGGGCCAGCGCGTGGTTCGCTGCTTGTCATCAACTGGCCGCCCGAGCTTGTCGCGTTGACGACCAAGCCGGCCCTCGATTTCGATCCTTATGTTTCCGGTGGAGCGCTGCTTGCACGGCAAACCTTCCGCCAGCTCTTCCGGTCCGAACGCGTCGACGAGAATGAGGGGCTCGGTATCCGGCAGATCACCTTCCTGTTCACGGACCTCAAGGGTTCGACCGCCATGTATGAGCGCCTTGGTGACCTCAACGCCTATGCTTTGGTCCGCGAGCATTTCGCTCTGGTCAACGCGGCGGTTCAGCAACATTGCGGCGCGGTGGTCAAGACGATTGGCGATGCGGTGATGGCTGTATTCTCGCAGCCGTCGGATGCGATTTCGGCTGCACTCCACATCTTTGAAGAAATCGATCGCTTCAACGGCGACCATGACGGGCCGGGGATCATTCTGAAGATCGGAGCCCATTGTGGCCCATCGATCGCCGTGACGCTCAACGACAACCTCGACTACTTCGGTCAGACCGTGAATGTCGCCGCGCGCGTGCAGTCCCTAGCAGAAGCCGGACAGATCTGCATTTCCGAAGCGCTCTATTCCGCGCCCGGGGTTAGCGAAATGCTTGCCGGCCATCGCGTCGAGGCGTTTGAAGCGCCTCTTCGGGGTGTGGAGGGTGATGCAACTGTCTATCGTATTATGCGGGGATAGACTCGGTCGCATGCCAACTCCCGAGGAACTGCTCGACCATCTTAGATTCAAATCGCCTGCCCCAACCTTCGTATCAAGCACGCACCAGTTCGCCTCATTTCGCAATGCTCTGCGAACTGCCGCCTTGCATCGGTCCGACGATGATTGGCGCAAAGCTGGCTGTGCCCTGGATTTAGCGATGTCGGCTTTTGGGTGCAGGACGGGACGGCAGGAATGTCTGATATGGGGCGCAAAGCTGCCGTTCGCATCGTGGATAGCTTCCGGGTCAGACTCTCCCTTTGCCTACCGGTCTTTGCAGCACCGAGAAGGGCCCACTACGCCCGACACTGTAGAAAATATCGCATGGTCTCCGAGTGGGGGGAAAGGCGGTAGCGCTCTCCCGCTACCAGCCTACCTAAGCTGTTGAAATCACAGTAAAAACGCCGACCTGTGGTAGGCGCCCTGTCCGAAAAAATCTTCAATGATTTTCAGGACCTAGCCTGCTACCATTGTGACGCCAACGAACGTGTTGCGACGCTTCGCAGACAACAAACTGCGCATCGAGAGACGTGATTTGCGAGAATTGGCTGAAGTCTCCACCTGCGGACCCATTCGGTCCCGATTCCGAGGCGCAATCGACGCGGATTTTCGAATGGCGCGCCCATGTCGCACGCCAGCCCTCAACGCTCGGCGGCTTATGCCCAAGTTATCCAGCTAAATTAAGCAGTCTCATCGGGCGGGCGCTCTGGATTCGCCGACGCCAATCCGCGTGAGCGTACGCGGATCGTCTGACAGATACGATCAGCGAGAGAAGCGAGCGCGCCCTGCACAGTGCGTGCCCCAAGAACGGATTGGAGGGTAACGGCCTGTGTTGCAAACCTATGTTTGAAGGCCTCTCCGCCACAGAGGAAATCGACCAGTCCCAAGCCGTGATCAAACGACCACTGTATATACTCCGTAATCAGGACCGCACCCGGCGACGCTCGGCTAAAATCAGGGTCGTAGGTGGTAACGAATGCCATCATGACGTTGTGCTGGACGATGTTGATGGAAACCGCGACCATCGCACCATTGCATTCAAGTACGAAAATGCGCAGCACACCGGCGCGTGACAGCGCGTCCACCAGGGCGGCAAGAACCGGCTCGCCCTCTTCGAAAAGGTCGGATTCACGCGTGTGCTTTTCCAGCCATCTGCGCTTCAGCGCCGACAGTCGCTCCAGCAATGGCTGCAGCGGCTCGTCGGCCGACAGGAGGCGGAATTTCACTTCGCCTGTTTCTTCCAGTATCTTGATGCCGCGCCGATAGTTCTGGCGCATCTTTTTCGACTGGTCCGCCAGCCATGCTGCTCCGCTGGCCCACTGTCCAGCGACGCGATAACTGACTTCCTCCCGGTGATTGGCGCGAAGCTTGACGCCGCTGGAAGAGCCCGGTGTAAAAATCCTGCGGGCTGCCGCATCCGGCGACAGACGATTGATAAAAGCAAGATCGAAGCCACCCGCCGAACAGATCCGGTTCCAGAGGTTCTGGAGGGCCGATAGGGAGCATTCCGGCGCGACAAGAATATCACCATAGTCCGTATAGCTATTGGCGGCCCATTCGAGGAGCCGAAGTCCTTTTCGTCTGCCGATCGCCAGGGGAATGACAGCGACCAGCCTGTCATCGCTCCATACCAGGCCGATCCGCAGCGAGCGCCGGTCGCGGTCGCGCACGGTGCTC